>NZ_CP138941.1:0-2523922 GCF_047303045.1 Synechococcus sp. MIT S9508 | reverse complement strand
GCATTTTGTTGTTGTCAGGTTCAATTCAGCGCTGGTTGTTGTGCGCTGCATTGATCTTCTCGAGATCGACATCGTAAAGTTGTTGTACGACTGCGTGCTCGCCAGGGTCTTGATGTGGATTGCCTTCGCGCAGGCAGAACACAGTGTTCATGCCTGATTGCCAGGCTGCATCGCATTCGCCTGGGTGATCGCTGATAAACAGCACTTGGTTGGATTGAACGCCTAGTTTTTGAGCAATGATTGTGTAGCTTTGATGGGCAAGTTTGGATCCTGTGCGTGTGTCAAACCAGTGGTCAAAGCGATCCGTGAGGTCTCCTTCGCTTGTATGGGCGTAGAGAAGCTTCTGGGCCTGAATGCTGCCAGATGAGTACACGGCAAGCGTGATTTCCTTGTGTTTCCAGCGATCGAGTTGTTTGCATACATCGCTGAATAGGGGTGATATCAGCTCGCCTGATAAGTAGCCTTGCTTCCAGATTATGCCTTGTAATTCCTTGAGGGCCGTCGACTTTCTGTCTGATTGAATCAGGTGCTGTAAATACTCTTCCACCTCCTTTGTGGATGGAGGCTTTTGAGTGGTTTGGCTCAGCATTGTTTTACTGGTTGGATCCGAATCAGCCAGCCATTCATTGATGGCTTCATCCACTAATGCATCAATCTCAGCATCGCTTGATCTGGTTATCAATGCTGCATTCAGATTCTTCTGCGCGAAAGGAAACAGCGTCTGGCTGACAAAATCGACGGGGCAGGTTGTTCCTTCGATATCCAGCAGGATGGCCCGAATCATTGTTGGCACCGCATAACTGATTGTCTCCAGCTGAGCTCCAAGAGGAATTCGAGGATTTCAGTATGACGACGAGCTTCTTTCAGGTTGTCGCCCCAGGCGTAGAGGCCATGGCCTGAAACCAGCAGCCCATGGGGAGCTTCACTCAATCGTTCGGCAGCTGTTTCGCTCAGTACCTGTAGATCCTGATTGTTGGCAATGATCGGTACGTTGACACTGGTGTCATGGGTGGTGACTCCCTGCAGTCCCTTCAACATCTCCCAGCCCTCAAGAGTCACCTTGCCTCGCTCCAGCTCCGTTTGCGACAGCAGCGTTCCTGATAGGGAATGGGTATGCAGCACGGCCCCGGCTCCGCAACAGTCAATGATGCGCAGATGCAGCAGGGTTTCTGCACTCGCTTTGCCTCCTCCTCGGATGACGTCACCGTTGCTGTTCACTTCGATCAGTTCTTCGGGTTGGACTGAACCCTTGTCGACTCCGCTGGGTGCCATCAACAATCGCAGAGGTTCATGCGCCACCACAACGCTGAAATTGCCTCCAGTGCCATCGCACCAACCCCGGCGATGCAGCAGTTTCATCGTGGCTGAGAGTTCTTCAGCAGCCTCAACCAACGCTTTCGCTCCTCCCGCGTTCCATGCTTCTCCGTCCTATCGCACCCGAGATTCAGGATTGGCAGGTGGGGCACCAATGGGTGCTACGACCGGAAAGTTTCACCCGATCAATGGCAGTGCCACAGTTCAAACACGGTTGCCCGGTGCGTCGATAAACCGCGGCTTGTCCTCCGTAATTGCCGTTGACGCCTTCGAGGTCTCGGAAATCACTGAATGTTGTGCCACCAACGCCGATGCTGATCTCGAGCACATGCACAAGGCTGTCGCACACGTGTTCCAGTTGTTTGCGGTTGAGCCTGCCTGCTGGTGTTTGGGGTGCAATGCCCGCTGCAAACAAGCTTTCGTCGGCATAGATATTGCCTGCGCCTGCCACCAGTGATTGGTCCAGCAGTGCTGCCTTGATCGAGCGTGTTGATCCTTTCAGCTTCTTTTGCAAATAACCGGCATTGAATTCTTCGCTGAAGGGTTCGGGTCCTAGTCGCTTCAATCCGGTGATGACGGATTCGGTGGCTGTTCCTTGAGGAACCCACCACATCTCTCCAAAGCTGCGTACGTCGACGAAACGCAGCTCCTGCTCCCTGGTATTCCAGAAGCGCGCCCTGGTGTGCTGGCAAGGTTCTGTGGGTTCTTCGTGCCACTGGAACTGGCCGGTCATGCGCAGATGCACTCCCCAGGAGCCACTGGGCTCGCCAGTGCTGGGATCCAAGAGCTGGGCAATCAAATATTTGCCGCGTCGCCGCCACTCGCCAACGGTCTGGCCTGCAAGACCACGGCAAAAAGCTGTCGCGCCCCCAGGGCTTGCCACGGCTCTTTCTCGGAGGATTTCGGCCTCTTGAATGACAAACGATTGAAGACGGTTCGCCAGTCCCCGACGAACCGTCTCAACTTCCGGAAGTTCCGGCAAGAGAGTCAGGCCGGTTCGAGTTCGTCGAGCGCGAAGTTGTTGGTGTTGATGCCACCGTCCGAACCTTGCAGGCCGTTGTAGTTGACCTGTTCGAACCTGACCACGACCGGGTAACGGATGCCGGAGGTGTCGATTGAGGCGACCTTGCCCACATCGTTGAACCAGAAGGACTCAGGGCGCTTGATCCGCACCATGTCACCGCGGGAGATCGCCATCGCTTCGTAGCAACTAAAAGCACATTGAGCGTATCTCTAGGTCTTTCCCTGGAGTGCTGTTGCGTCACACAATGTCGCCCTGATCAGCTCTTTGCCAGACCTGCGCCATGCCAGCATCCAGCCTCTGGACTGCTGCCTGCCTTGCTGCCAACGAACATGGAAACTCCAGTTCTGGAGCTGGATCTGCCAGATCCTGATCAGGACGACATCAGCACGATGGAGTTTCTGGCTCGCTTAGAACAGGCCTGGGCTGTCTGTGACAAGTTCGATCTGCAGACCGAAATCTGGCGTGGAAAGATCCTCAAGGCCGTTCGTGACCGCGAAAAGAGGGGTGGAGAAGGACGTGGCGCTGGATTCCTGCAGTGGCTCAGGGAGCGGGAGATCAGCAAAACCCGGGCCTACGGCTTGATCCAGCTGGCGGAGTCGGCGCAGGAGATGCTGGGTGAGGGGGTGCTCGAGGAGACCAGCGTCAATCAGTTCTCCAAGCGCGCCTTTATGGAAACCGCTCAGGCGGCTCCGGAGGTGCAGCTGATGATCTCTGAAGCTGCCAATGAAGGGCAGGAGATCACCCGCAAGCAGGTCCGACGGCTCACGGACGAGTTCATGGCTGCCACCAGTCCTCTGCTGCCTGAGGAAATTCGACAACGCACCCAGGAGAATCTGCTGCCACCAAAAGTGGTTGCGCCGCTGGTGCGTGAGCTGGCCAAGCTGCCGGAGCCACAGCAGGATGATTTGCGCAAGGTGCTGCGCGATGAGCCCGAGCTTGACCGCATCAAGGATGTGACCCACACCGCGCGCTGGATCACCAAGGCGACAGAATCCAGTGTTGCCGTCCGTGCCTTTCAGCAGGGTGAGCTTGATCTGGAGAAGGCCATGCAGGAAGCCCAGAGGCTGGATGCACTGGGATTGCTGGCTGATGCAGTCGGTCAGGCTCAGTCCCTGGAATCGGCAGTGCTCAAGCTGCACACGTCCTGGCGACGACTTGGTGGTTTGCAGGAACGGCTTTGGGTGGAGAGTGGCAGCAGCACTCCGTATCTCCGAGATGTGCTCTCGGCGCTGCAGAGTCTCAGCGGAGCGACGCTTCGGGTGTCTTTAGGTGAGTTGGCCGGGGGTAAGCGGGTGCGACTCCAGCTGGTTGAGGAATCACCGGATCAGCTGGATCCTCCTCCGCTCCCCTAGATCTGGTGCTCGATAGGCTGGGCACACCATCTGTGGAGTGCTTTGGACCTGCTGCTGGATGCGCTCAAGCGCCATTACGGCTGGTCTGAGTTCCGGCCAGGGCAGCGTCCCGTTGTGGAATGCCTGTTGCAGGGGCAGGACTGCCTGGCGGTCCTGCCGACTGGTGGTGGCAAGTCACTGTGTTTTCAGTTGCCCGCTCTGGTGAGATCAGGTCTCGTCGTGGTGATCTCGCCTTTGGTGGCTCTGATGGAGGATCAGGTTCTCCAGTTGAGACGTCGAGGCATCGCAGCGGCCTGTCTTCATGGAGGAATTGATCCAGTTCAGCGGCGACAGACTCTTTCGCAGCTCAGCGACGGATCCTTGCGGCTGTTGTATCTCGCTCCGGAGCGTCTTCAGGGTGAAGCCACCCGTTCTGTTCTGCAGGAGCACGCCGCTACAGGACAGCTGGTGGCGCTCGCTGTCGATGAGGCTCACTGCATCAGCGCTTGGGGCCATGACTTCCGTCCTGATTACCGCCGGCTGGGTGAGCTGCGAGCCCTTTGCCCAGGGGTTCCTCTGGTGGCTCTCAGTGCTACGGCAGCCCCTCGGGTCAGAGCAGATATTCTTCGCCTTCTGCATCTCAGGCGGCCGCTGATCCAGGTCGGATCGGCCCGACGTCACAACCTTCACTACGCCATGCGCCGCCGGGTTGGTGATCCTTTGCAGGATGTGGTTGATGCATTGGAGAATGCCCGTGGCGCTTGTTTGATTTACGCCCGCACCCGTGTTTCGGTGGAGCGTTGGACAGAGCGGCTCTGTGCCAACGGGATTCAGGCCATCGCCTATCACGCAGGTCTTGAACCTGAAGTTCGACATCGAGCGCTGGAGCATTTCCTGGGAGCGCAGGATCCTGTCTTGGTGGCCACGGTGGCGTTTGGTATGGGGGTAGACCGGTCGGACGTCGGTCTGGTTTTGCATCTGGATCTCCCGAGCACGCCGGAGGGCTATCTGCAGGAGTCAGGTCGTGCAGGGCGTGATGGCAAGCCAGCTCACTGTCTGGTGCTGTTCTCGCCGAGAGATCGAACCAGTTTGGGATGGGCGATGCAGAGCGCTCTGCGCCGGTCATCCGCCAGCGATGCCGCCGAAGAATCGCGTCGAATTGAACTGGCGCAGCAGCAGTTGCGCCGTATGGAGGCTGTGGCAGAGGGAGAAACCTGCAGAGAACAAGCTCTGCTGCTGTCCGTCGGTGAACTAGTTCCTCCCTGTGGCCGCTGTGACCGCTGTCTTTCCAGTACATCAATGAAGGACTGGTCTGACCAGGCCACGGCTGTTCTGGAGTTGCTCGCGGAGGTTCACGGCACAGATTCCCGCAGACTGAGTGAACGACTCAATGCTGAAGAAGGTCGTTCGGCGCACTGGGGATGGCTGACGCGGCGGCTGGTTCAGGAGGAGTTGATCCATGAAACCGATGACGGCAGCCAGCGTCTGTATCTAAAGGAAAGTGGCCGGCGCTTTTTGCGTCAGCCCTGGCCTTTGCACTACGCCGCTTAAGCCGCGTTCAACCCTTTGCTGCCATGCAGCGATCCTTCACGAGAGCCTTCTCGAATTCCGACTGGGGTGCAATCCAGTTTTTCCACTTCCCGTTGGCACCAGTGGCATTGATTTTTTTGGCGGAGCAGTTCACCGCCACGTAGAGAGACTGTCCAGCGCTGTTCAGTGTCGGAGCTACTTCGCTCCCACCCATCGACTGCCAGTTTCCCCAGTCGACTTGAAGGGGGCCATAGTTCCGCCAGGAGGCTGGCTTCGGCTGCACGCTTGTTGTCGTTGTTGCTTGGGTCGCCTTGGCAGTGGTGACAGGTTTGACAACTTCGGGCTTCACCTCACTGGGTTTCACAGCCGCTGGTTTGGCGGCAGAAGTCTTGATGCTTTCGGGCTTGGTTTGGACTTGTGCTGGCTCCTGCTGATCAGGCTGGCTTTCGGTCAGCAATGGTTGTTGCTCAACAGGTGTTGTCGCCTTGGATGTGGCTGTTGATGTGTTGCTGGTGCTTTCGGTGGAGCGCAGCATCAGCTGGGTTCCGATATTGACCTGATTAGGGTTTTCAATCGCATTGATGCTCACCAACGATGTGAGAGGGATGTCGTAGGCCTTAGCGATCTGGCTGAGAGTTTGGCCGCGGGCCACGGTGTGGGTGATGGCATTGGGTTTGGCCTGAATCGGCACCGGCTTGGCCGTGGGTTTGGGCTTGGCCTGAGGAAGCACCGCGTTGCTGGGCAGCTTCAGGGTCTGACCGATCTCAACATGGTCAGCATTCGACAGTCCGTTCAGGGACATTAACTGGCGTTCACCAACTCTGTATTGCGCCGCAATCCCGCTGAGGGTGTCACCGGACTGCACGTTGTGACGCCCCTTGCCTGCTGAAACGCTTCCAGGCAGCCGCAGTGTCTGGCCGGCCTCCACATAGTCCGAGTTCCTGATCCCGTTGAGGCGCATCAGGCTGTTGATCGATACGCCGTAGCGAGCCGCAATATCCGAAAGGGTTTCCCCTGACTGAACCGTCACGTTGGCGGTATGACCGGCGAGTGGTGTCAGAGCCATCGCGGCAAGGACGGTCAGGAGAGTGCGGCGCATGCGTGAGCGTTGGCTGGGCGAAAGATAAGGCGCCTCCCGTTCAGCGCCAGTGCTGTTCTGAACTTGTTGTCGCGTCCTTCAGCTCAAGAGACGACGGAATGTTTCTGGCTTGAGGGTGTAAGGCGGATAGCGCTGGGGCAGATCCAGCCAGAATGGACGCCTCAGAACCGAGCGCTCGTGGGAAAAGGTTTTGAATCCCGCTTCGCCGTGATGGGCTCCCATCCCGCTGGCGCCCACGCCACCAAAGGGCAGATCGGGGACGCCACATTGCATCAACACGTCGTTGAAACACACACCACCGGAATGGGTGCTGTTTAGGACGAGTTCCTGATCACGATCGTTGCCGCCGAATAAATAGAGCGCGAGTGGTTTGTCCTGCTTCTGGATTCTCTGAATGGCTTCATTCAGGTCGTTGATCTCCAGCACAGGCAGCAGCGGTCCAAACAGTTCGTCGGCCATCAGCGGATCTTTTTCGTCTTGAACGGCGATCAACGTCGGTGCAATCCGGCGTCTGATCGGGTCGCACTCACCTCCGAGCAGCACGCGACCATCATCTTTGGCTTCCTGCAACAAAGCCTCCAGTCGGCCGTAATGACGGTCGTGAATCAGACACGCCAGAGATTCGGATTCGAGTGGATTGCTGCCGTAAAGCTTCAGCCGTTCCTCAGCGACGGCATGCAGCAGAGGAGTACGCAGATCGGATTGGACAAGCAGATGATCCGGTGCGATGCAGGCCTGCCCCGCATTGAATCCCTTCCCCCAGACCAGTCTGCGTGCCGTGATGGAAAGATCGGCCCCAGGCAGCACGATCGCAGGGTTTTTGCCGCCGAGTTCCAGGGTTACAGGCGTGAGGTTGGCGGCGGCTCCCTCCAGCACCTTGGCTCCGATCTGCCCGCCGCCGGTGAAAAAGATGTGATCGAAGCGTTGCCGAACCAATTGAGCGGCAACAGCTCCATCACCATTGACGACCTGGACCACATGGTCTGGGAAGTGCTCTGGCACCAGCCTCTCGATCAGCTCGGCTGTTGCTGGGGCATGTTCGGAAGGTTTGATCACGGCGGTGTTGCCGGCTGCAAGAGCGCTGACTAACGGCCATAACGTGAGACTGAACGGCAGATTCCAGGGGCCGATCAGCAGCACGCATCCGAGTGGTTCGCGGATCAGCTCGGCCCGGCCGGGCTGCTGCACAAGCGGCACACGGACTCGGCGTGGACGCATCCAGGTACGAAGACGCCGTTCCGCGAGTTTGAGTTCCTGAAGCAGGGTCACAACCTCAGCCATCCCTTCAAGATCGGGTTTGGCAAGGTCATGGCGAAGGGCCTCGAGAATCTCTGGCTCGTGTTGTGTCACGAGCTCACGCAGGCGCTGAAGCTGTTCACGACGCCAAGCTTCCGGCCTGGTGATTCCCTCCAACACAGGTTGTCTCAGCCGGTCCAGGTCGGTTTCGGTAAAGGGGTATGCAGCGTTGGCCTGGACCATGACGAGAAGAGCGTTCTGTCTGTGCAGGGCATGCTCGCAGTTTCGTGAGCTCAACCGTTGATGAGGGGATGACGCAGAGCACGATCGCCATTACACCGTGATCAGAGGCAACGGCCTGATGAGTCAGCAGCAGCCGTGGTGGAACGGCGCCGTCATCTATCAGTTGATCGTGCGCAGTTACCGCGATGGCAACGGTGATGGGATTGGAGACCTGCAGGGCCTGTCCAGCCGGCTTCCTTATTTGCGTTGGCTTGGGGTGGAAGCCATCTGGCTCACGCCCATCTACCCCTCACCGCTGGATGACGGCGGGTATGACATCACCGACTTCAAGGCGATCCATCCCGATCTGGGCGATCTCGCCGCGTTTCATCGTTTCCTAACGGCCGCACATGCGCAGGGGCTGAAGGTAGTGATGGATCTGGTGATGAATCACACCAGCACCCTTCATCCCTGGTTTCAGCGCGCTCGATGGGCCGCCAAGGGCAGCCCTGAGCGCGAGATCTACGTGTGGAGTGATGACCCGCATCGGTATGCCGACGCCCCAGTGCTCTTCCGCCATTTCGAGTCATCGAACTGGGAATGGGATGAGGTGGCAGGTCAGTACTTCCTCCACCGTTTTCTTCGCCATCAGCCCGATCTCAACTACGCCAATCCATTTGTCCAGGAGGCGATGTTGGATGTGGTGGACTTCTGGATTGATCGTGGTGTCGATGGTTTCCGCCTGGATGCCGTGCCTTTCCTGTGTGAGGAGGAGGGATCACGTTGTGAGGGGCTTCCGGAAACCCACGCTTTTTTACAGCGACTTCGCCAGCGGGTGGATTCCCATGGCAAGGATGTTTTGTTGCTGGGTGAAGCGATCCAGCCTGTTGAAGAAATTGCGCCTTACTTATTGCAGGATGAGCTCCACGGTGCCTACAACTTTGCGCTGACCGCTCACCTCTTTGCTGCGATCGCCAGCGGCAGTGTGGAAAATCTGCGCAATTGTCTGGAGAAGGCACAGCAAGTTGTCAGTGGCTGCCGCTGGGCATTGCCTCTGCGTAACCACGATGAGTTGTGGTTGGGTGATGGTCACCTGATCCCGGAGGAGGTGATCCAGACCATCCGTGCCGGACTGCATCAAGGACAGGGACATTGGCTCAACTGGGGAATTAACCGTCGCCTGGCGCCATTGCTCAATGGCGATCCGGGTTCCAATCGCGTTCTTCACGCCCTGTTGTACAGCCTGCCGGGGATGCCTTGCCTCTATTACGGCGATGAGCTCGGCATGGGCGATTGGCCGGGATTGCGTGACCGCGATCCCAATCGCACCCCGATGGCCTGGACTCCCGCGCGTAACGGGGGCTTCTCCACCGCACCTGATCCACTGTTGGTGCTGCCGCCGATCACAGCTCCCGGCTACGACTACCGCGTGGTGAATGTTGAAGTGCAGAAGCAGCTGCCTGGTTCACTGCTGAACTGGCACCGGCGCATGCTCACTTGCCGGCGACTCTTGCCGGCGCTGCGACATGGCAATTTCGAGCTGTTGAAATGTGCTCATCCAGGTGTGATCAGCTATGTGCGCTGTGACGGCAGCATGACGGTGTTGGTGGCGGCCAACCTGTCAGCAGCAGGGGCTTCTCTGCACCTTGACCTCAGCCGTTGGAGCGGTGTGCGTACGCGTGAGGTGTTCTGGGGTTGTGAATATCCCCATGCTTCAGAGCATTGGTTTGTCTATCTGCCGGCCCATGGATTCAGCTGGTGGCTGATCGGTGAAGTGGAGGACGTGAACGCTGAGCAATGAAATCTGATCAGTGACTCAGTTCAAGAGGTGCGCTGTTGCCATGGCCGCACTGCTCAAGCATTTGATTCACCACAGGAGCCAACCGTTGCGCTTCGTCGCGGTCAACCATGGCCAGCCGCGTCCGCCGGGCCAGCACGTCCGTGATGCTTCTCGCCTTTTCGGTCTCAATGGCATGCCGCAGCTCTCCGCTGCAGATGGGCATCACCGGGCTGAGAGGTTCACGCTCTGCTGTTGACCAGCTGTTGACCAGGGCTTCCGCATTGAGGCCATGACTGCTTTCAAGATGTTTGATCTGTTCCGCTTGCTGCGGCGATTTCAGCAACAGATCCTGGAGGGTTGAGCGTTGTGCAATCAGACGCTTTGGGGTTTGCAGGGGATCGCGGTCTGAGCCGATGAGAGGCAGTTCCTTGGCCCGTGGCAGTGACTGTCCCAATTGCTTCGCGACGGCCGTGAGGGTGTCGAGAGCCATGGGACGGCAGGTGGTCCATTTGCCGCCCATCACGCTCACCAGCCCGCTGGGCATCGTCTCCACCTCGTGCTCGCGCACAACACGGCTGCTGTTCATGTCGGCATCGGCTGGTTTGAGCAGGGGTCTTCCTCCAGCCCAGCAACTGCCGATGTCAATGCTGTTGAGGCCTGGGAACCATCGCTTTACGTAGTCGAGGAGATAGCTCTGCTCCTCATCGGAGGGCACAGCTGCCTGCGGATGGCTGCAGGGCGCGTCGGTTGTTCCGACCAGTGTGCTCCCGAAGAAGGGCAGCATGAACAGCACCCGGCCGTCATCGGTGGAGGGCAGCAGCAGGCCGATTCGTTGCGGACAGAGACGCTGCTTCAGCACCAGATGCACTCCACGACTGGTCAGCATGCGTTCCTGGCACTCGGGTTCGGCCATGCGCCTCAGCGCATCGGCATGAATGCCGGTGGCGTTGACCACCACGCGGGCTTGCCAGCGCTCTCTCTGGCCATTGGCGTTTTCGCTGATAGCTGCGCACAGCTTCCCGTGGCTGTCTTTCTCCAGCTCCACCACCGGTGTCCGCGTGCGCACGACCGCCCCGTGTTGCTCGGCGCTGAGTGCCATCAGCAGGTTCAGCCTGGCATCGTCAAACTGCCCATCGCTGTAGGCAACCCCTCCGCTGACATCGTTGCGTAGCTCGGGCAGCGCTTGGTGCAACAGCGTCCGAGACAGCAGCCGGCTACTGCCGATCCCTGCACGGCCTGAGAGGGCGTCGTACATGCCGAGCCCGAGGCGGTAATACAGCTGGCCGATTAGCCCATCTGTGGGCAGAGCCAGTTCAAGGCGATGGGCAAGAAACGGCGCCTGTTTCAGCCAATGCCCGCGTTCCAGCAATGCTTCTCTCACCAGTCGAAGCTGAGCGGCGTCGGCGGTTTTGAACGCCAGTTCGAGATAGCGAACACCTCCGTGTAAGAGCTTGGTGCTGCGCGAACTTGTGCCGCCACCAAGGTCATGGCCTTCGAGCAGGGCCACCTTCAGCCCTCGGCAGACCGCTTCGTAGGCCACGCAGGCTCCACTGGCCCCGCCGCCAATTACCAGAAGGTCGAAGCACTTGTCAGGCATGCCAGTGCAGGCTCCTTGAGATGGCGTCGCTCCATTGCTTCATCCAACGCTGGCGTTGTTCAGCACTAAGCGAGGGTTCAAACACTTCGGCCTGCTCACCCCGGAGGGATTCCAGATCCTTCAGGTTGTTGATCAGTCCTGCCTGAACTCCTGCCAACAGTGCGACACCACGGGCGGTGCTCTGTAGGTAAGCAGGACGTCGCACCCTCAGCCCCGTGCTGTCGGCCTGGGCCTGCAGCAGTGGATCCGATGCGGCTGCACCACCATCCACGGCCAGCTCCCCGAGTCCATGGCCGATGGAATGCTCCGCAAGTTGCACCAGTCCTGCCACCGAGAGTGCGATGCCATCAAGGGCGGCACGGGCGATCTGGCCGCGACCAGTGTCGCGGGTCAATCCGATCAAAAGGCCCCTAGCGCCAGGATCCCAATGCGGTGTTCCCCAGCCTGTGAAGGCAGGAACAAGCATCACTCCACCTGCATCGGCAACGCTGAGGGCCAGCTGGTTGATCTCTGCCGCTGTCTCGATGATTCCCAGTCCATCCCGCAGCCACTGCACCACCGTGCCGGCGTTGAACAAGCTGCCCTCAAGGCAGTAGGTGGGCTTCCCCTGGTCGTCGGTCCAGCCGAGAGTGCTCAGCAACCCAGCATCACTGCGTTGAATGCTGCTGCCTGTATTCACCACCAGAAATGCACCTGTGCCGTAGGTGCATTTGGCTTCGCCTGGTTGAAGGCACAACTGGCCGAGTGTGGCGGCTTGTTGGTCGCCTAGCAGGGCATGGATTGACACTCCTGCAAAGGGGAGTCCTGATGCGATGGTTCCAAAGTCGCTACGACAGGGCACCAGCTCCGGCAATGCACTCAACGGCAGCCCGGTTTGCTCGCAGAACGCATCCACCCACACACGTTGTTTCAGGTCCATCAGCAGGGTGCGGCTGGCATTGCTCATGTCGGAGCAGTGCCGCTTTTGTCCGCTGAGGTTCCACAGCAACCAGCTCTCTACGGTCCCGAAGCAGAGATCATCATTTGCGGCAGCACTGGATGCGCTTGCCTCATGCCGCATCAGCCAGCGAATCTTGCTGGCGCTGAAGTAGGGATCGAGGAGCAGGCCGGTGCGAGCTCGCCATTCCTGCTCAAGGCCTTCTTCTTTCCACTGTTGACAGATATCGGAGGTGCGGCCGTCCTGCCAGACCAAGGCGGGGCCGCAGGGCTGCCCATCGCCGCGTCGCCACAGGATCGTTGTTTCCCTCTGATTGGTGACTCCGCAGGCCACCACAGCGCCCCTCTGTTCTTGGCTGATGGTCTTCTCCAAGCGCTCCATCGCCAGGCGCTGGCTCTCCCAAATGTCCCTGGGGTTCTGTTCCACCCATCCGTCAGCTGGATAGCTGATGGCTAAGGGAGCGCTGGCACTGGCAACAGGGAATCCACGCGGGTCAAAGAGAGCGGCGCGTGAGCTGCTGGTGCCCTGATCCAGTGCAAGAAGGAGGGGCGTTGCTGCCATAGCCGAGACTTTTTTTAGTGCTAGCGGCACTGGTCGGCTATCGCCACTCGATGTTGAGGTCTTATCGCCAAGCCAGGTTGTTCTGTTGCACGTTTTGATCCATCGACCGCGAGCTTGACAGCTGCGCTCGGGAGCTGAGGCAATTCTGACCTCCAGGAAACGTCCTGAGAGGCAATCCATCCTTGATTGCCTCTGGACACAACACCCGGTGCCTGGGTGTTGTGTGAAGCCCTTGTCGAGACTTGAACTCGAGACCTCTCCCTTACCAAGGGAGTGCTCTACCGCTGAGCTACAAGGGCTTGTGGTGGATGGGCCGGGTTGGATTTGAACCAACGTAGGCAGAGCCAGCGGATTTACAGTCCGCCCCCATTAACCACTCGGGCACCGACCCGAACCACCCGAAGAACTTACCAGTCGGCCTGGCGATCCTTTCAGCGATCTGTGCCTCTCGTTGGTTCTCGATACGATCGAGTTTCAAAGGAATTCTCGTAAGGCCATGCGCCTGCTGCTCATCAACGGCCCCAATCTCAACCTGCTGGGGCAACGAGAGCCTGGCCTCTATGGACTACAGACGCTCGAGCAGATTGAGCAAGATTTGAAACAGCGTGCGACGGCAGCAGGCGTTCAGCTGGACTGTTTTCAAAGCAATTTCGAAGGTGCGCTGGTAGAGCGCGTCCATCAGGCCATGGGTGAGGTGAACGGGATTCTTGTGAATGCAGGCGCCTACACCCACACGTCGATCGCCTTGCGTGACGCTTTGCTGGGAGTGGCCATTCCCTACGTGGAGCTTCATCTCAGCAACACGCATGCCCGCGAGCCATTCCGCCATCACTCATTTCTGGCCGATCACGCGGTTGGTGTCGTGAGTGGTTTCGGGCCTTTCAGCTATGACCTGGCCTTCGATGGTCTGCTGAATCACCTGCGTCAAGCTGCCGTATGACCATCACCTCGTCGGTGACGAGCATCCGCTGGCTTGCAGCGCCCACCAGTCGTCGCTGGGTTGAGCAGGCCATTGCCAGGCCAATGGAAGTGCTGATCGACCATGCCCATTGCGAACGCAAAGCGGCTGGGGCGGCAGTGCAGCTGATGTTCCGCTACTTGTGCGAACCAGGCCTGGGCGAGGCCCTCAGTCCGCTGGCGCGGGAAGAGCTTGAACATTTTGAACGGGTGTTGAAGCTGCTCAAGGACCGGGGGCGCTATCTGGAGCCGCTGCGCTCTCCTGGTTATGGGGCATGGCTGGCCAAGCAGGTGCGCCGGGCAGAGCCCGGGCGCATGCTCGATTCTTTTTTGGTTGCCGGCTTGATCGAGGCCAGAAGTCATGAGCGCATGGCACTACTGGCTGAGCACAGTCCGGATCCAGACCTGCGCTTGCTGTATGGCGACCTGCTGAAGAGCGAAGCCCGCCATTTCGGTCTCTACTGGGTGCTATCTGCAGACCGATATCCAAGGGACGAGATTGTGCCTCGGCTTCAAGAGCTTGCCGCGGCTGAGGTGGATGCGCTGCGCGGGGAGCTCTCTGCACCGGAGGCTGTGCGCATGCATTCAGTGGGAGTTGATGCCTGATCAGTCATGACCTGTCGATCTCTGGATGGAGACGAGGCTTTTTCAGTTGGCCAGGGCCAGACGCGGCAAGTTCGTAATCAGAGTCCAAAAGAAGTCTGAAGAGACGCGCCATGGGCTCTGGGTCACTTCTAGAATTGACCCAGTCAATTTGCGATGTCGATGCCTGACCCTGTGATCGCTGTTGCTGATTCGTTGCAGGCCCTGCGTAATGGCACCACCGACGAACAATGGGATGGTCTCAAGTCCAACCCCCTGGTCCGTGATCTGATCGGGCGTTGTGCCGACCTGGAGGCTGCGATGCTGCTCGATGATCAGGCATTGGCGGCCGAACTACCCACCAGTCGGATC
This sequence comes from Synechococcus sp. MIT S9508, assembly GCF_047303045.1. Lineage (NCBI taxonomy): Bacteria > Bacillati > Cyanobacteriota > Cyanophyceae > Synechococcales > Synechococcaceae > Synechococcus > Synechococcus sp. MIT S9508. The sequence goes on along the minus strand of NZ_CP138941.1, from coordinate 2,509,380 downwards.
GCATCGTTGAAATCTGCTGTCGACGCGCGTCTGTTGCTGGCGGCCTGAGTGTCTAAGACGGTCGGAGGCGGGGGTAGCGCTCGGCGATTGGGTCTCCGGTGAATTCTGCGACCCACCCGTTTGGATTGTTGAAAAACCTGAGTGTGCAGAAATAGGGCGTTTCGCCCATGTCAAACCAGTGAGGTGTTCCTGCAGGAACACTGATCCAGTCGTTTGTTTCACAGAGCACCTGCACAACTTCATCGCCGATGTGCAGGCAGAACAGACCGCAACCTTCTACAAAGAAACGCACTTCGTCCTCTGCGTGGACGTGCTCTTTCAGAAACTTTCGGCGCAGGGAGACACGATCCGGATGATCAGGAAGCACCCTGATGGCATCAACGCTCGGGTAATGCCCTCGAGCCTGCGTTCGTTCGATTTCGCTTTTGTAGTTGTCCAGGATCTGTTGAGGTGAGGCGTTGCCATCCGGCCGATGGTGTGCCGGCCATCGTTCGAAGCCAATGCCCCGTTGCTTCAGCACATCTTGGATCCGCCTGCCTTCCTGGGTTTTCAGCAGGATGGTGTTGGACCGTGCCGAATACAGCGTCAGTTCGCTCATGGGCCTGAAGCAATCCTGAAGCAGTGCATCAAGGCTCCTTCCACCCTGTTCAGCATGCTGGATGGCTGGTTGGCTTGCATTGCCGTTGTCCATCACGTCCGAGTTTTCCCAAGATCAGCTGGTGTTAGTGGGCGTAGGTCCCGGGGATCCCGAGCTGCTCACCGTTGCTGCCGTTCGAGCTTTGGAAGCTGCTGATGTCGTTGTCCATCCCATCGCTTACGAGGGGGCTGAAGGGATGGCCCTGGCGATTGCATCCCGCTGGATTCGGCCTGATCAGCGTTGTCTGCCTCTGTTGTTCCCCATGGTGACTGAATCTCAGCCACGAATCGCAGCCTGGAGGCAGGCGGCTGATGTGTTGGCTGCAGAGGTCAGATCTGGCAACCGGGTGGTGCTGCTGTGCGAGGGGGACGTCTCACTGTTCGCGACCGGGAGCTACGTGCAACTGGCTCTGCGGCGCCATCACCCTGATGTGCCGTTCGTTTTGATTCCAGGCATCACGTCGGTGAGTGCTGCAGCGGCAGCAGCGGCCAAAGATTCTTTCGATTTCCCTTTGGCGTTTCAGCAGGAGGGCTTGCTCATTCGTCCCTGTCCGGAAACGCATGCTGAGTTGATCGCCTTGCTGCAGAGTGCTCGCAAGACCTCCACGGTGCTGGGTTTGATCAAGCTGGGGCAGCGCTGGTCTTGGGTGCGAGCGGCTCTGGAGCAGGAACAGCTGCTCGATCGTGCCCTCTTTGCGCAACGGGTTGGTTGGCCAGATCAGTGGGTGGCATCGGCTCAGGCGGTGCCCGACGATGTGAGGCCTTACTTCTCAATGCTGCTGATCCGTCAGCAATGGCCTGAGGTATTGCCTTGATCGCCGCATTGCAACCGCTGACACCCCTGCAATGGCTGGCGCTGGTGCATCCGGTGCTGATCATTCTGTTTGTGTATCCGGTGATCGGCGCCACGATCCGCCTTGGAATTCTGGCCAGGGAGAGGCGTCTAGAGATCAACCCCATCGCTCCAACAGTGCCTGTTGAACATGTTGATCACGGCCGTTGGGCAACGGCTGGTCTGCTCGTGGCTGTGCTGTTTGCTTTGAGTCATGACTTGGCTGCCGCCGGCGCCGGTTTCAGCATCTGGGCGGTGGTCATCCTTCAGGTGTGCGGCGTTGTGCTGTCGTTTGTGGCCCTCCTGCGCACCCGACGACTGGCCCTGAGGCTGCTGTTCTCCTGGAGCTGTTGGCTGTTTCTGCTACTGATCACGATCCAGCCTTTGCTGGTGAGTGAGCGTGCGCTGGCTGCTCCTGCCGTCTGGCAGTCTCACGCCTGGGGCGGACTATTGCTGCTCTCTTTTCTGCTGCTGACCATGGCCTGTCAGCGAGAGATCGCCGGGCGCCTTTGGATTCGCCGTCTGCATGTTTCTGTCAATGTTCTCGTGGCCCTTTTGCTGGCGACTCAGGCCATCACGGGGACCCGTGATCTCTGGCTTGGTTGAGTGTCACTGCAGCGGGGTCTGTGGCATCAGGCAGCGGTGGAACGGGCGTCGTGACGGCAGGATGACCAGGCGACTGATCAGGGCAATCAATGCTCGCCACTCAGGCGGTGCCTGACGTTCCGGCCAGCAGCCTGGACGGCAGAACAACCAGAGGATGAGCTGTTGTCGAGTCTGGTCGCTGAGTTCTTGCCAGCGAAGCGCCAGTCGATTGCCTTGAGTGCGTTCCCAAGCAACTGGCAGTGGCGACACGTCGTCTGTCCAGCGAAGCCGCTTGATCTTCAGCTCAGCTGGCAATGGAGTGTCCAGCTCCAGCTCAGCGCCGCTTTCGCTGAGCGCCGTGATTCGACAGGGTCGCCGCTGCCCGTCGCTGTCTTCCAGCTCTGCTGGCAAGCAAGCGGCCTGCCATGGGGCCGGGTCGCGTGCGGGTGGATCCCAGCAAACGCGCAGTGAAATCCAGAGGCTTAGAAGGTTAATCACTGCCCAGGTCAGGCCAAGCGGCCGCGAGTCGAGAATCTCGCTGTCCAGTGGTGTTGTCGTCACCAATCCGAACAGGTTGATGAGGTTCAGCAGCAGCAGTGCCAGCAGGGGGATCACCAGAACGAGGCTGAAGCTGCCCCGATTGCGTTTCTGGTGTTTTGGTGTCACCCGAAAACCACCGATGTACCCCATCAGATTGGTGAACACCGTCAGCGTCAGCGGCACCGTCAGCACCCAGCCGGTGAGTTCGCTCAACAAGGCTGTGCGTGAGCCGCGGTTGATCCATCCGATGCTGAGCAGAAGTGTGGCCCAGAGCGGCAACAGCAGCCGGAGAGCTTCACTGCTGCTGATCAGAATGGGAACAGTACCAAGCAGGCCGTAGCTGAGTGGCATCAGCATCAGCACCAGCCGGGGCATGTTGTTGAACCAGTGCACAACGCCTTCGAGGTAGGCCATTCGTTCCCCGAAACGAAGCTCGCCTGGGCCCAGTGGTCCATCGCTCAGTCGCAGGCTTTGCAGCGTTCCATTGGCCCAGCGCTGGCGCTGACGCACAAAGTCGGCCATGGTTTCCGCTGCAAGTCCAGCACTGAGCTTCTGTTGGAGATACAGCAGTTTCCAGCCCTTGCGTCGTAGCCGTAGCCCCGTCACGAAATCCTCTGAGATCGCCTGTTCCTTGAATCCTCTGACTGAATCAATGGCGCTGCGTCGAGCCAGAAAAGCAGTGCCAGCGCAAACCACTGCTCCCCAGCCATCGCGGACGGGTTCGATCCATCGATAGAAGCTCTCTTCGTCGGGCAATAACCAACGCTCCATGCTCAGGTTCCGCATCACTGGATCCGCATTGATGAAGGTCTGCGGGGTCTGAAGCAGCCCAACCGATGGGTCCTGGAGAAAGCCGATGCAGCACTCGAGAAAGTCTCTCTGCGGAATGAAGTCAGCGTCGAAAACCGCCAGCAGCTCTCCGCTGCAGTGCTGAAGTCCGTCATTGAGATTGCCTGCTTTGGCGTGGATTCGAGTCGGTCGATGGCGGTAATGGCACCCGTGCCGAAGGGCTAGTTCTCTGACTTCGTCACGGCCGCTGTCATCCAGTACCCACACGCAATGGTTCGGATAGTTCTGATGACAACAAGCGATCAGGCTGCGTTCCAGCACCTCAAGGGGTTCGCCGTAGGTGGGCACGAGAATGTCGACCATCGGCCGCCAGTCGCTGCTCTGCCATTGTTTTTTCAGTTGGTCGATCGTGCTTCGACGGTCGGGGAAGCGACGCCAGGCCAGCCATAGCGGCAACAAGCCCGACAGCAGCAGCCAGGCTTCCGCTGTCAACAACAACAGGCTCAACCCTGTGCTCAGGTGCGTGCTCAGGTTGAGGCTGCTGGTGATTCGCCAGTGCAGATACCTGGCTGTCAGCAGGCTGATCAGCACAATCAGGCTGCGTCGCTTCCAGATGGGGCTCTGCTGCTCAGGCTGTTGCCTCAACCACAGGGGCCACGCCAGCAGCATCAGTGGCAGCCAGTTCAAGCCAACTGCTCCTGTTGCTGTTGAAGCAGTGTCAGTGCCTGATCAGGGGTGGGTGCACGCATCAGTTTCTGGCGGAACTGTGATGCACCGGTGAATCCTGTGCAGGTCCAGCTCATGTGTTTCCGCGCGATCAGCAGGCCGTGATCTCCCCGCGACTCAACGAGGGCCTGCAGTTGTTCAGAAGCCAGCATCAGGCGTTCCCGCGGACCTGGAGTGGGGGGAATGGCGCGACCGGTCAGCGCCGCATCGATCTGCCCCACCAGCCAGGGCGCTCCCATGGTGCCTCTCCCCACCATCACCCCATCGGCACCGGTCTTTTCGAGGCAGCGCAAGGCGGCGTGAGGGTTGTTGACGTCGCCATTGGCGATCACCGGAATGCTGAGTGACTGCTTGACCGATGCAATCGCTTCCCAATCCGCGGATCCGCTGAAGCGTTGTTCCCGTGTACGACCGTGCACGGTCAGCAGCGTGGCGCCCGCACCCTCCAGCTGTTTGCACCAGGCCACTGCCGCTTGATGGGAGCCTTCGATTTGTACTTGATTGCACCATCCCAGGCGTGTCTTCACCGTGACAGGAACGCCGACGGCTGAAGCCACAGAATCCACGATTTGGCAGGCCAGATCGGGATCGCGGATCAGGCCGCTGCCGCCACCTTTGCGGGCGATTTTTCTCACGGGACAGCCCATGTTGATGTCGATCAAGAAGGCACCTGCGTCTTCAGCTCGTCGGGCTGCATCGGCCATTGACTCGGGTCTGTGATCAAACAGCTGGACGCCGATGGGGCCCGTTTCCTCGCTCAGCTCATCGACTTTGCCTCTGCCGTGGCCGAGCTCAAGACTCGTGGCGTTCACCATTTCCGTGAACAGCAGAGCATCCGGCGCCCAGCGTCTGACGAGCGCGCGAAAAATTTTGTCGCTGACTCCTGCAAGCGGAGACTGCAGCACGTTGCAGCGCAGAACGCGTTCAACGCTGCTTCCCTTCAGCCGCAGACCCCTCACCATCGGGATTGGATTCAGTTCATACATCCTCGCTAACTGCAGGTTTCAAGCGGTTTCAGGACGCGGACTCATCCAGTCCGAGCCGGGCACGGGTGTCGCGAACCTGGGCTTCGATGGCGTTGCGTAGCCAGGACTGGTTGGACCAGTCTTCGCACTGAGCCAGTCGCTCCAGGTCCTGCATCAGATCCAGCGGCAACCGAAGGGTTACGGTCTGAATGCTGTGGGGACTGGCCAGTCCCCCCTGATGGGGTGCGTCGAGATGCAGAACTTGCACTTTCAAAACCTGAAGCCGTGTGCCGGTCCGAGGCTGCCGGTGTCTCGCCTGACGCACGGTCAAGCGCACCGGACAACCAGCACAAATCCGTTGCAGAGCTTTATTGCCGAGAGGAGCGTCACGACGGTCGGCGAACACGGGTGTGCTGATGCTGTTCTTGCCGCTGTAGCTGAAGCACACTTTGCCTTCCACATCCCAGGGAGGTCTTGATGATTCACTCCTCTCAGGGGTCTTGAGTCGTCGTCGTCTATCGCGTCTGGCCGTTGCCATGACCTCGTGGGGAAGTCGAAAAATCAGACGCTGCAGGCGTGCATCACCAAGAAGCGTCGTCTGCGGTTCCAGGACTGTGTCGAAGACGTAGAAGCTACGAAGTTAATCGAGGTGCTGCAGGGCATGTCGTGTCATCCCTTCCCCCTCAGCGGCTGTCGATGACAGCATGCGGCGATGTCCTCACACTCCTGGAGCCTGAGCCGGGCCCTACTCATGGCGATCCTTGAAGATCGGCTCAGCGACCGATTCGTGGCGTCGCTGGTCTGGGAGCGATTGGGCTATCTACCCCCTGAGGATGGTGCGGGGTCATGGCTGGCAGGCCCTGCGACGCCCGCCGCCTGGAGAGAGGCTTTCCCGGAAGCTCCGCAGGTGATTGCTGTGCGGCCCGCTTCGGTGCGTCTGACCCGGTCGATTCCAAAGGAATCCAAACAGCTGCTGAAGCAACAGCTGCAGTTCGGCGGCTATCGAATTCATGAGCTCTATCCAAGGCGCACTCGCCGCGCCACGGCGGTGAATTGGTTACTCGCCTGGTTGGTCTCAGCTGGTGAGCTGCTGCCAGAGGAAGGAGCTCTGCCGCCTTTGCTCGATGCACCGGCGGATCCGGTGCGGGGGCACCCCGGAGATCCGCCGGTGGAATGAGCCTCACACCTGAATGACCACCTTGGTGCCCTTGAGCGTGTTTTCAAACAGCCAGCGAGCCTGATGCGTGGGCATGCGGACACAGCCATGACTGCGGGGAACGCCGAAGGCCTGGCCGGCGTCTTCCTGCCAGGGAGCTCCGTGCATGCAGATCATTTCGTTTGCGGTGATGCACATCGCATAGGGCACGCCGGGTGCGACATAACCACGGCCGCGCATGGTGACGGAGCGATATTTGGTCAGCACCTTGGCTTCTCCAGTGGGAGTTGGCGTGGATGCCTTGCCGGTGCTCACGGGGATGACCCGCATAATTTCTTGGTTCTGGTCGTAGACGGTGAGCTGTTGATCTGAGAGGTCCACCACCAGGGTGGCGATCAGTTCGAGCATGATGGTGTGACAGCAGGTTCACTGACCTATCGCTAGCTGTCTCATTCGAGTCTTACTGGTCTCGCTCGGAAAGAATTCCCATTCCTGTTGGCGAAATGAAAAGTTGAGCGGCTTCCCTTTTGGGTCCTGATCTCGCAGACAGGTGCCTCTGTACTGTCAAGACTGTTCTTGCTGTGGACCTTCTTGGCGCGTCCCGTCGTCGCGATTATCGGGCGCCCCAACGTTGGTAAATCCACGCTGGTCAATCGTCTCTGCCGAAGTCGAGAGGCGATCGTCCACGACCAGCCAGGTGTGACGCGTGATCGCACCTATCAAGATGGTTATTGGGGAGATCGCGAATTCAAGGTGGTCGACACCGGTGGTTTGGTGTTCGATGACGACAGTGAGTTTCTGCCTGAAATCCGTGAGCAGGCTGCGCTGGCTCTCGAGGAGGCCAGTGTTGCTGTGGTGATTGTTGATGGTCAGCAGGGCCTCACGGCATCGGATGAGGCCATCGCGGAGTTCCTGCGCGGTCAGCGTTGTCCAACGCTGCTCGCGGTGAACAAGTGCGAGTCACCTGATCAGGGTCTGGCCATGGCTGCGGAGTTCTGGAGCCTTGGCCTCGGAGAGCCCTACCCCATTTCCGCAATTCATGGTGCAGGCACTGCAGAAGTCCTGGATCGGGTGCTCACATTCCTGCCTCCGAAAGATCAAGAGGGTGATCAGGAAGAGCCGATTCAAATGGCCATCATTGGTCGTCCCAACGTGGGTAAGTCAAGCCTTTTGAATGCCATTTGCGGTGAGCAGAGGGCCATTGTGAGTCCGATTCGAGGCACCACGCGCGACACGATCGACACCAGCATCGTGCGTGAAAACCGTCCTTGGCGCCTGGTGGACACCGCTGGGATCCGCCGGCGTCGCAGTGTTAATTACGGGCCTGAATTCTTTGGAATCAACCGCAGTTTCAAGGCGATTGAGCGCAGTGATGTGTGCGTGCTGGTGATCGATGCATTGGACGGTGTGACCGAGCAGGATCAACGCCTTGCAGGTCGCATCGAAGAAGACGGTCGGGCCTGCGTGGTTGTTGTCAATAAATGGGATGCCGTGGAGAAGGACAGCCACACCATGACGGCCATGGAGAAGGAGCTGCGTTCCAAGCTCTATTTCCTCGACTGGGCCCAGATGCTGTTCACCTCAGCACTCACTGGCCAGCGTATTGACAGCATTTTCGCTCTGGCTGTTCTGGCTGTGGAGCAGCACCGTCGTCGTGTCAGCACTTCCGTGGTCAACGAAGTGCTGAAGGAAGCCCTCAGCTGGCGGAGCCCGCCGACAACAAGAGGCGGACGTCAGGGCCGGCTGTACTACGGCACCCAGGTGGCGACCAGGCCCCCGAGTTTCACCCTGTTCGTGAATGACCCCAAGCTGTTCGGTGACACCTATCGGCGTTATGTCGAGCGTCAGATCCGGGAAGGGCTCGGATTTGATGGCACTCCCTTGAAGCTGTTCTGGCGTGGGAAGCAGCAGCGCGACGCCGAAAAGGATCTGGCCAGGCAGCAGAACCATCAGGGCTGAGCAGCATGGATTGGCTGAGGCAGATTCCGATCGGGCAGTACGTGGATGGTGCCGGTGGTTGGCTGCGCCAGCTGGATCCCCGCCTGAAGCTGTTGTGGGTTCTGGTGTTTCTGCTCACGCCTGTACTGGCAGGCCCCCTGTGGCGCGTTGCGCTCGTGCTGGCCCTGCTGTTGATCACGTTGGTGAGTGGATTGCCGGCGCGACTGTGGTGGCGCTCGTTGCTGTTGGTCAGTGTTCTCGGCTGTGCGGTCGGCCTGCTGGCCATGTTGCTGCCCACCGGTGATCCTGGAGCCAGCATGAACCTGCGGTCGCCGGCGGAGATTCCAGGTCTCACACTGACCTCACCCTCTTGGGAGTTGATTCGTCTGGGGCCTCTGCAGTTGGGGTCTCTGCAACTGGGCTCACTTGTGGTCGATCGCCGCTCGGCTGAATTGGGGTTGAACAGCACCACCTTGATCGTGACCGTTGTCCACAGCGTGAATCTGATGTTGCTGTCGACCCCCAGTGAGGAGTTGATGTGGTCCTTGAGTTGGTGGTTGGCTCCCCTGGCTCGGCTTGGAGTGCCGATTGATCGACTGAGCTTTCAGTTGCTTCTGGCTCTTCGCTTTCTGCCGTTGGTTCAGGAAGAACTCCAGAACCTGTTGCGCTCGCTCGCCAGTCGTGCCGTGAACCTGCGCCGCCTCGGGTTTAAAGCTTCTTTTGGGCTGGTGCTTTCAGTCGGAGAGCGCCTTCTGGCCAACATCCTGCTGCGTGCAGAACAAGGCGCTGAAGCGTTGCTTGCGCGAGGTGGAACCTGGTTGCCTGCAGATGCGTTTCGTCCAGAGCAGGCTCCGAAGGGTGCTGTTCCAAGCATTCTCAACGGGGTTGCTGCTGTGGGGCTTGTCACTGTTCTTGTTCTGCGCGGAAGGTACGGTGCTCTCTGATCCCCGTTTTCAGGTCTGTGAGCGCTGAGGGTTATCTCAACCACCCCACCTTTGGGATGCTCTACAGAGTGGCCCCTGCGGGGGAAGGTCGTGATGTTTACGCCACCTTGTACGCCCAGCGCATGTTCTTCCTCGTCACCCTGCAGCCCCGAGGGGCTCAGTTTGAAGTGATTCCCTATCTGGATGCGCGCCACCACGCTGAGTTGAATCTTGCCCGCCGTCGCCGGGATGCTTCGGAGGATTACGGCAGCTGGAAGCAGTTGTTCGATCAGACCTTCATCTGAACCATGCAAGACGGACCGCTCGGGTGACGGAGATTCAGACCCGCTGGCAGCAACTCCAACAGCGTCTTCCGCAGGGAGTCAACCTGCTTGCTGTGAGCAAGATGCAGCCTGCGTCGGCAGTTCGAGAGCTTGCTGCTTGCGGTCAGATTGATTTCGGCGAAAGTCGGGTTCAGGAGGCTTTGCCTAAGCAGCAGGCTCTCGCCGACCTCACCGATTTGCGCTGGCATTTCATTGGCCGCCTGCAGGCCAATAAGGTCCGCGCGGTGGTGAAGGCCTTCAGCTGGATTCATTCCATCGACTCGATGGCGCTGGCGGAGCGTTCATCCCGAATTGCCCTGGAGGAGGGGTGTTGTCCTTCGGTGTTGTTTCAGGTGAAGCTGAGGTCTGATCCCTCTAAGGGCGGCTGGGACCCTCAGTCACTCAAAGAGGCCTGGCCCGTGTTGCGACAGTTGCCGGGACTGAAGGCCTCCGGGCTGATGACGATGGCTCCGTTGGGACTGGACAGCATCGAGCGTCAGGGGCTTTTCAGGGATTGCCGTGATCTGGCGGATGAGCTCGATCTGTCTCAATGTTCGATGGGGATGAGCGGCGACTGGCCGCAAGCTGCCGCCGCCGGTGCGACCTGGGTTCGTGTGGGATCAGCACTGTTTGGTGCGCGGCCGCCTGTGTCTTCTTGATCGGAATGATCAAATCAACGTTGCGAGATGGACATCAATTCATCTGGACACGCTTGCTCACAACTCCCTTGAGCGCTATTCAGGGTCAAGGTTCTGCAGATTTCCAGTGTCGTTGATTTCTCGTCTTCGTGCGGTCGTTGCTGGTGACGATTATCTAGATGGCGATTATGACGAGCTCGACTACGACACAGGCGAGCAAGACGACAGCATGCAGGGCATGTCTTCCGTCAGCAGCAGTGCTCTGGCGCCTCTGGGTGCATCCAATCCGTTTGAGATGGACCAGAACTTCTCAGGCTCGAATGTGATCGGGATGCCTGGAATTAGTTCCGGCACCGCAGAGGTTTCTCTGATGGAGCCGCGCAGTTTTGATGAAATGCCAAGGGCGATTCAGGCCTTGCGCGAACGCAAGACCGTGATTCTCAACCTCACAATGATGGAGCCTGATCAAGCTCAAAGAGCGGTTGATTTCGTGGCCGGTGGAACGTTCGCCATTGATGGTCATCAAGAGCGTGTTGGTGAGAGCATTTTCCTGTTTGCCCCGAGTTGCGTCACTGTGACCAACGCCAGTCAGGACGAGAGCACGACTCCAACGGTTGTCACCAAGGATGTCGAGCAAACTTCAGCTGAGAGCAGCGTTGCTCCCGCACCGGCCTGGGCCGTTTCGGATGCCGCCGCTCTTTGAGTTTTCGCTTCGGTGACTGTTTCTGTTGGTGTGATTGGTCTGGGTCGGATGGCCCAGGCCCTGATCTTCCCTCTGATTAAACGAGGCAAGCTTCAGTCAGCCGATGTCATCGGGGTTGTTGGCAGTCAGTCGTCTGTCTCCCGGCTGACCCCTGATTTGCCCAATGGCTTGACCGTTGTTTCCGCGTCTGATCCCCGGGCTATGGACGCCTGGAATGCTCCGGTTCAGTTGTTGGCGGTGAAGCCCCAGCAGCTTGATGCTGTGGCCGAATGCGTTGGGCCAGTTCCATCAGGCCAGTCGCCCCTGCTGATCTCTGTGTTGGCGGGTGTCACTCTGGAGCGTCTTCAGAGTCAATTTGCTGGTCGTGCGTGCGTGCGGGCGGTTCCTAATACCCCTTGCTTGGTGGGTGAAGGCTTGTGTGGACTGGCATTTGCAGAAGGTGTCTCGGCGCAGCAGCGTCAGTGGGTGAAGGAGGCTTTCGATCCAGTGAGCGAAGTTCTTGAGCTGCCGGAGTCCAGGCTTGATGCGTTTCTGGCGTTGACCTCCTCAGGCCCTGCTTACGTGGCTCTTGTGGCTGAAGCCATGGCTGATGGCGCAGTAGCTGCCGGTTTGCCGCGCGATCAAGCCCACCGGCTCGCTCATCGGACATTGGCCGGAACGGCTGCATTGCTCGATCAGCAGCAACTCCATCCAGCACAGCTCAAAGATATGGTCGCCTCACCTGGCGGTACGACTATGGCGGCTCTGCGCAAATTGGAGAACGCTGGTGTTCGGACAGCCCTGATCGAAGCGGTGATTGCTGCAGCCGAACATGGACGGACTTTGCGCTAGGCCGCCAGCGGAGCTCGACGCATTAGCTCGCCATACAACTGCTCGAGTGCGTCGATATTGCGGCTGATGGTGTAGCGCTCCAGCACTCTTTCGCGGGCCTGTCGACCTAGTTCGCGCGTCAAAACGGGTTGATCACGCAGCACCGGAAGCAAGGTGCGCAGTTGGCTGGTCACGCCCAGGGTGCTCATCACGATTCCTGCCCCCCCAGCGAGCACTTCTCCGTCGGCTCCAGCATCGGTGGCCACACAGGCACAGCCACTGGCCATGGCTTCAAGCAAGGCGAGTGAAAGCCCCTCCACTAGAGAGGGAAGCACGAACACCTCGGCGCATTGCAGCAAGGCAATGCGCGTGGCCAGATCGGCTTCGTAGCCCCACCAGAGCACGTCATCGTCGTCGTAACTGTTCTGCAGGGTGCTGCGCAAAGGCCCTTCGCCGACGATCACTAGGCGACAGCCCTGCATGGCCACCAGACGCCAAGACTGCAGAAGAGCTTCCACGTTTTTTTCGGTGGCAACGCGTCCCATGTAGAGGAAGACGCGCTCCTGACCAAGACGGCAGCGCACCTGATGCAGTGCGCTGCCGATGGGCGGTGTGATGCCTGGTTCTGGTAGTGGGTCAGAGGGACTCCACTGGTTGGTATCAACCCCGTTGGGGATCACGGCTAAACGGTCTTCGCGTACGCCAAGACGCGCCAGGAATTCAGCTTGTAGATCGGAGAACACGATCACCCGGTCGTACTTGGAGAGCGCCGGTGCGTAGAGCTGATAAGTGAGTTGCTGTGTCCCTGCCGTCAGGTTGCGGAGGCTGGCGTCGAAGGGAGGGTGGAAGGTGGCCACCAGGGGGACTCCCAACTGCTGACAGAGCTCCGGCAGTCGGAAATCCAGCGGCGACAGCGTGAGACTTGCATGCACCAGATCGGGTTGCAGACGTTCCAGCGATTCCCGCAACTCACGCTGGGCACCCGGCGAGGGGATTGTGTAAACCTGCGATTTGACCAGATACGGAAGGCTGACATCGGGATCGTTGGCGAGAAGCGATGTGCTGCTGCCAGGTGCCTTCGGATTATCGAAGTGAATGAAACTGGTCTGATGACCCCTTGCCCTCAGGGCCTCCGTTGTGCTGAGCCCGTAGATGACATTGCCGCAGAACGGAGTTTTTTTGCCCAGCCAGGCAATATGCGTCACCGCCACCAGTCACAGCCTTGGCAAACGCTAGCAGCGTTGCCAAGGTCGTTCGAGCAAGGCGGCAACAAGTGCCAGCAGGGCGAGCAACCACAACACCGGACTGAGCCCGATGCTGCTGACCAGAGTGCCTGCCAGCACTAGCGGCAGGCTGAGAGCGATATTGATCAGGTTGTTCTGAAGACCGAAGACTCTGCCTCTCTGGGAGACCGGAGTTTCCTCCTGAATGGTGGTCTGTGCCGGAATGGCGACCAGTGCGGCTCCGATCCCGAGGATTCCGCAGAACGCCAGAGTGCTGTTGAGCGAGCCTTTGAACTGGCTGAGCAACACCAGTGAAAAGGTGATCAGGCCGAGTCCTGCTGCGGTGAGTCGACGGCGACTGAAGTGATGACCGAGCTGGGCCATCATCACGGCGCCAAGGGCCATGCCCAGGCCGCTCATCGCCAGCAGCATGCCGAAACCAGAGGGGCCAAGACTGCGAATCAGGCCTGCCAGCTGAAGGGCCAGAACGTAGAGAGCCGCGAGCAGGCTGTAGAGCAACACCAGATGAACCATGGCGTTGCGCACCGTGGGGATGCGCTTCAGCACCTGCAGCCCTTCTCCGATTTCGTGCCAGACCGATCGACCATCGTTGTGGATTTCCCGCTCTCGGTGGCTGACCGCCAGCAGGCTTAGGGCCGCCATTCCATAACAGAACGGCAGCAGAATGAATTCACCACCGCGCACGCCGACCGCGCTGAACAGGTGATTCAGTGCTCGCAGGATCGGCTCACCCAGAGCGAAGCCAACGATGGTGGCTCCCATGCTGGTGGTTTGGTAGAGCGAGTTCGCTGCCAGTAGGTGTTGGCCAGGCACAAGCAGGGTGATGGCCGCCTGTTCGGCCGGTGCGAAGAACTGCGTGAGGATCGATTCGATAAACGTCATGCCGATCAGACCCCAGTAGCCCCAGGGCAGTCCCAGGATCAGGGGGCCCGGAATCAGAAACAGAGGCGTCAGCATCACCATCAGTGCCCGCAATCCGTTCGAGGCCACCATCACCCGTCGTTTCGGCCAGCGGTCAACCCACACCCCCGCCACGCTGCCCAGGACCATCGCCGGCAGTGTGTTCGCCACGAAGATTCCCGTGGCCAGAAGGGTGATGACTTTGGTGCGCGTACTGATATCGAGGCCGTAATCGGAGGCCACCTCCGCAAGAACGCCGTTCTGTTGGGTGGTCAGCAGCAAGTGCTGATCGATCAGAAAGACCATCAGCACGATGTAGAACTTGTCCGCCAGCTGAGAGAAGATCTGGCCAATCCAGAGTTTGCGGAAGTCGCTCAGGCGCAACACGGCCTGGAGCCCGCGGCCTCCCTCCGGATTGTTGCCGGTTGGTAGGACCGGCTCAGGACTGTTCAGGGGGGATCCGCTCAAGGTTCCAGCAATGACCGGCTCATGATCGCTTACTGCGACGGCATGCAGTCGCCGACCATCTCCAGTGAGCGCACCGGGCGGGGCAAATGGGCGCGACACCAGCACTCCAGGACAGCCAGGAGCTTCAGCCAAACAGGACGTGGACCCATCAGTTGGCCATCGCGTCTCCTGGGGAGTTCCGCCCTGGGCAACCGTTGCAAAAGAGCCAGTTCAGATGGGTTGAACTGAAGCGTGGCGCCCGGTAATGAGCCGATCGCTAGTCCCTCTTCAGGCAGAAGGCTGCAGCGCCATTCCCACTGGCCGATCGGAGGAGCCAGCTCTGCTCCAGTGCGGCAGCAGATCTGCAGTGGAATGCCATAGCCGCCTAGCGCCAGCAGATGCACTCCCGCCTGCACGAGCATGGCCAGGCAGAGATCCGCGTCTGGTTGGTCGGAGCGGCTCAGGGCTTCGAAGCTCTCGAGATGAATCAGCACCGTATCCAGCATTCCAGGAACAGGGTCGCAGTCGCTCACAAGGGCAATGGCTAGTTCCGCCAGGGCTTGGGCGGCAGCCAGTGTTTCCAGTTGCTTGCCAACACCGCTGTAGTTATGCACGACCTGCAGCTGACGAACCCTCTTCAAACTGCGACGACCTACCACCTGCAGTTCCAGCAGAGTGAGCGGGACTGCAGCGGCAAGGCTGCTGCGTGGTTTGCGTGCTCCAGGCACTGCCAGTCGCACCACGCCGGCTTCATCACTGAGCAGGGTGAGCAGCCGATCATGCTCCCCGAGGGGCCCCACCTTGAGAGCAAGTCCCGACAGGCGCTTGTCCCCACTCATCGTGGTTGTCGCAGGGCTTTCACCAACGCTGGACCGTGACCGGTGCCCAGCGCGATGGCTCCTGCTTCCACGAGATCCAGCGCCTGTTCAAGCTCCCGGATCCCACCGGCGGCCTTGATGGCGCAACGGCCTCGGGTGAGCTGCCGTAGTTCTCTGATCTGATTGGCGGAGACCGCTGCTCCAAATCCGTTGCCGGCCTGCAGCGATGCAGCCCCTGCATCCATGGCGGCCTCCGCTGCCAGAGCAAGCTGCGCCTCATTCAGCTGATTCATATCCATTACGACGGTCATGGGTAGATCCAATGCTGCGATCGCTGCCAGCTCCTCGGCGAAGCTGTTGGCGCGACCGTTCACGAGAGCTGACCAGTCGGGTGTGACTTCGAGGGCTTCGGCACCATGGCCAACAGCCCATTCGGCCTGGGCCTGTTTCAGTTCGGCTGGCAGTGCTCCGAATGGAAAGGCAACGGTGGCGATCAACGTCACCGCTCCCTGGCCCCCCAGGCGCCTGCGCACTGCTTCGAGGTGTATGAGGCTGACGCACACGCCGCCGAAGCCCAGTTGTTTGGCTGCGTCGCAGAGCGTCAGCAGTTCCTCCTCTTGCAGGAGTGGATTGAGCAGAGCCTGGTGAATCAGAGGGGGGATGTCCGGCAGGTCCTGCCGGCGCGGTGACTTGGTCATCGCTGAGCAAACGACGGATCAAGCCGCCACGAAAGGTTCAGTTGCGTGCCTGGATCACTCCATAGCCACCGTGGTTGCGCCGATAAATCACCTGTAGTTCGCCGCTTTCACTGTCGCGGAACAGGTAAAAGTCATGGTCGATGAGATCCAGCTGGGTGCGTGCGTCATCCAGCGTCATCGGCGGCATGGCGAAGTACTTACGCCGCACACCCGGGCTCGGTAGCTGGGCTTCTTTCCCCTCGAACAGTGAATCGTCCACGGGGGTGTCATCAAGCACCGCTTCAGTGGTGGGGGTCTCGGTGGCCCGGTGACCGGGGCTGTGATGGTGGTCGCTGTGGCGTTCTTTGAAGCGTCGCAGCTGCCGTGCCAGCTTGCTCGCCACCAGGTCAATGCTCGCGTAGAGATTCTCACTGCGTTCCTGGGCACGAATCACGGTGCCGTTGGCGAAGACCGTCACCTCGGCCGTCTGCTGCGGCACGCGGGGGTTGCGAGCCACTGACAGATGCACATCTGCTTCCTGAACCAGGTCATTGAAGTGATGGATCGCCCTATCAAGCTTCGTCTCGGTGTAATCCCTTAATGCGGGAGTCACATCCAGATTGCGACCATGGATCAAAAGCTTCATGCATACCTCCGGTGCCTGCGCCTAACGGAAAGCTAGTGACGCCGACAGATTCCGGAACCGGGTCTTCGGCATTTCTTTTTCAGCCTGAACAGCTGGTGACGTTCCAGCAGGCCTGGGATCTGCAGCGCTGCTGGCAGGAGCGGTTGCTCCTGGAGTCAGACAACGCCTCTGATGCGGACACTGACGCTGAAGCGGTCTGGCTGCTGCAGCACCCCAGCTGTTACACCCTCGGCCGCGGCGCCAGTGAAGACCATCTGCTCTTTGATCCCGAACATCCGCCTGCCCCGCTGCACCGCATCGATCGTGGTGGGGAAGTCACGCATCATGCACCCGGTCAACTGGTGGCCTATCCGGTGTTGGATCTGCGCCGTCGTCGCACCGATCTGCACTGGTATCTGCGTCAGCTGGAACAGGTGGTGATTGATGTGTTGCAGCGTCTCGGGCTGCAGGGGGAACGGATCGAAGGACTTACAGGGGTCTGGCTCGATCAGCAGAAGGTGGCGGCCATCGGTGTCGGTTGCCGTCGCTGGATCACCCAGCACGGTCTTGCGTTGAACGTGACCTGCGATCTGGAGGGTTTCGAATCCGTGGTGCCCTGTGGACTCAAAGGACGAGCCGTCGGTCGACTTTGCAACTGGATCCCTGACCTGGAGATCGAGAGCGTGCAACCCCTGTTGCGCGATGCCCTGGCTGCCCGCTTTGATTTGGTTTGGCAGGAGAGAACTGGAGAGCAGCTGTGATTGCCGAAGCAGCGTTGAGGTGATAGTCCTGGGCGACTACAGACCGTTCCCGTGACTGCCGCCGCTCAATCCACCTGGCAACCAACGTCCCGCGAGCAGGCAGCATTGGCTCGCCAGGCTCATGTTCAAACTCTCGGCCGTGTGGATCAGGTCTGGCCTTGGTTGCAATCGCATCACGGTGAGGTGATGGCAGTTGATGCTCCTCACGCCGCCCATCCAGAGCGTCTCAGCTACCAAGAATTGGCAGAGCGGATTGATCAGGCCGCTGCCGCATTCCGAAGTTTGCAGATCGGCAGTGGCGATGTGGTGGGGCTTTTCGCAGAGAACAGTCCTCGCTGGCTGGTGGCTGATCAGGGCTTGATGCGGGCAGGTGCCATTGATGCTGTGCGTGGGGCAGCAGCACCTGTGGAAGAGCTGCGCTACATCCTCGAGGATTCCTCTGCCGTCGCGCTGGTGGTGCAAACCGCTGATCTGCTGCAGCGTTTACAGCTGCCGGCGGAGCTGCAGGAGCGTTTGCGCTTTGTGCTCGTGCTTGAGGGGTCTGCACCTGCTGGCGCGCTCGACTTCGACACTTTCCTCGCCCTTGCCGATGGACAGGAGGCACCGGATCCAATCACTGGGCGGGACCGCGCCTCTGCGCCAGCCACCACGGCCACGATCCTCTACACGAGTGGGACCACCGGTCGGCCCAAGGGCGTGCCGCTGACGCACGCCAACCTCCTGCATCAGATGCGCAGCCTCGCCTGCGTGACACGTCCGGAACCGGGATCACCAGTGCTGAGCGTTCTGCCGATCTGGCATTCCTATGAACGCAGCGCTGAGTACTACTTCTTTTCTTGTGCCTGCTCGCAGAGTTACACCACGATCAAGCAGCTCAAGAAGGATCTGCCACGGGTCAAGCCGGTGATCATGGCCACGGTCCCCAGGTTGTGGGAAGCGGTTCAGGCTGGTTTCGAGGATGCCGTCAAGACATTTCCCGCCTCCCGTCAACGCCTGTTGAGAGCAGCCTTGGCCAACAGCACGGCCTTCACCCTTGCCCGGCGTCGCAGCCGTGACCTGATGATTCAGCCGCTGCGCAAACGCGACCGTCTGAAGGCTGCTGCTGAGGCGAGCCGTCGCTGGCCAGCCCATGCGCTGGCCTCCAAGCTGATCTGGCCCAAGCTGAGGCAGCAGCTCAGTGGCGGAGCACTGCGCTTCCCGATCAATGGAGGAGGTGCCATCGCTCCCCACGTGGATGCCTTCTTTGAAGCGGTGGGAATCGAGCTCCTAGTCGGATACGGTCTCACGGAAACCAGTCCGGTGGTGAGTTGCCGGCGGCCCTGGCGCAATATTCGCGGTAGCTCCGGTCTGCCTCTCCCGGACACCGAGTTCCGCATTGTTGATGCCGACAGCAGGAAGCCACTTGGGTTCCGTGAACGTGGGGTGGTGCTGGTGCGCGGCCCTCAGGTGATGGCTGGCTACCTCGGCAAACCTGAGGCCACAGCCAAGGTGCTGGATGCCGATGGCTGGTTTGATACAGGCGATCTGGGCATGCTTCTCCCTGATGGATCTGTGGTCCTGACCGGACGGGCCAAGGACACAATCGTGCTCAGCAGCGGTGAGAACATCGAGCCGGGGCCGCTTGAAGAGGCTCTGGTCTCCAGCCCGCTGATCGAGCAAGTGATGCTGGTGGGGCAGGACGAACGTCAACTGGGGGCTCTGGTGGTGCCGCGGGCGGATGCGATCAAGGCCTGGGCCAGCTCACAGGGCTGCGATCCAGGTGATGACCTGGGCGGTCATCCCGGTGATAAGCGCTTGCTCAAGCTGCTACGCGGGGAGTTGAACCGACTGTTGGCGGACCGTGCTGGATCCAGGGCTGATGAGCGTCTTGCTGGTGTGGCTCTTGTCGAACCATTCTCGATCGAGAACGGCCTACTCACCCAGACGCTCAAGCAACGCCGAGACCGGATCACTGAACGGGATCGCTCATTGATTGAGAGCGTGTATGGCCGTTGATCGCCCTCCGGTCAGGGTCGGGTTGACCATCCGCCGTGAGGCTGAGACGCTTGGCGCTGATTCCTCGCCCCAATGTCTGACGGCACCACTCTGTCGATCAAGCGTTCCATCACCATCCGTGCCGTGGTCACGTCGGCCTGGAAGGAAGAGGCCGAGCGTGAGTTGAGCGCTGGCATCGCCACTACCGACCAGCAACTGGCTCAGCTTGAGCAGGAGGGGCAGCAGGTTGTGGATGATGTTCGGCGTCAAAGCGCTAATCCCCTTGATCCGCGTGTGCAAGAGCAGGTCGCTCAGGTGCAGCAGCAGGTTGCTGCTAAGCGGGCTGAGCTCGACGAGCAGAAGCGCAATCTTCTTCAGCAGCAGGCCCAGGTTCGCGAGCTTGAAATGGAACAGATTGTGGATCAGGGCCAGCTTGAGAGCTTCTGCGACATTCAAGTGGGCGACAACCTGGTGAGCAAGATGCAGGTTGCGGTCGTGGTGCGCGACGGCGTGATCGAGTCGATCGAGCAGGGCTGAGCGCTGATGAGGGCCGGCCTGCCGGCCCGTAAGATTTTTCTTAGTCAGCCCTTCTGGAGATGATTTTGGCAACTCACGACATTCCCTGACTTAAGTCACTGGAATGGGTTTGCTATTTGGACAAGAGTTGGACAAGGCAAAGTGTCCCTCTTAACGTCAGTGCTGACGGTGCTTGTCTTCACGTGGTTGGACAGGAGGTTGGACACTTCGCAGCGATCTGGAGATGTTGAGTTCTCTGGTGCTGCTGGTCCTTAGTGCCGCCACCCCGTCCTCTGTGCCGCAGGAGCACGTTCTTCCGGTCTTTGGGTGTGGAACTGGTTGCAGGGTCGAGACAGAGCAGTTGTCGCGCCCTCAGCGGATGTCTGACGGGTGGTGGAGGGTCAAAGTCAGACAGCGGCGCTGGGTTCAGAACTGCGACTGGAAATCCACACCAGTGACATGCGTTGATGAACCGGCATCGGGCAGAGCAGGTCCGCCGGTGCAGGACCTTTGGTTGTTTGCTGATTGCAGGGGAGAACGATTCGCTACCAGCAAGAACCCTGATCGGAGTGATGCCTGGGAGCAGGACGTCTTCTATCGGGATGGAGCATCGGCAGGAGAACCTAAGTTTCAAACAGTTGCAGGTAATCCGTTTATGCGATGGGCAAAATTGTGTCCTGCTGAGGCGGAAGAGGGAAACCAAAAAATCCGTGAGGGATTTCAACGCTGATGCCGAAAATCCAGTTCAAGGAAGAAACCCTGAATGGACGGGCATTCATCATCGGGTATGCAGACCGTGAATATTTGACGCTTCGTATTCCAAGAGGCGATAAAAAGTATTCCAATATCTCTCTTGGGACGACCGACATCAAAATTGCTCACGATAAGGCGCTTGATGTATATGCCTCAACTATTAATCAACCTCTGAGGTCAAGGAATAGAAAGTTTCTATTTGCCACTGCTTGTAAGGAGTTTTTGGAATGGAAGGAAGAGCAAGCGCAGATTGGAGAAATCAAAGAGAGTGCAGTCAGGACATATGCCCAGCGAATTCACCAACGTATTATCCCTTATGCAAAGTTGACTGGTGTTAACAGTATTGGAGATATTTGTAAGGAGAGTTTTGGAAATTATGGTTTTCACTACCGGAAGGTAGAGACAAAGGGAAAGTGGAACACTGCGACTTCTGGTCTTTCGGTTGCGACAATCAATTCTGATTTGACAACACTCAATGAACTGATGCGTTGGATGGTTGAGAGGAATATCTTGGATGCAACCTCTTCCCCTAAAGTTAAAAAGCTTAGAGATAGGAAAGAGTATAAGGAAGATGCTAATCCGGCATTTATGCCAGATGAATGGGATGCAGTCAAGTCCCAACTTATGGAATGGGTGCAGAAGAGGGACGATGACGATGAACTGACCTTATGGCGTAGGAGATGGATGTTTAACTGGATATTTTTTATGTACCACTTTGGAGGCAGATATCACGAAGCAATGCGTTTGCGGGTCGGAGATCTCAGTACAAAGAGAATGCCGGATGGAAGACTAAAAGGCATTATTGAGGTCAGTTCAGCAACGAAAATGGGACGCCGAATCGCAGTAATGAATGGTTATTGGGTCAATTCCGTTAAGTCTCATCTGAATAAAGGCGTGAAATTGCGTAACCAAATAATCGAAGAGCACAATGAATTAGTTGAAAGTGGTGAGATAAAGAAATACCGTTGGAGGTTTCAGGGGAGAATCCCTTTATTGCCTAAACCAGAAAAAGATACCTTGCTTTTTTTGAATCCTATTTTTCATACGATTAATAAAGAAGATAAGAGGAATATGAGGAGGTTTGAGGCGGAAGAGAAATTAGATGAGGTCCGTTGGAAGACGTCTCCGTATTCGTCTGAACAAATACGGAAGAAGTATCAATCGTTAGTTGAGGCAGCAATGGTCTTTAAATTCCCACGTGATGGCAGAACGCCAACTGACTTTAGGAAATTCACGTTGCACTCCTTGCGATCAACTCATATAACTCATCAACTTTTGAATGGAGTTCGTATACGGTTGATTGCTGACAACGTTGGAAACTCTGAAGCAGAAATTGAAAGGACTTACTACAGGTTGAATAACTTGCTCAATATTGAGGAACTTGGCATGCACCGAAAACTAGTCAAGCCTGAAGATGAATTAAATATTGTTTGAGAGTTTAACGCTTTGTCTTGCTTTTGTAGTTTTCTTCTATAAACTCTGCGATTACATCATCTGGTTTCATCTTCCATCGCTTAGCAACTGCTAGAAGCATTTCATATTGAACTGAATCTACTTTTACTTGTTTCATATCATCTCAAAATGTGCTTGTTTTCGCTGTCTGCATAGGTTCTTGAGATCGAGTTTGTATGTATCGCTTCTAGTGGGAATATCCAAATCATCCATTAGAAATTGCTCCATCGGCATGTAGACGGGAACCTCTTTCTCCTTAAAACTCAACTGGAACCTGTTTTGTTTCTTCTTTTGGAGCATCATATTTACTGGTGTATTTAATGGGTATGAACTTTTCTTTGGTCTTTAGGTGGGACTTTGGTCTCCTAGTTGCTAGCGGTCTTAGATCGCGAGAGATAGGCAGGACCCCTATGGTTTATTTATCAATTAAAAATGTTTTCTCATCACTTCGTTCGGCGAAAATGCCTTCGGCATCTAATCTTGTGTTTAGTCTTTAATTGTTTCGAGGTAGAGTCTCTGAAAACTCTATGAATTATATAGACAACTAAGAAGTTTAAGGTACACAGCATTTGCTGAATAACTGCGTATTCATTCTATTGAGTAATTGATACCTTGTAAGCGTTATTGGTCGACGCAAGTATTGACTAGATTGAATAAATTGTGCATGGCGTGTATGTGCCAATAGGGCTTTATAATTCACTTTAAACTAATGACTATCACGGAAAAGTATATTGAGATGATCGCATTATCTTTGCTGCATTGCCAAAGGAAGCAGTTCAGAGATGGAATGGGTTGTACTCTTGCCTGCCCCTTCTGTAGGGAAGCGCAGAAGCGTGAGAGCAAGAAAAACGAGAAGTGTGCCTCTCTATATCCAGTAGAGGGCACCTTCAACCATTTCTTTTCCTGCAATAGGGGACTGAATGGTGGAGTTCAAGGAGTTCATTCTTGTAATTACACGATGAGGTTCTCCACCTTCCTTAAGCATTGGAACCCACCTCAATACAGGAATTATGTAGGGGAGAAGGAATTGGGAAAGAAGAACAACCAGCCCGGTTTTCCTGATTAGGGATAAAAGAGTTGCAGTCAGCCCCCTTGCTTTTCGTGGTCATTCTGTTGAAGAGAGTTTTTTGGGAAATATTGCTATAGCAATGTCTGTAAGTATTACTATTTACTGTTAAATGGTCAATATTCACTCGATGGAACTGGGATCCTCTTGATGAGGGTCTAAGGTTCTGGTCGCTTCTCATCTGCAATGAATCTGGGGACTGCTGCTCGAAATGTCCTCAAAAAGGTGTTTGGTGAATCCCTTTATAAACAGTTGAGTGATGTCTATCGGAGTGGTCGGTACGGCGATAAGGGTAGGAGTGAAGGACGGTTCACAGGGGATCTGACGTATGAGGCACCTGAACCTCAATGGAAGGAGGTTGGTGCCTCGACGTACAAGTGGGTTCCACCTGAACAGGTGCAGGAGGCATTGCCAGAAGTGCTAATGCAACCACGGGTTGCCCCTAAGGATCCTGAGACCGACTCCAATGAAGAGCAAAAGCGCCCACTGCTTTGCGAGAAGTTCTTAGTCCAGGACTGTCTCCTGATCGACTACGTCGATAAGTCAGGCATAACGACAAGGCGAGAGGTCCGTATCGAGGAGGTCTATGCATATGACGACGGGGTTTACGTCCTACGCGCTTGGTGTCTGCTCAGAAAGGGGTACAGGACCTTCGTCAGTACCCGTATCAAGGGTTGTCGTGACGCTTTCTCTAAGGAGACGGTCTTTGACTTGCTCTCCCGTCTGAAGAAAAGGTCACAGTCGGATCCAGGCAACGTTGCCCAGGAAATCCTGGATTACATGAATAATGAGATCGTTATTTCCATCTACTCACTGACGAACTACTCAACGGGTAAGGGTTATGAGAACCGGTTCGTCAGCGGAAAGAAGAAAAATGTCTTGATCGATTGGGTGTTGGAGCAGTCCAATGTGCAATCGCTGTTGGGTTCACTGGATATCGACAAGCACAGTGAAGTAGAGGATCTGGTTAGGGAGTCCATCGGAGATATCAAGGTTACTCAGAGCAGTTATGAATCCTGCGCTCGTTCGATGAAAAGAACGCGATATGTGTTTTCTAATAATGATGCTTTAGAAGTTAGGAGGCAGGACCTTATCTTATTCGTAAAACAGGCACTTGAAGGGGAAGCAGCAAGGGACATTGCCGTCACCCGCCTTAAGGAGGACCTTTTGGATCCTTCCTTCCGTCTCGGTAAGGAGGTTGACTCTGACCTTTTCGGTAAGGAGTTCGGCAAAGTCAAGAAGGATTCCAAAAAGGCAGAGAAAAAATACAAGCGCAAGAGGAAACCAGAGGTCGTTTCTAAGCAGTACCGACGCTATGAGCGTGGTGAACCGGTTCGCCTATTGGCGATTGAGGTTGCACAACGGAACCTTCAGCAATGTCTTGACGATGACCGTTTGCTTTTTGGCAAAGATGAATTCGAAGACTGCGTCATGAGAGAGGTGGAATTTGCGTTTACTGAAAAAGAGTTGAAGAAAGCAGGAGAAATGTTTCGCAAGCGTTGTGGAGCAGGTTTGAGTACTGCCTATTGTGCTTTTGGACTACGCAAGGAGAACCGTTCTTGGTTCACTGATTCAACAGGTAAATCATGGTTGAACTTGAAGACAAGGATTGGTATTTAATGACTAGGGATATTTCAGTGGTTTAGAAGATATTTCATGTCTACAGTTTTAATGTGAGAGGGAGATCGATCAGGTGTGGTTACCTGTATTGATGGGTAGGAGTCACGCTCGCTGCCTCTCTCACATCTCTTTGATGGGTTTGCCATCACCACCGTGGGGTGTCTTGACTGCTATGGCAAGGAAATTGATTAGTGGAAGTCACAACCTCATTCCCCCATACGTTTCCATTCTTCAAGAAGCACTCTGTTGAGTCGGTCATCACAACCAACAACACATTTACGGGACTCCCTGGGACGACATCAGACACCTGGGAAAGACAGAGGACCCCATCACCAGTTCCCCCGACCTGGAGTTTCGCAGTTGGTTGGTATATGCCAGAAACCTTCTGCTGCTGTGATCAAACCCCTTTCGCCACGCATATCGGAGTAATAGATATCTGACCCCAGACCGACTATCAGCGCTTTCCTTGGCGCTGTTTCGCCCAATTCCTCTCGGTTGGTTCCTCTGGTCGGTTGATTGCCCCTGAAGGGAACAAGGCGACCACCTCCGATTGGTTTTCCGTCGTTGCCCTTGTGCGCCCACCACCTGGAACCGTATCCATTTGGTTGCCCCATCAATAAGGAACGAATCACCTTCCCTTTCCATACGAGTTCAGCGGACAAGATCCCTATTGGACTGACCTCTCCGATTTGGATGACCGCATCAGGGTTTGGTTCGCTGACCCATTGGCACTTTGGAGATGCAATAACGGGTGAAGGGGCAAGAAGGACAAGGACTATAAGACGTTTCATGTCTATTGTTTTGATGTGAGAGGGAGATCAATCAGGCGTGGTTGCCTGTTTTGATGGGTGGGGTCACGCTCACTGCCTCTCTCACTCCTATTTGCATAAACCGGAATTCTTCGGGTTCTCAAGGGTTCTGGTTGCAGAATCATCTCCAAGTGACGATGCTTTCTTCAAGTCTTTGCAGGTATCAGTGACGTTGCCATTTCTGTCATGGGTGAGCGCACGGATTCTATAAGCGTCGGCATAGTTTGGATCTAGTTTTATTGCTTTATTCAAATCTATAAGTGCTCCCTCGTAGTTGCCTAGGTCTGATTTTACTGCGCCTCGGTTTCTATAAGCACTTGCAAAGTTTTCATCGCGTTCTATCGCTCTGTTGAAGTCGAGGAGTGCTCCGCCTTGATTTCCCATCATTGCTTTAACACTGCCACGATTTTCATATGCCTCAGCAAGGTTTGGATCGAGTTCAATTGCCTTGTTGGAAGCATTAATTGCTTCCTGTAGTTTGCCTAAACTTGCTAATGAAGAGGCTCGTGAGAAGTAGGCATACGCATTGTTGGGCTCTTCTTTGATCAGTTTGTTGAAGTCTTCCAGTGCGCCTTGGAAATCACCTGAGTGCCATTTCTTTTCTCCGCTTATTTGTAAGGGGTTTGGTTTGCCTGAATTGAATTCGAACCCAGGCATTTCAATCGACGGGCCTTTGAATTCAAATGACCAATTATCGCAACCTGTTGCACTAAAGGTGCAAAGCGCAAGTGCCAGTGCTGCCAGGGATCTGCGAAGAGGCATCTACTTAAGCGCTTGCGGTCTCATCAGGGTAGTCAGGGTTTTGCTATTTGTTCATGTCATCTAATACTGATCTGATACACCATCTTTTTGGGTTGTAACCAATTTCTTTGTCTTCCCAGAAATTAGAGAATGGAACGAAGAAGTAATACTTGTATCCGCATCTCATTGATCGGCAAATCACCTCGCCAACCCCATCTTTGCCTGCGGGGCAGTACAGAAGTCTTATTGCCTTTTGATTGCTAATTGCAGAGAGTGATATCCAACCAGCAATCACTCCTATTGCAGCAAGTGCTGCCTTATGGGATCTACGGAGAGGCATCTGCTATTGCGCTGCTTGTTTGTCAGAATAGTGATCATTAATAGGACTTCTTGCTTCATTTATTCATTTCTTGTCATTAGGAGATGATGTCTCTTTTTGCTCTGGTGAAAGAGCATCAGCAGCAGTACGCAGTGCATCAGCAGTGATCTGGCGGGCGCCTGGATTGGTGAAGAGCAAATACCCGAGACCAATGCCAACTAGAACTTTCAGCACAGTGCTGCCTCCTGTTCAGCAATGATCCGCCGAATCGTGGAGAGCGCCAGTCCCGTCTGCTCACGAATGGAGCGATAAGAGCATCCTTCATCCCTGAGGCGAAGCACCAAGCGTTCCTTTGCTTCGTTGGTCTTCGGGCGACCGCCCAGGTTCACGCCTGTTGATCTGCGGTGCTGGATGCTCTCCAGTGTTCGCTCCTGGATCAGTGAGCGTTCAACTGCTGCCAAACCAAAGAGCAGACCAATAAGGACAGGTGCGAATTTGCCCAGACTCTTTATGTTGACCAGTCCATCCAGCGTTCGGACATGGATCCCCTGCTCCTGCAGTTGGTGTAGACGGGAAACCACTTCCACTTGAGTTCTGCCGAGGCGATCCAACTTCGCCAGCATCAGTTCGTCGCCTTGCAAGACGGCATTCAGTACCGCCTGTAGTTGAGGTCGGTCTTTCTCTTTGACCCTGGTGCTGATGGTCTCCTCAAAGACGACCGCACAACCTGCTTCCTTCAACGCCGCAATCTGAGCGTCTGTTTTTTGGGATGCCGTGAAACAGCGGGCATATCCAACGCTTCAAGCAGTCATCGTTTCAAAAAGGACGTTGGTTAAGCCATGGCAACCGAACACCCTTATTGGAACGGTAAGGACTCAGTGTTGGCACTTGCGTGTGATGTTCTCGTTTCCGTTTGGTTGTTGGAACACCTGCTTCGTTTCCCTTCCTTGGCGCCTGTACGTGGTCCGGAGGATTCATATTTTAGAGCAAGATCTGTATTGCGCGACACATTGATAAACTTGAATAATTGAGTAAATTTAAATCTAATTGTCTGCTTAGCGTGTGGCAACTTACGAGTGGGTGGCAAGCGTAGAAAATTCCGATATGCGCTCTGCGCTGTCAAATCGTTTGGCAAGCATCGGTTTTCAAATTGATGATGATTGGACCACCGATAAACAGTTATTCGCGGTATGCACCCCTGATTCTGAACTGGGATATAAGTCGTGTATAAAATTGATTACAAGTTGGACAAATGAACAAAAATGTCTTTTAAAGATTGAGGTTAGGAGTGATGAATCTGCATTAAGACCTGGGACCCGTTGCGAGCGTAAGGCAAAGATGCTGATGAATTTCTTGCCCCCGCAATCCCTCTAGTTGATTGAAGAAAATGGCGAAGCATCTTGTTCGGAATCATGGTCACTCGGATCTATTTGCGTTCGCTATATTGATAAGATTGTTGGCGGGCATCCAGGGTGATTTAGGACGTTTCTTTGTTGGAAGTAGTATTGAGCTTTTGTGAGGTATTTTGACTCGTATTCA
Organism: Synechococcus sp. MIT S9508; assembly: GCF_047303045.1. Classification (NCBI taxonomy): domain Bacteria; kingdom Bacillati; phylum Cyanobacteriota; class Cyanophyceae; order Synechococcales; family Synechococcaceae; genus Synechococcus; species Synechococcus sp. MIT S9508. The sequence goes on along the minus strand of NZ_CP138941.1, from coordinate 2,481,555 downwards.
TCTTGCTGTTGCTTTCGTTCTTGCGGGTGCGATCTCGGTGATGGGAATGCCTGCTTCCGCAAACCAGATGTTTCGTGCTGGAGGCAGTACTGGTTCTGCTTGCCCGTCTGGGTCGCAATACAAGGGTGGTGGGTTCTGTAAGGCGAATAATCCTGGTGATCAATTCTTCCCTGCTGGAGGCAGCAGTGGAACAGCCTGTCCTTCTGGATCTCAATACAAGGGCAGCAGGTTCTGTAAAGCGAATAATCCTGGTGATCAGTTCTTTCCTGCGGGTGGAAGCAGCAGGACCTCTTGTCCTAGTGGATCCCAGTACAGGGGAAGTGGGTTTTGCTTGGCGAGGTGACTGCCTTGGATCAGTCGATATGGACCACGGGTTGGTTCGCGCCGCGTCCCATGCATGCGCTTGATCACTTCAGGAATCAGGTTTCGCATTCGCATCCTTTCTTTTCTTTCTATTACTCAGATGATTTGTCTTGGTTGGGTCTGCTTAGAAATCAGGAAGACCCGAGGAACGCCTGCCCTTTGGCGAGGACAGAGTTCTCATGGATAGGCGGGGGCAGAAATGCCCCTTTCTTTATGGGATCTGACGCGTAGCAGTTGCTGGTAACAGCGCCCATCGCCTGGGTTTTTCTACTTCTCGTCATCAGTCAGAAGCGGAAAAACAAATGACCCATTGTCGATATGACCAAACCATTCAGCACCAACCCAAAACTGGCGGACTGGGTTCCGTCTCCTCAGCAGATCAAGACCATCGAGAAAGCACGTCTTCTCCTTGATCTCGTCCCTGAAGAAGAGGGTGACGCCACCAATCGATTGAGGATCAATACCCTCAATGTCTATGCCTGCCTCCATCCAGAAGTGACTGACCCTCAGCAGTTGGTTGACCACGCTTGTGAGTTCATGGCGCAGCAAGTCATTCGCCGCCGTCGCTCTAAAGGGCAGGAGAAAGGTGAATGAGTCGCGTCAAGCCAGAAAGAGCAGGAACTCATAGGAGTGAGAACCTCGAGGGTCTTTCTTCGCGTGGTGGCCAGGTGCTGGCGAGCGAGGTGGTTCGGCATCCCGTAAGTATAAATGCTTAGCGGATGCTGCTAGAACAGATTCATCGCATGAGAACTAAGTCCCGGGAGGTCAAACACTCCTGGGTCTTTTTTTGAGAAACGCTCACTGCGCCCACGGCATCTCGTTCCCATGCGTAAAGGTGTGATTCGCTTGGCGTCATTGCCTTAAGCGACATTTTCAATTCATCGGGAGGGGCGATAGGGATACCGACCCTCCTTTTTTGTGCCTGTTGCAGGGTCAGTTGGTTTCGGTGACTGCTGCTGGAGCGGCGCCTTTGCCTGACATCTCCTTGAGCGAATCAGCGGCACAGATTGTGGATGCCGCGATGGCGACAAACGCGACTGTGTTGATGACCTTGAGGACGACAGGAAGATGGGTGTTGACCATCTCGCGGACTTTTTCCATCAGAAAAGTTTGTGGTGAACAGTTGCATAGTGCCTTTGCTGTCAAGGCGTTTGAGGGGTTCTCGTGCCTTGCGGAACCTTTTTCTAGAGATGTGCCTTTGACGACGTTGTGTATCACGTTGATACACAAAAATGAAATCGCTCAGATGAAGGGGGCGCTGACGGAAACGCGAACACACCAATAGAGGGGCGGGACGGTCCGGGAAACCATCCCGTTTTTTTGTGCTTCGGGACACCGACATTCAGGGGTGGAAATGCTGTCGGGTGCTGATTTACGTTGAAAGAGCAGTTGGACAACCGTTGGACAAATGGTTGGACAGCACCCTCAAAACCGTTGCAATTAGGACTAGATGGCGACTCACGACATCTTCATGCCTGCCCTCAGTTCCACGATGACGGAGGGGAAGATCGTTGAGTGGCTCAAGAATCCTGGCGACAAGGTTGGCCGCGGCGAGTCCGTGCTCGTGGTCGAGTCCGACAAGGCCGACATGGATGTTGAGTCCTTCAATGAGGGTTACCTCGCAGTTGTGCTGATGCCCGCGGGCAGCACGGCTCCTGTGGGCGAGACCATTGGTTTGATCGTGGAGACCGAGGCTGAGATTGCCGAAGCTCAGGCCAAGGCACCGTCGGGTGGTGGATCGGCTCCTGCAGCCACCTCGCCCGCAGCCACCTCGCCTGCAGCCTCATCACCAGCGCCAACATCTTCTGCTCCAACAGCACCAGCCCCAGCTGCGGCTCAACCCGCACCAGTTGCGCCTCCTGCTCCGGTGGCTGCGCCAGCTAGCAATGGTCGACTGATTGCCAGTCCTAGGGCTAAGAAGCTGGCTTCTCAGATGGGCGTCGACCTCGCCGGGATCCGCGGCAGTGGTCCTAACGGTCGAATTCAGGCTGAAGACGTGGAGCGCGCCGCAGGGCGTCCCATCAGTGTGCCCCTGGTCGGGGAGGGGACTGCTGCTTCCGTCAGTGCCGGAGCTGCGAGCGCCGCCAAGCCTCCGAGCTCACCGGCTGGCAATAGTTTTGGCCGCCCTGGCGACACCGTGCCGTTCAACACGCTCCAAGGAGCGGTGAACCGCAATATGGAAGCCAGCCTCGCGGTCCCCTGCTTCCGGGTGGGCTACACGATCACCACCGATCAACTGGATGCCTTTTACAAGCAGGTGAAGCCCAAGGGCGTCACGATGACGGCCCTCTTGGCGAAGGCCGTAGCCGTCACTCTGGCGCGGCATCCGCAGGTGAATGCTGCAACCACTGCTGCGGGTATGACCTATCCCGCTGATGTGAATGTCGCCGTCGCCGTGGCGATGGAAGACGGAGGTTTGATCACCCCTGTGCTGCGTCAGGCCGATCGAACCGATCTGTATGAGCTCTCGCGTCAGTGGGGGGATCTGGTGAAGCGCTCGCGCAGCAAACAGTTGCAGCCTGAGGAATACAGCACCGGAACCTTCACCCTCTCCAATCTCGGCATGTTCGGGGTGGATCGTTTCGATGCCATCCTTCCTCCCGGCACCGGTGCCATCCTCGCAGTGGCGGCTTCAAGACCTGCCGTTGTGGCTGGAAAGGATGGGTCCATCGCTGTCAAGCGGCAGATGCAGGTGAATCTCACGGCGGACCACCGTGTGATCTATGGCGCCGATGGCGCCGCCTTCCTCAAGGATCTGGCGGAATTGATTGAAACCCGTCCCGAAAGTTTGGCGATCTGAATCAGCTCAAAGGAAGACACGCAGCTGCAGATCTCAGGGAGCCTTGCCACTCTTGATGTGGTGATGGTCGCCCTGTGTCAGTTCCGTCCTTTTCACGTCTGCTGGGACGTCCCCTGCCGCGTTCCAGTGCCAAGGATGAGCGACTTCCCAATCTTCAGGCGCTGCCCATCCTCTCCTCGGATGCTTTGTCATCCGTGGCCTATGCCACGGAAGCGGCGCTTGGAATTCTGATCCTGGGAGGCAGTGCCGCTTTGCGGCTGTCGCTGCCAATCACCGTGGCGATCATCGCCTTGATCACGATCGTGGTGCTGTCGTACCGGCAGGCGATCTCTGCCTATCCCAACGGTGGCGGTTCCTACGTGGTGGCTCGCGACAATCTCGGACGCAACGTGGGATTGGTAGCAGCCGCTGCGTTGCTGATCGACTACACCCTCACTGCAGCGGTCAGCTTGATGGCGGGCACACAGGCGCTGTCGTCATTGGATCCAGCGTTGTTGGCCTACGAGGTTCCGATCGCTCTGTTCATGCTCCTGCTCGTGGGCTGGGCCAACCTGCGCGGGGTGAAGGAAGCGGGACGCGTGTTCTCGGTGCCCACCTATGCCTTCGTGGTGATGATTGTTCTGCTCACGGTGGCTGGGTTCAAGGACCTTACCTTCCATCACGGCTGGACTCCCGATGCTCCCCCGCTCACGGCTGCGCTGCAGCCGATCGGCTTATTTCTGGTGCTCCGGGCCTTCAGTTCCGGCTGTTCAGCGATGACCGGGATCGAAGCCATCGCTAACGGTGTTCAGGTTTTTAAGGAGCCTGCTCCCGTTAATGCCCGCAAAACCCTGCTGGTGATGGGTGTGTTGCTGTCGGTGATGTTCCTTGCGGTCAGCACCATGGGCTTCATGTATGGAGTCGCACCCAATCCCGACATCACCGTGTTGGCTCAGATCGGTCAGCGTGTGTTCGGCGACGGCAGCGTTCTGTACTGGACCCTGCAGATCTCAACACTGCTGATTCTGGTTCTGGCAGCGAACACGGCCTTCTCCGGCTTTCCACGTCTGGCGGCAATGCTGGCGGAAGACCACTGCTTGCCCATGCAGATGAAGCTGCTGGGTGATCGGCTCGTTTACCAGAATGGGATCAGTGCGCTGGTCGTGATTACGGCGCTGATCATCGTGATTTGCCGAGGTGACACCACCGTGGCGGTCAATCTCTATGCCCTTGGAGTGTTCACGGCCTTCACGTTGTCGCAGCTGGGCCTGGTCTGTCGCTGGTGGAAGCGGCGTGGAGAAGGCTGGCGCGGGCGAATGGCCATGAATGCGCTCGGATCGCTCACCACCTTTGTGGTCCTGCTGGTGATTGTGGTGAGCAAATTTGATGAGGGGGCCTGGACTGTGGTGATTGCGATTCCTCTGCTGGTGTGGGGACTGGCCTTGATCCGTCGCCGCTACCGGGAGATCTTCGCTGCCCTCGCTCTGGACCCTGATGGGTCGTCACTGAAGCTGATTCCCCGTGATCCACCCACCGGACACCATGCGATTGTCTGGGTCGCAAGCATGATGCAACCGTCGTTTGAGGCGCTGCGCTACGCCTGTTCGTTTGCCGATTCGGTCACGGCGGTGATGGTGTTGCAGAAGGAAGAAGACGCCGGCCAGCTCAGCCAACTGTGGGATCGCTACGCCGGCACCGACACCGGTGCTCTTGAGCTGGTGCTGCTCGACAGCCCATACAGTTCGCTGCTGGATCCCTTCTGTGACTTCGTGATGGAGCAGGAGCAACGGCATCCCGAGCGCACAACCACGGTGGTCATGCCGGTGGCCATTCCCAGGGATCGACTGGATGTGGCTTTACTCAACCAAAGGGCTCGCAGCCTGTTCGAGGCACTCTCCACCGACCAGAGCCGCGTGTTCTCGATTGTGCGCTATTTCGTTCCCCGCTTGGCAAGCAAAGCAGGGACGTTGCCCTCAGGCAGCATGGATTAATCACGTTCAAGCGTTGTGGTGGATCCAAGGGATCTTCAGCTCAGCTCCTACGACTACCGCCTGCCTGAAGAGCGCATCGCGCAGGCACCCGTGGAGCCTCGCCATGCAGCACGACTGCTGATGGCTCCCCCCATAAACCGACCCGTGACGGAGCTGATGCATCGTCAGGTGTGGGATTGGCAGGATGAGCTCCGTCCTGGCGACCTGCTGGTGGTCAACGACACCCGGGTTCTGCGGGCGCGCCTCAGGGTGCGGCGTTCCGGTGGTGGCCTGGCGGAGCTGCTGGTGCTCGAGCCCCGCGGCCAAGGCCGCTGGCTCTGTCTGGCCAGACCCGGCAAGAAATTGAAGCCTGGCGATGAGGTTTGGCTTGAAGCCCTTGAGCAGGAGCCCATCCCTTTGCAGGTGTTGACCACAGATGGCGCCAGTGGCGGGCGCATCATTCAATTCCCAGCTGCTTTCGTCGATGCTGCAGCGATCGAAACGCTGCTGGAGCGTTACGGCGAAGTGCCTTTACCGCCCTACATCACGCGTCACGATGAGTCGGATCAGGAGCGTTATCAAACTCGCTACGCCTCCAGGCCAGGAGCGGTTGCTGCACCAACCGCGGGCTTGCACCTCAGTGATGAGCTTCTCAAGGCGATCCGCGGCCGCGGCGTTCAACTGGCAACGGTGACGTTGCACGTTGGGTTAGGCACATTCCGGCCTGTGGAGACTGAAGATCTCAAGGATCTGAGTTTGCACAGCGAATGGGTGGAGGTCACTCCTGAGCTGGTAGCTGCTGTCGTCGCGTGCCGGCAGCGTGGAGGCCGTGTAATTGCAGTGGGCACAACCAGTGTGCGGGCTCTGGAGGGTGCTGCTGCGGCAGGGGGCGGCAGCCTGCAACCTCTGCGGGGTCCTGTTGATTTGGTGATCCAGCCCGGCTTTCGTTTTCAAGTGGTGCAGGGTCTGCTGACCAACTTTCATCTGCCCAAGAGCTCGCTGCTGCTTCTGGTCAGCGCTCTGATCGGACGCAGCAGGTTGCTTGAGCTTTATCGGACCGCTATTCAGGAGGGCTATTGCTTCTATTCCTACGGTGATGCGATGTGGATCGCGCCGGATGCCGTGCTTCCAGGCGTGACGCTGCCAGTGGATGGCTGAGCAGCTCGGCATGAAAAAGCCCCGGTGTTCCGGGGCTGCATGCTGTGTCAACGCTGTTGTTCAGGCTGTCACGGGTTGCTCGATGATCCCTGTGGGAACGTCGGCGAACATCACTGAAGAGAGGTAGCGCTCAGCGAGATCGGGGAGAACAACAACGATGGTCTTGCCGGCGTAAGCATCTTGTTTGGCCAGACGAATGGCAGCGGCAGCTGCGGCTCCGCAGGAGATGCCCACCAGTAGGCCCTCTTCCTTGGCCAGACGAAGAGCCATCTCAACGGACTCTTCGTTGGTGACCTGTTCCACCTTGTCGACCACGGAGAGGTCGAGGTTCTTGGGAATGAAGCCAGCGCCGATCCCTTGGATCTTGTGGGGACCTGGCTTCACTTCCTCGCCGTTCATGGTCTGGGTGATTACGGGGCTGTGGCTGGGCTCCACGGCAACCGATTCAATCGCCTTGCCTTTGGCGTTCTTGATGTAACGGGACACTCCAGTGATGGTGCCGCCGGTGCCTACGCCGGCCACCAGAACGTCGATGGCGCCTTCGCAGTCGTTCCAGATCTCAGGGCCAGTGGTCTTTTCGTGAATCTCCGGGTTGGCGGGATTCTCAAACTGCCCGGGCATGAAGTACTTGCCAGGGTCGCTGGCAGCGATCTCCTTGGCTTTGGCGATGGCGCCAGGCATGCCTTTGGCGGCTTCGGTGAGCACGATTTCAGCGCCGAGAACGGCCATCACGCGGCGACGTTCGATCGACATCGACTCTGGCATCGTGAGCACGAGCTTGTAACCGCGAGCGGCGGCTGTGAAGGCGAGAGCAACCCCGGTATTGCCTGATGTGGGCTCAACGATCACCTTGCCTTCGGTGAGTTCACCACGCTTTTCGGCATCCCAGATCATGTTCGCGCCAATGCGGCACTTCACGCTGTAGGCGGGATTGCGGCCTTCGATCTTGGCGAGAACGGTGGCTTTGCAGTCCTTGGTGACATGGTTCAGACGCACCAGGGGGGTATTACCGATGGCCTGGCTGTTATCGGCGTAAACGCGAGACATGAGTGAGTCGAAAAAATGGCCAATTTTCGCAATTTAGGGAGACTCTCAGTCAGGTGCCTGGCTCTTAAGAGCTTGTTCAAACTCTGTCAACCCAGCAGGCAGCAACTTCGCCTTCATCACAAGCCTGTTTTCCGCTTATGCCGAGTCCAGAGCCAGCAGGAACCGCTTCCAGAGATCCGGCTGCTCCTCAAGTCCTACGGAAACGCGCAGTAGATGGGATGGCACATCGCAGCGTTTCGCCCAAACCAACTCGTCGTAGTGAGCAAGAAGCACGTAGGGGCAGACCAGGGTGAAGGCGGTGCCGAGACTTGGCCCCTTGCAGACCGTCAGTGCGTCGTAGACCTTCTGCGCCGAGAGGGTTCCTCCTTTCAGTTCAAAAGACAGCAGGCAGCCATGGCCTGCACCTGGCCGCTGCAGAGCCTTGAAGTTCTCGCATTCACCCGGATGGAACACCTTCTCCACGGCGGGGTGATCGCGCAGCTGTTCAGCCAGGAACAGCGTGTTGCGATTGAGCTGATGCACCCGTTCGACCACGTCTTCACTGCCCTGGTCGAGTGCGATGACATCCACGTCGGCAAGCTCCGCCAACGGTTGCAGGGAGCGAGCTGATGCAACGAGCTGATCTCTCCACGGGGAGTGCGGACTCAGCACCAGACTTCCGGCCAGAACATCGCCACGGCCGGCGAAGCTTTTGGTGAGCGAGCTGAAGACCAGATCGGCGTGGGGCAACCCGTCGATATTGACCCCAGATCCAATGGTGTCGTCGGCGATCACGGGGATCCCCTGCTGGTGGGCAAGCCTGGCGATCTTTGGCAGATCAATGCAGCGCAGCAGGGGATTGCTAGGCAGCTCCACCACCACTGCCGACGGCTCTAGGCGCTCGAGAGCGTCACCCACACTGGCTGCACTGTCATCAAGCAGCAGTTCGGCTCCGTTGAACACCACCTGGGGCAGCTTGAGCACATCCACATAGGGGAAACCGATCTGCAACACGGGCCTGTTGGGCCGAATGGCCGAGATCATTTGGAGTGCTCGGTGCAGAGCCGACATGCCTGAGGGGTGGAGGCTGATCGCATCTCCCTCGCATCCATAGATCCGCGCCAGCCGCCCAATCACATTGAGGCGGGCGTTCTCAGCTGCGGAACCGCTGGCGTTCTGCTCCTGACCAAGGGTGATGGCAGCCAGCCTGGAGGAGGCTCCAAGGCCAGTGTGCTGCCAGAAGGCCTTTGCGGCAGGAGTGCTGGCTGGGTCGGCAATCAGGCAGGTCAGTCCACCGATCACGCTGAGCTGTGTTTCTCCCGCAGGCCTTGTTCTGCGGCAGTGGGCGAGAGCGGCTTCTGCCGCTGCGAGGTTGGGATAAGGCCAGCTGCTTGCTCCCTTGGAGGGGGCGAGGTCGGAGACCTGCAGCGAAAGCTTCGCAACCTGTGCCACCAGCGGATGCTGACCAAATCGCGGATACACCGCCCGCAAAGCTCCTCGGCAAGCGGGATCCTGTTCCTCGTAGGCGATCACATCGCTCCATCGAGGTAGGGCGACCGAGACGGCATGGGTGGCATCAGGGAGAGGATGGCCGAGATCGCTGCCTTGCCAGCAGGGATCCCGCAGCAGGTCGCGCGAACTCATCGGAGCAAGCAAAGTGCCTGATCGAGATCCGCGATCAGATCCGCGGCGTCTTCACAGCCCACAGACAGACGGATCAGGCCATCGCTGATACCCAGTTTCTGTTTCACCTCCATAGACACAGAAGCGTGAGTCATCGTGGCCGGGTGGCAGATCAGGCTTTCCACGCCTCCGAGGCTTTCGGCCATGGTGAACCACTGCAGCGCCTTGCACATGGCATAAGCCTGGTCGCGGCTGGCTTCGACTCCAATCGTGACGATGGCGCCACCACTACTCATCTGCTGCATGGCCAGCGCGTGTTGGGGGTGATCCGGGCGATGGGGATAGCGCACCCAGTTCACATCGTCGTGGTGAGCGAGGTGATCAGCCAAAGCAGCGGCGTTGGCCATCTGTTGTCTAAGCCGCAGAGGCAGGGTCTTGATGCCGCGGGTGATTAGCCAGCAATCGAATGGTGAAGGCTGTAGGCCCAGAGCTTTCTGGGCAAACACCATTTTTTGGTGCCAGGACGGATCGTCGGTGCAGACCGCACCGCCAAGGGCATCGGAGTGTCCGTTGATGTATTTGGTGGTGCTGGTTAGTGAAAGGGTGGCCCCAAGCTGCAGGGGCCGCTGCACAAGGGCGGTGGCGAAGGTGTTATCCACCACCACGGGGACATCGATGGCCGCGGCTGCCGAGCAGACCTGTTTGAGGTCGATCACCTTGAGCAGCGGGTTGGTGGGACTCTCTAGCCAGACCATGGCGGGCTTTCGAGCCGCGATGCTGGAGACAGCCTCGGCTGATGTGAAATCCACCCACTCTGTGTGGACCCCGAATTTGGCGAACACCTGTTCAAATAGCCTCACCGTGCAGCCGTAAAGGTTTTCCTCGCAGAGCACAAGATCCCCTTGGCTGAGACCTGAGGCAATCGCCGTGATCGCGCTCACTCCCGAGCCAAACACCGTGGCATGGTTGCAGCGCTCAACCGAAGCCAGCACTTCCTCAAGGATGCGAAAGTTGGGATTGCCAGAGCGTGTGTAATCGAAACCACCGGCGTTGCCATGAGCAAATGTCGATGTGGAGTAAATCGGCGGCATCACGGTGCCCGTCCCGTCCGCAAAGCTCTCCCCGTGATGAATCGCCCGGGTGGCATCGGCTGGTGTTGCTGCTGGGCGCTGCAAGTGATGGCTGCGATCAGGTCTTAAAGCTAGGAAACAGGCTGTCCCTCGCCGCTAGCGTCGAGCCGGACGTTGAGATCCGGAGCCTTGGCCGATACCTCAGTGCAGCAGAGCCACAAGGATGAGTGGCGGGATCATGTGCTCAGCGAAATCGTCACGTTTCTGAGCGAAAATAAGCAGCAGATTCATGCTCGCTACCTAGAGCAGCGACAAGGGCAATTACCACGCGACCTGATCGAGCAGAAGGGACTAATGGATTTTGAGCTGGCCCTCACTTTTCTGGAGGACAAACCGAAAGGCTTTGGGTTGGGGCTCGGCTTTTTTAAAGCAAACTTGATTCGTTGATCGACGAATCTGAACCGTCTAACCAGTCAGCGTTCGGTTGGTGTTGAGAATCGATCTCTGGCTTTGGGTTAGAAGCCTTGACCGAGTGAAATCAAGTTCTTGTTAGGAACGTTTATCCCATTCTTGTCATCATCTTCTTGTTTGCGAACTTGTTTCAGTGATCAGTTGATAAGGATTCAGCGCTTTTCATTGTTTTTGTTGTCAAACATCCATTCCATCATTCCCTTGCTGTCGTTTTTAAGGGAGACAATTCCGAAACTCACTAGAAACACCAGCGAGACGCTGATGAGAACAGCCGCACTCATCTCGCTGATTTCGAGATTTCCTAGCGATAGTGTGAGCAGCACTAAGAAATTCATTCAGCTGTTTCGCTTCTTCCTTCTTTCGGCACGGGGCCTAGAATTAAGAGCATTTTCTCATCTGGGAAAGTCTGATCACCAAAGAGCAGCGACATCAGCCAGTTGAGCATTTTATTCGACCATGTTGTTCAATGTTAGCTGTGGCCAATGAGTCGTAGTTTGTCTGTTTTCAGCGCTTATCAATACTCAATGTCGTTGTGTCCGATTTACTGATTCTCGGGCACTTTTGCGATCTGCTGTTTTTGGTTGCCACGGTCTGGTCTTGGGCGAACCTCGATCCCAAGCAAAAGGGGCCGGTTAAATCCGACCCCAACCACCTGCATCCTTTTGATGATGGCAATGATGATGCTTTTCGCAGTCAGCTCTTAACGTCTTGAGACCAACTTGGTCAGGAGCATCAGGACTGAGTCTCGGCGTCCTGCTTTTGCTCCGTGACCTCTGCATTTGCTGATGTCTGGCTGCGCTGGTAGCCGGATGACGCCAGCTCAATCTTGATGAAGGAGAGTTGTGTTCAATTCACCGTCAATCCTGTGTGATCCCAAAGCTCGTCTGTTGCTTACTGGCTTAAAAATGCTGGCTGAAGCACAGTGCACTCATCACAGGGTGCGATCGTGTTTTGTATTCAACGGCTTTCAGATCAAGGCTGGGTTGGCATTGCAGAAAACCTCAACCTGCTGGAAGCCCGAGCCAAGGCGACACTGTTGTCTCAAGAGCATGGCGCTGCGTTTCGGGTTGTTAGTGATGATCAATCCGACATGCAGTTCCTCTGCCGAAATGGCGTGATTCTGGTTGATCTTTCCGAACCCGCAGATCTTGCTGCCGCTCTTGAGGGTCAGCCATCGGTGTTGATGGAAGACATCTCCTGGAAAATTCTTGCTGAGGCCAACTGAAGGTTCTCGTGATTGCTGCTGCTGATGGGTCGGCGGGGTGAACGTGTCAATCACTCATTCGTCCGACATGAAAAACCCCGCTCCGGAAGAATCGTGCGGGGATTGCAAAGTAAGAACGTGCTGAGGTGTGAAGTAAGCCTCAGACCTTGCGGGAGTAGTACTCCACAACCAGCAGTTCATTGATCTCCAGTGCGACCCATTCGCGTTCGCACTTGCTGATCACCTTGGCGCTGAGTTTTGCCTTGTCGAGCTCCAGGTGGGGCGGCACGTTGGCGAGACCCGGGAATTCCAGGTTGCCTTCAGCCAGTTTTTTGCTGCCCTTGCGCTCGCGGACGGCGATCAGATCACCGGCCTTGCACTGGTAGCTGGCGATGTCGGTGACCCGCCCGTTCACGGTGACATGGCCATGGTTCACCAGCTGGCGGGCGCCAGGCACTGTGGGGCCAAATCCGAGACGGAAGCAGACGTTGTCGAGACGGTTCTCGAGAAGTTTGAGCAGGTTGGTTCCTGTGGAACCCTCCTGAGCGCGCGCTTTTTTCACGTAGCGCACGAGTTGGCGTTCAGAGACGCCGTAGTTGAAGCGAAGCTTTTGCTTCTCCTCAAGGCGGATTGCGTATTCAGAGCGCTTGCGACGGGCTTGGCCGTGCTGACCGGGTGGATAGGACCGCTTTGCGGCCTTCCGGGTGAGACCAGGGAGGTCTCCCAAGCGCCGCGTGATCCTCAGGCGAGGGCCGCGGTAACGAGACATAAGGAAGGAAGGTGTTGGACCATTCACGCCGGCGAAACGCCATGCTGGACTTGAAGTCAGCCTTGCGTTTCTGCATGCGCAAACCACGCATCCTATCCGTCGGCTTCCTGGAGAGCGTTGGGGAGGGTTTCAGTCATGCCCTGGCTCAGCTGATGATTGCGGCGATTGGTTTTTACCGCAGCTGGTTTTCGCCCTTCTTCGGCCCCCGTTGTCGCTTCATTCCCAGCTGCAGTGCCTACGGATTAGAAGCGATTCAGCGCCATGGTCCTTGGCGGGGTGGCTGGCTCACGCTGCGCCGGATCTGTCGCTGTCATCCCTTTACCCCCTGCGGCTGTGATCCAGTCCCCGATTGAGCCCCTGCAGCTGACCTTGTTCAGCAGGCAGGGCTGCTGTCTTTGTGAAGGTCTAGAGCAACGTCTGCAAGACCTTGATCTCAGTCGTTTGAAGCCACCGCTGAGTTTGGAGGTCATTGATATTGATGCTGCGGGGATTGAGCCGGAGCTTCGGACTCGTTACGACCTGGAAGTGCCTGTTTTGGCACTGCAGGGGAAACCTCTGCCACGGGTGTCTCCTCGCCTGAGCGGAGAGGGACTGTTCAATTGGTTGCAACGGCTCTGCTCCACCATCGCCGGATCGGACTAGAACGGCCTCAGCTTTAGGGGCTGGTGATGACGCAGATGCTCCATTCGCTGCTGAACGCAGTAGGGCTGCCAGTGCCTTCTGCGCTGCCCAATCCAGCGGTGACGTCCATCACTTGTGATTCCCGCAGTGTCGGCAAGGGATGCGTCTTCATCGGTCTTCCCGGTGAACGGGTGGATGGGGGCTGTTTCTGGCCAGAGGCCCTGAAGGCCGGCGCTGTGGCCGCGCTGATCGGTGAGCAAGCAGCACAGTCGCTTCCGCCCTCCGCTCAGGATCCTGTTTTGGTGATCCCTGAGCCGGTGTCCCATTGGGCGGGAGAGCTGGCTGCCGCGTTCTGGCAACTGCCCTCTTCGCGCATGCAGTTGATTGGTGTGACTGGCACCAATGGCAAGACCACCACAACCCATTTGATTGAACACCTCAGCCTGGAGTGCGGTCGCTCTTCGGCCCTGTTCGGAACGCTGGTCAACCGTTGGCCCGGACAAAGCTTCACGTCCACCCACACCACTGCGGTTGCGGATCGGCTGCAGGCCCAGCTCGCTGAAGCGTTGAATCAGGGCACACAGGTGGCGGCCATGGAGGTCAGTTCCCATGCTCTTGATCAGCAACGGGTCGCCGGTTGCCGTTTCTCCTCCGCGGTGTTCACCAACCTCACGCAGGATCATCTCGACTACCACGTATCCATGGAGGCCTATTTCGAAGCGAAAGCGCGCCTGTTTGCTGATCCCTTCCTCATTGGTGAAGGCCCCCGAGCGGTGGTGAATGTTGACGATGCTTGGGGACGTCGACTGGCTGATCGCCTTGGTGATCGTTGTTGGCGCTGCAGTGTCGACGAGGCTGCCGATCTCAGCATGCGTGATCTCGTGATGACATCGAACGGCGTAGAGGGAATGCTGCTCACTCCCCGAGGCGAAGGGCGTTTCCATTCGCCTTTGGTGGGTCGCTTCAATCTGATGAATGTGATGCAGGCAGTCGGCTCGCTGCTCCAGCAGGACTTACCACTGCCCCTGTTGTTGGACGCCCTTCCGAAATTCCGTGGTGTGCCAGGCCGCATGGAGCGGGTGCTGCCCTCTAGCCCTTCCACAGATCAGCTCCCCGCCGTCGTTGTGGATTACGCCCATACCCCGGATGGCCTGCGTAGCGCGCTCCAGGCCAGCCGCCCCTTTGTGGATGGGCGTCTGGTGTGTGTGTTTGGCTGCGGTGGAGACCGCGACCGGGGCAAACGTCCTCAGATGGCCTCGATTGCCGCAGAGCTGGCTGATCGCGTTGTGGTCACATCCGACAATCCTCGGACTGAGGATCCAAAGCGCATTCTCGACGATGTGGTTGCTGGCCTTGCTTCAGGCATCGACTACCAGGTGGAAGCCGACCGAGCGATCGCGATCGCTCAGGCGATTGCTCAGGCACGACATGGCGATCTTGTCTTGATCGCTGGTAAAGGGCATGAGGATTACCAGATTGTCGGCACTGAAAAGCTGCGTTTCGATGATCGAGAAGAAGCGGAGAAAGCACTGCACTCTTGGAGCTAGCTGCCCATTGCTGACAACGTCCGAATCTGATCGGTGAGTTGTGCGATGTCGTTCTGACTGGTGCAGATATGGGTGCATGCCCGCAGGCAGACGGGGTCTGCCAGGTCACGGATCCAAAGTTGTTGTCCGCCGAGGGACTTCACGACCTCGGCTGGTGTGGCTCCCGTTGCCTCAGAGCGCATCTGAAAACTCACCAGACCAGCCGGCGGTGGGCCGTCGAGCAGCGGTGAAACCCCAGGGATCGACTTCAGCTCTCTCCAGAGCTGTTCGCTCAGGATTCGGATCTGCCCGAGTCGTTTGTCTTCAGAGCCCTCCTGCTCCAGCAGGTCAAGAGAGCAGCGCAGGCCAGCCATCAGTGGCACGCAACTCGTGGCCACCTCAAAGCGACGGCTGTCGTGATGGAAGGGGTCTGGATCTTCTGCCACAGCACGCGTTTCATCCTGAAGGCTGCGCCAACCGATGACGGTGGGATGGCCGTCCGAGAGCACACGCTCTGAGAGCGCGACCCCGCCCAGTCCTTCCGGACCGCAGGCCCATTTGTGCCCAGTAAAGGCATAAATATCGGCTGCTGCTGCCGCCTCTGCAACGGGGATCTGGCCGACGCTCTGCGCAGCATCCACAAGCAGGAATGGCTGTGCTGGATGCTGTTGCAGTTGTGCGGCCACCGCTGCGATCGGCATCTGCTGACCGGTGTTCCAGAGCAGATGCGACAGCACCACGATGCGGGTCTTGCTGGTGAGCTGCTCTTCGAGGGCTGTCAGCACCTCGTGATCGGTGTGGGCCTGATCATCGCGGCCGAGCCTGCATTGCTTCACGGGCAGCGTGTGAACCTGAAGCTGGCGGCGGCGTGCCAGTTCGTGGCAGGCCGCCACGACACCAGGGTGCTCACAATCGCTGATCAGAATGTGGTCGCCATCGTCGATGGGAAGGCCCCAGAGGGGCAGCACACATCCTGTGGTCACGTTCTCGCTCAGGGCGAGCCGATGTGCTGGCACATTGCACAAGCGGGCCAGACGGCCGCGTGTGTTGTTCGCTTCGGCGCTGATGTAGGGCCAGATGTCCGTGGTGAAGGGGCCGAGGTCCTGAATCCTTCTCCAGCTGGCGGTGATGGCATCCAGCGAGGGTGTGGGCAGCGGCCCCTGCCCTCCGTAGTTGAAGTAGGTCTTGTTCTGCAGGGCAGGACACAGTGATCGCAACTTGTTTGTGTCCATTTGGGTTTTAGCTGGCTAGGGTGTGACTAAAGCTGTGACTAAAGGTGCCGTTTCGGAAGCGTCCGACATACGTGCGTAAAGCCCGTAATGGGTACCAGCTGCAGCGTGGCGTCCCTAAAGACGTTCAGCCAGTCATAGGCAAAACGATTTGGGTGGAAAGTGCGGGTTCGACTTATCGCGTCGCCCAGCGCCTGTCACCTGTCTTCGCTGCCAAGACCGATCGCCTCATCGCGGAGGCGCGCAATGAGGTGTCATTGACGGGTGACGAGCTGATTGATGCGGTCCCTGACCGATGTGACCTCTCTGATCCAGAGGTGGTCGAGGCGTTGCTGACTGGCTGTGATGTCGAAGTTGAGGAAGGGGCGTTAACTCGTGAGCAGGCGTCTAGGTACAGGGCGATCCTGAAGGGTAAGGAGAAGCCAAGAGACCACCTGTCGAAGGAAGAGCTGATCCAGCAGGCCAAGGCACTGAAGGCACCTGCCGCGAGGACCGAAATGAGTTGGAGGAGTGCCTTAGACGATTTCTTGGCACACGCTGCTGTCACTCACCCAACAGCTGCCACAATGCAACACGCTGTGGCTTATCGCTCTTGGCTTCTCGAACGACTCAGTCCGTCAACTGTTAAAACTCGTCTCGCTTTTCTGTCTGGTCTCTGGTCAGTCCTGTGTGAGCTACGCCCTGATTCCACTCATATCTTTCAAGGACTAAATAAACGGATCAAGGTCGTCAAATCCAGAAAGTCTGAAGTCACACTCACCGATCCTTCGCAGTGGCAGGGCTCAGGTGAACAGATTGAGATTTTTCAGTTTCTTTATTTCACAGGTGCACGACTCGCTGAGATCGCTGGCTTACAAGCTGAAGACTTATGTGAAGATCGAATACTCATTCGACCCAACGAGTCCAGACCTTTGAAAACAGAGGCCTCTGAGAGGTCTATTCCAATTCATCCAAGACTGCAGTCTTTGGTCATCGAGTTGCGAAAGAAGAATGGTCTTCTATGGCCAGGTCAGTATCAGGAGTCAAATAAACGCTGGGGAGTCAATCTGTCGAAGCCTTGCAAAAAAATAGTTGGAGTCACACCCAAAGGATTTAGGGATCGTGTAGCAACAGTATTGCGAGCAAATAATATGAATGAAGCAGTTGTCGTGGCCTTGCTTGGCCACACACCGAATTCAATTTCAATGGCGTATGGCGCTACGCCCTGGAAAGAACTAAAACGCGCCATCAAGCTTCTATAAGGCAAATGGTAAGAGCTAAATGATCAAATCCACCATGTGATGCCCTGGGCCTCTGCAAGGACCGTCAGGGCTGCTCTAGCGGTCCGCAGTCTGCATAGGGTAAAAATCAATAAGCACCTTATACAGAGAAAAGCAATAGGCAGTGTATACAGAGAAAAGGCAATAAGCAGTCTATACAGGGAGAAACTGAGTCAAGGAAAAGACTTAAACACCCGTGGTTTGGAATTCACGTAAAAGAAAGGGGTGACTCTGAATACCTTCGGGAGTAAGTCGTCATCCGCTCCATCGGACGCCAGGGAGAACAAGCATTCAGGCAGCTTGTAGTAGTACTCGTTATCCGATCCCGTCAGCGTGACGCGCGTAACACAGCGGCACCACCATGAACTCAAGTGAAACCAATCCAATCTGGATTGGGAAGTTGTTCATGTTTGCGGAGTAAGTGCTACAGGCGGAGCCTGCGGCAACACTTCCCAAACCGAATCTAAGTGAATAGCTAGATAGCTACTTCTACAAACCACCATCACGATTCAAGGGACCACGAAAGCTAGGGAAGTGTTATCCTGGACAAGCATCTAGAATGACTAGATGAAAAATCAATCAATCAAGACCCTTGCCTTGTTAGGCGGTCTATTGCTAACTACAGCCCCTGCCAAGGCTGATCAAGGGCAGTTTTGGTTTGCATACAATGTTGGAGAGGGAACCTCTCTTTGCATGGCAACCGAAGCAGGGATGCTTCCCAAAGGCTATGCAGCGGAGTACATGCAAGCCTCTTATGTGGAGGCAGAAGCAGACCCAGATTTAATCCCGTTCAAACAAAGTTTTTTCAAGGCCTCTCAGGAGTTGAAGAAGATCTGGCCCGACTGCTACGAATAAGTCCTTCGGGCCATTTATCTTGCCGATGTTCTGTCTTCGCCAATCCTGACGGATGGCCTCGACCCCCTAAAGCTAGATAAATCAAAAGAACATTATTCAGCTCAATCAACTTGTGTCTCTGATGCATTCCCTACGGCGTCTCTGTGGCCCTACAATATGCCTTGGCTAGGCATTGCATAGTGTGGTCATAAGTGATACTTCAGGCACCTTGCAGGCGATCCTGAGATGATTGGAGCAGGGAGCAGCTATTTCTTCTCTAGCCTTTTCTTCTCTATCCTTGGCTTGAGATATATGTTAAAAACACTAAGCAAGATGCCAACTATTACACCTAATCCCCAAAGCCATAAGTCATATTTCCCACCATTCCCACCTGTTGTCGTAATAAAACCAACTACACAACAAAAGGTAAGAACAGGCATTACTAATAATTCTCCTAACTCCCAAACTCTCTTCTCCTTACTCTTTCTAATAAAGATGTACGTCATCAACACATAGAAAGGAGCCCATTGCCAACCATTGCCACCACCTGGCACTAACGAAGACACGACAAGCACTACAGACACAACAGCCCCTACCCAGTTCAACCAGTTGGGGTATGTCTGCGTAAGTTTGTCCACCTTCTTGTCGTCCATTAGCTAGGTCTGAACATATCTAATAAAACCATAGTCGTGACTACTAGTCCCTCATCCAAAGGAGCTAACTAGCTACTGCTTCTTGGCTTTATCAGCTTCATTGATCTGGTTCATGCCTAGGCCGACCAGAAGAGCAACGGTAAGAACAAGGGTGGAAGTCATGGCTCGAGCTAAACGCATGAATTGAGTGTCTGCCACTCGGTATGCGATGCCATCCCCTAAGTGAGCTAACTACTTGACGACCACCCCTCTCTGTGAGTAGTACAGATGTACTTGCCGGTGATGAGTGATGGACGGATGGCTTTCAGATCCGAAGGGGTACTGGCTTGCTCGTTTTCACCGGGACCCCAAAAGCACCTGGGTCAAAGATCAAAGGGTTTTTGTAGATCACGGGCGGCCAATGCCAGAAGGACCCGCGCTGCTC
This sequence comes from Synechococcus sp. MIT S9508, assembly GCF_047303045.1. NCBI lineage: Bacteria > Bacillati > Cyanobacteriota > Cyanophyceae > Synechococcales > Synechococcaceae > Synechococcus > Synechococcus sp. MIT S9508. The sequence continues at coordinate 2,462,576 of NZ_CP138941.1, read as the reverse complement.
AAGACCAGAAGGGAAATGCGATACGAGGATGCGGCCTCCCTGTGGTTTGAGCTAAAGAGCCTTGGGTGGACAGTGGCGGAACCTGCTTGGGGAGCTGATCTAGAGCCTTGATCGCCCAACCCTTGCGCCAAAGACAGGTACTTCCACGGATGTTCACTTTGATACAGCTTGGTTAGAAATGAAGCAAGGTCAGAGGTCACCGGGAGTCACCTCAAAGACCTTCAGGGGCCCAAGGGGGCCCCTTCTTATTGAGATTCAGAGCTCTTCTTCTTCGCCCTCCTCGTCGATATCGCAAGGAATCTGATCGCACTCGTCGGAAAGATCCATCGCCATAAGTCGCTCAAGTTGCTCAACTCGAGGGTCAAATGCAATCGGTGTTTCGGGAGCTTGGGTGACCTCGCCAATTTTTGGGCAAGTGCCGAGTGCCTTCAGTGCCTCTTCTCCGGAGTGATTCACCCGGGATAAACATCTGCTGAGAAGCGAGCTTGTCACCCCTGCTCCTTGGTTCTCAAGAGGCAGGATCCATCAATTCGTTGCTGACTTCTGCACTAGCCACAAAACCCTTTTCCCCGATGCTTCGATCTATAAAAGCATTGAGATGTAGGGCTAATACAAAAAAAACCGCTCGTGGCCGGGAGGTGCTGATCCCCTGGCCTGAAACGATCCCCTCAGCAGGCATTGGAAGCCGTCTGGTGCACTGGTGTCGGCGACACCGCCGCCGATGGTGACAGCAAGCCCATGGTCAGAAGCGTGGAGAGGCGATCATCGCGATTCAGCTGATCAAGCAGCGCCAGACCCATACCGGAGATTCCCGTAAAACAACCTGGCAGCAACAGATTGCTGTCAGACGTGCCAAAGGCACGCAATACTCCTCCGTCGTGATCGGCTCTAGCGACAGCTCGCGAAACGAGCGCAGATGACCTTTCAATCGCAGCCGTACGGACTGACTCTGGAAGAGACATCGCCCATGGCCCCTCAGCCACAATGCGAAGAATGCTGGCATTACCAAACGTGCCGCAGCAGAGATGATCGCAAAAGGGCAGCTTCAGTGCAGTGAGTGTCTGCAAAGCGTTGGCAATCTCAGCAACACACTTCTCATCCCAAAGCGGAGATCCAAACAAACAAGCCCGGCTCAAGGCGATTCCCGGTGCTCCGTGGCACCAGGTAGTCATGAATGTGTTTGGCTGATCCGGTTGTCGATTTCGATAATCGGGCCAATTGAGGTGTTCCGCATCAAATCGCTCCCGTTCATAGATCAGAGCCTTGGTCGCCGCATCGAGGAAGCGCTGCTCACCTGACTGCTGGCCGAGCTTTGCCAGCCCAACAAGATAACCGGCAGTTCCATGCGAGAAGCCGAGCAAGGGTTGCTTACCTTGGATACTCCAAGCTCCCTGCTCGTTTTGGCGTGCAAGCAGGTGATCTCCAGCAACCATCGCCAAGTCCAGAGCTAGTGAGGAACCATCCCTCAGCAACGGTCCAATCAGACCAGCAGAACCAGCGATCAAGTCGAGACCGAGATCAGCGCGAATATGCTCAGGCAACAATGCCCCGATGAGGGAGGTCTGTAGCTCTTGGAGGCTTGGCTTTTGTGATTCGGGTCCCCAGGTCGCCAACTCCTGCACAGAGAGCAGAGACCCCCCGCAGCCACTCAAGCCAAGCGGCTGATCACGCCACCAGCGCAAGCGAAGCCCATCCCGGTCCTTTTCCCCAATCTGCAACAGAGGTTTCAAGCAACTTATGATCAGTTCCGCTGAACAAGTCTCATCGGCAAAATGGGCTGCCAGTAAAGCAACACCGATGGATCCACCGTAAAGCGAAGTACCAACAGGGCCGAAGCAGAAACTCTCACCATCACTGCCAAGATCCATCCCTAGCCAGTCGACGAGACCATCCGCATCGCTAATGGCCATCTCTTCGAGCATCTTGAGCTGACGACGGCTCTCCTGGTGGAGTTGTTCCGGCGTGAGCTTCACGACGTCGACATCAAGCCCAGCGACATCTCGGGGGCTTCGACCAGCTTCAGTGGAGATGCGCGCACCGATCGTGCCGCGAATTAATTGCTCCTGGAAAGCAACGGCTGCTGGATCTAATACAGCAATACGCTGACGACTCGACTCCAGACCACTGGTTTCTATAAACCCTTCAACGGGCTTCATGCCGTCAACTAAGGGCAGATCCTGTCCATCGATGGAATGCACGAAAAATGGAATATCCAGACGCTCCATCTGACGCAATTCAGCTTCAAATACAGGCCAGTGCAGCGGTTGTTCGCTGGCCATCAGAAAACTGCGGCTGAGCTGCTCGAGCACGAGTCCCTGGCGGAGGGGCGAACGAAGAGCCGCTGGCTCAAGTTGCTGACGCTGCAATGCGAAATACACTCTTGTTGCCCGAAGCACAATGCGACGCGGCAGGCCGATGAACTGATCGAGAACACCTCCAGGCCTGATCCAGTCTTCACGCGTCCGTTCAAATTCGGCGCACTGCTCACGGAATCCTTGGCAGAACGTCTCAAGATGGGCATTGAGACCATTGGTGGCACCAACACCCACGGGAAGACTCGTGGGCAACAGTGATGGACGGCTGATCTGGGCAGCCATCATCCCGTCACTGTTCAGCCCCAGCCAACCCGGACCCTTCGTAAAGGGCTTGAGAGGGGGGGCAATGCCTAGAGCACTGATATCGACAGCGACCTTGGCCTGACCAACAAACATCCAGTTCGGCATCAGACCTGATCGAAGCACTGAACTCTGAAAACTCTTCTGAAGACTCGACTGAGTCAGGTTTGTCTGTTGATCAGAGGCATCTGAAACATGATCAGGCAGATCAGCTTCCAAAAGAGTTTCGGTATCGATCAACAGCAGCTGATCAGCGCAGGCGATGAGGTTCTCGTAATGGCAATCGGTGCAGCCCAGAAGATGAAGTACGGCTGTCAATCGTCCGGCATTGCGATAAAAAGACTTCTGTTCATCATCATCCAAACAGAGACGATGCTCGACATGCTCCATATATCCGTAGTCATTACCGCAGTGAATCCGCAAACTGCGCAGCGGCGTCAGTGTGCTGACATTATTGAGATGCTCAATTGCCTGCTGGTAAACAAAATCCACACCCATATCCTTGGGCTTGTAGACCACCTGGATGGGAGCACAATGAGTCGCTTCAGCAAACTTCAGAATGCTCACAACCTGACCATGGTTATGGGGATCACTCAGACCCTGATGGATTTCAGACAGAGCCATCGCAGGCTCGACATCAAAGAGCTGCTGCAGGGCATGCGTATCAGCATCAATCCGCCGAAGCAAGGTCTCATTGGCACGCTGCCAATCACCACAGACTTGACCCAGATATCGTCCTAAGACTGGAAACGTCTCTAAAAACGTTGCCAATCCATCGCGCCTCTGCTCCCTAATAAACCGCTCGTAGTACTCCCTAATAGGAGGCCCCTCACCATCCCCATCGCCACCAAGGTGGGCCAGCAATATCGCCCCTGGCGGACGCTGCAGGTTGAATTGCTCGAACAAGGCCTGTTCAGAGATGTTGGTCAATCTGATAAGCAGTGACCGACCTAGAGAACGGTAAACCTGATCGTCGATGCTGCGATGTTGGAGATCGACCAAGCAGCTGCGTAGACGATCAACGAAAGCATCGACAGCGGGAAGCCATAGGTCACTGAAAGGCAGCTGATCCGGATTAGCTGCCGACACCTCCGCGACATAAGGATCAAGCTCGCGTTCAGCATCACTGCACAAGGCTGCCTGCAAAAAAGTTAACTCCTGAAACCAAAGCTCTGAGCTGGAAGATTCAATGGGTTGATCAAGCTGATCCAGCACACTGCAAAGTGCCTTACGGTCAAGTCCAGACCACGCAAAGCGACGCTCAAGCTTTTCACATTCCTGAGGCGCGATCGCATCAAGCCATGCATCACCAAGTCCCAGGTGCAGCTCTTCCAGATCGTCGCGAGTGATTGATGTTTTGAAGGTTGAATCTGCAACGGAAACCTTTTCGGCATTCATTAGTTGATGCAGGGAAAGCGATTTCTTTGACTCCGTCATCGACTGTCAGTCGCCCTTCGCCAGAATTTCTGCAAGGTAGCCGTGATGCTTGAGTTCGTCCCAGATTCCACTTTCAGCGGCTACACCATCGCGAAGCACAATGATCCTGTCCGCATTGCGGATAGTGGCCAGGCGGCGCGCAACGCTGATGCGTGTAATCCCAAGAGACTGCACTGTTTCGTTGATGCGCTGTTGAGAGAAAGGATCCAGAGCACTGGTGGCCTCGTCCATTAGGAGAACCCGAGGGTGATGAATCAAGGCTCTAGCGATCGCCACTCGCTGAGCCTGCCCTCCTGTCAGGGTTGATGCACAATAAAAAAGTTTTAATCTAAGAAGAGGGAGATGACTAATAAAACTTTGCTAATCTATTGTTAATAGCAAGTATGCAAATGAGAATTGTTAACTTTCTTTCTCTCTGGTGCCTATGTCTGCCTGTGGGAATTTGTCTTGACTCAAGCATTGCTAATCCAGCCTTCGCCGCGGATCTCATTGCCAAGGGCGCAACATTAAATGACAACCAGGAAACAGTAAATAGGGCAATTGATTTACAAAAGTCAGGTAAGCATGCTGAAGCAGCAAAGATTTGGAAGACGCTTGTTGAGATCAGGCAATCAAAATATGGTTCGGAAAGCCTCGCTGCCTCATATGGCTACAACGCGTTAGGACGTATCTATTTTGATCAAGGCTCTTACAGCAAAGCAGAGACTTATATCCAGAAAGCGCTGGCGATACAGGAAAAGCAACCAGATACTGATCCTGTGGAGATGATTTCCACACTCAGTAATCTCGCCTTGGTGTATCAAACTCAATCTTTATATAGCGAAGCAGAACCACTATTTCAAAAAGCAATTCTAATTTCCAAGGAAAAATTAGGAGAGAATCACGTCTATACAGCTGGGCTTTACAGAAGCCTAGGTGAGCTATATTCAAAACAAGGCTTCTACCGCAAAGCAGAAGGTTTGCTCCAACAAGCGATTAAGATATTTAAGGATAGGCTAGGAGCTGAAAAACTTCAAACGGCTAGTGCTCTTCAACACCTAGCTGATGTTTATAAGAGGGAAAGATTATATGCAAAGGCGGCCCCGGTTTACCTGAGTGTGTTGTCTATTTATTCAAAGATATTGCCAGAAAATCATCCGGCAGTTGCTTTGACACTTAATCACCTGGCGTGGACATATGCTGAGCAAGGCTTGAATAATAAGGCCGAGCCGCTATATCGAGAATCTTTAGATATTTATTTAACTTTATATGGCGAGCGCCATCCCGCGACATTAATAAGCAAGAGCAATCTGGCGATATGGTATATAAAAGAAGATCAAGGTCATAAGGCCGAGCCGCTATTACTGGATGTCCTTAGTAACTTTGAGAAGATTTACGGCCACAATCATCCGTCTACGGCTGACATTATAAATAATTTAGCCTTTCTCTATGAAAGCCAGGGCTCACGGGAAAAATCAGCGCAAATGCTAAAGCGTGGTCTGCTTATTGAAGCAGAGTTGATTCAACGAGAAGCACCTTTTATGGCACGCAATGATCGGCTTTCATTTATTAAAAGCTTTGGGTTTACTCATGAAGCAAGTTTCTCATTGGCATCATCAGGCAAAAGTGGTGCTGAGGTATCGCTCTTCGCTCGCTTGAATCGCCAAGGCTTATTGACAGAAATTGAAAAAAAGCAAGCGCTTATAGCACTGTTTTCAGAAGAGCAAATTAAAGTGACTAATGAACTCAAGGAAGTGATGAAAAAAATAGCTTCTGTGGCTACCACGCCTGATAAACGTAAAACTTTAACCATCCGTCAAGATGCCATAGAAAGACAGTTATACCGATTATTGCCTCAACTTAAGCCCAGGATTGTTGAGGTTGAAGAGATTGTTAGAGTTCTTCCATCAGACAGTGTATTGATTGAATTTCAAAGGCATCGTCCCTTTACAGCAAACCGGTCTGTTGACAAGCGTTGGGATGATGAACGTTATTTAGCGATGGTGCTCAAATCGAATGGGATGATTGAGGTGGTGGATTTAGGACCCTCCGACTTAATTGATAAGAAAATCAGTAAAGCTGTAGAAAGTATTGAAAGTCAATCAAATGAATCCCTGGAATTAATCAAGAGAATCGGTGAAATAATTATTGATCCACTTCTGAAAGTAACTCAAAGTGCAAAAACTTGGTTTGTCTCGCCAGATGGGGAGCTAAATCGTTTGCCTTTTGCAGCTCTACCGATTGCTAATAATGGCTATTTAAGTGATCAAGTTGAGCTGCGACTTTTGACTACCGGGCGTGAGCTATTAGATCTAAAGAATCCAACCAAATCAGCTCAAGCCGATGTATTGCTTATTGCAGATCCTAACTATGATGGTGTTGTATCTTCAGTGCAGGCTGTTGCAAGTCGCAGCAGTGAAGATACGAGTGTTAAGCGTTCAGCAGCTTTGCCAACTCAATTGATATGGAAGCGCTTGAAGGCAACAGCAAATGAAGGCAAGACAATTCAAGGGTTAGTGGGCGGCAAACTATTGATGGACCTAGAAGCTACTGCAAGCATTGTCAAGCAAACTCGAGCCCCGCAAATTCTTCACTTAGCTACTCATGCTTTTTACTTGCCTGATCAAGCAACTATGGGGACGACTCCACGCTCAACATCGAAAACACAGCGCAGCAGTTCCGAAGGCTTGAGCACATCACTTTTACAAGGGGAAAGTCCGTTATTAAGAAGTGGGATTGCTTTAGCAGGAGCCAATCGCCCAAATTCAAATCCAAATGACGACGGTTACTTGACGGCCTTAGAGGTGGCTCAACTTGATTGGGATGGAACAGAGCTTGTTGTGATCTCAGCCTGTGAGTCAGGTCGAGGCGATATTCGTGCAGGTGAAGGGGTTTATGGTTTGAAGCGTGCAATTGCAGTAGCCGGTGCACGCAGTAGTCTGTTGAGTCTTTGGAAAGTTGATGATTCCGCCACGGCAGCCTTTATGGAGAGCTTCTATCAGCGTTTGAAAGAGGGGCAAGGAAAAGGACAGGCACTGGCTGAAACACAGAAGGAGTTCAGGAGCCACGCGATACCAATGTGGCGTGCTCCGTATGTTTGGGCGGCTTTTCAACTGAGCGGTGACTGGCGTCCTGTCAATTTCGATTAGCCATCGGTAATGGCTGTTGCTATACAAAAGCAAAATGCTTATCACTAATGCGATTCACACTTGTAGCGGCTGGATTAGTGGCGATCCTTGGGGGATCAGCTTTAGCAAGGACTGTTGCATCAGTCGTAGACCAGACGACTAGCTTTTTGATCAGAGATTGGGTTACTGATCAACGGTTTGATGGTTTTCAGCCTCCTCAAGTGTTTGCTATTGAACAAGGTACAAAAGTCTATGGAGGTTGCGGAGAATTTGTGCGTGGTGACGAAGTAGGTGGAAGCTCTTATTGCCCAGCTACCAATACAATTTATCTAGTCCCATCACAGTTGAATTATTTCTATAAGGCTTTTGGTCCCTCATCGGTTGCATATGTCGTAGCTCACGAATTTGGCCATGCTATTCAAAATCGATATGGCTCTTTGGAAGGTGGTGCAGAAGTTGAGTTACAGGCTGATTGCTTGGCAGGAATACTTGTAGATTATGGCTCAACGCAATTAGGAATCACACGCCAAGACACTATTCAGATGGCACAGGCTGCATATGCCATTGGCGATCCAACGCATGGTACAGGTGCTCAAAGAACTTATGCTCTTTTGTCTGGTATGGGAGTGGTTGATGCTGGGTGTTCAAAGCAGGAAATGCTTTCTCTGTTAAATAACCAAGTCTCAGATCCTGCCTATATGGAACTTCGAGCAACACGATCAGGTGCAGGAAATATTGATATCAATAAGTCGCCCTATCCTAAAACTCTTGGAGGAATTACTAATGGTCTTTGAGAATGAGCTGGGTGGATGTGTTGTGATTGATTGCTGATCAACAGGACCCATCAATTAAATACAATTTTTTGAAGGAGAAAGACTCTTAAGGCCAGCTAGCTGCAAGGGTAAAAATGGTTTTGGACGGATGACTGACGTATTAATCAGAAAATTGCGCTGATACGCGCTTCCCTTAGCTGCGTTTGTGATTTACTTCTGGTCAATGTCAGATCGTATTCTAGGCCCCATTCGGCATGCTCCTGTTAGGTTGGGCTCTAAGGGAGTTACCTCTAGGCCATGTGATCGTCTAAATCTCAGAAGAAATTTCCGAATCTCCATTAGTTACCTGAACTGACGCTGGAGCCCCCCCCCTTCTGTGCCTACTGATCCTGGTTTGCTCTGTTCGTGATCTATTAAATATTTAATTTGCCTATCCCAATGTATATAGTTAAGATGTAGCTCGCAGTGTATACAAAGCAGATTGATTGACTTGGTCGAAACCTATTGATTGGCTATGCTGCATTTGCCACACTTGGGCAAATCCAAATCTTGCCTAAGGTTTGCTTCTTTAGCTATTTGTCATGAAGAGTCTATTTTTATTCGTTGCTTTATTGGCAGCAGTTCCGGTGCATGCCGCAAGAAATGATTTTGGTCAGGGGGTGGCCGCAATGGCCTGTGCAATGTTGGACTCTGGTTATAGTCAGCGGAGAGTCGAAAATGTATTAGATCTGCTCGAGCGACAAATTATCAGAAGTGGTATTAGTGAGCGAGGTCAGGCGCAAATGGCGAGAGGTTTTAATTATCAGTCTTCAAGAAACAACTGTTCGTTGAGATATAGATACTGATGTCATCAAGGAGCCAAAACAATTCTCCAATTGATTTTTAGATGCTATGGAAAACACTGGTATGGGCTGGTCCAGCCTAATCTATTCGCGGAAATGCATTGATTAGTCGCAGGCGTACTTAACCCATGCCTCAGCAACTGTTTGCGGATTGGCTTTTATCCAATCGCTTCCAGCGGGTTTGTAAAGCCTGGTAGTGCAATTTACGCCAAAAGTATTTACGTAGTCTTTGTTTTTGCTGTCTGGGTCGTCAATAAACCGGACTTTCAGCACCCTTTGGTCGCCAAGCTTGGTCTGAATTTTCCCGAAATATTGCGTGCCGTCATCTGCATAAGTTATGTAATCCCAGCCTCCACCATTGAGCTTGAGATCCTTTGCTATTGCGACTTCTGGTGTCACAAGAGCCAGGACAAAAGCTGAGAGAAGAAAAAGCTTCATGGACAACCACCATAACTTTTCCATTCTTAGCTAGTGATTTATAACTCGTCAGCTTGCTGTGAATACGACTACAAGCTGCCTGGAACTAGCTAGCTGAAGCTAATGCTTTCAACAGGGTTCATCAGATTTTTTGAAGTTGACTGAGCTTTTTGAGATCCGCTTTGGCTTTGAGCTAGCTGACGTAACCCAAGAGTGGTGAGCTGTGCTGTCGAGTTGCTTTGTTTTTTTGCAATATCTGTTTCTTGATAGATCTACATGCAGCGCCCGTCACCTGACTAATGGCGCTCGCATCCGGAGTCTTCTGAGTAACTCTTCCTGAACCTTGGGTGACTATTGGATATCCGTTGAGTTCGATCAGTATCGCCCGGATTACCGTCACATCAGTTCCCTTTAGCCAACCATCAGGAGGTCCTGTGCTTCCCCATTTTTTTGGGCTGCCATAAACGACGAGACGTTCTAGGAATCAAAGCACCTGAACCACTTCACTTACCTCAGGAATGGACTCGCGCATCTTGCGCTCGATTCCCATTTTCAGCGTCATGGTGCTGCTGGGGCAGCTTCCGCAGGCACCCTGCAATCGCACTTTGACCACCGGTCCATCGATTTCCACCACCTCCACGTTGCCGCCATCGGCCATCAGGAACGGGCGCAGCTCATCGAGCACCTTCTCCACGTTTTCAGTGGTGAGCGGCATTGTTTCAGTGCTCATAGCCGGATGGGGGTGAGTGCTTTCGCTCAGCGTAGGCAGGCAAGTGTCCGGATTGATTCATACCCTTGAGAAGCAGGATCACCCGACGCGATGGATCGTTACGACGCCGTGCTGGTGGGTGCGGGAATGATGAGTGCCACCCTGGCTTCATTGCTGCATGCCCTCGACCCGGAGATGCGCCTGCTGCTGGTGGAGCGTCTCGAGGCACCGGCTTTAGAGAGCAGTGCTGCGGTCAACAACGCCGGCACCGGCCATGCCGCCAACTGTGAGCTCAATTACACCCCTCAGCAGGCCGATGGAACGGTGTCGACTGCGAAGGCTCTTGCAATCAATGCAGCATTCGAGCGCAGTCTGGAATTTTGGGCCTCACTCACAGACCAGGGGGTGCTGGACCCAGGCAGCTTTCTTCACCAGGTGCCCCATTTCAGCTTTGTCTGGGGACAGGGGGATGTGGCATTTCTTCAGCAGCGGCAACGTCAGTTAAGTGCTCTGCCGGCCTTCTCCGCCATGCAGTGGAGTACGGATGCCGGGCAGATTGGCGACTGGATGCCCCTGGTGATGGAAGGGCGCCGCCCTGATCAGCAGATTGCAGCCACCCGTATCGAGCGTGGGCTCGATCTCGACTTCGGAGCGCTGACCAGAGCACTGCTGCTGCCGTTGCAGACAGCGGGCGTACTCCAGGTGATGTACGGCACGTCAGTGCAGGGAATCAAGCGACCGCTGACAGAGTCGATGAGCTCTTGTGATTGGCAGCTTGAGCTGCGCGGTCCGTCAGGCCGTCGCAAGGTGAATGCTCCATTTGTGTTTCTCGGCGCTGGTGGTGGTGCCCTGCCACTGCTGCAGAGCAGTGGCATCCCTGAGGCCGCCGACTATGCCGGCTTCCCAGTGAGTGGCCAGTGGCTGGTGTGCGGTGAGCCTGCTTTGGTGGAGCGCCACCACGCCAAGGTGTATGGCAAGGCGAAGGTGGGCGCGCCGCCGATGTCGGTGCCCCATCTGGATACCCGCTGGATCGACGGCAAGCGCTCACTGCTGTTCGGTCCTTATGCCGGATTCAGCAGCAAATTCCTCAAGACCGGTTCATTGTTGGATCTGCCGCGCTCGGTACGGCCCACCAACCTGCTGCCGATGTTGCAGGTGGGAGTTCACAATCTGCCTCTGGTGAAATATCTGATCAATCAGCTGCGCCAAAGCGATGCTGATCGGATTGAGGCCTTGCGTGCGTTCTTACCTGAGGCCGACGCACATCACTGGAGCCTGTCGGTGGCCGGACAGCGGGTTCAGATCATCAAACGCACGTCTGATGGCGGTCGCCTGCAGATGGGCACGGAAGTGGTGAGTGCAGCGGATGGATCTCTGGCAGCACTGCTTGGAGCTTCTCCTGGGGCCAGCACCTCCGTGCAGATCATGGTGGAGGTGCTAGAGCGTTGCTTCGCCTCAAAACTGGCCACGCAGGCCTGGCAGGAGCGCCTGCATCAACTGCTTCCCAGCTATGGCCAGGATCTCAACATCGATTCCGGGCTCTTGACGCGGACTCGGGAACGCAGTGATGCGCTGCTGGGTCTAAGCGTCTGAGCCTGTCTGCTTGCGTATGCGCTGTTGAATCACACTCGCCACGATTGCCAGGGCGAACATGCCAAACACAGCGCCGATCAGTAACAGTTTGCCGCCGCTGAAAATCCCAGCACCTAGGGCCACGATGGGTGCACTACTCAGCAACACACTGGCCAGCAACGGCAGGGCGAATGCCCGCCAGGGGATGCCTCCCAGGCCTGCGGCATAGCTCACGAAATCGAACAGGCCTGTCATCAGCAGACCGGTGAGCAGAAACGGATTGCCTTCCAGTTGGTTGTGGCTGAAGCGTTCAATGGTTTTCATCGCTCCCTCTCCCACCAGCTTTTGGATCGGGCCGCGTCCGTAGTTGCTGGCCAGCAGGAACGCGGCTTGGCAGAAGATCAGATCGCAGACCACGATCGTGATGAAGCCTGTCTGGAACCCCAGCAGTGCTCCTGCCAGCAGTGAGTAAGCCGTGCTGGGGAGCGCCGGCAAGATGATGCTGACGCCACGCAGGAACAGGATCCCAAGCGGGGCCCAGAACCCCAGGCGCTCCACCTGAGCCCGGATCGGCTCAAGCCCGTGCACATTGATCAGGTGAAACAGCCCGGCAAGCCCGGCAATCACAGCTGCAATCAGCAGGAATCGACGAAAGCGCGACACAGGCAGGGAGGTTCAGCGTGCTGATGACCTTCCCATATCGATGTCGTCTCCTGCGACCAGAGGTATCAGTTGATATGCACACGTTCCCTGATCCAGCAGCGCTTCTGTAGTCGAGTTTTGCGTTCAGCCTGGGTGCCCCTGAAGGTTCACGGTGATGACGCCGATAGTGATCAAGGCCATGCCAACGAGCTGCCCCTGGGTAGGCACCTGTCGATACACCAGCAGGCCGACGAGCACTATGGCCACGATGCCGATGCCACTCCAGAGGGCGTAGGTGAGGCCCATGGGGAGCACCTGCACCACCCGCGACATCAAGGTCATTGAGATGGCATAGGCCGAAAGCATGATCAACGTTGGGCCTGGTCTGCTGAATCCCTGCGAGAGCTTGAGGCAGGAGGTGCCGATTACCTCAGCGCCGATCGCCAGTAACAGGAGCAGCCAAGGGTTGGTTGAAGTCACAGAGAGCTGGTCGCTGCTCCCTAGGATCGCTTGACTGAGTCGATACGCCCGAGCCGGGATTCCGCCAACCGCATGACCGACGCCCCCGTCTCACGGATTCGCAATTTCTGCATCATTGCCCACATCGACCATGGCAAGTCGACGCTGGCCGACCGTTTGCTGCAGGACACGGGCACGGTGGCCAACCGGGACATGCAGGAGCAGTTCCTAGACAACATGGACTTGGAGCGTGAGCGCGGCATCACGATCAAGCTGCAGGCTGCGCGCATGAACTACACAGCCGCCGATGGTGAGACCTACACCCTCAACCTGATCGACACACCAGGTCATGTGGACTTCTCCTATGAGGTGAGCCGCAGCCTCCAGGCCTGTGAGGGCGCTCTGTTGGTGGTGGATGCCAGCCAGGGTGTGGAAGCTCAGACCCTGGCCAACGTGTATCTGGCCCTCGAGAACGATCTTGAGATCATTCCGGTGCTGAACAAGATCGATCTGCCGGGTGCGGATCCCGATCGCATCAAGGAAGAGATCGAAGCGATCATCGGGCTTGATTGCAGCAATGCGATTCCCTGCTCAGCCAAGACCGGGCTTGGAGTGCCTGAGATTCTTCAAGAGGTGGTGGACAAGGTGCCGCCGCCTGCGGATGCGGTGGATGAACCCACCAAGGCACTGATCTTTGACTCCTATTACGACCCTTACCGGGGGGTGATTGTGTATTTCCGGGTGATGAGCGGCCGGATCAGTTGCAAGGACAAGGTCTTGCTGATGGAAAGCAAGAAGATCTACGAGCTCGATGAAGTGGGCGTGATGGCGCCCGACCAGCGCAAGGTGGGTGAACTGCATGCCGGCGAAGTTGGTTATCTGGCTGCATCGATCAAGGCGGTAGCCGATGCCCGTGTGGGTGACACCATCACCTTGCTGAATGCACCGGCGGAGGAGCCACTGCCCGGTTACACCGAGGCCAAGCCGATGGTGTTTTGCGGTCTGTTCCCAACTGAAGCGGATCAGTATCCAGATTTGCGTGAAGCGCTCGACAAGTTGCAGCTCTCGGATGCGGCACTGAAGTTTGAGCCTGAAACCAGTAGTGCCATGGGTTTTGGTTTCCGCTGCGGCTTCCTCGGTTTGCTGCACATGGAAATCGTGCAGGAGCGCCTCGAGCGTGAATACGACCTTGATCTGATCGTCACCGCACCGTCGGTGATCTATCAGGTGAACATGATTGATGGCAGCGAGGAGATGGTGGACAACCCCGCCACGCTTCCGGATCCGCAGAAACGTGAATCCATCGAAGAGCCCTACGTGCGCATGGAGATCTATGCGCCCAACGACTACAACGGTGCGTTGATGGGGCTTTGTCAGGAACGCCGAGGTGAGTACGTCGATATGAAGTACATCACGACCGACCGGGTGACGTTGATCTATGAATTACCGCTGGCTGAAGTGGTGACCGACTTCTTCGATCAGATGAAGACGCGAACCCAGGGTTATGCGTCGATGGAATATCACCTGATCGGTTACCGCAAAAATGAATTGGTTCGCCTGGATGTGTTGATTAATGGTGAACGGGCTGATCCGCTCACCACAATCGTGCATCGCGACAAGGCCTACAACGTGGGTAAAGGCCTGGTGGAAAAACTCAAGGAGCTGATTCCCCGCCAGCAGTTCAAGATTCCGCTGCAAGCTTCAATTGGAAGCCGCATCATTGCCTCCACCAGCATCAGTGCCATGCGCAAAGACGTGCTGGCTAAGTGCTATGGCGGTGATATTTCGCGCAAGAAAAAGCTGCTGAAGAAACAGGCCAAAGGTAAAAAGCGAATGAAGGCCATGGGCAAGGTGGATGTGCCGCAGGAAGCCTTCATGGCGGTTCTCAAGCTCAACGGGAACGAATAGGACAAAGCTTTTCTCGAACATTCGCCGAAATCTCTTTGGCCGATTTGTAGCTCTTGATTATTGCTTATTTGAGTCGTTGCCTTCCATCTAGGAAAATCAGAATATCTCCCTTGGTGATGTTCGCCTCGAAGCTTGGATCCCCGTTGTAGCTGCTGCTGTCTGAGGCCACGCATTCCTTTTTGCTGCAGCTACCAAGGCTCACATTTTCCTTTAGGCGCTTGATGTAGATGATGTCGACACCATCAGATCCTTCAATCGTGTCATTGCCTTCAATGAGGTAGGTGTTCTTGCCGCTACCTCCTCTGAGAATGTCATCCCCAGCCCCACCAATTAAGACATCATCACCGGCACCACCTGCGAGGGTGTCATCGCCTTTTCCCCCTAAAAGGCGGTCATCTCCGCCTTCACCATTGATCTCAACACTATCAGCGCAATGTAAATTGATTTTCTCGTCGCATGGTTCATTCGTTTGGTCGTTGGCTGCGACGATGTCATTTTCAGTGGTACCAATAATCACGTCAAAGAAGTTTTCGCCGCAAATTATGACTTCTTTGTCATTTGGATTTTCTGGCTCGAAAGTGTATTTGCCGTTCTTTAGGTAATGGCTAATATTTCTATAGCGCTCTCTGGTTACATATAATAAATTCTTATTTTGCCAGTTGCCTTCTCCGGCGCAAACATTTCTTGTATCTGGAAAGTAATGCACCGGTGCCACGCGTGACTGGGTGCCGAGGCATTGCCCATAGGGGCTCTTGGAGCTGGTGCTCAGGCCATTTGCGAGTAAGTAAAACCGCAGCCCTCGCTGGTCAAGCTCATTGCTTTTGCATTCCGTGGCATTGACGCAAAAGCCGTCTTCGCAGTCGTCGTTACTGCCCAAGTTGTCGAGGATCACCTCGTGGCAATTGCTGTCTTGGCCATCGGCACACAACTCAGCCTCGTAAAACCCCCCATAGCTATTGTCGTGATTGATGCGTGGACCGCACCGCACGAGCGCATTGCCGCTGACCACACTGCCATCGTCCATGTCTTCCTTCACTCCATAGATCGCCGCTGGCAACACCTGGAAGTTCTCCCTAAGTGAGGCGTCGTCTTTCACCCGCACCGGTCGCTCCAACGGGAACACAACCGCATGGGTGAATTTAAATTTTTTGTCGTTTTTGAGTCCGCATTCCTCGGGAATCTCAATGGCATCAAGGTCGGTGATCACTCGCGTTGCAGAGGTCACTTCTGCTTCGATAAACCGGCGAGCGAGATTCCATTCAGCCCGCTTGCGGCGAAGCTCTTCTGCATTGGTTCTCCATTCCATTGATTGGATCACCAAATTGGATGCCGCAATCACTACGACGCTGCTTATGCCCATGGCGATCAGCAGCTCCACAAGGGTCAAACCTGTGTTCCGCTGATCCGGGTGCTTGTGGAGTTGTTGAAGCAGTTTTTTCACTAGTACTTCAACTCCTTCTCATAGCTGCACGCGGCATCCCGCTTGATGCCGCTGCGCACCAAGCCAACAGGAAAAACCACCTTGATGCAGCGGGTGGTTGGGCTTCCCTCCATAGTGAGTTCCATTTCCTGGTGGCGACTCACACTGCCTCGGGGTGAAAAGCTGAACTCACTGTCTGAGCTATCCGATAACGTCAACGAGATATCAGTCGCTGTGTTCTCTTGATCATTAATGTTGAACATCGTTAGCTCTCTGCAGCCAGGGCTACCCGATGTGATGGCCAGCGATGCATCGCTGGCATCATCAGCGCTAATGCTGAGCTGGCATGTTTCCATATCTTTAACGGCTTGATTCCTTGCTCGCTCAAGCCAATTCACGATGCCAAGGCTTGCGGCAGTGAGTTGCTCGCGTCGCATGCTTGGGCGCAAGTTGGGTAGAGCTGCAGCGATGAGGATCGCCAAGATCACCAGCACAACCATCAATTCCCAGATTGTGAAGCCGCTACTGGCTTGCTTGCCTTGGCGGCTAGTGACACCAGTGAACAGCATTCGGGACAAGCGTCGTTTTGAGCGTAGCGATGATCTTATTGTCTTTTTCTGCGTCGTATTCAATCATTGCCTGGTTGTTGTTGGAGTCGTCTAAGGAGATGCTTCTGGTGATTGTGATGTTCCTATCAGCTAATAAGCTACTGGGAATGGCTTGCTCGCCAGTGGTGACACCATTTTCATCCTCCGATAAGAGTTCTTTTGCAAGATCCCTCGCATTGCAGTGCTCCATAAAGTCTTGTTTATCGTCTGAATCTTCCCTGTTGTAATACATCAGGCTCTTATCATTTTCTGCTGTTGCGGCTGTGCATGGTCCTTGCCTGCAGCGAAAGGTGTAGAAGCGGTGCTTAACGGTCGATTCCAAGTCGTCGGTGATCGCACTTTCAGCTGCTTTTCGCAAGCTGGCTTGATGTGTGATCTGGTTTGAGCGAATGATGCCGCTGGTAAAGCCACTGATGGTGATAGCCAAAATGGATGATGCAATCAGCACTTCATGCAAGCTCTGGCCCTTCTCTTGCAGAGCCTGCCGGCTTTTAAATCTTTTTTGTTGAGCCCTTGATTTCAGTTTCATATGACTTACGCGAAGGTCTCGTCTTCTTGTCTTGTGAGCTGAACGCCGTTGGCAACACCTAGATAATCCGTGCCGCTGTAGAACAGGCTGTTTTTATCTTTATATTCCATCGTGATATCACCCATATCGGAAAATTCAAGGATGTCTTCTCCAATAACGAAGTCGTAAATCGTCGCGTAGCCTTCACCCAAATTCAGGATGAAGGTGTCTTCTCCATCACCTCCATAGAGTTTGTCTAGGCCTATCCCGGCATCAAGAATGTCGTCACCTTCTCCGCCTTTCAGCGTGTCATTGCCGCTGTAGCCATTGAGGATGTCGTTGTCGGCGCCGCCTAGCAGGGTGTCATTGCCTTCATCGCCGTTGAGTTCATCTTCGCCAGCGCCGCCTTGGACAGTCGCGTCGCCTGTTCCGTAGAGATCAACAACGTCATCGCCATCTCCAGCATCAATCGTGCTGTTTTCAATCTCGCCATCAATGGTGATGTAGTCATCACCATCACCAGCCTCGATCAAGCTGTCCACCATGGCTTTGGCTGAGCTTTCTCCCCATACCTCCACATAGATGGAGTCATCGCCCCCACCACTGGAGATGGTGCTTCCGCTGAGGCCAATGGCTTCGCCATCCTCCTCGTTGGTGGCTTCCACGATCACGTCAATGATGTCATCGGAATCGCCCACATTCAGGGTTGAATTCTCCATGCCAATGGCGAGAGTCTCACCGGTCACTTCCATGAGCAGGGCGTCGTCATCAGCGCCTGCATCGATTGTCGTATTGACGAGCCCTTTCGCGACGCCTTCATCGCTTGCTTCGTCGCTGCTTTCAGCGGTGCTTTCAACCTCTATCAGGTCTTCACCATCACCGGTGGAGACTTCAGAGTCTTCGATGGCCGTGGCATCTTCTTCTGCTGCAGCGCTGACTTCTACTGAGTCATCGCCATCACCTGTTGAGACTTCAGAGTCTTCAATGGCCGTGGCATCTTCTTCTGCTGCAGCGCTGACTTCTACTGAGTCATCGCCATCACCAGTTAAGACTTCAGAGTCTTCGATGGCCGTGGCCTTCGATGATGCTCTTGCTGTGATGGAGATGTTGTCATCACCTTTGCCAGTATCAATAGTTGAATTAACGGCGCCTTTGGCAATTCCTGTGTTGATAAGCCATGAGTCTTCGTTGTAACTCCAAGTGCCTGAGCTGGCATAGCCGTACCCATAATTCCACTGAGAGCCATAGCTTCCGCTGTAACTCCGCCCATACGACCACCATGGGTAGCTGTAGCGATAGGAATTGGAATACTCGCCAGATTGGCTGCCAGATGACTGGTAGTCATAGCTGTAGTCGTAACTGCCTAGGCCTTGCCGTAAGTAGCTGGTGAAGCCAAATGCGCTGCTGCTGATAGTAAAGACATCATCCCCTTTTCCGAGATCAATAGAGCTATTTTTGATCCCGACCGCCTCGGTGTATCCCTTGGCATCAATCGTTAGAAGATCGTCTCCACTACCAGTGTCAATGGTTGATCGATTAGCGCCAATGGCTGAGCCGAGTTTTTGGATCAAAGAATTTTCATAATCCTCTATAAACAGGCTTTGATTATTGCCTTGACTGTTGTGGTTGCCTTTGTTGTTGTATGAATGACTGCTTTCACTCGTTGGGTTCCACCAGCCCCAGCCATAGCGTGATTGATTGAGGCCTTCGCCTTGGTATGAATATTCACTCTTATGGCTATAAACAGAGCTGTGTTCACTGAGATATTCATTTTTGTTGATCAGGCTGTTTTCACCAAGTGCTGTGGCACTGAGCGAGATGACATCATCGCCTTTGCCGGTTTCTAGGCTGCTATCACTGAGCGCCTCAGCGCTCTCGCCGCCATTGGCACTAATGGATGCTTCGTTGTCGCCATTGCCCAAGTTGATGCTGCTCTTTTGGGCTCCATAGGCTGTGCCAAATCGTTTGATCCTTGAGTATTCATAGTTTTGGTTGTATCTGCTGAGGGAGATTGAAAAGCCATCGCTTTCGCTTTCGTGATTGCTTGAGTATTCCTCAATTCTGTTGTACCAGTAGTATGCACTTGTGTAGCTGCGGCTGTACTCTTCAGACCTTTTGTTGGAATTCCAAGAATCGTGATTCCATGTTGAGTTACTCTTCTTCCGATTGATATAACTATCTTCTCCTTCGGCAAGGCCAATGATTGCTAACGAATCGTCTCCGCTGCCAGCAGTAATTGAGGAGCCGGCAAGAGCAATGGCAAGCTCTCCGCCGATTGATTGGAGATTGATGCTGTTGTTTCCATCGCCGGCGTCAATGGAGCTGTCTTCAGCACCAATCGATACCCCAAAGCGATAAGTTCGCGAGTACTCATTGTCCCAGTTGGATTGCCCTTGGTTCGTGTATTCCCCCTGGGACTTGTAGTCGTAGTTTCCTTCGCTACTCGATTGGTTGTGTCCATACCATCTAGCTGATGAATACGAGTATTCATGGCTATTGCTATTACTGTAGTTGTAGATATTGGAGTAACTGTTGCTGTTGCTCCCTTTGCTTGTATTGCTGTATTCAACCAATCCCTCAGCACTAGTGTCGATAGAAATGGTGTCTGATCCAGATCCTGTCAGTAAGTCACTGCTGATTAGGCCTAGTGCGCGTTCTCCTCCTTTGACTGAGATCTCTGCGTTGTTGTCGCCGTTGCCTAAGTCGATCGTGCTGTTTTCACTGCCTAGGGAACTGCCAAAGCGCTGTGTATTTGAGTGTTCGCTTGCGCTTTTGTTGCTGTACTCATGGCTGTGATTCCATGAATTATCCCACTTGCTCGCATGCTCCGATTGACTTTGAGAGTTTCCCCACCACCAAGCGCGAGAGTTGTTCTGATACGAACGCCACGAGCTTGATTCGCCGCTATTGCTTCCAATGTCGTAGCCAGACGATGCGTATTCGTAATCACTTGTGTAGCTATAGCTCCGCTCGCCATTGGCGTTAACGCTCAGGCTGAAGCTGTCATCGCCATTGCCGCTATTGAGGCTTGTAGCTCTGAAGCCAACCGCTTGGTTGCCCGCTAAAACATTGACAGTTGCTGTGTTGTCACCACTTCCAAGGTCAATGCTGGAGTTGATGGCTCCATAGGATTCACCACCTGAGATATCAACGTTGCGGCTGCTATGGCTGCTCTTGTAGTGCCCTTGGTTGGCGTACTCATAATCGTAATCATATTTCGATTGGTATCCATAACTGAGGCTAGAACTCCCCCACCAGCCTCCTCCAAAGGCCAAGTTGGCTGAGTGGCTGTATTCACTACTCCACTGAGTTGCGCCGCTATAGCTGTAGTCATATCCCCAGGATGATTGGCTACTCCATTCATTTTGTCTGCCGTGTGCTGTGGCATTAATGCTCAGGCTGTCATCACCACTCCCAGTACTGATCTCTGTTGAGCCAATACCAGTTGCCGTCGCAGCGTTACCCCATCCCCAGTTGTTGTTGTTGGCAGAAGCGTTGATGGAAATGGCATCGTCGCCAGATCCAGCATCAATGGTGGTATCGAGCGCACCAAATGCGCGGATATCGCCTTGGCCAGAGGCATTGGCGTTGATGAACAGTCGGTCGTTACCGCTGCCTAAGTCGATAGAGCTGTTTTCAGATCCGTAGGCAGGGTCGTAGCGACGTTGTGTTTGGAAGGTTGTGGCATTGAGGCTGACGACGTCATCGCCAGAGCCAACATCAATGGAGCTATCGCGAATGGCCCAGGCATTGGTGGCAGCGCCTGAAGCAAAGGCATTGACGTAGACCGAGTCGTTGTCAGCGCCAGTGTTGATGGATGAGTTGTTGTCGATGCCAACGGAATCGGCATTGCCGCCTCCGCCCCACCACCAGCCACCACCATTGCTGGTTGCAGTGGTGTTGATGGAGATGGAATCTTGTCCATCGCCTGTTGAGATCTCTGAATTGTCCAGACCTTTGGCAGTGGCTGGATTGCCGCCGCGGTTCCACCACCGCCAGCCACCGCCGTTAGCGCGAGCGTTGGTATTGATGTTGATGACATCGTTGCCTGATCCAGCGTCAATGCTGGAATCTTCTACAGCTGTGGCATTTGAGATGCCGCCATTGGTGGAGGCACTAACGGAGAGGAAGTCGTTGCCAGAGCCGAGATCAACATCTGAGTTGGCAAGGCCTTTGGCTGTGGCGGGGTCATTGCCGCCGCCCCACCACCACCAGCCGTTGTTGCTGTTGGCAGAAGCGTTGATGGAAATGGCATCGTCGCCAGATCCAGCATCAATGGTGGAATCGAGCGCACCGAATGCGCGCATCTCGCCTTGGCCAGAGGCATTGGCGTTGATGAACAGTCGGTCGTTACCGCTGCCTAAGTCGATAGAGCTGTTTTCAGATCCGTAGGCAGGGTCGTAGCGACGTTGTGTTTGGAAGGTTGTGGCATTGAGGCTGACGACGTCATCGCCAGAGCCAACATCAATGGAGCTATCGCGAATGGCCCAGGCATTGGTGGCAGCGCCTGAAGCAAAGGCATTGACGTAGACCGAGTCGTTGTCAGCGCCAGTGTTGATGGATGAGTTGTTGTCGATGCCAACGGAATCGGCATTGCCGCCTCCGCCCCACCACCAGCCACCACCATTGCTGGTTGCAGTGGTGTTGATGGAGATGGAATCTTGTCCATCGCCTGTTGAGATCTCTGAATTGTCCAGACCTTTGGCAGTGGCTGGATTGCCGCCGCGGTTCCACCACCGCCAGCCACCGCCGTTAGCGCGAGCGTTGGTATTGATGTTGATGACATCGTTGCCTGATCCAGCGTCAATGCTGGAATCTTCTACAGCTGTGGCATTTGAGATGCCGCCATTGGTGGAGGCACTAACGGAGAGGAAGTCGTTGCCAGAGCCGAGATCAACATCTGAGTTGGCAAGGCCTTTGGCTGTGGCGGGGTCATTGCCGCCGCCCCACCACCACCAGCCGTTGTTGCTGTTGGCAGAAGCGTTGATGGAAATGGCATCGTCGCCAGATCCAGCATCAATGGTGGAATCGAGCGCACCGAATGCGCGCATCTCGCCTTGGCCAGAGGCATTGGCGTTGATGAACAGTCGGTCGTTACCGCTGCCTAAGTCGATAGAGCTGTTTTCAGATCCGTAGGCAGGGTCGTAGCGACGTTGTGTTTGGAAGGTTGTGGCATTGAGGCTGACGACGTCATCGCCAGAGCCAACATCAATGGAGCTATCGCGAATGGCCCAGGCATTGGTGGCAGCGCCTGAAGCAAAGGCATTGACGTAGACCGAGTCGTTGTCAGCGCCAGTGTTGATGGATGAGTTGTTGTCGATGCCAACGGAATCGGCATTGCCGCCTCCGCCCCACCACCAGCCACCACCATTGCTGGTTGCAGTGGTGTTGATGGAGATGGAATCTTGTCCATCGCCTGTTGAGATCTCTGAATTGTCCAGACCTTTGGCAGTGGCTGGATTGCCGCCGCGGTTCCACCACCGCCAGCCACCGCCGTTAGCGCGAGCGTTGGTATTGATGTTGATGACATCGTTGCCTGATCCAGCGTCAATGCTGGAATCTTCTACAGCTGTGGCATTTGAGATGCCGCCATTGGTGGAGGCACTAACGGAGAGGAAGTCGTTGCCAGAGCCGAGATCAACATCTGAGTTGGCAAGGCCTTTGGCTGTGGCGGGGTCATTGCCGCCGCCCCACCACCACCAGCCGTTGTTGCTGTTGGCAGAAGCGTTGATGGAAATGGCATCGTCGCCAGATCCAGCATCAATGGTGGAATCGAGCGCACCGAATGCGCGCATCTCGCCTTGGCCAGAGGCATTGGCGTTGATGAACAGTCGGTCGTTACCGCTGCCTAAGTCGATAGAGCTGTTTTCTGAACCCCATGCAGGGTCGTAGCGACGTTGTGTTTGGAAGGTTGTGGCATTGAGGCTGACGACGTCATCGCCAGAGCCAACATCAATGGAGCTATCGCGAATGGCCCAGGCATTGGTGGCAGCGCCTGAAGCAAAGGCATTGACGTAGACCGAGTCGTTACCAGCGCCAGTGTTGATGGATGAGTTGTTGTCGATGCCAACGGAATCGGCATTGCCACCCCTACGCCACCACCAGCCACCACCATTGCTGTTGGCATTGGCATTGATATTGATGACGTCGTTGCCAGAACCCGTTTCGATGCTGGTGTTGCTGATGCCGGTGGTGTTGCTGCTGCCGCTGTTCCACCACCAGCCACCATTGCTGTTGGAGGAAGCGTTGATATCGATGCGTGTGCCTAAATCACTCGTTGCAATGAAGGATGTATTGCGAAGCGCTGTGGTTGATCCCTGGCTCCCAGAGGAGTGGCTTTGGATATTGACGTACTGACCGGTAAAGGTCACCGATGCGTTGTTGATTGCAGTTGCAGAGCTCGAACCGCTCCAGCTCCATGCATTTGAGAAAACGTTGAGCCTGTCGCTATTAACGGATAGGCGTTGATTATTGACAGCGTTGGCATTTGAAGATCCACCTCTCCACCAGGAAGACCAGCCACCAGAAGAGCTTGAGCTGAAAGTAGTTGTCGACATTGGTGAATTCAGGGAATGTGGACTACTGGCTTTCTTGAAAAACCAGGGATTTCGGCGCTGTCGGTGATTTGGGAAGGAGCTTCAACCACCACTCCCTCCAGCCGCCTCCCCCAAATGGGGGATATCTGTGAAATTGATGAGGAATGGATGAGAGATTTGTTTGGTGGATCTTCCCCTCTGGCCTCGCCCATAATTGATGGAGGGAACTAATGGCTGGGCACAAGAAGCAGACCCATCTCGATTGACAAAATGAGCTTTTAGGTATTGATAGGTAGGTTGAATGCCTGCCTTTGGATGTTTTTTGGTGTTTGGCCGAGTTGAACGCTTGGGGCGATCAAGGTTCGACTAGGGCTGCATGAGTCCTGAGTGAGACTGGGCTGAGACTTTATCTCATGGGCATGGGAATTTCCAGGAGGTTGGCGAGTGATTAGAAGATTTAATCAATGCAAAATATGCATAAATGCTTACTGGCCTGTGACGGCCTGGGTTTTCAATTTTTCCCGTTCAAATATAAACTTTAATTTTTCTGGAACTAAAAAAATATTCGGCGTAACCGGTTGCTTTTCCTCTGGGTAAATTGTTTGTTTTTAGCTGCTTAGTCAGGGGTTCTGCCGTAGCTTCGCCAGCTGGTCACCCCCTGGGCGACATAGTCGCGTTGGCCGATTCCAAATTCTTTGCCCAGTCGTTGGTAGATCAATTGGGGCATGTCTTCTGGAAGCCTCAGCTCAAAATCACCGAGTTGTGCGTTTGCTGATCGCCAAAAGCTGTCTGCCCAGATAGCGCCTTCCACCAAGCGTTTTTCTTTTCCAGTCTGAAATTTTACTTCTCCCTTGGGAAGCCACACAAACGTTTTGAGCGCTTCTCCGTTAGGGGCTTCTCCCCGTATATCTATCTTTTGATTGGTCTTGGCTTTTGGTGTTCCCAAGATCATGAAATCGGCAGCGTGGTTGACATCAGTGGTGTCAATCCAGGTTCTTGATCCAATGTTGAGGCTTCCGTCAAGGTAAAGGCGGACAGGTCCGGAATTTGAGATTTTGATCGAGCTGTTGGGGTTTTTGCACTTGGAGTAGCCATTCAGGCTGGCAGATCCGGTGCCGCTGATATAAACGTGCCATGTGCCATTACTGTCCTGCCATTTTGCATCATCGCTGAGATCTTCCGGGATCCTGAAGTTCTGGCATTTTCTGAATTTTGATCTGACTGCGCTTTTGAGTTTGCTGGTACTGATGCCTTTGACCTGCTCTGGTGGCTCTTGTGTGTTTGGGAGCTCAATATCGCCAATGGTTGGCTCTGGTGGGTAATCGCTATCCCATTTTCCTGAGACACAGTCAGCTTCTGTGCAAATAATCTCTGCTGCTTCTTGTGGCTCAGACCCCTTCATGACGGCTTTGCCGCCGCGATAATTTTGTATTCTGCTCAGGACAAAGATTCCAGGCCAAATTGAATCTTGACTGTTGGTATCGCCAGGAAGCGCATTGCATGCTTTGGCGATGATGCTCATGTCTTGATAGATCTTGGCGGAAGCCAGCAGTTTGTTGTTGCTTGATCTGATCTCGCCTTCCATTTCGAAGCTGCCAACTCCGCCATAGAAGTTGTTTCCTTCAAATGAGTACTTGGATAGTTTGTATCTCCCTTCTGTGCCGTTGTTATAGGTGTTACTCGTTCCTTGAATGGTTGGATTCTCGCTGGCATTAATGCGGCAGCCGCCAGTGGCAGCTCTACTGATTGACCAGCTGCCATCGCCGTTGTAAGGCTCAATCAGCCATTCAGGGTGATCTTCGTTGAGGCTTTCAATCAGAATATTGAGGCCTGCTTCAGCTGATTCTTTGGCGCGGCTGGCCAGGCTTTGCCTGGTCCCATTGACATAACTGTTGTAAGAACGTATCGCTACTGCGATGGTTGTTGTAGCAGCAATGGCTGAAGCCATCAAAACAATCACCAAGGCTAAGCCTTGCTCATGGCGCAATGATGTTCTATGAGTAGTTAAGCTTCTACTTTTGTAGAAAAGGCATTTCATGCCTGCTCAGGCCTTCATCTAATCAGCTGCAGCTCACTGCTGTGGTGGAGTCCAGTTGGGATTGGATATCGATAATTCCTGTATTGAAGTTTACGCAGGCATCGAGCTCTTTGTCTTCTAAGCCCGAGTCGTTGCTGTTGCCAACAGCTTTGATGGTCCATACAGGTGTGGACCAACTCACTTGCTCGTAATTAAAATTGGTAGTGCCATTTGTGGGTGTGCCGTAATTAGAGTTCATATTGGCAATCGTGCTTTCGGGTGCCGCACCATCCTCTAGGAATTTGGCATGCGCTTGTTTCAGGGTTGAAGCGATGTTGGTTTTTGCTTCCGTTGCCTTGGCCTTGTCGGTTTGAGATAAGAAGTTGGGCAGTGCAACGGCTGAAAGAATGCCCACGATGGCGACCACCACGAGCAGCTCCACCAACGTGAAGGCGTTGTAAGTTCTGGCCTGCGTTCTCTTAAGTCGCTGGAGCAAGCGCATGGCCAGCATCGGGCTGGTTGAGCTCGTCATGGTGTGCATTCAACAAACTTATCTCTAAGAGTAAGACACATGAGTCCAGGATTGGATTCATGTCCTTAGGGCTCGCTTTGCGGTCTGATGCGATGTCTGCGCCATTTGCCCTCAGTTCAGCAGGCTGAACTGGGTGTTTCAGGCTGTAAACAACTGGTATATCAAGCGTCTTCGGTCTCTTTCAAGCCAACTGGCTCCAGGGTTGAATGGTGGGCTGTGTGCTGCGGCCCGGGCCATTCGATGCCCAAAAAGGAGCTGGCGCTGATCCAAAACAGGATCTTCAGGGCTTCAGGGAGAAGTCGCTTGATGGTTCAGGGTTGATCATTTTTAATGCCGCGCAGGGCGTCAAAGGCTTTCTCCACCGAGTCGGTCAGCAGGCTGATCACAGGTTTATCTCGCACAATGAAGTTCACCGATACGCTTTGACCAGCGGCAACGGGAAAGCGTTTTCCGCGTTTTTCGAGGTATTGACGTTTCAGCACCACTTGAGCTGGGAAGCGGGGTTCGGAGTTTTGTTGATCGGGCTCGAGTGATTGTTTGCCCACACGTTTGAGCTCGCCTGGAATATCGCCGTATTGAGTGAAGGGGTAAGCATCGATCCGCACTTGGGCAGGCATCTTGGGTTTTAAAAAACCCACATCGGCGTTGGTGACAAACACACTGGCTTCCAGCATTCCTTCGGGAACGATCTTGAGCAGTGTTTCTCCTCTGCTGGCGGCATAGCCCGGACTGGCGACAATCAGATCAAAGACATAGCCCTTCACCGGAGCACGTAGGGACTCGTACTCCTGGGATTTATTGGTTTCCACCAGCTGACGATCGAGATCAGCCAGTTCGCGTTGGATCTGCTGCTTGCTTTTAATCGATTCGGCCTGCACTTCACGCAGGGTGGCTTCGGTTTGTGCAACCTCTGACTGCAGCTCCTGGAGTCGATTCTTTTGCTGCAGATACTGCACCTCTGCAATCGCCCCTTGGCTCACCATGCCAGCCATGCGATCGACGATGGATTGTTCGACCTTCAAGGTCATCTGCAAGCTTTTGAGTTTGGCCTGCACACTGTCTTCCCGCGCTTCAAAGGCTTGGATTTCTTCTGTGAGGCGCCTGCTTTCCAGTGCTTTTTGGAGCTCTAAGGACCGCAACCGCTCGGTATTCACCTCAGGGTCGAACTGAATCAATACCTGGCCTGCGGTGACGAGTTCGCCCTCGCTGACCGGGATGCCACTGACAACTCCAGAGACCGGAGCTTTGATGGGACGCTCTGCGCCGATGCCCTTGAGTTCGCCGCGGGCAATGACTACTTCATCAATTCGGGCGACGACGGCGTAAACAATGCCAAAACCGATGCAGCCGACGATGGCCCATTGCAGGGCCCTGGTCCAAGTTGGAGCAGCGCGATAGCGCACTTCTTGGTGGGCCAAAGGTACCAACGCACCTTTGTCGGCATTGTTCTGCTCATTGTTGGAGCCGTTCATGACTGCCCCGCCTCCTGTTGCCGGTACAAGGTGGCGTAGCGGCCACCCAGTTTCATTAATTCACTGTGAGTGCCTTGCTCCACCAAGCTGCCTTCGTGCATCATCAAGATTCGATCGGCATGGCGCAGGCTGCCGAGGCGGTGGGTGATAAAAAGCACCGTGCTGCCGCGATACACCTCAGCCAGATTGCGGGTCACTTGTTGTTCGGTGTTGACATCAAGGGCACTGGTGGCTTCATCGAGCACCAGCAGCCTGGGCCGCTTCAGCACCATTCTCGCGATGGCCATGCGTTGCCGTTGGCCACCGGAAAGGGCTGAACCACGCTCGCCCACTGAGCTGGAATAACCACCGGGTAAGGCCTGGATGAAATCATGGGCGCAGGCCACTTGTGCGGCACCGGTGATCTCTTCGAAGCTGGCATCGGGTCTGGTTAGAGCAATGTTGGCTTGCGCCGTGCCTTCAAAGAGAAGGCTGTCCTGTGGAACCACTCCCACTTGGCTGCGCAGGGAATAGAGATCCACCTTGGCGATGTCGTAGCCATCGATGTGGATTGTCCCTTCCAGCGGATCGAAGAGGCGAGTCAGCATTTTCAGCATCGTGCTTTTTCCTGAACCGCTGCTGCCCACAATTCCAACGAAACTGCCAGCAGGAATCTCAAAGTTCACATTGAGCAGCTGCAAGGGCCCGCTGCTGCCAAAGCGGAAATTCACGCCCTCATAAGAGATAGCGCCTTGCAAAGGAGGAATTGGCGGCAGGTTTTCCCCCGCGATTTCGATTTCTTCGCGGTGATCGACGATGTCGGAGAGGCGTTCAAGTGATAGTGCTGTTTCCTGGAAGTTTTGCCAGAGGCTCGCCAGGCGCAGTAGGGGGCTGGTGACATAGCCCGAGAGGATGCGGAAGGCGATCAATTGGCCCAGGGTCATTTCCCCCTCGAGCACCAACATGGCTCCAAACCAAATCACGATGAGACCGGAGACTTGTCCTAGGAATTGGTTGGCTGACCCTGCCGCTGTGCTGGTGATGGTGTTGCGGAATCCCGCTTCAATTTTGCCGCCATAGAGTTGCTCCCAGCGCCATTCACTAGGAAGTTCCATGCCTTGGCCTTTGACCGTCTCCATGCCAGAGAGGGTTTCCACCAGATGGCTCTGCACCTTGGCATTCGCTTCGGCTTGCTGGCGCAACTGCCGGCGAATGATGGGTGCCACCCCGATGGTGAGACCCACAAACAATGGCAAGACGCCAAGAGCGGCGAAGGTGAGTGGCACCGAATAGAGCAGCATCACAGCGATATAGACCACCGAAAACACCGCATCGAGCAGAACGGTGAGGGCGGTGCCTGTGAGGAAGCTTCGGATCTTCTCCAGTTCGCCAATACGGCTGCTGACTTCCCCCACCGGCCGTTTGGCGAAATAGCTGAGCGGCAAGCGCAGCAAGTGGTGAATGATTGAGGCTCCAAGGGAGATGTCAATCCGGTTGGTGGTGTCTGAAAACAGGTAGGTACGCAATGACCCCAGAAGCGCCTGGGCTAAGGCCATGGCGACCAGCAATGTACCGAGCACGTTGAGGCTGGAAAAATTGCCCTGGCTGATCACCGCATCGATGATCTGTTGAATTAGCAGTGGGTTGAATAAGCCCAGCAGTTGCACAAAAAAGCTAGTGATCACTACCTGCAGCAAGGCATTGCGGTGCTTTTGGATCGCTGGTAAGAACCAGCCCAGGCCAAAACGTGCTTTCGGGGTGCTGGCACTGCGCTCAAGGCACAACACCTGCAGCTGCTCGCCAGCGTTTTGCTCAAGTAGCTCAACGGCCTCCATCCAGCGCTGACCAGACACTGGGTCGCCAACCAGCAGCTGCTGTTGGCGGGCTTGCCACAGCACCAAGGGATGACCATTGATCAGGGTGAATGCAGGGAAGGGCAAGCGTGTGAGTAAATCAGCGCTGTTGGGTTGTAGGCCTGAGGTGCGCAGACCGAGGAGATCGCAAATGGCGGCAACAGCTTGCAGGGGCAACGCATCCTGGCCACCGCGTTTCAGTTGGTCATTGAGGATTCGGCTAAGTACATCGCGCCGGAACGGCAGATCGAAGTGGCGGGCCAACATCCGTAAGCAGGCCAAGGGTTCGTCGATCGGACCATTGCCGTTGTGTTGTGGGTAGCTGCCGTCGTTATGCAGCCGTCCATACCAATCCTCGAGAGCTTCCTGTTGGACTTGCGGGGTTGGTAAGGCTGGCGTGGTCGTGATGCTCTGGTCAGGAGCCTTGATCAACTTGTTGTCTTGAGGATCGAGGCGACGTTGTGGAGGCCAATGGCTCGGTAGAGCGAGTAAACGAGCCGGGAGACGTCCTAGTACCTCAAGGCGGCAAGGACTCTGGAGCACAGTGCCCACGGTTTCGCCCTCGATGTTGTCACTGCTGACTAACCAGGAGCCATCGCTCAAGCCGAGTTCATGGGAACCAGGAGTCAGTAGGCGGACAGGCTGTTCACTCAACTCACAAGCTTGTTGAGCCCACTGCAGCAGTTCTTGAGCTGTGGGGTAGCGGGGATCTTGCCGGCTGGCTGCGGCTGACCACAGCTCCCAAGGACTCAGAGAGCAGAACTGACTCAGCTGCTCTGGATGGCGATCGAGGAGTTGAAAAAAACGTTCAGCCGGCAGCAGCGAACCTTCCACCTCCGTTGCAGCCGTCAGCTTCAATCCACTGACACCCCTTAACAACAGCTCACCACCGACCAGCTCGCCGTTGCTAAAGCGCTGCAGGGTGAATGCTTCTTTGCGTTGATCCAGGCCTAACAGGCGCATGTCGCCTCGCTCGATCAACAGCACACCAGGCGGCAGGTGGTCGCGTTCATGCAGAGCTTGGCCGGGGTTGAGTCGCAGCGGCTGCAGCATCTCTTGGCTGACGCCGGGGAACTTCTGCCACCCGCTGGACTTGGGCTGTGGCTGCTGACTAAGCATATGGAAAATCTAGGCCTGGCCTTTGGTTTCGGCAGCCGAGAGTTGCTCTTCTAAGTGCTGATCGCCCAGCTCCAATAGCAGACGTTGCTTGAGCGAATCGGTGAGCTCAGTGCAATGCAATTCCTTAAGCCGTACCACAATCCACCAGTCTCCGAGTTGTTTGGGCGGCCATAGTTGCCCTGGGGTGCTCACCTGCAACAATTTGGCGAGCATCGGGTGGGGCTGGCTTAATGGCACAGGCCCGAGCTGGCCTCCTTGCTGGCGCTCAGGACCCTCTGAATACTCTGAGGCAATCTCTTCAAAGCTGGCCTCGTCTTCTTTGATGCGAAGGTGCAATTCATTGGCCAAGTGTTGGTCTTTGACGCGCAAGAGCGAATAACTCACCTGATCCAGCTGACTTTTACGTTCGAGGTAATGGTTGTTCAGCTTGTCTTCGAGGTTTTGCTCGCACCACAGCAGCCAGCAGCCACGGCGGGCCACAAACTGCTGCCATTGCTCTGAGCTCAAGCCCTGTTGTTGTTGCCATCGCTGCAGTTTTTGCGGGGAGTCGATGCGTTGCTGCTGGCACCACTGATCGAGCATGGCCTTGAGCTGCTCCACTGGTGGTGGCGAAATGCTTTGGAGGTAATCATCGATGGTGGCCTCGAGACGGGCTTGGCGCAGCATCCCCCAGCTTGCAAGCTGTTGGCTGCTGAAACTGCTTTGAGGAACCTTGGTTTGGTCCAATGGTTTGAGCCAATGGGTAGTCATCCTCTATTTAGGGGTAGTTGATCGCCAATGGCATCCCCCAGGTGAGCGACAGCAGCCCCCATTGCTCTGGATGGGACTATGGACATGGAATGAAAGGAGTTTCGAAACTTGGCAAGTAGCTCTGTTGATGGAAGCGAACAGATGGTGGATAACCCCGGCATACTTGCGGATCCTTAGGAGCCTTGATCAATCGTAGAGCTCTACTTGAGTATGGAGATGTATATACCTAGTGACTACAATGGTGCGTTGACAGAGAATTGTTCAGAGCGCCGTGATCAGTACATCCCCGCCGAAGAGTCGTGCATTACGGCTAGGCCGAAAAACGAGCGTAAAAGTTTGTTTAAATACCAAGTGGCTGATTCCTCTCTAGAAATTCAGGATTCCACTCCAGGCTTCGATTGGCAGTCACATTTTTGCTTCTGCCAGCATTAGCGCTATGCGTAAAGACGTGCTGGTTAAGCTCTAGGCAGTGGCATCTCACGCAAGAATAAACTGCTGAAGAAGCCGGTCAAAGGTAAGAAATGTATTGAGGCGATGAGTAAAGCGGACTTGCCTCACGAAGCCTTCATGGAGGCGCTTAAGTTTAATTAATCAAAATGAAATCTACTCTTGTCAATAAGCTCTTGCTAATAAGTGCTTTCGTGTGGAATGTTTTTCAAGAAAAAGCCTCTATGTGAGGCTTTAGTAATTAGGATGTTTTCCCCATCCATAATCTGATAAGTCATACAGCCAATCTGCAGGATCAGAAGCCAAGTATGCTTGTTTTGTTCGAGCATCTGGTGGAATGCATGCCTTCATATTGCCTGCCTTCAGGTGTTTATTGTACCAAATAACTCCCCAAGGATCGTCAACCTGGCATGGAACGTGTGAGTGATCTTTAGGCGCTTCGAATGCGTATTCTCTGTTGGGATTCTCATAGTCATCACCATCATCAGGAGAAAGTCTGAAAGATCGTGTAACTGCTTGCTCGTACTTGCTGCCTTTACTCCCGCCCTTGCAGGTTATGTCGTATGCCCTTGTAGATGTTTCGGCTGGATCCTCGCAATTATTCGGGATCAAGTCTGGATTGGATATCCATCCAGGGTTCTCCTTTCCTTCCCACTCAGCGGAGAATGTAACAGCAGAAGACTCAGCTTTACTAAAGTTTTTCGCCCGCGCCTGTGCTTCTACTGGTGCCAGGGTCATTTGCATCACGGAGGGGGCCGCAGCCCCCATGATTGTAATGCCAACAATGGTTGATGTGATGTTCATTATGAAGGATCCTCTTCGACTTCTCCAGGTGTGCTATCTGTAAAAACAGACATATATTTTTCCCCTGTTGCAGATGTAGTTTTAAGAGTTGGGCCGACGCCGTTGGCGATTTCGCAATCGCCTGTTACGCCATCGAACTTTTCGCCCGAATCTTGTGTTTTAGCAAATGTGGCTTTGGCTTTCGTTGGATCTAATATTAGTTCTAATGAGCACTCTTTTGAGGCGTTGATGAGTAATGATTCGGCTGCAGTGTCTTTTGCTCTATTCTGAGCTTTAGATAGCTCGGGAAGAGCCACTGCTGATAAAGTCCCAACGATGGCTACACCAATCATTAGTTCAATCATAGTGAAACCGTTTGGTTTCTTGTTCTTTGACTTGATGCGTGTTCGGCTGAGTAGTTGGTTGAATGAAGTCATTGTTATCGAGTGTTGAAGGTTGAATTGGCACCCGTTGTGCTCACTTATTCACCTTCTCCTGTTTCTATGGCCGCTGGAGGAAAGAACGGCTAGATCTCTCTAAGAACTTTCTTAGGGTCTTGCTCAGACAGTGAAACTCCGGTGGCTGTATTCCTTGCAGGTGTGGTTGCAGTCCACATCAGTACTCAGCGTGATCGTCGGTTACACGGTCTTGCTTGTGATCCACGGTGCTCTGGCCGATCACCAACGTAAGCACGGCCATCAGCAGCTGGTGGCTGCTTTGACGCAGCGCATTGAGAAAGGAAGCCCGCAGCCCTCCTCAGTGGCTTGGTTTGGCTCAGATTTACAGGCATCACTTACGCCCCCAGGCCCTATCCAGTTGCCTCACGTGCAAGCTGGAGCATCTGGTCAGCACTGGCTGCTGAGCCGAACACGTTTAACGCTGCCGGACGGGGAAGTCCGCACGCTCAAGGTTCGTCAGAACGTGTCTGCATCGATCAAGCAGCAGCGCTTTGGTGAGTTTCTTCTCGTAGCTGCTGTAAGTGTCTCGATCCTTTTCACATCACTGATGCTGCGGCTGGTGTTGCGCCGGGGCTTCGTGCAGCCTCTGCGGGGTCTTCATCAGCAGCTGCAGGCCCTTGATACCACCAACCTTGGCGCCAATCTCGTTGATCCGGTGTTTCAGCCAAGGGAGTTGCGGTCGATCGCACAGGCCATCAACAGCCTTCAACTGCGCCTCGCAGAGGCCTGGGAGCGTGAACGCGCTTTTGCCAATGCTGTGTCGCATGAATTGCGCACCCCGATCACGGTGATCTTTGGCCATTCACAGCGGCTTCGGCGACAGAACCTTTCTCCAGCGGCTGAGCGTTCAGCCGCCTCGATCCGTTTGGAGGCCAAGCGGATGGATCAGCTTCTGAAGGTTCTGCGTGATCTGGCCCGTAGTGATTCAGCGCGGCTGGATCTTCAGCTGATGCCTGTGGATCCCGACCAGCAGTTGCTGTTGGCCTATGAACGGGTGCTGCCGATGGCAACGGATCGCCTGCTCATTCCTCAACCCGCTAATGAGCCCCATCCGAAGATGATTGCCGACCGTGTGCGTCTGCAGGAGTGTCTGGATGTACTGGTGGAGAATGCTTTGCTCTACAGCCAGGGAGCTGTGCAGATGACTTCCGAGCAGGTCGGCGACCAGATGGTGTTGCATGTGATCGATCAGGGGCCAGGGATCCCCGTGGATGAAAGGGATCTCGTCTTGCGACGCTTCAAGCGGGGTTCAACAGCCGTTGGCACCCAGGGATCCGGTATTGGCCTGGCGCTTGCCGATCAGCTGATGCATGCCATGCAGGGAGATCTGTTGATTGCTGATGCCGATGGAGGCGGAGCCGATCTTCAGCTCCGTTTCAAGCTTGCCCCTGACCAAAGTCTTCTGTTGGAAGGCGAGCAATGAAGCCCACGCCACGAACGGTGTGCAACAGAGCCAGCTGACCGGGGTTCTCGATCTTGCGCCGTAAGTAGCCCATGTAGACATCCAGCGTGTTCGGGTCGCCCACGAATGGCTGCCCCCAAACGGCTTCCAGAATCTGCTGACGGGGTTGCACTTCGCCTTGGTGCTTGATCAGGTAGACGAGCAGATCAAATTCCCGCTGAGAGAGAGACAATGCATGACCCCCTCGTTGCACCTGGTGTTTGATCAGATCGATGTGCAAGTCTCCAAGACTGAGGCTGTCTTTGAGGCGTTCAGAGTTCGCAAACTGGCCCCGGCGTAATCGAGCCCGTACGCGGGCATGTAACTCCTTCAGTTCGAAGGGTTTGGTGAGGTAATCGTCGACACCCAGATCCAGCGCGTGCACCCGATCGTCTACATCGTCGTGAGCTGTGAGCATCAGAACCGGTGTGGTGTCGTCGCTGCTGCGCAACCGCCGGCAGATCTCGGTTCCTTCGAAATCCGGCAGTTTCCAATCGAGCACGACCAGATCAAAGCTCTCCTGCCTCAGCATCAGCAGAGCATCACTGCCGCAATTGGCACTGCTGCAGGTCATCCCCTGCTGGCTGAGCTCATCCTTCAGCAGCAAGAGCAGTTCAGGATCGTCATCAACAACCAGCAACCTGCTGCTGCTGGCTTCCTCGCTTGAGCTTCGCATATGTCCTGCCCCCCTCTTTTCTGTATCTGCATCATTTCCGAAACATCTGGAATCCACATCACCCATCCGGGGGAATGTTCGATGCAGTCGTGAAATACCGCTGTCTCGTTCCCGGGATTTCGACAGCGTTTCTCAGCAACGCGGCAGCTGCGCGCGACAGGGTTTGTTCTTCCCTTGGCTCTGTCTGCTGTTGTGGCCTTCCGTGTGAAGTCGTTGTCCTTCAGGAGGTGCGCGTCTCCTGCTCCGCAAGCTCATCCTCCGCATCATTAATCAGATAGAAGGCCAGCACGGCTAGGCAGGCGATCGCCAGAAACAGGTGATCAATCCAGCCGTAGCGAACACCCATGCCGACGGCGGCGATGTGGGTGTTAACCACGATGAGCACCAGGGAGAAGCTGGCCAGCAGCAGGGCTGGTAGCCGTTGAAGCTGCCGGCGTTGATGCCACATGCTGAACAAGGGAGGCATCAACACCAGCGTCGATACGCCGTGCAGAAGACGCATGCTTAGATCGCTATGCAGATGTGGTGTGATCGACGCCCATAGATTGGCCGGCACCAGCAGCGAGATCAGTATTAGGTAGGGAATCAAGGGGCTCGCCTCAATTGAATACGAAAGCAGCTGCCCATGCCGGGTTCACTCTTCACCTTGATGCTGCCACCCATCGCCTCCAGCAGCAGTTTCACCACTGAGAGCCCAACGCCGCTGCCGCTCTGCCCCGTGGTGTTGGCCCCCCGGTGGAAGCGATCGAACACATAGGCCTGGTCCTGCAAGGGAATGCCGATGCCTCGATCTTCCACCTCAAGCATCAGAGTGTTGAGGCCCGATCGCAGGCGCAGCTGGATGGGCTGTTCTGGGGGTGAGTACTTGTGAGCGTTTTCGATCAGGTTGAGCAACACCTGGCGCAGCCTGGCTTCATCGCCGAGTGCTGTGGTGGTGATCCCATCTGCTGGTAGCTCCAGGCTGAGTTCACGATCCAGCACTGTCCCCTGGGCGCGAACCACTTCATCCAGCAGAGGGTGCAGATCTACTGGCTCTTGTTTGACCTGCAACCGCCCTGAATCGCTGCGTGAGAGGTCGAGCAGGTCGTTGAGCAGTTGCTGCATGCCGATCGTTTCCTCTTCGGCGTCATGAAGGCGTTGCACCAGTTGTGCCTCCAGCTCCGGTGCCTTGCGGATCACGCGTTTGAGAGAGCCCGACACCAAGGTCAGCGGCGCTTGTAATTCATGACTCACCGCGCTCACGAACTGACGTTGTTGGCTCCAGGACTGGGCCAGTCGTTCGGTGAGGGCGTTGTAGGTGCGTGTGAGTTGGCTGAGTTCCTGTGGTCCCTTGGGCACTGGCAAGGCGGCATTCTGCAAGCCTTCAGCAGTGAGCTCGGCGCTGCGGTTGCTGA
Source organism: Synechococcus sp. MIT S9508 (assembly GCF_047303045.1). Lineage (NCBI taxonomy): Bacteria > Bacillati > Cyanobacteriota > Cyanophyceae > Synechococcales > Synechococcaceae > Synechococcus > Synechococcus sp. MIT S9508. The sequence goes on along the minus strand of NZ_CP138941.1, from coordinate 2,426,102 downwards.
GCTCCTGCAACGGTTTGGTGATGCGCTTCACCAGCAAGCTGACAAGCAGCAACGAGGCGCTGAGGGAGCTGCCCCAGATCAAGATCATCCAGGCCAGAAATTCGCCCTGGGCTGAGCCAAGGCCGGAGATCTCCGTGCTGCTCCAGAGCAGATCACCCGACGGCAGACGTCGGTCCAGCAGCGTGAGGTACTCGCGCTCTTGCAGCACGATCAGATGCGACTGGCCTCGCTTCCGCAGCGGGTTTGCCGAGACGGCGGCTTTGAGTAGATCCGCTGGGATGGGGCGATGAGCTCTTCTGGGAGTGATCAACTGCCCATTGGGCTGTTCCAGCCAGAGGTTGGTGCGCACGCTGGAGTGATCTCGCAGTTGCTGCACGATCAAGGTTTCGCTTTGATCGCCCTGACCGTGTTGGTTCTCCAGGCGATCAGCGAGTGATGCCGATGCGGCCAGCAGTTCCGCTTCACTCACGCGCAGCCGGCTGCGTTCGCTCAGCAACAGCCCTGTGCTGGTGGCACCGGTGAAGCCGAGCAGCACCGCGGCATAGGTGGCAAGTTGCAGCTGGCCGAGCATGGTGCCCGTCAGGCGAGAGCGCCAGTGGCCGGAACGGTTCATGCTCCAATCCTGCTCTCGGTCGGGGAGTCGGGCAAGAATGCGCTTGATCAGCACTGCGCTCATCTGTGAGTTTTGCCGCCTCGCCTCTGGGCACTGCCCGTCCCAGCCTTTCGGCTCGCATGGCCCGCTGGGGCCTGGTGATCGTGGCGATTTATGGCCTGGTGGCCCTGCTCACACCTGTGTTGTTGGCGGCTGGCCTGCTGCCGGATCCCAATGCCGGCCTGGACAATCCCATCTACGCGCCTCCCTCGATGGCCCATTGGTGCGGCACCGATCGTCTGGGACGTGACGTTTGCGTGCGCACGTTGCAAGGCAGCGGTGTGGCACTGCAGGTGGTTCTCCTGGCCGTGACCTTCGCGCTGGTGATCGGTGTGCCCTTGGGCATGGTGAGTGGCTATCTGGGGGGAAGCGTGGATCGCGTGCTCGTGCTGCTGATGGACACGCTGTACACCTTGCCGGTGTTGTTGCTTTCGGTGGTGCTGGCCTTCCTACTGGGGCGGGGTGTTCCCAATGCGGCCGCAGCGTTGTGCGTGGTTTATATCCCCCAGTACTTCAGGGTGGTGCGCAACCAGACAGCCCAGGTGAAAGCCGAGTTGTTCGTGGAGGCAGCGCGCACGCTCGGCGCCGGACCGGTCTGGATCCTGCGCCGTTACCTGCTGCGCAACGTGATCACCTCGGTGCCGGTGCTGCTCACTCTCAATGCCGCCGATGCGGTGCTGGTGCTGGGTGGCCTCGGATTTCTCGGCTTAGGTCTTCCGGAAACGGTGCCGGAATGGGGCAGTGATCTCAACCTCGCGCTTGCTGCTGTGCCCACTGGCGTGTGGTGGACGGCTCTGTACCCAGGCCTGGCGATGTTCGTGCTGGTGCTGGGTTTGTCGTTTCTGGGTGAGGGGCTTGAAGCTTGGGTGAGCAGCACGGGGCGGGACGCGGCAAAATAGAGCAAAGGAACCGATCAGACCATGCCGTTCTGGGCCACGCTCGCTCTGCTGACGCTGATGGTGACGCTATGGATTTCTGGCCGGAGTAACCCCGATGACGTGATCGGTCTGCTGGAGCAGATGTTGGCGATCGCTCTTGGGCTTGTGGTTCTGTTTATCGGCCGCAGCCTGCCGCTGGAGCTGCTGGCTCTGGTGTTTGCCCTGCGACTGCCTGCAGCGCGTCGCAACCATCCGGTGATGGAGCGCAGGCAAGGCAGCAAGGACGTGTTGATGCCGTTCTGAGCCAGGTCGTTGAGATCTGGATTCGATTCAGCAGCGCAGCTTGGCTGTGCGCGGCAGCTCTTCGAGAATCTCACCGTCTTCTGAGAGCGGCGGATAGCTGCGGCCCTGCTCACGGCACCAGCTCGCAACCTCCGGGTAGCACCACTCAAACAGCAGTTCGGCGTATTGATTTGCAGGAATGCCTTCGCCTTGAAGGGGGGCGAGTCCAGCCGCCTGGCGTTGTCTGAGCGCCTCAAATAGCAGTGTGGCCGTGGCCACTGACACATTCAACGACTGCACCATGCCACGCATCGGAATGAAGACCGCCTGATCCATCAACGCGGTGGCTTCTTCGGTGAGTCCCCATTTCTCCGCACCGAGAATGAAGGCGCTGGGGCCAGTGAAGTCGCATTCGCGGTAGTCGCGCGCGTTCACGCCCAGGTTGGTGCCGTACAGCCGGAACCCTTTGTTTTTGAGGTGGCGTACTGCGCTGCTGATGTCGGCATGGTCATGCAGGGGCACCCAGCGCTGGCTGCCCTGGGCAGTGCTGTTGAAGGTGCGGGGTCGTCCGCTGAAGCTGACGGCATGGGCTTCAAGAACCCCCACGGCATCACAGCTGCGCAGGATGGCCGAGAGGTTGTGGGGCTTTTCCACGTGCTCCACCAGAACGGTGAGATCCGACATCCGGCAGTCCAGGACCTGCTTCAGACGCTGAAATCTGCGGGGAAGGATCGGCATCGCTGAGATCGCTGCAGGCGCGAAGGCATGCCGGCAGCCATAGGGGCATTGCTCAGATTTGCATGCAAGCCGAATTGGCATCCTGCGGACACGACATTGCATTTGCTACGCAAGCCCATGTCATGGCCACCGTCTGAAGGTGGCTTTAGCTGTTAGCACTGATCAGAGCCAGGGATCTGGGATGGGCACGATCTTGACGTCGAATGCGGCTTTGGAGCTCATGCGTCAATCCGCTGTTGCCGGCATTCCCGGTGAAATGCATGCCGAAGTGGTGTCTGGAGGCTGCTCGGATTACGCGATTGTGTTCAAGGCAGGCCGCAATTCGGGCGAGCCAATCTCCAGGGAATCTGGAGTGACGCTCTACTCCAAGGCGGAGCAAGTGCGGTTGTTTTCTGGAATGGTGATCGACTATCAGGAGTCACTGTCCGGTGGCGGATTTTTTCTATCAGGCAAGACGATTGATGTGTCGTCGTGTGGAAATTGCTTCTCGTTTAGGACCGAATAAAATTGTTACTAAGGGTTGAACTCTTTTTGTTCAAGCTCAACCCTCAATCGCCTGATTTGCTCGGCTGATCGACGTGTTTATCCGCAGCAACTGCTTTGCTTTAGTGGAGTGACAGTGACGCCGCTCACGACTTGCGGATCCATCAAGACGCGCACTTTGATGCCGCCATCTGGGTCATCAGAGAGTTCAACGCCAAGGCCTAAAAGTTCCTTGCCAGCGTCGTTTTTGTAGTTAATCAATTCGACGCGTTGGATATTGCTTGGTTCGGGCATTGCTGGGGCTTGTGTTGTGATCAACCATTATGCCTGTCTGATGCTTAGGCGATCTCGACTGATGCAATCAGAGCTATGTGTCAGTACTCCCGTCGGTATCGCAAAGGTTGTGGGCTGCGCAGGCGTAGCGCTGCCTAAAGCTATTCACCATGGCTTGTTCTCCAAATTGCAACGCCTTGTTTTGAACCTCCCGCCAGATAGGTCTGTCGTTGAGGTAAGACTCTAGATGCTGACTTGCTTCCGAGTCGCTGCCGAGGGGTGGCAGCCGCTCGCCCATGGCGACTCGAGCTACCAGATTCCACTCCTGTGGGATGCCGTCGATGTTCACAACAGGTACGGCTTCAAGCTTGCAGGATTCGCTGCTGCGAAAGCTGTTTTTAGTGCAATGGCGTCTTGCACGCAGCCAGAGCTCGCTCTCCTGATTGCGAACTTGCAGGTAGCGCAGCTCAGCGGCTCGGAGGCCATAGGTGGCCATCAACTGGAATGCGAAGCCATAGCGGCGACCCATCGTTGATTGCGGCAAGGCAGCAAGCAGCTCCAGGATTTCTGAATCCTGCAAGGCATAGATGCTGCTTTTGGGCTGGCTGTTTTTGTGTTGCTTGCTCAATGCCCCTGCCCTCGTTGCCTAGTGCAAGCTGATGGCGTGGATTGGATCGCTGTTTGGAGCATGTGGCTGAGCCCAGTCATATCTGGATGCAGGGTCGCCGATGTTCAGTCACCTCTTCAGAGGTGGGCCTCAACAGGATGGCTCTGTCTATGCATGAAGTCACCATGAATCAGCCTGTTCCGGTGAGACTCTCGGCGCTGCTGACGCTGGCTGCCCTGTTGCCAATCACGGCAACTCCTTTGTTGGCGTATGAATATCGGGGTGATCATGGTCGCGGCTACGACGGTCGTGACGACTACGGCTATCGCGCTTATGACAGTCGACGTGCTTACAACAACAGCCGTGACGACGACAACAGACGTAAGTATCTGTATCAACCGAATGGCGTTGCTCGGCGCGCTGCATGGGAGGAACCCAACGCAGATACCAACAGTTGCGTTGAGGGCAGCGTGATCGGCGGTCTGCTCGGAGCCGGTCTCGGTGCTGCCCTGTCGCGTGGCAATGGGCGTTGGTTCGGTGTGCCGGTTGGGGGTGCCGCTGGTGCTCTGATTGGTTGTCAGGTCGACGGCGGTTGATGACGGCTCCACGGCGCAACGCGTTTGATCAGCGGGTGAGAGTTGTGGTTGCCTTCATTCCTGAGGGCCGCCTGTCCACCTATGGCCAGGTCGCGGACTGGATTGGTGCCTATGGCTGTGCACGCCAGGTGGGTTGGGCCCTGCGCCGTTTATGTCTGCCGTCGCGCATTCCCTGGCAGCGTGTGGTCAATGCCCAAGGCCGTATCTCGATGAGCCTGAGTCGCGAGGGATCCGACTGGATGCAGCGGGAGCTTCTGATCGCTGAGGGGATTCCTGTGGATCAAGAAGGCCGTTTGCCCCTCAAAAGGTTCCTGTGGTCACCTGATGAAGGGCAGCTCGCCGAGATGGGTCAGTTGCTCATGGCGCTGTAGGCCACGGTGACCACCAAACGCGTCACTTCGATAACGCCTGCGATCACGAACACCGTTGCAACTCGGGTGGCCCAGCGTGGTGGCTGATTGCCTCTCCAGCTGTTGGAGATTCGCATTAACTGGAGCTTGGCGGAGGCAGGAAACGCGATTCTGCTGGCGCGCCCAGTCGCCAGTTGATTGCCAAGCCTGGAGCCTGTTCCGATGGCTTTGTCGCTGTAGGCGTAACCCAGAGAGACTGCGGCAGTGCGGTTGAAGGCCGACTGGGCTGATCCAGGTTGGTTTTGCCAGGAGCGCACGAACGGAACGCCATGCTCTCCAAAAGCTTGGCTGTATTCCTCTGAATCAATCAGAGAGTCCACCAGCGCATCATGTCCGGCTGCGGCCTGAATCTGAATGGATTCGGACACTTCGCTTTGGTCATGAGGCGGCCTGCCCAGCAGATGTTTGAAATCCAGTTCGATGGTTCGCTGAGGAGAGCAGGAATCGTAAAAGTTTTTGCGATAGAAGTCTGACTTGGCGAGGCCTCGGATGAACTCCTGCACGCTGATCCGTCCATCGCGCAATTCGGCCTCCAGGGAGATTGAGCGCTCACAATCCATGACATGTGCATTGCCATAAACATGCTTGTAGGCCTCTTGAATGGCTGTATCGACATCAGCTGCTTCTGCAGAGCCTGAAAACCCGGACCGCAGTTTTACGGGTTGCTTGGTTGCACGTTCACCGCCGAATTGTGTCGCGACAGAGGTGGACGAAAGCATGGCAATTTTTGGACGTGACCTTGGTATCAAAGAGAGTCTTGAGCCGAACTAAGATTGAATTGAGCGATTCTTATGCTTTCGCAAATAAACAAGATCTTTTTTCAAATTGATCGACGTTTTTAGTGAAATTAAGTTTCTTTTTTAGGCGATTTTCAATATCCCTGCTAGCCCTTTGATTTCGCTTGACGGCTTGTGCGGTTGTCTTTGAAGACTGTTGTCTCAGGCTGAATGTTGCCTTATTGCTGGCGCATGACCCCAGGCTCTGGAGGTTGCTGGCCGATGATTGAAGCCAGCGAAGCCCATCTATGGCTCAACCTGCTGATCCGTCTTCCCGAGATGCTCTGCTCTCTCGTCGTGTTGCCTGGGATGTGCTTGAGGCGGTTGCAGCAGGGGCTTACGCGGACGTCGCTCTAGAGCGGGCTCTGCGCCGACGGCCTCTGAATGCTCTCGATCGTGGATTTGTCACGGAGCTGTCCTATGGGGCGATTCGCTGGCGGCAGTGGCTGGATGGCTGGCTGGATCGCTTGGGCAAGGTGCCTGCCCGCAAGCAGCCACCACGTCTGCGCTGGCTGCTTCACATCGGCCTTTACCAGTTGCTGCGGATGGAGCGCATTCCTGCCTCGGCTGCCGTGAATACCACCGTGGAACTGGCCAAGCACGGCAAGTTGGCGCGTTTGGCACCGGTGGTGAATGGACTGTTGCGTTCAGCCTTGCGAGCCCGTGAGGCTGGCGAAGCGTTGGCTCTGCCTGCGGAGCCGGCGGCTGCTCTGGCCCAGGAGCAGTCGCTGCCGTTGTGGCTCAGCCGTGGACTGTTTCAGTGGTGTGGCCCAGAACAGGCGGAGCGCGTTGCCAGAGCTTTCAATCAGGTTCCACCCCTCGATCTGCGCGTGAATCGCCTGCGTTCAACTCCCGATCGTGCGGAAGCGCTGTTCGCCGAAAGCGGCATTGCAACAGCTGCGATCGCCGGTTGCCCGGATGGACTTCAGGTGCTGGAGCCATCCGGTGATCTGCGCCAGTGGCCTGGTTTCAGCGAAGGCTATTGGTGCGTCCAGGATCGTGCGGCTCAGTGGGTGGTTCCGTTGCTGGATCCATGCCCTGGTCAGCGCGTGCTGGATGCTTGTGCTGCCCCAGGTGGCAAAGCCACTCATTTGGCCGAGTTGATGGGTGATGAGGGAGAGATCTGGGCTGTGGACCGTTCACCCGGTCGCTTGCAGCGGGTGGCCGCCAATGCGGCACGGCTGGGCTGCAGCAGTATTCAGGCACTGGCGTCCGATGCGTCGCAGCTCGCCCAGGAGCGACCGGAGTGGAGAGGGCGATTTGACCGGATTCTTGTGGATGCACCCTGTTCAGGTCTAGGCACGTTGGCGCGCCATCCCGATGCTCGCTGGAGAGTCACCGAGGAGTCGGTGGCTGACTTGCTGAAGCTGCAGATCGAGCTTCTGCACGGTCTTCGATCGTTGCTGGCACCGGGTGGACGTCTGGTTTACGCGACCTGCACGATCCATCCCTCAGAAAACACTGAACAGATCCACAGCTGGCTGCAGGAGCATCCTGATCTCGTGCTCAACTCAGAGCAGCAGCGCTGGCCTGATCCCAGTGGGGGCGATGGCTTTTATGCCGCAGTGATCACTGCACCGGCAGCGGCATGAAGTTTTCATCCACAGGTGGCCCCCCGGGTGGAGCGATGTAGCGCCTTGGGGGTGTGGCTGGTTTGTCGGTTGTCGGTTCTTCGCCGCTGCTGAACGGCTGGTCCCCATTTTCATCGGTGGCTGTGGCGCCCGTTGTGGTGCGGCTTTGCCTTTGCGGACCTGTGAAGGGGCGGTTGAGGACTGGTTTAGGAGGGAAGTTCTGAACGTTGTAGCTGCCCTTCACTTGGATCATGAATTGCTTCCAGGCCCAGGCGGCCTCGCCGCTGCTGCTGTTGGTTTCGGCGTTGTTGTCGTAGCCGAACCAGACCGCGGTGGTGAGCTGTGGGATTGAGCCAATGAACCACAGGTCTCGGGCTCCTTCGGAGGTGCCGGTTTTGCCAGCCACAGGGCGATCATCAAGCCGTGCTGCAGCACCCGTTCCTCCTGTCACCACCCGTTGCAGCATCCAGTTCATGGCATCGGCCACCTCGCTGTCGAGGGCCCGACGGCCTTTCTCGCCATCGATGCGCCTGCTCCAGAGAACGTTGCCTTCAGGGCCGCGGATTTCTTCGAAGGCCATGGGTTTGACGTACACCCCGCGATTGGCCACGGCGGCATAGGCGGTCGTCATCTCGAGCACGGTCTGCTCATAGGCACCGATGGCCATCGGGTAGTACTTGCCAAGCGGGCGCTCGTTGCCAATGCCCAGCTTGTTGGCGGTGCCGATGATCGCGTCGAAGCCGACTTTGTCCTGAAGCTGCACGGCCACCGTGTTCAGCGAATTCTTGAGGGCGTCAGCCAGTGAGATGTTGCCGAAGTATTTGTTTTTGAAATTCTTGGGGCAGTAGCCCGACCAGCAGCGAGGAGCATCCACAAAAATGTCTTCCGGCTTCACTCCCGAACTGAGGGCAGCGGCATAAGGAAACAGCTTGAAGGTGGATCCCGGCGAGCGCAGGCCCTGGGTTGCTCTGTTGAATTGACTGCTGCTGAAGTTCTTGCCACCCACCATCACTCGCACCAGGCCTGTTCCTGGTTCCATCGACACGATCACCCCTTCGGTGTTGAACGGGGCATACTTCCTCACCACTTGCTGGGCTTTCTTCTGCCAGTCGAGATTGAGGCTGGTGCGGATCTTCAGACCTCCAACTTCAATTTGCTCAGGGGTCAGCAGCTGCGGCAATTGTTGGGCCACCCAGCTGGTGAAGTACGGCGCTGAGCTGTTGAAATATTTGGGAATGGCTGGTTTGAGATCGAGCGGGCTGTTACGAGCCTGCTCGGCTTCGCTGGCGGTGATGAATCCAGCCTGTTGCATCCGATTCAGCACGATGCTGCGTCGCTCCAGGGCCAGGTCAGGGTTCACCAGCGGTGAATACACCGATGGAGCAGGGGGAAGGCCGGCAATCAGTGCGGCTTCCTGCAGGTTGAGTTGATTTGGTGTCTTGGAGAAATACACCCAAGCGGCATCGGACAGCCCATAGGCGCTGGCGCCGAGATACACATAGTTCAGGTACTGCTCGAGAATCTGCTCCTTGCTGAGCTGGCGTTCGAGTTTGTAGGCCAGGGCTGCTTCTTTAAGCTTGCGCGTGATCGTGCGGTCCTGGCTGAGGAACACCGTTCGTGCCAGTTGCTGGGTGATCGTACTGGCGCCTTCTCGCACGGCTCCCTGACGCACGTTGCGCACTAGAGCCCGGCCGATGCCCCAGATATCAACACCGTTGTGCTCGTAGAAGCGTCGATCTTCGGCGGCGATGAACGCCTGCTTCACCAGCAAAGGCATCTCCCCGGGTTTGATTTTTTCGCGGGTCGCAGGTCCCAGCTTCTGGATTACCGCGCCATCACTGGCGAGCAGGGTGATCGTGCCGGGTCGACTGAAACGGCTGATGCCGCGTGCATCGGGGAGAGTGGCGTCGAAAGCACTGACAACGGCGGATTGCGCCAGAGCCACACTACTGCCGATCAAAAGGGCTGAGCCGCCGATCAGAATCCAATGACGACGGGTGCGGATCACATGCCTTGGGTCAGAGGGCTGTGACCAATCGCTAAGGCGGTGACCAGCATTCCCAGCACCAGAAAGGGTTGCGCGCTCGCCTGATATTTCACGTCATAGGCCACGGGATCGCGCAGCAGCCAGATGTCCTGGAAGGTGATCTGGGGCACGATCAGCAGCACAAGAAGAACAGCAGCAAAATGCTGCCCGATCGCGATCAGCACCGCAACCATCAGCAGCTGAAACAGATCAATCATCCCAGCGCTGATCCAGCTTGCTGGGCCAATTCCGAATGCAACCGGAAGTGACTGAAGCCCGAGGGCACGATCACCTTCCACACTTTTGAAGTCGTTCACCACGGCGATCCCCAACCCTGCAAGGCTGTAGGCCAGGGTGAGCAGAGCGGTCGCCCAAGTGAGTTGACCGAAGAGTGCCTGGCCTGCCCACCAGGGAAGAGCGATGTAACTGGCGCCCAGGGCGTAGTTACCAAGCCAGCCGTTTTGTTTGAGCTTGAGAGGAGGCGCGGAATAGATGTAGCTGATGAAAGACCCGCCGACAGCCAGCAGAAAGAGCACAGGGGTGGTGTGCTGGGCCCATTGGTCCAGACCCCAGGCCACAGCCAATCCGCTCAGCAGCAACACCCAGATCTGCAGCCTGACTTGTCCCAGTGAGATCGCGCCGGATGGGATCGGCCGGTAGGGCTCATTGATCGCGTCGATGTCGCGGTCGTAGTAGTCGTTGATGGTTTGGGTGTAACCCGCCAGTAGGGGGCCACTCATCAGCATGCAGGCGATGGCGGCGAGCACGTGATCAAGACGCCATTCGTAGTTCCCACTTGCCGCAGCGCCGCAGACAACGCCCCAAATCAAGGGGATCCAGGTGACCGGCTTCATGAGCTGCAGACGCAGCTTCCAGATGTTGGTGGTGCCACTGGCACCTTTCATGCCGAGCAGCTGTCGGGCGTCACTCACGGAATCAGGCCTCAGGCAGCGACGATCTCGTCTTCAAAGAACCAGGAGCTGGATCCATCACTCAGCTCGACGACCACTCCAATGCCTTTGCCATCGACCGTGCGGAATTCAGTAACGGTGCCGAAGGCATCACTTTTTAAGAGGTCAACCATGCCCTGGGGAATGCGATCACGAACCCGGGTGACCCGAACTTTGCTCCCAACCTCAATGGACTCGAGTTTCGGTGTTGGAAGAGGTTCTGAGCCGGTTAATCGTTTGATCAGATTGAGAACATTTCCCAGCATGACCTGCAAGGCTTGGAAAGACGTTGCACCTTAACAGCCGTGTATCGAATGCCATGGTCGCCCTTCGCTTGATTCCCTGTCTTGATGTCGCCAAGGGGCGCGTGGTGAAGGGGGTGAATTTCGTCGGACTTCGTGATGCGGGAGATCCTGTTGAGCTGGCCTGCCGTTACAGCCAGGCCGGTGCTGACGAACTGGTGTTTCTGGATATCGCGGCCAGTCATGAGGGCCGAGCCACTCTGGTGGAGATGGTCCGCAGAACATCGGAGCAGGTCACTATTCCCTTCACCGTTGGTGGTGGAATTGCTTCAGTAGAGGGAATCACCGAGTTGTTGCGGGCGGGAGCTGACAAGGTCAGCCTCAATTCCTCAGCAGTGCGAAGGCCGGAGCTGGTGAAGGATGGAGCGGGCCGCTTCGGTTGTCAATGCATCGTAGTGGCGATTGATGCTCGCCGGCGGGAGGCAGGCGGCTGGGATGTGTATGTGAAGGGTGGCCGTGAGAACACTGGCCTGGATGTGATCGCCTGGGCACGCCAGGTGGCTGAACTCGGAGCCGGTGAAATCCTGCTCACATCCATGGATGGTGATGGCACCCAGGCGGGATATGACCTCGAGCTCACGCGGGCGGTTGCACAGGCCGTGCCTGTGCCTGTGATCGCTTCCGGCGGCGCTGGTTGTCTTGATCACATCGCTGCGGCACTCGATGAAGGTCCGGATGGCGGACAGGCATCCGCTGCACTGTTGGCATCCCTCCTTCATGACGGAATCCTCACCGTTGAGGCGATCAAGGCCGATTTGCTCAGCCGAGGCCTGATGATCCGGCCCCTTGAGGCTTGACTTCTCTTAGTGTGTAAAGAACTGTTCTGCGTGGTCGGACTCCCTTAGTGCATCTCCTGCTTTCCACGATTGAGGCACTGACGGTTTCTTCAGTTCACCCACTCATCCCAACGAGCTGGGTGCTGCCTCTGGGCATTCTGCTGGTGTTTGTGGTGGTCGCCCTTGTGGGCTGGGCACTTCAGTTGATGCAAGCCGCCATGGATCAGGGCGAGTTTTCGCTCATGTTGGCTGGCTGCATGGTGTGCTCAGCCGCCGTCGGACTCGCCACTGTGATGGTCATGACTCTGAGTGGCCTGCCGCTTTGAAGCCCGGCGATGCTCAAGCCGTTGAACAGTTGTTCAACGATGCTGCGCACAGTTACGACAAGTTCAACGATTGGCTCAGTCTTGGGCTGCATCGCCAATGGAAGCGAGAGATGGTGCTGCAGCTCTCGCCAAAGCCAGGAGAGCAATGGTTGGATCTTTGTTGCGGAACAGGTGATCTAGCCCTCTCTTTGGCACGCCGTTTGCGACCTGGAGGGAGTGTGGTTGGTGTGGATGCGGCCGCTGCACCTCTGGCGATTGCGGCCCAACGATCGGCGCGCGAACCCTGGCTGCCGGTGCAATGGCAACAGGGTGATGCTCTGAACCTGAAGATGCCTGATGCCTGTGTCGATGGGGTGTTGATGGCTTATGGATTACGAAATCTTGCTGACCCAGCGGCAGGTCTCAGGGAGCTTCGGCGCGTGCTGCGTGATGGAGGCCGGGCCGGTCTGCTGGATTTCAACCGACTGCCCTCAGGTACTGCTGCGGCTCTGTTCCAACGCACTTACCTGCGCAGAGTGGTGGTTCCCATTGCGTCTCGGGCCGGTCTTGCCGAGCACTACGCCTATTTAGAGGAGAGCCTCAAGCGTTTTGCCGATGGAGCCGCTCAGCAGCAGCTGGCTCTCGATGCCGGTTTTCGCGAAGCCTGCCATCGCCCAGTGGCAGCAGGCCTGATGGGCCTTCTCACAGTTTGGGCCTGAGCTATTCATTTTCCGACGTGCCTCGCTTGCGACAGGTGAGACCGATGAACTATGAAGGAATGATTAAGAAGCGGGGGAGAAACGCATGGCCTTTCCATTGCCGTCTCTGCTGTCCTCCATTGAGGATTTGCTGGATGAAGTCCAGTGGCTGGACGGGATGATCCTGGTCACCGACTCACAAAAGGCCACCTTCGTTTCGTTCTCTCAAGTGGATCCGGTTCTGCGCCGTCTGCGCTCTCGCCCAAGGGGTGCGGAGGTGGCCGAAAAGCTCTGTATGTCGCTGCTGGAGACCCACGGCAAAGGCGCCAGCAAACCCGTTCTGGTTTTTCAGGGTGATGGCAGTTTCTGGCTGGGCACCATGGGCCCGGGGCGCAGTCATCCCCATCGCCATCACGCGATCGCCCATCTGCGTCGCTGCCTTTCCCTGAGCTGAGCTGTCCAGGCGGCTCTGGCGCGAGAATGCATTGGATTGGCTCCAGCGCACGGATGCATTTTCAGGACATCATCAGCACTCTCAACCGGTTCTGGTCCGAGCAGGGGTGTCTGCTGTTGCAGCCCTACGACACGGAAAAGGGCGCAGGAACCATGAGTCCGCACACGGTGTTGCGAGCGATCGGACCGGAGCCCTGGGCCGTGGCTTATCCCGAGCCTTGCCGTCGCCCCACCGATGGTCGTTACGGCGATAATCCCAATCGGGCACAGCATTATTTCCAGTACCAGGTGCTGATCAAGCCTTCGCCGGATGGCATCCAGGAGACCTACCTCGCCTCATTGGAAGCGATGGGGATCCGTGCTGCTGATCACGACATCCGCTTCGTGGAAGACAACTGGGAGTCACCGACCCTCGGCGCCTGGGGCGTGGGCTGGGAGGTCTGGCTCGATGGCATGGAAGTGACCCAGTTCACCTATTTCCAGCAGTGCGGCGGCATCGATTGCAAGCCGGTGTCGATTGAGATCACCTATGGGCTTGAGCGTTTGGCGACGTATTTGCAGGACGTCGAAAGCATCTGGGATCTGAGCTGGAATGCCGACCGTAGTTATGGCGATATCTGGCTTCCTTTTGAGAAAGGACAGTGCCATTTCAACTTTGAGGCCTCCAACCCTGAGCGCCTCAAGCAGTTGTTCGCGATCTATGAAGCGGAAGCTGCTGATCTCATTGAAAGCAATCTGCCTGCGCCCGCCCTGGATTTTGTGCTCAAGTGCAGCCATACCTTCAACCTGTTGGAGGCTCGAGGGGTGATCTCGGTGACGGAGCGCACAGCCACCATCGGTCGGATCAGAAACCTGGCCCGCAAGGTTGCCGAGGCTTGGCTGTCTGAGCGGGAGGTGCTGGGGTTCCCATTGCTGAAGCAGCCCGCCGCTGCTGCTGCCGTAGCAGCCACCGCCGTCTGATCGCGGGGGGGGGGACTCTCGCAACAACTCCGATCGTGCTGAATGAAACCGGTGTTCAGTGCCGGGTTGTTGCTGTTCATGGCCTGCATAGGGGCGACCTATGTTCGCTCCCCAGCGCAGTGGTTGAGCCTGGTGGCGCTTCTGGTCGGCGGACTGGTTGCCTGGGGGCGAGCCAGTCATCGGCCGAGAAAGGTTATGGCGGGTCTCGCTTTGATGCTCTGTCTCGTTAGCGCTCGCTGTGGAGCTGGGGCCATGCCCCAGCCTCAGTCAGGAGATCCCAGCCTGTTTATTCCTCGTGATGGCACGCCACTCGCGGTGCGCCTCGTGGTCCGCATCCATGCTGACGGTGCTGTGACCAACGGTCTCTGCCGGTCTCTGCTGGATGTCAGCAGCCTCCATGGCCAGTTCAGTCGAGGCCGAACGGAGCTCACCATCGACCTGTGCACGACACCTTTATTGACTGGATCATGGCTCGAGCTTGAGGGCGAATTGCGCCGCCCTCAACCTGGCTCGCACCCGCTATTGGCCCGTGGTGATGAGCGACTGGCTCTGCAACGAACGTGGAGTCGTCTGCGCACTGATGCCATGCACGTGTTGCGGCAGGACTGGACTCCTCTGGCAGATGCACGCCGCACGATTGCTGAGCGTTTCACTGACCTTGCCGGGGAGCAGTCGGGAGTTTTGCTCGCGGCTCTGGTGCTTGAAGCTGCTCAGGTGTCCTTGCCGCGAAGCCTGCGCGAGGGATTTCGGGTGGCTGGGTTATCGCACGCTCTGGCGGCACCGGATTTCATCTCTCTGTGCTGTTGGGCAGAGCACTCGCTTGCACCAGGACCTTGCCTGCGGCCTTAAGGCTTGCTGCGGGGAGTGGAGCCATGGCGTTGTTTCTTGCCCTTGCGGGCGCGCAGCCATCCAGCCATCCGTGGTGCGCTCAGTGTTGATGGGTGCTGAGGCACTGCTGATTCGTGAGAGCGGACATCGCAGTCGCCCGCTGGGGGCTCTCCTGGTCACCCTGGTGCTCATGCTGCTGGTGCATCCAGCCTGGGGGCGTTCCGTAGGCTTTCAGCTCAATGCAGCGGCGACGGCTGGCCTGGTGATTTCGGCCGGCCCCCTGGAGCAATGGATCGTTCAGAACTGGCCCCAGCCATTGCAAAGACTGGCTCCGGCGCTTTCGATTCCCCTTGCTGCTCTGTTCTGGACCCTGTCGTTGCAATTGCTGTATTTCGGAGCAGCGCCGCTTTACGCCTTGCTCAGCAATCTGCTTGCTGCTCCGTTGTTAGCTCCACTCACCCTGGCCGCCATGGCACTGGCAGTGATGGTGCTGCTGTTGCTGTTGGCGGCTGCTCTGAGCGCTGCTCTGTTGCCTGGCTTGATCTGGCCTGTGCAGCAGTTGAGTTGGTGGCTGATCAGTTTGGTGAATTGGATCATTCAGTGTCCAGGGGCTCAGATGCTCACAGGGCCGGTGCATCCCTTGCTTGTGTTGTTGTTTGCGCTGGGGCTGCTCCCTTGGCTATTGCTTGCTCAGCAGCGCTGGCGTGGCCTTTCGCAGCTGTGGTTTCTGTTGGCGGTATGCCTGCAGGTTCATGTTCAGCTGCGGGACGACTTGATTCGTGTGGAGCAGTGGGGTCGTCAGTGGTTGGTGTTGCGCCACCGAGGTCGGGCGGCCCTGTTGAGCCGCCATGGTGATGACCTCAGTTGTCGAATCGCGACGCGACTGAGTCATGGGCTCGGCCATCAACGGCTGGATTGGATTGCGGTTCTCGATCCGGTGGGTACGGATCAGCAGGTGTGTTGGAACGCATTGGCGCGCACGCTTCAAGTTGAACAGAGAGGCCGGCTTCCTCTTACGCCAGGGCAGCGTCTCCAGAGCGATGGACTGAGTGTTGGCGTCGCTGACCAGCGGGGTCGCATGTTGAACGTCCGCTTTGGAACTCGAGTTCAACGACTGCGTCGCAGTGATCTTCGCCTTCAATCGGGCTGAGTGTTCAGGGTGCGAGAGGGCTGCCTACTAAAGTGGGAATGCGCTTCAAGCGCTTGGAGAGGTGGCAGAGCCCGGTTGAATGCGCACGACTCGAAATCGTGTAGGGGTAACACCCTCGTGGGTTCGAATCCCACCCTCTCCGTTCCAAGCAAGTCCTAAGAAGCTCCGCGTCGTCCCAACCCTTTTGCGGTCGGGGACTGTTCTAGTTCTTTCTAGTCCTGGATAGTCTCGCCGAACACCAGGATGTATCCCGATTGTGTGAGTAGAAATCCTGGTATTTATCTTGTTTTTCGCAGACAATATTTAGTTGCACTTTTGATGCTTGTTCTTAGGACGCCGTTGACTCTTCTGTAATTCAGTTTTGTTATGGCCTTGAGAGTGCTGCTGTTGAAGCCAGGGTAAATAATACTGTCCGCAGTTATTTCGCGTTTCTCTGTTTGAAGAACTCTGATCCATTTCCACGTAGCTGCTTCTGAATTCAGAGAAAACAATTTTGCAACTGCTAATGATCTGCATTGTAGTTCTTTGTACCGATTGGTATCTGAGCAGGCTTCTCGAATTATTCCTGCCAGTTGGCTGGTTCTTTGGATTGTTAATTCAGGAAAATATTGCATCGCTTCATGCATTCCATAATCTCCAGATGCTATGACTGGTGTGCCAAGCGCCATGCATTCAAAAGTCGCTGCACCAAATGATTCGCGAATGCCGGTTGGGTTTTGGAGAGCAAGATGAGATGATTCGATGATTTCATCCTTCTCAAGGCCAAGGTTGCCATGAAACTTGCAGTGGCCTTCGGCAATATCGGACTCTGGAATGTACTTTAAAATTTGGTTAGCGTAACTAGGGTTCGCAGGTACTAGCTGATGAACATCATTCCAAGAGTTATAGGTCAATGCTGAGCCGATTATATTCAGCTGGGCGTTTGGATATAATTTTTTTATTCTTTTCCATTGTTTGGCAATGTGAAGTAGTCCTTTGTCTGGAACTAGTGCGCCCAGGTGGACGAGTCGAAGAGGGAAGTCTTGTCTTGTTTCTATTGAACTCTCTGTGTTAGATTTGTTTGCTGGCGAAAAAATGTTTTGTATGATTATGCATCTTGGGTAAAATCTGCAATTGGATGAGTGCTGATAAGATCCTTGGTTGATGTATGCCAAAAAGTCTGCTTGTCGAAGCTTGTGCTTGAAGTGAAAGGGGTGATGTAGCCAGCAAAATACTCTATTGGATATAAGTTTCAGCTCTGCAAGCTTGCACGTTTCCAGGAGTAATGCGGTTATTATTGCGCGAGAGCCGGTCTCTGCTGGGCTGCTTAGGAATTGACAAAAATGCTCTAAGCTCGTGAAGCTGACTTGTTTTAAATTTTGACTTGCATTTAAAATGTTGATTGGAGAATAGTTTACTAAATAGATGTTCCATTGTGGCTTCGCTCTTGCCAGTCTTGAGGCAAGTAGGACTGTGACGTGCTGTGTGCCTCCGATTCCGGGGTTGTGCTCTGTATTTAGGTCAAATGTTTTGCATGAGGCTGAATAAGAAAAGACCGGCAGATAAATCTTCATCGTCAAATTGATTGATTAAAGTACTTTAGCAGTTAGCCCCTGATTTGCGCTTCTGATGCAGGGTGGAATGAGATGTTTTCGTGATGGTGGATTGATTTTGTAAGTATTGCTCTCCTTAGTGCTGTTGCCTCTTCAGGTGCTCGATTTTGCTCTCTTATGAGTGGAATAGCAGCACCAATCCTTCCTTGACCTGGTGGAACTCCCTCTCCTCTCTACTCAAATCCAGGCCGACCTCTAGGCCTTCGCTGACTGCTTCATCGAAGGGAGGGGTGTTCGGGGGCTTTTCCTCTCTCCACAGTGCGGCGATTCCCACGGCTGTGGCATGCCAGTGGAAGTGATCGGTTTCTCCAATTGAGGCTTCCTGGAGAGCTTCCTCTAGGAGGCCGTTGAGAGCAGTGCTGGTGGTTGCCATACCTCAAGCTTCGGGAGTGGGACGTGAGACGGCAATCGCCTGAGAGACTTCTTGATCAATATTCTGCGCTTTTAGGCGCATCTGGATGTCACCGGTTGGGCCGCGATGTGCTTCTATGCCGTTGCGGTTACTGGCCCTTTGCAGCTGACGAATGTTTGGCCTTCAGGTTGATTGGTTGGAGACGAGAGGGACATTCCGTGGTTGATACTCCTCGTCAGACCCTCCTCTCAGCATCCGCAACGGCACTGCGCCTTCGCGCATCACGTCGTCACCTGAAGTTGATGACAGCTCCGCCTTCGGATCTTCCTGCTAGCACCATTGTTGGTGCTCAGAGCAAGATTGGTCGATCGCTCAAGCGCTCTGGTGACCTTGCGTTTTCAGCGGCAGTGCTTGGACTGGGCTTTCCGCTCTTTCTGCTGCTGGCTGTGTTGGTGAAGCTCAGCTCACCGGGCCCAGTGTTTTATGTGCAGAAACGGGTCGGGCGCGGCTATCAACGCTTTGGGTGCATCAAATTCCGCACGATGCGGCCTGATGCCGATGCCGTTCTTGCCCAGGTGTTGCAGCGTTCACCAGAGTTGCGCGCTGAATTTGAACGAGATTTCAAACTGCGTAACGATCCACGCATTACGCCAATCGGCAGGTTTCTCCGCCGCTCAAGCCTTGATGAGCTGCCTCAATTCCTGAATGTTCTCCGTGGTCAGATGAGTGTGGTCGGACCACGGCCGATCGTGAACGAAGAGATCTTTCGCTATGGCGACTACATGGATGAAGTCCTGGCGGTCCGGCCTGGTTTGACTGGCCTCTGGCAAGTGAGCGGCAGAAATAATCTCAGTTATGACAAGCGTGTCAAGCTTGATCTGGCTTACGCCCGCGGACGTTCATTCTTGCTTGACCTGGCCATCATCCTGCGCACGTTCGGCGTGTTGTTGCTGCCGATGGATCGTGGTGCTTACTGAGCACGCGCCTGCAGGCTCCAGCTCAACATGGCTGCCATCAGGATCCAAAGCAGTTCAAGTCGTCTAGTCAGCTCCAGGATTCTGCTGATCCCTCGCGGGTCTGCGTTGGGCTGATCAGCTCCAAGCAGTGGTTTCTCCACCCAATGATCGCCGTAACGGTTCCTGCCGCCGAGTTGCACGCCTGCACAGTGCGCATAGATCGCTTCTGAGCGTCCTGCATTCGGTGAAGCATCGAGCTGGCCTTCGGATTCAGCCGATCTGATCAGAGCTGGCCACTGGCGCCAGGGCATGCTGACCAGCGGCAGGCTCAGCATCACTAAGCGGCAGGGCAGCCAGGTCAGCAGGTCATCGAGTCTTGCGCCTGCCGTGCCCAGCCAGCGCAGCGTTCCTCTGCGGTACCCGAGCATGGAATCCAGGGTGCTGGCCGCCTTGAATCCCCAGGCCAGGGCTAGTGGCCCTGGAGCGTCGCTCAATCCAAGGCTCCAGAGAGCTGCACCCGCCAACATCCAGAACAGCGGTGCGAACAGCCCGTCCACCGCATTCTCACTGGCGGTTTCGGCGGTGGCGCGCAGGATCTCGTCTCCACTGAGTGAGGTCGTGTCGCGGCCCACAATCCAGCTGAGCTGCTCTCGTGCCGTTGAGAGACTGCCTCTCCCTTCGCGGGGGAGGGCTGCGATCACATTCAGCACGCTTTGTTCAAGGCTTTTGGCTGCCAGAGCACTGGCAAGGCCAGCGACCAGTGCCAGCAGAGCGACGCTCTGGAGTATGCCGTCCGTTTGCAGGGCCATCCGTTCGATCAGCCAACCGATGCTGGCGCTGCCAAGGGTGAGAACGAGCGTGATGGCTAGTCCACCCAGACGGAGCCACCGCGGGTGCCCACCGCTCCAATGTTCAACGCTGCGCCGCAGTGTGCTGATACAACGACCCATCCACACCACAGGGTGTGGGGACCAGAGGGGATCACCGATCAGCCGGTCGAGACCGGCCGCGGCAATCACCAGCAGAAAGGGCTGAATGATGCCCTGATCAGGAGGCTCTCAGCCAGCTGAACATCGAACGCAGCCCTTTGCCCACTTCCTCGATCTTGTGGTCACCGTCGCGCTTGCGAATCTTGTTCATCTCGGGCTTGCCGGCTTCGCACTCAGCCACGAAGTTCTTGGCGAAGGTGCCGTCCTGGATGTCAGAGAGAATTCGCTTCATCTCCGCTTTGGTGTCGGCGGTGATCAGGCGGGGGCCACTCACGTAATCGCCATACTCGGCAGTGTTGGAGATCGAGTCGCGCATGGCTGACAGACCACCCTTCACCATCAGATCCACGATCAGCTTCACTTCGTGCAGGCACTCGAAGTAGGCCAGCTCAGGCTGGTAACCCGCTTCGACCAGGGTCTCGAAGCCGGCTTTCACCAGTTCGGACAGGCCACCACAGAGAACGGCCTGTTCGCCGAACAGGTCGGTTTCGGTTTCTTCTTTGAAGTTGGTCTCCAGGATGCCGGCACGGGTGCCGCCGATTCCCTTGGCGTAGGCCATGGCCAGGCCACGGGCATGGCCGGAGGCGTCTTTCTCAATCGCGAACAGTGCAGGAACACCCTGACCGTTTTGATATTCCCAACGCACGGTGTGACCTGGGCCCTTGGGGGCGATCATCACCACATCCACATCGGCGGGAGGCTGGATCAGGCCGAAACGGATGTTGAAACCGTGGGCAAAGCTGAGGACCTTGCCAGCGCTGAGATGTTGCGCGATTTCCTTGTCATAGACCTCTTTCTGGAACTCATCGGGCAGCAGCACCATGATCCAGTCCGCCTTGGCAGCAGCATCCGAGACGCTCAGAACCTCCAGGCCGTCGGCCTTGGCTTTGTCAGCGGAGCGGCTTCCGTCGTAGAGGCCGACCACCACGTTCACACCGCTGTCCTTGAGGTTCAGGGCGTGGGCATGGCCCTGAGAGCCGTAGCCGATGATGGCAACTGTCTTGCCGTTGAGCAGCGAGAGATCGGCATCGGAGTCGTAAAAAAGCTGAGCCATCCGGACGATGAACGTGGAGCTTGGTAACGACAGAGCTTACGCAAGAGCCGGATCGATCAGGCCTCGTTGGGGTGGGCGATCACCCGGTCGATCAGTCCATAGTTCTTGGCCTCCTCGCTGCTGAGGAAGTAATCGCGGTCGGTGTCTTTCTCGATTTTCTCGAAGCTCTGGCCGCTCATGTCCGCCATCGAGCGGTTGAGCATCTCTTTCATGCGCAGAATCTCGCGCGCTTCAATTTCGATGTCGCTGGCCTGTCTTTGGGCAGTTCCGCCCAGAGGCTGGTGAATCATGATCCGACTGTGGGGAAGGGCCAATCGCTTGCCTTTGGTGCCCGCCGCCAACAGCAAGGCTCCCATCGACGCCGCAAGACCCACGCAGATGGTGACAACGTCGCTCTTGACATATTGCATGGTGTCGTAAATCGCCAGCCCTGCTGTGACCGATCCGCCCGGGGAGTTGATGTACAGGTAGATCGGCTTGCTGCTGTCCTCGGAGTCGAGGTAGAGCATCTGGGCAACCAGGCTGTTTGCGACTGCGTCATTGACCTCGGAACCCAGGAAGAGGATTCGCTCCACTCCCAATCGGGTGTAGATGTCCACCCAGCGCTCCATCTGGCTGCCAGGGAGGCGGTAGGGGACGCTGGGGGTTCCAATCGGCATGAGTCCTGGTGGGATGAAGAGAAAGCAGTGAAACGTGAGGGAGGAGGCCTGGATCAGCCGGCCGGAACGGGAGCTGGTAGCTCCTTGCGACTGGAGAGCACGCGATCAATCAGCCCGTAGTCCTTGGCCTGGTCTGGAGTGAGGTAACTCATGCGATCGGAATCCTTCGAGAGTTCCTCCACGCTGCGGCCGGTGTTTGTCGACAGGATTTCAAGCATCGCTCGCTTGTTGTGCAGCACTTCCTTGGCACGGATCTGAATGTCCGTTGCCTGGCCTTGGGCTCCGCTGCGGGGTTGATGCAGCACGATCGAGGCGTGGGGCAGGGCTGCGCGGTGTCCTTTGGTTCCGGCAGACAAAATCACAGCTGCTGTGCCCATCGCCTGTCCGATGCAGATGGTGTGGACCGGCGGTTTCACGTAGCGGAGGGTGTCGCAGATCGCGAAAGCTTCCGTTTCAAAGCCGATGGCATCTCCGGTGTACCAGCTGGTACCAGTTGAATTGATATAGAAGTAAATCGGCTTGTCAGGGTTATCAAATTCCAGGAAAAGAAGCTGAGCAATGATCAGTTCAGTGACATCGAGTCCGACCTGACGTTTGGTGTCGTCATCGGAAAAGAGCGGTAGCCCCAAATAGACAATGCGCTCCTTGAGCAGCAATGAAGGGAGATCTGGGGGCGGGGTCCGCATCACCGACGAATCGCCGTAATAAGGAGCTGATGTGGTCATCCGCGTCGGGCTGCCGTGGTCGGTGGAGCCTAGCGGGACTCTGGGGTTGGACGCTCATTGCGTCGATTTTTGCGGGGCGGTTTTGCTCCAGGAATGCTCTTGCTGGTGGCGGTTGTTTCGCCTTCTTTGTTGAGCCGACCGAACACCATCCGGCCGCTTGGATTTTGTAAGGCTCCCGTGATCACCACGGCCCGTCGTTCACCAATTGCAGCTCGTGCGTTTTCAATCACCACCATCGTGCCGTCTTCCAAGTAGGCCACGCCCTGGTGTTCCTCCTTGCCTTCGCGAACGATCTTCAGGTTGAGTTCATCTCCGGGTTGCACTTCAGGGCGCAGGGCGATCACCAGTTCGCTGAGGTTCATCACCTTGAGATCCTTCACCCGCGCCACCTGAGCCAGATTGAAGTCCGCCGTCACCAGCGTGCCGCCGGTGTCTTCCGTGAGCTGCAGCAGGCGATCATCGGTGCCTGCTCCGTCGTAGCGGGTCGTGTTGATCACCAGACGTTTGTCGTAGGTCTCGCGTAGCGCATTGAGCAGCTTCAGACCGCGTCGACCCTTGCCGCGTTTCTCGATGTTGTTGGAATCGGCGAGTTGCTGCATTTCGTTGATCACTGTCTGGGCCACGATCACCTTCCCCTCCAGCAGTCCGCAGCCGATCATTCCCTGAATACGGCCGTCAATGATCACGCTGGTATCGAGGATTTTGGCTGTGGCTGGTGTGAGCACACCATCCGCCACCAGCAGGGCCTCCGTGGAGGTTGGGTTGAACAGCCTCAGCAGCGTCCGTCCATGCACCTCGGCGAGGTTGTAGCCCAGCACACCGAAAAACACGTTGCTGAGAATCGCTGCCAGGGGTTTCACCAGAGAGCTGGCACCGGCAAGAGGCAGCAACAGAATCGGTGCCAGCAGCAGGTTGGCTACCAGCAGGCCAAGGATCAGTCCAACAGCCCTGCTCACCAGTAGATCGGTGGGCATGGTGCGCACCTGATTCATCAGTCGCTGCCGCAGCCGTCGGAACACCACTCCGGCCACCAGGCCGATGACCGCACCGCTGGCGCTCAGTCCCAAACGGACCTGCTGGGCGTTGGTGTCATCCAGCAATTCCTGCGGGAGCAGATGCACGCCCATCCAGCCGGTGGCCGTCCCGGAGATCAGGAACAGGATGATGATGAGCGCTTCGACCATGAGGTTGGGTTCTCACTGCCCAGTCCAGTTGCAGGCAGCATGCACCATTCTCACTCTCCTGGCTCGGGCTGATGACCGCACCCGCGCCCCGCAGCGCTTACATCCATATTCCGTTTTGCCATCGGCGCTGCTTCTACTGCGATTTCGCGGTGGTGCCGCTGGGAGACAAGGCGGATGCCCAAGGTGGGCCTGGGAGTCGCTCAATAGAGACATATCTCGGCCAGCTGCTGCAGGAAATCGAATGTTCTCCAATGGGGCCGCCTTTGGCCACCGTCTACATCGGAGGAGGCACACCCTCGCTGCTGACCCCTGAACAGGTGTGGCGTGTGCTCAATGCCCTGAGGGCGCGTTTCGGCTTGCAGAGCGGATCTGAGATCACCCTGGAAATGGATCCTGCCAGCTTTGAGCGGATGGATCTCGAGGCCTTGCTGCGCTGCGGTGTGAATCGGGTGAGTTTGGGTGGTCAAAGTTTTGACGACCAGGTTTTGGAAGCCCTCGGTCGCCGTCATCGCCGCTCGGATCTGCTGGAAGCCTGTGAATGGCTCCATGGAGCCGTTGAAAATGGAGCTCTGCGTAGCTGGAGCCTTGATCTGATTCGCAATTTGCCTAATCAGAGCGACGACGCCTGGGCCGTTCAGCTGGAGCGTGCAGTTGCCATGGGTGCTCCCCATCTCTCCATTTATGACCTCAGCGTGGAACCTGGCACGGTGTTCTCAAAGCTGGAGCAACGCGGTGAGCTGGAGTTGCCCGATGAGGACGGCGCTGCCGATCGGATTGCCGCCACCAGTGATCGCTTGGCTAGGGCTGGCTACTGCCGCTACGAAATCTCCAATTTCTCCAGGCCAGGCCATGCCTCCAGGCATAACCGTGTGTACTGGAGCGGAGCCGGTTGGTGGGCTTTTGGTTTGGGTGCCACCAGTGCTCCCTGGGGTGAGCGCTTCGCGAGACCGCGCACCCGTGAAGCCTATGGGCAATGGCTCGACCAGCAGCAGAGGGACGGTCCGCATTCGTCTTTGCAAAAGGGGTTGGCCCTGCCGATGAGCCTGGAGGACCGTCTGCTCGTGGGGCTCAGGCGACATGAAGGCGTTGACCTGCTGGAACAAGCCCTGAGTTGCGGCTGGTCATTGCAAGCTTGCAGTCGCTGGCTGCCTCAACTGGAGGATCGCTGGGCAGGATTTCTCTTAACAGACCTGCTGCGCAAGCGCGGCGCTCGCTGGCAGCTCACCGATCCTCTGGGGATGGCTGTCAGCAATGCGGTTCTTGTGGAGCTGGTGGAGTGGTGGGAGGAGCTGAGTGCTGACGCTGATCATCCAACCAGCTGCTCAAAGCCTTGACCCCAAGGCCTCGACCATCCATCCGAGATTGGCTGAAAGGTGGTTGTGAGCGGGTCAGCCCAAGTAGATCGGCGGTCACGCTCACCTGCCCATCACAGTCATCCCCTGCTCCGATGCCGATCACCGGGATGGCCAGATGCCGCCTCACCTGGCTCGCGAGTTCGGAGGGAACGTGCTCGAGCACCATCGCAAAACACCCCACCGACTCCAGTTCCGAAGCTTGCTGTAAGAGGCGTTCCTGGCTGCGTGGATCCCTGGCCTGACGGCGGTAGCCAAGGCTGTGGACCGCTTGAGGCAACAATCCCAGGTGCCCCATGACAGGGATTCCCGTGCGAACTAAGCGCTCAATGACCGCCAACACCTCGGGTTCGGCGCCCTCAAGCTTCACTCCCGCTGCATCGGATTGTTTGATCAGGCTTCCTGCTGCGGCTACCGCGCGATCCAATCCGCACTGGTAGCTGAGGAAGGGAAGGTCGGTGATCACCAGAGGTTGTTGGGCCAACGGCTTGCTCAAACCGCGGCAGACCGCCTGGGTGTGCAGCAGCATCTGCTCCAGCGTGACGGGAAGGGTTGTGCTGTGACCGAGGCTGACCATGGCGAGTGAATCTCCCACCAGCACCACATCAGCGCCGGCGTCCTCCACCAGGGAGGCGCTCAGAGCATCCCAGGCGGTGAGCATGGTGATCGGTTGGCCGGTCTGCTTGAACCGGATCAGGTCAGAGGCGCGCAACCGCTTTCTCAAATCAGCGGACTTCCATTGCTAACATCACAGATGACTCGGACCTATGCGGTTCAGACGCCCAAACTTGGTCAGAACCGGAAGGCAGCAGCCACACGGGATGCTCTGGACAGGCGTGGACTCCGGGTCACCACATTGCAATAGAAGACTCCGGACAACCAGAGTCGGGCATCACAATCAGTGCACTGCACGCTGAGTCAGTTGTTCTGGCCGCCATCCTGGCGTTGCTGACGCTGTCTCAGGAATTCAGGAATGCGAGCACCTGAATCTTGAGATTCAGCGGGACTGAAAGCAGACGTGGCAGCGCGCGGAACACTTCTCTCGGTGCGATAGGGCTGACCATTCTCAAACCCTGTGGCGATGACAGTCACGTGGATCTCTCCTTCGAGACGTTCATCCACCACGGCTCCAACAATGATGTTGGCCTCGGGATCCACCACGTCGTAAATCACTTCGGAGGCGCTGGTCATGTCCTCAAGGGTCATATCGCGGCCACCACTGATGTTGATCACACAACCCTTGGCACCATCGATGCGAGCAGCTTCAAGCAGAGGGCTATTGATTGCTGTCTGGGCGGCTTCGATCGCACGCGATCGGCCGGATCCGACGCCAATGCCAAGGAGAGCAGTGCCGGCTTCCGTCATCACCGAGCGCACATCAGCGAAGTCAACATTCACCAGGCCTGGACAGGTGATGATGTCGGTGATGCCCTTCACACCCATGCGCAGAACATCATCTGCGCTGCGGAAGGCTTCCTGAAGAGGGGCACTGCCAATCGCATCGCGGAGACGGTCGTTGGGAATCACAATCAGCGTGTCCACATGCTCGGCAAGCCGGGCGATGCCCTCATCGGCCTGGCGCATGCGACGACGGCCCTCAAAGCCAAAGGGCTTGGTGACGATGCCAACCGTGAGGGCGCCACTTTCCTTTGCGACTTCAGCGACCACGGGTGCCGCACCGGTTCCCGTGCCACCACCCATGCCGGCTGCAATGAAGACAAGATCAGCACCTTGCAGTGCCTGCTGCAGGTCAGCGCGGGATTCTTCAGCTGCTTTCTGACCAATGCTGGGGTTACCGCCAGCTCCGAGGCCACGTGTCAGCGTCTGCCCGAGTTGAACGCGATGTTCTGACGATGATTGGAGCAGGGCCTGTGCATCGGTGTTAAGAACTCTGTATGCAACCCCTTCGAGGTCGCTTTGAATCATGCGGTTCACAGCATTGCTGCCACCGCCACCAACGCCGATGACTTCAATTCGGGCGGATTGAGAGGGAAGGATTCCTGCTGAATCAGGAGAAGGGGACATCTGACCGCTCACCATCTCCATCGCCGTCGTCGAACCATTGAGGTGCGTGTGCATTATGTCCCTGCGAGCCACAATCGCCGAATTCAAATAACACTCGTTGTGGTTTCAGCACGCTGCAACCTCTGGTCAGGGTTTGCTCGTTTTCTGTTTCGGATCCGCTTTCAACTGCAATTCGGGTTTGGAAGGGTCTGAAAGATCGATGCCGCTGCTGGCTTTGCCTCGCAGGGTTTCGGGCAGACTTTTTGACAGCAGGGCGATGGTGCTGAGCTGTTGATCCAGCAGACGTTCATTGGAGCCCAGTCGCACCAGACCCAGAGTTTGCGTGCGCAAGCTGATGTCACCATCTGGGGCGATATGGATCACCGTCAACGGACTGCCCAGCTGATCTCGTTTGTTCAGCACCTTCGCAATCATCGAACGCCGGCTGGGAATCCACCCCTCCACTCGCACCGCACTGGCGGGGGCTTCTCCTTGGCGCGCAACTGTGAGTGGCATCCAATGTCCTTCAACGTCGACCATGCCCTGTTCCTTGCCGCGGGCCCCCATGCGGCTGGCCGCCGCGATTGGACGACGATCCTTGAGCTCGATCTCCAGACCGGGCGGGACAAGACGGCGCTGCACCGACACGGACTGCACCGGGAGTTCGGCCAGCAATCGGCGCTCGAGACGTCCTGGTTCCAAGGTGATTAAGGGCCTTGGGAAGCGCAGTCCGGCCGCTTTGACCACCGCATCACTCCCGAGGCGATCGCTGCCTCGGACTGTGAGCTGCTGCTGCGAGCGCAAGCTCCAGCCGGTGCTCAGCAGAACCAAGATCAGTCCGCTTGAGACTCCGCCAAACAGCAAGATGCGCCAGCTCTGAATCAACTGCTCCTGGCGTTTTTCCTGGCGCAGCCTGCGCCGGCGTTCGACGCCTGGAGGAAGGGGAGCGCTGCTGTTGCTGCTGTCCTGTTTGTTGGCTTTGGAGCGGGCCATCACAGGTCGCAACGAGCCTTCGCCATCAACTGATTCATCCAGCGGCGGGCCCGTTCCGCATCCGAGAAGGGCACGTCCATCTGTTGGCCTTCACCGATCAGCCTCAGGCGGCAGCGACCCTGAGACTCATGGGCCAGCGGTGCATCACCAGAGGAGAGCGACATCAACTCCACCAATTCCAGTGTCTTGATCACAAAGCGACCTTCATCCTTGAAGCTGCCGGCATGGAAACTGCTCCAGCACAGCTCACCGTTCTTCAGCCGTGCTGCGCCGCAGCCATCGAGTTTGGCCAGCTCGGATGCTTCGCTCCAGACTCGAAACAGATTCTGGCGTCGTCGCTCCAGCCAGCCCAAGGACGCCAGCAGCACAAACACCAGCAGCAGCGGGAACCAGAGCAAACCGTGCATCATCGCGGCAGCAGCAGAGGCAGAGGGCTCATTCTTGCGCTGTAGCCACCAGCTCCGCCACTAGCTGTGGCAAAGGAATACCGGAGGCTTCCCAGAGAGTGGGATACATGCTCTGAGAGGTGAAGCCCGGCAGTGTGTTGATCTCATTCAGCCAGATCTGCCCATTCGCTTCGTCGTAGAAGACGTCCACACGTGCCTGTCCGTAGGCGTGAACGGCCCGGCAGGCAGCAACGGCCATGGCCTGAACCCGCTGGCTGACGGTATCGGGCAGGGGTGCCGGGATCAGCGTTTGACTGCGTCCTTCGGTGTATTTGGTCTCGTAGTCGTACCAATCGGCGTCGAACCGCACTTCACCCACAACGGAAGCCTTCAGCTGCGCACGCCCCAGGACGGCACATTCCAGCTCCCGAGCCGTGACGCCCTGTTCCACCACCAAGCGTGGATCGAGTTCCGCTGCCAGTCGCAGACCTGCTAGGAGTTCATCGCGATTGCGCACCTTGCTGATGCCCACGGATGAGCCGAGGTTGGCGGGCTTCACGAAGCAGGGATAGCCGAGCTCCTTCTCCAGCCTGATCAGCAGGCGTTCCAGCTGCTCTGGATTGTTAAGGTCAGCCGCGTTGACTCCGACATGAGGAACCTGGGAGAGGCCGGCGTCTGCAAAGGCTGCTTTCATAGCCAGCTTGTCCATGCCCACGGCGGATCCCAGTACGCCTGAACCCACGAAGGGTTGTTGCATCAGCGTGAACAGACCTTGAACCGTGCCGTCTTCTCCGTTGGGTCCGTGCAAAACCGGATACCAGACATCGATTTGATCGGGATCCACCGGCAACTGGCGCAGTCCATGTGCAGGCAGTGGCTGAGGCAGATGGTCATCGGTCAGTGCTGCTCCTCTCTCCAGCACGCGTTTGGCGATGGTGTCCGGCCACCAGCGCCCCTCACGGTCGATGTAGAGGGGGGTCACCTGGAACCTCTCCCGATTGCTGGGGTCGGTCAGGGCTTTGATCACCGTTGAGGCCGACCGGATTGAAACGTCGTGTTCCCCGGAAGCACCTCCGAACACCACGCCAACGCGGAGAGGAGAAGTCGGCATGGGGGAAAGATCTGTAAGAAGGTCTGCGCCGCAAACGTATCAGCCGTGCACGGGAGTGCCACTGAGAGAGAACGAACGCACCGCATTGATCCGAACCTGAACCAGGTCGCCTGGCTGATAGTTCCGGCCATCGGCGCCCACTGCAGTGAAAAACGTCAGGCGGTTCGTGCGCGTTCGTCCCATCAGCTGCGTGGGGTCCTTGGGATTGATGCCCTCTGCAAGCACCTCTTCGACCTGGCCGGCATAGCGAGCATTGCGTTCCTTGGCGCAGCGCTCCACCAGAGCATTGATCTCCTGAAGACGTGCCACTTTCACGTCCTCGGGGAGCTGGTTCTCCCAGTTCGCAGCTGGGGTGTTGGGCCGTGGTGAATAGGCGGCCGTGTTCACCAGGTCAAAGCAGATCTCCTCGATCAGCTGCAGGGTTCGTCTGAACTGGGCGTCGGTTTCGCCGGGGAAGGCAACGATCACATCGGCGCTGAGAGAGGCCTCAGGCATGCGCTTACGGATGTGGTCGATGATCTTGCGGTAACGCTCGATGGTGTATCCGCGCGCCATGGCCTGCAGCACGTCGTTGTCTCCGCTCTGGAAGGGGATATGGAAGTGTTCGCAGAGCTTGGGCAGATCGGCGCAGGCATCAATCAAACGCCTGGTGAAGTAACGGGGATGGCTGGTGGCGAAACGGATCCGTTCAATTCCCTCAACGTCATGAACGTGATAAAGCAGGTCGGAGAGTGTGTTCTTGCGCCGTCCTTCGGCAGTAATGCCAGGGAGATCTCGGCCGTAAGCATCAATGTTTTGGCCCAGCAGGGTGATTTCCCGGTACCCCTGCGCGGCCAGACCTTCCATTTCCAGCCTGATCGCATCCGGTAGGCGCGACTGTTCCTTGCCACGCACGGAGGGCACAACGCAGTAGGTGCAGCGTTCGTTGCAGCCATAGATCACATTGACCCAGCCGCAGATGCTGCTGTCGCGGCGCGCAGTGGTGATGTCTTCAAGAATGTGCTGCTCTTCAGTCGCCACCACCTGCTGACCGCTCTCAACTTGCTGCAAGAGGGTTTCCAGCCGATTGGCGTGTTGAGGGCCCATCACCAGATCCAGTTCGGGCACGCGCCGCAGCAGTGATTCACCTTCCTGTTGTGCAACGCAGCCCGCGACCACAAGTTTGAGATGGGGGTTGATGCGTTTCCGGCGTGCCTGGCGCCCGAGGTAGCTGTAGACCTTTTGCTCTGCGTTGTCGCGGATCGTGCAGGTGTTGTAGAGCACCAGATCGGCGTCGAGCTCGGCCGTGGCCTCCCGATACCCCATCGACTCCAGGATGCCGGCCATTCTCTCGGAATCAGCCTTGTTCATCTGGCAGCCGAAGGTGGTGATCCAGTAACTGCCCCGCTCCAGGCCTGGCACTTGAGCGGTTGAGGGAGAGGCGGTAACGGTCAAGGCGGAGGGCCGTCCGATGGACCGCCGACGAGGGAACCTTCCTTCAGTGTGGTTCACAAACGTCCTGTGTCACTTTGAAGTTCGGTGCGCACCTTGCATGGGCTGGTCTCTGCGTCGGTTTCCGCTCACCAAGGCGGTTCCTCTGGCGATCAGCCGAGGCACCACATCAGCTGTGGAACGGCTTGAACTGTGCCTTAGCCATGATGGGATCAACGGTCGGGGTGAAACCGGTGGTTTAGACACCGGTCACCGCTCCTATGCATTGGACGACATCGAGGCTGAACTCCAGGGTGCGTTGCCCGCTCTCAACAGACTTGATCCTGCCGATCGAAGCGTTGTTGATCCGCTGCTGAGAAGCCTCTCCCCACCGGCGCGTTGTGCTGTGGATCTGGTGCTCTGGGATTGGTGGGGTCAATACTTGCGGCAACCGATCTGGCGATTGTTCGGCCTGGATGGATGCTGCGCTGTGGCCACCAGCGTCACCCTGGGCCTGGCTTCGGTGGAGGGTGTGCAGCAGCGGCTCCATCGCTGGTGGACGCAACTGCCCGCCACCCGTATCAAGCTCAAGCTGGGCAGTCCTGACGGCCTCGACCATGACAAGGCACTGCTGCGGGCGGTGGCGTCGATCCTTCAAACCCGCATAGAGCAGACCGGCGAGGCCCATGAGCTTCAGGTCGATGCCAATGGTGGTTGGACCGTGCAGCAAGCCAGGGAGATGCAAGCAGACCTCGTGGCTGCTGATGTAGTTCTGCTGGAGCAGCCTGTCGCTGCAAGCCTTGATCCTCAGGAGGATCTGCAGGGTTTTGCGGCGTTGCGAGAGCACTGCAGCATGCCGCTTGTTGCCGATGAAAGCTGCTGGGATCTGAAGGATCTGCTGCGCTTGGCCCCTCATGTGGATGGGGTCAATCTCAAATTGCTCAAAACCGGTGGATTAACGGAGGCCTTGCTGATGGCCAGAGTCGCTGAGCGATTGAACCTGGATCTGATGGTGGGCTGTTACTCAGACAGCACACTGCTCAATGGAGCGGCATGCCAGCTGTTGCCATTGATCCGCTGGCCAGACCTCGACAGTCATCTGAATCTTGTGGACGATCCTTATCTCGGGCTTCCGCTTGATCAAGACAGACTGTCTCCTCCGATTTCTGCTGGGTTGGGAATCAGCAGCAAAGCGATGGATTCAGGCTGATTGGCTGGCCTCTTGTTCCGCCAGCTCACGCAAATAACGACGTCTCTGGGGCGACTCGTAGCCAGTGATTTGAAAGGCCTTGGCAGGTTTGCCAGACCTTCTCCACTCCCGATGGGGAGCGATTTCTCTTCGATTCATTTGAGTTCGACTTATTGGTTCTCGCGCAGTGGACCCTTCTGGGCTCTTCGGCGTTTAATCATTATTGCATGGTTTTCAAAATCATGCATCGAAGACTCTTCTGAGCAGCCTGATGGACCGCCGATTTAGCTCGAGGTTTCTTGGAAGTTGTGAAGCGTTTTCCAGCTCAACTTCGGTCCACAATCAGCTGTTCTGTCTCCTTGATCTGCAGGCGCAGTGCAATGAAGGTTGGTCCCTGCATGCTGTTCCTGTGATCGTCTGCAGCATCGTCGCTTCGCTTTTCAGTCGAGGTTCAATTGCCGCAATCTCAAATGGATCGACACGATGAAATCGTGTACTTCCGAAAGCACTGGCTGATTCACTCGTGAAGTGTGCTTCAGGCTTCAAAAAAGCTGCTCAGAAGCCAGCGAAATGAAGCAGCGTTTCCAATGTGGCCAGGCCTAGCAGGAATGTGGCGCCGAAAAAACTTGCCTCTTTCAGTCCTTTGGACATGAGTCGTGCCCCCGGAAAAACGCAGCCTTCTGAAGAGAATATTAATCAGTACTGCTGTTCGTCATTGAGCAAAACACAAAAATATTTTTTGCTTATCAATGACAATCAAGTTTCTACAATGTTCTGTGTCATTGGTCTCCAAAACCTTCTTTTGCGGCTGCTAGCGACACAAAAAATCGTGACTTTTCATTGAGTTGATGATTTTTTGTTGCGTGGTCGCGTTGTGCGTCAGGTCAGTGATCGGAGTTCCTTGCCGTTGATTCACGCTTCAGGGTCGGTCTTCGCTTGCTGGGCGCGCATGCTGGTGGGCGTTGCTAGATCCATGGTCACTGCTGTGGCCGCGATCGCTTGAGTTTTGAATCCATCACTCAGTGCCCTTCAGGCTTTGCTGCCATGCCTCTGGTGCTGATGCAGCACGGGGGGTTGACATCGCTCACTGGCAAGACCGGATTGGCGATGCTTCGCCATCGACCTGGTCCGATCGTGGCTGTGATTGATCCTGAGCATGCTGGAGAGCGGCTGGACCTTGTCACAGGCATTGCCAGGCCAGTGCCTGTGGTGCGCGATCTGGCGGAGGCGCTCCCCTACGAACCAACGGTTGCTGTTGTTGGTCTGGCGCCATCAGGAGGGGGGTTGCCCGACGCCATGCGGACCGATGTGTTGGCGGCACTCGATGCTGGTCTGTCTATCGCCAGTGGTCTGCACAGCTATCTGAACGATGACCAGGAGTTGCAAGCAGCGTTGCAACCCGGACGCTGGATCTGGGACCTGCGCCGTGAGCCGGCCGGACTCGGCGTTGGCAAAGCTCGCGCTGCGGCGCTCCCCTGTCAGCGCATTTTGGCCGTGGGAACGGATATGGCTGTCGGCAAGATGAGCGCCTGTTTGGCTGTGCAAGAGGCCGCCACTCGGGCAGGAGTTCCCTCCGCTTTCGTGGGGACCGGTCAGGCAGGGATCCTGATCAGTGGCCAGGGGGTCCCTCTGGATGCGGTGCGGGTTGATTTCGCTGCCGGTGCTGTGGAGGCCGCGGTGCTGTCAGCGGCGAAAACTCTGCCGCCCAAGGGTCTGCTGCTCGTGGAGGGTCAGGGATCGCTCTGCCATCCCGGTTCCACGGCCACCCTGCCCTTATTGAGGGGAAGTCAGCCAACGGCGCTGATGATGGTGCATCGCGCTCAGCAGTCCACGATTGATCGGCTGCCGGACATCCCGCTGCCTTCTCTGGAGGAGCTGGTGGCGATCTGTGAATCGCTGGCAGCCATCGCACGCCCTATCGGCAGCCCTGCGGCTCCCAGGGTTCGGGCACTGGCACTGAACACAGCTCGGCTGGATGATCAGCAGGCGTTCAAGGTTGTCGAGCAGGTGGGCGAACGTCTCGGGATTGTTTGCAGGGATCCCATCCGGCATGGAGCCGATGATCTGCTTCAGGCATTGATGAGCCCTTAAACAGAACACCTGCTCGAAGGTTGAAAGGGCGAGCGAGGGGATTCGAACCCCCGAATAGCGGCGCCACAAGCCGCTGCCTTAACCACTTGGCGACGCCCGCCGCGTCAGTAAGAATCTATCAATTCGCCCTGCAGTCACGCCCCCATGTCTTCGCCTCGTTGGCGCTGGCCTTCAGCAACGGTGGCTGCAGCTGTGCTGGTGGTGGCAGGAAGCTGTGCTGCTCTGTTCATGACCAATCCCACCAGGGACGATTACCAGGACTTTGCCGGGGAAACATTGGTGAATCTGGCCACAAAGGAGGTCTGTGAGCGTCAGACCTTGCCGATGGTGCTGCAGCTTTGGATCAGTGATTGTCCGCGCTTGATCGCCGATCAAGAGCCGGCGCTGGCCTTGCTGGCCGACCAGTTCACCCGTCGCTGGAACCTCGGGCTGGCCAGTGTGTATGTCACGACTGTGGGTGGTCAGAACCTCTTGCCCGCCTTGCGATTGCCGCGCTACTCAGTTACAAGCCTCGGACTTGCAGGTCAGTTTTGGGTGCTCAACGCTCATTCGGATGCTGGCAAGCTCGAATGAGCACAGCAGGGGTTCCGTTGGCATCCGGTGAGCTGAGAGCACGGTGTCCGCGCTCTTTGCTCGATCTGGGCTCTGATCCGTCGCCAACGGCTGATGTGGATGGGCTGATTCCCGTGATCCTGTCCTGGTCTGGCAGCAGGATCCAGTCGGTGAAAGCCACATCGGAGGCCACGGGTCTGGTGCTACCCCGACTGGTGGAACCCCATGCTCATCTAGATAAGGCGTTCTCCTGGAACGAGTATCCCAATCCAGCTGGGACTTATCCAGGAGCCTTGGCGGCCAACTTCAGGGAACACGAGACCCGCTCTGCCGAGCGGGTTCAGCAGCGTGCGGAACGTGCTTTGCAACTGGCTTGGGACCATGGCCTGAGGGCCGTGCGCAGTCACATCGACAGCCTCGGGCCTGCTGCGAACTGCAGCTGGGAGGTGTTGTCGGCTCTGCGAGCTCGGTGGCGTGAGCGCATCGAGCTGCAACTTGTTGCGCTGGTGCCGGTGGAGCACTGGTCGACGCCCGAGGGTCAACACTTGGCGGCTGAGGTGGCCCAGGCCCAGGGTGTGATCGGCGGTGTTCTTGCTCCTCCATGTCGAGGTCGAGCGACGCGCCGTGCCCTGCGCCGACTGCTGGAGCTTGCGGATCAACATGGCTGCCCTGTGGATCTGCATATCGATGAAGCGGCCTCCCATCCGGCGGCTGGGGTGCGACAGCTGCTGCGTGTGCTTGAGAGCATGAGCCTGTCTGTTCCTGTCACTTGCAGCCATGCCAGCAGCCTGTCGCTGCTGTCAGCCTGTTCATTGCAGCGGTTAGCTACCCGTATGGCTCGTCAGAACCTGCAGGTGGTGGCGTTGCCGCTCACCAATGGCTGGTTGCTGGGTCATCGAGACAACGAGACGCCTTTGCGCCGGCCGTTGGCACCGATTCGGCAGCTGCAGCGCGCAGGTGTTTCCGTCGCCGTGGGTGGTGACAACGTTCAAGATCCCTGGTTCCCAGGAGGGCGGCTCGATCCTCTGGCCCTGATCGCCATGTGTCTCCCCCTGGCCCAACTTGCCCCCTGGGATGACCATGGGATGAAGCCGTTCGGCACCGATGCGGCTCGGCTGATGGGCCTTGCCTGGGACGGGTGCCTGCGGGCCGGAGCACCGGCGGATCTGATTCATCTGCCCGAGGCTGGCTGGCCTGAGTTGCTGGCGATGGCTTGTCCACGCCGGGTTCTTGCCAGTGGACATTGGGTGCAGGATTGGTCGTAACGCCTTTCAGACCGACCAATGCTTCCTGATGCCCTGCGAACTGAGCTGGCAGCAGTCCCTGGCCTCAGGTTGTTATCGCAGCCGGAGGAACTGGAACGGTTGTCTCGTGATGCCTACGACTACTCGCCGGTGCTGTCGCAGCGGTTGGCTCACTGCCGTGCAGAGCTTGTGGTGAGGCCGGACAGCGTGGAGGCGGTTGTTCGCGTGGCGGCAGCCTGCCGGCGTCATGCCGTGCCTCTGACCCTGCGTGGATCAGGCACGGGCAATTACGGCCAGTCCGTGCCGCTGGAATCTGGGGTGGTGATGGTGATGACCCAGCTGAGGGCCGTGCGCTCCATTGATCAGGTCAGCGGCGTTGCCGAGGTTGAGTGCGGATGCCTGCTGAAAGATCTCAATCGGGAGCTGGCCGGTTTTGGCCGGCAGTTGCGTCTGATGCCAAGCACCTGGCGCAGCGCAACGATCGGTGGATTCATTGCCGGTGGTTCCGGTGGAATCGGCTCCGTGCGCTGGGGCTTTCTTCGCGATCCGGGGCACCTGCTCGGACTGGAAGTGGTGACCATGGAGCAGGAGCCGCGGGTCCTTCAGCTCGAGGCCAGCGATGCCGAGGCGTTGAACCATGCCTATGGCACCAATGGCATCATCACGGCACTGCGGCTGGCCACAGCACTGCGTGTTGATTGGCAGGAAGTGGTTGTGGATTGTCCGGACTGGGCGACGGCAGTGGAGCTGGCAAGACGTTGCAGTTCAGCAGCGATTGACCTGCATCTCTGCACCGTTCTGGAGGCAGCGGTGGTTGAGTTGCTGCCGAAGTGGGATCTGCCTCAGCGCAGTTCTGATCGCCTGTTGCTGCTGGTGGCTCCCGATGCGGTGAGCACGGTTCAGCGGCTGTCGGCAGATATGGGGGCTGTTCTGACCCATCTCGGGGCGGAGTCCGACCGCCAAGGCAATGGTCTGCGGGAGCTGAGCTGGAATCACACGACGCTGCATCTGCGCCAGCGCGATCCTGACTGGACCTACCTGCAGATGCTGCTGCCCCAACCGGAGATGGACTGTTTGAGCACACTCAAGCAGGTCTGGGGTGATGATCTGCTCTGGCATCTGGAGGCTGTCAGGCAGCAGGGCGTTCAGCGGCTCGCATCACTTCCACTGGTGCGCTGGCGCGGCGTTGAAGCACTCGAGCAATTGATGCAGGAGTGTCGAGATCTCGGCGCACTGATCTTCAATCCGCATGTGCTCACCGTGGAAGGTGGTGGCCTCGGGGTGGTGGATGGGGATCAGGTGGCCACCAAGCACCGTTACGACCCCGCCGGACTGCTCAATCCGGGAAAACTTGGGGGGTTCAGCAGTTGAGGCTGTCGCGGGTGGAGACACCCGTGCTGGAATTGACGCCTTCAGCAACCTGGCAGAGCCGGCGCTGATCATCCCGGTCCAGCAGAGCGTCGCTGAAGTCAGCGCCCTCCACATCGGCTCCTGCAAAACTGCTGCCGGCAGCTATCACACCGATCAGTAGAGCATCGCGCAGATCCGTTCGGGTGAAGTCGGCCCGGTCCATCAGCGAATCGCTGAGATCGGCTCCATTAAAATTAGCCTCTGAAAAAGCTCCCTGCGTGAAGATCGCCCCATGCAGGTTGGCGCCGCTGAAATCAGCGCCGCGTCCCACGGCGCCTGCGAAGGAGGTGTTGGTTAATTGCTGGTCGTGAAAGTCAGCATCGCTCTGATTGGTGAGTGTGTAGTCCACCCGGTCTTGAAACAGCGCCCTGTCCTGAAGTCCCACCCCAGCAGAGGTATCGAGGGCAAGAACAGTCAGCGGCGTCAGCCAGGTCATCACCAGGGTTAGTGCAGCAAGCACCTTCAGCAGTGATTTCATGGTTCCAGCGAGTGGCTTGACTTTCACTCTGCCTCCAATGTGCCATTTTCCATTAATTGGCCGATCAGATAGAGAGATCCGGCGATCACCGGGGCGGATGCGGGCCAGCCCTGATCAAGCAGCTGATTGAGTGCATCCAGAGCAGTCTCAGCTGACTTCAGTTGATGGGCTTGCAGCGGCAGCGCTGGCGTCAGTTGCCCCAAGCTCCAGCTGCGATGCCCAGGCACCGGCACAATCCAGGCCTCATCAAGAGGGCCGAGCAGCTGTTCAAGCATCTCCGGTGCCTGTTTCTGCGCCTGGATCGCCAGGATCCAGATCTGCCGGCTGCCAGCGGATGACCAACCGCAGCGTTCTCGTGCCAGCTCAATGGCTGCGGGTGGATTGTGGGCTCCGTCCACCCGCA
This sequence comes from Synechococcus sp. MIT S9508, assembly GCF_047303045.1. Classification (NCBI taxonomy): domain Bacteria; kingdom Bacillati; phylum Cyanobacteriota; class Cyanophyceae; order Synechococcales; family Synechococcaceae; genus Synechococcus; species Synechococcus sp. MIT S9508. The sequence goes on along the minus strand of NZ_CP138941.1, from coordinate 2,388,254 downwards.
GCCTCAAGCCCCTCCAGCGCATCCACTGCAAGCGCCCGGGCCAGCGTGCCGCTGCAAAGCCTTCACGAATGGCTCGGCTTGAGATCACCTCATTGCGAGTGCTCATCCACTGCAGTGCAGCTGCAGCAACGGCCCCATTGCGTTTCTGCAAGGCCCCTGAAAGACCCAGGTTCCAGCTTTCATCCAGTGCATCGACCCACTGCAGGGTGCCTTGCACCTCGTGGACTCGTTGCTCGAGCACCGCAGAGACCTCGGGTTCTTGGGTTGCACTGATCACGTGGGCACCCTCAGCAATGGCCGCGGCTTTCTCTGCTGCAATGGCCTGAAGGCTGGGGCCCAGATGCTCGCGATGGTCCATGCCGATCGACGCCACAGCGATCAGAGGCCGCCAACTGTGGGCTGTGGTGGCATCCAGTCGGCCTCCCATTCCTGCTTCCAGAACGAGCCAGTCGGGCCTCTGGGCTTCGAAGTGAATAAGCGCGCTGCAGATCAGTTGCTCGAATGGAGTGAGGCGGCATTGTTCGGTTAGTGGTTGCAACTGCTCGAGCGTCTGTCGCAAGGCCGTGATCGAGATCAACTGGTTGTTGACGCGGATGCGTTCACACCAACTCACCAGATGGGGCGATGTGGTGAGGCCTGAGCACAAACCGGCCGCCATCAATCCGTAGTGGATGAGGCAGGCGATGGACCCCTTGCCGTTGGTGCCGACGACCTGAACGGCAGGAATCGACCGAGCCGGTTGGTGTAGATGCTCCAGAGCGATCGTCATCCTGTCCAGCGACAGGTCCATGCCACGCACGTCAAAGCACGGCAGCAGATCACTCAGTTCATGGGGGGGATTTCCCTGTGGCGTCACTCAGCTCACACGGTTCAGGGCGCGTTCCAGGCGTGTGAGGAGGACCTGGATCTCTCGGGCATTGATCACCAGAGCGGGCACCATGCGCACCACCTGAGCACCGGCGGGCACCACCAGCAACTGTTCCTCCAGAGCTGCTTTCACCACCTCCACCGCAGTGATCCCGCAGTCTTCCTTGAAGACCAGGCCCTGAAGCAGTCCCCAACCACGCGATCCCTCCAAATAATTGGGGAAATGGTCCACCAGCCTGTTGAGTCCCTCACGCAGCTGGGCGCCCCGCTCGCGCACATTGCGCAGCAGATTGCGCCTTTCGATTTCGCTGGCCACCGTCAGACAGGCCTGGCAAGCGAAAGGGTTACCGCCGAAGGTGCTGGCGTGGTCGCCCGGTTCAAAAAGATCAGCGTTGTGGCGCACCATCAGCGCGCCGACGGCATGTCCGCCTCCTAGGCCTTTGGCCAGGGTGAGGGCATCGGGACGAACACCGAGCTGCTCATAACCCCAGAGCGTGCCGGTTCGTCCCATCCCCACCTGCACTTCATCGAAGATCAGCAGGATGTTGCGTTGATCGCAGTGCTCACGGATCGCCTGCATCACCTCGGGATCACCGGGATTCACGCCTCCTTCGCCCTGAAGAGGCTCGATCAGCACCGCGGCCACGCGTGGACCGTTCTGTTCCAGGCGCTCGACCAGCTGTTCGAAATCCGCGAGATCGTTGTACCGGAAGAATTCGAAGCCTTCCACCATGGGCTCAAAACCTTGGTGGTATCTGGGTTGTCCCGTGGCGCTGACCGCGGCCAGCGTGCGTCCATGGAAACTGGCCGCAGCAGTGATGATCACCGGCCGTTCAATGCCCCGGCGCAGATGACCGTGTTTCCGGGCCAGTTTGATCGCCGCTTCGTTGGCCTCAGCCCCTGAATTGCAGAAAAACACACTGTCTGCGCAGCTGTTATTCACCAGCCACTTGGCCAGCGCTTCCTGCTCTGGAATTCGGTAGAGATTGGAAACGTGCTGCAGCTTGCGTAGCTGCCCGGTGAGAGCCTTGCGCATCGCTCTGTTGCTGTGCCCCAGAGTGCAGGTGGCAATGCCGGCAACGGCATCGAGGTGGCGACGGCTTTTGTCATCCCAGACCCAACAACCCTTGCCGCGCTGGAGGGAGAGGGCGAAGCGGTTGTAGGTGCCCATCACCGCATCGGAAGGGGGCACTGGCGCTGGCTCCACCATGGATCGTTCAGGGTTGTTGCCCGGAGGACATCAATGACTCACGCATTCTCTCGCAGAGTCCTGCCGCGTTAGCAGTGATCAGATCAATCCTGCCGGAGACCTTGAGGATCAATAGGAGCGGTCGGACTTGAACCGACAAACCCGAAGGCGGCGCATTTTGAGTGCGCTGCGTCTACCAATTCCGCCACGCTCCCACGCTTTAACTTTAGGCTATGGATTTAAGAGCAGCGTCTTAGGAACAGTGACGTTCCAACTTCGCCCCGCTGGCCGTGAGTTTCGCTTCAATGCCGGCGTAGCCCCGGTCGAGGTGGTTCAGGCCACTCACTTGCGTTCTGCCCTTGGCCACAAGGCCTGCAAGCACCATGGCGGCTGAGGCGCGCAGATCGGTTCCATTCACAGGAGCTCCACTGAGGGAGGGAACACCTTCGACGACAGCGGCGTTGCCTTGAACACGGATGGCTGCACCCATTCGCTGCAGCTCCCCCACATGCTGCATGCGGTTTTCGTAGATCTTTTCAGTGATCACGCTGGTGCCTTGGGCTGTCGCCAGCAAGGCCATGAATGGTGCCTGCAGATCGGTTGGGAAACCTGGGAAAGGCTGGGTGGTGATGTCAATGCCTTTGATGGTGCCCGGGGTAATGACGATGCCATCGCCATCGAACTCCAGAACGCAACCACAGTCGCGCAATTTCTGAAGCACGGAGTTGAGGTGATCAGGAACAACTGGGGCAATGCGCATAGTTGAGCGCGTGATTGCGGCAGCCAGCAGGAAGGTGCCTGCTTCGATCCTGTCGGGAATCACCGTGTAGTCGCAACCGTGCAGCCGCTCCACACCTTCAACGGTGATGGATGGACCGCCGGCTCCGCTGATGCGAGCTCCCATGGCATTTAGCAGGTTGGCGAGGTCCTGAACCTCAGGCTCCTGCGCTGCGTTCTCAATCACGCTGGTGCCTTTTGCCAGGCTTGCAGCCATCAGGATCGTTTCCGTGGCGCCGACGCTCGGGCAGTCGAGAACTATCGAGGCCCCTTTCAGACGTTTGCGATCGCCAGGAACCGTGGCCGAAACCACGCCATGTTCAACAGTCACCACGGCCCCAAGTGCTTTCAGTCCGCGGATGTGCTCCACCACAGGGCGTGCACCAATGCGACAGCCACCAGGTAGAGGAACCTTGGCGTGGCCCATGCGAGCGAGAATTGAACCGATTGCGAAGAAGCTGGCTCTGAGCCCGTTAACGAGTTCGTAGGGAGGTTCTGCGCTGGTGAGGTCGGAAGCCTGAAGATGGATGGTTTCACTGCTGCGCCGGACCTTCACTCCCATCGAAACCAGGATGCTCTCCATGCCATCGATGTCGGTCAGAGGAGGCACGTTGCTGAGGGTCAGCGTGTCTTCCGTCAGCAGGGCAGCTGTCATCAGCACCAGGGCGGAATTCTTGGCGCCGCTCACACGGAGCTCGCCTTGCAGTCTGTTGCCGCCTTGTATCTCAAGATGGGGCTTGAGAATGTCTTGAGACGCGGGCGCCGCGGCTGTCATCCCTGTTATTTCCTGCCGAATTCTTATCTTGACGGCTATGTCTGAGACCGTCTAGACGGCCGGCCCCCAAACTGTCTTGACGTTCGAAGCAATGGCTGAGTGCCGATGTCGTATGTTTCACGGGTCGCCTAGCGACACACGCCAGCGGATGTGGCGGAATTGGTAGACGCGCTAGTTTCAGGTACTAGTGGCAGCAATGTCGTGGGAGTTCAAGTCTCCCCATCCGCATTGATTGAATCGAACTCTCGATGAGACCGCCGTCATTTCTTGAGTTCGGCCTTAATTTTGACAGCACCTTTTCTGTCACTGATTGATCATCAAGGATGTCCTTGAGTGACTTCAGTGTCGCTGGTTGACTCCATGCATGAGGGCTGAATGGGACGCGTTGAATCTCAGCCCGCATCGTTTTCGGACCCAAACTCAGCCTCGAAGGCGTTTGATCGCACTGCTTCAAGGAGGCCTCTGAACCTGAGACTCTGCACTTACGGGATCACCCGCAATTGACCCCTCTTCTCGGATTGAGCTCAGGTGCTGCCTGAAAGCTCAGATCACTGCGCTGACAGCCGCACTGCGGCAAGAGTTCAACCTTCCCCATCCGAACTATCTTGTTCTCAGAAGGCTTCAACCACCGCCCATGATTGTTCTGAAGATCTCCAACTCATCAGAGGTTGTGGCGTCCAAAGTTGGCAAGTTTCTGGAAGCGCTGACTCCTGACAAGGTCGATCAGGCCGCCGTTGAAGATCAGGTCATCAAGAAGCTGGTGGAGAACCTCTCAGCTGAGGGGATTAAGGGTGAGATTGCCTCCGTCAACGGCGTTGATCTCGAGGGAAGCGAACTCAGTCTTCACGATGGGTTGAAGGTGCGGAAGCACGCCAGCTTCTGAGGTGAATCAGCTTCCGGGTTCAGGCGTCGATCTGATCACCAGCCGTCGCAATCCTCTTGTTCGGCGTCTTCGCTCTCTGGCGACGTCCTCAGGGCGTCAGCAGGACGGACATCTTCTGCTCGAAGGCACGCATCAACTGCAAGAGCTACTTTCTTTGCCGCGTCGGCCGACCATGCCGATCAAGGTGATGGCGACGCCAGCCTGGCTTGACTCTCATGCGGATCTGATCGATCTCTCGGCGGCTGACATCAATCTGCAGCCGATGGCTGATGGAGCCCTCAGAGTAGCTCTCTCCACGGTCAACCCCGATGGGGTGGCCTGTCTCTGGCCGATCGACCAGCTGCCGGAGTCTGCTGACGCCCCATCGTTTGTGTTGGCCCTTGATCGTGTGCAGGATCCCGGCAACGTCGGCACCTTGCTGCGCACCGCACTGGCTGCCGATGTTGAGGAGGTCTGGCTTGCTGCAGGTGCTGATCCCCTGGCTCCGAAAGTGGTGCGCTCAGCCGTTGGAGCAGTGCTGCGACTACCACTCAGGCGCTTGGGTCCCACAGATGCGGTTGGTGTCGAGCAGTTGACCGACAAGCTCAGCGCAGCCCGTGATCGTGGTCTTCAGGTGGTGGCGGCGCTGGTGCCTGACTCAGGAGCTGGGATACCGGTGATCCCTTACTGGCAGCTGGACTGGTGCCGTCCCACCGTATTGGTTCTCGGTAATGAGGCAGCAGGTCTTCATCCAGCCCTGCAGGCCTGCTGCAGCCATGGGGTCACGCTTCCCCACAGCAGTCAGGTTGAGTCTCTAAATGTCGCCTCAGCAGCCGTTCCTCTCCTTTTGGAACGCCGACGGGCGACAATGACGGCCTCCATGCAGCTGTCCGGGTGAGCGACGCCAGTTTCGACTTCGATGTGATCGTGATCGGTGCCGGTTATGGCGGTTTCGATGCGGCCAAACATGCCGCTGATCACGGACTGAAGGTGGCGATCATCGAGTCTCGCGATATGGGCGGGACCTGCGTGAATCGCGGCTGTGTTCCGTCTAAAGCCCTGTTGGCAGCCTCCGGCCGGGTGCGAGAGCTTGCCGATGCCAAGCATCTCTCCAGCTTTGGTATCCATGCGGCACCCGTTCGCTTTGAGCGCCAAAAGATCGCTGATCACGCCAATGAACTGGTGGCAACGGTCCGCAGCAACCTCACCAAGACGCTTGAGAGGGCTGGTGTCACGATCATCCGTGGTCAGGGACGCCTGGATGCTCCACAGAGGGTGGGAGTCCGTGAAATCAGCGGTGTCGACAGGGTTCTCTCGGCTCGTGATGTGATCCTTGCCACCGGGTCTGATCCCTTTGTTCCGCCTGGTATCGAGACGGATGGACGCACTGTGTTTACCAGTGATGAGGCCGTGAACCTGGAATGGCTTCCACGCTGGATCGCCATCATCGGTAGTGGATACATCGGTCTGGAATTCGCCGATGTTTACACCGCGCTCGGATGTGAGGTGACCATGATTGAGGCCCTGGATCGGGTGATGCCCACCTTCGATCCAGATATCGCCAAGCTTGCTGCGCGCAAGCTGATCGACGGTCGTGACATCGATGCCCGTTCAGGCGTTCTGGCCAAGTCGATCAAGCCTGGTTCCCCCGCAGTAATCGAACTGGTTGATATGCAGACCCGTGAACCCGTTGAGACTCTGGAGGTTGATGCGGTGCTGGTGGCTACGGGCAGGGTGCCCAGCAGCAAAGGGCTCAACCTTGAGGCCTTGGGTGTTGAAACCAACCGCGGATTTGTGCCCATCGACGACGGCATGCGAGTCCTCTCTGGCGATCAGCCCGTATCCCACCTCTGGGCTGTCGGCGATGTGACCGGCAAGCTGATGCTGGCCCATACCGCTGCTGCTCAGGGCACGGTGGCTGTCGATAATATCCTCGGTCACACCCGTGAGATCGACTACCGTAGTATTCCGGCAGCCACGTTTACGCATCCTGAAATCAGCTCAGTGGGGCTGAGCGAAGCCGATGCCAAGCAGCAGTCTGCTGATCAGGGTTTCGAGCTCGGCGTGGTTCGCAGCTATTTCAAGGCCAATTCCAAGGCTCTGGCTGAACTGGAGAGTGATGGCCTGATGAAATTGCTCTTCAACAAGGTCACTGGTGAGGTGCTTGGTGCCCACATCTATGGACTGCATGCCGCTGACCTGATTCAGGAGGTCTCCAATGCAGTGGCCCGTCGTCAGAGTGTGCGTCAGCTGGCCACCGAAGTGCATACTCATCCGACCCTCAGCGAAGTGGTTGAAGCGGCCTACAAGCAGGCTGCCGCTTCTCTCACCGCCGCTGCCTGATCACCTCCCACGATTGCCGCTATGGAGTTTCGTCGCCGTCCACCCAATCCCAAGGTTCAGGTGGCTCATCTCGAATATGCCATCCCTCATGAGGAGAGTGAGCCCCGCAACATCCTCGAAAAGATCGTCTGGGAGAAAGACAAGGAAATTGAAGTCGCGCGTCAGCGCTTGCCCTTGGCGCAGCTGAAAGCACGTGTTGCTGAACTCCCCAAGTCAAGAGATTTTCTGGCCACGTTGCGATCGGCACCTGTTCTGCCGGCTGTGATCGCTGAGGTTAAAAAGGCCAGTCCCAGTAAAGGGGTGATTCGTGAGGATTTCGATCCCGTTGCGATCGCACGTTCTTACGTGGCCGGTGGTGCCAGCTGCCTGTCCGTGTTGACGGACAAGACCTTTTTCCAGGGTGGTTTCGATGTGCTGGTCGCCGTGCGTGAGGCCGTTGATGTGCCTTTGCTCTGCAAAGACTTCATTCTCAGTCCACATCAGCTTTATCAGGCACGTGCGGCCGGTGCTGATGCAGCACTGTTAATTGCCGGAATTCTTTCGGATCAGGATCTGTCTTATCTTCGCAAAGTGGCCGCGGCGATCGGACTCACGGTTCTGGTGGAAGTGCACGACGCGCAAGAACTGCAGCGGGTTCTGGCTCTTGGCGGTTTCCCATTGATTGGAGTCAACAACAGGGATCTCACCAGTTTTGAGACCGACCTCTCCACCACAGAGCAACTGGCTGAACAGTTTGCAGACGAACTGAAAGCCCAGGGCGCGCTGCTGGTGAGTGAGTCGGGTCTTTTCGCTCGTGCTGATCTCGATCGCGTTCAGGCCGCAGGTGCTACTGCGGTGTTGGTGGGTGAAGCCTTGATGCGTCAGCAAGATGTGGAGAAGGGTCTGCGCACGTTGATGTCCGGCTGAGTCAGGTCCCGTCGCTGGACCGATCTGTCGGTGGGATCACAGCAGTCACTTCACCGATCACTTGCTCCAAGGACACCTGCCCAAATTGGCGGCTGTCTGTGCTGGCAGTTGGGTTATCGCCTCTGAGCTCCAGCCAGCCATCGTTCGACTGCCAGACGCGCTTCGTGATCACCAGATTGAGGTCGCTTGGGTGATGGCAGACCACCACCGTTCCAGGTGATGGCGACCTGCCGTCATGGGGCCGCAGCTTCACCAGCAGCCGTTGCTTGGGTTGAAGAGCGGGGAGCATCGAGTCTCCTTCCACCTGGAACAGCCTGCGTCGCCCCAAAAAAAACAGCAGCAGATCTTTTAGACCCGCTGCTGGAAGTGAAATGTTCACAGTGGTTCACCCAGTTGGTGATGCACTCAGGATGCGGTGACCCAGGCGTCGTTGCGGCCTTTGGACTGCCAGAACATGCCATGGATTTTTTCAACGGCTGCCATCAGCTCCTCTGCCTTGCCTTGATCGATGTTGACCTTGCAGGCGCTGCAGAGTTTTGCTGCTTTCCAGAAGGTGTCGTGCAGGTCGGGGAACGTGGCGAGGTGATCGGGCTTGAAGTAGTCCGTCCAGAGGATCATCAGCTCTTTTTTGGCCTTGGTTGCTTCCTCTTCCTTAATCGCCACGTAGCGCGAAAACGTGTTGTTGTAGTGCGCGAGAGCTGTCGCGTCGCCTGCGGCAGGCGCTTCGATGGCCTTGAGCTTCTTGGTCATTGAGAGAACAGCTTCCGCTGCAACCCGTGCTGAAGCAGGGTCGTAGACCCCACAAGGACCATCGCAGTGGGCTTGTGCTGCTTCAGCAGGTAGTGCGCGAAAGATGGCTGAGAGTGCCGAGCGGAACATGTGGGTTGATGGTCAACTGCCGTCTGCTCAGCCTAAATGGCGCTCAAGACTTGATGTCGAGCAGCTCGACATCAAAAATCAGCGTTGCGTTCGGAGGAATGACGCCGCCGGCTCCGCGGGTGCCGTAACCAAGCTCAGGTGGGATCACCAGCTTGCGCTTGCCGCCCACTTTCATGCCCTGGACACCTTCATCCCAACCTTTGATCACCTGGCCGCGTCCCAGGGGGAACGTGAAGGGCTTACCGCGGTCATAGCTGGCATCAAATTGTTTGCCGTTCTCCAGCGTTCCTCGGTAATGCACCACAACGGTCTGACCGGCAACGGCTTCAGGGCCGCTACCGATTTCGATGTCGGTGATGCGCAGGCCGCTGGCCAGGATCTGGGTTTTATCGGCGCTCATGGGGCCTCCGAGTGCCGAGGCGTCGGCGTGGTTGGAGTCGGGGGCCATGGCGAAAAGAGTTGGATTGGTCTCATCGGGATCCAGTTCCATCGGACTGGATGCGCTGTTCAGACCAGCGGTCTGAACGATGGCAGGTTGCGCTGCCGGAGCTGCGGCGATCACTGTGGAAGGAGCCACGATCTGACTCACGAGAGCCACGATCAGGCAGGCCACGCAGACAGCAGAACTGATCAGAATGTCGCGCACTGGAGGTCCGTTCGTTCCTGCTGATTCTGGCAGGCTCACTCCTGTCGATCGCGTTGGCGCAGCTGTTGCTCGAGTCGGTCGATACGACCTCGCAATTCATCGAGCTCCTTCTGGCTGGCGAGACCGAGATCCTGGAGCAAGTTGTCACGGTTGCGTTCGAGGTTGCGCCCCATCTGCTGCTCCAGTTCCGGTGTTTCACCGCGCAGAGCCTTGAGCACGTCATCCACAAGTGCGGAGGCATGAGTTGCATCGAGGCGTCCACTGCTCACCCATTCCTGGGTCACGTAACGGAGACGGTCAGCCACCAGGGTGGTGGTTCCGAGACCTCGGAGCAGCAGTTGCTGAAGAGGGTTGGCGGTCTCCATCGAGAATCGCAGTCAGTCTGAATTCAGGATGACGGCATCCAATGGTGCTGACCATGGGCAATGACCGATCCCTATCCTTCCTCAGGGGTCTGAGCGGAGGAGTTCTGGCAGGACTCGGCCTGTGTTTTTCAGGCCCATGGTGGATGGTTCCTGCCCTGGCGTTGCTGTGGTCGGTCGTTCGATCACCTCTGGCTGCGGCGCTCTGGGCTGCAGTGGCGATTGCCATCAGCCATCGCTGGTTGATTGCCTTGCATCCGTTGACTTGGCTGGGAGTGCCGGCACCCCTGAGTCTCCCCCTTGCCCTGCTGGTCTGGTTGGCCTGTGTCCTTTCTGCAGCACTGCTTGTGGCGGGATGGAGTCTGTTGGCGCGCTGGCTGCCTGGTCGCGGCGGCTTGCTGCAGGCCTTGGTTCTGTCGCTGGTCTGGGGCCTGAGCGAGACGCTTCTCGCCAGGGGGCCGCTCTTTTGGATTGGTATTGGCGGCAGCGTTCTCCCAGCTGATCGCTGGCTTGCAGGTCTGGCCGGTTGGTTCGGTGCCGGAGGGCTGGCCGTTGTTCAGCTGCTGCTGGGCTGGTGGCTCTGGCAGTTGTTGTGCGGGGTTCGCGTTGAAGCAGAGCAGCGCTGGCGGCTTCTGCTCTGGGGTGTTCTTGGCCTGGTAGTTGCCCATGGTCTTGGTGCCGTGGCCATTACGGGAGTTGCTCAGGGCACGGAGGACGACGAGGTGTTGCCGATGGCCCTGTGGCAAACGGCGATTCCCACCCGTGAGAAGTTCAGCGGTCGTCGACAGACAGAGCTGCCCTGGCGATTGCGTGAGGCCATGGAGAGCGCCGACCGAGACGGGGCCCAACTGCTGCTCGCTCCTGAGGGCACGCTCCCCGTGAAGTTTGGGCTGGAACAGGGTGGCGGGATTCCCCTGATCAGTGGTGGCTTCCGTTTCGTGGCGGGCCAGCAGCGCAGCTCGCTCCTGCTGATGACATCAGACACAACAGCGCCGTCCAGCAGCATCGATAAGCATCGCCTGGTGCCGCTGGGGGAATGGGCTCCCTCCTTGCCCGGTCTTACCGGCTTGTCGGCAGTTGGAGGCCTGCAGTCCGGTGAGCCCTCCAGGCTCTGGCGCTGGGGCGGCCCACCCGCGGCGGTGGCCATCTGTTACGAGATCAGCAATGGAACCGCTCTGGCCGAGGCGGTGGCGAATGGCGCGCAATGGATCCTGGCAGCGGCCAATCTCGACCCTTATCCACTCCTCCTGCAGCGGCAGTTCCTGGCACTGGCGCAACTGCGCAGCCTGGAGACCGCCCGGCCACTTGTTTCGGTTGCCAATACAGGCCCCACGGCTCTGATTGCCGATCGCGGACTGGTTAAGGCAAAACTGCCCGCCATGCTCCCGGGGCTGCTGCCGGTTCGGGTGGAATCAGTGCAAAGCATGACCCTGTATGCGGTCTGGCGGGAGTGGCCGCTCTGGCTGATGGTCCTGGTCGCGTTCGGTGCTCTGCTTAAGACGAGGTCTGGATCAGGCCCCCTCCCAGTACGGACTCGCCTTCGTAGAACACCGCCGCCTGGCCAGGAGTGATCGAGAACTGAGGCTCCTCGAATCTCAGTCGGCAACGATGGGGACGTTGTCCATCGATGTCGGCATCTGTGGCCTCGATGCAGGTGAGATCGGCCATCACCGGGCCGCTGCGGTAACGAACCTGCACTTCCACTCTGCGGCTGAAGCCTGCAGCCGGCGGTGCGATCGAGACCCAGTTAATGGCTCCCACCTCACAACAGGCTCGACCTGCCTCAGCTCGGGGTGCGACCACCACACGATTCATCGCCGCATCCAGGCGCAAGACATGCAGAGGTTCGCTCCATGCCACACCCAGGCCCTTGCGCTGGCCAATGGTGAAGTGCTCGATGCCATCGTGATGACCCACAATCGTGCCGTCCTGAAGCACGATTTCTCCCTGTCGCGGTGGCAGATAGGCGTCGAGGAACGCACGCATGGAGCCGTGATGATCCGCAAGGCAGAGGTCCTGACTCTCTGGCTTCTCAGCAGTGCGCAGTCCATGGCGTCCCGCTTCCAGTCGGGTATCGGGTTTGGTGAGTTCGCCCAGTGGAAACACCACCCGGGAGAGCACATCCTGGTTGAGGTCGTAGAGGAAGTAGCTCTGATCCTTGCGGGTGTCCAGACCCCTTAAAAGTTTCCAGCGTCCGGTGGACTCATCCAGGCGTATGCGCGCGTAATGGCCGGTGGCAACCCGTTCGAGTCCCCGTTCCTGCCGTGCCCAGTCGAGCATCGGGCCGAATTTCACCGACCGGTTACAGCGCGAACAGGGCAGGGGTGTGATTCCAGCCTGATAGCCCTCGATCAATCCTTCCACAATTTCGCGCGCGAAGTTGTCGCGCGAATCGACGATGTGATGGGGGACGCCAAGTTGCTCGCAGATTCCTGCCGCATCCACAAGGCCTTCGGCGCAACAGGCGCCTTTGCCGCTCATCAGCCAGAGCGTGAGCCCTTCAACCTCCCAGCCTGCCTCCACCATCAAGGCAGCGGTGAGAGAGCTGTCCACTCCACCAGATAGCCCCACCGCCACGCGGTGCTCACCTGGCCAGGTCTGCAGACGCTCCAAGGCCTGGGCACCGGCTGACGTGGCGGCAATGCTGGGCGTCGTTGCCGACATGGATGGGCGGGCATCAACGGGATTCTCTTTCCATAGTGAGGTGCCATGGGCCCCGGTAGTGATCTGGCCACCCGCTGATGCCGACCATCTCTTGGTCTCCGCTGATCAGATGCTCACTCTGGAACGGGATTGGCTGGCCAGCGGTCTGCCGGTTGCGGCTCTGATGGAAACGGTGGGCCAGCGCATGGCTGACTGGTTTTTGGCGCGTCGGCCATTGCTGGATTCCGGCGTGCTGGTGCTGGTGGGACCAGGCCACAACGGCGGAGACGGGCTGGTGGTGGCTCGCAAGTTGCTGGAGGCGAATGTGGATGTGAGGGCTTGGGCGCCCTTACCTCTCCGTCAGCCCCTCACTCAGGAACATTGGCGCCATTTGCTTTGGCTTGGCGCTGCTCCCTTGCAGTCGTCTCCTGACCCTGCTGAACAGGGGCTCTGGATCGAGGCACTCTTTGGTCTGGGTCAGAAACGGCCATTGCCTGGCGATCTGGCTGATCTGCTCCAACGCAGACAGTGTGAGGCGCCAGGTCGTTTGGTGAGCCTGGATCTTCCCGCTGGCCTGGACTCCGATTCCGGCTGCCCCATGCAAGGCGGCGCCGCGATTGCTGCGCACACTCTCTGCGTGGGATTGATCAAGCGTGGACTCATTCAGGACGCGGCTTTAGAGCATGTGGGCCACCTGCACCGCATTGATCCGGCTGTGCCTGTGCGTCTCACTGAGTCGCTGTCATCACCGGCGAAGCTGCGCCTGCGGGCTGATGATCTTGCTGGACTTCCGCGTCCACCAGAATTGCCGGCGGCGATGAAATATCAGCGGGGGCGTTTGTTGCTCATTGCCGGCAGTGAGCGCTATCGAGGTGCAGCCCACCTGGCGCTGCGTGGCGCCCTGGCCTCTGGTGCCGGCAGTGTTGAGGCCTGTGTTCCCGAAAGCGTCGCAGAGCATCTCTGGCAGCAGGCGCCTGAGGTGGTTCTGAGGGCGGGTCTCTCGTCCGATCACCAAGGATCGCTGGAGTGGGGAGAGGCTTTAGCGCCGCGTGATCTGGCTCGCCTGGATGCCGTCTTGCTCGGGCCGGGTCTTGGAATGGTGCAGGGGTGCTGGCAGCGATGGGCGGAGCCCCTGTTGGAGTTCGCCGGCCTGCTGGTGATTGATGCTGATGGCCTCAATCAGCTAGCCGCCGCTGAGGGTGGTTGGCGCTGGTTGTTGAAACGCTCCGGACCGACCTGGATCACGCCCCACGGCAGTGAATTTGAGCGCTTGTTCCCTGAATGCCTGCAGGACTCTCCGCTGCAGAAGGCCGCGGCAGCCGCGGATTGCTCGGGGGCCGTGGTGCTGCTGAAGGGTGCTCACAGCGTGATTGCTTCTCCTGGCGGCGACTTGAGGCAGCTGACAGACACTGATCCTCAGGTGGCTCGTACCGGCCTGGGTGATCTTCTGGCTGGTCACGCCACTGGCTGGGGTGCCCGCTGTCTGGCAGCCAAGGGAAACCTCAGTTTCGAAGACCTTGCCGCATCTGCCTTGATGCACGCCGTTGCAGCTCAGCGATGCGATCAAAGCAGTGGTGCAATGGCTATTTCAGATCAATTAGCGAGTCTCACGCGTTTCATGTTGCGATCTTGACTTGACCTGCAATTGAGGCTGTTTTTTTGCATTTTTTACACGATTCGCCGGGTTTTGTGTCGTTTTCCACGCACGAATCTGAAGGGTTGCTGAAAACACATCGCTGATCGTGAAATTCATAGGAAAGTCACTCAACGAAAATATTCTTCCCCATGGTCTCCGCGGCAGCAGGGGTTTCAGAAACCCAAAAACGACGAAGTAGCGATCCGATCAGTTGGTACCTCGCCACGATTGGCAGGATTCCATTGCTGACTCCAGCTGAGGAGATTGAGCTGGGCAATCAGGTGCAGCAACTGATGCAACTCACAGAGGATGGAACGATTTCATCTGACAGTGAGACGTTTTCAAACAAGCAGAAGCGCATGATCCGTGTGGGCCTGCGTGCTAAGCAGCGCATGATGAAAGCCAATCTGCGTTTGGTTGTCAGTGTTGCCAAGAAATATCAGGGAAAAGGTCTTGAACTCCTCGATCTGATTCAGGAGGGTTCCCTCGGCCTTGAGCGTGCTGTTGAGAAGTTTGACCCCACCCGTGGTTACAAATTTTCGACTTATGCCTTCTGGTGGATTCGCCAGAGCATGACGCGCGCCATTGCTTGTCAGTCGCGCACCATCCGCTTGCCAGTGCATCTGAGTGAGCGACTCACCACGATTCGCAAGGTGAGCCTTGATCTCGCCCACAAGCTCGGTGCGATGCCTAGTCGACTCGAGATTGCCGAGGCGATGGATATGCCGGTTGCAGAGCTCGATTCTCTGTTGAGGCAGTCGCTCACAACCAGCAGCCTTGATGCACCCGTGAATGGGGAGGAAGGTCGCAGCTTCCTGGGCGATCTCATTGCTGATGCTTCATTGGGAGAGCCGCTTGACAAGGTGGAGCAGCGGATTCATCACGAACAGCTCGGACGCTGGATGAGTCATCTCAGTGATCAGGAGCAGCACGTTCTCACGCTGCGTTTCGGTTTGAACGGCCATGAGCGGCACACACTTGCCGAAATCGGTCGTCTGCTTGAGGTCTCACGAGAGCGTGTTCGTCAGGTGGAGCTCAAGGCATTGCGCAAACTGCGTAACTTGACTCGCCGCGTTGCACCCAGCTTCTGATTGTTCAGAGGTGAGTAGCCCTTTGAATCGTTGAAACCACCACTCGTTTATCACGAGGTTTACAGCGCCCCGCTACCCAGTAGTCATCGGTTCCCGATGGCGAAGTTTCGACAGCTCGACAGTTGTCTCAGGGAGACAGGGCTGGCCAGTGATGTTCAGATGCATCGACCACTTCCAGTTCCTCGTCGTTTGCTGGAACTGGTTCATGACCGTGACTATCACGAAGCGTTTGCCAGGGACCGGCTGGATCGTCAGGCACAGCGGCGTATCGGACTCCCTGTTACCACCCCTTTAGTGCAGCGCACGTTTCTTGCCGTTGGCGGTTCGTTGCTGACAGCCCAACTGGCTTTGAAGCATGGCCTGGCCTGCCACCTCGCGGGTGGGACGCACCACGCCTTTCCTGCTTACGGCAGTGGGTTCTGCATCTTCAATGATCTGGCGATCTGTGCGCGCACGTTGCTGGAGCAGGAAGGCCTCACGCAGATCATGGTTGTGGATCTCGATGTGCACCAGGGCGATGCCACTGCGCTGATCTTTCAACACGAGCCACGGGTGTTCACCTTTTCAGCCCATGCTGCGTCTAATTTTCCTGCGCGTAAGCAGAGCAGCGATCTCGACCTGCCGATCAGCGATGGGGTGGAGGATCGGGAGTACCTCGCCTTGATTGGCGACCATCTGCCTGATCTGCTGGATCGGTTGAATCCGCAGATCGTGCTTTACAACGCCGGTGTTGATCCCCATCGCGATGATCGTCTGGGAAGACTGGCCTTAACGGATGTTGGCCTGCTGCAAAGGGATCATCTGGTGTTGGATGCCTGTCTGCGCCGCAAGATTCCTGTGGCCACTGTGATTGGCGGTGGATACGACGCCATGACGCCCTTGGTGAAGCGGCACGCCCTGGTTTTCAGGGCGGCAGCTGATCAGGCCCGTTTGCATGGGCTTTGATCAGCTTGATGTCAGTCTTCAGCCCAGATGTACCTCGTCAGCTCAGATCCATCAGGCTCGGGTGCACTGAGGGCGAAGTCGACACAGTCCTGCACGATGCCATCGATTTCCTTCTCGATCGCCCGCAGGTCCTGGCTGCTGGTCAGGCCTGAGCTGACGAGGTCGCGTTCAAGCGCTTTGAGTGGATCGCGTTTGGCCCAGAACTGTTTTTCTTCTTCGGCACGCAGTTCATCAGGGTCAGCCAGTGAATGGCCTCGGAATCGGTAGGTCAGGCACTCCAACACTGTTGGTCCTTCACCAGCCCTGGCCCGTTCAACGGCCCTCTGGGCGGCGGCTCGAACGGCCAAAACGTCCATGCCGTCGACCTCTTCTCCGGCCATGCCGAAAGCACCGGCCTTACGCCAGATCTCTGGATCGCTGGTGGCACGGTCGTGAGCCATGCCGATGGCCCATTTGTTGTTTTCGACCACAAAAATGATCGGCAGCTTCCAGAGCTGCGCCATGTTCAGGCACTCAAAGAACTGCCCGTTGTTGCAGGTGCCATCTCCGAAGAAGGCAGCTGTCACTGAATTGCTGCTGGGGTCACCAAGGGCATCGCGCTTGTAGCGGCTGGTGAATGCCGCGCCGAGGGCCACTGGAATGCCTTCGCCGATGAAGGCAAAACCGCCCAGCAGGTGGTGTTCTCTGGAGAACAGGTGCATCGAGCCACCGCGTCCTTTGCTGCAACCGGTTTCCTTGCCGAACAGTTCGCTCATCACCTCTCGGGCGGGAACGCCGGCACTCAGGGCATGAACGTGATCGCGATAGGTGCTGCAGAACCAGTCGTGTTGTCGCTTCATGGCACCGATCACACCAGTGCTCACAGCCTCCTGACCGTTGTAGAGGTGCACGAAGCCAAACATCTTGCCGCGGTAGTACATCTCCGCGCACTTGTCCTCGAAGCGACGGCCGAGGGTCATGTCGCGAAACAGAGCTAGGCCGGTTTCCTTGTCAACGGTGGCCCTTTGGGCTGTCACCAGGGTTGAGAGCCGCTCCGCATGGGCCCCAAGCAGAGACTGTCCGTCGGAGGAGGAGGCGCTGCGTGACTCTGTGCCGATTGCGATGTCCTGACCCATGGCACCACCTGTTTGACCACAGACTTTAAGGGTCCATGGCGGATCGATGGGCAAAACCCCAGACACTGCCTACAGTCTGCAGCCAATAGCTGCGACGCTAGTGGACCTGCCCATCGACCATTTCCGTCTGCTGGGGGTTAGTCCGACGGCGGAACCTGAGGCCGTGTTACGCACACTTCAGTTGCGCCTGGATCGCTGTCCCGATCAGGGATTCACCCATGAGTCGCTCAATCAAAGAGCTGAGCTGCTCCGCTTATCAGCAGACCTGCTCACGGACCCTGAACGCCGTGGCCAGTACGAAGCCATGTTGCTGGAACTCGGTCAGGATCATCCGGGCGACACGGCTGGCCTGGAATTGTCATCCAACTTGGAGGTGGCCGGACTGATGCTCCTGTGGGAAGCGCATGCGCCCCATGAGGCTTTCCAGTTAGCCCGCCAGGCCTTGCAGCCGCCTCAAGCTCCTGCGCTGGGCAGTGGCAGGGAGTCGGATCTGGCCTTGCTGGCGGCTCTAGCAGTACGCGACGCTGCCGATCAGGACCAAGAGCAGCGCCGCTACGAGTCAGCGGCCAACCTTCTGCAAGAGGGGATGCAGCTGCTTCAGCGGATGGCCAAGCTTCCCGAGCAGAGGCAGGTGCTGGAAACCGATCTCTCCAGGCTTCGTCCATTCCGAATCCTGGATCTGCTCAGTCGTGATCTGGCTGAGCAATCGGCGCGTCATGAAGGTTTGACGATGTTGGAGAGCTTCATCAGCGATCGTGGTGGACTCGAAGGTAGTGCTCTCGAGGGGCTGGAGAAAGCTGATCTGCCCGCCGGCATGGATCAGGGAGCCTTTGAGTTGTTTTTTCAGCAGATTCGTCGCTTCCTGACTGTGCAGGAGCAGGTGGATCTGTACGGACGCCTGCAGGACGCCGGCTCGGCCGATGCGTCCTTCCTGGTGGTGATGGCTCTTGCTGCTGCAGGCTTTTCCCAGCGCAAGCCTGAACGGGTTCAGGACGCCCGCACCCGTTTGGAGGAACTGAATCTTGATGGCCTCGACACCCAGCCGCTACTGGGATGTCTCGATCTGCTTCTTGGCGACGTGGATCGGGCCGAGCGTCATTTTGCAAGCAGTCCTGATCCTGCTCTCAAGACCTGGTTGACAGCGCATCCTGGCGATGCGTTGGCTCCGCTCTGTGACTACTGCCGCACTTGGCTCGGACGAGATGTGCTGCCGGGCTATCGGGATGTGGATGCCGAAGCCATTGATTTGGAGGCTTGGTTTGCTGATCGGGATGTGCAGGCTTACGTCGAGCGGTTGGAGCGTCAGGCGCAGCCAAGGGACTGGTCTTTCGGCGACTTGTCTCCTCTGACGGTGGATCCCGATGGAACACTGCCGCTGCCTTTGCTGGATCCCGAGTCTCCAATCGATGCCCCAGAGGACAGCGATGAAGCGCCTGGAGGAGGTTTCGTCTGGCCGTCATTGCCTCGCCCAACGCTGCCGTCTATGCCGCAGTTGCAATGGCCTGAATTGCAATGGCCGGAGCTGCCACAGCCCAGTCGTTCAACCTGGATCGGATCAGGGGTGTTCCTGGCTGTGGTGCTGGTGATCGGGGTTTTCAGCGTGGTTGGTCTTCGCCGCGATGCCGAGCAGCCCCAGTTGGCGGGTGACCCAACGATTGACGCACCCGTGGATCAGCTGCCTCCAGCTGGGCAACAGCCAGGCTCTGCTGACAACGCCACCGGTAACTCCACTGAGAATCCAGTCCCAGCACTCACCGAAGCGTCCGAGCAGGAGCCTGCTTCAGCTGCTGAGTCTGACACTGATCCCGTGCTTCGTTCCGAGAGTCCTTCCGAAGCCCAGCTGGAGGCCTTGCTGCAGGCCTGGCTGGATCGCAAAGCGATGGTTTTGCGCGGTGATGGCTCAGCGGACGAACGTCTTCAACCCATTGCCAGAACAGGGCTGATCAACCAGGTGCGCCAGCAGAGATCTGCTGATCAGTCAGAGGGTCTGACACAGAAGGTTGAGGCCACCATCGACTTTATGAGGGTCATCAGCCGTACTCCCAAGCGCATCGAGTTGCGTGCGGATGTCGACTACAGCGATCAAACGCTGAACGCAGCTGGAACGGTGGTGAACAGCACTGCGTCGAGATCGCTCAAAGTCACCTACATCCTGGGCAGAGATGAGGATGGCTGGCGCCTGCAGGCCTATGTACCGGTCTGATCGAGCGATCAGTGACGCGCACACGCAGATTGGCCCTCCAGTCCCTGTCACTTTTACGATCAGAGAACTGAAACCGATGTCCGGCCGATGTTCGATGAGCTGTCAGCCCGCTTTGAAGACGCCGTCAAAGGGCTGAGAGGCCAGGATCAGATCAGCGAAACCAATGTGGAGGGCGCGCTCAAGGATGTGCGCCGCGCTCTGCTTGAGGCGGATGTGAGTCTGCCGGTTGTTAAAGATTTCGTCGCCGAGGTGCGGGAAAAGGCTGTGGGCGCCGAGGTGGTGCGCGGGGTCTCTCCAGACCAGAAGTTCATTCAGGTGGTGCACGACCAGCTGGTGGAGGTGATGGGCGGCGACAACGCCCCCCTGGCCAAGGCTGAGCAGGCTCCCACGGTGGTGCTGATGGCCGGTCTGCAGGGGGCTGGTAAGACCACGGCAACAGCGAAGCTCGGACTCCACCTCAAGGACCAGGGTCGACGGGCGCTGATGGTGGGTGCTGATGTTTACCGACCTGCCGCGATTGAGCAGCTGAAGACGCTCGGTGCACAGATTGATGTCGAGGTGTTCAGTCTTGGTGCTGACGCCAAACCGGAAGACATTGCGGCGGCAGGTCTTGCCAAGGCCAGGGAAGAAGGTTTCGACACGCTTCTGGTCGACACCGCCGGTCGCCTGCAGATCGACACCGACATGATGGAGGAGATGGTTCGGATCCGAACCGCCGTGCAGCCGGATGAGGTGCTGTTGGTGGTGGATTCGATGATCGGTCAGGAAGCGGCCGATCTCACCAGGGCTTTTCACGACCAGGTGGGGATCACCGGAGCCGTGCTCACCAAGCTTGATGGCGATTCCCGTGGTGGTGCCGCTCTGTCGATCCGCAAGGTGAGCGGTCAACCGATCAAGTTCATCGGAACAGGGGAGAAGGTGGAGGCCTTGCAGCCGTTCCACCCTGAGCGGATGGCGAGCCGCATCCTCGGGATGGGCGATGTGCTCACCCTTGTGGAGAAGGCCCAGAAAGAGGTGGAGCTCGCCGATGTCGAGCAGATGCAGAAGAAGCTGCAAGAAGCCACCTTCGACTTCTCGGATTTCGTGAAGCAAATGCGCCTGATCAAGCGCATGGGATCGCTGGGGGGATTGATGAAGATGATCCCGGGCATGAACAAGATCGACGACGGCATGCTCAAGCAGGGAGAGCAGCAGCTCAAGAAGATCGAAGCGATGATCGGCTCAATGACGCAGCAGGAGAGGGAGAACCCCGACCTACTTGCCAGCGAGCCCTCACGTCGTCGGCGCATTGCCCGTGGCAGTGGCCACCAACCCCCCGATGTAGACAAGGTGCTGGCTGATTTTCAGAAGATGCGCGGTTTCATGCAGCAGATGTCCCAGGGGCAGATGCCTGGCATGGGCGGAATGCCTGGAATGGGTGGTATGCCTGGCATGGGCGGAATGCCCGGGATGGGTGGCATGCCCGGGATGGGTGGCATGCCTGGAATGCCAGGTGGCATGCCGGCACGCCGTGGCGGTGGTCCCCCGAGGCGGCAGCGACCGGTCAAGAAGAAGAAGGGCTTCGGAGAACTCTGACCGGCGGCAGGTTAAGTTGGTTGTTTGGCGCTTCTGTCAGCTGCGCCGAACAGTTCCAACCCACAGCCAGCGCCACGATGATCAAGCTCCGCCTGAAGCGGTTCGGTAAGAAGCGGGAAGCAAGCTTCCGCCTCGTGGCCTGCAACAGCACTTCGCGCCGTGATGGTCGTCCTCTTCAGGAGCTGGGGTATTACAACCCCCGCACCAAAGAGACCCGTCTTGATGCTGAAGCACTGCGTGAGCGTCTGAGCCAGGGCGCTCAGCCCACCGATGTTGTCCGCACCCTGCTTGAGAAGGGTGGTTTGATCGAGAAGAAAGTTCGTCCTGCAGAAGTGGTCGGTAAGGCCAAGCAGGCTCTCAAGCGTGAAGCTGATGCCAAGCAGGCGTCCAAGGATGCTGCTGAAGCCAAGGCCGCAGCTGAAGCTGAAGCCAAGGCTGCCGCTGAGGAATCTGCTGGCGATGACGCCGCTAGTGCTGAAGGCTGATCGACAGGATGTCCGAAGCAACCTCATCTGGTCGCTTCGTCTTTGATCTGCCGCACACGGAGGCCGCACTTGCACTCGCAGGTGGACCTTCCTCTCAAACCCTGCGTCAACTCGAGGCTCTGACGGGGACCACTTTGGTTCTCCGTGGTCTGCAGCTCGAGATCAGTGGCCGGCCCAGTCAGCTTGAGCGCACAGCAGCTGTTGTTGAGCTGTTGCGCAAGTTTTGGGAAGAGGGTGAAACTATTTCACCTGTTGATCTTCAGGCGGCGCTTCAGGCGTTAGACACCGGCCGCAACCATGAGCATGAAGCCATGGGCCAGCAGGTCCTGGCGCGCAATCAGCGCGGCAGTCTGCTGCGCCCGCGCACCCTGCGTCAGAAGTCGTACGTGGAGTCGATGGAGCGTAACGATCTCACTTTTGCGCTCGGTCCTGCCGGCACTGGTAAAACGTTTCTGGCCACCGTTCTGGCCGTCCGCATGCTGACTGAGCGCAAGGTGGAGAGGCTGGTGCTGACCAGGCCTGCCGTTGAGGCAGGGGAGCGACTGGGGTTTCTACCTGGTGATCTCCAGCAGAAAGTGGATCCCTATTTGCGACCGCTCTACGACGCTCTGCACATGTTGCTGGGCCAGGAGAAAACATCAGCACTGCTGGAGAAGGGGGTGATTGAGGTGGCACCACTGGCTTATATGCGTGGCCGAACCCTGGCGGAATCCTTCGTGATCCTTGATGAGGCTCAGAACACCACGCCGGCACAGATGCGCATGGTGTTGACCCGTTTGGGAGAGCGGTCCCGGATGGTGGTCACTGGAGACATCACCCAGGTGGATCTGCCACCAGGCCAGCTCAGCGGTTTGGTGGAAGCGTCGGAGGTGCTGGATGGGGTCGAAGGTGTGGCTGTCTGCCGTTTGACATCGGCTGATGTGGTCCGTCATCCGCTGGTGCAGCGTGTGGTGGATGCCTATGCACGGCGCGACAAGAGCCATCCCCGTCGCGATGCAAAACCGACGCGCCGTTCGATGGGGAGATCCGCACCGGGCTGAAAGCCACAACCTTGCTGGAGCTGGCAAGATGTAGCAAGTGATCTGGGGCAACATGCCAGCCAGCAGCAACTTTCAAAACGCCATCCGCGAGGCGCAATCCAGCGCTCTGGTAGGCCCCAACGTGGTGAACAAAGCCCTCCCCTACGTAGGAGGTGGCATGGTTTTGACGGCTCTAGGGGTCCTCGGAGGGCTCTCGATGCAGCCCATGCCTTCCCTGGGTCAGGCCGGCAGCCCTCTGTTTTTCCCTTTGTTCATCGCTGCCTTTATCGGAGAGATTGTTCTCTTCTTCATGGCAAGTAGTGCCGCGAACAATGCCAACAACGCCAAAGCATTGCCATTGCTCTCGGCCTTCAGTTTGCTCACTGGCTTCACACTCAGTGGAATTGTTGGCCTTGCCTATCAAGTGGCGGGCATGGGAGCCATTGCCACTGCTGTGATCGCAACAGGCCTGACCTTTGTAATTGCTTCGGTTGTTGGCAAAAAAATGAGCGACAGCGTTGGGCAGGCTCTATCTGGCGTGGTTGGTCTTGGCTTGGTCGGCTTGATCATCGCCATGGTTGTGCAATTCATCGGTGGATTCTTTGCACCGGAGATGTTCCAGCAAGGCACGTTCGAATTAATGATTGCCGGCTTTGGAACAGTCCTGTTTGTGGGCATGGCATTCGTTGATTTCTACACGATGCCCCGCACATACCGGGATGATCAGTATCTGGCCGGCGCCCTGGGGATGTATCTCACCTACATCAACCTGTTCGTCTTCCTCCTGCGCCTGATCATCGCTATTCAGGGCGGTGGTCGCCGTGACTAATTTTGATCACTGAATTCCTCAAGGATGAGTTTCTTTGCAGACCAACCCCGGCAGTCGCCGGGGTTTTTTGATGGGCGAGATCAGATCTCAGGGTGTGACATTGATAGGACAATTGCAGAATCTTTCGCTGAATTGAGATTACTGCTGCTGTCCTTCAGGCATGCAACAACATCGCACTGCAGACGATCAACATCGGGTCTTCACAATCCTGAGTCTTGCGATCACGGCCGCACTGGGTGGTTTTCTGTTCGGCTATGACACCGCGGTGATCAATGGTGCGGTGACCGCCATTGAGGCCACGTTTCAGACATCTCCCTCTTTGCTGGGACTGACGGTGTCTTCGGCCCTGCTGGGGTCTGCAGCTGGAGCCTTGGGGGCCGGATGGCTGGCTGACCGTTTCGGACGTCGACCCAGCATGGTGCTCGCAGCCGTGCTGTTCATCCTCAGTGCCGTCGGTTCGGCTCTGGCGCCACGGCTGGTGGACCTGGTGGTCTGGCGAGTGGTTGGTGGAGTTGCCGTGGGCTTCGCCAGTGTGCTCGCTCCTGCCTACATCGCTGAGGTCTCTCCAGCAGCGATGCGCGGACGCACTGGATCTCTCCAGCAGCTGGCAATTGTGCTCGGCATCTTTATCTCGCTGCTGTTCAACTATCTGATCGTGTTGGTCACATCTGACCAGGAGCCCACATCGCTTGTGGGCCCGATGGCGGCCTGGCGCTGGATGTTGATGGCGGAGGTGGTTCCGGCTCTGTTGTACGGCTTTTTGGTGTTGAGGATTCCTGAAAGCCCTCGCTATTTGGTGCAGATCGGCGATCTGCATCAAGCCAGAGCAGTGATTCGCCGCACGATCGGTGAACCCATCCAAGCGGTGGTTGATCGCATTCAGGCCAGCCAAATTCAGGGTGGCGGCGGCTCGATCAGGGATCTGTTCAGCCGTCGATCCGGACTGCTGCCAATTGTGTGGACCGGCGTTCTGCTGGCGATCTTCCAGCAGTTGGTCGGCATCAATGTGATCTTCTACTACTCCAGCGAGCTTTGGCAGTCGGTGGGTTTCAGCACCACCGAAAGTCTCAGCGTCACCGTGATCACCGCTGTGACCAATGTGGTGACCACGTTTCTGGCCATCGCCACGATCGACCGCCTTGGTCGACGACCGCTGCTGCTGCTGGGGTCAGTGGTGATCACGGTCAGCCTGGGGCTTATGAGCTGGACGTTCTCCGGAGCCCCTCTGGTGGATGGAATGCCTCAGCTGACGGGAGTTTCATCTCTGGTCGCGCTGATTTCAGCCAATGTATTCGTGTTGGCCTTTGGCTTCTCCTGGGGACCTGTGATGTGGGTCCTGCTGGGTGAGATGTTCAATAACCGCATCAGAGCCATGGCGCTGGGGTTGTCAGCCACGGTGAACTGGCTGACCAACTTCCTGATCTCCACGACGTTTCCGATGCTGTTGAAGTCTTCGGGTCCAGCGCTCGCCTACGGGCTCTATGCCACAGCTGGTGCTATTTCGTTCTTCTTCGTGCTGTTTCTGGTGAAGGAAACCCGTGGCAAGGAACTTGAGGAGATGGCCTGAGCTGACGGCGTCCAGCCTGCGCGATCTCCAATAAAAAACCCCGGATCAAGTCCGAGGTACCGACATCGGTTGATCCCCATCACCCGACCGATGGAGTTAAAGATAATCAGGATGCGACGAAAGTTGTCTCAACTTCAGATTGCCCTAATAGTGTTGCAAGCAGATGCTTCATGGTTCGTCACACCAGATCTGGTGCGGGCTGCGCTGAGTGTTTCGGGTCTAGTTGCATGGGCTTTCGCGCCGGCAGTCACTCTGCGACAGCCTGCACCGCCTCGCCGATGGCCTGTTTCTGATGTTCGTCGTAACCCCAGCGTTCCAGAAAGGCCAGATCCTCGCCTCGACTGTGGTTCGCTGCTTCCAGCAGAATCTCCAGTCGGTCTTTGACGCGCTGAGAATCAAGCTGACGCAGCAGTTCGGAGCAGCGTTGATTCACGCGCTCTGATCCGGCGGCTTGCTCATCGTCGTTGTTGTTGCGGTGATGCACAGCCATGGCTGCGCTCATGGCCAGATTGCGGGCCGTGAGATCCACGACGCCGTCGCCCGCTTCGCGCAGTTTGATCAGCAGGGCATCCGGAAGCCTGTCCATCAAGGCGCTGTCGCCCGCAAGACTCACCACGAAGAAGCCCCTGGCACCATCACGGCTGGCCACCAGTGCTCCGACCCGGTCGGCCATCACTTCATCGCTGATTTCGTCCTGGTCCCATTGCTTCATCCAGCCGGCGGCGATCTCCATGGCTTCCTGGAAGCTCGGTTCTCGCTGGGTCATGAACAGCAACTGATTGGCATCCCAAGCCTATGGGCAGGGTGCAGCGTTCAGGCGATGCTGAAGGGATGGATGCAGCTTCAACGTCGTTGTCTGACGGCTACCGCTCGGGTTTTGTCGCCCTGATCGGACGACCCAATGTGGGCAAGTCAACGCTGGTGAATCAACTGGTGGGCGACAAGGTGGCGATCACCTCTCCGGTGGCGCAGACAACGCGCAACCGACTGCGGGCGATTCTCACCACGCCCGAGGCTCAGCTGATCCTGGTGGACACCCCAGGCATTCACAAGCCGCATCACCTGCTGGGGGAGCGTCTGGTTCAGAGCGCGCGCTCTGCGATTGGGGAAGTGGATCAGGTGTTGCTGCTGCTCGAGGGCTGCGAACCGCCCGGCCGTGGTGACGCTTTCATCGTCAACCTTCTGCGTCAGCAGCGTTTACCGGTGCAGGTGGTACTCAATAAATGGGACATGGTCCCACTCGATCGCAAGCCCGAGGCTGATGCGGCCTATCGCGAACTGCTGGCGGAGACCGATTGGCCTGTTCACCATTGCTCAGCCTTGAACGGTTCCGGCTGCCAGGAGCTTGTGGGTGCTGTGAGTGCTCTGATGCCCGAAGGCCCTCAGCTGTATCCACCCGAAATGGTGAGTGATCAGCCCGAAAAGCTTCTGATGGCTGAGTTGATCCGCGAGCAGGTGCTGATGCATACCCGCGAAGAAGTCCCCCACAGCGTGGCGGTGAGCATCGATCGGGTGGAAGACATGCCGGCGAGGGGCAAAGGCAAGGCTCGCACCGCGGTTTTGGCCACCGTGCTGGTGGAGCGCAAGAGCCAGAAGGGCATCCTGATCGGTAAGGGCGGCGTCATGCTCAAGACCATCGGTCAAGGTGCTCGCCTGCAGATGCAGAACTTGATCGACGGTCCTGTGTATCTGGAGCTGTTTGTGAAGGTGGTGCCGGACTGGCGCAGCAAGCCTCAGCGACTGGCAGAGCTCGGCTATGCCGAAGAGAGCTTTTGATGGATGGCCGATCCTTTGGATCCGTGCCCTGCCCTGCGAAGATGACCTGATGGATGAGACCGCTTTCCCTCCAGCTGATCTGAAGGCGTTCCTCGCGCTGTGTGTGGGGTCCTGGATGAGCCTGCGCAGCCGCTTTGATTTCGGTGGCTCTGAGGATGACTGGCATACCAGTGAACGTGGCGAGGTGACCGTGAGCCTCTGTGATCAGGTCGCTGAGTCGGTCCTGTCGGTGCAGTCTGCGGATGGAGCCGCCAGCGAACTTCGGTTTGCCAGCGATGGTGATTTCGTGGTGATGGCTCAAGGGGCAGAGCGCAGCGGCCGCTGGCAGCTGCGTGATGATGCCAGCCTCGAGCTGGAGCTCAAAGATGACGACTCTGCGGCCATCGTTCTGGAGCGCATCTGGTTCATCAAGCCCAATCTGCGCCTGCGCAGCACCACGGCCATCGCCACGGATGGAACGCCTCTTCAGGCGCGCTTTTGCTCCGAGATTCGGCGCGTGTCATCTCCTCAGGCCTGAGCTGTGGCGCCCTATCGCCTGGATGTGATCAGCCTCGCGCCCCAGGCCTTTGCGCCGCTCGAGGAGCTTGGCGTGATCGGCAGAGCCTTCGCGGCTGGACGGGCCGAGCTGTATCTGCACAATCCTCGCGATCACGCCACCGATCGCTACCGCAAGGTTGACGATGAGCCCTATGGCGGTGGTGCGGGCATGGTTCTCAAGCCGGAGCCGGTGTTCTCTGCTTTCGAATCGATTCCGCTCAGCCCTCGGCGCAGGGTGCTGTTGATGACGCCACAGGGCCGGCCTCTGGCCCAGGCTGATCTTCAGCGCTGGGCTGAGAAACATGACCAGTTGGTGCTGCTGTGCGGTCACTACGAAGGTTTTGACGAACGCATTCGCTCACTGGCTGATGAAGAGGTGTCGCTTGGCGATTTCGTGCTGACCGGTGGGGAGCTGCCGGCTATGACGATCATTAATGGTGTGGTGCGTCTCTTGCCAGGCACTGTGGGAACAGCGGCCTCGTTGGTGGAGGAAAGCCATAGCGACCTCTTGCTGGAACATCCGCATTACACGCGGCCTGCCGACTTTCGGGGGATGACCGTGCCTGATGTGCTGCGCAGTGGAGACCATGGAGCCATTGCCCGATGGCGCCAGCAACAACGTGAACAGCGCACCGCTGATCGACGCCCTGATCTGTTGGATCGCTGGAACCGACGCTCCAACGCCGAGAATGTCAGCGATGGCACGACCTGATCGCCAGCACCCATGAACCTCCGCATTGGCAATGGCTACGACACGCACCGGTTGGTGGAGGGGCGTCCATTGATCCTGGGTGGTCAGCGCCTGAAGCATCCGGATGGCTTGGGGCTGGATGGTCATAGCGATGCCGATGTGCTTGTCCACGCAGTGATGGATGCACTGCTCGGAGCGCTGTCGCTCGGCGATATCGGCAAATATTTCCCTCCCACTGATCCCCGCTGGAAGGGTGCGGACAGCATGGTGTTGCTGGAGCAAGTCGTCGCCCTGGTGAACGATCGCGGTTGGCAGATTGTGAATGTGGATTCCGTTGTGATCGCTGAACGGCCCAAGCTCAAGCCACACATTGAGGCCATGCGCGGGGCGATCGCCCTGCGCATGGGTCTGGATCCCGATCAGGTGGGTGTGAAGGCGACCACGAACGAGCGGCTTGGACCCGAGGGTCGCGAAGAGGGAATGTCATGCCATGCCGTCGCGCTGCTGACCAGGCCATGACCCTGCAGCAACTCAGCAGAGATCTCCTTACTGTGGTTGCCTCTTGTCTGGCGGCACTGCTCCTGCTTTCTGGTCATCCCGATGTCAGCCTGGCCGCCTTTTCAGATCCCGATGGCAGCTACGACGTTGCTGTGATCGAGCATCTGCGTGTTCAGGTTCCCAGTCAGGGACGCAAGGCCTGGTTGGATGCGGAACGCGGCAGCTGGGAACCCTGGTTGGCTGGTCAGGATGGGTTCATTGGTCGTGATCTGCTCTGGGATCCGGAGACCGAAGAAGGCACATTGCTGATTCGCTGGAGCAGTCGTGAAGCCTGGAAAGCGATCCCCGAGCATGAAGTGGAAGCAGTTCAGGAGCGTTTTGAGCAGCTCGCCCGCCAAGCCACCGGTCAGAAAGAGGGCAATCCATTCCCGCTGGTCTTTGAAGGCGAGTTGTTGCCGCCGTGACCGCTCAGGAGTCACGCCTCGACCTCGAGCGTCGTCGTCGTCTTGGGATGGTCGAAGCCGTTTGGGGTGAACACAAGAGTGTTGATCAAATCGTGGCGATCCTGCTGGCGATGCAGGCTGCCGGTGAGCTCGCTCTGGTGACCAGGGTGGATGCAGACAAAGCGGCTGCGGTTCAGCAACGCTGTCCTGATGTTCAGGTTCACGGGCAGGCGGCCTGTCTCACCCTCGGTGAACTTCCAGAGATTCGGCAAGCCGCGCAGGTGGCGGTGTTGAGTGGCGGGACCAGTGATCGTCGTGTGGCGGAGGAAGCATCTCTGGCTCTGAGCGTTCATGGGGTTTCCACCGCCTGCTTCCTGGATGTGGGGGTTGCCGGTCTTCACCGTCTGCTGGATGTGCTGCCAGAGCTCACAACGATGTCGGTGCTGATTGCCTGTGCCGGCATGGAGGGCGCTCTGCCAACGGTGCTGGCCGGTCTGGTCCCTCAGCCGGTTATCGGTGTACCGGTGTCTGTGGGCTATGGGGTCAGCTCCGGAGGCCGGGCTGCACTCGATGGCATGCTCGCCAGCTGCGCTCCGGGACTCAGCGTCGTGAACATCGACAACGGCTATGGCGCTGCCATGGCGGCCCTGCGCATCCTCAAGGATGCGGCTGTCTAGGCAGCAACGGTTGAACCGGTTCACTGGGGTCGAGGTCCAGCATCGTTTCCACCCAGAGACGCATCGACCGTGGCAGCCGGTTTTGCTCGTAGCGATGCAGCGCTTCAACCAACACGGTTGAGTTGACCCAATGAGGTGACCGAGCGCGCATCGTTGCTGAGCGACACGCGGAGGTTGGATGAAGCTCACCCTCTGAGCAAGAGGGGACAATTCAGGTTCCGGATTGTGATCGGTTGAGTGCCGGCAGCAGCTTCAATCAGAGGTGTTGGAGATTCGGATAAGCCGTGACCAGCTCATCGGCGCTGAGAACATCGCCAACGCCGTCTGGCTGCCAGATCACCTCAAGTGCCATCAGGTCGCTGGAGGCCGTGGAACCAAGGATGCGCAACGATTCCCGCAACTGTTCGCCGTTGTCGGCCTGTTTGAGCTTGACCACGCTGCGGCTGGCCACCAAAACGGTGACCACAATGAATTCACTGGTGGCGTCGGCATCACCGCGCGCCGTGAGGTCGCTGCCAGCCGATTGAACTCCACCCACATTGGTGGTCAGTTCTTCGCGCAATTTGCTGCGCTCTGTCATCGACAGTCGGTTGAAGGTGGATTCGGCCGCATTGAAGGGCACGCTGCCTGATTCCACGTTGGCGTAGACCCACAAATCGGGTTGACGCAGCAGTGCCAAGGTCGTGTCCTGCAGCACCCGCTGCAGACCACTGGAGTTGCTGGTGTCGGCGCTGTTGGCGAGTTGGCGTAGGTCGCTCTGCAGATCCTTGGCGCTGGCCAGCAAACCGATCTGGAGTTGCAGCAGAGACACCGGGCCCATCGCCATCTCACGGGGACGCTCGTAGCCGCCCATCGCCGGACTCCCAGCACCTGCCCCAGCGCCACGGAAGGCATTCACAAGCACTCCGACAAACGCCATCAGCACCATGAAGCCCAGGAGGCCGCCGCCACCGAATCCGAAGAACGGAATGATGAAGGGAAATCCAATGCCACCGCCGTAGCCGCGGTTGTAGCCGCCTCGCATGCCACCTCCCATCCCGCCTCCGCGGTAACCACCGGTGCGAGGCATGGAGGGTGCTCGGAAACTGCCGCCGCCGATTCGACCACCTCGTGCTGCGTCACTCGGCAGCGGGTGGAAGACCAGCAGCCCCATCATCAGCACCGGCACCATCAGGCCGGAAAGCCAGCGTCGCAGCTGAACCAGGGCGGAACGATTCGGCAATTGGCCCAAAACGGCGTTGAAAACTGAGTGGATCCTAGGAACCCCCGCCAACGATGGTGACGATCTCGAGGCTGTCCCCGTCCTTGACCTGCTGCTCGGCCCAGCGATCTGGAGTGAGGATCAGACCGTTGAATTCCACCACCACCAATTTGGGGTGATGGCCGAGCGCTTCAACCACCTGATCCAATCGGTTGAGACCTGCTTTGAGCTGATGCTGTTCGCCGTTCACCGTGAGCTGCATGGTCTGAACCGAAGGAATGAAATCAGAGCGTCAATGATTGGACCTCAGCTGAGCAGTTGCAGCAGTTGGCGACTGGCAGCAGCTGGGTCATCGGCCCCCATGATCGCGCTCACCACAGCCACACGCGCTGCGCCCGCAGCCACAACATCTGAAACGTTGGCGCTGTTGATGCCGCCGATGGCGAACCAGGGCACCTTGGCTGAATGCTCGGCTTGTCGCACCCAATCCAGACCGGCTGGAGTCCGATCCGCCTTGGTGGCGGTGGCATAGACCGGCCCCACCCCAAGATAGTCCGCACCGTCCTGCTGAGCTTCCAGGAGTTGTTCGAGCCGATGGGTGCTGCGGCCGATCAGCTTGTCGGGCCCCATCAGCTGCCGAGCCTCTGCATGGGGGAGGTCTTCCTGGCCGAGATGCACCCCGTCAGCATTCACGAGCAAGGCCAGATCAATGCGGTCGTTGATGATCAGCAGTGCTTGGTGTGCCTCACACAGCTCCGCAAGCTGACGTGCTTCCTGCAGTCGCACTGCATCAGCTCCCTGCTTGCGACGGTACTGCACGAGTGAGACGCCTGCTTGCAGCGCCAGTTCCACCTGTTGCACCATCGCACCGCTTGCCTCGCTGTTCCCGGGATCGGTGATCAGGCAGAGGCGTGAGCGTTCCAGGCGCTGATGCCGTTGGTTCAGCCCGCAGGCCTCCAGGATGCGCACCTCATGGTCGTAAAGCGCATAACGAACGTTTGCAGCTGTCTGGGCCAGCTCGGAATCACCGGTGCGCGCGAATTCTTCAATCACCCGCAAGGCTTCTTGCACTCTGCTGGCATTGGCTTTCAACACCTGGGTGCTGTCGGTGCGGGTCTGCTGAGCGGGATGAGTGAGCCCCACAGCGGTATCGGTCGCCGTGGAACGGGCTTGCCTGTAACAGTCCGCGTGCAGCTGTCCCAGCTGCTGTCGCCAGTCTTTGAGAGGGACCACCAGGTCCTGTCGGTCCAGCCCGAAGCGACACCAGTCCTCGATCACCCGCAGCCCCTCACGGGCGCGGTCGAGGT
Source organism: Synechococcus sp. MIT S9508 (assembly GCF_047303045.1). Taxonomy (NCBI): domain Bacteria; kingdom Bacillati; phylum Cyanobacteriota; class Cyanophyceae; order Synechococcales; family Synechococcaceae; genus Synechococcus; species Synechococcus sp. MIT S9508. The sequence goes on along the minus strand of NZ_CP138941.1, from coordinate 2,356,410 downwards.
TGGCATCGATCAGCCTGGCAATACGCGTGTCAGTGCAAGGGGCGATGGGCATCCATTCCATGGCACTGTGGGCAGGATCTCATGTCTGGTGTGGCGATGGAGAACGGTGGATCAGAAAGCACGATGCACGTTTTGGTGTGGGGCATCGGTCTTCTCGGTGGCATCGGCGTTTTCATCGTGTGGGGCCTGACCAACGCCTATCCGGCGGTGTCCTGAAGCCGCGCTCTGGCCTGCTGAGCATCACGATTGATCTGGGTACTGAGTTCCTCCAGGCCTGAGAAACGCTGCTGGCCGCGCAGTCGTTCCACCGGCTCCACCCTCAGAATCCTGCCCACCAGTTCGCGGCGTGTGTCGAGCAGATGCACCTCCACCGCTGAAGGCGAGTCGGGATCAACGGTGGGTTGGGGCCCGAGATTCATCACGGCCGGAAGGGCAAGCGTCTCGTTGTCGACCCAGGCCCGCGCGGCATACACCCCCAGGCCAGGCAGGAATTTTCTGCCATCCACTTGCAGGTTGGCAGTGGGCCATCCCAGTTGCCTGCCAAGGCCGCGGCCTTTGACCACCTCGCCCTGGAAGCAGTAAGGCCGTTGCAGAAGGTCACTGGCTGTCGTGAGGTCGCCCTCTGAGAGGGCTTCACGGATGCGACTACTGCTCATGCGGCCCACCGGGTCTTCCAGAATCGGCAGCACGCTCACCTTCACGCCAGCTGCCTCCGCCAGGCTGCGCAGCGTGTCGGCGCCACCTTCGCGACCACGCCCGAAGCGGAAGTTGGCGCCGATGGCGATGTGACGTGCCTGCAACGTGCCAATCAGAATCTGATCAACAAATTCAGCCGCACTGAACTGGGCCAGCTGGCGGTCGAAGGGCACCAGCACTAACTGCTGGATGCCAAGTGGTTCGAGCAAATGCAGCTTTTCGTCGGGGAGGTCCAGGCGAAGTCTTGGCTCGCCATGCAACACCTCGCGTGGGTGTGGCCAGAAGCTCACCACCGTGGGGATGCCGCCTGCAGGCTGTTGGCACACGGCTTCGATCACCCGCCGGTGTCCGGCATGCAGCCCATCAAAGCTGCCCAGCGCCAGGGCGGTGGGCATGCGGGCCTCCTCAGGGGAGCAGAGAGGAATCAACGGGCCGTGCACGGTGCAGTGGTTGATGGCAAGTTTGGACGACAGACCTCCTCGCCCGCATGGCTGATCGGCTCGACTTCCAGCTGCTGGCCCTTGGCCTGCGGCGCACTGCCTGGATCCGCTTCTGGATTCAGACCGCTCTCGGTGTGGTGGTGGTGGGGGTGCTGATGTTCAACAACATCGGCGGCAGCCTGTCCCGCAATGCTGATCGGGCCGTTGGGCTCAGTCCGGGCCTGTCGCTGACCACGCTCTCGTTTTTCGTGCTGTTGTTCAGCCTCTGGCAGGGATGGTTGATCGTGCGTCTCGGCCGTGCGCTCGATAGTGGCGCTCGCCCCAGTCGCGGTGAGGCCAGCCGTTTGCTCAAACGCGGAATCCTTGCTGACCTACTGGGGTTGGTGTTCGCGTCGATCGGGTATCAGTCATTGGCCGGAGCCCTGTTTGTGCAGGCGTCTTCGCAGACCCCTGGCATCGCCATCGGCGGTGCGGGTGCTGCCGAAAACCTTGCGATCACGTCGCTAGAAATGCTCTCGGTGCTGAGCAACACCCAGGTGCTGTTCGCCCATCTGATCGGCTTGCTGTTCTCGCTCTGGATGCTGCAGCGGATCTACCGGACCCGTTGACCATCAAGTTCAACCTGGGGCAGGCCACTCAGTGATCCACGCCAGAACAGTTCGGGTTGAATCGGTGTGAGCGAGGGGGAATTGGTTCCGATCTGGGCCACGTCCGTTGGCCAGTCGCGGGGACCATCTCCACCCGACTCCAGGTCTTCGACCACTTTCCCTGCCAGCCAGTAGTAGGAACGACCCTGAGGATCGGTTCGAGGACTGAACTGTTCCCTGTAACGACGCACCGACAGCCTGGTCCAGCGCATGGCTCCCATGGCCTCAGGTTTGCAGGGTGGCAGGTTCAGGTTGAGCAGCAGATTGTCGGGCCATCCCTGCCTGAGCGCGGATTCGGCCGTATCCATGGCGATCACAGCAGCCCCTTCGAATTCTCGCCACTTGAAGCAAGCACTGCTCACGGCCATGGCCGGACGGCATTCCAGGGTGCCTTCCATCGCCGCTGCAACGGTGCCGGAGCAGAACACATCGGTGCCGAGATTCGGACCGTGATTGATGCCCGACAGCACCAGGTCTGGTGGCGTCTCCAGCAGTTCACAGATCGCCAGTTTCACGCAATCGGCAGGGGTCCCACTGCAGGCCCAGGCGGTGATGCCCTGGCCGAACAGCTGGTCTGCCCGCTCAGCTCGGATCGGTTGCTGAAGGGTGAGGCCATGGCCGGTTGCCGAGCGCTCCTTGTCGGGGCAGACCACGGCCACCTGATGGCCGCGGGCGGAGGCGGCTAGGGCCAGGGCCTTGATTCCATCGGCGAAGATGCCGTCGTCATTGCTGATCAGAATCCGCAGCGGGGCCATGGGGTTGTGTACCTGTGGGGCGAACCTAGTCGTGATCACTGCTTACAGTCAGCTGTCGTGATGTCAAAGCCTTGAGCGCCACCGTGTCCCTGCAGCAGCTCACCGACCAGCTTGAAGCGCTTGAAGCTGAGGCTGCTGAAGCGATTTCTGCGGCGGTTGATGCCGATGCGCTGGAGCAGCTTCGGATTGGATTGCTCGGCAAAAAAGGGCGACTCTCCGGCGTGCTGGGGGCGATGGGCAAGTTGCCCGGTGATGAACGGCCGCTAGTGGGTCAGCGCGCCAATGTGCTTAAAACCCAGGTTCAGACTCTGCTGAGTGATCGTCTGCAGGCGGTAAAGCAGGCGGCGATGGAAGCCCGAATCGCCTCTGAGACCCTGGATGTGACAGCGCCTGCCCAGGGGATTCTCATGGGCCATCGCCACCCCCTGATCACCACCACCGAGGAGATCGTTGATCTCTTCTGCGGTCTTGGTTACCAGGTTGAGGAGGGCCCTGAGGTGGAGACCGACCACCACAATTTCACCGCCTTGAACATCCCGCCGGACCATCCGGCTCGGGACATGCAGGACACGTTCTATCTCAAAGACAATCTGCTGCTGCGTACACACACTTCACCGGTGCAAATACGCCATCTTGAGACCCATGCACCACCGGTGAGGATCGTGGCCCCAGGCCGTGTTTATCGCCGGGATGCAGTGGATGCCACCCATTCGCCGGTGTTTCATCAGGTGGAGGTGCTGGCGATCGATGAAGGGCTCGATTTCAGCCATCTGCGCGGCACGGTGATGGCATTCCTCAAGGCGTTTTTCGGGGATCTGCCCGTGCGCTTCCGCGCCAGTTACTTCCCGTTCACCGAGCCGTCAGCGGAAGTGGATGTGCAGTGGCGCGGCCGCTGGCTGGAAGTGATGGGCTGCGGCATGGTCGACCCAGCAGTGCTGGAGGGTCTGGGTTTGGATCCTGAGCGTTACAGCGGTTTTGCCGCCGGCTTGGGAGTGGAGCGGTTCTGCATGGTGCGCCATGGCATCGACGACATCCGCCGTCTTTACACCAGTGATCTGCGATTTTTGGAGCAGTTCTGAGCCGTTTGCTTTAGGTGGTCTCCCTTGCCAAACAGCAGCTTCTGCGCAATGTGAGTGAACCACTCTCAACATCGCGATCCTGTTCCCTCTCTGATCAAAAAGTCTCTGCGTGTGTGTCAGAGCAGGATCCTTCTCATAAAGTGATCACGATGTTGCCTGCTGCGATCGGTGCCCCGTGTCGGACTGATCGTCAATGACGGCAAGCCGCTGGCGGTTGACACCGCGAGCACGATTCAGTCGCGTCTGGAGCGGAGCGGTCACGAGGTCATTCGCGCCAGCAGCTCAGGCGGGATGGTGGGTTTCGCCAATCCTGATCAGCACCTGCGCATGCTTGGGTACAACGCCTGCGTGCCGGAGGGGTTTGATCAATCGATGGTGCTGGCCATCGTGCTGGGTGGCGATGGCACTGTGTTGTCCGCAGCGCGTCAAACCGCTCCTGTGGGAGTGCCGATTCTCACCATCAATACAGGCCATCTCGGCTTCCTAGCCGAGGCCTATCTCGATGATCTGGATCATGCCCTGGAGCAGGTGCTCACCCAGCAGTGGACGATCGAAGAGCGGGCCAATCTGGTGGTGAGTGTGATGCGCGGCGATCAGCGTCGCTGGGAAGCATTGTCACTCAATGAGATGGCGTTGCACCGAGAACCGCTCACAAGCATGTGTCACTTCGAGATCGCCATCGGACGCCATGCTCCGGTGGATATCTCCGCCGATGGGGTGATTCTGTCGACCCCGACGGGTTCCACGGCCTATGCCCTGAGTGCCGGTGGACCGGTGATCACACCGGACTGTCCGGTGCTGCAGCTCACGCCGATCGCTCCCCATTCCCTGGCGTCCAGAGCACTGGTGTTCAGTGACGCTGAGCCAGTCACTGTCTTTCCTGCCACACCGGAACGTCTGATGATGGTGGTGGATGGCTGTGCAGGTTGTTATGTGTGGCCGGAGGATCGCGTGTTGATTCGCCGCAGTGATCATCCCGTTCGCTTTGTGCGTCTCAGGGACCATGAGTTTTTCCAGGTTCTGCGCAACAAGCTGGGCTGGGGGCTGCCCCATGTGGCTAAACCCGACCGGCCATGACCGCTACGTATGGCTCCATGGCAGGCAGCGTTGACGATGCTGTTGTGTTGTTGGTTGGCGGCGAGGCAGCAGCTCTGGCGGAACGTCTGAGGGCTTCGGGATACGCCCCGATCGACTGGACTGGTGGTGAGGACAGCGGTCTGGCTGCTGGCTCCAATCGAGCTCCGGTTGCAGCGATCCTGGCCAGCGACCAGGGATCAACGGTTCTCGAGCTGCGCTCTTGTTTTGGTTCTCTGCCGATTCTGATCGGAGTGAGCGAAGACAGCATTGCCGCCCGAGAGTTGGTGTTGGCTTCTGGTGCAGATGATTTCTGGTTCACCCGCAGTGCACCAAGCGATTTGCTGCAGCGGTTGCGCTTGCATCTCTCGATTCAATCCCGAAGTTCATTAAGACCTCCGCTTCTGCAGCTCGCTGATCTCAGCGTGGATCTCAGTTGCAGGCAGGTGACTCGAGGTGCGCGCTCGCTGCTCCTCACTGCCAGAGAATATGCGCTGTTGGTGCTGCTGATCGAGGAGCGGGGCAGGGTTGTCAGCAGAGAACGCATCCTTCGAGATGTCTGGAAGGATGACCAGGGTTCCTCCAGCAACGTGATCGAGGTGTATGTGCGTTATCTGCGCCAGAAACTCGAGGAAGATGGCGAGCCTCGTTTAATTCATACGATCCGCGGTCGTGGCTATTGCCTCAACGACGGGGTACCGAGCCTGCGGTCGAGTTGATGGACCAGCCACCACTGCCTCCCCAGACCTTGCCGATCGAAGCGCGTTGGTGCCTTGACCAGCATCCTCAGCGTTGTATTGCTCTTGAGGTTGCTGACCAGCCTGATGAGCAGCAGCGGGGCTTGATGCAACGCCCAGCCCTGCCGCCGCTGCGAGGCATGTGGTTTCCGGCCCGACCCTCTCGGCCGATGCGTTTCTGGATGCTGCATACGCTCGCGCCTTTGGACATGCTGTTTATCCGTGACGGCAGGGTGCTCGATATCGCAGCCAATGTGCCGGTATGCGCGGCATTGCCCTGTCCCTCTTACTGGGCTGACGCTGATGCCAATGGCCGCGCTGACTTTGTTGATGGCGTGATTGAGCTTGGTGCGGGAGAAGCTCTGCGCTTAGAGATTCAACCCGGTGATCCAGCCACGATTGAATCAAACGGTGCAAAATAACATCGTGGTTATGAAGTCGACTTTTTAAAGCTGTGCAAAGTGATGAACTATGTATTGCTCTGAATGGTTGATTGATGATTGCTTGGTGAGGGGTTGATGATCTTGCTGATTGTTCTTCGCTCAAGCAGGATTCGATCAATTACCTGTGCTTTCGGTCCTAGATTGTGCGGCCTTGGCCATGTAAGGCTATGTTGAATTGATCAAGAGTCGTATAAAATGATCTCCTGTTATCTGCAGAAACTTGCTGGCCAAATCAGGTCAAAACCCAATGAAGAGTGGCTTCGACTCAAGGATGTGATTGAGTTTGGTGGTGATGCTGGATTAGAAGCTTGGCTCAAGGAAGTCGCATCTCTCGCCTCAGATCTTGAAAGTAATTTTGAATTTGCATCCAAAGGGAAGAAAACTAAGTATTGCCTCAAAAAAGTTCAAGCCCTTGAAGACCGCTATCGAAGACAGGCTGCTGCTTATAAAAAGGCAATCGATGTTGGCCTGATTCGTGACAACAAGTTGCCAAGGCTTTACAGCTCAAATATGGCCTGGCTGATTAATCGTTACGCGCGCTAGCGATGGTGTGATTTGTCGATCGACACCTTGATTGATCGCAATTAAAGGCAGGACTGCTTCATGTGATCTGGTCTGTTGTGATAAATCATGCCAGCGAGGCTTGCCATCCGAGCAAGTATCTGCCAAAGCGACAAAGTTATGACATCTCCTGTGTCATCCTTTTTCTACGAAGCAGATGATCGTTATTGTCGTGAAGTTGAGCAATGGTGGCAAGAAAGGATTCGATATTTGATCAGCAACGGTCAGGCTTATGACGCTGCAGCTCTCTTTGAGGATTTTGAGCTTGAGCGGAAATTGACCATTGTGAAGCCTGAGAGTGATGAAGTCAGGTAACTATTCCATGTTGAATGATTGATGATTCCGATTGAGATCGTTTGCGGGTCAGGGGATCTCTTCTGCTCCGCCATTGCAGAAGTTGACTGATCGGTTCATCAGCTCTGTAGGGCTTTTGCCTTTGTGCCAATCTTTGAGCTGATGGAAGCGATTGTCCACGCAGTTATTCCACACCCTGGCTTGTTGAGTGATTGAGCCCATCTGAAGCAGGAACACGGCGCCACCCAAAGCAGCCAAGGTCTTGAAGACGGGCAGTTGGGGCATGGTCCCTGTCACGATCCCAATTTCCTTGCGTTCCACAGGCGTCCTTCACTGGTTCACCAGGCTGGCTCAGTGGCGGTCCAGCCGTACTCCTTGAGCTGGAACCACAGGACAACAGCGTCTTCGTATCGCATGCTTCGTCGGCTCTTCAGAAGTGCCGCCTCGTCGCCTGGCATGGGTCTGCCGTTGTCAACAACCACTCCTGCGTTGAGTGTCCAGGCCTTTGGGCCTCGGCGAAATCTTGCATGCCAGTATCCCTTTGGGTCCTTCAGCCATCCATCCATCGCTCGACATCGCCAGCACTGAGAACCAAGGCCAGTAGTGCAGGCGCACTATGCCAAGTCGTTGCCTGCTATTCAGGGGTGTAGATGCGCCCTAGGAGGATCCTGGACGCCAATTTGACTCGAAAAGAATCAGTCCAGCGTCCTTTGTCAGCCATCGAGATGACCTCTTTGATGAAATGGGTGTTTGCTTCTCTCTTTGTCATCTCCGTTGCTTCATCTCACATTATTCTTACACGAGGTTCTGTTGCATATTCAAGGGCTAGATCTCAATGTTGTTCTTGTTGTGCTTTAAGGGGGCCTGTGCGGACTCATAGCAATCTTCCAAGGCCACAAAAAGATCCTTGTAGAGGTTAAACAGGGTTCAGAAGTCAAAGAACTTCATCAACTCATCGCCGCTCTTTGATCCATGGAGGTTCTAGTCCTAGTTGGCTGAGCAAGCGATTCACTGAAAAGCTGAGTTGTCTTGTTAGTCCTTGGCTAGCAGCGCAATTCAGCGGATTTCATCCAAAGACTGCCTTGCATGCTCCGTCGTCTTTCAGTATCCACTGCAGCAACGCACGCTGTCCTGGCAGGAGGCTGCGCCTCCCGCTCGGCATTGGACACAAGACGCGCTGTGAAAGGGAGGCTGCACAGATTTTTGCGAATGGCTAAACAGCAAAAACCAGCTCCGAAGTGGTTGGTCTGGGAGAATTATCCAAATGTTCTGAACTATGTCATAGCAATATTGTTCATAGCATTCGCGGTCGTAGCGTTTGTCCCAAATGGTGTTGATTGGAGCTTCATACCTTTTCTAGTTCTTATGGCATTCATCTTTATCAAAAGAGGGATCGATAAAAAAGCATGGGAGTTGGGAGACAAGTTAGTGATGCCTGTCCTTTGTTTCACCTTTGTCGTTGGTTTTATTGATGGGTTGATGACGAATGTTAGCGCTTCAACGCTTTGGTATAATGGAGGATTGGTAGCATTATGCGTCTCGCTAAGTATTAATGAGCTCTGCTTGAAGTCTAGGCCGTCTGCCTTGAAAGGAGAATTGGATCGATAAAGGCATCAAGGATCTGAGAGCGCTTTTGCTCATGAAATTTTGCTTTCGGGTTTCGCCTGCGTATGTCTAGTAGGCGACAATATAAGCTGAATTGTTTTGTGTGAACCAACATTGTAGGGCATTAATTTGTCATGGCGTCTGGTGTAGTCGCTGGCACAATTCAATCTACAGAAGAGCGGCTAGAACATGCCGCAAAAATCCTGGCTTTATGCATCAGCTCTCAGACTCATTCAAAGCCTTCTCAAAAACTGACCCATCCACATCCACGCAATTTCCTTTTATATCAATCTCAGTTAAAATCATTCCAAATGCAATGGCTGAGACCTTGGATCTCAATTTACCTGCTGGTTGAAACTCAAGATTAATCTCTCCATTGGCTTCCAAGGCCTCGTTTTTGTCGAGCATCTTTGCACTTAGGACACCGCCAGAGATGGTTGCTTTATCCCACTTGTGATCTCGTTTACTTGAAGAAGCTTTGTATGACATAAATCGATTGCCATTTTGATCGATTTTTAAGTAAACAGTCTCTGATTTAGTCTCGTTATCATTGAGAGTTTTTCCCGTGCTGATCTCGGTGGAATTAAGCGTCATTTCATTGTCGCATTTTAAATAAATAAACTTATCGGCGAGTACTGGAGACGCTGAAAGGAACAGAGCGCAAAGTGCTAGGAGAGATTTCACGGATAGATGCTTTATCTGCAAACGCTAGCAATATCTCTAATCCGTACCAGAAAGGCTCTGCCTTCCTTTGCAGATAGATGCTGCCACTCTAGGTGCGCTGTTTTCATCCAAAGAATCCCTTGTATTGCACACTCTTGACAAACGTTGTAAGGGCAATGAATTCCTAAAAATAGGGACACATGAAAGGACACACATTAGGGCTCGCCAGGCGACCTCAGCCATGGTCCATCCACATTCATGACCTGAAGAAAGTGCCAATGCATGTCATGTCCCTTCTGGCCATGAACAGAGCAGGTTGACCACCAGGCATCGATGTCCACGACCAACCATCAACCGCCCGCAGAAAGAAGCAGAACAGATCGCGAACGGCACAAACTTGGATCAGCAGGCACGGAAAGGGGCGTGGGGGTATTTCAGCGTCCGTAGAGGTACGTAATATGGGCTCGGAAATTTCTGCTGGAGTTAGGCGGTCAAGGCCACAGCGACGCCAAGACCCTGCAAGTGGTCCATGGCGGTGGGAAGCAGATCGCTGATCTCTGTGCTGAATACGGATGGCTCCATCTGCCACCGATTAACGGCAGGAGATGAAACTCAAGCACTGCTGGCCGAACTACTTTCCGGTGAGACGCCTGAGGTCAACGGGTGAAATAGGAAGCCGTCTCTCCCGCCAAAGAAGATGCTCCCTGATTTCATCGTCGGTGATGTTGTACTTCTCACGCTGCTTATCCTTCTCCCTTTCGTATAGCACTTCAGCGAATTTCTCTTCCGCCTCTTTAACCACATACGTCAGCATGTCATCCGCAAGCTCTCGATAATCATTCTGTGCCCAAAGGGCTTTCACGCTTTCAATATCTGGCTCATTATCAAACTTTGACTCAAGATCCCAAAGCTCAACGGCAAGAAGAACCAGTTTGTCGAGCTCCATTTCACGCTGCATCGATTCCAATGCGGCGTAGAGAAGTGTTCTGGAAAGGGTTGTATCGGTCTCAGCATCAGACGGCAGAAACCTCTCTCCGTAGATACCCCAGAGTCTTTGCTTCTGACACCACTCCTTGACCTCAGCAAGCATCGCGGAGTGCTGCTCGTCGAGCTTCATCGAGATCTGGATGTTCTTCTTCTCCTCGACCTCATGGATTCCGATCACCCCCTTCTCGTCAGCCTTCAAGGGTTCGATGCGGAGGTTTGGCTTCTTCTTCTGAGGCACAGCGGTCTGCTCATCCAGGGTCATCTTACGGCCTTCGGCTTGCCATGACCACATCGCAGTATGTTGTGACTAGTCACCACAAGTTAGTGCTAGCGTTCGCATGTCGAACAGGGGCAACCGTCGCCACTACTTTCAAAAGACCATGACTTCATCTCGAATCTTCAAAGTCAATCGACTGCTGCCTGCACAAAGGGTGGAAGCCGTGGAACGCTCCGGCCAGGACGTGAACCCAGACCTGATCGCCGCAATTCAGCAGTTGGCGGATGCCATCAACGGCGGAAACACTGCTCTGCTTGCTCAGGGCAGAGAGCTGAGGTCAACGCTTGCTCGGATGGATCGCTTCCTGGCAGAACAGAGCAACAGCGTCATCTATTTCGCCATCAAGAAGAAGCAGTTGCTGGCGAAGATCGGTCATACCCACGACTGGGAGCGGCGACGCAAGGAGCACGAGCGGAACGGCTGGGAGATCGTCGCCTTTCAACCGGACACCAAGAAATCAGAGGACCGCTTTAAGGCGGTGCTCAGAAGTCAAGGCATCGACAGCGTCGGAGGGCGGGGGTTCACCGAGGTTTACCCACTGAACGATGCGTTTCTTCAGTGTGCACGCAACTTCCAGTGGCCACTTGGGATTTACACGAGGCCGATGTCCTATCGGAGATCAACAAACATCTCCAGGCCAGGTCCGACCATCTCCCAAGGCCAACTTCCTTGGAGCGCCTGAAGACTGATCAAGCCTCGCGAGAGCCAAGTAATTCAAACCATTCCCCGCCAAGCACGGGGCTTTTCAAATGCCAATAACAATTGAACAGGCAATCATCGATTCGCTCGAAGGCAGGGTGAAAACTCATGAAGGGCGTGGTGTCCTTCTCAACCTGACGATTCCAGACAGGGGGCATGTCGAAGGCCTGGTGTTGCGGAACGATTTCCCCTGCGGTTGTCTTCCCAAGATGATTGGGTCACCAATCGATGTTCTGCTTCAGACCTCGGGGGATCAAGTGGTCTGCATGGTCCTCCCACTGCAGTACCAGGGCAGTAAGGCAACGAGCACGCTTTTAGGCAAGTTGGTTGCTTCCGTTGACAAGGAGGGACAAGTCGATCTGGACAGTCTTCCTATTGCTCGAAGACTGAAGTCAGGTGATAGGCCAGAACCACACCCTCTGGCTGAAAAGCTCGACCGTCTGCTTGAGCAATCTGATTCTGATGAGGACTCAGAGACTCAGACGGCAAAACCCTGGAACCGTCGTGAGTGGGAAGCCGCTCAGATGGAAGAGGCTCAAAGGCAGGCGGCTGAAGACGAGGCCGACGACCCACGACTTTGGGTGGACGACGAAGAGCTCTGAGACTCCATCAGAGGAGTGATCTGGCACTGTTTTCGAGATCTGAGGTCGGAGCAATCCGGCCTCTCTTTTTATTGCCCTGGGAAACTAGCGATCATCAAGGCTTTAAAAACTCGGCCAAAAAGCTGGAGAAAGATCAAGAAAAACACAATATTAGCTAGCAACATTTGCTTATCGTTTTTGCAATATGGAAATTTTATGAACCAATGAGATCTTCTTGAATACCAGTAGTGATCTACTTTCTGGCTAATCCTCAGATTTTCAAAACGGATGAACATCTTTGTTTCCACTCTTTTAGTTCCAACCCTTCCAAGGATCCCGTCTTTCCATTGATATTCATCAATCGGAGCCTGCCCACTCTTAGTACCGGATCTCCATGTTTGAGCTATTGAATACATCTGTGAACTCCAGCCAACCCATTGATTCTCAAATCTAGGGCTCGAGTTGCATTGGTCTTTGTTGATGGCAGTCAGCAACTAGGCAGGATGCGTGACACCAGATCAGCGTTGACCCAGCGGATCACACCTGAATCCACATCAGCGATCTGAAAGAGGTTGTGGACCCTTGGATCACGAGCAGCACCTCCGCAGTGGATCACCTGGCCCATCCACCAATCTTGGTCCTGGCTCTCGCCGGTCAGATAGTCGTGTTTCACAATCACCGTCATCCCTGGTGCCACGCTCAGGAAGACCGGATGTTCTGAGGGGTCCTTTTGGTCGTAGAGCCCGTGATCGACTGACACTCTCTCAATGCTAGAACGCCAGTACTAGCTATGAACGTAAAAAGCGTCTGCCAGAACCGGCGTAGCAAGCAAAGCTGGGCATCCTGCGCTCATAGAGCGTGAATGCTCGCCACGTCACATAGAGGCTTGGTGGTTAAAGACTTGTTTTGAGGTGACGTTATGCAGAAATAGCAGTCAGCTCAAAAAACATTGCGAAGAGGTGTCTCGTTGTCTTATGAAAGAGAAAGAAGAAGCCAATTAATGGGGATCGTTGTTTTTCTGCTGGTTATATTAATTGTCTGCTGTTGCTGGTTTGCAGGTGAGGGGATCCGACTGGATCAGGAACGAGCAGCAAAACAGAAAGCCAAACAAAAGATAGACACAAAAGAATCACAACAGCGCAGAACTGTTATTGATGATGGTCAATCAGTAAATTTGGATGTCAGAACTGAATACATCGAGAGACAGCAAAGACAGCAAAGACAGCAAATTGTTTCAAGACCTGCCACAGAGCAAAGAGCAGAACCAGAGGAGAAAGAGCAGCAATTTGTAGAGGCTCGTGAGAGAAGGTCTTCAACCCCACTTTCACTAAATACTGGAATCAAAGAACTCGACGGCCCTGGCATGTTTCATCGGCTCACTAGCCAGGGTCCAAATGCAAGCGCTGTATATTTGCTTTACTCAAGACAGCACCATGCTTATAAGGTTGGTTACTGCAAACCGACTGGCATAGCTGGCAGAATCCAACAAGTTAGGCAAGAGGTACCCGACATCATATTGGATGGGACAGCAGTATTTACGAGTAGTCAAAATGCGTTTGATGCTGAACAAAAAATATTAGAAAAATACAAAAGTTATAAATACTCGGGAATCAACGGAAGGTGGAGTGGGTCTACTGAATGGATTACTAAACGTCCAACAGGGAAGCCATACTTCACGAAACCCAGTGCTGTTGAATCAAAATATGAACAAGATCTTCAGGCTGAAACAGAGAGACCAATAGAAGCTGATATTTACACCGTGTACCTTATGAAGTCTGTATCTAAAGGTATGCACAAAGTAAGTTGGTGCAAAACCGAGAATATCCCTACCAAGGTCAGGACTGCTCAACGTTCATTTGCTTCGGATGTGAAAGTGGTATCACGATTTCCAATCCAAACACTGCCTAAAGCAAGAGCAATCGCCAAGAAGCTTAATGAAGATGCTGGTACTTTCAGAAAAGAAGGAAGGAAGGAAACCTATGAGTGGACAAATGATGAATCATATTTAAATCAATTCAAGTCATGGAGTCCCGAAGGAAAACAAATTAGCTGATGCATTGGCCTACATATCTCTATGCAGATTCTGCATTCAATAGCATTTCAAATGGCATTTCTCTGTCAGAAACATGAAAAATAAATAAGATTTCTCTGTACAGCTTGCTCTTAAGTAATATGGATCTTGATTCTACTTATATCGTGCCTAATTATACTAATTTAAGGGATCTCTCGGACAAGGACTTTCAGGCCTTATTGAAAGACCTTCCTGAAAATGACAGGGACTTGGCAGTAGAAATAGGGAATCTTAAGTCTGTGAAGGATGTGCCTGATAAGCATTGGGATAGATTTGAAAGATACGTGCTGCACAAAGGCCAAAAGAATTTAAAGACAAGTGAAACTCCAATATTGCTTTGGCCAAAATGGAAGAAGGTAGGATTAATCGCTCTCACAGTATTTTTGGGAATAGCTGCCAACAACTCAAGAAGCTGGTTCTTGATAGTCATTTTCTTGTACTATGCGTTCTTAAGCAGTCAATTAATCATAGATACTTTTAAGAAAAAAGAGGTGATAGGAAGTTCGCCGCAAAAATCAAATAACAAAGAGGATACAAAAGAATATTATGAAATTGGTCTTGAGTATCTGAGAAATGATGACTACCAAAAAGCAATTAGTAATTTCACAAAGGCGATTGTGATAACCCCCGGAGTTTCTGCACTCTATGTCGCGCAAGGTAGTTGCAAGATTTTCTTAGAGGACTACCAAAGTGCAATCGATGATTTCACAAAAGCTATAGAGCTTAGTCCAGAAGATGCCAAACCCTACTACCAGCGAGCACTAGCAAGGCAAGGTCTTGATGGGTGTATTGGGGATGAAGCGGCCAACGATATCAGGCAAGCAGCAGATCTCGGCGACAAAGCAGCGATAGATTGGGTAATTACAAATCTAAAGGGATCGATTAAACGCTGGACCAACAGTCTTATTAGAGCTAAAGAAGGGTTCAATATGGATGAATCAAGTGAGCAGTATAAATACTGGGCATACCAAGATTCTGATGATGAAAATAACGAAGAATGGATTCATAAGTTTCTCGATGTAGCCGCAGAATGTTTCATTAGTTCGCGTCATGAGACACGCGAAGAGTTGGCAAAAACCCAGGTAGCAAAAGTATATTCCGATTTTTATATTTACGTGCTGGACTTCCCGTTCATAGAATCAATGGCCAGCCTTAAAAGATTTGTGCAAACATTAGATATAGATATATACGACAGACTACTATTTCGCCTAGTTGGCTCAAAGTTAAATGATAAGTGGTCCGAGTTTTACAACACGCGACTATACAATTTTTGGGATAAACAAGGGGAAGGCGTAGCCACACTGGAGACAAAGGCATGAGCACTATCCAGAATCAAGCTGATCCAAAGCAAGCCTTGATTGAGTGGTGTGAAAAATATACCTCGATACTGAAAACTGCTGATGTTGACTTAGATAGAGTGAAGCTTGTTGAGGATAACTGGGACACCAGATTTTTGTTCATTGCCACTCATGTCTACATAATGCGTATAAGCAAAGACGGGAATTTCGATAAAGTTTCTCCGCGTTTCTGCCTTCCTCTGTATGCAAATTTAGTATTAAATACTCGCGATATATTGATTAAGCTTGGAGTTGAAAAAGACAAGGCACTTTCTTTTGTGCCCAACCTTCATGTTCGACTATATGACTATTTGATATATATTGTTGGTGCCTTAAATGGTTATCAAGATTCTGATTTGGATCAGGAGCTTATGGCCTCATGGTATTCCACAACTGCTGAAGACTTAGTCGATCACGAAATTTATCTTGACTCTGATCCACAAAATCTGGATCAATTTATAAAGCGCGGTAATGCTCGGCGTGCTTCAGAGGACTATAAAGGTGCTATCGAGGATTACAGCAAAGCCATTGAACTTAATCCAGCGGACTCAACTATTTACGTATACAGAGGTATTTCTCATGAGCTTTTGGAGGACTATGGCTCTGCCAATAAAGACTACACATTAGCCATTTCTTATGACCCAACCAATACACATGCTTTACGGTTTCGAGCTTTTAACAAGCTGACAATGAACGATGATAAAGAAGGTGCCTTAGAGGATTACAATAAAGCAATTTATATTGATCCTAATGACTATGAACTTTACAACCGGAGAGCTGTAGCTCATATGCCTTCCAGGGGAATAGACGATTGCTCAGTATTGGATTGTTCAAATGCCATAAATGACTTTCTTAAAGCTATAGAGCTAGAGCCAGAAAAAGGATCTAGCCTCGGGCTATTGAGTGCTTATGAACGACGTGCTGATCTTTTCTTAAAGGATAATCGCATAATTGAAGCTATCGATGATTACGATAATGCCATCCAAATTTGTGTTTCAAAAAGACTCTTGACCAAGAGAGGTAATGCCAAGCAGTCCATTGGTGAACTTAATGCGGCTTGTCAGGACTGGAGAAATGTGTTGAAAGTCGAGCCTTCAAAACATGAAAGCGACGAAAAAATTAAAGAAGATATTCAACCTGCAATTGATTCACTAAATAAGTATTGTCTTGCCGACATTTTAAGCCTAGAGTCATCCGAACAGAGGGAAATTGCTAACGATCTAAAAATTTGCGGTGACCAGAAAGCTGATTCTGGCGATTTACAGGGTGCGATAGTGGAGTACACTAAATCAATTGATATCGATCCATTATTTTGGCGTGCTTATAACAACAGAGGGAATACATTCGCACGGGCTGGGGACCTAGATGCAGCCTACGCAGACTTTAGTAAGTCAATAGAAATCTGCCCTGTAACTTATTATTCTTACCATAATATGGCCAAATGGAAGCTTCAGGCTGACGAGTATGTTGATGTAATCAAGTATTCAAATATGGCTATAGCTATTGAACCAAATCCGTTTTTAGGCGAGGCGTATTCTTTTCGCGCTCTGGCTAAATCGTATACAGAGGATTTTAAAGGTGGAGAATGCGACATCAGGCGTGCACTCAAAATATGTCCGGACGATCCAAGGTATGTTGCTATGATTTCTTTGATTAAATCATTGCAACATGAGTTTGAGTCTGCTCGCTCTTACTTATTACAGGCATTAGAATTAGACCCGCTTGACATTACAGTTGTAAGAATTGCTGGTCTTGTTGAATGGAATGAAGGGAATGCTGAAGTAGGTCGTTCTTACTGGGAAAAAGGCTTGGCAATGGGCGATCAGCGATGTGATCATCTGTTAAACAGGTATGTAGGAACCATGTCTGACGAAGATCTAAATAGCATGATTGATGATATCGGTGGTAACGACAATCTCCAGACCATGATCGATTGGGCTGAGAAAAATCAGAAAGACACTCACGACGACTTCGTCCAACAATTTTCAGAGGCCGTTGATGGTCGTGACTTGGAACGAACTCGTAACCTGCTACGCCAATTGCAAGTCATGTGCGATGAAGCGGACTGGCGTAGCCCTGAATCAGGCGAAGAAAGACAATTAACCTCGAGAGAGACTAGCCAGTTGATGGATTTAGCCGGAGGCGAGCATGACTACAATGCACTGATTAAATGGGCTTCAATACATTTATCAAAAGATGAAATAAATAATTTCGACAGAATCATTGATAGTGGAAATTACTCGAGAATCAAAATTGAAATTTTAAATTTATTACGCATGAAGAATGACTGCTAGGCTGCCAACGGCGTGGGATCCAATAGCGATAGATCCGAATATCCTTTCCGTTCTTCTTGATATTCGTCACCCCAAACCCAAGCCATCCATCCATTGCGTCTAGCTTCTTCCATCCTGTAATTCCTAGAGGTTCGCAGTCGTGGCATAGGACCATATACATAAGGATTAGAACTAAGCCCAAACTCAAGCCACCAGCCTTGTCCACATAGATGATTGTGAATGTGGGTACAAGTGCCGCAAGGACGTCCGATTGCAGCCTTGGCTGTCTTTGTGTCGATACCAGCCTTAACTGTTGTTGTAGTGCCACACAGCGTGAACTGAATGACTGTCTGTACTCGGTTGTTCATATTGATTTGTATTGCTGTTTTCATTGCTCAATCCTGTTATGACTTGGCTCAATTAATGCCTTGGCAAGATTAAATTTTGAAACTGAAGATTTGATTGTGTTGAGTTCGCTTGACGCTTTTTGCATTTTTAAGTAGTACTATGAATAATGTGATCAAAATCAGTGAAAGCACGAGATCATTTGCTTGCAATATTAAAAGCCGAAGGTGGAAGACTAAGTAATCCAAAGGCCAAATCCCTTTTATCGAAGCGGATTGAAAAGGACTTAAGCAATGAAGAGTATGAAGAAGTAAGAGAGCAACTTATTGGTTTAGGGTTTATAGAAATAGGGAAAGGTAGAGGTGGTTCTATTTTTATTCCGAACAATGATGAATTACGACTAGAAGAGCAAGACTGTCTTACTACCCAAGAAAAGCTAGAAGAATTATTAGTTGCTATAAGAAGAACGCCTGGAGCATTTGCAAAGTTAAACCGCTCAACAATTACGTGCTTGCTCAGCTCAAGCAAAGATAAGCTCTACGCTGGATATGACGCAGAGTCAAAGAGATATTCACTTTCTTACCGAGTTGAAAAAGGGAAGTCTGATCATTCCGAAACAGTAGAAGATATTTTCAAAAAAGTAACTGACGACATTCAAGATAGCAAGCCTGAGATACAACGCACCAAACGAAGCACAACACTTTCAATAGATGATAGTCTCCCAAGGATGAATCTCGTGATGAGGAGGCTATGTGATTTACTTGAGTCTGAGGATTTAGAAAATAGTCTCAAGGCAGATCGATACTGGGGAATAGAACTTGGAGGCGAGGCCAAAGATTCTTACTTAACTGATGTTGCGAAACTAATTTCCTATGCGGCAATTAACGATATTCAATGGCCATTTGGATCTTCATTTAGAAATGCATTTGGTTTTGATGATGTTGATCCTTTTATAACAATTGGTCGTTCGCATAATGCAGTTAAAGCCAATGAGAGTCAGTTACATAGAGAACATGTTGTTCCTGCAGTGAGAATCAAGGAAAAGGCCTATGAAATGGCTTGTGGATATGCTTCAGTTGAAGCTATTGCGGAGTTTCTGCGTTGCCATCTACTGATTGTTTTACTTACTAAAGAAGAAGCTCAATTACTTGATACACGGGTCTCTGATGGTGGAATCAAATTAAAAACATCGATGCCGTTGTATTGGGTTTGGGGTGATGATCCACTTGATCGACTAAAAGATGTGGGAATTAGTATTGAGCTTTATGATGAATACTCACCACGTACCTGGAAACCTTGGAAGCCTAGAAAACGCGACTATGCCAGACATTTTCTTGGCAAACCTTTCTCCTGAGATCCAGAGTTATATACCTGTCTTGCCGAATATAGTTATTAAAAATGTTTATTCACTCCTTCACGTACTCGCTTCGCTCATACGTTCAGTCGTTCAACAAGATATAGATAAATGATCAGTTACTTCAAGATGTCTGTTCACTCATTCACTCACTCGCTACGCTCGTTCGTTCATTCGTTCACCTAGACATAGATAAGTAAAAGTATTGATGTCAGTGGGGAAAGCTCCCATGCTTCGCGTGCTCGCTTTAACGGCACATCATTTCTAAGCGTGATAGAAACTGTGTCTGCATCTTATAAAGTTTAATTCGTTCAGCAGTGTCAACTGATTCACGCAAGAGAGAATCAAAGACTGAAATGCGGTTTATGAGTGAACGGCAAACTAGTTCTCTTGCTCTGTCTAAATGTGGCATTAGTGTTATGTCTGATATTTCCTCTTAGAGTAGGTGGCTGTGTAGTCAAACTCATTCATTGCAATGGTTTGGAGCAGTAAGCATTCCATTGGTCGATATGCTTTTCAGGAAGCAGGCGTAATACATAATCTTGTGCCGACTCACCCTCTTGTCTAAGGACGTCCGATTCAGTTGTTGCTTTTAACTCAATTTCATAGGGTGAGAATGGAGTGCGTAAACTCCAGAAAAGACAGTTGTCATAATCAATCAGCATTTCGTCGCTGCTGTTTTCAAGGAAATCCTGGAATTCTTTTTGCTCTTTCCTTTCTTTGATTATTTCTTTAGCAATTTCCTCAATGATGTCATCGCTTACTCCTTCTGGCATTGAGAGCATCGTACGGAATATCTCACGCTCTAGCTCGTCGATGTGATGTTCATTTGCTTCTTCTTCTGCCTTTTCAATAATTTCTAATTGCTCGATTTGCAGGAGAGCATCTACGGTTTGTAAATCCATCTTTTGCTTTGGCTGTCCATTTACTGTTTGTCCTGTCGACGCAAATTGTGCATAGACATTTCCTAGCCCTTCATCACGTATTAATTCCATCATCCTTCCTCTTTCTGCATATAATCTCTCGTCATTTTCAATACCACGCTTTTGAGCTTCGTCGTATGCCTTGTCGCGGGCCTCTTTTAGCTGGGACACCGCTTCGCTTTGTGACTTGCCTTGATTCTCTCTACTCCAGGTCATCGCTACCTCATCTTTTGGTATGCGTGGAGAGTTTGTTAGCCGGATTATTGATTCGTCTTTAATTCCTTTGGCCAGCCAAATGATTGCTAGGCGAAGAAATTCCTTATCGGAAATCTTTAGTTCTTTAGCGGCTAGGCATGCTTCGTCTTTTTCTGCCTTTGGGAGATTCCATCTTTGCTTCACAGAGCGCGCTGTATGGCCTCTTTCCTTGCTTTCCCGACTGGCTTTGCGAAAAGCCGCTTCATGGGCTTTGGAGGCGCTTCTGGACGCCTCGTACAGCGCTATACGAATGGACTCCCTCTCGCTGCATTGAAAAGAGTTGGTTAAACCCTCAAGCATTTGAACTTCTTGTGCACTTAATAAAGTCTCGACTGCACTGCTGCACTTAACTTTTGATCGTCTAACTGGATGGTCCTCGATTTTAAATAGGTACTTGGCGAATGGGAACCAATCCTTGGTTTTTGTGTTGGTATTGAATTTGTTATTTGGCATGAGTTTGTGATGCTTTTCTAAGGTGTTTATATGCCGCTATAACGGCTTTATGAGTGTGGCGAAGGAGTTTGATGCCTGGCAGCGCCTAAGCGGCACTGGAGGCGATTCTGGATGGGCTGAGAGGTTTGGCAAGTCGAGACAAGCTTTCGCCACTAACGCTCGAACGGTTGGCGATGGAATGGAGTGACATACAAATCAGACTTTGGAGGAACCAGCTCTCCCTTACGCGCTTCCTCTTTGGCTTGCCATCTGTTGACGCCTTCCTTTGCTCTCCTCTCTACGTAGTTATGGCGCTCGTTTTTTGTGTAGTAGGTGGACTCAGCCTTTCTTCTGATGTCACGCAATCCAGAAGCCATTGCGCGCAGCAAGTCCTCCCTTGCCTCTAATTCATCAAGTTGTTGCTTGCTAAGGCTTCTAGCAATAGCTGTCCAATGGTCATCTTCCTCTTCAAAGCAGCGCTCCGAATTCAGATAATCACCTCGTGGATACTCTTGAATAACTTCTTCCAGCCAGTCAACGACTGAAAGGTTCAAGCCTTTCAAGTCTGGCAGTCTAGGAATCGTGAAATCACCTTTTTCTATCCACACAGTACTGATAAGAGTTAATTAAATATACTCTACAGTGTTTTGATTGAATTACGCGACTTAATCTTATTCCAACAAACGCACGCGACTATTTGGCGGTATTGATGAGCGCTTTCATTAATTCTCGTATTGAATCATAGTCCCATGCCATCTGTGCTTTTTTTAGCTCTTCTAGGTATGTGTCATGAAACAGTTTATTATGCTTTGCTGTCCAGTCTAAATGCTCTTGAAGCTTTTCAATGCCGCCGAATTCTTCAATTATCTTGTCCAGTTCGGTATCACCTGTAGAGTTTGTAGAGTCAGCAGGTCTTGAACGGAGTTCATCCATTAAAATGATTAGTTCTTTCAACTGCTCATAATTTTCTTTTGATATTAGAGTCAAAATTGCTTCATGAAAGGATTTAATTACATCTTCAGAAGTATTTTGTTTGTGCCAATTCAATAGCTGATCAAACCATTCTTTGCCTCCGCATTCATCTATTGCTTTTGCGAAAAGCTTTGAGTTTTGAGGATTTGTCATTGATAAAGATTCGAAAATGACTTCAATTTAATCAAGCCTTCTGAAGCTCTGTTTTCAGCTTAGAGCTTACAGTCTCCAGCTCCCAAATTAAGCAACCCAGCCGTCCATCACTTCCCATGCTGCTCTCATTGCTGGTTCAACAGCTTCTCTGCTGAATACGCCATAAGTGCCGACCTGGCCTTTATGGGCATGCCCCAGGATTCGTTCAGCTAATTCAGTAGGTACCTGAGCAACTCTTAGTGCCTCTCTGTACGCATGTCGAAGGCTATGGATGTTGCATTCAGGAGTTATAGATTTGATCTTTCTCCAAGTCGTCGTTGCTCCCGGCATCTCTTTTTGACTTGGCATCACAGGAAGGCACCAATCAGGTAGCAATAGATCCCTGACGCTGTTCCTGTTTTTGAGCCTGAATTTTTTTGGCTCGTCGTACTCGTTGATCAGAAGCCATCTCCCATCAACGTGCTGCTGATACCTGGAGGTGAGCTCGTTCTCTCTCAGGCCTGTGTAGAGGTACATACGAATAAACCAGTTGCCCTGCTCCCACAACGACCTGCATTCCTCTGGTGTTGCGGTCTTATGGCTCTCTCCTGGAGCTGCGATGCACTCCACCTGATCCCAGACATTTACGGCTAGGTGCCCTTTCTTGATGAGTGAGCTAATTACGGCTCGCATCATTCCGTGTCTTTGGGAGATGGTGTTGGCTGATAGCTCCTGATCCTCCAGTCGTTGTACGTACTCCTGTACGTCTCTGACGGTGAAGCTCAAGGGAAGAACGCGGACACCACGACGAGCTATCTCTTGTGCATCCTTTGTCTTTTCAGTAATTGGTCTGCCTCTCTTGGCTCCGATTCTTTTGTTGTGGATCTCGAAAGCCTGTTCCCAGGTCAGTGGCAAAGACCCCTTGCCAGCAATGAACATTGCCAACTCTTCTGACTGTTGATCCTTAAGTTCGCCGGTTTGGCTGCTGTATTCCTTTTTGCCTGTGAGTTCTGCTGCCAACTCCTGAGGATCGAGCACATCATCGTTTTCCTTGTACTCAGTTCTCGTCTGTTGTGCCTGTTCTGGTGTCCACGAGGGCTGAACTCCATTGGCTTTGTCTTTAAGCCGTTGGAACGCCGCAGGCCAAGTCTTTAGCGCTTTGCTGTGGTCTCTTGTTCCTAGTGACTCTCTGTAGGTCTTCCCGTCGTCTGTTCTGTAGACGGCAAACCAGAGTCCGTGTGGTCCGTGAATCTTCCTTGGGCCTATCCGCTGCCTACCCATAAGGACTCAGTTAGGGACACCTTTAGGGACACATGAATCATGTCAGATCAGTGTTACCAAGGCAAGTCGGTGGTTTTCAGCTGAAGAATCCCTTGGATTGCAAAAACAGCCCGACGGCCAGCAGAGGACCGAACCCAGCGATCAGCAGCGTGATTTTCATCCGCAGGGGTGACACCTGCTTCTCCTTCTGCACCGGCATTGATCGAGATCGGAAGAGCCTTGATTCTGCAGGTCAGCCTTGGGCTTTGGTGCCACTGAGAATGAAGACTGGGTTCATCGGCGCTAACCGGGTGCCATCAGCAAGAGGTTGGCCTCGATAGGCCTGTTGCTGACTGATCTGGATCGACCAGCTGGCGTTGTCCAGAAGTGGTCGCAACTCCGCCAGTGCTTCCACGTTGGCCATGGGAATCACCACCACCCCGCCCGGGTTCATGCGATCGATCACAGCCTGGAGCAGCTCAGCTCGTTGCCGACCGCCGCCGCCAAGCAGCACGCGATCAGGTGTCGGCATCTGATCAAGAGCAGACAGGGCTTTGGCTTCGATCACATCTGCGGGCTTCACACCCAAGCGCTTGGCATTGGCTTGAATCAGCGTGCCGCCGCCGCTGCGTTGTTCCACCGCAAACAATTGCAGTTGCGGTCTCAGCCGCAAGGCTTCCAGGCCCACGCTGCCGGTGCCGGCTCCTAGATCCCAAAGAACTCCTTGTTGCGGCAGCCGGAGATCAGCCAACAGCTGGATTCTCACTTCTCGCTTGGTCATCAGCCCAGGACGGTCCTGATGTTGCAGAAACAGGCCGTCGTCCAGTCCGAACAGGGGCAAAAGGTCTTGAATCGGATCGCTGGGAGGCTCCGCCAACAGCACAACCAGGTGCAACGGATTGAGATCTGTGGGCACCGGCTCGGCTGAACTCAGGCATTGGACGCGCTCATCACCATGGCCCAGTGCTTCAAAGAGCCAGAGCGCATAACTGGCCTCCAGCCCGCTGCTTCTGAGGATGCCTCGTACGTCGTCGACGCCGCCGCGGCTGGGATCCGTGATTACAGCCAGGGCTGATGGGCGTTGCTGCAGCCGTTGGATCAGTGGAGCTGAATCGCGCCCATGCAGGCTGATCCATTCTGCGTTCTGCCAGGGCCTACCCAGCCGTGCAAAAGCCATTTGCAGTGAAGAAGGGCCGGGATGAAAGCGCAGACTCTCTCGCCCCAGGCGTTCGATCAGGACCCTGCCGATGCCGAACCAGAGCGGATCGCCACTGGCAAGCACCACGCCCCGTTGGTTGGAGTTTAGATCGGTCAGGCTCTTGCAGAGGCTGATCGGATCGTCGCTGTTGATGCACCTTGTTGAGCAGCGACCCTCAAGCCACTGCTGCAGTGCCGGTTGCATCCTTTGCGGTGCAGCGACTAGATCGGCTTGTCGCACCAAGCCCTGGAGGGCTTCAGGGAGCGAGGCAGGGGCACCGGCGTCGGTGCCGATCACATCAATCATGGTGTCATTCTCACTCCAGCACCAAGCTCTGGCCTAGGGGAGCGTCACAGGCCCCAGTCTTTGAGATCATTTCGCTGCGATCTGTCTGGTCCGTGTGATCTCTAGATGTTGTTCTGTTATCTCTTGGTCTCCAGAACCACGAATCCGATCGTCAAAACAGCGTATTGCGGATGATTTTTATGGTTTAGGGGAGCAAATACTCAATCACTTCTCCCAGATACATTTTGGGCTTCTAGGCAGCAACAATTGATCAGGGTTGACACAAAGTTGCCTGCATCATCTTCCCAGATTTTGTGGCGCAATGGATCTGAGATTAATTCAATTCCTGTCTGAATGTCGCGATGAAGAGCATGAAGCGATTGATCGTTGGTTGTCGCATGCTTTTCAGCCCGTTTCAACGACAATGGCAGCAGTGATCAGTGTTGCAAGGGGGACGACACGGCTGGCGGAGTTTCTGGGGACGACGGAATCTGCTGCCCGTCGTGCTTGATCTTTGATTATGTGATGAATGAAAGTTGATGACTTGATAGTTGTTTGCTGAGCCACGCCTCTAGAGGTTAATTGTGGCTCTATTCTTTGCATCAATCACTACTCGCGATCGATACATCCAACTTGGGGGTAATGCCCTGAATCCTTAAGATCATCATTTGCGATGGATCTCGAATGACCACGAGTCGGGTCGATCGGATTTCCAGCGTTCACTGGTGGTTGCCTCACAAGGATATTGGAGTGATGTTGAGACAAGCTCACTCCACGTTTAGTGATGATTTTCAGGGTGAAGAAATTCAAGACATGATGGAACAGTGGGTTGATAATGTCTGCCGACTGTCGGAAAGAGATATGCGTGATCTTCTCAGCCTGGTGAAAGAGTTCTCTCTGGATTAAAAGGGATTTGTTGTGATTCAGGTTTGTCGTTCAATCAGAAGGAACAAAACGTTTGATGACTTCTCAAGTGAGGCCTTGTATGGCCGGGTCTGCACGGCATTGCTAGTCAGTCCTTAGTTCATACATCGACGGTCTGTGAATAAGTCATTGCGCCAGGGTGCCTCTCTTCTTTTTGCTTCAGCGATGGGATGCGCTGCCTTGACGGGTCTCAACGGCAGAGCCGACACTTTCAGGCTGGCATCGAGTGGCCAGAGCTGCCCGCAAGAGGCGATTGAACATACCGCCACGGCGGTCACACCAGTTACCAAGACCAACTATTCCTTGGCGGAAACTGAAGTGATCCTTGCTGACTACGTGCGCAAGATTGCCAAAGGCACCTGTAGTGATGGCGTGGGTGTTTTCCTTCACCAAAAGACTGCCATGGACCCTAAAGAGCGGTCCATCTTGCGCCCGAATTTCGACACGCTGTATTCCTTTGCGGTGCTGGATCTCAACAGTCCGGCCACTGTGGTGTTACCCGACACCGATCGCTATCAGATTCTCGAGGTCGTTGACGATGAGCACTGGATCCCACTCGTGAGTGACAAGCCTGGGAGCTATACCCTCACCAAAGACTCCATGGGCAGTCGTTATGTGTTTGCTTTCGTGAGGACTCAGGTGAACATGCAGGATCCTGAGGATCTCAAGCAAGCAGCTGCTGTTCAGGATCAGATCAAGCTTGAGCAGAGCGAGAAGGGCTCTTTTGTTGTGCGGCACAAGTACGACATGAAACAAATTCTGGCGTTGCGTGCTGACTACAACGCGCGACGGCAGCCTGAGGGGATCACCTCGGAAATGGCTTTTGGCAAGAAAGGCCAAATCAGCTCTGAGATGCGCAACTTCGGAGTTGCCATTGGCTGGGGCGGCCTCCCCAAGGAAGGCGCTGTTTATCCATTCCCCAAGGTTGTTGACTCAACTGATCCACAGACATTGACCCTGACAGATGTTCCGATTGATCCAAGAGCTTTTTGGTCAGTGACTGTTTACGATAAGGATGGTTTTGCAATAGGTGAAAGTTACAATATTAATAGTGCTTTTGCTAAGAAAAATGAGCAAGGAGACTATGTGATCCATCTCGGTGGCGATAAAGATCAGGATAATTATCTCGATATTTATCCGGGCTGGAATGCCGCAATTCGCATCTATTCACCCACCAAGGCTTACTTTGATGGCTCGTGGACTTCTCCTCAATTTCAACCGGCAAAGTGATTGGCGTCGCAGGAGTTTGGGTTAGGTCTCTCTCTCAAACCTCACGCTGTTTCGTCTGAGTTGGCTCCGGATTGTTCTCGGTTGAAATCAGTGGATTGAACGCATGTGGGTGATGTCCGCACGCGTTTATGTGGCTGTGAGTAATCGCAGTTTGCAAGCGGTTGAAAAGCGGCGGAGATCTGCCTGATCGGGATCAGCTCGGCTGTTCAGAGGTACCTTGGCGCTATTGAATCGTCCTTCTGTTGTGCTCCGCCCCGTCGTTGTTGCGTTGGTGCTTTTGCTCTCGTCTGCCGGTTCTGTTCATGCCCTGGAGGACTGCAGCCTGATCAAGAGGCTGATGAATACACTCGGTGCCTCAATGGCCCGCAATCGGATCTTGATTGCTTCCTCGCAACAGACGGGTGACAACAAAGCCCAGGCCGAGCAAGCGAGTGAATTGCTGTCACGTCAGACCAGCAATTACAGGGATTTAAGGGAGGACTATGAACGCAACCGGTGTGGACGTGACTGGGAATGATGCACAGGCAGAGCGCCGTCAGCGACTGCATGAGCTGCTGCTTGCTCTGATCGCTCGCCAGGAGGACCTTGAGCTGATGGATGCCGACGGACCCTCCGGCTTCACCAGCTCTGGCGCGGGTGAGGGCCCAGCGGAAGCAGCACGCTGGTTGGACCGTAACCGGCGTGTGCTGCAGCACTATCAATCACTGGTGCGCACGGCAGTGACGTTGGATGCCCTGTTGGACGCCGAGCAGGTTCTGCCCTCCAGGGAGATTTAGATCTCTGTTCAGGGATGTTGAAACAGACCGGTTCAGCGTGATCACTGCTGTCGCTATTCCGGCATGTTCCCTCTGGTGATGAGCACAGACCGTTCAGGTCTGGCAGGCTGGGTCGACTCTCTGCCTCTGCATGGCTCGGTTTGGACTGACTGCTCTGCGTTCACTGCTGCGCCGTAGTCCCCGTTCTGAAGCCTGGTGTGCTCCGCAGGCCAGCTGGAGCAGGCCCTTTGGGCTGAACTGGGATCAGCCCTACACGGTCCGTTATGCCAGCAATCTCGACGACGGTCCCAATCACGGCATGCCGCTGGGTGGCTTCGGGGCTGGCTGCATCGGCCGGGCTCCCGATGGCAATATCAACCTCTGGCATCTCGATGGCGGTGAGCACTGGTTCGGCGTGCTTCCCGACTGTCAGTTCGCTTTGTTTGAAGACAACGGCAGCAGCCGGCGCGCACATGCCCTTGCGGTGAAGCCGCAGGCTGATGCCTCCAGACCTGAGGCGGCTGATCCACTTCAGGCCTGGGACTGGTACCCCGCAAGCACGCAGGAGCGCAGCACGGGAACCTACGCCGCCCGCTATCCGCTCAGTTGGACGCAGTACGACGGCGTTTATGACGCCGATGTGCATTGTGAAGCCTTCAGCCCGATTCTTCCTGGCGATTACCAGCGCACCAGCTACCCCGTGGCGGTGTTCGTTTGGACCTTGCGCAACCCCACCAAGCAGCCGCTCGATCTTTCGCTGATGCTGAGCTGGCGCAACAGCTGCGGTTGGTTCACCAACACCGATGCCTCGGCTGAAGTGCATTTCCGCGATGACGGCAGCCCTGAGCACAACTACGCCCCGGCGATCGGTCGTACAGAGGGGCAGCGCAACCGCTATGTCGATGACGGCACGCTGCGGGGGCTGCTGCTTGAGGGCAATGTCTCTGCTCCGATTGCTGAAGGCGATGGGCAGTGGTGCATTGCAACAGTCGAGCAACCTGGCGTGAGCATTCAACGCTGCAGCCGCTGGAACCCTGCAGGTGATGGCAGTGAGCTGTGGAGAAGCTTCAGCGATGATGGCTCGATCCCCAACAGCAATAATGATCGGCACAGTGGCAGCCATGATCCACTCAGTGCGGCCCTGGCGGTACGGTGTCAGTTAGCTCCCGGGGAGAACATCGAGATCCCCATGGTGATCAGCTGGGATCTACCGGTCACGGCCTTTGCGACCGGCAGTCAAGCTCTGCGCCGGTACACCGATTTCTTTGGCACTGGTGGCAACCAGGCCGCGGCGATTGCTGCCGAAGCGCTGCGCGACTGGAAGCAGTGGAGGGATCAGATACTCGCCTGGCAGCAGCCGGTGCTACAGCGCGGTGAGTTGCCGGAACCGTTGAGGATGGCGCTGTTCAATGAGCTCTACGATCTCTGCAGTGGTGGAAGCCTCTGGAGTGCGGCATCACCGGAGGATCCCTACGGTCGTTTCGGCGTACTCGAGTGCCTCGACTACGCCTGGTATGAAAGCCTCGATGTACGCCTCTATGGCTCCTTTGCCTTGCTGCAGCTGTGGCCGGAGCTGGACAAATCGGTGTTGCGCAGCTTCGCGCGTGCCATCCCTGCGGCCGATGCAACTCAGCGACCGATTGGTTGGTATTTCACCCAGGGCAAGGGCCGGGTGGAAGCTGATCGCAAGGTGAAGGGCGCAACCCCGCATGATCTCGGCGCTCCCAATGAGCAGCCCTGGGATGCCACCAACTACACCGCCTACCAAGACTGCAACCTCTGGAAGGATCTCGGCAGCGATTTCGTGTTGCAGGTGTGGCGCACCTACAAGCTGGCCCCCAGCGGCGAAGATCTGAGTTTTCTGGCGGAGTGCTGGCCAGCTGCCGTTGAAGCGCTGCGCCACCTGAAAACCTTTGATGTGAATAATGATGGTCTGCCGGATAACGGCGGAGCGCCGGATCAGACCTTCGACGATTGGCCTTTGAAAGGTGTGAGTGCCTATTGCGGTGCACTCTGGATCGCTGCCTTGGAGGCGGCGTTGGCGATCGCCCAGACGCTGCAGCTCAAAACCGGATTGGAGACCTTCTCCGAGCAGCACGAGTTCGGCTGCTGGTTGGAGCAATCACGCAGCAATTTCGACAAGCTGCTTTGGAACGGCGAGTTTTACGACATCGATGCCGAGAGTGGCACGCCGGTTGTGATGGCGGATCAGCTCTGCGGTGATTTCTATGCCCGCTTGCTCGGGCTGGAGCCTGTGGTGAGCGAAGCAAAAAGCCGCAGCACCCTCAAAGCGGTGAAAGACGCCTGCTTTGAAAAATTCGAAGGCGGAACGTTGGGTATGGCTAATGGTCTGCGCCGTGATGGCACACCACTGGACCCCAATGGCACCCATCCGCTGGAGGTGTGGACTGGCATCAACTTCGGCATCGCCAGCTATTTCCAGCTGATGGGCGAAGCGCATACAGCGGAAGCAATTTGCTCAGCGGTGGTGAACCAGGTGTATTCGGGTGGGTTGCAGTTCCGCACGCCCGAAGCGATCACTGCTGTGAACACCTTCCGCGCTTGCCATTACCTCAGGGCGATGGCGATCTGGGGGCTCTGGGCGACCCAAACTAATTGGGAATTGATTCCCGGTTCAGAAAGAACCTAGATGGTGGAAGTGATATTGGTGAAAGGACTGATCTAGTGCTTCGTTTCTCAATATCTTATTGTTCGATTAGGTATCGCCACGTGGTGATGCCAAAAGTGCGAACTGAAGCTTGATCCGTACTCAGATAATTTTCTGCGGACAGCTCTTGGCTCTAAATTTGCCTTGCCAATTTCCTACAACAATGGCAACCTATTTACCCCTTCGGTGCGCATTGCTTGGCTGGCAGATTGGGATACCGGTAATGGCGATGTTTCATACAAGCGTGCCAATGCAAAGACCCCAGTTATCACAAAAATTCCATCGAATCAGGAGATGGAGAAAGGAATGTTGTTTGAGGGAGGAGTTCATTATTCCATTTTCAGCAGTGAATCATCCTCCTGGATGCTGTATGTCAAAGGAGGAGCCAAGATTTGGTTCAATAAATCACCGGATTGGCGCGCCAGTGGAGGAGTGACTTTCCGCTTCTGACTCAAGCTGAGCGGCTGAAAGCACAACAGTTTCTCCTTGGGCGAGTGATTGAATAGCCGTTTTGGATTCGGTATTAGCTATTGACTAGATGTTGCAGCTCAAAACCAGATTGGAGACTTTTGCTCAGCAGAGGAATTCGGCGGCTGGTTGGAGCAATCGTGCAAAAATTTGTGGATTAACATTAGATCAATGTGCAGTGATCTGCTGAGCGGCAACGTTTCATGGCCGCTCTGGTTGGTGTCTGCCAGCTCAAGCTTGAAAAACGATGCCGACGCTGCTTCAAATAGAGGCCCTGCGTGCCAGGTGCCCAGATGCAACTTGATGCCTTCTCCATGGTTCAGCTTCAACAGCCACGCTGCTGAAGCATCGAGTACTGGAACTTTGGTTTGGGGTGCTGCCAACAGCATCCAGAAGGGCCGCCCCTCGGCAGAGCTCAAGCATTGGGTCGCCTGTAGATGGCGAGTCATGGCTGTGATCGGTTGCGGGCGCAGGGGGATGCGCATCACGTAGTAACGCAGCTGGCCTGGGCCGAATCTCAGCTCGGCATCCTGGTCACCAGGTGGGGTCATGTCGTCGACTTCACGCAGGCCTGTGCCGCAGGCTTCAAGCCGCGGATCCAGCAAGCACGCCGCCTTGAGTGGTTCATGACTAATCATGGACATACAACCCAAGCTCTGTTCATGCTCGCGCTGCGCCGTTTGTTCTGCACTTTGCTGGTTGCCGTGATGCTGCTGCTGCTCACCCCTGCAGCGGCCAGCGCCCAGGTGCATGAGCATCAGGATGAAAACGGTGCTCCGATGCTGCGCAGCCTGGAAAGCTTGCGAGATCTCGATTATCAGAGTTGGCAGGCTGTGGCCTATCGGGTAGGTAAGCCGGGTAATCCGGTGGTTCTGCGAATCGTTGGCTACCCCGGCAAGATGCGTCTTGAGCACCCCACTTCGCTGTTGGTGCAAGCCGGCGTGAAGGAATGGCAGCTCGACGACATCACGCTGGATAACCCTGTTCTGGCCAGCGACGGCCGCGAGGCAGCTGTGGAATTTGCCCTTGATCCATTGCTGAATGACCTCACCAACAAGCGCCCGTTACGCCTCTTCTTGCCGGGTGTGTTCAATGAAATGCCCGTGCCTCCCTATGTGGTGGCTGAGTGGCGTGATGTCCAGACCGAGCCGCTGAGCTGATGGCGGGTTTGGCCCAACCGGAGCAGCGCTGGATTCCCTGGATGCGTCGGGCTCTACAGCTGGCGGCTCTTGCGGAAGGACGCACCAGCCCCAATCCGCTGGTGGGAGCGGTTGTGCTGGATTCAGACGGCCGCTTGGTTGGTGAAGGTTTCCATGCGCGCGCCGGTCAGCCCCATGCCGAACCTGGCGCCCTCAACCAGGCCGGCGAAGCCGCCCGTGGCGGCACGATCGTGGTCACGCTCGAGCCCTGCTGTCATCAGGGCAGAACACCTCCTTGCACCGAGGCGATCCTTGCCGCTGGCATCCAGAGGGTTGTGGTGGCACTCACAGACCCTGATCCGCGCGTAGCCGGTGGTGGGTTGCAACGCTTGCGCGATGCAGGCTTGGAGGTGATCAGCGGAATCCTGGAGTCAGAAGTCGCCCATCAGAACCGGGCCTTTGTGCATCGCGTGCGCACTGGTCGTCCCTGGGGAGTGCTCAAGTGGGCGATGAGTCTGGATGGACGTATTGCTCTGCCGAATGGAGCCAGTCAGTGGATCAGTGGTCCGCCGGCGCGGGCCTGGGTGCATCAACTCAGAGCGCAATGCGATGCCGTGATCGTGGGGGGTGGCACCGTTCGGGCTGACGATCCGCTACTCACCAGCCGAGGTCGCCGCACGCCCGAACCGTTACGGGTTGTGCTCAGCCGCAGCCTTGATCTGCCTGTTGCCGCACAGCTGTGGCAGCAAGATGTCGCCTCCACCTTGGTGGTCCACGCATTCTCCGAAACGGTGGAGCCCCAGGCCAGCAGATTGGCTGCTTTGCAAGCGCAGGGGGTGGAGCTGCAGAGGCTCGATCGCTGTGAGCCTGAATTGCTGCTGAGTGAACTTGTACGCCGTGGTTGCAATCGGGTGCTGTGGGAATGCGGTCCAGCTCTTGCTTCAGCGGCGTTGCGACAAGGGTGTGTGCAAGAGATTGCCGCCGTGATTGCCCCCAAGCTGCTGGGCGGAGAGTTGGCTCGAACCCCTCTGGGAGATCTGGGCTTCACGGCGATGGATCAAGTGCTGAGTTTGAACTCTGAGCCGGGCCTCAGCCTGGGCCAAGACCTGCTGGTGAAGGGGCAACTCAGTTCTTGCGCAGCTCCGAACTAAAACCGCGGATCAGGATCCCCATCACCACCGCCAGATACAGCTGGCCCACCACTCCTGTGCTGACTGCCAGCATCCGGGCTAAGGGGTGAACCGGAGTGATGTCGCCGAATCCCAGTGTCGTCAGGCAGATGAACGCGAAATAGTTGATCTGCGCAAACGCTGGAGTGAAATGCAGCACGCTGGTATTGCCCACCACATCGGCCCCTGGCAGGGCGACTGGCTCGAAGCTGCCGGGCTGAATCGTTTCGACACCACTCATCACCAAACCAGAGGTCAGCCCGAGCAATAGGTAACCAGCGGCTGCTCCCATGAGCACATGTGTGTTTACGCGTTGTTCGCTGGCCAGTCGTTTCACTAGGCGCACCACGCTCCAGCCCACCAGAAGGCTCCAGCTCACTACCAGTGGGATGGCACTGAGGCGCCAGTGAACAGGCGTCAATAACCACCAAAGCTGAGTGAGCAGCGCAATGACCCCCAGCGCCTGATACATCCGGTCGTGCAGTCTCAGCACGTGTTTGCGCAGCATCACCAGCTGGGTGAGCAGCAGCGCGATGAGGGCATAACCCAGGTTGCCTAGCCAGGTGATGCGCGGGAAGGCGAAGCTCGCCATCACCAGTAGGCAGAGCAGCAGCAACAACTGATAGATCGCTTCTTTTCTCTGAGCGCGCCCGCGTTCCGATTGCACTGTGATTAATCGCTTACGACGAGGATGCCCAGGTTTGCAGGCACAGGCGAGCATCAGCGCAATGATGCGTCGTTCGGTTCTCCGCCATCGCGCTGCGACCAGGCTTGGAATCTCGGCTTTAGCCTGATGGCAGCACAGGACGTGATTTATGCCGATCCGCGAGGACGACAACCGCCCCAATCGCCGCTTTGGAATCCTCAACCTGGTGCTGATCGGATTTGGTGTGTTGCTGCTGATCAGCAGCTTTATTCCCAATCAGGGCATGCAGCAGGTTCCGCGCGTGCCTTATTCCTTGTTTATTGACCAGGTGAATGACGGCGCTGTGAAGCGCGCTTACATCACGCAGGATCAGATTCGTTACGAGCTCTCCGAAGCTGAAGAGGGAGCGCCATCGGTGCTGGCCACTACGCCGATCTTTGATATGGATCTGCCTCAGCGCCTTGAGACCAAGGGCGTTGAGTTTGCCGCGGCACCGCCGAAGAAGCCCAATATTTTCACCACGATTCTCAGCTGGGTGGTTCCCCCGCTAATTTTCATCCTCGTGCTCCAGTTCTTTGCACGCCGCTCTATGGGAGGTGGTGGAGCCCAGGGAGCCCTGAATTTCACCAAGAGCAAGGCCAAGGTTTACGTGCCCGACGAGCAGTCGCGCGTCACCTTTGCTGATGTGGCCGGTGTTGATGAGGCCAAGGACGAATTGGCCGAGATCGTTGATTTCCTCAAGTCGTCGGATCGCTACACGGAAATCGGTGCGCGTATTCCCAAAGGTGTGCTCTTAGTTGGCCCTCCCGGAACTGGTAAAACGCTGCTCTCCAAGGCAGTCGCTGGAGAGGCGGGTGTGCCCTTCTTCATCATCAGCGGTTCGGAATTTGTCGAGCTGTTCGTTGGTGCTGGTGCTGCTCGCGTCCGCGATCTGTTTGAGCAGGCCAAGAAGAACGCTCCTTGCATCATTTTCATCGACGAATTGGATGCCATCGGTAAGAGCCGTTCCGGCTCGATGGGCGTTGTCGGCGGTAACGATGAGCGAGAGCAGACCCTCAACCAGCTGCTCACGGAGATGGATGGCTTTGCTTCCAAGGACAAGCCGGTGATTGTGTTGGCAGCCACCAACCAACCTGAAGTGCTGGATGCAGCTCTGCTGCGTCCCGGCCGCTTCGATCGCCAGGTGCTGGTGGATCGTCCCGATCTCTCTGGCCGTAAGACGATCCTGGAGATCTATGCCAAGAAAGTGAAGCTGGCCGACGAGGTCGACCTCGACCGCATTGCTCAGGCCACCAGTGGCTTTGCTGGTGCAGACCTCGCCAATCTTGTGAACGAGGCCGCACTCTTGGCTGCCCGTGCCATGCGCACCCAGGTGGAGCAGCAAGATCTCGGTGAGGCGATCGAACGCGTCGTCGCTGGTCTGGAGAAGAAGAGCCGTGTCCTCCAGGACGATGAAAAGAAGGTGGTGGCCTATCACGAGGTGGGTCACGCCATCGTGGGTCACCTGATGCCTGGTGGCAGCAAGGTGGCCAAGATCTCGATCGTGCCCCGCGGCATGAGCGCACTCGGTTACACATTGCAGCTCCCCACCGAAGAACGCTTCCTCAACTCCAGAGAAGAACTCCAAGGCCAGATCGCCACACTGCTGGGTGGTCGCTCAGCCGAGGAGGTGGTGTTCGGCAAGGTCACCACCGGAGCATCCAACGATCTGCAGCGAGCCACGGATATTGCCGAGCAGATGGTGGGCACTTACGGCATGAGTGAAACCCTTGGACCACTGGCCTACGACAAGCAGGGAGGTGGTCGTTTCCTTGGCGGCGGCAATAACCCTCGCCGCACCGTCAGTGATGCCACGGCTCAGGCCATCGACAAGGAAGTGCGAGCTCTTGTCGACACAGCCCATGACCAGGCCCTCTCGATTCTGCGTCAGAATATGGCTC
Source organism: Synechococcus sp. MIT S9508 (assembly GCF_047303045.1). Taxonomy (NCBI): domain Bacteria; kingdom Bacillati; phylum Cyanobacteriota; class Cyanophyceae; order Synechococcales; family Synechococcaceae; genus Synechococcus; species Synechococcus sp. MIT S9508. Next base: position 2,321,096 of record NZ_CP138941.1, on the reverse strand, counting down.
TGCTTGAAACCATTTCTCAGAAGATTCTCGAGAAGGAAGTGATTGAAGGCGATGAGCTCAAAGAGATGCTTGATGCCAGCGTCATGCCTGAGGCAATTGCTGCCTGAGGCTTGACGGATTCACTGTTTCTCCCCGATAACGTTCCTTTGAAGTCAGTCCATGACGTCCGCCACCACCAGCGTTGCTGCCGTCCTTTCAGCACTGAGCGGCAAAGACTTCCTCTCGTCGGCGGACACCACAGCTGAGCAGACAGCGGCATTGCTTGAGCTGGCTTGCCAGCTCAAGAGTGGTGACCGCCGGATTGATCTCGGCAACCGCGTGCTGGGCTTGATCTTCACCAAAGCCTCCACACGGACGCGCGTGAGTTTCCAGGTGGCGATGGCCAGGCTTGGCGGCCAGACCGTCGACCTCAATCCTCAGGTCACCCAGCTGGGCCGCGGTGAGCCCTTGGAAGACACCGCCAGAGTGCTCAGTCGCTTCTGCGATGTGCTCGCGGTGCGCACCTATGCCCAGCAAGAGCTTGCCGATTACGCCTACTGGGCCTCGATTCCGGTGATCAACGCTCTCACCGATCTGGAGCACCCTTGCCAGGCCCTGGCCGACTTTCTCACCATGCAGGAAGCGTTTGGTGAGCTTCAAGGTCAGACGTTGACCTATGTGGGCGATGGCAACAACGTGGCCCACTCCTTGATGCTGTGTGGCGCTCTGTTGGGCGTCAATGTGCGCATTGCCTGCCCTGATGGATTTGAGCCACTGCCAGGCGTGCTTGACCAAGCCCTTTCCCTTGCTGTTGGCGGTGCTGAGATCAGTGTTAGCAGTGATCCTGCTGCTGCTGTTGCCGGTGCGCAGGCGATTTACACCGATGTCTGGGCTTCCATGGGCCAGGAACAGGAACAACTCGAACGCCAACAGGCCTTCCAGGGGTTCTGCGTGAATGAAGAGCTCTTGGCCAAAGCCGACTCGTCCGCCATCGTGTTGCACTGCCTGCCTGCCCATCGCGGTGAAGAGATCAGTGCGGAGGTAATGGAGGGCTCCGCCAGCCGGATCTTTGATCAGGCAGAAAATCGCTTGCATGCCCAACAGGCTTTGCTGGCTGCCTTGCTGGGCGGTCTTTGATCAGAGCTCAACGAGTGGCCTCGATCAGTTGCAGGCACTGTTCTGTGGCTGATTTGTTGACCAGCTTGAAATTCAGCTCATGTGTGTTTTGGCGGATATGACGAAAGAATCAGAATTGTTCTGTTGTTAATGCTGAATATTGTTCGCTTTTGAAGTCAATGTTCGGGTGTGTTGTGTTGGAGCAACATTGACGACAACGTTTAAAGATCAATAAAAAAGAGGCTGGTTAGTCCAGCCCCTAATCGATCTTGTTTGAGTTTGGCTCCTGGCAACCAACGATCACTAAGATCAGGCTATAGGCCTCAATATTCAGCTGAAGAAGCTGAGAAGACCAGAGAAATCGATTCCTTTAGTGGATTCGTTGAAACCCCAGACCTGCTGGATGATTCCTTTTCCGGTGACGGCTTCAACGGCAAGACCGATTATCAGGCCCAGCATTGCAGCGCGACCGTTGAGCTTTTCACTGAAAACCTTCTGTGGATCAGGGGTGTTGGAGGATGAAGAGGTCATGATGGTTATCCGTTTAGCAGATGTTAACGAAAGTAACGAAGTGTTGACGAACGCGCCCTTCCGCTTAATGCGTAGCATTTAATACCTTGTGCTGCTGGCGGAGGAGATCAGTCCCGGAGCCTTAGAGCATGCGCTTCTCCCAGCGTCCATCGCTGAACCATTTCAAGACGATTGCTCCCTGGGGTGGAATTAAGTCAGTTGATGTCGTCGCGTGATGGAAAGCACAAACAGGAGCTGACATGCCCGCTGATCGTGGTTATCACGCCAGTGTTGCGAAACAACTTTGACTGTGATCTGTACGGCTTCGGCCCAGTCAATTGGCACAGAAATTGCAGACGGAAAGCGTCTGCCCTATCGAGCACCGGCTTGTTCTTTGCGAGCCCTCGACTACGACGAGTCGCAAATGAAAGAAAGCGATGACATCAGGCGTGAACAGCAGTCGGAGTTGATCTACGACTGTTGATCAAGTCAATTCACGATGCGCACCTGCTCAGAGCAGCCACCATCCCAGTAGCAGACCGATGATCAGGCCCTTGAGCCAAACTAAGGCTGCCATCTGATAGTTGCTCAGGCCTAGCTTTTTCTGAATCCAGTTAAACGCCTGCTCATCTGCGAAGAAGACGGCACGAATAGGACGGACAATCCATTCCATTGAGAAACTCTCATTCGTTCCATCGTCATTTCTGGCATCGAGTTGCGTCAAGTGATGGTCTTGAGTCGTTATTCCATAGCTGCTTGTGAAGGTGGTGTGGAGTGCTGATCCGGATGGTGCAGCTTTCTTGAATTGGCTTGTTTGCTCTGCCAGTGATGAAATTCATTGCAGTGCTGGGCTTCAGCGCTCTGTCAGGACTTCTTTGGGGGGGCTCGTGAAGGCTTGAACCTTCAGCTCTCCTGGCTGAAGCTGACATTTTTTCCTTGTGCTCCCAGGAGAGGAACGTCATGACGTCGTGGAATGGTCCTGATCGGGCAGGTTTTGAATCTGATCTGCTGGTTGGTTGGCTGTTGGCTGCTGAAACCACAGCACTAGCTCTGGTGTGTTTGAGGCTTATTTCTGTGTTTTCTCCAGATATGGTGGCTTGTTGTAACTTTGCGCTGGCTATTGAGAACCGTTCTTGAAGTTACAAACTCAAGCACCAGCACCGAGCACTCGTTAGACATCAAGTCCGCTGAACAATCAACTGATGACGGACGGTTGGCTCAAGGATCCACAAAAGTTCTGGGCTGTGAGGTTTCACAGGGAGCCGCAAAGTGGTCATAAAGATGTTCGTGTTCTCGTCGATCACGGCAGGAAGTTGTCTCGGGATCAGCCTGCACTATTGAAGTCTCGTCGCAACATGCGCTATGAGGATGCGATTTCGTTGTACCAGGAGCTGCAGCACATTGGCTGGACTCATTGTGAAGCGGTTTGGTAATCGTTCTTGTTGAGTGAGTGTCGCCAGAACTTTCGTTTCGTCTTTAGCGATTCCTGTGCTGATCTCACTCCATCCTAAGTTTCTTGACCGATGTGTAGTCAAGTGATTTTGATGCTCTTTTGAAGTATTTGCCAATCTTCCAGTTGAGGACGCTTGCTGCAATATTAAACCCTTTGTTGTATTTATGGCATTTGCATTGGATGATTAAGTGGCCCATCTGAGTGCCGTTGTTTATGACTTTAAAATCAATTGCTTCGATATCCCCTACTCTTTCATTTTTTTGTATTTTGCTGAACTGCAGTAAGTAGTCCAATCCGGAATTTGCCATCTCAAGTTGTCAATTGCTTGAAGCCTAATCTCGATGTTCTCTTGCCGCGCAGAGCTCGCTGATTTGATGATTCACGAGGTCAGTCCTTAATAAAGCACTTCGATCTCCACGGCTGTCTTGCCGTCGTCGCGAACGTCGAGTGCTGTGGCTGAGCTGTGGGCAAGATCAATCACTGTGCCTTGCTTGAACGGTTTGCGGTCATTGATGACAACCGTCACGCTTTTGTTGTTGTCGAGGCGCGTGACTTTGACTTTGGTTCCCATCGGCAGGCTGCTGTGGGCTGCTGTCATCGTTCCTTTTTTGAGAATCTCACCGCTTGCGGTCTTGTTGCCGTAGTGCCCTGGCCCGAACCAGGAGGCCTGCCCCTGCACGGCCTGTGATGTTGGCTGTTGGTGCACTTTCTGAAGGAGGGCTTGGTCGTTGCCGGCTTTGTCTTTCACAGCGTCTTTGCCGCAGCCAATGGCGCTGAAGATCAGCAGGATTGAGGCGACCTTGATCAGTCGTTCCATGAAAGACATCTGCAGCTGATAACCCTTCGTTGGAGATGGCAAGGCTGATCGCCTCTGTCATCGCTGCTTTTGGCCCTGGGAGTGATGTCGTTCTTCCTGCTGATGGAGCCTGATGGGTTCGCCAGAATCCTGGCAATGCACCGGTGCCGCTGAGTTGATCGCAGCTTCTCCTGAACCTTTCTCAATGCCTGGTGGGCCAATCACCGTTGTTCTCTTGCATGGCTACACCGGGGCCCCCGCTGAGCTCTTTCTATTGGCTGAGGTGTTGCATGCCCAGGGCTTTGGTGTGGAAGCGCCTTTGCTTGTCGGCCATGGAACCTGCCTTGAGGATCTGATGCCTGTTCAGCCCCGCCAATGGTTGGAGCAGGTCGATGGCGTCGTTGACCGACTTCTAGATCAAGGCCAACGCGTTGTCGTTGCTGGCTTGTCCTTGGGTTCAATCCTCGCGATTCAGGCCGGAATGCGGCGTCCGCGTGTTGAAGCTGTGATTGCTTATTCCCCACCGATCGTGAGTGGTGATCCTCGAGCCCTGATTGCCCCGCTGTTGTCTCTACTGTTGCCTTCGGTGCCGCGTCCTGCCGACGATTTCGTCGATCCGGCAACAGCTGAGCGTGTTTGGAAGTACTCGCGTTGGCCCAGTCGCTGCAGCGTGCGCGTGTTGGATCTCATTGCCGTCACCAGGAGGCAGTTGGGGAATCTGCATCAACCCTTGCTGGTGATGGCCAGCACGCTCGACAACGTGATCACGCGCCGAGGTGTGGAGTTAATCCAGCAGCGAGCCTGCTCTGAACGTGTGGAGGTGCACTGGTTGGAGGGCAGTGGCCACGTGATCACCGCAGATGCTGAGTGGAAAACGGTGGCTGATCAAACCCTGATTTTTTTGAAAGACCTTTAGGGTCAACGCACTCCAAATTTCACCAATGGACCAGCAGGAACGAGACAATTGGCAAAAGGTTCTCGACTCCCTAGAAGCCGCCGGCGACACCGAAAGTGCCTTCTACGTTCGTGCTCGTGCCATCTGTAGTGGTGATCCCGATCCGATGCTCACTTGGGAGGCTGGATCTTGAGCATCGATCCTCTTCAGCAAGGCCTTGAGCAGTCGTTTGAAACAGAACGATGGGGGCGGCTCATTCGTGATTGCGACGACATCGAAACTCTCAGGCAAACAGCGCTGTCTTTGTTGCAGCAAGTCACGCAAATGAAGGTCGCAAGTTCCTGGATGGCATCGAGAGCTTCTGAGTCGGAAAACGCCAAGTTGGAAATCTTGGCGAAACTGATCAAGGAACGATCCGAGCGCCCTCAGGAGCAGACAGAACAGTGAACAATCTGGTTCGATTGAGCACCCTCGCCTTGGGCCTTGCGCTTGGGAGTCCAGCTGCGAACGCCGAAGACTGGTCACCGTCTCCAGAACCGCCGTTCTGGTCGCAAACCCGCCAGACGCTAATGGGTTCGGGTCAATTAACTCAGCGGACCTGGTTGTTTATGGAAGCGATGGATTCACCCAGCCTGAAAGCTGGCGAATACCTCAGTAATCCTGCGCGGACGTCACTCGGTGTGGAATTCGATGCTGCGGTGCTAATGCAGCGACAGGGTCAGGATGCCTGGAAGGTGCGCGAATTGCGAATGCGAGCACTCTGCAATCAGCAAAGGTTGCAGCGCAGTAGCGCCCAGGGTCAATGGCTTGATTACGTCGGGCGGCAGGACACTTCGGCAAAGGTTCATTGGATTTGCGCGTTGCCAGCACCTGACTGAGCCCTTGCCATCTTGGGTGATGACCGGTACACATGTATTGACGAACAAATGAATTGCCGGTGTCTGCTGGATCCCCCGAGCCGTTAACTACTGCTCAGCAAGAACTCTACGACTGGCTTGCCGACTACATCGGTTGCAACCATCACAGCCCGTCGATTCGTCAGATGATGCAGGCCATGGGCCTGCGTTCACCGGCCCCTGTTCAGAGTCGATTGCGCCATCTTCAGCAGAAAGGTTGGATCACCTGGCAGGAGGGTCAGGCTCGCACCCTTCAGTTGCTTGGAGGAATTGCTTCAGGCATACCTGTGCTTGGGGCTGTTGCGGCAGGTGGTCTGGTTGAGACCTTTGATGACGTTCAAGATCGATTGGATCTTGCTCCTGTTCTTGAAACCCGTGGTTTGTTCGCGCTCACGGTGAATGGTGACTCCATGGTGGATGCCCATATCGCTGACGGTGATGTGGTGCTGATGGAACCAGTCGTTGATGCTGCTCGTCTACGCCAAGGAACGATCGTGAGCGCTTTGGTTCCGGGAAGTGGAACCACGCTGAAACATTTTCATTGCGACGGGCTCACGGTTCGGCTGGAAGCCGCGAACCCTGCCTACGAGCCGATTGAGTTGCCTGCTGATCAGGTGCAGGTTCAAGGAAAACTCGCAGCCGTATGGCGACAAATGTAGGAACAGGTGTTGTGGAGGGTTCGTAGCGGCCGTTGCCGTTGTAAGCTTCGGCTCGACAAAGACAGGTTTCATGCCTCGTCTGCGTTTTTGGGGCCATAGCTCAGCTGGTAGAGCACCTGCATGGCATGCAGGGGGTCAGGAGTTCGAGTCTCCTTGGCTCCATTGAATGAATACCCGGTCACTGACAGGGATTTCAGCGGCTTGCGCGAGCCGCTTTTAGGTGCAAAACAGCTAAATATCATTTTTTGTGCGCCAAAGCGTGCGCCAAATGGGACTAAGTGGGTGCCCTTTGTAAGCCCTGACAGCTCTTAACCGTTGATATTGCGGTCGCCACGCTCAGTCGTTTGCTTCCATGCAGGACCCGATCGCATAACCGCATGACCGCCTGCTTGTGGTGCGTAATAGCCCGGGGTTTGGACGCCTCGGGCTTTTTATGCATGACGAACCAGTACGGGGCATCATGCGCGGACTGACGCGTGATCCATGCTCCGCCGCCTCTCCATTGGACTGCTGGCTTCTGCTGTTGCCATCGCCCCGATGCCTTTGAAGGCACAGGACGGCAGTGCAGATGATCTCGGTGATGTGATGAGCATCAGCCTCAAGGATGTGGTCAAGCCAACCCTTGGATTCCAAGGCGCACTGCAAGGAGCAGGAACACCAAACCAAGCAGGCATTGGCGGCTTCCTTCCGCTGTCTGTTGGCGACAACAGCGTTTGGTTCCTTGATGCCCTGGTCAACGCCAACTTCGCTGACCGTGAGGGTGACAGCAGCATCATCAACACTGATGTTGCTGGCGGAACTGTCAGCACCTCAACGCGTGTTGGCTACCGCTGGCTGAATGGAGACCGCTCTTTGATGTATGGGCTGAATGCTGGTTATGACAGCCGGTCGTTGAAATCAGGTGATGCCGATACCGGCGTCAACGTTAAAAACAAGAAAACCGTCGGGTTTCAACAGATCGCACTGAATGCAGAAGCTGTTTCCAACAGCTGGACCTTGAACGGCTATGGACTGATCCCTGTTGGTGATGTGGAGAAGAGGCTTAATAGCGTCTATCAAGGTGGGGCAATGAACACCTATGGATTGGATGCTGGGTATTTCATCACTCCAGTATTGAAAGCATCCGTTGGTTATTACTACCAACACCGCGATCAAGAAGAAGTTGATGGCTCCGGTGTGCGTGGACGCTTGGCTTATGAAATGACAAGTGGAGTTACAGCAGGATTAAACATCTCCTATGACGAAGCATTTGACACCAGAGTTTCTGCAGACCTTAAAGTTCGCTTTGGTGGTGCAGCTACAGCAGCGAAACGTAAAGAGGTTCAACAACTACCTGTGATTAATTCCTTAACATCAACACCAAGCAACCGGGATGTGCGGGTGCACGACGGGTGTCCCTTGTGGGAAACCCTTCGAAGGCACCCTTTGAACCCTTTATGGTGCTACAAGTGAGGTGATGTGTATGAAACCCTTAAGGCTGTGTGGCTAACCCTGGATGAAACTTATCACTCAACGCCCCTGCGACCACAGGGGCTTTTTATTTCTTCAGTCACACCAACAAGCCGATAAAACTTCTCTAAATTCGCGATAAAATCAACGAAGTCATCTCTTGACACCATTGCATTGACGCTTGTCAGAATCAAATCAATAGCAATATTTAGACCATGGCAATCACCACTAAGCAGCAACGTCAGCAACGCCGCTCAGAAGCTCTTCAGCTCATTGCTGATGGTGTTCCACCAACTGATGCAGCGACGCAGCTGTCGCAGACGTGGGGGTGCAGCCGTAGAACCAGCCTGCGTGACATTGCGACGAATGCACCGTGATGGCCAATTAGATGACTACTTACGGGATGGAGTGGACAAAAGGGGCATTTACTTAGAGACAGACCCTGATGGTCTGCCGTCATTGCAAAGGCACGTGCAGAACCACACTCGATTCAATGCAGCGTCACCGCTGTGGAAGAGTTGCCCGCCTAGGTGGTGATTCAGACCGTTGCTATGATTATTGAACAGACCTGCTACCTATGTCAGAAGAGCAACTCAAAGCCTTTCTAGAAAAGGTCAAAGCAGACACCAGCCTTCAGGAGAAGCTTAAAGCAGCTGCTGATAGTGATGCTGTGGTTTCTATTGCCAAAGAGGAGGGATTTAGTATCTCTGCTGACGACTTGAAGCAGTCTCAATCAAGAGGTAGAAAATTATCAGAAGAAGAGCTGGAAGGCGTGGCTGGAGGAGGGACCTTGCAGGAGTGTACCTTGCAGACATGTGCTTATATTTGCTGAACTGATGAATCCAAACTTTGAACTATGCTTACTCATAGATTATTTATCAAAACCTACACACTCAAGGCCCTTGCATTAGCAGGGTTTTTTATTTCTTCAATCACCCCTAAAAGCTAATGAATAAACCTCCAATACCTGGCACGATTGAGTGCAGTAATTGTTAGCCAAAGACACTTCAAGTTATTGTTGCTATAACCGTTAAAGACTCCCTTTAGCCATGTCCCTAGAGCAACTCAAGGCATTCCTCGCCAAGGTTAAAGGTGATTCCAGCCTTCAGGAGAAGCTGAAAGCAGCTAAGTCACAAGACGATGTTGTTTCTATTGCCAAGGATCACGGTCATGAATTCACCAGTTCCTTCGCTGTTGTGTTGGACAGTTGTGATGGGTACTGGCTCTCTTTTCAAAAAAATTTTTCTTAAGCAGAAATATTTAGCATACGTAGACTGGATTTTTTAAGGCTTTTAATCGCTAAAAGAGGAGGTTTCAAGAAAAGCTCCACAAGGGGAAATGCTTTGTTATAATCTGTTCCGGAAACACCGTACCGCAACTTACTATATTCTGATGAAGGTATCTGCATATAAGTCCCAAATAATTTATCCCAAATGGACAGCCCTACGCCATAGTTTTTCCCATAGTGATTTTCATCGATTGAGTGGTGAAGCCAGTGATCCCTTGGTTCTAAGTAAACCAATGTAAGTGGCCAGGGGTATCTGATGTCCATAGATGAATGCCCTGCGTACTCGTTGAGCTTGAGCAGACTCATATGAAGAGAAAAAATAATTAAACCAAAAATCCCACAATTAACCACGAAAGCCCCCATTAGCAATGCAGAAATGACTTGAAATGGCAGAAGGATTATTTTCGAAAAACCATCTAAAACCGATAGCCTCGAGACATTGAATATACACATTTCAGTTGCAGAATGATGCAGCTCATGAATTTTCCAAAAGAATTCAATTTTATGGTTGATTCTATGTCCCCAATAGCCAGTAAATTCTCCGGCAGCAACAGCAAGAGCTAAAAGCAAGAAATTCGGTACTTTAACGGATGGGATATAGTCAATAAGAGTATTTGCAAGATTAGTGAAATTTTCAGATGCCGCCTCAGAAATAGGAATGGTGCCTATGCTTATAAATGCGAGCAATGATGCTGGTAATGCCAATAGGCCGTAAAAATAATAAAAAAGGTCTTGGTACTTGTATCCTTTAGACGAAAATAATTTTTGGATGCTCAGCCTTTTTTGCCTTCCATTCCTGTGTTTTACGCTCTGACTAAAGGTTGCATGTAATTCAAGACCGCTGATTATAATAACAGGCATAACTAGTGATATAACTCGCACAAAAACTAATTCCCTTGCTGCAACAACTAACTCGGAAAAAGACAAAAATGGAGCGAAGTTAACACCCTGCAATAGAGGCTGGAATTGGTAATGCAAATGAAATTGCATCCCAATGGCAAAAAGAAAGATTGCGGCAAGGGATACAAGCATAAAATGCTTACAAACTCCTAATAGCTTTAGATTAAGCATATTCTATGCCTTTAACTTTCTAGGAGTGACTTTCGCCCGCCTGAAATCTGCCATCACTCGTAACGGCAGTGATTTCAGCGCTGGAAATGTTTGAGGCCCCTTCCAGGGGCTCTCGAATGGCGTTGACCACTGGCCTAAGTCAGCGACACGCAAGCAATGGTTTGAGATCACTAGGGAGCTGGTTCAGCAGACCATTGCCGAGATGGATCTGGACCCTGCCGCCTTGGCTGAAGTTGAGGAGGCATTCATCGGAGCCGGCCTGTTGTGACCCGTAAGCGCGTTACTTCCAGCGAGAAGAAACAACGTCATGAATGGGCGGTGCGGCAGATAGACGCTGGAATGGGTCTCAGCGAATTAACTGCGCTTACTGCCGAAACATGGGGGTGCTCCCGCCGAAACGCTTCTGATGTCGTGGCTAAGGCGCACAAAGACTGGATGGAGGCGTTTAACCATCAGGAAATCAATCAGCGTGATCTCCTCTTTCAGCAGGTTGGACGCTTAGAGCGCATCGCCCGCAAGGCAGAAAACTGTGGTCAGTACGCGGCCGCAGTGGGTGCCATTGCGGCCCTTAATCGAATGTGTGCCCTAGGCGCTGACCAAAGAGGATTCCCCAGTCACCCGGTAACCCCTATCCCCTAAGAACCGGGAAGCCTGCGCTTAATCCTGAGATCAGCATCTGGACTGCAATCGCAGTGAGGATCAAGCCCATGATTTTCGTAAGCACCTGCAAAGCAGATTCACTGATCCTGGATGAGAGCAGCTCACCAGCATTGAAAATCAGATAGACAATCACGCTCATGGCGAGCACCACGAGGCTGATGCTCAGTTTCCCCCCCATGCTGACGGCGTTTGGATCCGCGATCACCACCGTGAGAGTGCCTGGGCCAGCCAGCAGGGGAATGCCTAGAGGCACGATTCCCTTCACCGATGCGTTCCTGTCGCGTTCTACGGACTTTGGGTCGTGGTGAACCTTTGAAGGCTCGGAGCGCAGCATCGAAAGGCCGATCAGTACCACAATCAATCCACCGGCTACTTGAAAGGCTGGTCGTCCGATTCCAAAGAAGCCCAGCAGGTCGTTGCCGATCCAGGTGGCAAGGAGCAGAGCGATCAGCATGGTGAATGCGCTGCTTCGAGCGATCGCCCGGTCCTGACGCTTATTGCCATTTGTGAATGACAAATAGATCGGTAAATTGCCGATGGGATTGGAAATGGTGAAAATTCCGACCGCCGTGTGCAACAGAGACATAGTCAAGCTTCGGAACGAACCGTTGCGATGTTCTCCTAAAGGATCTCCCCAGCTCCACGAGATTTCAAGTATGTGGTGAGACTTAATCCTGGCTTGGCGGGCAGACGATTTCTCCAGACTTTACTGATGCCCAATAAGGTCCTCCGCTAGTTGATCGCCATGGACCGAAGAACGGTGTTGGCTGGCTTGTGAAGGCCCAGCAAGGGAAGGTCTGCAGCTTCACGCATGACTCGCCCACTGCGCATGTTCAATGGGGTCGTCCTCGTCCGACTCGACATCGTGAGCCGACCCGATCGGTGCAGTGCTCAGGCCGGTAGACGCCTGCATGGTGACTCTGCCTAGTCACTAGAGCGAGTGACCACTCCACCCATGGCGTTTTGCCAATAAAAAACCCGTCGCAAGGACAGGCCTGGTGATGGGGTCCCGAAACATAGCTCGACACGCCGCTACATCCAGTGTTCAGGCACCTGCTGAGCGCGCTTTTAAGGAAATTCTCTGGATCCTTGAGAAAGTGCAGACGTACACCACCGGTAGTACATGGCATGTACTATCTGTCCATCACCACTAGTTGTGGTGGGCCTGGTGATGGGGATTATCTGGCTCGAAACGCTCCTTGAGGGGCGTTTTTTATGGCCAGCTACGACCATTTGTACCCTCTCAGAAACACAAGGCAAGCCCTATTTGGGGGAACGCGTGAGCCGGGTGATGACTATTGCTCCAGCCACCAAGCATCGTCCTCCCAGGTCCGAGCCCTAGCACTAGTTGGCTTGCGCTTTTCGGTCTTGGCCTCTTCAAGGATCACCGGAGGTGGAGAAACCAAGAATGGCTGGACCCGTATGTCCTTGCTTCTCACTTGATAGGGAATCACCTGCAGGCGAATGGGTCCCGCAGCCTGTCCAGGGAGGCCAGTCAGAACCAACAGCGCAAGCAATGTCCTTCGCATGCCTCATCTGAAAAACGGCTCACATTCTCGACCACATTCATCGGTTCCTCAGTGCTTCAGGCGAATGCTTTGCCACAGCGCCATCGAAGCCTGGGAAACGATGCAGAAAAGAGGCGAGTGGAAGCGTTGCCAAGCTAAGTGGTGACTACTGCAAGCGCAGCTAGGCAATGCCCGGCATCGCAATGCTGGTTCAGCCGATCCAAACTCCAAGCAGGATCCCGATGATTAGACCTGAAAATCAGACAAGGGCCCCAATTTGGGACTCACTTAGGCCGAACTTTTTTTTGATCCAGAAGTAGGCAGCATGATCTGCACCAACTAGTTCCTTGAGGGGGTTCTTCGTCATTGACCTGATTGCAATTGTGTGGATGGGATCTCAGCTTGGTATACCGAACAAAGACCGACCACTTGTTGATCGCCATGCACCGAAAAACACTGTCAGAGGCTCTTAGCTGCGGTGCAATTACCGTCCTATGCTGCGGTTGAATGTTTTAGCAGATCAGGGAGCTAGTTCGTTGCGATCCTATCAAGAACCAGTTCAATGACTTCCAAGAAATGGCCGCGAAGGGGGAAGTGATGTTTGGCGTCAAGGTCTACGAAACCGTGTCTGAAATCAAGGAAGCTCTCGAAGCCAACATTGAGCACTACGGCGCTTTCTGGAAGGAATACAGCTGCCCAGGCTCACTGACGGATCCAAGCTGAAGCTGGTGCAAACAGCCCCGCGTTGAACTCGTTTGATCCGGGTCATTACCAGAATCCCGCGCATGCCAAACAAGGACTGACTGGGAGAAAGGACAGAGAATTAATCAATCATTAGTTAAAGCTCCCAGAATTTTCCTCATCGACTTATCAAAGATTTCACCCCTTAGAAACAACTGACAAAACACTTCATATCTTGCTCAATCAATGGATATGCAAGCCGAAAACAGGCAGATATTGATTTTCCATGTAGTCTTAAATAAGTGGTCGTCGATCTCATGAAAAATGGTTTAAAATGGGGAATTAGTTCTGCATTTGCAATTGCCTCACTTACGATTTTATCGAAATACCTTCTTCAGTACTTTTCCGCTGGATGGTTAATACTTGCATCAGGACTCGGAATAATTTTATTACTGAAAAAGACAAAAAAGAATTGGAACACATGCAAGGGGTGGAGCAAGAAGGAGTGGAAATTAGTTTTCGCGCTAGCGATGCTTAGCGGCGCATACAACATTTGCTTTTTTCTTGGCTTGAATTTTTTACCAGCATCAATCGTGGCGATGCTTCTTGGCTTGCAACCTCTCTTACTAATACTTAGAACCTGCCAGATCGAAAAAAGAAAGCCAATAGCGCTAGAGGCAGCTTCTGGATTGAGCGCAGTAACAGGAGCTTGCTTAATTCTTGGAGTCAGATTTCAACAATATTCGCTCATAGGCATTGTCTGTGGCATTGGTGCTTTAGTTTTTGCCACAAATGAATCGATTCTAACGGGAAGGATGCGAGAGAAAATCAACGCAAGCGAAGCAGTCTTCGCCAAGCAATTAAGCAAAATATTATTTGGGTTTATTGGAATATTAATGTGGTCAAAGACACCAGCTTCCACGCCCTCTTCAATAGCCATTTTATGGATCCTTCTTATTATCATTGGAGGCTTAAGCGTGCTGACAAGCTTTACGGTCTCTAAGACAGCATTTACATTGCCGCCCCTGCCTTTTGAGAATATTATATTATTAAATATGCCAATTGTCGCGTTCTTTGATATTTGGTTTTTCAACGATTATCTCCACCCCGCTCAATGGTTAGGAGTCTTTCTGATTGCGGCCTCGGCTATTATTGGGATTTGCTCGGGAGAGGAGAGGCTTTGTGCCATTTAAATAATATCAATATTTTTACAATCAGCCATAAATTGATTTATCAATGACAAACCAGTCTGGAAATAAATTACAGTGACAATCTGATTTTTCATAACCAAGCGCTTTCTATTTTTACTTATCTTTTGTTGCTTATTCTGTCGGTTGTAAACCAGTTTTCAGTAAAAGCCTGAGTAGCGCTGGTGAATGTTATTGACAGAAATGCGACCGAGATAAGCGATGTCTTTTTAAGCATTGTTCAATTGTTTTATCACAGTACAAGTGACAAGATCAAATGCCAATTTGGATGACTCAGATGTATGCGCAGCAACTCTTGGCGCGGTCCACACCGCTACGGGGTGGTGGTCAGCCTGTCCTCAGGTGCAGGCTCAGGCGCAACGCCATTGAGACATGGGAAACGATGCAGAACCTCTTCTGTTGAGGAAAGCGAGCAAGTTAATGATGGAACTTGCATGTTGGGCGATACTTAAACAAGTAAGCAAGGAGTAATCGATTTGTCAAAAGCTATAAATCTAGTTGGCAAATACTGGTTTGCTCTTAGTGTGTTGCTCTTACTTGCGGTTAGCTTTTTATCACTGTCACCACTTGAAGAATTACCTGAAGTGCCCGGGTCTGATAAAACGCACCATTTGATTGCTTACGCATTACTTGCATTCCCGACAGCCTTGCGCAGGCCGAATGGCTGGAGATACATAATTCTATTCTTTGCAATATATAGCGGCGCAATAGAAGTTATTCAGCCTTATGTAAACCGCTATGGTGAGTGGACTGATTTTATCGCTAACTTAGCGGGCTTGCTGATTGGATCAATTATTGCATTGATTGCATCCTTAGGCGTCTCAGACAAGCCTTAAATATCAGTCGGAGTGTATGCCTGGCCTGGTAAACGATGCATCAGAACAGGCAAATAAATACGCCCATCAGCAAGCTGTTCAAGCTCAAGTTTCAGGGTGCTTAGCTTCCCGTCCAGATAGTTAATGTGCTCGCGGACGTGTTCTTCGTAGCGATGCATGTTGGCCGGCAAGCAACTGCACCTCCAACAGGGTGATGGTGGCTCAGACCAAGTGAATCCTGAAAAGGCTACTGCGATGATCACAGGCTGGCTTAATACAACAGTACCAGTTGATTGTGTCTGTTGATCGTGGGGTCTACGACTCACCAGAGTCAGAACGACCCATCTTTTTGGATGTAGCGCCAGGCATGACAGTGATCGTCAAAAACGATTACCTGACCGGTGAGAAGCAGGACAAGGTTTGGTGGATGGAGCAGGTGATCGTGATCCACTGCGGCGGAGCATTGGGCTGGCGTCAGTCCGCGCATGATGAACCGTACTGGTTCGTCATGCATAAAAAGCCCGGGGCGACCAAACCCCGGACCAGCACACACCACAAGCAGGCGGTCTCGTAGTTATGCGATCGCGTCTTGCATGGAAGCAAACGAAGCCTGTATACATTTAGACAGCGCCATAAAGGTTAACTGTCCCTGATATTGAGTTGTAGTCATCAATAGCTTGTCAGCTAAAACCCATAGACAATCACCAACATCATTTTACGAAAGGGATGAATCAATCAACAGATGTACCCAAATACTCAAAGATGTGCCATAGTAAGTTCAAGAAAATAAAATGCAAGTGGAAAGATCAGGCTAATCTACTGCAGGGATTTATTCCTTAGTACTTTCGTTTGTTCCAATTTTACTTTGCTTTCTTTCGATAATCTTTATATCAGGACAGGGTGGTTGGATGCTGGGCATCATGATTTTTGTGTGCGGCATAATTCTTGAGGTCGCCGCCTTTATCCTTGGGCTTATTGGAATCTTCCAAAAAACAAAACTAAGAGTCACTGCATTTTTAGGGACTGCCGTCTCGACTTCGTATAGCAATTGTTTATTATACCTTGCTCTGCACTGAGATCAACAGTTGCCGCCTATTTTTCTTAGCTAAAGGCTTTGCATCGCTCCATAATCTCTTGCCTTTTACGGGTAAAATGTCCTTCGATTAAGTTGTGCGGCCTTGCATAAATTAGTCACGACTAATTAATAGTGGTCACTCATTTTGTTTTCTGCATCAACCGCCTGTTGTTTCTGAATTCTTAGAAGTTGTCCCTCAGCGATGCAGTCAAATCCACAACTGAAGCCCACAATAAGTGTGTTTCGATCTTCGATGCGAACATAATTTCCCTCCTCAATCCAAAAGAAAGCTTTCGGATCATTGATATTCATCCTTGCCTGAATCTTGATAGGCAACTTTGACTGATTATCAACACATTTATAGGATGACAATGTTTTCCAGCTGACTTTTCCTCTCGGTACATTGCGATCTCCCACTAGTTTTGTTGCGACAAGAAATCCGGCCTCCAGTTTTATATTGAGATACTCAATACGATGTGGATAACCGTAAAAACCATCTTGACTCACGAAGTATCCCGTCATGTTTTCGAGTTGTGTAGGCGAACACGTGAGATCACTCACACGGCGGCCTTGCCCAGCTGACTGACTTGCACTGATGAATGCGGTGCTGCAACACAGCGCCACTAATGCCAGACCTTGCTTCATAGTCAAAAAGCACTTCAGAAATTAGCATGGCTCCCTGCCTATGAACGTGCACGTAAAAGTTCAAAGGATCATCACCTCCTCTGGCAGCAGCAGACCACAAGCAGGCGGTCACGCGGTTATGCAATTAAGCGGTACTAATCGACATCAGCTAATAATATCTACCAATTTCCAGACTTGAGCGCTTTCCATACTGAATCTTTCTCTTTAAAAGCCTTGGCCGAGTAAACAAGCTTTAGCACGGATTCACTATCATTTAAATCACAGATAATTGTAGCCTGAGCATCTAAGTCAGAAGTCCAACCATATGCATAACCGTAAGTCCCCTTTTCGTTGACACTAGTGTCCGCATCCATATCAAATCCACTGACAACCAAATATTTAAATGCTTTGTTGACACATCTATTGACGTCTTTCCCCTTAAAAGTATAATTATAATCTTGCCATCTTGAGTACGGGCGATTGCTTTCATTTGCGTTAGCCGGGCCAGTCCAAGCAGGCAAAAGGATGAACAAAATGAATAAAAATCTCATTGTGAAATTATGTCTATCACCATTGTGCATGCAAAAGTCCAAAGAGTCAGCATCCCCTCTGCAGCAGAGCAGCACACCACAAGTAGGCGATCACGCAGTCAGCCGAAAAGACTATCTTGAAATTTGATGACCGATCGCTTCATCTACATCTACTTATTGAGTCTTTCGTCAGGTGGCGCCGGTTCGTTGTTCACCCCTGTGCCTTGTCCCGGCTCCAGCCCAACACCATCTGAAGGAGTTCTGGTCTGGTATTCACCACTGCCTTCCTGTCCCTTCAAAGGCATTGGGGCAATGGCAACAGTAGAGGCCAGCAAGCCAATCGATAAGCGGAGAAGCATTGGGCTGGACTTAGTTCCCGCATGATGTCGAGCGTTGGCAGGCTGCGCTTGAAATAGTCACAGCCGGGGCGGGCAACGCTTCCACCCGCCCACTGTAGGTAATCAAAAAACCCTCCATTGCTGACGGGAGCAGCCTTGAATCCTTCATCACCACCAACGGTCAACGCGACCAACGGACCGACGGCCTGGCTCACTGGGCACCGTCACCACCGACAGCCTCTGCAGACCTCGGCGGTAATCAAAACGGCAGAAGCCAACGCCCGTGCCGGAACAGACCGAAAGGCTTTCTAGCGCTACAGAGGCCAAGCGCCGCTCCTCCGGCGTTGGCTTTTTTTCCGGCGCGGGACGCCAGCCATTGGCGATCAGGTAGCGGTTCGCCTCAAGGATGGTCTGCCTGGCACTGAGCTTCGGCTCATTCTTGAGGGTTTTGGCAACCGTGTGCGCAGGCGCCGCTTCGGCTTGTTTCGTCAAGACCGCTTCAGCTGTGAAAAACGCCACCGCACCTAGACCAGCACCAGCAAGAGTTCCTAGACAAACACTGCCTAACCCTCTGAAGAAAGTGTGCATTGCTTGAGACCTATTGACTCCCACACCATCTCCGGATTCAGCGTCTGACTGGATGACCTGCCTCATACAGGGCTGTGATCTTGCTCACAGGGGCGTTACCACTTAGGCGGGCGCAGTTTCCAGCCGCCTGACTTCTGCAAGTTCTCCCATGCTTCGATGGAGTTGTAGTGAAGAAATCACTTTCGCCCGGCCTAAGCATCGACCGAATCTTTTATTCAAGAGTCACCATCATCAGGTTCCATCTACCGGATAAGACCAACCAGCTGGCAAATCTAGTGATGGCAAACGCTGCGACAGCCCAAATCAAGAGTCCAGCAACATCGATATCTAAATAAAGTTTCTACTTTGTTGGTGCAAATACCAACTTGATCGGCCTGACAGTAACTGTGACCAACATCACACAGATCAATGACCTGCATCAACAAACAGATGGCACAGAGGAGAAAGGATAAGAGTATCAGAGATACATGTCTCTCTGGTATCAACAACTATCAGAACAACAATGACTTCCTACAAAAAATTTTTGAGTGCATCAACGGCACTTGCAACAGGATTTCTCGTCAGCAGCACGGGCTTGCTTCTTCAAGCAGAGGCCTCAAAGGCCCATGTCAACCATACACATAAACCTGTACAAGACCAGCTACACCTCAGTCACCTGGATAGTGCCGCTCCGCTGATCAGACTCTCACTTCCAAAATCCGGCAGC
The DNA here is from genome assembly GCF_047303045.1 of Synechococcus sp. MIT S9508. Lineage (NCBI taxonomy): Bacteria > Bacillati > Cyanobacteriota > Cyanophyceae > Synechococcales > Synechococcaceae > Synechococcus > Synechococcus sp. MIT S9508. The sequence continues at coordinate 2,302,251 of NZ_CP138941.1, read as the reverse complement.
AGCAAACGATTCTCAGGTAAACTGCAATTCGTCAATAATACAAAGTATCAGATAAAACTCAGCCTGGTAAGAACAATCAGGCTTTCTAATAGCCGCTTGCCACAACGGTTAAGCCTCGCTCCTGGTGCTACGAAGACGATTCCATTGAGTGGTTCGATTCAAGCCCGTGAGGGTTTTGCATCAGTCGGCGTTGTCTACTCAAGCTCAATGGGAGGCCAATCGATTGGTGTCGTTAATATAGAAATTAAGAATGGTAGATTTAGGCCGATTAAAACAGGAGCATTCGGGCTTGGCTCGAAGGGTTCAGCAGCAATTGCAGTTCCAAGCAGCGCACGAATTGGCCCGGGAATCCGAGGCTACAAGCGATTTCTGAAAGGAACTCGCAGCTTCGGTAAGGCTAGTAAAGCCATGAAGGGTAAGAGGCAAACACCTCAGACAAAACGAACCAACCAAGACAATCAATTTAAACTAGATTCGCTCAAGCCAAAGAATCAATTTCGCTTGATCAACTGGCTACCAAATGTGTGGGATCCAAGTAAGTTGATTTCCTACGCCTTTGACAAGTATTTTTCAATTCTTACCCCCAACGCAGTAGCTGCAAACGGAGTTTACAAAGGTCGTTTTGTCTTTAGGACAACAGAATCAAGTGATATTTACTTGCCTGCGGTTGGTGTTGGAGTGAAAGCTGTCAAAGGAAATCAATCCTGCCACCACACCCCAGCACTTGCAAGAACAACAGCAGACGGGAATGGAGATTTTCAACTCAACATCAATACGGGTGGGTCCTATAAAATTTGTTATTACACAAAAAATCCTTTCATCAAAATTGGTAGAAAGGTAAATAGTGATCTTTATGTATGGGGTGATTCAGCTCGTAATAGTATTCCCAATTCACGGGTCGTTCGTCAACCAGTGAGACATGATGGCGTGTTTGACATTTGGTACGAGGCCATGGCTTTTCAAACAAGCATGACCAACGCAGGCATTGATCCCGTCCGTACTGGCAATAATCGTATTAGGGTCAAATTTCCATCAGCAGGTGGTGACTGTCCCCCCCTCCCTGGCCCCTGGAGCTGTGCGTATTCCAATGGAAGAGTCATGATGATGGCCGATCATGCCTTGCGGCATGGAGTCATGAGCCATGAACTAGCACACCAAGTTGACAATAAATATCATCAACCTCGACCAGCGGGATCTGGGGGCAGCCATAGCTTTGATGGCTGTTATTCACCCGCTGCTCGGGCTGGAATGGTTGTTACAGAAGGATGGGCAAACTTTGAGATGGCCAGATCTCTTGGAACAAGAAGTTCTTCTAGATTCCGGAATTCTTATCGACCTGATATCGCCAACCAATTGATTGATAGCATCAATATGGATTTGAATGGCTCCAACTGCGCTGGCGTTGCAGGATCGGGGGTGAATGGAAGCGAATCAAATATTTCAACGATTTTATGGGACTTCTACGACAAGAGCAATGACAATAATGACACTCTGCACTACGTTGACCCGAACTATTTAACCAATATGTATCTAAGCCTTAATCCGGATACCGCAAAAATACTCAATACAAGGATTCTCAACGACTGCAAGTCGAATGCCAACAAAAATGTCACCAACAACGGGCAGGTTTGTAAGGGTATTTTTGCTCAAAACGGAGGTTCTGATTAGCAATAATTGTAATTGTACTCATTGGCCCATGTTTTCAATGGGTTGGTTCATCTCTTTTAAAGGCGTATCGAATTCATCTCGATACGCCTTTTTAGTGTCATGTTCCGCCGGCAAGTCGCAGGAGACTGCCACCGTGTTGGTCAATTAGATGACTACTTACGGGTTGGAGTTGACAAAAGGGGCATTTATCTAGAGACAGACCCTGATGGTCTGCCGTCATTGCAAACCCACGTGCAAAACCACACTCGACTCAATGCAGCGTCACCGCTATGGCGAAAGCTGGAGCCGTTGATGCCGCTGCCATTCTTTGTGAATGGAACCAAGCTCAGCTGAAAGGGAGATCAACCGCATCGAGAGGGAGCTTGATGCGACTAACCCACCATCAGGAAAACCCCCTGTGAAGCGTGGTGTTGGTGATCCAGGAAAGCCAGGGCCCGCGCCTGGCAACAGATCTCTTGATGCAGTCTTGGTTACAGCTGTTTTGCTGTTCGTTGTCGCAGCAGCACTGGTGTTCGCAGGCCAGCTAACCAAAGACCAACGAAAGCAACTGATGGCTGGTTCTATTGGTGGCGCTGTGGGCCTGTTGGCGGGTTACGGCGTTGGAAGGTTCAGTCCCTAGGTGCATTCACTCGATTGGGGGATGCGTATCAGCCTCCGCCGGTGCCATGACAGATGAGCACACCTGCAACTGACCACCATGCGTAAAGACGACTGGCTCAAGCTCGCCATGCCCGCATCGATCTGCTTGCTGGCGGCTTCGATCATCACCATGCCGCTGGTCTCGAATGCCTTCCCAACGTCCATCGAGGTGACTCAAGCCTGGGGCGAAAGTTGGGAGATGAGCTGCGACTGATGAAAGAACCCTCATCGATCGCCTTCGCGATCGTGTCTGGCCCTGGTCGTTCGCGCATGCAGTTCTGCCTTTTGCTGGCATCTATTACGCGATTACTCGGCGCACAATCTCACCATTGCTATGGGATGTCGTCGCACGTTTTGTCGTGATGCTGATCTCTAGCGGCGTGTTGTTACTTCTCCAGCGTTTGTCGGACGGCGGAACAGTGAACTGGATTCCTCTGGCTTTGTTCTGGGTGTTGCTCGTGATGAATGTGTTCGCCGGTCTCCTGTCTGTGAGAGTTGCCATCCGCCGAACGCAGGCAGATGCCCGTCGCCGTTTGGAAGCTCACGGTTGACTACGCGATCTAAAGCTCACCGGAATCAGGAGGGGGTCTTTCTGGATCTGGTTCCAAGTATGAACACCTGACCGCTTGAAGATGGAAGTCGTGAAGGTGTCGCAAAAGTTGGGCTTATAAATACCGAAAAAATTCGACACTAGCCTGAATCTTGCCTACGCTGTCTATAGCTGAGCGCATTAAGTGATGGGTGGCTTCACTGATAAAATGAATCTGAAATCTAGCCGGGGCAAATTATTCATTTTTCTGTTATTGCTTGGAGCTTTAGTTCCACTAATTATTAAAGTGTTCAGCCAGGATACTTATCCCTCTCTGGAGAAAGCTGAGGCTGCATGTACTTGGTGGCGACAGTCAGGCGATGTTCATGAATCACTATCACGGAAAAATGCTCGTCAAACATACGGATATGAAGTGGGGCAAGGAAGTTGTGACTATGTAGAACCCTCGCTTACAAGGAGATATCCCATGAACGGGAAGGAGCTCGTTCTATCTCGCCTCTGCGTTAATGACAAAGCAAATAATACTATCGTAGGGAAGAGAAATCTTGCAATGGAAAATGGTGAGTGGATTGAAAGGAGGAATGAAGGCACTTACGAGAAGGATAAGATATTTAAGTATTGATATTTACAGCCCTCCCCAGGTTTACATGGGTATTGAATCAAACATTCCCTCCTCAATCGCTGTGCAGCCAACCTCGGCAATGAAATCGTCTTGATAGGTCACTATCATTTCGCCTTTTTCTATGGTTCCATCGAAAAGAACAATCTCTCAGGATTGATCATGTGGAACCGCAGTCTTTGCAGGTGATATCCCGAGAGTTTTTGCTTCTTTTTCAGCACTTAGTTCTTTATTTCTCCACTGCCGGCAGACAACTGCTGTTGTCGAGCAACCAGTCAAAAGCATCGCAGTGAAAAGGATGACGGAAGACTTCATGGATTTAACAACGAAAATTTTGAACCTTCTCCATGTCATAACTGGCATATCCATCATCTTCATTTGGTTCCGATGTAAGGCCAAGTATTCGCATTGCGCCTTCCTCGGAACGGCAACTACTGATGTTACTATCTTCCAATTCCCATTTGCGACAAGCTGCTGATAATTGAATCCCAGATGAAGACTTATAACCTGCTAGTCCTAGCAAAAGAAGGGCACTTGCTAATCGTTTAACTGGAGTACGTCAGCACGGATGGTAATCACTGAAGGAAATGTAGTCGTGCCGCCATGTTGGCCACGACGGTTGTTTGACGAAGCGACTGGTACTTACCTGCCAGCCGGGATGCTGCTGGTTGGAGCTAGGCGGGACGTGTTCCAGAACCGTTGATTGGATCAGTGTCTGCAAAGGTCGAGGGCCAGGCCCAAGGATCTCGCTGTGGAGCGCATGCTCGTCCAGACGGAAGCGGAGCAGCATCTTTTCTTTGAAAGGATTACGGATCGCTAGATCCTTGGTGCTGTAAGCAATGGCTGCATCCTCTCCAAGGGCATAGAAGCGGTCTTCGCCGTAGGCATCGATGCTGTGGTTGTGGCGCTCGAGGATCCGACATCCGGCATAGAGAAACAACTGGTAGAGATTGGTCGCGAGCAGGCAGAGGCCACCGCCGGTGTCTTTGAGCACGTGACCTTTCACGAAGACCGGTCCTTCTCGGTAGCCGGCAGCCTCGTTCGGCTCTCCCAATTGCTGAGAAAGACTAAAAGCCTCCCCTGAAAGAATGAGGCGGTTGTGCAGCGAGCGGATCGCCAGCTCCAGGTTGTGGCATCGGTTAGCGCAGGTGCTGGCATCACCGCGCTTCGGGATCGGGGTGCTGATGGATTGCCAGGTTGTGCACTGCGCTGCGAAGGAATTGGCAGCGGTTTCGTCGAGTTGTCGGCTGCTGAGGCTGTGGCGAAAGGGATAGCGCCGCCAGCGGGCAATTGCTCCGCAGCCCGCCAGCCTCAATTGACGTTTCAGAGGTGCAGGAAGTCTGCGAAGCATGGCCCTTCACCAGTTCAGTCCAGACAAGCAGAGTCAGCTCAGTTCAATTGTTTGTGGCACCTGCGATCGTAAAGAATGCCACCCTCCTAAGAGAGGTCGATACTTCTCCTACCCATCCTGGCCTTCCAGAGATACAACTCTGGAGGTGCCAATTCAATCCAGGTGGTCAAATTTACAGTGCAGGGCTGAACTAGTCCATGAGTTATATAGTCTGCAGAATGCATTACCCCAGCCTATACAGACAGACCTTTCCCTTATGTTTTTCGAAATAGATATCTGTGGACTTATTGTCACTGGTTTGACTCGGTGAAAAACAGGAGATTTAGTCCTTGGACATGAAACTAGTGCTGAGGTGCTAATATCAGATTCGGACATAAACGCATAAACGTTATTTGGAGTAATAAGGTTAAGCCCTAATGTCAACAACGCCGTTGGCATTCAATGCTTCAGCTTCGTCATTTGCATTGATCTCAAAGCGGTGGAGGGTTGTTCCCTCTCGATGGACACACCTTCTCCGGCTTCAGCGTCTGACTCGATGACCCATCTCAACCAGCGCTGTGAGGTTGGTCACAGGCTGGATGGCTTAAAACTCAGTAATCAGGATCACCTCTCGGTTACGATGATTGGCATGGATGTGTGGTGATGCGGCGCCATCTTCAGACGGTCAGAATGGGGAAAATACATCCATTCACTTGAACGACGAGTTACTCAGAGAGGCAGCGGACCTAGGCATAGAGCCTTCGGAGCTAGAGAGACTGCGTACACCGGAGGAGATATACCAGGGCCTCCTCAGCCTTGGCTTACTTATCCCGAGATGGCTTTATTGGGGCAAAAATATTGAGGAAGGAATGCAAGTAGCACCTGAATTTCAAGCCCAACAGGATCAAGACCTTGCTGTAGTTAAGCAGGCATCGTTAAATTTAGCTATCGGACTGTTGCCAGTCATAGCTAATCGGTCATTGCTTACTGTTGATATTCTAGCCCCTCTTTCTTATAGCTTTGGATACTTTATGGAGGGCGCTACAGGCCAAGGCAAGACACAGGAAGAGAAGGTCGAAATCTATAACGATGCAATCCGCTGGTGCTATACAACGGATATCTTCATTGAGGTCCAAGAGAACTTAAATATAGGATGCAATATGGAACAACTTAAGGTTGCATCTGAATACCGGGAGAATCGTCATTATCCTCACGACACCTTGGCATTCGTTCTCAGAACTCTTGCCAGAGACTATGTATATAGTCAAGAAAATCGTCTGTCTGACGCCTTCAAACGAGACTATCTAGAAGCCTCCTACTGCTTAGCTACGGCTGAAGTGATACATGGTTTCACCCCTGATTGGGTGCCTGCAATGATGCATAATATCGGGATAGCCTGGTATGACACAGCAAATAAAACTGACCTCGAGGATTTCCTGGATTACTGCTTCAAGGAGGTCAAGACAATGCTTGATGTTGGAAAACAGGTGAGGGTCGAGCGTCAGTCGTAACTAAGCACGGTTACACCTGCTTCACATGGGTAACCAGGTCAACTAGATGAGAAGTACTGTGCCGCAGCTAGCCAGTGGGGGAGACTGAGTCACTTCAATTTAGTCGAGGCCAATGCGACGCAGTTCGTCTATAGCTGAGAGATTAATGGGTGCAATCAAATCAGCACTGGCCCTCACCTGACAGTGATATGGACCTCTTCGCTCAGCGCCCTGCCTTAGATCCAACTGCGGTGACGACAAACGGTTCAAGGTCACCTTTAGCCAGGGCAGACCCTCCCGTAATGAGATGGCATTCGTTTCTGCGGACTTGACTTGGGTCATCAAGATGCCGCCGTAGTCGAGTTTTACTAACGGTTCACCTCCATTGATAGGTCGGCAATTGAGTCCCTCGGGATCTCGGTCTACGACTAACCAGAACATCTGTTGGTAATAGCCCCTATGTCCTTGGACCAGTGTGGTCTGAAAGTCACCATTGACATCCATATGCGGTACATCAGCCCACTGGGCCTGGACCGCAGAGGTACACGAGCCCCCTAACCAAACCAGAGAAGTCCATCCCAATAGCTTTCTAGCTGACCAATGTCTCAATGCCACAGTTTTCGATCTCCAAAGACAACAATAGGTTGCAACACTATGCTGCTAAATACAAGATCAACTCAAATTCGAACGATGACTCCCTGACCCTTCTCCTAGGCGACTAAGTCGCAAAAGATAGTTCAGGGAAGGCTATTGAAGAAGCACCGTATATGGAGCATCCCCACTTAGTCAGGTATCACTTCCAATCGCACAATTTACGCATGTTTTTCGGTACCCAATAGCAATGAAGGTCAAGTGCGCATGCTGAAGTTAAATATACAGAATCCATTGATCAAACTCAATTCCTGGGTAGCTGCATAAATTTGCAGGGATAGGCAATGACGTTGGCCTTCCAAATAATTTCCCTTTGGTTGCCATTGGGATAAACAACAACCTGGACCCTAGGATTTTTAGCACCCTTAAAGGTAAAGTAACCTCGCTGTTGAGCAAGTCGGTTCCAGATCAAAAGCGCCTTTTCGACTGCCTTGCCAGGATCATTAGATCTTGCTCCACGATTTAAAAACTCATTGGAGCAAGTTTTTGGGATCTCGATCCTTCTTGCATTCTGAGCATTGGCGACTGTCGAGTTTGTGATCACACAGACAGAAGACAGCGCAATAGCAAGAGTGCTGAATTTGATGTTATTCATTGATTAATGGGTGAGTGGAAGCTCTCGCCTCCAATAGACACATCATCTTCGCAATCAACATCTGACTTGATGACCTGCCTCAACCAGTGTTGTGAGGTTGGTCACAGCGGTGTCACCACTTGAGCTGACAGCGTTTCCACCCGCCTGTCTTCTGCATCGTTTCCCATGCCTCGATGGCGTTGTGTCTGAGCATCCGATGAACCACAGGCTATGCCGAGTCAGCCACTGTTTTCTGAGCCATTCACCAGATGCTCACCAGATACACCAGAGCTGTGCAGCGAGTTTCACCAGAAGGGTTGAGATGTTGAAGGAGTCCAGGGGGCAGCACCCCAAACAATTCCATCCACAAGCCATGTTGATGAAATCCGCTTTCGTTTATGCCCTCGCTCTCACGCTTGGCATAGCTGCTGTCACTCATGCAAAAAAACTTTTGATCGAGCAAGTACCTCAGCAGACCATCGAAGATCAGGAATGGGTTTATCGCACTGGTCTTCCGAGGAGACGCCATCGAATGAGAACCAAGTTCAGCTATGTGGCCGAGCAGTGGGTCCGTCGGACTGTGTGACTTCGCGAAGCTGTGGCCTTCCCTCTCAGATCGAGGGAAGGATGTCACCATATCATCGTTGACCCAGCGGATCTCACCTGAATCCACATCAGCGATCTGGAACAGGTTGTGGATCTTCGGATCACGGGCATCTCACCCGCAGTGGATGACCTCGCCCATCCACCAATCCTTAGGTCACCTCTGATTCTGGAAGATCTTCATGTCAACTACGCCCACCATCTGATGGACAGGATTTGGCCCAGCTGGAATCGCCGTCACTGAAAATGTATAGAAGCCTTGAGGTGGATTCACTCCTGCTTGAAAAGCGATGGTTACGGTGTCTCCAGGGTTCACCACTGATGAAAATTTGACCTCGACTGAGCGGGCGTCATTGCTGAATTCCGCCTCGACGTCAAGTGATCTGCCTTGATGACGCGGAGTCCCTATAAATGCTTGAACAGGGACTGCTCCATATGAGAAAGCCTTCTGACCCTGGATTTGTTCAAGATTGATACCTCCGAGATCTGCACCTGCACCCTTTGGGAATTCCAGGGTTAAGTAATAAACGGCAGCACCTTGAAAGGCATACCAGCTGTAGTTAGTGAGTTTTGCCTTTGTAGGCACAGCCACAAAACTAGTTTGACCATTGATCTCCACAGCTTCCACGGATGATGCACTGATCAGCGCAGCTGCAATAAGGGTTGTACCCAGAAGACGCATCGGAAGTGGGTTGATAAGTGGATCGTTGTTGAGGTGTGCAGAACCCTGGATCACTGCCAAGGGCTTGAAGGTGGTTTATGCAGATCTGGACGAGGTCGGCACCGACAACTCACAGAAGTTATCGCTTCTGATTTACCAGCTACAGGAAATTGCAGCAAGGGTGATGGATGCCACTCAGCTGTGGCGGCGTTCTTCGCAGTCGATGGGTTGAACCCCTCTCCTGCCAATTCCCAGCTTGTAGACGGTGACAATGTCACTGTTTATCTAATGGGATCTGAAACCAAAGACTGGAACACGGTTTCATAAGGCTACGAGGTCGATAGTGCCGAAGATGTCATCTGCTACTTCTGACCTTTACCACCTGGACTGGAACCGTTTCTATGCGCCTGTTTTCTGTATGGTTTTCCATGCCTCGATGGCGTTGTTCTTGAGTATCCGTCTGACCAAGAGCTGGAGGCAGCCGCGTAATGGTCTGGTCTCCAAAATTGATCCGCTGGGCATACGCCGTTGGCTTGGCGTTGCTCCAGTTTATTGATGCTTATGTTGCAAACCGCTGACCTGAGCATTTTTGCTACCTGGCCAGGCGCCGCGGGTTGTTTATCTTTCGCGAGTTCTTAGATTCATAGGTCCCCTTTCGACAGCATTAAGCCCTGCGCTTGCAGCAGTCGGAAACGCCAATCGATGACTGACCTCACACTCAGCATTTCCGCTGCCTTGCGTGATGCACAGCTTCAGCGTCTCGAAGCGGCTCTAGCTTCAAAGGTTGCGGCCAAGACCAACACCATCAAAGACAAGGGCAATTCTGCACGCGACTGATCGTTAACTGTCGCTTTAAATCCTTGATCACAAATGCCTATCGGGTTCATCCAGTTTTGTCTGGTTTCCTCAATCGTTCTGCTGTGTAGACACTGCTTTCAATCCTGCTTGGCGTGGCACATGCCTGGGTTCTGAACAGGGTCATCGTCTTTGTGAGTGACCGAAGCAGGCGCTCTTGGCGTTCGTATGAAGACTGACTTGTTCTTGTTTTGTGGCGCACACTGGCCCGGGGTTTGGACACCCTGGGCCAGTGCTGCTGCGTGGATGGTGGATTCAGCCCATTTTTGCGAATAGCTTTTTATGACGGTCAACAATGTCTTGGCATCCGACCACTGGGGTGAAATCGATCTCGATTCCGTACTGAGCACGCCAAGGAGAGAAGTGCTCAAAAATTTGTGCATCGCTCTCAGCCTTAAAGAGTGCGGTTACACGGCCAACACCAGGCGCATGAACGCGAAACAACATCTCAAAGCCTGGAAACTTGTCAGCTTTCGCCATCTCACCTGAATCCCACAACTCGCAAAAGCTCTTGTAGGCAGCGAGCTGGCTGTCAATATCAGGAAACTGGCAGTCCGCGAGATACATCTGCACGATTGGTCAAAGCGATTGAAACCACTTCGTAGCTATCTCAGTGTGCTGAGCATCTTCACGTCACCTTCGGCTGAAAGTCCGATTCGGGTGCTGTCCAGACTCCACCGATGCCGAACAAGAACCGGCTAGCTGTTTACCGCTTCTTTGGCTTTCTCAATTTCTTTGATCAGATCTTCGATTGTTCCGGAAGATCCTTTGATTTTCTGAACTGCCCGGAGAGCTGACTCAAGACTGTCGATGAAGGTCTGGTTCTGATCAGGAAACTCAGTACCGATGAGCTTGTACGCCATTACTGAGTTCTTGAGTAACTGCTGCAGACTAATCGTTCTCACCAAGCAGCCTCACCTACGGCCTCTCTCAGGATTTCGGCGGGATGTGCTTCACCAGATCAGCCCTCGATAGGTCTTGCCTTGTGTTTCTGAGAGGGTACAAATGGTCGTAGCTGGCCATAAAAAACGCCCCTCAAGGAGCGTTTCGAGCCAGATAATCCCCATCACCAGGCCCACCACAACTAGTGGTGATGGACAGATAGTACATGCCATGTACTACCGGTGGTGTACGTCTGCACTTTCTCAAGGATCCAGAGAATTTCCTTAAAAGCGCGCTCAGCAGGTGCCTGAACACTGGATGTAGCGGCGTGTCGAGCTATGTTTCGGGACCCCATCACCAGGCCTGTCCTTGCGACGGGTTTTTTATTGGCAAAACGCCATGGGTGGAGTGGTCACTCGCTCTAGTGACTAGGCAGAGCTGAGAGTGGCCTCGTACTAAAACCGCCCCTTTCTCAAAGGGGCGGTTTGCTCGTGCCGTGTTCGGACACATTGCATTTAACCGAAGCCGCCCTTTCCAATCTGCAGTGCTGAATACTCCAATCCGAATCGCTGACGACATCCGGAAGAACGAACCCGGCCGATGATGGTACGTCTGCAAATTTCTAGATGGCACGCTTCATGATCCATTGGTGCGCCCCCGATCCCACCAACGTGAAATACACCCAGGCGATCGTGGATTACATCAAAGGCGGGAAGCCCATGGATGAATACGACGGCTTCAAGGTGCTAGCGCGTCAGATCCATCCTCACCTCGGAGGAGGCGTGCTTCTAGTGGAGGCCGACAACCTGGCAGCAGTGCAAAAGCACACCTATCCGTGGACCAAAGGACTCGGTGTAACGGCCACGATCACCCCCGGCCTCAGCGATGAGGAGTACGTCGATCTGGAAGAGAGCATGAATAGCTGAGCCAAGGCCACTAAGCCGGTGGCCTTGGCGTCCGGCTCCAAAAAACAAACTCCCCCTATTCCCAACTCTCTTCTCTTCAACTTTTGAAGCAAGAGGCAGGGACGGGTGGGCTTTTCTTTCGTAACCTCAGTTACGGAAACTCACCACTTGGGCAGGCACCGCTTCCAGCCACCTGACTTCTGCATGGTTTCCCATGCTGTGATGGCGTCGAGACGAAGCATTCATCTGATATTGCTAATTATGTAATCTCATCTTTTTGATTAGTATTATTGTAGCAGTATTTTGGGGTATTGATGTGTCTCAAATCTTTTGCTTCTGCGATTATTGGTTGAGAGATCATAGCCTCATGGCTAAATTTAGAATGCTTTTTTCTTGTCTCTTTGAGCTTCTTTATTGAGCCTGGATCAGTTGCTGTTGTGGCTCGGGGGCTTCTGGGGACTGTTTCGACGTCTCAGGGGCCATCTCAGGAGCAATTGCGGCTACTTCAGTCGTTGCTGGATTATTTGTGGGACCGCCCCGACCTTAATATTCATACATTAAGTCCAATTAGCTCTTTCGAGCTTGCACTTACTATTACCGACCAATCCACTCGGAGAGTTTTTCATAATTTGCAAATGATGCTTGAATTGTCTAGGCACCCTCAGACAGAAGAACAACTTCGTCTTGGCGAAGTTTATTCCGAATCTCTTGGTGTGACGAGTGACGCATTGCAAGTGACCCGAGATTATTTGCATTCTGGTGTTAGAAAAGCTGCTGAGGATGCAAATCGCATATTCTATAAATTTCTACCATTGAGAAGTGAGCCTGAACTTGCAGGGCTAGATTTATCATCTATTGATAACGGCCATGAATTAGCAAAGAGAATTGAATCGTTCTCTGATTTACCCGAAATGAGTCTTGGCTGGGCATTAGTTTACTACTATAAGCGCTTTGGTTTTCCTGTTCCAGGGTCTCAATTATGTGAGCTAAATAGTCTGTATGTCGCTCATGATATGACGCATGTAATTTCTGGCATCTCAATTACTCCTGCTGGAGAAATAGCATTAAGTGCCTTTCAGCTTGCCATGGGCCCTAATCAAATTAATGAAAGCGCTCTTTTGGCATCATTAATTACTCATGAGGCGGGTTTTGTAAGTGTTAATCCAACCCTTCGTCCTGACGATGCAAGCCTCGATAACTCTTCCGCCGCACATTTGCTTTCGAGTGAGATGGCCAGAGGGAGTTGCTGCAATGGTGACTTTTCTTTGGTTGATCACTTCCAGCTTGCGCATCTTCCTCTGTCAAGAGTGCGTAAGCAGTTCAATGTTTTGCCGCCCAAAAATTCTGACGATGGTCACCATTTTCTTTGGTCGTGATAAGGAGCCAAAGATTCGCTTGTCATAGGCCTTCGATTTCCTCGAAGACCTCTTGAGCTGCTAAAAGCGCATTAGTCGCAGCAGGAAAGCCGCAATAGGCAATCATTTGGGTGATGATTTCAAGGATTTCTGATTTGTTGCTTCCTGTGTTCAATGCGCCCTTTATATGGACCTTTAGTTCTGGCAGCGAAAAGCCTTGGACTGTCAACGCTGCCACCGTGCAAAGCTCACGTGTTTTGTCGTCAATAACATCCCTTCGGTATAATTCACCAAATGGGAATTCTACATTTACCTTCGCGAACTCAGGGTAAATATTGTGGATTGCCTTAATCCATTTTTCAGCAGCATCGCCAAAATGCTTTTGCATTTCTTGCATGCCCTGGATGTATTCTGCTGATGCCATTTGTATTCGCTGTTGTGTGTGGTTAGTTAATGGTGGTCAAAGCCCAATATCCCCTTGATTGGCTCTTTGGTGTCTTAGACCAGTAAGACCTTGAATTGTTTTTGGGCCATCGGTTCAAATTGACTTCTAAAGTCATAGCAACGGTATGCGTTGCGTAACCCGTGGTCACATGATGCTTGGCGCGATACACGTTTCCATCAAATGACCTCCGGACGCGGACCCCAGTGCGGATCGTCTTCCCCACCGAAGAACGGTGTTGTGTGAACGCTCAGCGAGGGAAGCTTTGCAGCTTCACGAATGACTCGCTCATTGCGCATGCTCCATAACTCGTCGTTGAGACCCGACCGTTTTCATGGCGTTGTGGCGCATCATGCTGTTGATTTGCATAATTCAGATGAATAACATGATGGAAAGGGAATGAAAGTGCCGCCTATAGTCCGCAATCTGCTGATTGGAGTGGGTTCATTTGCAGCATTGGTAGCGATTGTTGCAGCTATCATCTTTCAAGCCACTTCTGGGTTGACAAAAGTAGCCGACAGTTTTTTTGAGGCACTGAAGAAAGGGGATACGGATCAAGCATTGAAGTATTTTTCAGAGCAAGCATTGAATCAATCTTTGAGAGAAAATCTTGATGATTTTCGCGCCGACAACTCGCTTGCCGATCTGAAAAACCTCAGCTGGTCGAATCGTTCTATCTCTATTCCAGATAGTGGTGAATTGACAGGAACGGTTAATCTCAAGAACGGACAGAATGTTCCTCTAACGATTTCCTTTATAAAGGATGGAGAGGATTGGAGGATTTATTCGATCAAGAAAGAAGCGGCTGGAATCGTTGATGGTGTTGACGAAAAGGAATTGCCAAGTGAGGAGAACCTGATCCGCATATCTAAAAATACTACAAAACGGTTCGTGAACGTGATCAAAACCAATGATTTTTCATCCTTCTATGGTGCGATCTCACATATGTGGAGAATGGAGACAAGCCCGGAAGAGCTTTCTAAGGCGCTCGAGCAATTTCGCCGTGTTTATGAGACCCAGCCCGCTTCTCATCAATATTTTGAATCTTTGATGAACATGCAGCCGATATTCACACCCAAGCCATCAATTAGTGGAAATAGTGTCCTTACGATCTCTGGTAATTATAATATAGAGCCGGAGTTCGTCTTCACTTATAATTATGTATTCGAAGGTCTGGGTTGGAAATTAGTTGGTCTGAAGGCCAATTTTTGATTTGTCAAAACTTCCAGTGTGTTTTGGTCGTCGGACAGTCATTTCCGTCATTCTCAGGGTTTTCATAGATCTGGATTCCCAGTGCCAATACCGTTGCAAAACTGGGGCGTGAATGATGGGGAGCCGACCAGCTCTGAAGCTGCGGAGCTGCCCCTTCTTGGCGATGAGGAGCTTGCTGACACCCTTTTCTGGTGCGTGCAGGTCGACGAGTATTGGTTGGAGCTTTGCCGACAGATGAAATGTTGTAGCGAGAGATGTTAAAACCAGAGTTCATGCGCATAAACCAACAAGGCTTGAAACCATGAAACACGTAGCTTTGGGCTTGATTTGCATTCTCACCACTGCAATGCCGGCCATTGCTTGGGAACCTGGCGATGACTGGCGGGATAACCAATGCGAATCGGTTATCGATGGAGCCGACAGGGTTGCCAATGTCTGCAGGGGTGTTTACGGGAGGGGAGAAGTGTTTTTAGGGATTTACTGGAATGACGGAGCTGAAGTTGTAGGCCCCTGCAACGCAACTGAAAGCTGGCCTATGGAGTACCGCGGCTTATCACGTGCCGATGCTTATGACTGGCTTGTTGAGTATTGCGGCTGGTGAGCAACCCATGCAGAGCGATGGATTGAACTATTCTCTCTAGTCACTTGGTCAACGACAAACCTGCTCAAGCATGGCTAGGCCGACTGATCCGAAAGGCGGTGAAAACCAGTCAGCTGTTGTTCCATCACTGAAGTGCGCCCTAGTTCGACCTGCATCACAGTCGGCTTCGACTTTCCAGACACTTCCATCAGACGATCGGTGCTCAAAAAAGACTGGTGAGATGACCCTCACGGATTCACAACGATTGGCGTAGCAACTCACATCCACCCAATGTCTCATATTCCTCGCTTCAGCAGGAAGGAGAGTGCACATTGGCAGAGCTAAAAAACTGAAAACAAAAAGCCTGTTCATTGTGATCTCAGCGCGTGGTCTACATCTATATAGCTGTCTCTGAAGGGGGCTTGGGTCCTTTCCTGAGTGGCACTGCATCTTCTAGATGCTCATGTCTCAGGCGTGCCAGTTGCCCTTTGCTCTCGGATTGTCGATCGCTGCTTGGTTGTTTGCCTTCTTGGACTCCCACAACAACGACCATCACAAGGGCAAGTATTGCAATCATCCCTATCTGCAGAATCCGCACCATTGCTATCAGTGAGGATCAGAGGTTTTAGTTGTAGAAATTTGCCAAGTACTCCTGGAATGGAGACGATTTCATTAACTCTGTGACACCCAGTTCGCTCTGCCAATGGATGATCGACTTTTCCCAGCCGTCTTCCCAACGAGGCGAGAAAAGTTCAGGCACCTTTTGACCAACTGCAATCCCGAAACCGATTCCATCCCAGATCAATTGACGCTCACTCGGTTCGTAGGAACCACGCAGCATCCATGAAGATAGAATTCCAATATCAATAGGGTTCGACCCAGTACTCGCATAAAATGCCGATGCAGCAGCTTCTCCGGCAACTGTGATTGGTAGGCCAAGAACTGTATGGTGTATTTCATGACAACGCAATGTCCTGCTTATAAAGTAAGCCTCATTAGATTCTGGTTCAGGAAGTTCTGGTAAAGGTAAAAAAGAAAGTCCAAGCTTCTCCATGCGTTGTTGTAAACACCATCCAAGGCTTCCTTTGGGCATTGCTGCCATCTCTTCAAGATCTGGCCATGCTTGGGAAGGTCGATTATTAAGCAGATCCTGAACCTTGGGAGAATTCAGGACCCTTTCAAAACATTCTTTCTGCAGAGTAGTGCCTGCTGGAATCCCAAAATATCGACCATGTTTTAGTACTTTGTCGGGTTCCTTTGCTGTCTGCAAAATGGATACCGCTAGCTTTGTAGCACCCTCAGAGAATGATGAACGTACGTAGTGCTGTTTATTTGACTTCATTGCATTAAACCGTCTTCGATAACAGTAGATGTAAGAAGCCCTATCAACCTCCCTCTTGCGGGGGAATTAGTCACTGCGCTGTCCCCCGTTCAGGGGGTTTGTCTCCGCAAGTAGGGGTGCCCAAATTGAATGTGCTCATCTTGGATCTGTTGGCGCGAGCTTCCACAGCGCCACTTCTGGTGAGTTGGAACGTTGTGGTTCAGACGTTGTCATCACAGGGTTCAGGCAAGCCACTTTCACTGCGATCGAGCGACGTTTTCTCGACATAGGTTGCCATCGCTCCCAAAACAGTTGGGGCGACGATCCAAAACAAAATTGCAGCTGTAGCGACCACGTATGGAAATTGCTTTTGCAGAGATATTGCCCTCCAGACCACAGACTTTCTGGTGAATCCCACTAAGGGTTTGGTGAGTCCTTGGTGAGGTCAACTCGAATCAGACTGACATCTGATTCTGCCTGTATCCCTAGACGCTGGAACCCATCACGCCACCGTCGTGATAGTTGCTCTTGTGTAACTGGCTTGCCGACCGTCACCTCGAGGGCTGACAACGATTTCAGCCGCCTGACTTCTGCATGGTTTTCCATACCTCGATGGCGTTGTGGTGAATTAATTACTGAACTTCATCTGGCGATTCGCAATCGCCAATCAGGCTGTGGGTCGCATTCAGTAGTGAGTGGTTTCTTGCGGACAGCTTCAGCGCATCTAGCGTCCAATAGCCATTAACTCCCCGTCGCTCTATGCATGAAGTTGTGCTGATTGCTCAATTGCTTGCTTACGACGATGGAGGCTTCCAGAGCTGGGTTGATAGTCGTCCTCCAGAAGAGCTTTGCGAGCTGTACATGTCAGGAACGATCGACGACACCATGCTTCCTGGTGGGCGGGCTACAGACCCTTGTCAGACCGTAGATGATGCCTCGCGCTTTATCCCCAAATAAAGCCACATCACCCTTGGGTTGATACCGCCTCCAGCCGCATGAATTCTGCATTGCCTGCCATGCTTCAATCTCGTTGTGCCTGAGCATGCTCCTGTAGGCCTGAGGAACAGATGGGCTGGACCGATCCCGCGATGGACAAAGGCGACATCATGTACGGACCTGCTTTCTTTTGTTTTTGCGTTCGCTATCAGCCATGGCATTGGTCATTTGTTTAGGTGTTGTCTTGCTTTTGACTGCTTGCTCGAATGACGGTATTGCGTTGTCGAATCGCGCTGCTGATCGAGAAGCTGGCTGGATAGAGCTGGGCACCATGGATCAAGCGCCTGACATAGATCAAGAATTAATTAATTTTGATCGCTTGTAGTCAACTAATAAGTCGGAGTCAGCCGTCACCATTCTTCGGTGCATTGCGATCAACTAGCGGATGGACCTTGTTTGGTATGCCGACGCGATGTCAATCACCGGACCGAAACCGTTTGGTATGAACTCGTTTTGACGACCTTAAAGAGCACTTTGAATGATCTTAATTAAATCTACGGCCATAAACTGTATGACTTTATTGCCTTCTTTGCTTAAAGATCCAGCATTATTTTTTAAAGTCCGTATACGGATTCCAATAAGCTATACAAGTGATTTGATCATCTCTCCATGCCGCAACTGTCAACGGAACAAATTGGCTACCAGCAGGATCGCCTTTGATAATAGGAGCTTCGAAGGAGGGCAGGCCGACCAGTAGAGCAGTATTCGCAGGAATATCTAAACCTTGTGATTTTGTAATAGATTGATGATCAGTCACACCTTCTGCAGGAATCGTCAAAGAAACATGAGAGAAAGGTTGCCGCAACTGGAGCCCCAACTGGCATCATAGTCTTGACGATCAAGGTTGATCCGCGTTGTCCTCAATGGTTCTGTTGATCTCATCAGGCTTATCAGAATCACAACAAGAAGCCAGGTCCGCTGAGCAACACATGTTCAATTGAATGGTCATTGTTGGGTTCAAAGGGACTCTGGCATCAACTCTGAGACATTGGGCATCGGATCTGGCTTGCCATCAGCAATGGCTCGGGCACGCAGGTAAAACCAGCTGCTGGTGTCTCCATTCGTTTCCATCTTCTCAGCGATGGCTTTCCAGTTGTTGATTTCAGCTTGATCCATTGGGTGTCTCACTCAACCCAATGCTGGGTAACCGGTCGACGTCTCTGTGACATTTTCAGGTCGTAATGACCGGCATCTCAATGAGTGCTGGGGCTCATGACACCAGTAGCGATCAGACTGGTCGGCAGACCAAGCGCAATAGCTGGATAGTCAATGCCATATGGCAACAGCTTGAGGCGGCACCTTCGTGCTTTCTGCTACAAAACTTATGAGGGTTCAAGCGTTTGCACGTGTTGATTCTGTCGATCAAGGATCAGATCGAGCTCACGCTCTTTGCGAGAACTGTTGACTTTCGCTTCAACTTCTTGAGCAAGTTGCACAAGGTGGCTATTTAACTTGCGAAGACTGGCTGCTGATTGTCTTGTCATGAAAAGGCGTGCTTCTTCTTGAAAAATAAATAGGACGAAACCGTGGTAAAGACACACTTAATTCAATTTAAAAAGCAAGCATGTTATGTATTTCCTCGTACCTTATTGAGTGAGATTTTAGTCGCAGTTGATACTAAAGCCAATGATTGATGTAAGGGGTGAGTGTCGTTCGCTGGTTGGGCAATGTCATCATTGGTGTATTTGATCCCAAAATAAATCCAGATTTTTGTTGATGGATGGGTCGAGTTGGCAGATGCTTCAAGCAGCCCATCAGTATCAAATGGCTACATTCAGAGTGACGATGATCACGGATGCAGGTCAGCATGCCTTCGCCTGTGATGACGATCAATACATCCTCGATGCTGCAGAGGAGGCAGGCGTTGATCTTCCTTACTCATGTAAGGCAGGCGCATGTTCAACCTGTGCAGGCAAGATTGCAGAGGGCACTCTCGATCAAAGTGATCAGAGCTTTCTCGATGACGAGCAGATGGAGAAGGGCTTCAGCCTTCTTTGTGTCGCTTACCCGAGGAGCGATTGCAAAATTCAGGCTGAAGCAGAAGAACTCCTCGCTTAAGACAGCGCAATTGTCTTGACTTGGGGTTGCCATATCGGTCAGTGATTCAGTCGATGGAGTATTGCGTTGTCATCCGTAGTCATCAAGAGCTCTAACTTGTAGGAATGACTCGTCTCCATCTTTTTTCACTTTGCTGCTCCCTAGCCGTCTTATCGCTGCAAGGGCTTCATACATTTGCTCAAACGAATGAACGACTCTTGCAAGAGCGACTGATCAGTCCGGCCGTTTACGAGCTTCTCAATCGTCGTGGTGCTACTACCAGGGAACAGCGCATTGAGGTGATGCAAGAAGCTTGTGCAGCGCGTCAATTGCCTCCCAGTGATTGCAAACCGCTCAGGGGAAGGAGCAGGCTGTATGACGACTGAGTGAGTTTGAGCTTGGCTGCTCGGCTAAGGCAAAGTCCAGGTCTCTGAGCTCCTCTGCGCGTTCGATGTTTAGTTGGATGTTGCAGGCTCGCTCAACAGCGTCTGGTCGATCTGCAGAACTGAAGGTCCGTCTGCAGCTACAAGAATTCTTGTCATCACGGCAGGCGAACCGGAGGACTGTTCCCAACCAGGAGCGCCGCCAGGAATCTTGAATTCAAACCCTTCAGGCCCAGCGTTGACCAGGTAGGGATTATTCGATGTACTTTCTTACATGCAGATACCAGAGCGATAAATTCTTAGGCCGCCATTTCTTCTGGTCGCAGCACCTCTTGCAAGATTGATTGCTCGTCGTGCGGCAAATGGATCGTTGCGAATACATCGATTCACGACGTCTGGATCGGTAGACCTTTCAGCGTATGGGCTTGGCCCACTGCTGATGCCCGGATCGGGCGATGTGCTCCTGGTTTCTGTCGGGGTGATCCGTTCACAACTCACCTCAGATGTACTGAGGTCGATCAAACTCTCCGCGATAGGGCGACGAGTCTCCCTGTCGAAGCATTGATAGTTCATGGCATCGCTCCGCGCGCTCTGCACTTTCGTGATCAGCAAAGCGGTCGATCCCAATCAAAGGCTAAGTCGCTGCATTGAAGCCCTGGAAGTTGTTCTGTTCAAAATGTCGTGAGTTTGAGTAGTTCTTGTCTCGTGTCGTGGCCATGTTGTCAGTTCCATTGCTGTTGGGCAGCGCAATGGCCGTTTTGCAATGCAATCGTGGATCCCCGCAGCTTGTTGACCTCAGAAAAACTCAGGATCAATGTCAGCTTCTGGATTCAGTTTGAGAACCATCCATAGCAGCATCGCGACACAGGCTCTGTCGTCGGCCCCGTAGTCGTATTTCCAGTCGTTCACCATTGCTTTCAGCTCATGCTGTGCATGAGTGATGAATTCATCGTTCCATTCCATGGTCCCCTCTCTGGTGCTCTGGCCTCAGCCTTAAGGATTGAAGGAGTCTTCGTCGTCGACTCTTTTCGTGGCTGGTCTTGGTGGTGCATTGAGTTGATTCACGTCATGCCGCAGGGTCATGAGGTGATCCATGAGGACCGGACCTCTAAACCACAGGCAATGCTTCAGGCCTTCGATCAGCTCCTCCTTCGGATCGGCGGCCATCAGCCCTCCTCCAGCGACACCGGTTATCTGTGTGTTATTTTATACATGCTCTGACGATGAGGCTCCTCCATCGATCTGATCCACTGTTGATCAGGGCCAGCGTCGAGCTCTGGACATCCAGGCAAGTGCTGGAGGTTCATATCTCCATCGAGGTGTCTTTCACACAAGGCGCGGGGGCTCGTTCCGCACCTCCAGCCACTCCTTCCCAGTAGGAAGCTGGTTTTACCACCACCAGTGCCAATACACCGGCCACACTCAGCATCAGCAGCAGGCCAATGGCTCGTAAGAGTTGATGGGTGATGTCGTCTGGGTGACGTTCAGTCCGGGCCATGGGAATGCATCGGTTGAGCCAATTCTGGCCATCACTCAGGGGTACAGCCAGTCAACGCACCGGTGGCTGGCACCTGCGCCAACCCAACATTTGCATGTTTTCCCAGGCCTCTACGGCGTTGTGCCGGAGCATGCGTCTCTGGCTCTGCGGAATCGGAGGATTCGGCCTCACCCAGCGATACGTGCTCAAGATGACCCACTGGCCATTAGCAGTGGGGTTGTCATTGCTGAACCTCGCCAGTAGCTGTGCATCACCATTCACCAGCCAGCCTTCCCCTCCGGGTTTCGGTGGAGATTCATGAGTGGCGCGATAGCGATTCGGCATCAGTGGAGTCTGGCGCTCATCCGGTTTGATCCGTGTGCGAGGAAGGACTCATGTGAGCTCAACTCGGCGGTTGATCAGCTGTTGATCGTCAATTTCTCGTCTTGGAACATCTTGGCTGCCATGTGCTCCTCTGCGTTGGAGCTGATTGCTTGATCGCTGCACTTCGATTTCAGAACCTTTTCTCAAGTTCAATGAGTCAGGACGACAAGATCATTGGCGTTTTGGATCTAAGGATGGCCTTTCCTCATGTTGCTGAGGTTTGCCTTCAAACTCTCGCAAGGCTTTGAAAAGAGCATTGAAGTAGGGAAAGATCCAGACGACGATTCCGAAAATCGTGCCCCAGGCAACCCAGGTTCCTAAGAGTGCTGTCAAGCCCATTCCAGGGTTTCCCTCATAGAAATGATTGAGAGCCAGAGGCCAACCAAAAGCCAGCAAAGCGATTTTGACCAGTGCGCTTTTCTCTGACTTTTCCATGAAGTGCGGGTAGATATTCTTCGTTCTAGCAACTGTCGATATTCGAGCAGTCGGCCTTTCGACTTCGAGGTTGCAAGTATGAGGGTTGGGATTATCTGTTGTGACAATGTTCAGATCATCGAAGATTGACCTGCTCGTTAGGGGTTGATGCGTCGCCGCTTTAAAGATTAAACATTTTCCTACAGTCGCGTAAAGTGATGATGCATTGAACATCTTTTGACTGTGTATTGAACACTCGGTATGTTTTGCCTGTAGCCATGCACTTTGTGCGGGCACTGACAAAAGCTTTGAACTCTGTTTTGTATTGAATTTCTGGGACCCAAACTTCCCTCTCAGAAGATGTGTCGTTCAATCGCTCGATGGTATACATGAATCTTCGGCAGATGATTCATCTTTGCTGCCAACGATGCAAATAGGTGAAATTCACAGCTTCTTGTTGGGATCATCGATCCAAGTTCCATCAAGTGAGTTGAAGCTCTGTGCGAGAGGCCATCAAAAGATGGTCACTTTGTGGCTGCCAACTGGATGCTTCTCCACATTCTTTGAGAACAGTCTCCCTGTTATCACTGGCCTGGTACGACGCCAGCTCGGTTGAATCGATCAATTGATCATGCCACCCGCTGTTCTAACGCTGATGCTGAAGTGCTATCCAATCAGTGACAGAGCTCAAGGCAAAGGCTGATGGTTGGATCAGAACGTCTTCTGCGCTCTTTCAGCTTCCGTTCAAGTTCCTCGTGGCAAGTCAAATTGCAGAGGCAGCTTTCTGTGACGACTGCCTCTCATTGGCGCTACTAAAGCCCCTGTGATTGCCGAATTGCCCATGCACTTGCTGCTTGCTGTTGCTGCCAAGCCATTAAAAGATCTTTGGCAATCGAACGAAGCTGCTGTACATCTTTGGAGTTGTCGATCTCTCTGGAGAATTTTTCGATTTCAAACTTTTGGCCCAGAGTCAAAGCAATTGGTTCCATAAGAGCTTTTGGCTTGGCATGCAGAAGTTACCCCAGATGTTTCTGAACAGCAAATCACAAACGTAGTCATTGCAACCATTTCGACGGATTGATGCTCGAGTGAATACATTGTGTTGATTACAAAGCGTTGCCTGAATCAGCTAATGACTGCCATTCGATCTGCTGAATCACTTAAAAATGGTTATTCCCACTGATTTCAATGCATCTCTCCTGGCAAAAACATCTAGAATTGTCAAGGATCGTATCGAATGCTGCAGACAAAGATAGTGGAACTGGTCTTGCCCTGATGGGAATTGCACTCACGATTCTTGCCAAGGATCTATTGGTGCACGAGACGCGGTCTTCAGTGACCACTACTTGGCGAGAAATCGGTCTTAGCTAACCAATCATGCAGACTCATAGTCTGATGAATATGCGTACTATTCAAATTTGAAAAGACTTCGTCAAGGCAAAACCTCAGCCATTGGCTGGCTCCATGCTGGCTGACCTGGGCATGACTGTAATACATTCGATCTTGGCGATATTGCGACTTGATTAATAATCTTTTGTCGACAAATAAAATGCAACGAAGAGGAATGCAAGCAAGACAAGAGGTTCCATGGAGCTTTGCCTGAACCCGGTGACGATGTCAGTTGATTCACAATGAATCCGTCACCGATGAAACTTTTTCAAGGGTGCCTGAATGTCCGTAATCAAAAAAGGCCGGATTTCTCCGGCCTTAACCCCTCTGTTGACAAGGATTACTCCCGTGAACTTCTGCTTTTCATCGGGCAGACGGGCTGAGGCTGAGGCATCGGACAGGTTGGTTCTTGTTGTTGACTCATCAGAGGCATCGATAGAAGTTGACCCGACCCCTTTGAAACGCAACTAGGAGAACTTTCAATAGGTAGAAACTCTGCATAGCCTCTTGATCACAACCTTCGCTTATTCAGCGTTCGCAGATGCTTGGATTCCTGGCCACATTGCCGCAAACTCTGAGTCGGAGACAACTGGTGTGACCTCAAATTTGATCCCGAAGCCTTTGATCCAAGGCGCCAGATGGGCCCAGACTTTGCTGATGTCACTCGCCACCGCAATGGCCATTCCTCTGCCAGCGATGGGATCACACACGCGATACCTCAGTTCAAAACCTTCAAATTTGTCGCCTGGACCTCCTGCATTGATGTACTCAGCAAACGAGGGGCAAGCCTCCCATGAGCCCGCAACTGTTGGGAAGTTCCAGACAATCAGATAGTGCTGCACGAGTTGGACGCAAAGACAGTCCTTCGTAGCAGAAACCAGAGTTTTTTAGCGTCGCGCTTGATTCATTGCTCAGTCAAACCCAGAAGATCCTTTAAATCAACTTCTGCTACCCAACGATAGTTGACAATGGTTTTCAGCGTTTCAATCAGAAATCAATAGAGATGCTTGCTTTGAGGACATTGAATATTGGATTGATTCCAGAAAAAACTGAACAGCTACCGCTGCAATTCCGAGGATCAGAATAAGCTCGAGATTTTGTCTTGAGAGCTGTGCTGTCGCAGACGAGAAGATGATGAAGCCTAGGGCGCCGATTGATGTAGCAGCGGACCATGCGCGACGTTGTGCATCTTCGTCGCAAAGTTGCCCGAGCCTGTCGAGTGTAAGCGTCCCCGTCATCATATCCCAGACTCCAATCAGGAAAATAGAGCTCGATAGCATTAAGACATCTTCCGATAGTCCAAAAAGAATTACACCCAAGAGTCCAACGCTTGAGATGACAGGCAGGAATAGCCTGGTTGTGAGTTTTGAAGACGCCAATGTCGGAATTAATCCGCCGATGATCAATCCGATCCCAAATAGGCTGTCCACGCTGCTTGACATCATCGGGGTTAGACCGATTTTTTTGATTGCGACCAAGGGCTCGTAAAGAATGGCAGGCACTTGCCCCACTTGCATCAGTGCAAAGCCAAAGATAATGATCGGTATGAGTAAATTCAGTTTTTGGCGACTTGTGCGTCGACGATCATCTTGTTGGCTTTCTGCCTCAGGCGTCGAATCGGTTGGTAGGAATCGTTTATTCCTTGCCACTAACTTAAACGTTGGCAGGCTGAGCGCCATGGTCAACATTGCAAGAATATTCCAGGCTGAGGGTGCTGATGTTGGTGAGAATAAACCGATTGCAATGGCTCCGAGTAACGATCCAATGCCGCCTCCACACATGATCAGTCCAGTTGCTTTTCTCCTCCACTGGTAGGGGACCCGTTCTAGTGCGAGCGTCGGCAGGCCAGAGACAAGATGCGCAGCCCCCCATCCACAAAGCAGCCTGAGGATGGATTGACTGGTGAAATGAATCAATCGTCCTTCCAGAACAATGGAAGCGATGATCACGACGATTGCGATGCGTATTGATCTGATCGATGCTTCACGACTTTTCGTGTATGCCTGTTGAATGCAGCCGGCGAGGTAGCCGAACATATTGATGGCAGCGAGCTTGCCAATGTCTTCAACAGCGATCCATTCTGCATCTGCCATCAGGCTGCCGATGATGCCAAAATCAAATCGGACCAGGCCAAGCGCGATGGCAATTCCGAAGCATCCCCCAAGGAGATCAAGCCACCAATGATCCCCATTGAGTTTCACCAGTTTTTGATTCACGGTGCTCAATGAGGAATCTCGCGATCAAACTTGTAATGACCATTAGTCATTCTCTCTCGCTATTGGATTGATCAGTCTTCTGTTCAGTTGGTGCAGGACAACGCCTCGTGGTTGGCTGGTTTCGTTTGACCTTCATCACATTGGATCTTGGCGATGCCCTAACTGATCAGCTGGACGTTGGGTCTGATCCTGTTGCGGAAGGCTGATCCATGGATGCCTTCTCGATGGCATTCGGCAGGCGTAGGCCTGTGCTGTCCTGAAGTTGGCGCAGCAAGGTGGCGATCGAGAGGTTCATCTGTCCATCGCGTTCTCCAATCAGGGAAACTTCCTCCACTTCGATGGGCTGCACCGTGTCGCTCAGCATGGTCAGCAGTGGCTCCAGCTTCTGCAGCAAAAACAGACGTTTGGCATCGGAGCCAGACCGTTTGAGTGAGGTCACAAGTTCCTGAAGACCTTCGGCTTGCGATCGTCCTTGTTCAACGATGGAAGCTGCTGCACCTTTGGCATCCGCGATCATCGTTTCGCATTCGGATTCTGCCGGTGCAATGACATCGGCTTCGAGCTGCTGCATCACCTGTTTGATCCGTTCTTCCTGCACCGGCAATTCAGCTTCGGCTCGAGCCAGTTCCGCACCAACCTGTGCATCCACTTCGGCGACCAGAGCATCGCGGCGAGTTAAAGCATCTTTAATGCGTTTCTGGGCATTGGCTGTGGCGATGGCGAGTTCTTTGTCGAGACGACGCAGTGAGGTGATGCGTGCATTTTCAGCTTGCTTGACCGCCGATTGAGACGTGGCCTCCGCTTCCGCAATTCGGGAGTCTCGCTTCAGCTCCACCAATTGTTTGCGGCCAATTGAATCCAGGTAGCGCACATCATCTGAGATGTTCTGGATCTGGAGTGTGTCGAGGACGAGGCCTAGCTTCTGGAGATCATCCTCGGCCTCCTCCAGCAAGGTTCTGGCAAAGGTGATCTTGTCTTCGTTGAGTTGCTCTGGAGTCAGGCTCGCCATCACACCTCGCAGATTCCCTTCCAGGGTTTCCTTGGCAATGTGGCGAATGTCATCCTGACTTTTACCGATCAGACGTTCAATCGCGTTATGGATTCCAGGCTCATCACCGGAAATTTTGATGTTGGCCACTCCGGCGACATTCAGTGGGATCCCTCCTTTGGAGTAGGCGTTTTCCACGCGCAACTCGATGATCATGTTGCTGAGGTCGAGTCGCATCACCTCTTCCAGAACAGGGATGCGTAGAGCACTGCCGCCTCGCACGGTGCGATAGCCCACCTTGCGCCCATCTCCGGTTGTTTTGCCTAAGCCAGCAAAGATCAGTACCTCGCTGGGTTGACAGATGTAATAGAGCTGACGCAGAAGCACGACAAAGGCCCACAGGCCTGCGGCTCCAGTCAGACCAACTGCAAAAAACATCACTTCACTCCAGTTGAGGACAAGGTGCCGAGCAGATCAACGCCAAGGATGTCCTTGACTTGCTCGAAGAATTGACGAACCACTTTGTGGTTCAAGGCCACCAGGCTGGCCAGGCTCGATGCGTCATTGCCATCGAGAGCAGTGATGCGTTTGAGCTGCAGCTGCGCAGGCAGCCGGGTTGCTTGCGCAAGCACCATCTCGATCTGTTGCAGCAGGAAGACAAGCTCAGCTGTGCTGCCCGCTTCTTCCCAGACCTGAGTCAGCATGTCGTTGACAAGGGCGCTGGCTTTGACATCCTCTGCCGTGGCTGCGGCCTGACCACGAGCCCGCAGCTCCTTAGCTTTTTGTTGAGCCTTGGATGGAAGGATCGCCTCAGCTTTCAGGCGCAAACGCTCGAGTTCAGCACGCACCTTCTGCAATTGCTGTTCGGCACGAGCTCTGGCTTCCAGTTCAGCGGCTTCAGTCCGCTCTTCCTCCGAGCGGGCCTGTTTTTCCATTTGGGCCACTTGGGTTCGAACGTCGTTGTCCTTCTCAAGGACCACGGTGTCGGCCTCAGTGCGCACCACCTCAGCCACTTCCTCCATCTCGGCTTCAATGCGTTCGGCCTGACCGATAGCCTCTGCTTCAGCGATTTCAGCGTCTCGCACGATCTGGGCCACGCGCCTTCGGCTGATCGAATTGAGATAGTCGACGTCGTCGTAGACACTCTGAATTTTCAGGGTGTCGAGCTGCAGCCCCAGCCTGCGCAGGTCTTCGCCGACATCATCAGCGATTTGTTCAGCAAAACGCAGACGGTCTTCATTCACCTGCTCCGGGGTGAGCTGCGCCAACACACTGCGTAGGTTGCCTTCCAGATTCTCTTTAGCGACCTGCACGATCTCCTTGTTATCACGCCCGAGAAAACGTTCGATGGCGTTGTTACGGACCTCTGGATCAGTGCTGACTTTCACATTGGCGATCGCCTGAATATTGAGAGGAGTCCCGCCCTTGGAGTAAGCGTTGTTCACCTCAACCAGCACGGGTAGCAAGGTCACGTCCATCCGCCGGGCTGTTTCAAGAATCGGTTTCACAAAGGTGCAACCGCCATTGGCAACAACGCGGTAGCCCTTGATGCCCTGATTGCCCTGATTGGATTTGGAGCCGGTCACCACCAGCATTTCATTGGGCCTGCAGATGCGAATCATCCAGCGGCTGATCAGGGTGAGTGCAACGATCACCACAAAGACGCTGGAACCGATCGTCACCACTGCCGCGGCTGGGTTGCTGCTGGGTTGTCGTTGGGCAAGAACCGGCGCCGGTTCTGTTGCCAGGCTGTGGTGCATGCATGGGATGGCGATTGTCCTTCCCTAGCCACGCCTGATTCAGCTGACCATGTCCAGAGCATCGACAATCAATGTGGTGCCCTCACAACGCAAAATCACCACGTTCTGGCCCCGGTCCAAATGACCGCAGACACTGCGTGCTGCTCGTCGCACCAAGCTGCCGCGCACCGATGTCTCCACAAAGCCCCGTTGACTCTCGCTGAGTGGCAAGGTCACTTTGGCTTCCAGTCCGATCAGATCTCCTGCGAGCACGACTGTGTTGGCGTCACGTCTGGCCAGAAAGCGCAACGCAAGCGAAGCACACCATCCCAGACTGACTCCCAGCATCAGCGCAATGGGCAGATTGAAGCGGGAGGAGGCTGTTCCTTCAAACAGTTGCAGCAGTAGACCGCAGAGACCAAACCCGGCCAACGAAAACGACCAGAACGATGTGCTGAACAAAACCGCCGGGTTGCCACCTTCAGCAATCCCAGTGGCAACTTCTCCATCAAGCACGCTGTCTGATTCACCAGCGATCGACAATGTGATTAAGATTCCGCCTGCGATCAGGCAGACGAGATAGGTCCAGGTCATCGCGATCGACTGGAAGAAGTCTCATCATGAGCGTGTGCACTGTTTGACAACAGCAAGTTGTTGCTCATTTCAGGATGTTTTTTGTTGACGACCCTGGCCAGCGCACAGCAAAGCCCCGCGTTGGGCGGGGCTTTGGGTTGTTGTGAGTTGGATCAGGCTTCGAGCTTGGCGGGCTTGGCGTCACCTTCTCTGAGCTCGGCGTCGATGATCATCACGGCAGCAGGGTTGCCTGCGGCGAACTTGACGCGACCCAGCAGATAAGCGGCTTCGTGCTCAGAAAGGCGCTGATCATCAACGATGGGATCAAGGAACACCGAGGTGCGGCGGTCGAGATCCTGCTCAGCGGTGCCGTAGAGCTGCAGAACGGAAGCTGTGACATCCGCTTCCATGCGGAAGACATTGGCGATCACCTGCTCGACATCAGGCCATTGCTGACGAGGCGGTTCAACGGTGTCGAGAACAGGCCGTTGACCTCTGGAGATCAGGTAATCGGCGAACTTGGCAGCGTGTTGCTCTTCCTGTTTGGCCTCATCGCGGAGATGCTCGGCAAAGCCGACCAGCTCGCGTTCAGCAAACCAGATGGCAGCAGCGAAATAGGCAGCAGCGGACTGACGCTCCAGGTTGAGGTGAGCCTGCATGAGATCGAGCATCTCGGAGGACATGGGCTCGGCCATGGCCCGTCCTGCAGGACCGACGGGAATAGTGATGGTGGCTTGAGCGGCAGCTGAATTTGTCATGTCGAACCTCTTGGAGGGATGAATCAGTTCTACATCACAAAAGAGCGAAAGATAAGGGTAAAAACCGAACATTAAGGGATCAAAATATGCTTTTGAGAATCACATTCAGTAGTCGTAAATATGCACTTGAGAATCACAGTCAGGAGTGCAAATCTGCTGATGAGAATCAGTTTCGTTTGTGTGGTGTGATGGCCTGAGTTTTTGGGGCAGCAGGGCCTTCTGGAGATGCCTGCTGCGTGATGCGGAGCTGGAGCGATGGCGATGCGTTGGCGGGACTAGAACCACTTGGCTCCCAGAGAGTCGTTGCTTCAGCAGTGCATCAAGACTCATGCTTGGCCCCCCTACCCCCTCCCCCATGAATCATTTCCACTCGATGCAGGCTCAGCCGCCACCTGTCTCATTGCAATGGCAACTGTCTGGGTATCTTTTGTGTCTGATGAATCGCTCGAATTCATAGCAAATTAATGAAAAGTTTGCTGATATTTACATGGGTTGACCTAGGTGATAAGGAACACATGTTTCAAATGATTCAAGCTAGTATTGCAAATCGAGGCAAGCCCTTTATTGCATCGATTGTTTTGGCTTTGTTTGTTTTTGGTGTTATTCAGATGATCACCAGCACCTGAACATCAACGCTCTCCTTTGATTACTCAGCCTGTATGGGTTTGAACAATTGGGGATCGAACTGCTCTTGGAGTTATTCCCAATCCAGGAGGGAGTCAGCACTTGTATTCTGATGAGTTCGTCAGCGCACTGGCGGAGCACATCGACGCCATCCGACCTTGACCATATGCTTCCAGGCCTCACTAGCGCTTGGTTTGGTGAGTCTTCTTCTGGACTCAGGAACCGGCGGTTGTGGGCGAATCCATTTGTATGTTCTTAATTCCACCCACTGTCCATGGGTTGTCGATGCATCGGGCTTGAACTGCACAACCAGTTGTTGGTCGCCGTTCACAAGCCAGCCTTCCCCTTGAGGCTTGTCAAATGCTTCAAACGGGCTTGGACAGCTGATCAACATGAGCAAGAGTCTGACTTTGTTTGCTTCTCAGCTGTCATTGAATGTCACCAACTCAGCACGTTGGGGATCAAGTGTCGTCAAAGTCGATCTTGGATTCTGCTCTCGCTTGATCGATCGAATCCGCTCCTCTTTCGAGCTATGAAGGGTGATACGCCAAATCACAGATGGAAACCCTTCTGTCGATTGCCCTTTTGATGGTTGCTGTCGATGGGCCTGTCACTCCCTCTGAACTCAGCCAAGACATCCAAATTGGAGTCTTGGCTTATGACAGCAGTTCGAGGCCATCCGCATTGACCGGTGGTCCGGAGGTCAACATGTGGACTGGTGGTGACAATCAGGCTGCTGATGACCTGTTGGATCAGCCTTAGCCTGCGCTGAGGTGACCGATGCCTTGATGATCAAAGTGTTAAGGAAGCTCTGTTTGCTGCTTGCAGCTCGACCCGTACGATCTGATCAAATAACGAAAACCTGTCAATGATTCGATTTTTTTAGTTGAAAGAATATTGTTGATTTGCAGAAAGTTTATGATGATGAATCTTGCTCAGAATCGTTGTATCTGATGTCAATCGAGTCTGGGATATCAAGGGTGCGCTGGGGAAATGGTATTTCTACCGAGTTGTCTTTCTATATCTTCCAAATCATCAGATTGATATCGCTTGTAACCCAAATGCCTCCCTTCACATCGTGAGTGAAGAATTTCACATAAAAATCTAGGCTTGAATCGCCACAGGCAACAAACACGGTTGATGGTGCTGTATTTGCAACAACTTCCGTGTGTAATGTCATAAACTATGTAATTAATTGGATGACTTAATTTGGGTCACTTCCATGGCTCACACCAAAACAAGATTTTCTAGCAATAATGTTGTGATTTGATCGGTCTGGTCATTGGTGATCGCTTTCATGATTTGCTTTCAATGTATTATTTTGTGCTGACAGCTTGAAGATCTATGGCTACATAGAATGTAGAGATCTAGTAAACCAGTGACAAGTGATGAACTTGATGGTCCAGGTAATTCATCTGTAAGTGATGCAGTGAGCTCAACAGTCTTGAAGCCATCAATCGTCTGGACTCCCCAGACGATTGCGCTATCGATCCTTCTATTTATTGCAGCTGGTCTGCTTGAAGTCGGAGGTGGATGGCTAGTTTGGCAAACCGTCAGAGAGACTAAAAATTGGACTTTCGCAGCTGCAGGAATTGTGGCACTGATTGGTTATGGGTTTGTACCTTGTTTGCAGCCAACTTCGGATTTTGGGCGAGTTTATGCTGTTTATGGAGGATTCTTCATTGTTTTAGCGTTTGCCTGGGCACGTCAGCTTGATGGTTACTTGCTTGATCTTGGCGATTTGATAGGAGCTGGTATTGCTCTTTTCGGGGTTTTGGTCATCATGCTCTGGCCACGCTAAATGCTGTCAGGACAATCTGGTTTGATGGTGTTTTTAGTGCATTAATTGATTCATGATTTTTTGCTTCTTAGTGCATGTTGCACTGTCTGAGTGTTTTGTTTTCAGGCACGTTTTGATTAAAGTCAATCGGTTAAGGGTCGACTTGGTGACGTCTTGATCCCATCTGTGCACGCCATAAGTCAACCATTTCTCTTGCACGTGCATGTGCGGAGAGATCAGTGCTGCTCACACCATCGCGGTATTTTTGGTCGAGAAGCTGATCTAGCCATTCAAGAGCAGCTTCGTCGAGATGCCATTCCGTGGGGTATTGACTCATCACTGTTAATAGGCTCAGTGCTTTGATAAATGTTGGTTTTACCCATTCTGACGATTTCACTCTGTCATTAGCAGGTGTTCGAACCGTTCAGTTGCATGGACTCCAAGGTGGTGGTTCCGACACCTGAATCAACAGCAGCTCAGCCGGTGTTTCTCCGATTGCCCATGAGCGGTGACCTTGCTGTTTGTGTGTTCCTTGATCTCCTCCGAATTGATCTTCCCTGGCCCCATTTCAACAATGACTCCATCTATTGTTTCCACGCCCCACTTTCCGTGTATTGGAATGATCCATTGAGGCTTGGGGTTTTCGTGCCACTCCTTCGGTTCTCCGGGCATCAAAATGAGTGTGATCAGGGCTTTAGGTTGGCGGCAACGCACTGATCGTCAGCGCTGGGTCTATCGATCGAGGTATTCCTGAATTAAGTTTTTGACAGCTTCTTCTGACTGCCTTTTCTTGAAGTCGTCAAGAGATTCGATATTCATGATTTGTAAATCAAAAATAAGCTCAATGACGGCTCCTCCATTGCATTCATCACTGGAGTATTCTTCGGAAGAATGGAGTATTTTCGCCAGATGCTTGCTTAGTTCGCTTTCCATCGTTCTGTTTTTCCACAATCATATCTCCTCGACATATATTGTCAGTCCGTTGATCACGCTTCAAGTTGCATCTTGATGCTCGAGCTGAGCTTGTTTTCGAACGTAATGTTTTGGTGGCGTGATTTAATCGATTTTTCACGTCTTCGAGCAGATGGCTCGTGACGTCTCCGCTCTTTCAACGGCTATTGGACAAGTGAGTTTGATTCAAATCAACGAGTCGATCCACCGCAGTTCGTCGTTTGTGCGCTTGTTGTGTCGGTTGAGCCGAAGTAACAGTCAGGTGTGACATGACCAACTTGATGAATACAAGTTGGTCTTTCGAGAAACTACCCTCACAAAGTTCTTCAGCTCTTGGCTTGGTTCAGCAGATCGGTTGTGCTCGCCTGTATTTGTTGACGGTCACCAGATTTGTGGCAGTAGTGACTGTCCGGCTGCGACTTCGATAGCGATTGCCACGACAAAGCCGATCATGGCTAGTCGACCATTCCAGGTTTCGCCGTCAACCCAGGTTTGCATTCCAAAAGTCTCTTCCATTGCTGTCTTGGTGCCAGGCTGCTGATCCGACATGATGTTTACGTAACTTCATGTATTTTTGCAACGCAGTCCGATGCTCGCTGCTTCAAAAGGCACATGAGCGTGATGCGCATGGCAGTTGGGGTATGTCTCAGGATGTCTGCCTGTTTTGTTTGTTGTCGTGTTGCAGGCCATCCTGTGGGCCGCAATCACTTGTTATGAAGCTGGCCTAACAGCCTTGCCGCCAAACCCCTGGAAATCCGCCGCTGCACGAGCAGATCGCAGATCCAGTCGAAGAGTGGCATCGAGTCCGTGTTGGCCAGTCGTTGCTCCAGTGCCCTCAGCTCAGTCACGTTCCTGCAGCCTCTTAAGGCATCGATCAAGGTGTCTTCTTTGGGTTGTTGGATCAGCACCTGTGTTGAGTTCAAGCCATGCAACGGCAGCTTTCCTTGTCATGGCATCACTGGGGTGCTGTTGTCACGTCTTGTTCGTCAGCGCTCACCCATTGATCCATCACTTGAATCGTTCAGCAGGCCTAGTGCCTGCATGACTTGCAGACGTATCCCGCCGAGCCGACTCCAGGCACGCAGTGCTTCCTCTTTGGATTTGTAGGGACGCCAGTCATCTTCCTTGATCCGCCTTTGAAGATGTTGTGCCACTCTCTCCGCGACTCTGGCATCGCTCGCTGCTTTCAGATTCAAGGTCTGACCGTAGAGGGAGCGTTCACAGGTCATGGTCTGAGCCAACTCCAACCATTCTGTTGAAACCGGTTTGAATTGGAGGCAGGCATTGCAGTGTTGGCCTCATTTAATCTTGTTTGAGGAGTCCATTGTCGTCTCATGGAAACCTTCGATTGCCTGTCGTTGAGCTTGTTCGCTCTTGGAGTCGCTTCTACGGCAACCGTTTTTGTCGTGTCATTTCGCCAGGTCGACCGATCCGAGAAGGAACGTTCACAGGTCAATCGGATGCGTGGGCGCCTCAATAGGCTTCTGCAGCAACGTTCCTGATCTTTTGGCGTGCTGCTTCTGCTTGTGACCGGTGGTTTCTTAGCGCTTCTCCTGCTGACGCAATATTTCGTGCGCCGCTCGATGGATGACGAGCAGGACAGCTGATCGTCAACGTCTGGCCATGCCTCTGCCGTTGCCAATTAGGCCTGCATCAATCAATAGGCCGATCACAACAATCAGCAGTCCACTGAACGATTGCACTCCTCCGAACGACATCGTTGCCCAGCACACGCCAAGTGTCGTGGTTGGCAATAACACAAGACCCAAAACCGGAAGGATCGGATTGGGGATTGCCAGGGCTGAGAAGGGACCAAGGACAACATCAGGACTGAACAGCCACAACAGAACCAAAATGAGGCGGGGTGTGATCAGTCCAAGCGCTGCAAGAAGACACATCAGCCCGCACCCACCACGGCAGGCCAGATTTCCCCTTCTGGACTCATGGCAGCAGATTGGCTTCTGCCTTCTTGTAGCAAGCTGCTTTCAAACTGTCTTGGTCGACAGCGGACGAAATGCGGTTTCGCGTGTGAAGGCGCATGCCGTGATCAGGGTGCACAGTCCGCTGAAGGCGACCCATGCCCCTGGCAACACCGGATCACCGGTTTGTGCAATCAACCAGGTTGCAATCAAGGGGGTTGTTCCGCCGAAATAACCTTCTGCAATGTTGAATGCCACGGCCAGGCCGGTGCAGCGAACCGCGGCAGGCATCAGTTCCACGTTGGCGGGGTTCTTTCCGCCTGCAAGCAGAGCGACAGCCAACGTGAGACCCAGTTCTCCCCAAATCACTTGTTGAGGGTCACCGCTGTGCATCAGGTTGAACAACGGCCATGCACCGAAGCAAAGTAGTGATGATCCGCTGATCAGCATCGGTTTGCGACCGATACGGTCGGAAAGCCAGGCTGAAATCGGATACAGCATCAGCAGCATGGCCAGGACGCCGGTGTTCAGGCTCAGGGATGTTGCCGTGCTGAGGTGATCGATGTCTTCCAAGTAGCTCACTGCGTAGACGAATACGGCGTAATACCCGACGCTGCTCGCGATGTTCAGCGCCATGACACGCAGCACCTGCAGGCGATAGCGACCAAAGGTTTCGCGAATCGGCGACTTCGCATGCGGTTCGATGATCTCGGCACCAATGCCTCTGCGGATCACAACGCCGCAGGTGGCAACCAGTGCTCCCAGCAAAAATGGCAGTCGCCATCCCCAGCTCCCCAGTTGGTCTGGGTTGAGCGTGTGGGCCAGCAGATCACCGAATCCAGAGCCGATCAACATGCCCAGCACGGATCCCCATAGCCCCCAGATCGCATAAAAACCACGCTGGCGGTCCGGGGCGTTTTCGCTTAAAAAAATCACTGAGCTGGTGTATTCGCCCCCCACTGACAAGCCTTGAATAATGCGCAGCAGGACAACCGCAATCGGGGCGGCGATGCCGATCTGTTGATGCGTGGGGAGTAGACCCATGAGGACGGTGGGCAAGGCCATCACCATCACGGAAAGTTGCAAAGCTCGTTTCCGTCCGGCCAGATCACCGATTCGACCGAACACCATCCCCCCAAGCGGTCGCACAAGAAATCCGGCGGCAAAGGCCCCGAACGCTCCGATCATTGAGGAGGCTGGGTCACTGGAGGGGAAGAACTCCCTGCCGATGGTGGTCGCGAAGTAGCCGTAGAGAGCGAAGTCGTACCACTCCATGACGTTGCCGATCAGGCCTGCCAATAGCACACGGCTGGTGCTCTTGGCGCTGGGCTGCGTGCTCATCGTGTCGCGATCATTGCGGAGTTGCCATTGCGGAGGTGTCACTGTTGTTGACAGGAGATCTCATGCAACCTGTCAATCAGCAGATCCACGTTTGTCTCAATTCCACCGTCTTCAGCCCATGGATTCGGGATGTGGCGCGCTTGAACGACATCGTTCAGTCGTTGTCCGTTTCGGCGAGCCAGCAGGTTTGCCGTGGTGTTTCTGGCTGATGCCGAGAGCTGATCGCGATCGCTGGATGAATCTTTCATGTTTCCGATCAGATGACAGGCGAGTCGTCGGTGATGCGGTGATGAACGATGCTCCCAGAGATAGACCGCCTGCCAGGTGCCCAGGAGCAGTCGGCCGTTATCAACACTCAAGCTCATGGTCTGGGTGGTGAGCGCTGTGCGGATATGGGCTGGCATGTCGTCATCACCTTCGTCGTCGTGCAGGTAACGGCGACGTCTACCGTCTGGTCCGCTAGGCCCAGCTCCGTCCTGAGGCACCATGGTATTCATCCAGGCCGCCAGATCTTTCAGGACCCGTGGATCGGCATTCTCATTGATGGTGAGGCTGCAGCTGGTGTGTAGGCAGGTGAGATGCATCACCCCGGTGATCAGTCCGGCTTGGTGCACGCACTGATTCAGTTGCTGGTTCAGGGGGGTGAAACCAGGTCCGCGCGTTTTGATCTCCAGTTGCGTCAGCAGCTGATCCAACGCCATGCAATGGGCCCCGTTGCTCTTTTTTTAGCGCGACCCTGATGGCAATGGGATCTCTCGCCCCACTGTGGGTGTGATCAGCGTGCAGTCTTCGGGAAGATCAGCGCAATCTGTCGAGGCGTCAGCGGCGTTCAGCAGGTTGCTGATCATCCCGCTGAATTTCACATCGCCTCCTGTGGTGCTGGCCAGCACGGTCTTGGGCTGGAAACGGCTGATCAGATCCGGCATCACGCGAGCGCCTGTGATGAAGGCTCCCAGCATCGGCAAGCCCAGATCCACCACGGGGGTGATCAGGGTGTCGACGCTGCGCTGATCAATCGCAGGATCCAAGACACCATGCGGTTCGAGATAGAGGGAACCCTCGGGCCAGTCGAGCAGGTAGCCGTTCTCCACTGCCGGGACTGCTGCTCCTGCAGTGGCCTGGATCTTCAGGCCAGCGATTGTGGTGGTGTCGCCGGGTCGAAGCTCGGTGATGGTCTCAAATCCCAGTCGCTGCACCACACGCGCGGCGGCTGCCGATGCCACCACGGGGATCTGTTTTGACAGGGTCTGCAGCGTTTCTGGATGGGCATGATCTGGAAGTCCCTGCGTGAGCAGAAGCAAATCAAGCTGATCCGGAATGGGCATCAGTTCTGGCATCTC
This sequence comes from Synechococcus sp. MIT S9508, assembly GCF_047303045.1. NCBI lineage: Bacteria > Bacillati > Cyanobacteriota > Cyanophyceae > Synechococcales > Synechococcaceae > Synechococcus > Synechococcus sp. MIT S9508. The sequence goes on along the minus strand of NZ_CP138941.1, from coordinate 2,264,605 downwards.
ACCTTTCAGCAACCAGGCACCCGGTGGAAACACCAGTGGACCACTGAGCCATGGGTCCAACAGCACCCTCAGTCCAGATATGGTCAGCAGCCAGCCATTGGCTCCGAGATAGGTGGCTGTGTCTGTCATTGCCGATCAATCTCTCCGCAGCGACGCTAGTCAATGCGCCGGTTCAGCTGAGCGCTTCCCCGCTCAACTCAGCACTGCCAGACCAACGCCTGTTACGGCCAGTGTTGAGGCCAACAGCACGGACGGTTTCAGCTGATCCCCCTCGGCACGGGCCACCAGCAGGGCCATCACCGGTGCCGTGCTCAGCACCGTGATGCCAATGCCCAGAGGCAACCTCTGCAGCACAACCTGTTGCAGCAGGATCCCCAGAACGGTTCCCAGCACTGTTGCAGCCAGCACCCGCGGCCAACGCACACTGCGTGGGCGTGGTTGCGGAAACCTGGCTGCCAAGCGCAGCCAGGGAAGCAGCAGCAGCAGGCCGCCCAGCAGACGGCAGGCAGCACTTTGCAGAGGTGTCAGCTCACTGTTGATCAGAACAGTGCGCGAGACGGCGGCGCCTGCCACACCGCAGACCACAGCCAGCAAGCCCAGCACCAAGCCGTGCGCCTGCACATGGCGGCTTCGGTCGAGCAGTCGTGTGGCGTCAGGAGGTTGCTGCACGGCAACTAACACCACGGAAATCGTGACCAGCAGTGCCCCAGCCCAGCCCTGAACAGAGAGCTGCTCTCTCATGGCGAACCAGCCTCCAGCAGCGGCTGCGACGGGTGCGAGCGACTCGAGGGTGAGTGTTCTGCGTGTCCCGAGACGTCTCAGTGCGGCGAGATAAAAGCTGTCTCCCAGTGAAATTCCCAGACCACCACTGATCAGCAGCAGCATCAGGCTCTTCCCTTCTCCGTTCCAGGGGAGTGTGACCAGCACCGGCAGCAATGCTGCGCAGGCGATCAGATTCTTCAGCCCATTGAGTTGAACCGCGCTGAGAGAGGTGAAGAGACCTCGCCACAGACTGCTCGCCAGGGTCCATGCCAGTGCTGCAACCAATCCGGCCAGAATTCCCACTTAGTGCCTTCGCTGCAGGATCAGACCCACCAGCAGGCCGATCACCAGCGCTCCGGCTCCATGGCCCTGCAACAGCGTGAGGCCGAGCACAAGTCCGAGTAGCGGCGAGTTGAGCAGCACCGCAAGGCACCCCCCGACAACACCCGCACTCCAGGTGTCGATGCTGCCAATCCAGGGAATCCATTCGTGCAGTCCCATCCCCAGTGCGCTGCTGGCGAGGATCACTGGAAAAAACTGGCCGCCTCTCCATCCGGTCTCCAGACACAGTCCGACCATCAATAATTTGACCAGGGCTGACAGCACCAAGACGCTTGTCCCCAGCCTCCATTCCTGCAGGACGAGGGGTTTCAACTGGTTCTCCCCGGAGAAGCCAGCCAGTGGTAATCCCCAGAGACAGAGCCCAATCAGCAAACCTGTACCGATCGGGATCCACCAGAAGCGTTCCAGTAGCCGCAACTGTTGGAGCCAATGCCGCCAGCGCTTGATGACCTGTCCGGCGAGCCAACCCGCCAGGCCAGCGAGCATGGCCGCCAGCAACGCACTGATGCGTTGAGAGGGATCAGAGGGCCAGGCATAGGGCACGCCTCGCATGCCTTCGCCCAGGTCGCTTAAGCCATAGAAGGCCACAAAACCGGCCAATCCTCCAAGGGTTCCTGGCAGCCAGCGCCAAATCAGCTGCCATTGATGTCCTGCTAATGCTGCGCCGCCCACCAGGGGTGAGCGGAACAATCCCAGAGATCCCGCCATTGCAGCCGCTAACAAGTCACTATCCGCGCCTTTCCAGATGGCGTGGCTGGCGACGGCGACGAGGCGGGTCATCAATGCCTCCGGGCCGAGAGTTCCCCCACCAGCGAGAGCCAGCATGCCTCCGATGACTTGCCTGAGGCCTTGATGCGTGTCCAATCCTTCCGGTTGCCGTAGTTCAGCGAGCGTCTCCGACATTTCTGGGAGCTCACTGCCTGAGCGTCGCCGTTGCAGCAGGCTCAGAGCGATGCCGATCGTTCCCGACCAGGCCAGACACCACAGCAAGGAGCGATCGCTGGGTAAACCGCGCGCGACCGATGCACCCCAAATCCAGGTCTGGAGCATGAGCGTGCTACTCACCACCAGCGCTGCCAGTCCGCCTCCTGCGGCTCCAGCCAGTAGGGCACGTGCAGTTCCGACCAGCAGACTGCGAGCTGGTGTTGGTGGCGGATGGATCACCAGTAGGGGTCGGTGGCCAACTCCACCTTGAGTTGACCCGATGCTGACGCAGGCACGCTGCTGATGCAGGCCCTCACTGTGGTTCCATCAACATCGATCTCGCACGCGCCGCAACTGCCTCCCATGCAGCCAGTGGGTACATGCACGCCGGCCTGCCGCGCTGCCGCTAACCAGTCTTCGCCTTTGTAGCTGACGCTGCGCTGACCGTCAGGCCACACGATTTCCACCCTTTTGTGCCCAGAGGTCACGTGGATGTGTCCAGCAGTGGTTCCAGATTCACATGTTGTTCAAAGGCATCGGCCAAGCGGTCGAGCAGCGCGTCTCTCTGAAGACTGTGGTTCGGTTGCTGCTCACTGAGATCCGCCAGTCCGCGTCTGCGTCGAAGCCGGTTCAGCCAGCGTCGTCGCCAGGGCCCGTTCTCGAAGATTCCATGCAGATAGGTTCCTGCGGTGGTCGCACGGATCCAGCCCAGACCTTGATCTGCACTGAATGCGTCGCAGTCGTCGATGGCTTCGCTGCTTCCCCGATGCAGTTCGAATCCCTCCACCTTCAGCTGGGGTTGCTGATCAGGCCAAAGCACAAGAGCTTGGCGCTGATGCAGAGCCTTTTCGCCGCCGAATACGGTTCGCAGGGGGAGCAGGCCAAGGCCGGCGACGTCGCTGCCTGATTGTCCTGGTAGCTCTTCGCCCTCCAGTCCATCGGGATCGTGCAATTCCGCACCGAGCAACTGCATGCCGCCACAGATGCCGAATAGCTCACCGCCGTTGTTGGCATAACGAATCAGTTCAGCGTCTAGTCCGCTATTGCGCAGGGAAGCAAGATCGCGCAGGGTCTGTTTACTTCCCGGGATCACGACGGCATCGGGAGACCCAAGCGCTTCGCCCGGTGCGATCCAGCGCAGCTCAACGGTTGGCTCCGCCTCCAGGGGGTCGAGATCAGAAAAGTTGCTGAGTGAGGGTAGTTTCACCACGGCAATTTCAAGCTCAGCGCTGCGCTTGCGGCCTCTCCTCTCCAGCAGGTCGAGGGAGTCTTCAGGCGGAAAGAGCTCGTCAAGCCATGGCATCACTCCAAGAACCGGAATGCCTGTATTGGTATCGAGCCAGCGTCGACCTTCATCGAAAAGTTCTCGTCTGCCTCGGAATCGATTGACCAGCAGCCCGCGGATCAGTCGCCGTTCATCAGGTTTCATCAACTGGAGAGTGCCGATGATCTGGGCGAACACGCCTCCGCGTTCAATATCGGCAACCAGCAGGCAATTGGCTTGCAGGTACTTGGCAAGACGCAGGTTGGTGAGATCGCGTGCCTGCAGGTTGACCTCGACCGGGCTGCCAGCCCCCTCAAGCACAAGTCTTCCGCCTTGATGATTGGCCTGCAGATCCTCGAGACCCTGGCGGATGGCAGCCCAGCCGGAGTCGAACCAGTCCCGGTAGTAGTGCTCTGCCCTGCAGGTGCCGGCGGAGCTCCCAAGATGAATCACCTCGCTGGTCGAATCGCCTTGCGGTTTGAGCAGCACTGGGTTCATGGCATGCACTGGCTCCAGCCCGGCGGCCCAGGCCTGCAGGGCCTGGGAGTAGGCCATTTCGCCGCCGTTCTGATCCACCCAAGCGTTGTTACTCATGTTCTGCCCCTTGAAGGGCAGCGGTGTTTCGCCACGCCGTTTCAGCACTCTGCAGAGTGCTGCTGACATCAACGATTTTCCTGCTCCACTACTGGTGCCGAGCACCATCAGCGGGGTGGGTCGGGAGGTTTTGCTCACTGCGCTTCGCCGAGAGTCGCAAGCTGCGGCATTGCAGTGATTTGTGCTCGACTTCGCATGAATTCTGCTGGCTTGTCAGTCATCCTGTGCTCACTCACCAGCGGGGGCGGTGTCGACGACACCAGTGCACCAGACGGCTTCCAATGCCTGCTGAGGGGATCGTTTCAGGCCAGGGGATCAGCACCTCCCGGCCAAGAGGGGTCAGGCGCACCCGTTCGGTCAACCCCTGTCCGTCAACTTCCCGGCGTAGAACCCCCAGTTGAATCAACCAGATGAGCAGATCCTCTGTCTCGCTGGCATTTAATCGTCGCCTGGTCTGTGCAGGCCAATCTGGTCTTGCCACCAGTTCTTTGCTGCTCAGGGCTGCCTGTTCAACGTTGCGGTAAAAGCTGCGTTGCAAAGGAAGGCAGCAAACCGCTTGGCGTGCTCGCCTCATGGCATGCCGTGTGAGTTCGCTGGGGTCCTGAAGAGTCACACGTGATGTGCTGTCGATGCCATTCTCGTTCTCAGCGTCGCTCACTGAGATACCAATGTTGCTGCTGGCTTCAGCGTCCCCGGCAAGAAGTCGTCTCCTCGAGCAGGCGGCTATTCCCCATCGTGTCGAGATCAGCGGTGTTGATGAAGAGGCCATTCAGGATCCCGATCCGATCGCACTGGTCAGGCGTCTGGCTCAGGCCAAGGCGCTGGCCGTTCGCAGTCAGCTCAAAGACGCTGCCATCACAGCCGTGCTCGGATGTGATTCGTTGTTTGTTTTTGCTGGAGAGGTGTACGGAAAGCCAGCTGACTCGGCTCAGGCTGCGCAACGTTGGCAACGCATGCGTGGTGCCTGGGGTGATTTGCACACTGGCCACTGCCTGATGTCAGGCCTTGGTTTGACATCGCAAGAGCCGCTGATTGAGTGTGTGACCACCAGGGTGATGTTTGCTGATCTCAGCGATCAGGAGATCGAAGCGTATGTCGCCAGCGGCGAACCGCTTCGCTGTGCAGGAGGCTTTGCGCTGGAGGGTCTTGGAGGCTCCTTTGTGGAGCGTCTCGATGGCTGTTATTCGAATGTGATCGGCCTCAGCTTGCCGCTGTTGCGACGTTGGCTATCGCAGGTTTTATAGATGGCAAGGGGGAACGTTGCCATTTTTCTTTCGCCCTAGCTAATGCGAAGTCAGGCCCTCTTCACACCCTTGGCCATGCTTCGTTTTCTCCTTCCTGGACTCGGCACAACTCTGTTTTCAGCAACGCTTGCCTTCAGTGCATCGGCGATGGAGCCGTTGTCGGTGAGTGCCACCGATCAAGGCAATGCTTCATTGAGCCTCCATGCTGAGCAGGCTTATTTCACGGAATCCATTGATGAATGGAGTCGTTCGGTCCAGCGGGTTGAGCTTCCCGCCGCAGGTCAGGAGCGGCATCAGCCTCCTAAAGGCCATACCTTTCTCGATCTGGACTTCTGACTCCGCTCTGCTGCCTTGGCCGAGTGTTGTGATCGATCATTGATGTCGTCCATTAAAAAAGCCCCACTGTGAAGTGGGGCTGGATGACGATCGAAATGTGTGATCTCGATTGGGTCTGATCGTAGTGATCAGTCGAGGTCTGGCATGGCCAGTGAAGGCTCTGCCGATCGGTCAATACCCTTCTCGAAACCTGCAGCAGCAGCACGCGCGCGTCCTGCATGCCAGAGGTGACCCACCAGGAAGAAGAAGGCGAGCACGAACTGGGTCGCAGACAACCATTGACGGATGTTCACGAAGTTCACCGAGTTGGGCTCGGTGATAATGCCGCCAACTGAATTCAGTGATGCGTTGGGGGCGTGAGTCATGTACTCAGCAGCACGACGAACCTGCCAGGGCTGGATGTCGTTCTGCAGCTTGTCGAGACTCAGGCCGTTGGGTCCACGCAGCGGCTCAAGCCAAGGACCGCGGAAATCCCAGAAACGCATCGTTTCACCACCGAAGATGATTTCACCGGTTGGTGAACGCATCAGGTACTTACCAAGACCGGTGGGGCCCATGGCTGAACCGATGTTGGCACCGAGACGCTGGTCTCTCACCAGGAAGGTGAAGCTCTGTGCCTGGGAGGATTCGGCGTTGGTGGGGCCGTAGAACTCCGAGGGGTAGGCGGTGTTGTTGAACCAGATGAAGGCCGAGGCAATGAAGCTCATAAAGCTCAGCGCACCGAGGCTGTAGCTGAGGTAAGCCTCACCGTTCCAGATGAAGGCGCGACGCACCCAGCCGAACGGCTTGGTGGTGACGTGCCAGATGCCTCCGAAGATGCAGATCAGACCCAGCCAGATGTGGCCACCGATGATGTCCTCCATGGAGTTCACACCGATGATCCAGCCTTCGCCACCGAAGGGAGCGCGGAACAGATAGCCGAAGACCACACCCGGATCGAGAGTCGGATTGGTGATCAGACGAACATCGCCGCCGCCCGGTGCCCAGGTGTCGTACACGCCACCGAAGAACATGGCCTTGAAGACCAGGAGCAAACAGCCAACGCCCAAGAGAATCAGGTGATAACCAATGATGTTGGTCATCTGATTCTTATCGCGCCAATCCTGGGAGAAGAACGTGGAGTAGTTCTCCAGGATTTCTGGTCCACGAATGGCGTGATACAGACCGCCGAGACCAAGCACAGCGGAACTGATCAGGTGCAGAACACCGACTACAAAGAAGGGATAGAGATCGGTGACTTCGCCACCGGGGCCCACGCCATAACCGAGTGTGGCGACGTGGGGGAACAGGATCAGACCCTGCTCATACATGGGCTTGTCGAAGGTGAAGTGACTCACCTCGAACAGCATCATGGCGCCGGCCCAGAACACCATCAGACCTGCGTGGGCCACGTGGGCACCGAGCAGACGGCCTGAAAGGTTGATCAGACGGGCATTGCCAGCCCACCAGGCATAGCCGGTGGAGTCGAGGTCTTTACCGCCAGTGGCGATAAGACCGGAATTAAAGGGCGTTTCCACGGGGCAGAACCTCTTCAGGGAAGACGAAGTTTTCGTGCGGCTGGTCAGCCGGTGCCATCCAGGCACGCAGACCTTCATTCAGAAGGATGTTCTTGGTGTAGAAGGTCTCAAATTCGGGATCTTCTGCAGCGCGGATTTCCTGTGACACGAAGTCATAGGCGCGCAAGTTGAGGGCCAAGCCGATGATGCCGATGGAGCTGGTCCACAGACCCATCACAGGCACGAACAACATGAAGAAGTGCAGCCAGCGCTTGTTGGAGAAGGCGATACCGAAGATCTGACTCCAGAAGCGGTTGGCGGTGACCATCGAATAGGTCTCTTCTTCCTGGGTGGGCTCGAACGCCTTGAAGGTGTTGGCCTGCTCACCATCCTCAAACAAGGTGTTTTCCACCGTTGCACCGTGAATTGCGCAAAGCAGAGCACCGCCGAGGATGCCGGCGACGCCCATCATGTGGAAGGGGTTGAGGGTCCAGTTGTGGAAGCCCTGCAGGAAGAGGAGGAATCGGAAGATCGCTGCCACACCGAAGGAGGGCGCGAAGAACCAGCTGCTCTGGCCGAGGGGGTACATCAGGAAGACACTGACGAACACCGCAATCGGACCGGAGAAGGCAATGGCGTTGTAAGGACGGATGCCGACCAGACGGGCAATCTCGAACTGACGCAGCATGAAGCCGATCAGTGCGAAAGCACCGTGCAGTGCAACGAAGGCCCAGAGGCCGCCGAGCTGACACCAGCGAACGAAATCACCCTGGGCTTCAGGGCCCCAGAGCAACAGAAGGCTGTGACCCATCGCATCAGCGGGGGTGGACACAGCTGCAGTCAGGAAGTTGCAACCTTCCAGGTACGAGGAGGCGATGCCGTGGGTGTACCAAGAGGTGACAAAGGTGGTGCCTGTGAGCCAGCCACCGATGGCCAAGTAGGCCGTTGGGAAGAGAAGAATGCCGGACCAGCCGACAAAAACGAAGCGGTCGCGCTTGAGCCAGTCATCGAGGACGTCAAACCATCCCCGCTGTGGCGCGCGTCCTACAGCGATCGTCATGAGTGAGAACGGGTGCGGATAGCCGCAGGCTGTGGGATACCCGGCGACCTTAACAATTTCAGCGAGGGTTGCGGGTGCGAATCCCTTCACCTGAAACCCCTTGTATCGGAACATTTCTTCGGGGTTTCTTCCGCTTTGGTTTCAGCCTTTGTGGCAGAGCCGCCGAACGTCGCCATCGATGCCGCTTCGGCGGTCACAATGGGCGCTGCTCCCGGGCTGTGATGGCCGCTGATCTGCTTGAACAACCTGTCGTCGGTTCTCGGCGGCTTTCCAATGTCCTGGTCGCCGCCATGGTCACCATTGGTGGCGTCGGCTTTCTGTTCGCCTCGCTCTCCAGTTATTTGGGGCGTGATCTTCTTCCCTTAGGCCACCCTGCAGGACTTGTATTCGTCCCCCAGGGCCTGGTGATGGGGCTTTACAGCATCGCTGCAGCCCTTCTTGCCTCCTATCTCTGGACGGTGATCGCCATCGATGTGGGCGCCGGCATGAATCGTTTCGATAAATCCTCAGGGGTCGTGACTATTTCTCGCCGAGGTTTTCGCAAGCCCATCAGTGTTGAGATACCGATCAAAGACATCAAGGCTGTCAAGGTTGAAGTCCGTGACGGCTTCAACACTCGCCGACGTGTGTCTTTGCGTGTGCAGGGTCGACGCGACATGCCCCTCACTCGAGTGGGTGAGCCTCTACCTCTCGCCCAGCTCGAGCAGGACGGAGCTGAACTTGCACGCTTTTTGAATGTGAACTTGGAAGGGCTCTGAATGATCATGATTCGTCAATCCATCAAGACACTGATGGCACTTGCCTTGTGTCTGCCTCTTTTGGTGAGCTGTGCGTCCAGCACAACGGCTTCGATACCGGTTGGCTGCGAGCAGGCCAGCAGTCCTTGCCTTCAGGGCAAGGCCAGCGTTGAGCTCACAACCAGCCAGGGCTCGATCACCCTGGAACTCAACGGCGATGCCGCTCCTGTGACGGCTGGGAATTTTCTTGATCTGGTTCAAAGGGGTGCCTACAACGGCACTGTTTTTCATCGAGTGGTGAGGGACCCGGTTCCATTTGTGGTGCAGGGCGGTGATCCCTCCTCTAGTGATCCCGCGACTCCAAAGTCGCAGTACGGAACGGGGAGCTTCGTTGATCCGACCTCCGGACAGGCACGTTTTGTGCCTCTTGAGCTGTCCTTTAACGGCGAAGACCAGCCCCGTTATGGCCGCGTTGTAAGTAACCCCACTGAGCTTGTGCAGCTCAAACTCAGCCATGAACGCGGCGCCCTGGCTATGGCTCGCTCCCAGGCTCCAGATTCCGCCAGCGCCCAGTTCTACATCGCACTCAAGCCGCTGCCAGAACTCGATGGTCGCTACGCCGTCTTCGGCCGCGTGACTCAAGGTCTTGATGTTGTGGATGCCATCCGTCAGGACGACACCATCGAGAAGGCCGTGGTGTTGACACCCGGTCTCTGATCAACGAGAAGCTCAGGCGGGCACTCGCCCGCCTGAGCTTGAAGCCTTGAGCATTTCAGTGTTCACTCCAGAAGCTCTTTCGAGAGCTACCTTGCCGGTTCGAGCGATTTCCTCGATGCCGTAGGGCGCCATCAGCCGTTCCAGCGCAACCAGCTTCCCTGGATCGCCCACAACCTCCAGGGTCAGAGCATCGTCTGCGACGTCGACCACCTTGGCTCTGAACACCTGAACTAACTCAAGGATTGCGCTGCGTTGAGCCGCCGGTGCGGAGACTTTCATCAGCATCAACTCACGTTCGACTGCAGGACGCTGGGAGAGGTCGAGAACCTGCAGCACGTTGACAAGCTTGTCGAGCTGTTTGCTCATCTGTTGAAGGGTGTGCTCGTCGCCTTCGACCACCATGGTCAGCCTTGAGCGACCAACAGCCTCAGCAGGACCAACCGCAAGGCTGTCGATGTTGAAGCCACGGCGTGCGAACAGGCCGGCTATTCGGCTTAGGGCGCCTGATTCGTCCTCCACCAGAACCGACAGAGTGTGCTTCATGCGGGGTGACCGATCCCTGGTGCGCTTGTGCTTCCCAAATTACGGTCCAGCCAGTGCAGCAACTCCAGGTGAAAGCGATCGGGTGTTTCGTCGTGGGGGCAATGGCCGGCGTTTTCGATCACCTTGAGCTCCACCCATGGGTGCTGAGATCGGACCCATTCGCCGATCATCAACGGCACGAATCGGTCCTGGCGCCCCCAAATCAACAGAATCGGAGGAGCGTTTCGCATGGTCTTCAGTCTTTGCAGCAGCACTGGGGCGGTGGCGTTTCTGGGACGGAGAGCCATGCCCACGCTCATCGCACGAAGGCTTCTGGCAGCTGTCCCCCTGAGGGCAGGCTGAGCGATCAGGGCCTGCAGCTCCCGGTCGGTTCGGATTGATCGTTGATAAGCACCCTGAAGCCCAGCCCGCAGCAGAGGAGTTCGCGCGATCAGCGGCACGATCAATTCCAGGGGCAGTAGGCAGCAGATTGCTGTCACCGTGGTGCGTCGTAACCGCTCCAGCCAGCGGGACTGCTGTTGTGGCAGGGGGCGCAGCAGGGTGGGGTCCGGTAGAGGTGCTGCAACGGCTGCTTTCACCAGTTTGGGTCGCAACGCAGCGGTGGTCAGAACGGTGAGGCCCCCCAGTGAGTTGCCCACAAGCACCGCCGGTTGCTGCACCACTTCTTCGAGAAAGGCGGCCAGTTGCCTGGACCACAATCTGTTGTCGAGTGAGAAGTGCCGATTCAGTCCGGGCTGGTCGGAGCGCCCGAAGCCGATCAGGTCGAGGCTGAACACCCGATAGCCCGCTGCGGCAAGGACTCCGGCGTTATGCCTCCAGTGACTGCTGCTGGCGCCAAAGCCGTGAATTAGCACGATTGGCGGAGCCGAGGGTTGCCCGAGAACCCGCCAGTGACACTTGAGATCCAGCCAGTGCCATGTGCTGGCTTCTCCCCAGTCGGCACCGGTGGAGGCAGGCTGGAGAGCGGTTGCGTGCACGCACCTGGAAGCGCCGGTTTCTCACTATCGCGAAGGAGCTGTCTGTCTGCAGACGGGATCAGGCTTTTTCCGCAAGGATTCGCGACCCTCGAGGGATCTTTCGGTTCTGCTGGCGGCCCACCAAGCGTCAGAGGCGCAACGGCCACTGCGCTGGCTTGACCTGATGGCCGGTTGTGGCATCCGCGGTCTGCGCTGGGGGCTCGAAGCCTGTCCCGAATCCAGACCCGATCTGGAGCTTTGGTTGAACGATGCCGATCCAGATCGCAGCTCGTTGCTGGAATCGAACCTTCAGCTTCTGCAGGGTATGCGTGGTGTGTCGTTGGCAACAACCAGTTGGGCGGCGGAGCGTCTTCTGCGCCAGGCCTACCTCGATCAGACCTTCTTCGATCTGATTGATCTTGATGCCTTCGGTTGTCCCAATGCCCTACTTCAGTCGGCCTTGGCGGTGCTGCGCTTCGACGGCCTACTTGTTCTCGCCAGCACGGATGGACGTTCGCCAACCGGCCATGACCGCCGTGCGGCGGTGCGTCATTTCGGGGCAGCAGCGCGAGCCCATCCCGCCAGTTGGGAGCTGGCTCTGCGGCTTCAGCTGGCAGTGCTAGCAAGAGAAGCCTGGCAATTAGGCCGGGGGCTTGAACCCGTTGCCAGTTTCAGTGAAGGACGCACATTCCGGCTTGTTGTGCGATTGCGCCAGCGCTTGGCCGCTGATGAGGAATCGCAGCTAGGCCTGCTGGCACGTTGCGAGCGCTGTGGTGATCAAGCGGTTCAACCGCTGTTGAAGCTCTTGGGCTGGAGATCCTGTCGCTGCACGGATGGCCAGGGCCGATGGGCGGTGACAGGGCCGCTCTGGATCGGGCCTTTGCAGATGCCTGCAGTTCTGGCTCAGTTGCTCAAGCTTGCCGATCCACAGCCAGACACTCTTTCAGCTGCTGGTCGGCGTCTGCTGCAACGTCTGCAGAGGGACTGCGGATTGCCGGTCTGCTGCTGGTCCACTGCTGAGCTTGCAAGCCGGCTCTCTCTTGCTGAACCACCTCCGCTGGAGGAGCTGGTTCAGGCGCTGCTGAGTGCAGGTCACCAGGCATGCCCAAGCGCAGTCATGAACGGCCAGCTGCGCACCGATGCGCCGATGGCTGAGTTATTACAACAATGCGTTCAACACATTGCTGGAGATCGTTAAATAGAAGCTGATTCAGAGCACTGTTCGATGGCTTCGGAGATTTTCGGGATTGCAGCTGTGTTTTGGGTGCTGATTCCCGTGGGCCTGGCAGGTGGAGCCTTGCTGCTCAAGCTGCAGAAGGACTGATCTCCGCAGTGCGAGGGAACGCCAACTAAGCTCCTCGCTGGACTTTGAAAGCCCTATGCAGGTTCTTGTGGTCGGTGGAACAGGAACCTTGGGCAGGCAGATCGCCCGCAGGGCTCTTGATCAAGGTCATGACGTTCGCTGCATGGTGCGAATCCCAAGGAAAGCGTCCTTCCTTCAGGAGTGGGGTTGCGAACTCACACGCGGTGATTTGCTCAATCCAGCCAGCCTCGATTACGCCCTCGAAGGAGTTGATGCCGTGATCGATGCGGCCACCAGCCGCCCCGATGATCCCAAGAGCATCTATCAAACAGATTGGGACGGCAAGCTCAACCTTCTCCGAGCCTGTGAACGCGCCGGTGTGAATCGTTTCGTGTTCCTCTCGATTCTGAATGCTGAACAGCACCGAGATGTGCCGTTGATGGACATCAAATACTGCACTGAAAAACTTCTGAAGGAATCAGAGCTCGACTACACCATCCTCCAAGGTGTGGCGTTCATGCAGGGCGTGGTCAGCCAGTTCGCCATTCCTGTTCTGGAGAGCCAGACCGTTTGGGTGAGCGGCAGCCCCACATCGATTGCCTACATGAACACGCAGGACATGGCTCGTTTCGCCGTGGCTGCTCTCGACCATGAGGAGACGGTGCGCAAGACATTTCCCGTTGTTGGGCCCAAGGCCTGGAACAGCGGTGAGGTTGTTCAGCTCTGCGAACGTGCTGCTGACAAGTCAGCGAGGGTGTTTCGAGTGCCCTCCTTCATCATGCGATTCACCGAAGCGATGTGTTCCTTCTTTGAACCTGCCGTGAACGTGGCTGAACGTCTGGCATTCGCCGAGGTTTCAGGAGGTGGTGTCTCGATGGATGCACCGATGGAGGAGACCTACCAGAGCTTCGGCATTGATCCCGGCGAGATCACTCACCTTGAGGACTACGTCAAGGAGTACTACGACTCAATCCTCAAGAGACTCCGGGCGATGGAGGCTGATCTGGATAAGGACGCAAAGAAGAAACTGCCGTTCTGATCGAAGCCAAACTTCAGTCGACTAGTTGATGCGTACTAGTCTTTTCGATACATTGAATTCATCTGCCTTTCCTCAAGATGTCTGCCGCTCAAGTCAAGAATCTGCAGCGACGTCTCGACAATCTTGCCCGTGAAGCCGAGACGGAGCTTGACCGCGCCTGTGGTCATGATCTTTGGCGCAATGTGGGGTTCGATGCCTTCGACAGCCTTGAGGACAGCGACCGCCGAGCGAGCGCGAATTACTACTACGGTCAGTGGTCGACTGTGCGTGAATTGCTGGAGGCCCTCGGCTGATGAGCGAAGGATGTTGTGGACCGGCTCTCGATCAGACCCAGGCCGTTGAACAGCGCTATGGAGCTGCAGCGCTGGAGCAGGAAGCCTGTCTCTGTACTCCAGTCGCCTTTGACGCCTCCTTGCTCAAGGTCATCCCCGAGGAGGTGGTGGAGCGTGATTACGGCTGCGGCGACCCGACGCGCTGGGTTCGTTCGGGTGACACCGTGCTGGATCTGGGTAGTGGCAGCGGCAAAAATGCCTTTATCTGTGCCCAGGTCGTGGGTGGCGATGGCGCTGTGATTGGCGTGGACCGCAATGCCGACATGTTGGAGCTTGCCTGCGTTGCAGCTCCAGTGGTGGCCGAGCGAATCGGTTACAGCAACGTTCGCTTTCTGGAGGGGGCAATCGAAGCTCTTGATGCGCCAACCCCAACGGGTGAGCTGCTGATTCCCTCAGCCAGTGTGGATGTGGTGCTGAGCAATTGTGTGCTCAATCTGGTGAATCCTTCAGCGCGTTCGGCTCTACTCGCCAACATCCGCAGAGTGTTGCGACCCTCAGGCCGCGTCGCCATCAGCGATATTGTGTGTGATCGCCCTGTTCCTCAGCATCTCCAACAAGATCCAGATCTCTGGAGCGGTTGCATCAGTGGTGCTTGGGAGGAGGACGCCTTCCTCGCCGATTTCCGTGCACTCGGCTTTGAGGATGTGAGCTATGCCGACCGCTCCGAGCAGCCATGGCGTGTTGTAGAAGGCATCGAATTCCGTTCTGTCACGCTCACCGGCGTTTTGGCTGCTGGTTGAGCAGGGCTCTAAGGCGTTGATGCTCGTCCGACGTGATCTCACGCCATTGGCCTGAGGCGAGGCCGCTGAGGTTGAGAGGTGGCCCTCCATCCATCAGATCAATGCTGTGGCGGATCAGTCGCAGCGTTGGAAGCCCCACGGCCGCTGTCATGCGACGCACCTGGCGGTTGCGCCCTTCCCTCAGGCTGAGTTGCAGCCAAGTGGTGGGAATGCTGAGCCTGGTGCGGATTGGCGGGTTGCGTGCCGTGAGTGTCTGTTCGTGTTCAGCAGCAAGACGTTTTGCCCTTGCAGGCCTGGTGAGCTGCTGTTTGACCATTACCCCATCGCAAAGGGCATCCAGCTGGCGTTGATCAGCACTGCCCTCAACCTGTACCCAGTAAGTGCGCCAATGGCCAAAGCGGGGGTCTGTGAATCGTTGTTGCAGGCGGCCGTTGGCGGTGAGGAGGAGCAGCCCTTCGCTGTCGGCGTCCAGACGACCTGCCGCATAAACATCAGGAATATTCACCCAGTCGGCAAGGCAGCCCCATCGGCTGCCCGGTTCCGGTGTGAACTGGCTGAGGACTCCGTATGGTTTGTGAAGCAGAAGTGTCAGGAGTGTTCGCCGAAGCAGATCAAAAGTGCTTCGCCCCAGGTGGAGGCGTCGTTGATGTGATCATCGTGCAGATGCTTCATTTTTTCGGCCTGCATTTTCATCATGGTGGCCTGGGTCAAGACGAGACCCTTTTCCTTGGCCATGTTCACCAAATGCATGGGAGTCGCTGCCTGACGCACCTGATCGCGAACCTGGGAATCAGACCGAGTCAGGTTGACGAAAGAGGCGAGAGCGGACTTTTTGGGCAATTCAGAAGGTTAGGTGGATTTCTGGCGGGCACGCCACAGGTTCACAGCACCGATGGAAATCATTAGCAGCCCCAGATCCATGGAGAGGGGAGGGAGAATCATCGGCTCGTTACAGGATCAGCTGACCTTAGGGAGAGCTCATCTGTCTTGGGGCTGCTCAGACAGCAGGCGGCCTCCTAAAATGGAGGAACGTTTTGCGGGTCAATGCCGGCGCATGATTGAAACCTCGGGTGTGATCGAGAAGGAACAGGGCAACGGGTTTTACCTGGTGACCCTGGAGCAGCCCGCAGGTCATCAATGCCTTTGCCGTGCCGCGGGGAAACTCACCAAGTTCAGAATCAAGCTGTTGGCCGGAGACAAGGTGCTGGTCGAGATCAGTCCCTATGACCTGACGCGTGGCCGGATCACCTACAGAGAACGCAACGCCGGTGCCCCCGGTGGCCGACCTGGTGGTAACCGTCCGGGTGGACCTCGTCGCCGTTGAGGCTCAGGCTTTGCTGAGAACCGAGCGGATTGAGTCCATGAACTCACTCCGCTGCTTCACCCCACGCCACTGCTGCTTCAGTTGCTTGTCGAAAAACAGCTGAACAGTTGGGGTGCCATTGACTCCGGCCTGCTGAGCGATCTCTTGGTCGGCTTCGATATCGATTTCAATTCCCTGGGCTTCCCCGTGCAGCTCATCAAGCACTCGCTTCAGCTGGGGTTTGAGCACGTGGCAGGGCCCGCAGCTTGGCGATGTATAGACCACAAGCAGGGGCCGAGTGCTGTCGTGATACAGCTTCCGCAGGGCATAGCTGCCTTTCTGCCACAGGGCGTTTGAGTCGTAGGTGGCTTCAGTGGTCTCGGCTGTGGTCTGTGGTGGTTCTGCTTTGGCTGGCTCGGCCTGATCCCTGCTGACCAGCGTTGCCAGATTGTGATGAGAGAGCCATCGTTCGGCGGCGAGAGCGGCCTGACAGCCGCTGCCAGCGGCGGTGACGCCCTGACGCCATTCTCCATCGGCGACATCACCTGCTGCGAACACACCTTCCATGGAGGTCTCCGGTCGACCCGGTTGGGTGACCAGGTAACCGATGGGATCGCAGTCGAGCTGGTCGCGAACGAGCTCTGTGTTGGGCGTGTGTCCGATGGCATAAAACATGCCCCGAACAGCCAGCTCCTCGTCGAGACCGCTGTCACGTCGATGCAGGTTGAGGCTGCTTAACCAGTCATCGCCTTGAACGTCGCTTACCTGAGTGTTCCAGTGCACGCTGATCTGTGGATTGGCCTGAACGCGGTCACTCATTGCCGCACTGGCGCGCAGACGGTCTGAACGCACCAGCAGATGGACATGGCTGCCGTATTTGGTGAGGTAGACCGCCTCTTCGCAAGCTGAATCGCCACCGCCGACCACGGCTAATTCTTCGTTGCGAAACTGAGGTGTGGCGCCATCGCAGATGGCACAGGCGCTGATGCCCTTGCTCCAGAAGCGCTTTTCATTCGGTACTCCGAGCCGATTAGCGCTGGCCCCTGTGGCGATGATCACCGCTTGGGATTCAACGATCTGCCCGTCGACTTCAATTCGGTAAGGACGCTGGCTGAGATCAATGCGGTCGGCATCAGCTTCAAGCAGCCTTGCTCCCCAGCGCGTGGCCTGGGCTTTCATCAAGTCCATCAGGTCTGGACCGAGAACGCCGTCAGGAAATCCGGGGAAGTTTTCAACATGGGTGGTGGTCATCAGCTGGCCACCGGGGATGCCTCCCCTCTGAAACCCAGTGATGAGAAGGGGATTGAGATTGGCGCGGGCGGCATAGATGGCAGCGGTGTAGCCGGCTGGGCCGGACCCCACAATCACCAAATTCTCAACCGCCATGCTTATCCGGAATGACTATGAGATGACTTTAATCTCCGCGACGTCTCGTCAGCGGCAACGCCAGAAGGATTCGAATGGTCGGCCTGGGTGAAATTTGCTTCGCCCAGATGTACAAATTGGACCGAAATGCCTCAAGGTTTCGATACAAATTTCAGCCTTTCTTTAGATTTCAACCGCTCCGTCTGTTGCTCCGTCAAGTTCCAGGTGATGGCGTTTCACTTGTGTTCGCTGAACACTCAACACAGAGTCCTCAAGAAGTTCAGGATGCTCCCCTAAGCAGGTAATCCATTCTCTGAATTCCTGAGTAAGTGCATAGCTGTCTTCGTAGCGCTCAGCACTGTCCAGAACGGCAATCCGGGTTCTTGCCCAGCAGGTGGCAACGTTGACTCGACGTTCAATTGCTGCGTCCATGTCTGTCTCCCAGATGGCGACCAGGCTGATGGTTGATGGGACCAAATCAGGCCGGATTTCGCAGAATGTCGCATTTTTTCTTGGGAAAGAATGTTTTCAACGCTGCAAAAATCTGGGTAACTGCGGAGTGCGCATCCTGATCACAGCGCCTGCACCGTCCTCAATCGCTTCCATCGGCAGCGACGGACCTCGCCAGTCACCTCCCAGATTGTTGTCGTTGTCTTCGGCGCTTTGCGGGGCTGCGATGCGATAAGGCTCAGACAGAGACCAGCTGCGGGCGTATTGCATCAGCAATGGATCCGCTGGAGCGAACACGTAGGAGGGTTCGCGCGGAACCGCTTCCAGCGAGGCTCTTTCACTGCACATGCGCACGGCTCTGGTGATTCCCTGAACGAAACGACTTCGCGTCACCACCGTGGTCAGGTAAGCGACCACCCTCAGCCGTGAGGCATCGAACCCTTCGGCGCACATATCAATGCTCACTAGCCAGTCGGCATCACCGCTCTGAAAGGCATTGAGGCGTTCAGGAGCTCCTGGGTCCTGGGAATGCACCAGATCGACCCGATCACCTTCCTCTTCCAGCAGCAAGGTGATGCTGCGGGCATGCTCAATGTCGCGGGCGATCACCAGTCCGCCTGCTCGCGGGTGACGTTTGCGAACGCTTTCGAGCTTGGTGCGAGCTCTCAGCAGCAGAAGCTGGGCAATGCTGCTGCTGTCGGAAAGACGAATGGCGCGGCGCAGATTCCTGGCTCTCCAGCTTTCTCTCTGTTCAGCTGACAGTGGCGAAACCTCTCGGTCCGTCAGCCCTTCCTGGGCGTGTTCCACCCAGCCGTCTTGAAAACGAAATTCGAGGGGACGAACATCACCAGCATCGATCAATTCTCGGGGTTCGACAGAAAGATCGGGATGGATCTGTTCCACCAGCTGGCCGGCTTCCTCCACCCGCACCCGCCGGGCGGCGCAGAACGCCAGGTTGTCGGCGCGAAACGGTGTTCCAGTCAAACCAAGACGCAACCGGGCATGGCTGCTGAGCTCCAGAAACGTTCGTCCCCAAACCGGGCCGTCAGGTTCATCGGGGTCCACTCCAAGATGATGCGCTTCGTCGGCGATGGCCAGCAGAAGGTCCTGGTTCCAGCGGCTGAGCTCGGCTTTCAGGGTCTCCTGCTGGCGTCCTGCACCCTGGTAGCTGAGCAACCATCCGTCCGCGGCGTCTGAGGCGCTGTTAGGCCCGTTCCAGAGATCAAGCTGCAGACCCAGCTGGCCCGCAGCACTCTGCCACTGGCTGAGGATCGAGGTGCGATGGCAGAAGATCACAGCGCGTTGAAGCTTGCCCTCCGACTGCATCACCTGAAAGGACAGCAAAGCGCCAAGAGTTTTGCCAGCGCCTGGACCGGCATGAATCAGTACATCACGTGCTGCAGTCGTGCCTGGTTCCAACCGCCTGCGCAGCAGTTGAATGAGCTGCTGCTGCCATTGCCTGGGCCGAATCGCCCGCGACGGAGGCTCGGCACCAAGAGCGAAGGACGGTGTGTAGATGGCGACGTTGAAAGATAGGTCTTTCTAACCATTCCAATCGTATGCGCCACCCTTAACTTCCGACCATCAGCCCCTGGGGTTCGGCCCCCTGCCGCTATGGCCAGAAGCCTTCTCCGTTACTCGTCCAGTCCAGAGTCTCGCCGTTGTCTTGAGCGTTGCTGGCCATTGGAGTGCGACCTTGACCCGCTGATTCTTCGCGCGCGGCTTCTCCACGGCCAGGGCCGTCGCCCGCAGGCGTTAGCGGTGGAGGAGGAGCTTCAGCCGATGTTCTGAAGCTCCTTGCTCACAGACTGCTCCAGATTTCAGAGCGATTCGGTGTGATTGCAGAGCAATCGTTCCACTTCCATCAATCCCTCTGAAGCGGCCTTCTGAGCGCGATCAACCTGGCCGCCTGCTGGTTCCAGAATTCTTGAGGTCAGTCGCTCCATCAGTTCAGCTCTGTTCTGTTCCAGAAGCGTCAGGATTTCCTTTTCGATCAAGTTCCGCACGGCTTCAGCGCGCAGGTGGTCGTCAGAGGCTTCATCAAATGTTCCTTGGACAAGCTCCTGGATGAAGAGGCGATGCACCTCACTGCTGCGCAGAAAGCTCTCAGTGGCGTTGATGATTCCATCCACCAGGGTGCGATCCGGTTCGGAATCCAGATCCCTAAGCTTGAACTCCCAGTCGAGATGACGTCGCTGCCAGCCCGCTGCATGCAGGCTTGGCATCACGGTTTGGGAGAAAGTGTCCACCGACATTTCATAAATCCTTTCCGCGAGGCGCTCGCACCATTCACGGCCGTGTTCAGCCAGAAGGTGCTCCATGGTGATGCGGTCCACGGCATGACCGCCGTGGTGGCTGTGGCAGACGCCATCAGGGCATTCGATTGCGGTGAGTCCCATGCTTTTGCAGACAGGATCCTCTCCCTAGCTACAGGCTTCAGGGTCAAACCCTCTTCTTCAGAAAAGATGCAGGCCTCCTTACCCCATGACCT
Organism: Synechococcus sp. MIT S9508; assembly: GCF_047303045.1. Classification (NCBI taxonomy): domain Bacteria; kingdom Bacillati; phylum Cyanobacteriota; class Cyanophyceae; order Synechococcales; family Synechococcaceae; genus Synechococcus; species Synechococcus sp. MIT S9508. The sequence goes on along the minus strand of NZ_CP138941.1, from coordinate 2,244,607 downwards.
CGTAATCTCAGCTGGGTCGGCGGCATCACGATCTTGCCCATACTGTTGATCCCGGTGGAGACCGCAGCGGGCGAAACCCGCGTTGCGGCCTCTCCGGAAACCGTCAAGAAATTCACTGCACTCGGCTGCAGGGTCGTCCTCGAGCAGGGTGCTGGTCAGCCTTCCGGCTATCTGGATCAGGCGTATGCCGAGGCCGGAGCGGAACTTGTGACCCGCGGGGACAGCTCGGCCTGGTCTCAGGCTGATTTGTTGCTCTGTGTTCAGTCACCCTCGACGCAGGCCCTCAGTCAGCTTCGTCGCGGGGCTCTGGTGGTGGGTCTTCTCTCTCCCTATGCGAACGTAGAGCTGGCTGCGGGTCTGCAACAGGCAGGTCTGTCGGCCATGGCCCTTGAGCTGCTTCCACGCATCAGCCGTGCTCAGTCCGCAGATGCGCTGTCGTCGCAGGCCAATATCGCCGGCTACAAGTCGGTGCTCCTGGCCTCTGCGGCACTTGACCGTTATTTCCCGATGTTGATGACGGCGGCCGGCACTGTTCAACCGGCCCGCGTTGTGATTCTGGGTGCTGGAGTAGCTGGCCTGCAGGCGGTCGCCACGGCACGCCGGCTCGGCGCCGTTGTCTACGTCAGCGACATTCGCCCTGCGGTGAAGGAACAGGTGGAATCGCTGGGTGCCCGTTTTATTGATCCTCCTGAGATGGAGGACAAGCCCGCTGAGTCTGGTGGCTATGCCAAGCAGGCCTCTGATGCTTTCCTCGCAGCGCAACGCCAGCAGCTTTCAGACCAGTTGGCCGAGGCTGATGTGGCCATATGCACAGCTCAGGTTCCAGGTCGTCGTGCTCCACGGCTGATAAGTGAGGACATGCTGGATCGCATGCGCCCAGGAGCTGTGGTTGTGGATCTGGCGGTTGCCCAGGGAGGTAACTGCGCCGACACCGTCGCCTCGAAGACCGTGGACCGCAATGGCGTGAAGCTGATCGGTGCCAACGATCTGCCCTGCACGGTTCCCAATCACGCCAGTGCGATGTATGCCCGCAATCTGCTGGCCTTACTTCAACCGACCCTGAAGGATGGTCAGCTCACTCTCGACAGCAAAGACGAGCTGATTGCCGGATGCCTGATCAGTCAGGACGGCACCATCCGCCGCGGAGATGTTCTCACCCCAGGAGCCAATTAATGGATTCCCTTTTTCTCATGGGTGCGGCCACGGCCTCCCAAACACCACCTCTGGTGAATGCCCTCTGGGTGCTGTTGCTCGGAAGCCTGCTCGGCTTCGAGCTGATCGGCAAGGTTCCCCCCACGCTGCACACGCCATTGATGAGTGGTGCCAATGCCATCTCCGGCATCACGATGCTGGCAGCTCTCACCGCGATCATCAAAGCCGATGGCAGCACTCCTCTGCTGGTTCTTGGCTCGGTCTCCCTTGGCTTCGCTCTCTTCAACGTGATCGGCGGCTTCCTGGTCACTGACCGCATGCTCGCCATGTTCAGCCGCAAGCCCGCTCGCAAGGAGAACAGCTGATGGAGTTCCTGAACTACGCCATCGATCTTGTCGCCGTTCTGCTGCTGGCACTCGGCATCAAAGGTCTCTCCAAAGTGCGCTCTGCGCGCAGTGCCAATCAGCTGGCCGCTGTGGCCATGGCCCTCGCTGTGATTGGTCTGCTGATCAGTTATCTGGGCACACCAAGCTTCGATGGGCAGGCCTGGACATGGATCATCGTCGGCACACTTGTCGGCGGAGTGCTGGGTGCGATCACGGCCCAGCGGGTTCCCATGACCTCCATGCCCGAAACCGTGGCGCTGTTCAACGGCTGTGGCGGCATGTCATCGCTGTTGGTGGCCCTTGCAGCGGCACTATTCCCCGGAACCCTCGATGACGGCACGCTCGTGGCGGTTGTATCGATTGTGATCTCCGTCTTCGTTGGCTCGATCACCTTCACAGGGTCGATCGTGGCGATGGCCAAGCTTCAGGGCTGGCTCTCAACGCCTCCCTGGATGCAGAGCAAGATCCGGCATCTGGTCAATATCGCTCTGGCTGTTGTTTGTCTGGTGGCAGCGATCAACTTGATCGCTTCCGATGGCAGCAGTCAGGCTGGGTTGTGGTTGCTCGTGATCTCTTCCGGCCTGCTGGGCATCGGCGTCACCCTGCCGATCGGCGGCGCAGACATGCCTGTGGTGATTTCGCTGCTCAACAGCTATTCCGGTGTGGCAGCTGCTGCAGCTGGTTTTGTGGTCGGCAGCCAGCTTCTGATCGTGGCGGGTGCCATGGTCGGCGCTGCGGGCCTGATCCTGACTCAGGTGATGTGCAACGGCATGAACCGCTCACTGGTTTCGGTGCTGTTTGGTGGAGCCCTGGGAGCTGGCTCTTCCGGCGGCGGGGGCGGCGGTGAATACACCAACATCACCAGCTGCAGCGTTGAGGAGTGTGCCCTCACCCTTGAAGCGGCTGAGCGGGTGGTGATTGTCCCTGGTTACGGCCTTGCTGTAGCCCAGGCTCAGCACACCCTCCGGGAGGTCACCCGTTCCCTGGAAGCTGCTGGTATTCAGGTTGATTACGCCATTCATCCTGTGGCTGGGCGCATGCCGGGTCACATGAATGTGCTGCTCGCGGAAGCCGATGTGCCCTACGAGCAGCTCAAGGAAATGGACATCATTAATCCTGATTTCCCTGCCACGGACGTGGTTCTGGTGCTGGGCGCGAATGATGTCGTCAATCCCCAGGCCAAAAACGACCCAGAATCACCCCTCTACGGCATGCCCGTGCTTGATGTTCAGCAGGCACGCACGGTCTTTGTCGTGAAACGCGGCATGAGCGCTGGTTATTCAGGAATCAAGAACGACCTCTTTGAGCTTGCCAACACGTCCATGGTGTTCGGCGATGCCAAGAAAGTTCTGGGTGATCTGCTCAGTGAGCTGAAGGAGCTTGGTGTTGGTAAGAAGTGATCAGATCGGTCTGATCGGCCTTTGATGGGTTCCCATTCCCGCCTTCAGCACAACCCCCAGTTGCTCGGGCAACTGGGGGTTGTCACTTATCAACAACGCTGGCCTTGGATCGGCGGCGACTTGCAAACTCTGCGCGACACGATTCGGCCGGTTCCTTTGCCCGAGGACCACGGAGAGCAGATTCGGATTGCTGTGCCTGCTCTGGCCAGTGGTGCAGCAGCAGCTGGCGAGTTGCTGGCTTTTCTGGATCGTCCCCTGCCCACGCCCGCAGGTGATCCCGTACCCCCAAGAGCGCTTGTTCTGGCTCTTCATGGTCTTGGGGGTTCCAGCCGTCGGGAGGGTCTCCGGCGTCTGGTCCTCACTCTGCAGAGGCGGGGGTTTGCGGTGCTGAGGCTCAATCTGCGGGGAGCTGACCCCGGAAGAGATCTGGCCGGTGGCACCTACGCCGCCGCCTGCAACAGCGATCTGCTGCCAGTGATCGTGCGTGCCCGTGAGCTTTGTCGGCAGCTGGCCCCATCCAGTTCCGTTTTGCCCCTCTTCGGTGCAGGGGTTTCTCTTGGTGGCACGATGCTTTTGAACGGTTGTCTGTCCAGCGCGCAGGACAGGGCCACGGCCGGACTTCCCCCCGACCAGTTGGTGCTCGATGGGTTGTTTTGCGCCAGCAGCCCACTGGATCTGGCAGCCTGCAGCGCCTCGATCGAACGACCGCGCAACCGGGTGTATCAGCGATGGTTGCTGCAACGCCTGGTCCGACAAACACTGGCCGACCCCTTTGGTGTGAGCTCGCAGGAGAATGAATCGCTGACCCAAACTCCTCCGCGCTCAATCCGCGCTTTTGATGCAGCTGTCACCGCTCCTCGCTGGGGGTTCGATTCTGTCGATGCCTATTACTCCAGGGCATCTCCTTTGCCATTTCTGCTCAATGATCGGCGCTCGTTGCCGCCCACCCTGCTGCTTCAGGCTATCGATGATCCCTGGGTGCCAGCGGCTGGAGCCAAGCGTTTGCTCTCAGCCCTCACTTCGCAGCCTGCTGCTCAGCCTGACCCTGTGTCGGTTCTTCTCACGGAGAGAGGCGGTCACAATGGCTTCCATGCTCCAGGCGACAGCCTGGAGAGCGGATGCTGGTCTGATCGTGTGGCCTCTGCCTGGTTGAGCCAACTCAACTCTGAAGGGTCACGCTGAAAGGGCTGCGGCGGATCACCCAGTCTTCGCAGGGACGTCCACCGATCACATGCTCTTCGAGGATGCGTCGAATCCGTTCCGGCGTGACTCCTCCGTACCAGATGCCATCAGGCCAGATCAGCAACACCGGGCCCTGATCACAAACCCGTAGGCAGTCAGCTTTGCTGCGGAGGACCACCCCGCCTGGCCGGTCCGGACGCTCCAGTGCCAGCTCCCTCACTCCAAGCTTCAGAGCCTCCCAGCTGGCTGCGCCAAGGGCAGGATCACAGCATTTCGCTTTGGTGGCCGTTGCACAGAGCAGCAGGTGATGACTGATCACGCCGCCATGGCAGTGAGCGGAAGGCGTCGTGTGCCCCGGTCAACCTGTTCGCGCACGGCGGTACGGGCCCACTGATCGACGGCCAGCACGTCATCCAATTGCGGCTGGTCAACCCGGTCGGATTTGTGGCGCTCGCAGGCTGTTTCGATCAGGTCGGGAATGTCGAGGAAATGAATCCGTTCCTCCAGGAACTGGGCCACCGCCTCTTCATTGGCGGCATTGAGCACAGCCGGCATGGTGCCACCGGCCCTGCCAGCGGCGTAGGCCAGTTCCATGCAGGGGTATTTGGCGGGATCGGGTTTGTTGAAGGTGAGTTGCCCGACCTCGGTGAGATTCAGGCGACGCCAGGGTGTCTCCAGGCGCGAGGGCCAACTCATGCAGTAAAGGATTGGCAGCTTCATGTCTGGCCACCCCAGCTGCGCCAGGACCGAGGAGTCAGCCAGCTCGATCATCGAGTGAATGATGCTCTGCGGGTGAATGACGATTTCGATGTGGTCGTAGTCGAGGCCAAACAGATAGTGGGCTTCGATCACCTCCAGCCCTTTGTTCATCAGCGAAGCTGAGTCCACGGTGATCTTTCGGCCCATGCTCCAGTTGGGATGGGAGGTGGCATCGGCCACGGTGGCTTTCTCCAGATCGGCGGTTGCCCAATCACGGAAAGCACCACCTGAAGCCGTGAGCTGGATCCGGCGCAGGCCCGGAGTGGGAACACCCGTGGAGAGTCGGGCATTGTCAGCCCAGGGTGTGCCCTGCAGGCACTGGAAGATGGCGGAGTGCTCGGAATCAGCCGGTAGAAGGCGGCTGCCGCTTTTCCTGAGTTCCGGCAGCACAACCGGACCCGCTGCAATCAAGGTTTCCTTGTTGGCCAGCGCCAGATCCTTGCCGGCCTGGATGGCCGCCAGGGTTGGCAGCAGGCCTGCACAGCCAACAATGCCGGTCACCACGAGGTCTGCCGTGTCCCAGGAGGCCGCAATGTTCAGTCCGCCGGGACCTCCCACCAGTTCAGGTTGCCGTTGAGGCTTTTGATCCGCTGGCAGCGAGGCAAGCCGTTCCTCCAGTTCCTTAAGAAGAGATTCATCAGCGAGGGCTACCACCTCGGGGCTGTGTCGTTGGATCTGCTCCACGAGCAGGCCCAGGTTGCGACCAGCTGTTAGAGCCACCACCCGGAACTGTTCAGGGAATTCCTGAACGATTTCGAGAGTCTGAGTGCCGATTGAGCCGGTGGAGCCCAGCACGCTGATGGCTTTCACGCGGATCCTGGCGGTTGCAGCCATCCTCCCACTTCAATTCCAGTCCCTGGCAAACTTCGGCCAACGCACAGTCTTCACGTCATGGCGGCAGCGCAGAAGGAGCACTGGGGATCGGGGTTGGGATTTGTCCTGGCGGCAGCGGGCAGTGCAGTGGGTCTGGGCAATCTCTGGGGATTTGCCTACAGGGCCTCCCAGGGCGGAGGAGGCAGTTTCGTTCTCCTTTACGTGCTGATCGTTGCATTCATCTGCCTGCCGGTGCTGGTGGCTGAGATGGTGCTGGGTCGCAACACCGGTCGCAGCCCCCTGCTGGCTCCGGCCCAGGCGGCTGGCCGCGACTGGAAACCGATGGGTTGGTTGTTTGTGGTCGCCGCCTGCGGAATCCTGGCCTTCTATGCCGTGCTAATGGGCTGGACCGCTCAGACCCTGATCCATGCCCTCAATGTGGGTCTTCCTCAAACCATGGAGGATGCCCAGCTGTTTTTCGACGGCATCAGTCGAGGTAATAGCGCGTTGGCAGGGCAGGCCATCAGCCTGCTGCTGACCGCTCTGGTGGTGTCGGCAGGAGTGCAGGCTGGAATTGAACGGCTGTCGCGCTGGGCGCTACCGCTGCTCTTCCTGCTTTTGGTGGCCCTGGCGATCTGGGCCAGCACGCTGCCTGGAGCGATCGATGGTTACAAGACCTTCCTGCTGCGCTGGGACGGCAGGGAATTGATGAATATCACCACCATCCGGAATGCGTTCAGCCAGGCCTTCTTCTCGATCGGCACCGGCATCGGTTCGATCATGGCGTATTCGGCTTATCTCAACCGCAAGGCTCCCGTTCCTCAAGAAGCGGTCGCGGTGGTGGGCCTGGATACCGCGGTGGGTCTGCTGGCGGGCATGCTCACCTTCCCCGTAGTGATCAGCTTCGGGCTGGGGGATGCCGTGAGTGAGTCCACGATCGGCACGATCTTTCTGGCGCTGCCAACAGGGCTGGCCTCCATCGGCTCGACCGGACGAATTGTGGCTGTGGCCTTTTTCTTCCTGGCCTATCTCGCTGCAATTACGTCGTCGGTGTCGCTGTTAGAGGTCCCGGTGGCATCGCTGATGGATCGCTGGAACTGGAGCCGCACCAAGGCGACCTGGATCTGCGCGGCGGTGATTTTTGTTATCGGCCTCCCCGCTGCCATGAATCTGCAGGTGCTTGGGGCGATGGATGCTCTGTTCGGCGGCGTGCTGTTGATTGCTGGCGGACTGTTGATTGCCGTGCTGATGGGATGGGTTGTGCCCCGGATCTTCCTGGCTGATCTCAAGGACAGCACCGTCACTCAACCATCCACCAGTGGTCTGATCCTGTTCTTCCTGCGCTGGGTCTCACCGGTGGTGATCGCTGCCGGCCTGTTGATCAGTGTGGTGGATCTGATCCGAAACTGGACCGGGCAAGGCTGAACCAAAGCCAATGTTCAAAACAGCCGATTGATGTGGGCTGAGGCCATTCGCACCTCTCGCAGGAAACAGATCGAAGCCAGCATCACCAGCAGCATCGCTGTGATGAAGAGAGGAACCACCACAAGCGTGAGGTGAATGCGGCTGATCACGCTGAAGAACATCACAGCGACCACGGTCGAGATCAGCAGGGTTGCGGCGGTGAGCAGCTCGATGGCGCGGATCGTGAGCTGCATGCGCTTGCGGTAGACCACCTGCTCCCGTTCATCGACTGTTTCGCCCGCATCAAGAGCCGCCTTGGTCTTACGTGCGTTGTCGACAATCCTGGCGAGGCGACCGGAGATCACGTTCATCAATGCTCCGATGCCTGCCAGCAGAAACACAGGAGCGACTGAAAGCTGAATGGCTTTGGACAGGCTCTCGGGTTCCATTGGCATCACGCCGGTCCTAGGCGAACCCTAGGACTCATGCAACGGAAATCCGGTAGACAGGTGCCTTGATGCACGCCAACACGATGCTCTGGCTCAAGCGCTGGAATTTCATTGAGAGGGCCAGGCTTGAACGGGAGCTCTGGGATGCCTTCGAGGCCAAGCAGGACCCTGAGGCCAAGTTGGAGCAACTCCAGGGCTGGATCGATGCCGCCGATCCCTCAGAACCCAACCTCGCCGAGCAGCGCTTCAGGCTTGAGGTCTGGACTACCACCTTGGCGCGGATCCGCAAGATCGAGGCGATGATGACTTCGAAAAAGCCTTGATCAACAGCGGCGCCATTCGGTAACGCCGCCTGGTTTGTCAATCAGTTCGATCCCCTGATTCGATAGTTCTGTTCGGATTCGGTCGGCTTCAGCAAAATCCTTGGCCTGCTTGGCGGCCTTGCGCGCAGAAATCGCGGCGTCAATGGCGCTGCTTTCTTCCGACGCTGCGTTGGAGGATTCCATTGCTTGCTGAGGCTCATGACGTAGTCCGAGCACTGCGGCGAGCTCACGCAGCAACAGCCAGCGTTGATGCAGGGCATTCAGTGGAACCTGGTCTTCAACCTGTTCTCCCCGTTCCAGTCGGTTGGCCAGCGACCTCAGTGGTTTGGCCAGCTCAAACAGCACTGCAAGGCCTCCAGAGCTGTTCAGGTCCTGATCCATGGCCTCGGTAAAGCGGTCGCGAGCAGCCTGTAACACCTCATCCAAAGACAAGTTCTGTGCCTGCATGGCACCGGATGGCAAAGCTACTGCTCCAGGCCAGCCCAGCTTTTCCGAACATTGACTGCCAAGGCTGAGAGCAGCATTCAGCCCTTTCCATCCGGTGCTTGCCGCCTCAAGAGCGTCTGCTGTGAAATCGAGTGGCTTGCGATAGTGCGCCTGGAGCACAAACAACCGCAGGGTCATCGCTGAAATGCCGCTGTCGAGTAGTGCGCGGATTGTGGTGAAGTTGCCCAGCGACTTCGACATTTTTGTGCCGCCGACATTCACCATGCCGTTGTGCATCCAAACGCGGGCTAACTGAGCTTCATTGGCTGTTTCTGACTGCGCAATTTCATTTTCATGGTGCGGGAAGACAAGATCTCCGCCGCCGAGATGAATGTCAATTGTTTTGCCGAATTCTGCGCGAACCATGGCAGAACATTCGATGTGCCAACCGGGCCGGCCGCGCCCCCAGGGTGATTCCCAGCCTGGTTCTCCATCTTTGGTTTTTTTCCAAAGCGCGAAGTCAAATGGGTGTCGCTTGCGTTCTTCTTCTCCTTCATTGGTGCGGCCACTTGCTCCCTGTTGCTGCTCATTCGGGTCTCGACCACTCAGCTGGCCATAGTTCTTTGCTTTGGAAATATCAAAATACACATCGCCATCCGAACTGTATGCGGCTCCCTTGTTTTCCAGTTCGCCAATCAGAGTTTGAATGCCTGGGATGCAGCATGTTGCACGTGGCATTTTGTCCGCGGGCAGAATATGTAGACGAGCCATATCGATTTCAAAGGCTTTGATGTTCTTTTCACTGACCTCCTCCATTGTTGATCCTTCCGAGTTGGCCTTGTTTAATATTTTGTCGTCAATATCTGTGTAGTTTTGAACGAAGGTGACGTCGTAATCGCGCCAGATCAGATAGCGCCGTAACACGTCCCAGTTAATGTAACTGCGCGCATGCCCAAGGTGGCAGAGGTCGTAAACCGTTACTCCACAGCAATAGATCGTTGCCTTGCCGGCCTCCAGCGGTTGAAAGTCTTCGGTGCGATTGCTCAGGCTGTTTGTGAGGCGCAGTGGCAAAGGTCTGATCAGGCTCTCCAAGGAGGTTACGGCCCGTTCAGTCCTTGAACGCCCTTGAATCGCCTGGTTGCTTCCGAGTTGTTACCGATCTGTTGTCTTCGCTGGCTCTGATCGCTTCCACTCGATTTCGCTGGCCAGCAGCTTGCCCCCTGCTGTTGATAGCAGCTTGAGGGGCTGCATGCATGGCTTGTTAGTGAAGGTTGTGATTGCCTTTGATTCTTATGTTGGCTTGAAACCGTTCCACGATTGTCGATGCAAGATTTTCAGTAGCCTTTCAAGAACTGATCTTTTGAGGTCATTGTCTTCGAGCTTGCTGATTTGCATCAGGTATTCGTGCTGGCTCCCATTTCCTCGCTGCCTTGAGCAGATCACGGTCACGTCGTCATAGCTAAAAGGGAAGTCGTTGTTGAGTGGAACTTTGAGGATCCAATCAGCAATAAATAGAAGAAAGTCGCAGATGACTGGGTTGATATATTCCTCTTCTTCTCCTAGATCTCCGCACGCCACCATCTGTTCTTTGCTCTGCGGTGTGTAGGTGACGAACGAAAAACAAGATGGTGCGCCAGTGGGCTGTAGGTGCAGCCCATGAAAAGCTCTGCGGGTCATGGCGTTCTTATGGCTTCTGAGATGGGCTCTTTACTTGCTCGGTGAAGAGTCTTGGTGAATGACTCCAAATTGTTTGTTCATTGTTTGTTCTCCAAGAAGCCTGTTGAACGTTCATTTTTATTGTTTTCCCAAAGTTATGTCGATTAAAAAAGAGATCCTACCCAGGCACTTGTGTCGATTGTTCATCTGTCTATAGAGTGGCTTTGTTGAGTCCTGGGATCAGGTGGATGATGCATCCAGACTGGATGGGCGTCATTGCTCTATTAACAATCATCGTCTCAGTCACTGTGATTGGCTATCGCGAAGGGCATTCGATCCTCAAGCGTCGCGTTTGATCATGTCCTGAGTCTTGCGGGCTGATCTCTGCAGGGTCATTTCGCGTCCATCCAGCAAGTCAATAAGAGTGCAACCCATGGTGATTACTTGCTGAAGATGAATTCCCGCTCGGGGAAATACCTGTCCCGAAAAGGTGAGTCTGAGTAGACAGTTCCGTACTCCTCGTAGATGTGCCAGGGCTCCCCTGTCGTTTTCTTCAGGAATTGGGGGTAGCTGCTGAGATCAGAGCCAAGGGAAGTAGCTGTGTCTACGACGTCGCAGTAGTACTCGCTATCAGAGGGAAGACTCTTGATGTGCTCCAGGCACGCCTTGGAGGCCTCTTCCTGGCTGCTGAATTCAGGAGTAGGTCTCAGCCTCTTCCGCTCTGCTGCAACCAGTCCAGGCAGCTCATTCGTCTCCCTATTCCATGTGGTCCAAGCACTGCCCACCAGATAAAAACCAGAGCCAAGACCTATGAGGCAGACAAACACCCAGAACTGCTCTGCTTTGGTCATCTCACTGCACCACCTGCTCTTAATTTGCACCTCTGCTGTCGGTCTGGACAGTCATGAAGGAGAGGAGAGCCAGGCTTAATGCTTGGGCTCCTCCTCACAAACAAAGGTCTTTCGATAGGTCATTGAGCCAAGAAGGCTTCACTCCAACCCCTGAGTCGCCGAGGTGCACAACCTCTTTCAGATCGCTGATGTGGATTCAGGAGTGATCCGCTGGGTCAATGCTGACCTGGTCACCCACGTGATTCCCTGACACGGCTGCACACAGGCGCTGCATGCAACTGATTGGTGGTGGTGACGCTGCAGTGGATTGTGTCGAGCTTTACGTGCAAGAGAGATGTCACCGAGCTTGGTTCTATCTCTCTTGAGTTACTGATGATTTGAAAATTTTGTTTTGTTTCTAGTTGTCTCTGGGGCGAAGGCGTTGAGTCTCATTGCTCAGCCGATAGGTGATTTCGATGCGTCCTTCTGGTTTGTTGATGGTCAATGTTTTCGTCTTTGTTTCCCCAGGGCTGACAGATATGAATGGCCCTCTTCTGACTGAGTTGTTGTAGGTGCCTTGTGAGATTCGATCCAAGAAGGATGGCGCGGCTCCTTCGCCGTCAGGAATAGTGTAATAACGACCTTTAACTGTTGCTAGGAGGGGGCATCCAGATCCTGGTGTTGCATCCCTTTCACGCAAAGCAACATTGTTGTATAAAGCTGCAACACCTTGGCTGTCTACTCGTACTTGATCCCATTCGTCGTAGGTTACTTCGTCAACATAGAACCCATGGGTTCTACATCCCTCTCCTCTGGCTACGAATTTGGAATTGGTTGTGCTTAACCCTGAAGGCCTGCTGACAGTAATTTGTTTCGGATTAAATGTTTTTGTTTTTCTCTCGTGATAGACAGTGATTTCATAGTCTGTAAGTCTGACTGTTTTTTGAAGAGTTATTAATTGTCTTTGTGCGGCTGTTTCTGCTGTGGCCGGGTCGCATCCAGTCTGGGGAGTAAATGGGATTCTGCTTTGGTACCGAGTAAGAACTGTCGAATCATTATCACTTCTCAGTTGCCCATTGATTAGGCTAAATGAGCGAGGTCTGTTTCTGAATGAGAAGCAATTTTTGAGAGTGCCATAGCTATAGAGGTCTGTCCCGCTTCGGTTGCGTCTTGTCCCTGTGAAAATGCTAAAAGGTTTGCCGTCACTCGCTCTGTAGCGTGTGATTGTGACCTGAGAATTGTTCTGCTCTGCTTTCCAAAAGCGGCTTTGTTGGTCTCTCCACCAGCCATTGATATTTTCTCGGGCGCATGTTTCTCCAATATTGGCGCTAAATGGTGGTGCTGTTTGAGATCTACTTAATGTTCGATTGTTGCCTCCGAAATAATAAAGGTTATTGGTTCGACGTTGTAGTGAGTAACTTGTCCCCGATTGTTGACCACACTGTCTCAGTCTTCCCGCGCTGTTGCCGTCGTTATTGATTCTCCCTGCGAATTGCGTCACCGGTTTTCCGTCGTTCCCATCAACAAATTTTGTCAGTGTGATTTTGTTGCCTCTTTGTTTGCCTAGCCACCAGGTGCTACGACCTTGTGTTGTCCACCAGCCGTTCATGCTTGTGTCCTGAGGTTGAGCACATGCTGTACCGCGCTGCACGGTTGGTGCGTTATTCACTTTGCGAAGTTCTGTGTCACGCAGATCTCCGCTGGTCCATTGAATAGTGTTGTCGTTGTAAAGGCCGGTGCGTGTGCCACGGGAACTTGTGCATAGATTTCTCCAGTTCACCGTGATGTCATTACCATTAATGGTCCCACTAAATGTCTCGAAGGGAGTTCCATTATTTGTATAGATGGTTCCATTGATATTGCGTGAGCGCCGCCTTTGATAGATTCCGTAGAGATGGTCATTGTTTCCTCTCCACCATCCACCAATTTTGCCTTGTGTACTGTTACTAGGTGATTCGATTGTTGGCTTTTGGCTTGCTTTTGCTGGAATTGGGATCTCAACGAGTGAGATGCTTGCTGCCAGGCCGACCATGCCTGTGGTCCAATAAATCGCTTGAAGGTTGCGCATCGCTGGCTTGGGGGCAATTGCGTTCTTGTCCCATATCTTGATTCGCGTCTCTTTTTCTGACAACAATCCTGTTTCTTCTTTCACTACTCGCGGTAAAGGAGCCAACGCCTAAGCACGAAATTTCTGTGTGATAAACCGTGTTTGAAGGTGTTGCTGAAGCGGAGCTAATGCGCCTAGTGGAGCTTGCGGACTCGGTAAATCCCAGATGGGGAAACCTATTCCGGTTGTTTACGCAATGCGGTCGCTTTTGAGCCAGCGATAGCCAAGGCGTGATGAGGTGGAGATGGTGGTGCCAGCAACGATGGTGTTCATGATGCTGCTATCGCCCTCACGGTCAGGGAAGTTGACGTTGATCAGGGCATCAACGACCCACACGCTGTTGTCGCCTTGTTTGAGTTTAAGAGGTTTGATTTTTACTTCCTGCCGTTAATCGGCGGCAGGTGAAACCATCCGTATTCAGTGCAGAGATCAGCGATCTGCTTCCCACCTACGTAAACCAAGAGCAGTGTCTTGTTGCCGCTGTGGACCTTTACCGCCTGCATCCCAGCAGAAATTTCCGAGGTCCTATACGCACCTGCACGGACGCTGAATAACCCCCTCGTCCCCTTTCGTGCCTGCTGATCCAGGGGTGTGCCGTTCGCGATCTGTTCTGCTTCTTTCTCAGTGCGGTTGATGGTTGGTCACGGACATCGATGCCCGGCTGTCAACCCGCGCTGCTTCAGCCCCGACAGGAGATGAAACACAAGGAAGCTGTTGTTCTGTGGTTACACCCCATGAGTTGCTGCTGGACCATCGCTGAGGCTGCATGGTGGCCTTCAGTGACTTGGTGAGGAATCATGTGAGATTTACTGTGAGGTATCGATATGGGTTCAGGCAAGCTTTAAGTCAGTCACTGCAATTGATCAGAGCAAATCTCACTTTGCGTCCATCCAGTTGGCACCGAGGCCGGTTTCAGCCACCAAGGGCACGCTCAGTGTCACAGCATTTTCCATGGTGTTGACGACAAGCTTTTGAATCGACTCCAGAGCATCTGGATCCACTTCAAGCACCAGTTCATCGTGCACCTGAAGCAGTAGTCGTGCCGGTAGTCCCTGCTGTTCGATGGCAGCCTGCAGCTGAATCATGGCCAGTTTGATGATGTCGGCGCTGGATCCCTGAATCGGCGCGTTGGCCGCAGCTCGCAATTGCTGAGCCTCCATTCCACCGCGACGAGCGACATCCAAATCGATCTCCATCGGTTCCTTGCCCAGCAGGCGGCCAAGTCCGTTGCGATCGAAGTGGAAAGGGCGTCGCCTGCCCATGATCGTTTCCACATAACCGCGACTGAGGGCGAGTCGTTCCTGCAGTTCCAAAAAGGAGAAGACTTTGGGATACCGCTCGCGGTAACGCAGCAGAAAATCCTTGGCCTCTGCCTGGTTAACGCCTGTTTCCCGCGCGAAGCGTTGGGCACCCATTCCGTAGATCACGCCAAAGTTGATCGTTTTGCCCAGGCGTCGTTCGTCGCTATTCACCTCGGCCTTATCGAGCAGCAGCCTTGCTGTCAGAGCATGCACATCGTCTCCTTCTCGGTAGGCCTGTTGCAGCACCTCCTCGCCGGAGAGATGGGTGAGGATCCTCAACTCAATCTGGGAATAATCGGCGCTGAGTAGCGTCCAGTTCTCCTGGGGCAGGAAGGCCTTGCGGATGCGGCGGCTGTAGTCCGTGCGGACGGGAATGTTCTGGAGGTTGGGATTACTGCTGCTCAGTCGACCGGTGGCGGTGACCGCTTGATTGAAATCGGTGTGCACTCTGCCGGTTTCCGCTTCCACCAGTTGCGGAAGGGCATCCACATAAGTGCTCTTGAGCTTGCTCAGTACGCGGTGCTCGAGAACCAGCGGCACAACGGGGTGATCAGCCTCCAGTTTCTCCAGAACAGTGGCATCGGTGCTGTAGCCAGTCTTGGTTCTGCGGGATTTCTTGCGGTCGAGGCCGAGGGTGTTGAACAGCAGCTCGCCAAGTTGCTTGGGCGAGGCGAGGTTGAAGTCGGTTCCTGCTGCCTCTTTGGCCTCCTTCTCCAGCCGCTGCAAGATGTCACCCATTTCTGTTGACAGTGCACTGAGATAAGGCATGTCAATGCGGATGCCGGTTGCTTCCATCAAGGCCAGAACCGGTTCCAGCGGCAGTTCCACGTTGTCCAGAAGGCTGGGGAGACTTTCTCCTGTTGCCTGCAGCTGTTGGCGTAGATCGATGGCCAGTCGGCGAGTCAGATGGACGTCCATGCCGCAGTACAGCGCTGCCTGGTCAAGGTCCACTTCTGCGAAGCAACTTGCCTTGCCGTCCTTGGGCTTGCCCACCAGATCACTGAAAAGGGTGGGAGTGATTCCATACATCCGTGTTGCCATGGCATCCAGGCCGTGCTTGGCCGCGGCATCTCTCAGGTAATCGGCCAGCAGGGTGTCCATGGCCACGCCCGCCAACGGCAAGCCATGGCGCAAGAGGATCAGGCGGTCATATTTCGCGTTCTGCAGTGCCTTGGGGTGCTCAGGGCTGGCCAGCCAGGGAGCCATCTGTTCAAACACCGTCTCGAGTGGAAGCTGCACAAGTGGGCGGTCTGGTTCCAGCGTTGCTTCCGTCGCTGCACGATGACCCACAGGGATGTAAGCGAGATCGGCATCACCTGGACCCCAGCACACGCCGATGCCAACCAGCTGCGCTTTGAAGGGGTTGAGATCGGTGGTCTCTGTGTCGAGCGCAACCGGAGCCGTGGCATCTGTGCAGGACTGCAAACGTTGCATCAGGTCATGGAGTGCTGCGTCGCTGCAGATCAGCTGTGGCTTCAGATTCGGTTGGGATGAAGCAGTGGAGTCCTGGCTGAAAGCATCAGGGGCGTCCTGCTGCTGAGTTGCAGCATCCTTCGACCTGTCGGCTTGAGCGGAGTCCTTGGAAACCTTGGTCTCAAGCAGGTGGGCGTTCGCTGCCAGACCACCGGTGGAGAAGGTGGCGATGAAACCAGGAACCTGTCGCACCAGGCTGTTGAGCTCCAGGTCCTTGAGCTGAACTTCCAGACCATCGCCGTCCACGGGCCCAAGTTCGAGAATGGGCTCCTCAGGCAGGGGGATGTCGACCAGGATTTCGGCCAGTTGTCTTGATAGATAGGCGTTGTCCCGGTCGGCGCTGAGCTTGCCCTTCAGAGCACCTTTCACAGCACCTCTTCTGGCCTTGGGGCCTTCCGCCTCGACTTCGGCAAGCACCTTGTAGACGCCATCGAGGTCCACATTCTCTTTGAGCAGATTGATGGCGGTTTTCGGGCCAACTCCTTTCACTCCAGGGATGTTGTCCGAGCTGTCTCCAGTCAGCGCCTTCAGGTCCACCACCTTGTCGGGCATGACTCCGAGCTTGAATTGGACACCTGCCTCATCAATCAGGGTGGGTCCGCTGCTTTTGGCATAGGGGCCGCCACCCATGTACATCACTGCAATGTCCCGCTGGTCGTCCACCAGCTGAAACAGGTCGCGGTCGCCGCTGAGAATTCTCACCCTCCATCCCGAGGATGCCGCTCGGTTGGCCAGGGTTCCGAGCACGTCATCCGCTTCGAAGCCAGGCGCCAGACAGAGGGGCAGCTGTAGCTGATTGCGCAGTATTAACTGCAGTTGGTCAAGGTCCTGAAAGAACACATCCGGAGCTACATCCCGGTGAGCCTTGTAATTGGGATCAGCCTTGTGGCGGAAGGTGGGCTCGGCGGTGTCAAAGGCGATCGCCACACCCTGAGGTTTCAGCCCCTTGCAGTTATCCAGCAGGGCCTTGAGAAATCCATAGGTCACGCTGGTTGGACGTCCGTCCTTCGTGGCCAACCCACCTTCGCCGCCTTTGCTGAAGGCATAAAAACTGCGGAAGGCCAGGGAATGGCCATCCACCAGCAGCAGCAGCGGTTTCTCCTTGGTTTGTGGCATGGATGAAGGCAGGTTCTGGCTCGGTCAGTCGCGCTGTTTCGCCCAGGGCGGCAGGTCAATGAACACGCGTGTACCGGGCTGCACACCGGAGAGAATGGCACTCTTGTCGCCGCTGCTGGCACCGAGTTGCACAGGCTGGAATGTGGGCTCATCGTCTTTGCCGACCAGCAGAACGCCTGATTGCCCTTGCTCAGTCACGATTGCCACGGTTGGCACCAGTGTGCTGGGGGCGGTGCGTCCGGTCTGGAAGTTCACATCTGCGGTCATGCCGATGCGAAGGGTTGGTGGAGGATCGATGAGTGTGAGCTCCACCTCGAATGAGATCACGTTGTCGGTTTTGAGTGCACGCGGCGCGATGTCTCGCACCCTTGCCGGAAAAAGCTGATCAGGGAATGCATCCACGCGAACAGTGGCGTCCTGGCCAATACGAATGCGACCGATGTCGCTTTCAGGAACCTTGGCGGCCGCTTCCAGGCCTTCAGACAGCTCCACAAGTGATGAGCTGGTAGCGCCGGCATTGGTTGAAGCGGCTGTGGTTGGAGTCACAAATGATCCAGGTTCGGCGAAGCGTTCGGTAATGAGCCCGCTGAAAGGAGCGCGGATCAGCAGGTCATTGCCTTCAACGTTGCGTTGTTCAATGCGCTCGCGAGCAGCGTTCAGAGCTTCCTTGCTGCTGATGAAGGCCGCTCGGAAGCCATCCAGGTCTGATGCGCTGATCGCGCCGACATCTACCAGCTGCCGGTTGCGTAAGTATTCGGCCCGCTTGGCTTCATAGTCCGCCTTGGCCTGCCGTTCGAGTGCGGCAAATTCATCCATTCGGTCCTCGAGATCACCGGTGTCCATTCGGGCCAACACCTGACCTTTGGTCACAACATCGCCTTCATCGACGTAAAGCTCCTCCACAACTCCAGCCCGCTTCGGGCTCACGTTCACCCTTCGTATCGCTTCCAGCTCGCCACTGGCCGTAATCACGCCAGGCAGAGATCCTCGCTCCGCCGCCACGGTGAACTCACTCAGCTGACGCGAACGATCGGATCCGGGACCTTGGCTCCAGATCACACCACCTGCTGTCAACAGAACAGCGGCTGCGCCTGCGCCGATCAAGCGACGTCGCCTGCGTTTCAGACCACTCAGGCGGCTCAATGTACGCAGGGCTTCGGGTGTGGCCCCAGTTGGGGACTGGCTTTTTTGGCTGCCCATGGCCCCTTCAACATCTTTCGTAACCATTCTCGCCCGTGAATGGCCCAATCGTGTTCCGAAGGATGGTGGCAAAGACGCACCTGCCGATAGATTTCCGCCATGCTCAAAGCCGGAATCGTTGGATTACCCAATGTGGGTAAATCCACTCTCTTCAATGCCCTAGTGGCCAATGCCCAGGCCCAGGCAGCCAATTTCCCGTTCTGCACCATCGAACCGAATGTTGGCACCGTTTCCGTTCCGGATGGGCGGTTGGAGCAGCTGACGGATCTGAGCAAAAGCGCCGACACCATTCCCACACGGATGGAGTTTGTCGATATCGCCGGCCTGGTCAAGGGAGCGAGTCAGGGTGAAGGACTCGGCAACAAGTTCCTGGCCAATATTCGTGAAGTGGACGCCATTGTTCATGTCGTTCGTTGCTTCGAGGATGACGATGTCATCCATGTGTCCGGTTCTGTTGGACCGGTTCGCGATGCCGAGGTGATCAACCTTGAACTCGGACTTTCAGATCTGGCGCAGATTGAAAAACGTCGCGAGCGCCTGAAGAAGCAGATGCGAACAAGCAAGGAGGCGCAGACAGAGGATGCGGCGCTCGAGCGGATTCAGGCTGTGCTCGAGGAAGGTGGTGCTGCGCGCAGCGTTGAGCTCAGCGATGAAGAAGCGCTGATGATCAAACCACTGGGACTTCTAACGGCCAAGCCAATCATTTACGCCACCAATGTGAGCGAAGACGATCTCGCAGTAGGCAATGGTTTCTGCGAGGAGGTGGTGGCTCTTTCAGCGAAGGAGGGTGCTGAAACCGTGCGCATCTCTGCTCAGGTTGAAGCGGAACTGGTTGAGCTTGGCGAAGACGAACGAAAGGATTATCTCGATGGACTTGGAGTCAGTGAAGGTGGCCTGAAAAGTCTGATTCGTGCCACTTACCGTTTATTAGGATTGCGCACCTATTTCACGACCGGTGAAAAGGAAACACGTGCCTGGACATTCAAGGCTGGGATGACTGCCCCCCAAGCGGCAGGAGTGATCCATACCGATTTCGAACGAGGATTTATTCGTGCTCAGACCATCGGTTGTGAGAAATTGCTGGAGGCAGGATCGCTGGTAGAAGCCCGCAACAAAGGTTGGCTACGCAGTGAGGGTAAGGATTATGAAGTGAAAGAAGGTGATGTAATGGAGTTCCTTTTCAATGTATGAGTTCGATGTGCATCAATGGATTAGTCAATTGCATGCATGAATTAGGAGTAGACATTAATTCTTGTTTTTTCTTAAAATAAATATGATGGATCTGGTTGTATCTGAAATTGCTTTTTTGAGTCTGAATGTAGAAGTGAAAAATCGATTCTTGATCCTCGCAAGAGGTAGGCTGCTGTATTCTGAAAGACTTAGCCGACGTGAATAAAGAAAAACGATTCTTGTTGTCATCAAAGCGGGTAAAAACAGTAAATATCCAATTAAGGATGTATTACTAAGCGCTAGTTTTTGCCAGGCTCTTGAACCTGATGCCCTTTCCCCGTTGACAATAGGAAAAAATCTACTTCTGTTTAGGTGTTTATAGTGAAAATGAAGTGGTTCTGCGATTATTGTGTCTGAGCCGCGAAATGCCTCTTTTATTGTCTCGACCTCTTTGAATAGTGATCGCCATTGCTTCTTGGGATTCTCAAGCCAATAATCCATGAGCTTGATGGTCGTCAGACGTAGGGCATATTCATTAGATGGAAGGCTTTTGTGGATAGACTCTGAAAACCTTTGTATTGACATATTCATTTCTTTCCGGAGCTTTAGTTCGCCAGTTAGCTCATATCGACAGTTTGGATGATCTGAGCGGTACGATCTTATGGAATCGGATGGATCGCAGCTCATTAAGACTTCAATTAGTTGGGTTTTTTCGACAAGTCTTGAAATTTGATTGCTGATGTAGTCACCATTCTGTGAATCACTTCCATAAAATAGTGCCTCATTCCTCGAGGGGATTGCTCTTAAATTACGACGATCTTTAAGGCCAAGATAAAGAAAAATCACCTCATCGGTATTAATCGCATTCTTGAACAAACCCATGATCATTGATTGACAATTTTGCCTCCATCCAAAGTCGACGATCGTTTTTCTTGATCTTGTTAACAGTCCAATTTCTTGGAAATATTTAACTGCTGAGTCTTGTTCTCGAGCTGCAAGCTCGTTGAGTTCGCTTCTGATCACTGGCTCTTCAAGACATTCCCAAAACATGTTCCACTTACTTTCTTCGTCGAGTTTATTCTCTAAGTTTATTGATTCAAGGTTTTTTGTTCGCATGAATTTAAGGTATCGGGTTCGATCGATACCTGTTTTTCTTAGGATTTCTTTTATCTTGAGGCCGTTAAGGGCCTCTTGTAGGTCTTCAAGGTTTAGACTTGTGTTACCTTTCCTGATTGTCGATAGAACTAGTGCTTGTCTCGATGTGGCAAAATAGCGCAGCTTTAGATTAATAGACTTAAGCTTAATCAGTCTTTCTAAGATGACCATCAGCCCAAGGCAGTCTCTTGAGCAAAGATAAATTTCTCGAGATTTGTTTCTTACTGACTTAAGTATGACCCACTCAGCAAAAAGCCATAAAGCCGGCCCAGAGAAATTATTGGTAACATCGTCATAAACACTTTTTATTGGCTTCTTTTGGGATCCAATCCGTTGAGTTCGG
Organism: Synechococcus sp. MIT S9508; assembly: GCF_047303045.1. Classification (NCBI taxonomy): domain Bacteria; kingdom Bacillati; phylum Cyanobacteriota; class Cyanophyceae; order Synechococcales; family Synechococcaceae; genus Synechococcus; species Synechococcus sp. MIT S9508. The sequence goes on along the minus strand of NZ_CP138941.1, from coordinate 2,223,962 downwards.
ATATGGCCAATTAGTCTTGATGCCAAAAGCTCGGAAATTATGGATGTTGATTTGAATATTGCTTGCTCTTGCCTTGAAAGATTGCAAGTCTTTATGTGTTTTGGCTTGATAGATAGATAGCGAGCTTGTGCAATATCTGACCAACTATTGTCACCATGATGGGTCAACTCATGTGGCCTCAGATTTAAATCATGGAGCACTCTTTTAAATAATCTTCCATTCGACTTGCTTTCTTGTGGGTAAGAGCTTGATACGTAGAGGATGTCATTTTCGCAGAAAAAAGAGTGCTTTATTAGAGCATCTTTGATAAATTCATGGGGCAGATACATATCCGATATGAATACGACTCTTCCATATTTCTCCCTTGCAAGTATTACTAATTCTTTTGTTTTGCTGCACGGGCGTAGGCTTTCTTGTTCTATTTGTAACTCGCTAGCGATGTAGTTCGTGGATTGTATAAATGGTAGTGCCTTCTCTACCTGCTTATAAATTTCAATCAGGCTTGGCTCGCCTCCTCGCTTTGCTTCGCTAGCTAGTGATTGGGCTTGGTGCCTGGTGTCTGAAAAGATTTCAATCCAGCCCTCGCCTAATTGGCGTTCAAGTTCGCTTGAATTATTAACAGCAACTTGTCTGAAGACATCTTTGGGGTATACGTAGTTTCTGGTCAGGCATGTGTCGTAAACATCAAAAGACCACATGGCGGCTCTGCTTTAACCTCTTGTAAAAAAAAAACTGCCACTCTGTGCTCAGTTTAAAGTTGCTTCTGTCGTCGATTCTTGCATGAGTTTTGCTTGAAGCAGCTGTTAATACGATTTCTATACTTGGGGGATGTACGCCTCAAGGTTTGCGGCCTCCCAGCTGTCAAGGCTGAGAACAAGCCACCGACACATGGTTCTGCGAAAATTGAAAGAACCACAGTGGCTCTGACGACAAGTCTTCAGCGTTGACAGGTGCGCCCTCGCCCCTTCTGCATCAGCGGTGGTCCTCTTAATCAGGACTATCCGTCAACAATTCTTCCGCCAACGCACTGGCTAGAAATTGACCAGAGCCCTCCAGCGGCCTTCAGTAAATCGCTGTTACCCCGGAAAACGTGCCGCTTTTGAGCTGATGTCCAATTCCAAAGTGCAGGCCCTAGTCCAGCAAACAGCACTCGGTTGCTGTCTTGTGGAAGCGGTAAACGTCGATAGGGGTTCCAGAGTTCTGTGTTCTTGAAAAAAATTGAAATGCCTGTGGAGCTGTGGTCGTCTTGCTGAAAAGACCACCAGGGATCCTTGCCTCGCTTTGGTTTTCCAGATTGAAAAACACCGAGTCTTTTGTCGTTTTGTATTAACTCACCTTTGAGTGATCCGGTTGTTCGTTCAGTCAGTCGAATCCTCACTGCAGAACTCTCTTCGCTGGTCAACTCACAGACAAGAGGCAAGGGAATGGCTGTTGCCGGTGTAGCAGCCGAGAGAAAGCAAGAGATCAGAATCTTGCTGACGAGGTCGCCTCTGTTCATGTTTTGTCTCGAACCCCTTTGATGCCCGCCATTGATGGAGTTGTAGGTGTTTGTTCATCATGAGCGCTTGATTGTCTCCTGAAGCAAAAAAGGCCTTTCTTTGATCAACAGGCCTTTGCTTTTAACGTCGCACCGGGTGAGAGCCATTTGTAATTCAGTTAGCCGATGAACGAATGCGGCTTGGCAATTCCTGATGATGTGCCTCCTTTCAGAAATGCGATCATTGTGTCGGCATCAGAGGATTGGAAAGGATCTGTTGGACAGTTGTCTGCGAATTCAGGCTCGACAAACATTTTTTCAATGACCATATTGTTCACGAGCATCGAATAACGCCAGGAACGCATTCCAAAGCCAAGGTTTGACTTCTCGACGAGCATTCCCATCTTTCTGGTGAACTCACCGTTGCCATCAGGAAGCATGAAAATGTTCTTGGTTCCAAGGTGCTTGCTCCATTGGAACATCACAAATGCATCGTTCACCGAAAGGCAGATGATTTGATCAACGCCGTGGCTTTTGAATTCGTCAAAGAGTTCGTCGTAGCGGGGAAGATGGTTGGATGAGCAAGTTGGCGTGAACGCTCCAGGAAGTGCAAAAAGGACAACTTTTTTGCCCCCAAAAATGTCTTTGCTGGTCAGCTCCTGCCACCGGAATGGATTGTCTCCAGCGATGGATTCGTCTCTGACCCGTGTTTGAAATGTGGCGTCAGGAACGTGGGTGGGGTTTGACATGTTTGGGCGCAGTCGGTTTGGCAACTTCCCTAACGGTTTAACCATTCCCGTTTGCCCTGGGATGAGTATTTGTTCTTAGGCCGTCAAGGCTGAAGGCGTGGTCTTCTGCAGTGTTTCAGCAGGTTCAGATAGCGTCGATTGCCTTCATGGCGGGAATGAACTGTGGACTGTTCTGATCAAAGTCATTGCAGCTTTTGTTCATCGCTTCACTGGTCAGAGCGACAACGCGAATGGCTTGAGGCGACTGCAGCCATTCAGCTTGTTGCTCCAACCCTTTGTTTTTGATCCAGGTTTTCAGGATGTTCTGGGCTCTGTCTCGGCTGTAGCCGGCGTGCATGATTTTGCATTCTGCAAAAGCAGCCATGGCTGCCATGGCATGACGCGTTTCTGTTTCGTTGGCCTGAACCGGTGCCTGCAGCGCTCCCAGAAGTGCGCTGAGCATCAAGGCTGAGCGCCAGCCCAGTTGCCAGCTGCGTGAATAGCTCCGCAGGAACCCAGCGCTGGCGTTGACACCGATTGCCATGACTGCAGCAAGACTGGCGGCAGTTTATGGAGTGCTTCCGCTCCAGTGATGTTCACTATGGATGTGGATGCAATCGGTTACGTGGCCGCGGCGCTGACCACCTTGAGCTTTTTCCCGCAGGCCATCAAGACGTTGCGCACCGATGACACGCGCTCCATTTCCCTGTCGATGTATTGCATGTTCACCGCCGGCGTTGCCATCTGGGCAGCGTTTGGTCTGCTCAGTGGGAATGGGCCTGTGATCCTTGCCAATGGACTCACCTTGATCCCCGCATTGTTCGTGTTGCAGAAGAAAATTCGCCACCACCTCAACAAAGGTGAGCGCTAATACTCAGCCCCAAACTGTTCTCCTACAGCGGCTTTGACTCCTAGCTCTTCGCGCCAGAGATGGAGTGGTTTTTCCCAGCCTTCCTCCCAGCGCTGCAGCACAAGAGGCGTCGCCTCCAGGCCAATGCGACAGCCTACGGCGATCGCTCGGCTGATCTTTTCAAACTCATCCGGCTGGAAGCGAAATGCGCGGAACCCAGCCAGCGTGTTCAACAACACATAGGCAGGAAAGCCGATCTGGGTTGCGGTGATTGATAGCACTCCCGACTCACCAGCCGTTTCGGTGTTGAATCCACCTATCACGTGATGCAGATCGTGGGTTGAGGCGATTCGCTGCGTCAGCCAGAACGCTTCAGTGCTGGTGTCTCTTGGTCGGAAAAAATCAGCGTCGTAGTTGAGTCGGCGGATCATTCCCGCGTAAGCCCGACCCAGCGTTCCCTCCGGCAGCTTTTCCAAAGCAGGGATATCAGGCTGGAAGGGCGGATAGCGCTGCTCCACCATCTCTTTGCCACCGGGCAGAGCCTTGAAGCGTTGGAGGCAGACCTCCATTGCTTCGCTGTCGATGAAGTTGTCGACTAGGTCGCCGACGCTGTTGAGGCCACCATTGGTTTTGGCCAGTTCTCGCAGAACCGACAGGTTTCTAACGGAGCGAAGCAACTCGCGGGCTCGGGACATCCTCGTCGTTCTCCAGTGGGGTTCCATCCAGACCTGCTGTATAGCGAGGTCGCACGGTTTTGAGCAGCGGCATCACAGCCAGGCAGACGACAGCCATCAGCAACCAGAGCTGCACACCATGTCCTTGCTGGTCAAGCAAGGTTCCGGCCAGCAAGGGTGCACCGGTGGCACTGATGGCGAAACATTGGGAGAACAGCGCCATGGACAGGCCCCTGTGTTTCAGAGGGGTCTCTTCCACCATGGCTTCGGCGGCACTGGGAAGGAACGCCGCTTCTCCAAAGGCCAAGGGCAGCATGGCCAGTGAGATCAGAAGCATGCCGCCGCTCCAGAGTGCTGAGCTCGCTAAGAGCAGGCAGCCGATCACAAAGCCAACCAGTCCCATCCCTAGCCCAAAGCGGAGGCTGCGCGTGGCCACCCAGTTGCCCACGGGCCACTGCAGAACAACCAATAGAGCGAGTTGCAGCGCGATCAGGGCACCGCTGCCTGCTTCACTCACTGCTGGCCGCGAAAGACCTCCACGCACCAGATCCAGAGGCAGGGCGCTTTGCCTCAGTGCAATCATTCCTGTGGCAACAATGCTGATGGCCAGCACCGGCAGTAGAGGCGTCAACCAGCGCCATCCTTCGGCCGAAGGGGTCTTGGCCGTGGAGTGTTCTTGATCGACGTCGTCGAGACGCAACAGAGCGGCGCGCCCATCTGGCAGAGGTCGCCAGTTCAGCACCAACAGCATCACCACAACGGCCGCCGCTTCCACCAGATAAACAGCACGGATCAGTCCGAGAGCTGTGACAACCGCGCCGATCAGTGCGCCCAAGGCAACACCCAGTGCATCAGCGCTGCGAGCCAGTGCATAGCCCCGGCTGGACTTGAAGCCAGCACAGCTGAGCGGCACCGCAAGCTCAATCGCCGGGAAATAAAGCCCTGCTGCTAGACCGATCAGCAGTTGTCCGGTGAGGTAACCACCAAAACCTTGCGCTTGCAGCAGGATGAAATCGGCGATGAAGGCAAGCACTGCCGCAGCACGCACCGGCCAGGAGCAGCAAAGGCCCCGATCCAGCAAGACACCACTCAGCAGACGGGCAGCCGTTCCAATCAGGGCGGCAGCCGCTAGGCCCTGACCAACCTGAGTCGCCGTGAAGCTGGCCTGGTGGAACACGATAGGCGTCATGTAGATGACGCCGCCGGCTCCCAGCGAAGCCAGGAGCCTGATTGAAGCCACTTCCTGCAAAGGTGCGGGAAACTGGTTCCACCAATGAACTGGCCTAGGCCTTGCGAAGACGCTCAACAGGACAACGGTTTGCCGTAGGACTGGTGTGCAGTCTGATGCTCGGTGCCCTGTCACCGCGACCTGCTCGTACAGCCTCCGAGTTGGTCGTTCGTCTGGATGGGATGGATCTGCCCTTATCGATCAACGATCTGGGGGGATGGCTGCGTGGTGAAGAACGCGGCTCCTCGGAGCTGAGTGTTTGGCTGAATTTGCTCGAGGAAGAAAGCCGTCAGGGAGTGATTGATCTGCTCAAGGCTCCGCTGATCAATGACCGCAGCATGGCCCGGCAGATTCTTAACAGCTGGGCAGGCCGGCGTTTGCTTGATCAGGTCAGTGATCTGGTGATGGTTGACGACGATGCGACAGGCCAAACCGTTCAGGTGACACTCGAGTCACTCCTCGACAAGCGCGCACAGGTCACGACTCTCGATCTGCTTGAGGCCCTGCCAGCGAAGCGTATCCGCCTCGATCTCGATGCCCTGCTCCCAGTTGCCAGCAGCTGGCGGCGTCAGTTGCAACGGCAGCAGGCTCTGGTCAAAACCCTCAACCAACTCCCGGTGTCGTCGATTACTCAGAGGGCGGATCCCGCTGATCAGTCTGAGAGTGCTTCTGATCGCACGCTTCAGCGATTGACATTGCCGGTGGAGCATCGGGCTCAGCCGCTGCAGATTCAGCTCTGGCGACCGCTGACTGCAGACGGTCGCGAGCGCAGTCATTGGCTCGTGCTGATGCCAGGCCTGGGGGGTAGCCCGGATCATTTCCGCTGGCTGGGACGGGCCCTCAGTCGGCAGGGATGGCCGGTTCTTTTGCTTGAACATCCAGGCAGTGATGCGATTGCCGTGCAGGCCCTTTTGGAGGGGCGGCTTCCGCCGCCAGATGCTGAGGTGTTGCCCGATCGCCTGAGAGATCTGGATGCGGTTCTGGCTGCACACCAGAGAGGTTTTTTCAAGCTTCCTGGCACCCGACTGGTGCTGGGTGGACATTCTCTTGGAGCACTCACGGCTCTGCTCGCAGCAGGTGCTGGGCCGGAGCCGGGCCTTGGTCGACGTTGCGGCCAGGATCTGGATGACCTTCCAATTAGCAACCTGTCGCGACTTCTTCAGTGTCAGATCGAGGAGGTGCCTCTGCCCGCCGTGCGTCCGCCCAAGCAGCTGGCTGCTGTGGTTGGTCTGAACAGTTTCGGCAGCCTGCTCTGGCCTCAAAAGATTCCCCTGCCGCGGGACGTTGCTGTCTTTCTGAGCGGCGGAACGCTGGATCTGATTACCCCTCCGCTGAGTGAGCAGTTGGGCCTGCTCAGGTCATTGCCCGCCAATCCTGCAACCCGTGCTGTGTTGGTTGAAGGGGCCAGCCACTTCTCCCCTGTGCGCGTGGAGGGGCAAAGCGGTGGTGGTCAGGGTGAGGATGTCTTCCAACTCGGCGAAGAGCTGGTTGGGGTTCAGCCGCTGCGGGTTCAGGCTCAGCTGGAGAGAGAAATCGTGCGCTTTCTTCTTGATCTAGAGCTTGATCGTGTGCCCGGGATCGTGCAGGGCGGTGTTGAACACCTGCAGGTGGGGGATCTGCATGTGCACCGTCTGAATCAGAGCGGTGCAGAGCGTTTCCTGGATTGAAGCTCCCTGGAGATGGCCTCAACGATGCAGTTCAGTACCGGACTCTTGGATCCAGAACGGCGACGAGAAGATCCACAGCCACGCTGACGATCACTACTAAAGCGGCGATCACCACCACAATGCCCTGCACCACTGGGTAGTCGCGCTGGTTGATGCTTTCCTGCAGGCGTAGTGCAATGCCCGGCCAGGAAAAGGTCACCTCAATCAGCAATGCACCGCCAATCAACGAGGCGACGGTGATTCCGGCAATCGTCAGCACTGGCAGAAGTGCATTAGGCAGTGCATGCCGAAGAATCACTTGGGTTTCGCTCAGTCCCCTGCTTCGGGCTGCCTCCACATAATCCGAGCGAAGACTGCGATTCAGATTCAGGCGCAGGGCATTGGTGAAGACCCCGCTCAAGAGCAATCCGAGTGTGCATGCCGGCAGCACCAAGTGGCGCAGAGCACCCTGCAGTGCAGCCCAGTTACCGCTGATCACACTGTCGGCAATCAGAAAACCGCTGCCATCAGGCGCAATCATGCCTGGGGGGAAACGACCTCCAACAGGCATCCAGCCCAGGGTGACGGCAAACAGAAGCTGGGCCAGCATGGCAACCCAGAAGGGAGGTAAGGCGTAGGTGCCGATGCCGTAAAAGCGTCCTGCCAGATCAATCTTCCCCTCGGATCGGGCAATCGCTGTGAAACCAACCGCCAGTCCGCTCACCGCTGCCAGCAGCAGGGCGGTCACGCTCAATTCCAGGCTTGCCGGAAGCGCCTCTCGGATGATTTGACTGACCGGCTCTTGATTGATCAGCGCCTGGCCGAGGTCGCCATGCAGCAGCCCGCCGAGAAAATCCAGGTATTGCTGCCCCAGTGATTGATCCAACCCCAAACGCGCCCTGAGTGCGGCTTTGGCTGCTTCCGGAGCGCGGCTGCCGAGCACTGCATCCACTGGGTCGCCAGGAGCAACCCGCAGCAAAAGAAACACCAGGGTTGCGATCAGCCAGAGCATCACAGGAGCTAGGGCCAGCCGCGTCCCCGTGTAGCGAAGCAGCTCTCGACTGCGTCCCATCAGCGCTGCTCCTGCAATCGGGCCAGCACCACCTGACCATTGCCATCGAACTCCGGAGTGGCCAGGTCGGTACTGCTCCAGGCCCTGGGCGTGACGAGCCAGACCGGAATGTAGGCGGCGCCTTCAGCGGCCATCTGCTCCACGCTCTCCAGATCACGCTGTCGTGCATCACCGCGGCTGCGGTCCGACTGCTGCAATGTTGTTTCCAGGCCTGGCGCTGTCCAGAAACTTCCGCTGATGGCGGCTTCCCCTCGCGTGCAAATGGATCCCTGCGATTCCTTGCAGCTGAGCAGAGGTGCCAGGTAGGCCTCTGGGTCTGGATAGGCGCCTCGCCAGTCGAGCATCACGGCCTGGAAAGCTCCCTCGCCCAGCTGTCGATACACAGTCGTTGATTCCACGCCGTCGAGTTTGAGCGACAGACAATCGGCCAGGTCGCGTTGGATTTGGGCTTGCCAGGTGAGTGCCATCAGACGGTCTGCGGGCACATTCGACCGGTAGGTGAATGGCAGATTGAAGACCTTTCCATTGCAGTACCCCGCCTGAATGAACAGGTCTCTTGCACGGGCGGCATCGTGCCTTGGCCAGGGCTTGAGATTTCCTCCCGGCAGTCCCGGCGGAACCAACGAAAAAAGCGGAGGGCGCAATCCGTGGCTGACTCTCTTGTTGATCAGGTCTCGATCGAGGCTCAGTGCCAGGGCCTGTCGCAGGACTGGATTCTGAAGGGGTGGTGTGTTGCTGAGCAGCGTGATGTAACCAATCACCAGGGCAGGACCCTGCCCTTCACGCAAACGCCCCTCAGCGGCCATGCGATTCAGAGCCAGGCGCTGATCCTCGTCGATGGAGTCAGAGAGCAGAACATCCACTTCGCCGCTGCGCATCGCGCCGAACAGGGCGGTGGAATTGCTGAGGTAAATCAGATCCAGCCCTGCGTTGCTGGGCGAGGCTCCCCAGTACTGCTTAAAGGGCTCCAAGCGTTGCTGCACAGCTCGGAAGTTGGTCAGTTTGTAAGCGCCCGTTCCGATGAAGCGGTCGTTGAGAAAACGATCCCGATGATCCTGATAAGCCAGGGGGGATACAGGGGTCAGGTTGGTGGCGGTGAGGAGATTCTCAAGCGAGCTGGAGGGGCGGCTCAAACGCAGTCGTAATTGATAGGTCTGGGGGGCTTCAACTGCGGTGATGCGATCACCGACCACGTAGCTGAGCGTGCCGATCTCCAGAAAACGACGCAGGCTGAAGGCCATCGCTTCCGCATCAAAGCGAGTGCCGTCATGGAAGAGCACGTCCTCACGCAGCGGGATCGTCACGGTGCGGCCCTCATCGCTGATCTCCGGCAGCGCTGACGCCAGAGACGGGGTCAGTTCCCCATCCGCTGTTCTCTTGTAGAGCGTGTCTCCGAGAGCGCTGAGCAGTTGCAGAGCTCCGAACGTGCTGGCCTGAGCAGGGTCCAGAGAAGTGATGCGGCCTGCACTAGCCACTGTGATTCGATCACTGCGTCTGCCTGGCTGACACGCGATCAGACTGATGCAGACAGTCAGGACTGTGCTGAGTGAAAAGGCTGTGCTGAGTGGCTGCAGCTGTTTGCAGCGTCGTTTCGGCGAGGCCAGGCGTGACTGTCTGGGTTGATCGATCACGTCACTGAGCTCAGACGCAGCCATTCAAAGGCCCCAAGTCTTAATCGGAACCAGAGGGCGACGTGATCTGGTCGAGAGGGACCTCGAAGACCGGGGAGCCCTGGGGTTTCAGGGGCCACTGTCGGACCCAGCAGCGGTCGTGGTCGCCATCAATGCCGATGACCTGAAACAGACCGGCATCACTCCGCAATGTGATGCAGTCCCCCTGATGGAGCCTCATGACGGATCGGGATTCCGACTTATTGCAGCGTTGCCCCTGAAGAACAGAGAGATCGTTCGGCATGAACGTTTTGCAGCATGAATCCGCGAATGCGAACCGAAGCTGTGATGGTTCTTACAACTCTGCCTCATCCGGGGGTGCGTTCGCCAGGGGATGCAAAGACCTGCTGATCTGCGAATGGCCTCCAGATGGACTCAGAAGCAGCCGAAATGGGCCGCCAGAGAGCGAACTCCAGGTAGAGAAGTAATGGCCTGCAGGGCGTTTTGCATCGCTCCGTTGCCCACTTCGTGAGTGATCACAACGATTTCAGCGCCCTCGTCGCAGGCATCGAATTGGACGATGGATTGGATCGACACGCCCTGTTCTCCAAAGCAGCTGCCAATCCTGCCGATCACGCCGGGGGCATCTTCCGTGTTGAAACGAACGTAGTTGCGCTGTCGGATCCGGCTGGAATCCACCAGGTGGCAGGAGCGCCAGCTGCTGGCGGCGAGCAGGGGATCAAGGCCACCATCACTGCTGTTGAGCTGTCGGATGCCGGCAATATTGAGGATGTCGGCAACCACTGCGGAGGCTGTTGGTCCAGACCCGGCACCGGGTCCATAAAACATCACCCGGCCGATTGGGTCGCCTTCCACAAGGATGGCGTTGTTGACGCCACTCACGCCGGCAAGGGGGTGATCCTTTGGTACCAGCGTGGGCTGGACACGAACGCCCAAAGGCAGGGATCCCATGGGATCCCCATCACTTTCCAGGCGTTCGGCAACAGCAAGCAGTTTCACGCCGTATCCCAGTTGCGTCGCGTAATCCACGTCCCGCCCCTGCAGATTGCTGATGCCGGTTGTCGGAACGGCGCTGCGTTCGATCGGCCCGCCAAAAGCCAGGCCGGCAAGGATCGCGATCTTGTCTGCGGCGTCATGTCCGTCGACATCAGCGGCTGGATCCGCTTCCGCATAGCCCAGTTCCTGGGCCTCCTTGAGAACGGCGTGATAATCAGCCCCTTCATCGGCCATCCGACTAAGGATGTAGTTGGTGGTGCCGTTGATGATGCCGCTCACCCGCTCGATGCGATTGCTCCCGAGCGACTGCTTGAGCGGTTCGATGATCGGAATGCCGCCGCCAACGGCCGCTTCGATCAACACGTAGACACCCGCTGCTGCTGCTGCTGCTGCGATTTCCTCACCGTGTCTTGCAATCACAGCCTTGTTGGCAGTGACCACGGATTTTCCGGCCGAAATTGCTCGCATAATCAGGGTGCGAGCCGGCTCAATGCCGCCGATTACCTCGACAACCACATGCACGTTCGGGTCGTCCACTACCTCATTGGGATCCGTGGTGAGGCGATCGGTGGGGATTGCGACGGGGCGGCTGCGCTGTAGATCACGCACCGCCACCCTCGCCAGCTCAAGATCGGCGATCAGAGGATGGCGACCTTCCGGACTGTTCAGGATGCTTGCCACGCCTGCGCCGACGGTGCCGAGGCCAAGCAGGCCGATGCCGATCCTTGTCGCCATGGAGCGGGTCCATTAGTTGCGCTGAGGGGTCGACTTTAGGCAGCGGTCGGTCCGCCGGTTCTGTTCAATCCGATTCGTTCAGGGCACTGGCCTGCTGTTGCATCATCCGCAGGATGTTGAGGAAGCCGTTGGCGCGGGATGGAGTGAGGCTGGCTTGAAGGCCTGTAGCGGCGATAAAACCTGGATCAACGGCGATGACCTGTGCTGGGGTGAGGTCGCCGAGTCCTTTGATCAGCAGCGCCAGCAGCCCCTTGGTGATCAGGGCATCGGAATCTCCCTGCCACTGCAGGCGTCCATTCACAAGTTCCGATGCAATAAACACTTGGGATACACACCCTTTGACCTTGCGCTCTTCTGTTTGCAGCTCGGGGGGCATGGAAGGCAGCTTTTTGGCAAGCCAGAGCACATATTCGTAGCGCTTGCGCGGATCTGATGTGCTGTTAAGTCTCTCGGTGAGTTGATCTAGAGCCTGGCTGCCGTAGCGAGTGGTGGAGCTGCCTGATTCAGCCATGGCAGTGTCAGCGTTGACGGAGGCTGCGCACCCTAACCATCAGGCCCACCACGCCGACCAGGGCTGGTGCTATGGCCCAGTCCAGACCTCTGTGATGACGAGGGTTCATCACGACCTCATTCAGGTTGACCCGTCCCTTTTGCAGAGGAAGGGTGAGGTAGTCACGGTGGCCAGGTCCTCCATCTACCTGCAGGTCTACGAGGCCATCTCCTAGGTCTGGAAGCGTCATTTGCAGCCTGCCTCCCGCATCGATGCGTCCGAGTTCCTCACCAGGTGTTCCATCGGCCTTCAGGATCCTCACCACTGCCCCTTCCACGGGTTCTCCGGTTGAGAAGCTGCTGGTGAGTTCGAGTTGTCCGTCGAGATAGCGGAGACTGCTTTCCACTCCATGGGCTTCAGCCTGCAGGGGCTGGGTGAGAGCCAGTCCCAGTACTGTGATAGCCATCAGTGCAAAACGGGATGGAATTGCCATGGCGCACCTGTGATTGAGGAACCCATCGTGCGGGAGATTGCGGCACTCAACCAGTCCTGATTTAGGCGGATCTGAATCTCTTCAAGCCAGGTCTCCTTGGACTCAAGGCAACGTCTGATGGAAACCGTTTTCGCTCAACCAGCCCTGGAACGGCTGGTCCCAGGGGTCTGAAGGCAGTGCCTGAACACTCACGCAGGCGCTGGGGAGCACAACGAGTGCAGGGATTCCGCTCCAGCGTTCCAGGCAGCGAAGGCGGTCGTAGTAGCCACCGCCGTAGCCGAGTCGAATGCCCTTCCGATCCACAGCCAGAGCTGGCACCAGCAACAGAGAAATCTGTTCAGCACTCAGGGCTGGTTGGTCCAAAGGAGCCGGGATCCCGCAGCCGTCCTTCTTCAGCGGGGCTGCGCTCCAGGTTCGATAGGTCATGTTGCCGTGTCCATCAGCGGCAGGCAGCGCTGTGCTCAGGCCGAGTTCGTTGACAAGCTCAAGACGCAGAGGTGTCAGGTCCACTTCTCCAGGCAGTGGCCAATAAAGCCCGACTGAATGGCGCAAGTCATCGTCTCGGTGGCGCCGCCTGAGTTCCTGTCTGGCCTGATCTCTGATCCTGGCCTGCAAGGTTGGTTCAGCTTCGAGCGCCAGGAACCTGCGTGTTCTGAACACCTGTCGAAGATTGGCCTTACTTGCTTCATCAAACGCCTGCATCAGGGCAAGAACCCCCAGCGACCCATCAGCGGTAAATGCAGTGTCAGTTGGTCTGAATCCTTGGGCCAGACCTGCTTCAGCTCATGAGACAGATTGTTGATCAAGAACCGGGCCTGGTCATTGTCATCAACCTGCTGGCTTGCATTTCTGAGAGCTGACCAGGTGCTGATGAAGCCAAGAAGATCGTTCTGCGTCCAGTGCTCGGTGATCTTCAACCCCTGGGGCAGCGGTTGATCGCAGCCAGGGAACTTCAGATCGGCATAGCAGGCGTCGACATGGATCCGTTCAGGCGGCCAGAACGGATTGAGTCGCTCGTGATAGAGGCTGTTCAGCCAGGCTTGTAACTCCTCTGGTGCGTCTCGGATGGGTTCATAGCCCAGCCAGACCAGGAGCCCCCCCGGTCGCAGCACACGACGGACTTCGCGATTGAACTGCTCCACATCCAGCCAGTGAATCGCGGCAGCAATCAGCACGGCATCAACGCTGTTGCTGCTCAAATGAGATTGTTCAGCTGCTCCCTGTCGGTAGCTAATTCGGGGGTGTTGATCTGCTGCCGCAATCTGCTCGGGACTGAGGTCTGTGGCTTCAACACGGTCGAACCAGCGGCTCAGCCCGATGGAGGCTTGGCCACTACCGCAGGCTGCATCCCAACAACAATCCAGTGCTCTTGCCTGGTCGGCCATCCAGGCGAAGAAGGCCTTCGGGTAGCGGGGCCTGCAGCGCGCGTAGTCAATCGCCACAGAATCAAACCAGCCTTTATGGGTCGTTGGCATCAGCAGCGTTTCAGGATCTGGTGGTTCTGAACCCTTTTGCACTGGAGCTGCATCAAGCCTTGATGTTCAGTTGTCTTGAAAGGTGCATTCCAGCAGTGCAGCCGTTAGTAGTGTCTTCATCTCCTGCAGATTGTTTTGCTCGCCAGGGTCCCCGCCTGACCATCGATCGAGCTGATGACTCACTGCACCAAGAAGCAGTCGCAGCCCAGCGGCATTGAGGGTGAGATCGATTGTGCTTTCGGTTCGGTCCGTCACAGCCCCACCAAGCGTTGCAACCCATCTAATTCTGCACCCTCTCCAGAATCTCTTCTCCCGTCACGAGCAGAGATCTCGGACCCATGGTCTTTGTGTTGGCGGAGTTGTCACCTTGCTCGAATCTGTTGCTGATGTCTCGTTCTGAACTGTTGGTTCAGCTGCTGAACAGGACCTGTCTTTGTCGTCAGTCAAGGAGACCAGTGACGACACATTGTTGGCAGAAAAGGTGAGTGATGCTCTGTTCTTTCCTTCCTGAATCACATTGGAACCATCAGAATCAGACTGGCTTATCAACAGTTCATGCCCCATGTGCTCTGACGTCCTGATCAGTGTTTAGCTGCTTCAGCTTTTGCCTGACTTCGTTGAAGAGTGAATTGATGCCGGGGATCAGGAGCAGCTGCTTCACCAGGAAGGTCTGTTGTGAACAGATTGAGGGCATTACTTCTCGCAGCCTGGGCCTCTCAAGAGCCTGCGGCTTCCATGTCGCCTCTGTTTCAGTGACTGATCTGCGGGCAGTCAATCGAGCGCTCTAAACGCTCTTACTGGAAGCGAAAAGGGCACTTGCTCTGCCCCACTTGCCTACACCGGATTGACAGCGGTGACGGCCATCCAGTTGATGCGTCAACGTTGCCTCCAAGCCATCGCCAATGATCAGAAGCTGTGCTGTTTCTTGAGCTGAATCAAAAGACAGCTCACCGTGTCATTTGCATGACGGCCCTGAAAACATTGCTGCCAAGGCTGGAAGCCTGGTTTCACTAGTGTTGCGTCATGCACCTGTAAGTCAGTGTTTCCAGCTATTAATGCGCTTGCCTACACAGCATTTCTCGCCTTCGTGGTGGTTCAGGCTGTTCGATTGATGCGTCTATCTTTCAAATCAAAAGATCGAACCGGGCTCAAAACTACCCATCCGGAACTTTTCGATCAGAACGGCAGTGTGACCAAGGAAAAATTACTTGTTGTCCGTTTTGATCGACCAAAGCCTGTGCTCCCTTCAGAGCTGTAGTGCCAGGCGACTGTCTCAAGAATCTTTTGATTCAGGCTGCGATCCAGTCGACGATTCTGATCTCCCCTTACTGCTGATGCTGACGATCTGACCTGGACGCTTCGACTTCGGCATAATGAAGCCATGATCAAGATCATCTGGCTGCTTGCAACGGTTTATTTTATGAGCCGACTGGTGAAAAAGCTCTTGTCTTCTATGCAAGAGATCAAGAGAGAAGAGGATTTCGATGCAGGAGATGCAGTTGTGGATGTGGAAGCTGAGTGAAGGCCCAGGTGGCCCTTCATTGATGGCATCCACTCACTGCCATCTGATGGTGCAGCGATAACGGATGTTACAACCAGCGGTTCCAATCTCTTCGCAGGATGTGTCTGTCACGTTTGCTCCCTGAGGAACTTTCGACATGAGTCGATTGATCGATATCTCTTGATCAACACTTCTGCAGTGGATGATTGATTGTTCGCGAAAGCATTCGTTCCTAGAAGAATTGAAACTACGTAAATAGGGATGAGTAATTTCATGCCTGTTTTGGCTGGCTGATCGAAAGCTAGCAAGTCGTTCCATGGATCAATATCACACTTATTTTTCAAGAATGAATGTCGCTTTGTCTCTCGTTGATCAGCTCTTTGCTGTTGTCCTTTTCTCAACGTGTCTCTTGGTCATGGACTCTCCTTCTCAAGCTTCTCAGCCTTGCCTTTTGATGTTGGGTTGAACAGAACGCTCCGGTTTTTTGTTTTTTCTTAGGGCGCAGCTTCCACGGCTGAGGGGTTGCACTCGCCAGATTCCCCTCAGCAAAAGGCGTGGTTGCCATGTCGACTTCTGAGATTCCCCTGACCATCGAACAGCAGTTCCGCGTCGAACGTGCCTGTCGCAAGATCGATGAGTGCAATGACGTGGAGGCTCTCAAGCAACTTTCGAAAGCGCTCATTGTCACAGCGGCCAGGGAGAGAGCTTTCTCGAGAGTCGTGATGGATCGGCTCAAGGAATGACGCCACCCGATCCATAAGAGCTCCGCCTTGAGTGGGTGATGGATGGTCCAACCCTTCCTCGTTTCGTTAACGACCTTGTCGCTGCTTAACGAACTTCATCCTTTCAACTGCCTTTGGCTCCCAGCTCGCAACTGGTTACGTAGTTTTTGGTCCTCAAGCCACTCGGACTATGCGACAGATCAATTTCACTCTGATCTTCGTGTTCGGTTTGAGCATGGTGTTCTTCACGCTGGAAAACACGGCTGCAACCACCGTTCATGTGCTGCCGGGTCTGAAGTACACCACGCCCCTTGCAGCATTGCTGCTGTTGTCTGCGGGGATTGGCGCAACGTCCGCCTGGCTGTTTGCTGCATGGAGTGGAATGCTGAACAGCGTGGATCGCTTTAAGCAATCCACTGATTTCGATGCCCAGCAAGTGCGCATCCAGGAATTGGAAACCGATCTGAATCGGTACAGGGCAACAGTGGAAACGCAGTTGGGCTTGCTCCCTTCAGCAAGTTCTGAAGAAGGAGAAGCCATGGAAGAGGCTCCAGCGGTGCAGGTGTCCAGCTCAGACTGAGCGTTGCTCCATCTTCCAGAGGGCCAGCGACAGTTCCCAGGCCAGTATTAATGGCTAGCAAGCCATTGTTCTGATCTCGACCGACTGCCAACGTCTTGACGCTTTGAGCCCACCCTGAGTGAATTATTTAAAACTCATCGCCAGGAATGATTTCTTCTTGCCTGTTTCTCCACAGTTTGGCAAAGTTATCAACAGCAACTTGTGTAAAAGTGCTAATCATTCAGTCTACTCTCATCAAGCTTTCATAAAGTTTTAATTGATGATTAGGCTGTCTTGCCATCAGCTATTCCTATAGAGATGTTGATAAGTAATCCACCGCTTCATTGTGGCTGTTTGAGTGTGTATTGAGGTCTCTATCGTTGAAACCATCCCGTCAATGCAACGGCTAGCGCATCTGCAGCATCGTCGGGTCTTGGCGGTGACTCAAGGTTGAGCTCGCGCATCACGGCCTCAAGCACTTCATCTTTGTCAGCATGGCCATGGCCAGTGAGAGCCTGCTTGATCTGCATCGGCGGAAACTCGACGATCGGCAGTCCGAATCGGCTAAGGGTCATGATCACCACACCGCGTGCTTGAACTACGGCGATGGTGTTGCTGGATCGGTAAAAGAAAAACTTTTCAACGGATGCCAATTCCGGGCGCCAAGCCCTGATCAGTTGACGCAAGTCTCGGGCAATCTCCACCATCCGCGTGCCTTCTGAATGGCCTGGATCGGTGCGGATGATGCCGCAATCGAGCATGGTCTGCTGACCGTCAGAGGTGTCAATCACCCCGTAACCAACACGGGCGAGACCGGGGTCGATACCGAGAATGCGCACGCTTAGCGGTCGAAATGCATCAGGCGGCCGGGGCCAGTTCGAATTCGGCTTTATCGCTGCTCTCGCTGCGCTCGAAAACTTTGCAGAACACCTTCACCACACGATCACCGGAATCGATCTGCTCCAGCGGGTCCTTTCGGAGACGGTGCCGCAGGCAGCAGGACGCCACGCGGGCCACATCCTCTTCCGTGACTTCAGTTCGGCCCTCTAAAGCTGCCAGTGCTCGTGCAGCCCTGTTGGTGACGATGTCACCCCGGAGGCCGTCGACATCCAACTCGCCGCACACCGCGGAAATCCTCAATCTCAGGTCATCGTCGATTTCAACCTGGTCCAGCCTCTGCTGGGCTTCCACGACCCGTTCCTGAAGTGCCTTCTGTCCAGCTTCAACTGAGGTGCTGAAGGCATCAGGGTCAGTGTCAAAGGCTGTGCGCTGTTCCACCACCTGAACACGAAGCTCAGGGTCTCTGACTGTGCGCACCTCAACACTCATTCCGAAGCGGTCGAGCAGTTGCGGGCGTAGTTCGCCTTCCTCAGGGTTGCCGGAACCGATCAGCACGAAGCGGGCTGGATGGCGCACAGACACGCCTTCCCTCTCAACCGTGTTCCAGCCTGACGCCGCAGAATCAAGCAAAACGTCGACCAGATGATCGTCCAGGAGATTGACTTCGTCGACATAAAGCAAGCCTCGGTTTGCCTTAGCCAGTAAGCCTGGTTCGAAGGCCCGCACGCCTTCGCTGAGGGCTTTCTCGATGTCGATGGTGCCGCACAGACGATCTTCGGTTGCGCCTAGCGGCAGATCAACCATGGGCACCTGACGGTCTTCTGTCGCCAGGGTTTCCCCATGCTCGAGGCGCTGACGTACATCGCTGCTTTGGAGATCAGGATCGCTTGGTGAGCTGTTGTAAGGGTCTCCGGCAACAACCTCAATGCCAGGCAGTAGATCCGCCAGTGCCCGGATCGTGGTGGACTTTCCAGTGCCCCTGTCGCCCATGATCATCACTCCGCCAATGCGGGGATCGATCACGTTGAGCAGCAGAGCAAGTTTCATTTCCTCCTGACCGATCACGGCCGTGAAGGGAAAAACTCTGCGCTTGCGCGGTGAACTCACGGACGATCGACTGGTGCTCCTGTGGATTGTTTCACAGGTCGGAGAGACAGCACTTGGGGAGGGGTGGCATCCGCCGGGTAAATCAGGCGGACGCGCACCGAACGTTGTTGCCCTGGGGCCAGCGTGATCTCCCCAAGTTGGGGGCCCTCTTGACCCCGTCGCAGCACCAGGTGAAACCGTCGACGTCCACTGGGACGCCCCTGTTGTCCATCCAGCCCGCTCACCTCAATCGGGCCACGGAACATCACTGGGCCCCTATGGCTGCTGCTGAACGCCAGTTGGCCGTTGCCGCTTCTGTTCTTGTCAGGTGATTCCAGGCTGATCGCCACTGTTCGCTGCTGCGATCCCTGATTGCGGAGGGGAAGCGTCAGGTCGTACTCAACGCCGTAGTTGCCGTGTGCTGCCCAGGCGGTGCCTGAATCAAAGGCTTTCAGCTCTGCTGTCTGGATTTGTCCTGTTTTCAGCTCACCGCGCTCCAGGCTGCTAATCGGCCAAGAAATAGGAGCTTCCTCAACGTTCAGGTGGCTGGACCCTGGATCGGTCAGGGTTGCCCTCCAGGTGCTGCCGATCTGAACACCGCTAACACGTGAGTAAACGATCCTGCCGCGAGCGCCGCGCGGTGTTGGTTGGTGCTCCTTGGGACTCTGCCGCCCCTCACTCAGCAGCTTCCTCCACCTGTCTTGGCCAGGAACTTTGTCACCGTTTCCATAGGCGGCGATGGTTGCGATATGGACCGGACCTGAGCTTTGAAGTCGCAGCTGCAGGTTGCGACCGTTGAGAAGGGGGTCCAGTCCCGCGACCGGGATTGGAAGAACGACCAGGGAGCTGAGCGACCCAGGCGCAATCTGCCATTCCCGCTGGAGTTCATCCGCGATGTCTCCACGCAGCAGGTCGCCGGCCACCTTGCTGCCAGGACCGGAGGCAATCGCTGTCCCCGATTCAGCCATCAGGGCGGGCAACGGCAGAAATGGTGATGCGGTTTGGCCTTTCAGGGTTGCCTGTGAAAGGGAGGTGCTGCCACCCAGAAGTTGCAGAGTCACCGGAGCGTCTCCAGCGGGCTTGGCGACAACAGCGAGCCAGAGAGTGGACTCGAGCTGATCGGGCTGGCCGGCGTAAACGTGATGGCTGAACAGATCGAAGCGACCGTTCAGCGTCACATTCAGGCCAGGCTCCTGAGGGAATGTCGAGACAAGGATGCCTTCCCCGGTGATCAGTTCCGGGTTGTTGTCATTCACCATCAGCACGTCATCCAGCTGGCCTGGAAGTGCACGGACCTGGCTTTGGCGAGTGAGGGTTGGGTTGGCCGTTTTTTGCTGGTCCGCGGCAAGCTCAGGAGGTGCAAGTACCGTTGCCATGGACGCTGCGGTCATGGTCAGAGCGGCCAGCGCCTGCAGGCGGTTTAGACGTGTCATGGTTCGATGCTGGCAGCACTTGCCGTGGAACGTGCAACGGCGGGTTTGGGTTTGAGAACCGGCGCCATCGCCGCTGCCAGCTTGCGGATAAGCTCCTTCGAGCGGGGATCGTTGAACGGTCCCTTTACCAGGAAGGCGGCAACGGCTCTGCTGCCATCCGGCAACTCAATCAAGCCTGCGTCGGCGTAGGCGATCCCGATGTCTCCGGTTTTGTTGAGCACTCTGTAGCCCTTCACCATCAGGCTGTTGTCAGGCTCTCCCTGGCGACCGCCAAGGCCACGCAGCAGTCCGCGCGGCAGAAGGGTATTCGTGATCGATGTGCCCATCACCTCCCGAAATAGATCACGGCTGCGAATCGAGAGCGCTTCGCCGGTGTCAACGAGCGCGATCGATCGAGCCAGGTCTCTGGCACTCGTGCTGTTGGTGCCCTTGAGATCGGGTAGCCAATTATTCACTTTTGTGGCGCTCAGCCCCAGAGCATTGAACCGGGCATTCAGTGCCTCCTGACCTCCAAGGCGTTCGATCAGAAGGTTGGTGGCGGTGTTGTCGCTCACCCGGATCATCTCAGTAGCGACTTCATGCGTCGGGAACCGGGTGCCCAGTGGTTTCGATGCCATCCAGCCAGCACCACCGCCCACAACGGTTTTGCTGAGTTGTAGAGGTTCGTTCCAGCTCAAGCGACCCGCATCAAGCTCCTCAAGGGTGACGAGCAGGATCGGGGTTTTGATGGAGCTGGCAGCCGGCAGCGCAGTGTCAGGCTCCAGCTGCGCGTAGCGCCCGTCATCCAGCACGAGCATGAAGGCGCTGACCTTCAGGTCGGGCTGTTCTGCAGCCAGGGTCTGCCAGCGCTCACTCAGAGGTTTGAGTTCATTGCGGGTCTCGAAGCGGCCCAAGGACTCGGTGCGATTGAGGAACCTGGTTCCGCTGGTGTCGGCAGTTGCTCCAGGTTTGGCTTTGCCCTCAGGGTTCTGCTCGGATAACGGCAGCCAGGCAGGCAGTGCAAGATCTCCTGTCTCAACGGCTGGGCCAGCCAATTTCAGCAAGGACCCCGTAATCACGCCAAGGCCCACCCCCATCAGAACAAGTCGCAGCACAAGCCGCAGAGGACGTCCCCAGCCAGGGTTTTGGCGTCTGGATCGACTGGAGGCCAAGGAACTGCGCGAGAAAGCCAGAGATTACGGGCGGTGGCAACGAATCGCCCAACGAAGTTGTCGGACCATGCCGCGCAGCATGGCCAATTCCTCTGGACGCACCAGCGATCGTTGCAGTAGTCCTTTGACTTTGGCCATTCGTGCTCTGGCGGTGTGCTTCAGCAGGAAACCCGCCTCCAAGAGCAAATCTTCCGCGTCATTGAGGCAGTCGATCAGTTGGGTTGGTGCGGCTGTTTCCGCGTCCTGAAGTGTTGCTTTCAGCGGCTCTGAGGATCCTCGACGAACCCGCTCAAGCTCATGCAGCATCACGGCAACCGCATGGGACAAATTCAGCGATGGATAGGACTCGGTGGAGTGAAGCCGTACGACGCGTTGACTGAGCAGAAGCTCCTCATTGCTGAGTCCGCGGTCTTCTCTGCCGAAGACCAGTGCGACTTGCGCCGCTGATTCAAGGCCTTGTTGCACCCAGGGCATGACGTGTTCGGGAGCTTGAAGAGGAATCTCGCCATGCTCGATCCGTCCGCAGCTGGCCACGACGCGCTGACAATCCGCCAAGGCTTCAGGAAGGGTTGGGAAGCGTCGTGCACAGCCCAGTACCTCTCCTCCATGTACAGCCATGCGTTGTGCATCCGGATCAGCTGGATCACAACGTGGAGCGACCAGCCTCAGATCCTCGACTCCGAAATTTGCGCAGAGACGAGCCACGCTCCCAATGTTGAGCGGACCGGCCGGCTCCACCAACACCACGGCAAGGCTCACGAGGGCATCAGTTCAGGGTGTGCAGGTAGCTGAGCAGGTCGGCCATGCCTTCCGGTTCAATCTCAAAGCGTGGCATTGGTGGGGTTTCTCCGCTCACGATCTGGTGGATGAGCGAGCGGTCCGGCCGTCGTTCGCTCACGGACTGAAGAGTTGGACCCACCAGTCCCTGGCCTGCAATGCCATGACAGCCAGCGCAGTTGATGCGGAACAGCTGCGCGCCATGTTGCACATCGCCATTCAACGCCAGGGTCGCCTTGCTGTATGGATCC
This sequence comes from Synechococcus sp. MIT S9508, assembly GCF_047303045.1. NCBI lineage: Bacteria > Bacillati > Cyanobacteriota > Cyanophyceae > Synechococcales > Synechococcaceae > Synechococcus > Synechococcus sp. MIT S9508. The sequence continues at coordinate 2,202,147 of NZ_CP138941.1, read as the reverse complement.
AGGCGGGTGCTGAGATAAAACCAGGCCCCAAGGGCCATGGCTGTGATCACAGCCATGGCGGTCAACGCCGTCACCAAACCACGGCGTCGCTCCGACGTTGCAGCAGTTGATGACGGTGTCGTCACAGTTGCGTCATGTGCATGGAACAATTGTGGTCAATCCTTCCACTCGGCGCGACGCCATGATCGAACCTCTGCTTTGTGGCATCGTTCTTGGTTTGATTCCGATCACGCTTCTCGGTTTGTTTGTCGCGGCGTGGAATCAGTATCGCCGCGGCAGTGCTCTTGGGGGGTGAGAATCAGCAGGCTGCTGGTTCCGTAACGACGTCTTTCGACCTCTCTCCAGCCTGAGGGAACCTCGAAGACCTCTTTCGTGGCGTACTCACAGACCACGAGGCCTCGGTGTTTTACCCAATGACCGCGCTCGAGCATTTCCAGGACTGGTTTGTACAGCCTTGAGGCATAGGGCGGATCGAAATAAACGACTGAGAATCTGCGCTCGCTGTCAGGGCAACCTTTCTTGAGCCAGCTGAGCAGATCTGTCTTGATCACGTCTACCGATGCATCAACGGCATCGATGGAGGCCACCAGTTCGAGATTTTCTCGACAGATCGCTGCAGTGCGCGCATCCTTCTCCACCGCAACCACGTGGGATGCACCTCTCATCAGCGCCTCACATCCCATCACTCCACTGCCGCTGCAGAGGTCTAGCCAGTGGCAACCTCTGATCTCGGAACTCAACATGTTCATCAGGGCTTCACGCACGCGCGACGTAGTCGGCCGAGTTCCCTGGCCTTGAGGGCTACGCAGTCGACGCCCACCAATTAAGCGCAGCTGACCACCTTTCACTGGGGCAGCTGAGCGCCGGACTGAAGCCATCCGATCCATTGCTTCAGCAACTGAGCGCCGGCTTTCGCTGATTTCTCAGGGTGAAACTGGCATGCTCCAGTGCGGTGCTTCCAGACCATCGCCGTGGCTTCCCCCTGCCCGAAGGTCACGGTGGCCGCCAGATCAGACGTCTGGTTGGGGACCGCTGCATACGAGTGCACGAAATACACCCAGGGTTGCTCGTTGCCTTCTGGAAGCAGTGGGCAGGACTGTTGAGGTTTCAGTTGACCCCAGCCCATGTGAGGAATCCGTTCGCCCTGTCGATCCGGGAGGCGATGAACGCCGCCCTCGAAGAGTCCCAAGCCTTTGGCGCTGCCCTCATCGCTGCATTCGAACAGCAGCTGCAGGCCCAGGCAAATTCCGAGTAGGGGGCGCATGCTGTTGTGCCAGCTGCGCAGATGTTGCACCAGTCCGGAGGAATGAAGCTTGTCCATTGCCGGATCGAAAGCTCCGACTCCCGGAAGAATTAGCGCATCACAACACTCAAGATCCTGAGGATTCCGTACCTCAACCAAAGGTTGGCCCAATCGATGGAAACTCGTCTGAACGGAATGGAGATTTCCCATCCCGTAGTCGATCAAGCCGATCCTCTGGACCGACTTGGATGAGTTATCAGGGACGTGGTCAGCTGACGAGGTCAGTGGTGGCCTCAGAGGTACTTGGCAATCGTGCCAGAGAGAGTTGCCTTGGGGACGGCTCCAACCACGGTGTCGACTTTCTGACCGCCCTTGAACACCATCAGAGTCGGAATGCTGCGAATGCCGAACTGGCTGGCGACGTTGGGGTTTTCATCGGTGTTGAGCTTGAACACCTTGATCTTGCCTTCGAACTCCTTGGCAATTTCATCAACAATTGGAGCCACCATGCGACATGGGCCACACCAGGGGGCCCAGAAATCGACCAGCACGGGGACGTCGCTCTGAAGGACGTCCTGTTCGAAGGAGGCGTCGGTGACAGCGGCAGCGCTGGACATTCAGGATCGGTCGAATTGGGCGAAATTTAGCAACCGTTTCTGAGGTTGCTGCTCAATTAACCAGCTCTTCGCCTGAACTGTGATGGATGAACGAAAGACAGAAAGCCCGAACGCGTCGGGCCAGGGGGTGTGAGGAGTGTGTGAGCCAAGGCTCGCACGGGTTGATTTTACTCACGTCTCAACGGCATCACGCCTGTCTCGGCGCGAGACAGGCGTTTATTTGCCCATGCCGAGGTGCTGGGCTTTCTGGTACACCTTGCCCTCGGTGAGCAGCGATGGAGCAACGACCACTTCAACTTGCTGCATCTCTTTGATGGTGCGTGCTCCAAGGGTTCCCATGGAGGTCTTCAGGCAGCCCAGCAGGTTGTGGGTTCCGTCATCCAGTTTTGCCGGCCCACAAAGAATGCGTTCCAGGCTTCCTGTGCTTCCGACGTTGATCCGGGTGCCGCGGGGTAGAACCGGACTCGGTGTGGCCATTCCCCAGTGAAAACCACGGCCAGGGGCTTCCTCTGCGCGGGCGATCGGTGAGCCGATCATCACGGCATCAGCTCCACAGGCGATGCATTTGCAGATGTCTCCGCCGGTCACAATGCCGCCGTCGGCGACGATGGGAACGTACCGATTGCTTTCTTTCTGGTAGTCCTCGCGGGCCGCGGCGCAGTCCGCCACTGCCGTGGCCTGTGGGATGCCAACGCCCAGCACACCTCGAGAGGTGCAGGCCGCTCCAGGGCCGATTCCAACCATCACGGCAGCGGCACCGGCGCGCATCAGCTGAAGAGCGACGTCGTAAGTCACGCAATTGCCAATCACGACGGGAACGCCTAGGTCTCGACAAAGGGCTTCAAGGTCGAGTGTCTCCTGGCCCTCCGGTCCGATGTGATTCGTCGACACCACAGTGGCCTGCACAAAAAAGAGATCTGCTTCTGCCTCGGCGATCGCTTTCCCGAAGCGCAGGGCTGCGACCGGGGTTCCGCTGACAGCGGCGATACCACCCTGGGCCTTGATGGCCTGGATGCGCTTGCGGATCAAGGACTCCTGCACCGGCTGGCTGTAGATCTCCTGCATCAGAGGAACGAACTCGTCCTTACCGACGGATGCAATGCGATCGAGAACGCTGTTCGGGTCTTCGTAACGGGTCTGGACTCCCTCCAGGTTGATCACACCGAGCGCTCCCAGCCTGGAGAGATTGACGGCCATATCCACATCCACGACGCCATCCATGGCGCTGGCGATGATGGGGATCTCTCGTTCGATTCCTCCTATCGACCAGCAGGTGTTGGTCACCTCCGGATCCACGGTTTTACCGCCAGGCACCAGTGCGATTTCATCGATGCCATAGGCCCGGCGTACAACCTTGGAGCGTCCGAGCTGAATGTCCACCGCAGGAGCTAACAGAGTCGGATCAAGCTACCAATTGATGCTTCGCGCTTCGTGATGCTTCGGGTCAGGACTTTGAGCCCCCGCGCAAGCTGGTCCAGAGATCATTCACGTTGGCCGAAATCTTTTTCCGCTCTTCTGCGCGGATCAGGCGAGTGGCTGCAAACCAGACGGCATAAAAGGTGCCGACCAGCTGAAACAGTCGAGGAGCCAGTGGAACTGTGGCGATGGCGTCGAGGATTCCTCCATAGATCCTCATCGTCAAGATGACGACAATCAGTCCGCCGAGCAGAAAGAGAGGCTGGCGGAGGCTCTGCCATTGATCTTGAAGGTTGTTGGCCTCAAAGAACTGCTTGATTCGGTTGGACAGCAGATCCCATTCGCCGCCGTCTTCTTCGCTGCTGTCTGCAGATGCCTGAGCTGGAACGCTGATGCGTTCTGCGATCGACGGTGAGGCTGGCGCTGTGACGGGTTGTGCGGCTGGTTCTGGAGTAACTGGTGTCTCAGCAGCAGTTTTCTCAACAGCAGTTGCCTCAGCAGCAGTTTTCTCAACAGCAGTTGCCTCAGCAGCAGTTGTCTCAACAGCTGGGATGGGCTCCTGCTCGACTCCTCGGTCCGTGATGTCGCCCTGAGCTGAAAGATCCGGATTGATGGATTCGGCAGGAGCTTGCTTTTCGGAGGGCTTGTCGGACGACATCAACTTCAGTCCATGTGGCGAGGCCAAAGGGTAAGGGCCTGATCCGTGATTGATCCCACACAGACAGCAAAAGGTGACGCACCTGGTGTCATCCGATCGCACATCCGCGATAAACTGGTAAGCGATCTACAGGTCTTGTATGGCGGATTCAGTGGGGCCCGGCAGCGGCGGTCCCGGCGATTCCGACGATCGGATCATCCAGACCGACCTGCGCAACGAGATGTCGCGCTCGTACCTCGAGTACGCGATGAGCGTGATCGTCGGCAGAGCTCTGCCTGACGCCCGTGATGGTCTCAAGCCTGTCCATCGCAGGATTCTCTATGCGATGTATGAGCTGGGTCTCACCAGCGACCGTCCTTACCGCAAGTGCGCGCGTGTGGTGGGTGAAGTGCTCGGCAAATATCACCCCCATGGAGATACGGCGGTCTACGACGCACTGGTGCGGATGGCCCAGAGCTTCTCCATGTCGATGCCCCTGATCGACGGGCATGGCAATTTCGGCTCGGTGGACAATGATCCGCCAGCCGCTATGCGATACACCGAATCGCGGTTGCAGGCACTCACCACCGACTCCCTGCTCGAAGACATCGAGGCGGAGACCGTCGATTTCATTGACAACTTCGACGGTTCGCAGCAAGAGCCCACGGTTCTGCCATCACGGATCCCTCAGCTGCTGCTTAACGGCTCGGCAGGAATCGCCGTGGGCATGGCGACCAATATCCCTCCTCATAACCTGGGAGAGCTGATCGCTGGTCTTCTGGCCCTGATCGAGAATCCTGAGATCGGCGATCAGGAGCTGATGGCCCTGATCCCAGGCCCGGATTTTCCGACCGGAGGCCAGATCCTGGGTCGCACTGGAATCAAAGAGACCTATCTCAGTGGTCGGGGTTCGGTGACGATGCGCGGTGTGGCCGGTATCGAAACTCTCGAGGTGCCCGGCCGTCCTGATCGCGATGCCGTGATCATTACCGAACTCCCTTATCAGACCAACAAAGCAGCGCTGATTGAGCGCATCGCTGAGATGGTCAACGACAAGAAACTGGAGGGGATTTCCGATATCCGTGATGAAAGCGATCGCGACGGCATGCGCATCGTTGTTGAGCTTCGCCGCGATGCCTACCCGCAGGTGGTGCTGAACAATCTCTACAAGCTCACCCCTCTGCAGAGCAACTTCAGCGCTTACATGCTGGCCCTTGTGAATGGTGAGCCGATCCTGCTCACACTGCGCAAGATGCTCGAGGTATTCCTCGACTTCAGGGTCGAGACGATCGAGCGTCGCACCCGCTACCTGCTGCGCAAGGCTGAGGAACGCGATCACATCCTGCTGGGTCTGCTGCTGGCCCTCGACCAGCTAGATCCGATCATCGCCCTGATCAGGGCTGCTTCCGATACCGCTACAGCGCGTCAGCAGCTGCAGGACCGTCATGGTTTGAGCGATGTTCAGGCGGACGCGATCCTGCAAATGCAGCTGCGGAGACTCACTGCTCTTGAAGCCGACAAGATTCGCTTAGAGCATGAGGATCTGGTCGCCAAGATCGCCGATTACAAAGACATTCTCGGTCGTCGGGAGCGGGTCTTCGGTCTGATCAAGGACGAACTCCATCAGCTCAACGATCGTCATGCCGTGCCACGTCGCACGGAGATTCTCGACCTTGGTGGCGGCCTCGAAGACATCGATTTGATCGCAAACGAGCGGTCAGTCGTGCTGGTGACCGAAACGGGTTATCTCAAGCGGATGCCGGTGAGTGAATTTGAAGCTACCAGTCGGGGCACCCGCGGGAAGGCCGGCACCAGAAGCCAGGGTGAAGATGCGGTGAAGCTGTTCATCGGCTGCAACGACCACGACACCCTGTTGTTGTTCAGCGACCGAGGTGTGTCGTATGCCCTGCCGGCCTATCGCGTCCCTCAGTGCAGCCGAACGGCAAAGGGAACACCTGTAGTGCAGTTGCTGCCCATTCCCAGGGAGGAGGCGATCACCTCGCTGCTGGCGGTGTCTGAGTTCAATGACGACACCGATCTGTTGATGCTGACCCAGGGGGGATTTATTAAACGAACCCGCTTGTCGGCCTTCAGCAACATTCGCTCCAACGGTCTGATCGCCATCGGTCTTGAGGATGGTGATGCGCTCACCTGGGTACGGCTCTCCGTGCCCGGCGACAGCGTGCTCATCGGCTCGAAAGCCGGAATGACCATTCATTTCCGCCTCAGCGACGATGAACTGCGCCCTCTGGGCCGCACCGCCCGAGGTGTTCGCTCGATGAATCTGCGCTCAGGAGATGAACTGGTGAGCATGGATGTGCTGCCGGTGGAGCTGGCCGATCAGATCGCTGCCAGCTCCGACGACGGTGATGACGAAGGCACCCCAGCCAGTGAGGGTCCCTGGGTCCTCGTGGCCTCGGCAGCGGGCCTTGGCAAGAGAGTGCCGGTGACCCAATTCCGTCTGCAGAAGCGAGCTGGAATGGGTCTAAGGGCCATGAAATTCCGCACCGATGCCGATCAGCTGGTGGGTCTGAGCGTTCTTGGAGCCGGTGAAGAGTTACTGCTTGTGAGTGAAAAAGGGGTGATCGTCCGGACCAGTGCCGATGCCATTCCTCAGCAATCACGAGCAGCCACGGGCGTTCGCCTTCAGAAGCTCGACAAGGGTGATCGCCTCCTCAAGGTGGTGCTTGTTCCCCCGGAAGCCGAGACGCATGAGCTTGATGACGCCTCAGCCGACTCTGATTCCAGTGAGGCTGTCGACGTCAACTCTGAGAGTGCGCCGGCGGATAGCTGACCTTGGCTCGATGCGCTGATGTGCTGGTCATTGGCGGCGCTCCAGCCGCCCTCTGCATTGCTTCCGAGCTTCACCAGCGCGGAGTTGCTGTGGAGGGCATTGCTCTCGAGCCCGTGGATGCAGCATGGCCCAACACCTACGGCATCTGGGTGGATGAGTTGAAGGTCCTCGACCTTGAGCACCTGATTGAGCATCGCTGGAGCGACACGGTCAGCTTCTTCGGAGCTGGTGGTTCGGAGGCTGAAGATCAACCTCTGGTTCACGGCATCGACTACTGCTTGTTCGATCGGGCTGCCTTACAGCGCTATTGGCTCGATCGGGCTCAAGGGGTGACTTGGCATCAGGACTCCGCCGAACGGGTCGAAGCAGGATCAGAGCACACCCTGGTGAGCTGCGCCTCCGGCGAAGTGCGCAAGGCCAGAATTGTTATTGATGCATCCGGTGCCAGCAGTCCGCACATTCGCCGTCCTGATCAGGGGCCGGTGGCGGGTCAAGCGGCCTATGGCGTGGTGGGCCGTTTCTCGAAGCCTCCGATTGAACCGGGCCGCTTTGTGCTGATGGACTACCGCTGTGAACACCTCCGTGAGGAGCAGCGCCTCGAGCCGCCCACATTTCTCTATGCGATGGATCTGGGCGATGGCGTGTTTTTTGTTGAGGAAACTTCGCTCGCCTTGGCACCGGCGGTTCCCTACGACGTTCTCAAGCAGCGTCTGCAACAACGACTTGATCACCGTGGAGTTCAGATCACTGAGGTCATCCATGAGGAGTTCTGCCTCTTCCCCATGAATCTGCCGCTGCCCGATCGCAGCCAGCCGGTGCTGGCCTTTGGTGGTGCGGCGAGCATGGTGCATCCGGCGTCGGGCTACATGGTGGGTGCGTTGCTGCGTCGTGGCCCTGGATTGGCGGATGCCCTCACAGCAGCTCTGGCGGATCCATCGCTGGGATCAGCCGATCTTGCGCGGCGTGGCTGGCAGGGGCTCTGGCCAATGGAGCTGGTGCTGCGCCATCAGCTGTATCAATTCGGGCTCGGTCGTTTGATGGGATTCAACGAAAGGCTGCTTCGGACCCATTTCTCCACTTTTTTCTCCCTGGAAAGAGAAGACTGGTTCGGCTTTCTGACCAACACCCTGCCGCTGCCCCGCCTGATGGGCGTGATGTTGCGACTGTTTGCCCTGTCCCCATGGGAACTCAGGCGAGGTCTTGTGCTAGGAGCCGCGCAGCGGCAGGCTCCAGGCTTCAGGCGTTAAGGCGGCTCCAGTCAGTCGGCTGAATCAATGGGAAAAGTGCGTCTTCCTCCTCCAGCTCTTCCAGCCATCCCTCCGGTAGTTGCTCCCGCCGCTCGATTGCGGCGATCAAGCGCCAGAAGCGTTCGAGGTGACGCTCAATGCGCTCTCGGGCAAGTTCCGTTGTGGTGCCTGCCCTGAGAATGAAACTCCAGTCCGACGACTGAGCAAGCAGCAGTTCCCGCCCGGCCTGATGCAATAGACGAAGATCCAGTTCGCTGCCCACACCGCGGCTGCAGCGATCCACCATGACTCGACCTGCTCGGCTCCATTCAGGAATGATCCAGGCGTTGGTTTCGTTGAGCCAATAATCGTGAAAGCCACCCCTACCCCAGCTGGAGGGGCAGGGATCGCACATCTGAAGATTCGGTTGAGCGTTCAACACACCACGCAGGCTGGTGAATCGGATGTTCTCTTCTGGTGCCTGTCGGAACAGTTCTGCCAAAAACCCTGGACCTTCAAACCACCAGTGGCCGAAAAGCTCGGCATCAAAGGGAGCAACGAGCAGAGGTTCGATGGCCATCCCGTCGCTGAGCTTGTCGAGCTGCCGCCGACGGCCCTCCAGAAAATGCTGGGCATGGTCACGGGTGCGCCCTAGAGCCTGTTCGGGCTGATAGGGCTGCTTGCCATCCAGGCCACCTGCAGGATCGCTGACGCGGTGCAATTTCAGTCCCAACGGACGCTGGGCTGGCAGACCCATGGCTTCAATCTGTTCTGCTGGCAAATCCCAACCCAGATCTCGGTGAAATTCCCGATACCAGGGATCGCCTGGATAGCCATCCTTGGCTGACCAGACTGGAAGAGTGGCATCACTGTCGCGACCGAAGAAGGCCACTCCCTGACGGCTCACAATCGGCGCATACACCCCATAACGCGGGCGGGGTTGGGCATGCAGAAGTCCGTGGCCATCGAGAACGGCGTAGCGCAGTCCTGCATCGCGCATCCAGCGATCCAGTCCTTCGTAGTAAGCGCATTCGGGCAGCCAGATGCCGAGAGGCCTTTCTCCCAGCAATCTGTGGTGTTCTCTAACGGCAGTTCGCAACTGAGCACGCACAACCTCTGGGTGCTCTCTCAGTAGAGGTAGATACCCATGGGTCGCCCCACAGGTGAGCAGATCGAGAACGCCCTGGCGCTGGAGTTCTGAGAAGCGCGGAATCAGGTTGCCATCACAGCGATGCCAGGCTGCGAGGTGGCGCTGGAAGCTGCTGGTCAGATGCTCCGCTGCTGCTCGTCGGTCAGCCGGGGCATGGTGCAACAGGTTGAGTCGCGCTTGAATCCAGGCGGGAAAACGCTGTCTGAGAGTGGGATCCGCCAGTAGTGACAGCAGCGTCGGCGACAGCCCCATTGTCAGCTGTGGGCTCTGCCTCGGATCGGCAGCAGCTCGCTCGAGCGTCTCCAGCAGGGGCAGATAGCACTCGACCAGAGCCTGGAAGAACCAGTCCTCTTCAAGCGAGTGAGCTTCCGCGCCGCGGACGAACGGCAGATGGGCGTGCAGAACAAGAGCCAGTGCCCCGTTGGCCACTTTTCCGTCCCATCAATCGTGTGAATGTACCGGGATTCCGGGCGGGTTCTACAAGATTGCCACTGGTTGACTCGCTTAGAGTGGGTTTACCCATAGTCATTCCGACTAAATCGCGTCGAGGCTTTTGCCATGGCCCACGACCCAGGCCGCGTTTTGATCTTCGACACCACCCTCAGGGATGGTGAACAATCACCGGGAGCCAGTCTCAACCTGGAGGAGAAACTGGCGATCGCGCAGCAGCTGGCAAGACTGGGCGTCGATGTGATTGAAGCGGGTTTTCCCTTTGCGAGCCCTGGGGACTTCGCAGCTGTCCAGCGCATTGCCCAGCAGGTCGGTGGAGAACACGGGCCAGTGATCTGCGGGCTGTCGCGGGCGTCGAAAGGCGACATCAAGGCCTGCGCGGAAGCGGTGGCTCCGGCACCACGGAGACGTATTCATACGTTTATTGCAACCAGCGATATTCACCTTGAGCACAAGCTGCGCAAAAGTCGCAAGGAGGTGCTGGCCATCGTCCCGGACATGGTGGCTTACGCCCATTCCCTGGTCGATGACGTTGAGTTCTCCTGCGAAGACGCAGGACGCAGTGACCCTGAATTCCTTTACGAAGTCATTGAGGCAGCGATCGCTGCCGGCGCCACCACCATCAATATTCCTGATACGGTCGGTTACACCACTCCAACCGAGTTCGGAGAGCTGATCTCGGGCATTGATCGCCATGTTCCCAACATGGGCGAGGCGGTGTTGTCCGTTCATGGACACAACGATCTTGGTCTTGCCGTCGCCAATTTTCTGGAGGCTGTCAAGAACGGTGCGCGACAGCTGGAATGCACGATTAATGGCATTGGTGAGCGAGCCGGTAATGCTGCTCTTGAGGAACTGGTCATGGCGTTGCATGTGCGCCGCCGTTATTTCAATCCCTTCTTTGGCCGAGATGCAGACTCGCCGACTCCACTCACGGCGGTGCGCACTGAGGAGATCACCAAAACCTCACGTCTGGTTTCCAATCTCACCGGCATGGTGGTGCAGCCCAATAAGGCGATCGTGGGCGCGAATGCTTTTGCCCATGAATCGGGGATCCACCAGGACGGTGTTCTCAAGAACCGGCTGACTTACGAAATTGTCGACGCTCGCACGGTCGGGCTCAGTGATAACCGCATTTCCCTTGGCAAGCTCAGTGGTCGCAGTGCGGTTCGAGCGCGTCTGGAAGAGTTGGGCTACGACCTCAGCCGTGAGGATCTCGATGATGCCTTCGCTCGTTTCAAGGACCTTGCCGATCGCAAGCGCGAAATCACCGATCGCGACCTCGAAGCCATTGTCAGTGAGCAGGTTCAGCAGCCGGAGGCTCGCTATCAGCTGAAGCTGGTGCAGGTGAGTTGCGGCAGCAGTCTCAGCCCTACCGCCACGGTCACCTTGGCGGATGAGGATGGCAAGGAACAGACCATGGCATCCATCGGCACCGGTCCAGTCGATGCGGTGTGTCAAGCACTCAACGGTCTGGCCGGTGTGCCCAACGAACTGGTGGAGTTCTCCGTGAAATCTGTGACCGAAGGCATTGATGCCATCGGTGAGGTGACCATCAGGCTGCGCCGCGATGGTGAGTTGTATTCAGGCCATTCCGCTGATACGGACGTGGTTGTGGCTGCGGCTCAGGCCTTCGTTAATGCTCTGAATCGTCTGGTTGCTGGGTCTGCACAACCGGCCTTGCATCCCCAGAGGGACACCGCACCTCTGGATGCCCGCCCCACCCTCTGATCTGATGCAGTCCTCCGTCACTCGAGACCCAGCTAGCAAAGCTGGGCTTCGTGCCGGGGCTTTGCTCCAGCTTCTGATGCTGATTCTGCTGGCACTGTTAGTGCTCGTGCCCCTTCTGTGGTTGGTCAGCACGTCACTGAAGGGTCCTGCGGAGGATATTTTCACCAGCCCCCCTGCCCTGCTGCCCTCGCAACCCAGTCTTGACGCCTATGGAAGGCTGTTTCGAGACAACCCTCTTGGGCGTTATCTCTTAAACAGCACCGTGGTCAGCCTGTTGGCTGTGGTGGCCAATCTGCTGTTTTGCTCCCTGGCTGCTTATCCCCTAGCGCGCATGCGCTTCACAGGGCGTGGATTGGTTCTGGGGCTGGTTGTCGCCACCATCCTGATCCCGTTTCAGGTGGTGATGATCCCCCTTTATCTGCTGATGGTGCAGCTGGGTTTGCGCAACACCCTGATGGCTCTCGTGATTCCTCAGGCCGCAACCGCTTTCGGCTTGTATCTGCTTCGTCAGAGCTTTCTCGGGGTTCCAGCTGAGCTGGAGGAAGCTGCCCGCATGGATGGCTGCGGCAAGCTCGGCGAGTGGTGGAACGTGATGATCCCAGCTGCGCGAGCTGATCTGATCACCCTGGCCATGTTTGTGTTCATCGGAACCTGGAGCGATTTCCTCTGGCCACTTGTGATCCTCGATGATCCTCAGCTGTTCACGCTGCCGCTGGGTCTGCAGCAGCTGGCCAGCAGTTTTTCCCTTGATTGGAGAATTGTGGCCGCAGGATCCGTGGTTTCAATCCTTCCCGTGCTGCTGCTGTTCATCCTTTTGCAGCGCTTCATTCTCCCCAGCGCCAGCGGTGATGCCGTCAAGGGCTGATGCTTCGCTGTTGCGATGAGGGCTGTTCGGGTGGTGCTGTTCGCTCAATGTCCCGGTTGTCTGGAAGGTCGACATCCGGATTGGCTGGGAACGGTGCCTGGAGCCTGTTCCAGAGGGCCCGCTCCCGATCACCGGAAGCACGCTGCCAGCTCTCCAGATTTCTGATCTGTCTCTGCAGCGTTTGTTGTCGAGTCTGCAGAACACCAAGCTGCTGTTCAATCAGCTCGCGGTTTCCTTCTCTGTCACGCAGCTCGAAACGTTCGATTTCCTCGAGCTGCTTCACCAGATCCTGAACGGTGCGATTTTGTTTTTGCAGAGACTGCCAGAGAACAATGAACAGCACCAGCAGGAATGGAAATCCAGCTGCGGGGATGATGATCCAGAGTCGATCGCGCATTGCTCTTTGGGATGGCTCAGTTGCAGCCCTGAACGGAAATGCGGTAGCTGAATCCCGTTGAGTTGGGATCGCTGCCTGCACCGATCTTGAAGTTCACCTGGTTGACCTGTTTGCCCTGGGGAACTGTGAATGGTCCGAACTGCTTGCCTGTGCCGATTGGTGGAGTCATGGATTCCTTCACCACGCGCAGATTGCTGCCGTCAGTGAATTTCAGGAATGCTTCCACGGGATAAGTTCCGCTGGCTGTGGAGTCGGCTGTGAAGAAAAGCTTGAAGCTGCTGTAAGGAGCATTGACGGCAAAGTCAGTGTTCCAGTTGGTGCGGCCGATCAGCTTCTCTCTGCTGACCCGTTTTTTAACGATGTTGCTGCTGCCATTGCCTCCGACAGGGGGGAGGAAGTTGCAACCAGCCTGTGCCGCTGATAAGCCGGCTTCAAGGCTGATCAGGCCAACACTGAGGCCGAGCAGAGCAATCGTGAAACGAATGGTCCTCATGGTCTTTAAAAAAGTCCTTCGCGATGTCTAGCAATGGTCTGGTGGAATGGGATTGTGATCACTGCACGCTGCTGTTCATGTCTCTTCAGGATCTCGATACCCTTCTCCAGCAACGCCTTGAGGAGCAGGAGCTGGCGCAGCGCCTCTCAGAGCCAGTGTCTGTTGAAACCTTGATCGAGCTCGGCCGTGAGCGCGGCCTTTCAATTACCGAAGATGATGTGATCAACGCTCAGTTAAGAGAAGATTCCGCTGCACCCTCTGCGGAGCTGCAAAGGCGTATGGCTGATGAGTCAAGGCGCCTCAGGCATTTTATCCAGGGTTGACTGAAGAGAAGATTGCGGTCTCATTTTTGCCCACAAAATATATGCGTGCTGTTCTGAATCGCGGTGTTGAAGACACTTGAATTGGTCTAGAATAAGTCATTCAGGCGACGGACTGAGTGAGGTCGCCGTATCTTGTCTCGATCTTATTTTCAGTCACATTTAGATCATTTTCACAACGTCGGGCGTCTGACCAAACACTTCTCCAATCCAGAGTGCGTGCGTGACGGCTCCTTCATGAGTATGAAATTCCCAAGCTGAATCCGGGCTGGAGCTGCGTTCAATTTCCTGGCTTTCGTCGTTGACCCGCAGGTAATGACCCGTGCTCGCATAGCGCAGAACATACCGCTCAAGGAGTGATGATCTCATCAAAATCTCTGCGAGTCCTGAACTCTGCCTAGCCAGCTTTGTGCAGCTGGTGACGGTGACTTCAGCTTTTCGTGGGTTTTCCTTTGCGGGACTAAGGGTCGGTGTCTTGATATCGGCTGCTCCGGACCCATGTCAGTGGTTCCTGCAAGGTCATCCGTAGTTGATATCCACCGTTGCGGAACCAGCGTTCTTCAACTGGAGAGAGCTGAGAGGGCTGGAGTTGCCAGCTCTGCTGAAGGTAGGTCTCAATCAGTGTTTGCTCTGGGGGCTCGTCCTGCTGCCAGTGAACGATCGCCAGCTGCGTCGAGCTGGATTGAAGGGTGACAACCCTGCCGAGAGGGCCTGCCTCCTCATCGTCTTCCACCCGTTCATCGAGGGTCTCTTGCACCACGAAAAGGCGCAAAGGACTCTGGCTGTTCCGCCCATCCAGGCAGTATTTGTTGAGATAGAGCTGTCTTGCTCGGGCGAACAGAGGTGCAGGAGCGCGACTCAGAAGTTCTGCATAAGCGTCAGTGAGAGCTTGACTTGGCATCGCGCAAGGAGGGCTGGGCAAACACTTCGTGATGGCGCGTCGCTCGACGGCGTGGAACACTGTAGACAGATGCAAAAGTGGACAGATGCCTGAGCTCGGCTGCCCTCTCTACAGGCTTGTGGCATTGGACGGGCAGCCGCATCCGGTTTTAGACGCTCCCTATGAATCCATTGCTGCTGCGGAAGCGGCAGCCAGTCGCTGGTGTGCTGGGCAGGGGCGTTCGATGTCGGTGGTTCAGCGAGGAATCGCTTTAGAGGTGCAAACCCGTTGCGGGGAATGGCGCACCCTTGGCTACCCCATTGCCTGCCTTTTGGAATCGTGAAGCGGAGCCTCGGTGCTTTGAGAGGGTTGTCAGCGTTTGCACTCTGGCCTGATCTCGATCAACCATGACTGAAGCTGGCTGTTTGACTCATGCGGGTAAGCGTTGATCTTTGTTTGGTTCCGCTTGGGGTCGGCGTGTCGCTAGGGCCTTCGATTGCTCTGTGTCAAGAGGTGATCAAGGCTTCCGGGCTTGAGCATCAGCTCGGCCCCGACGGCACGGCCATCGAAGGAGAGTGGGATGACGTCTTCACTTGCGTGAAGGCCTGTCATGCGCGCTTGCATCAAGAGGGCGTGCAGCGGATTCACTCCACGCTTCGCGTCAATACACGGATTGATCGCGTTCAGTCATTTCGCGACAAAGTGGGCAGTGTGAATCGCCTGATGCCCTGAATTCAGGCAGAAGGGATGCCAATTTGATCCAGTGTGTCTTGAATGAGACCAGAAGCTGGAGACGTTGGTTTGCTGGGTCTGGCTCCGTCGGCTCGAGTGCGTGCTTTCGCTGCGCTTGCCCTCACTCTGTTTGCTCCGTTCTTCGCCGGATCGTCAAAGGCTGAGACCTGGGATCGCATCGGAAGCTACGCCGCTCTGATCCGCCGGGCAGGAACCCACACCCTTGTGGCCAAAGATTGTCCGTCCGCCCTTCTGGGTGCCTTTCATGCGCCCCGAAATGCCCTGCTGATATGTGCCAACAACATCGAGGACGATCCAAGGCAGGTTTGGGTCGTTCTTGCCCACGAGTCGGCCCATGTGATGCAGCACTGTCATGGCGGGCCTTTGCTCGCGGATCACCAGGTCGGCAATGCCCTCGCGCGCATCGAATCTCAATCCCAAACAACCTTCCAGGAGCTGCGTCTCTATCACCAGTCGCAGCGTCGGGATGAAATCGAGGCACGGCTTGTGCAAGGGATGCCCCCCGATGAGGTAGAAGCCCTATTTCGCAGTTTCTGTGCTGACCGTCTGAGTCATCGCAAGGTTGCTCAACCGCTTGATGTTCTTGGTTCTCCTCCCTGAGCAGTGAACTGGTTTAGGTGGATAGGGCACGGACATTACGGTGTGCAGATGTGTGGCATCTCTCCATGGGTCCGCGGCTCAACGGCTATTGGTTGATGACCTGGCTCGGCCTGGTGGCCAACCTGATCGCTCTGCCTGTGATCGGTCTGCTGGCATTTCGAGAAGGATCCTCTTCCGGCATTGCTATCACCAACATCAGCCTCGCCTTCTCACTGGCTTGGCCGGCTGCGATCGTGGGCATCGTGGCCTCAGCAGGCTTGCTGGCGCAGCGACGCTGGGGTGTGATTCTGGCCATCGTGGCCCTGTCCATGAGTCTTGCCGGGGCCATACCCTATGGCCTTGTTCGCCTGGTCCTGGGGCTTGAGCCGCAGACCATGGGATTGGGTCCTGTCGTGCTCGGGTTGATCAATGTGCTGGCGCTGATCTATTGGTGCCGCCCTGCCCATCGACGTGGCGTCAGGCTTTGAAGCCTTGGCAGCAGCTGTTCCTCAGCTCGCGGGCTTTGCTCTCTTGCTCGAGCACCCTCAATATCTGGTGGTCGATAAGCCAGCCGGCCTGCTGAGTCAGCCCGGTCTGGGGTCTCATCAACGTGATTCCTTGATCACGAGACTCCAGGACGATTGCCCTGAGCTTCGCTTGGTGCATCGTCTCGACCGGGAGACCTCTGGACTCGTTCTTGTGGCCAGAAATCAGGGCAGCCTGCGATCGCTCAGTGCTCTGTTTGCTGCCCGCAGAGTTCACAAGCTTTATCTCGCTGATGTGGTCAGCCCGTTGTTGGGACGACGGGGAAGCATTCATCTGCCCCTGGCCAGGCTGCAGCGCCAGCCGCCTTTGTATGGTCCGCATCCGGAGGGCAAGCCCTGTTGCACGCTTTGGCGCAAGTGGACGCAGTCAACCGATTGCACACGTTTGTGGTTGCGCCCTCTGACTGGCCGATCCCATCAGTTGCGGGCGCATTTGGCTGCTGTGGGGGCTCCTATCCGCGCTGATCGCATCTATACCGCTTCCGACCTTCAGGGGCCGATGCATCTGCATGCTTACGCGCTGAGTTTTCAGGACCCTTATGACCAGCGACGGGTGCGTGTGCGTTCTGCACTCCCGAACTGGGCTCAGGCTGAATGGGCTCAAGCGGAGAAGCTGCGCTTTGCGGGAATGGGATAGGGAATGCGGCGATGACGCATTCTTCGCCACACACGGACGAACGAATGCATCACCAGTTCCAGTTCGGCCCGACTGAGGCTGCTCTGACTGAGTTGTCCGTCGCTGATGCGCGCCTCAACAATCCGCTTGACCGTGTCACGAGCTTCCTGATCACTCGTGTCCGGCGGCAGTGACCGCAATGCAGCCTCGCAGCCGTCCGCCAGCATCATGATTCCGGTCTCCTTAGAGCGCGGCGTCGGTCCGTGATAGCGGAAGCGTTTCTCGGAGATGTCGGGATTCTGCTGCCGGGCCTGATGCAGGAAATAACCCATTCGCAAGGTGCCCTGATGCTCAGGAATGAAGTCTGCAATCGGGCGAGGAAGCCGATGTCGTCGTGCCAGTTTCAACCCCTCATCCACATGGGCCTGGAGGACTCCTGCACTGGCCAAAGGGTCGTTGAGCCGAGTATGTGGGTTTTCTCCACTGGTTTGATTTTCGATGAACCAGTTGGGAGCATGAAGCTTGCCCACATCGTGATAAAGAGATCCTGTCCTGATCAGGTCGATATCGGCGCCGATCGAGCGCGCACCCTCCTCGGCCAGGCCGCAGATCATTAAGGTGTGCTCAAAGGTGCCTGGGGCTTCTGAAGACAGCCGCCGCAGCAACGGGCGTTCCTGATCAGCAAGTTCCATCAAGCGTGCTCTTGTCAGCAACCCGAAGGAGCTTTCCAGCAGAGGAATGACCAGGATCGCCAGCATCATTGCCAGCCCAAGCAGCAAGGCTTCCGAGGCGAGTTCCCCGGCATCGGATGGCAAGCGGATCCATGACCCAGCAAGCGGTTGGCCCTCTCGGTTCATCAACACCAGTTCGGCCAGCCATGCACCCAGCGGCAGCAAGACGGCAAGTTGCAGCAACTGTGCTCTGCTGCGCAAGCGACCTGCTTGCAATGCAGCGACGGTGGCTGTGGCAGCGGCAATCAGCAGGCGCCCTTCCCCCAGGCCAGTCACTGGGGTTGGCCAGAGAAGACTGGCCACAGCCATCCAGGCCAATGCACTGGTTGTGCCAAGGCCCTGAGCCAGGAGAAGGGTGGGCGGCACGATCACTGCCAGGGGGCTCACCGAAGCACCAAACCAGAGTTTGCAGGCCTGACCCAGCAGCAACAGACCCAAGGCCAGCAGGCCATGGGGTGCCTCCAGGCAGGGACGTTCGCGGCGCATGACCAGCAGCAGAACCCCACAGCTGGCCAGTGCTTCTGTGAAACGGGTGAACCAGATCCCCAGCTTCGGCCGGCGATTCACCATTCCGAAGAAATCGAGAACGTCGTAGGCCTGTGAGCTGATCGACTCGCCCTTGCGGGTGATCAGATCGCCGCGATTGACTTCAATGGTGGGGATTCCTTGTTGGGTGATCAGCTCCTCGATCAGTCTCTGGCTTCGCAGTGGATCGGTCTGAAGGTTGCTGGCGCCCTGAAGCGTTGTGGTCAGCACCTTGCTGCCCAGACTGCGGCCCGCTGGCGTGCCTTGATTGAGGTCTTCGAGCTGCAGATCGCTGGCCCGTTGGAGCTGTTCCAGTGCCAGGGTGTTGACAAGCCCCTGACTGAGCATCCTGTCGAGCGCTCGGCGAAGAGCCATATCCCAATCCCGACGCTCATCCTGGGTTCGTTTCTCCAGCCATTGCTGCTCGTTGAGAGACAGGTTCACAGGTCCGATTCGCTCGGCATCGATGCTGTTCGCGACCCGTTCCAATTCGCTGAGGTGTCGCTCCAGCCTCATGCGGATCTGCTCGTTTTCCTGAGGGTCCAGAACCTGCACGAAGGTGCTGGATCCCAGGCTTGAGCGCCTCTGCTCCAGGGCTTCGCTGTCCACAACCCTGGCGTCCTTGGGGGCCTCTGCATCAAAGGGAGCGGCCAGGCCTGGTCGCAGGTCGGGTTCCACCAGCCAGGGCCAGCTGGACACCAGCGCCACCAGAACACAGAGGATCAGCAGCGTGGCTTTCTGCAACCTGTTCCAGCGCAGCACCGGGCGGCGAGGTGATTCGCTCCTGAGCCAGGACCTCCAGAGACGTGCAAGGCGATGCGAACGCAAGTCAGCCGGGAGCATTCAGCACAAACGCTAGCTCTGCCGGAGCGGCATGCTGGATTCACATACATCAGATGGCAATGGCCCTCAGGTTGGATGGCAAGGTCCTGGCCAAGACACTCGAGCTGCGGCTGCAGTCTCAGGTCCAATCTGCAATCCAGATTGCCGGTCGCCCGCCGGGCTTGGCTGTTTTGCGAGTGGGTGATGATCCTGCCAGTGCGGTCTACGTGGCCAACAAGGAAAAGGCCTGTGCCCGTGTCGGTGTTGAGAGCTATGGGTCTCACCTTCCAGCAGATGCCTCGCCTGATCAGGTGTTGCAGGCGATCCGTGCATTAAATGCTGATCACAGGGTGGACGGGATCCTGTTGCAGCTTCCGCTCCCGCAGGGATTGGATGAAATACCGTTGTTGGCTGCGATTGATCCTGAAAAGGATGCCGATGGTCTGCATACGCTGAATCTTGGCCGGTTGCTCAAGGGCGAACAGGGCCCCCGGAGCTGTACTCCTGCCGGTGTGATGGCGATGCTGCGCAGTGCGGATATCGATCCTGCGGGCCGTCGTGCCGTGGTGGTCGGCCGCAGCATTTTGGTGGGGCAGCCCATGGCTCTGATGCTGCAGGCCGCGAACGCAACGGTGACCATTGCCCACTCACGAACGAGAGATCTTGCTGCTCTGACGCGTCAGGCAGAGATTCTCGTGGTGGCGGCCGGTCGTCCGGAAATGCTTGGAGCAGAGCATGTGAGCCCAGGCACGGTCGTGGTGGATGTTGGGATCCATCGGCGTCCTGAGGGCGGACTCTGTGGAGATGTAATCGCAGCAGAGTTGGAGCCCATTGCTGCCGCGCTTTCGCCCGTGCCCGGAGGCGTTGGTCCCATGACCGTCACGATGCTTCTGGTTAACACTGTTGTGGCCTGGTGCCGTCGCCACGGGGTCGATCACGATCTGGCTGACTTGATCATCTGATGGTGCTTGCGTGCCCGCCGGCCTGACAGAATTCGCCCAGCGTTGCGCTCCCCATGACCGCCACGGCGACTAGCCCTGAAGGCGTTCCGCCGCCGGGTGAGCCCCAGCAGAGCTTTGATTTCAAGGCTTATCTGAATCAGTCTCGCGAGCGCGTCGAAGCTGCTTTGGACGCCTCGATGGGGCCTGAGCGGCCAGAATCTCTTAGGGAAGCGATGCGCTACTCCCTGCTGGCGGGGGGAAAGCGATTACGACCGATTTTGTGTCTTGCGGCCTGTGAGCTGGTGGGTGGAGATTCCTCAAAGGCCATGCCCACGGCCGTCGCGGTCGAAATGATTCACACCATGTCGTTGATCCATGACGATCTGCCGGCGATGGACAACGACGACCTCAGGCGAGGTCGGCCGACGAATCACAAGGTGTACGGCGATGCCATGGCGATCCTCGCCGGAGATGCGCTGCTCAGTCGTGCTTTTGAGATGGTGTCGGTGCGCAGTGCCGATGTGCCTGCCGAGAGGTTGGTGAAGGTGGTAGGAGAACTTGCCATGGTCTCCGGAGCGCCTGGTCTGGTAGGGGGACAGGTGGTTGATCTCGAATGCGAAGGCAAACAGGTCGACCTGGAGACGTTGGAATACATCCATCTGCACAAGACCGCTGCTTTGCTGAGGGCCTGCGTGGTGACCGGTGCCTTGATCGGTGGTGCCAGTGATGCCCAAGTTCAGGCCATGCGCACCTATGCCAATGGCATCGGCCTTGCGTTCCAGATTGTGGACGACATTCTTGATGTCACTGCCAGCAGTGAGGTGCTGGGCAAGACGGCGGGCAAGGACCTTCTAGCAGACAAGACCACTTATCCCAAGCTGATCGGTCTGGAGCCTTCGAGAACCCGCGCCCTCGAGTTGGTGGGAGAAGCTAAAGCTGCCCTGGAGCCCTGGAAAAATAAGGCTCAACCTCTGCTGGCTTTGGCCGATTACGTGGCCAGTCGGGACCGTTGACGATGGACGACGTCTCTCTCAGTATCCCCCTGCAGATTCTTGATAATGGAGTCCTGGCCTGGGGTCTTGCAGCTTGTGGTCTGGCTCAGCTGTCGAAGTTGGTGATTGAACTCATCGTCTTTCGCCGCTGGAGGCCTGCGGTGCTGATTGAAACCGGTGGTATGCCATCGAGCCATGCAGCACTGGTGAGCGGAACGGCCGCGGCGGTGGGTTGGCAAGAGGGATTCGCATCATCCGTTTTTGCCCTGGCCGCCACTGTGGCGTTCGTGGTGATGTACGACGCCAGTGGTGTGAGGCGTGCCGCCGGTTTCACCGCTGAAAGGCTCAATGCTCTACCGGAATCTCTCTGGCAGACACCCTTTGAGAAACCACTCAAAGAACGACTTGGACATTCCCGAAAGGAAGTGCTGGTTGGGAGCCTGCTCGGCCCGATGATTGCCTTGCTTGGCCTCAATTTTCTGGGATCGCCGCTTCAATTGACGCAACTGATCACCAACGCTCTGGGTTGACGTCATTCCCTCACGCTGAATTGAGCCTCACCGAGGATCAACACCAGGCCGCAGAGGCTTTCTCCGACTGGCTGCAACAGCAGGACGCTGGTCTTCCCTTCGTCCTCAGTGGCTTTGCTGGCAGTGGCAAGACCTTCCTGTCGATGCGCCTGCTGCGGCAAGTGGAAAGCAGCGGTCTCTGCTGGACCGTTGTGGCTCCAACCCACAAGGCTGTCGGGGTTTTACGTCAGGCACTCAACCTCGAAGGCCTTCAGCCCACTTGGTACCCCTCCACCATTCATCGCTTGTTGCGTCTGAAGCTCAAGCGACAGGGTGATCGGGAGCTGTGCGAATCCACTGAACAAACGGCCGGAGCGTTGGAGCATCTCGGACTGGTGCTGGTCGATGAGGCCTCGATGGTCGACAGCTCCCTGCTTTCCATTGCCTTGCAGTGTGCCCACCCTTTTAAAACGCGACTGGTGTTTGTGGGTGATCCAGCCCAGTTGCCACCAGTGGGTGAAAGCGAAAGCCCGGTATTTGGCATGAATCGTGCTGTTTCCGCCTGCTTGCGTGAGGTTGTTCGTCACCAGGGCCCTGTCCTGCAACTGGCCAGTTGTCTGCGCGATGGTCGCTTGCCCTGCGAAGTACCACCGCTGTTGCCTCCTGTTCGCTCGGATCTCGGTCAGGTGGGAGTGCTGAGTCGAGGTGACTGGTTATCGCGTGCTCAGGAGGGTCTGCGCCGTGCTGCGGCCTGCGATAACCCCGATGCGGCGAGAATCCTCTGCTACACCAATCGCCGCCTGGAAGCGTTGGTGCCCCATGCCCGCAGGGCCATTCATGGAGAGATGGCTGATCAGATGGCTGTGCTGCCAGGCGAGGTGTTGATCACGCGCACTGCGGTGATGGCACCGGCCTCCAGTGACGGAGGGGAGACCGGTGAGGAACCCGATCTGGTGTTGGGTTCCAACCGAGAACTCGTGGTTGAAGACGTGTCTCCGGAACGCTGCGATCTGGCGGAGTTCGGTGTCGCTGGTGAAGCGCAGCTGTCGTTGGCCGGACTGGGCGTGCCCGTGATTGAGACCCTCAATGCGAAGGTTCGCAGTGGCGAGCTTGAGCTCAAGCTGCGCCTTCAGCCTCCTATCGGCAGTCAGGCGAGGGAGCAACTGGATGCACTGCTGAGGCGTCTGGCTCAGGAAGCCAGGAACGCCGGGAAACGTGGCGGGCGATCGCTTTGGCGCCGTTACTTCCTGGTGAGGGATGCTTTTGCATCACTTGGACCTGCTGCAGTGCTCACGGTGCATCGAAGTCAGGGCAGCAGCTTTGGTGAGGTTTTTGTTGCTGATGATGTGTTCCCTCGCAGCCTTGAACGTCTTGCACCAGAGAGGCAGGTGTTCCATCAACAGCTGGCTTATGTGGCAGTCAGTCGTGCCAGGCATGGGGTGTACCTAGTGGGTGATAGCCAACGCAATGCAGCCACCTGGAGCAAGGCTTTACGCGGGATTGGCTAATCGGTGATGGCCACCCTTTTAAAGGCTCGCGATGCGGATTAGATCGCTGTTAGTCCGCTTATGCCCTGCCATCCCAGGTAGATCCCCAGCCCCAGGCTGACCCCACCAACCACAAGACTTCCCCTGGCAAACAGCAGCTCTTTCCCTTTCTCGAGAAGTGGAACGACCTTGTCGCGGCCGATCACAACGGCAACCAAAGGAGTGAGCAGAAACAGGCTGGCTCCGATTGTGAAAGCAATCAGACCGACTGCTTCCTGCCAGGTGGGCAACTGCGCGGACAGAACCACTCCAGCTGACTTGGCGAACAGCACGATGTCGTCGGGGCTAATGATTTCGCCGACGGAACCCAGCAACAACAGGAGCGGCAGCGGCATGGCCAGGAAACGGTCGATGCCTTTGGTCCAGACCGGCGGCTCCGAACCTTCGGTGAAGGATTTGATCAGTTCCCGTCCGCCGATGGCGACCAGCGCTCCGCCTGCCAGCAGATCCAGGCCCGTGCGGTGATGGGAGCCATGACTCATATCCAGCACAAGGGAATGGCCGACAGTGACCAGAAGCGTGGCGGCAAGAAGTGTGGTGATCACCCAGCTTGCGACGAACCATCCGCCTCGTTTGATGGGATTCGGGCCCAGGAGTAGCAGCAAGAGAACGGCGATATGAATCGGCGACAGCCCAATGCCGGTGCCATAGGCCAGCAGTTCCGCCCAGAGGGTTGTGTCGCTCATCAGAACCGGCCGTCAGCGGGCGCATTCCAGCGCACGATCGCATGATTTCCATGCTCGAAACCGAGCAGACAGAGACTTCCGGTGCTCAACATCAGCAGCTTGCCGCCCACGGCTCCCAGGCCAAGCCAGGTCCCGGTCAAGGCCCGTAGAAGATGTCCATGGGCAAATAGTGCAACGTCTCCATCTCCGGGCGATTCCATGGCAAGCCGTATCGCGGTTTCACAGCGTTCTTGCACGGCTTCAGCGTCTTCACCATTCGGACAGCCATGGGTGAACACATTCCACGCCGGCACCTTGCGCTGAATGTCAGAGGTGGTGATTCCTTCGTAATCTCCGTAATTCCATTCCAGCAACTCCTTCATCACGGTCATGCTTGCGCCTAGCCCTGCCAGTTCGCAGGTTCGCCGAGCACGTTGAAGAGGTGAGCTGAAGACAGCCGCGAAATGCTGTTGGCTTAAGACAGGAGCCAGTTGCCGGGCTTCCTCCTCTCCCTCTGGCAGTAGAGGGATGTCGGTGTTGCCTGTGTGACGTCCGGTGCGAGCCCACTCGGTGGCTCCATGGCGAAGTAGCCAGAGCTGGCGTTGATTGCTCATGGCCGGAAACAGCCGTCTCTGCTGAGATTGTGACCATCAGGAGTTGATTTGGCTTCGCAAGCAACCTCTTGCCAAAAGGTTCTCAGTGGCGGATCTCGAACCAGTCGGCACCGGTGATCGGCATCTGGCAGGGCCGAACAAGACGAACCCTCGCTTCGCTGGGACCCTGTTCACACCAAAGCCTCAGCTCGTTGAGGGGGAGCTGATCACCTTCGGCTTGCACTTCCACTCTGCCGTCATCCAGGTTGCGGACCCAGCCGCTGAGGCCCAGTTCAAGAGCCCGTCGACGACAGGCCTGCCGAAAACCAACACCTTGAACGGTTCCTTCCACCAGAAAACGCCAGCGTTCCTGAAGAGTGGCCGATCTCTGCCGGGTGTGGCGGGTCACAAAGCGGCGACGTTCCGCTTCGCTGCGAAGCCGAGCGCGGCGCGCCATCTGCAGGGGATCGTCGAGGATCCGCCCCAGTGGAGGTGGACCCAGCTTGCGTGGAGATTGGGCAGGTTCCATCCCTCAGCTCTTCGCTCAACTTTCCAACCTTCAACCTGCCACAGCGGCCCAAAGCTGCCAACGCTTTCATCCGATTCACGGCACAGTTGCCAGCGATGGAATTCATGGCCTCTAAGCCTTTCACCCTGACGCAGCAGCAGGCTGTCGGTTCGAGCCTCCAGCTGTCGGTAGCCCACCTGCAGCCGTCCTCGTTTGGCTTCAAACGGCAGGAGACCAGCCATCGCATGCAGTGTTCCGTCCGGATCGGCCAGGCCTCGACCTAGCAGCAGCATCCCTCCGCATTCGGCGTAGATCGGCTTGTCGCGAATCCATGCGTGCAGGGCTGAGAAGGTTGTTTTGCATTCACTCAGCTGGTCTGCATGCAGCTCTGGAAATCCCCCGGGCAGGATTAGGCCGGTCGCTTCTGCTGGTGGAGTCGTATCGCTTAAGGGACTCCAGGGCAGCACTGGCATCCCCAGAAGCTCCAGGCACTCCTGCATCTCGGGGTAGCGGAAGTGGAAAGCCTCATCCTGTGCGACGGCCACGGGCAATGATTGTTGCTGTGATGTCTCCAGCGCTGGAGACAGGACATGCCGAATCGGGTCCGGGCCAGGCCTTGGTGCTTTCAGGAGAGGAGCCAACACTCCCATGTTGAGGTGCTGCTCCGCCAGAGCTGCCCAGCGCCCCAGTCGCTGTTGTAGGGAGCTCAGCTCATGGGCGGGAGCAAGACCGAGATGTCGTTTTGCTAGCTCCAGGTTGGGATCCCCGGGCAGGCAGCCCAGGCAGTGCACACCGATGTCCGTGAGCACCTCCTCAAGTAGCTCCCGATGCCTGGGACTGCTCACTCGATTCAGCACAACGCCAGCAAGATTGAGGCGTGGATCAAGATCTCTAAAACCTCGAACCAGTGCGCCGAGAGATCGGGCCTGACCTCCAGCATCCACTATCAGCACCACCGGAAGGCCCAGGCTCACAGCTACATCGGCAGTACTCCCCTCGGAGCTGGATCCAATGCCATCGAACAGGCCCATCACGCCTTCAACCAGGGCCATGTCACAACGCCCGCCATAACCGTTGAAGCTGAGTTGAACCCACTCCTCGCCGCATAGAGGCAGGTCAAGGTTTCGGCAGGGCTGGTTCGCCGCTAACGAGAGCAGCTGCGGATCGAGATAGTCGGGGCCGACCTTGAAGGGCTGAATTCTGTGCCCAAGTTGGCGGGCCCAGGCAATCAGGCAGAGGCTGAGCAGGGTTTTTCCGCTGCCGCTGGCCGGAGCAGCGATCACGCAGGCCATGGTGTGAGCGGAGAGGGTTGGAGCGGAGCGACAGGAGAGCTCCCGCTCAGCGGGGGATTAGCTGATTAGCTTGGCAGCCAGCGGGGCCGCTCTAGTCAGCAGAGGGTTGGTGGAGTCATGGCCGCCTTCCAGTTGGCGAGACACATCCGCCTCGACTGGGGAATGCTGCACTGGAACGACCTCTTCAATCAACTCCATGCTGGCCATTCCACCAGCTTCGAGTCGCATGCAGCCCCCGGACTCAGCGCAGAGAATCACGCAGATCGGAGGCTGATTGTCTGGTTTGCAGATCAGGCGCAGTCCCACAATCTGACCAGGATGAATGCTGGGTTGCCCCATCGGCACTGGCGACACGCGCATCTGAACATCAGCTCCATCAGTGCGCTTGAAGTTCGCGCTGATGCTCTGGTCAGGGTTGCGCTGGGTGTGCTGCAGCTCCCATCCAAGGCGGTCGGCGATCCAGGATCCGAGCAGCAGCCCCTGAACTGGATGGTCGCCTTCGACATCAATGTCGAGCTGAACCACATGGCCAAGGGCATCGCGGCGATGCGGTGGATCGAAGACCATGGCGAGGGTCTGATGCCAGCTGCCAAGGCGCAGCCAATTCAGATCGTTGACTGCCTGCCCCGCTTCGATTCTGGAGGCCAACAGGTTGAGGCAGAAGCCAGGTTCTCCCAGGGCGGAATCGAGAATCAGACGGCGCGGTGAGCTGGCAAGTTGTTGCAGGAGCTCCGGGGCTTCATCAAGGGCTCCGTTCCACCACACCCAGGCGGGCAGTTCCTCTGGCAACAGAGGATCGAGGATCGCGAGACCCTCCTGAAGGGCAGGCTTGCCTCCACGCAACACCACCACATCCCCGCAGGCAACAGTTCCACCGCCTTCTTCCGGAAGCGGACAGTAGGCAGCCACAAGCGTTTCAAGCGGCTGTTCGGAATCAAGGCTGGGCGCCAGGGTGATCAGGCGCCGCGGGCGCAGATTGCTGAGAGCGGCATCAACATGCTGGCCTCTCAGATCCTCACTGGTATGTCCCCCGTCCATCTGGCCGAGGCACGTCGCCACTGCTTCAGTGAGCGGTGGTGTGCTGATGGGCAGATCTCCATCCACGACGGACTGACGTCCTGCTGCAATCAGCTGCGATCTCTGCACGCCAGTGATCGGGCCATCCAGGCGGCCGGTGCGCACCAGCTGTTGCTCAACCCAGGCCGGTTGCCAGATTAGCAGGCAGAACGTGTGGGCACCGAGGTTGTTGGGCTGATCCCGCGACCAGAGTTGTTCGAGATAGCCGGGGACCTCAGAGGGCGGCAGTTCGAGAGGGGTTTGAAGTGTGAGCTGGGGGGACATGGTGCAGCCGGTTGATTGGGACAGGTGTGGTCAGTCGGATCTGGTCATGGACGTCGCCAGAGCAAGCCATCACGGGCAAGGAGGGCATCGGATGCAGCAGGTCCCCAGGTTCTTGATTCATAGGGGTGAATCGGCAGCTGCCAGGGGCTGTCTTCAATCAGCTCCAGAAGAGGGGTGTAGAGACGCCAGGCTGCTTCCACTTCATCACTGCGAGTGAACAGCGTGGGATCGCCGAGCATGGCGTCGGCTAGCAGACGCACATAGCCCTCATCGGATGGCTCTCCGAATGATTCGTCGTAGGAAAATTCCATCTCCACAGGTCGGCTGCGCATGCCGGAACCTGGAGACTTCACTTCAAAACGGAATTCAGCACCTTCATCCGGCTGAATTCTCAACACCAATTGATTAGCGGTTGGCCCTCCGCCGGCGGCATCAAAGAGATGCACCGGTGCCTCCCTGAAGGTGAGCACCACCTCGCTGAGGCGCTTCGGCAGTCGTTTACCTGTGCGCACATAGAAGGGCACGCCCTGCCAACGCCAGTTGTCGATAAACAGTTTCATCGCCACATAGGTTTCTGTGGTGCTGTTGGCATCGACGCCATGCTCCTGGCGATAGCCGGGCAGAGGTGAGTCCTGGGTGCCACCGGGGCCGTACTGACCGCGGATGCAGCAGTTCCAGGGTTCGTTTTCGTCCGCCAGCCGTGCCGCCTGCAAAACTTTCGCTTTTTCACTGCGGATTGCTTCCGGGTCAAAGCGTCCAGGCGTTTCCATGGCTGTAATTGCCAGCATCTGGGTCAGGTGGTTCTGCACCATGTCCCTGAGTGCACCTGATGTTTCGTAATAGCCGGCTCGCTCCTCTACACCGACCGTTTCCGCGGCTGTGATCTGAACACTTGAGATGTAGTTCCTGTTCCAGATCGGCTCGAAAATTGTGTTGGCAAACCTCAGAACCATGATGTTCTGAACGGTCTCTTTGCCCAGATAGTGGTCAATGCGGAAGATCTGATTTTCCTGACCACAGCTCTGAACCACCCGATTGAGGTTCTGGGCGCTTCCGTAATCCCTGCCAAAGGGCTTTTCGATCACCACACGACTGCGTTGCGGATCCTTCAGCAGGCCGGCGTCGGCGAGAGAGCGGCAGCCACTGCCATAAAACTTGGGTGAAACCGATAGATAAAACGTACGGTTGCTGCGGGTTGCTCGCGTCCTGTCGATCTCGTCCAGTCGGAGCCCGAGCTTGACCAGATCCTCGGGCTGCTGAAGATCCACCGGTTCGTAAAACATTCCTGCCGAAAACTGCTCCCAGGCAGCACGGTTCTCATTCACCGAGGTCTCCATGGCTTCCGCCATTTTTTGGCGGAATTCCTCATCACTCCATGGGCGCCGAGCACATCCCAGCACTGCAAATTCACTGGGCAGGCGTCGCTGTAGAAACAACTCGAACAGGGCCGGCACCAATTTGCGATGCGTGAGGTCACCACTTGCGCCGAAGATCACCAGGCATTGGGGAGCGATCACGCGCTCCTGACGCAGGCCGACCCTCAGCGGGTTTGTCATCGTTGCGCTCATGACACCGGAAGCTCTGACGCAGGTTTAACCAGGAATCCCCGCGCTGACAGTGCTCCGGAACATCCCGCGACGTTTTGTCGTCGTCTCGGGACAACCCAAACAAAAAAAGCCCACCATGCGGCGGGCTTTTGTCTTGAATCTGACTGAGAAAACTCAGTAAGTCTCAACGTGCCATCGGTCTGCCTTCTTCAGCTGAGGACGTAACTCTGACCAGTCCAGGCCCTTGGAAGATGCAGCCGCTGTCATGGCTTCATCGATGCCGGGTTCCATTCCACGCAGTCCGCACATATAGACGTGAGTCTTGGAATCTTCGATCATTGAGAAGATTTCATCGGCATGCTCAAGGACACGGTCCTGGATGTACATGCGACCGCCTTTCGCGTTTTTCTGCTCACGACTAATCGCTTTCGTGTAGCGGAAGTTGTCAGGATATTCAGCCTGATACTTCTCGAAATCGTCGTCGTAAAGGAGGTTTGGAGTTTTGGGAGCACCCATGAACAGCCATGCCTTCCCACGGAACTTCCAACCGTTTTTGTCACGTTCGCTGGCTTCAAACATGCGGCGCAGATAGGTGCGCATTGGGGCGATGCCTGTGCCGGTGGCAAACATGATCACATTTGCTTCTTCATCCTCAGGAAGCAGCATCTCTTTGCCAACTGGGCCTGTGATCTTGACTTTGTCTCCAGGGTTGATGTCGCAGAGATAAGTGGAGCAGACACCTTTGATCTCTTCTCCTGCCTCGTTCTGATATTCGAGCTGGCGCACGCAGAGTGAGACGGTCTTGCCCGCCATGTCGTCTCCATGGCGCGTGCTGGCAATCGAGTAAAGACGCAGCTTGTGTGGCTTTCCTTTGGCGTCGGTCCCTTCAGGAATGATGCCGATCGATTGACCTTCGACGTATTCGAGAAGTGGATCACCACCACTGAGGTCGAAGGTGATGTGCTGGACCCGTCCGATAGCCCCATCTTGCAGAAGGCTGTAGTTGTCCAGAACGGTTCCCACGAATGGGGTCTTGGGTTTGTAGAGATTGACGGGAACCGACTGGTGAGCAGGCTTTGCAGGAGCCTTGGAAGCGTCCACTTTGGTTTCTGGCTTGGTAGAAGCTTTAGCTGCAGCTGCTTTGGATACAGGCTTTGCGGAAGCCTTTTTGGCAGAACCCTTTGAGGCGGAAGCCTTCGAGGAAGAAGCCTTCGAGGAAGAAGCCTTGGCAGCAACAGCCTTAGCGGTTGTAGCTTTTGTAGCCTGCTCACCAGCCTGGATTGGCTCATTGTTTGGAATCACAGACTGAATCCGGCCACCTCTGGCATTGATGGTCTGGACAGTGGTTTGCAGGCGGTCGTAGGAAACGGTGATGCGTTCTTCCGATCGAATGTGTTTGCCGGCCTGCAGCCAGACAACGACCAGCGTGAACATCCGTTCGTTGTAGCTGCTGGTACCCGCCGAGCTGACACGCATGGAATCTCGGTTCCCTTGAAAGATCGCGCGATCATAGTCGTGTCATCAACGTCGGCCTTAAGTCGACCCGACCTTCACATCAGATTGCGGTCTGGTCTTCAGCCTGACTTCCCTTAGGATTCCCTTGTTAAGTTCTTCAGGTTGAACTTCGCCGACTCTTTGACGACTCTTCAGCGAGCAACTAGAGGCCGTCAGCAGACGATTGAGCAGACCATTGAGCGTCTGCCGCAAGGGGTTCGTCGGCTGGCTGTTCAGCTGCGAACGGATCAAACAGTGGATCACCTTTGGCAGGTGCTCACTGACTATGAAGGTCTCAGCAATTTCATCCCCAATCTCAGCAGTAGCAAGCTGATTGAGCGTTCAGGTAATCGAGTCACGCTCGCCCAGGTTGGTAGTCAGCAACTGGTTTTAGGCCTGAAATTCTCGGCTGAAGTCCAGCTGGAACTTACGGAGCATCGTCCCGAAGGATTGCTTCAATTCAAAATGCTGAAAGGTGATTTTCGGCGTTTCGAGGGTGCCTGGCGTTTGCAGGCTGTTCCTGATCAAACACTGGTTCTTTACGAACTCACCGTTCAGGGATGCATGGGCATGCCCGTGGCACTGATTGAACAGCGTTTGCGACAAGACCTCAATGACAATCTCCTTGCGGTTGAGAAAGAAACGATTCGCAGATTCACTGAGGCCTGAGCGATTCTCTTGAGTAGAGCTTTTGGGGTTCTTAAATGAGCTCCTCAGTCAATGATCAATTGTCATAAAAAAACATCCATTCTCTGGATGTGATGCTGCACGAAGCAAATCAATCAATACCCCCAAGGGGATTCGAACCCCTGTCGCCTCCGTGAAAGGGAGGTGTCCTAGGCCTCTAGACGATGGGGGCGAGGCCGTGCTCTCAGGTGTTCTCCCGAGCACCAAATGAAATTACGGTTCCGACTGACCCTCCGTCAAGGCAGCGGTCAACTTCTCTTGTCCTTGTCCTTGCCAGACAGGGACATTGAAGGTGAAGCAGGCTCCTTTTCCTGGTTCTGAGACAACTCCAATGCGTCCGCCATGCACCTCAACGATTCGTCGGCAGACGGAAAGTCCAACTCCAAATCCCGATGTTCCTCCAGAGGTTTGAGGCAGCCGCACACGGTCCAAAAAAATGCGTTGCTGTTCTGCTTCGGGGATGCCAGGACCGCTGTCGCTGATACTGACCTGCACCCACTGACTGGTGCGATGAACCATGGCTAGTGCAATCGTGCCGCCGTCCTGGGTGTATTTGAGTGCGTTCTCCAGAAGATTGAGCAGCACCTGACGCATGCGCCGCTGATCAGCGAAGACGAGTGGCAGATCGGCCGGAATGTCGGTGTTGATGGTCACGTCCCGGCCGAGCCAAAGCTTCTCCAGTTCAAGGATGGCTTCTGCGGCAATGCTGGCCAGGTCAAGTCTCTGGGGGTTGAAGAGAGCTTCCCAGCGTGTGCTCCCCACCTCCAGCAGATCCTTGGACAGCAAAGCGATTTCATCGAGGCGACGTTTTAAGACGTCGCGGAATCGGTTGAGATCAATCTGACCAAGCTGCTGGCTCTGAAGTGCCAGTGTTGCGGCTGTTAGGGGCGTGCGAAGTTCGTGGGCCACCATCCTCAGAAGACGCTCCTGAGATTGCAGGCGGTCAATCAGGGTTTCATTTTCCTGCCGCAGCACCAACAGCTGATCCTCGAGTTGAAGCTCGCGCTGGGTGCGACTTCCGTCGAGTTCCGTGGGCTTCAGGCTCAGGCCAAGTCCGCTCACGACTTCATCCTGTTGCCAGCGAGGCACCCAGCCTCGAAGCTGCTGAAAAATGCTGCTACCCGCAAAAACCTGCTTTGGCATGGGCTGAAGCTTCACCAATGCAGGCGTCACCACCAATCGGTGGAGTTCCAGCAACTCTGGGTGCTCCACAGGATCAGCCACCTGGAGTGTCACGTCAAAACCGCAGTCCTCCTGTTCCAGGAACTGGATCAGCGAACGCAGATCACCGCTGGAGAGATGGTGACGACCTGCGACTAGGAGCAGAGTCAGCTGCTGACGTGGTGTGGGATCGATCCCGCCCACCAAGTGTTGCTCCAAAAGATGAGCCTTACCTTATGGGTTTTTGCAAAGGTCAGCAGAACCGCTAAGACGATTTTGAACAGACTGTTGTCAGTCAGGACTTTTCATGGCCCTTCTTCCTGTTGAACGCCGTGGTGCTCCACCTCCGGATGGTGAGTCCCCGGCTTCGCAGCGGGTTTACCTTGACAGCAATCTCAGGCGTTGGTTTGCGCGAAATCTCGGCCTTTGGCGTTCACGACGTCAATACGTTTTTAAGAATGAGGAAGTTCTTTTCCTGGACATGATGATCCGGGTGGAGATTTTTGCGGAATCACGTGTTGGCAAGCCCCACTACCGCATGAGCTGGTGGCCTGAACATGAAACAGATTTCTTCGATCGCAAACCCCGTTACCAGCGTGAAGGCGTCATGGAAGCAACGCTGATGGGTCACCAGTTGCTACGCAGTCGTGCCTATCTCGAAGAAGTCGAGTCGCGAACGCGGATTCGTCAGGTGGATGAACATGAAGTGGTCTTCGAATCGCATTACCTGGACTGGGATGTGCAGGAATACACACGATTGATCGATCAGGATCGTTTCCGATCACGTGCGATCTACAGCTGGCAGAAAGGTGATCTGGAAATCGTGGAACATCACCACGAAACCCGTCTTGAAGATGCTTCCGCTCCGATTGACACTGAGTGAGTTGAGTTTTCTTCGCTGTCTACGTCGGTCCCAAGCAGTGCGTTTTTCTGGATCAGTACTGTTGTCTCGTTATCAAAGTCCTTGTAAGCCCTGACTGGCTTGATGGTCTGGCAGTGGTTTGAGCTGAGTGCCGACCAACGTCATGACAGGAATGCTGGTTCTGTTCTCAACCTGGAAGCACCCCTTTGTCCGGACACTGAGCAGTTCCGCTGCTGGTAAGGGATGGATCTTGTCGCAACCGCTTCCTAGCCATTTTTCGCTGATATGAGGCAGCATGGGACCGCTCCCCTAAGTCTGTCAGTGCGTATCCCCCGTCCCAGTCTTCCGAAGGCGTTTCGAACTGGTCTGCTTCTCGCAGCGATTCCTCTCAATACTTCAATTGCATTCGCTCAAGGGGCAGCTGGAGCAACAACCCCGGCCACGGGGATTGAAATCGAGCGGATGGTTTCAATCGCTTCAATCAATATGTGCATTTTGTCGAAAAGCAAGGTTCCATTCGTGACTGCAATGCAGGCCAACATGGTTCCAATGGTCAGTTACATCAAAGAAGTCAACGGTTCCAAGATTAAGGGTGTCAAGAAAGGGCAGGCGTTGACTCCAGAGGAGGTCGCCAATGGTCTGGCGTTGCAATTGTTGCCAGTCGTTGGCATCCGTTGTGGCAAGGACTTGCCACAGGATTACAAGAAAG
This sequence comes from Synechococcus sp. MIT S9508, assembly GCF_047303045.1. Classification (NCBI taxonomy): domain Bacteria; kingdom Bacillati; phylum Cyanobacteriota; class Cyanophyceae; order Synechococcales; family Synechococcaceae; genus Synechococcus; species Synechococcus sp. MIT S9508. The sequence continues at coordinate 2,168,509 of NZ_CP138941.1, read as the reverse complement.
AGGTGACAAAGGCAGAGAATCTATTGAAGTCTCAGTCAGGAAGCTGACATTTGATTGCCCAGGCCTGTTCCAGCAATTGTTGGTGTAGGTCTGGCCTCTTGATTAAGCTTATTGAGTCTCGAATGTAAGTTTCATTCATGAGGTTTGTTGCGTTAAATGTTTAAGTTAATTGAGAAAGCTTGGTTAACTTTTTGATCTCAGTTTGAAACTTTCTTTTGTGATTCCCAAGACATCGACGTTCCAATCATTAGTACGGGCGGCGTATTCTCCACCCTGAAGAACCGTTTTTCGCAAAGCTGAAGCTTGAATCCGCGATTTTTGTTGATTGGTGAGGTTTTCCCTCCCGCCACCTTTTGATTCAGGGAGCCAAGATCAAAGCAGAGTGAGCTGTTCATGGTTCCCACCGCATCCTCTGAGTCGGCCATCAGCTGGGCGGGAGTTACCCCGCCTAAGCGTTTGTCTGACTATCGGCCTTTCCCATTTTCCATCCCCAGGATTGAGCTGAATGTGGTGGTGCATCAGCCTGATTCAGTTTTGGTCACGGCTGATCTGCACCTTGAGCCCTCCGATTCAAAGGCAGCCACTCCGCTGATCTTGCGTGGAGTTGATCTAGAGCTGATTTCAATCTTGCTCGATGGGCATCCCCTGGAGTCGAGCAGCTATCTCTTGAATGATGAGCAGCTGGAAATCCCTTCACCGCCAACTCAGCCCTTCACGTTGACGACTGTCAGTCGTCTTGATCCTCAGGCCAATACCTCACTGGAAGGCTTGTATGAAAGTGGCGGAATGCTCACAACGCAATGTGAGGCAGAAGGGTTCCGACGCATCACCTTTCATCCAGATCGTCCCGACGTTTTGAGCCGCTACCGGGTTCGGATCGAGGCGGATCGCGCACGCTTTCCCGTGCTGCTCTCCAACGGAAACGAAATCAGTGCTTCGGCTCTCGCAGACGACGCCTCTCGGCACGAGGTCGTCTGGGAAGATCCCTTCCCCAAGCCCTCTTACCTGTTTGCTCTCGTTGCTGGCGACCTGCGCGAAATCAAAGATCATTACTCCACTGCTTCCGGGCGGGACGTCACGCTGCGTCTGCATGTGGAAGCAGGTGATGAGCCCTTCACCGCCCATGCCATGGCGTCGTTGAAGCGTTCCATGGCATGGGATGAGTCCGTTTATGGACTCGAGTACGACCTTGATGAGTTCAATACCGTCGCGGTGCGCCACTTCAATATGGGCGCAATGGAGAACAAAAGTCTGAATATTTTTAATTCCAAGCTGGTTCTTGCTGATGCAGAATCCGCAACAGATGGGGAACTAGAGCGGATTGAAAGTGTTGTTGGGCATGAGTATTTTCACAACTGGTCCGGTAATCGAATTACCTGTCGTGATTGGTTTCAGTTGTCGCTGAAAGAAGGTCTCACGGTGTTTCGAGATCAGTGCTTCACCGCCGACCTTCATTCCGAACCTTTGAAGAGGATTGAAGATGCAGCGATGCTTCGCAATACGCAGTTTCGAGAGGATTCAGGCCCAACAGCCCATCCGGTGAAGCCGGACTCTTATCAGGCTATTGATAATTTCTACACAACCACGATTTATGAAAAGGGGGCGGAGCTGATTCGCATGTTGCGGACCTTGCTTGGGCCTGAACGTTTCATGCGAGGCATGAGCTTGTATTTCAAGCGGCACGACGGAGAAGCCGCCACAACAGAGGATTTTGTGAACGCGATTGTGGATGGCGCGGGAGCAGATGGTCAGCCTCTCGGATTTGATGTCGAGCAATTTCGGCTCTGGTACCACCAGGCGGGAACGCCTCATGTCACGGTGAAATCTCATTGGGATGGCGAAGCCGGACGTCTGAGCCTGACGCTGCAGCAGTCCACGCCTCCAACGCCAGGTCAGGAACGGAAGCAACCACTGGTGATTCCTGTCCTTTGGTCTGTCCTGCAGGCCAATGAAGGTGCCGGAGAAGAACGGCTATTTGTGCTTGATCAGGAGACACAGACCGTTGTCCTGGAGGGGTTGTCTCCTGCTGCACAGCCCCCGGTTGTCTCGTTATTCCGACGTTTTTCAGCTCCGGTGACCTGGGCATCCGGCCAGGCCCTCGACGATCTGTTTGCGCTGTTTGCTGGGGATAACGACGCCTTTGCCCGCTGGGATGCTGGCCAGCAGCTGTGGAAGCGGCTGATTCTTCCCCGTGCAGCAGGAACTCCTGAGTCAGAACTGGAGTCACGGATGCTGGATGCCCTTGGCCAGCTCCTCGCTGTTGATGGCGAAAAAGACCCTGCCGTGTTGGCCACTCTCCTGGCTTTTCCTGGTCCTGCCGAACTTGAGTCACTGCAAAAAGAAGCCGACCCTCCTGCTCTGGAGAGAGCCACTTGTGAACTGAGAGAGCTGCTCGGATCCCAGCTGGCACCGTTGCTGACGTCCAGGCTCGATGGCGTTGCGTCCAGCCTGGATCAAGTCTGGCCCGCGGGCCAGGGCGAGCGCCAGCTCACGGGTCTGATCTGGAGCTGGTTGGCTGCTGCCGGTGATTCAGGGGCCCGCTCCGATGCTGCTCAGGCGGTGGAAGGACCCTCGATGACGTTGGCGCGTGCCGGCCTGCGGGCCTTGCAGCCGATTGACTGTGATGAGCGCGACCAGGCTCTCCGATCGTTCCACGATCGCTGGCAGGAACGTCCGGTGATTTTCGATACCTGGTTTTCGCTGGAAGCTTCAACACCGCGCGCAGATGCTCTTGAGAGGGTTGCGGCTTTGCTGGACCACCCCCGTTATGACCCGATGGCCCCGAATTCAGTACGTGCTGTGCTGGGTGGGCTTGTTGGTAATCCTCGTGTCTTCCATGCCCTTGATGGCAGTGGATATCAGTTCATGGCCGAACAGATCATCGCCGTGGATCAGCGCAATGCCATCACAGCATCGCGGCTCGCCAAGGTGTTTAGCCGTTGGCGCACTTACGGCAGCGAACGTCAGGCTGCCGTGAAGCGGGCCTTGTCAACACTTGCTTCGGCAGATCTCTCCACAAACACCCGTGAAGTGGTGACGTTGATGGAAGCCTGACGCTTTTTCTTTCGATTCGGCCGAGGGTGATGGGCTGTGCAACGTTCAGAAGGTTTGAGCGTTTGGGTGGTGTTTTGTGCCGCTCATCACCACTGCGTTACGCCCTGTGAAACTGAATTGACTCGGGAATGATGCTCTCTAGGTTGCAGAGACTTGGAGAGGAGGAATGAGCAGCGAAGTTCTGGAGGATCTCCTGAAAAAAGATATTTATGAAGACACCTGGGAATGGTGGAAAGCTCAACTCTATTTTTTACGAGAAGACAAAGATTTTCGCGAGGCGGAAGCCGTCTTTAAAGAGTTCAGTATGTATAGAAGTAGGTCTTGCGGACTTGATGCTTAGTTTAAGTCAGAGTGTTTGTTTGTTGTTGAGCAATCTTGTTGGTTTATGATCTTTAATTCAGTAGAGACTTGATATCACTCTCAAACGTGAGGATGCTGTGACTTTGTCCTTCTTGCCCCGGTAGAAGTGCAATCGCGCTGATGGCCTTGGGGAATGCCGCTTGACTTCTGGAGACAAATGATGAGAGATCATCGGCGGACCAAAGGCCTTTAATTCCGGATCGACGTTCTTCAATCAGTCGTTCGTAAGCCTCATTAAATCGTTTGGCGCGTTCCTCGTCGCCATCGAGCATCTCGGCGAAGGCCACTTCGGGACTCTTCTCCGTGGCGATCTGAAGCCATTCTTTGACCTCTGGATGATCGATAGCGGCTGATGTTGGCACCAGGTTGCCAATGCTACCTACGCCGATCACCACCGCTTTGATCTCATCCGTACGACCATCGAGAACGACGCAAGGACAGGAGAAATCCCAAGCCTTCATAGCGCTGACTTTGATGGCTGCTTCCACGAACGTCTGCCGGCACTCAGACACCAAGACGTCTAGGCGGGCTCGATTTGATGACATGTGCGCTCTTGGTTTGCCCCCAGTCGGACAAGTCTGTCCAACTCTCGCGAAAGATCATTCAGCGTTGTGGATCCGCTGGTTTCAGGAGAGCCAGCTGGAATCCACTGAAAAAGTGAGAACGCCGTGATCATCTGTCTCGCTCCCCTCCGTGATGGCGACACAGGCAATGTCCCCTTGTTCGAAACACTGCTTGGATTTGAGGGCGAATTTGGCTGCTTCGGAATACGACCAAACAGCGAGTCCATGACGATGGCGTTCATCGGCATAGCGATCCCAGAGCATGGAGAAGTGTTCTGCTTCCGGACCATGCATGAATTCATCAAGGGCTTCGTCGGTGCCCACCTCCTTGGAACGAGCCAGAAATGATCGCAACAGTGGATTGTCGATAACATTGCTTGTTGTGATGGTTCCAGTGAGACCTCGCACCGACGTTTTCAGAACTCGTTTGGGATGCTCTCTGGCATCAATCACAATCACAGGGCATTGCAGATCCCAGCTGGCTCGATTACGCAATTCCCTGGCAGCATCTGACATCTCGTCGCGAAGCTCGCTGATCAGCTTTCGAGCAATGAGGGTCGGATCCTTCATTATTTGAATTTAAAGCTTGTACGGGCCAGAAGAAAGTTGGGGCGTGTCTTCAACTCATCCCACTCTTGAATCTAAGTCGTCAAGTAAGGCAACACATCGACCCTTTTTGAGTTATTCGCGGCGGTAGCCCAGCTCTTGATAATTAATTCGTGCTTACTGGTTCTGAGAACCCATTTCCTGCAGAGCTTTGCGTCGATAGATCGATCCTTCTTTGCCGCTATGAACTCCCCACAATCCCTCCCAATAGAAGTAAATCACTCCATAACCCTGTTCATTGCTGAGTCGTTTTTTTTCGGCAAGGACAGGGATTGGTGTTGTCCTTTTCCCGAAACCAGCAAGAACGCCGATCTGAACCGGCAATCCCCACTGACGCGCTTTACGCAAAGCAGATTGATTGAGATCTTTGGCAAACCCTTTGAGTGAATAGGCATAGTTCTGTACGACAAGATCATCAATCAGTTCTCCAACTGCCCAGAGTTCCCAGTCCTGCAGCCAGTGGTTGTAGGCAAATCGAAAAGGTCCTGGCGAAAGGCTGATGCGTTGAGGCAGAGATTCTTTCTCCAAGCGTTCTCTCAGTGCCCTCAACAGGCCTGTCAGCTGACGGCGTCTCCATGTCATCCAATAGCGATTGGTGTGATCCTTCGGTGGTGGTGCGCCGGTCTGCGTTTCGTACAACGCAGAGGTGTAAGGGTCATATCCCAGTTTCACTGGCCATGCGAAATGGTCATCCAGCTGCAGGCCATCCATTCGGCAGCGTTTCATTACCTCTACCACCAGGCCGATAAAACGTTCGCGTACCTCGGGATGGGCGGGGTTGAGCCAGACCATGTTCTTGCCATGCATGGTCATGAAGGTGTTGCCGTCAGCTCGAGCTAAGACCCACTCAGGCTGCTGACGCACGATCGCCGCATCGGCGGGCTCCATCAGTCCATATTCAAACCATGGGATGACTTTCATCCCGCGTTGACGAGCCTGTTGAGTCAGGGTGCAGATGGGATCGAGCTGAAGCCCAGCTTTCTTCAATGCTGGTTCAACCGGTGCGAAACGACTGCGATGAAACGTTGTGCCGCGACTCCAGACATTGGGATAGATGGCATTGAAGCCTGCTGCTTTCAGCTCATCCATGGCCCGGATGAGAGATTGACGGTCGTAGTAAAGACGGCTTGGGCTATTGGTCAGCCAGACTCCCAGTGTGCGTTTGGGCTGAACAGACGGAAGCTGTGCTGATGCCGGAGCTGCAGCGCAAAGGCTCAACATTCCAGCAATCACGCTTGCGGTCGTCCGACGGAGCTGCTGCTGAGCTCTGGTCACGGATTTAGCGGAACATCGAGCTGACGGAGCTCTCCTCATGAATCCGCCAGATCGCTTCGCCCAGCATGTTGGCGACCGAGAGCACCTTCAGCTGTGAGAACACACGGTCTGAAGGGATTGGAATCGAGTTCGTCACCACCACCTGCTCAAACAGACCGTCTACTGAAAGACGCTCCGCCGCAGGTGGGGAGAACACGGCATGAGTGGCGCAGGCGATCACCCGCCGCGCCCCTTTCTCTCGCAGCAGGCGTGCGCCGGCGCAGATTGTGCCACCTGTGTCGATCATGTCGTCGATCAAAATGGCGGTCTTGTCCTGCACATCACCAATCACGGTGAGGCTTTCGGCCATGTTATGACCTGTGCGCCGTTTGTCGATGATGGCCAGAGGCGCATCATTCATCTGTTTGGCAAAGGCTCTGGCGCGTGCGACACCGCCCACGTCCGGAGACACCACCACCACCTCGCCCAGGTCCTGATCGGATAAATAGTCGACAAGAACTGGAGAGCCATAGATGTGATCGCAGGGAATGTCGAAGTAACCCTGGATCTGAGCGGAATGGAGATCCATCGCCAGCACTCGGTCAACACCGGAGGTCGCCAGCAGGTTGGCGGTCAGCTTCGCGGTGATCGACTCACGGCCTGCTGTTTTGCGATCAGCCCTGGCATAGCCGTAATACGGCACAACAGCGGTGACCTGTCTGGCGGAGGCGCGTCGGCAGGCATCCACCATGATCAGCAACTCCATCAGGTGATCGTTCACAGGAGCGCAAGTGGGCTGGATCAGGAACACGTCGCAGCCCCGAATGGATTCCTGAATCTGCACATAGAGCTCACCGTCGGCGAAGCGTTTGCAGACTCTTGGACCATCCGGTACGCCCAGATAGGCGGCGATTTCACGTGACAGGGCAGGATTGGAGGTTCCAGTGAAAAGCCGCAGACGCCTCGTGTCGTTCTGGATCTTCTCCTGTTCGGCGCGGGCTGCAGTCAGGAATCCGGTCACGATGCCCGCGAACGAGAAACTGGTTGTCCGATCGTAAGGGTGCGCGGTCCCATTCCTCCTGGCCGTTTCCTGAATCAGTCCTCTTAACGTGCCGGAATGTCCCTGAACCTCCTGGTTGTTATCGGCGCCGGTGCTCTGCCTGAACTGCAGATGTCCGCAGCCTGTCGCTCTCTTGCTAACGAGTTCGGAGCTGTTCTCCTGGAGGAGGGTTGCGGCCTTGCGCCGCACCCACTACTCCGAGAACTCACTTCAGAGATCAGTGCTTCTAAGGCCTTGACCTTGTTGAGGTTGAGCGGTGATGCCGGCGTGGATGAAAGCGGCGAGGGCAGCTGGTTGGAAGCTCTCGCTGCCTGGCGAATCCCCGTGCTGATGTTGGCGCAGCCTCGAGCTGATGGTCGCTTTGCTGGGATCGTCCCAGCGTCTGTGGCCTTCGCTCGGGCGCTCAACCTCTCCCTGCTGGGACTCGTACAACTTGGCGGCGAATGGGATGTCCCTAAACGTCGCACCGATGGTCTTCCATGGTGTGGATGCCTGCAGGGTCCTGATGATGACCCAAGAGGGTTGATCAGTTGTCTGCAGCATCGCCAGGAGGTACTGGCCAGAGGGGAAGCTGCTGGTTCGGTTTGAGTTCTCGCATCACTTGCTGTCCCGTTCGGGGTGCCAGTTCCAGCTGAGTGATCACCGGCGGCTGATTGCTGCTGAGCGCTGCGGCTGCCAGGCTCATCATCTCCATGGGCGTGAGGTCTGTTTCCATCTGGGCGCTGACTTCGCTAATCACAGAGGGCAGAAGGGCGATCGCATTGGGTTGATTCAGCTGTTCGTGAATCCCGTTCAGAAGGCTTTGTTGCCGGCTTCGCCGTGCTTGATCATTTTTGGGCTCAGGTCTGTAGCGGGCCAACTGTTCGGCCTGCTGGCCGTTCAGTGTTTGCCGTCCTGCCTGCAAGTTCACGCTGTAGTTCTGAGCTGAGTCCTTGTGCTCATAGGACTTATTGAGCGTGACTTCCACTTCACCCAGTCCGTCCACAAGACTGCGAAGAGCTTGGCGGGGGATGACCACGAACCGTTCCGGTTCTCCCTCCTTCAAGCCCACCACTTCAGCAACGACATCGGCAGTCAGGGCAACGCTGCCGAGCCGATAGGCATCAGCCAGCGATTGCAGTGTTGTGCGCCCTGGCAGATTCACCGCGAGTTCTGTTGGCAGCTGCAGCACTTCCACGGGGTCGCCAGGGCTGATCTGGATGAGCATCAGACTGTCGGCATTGGCCGGTCCTTTGGGAGCGGCTCTGTTGCTTAAATCATTGATGCCATCCGCATCGATGCCCACGACCAGCACCATGACTGGACCTTTGGGAAGTGGTGCCAGGCTGGCCGGATCATCCGCGGAGGGCGGTTCCGCCGCTATTGGGTCAGGTTTTGGCCAGATCAACCCGAGCCCTCCAGCGATCAGGCTCGCTCCGGCCAAAGCAGCGGCGATTCTCATAATGGTTCTGAAGGGATGGCTCCCGAACCATCGCGTCAATCGGCTCGGTGAAGGATCACCTGTCGGTCCCTCGTCCTTCATTGCGCCGAATCCTCCAGAACTGAGCCGCAGTCTCGACTGGTTCTAAGCGAATAATGGATGGTGTCGACCCCATGCCCATGCTTCTGAACGACGACTTCCGAGACCGTTCGCCGGACAAGGTGCGTGTTGTGGTCTTTGGTGCGACGGGATATATCGGTCGTTTCGTGGTGAAGGAGCTGATCACGCGCGGTTACAACGTTGTTGCTTTTGCTCGTGAGCGCAGTGGTGTGGGTGGCCGTCAAAATCAGGAGAGCGTGAGGGCTGATTTTCCTGGCGCTGAGGTTCGTTTCGGTGATGTCACGAATGCTGATTCACTGGCGCGGCATGCTTTTGATCAGCCAGTGGATGTGGTGATCAGCTGCCTCGCATCACGCACTGGTGGACGCAAGGATTCGTGGGCCGTTGACTACCAGGCCACCCTCAACACTTATCAGCAGGGGAAAAAAGCAGGACTTTCGCATTTCGTTCTGTTGTCGGCGATCTGTGTACAAAAGCCTCTGTTGGAATTTCAGAAGGCGAAGCTTGCGCTGGAGGCTGAGCTTCGCAATTGCAGCGATGTGACCTATTCGATTGTTCGCCCGACGGCGTTCTTCAAAAGCCTGGGAGCGCAGGTTGAAAGTTGTCGCAAGGGAGCCCCGTACGTGATGTTCGGAGATGGTGAGCTGGCAAGTTGCAAGCCAATCAGTGAGTCTGATCTGGCGTCTTTTCTCAGTGATTGTGTTGTTGACCAAGACAAGATCAATCAAATTTTGCCGATTGGAGGACCCGGAGAGGCATTAAGTGCTCGACAGCAGGGAGAGATGCTCTTCAAGGCTTTAGGTAAAAAACCTTGGATGATTTCCCTGCCGATTGCATTGATGGATCTTCCTGTTGGCTGTCTTGAATTTTTATCCGGGACGTTCCCCTCGCTTGAGGACGCCGCTGAATTCGGCAAGATCGGCCGCTACTACGCTGGAGAGTCAATGCTTGTCTGGGACGAACAACGTCAGCACTACGACAGTGCAGCGACGCCCTCCTATGGCAACGACACGTTGGAGCAGTTTTTTGAACGCGTTGTGCATGACGGGATGGACGGCCAAGACCTTGGTGATGCCGCTCTTTTCTGAGGCCCTGTCGTTGGCTTGTCAGTCGTTGCCTTGCCAAGCGAGTCGTGCGTGACCTCTATTTCTCTGCCGCGTCGTCGCGTCGGTGTTCTGTTGCATCCGACTGCCCTGCCAGGCTCACCTGTTTGCGGGGGGTTGGGAGCTCCTGCCCGCGACTGGCTCAAGGCTCTTGCTCAGCAAGGAATCGGCGTGTGGCAGATCTTGCCACTGTCACCACCAGACGGAACGGGGTCTCCATACAGCTCTCCATCCAGTTTTGCCATCAATCCCTGGCTACTAGATGCCAAGGATCTCAGTGACCAGGGATTTCTTCAACCTGGTGATTTAGAGGCTCTTCCGGGTGTTGAGGCAGCCGAAGCTCTACTGGATTTCCCACTCGCAGACAGGCGGGCTGCAGCTTTGGCCAGGCAACTGCGCCATTGCTGGGACCAGCTGCCGCACTCAAACCACGCGGACTTTGACCGCTGGCGACGGGATCAGTCCCGCTGGCTTCAAGATCACGCTGCCTTCATGGTGCTGCGTGAACAAAACGAGGGTCGTCCCTGGTGGGAGTGGCCTCAACAGTTGGCAGTTCACGATCAGACCGCGCTATGGGAGTGGCGCGATGCCCATGAGGATCGTCTTCTGGAGCAGGAGCTCCTTCAGTGGCATCTGAGCCGGCAATGGACGCGGCTGCGCGAGCTTGCCCGTGAACTCGATGTGGAGATTCTCGGGGATCTTCCCTTTTATGTGGCTCGCGACAGCTCTGATGTCTGGAGTCATCGCTCGTTGTTTTCCATTGCTGCGGATGGAAGGCTGCGAGAACAAAGTGGTGTTCCGCCTGATTATTTCTCCGAGACCGGTCAGCTCTGGGGAACTCCTGTTTACAGCTGGCCCCGGCATCGCTGCACCGGTTTTCGCTGGTGGAGGGATCGTCTGCGGCGTCAGTGGCAGCTCGCCGATCGACTGAGGCTTGATCATTTCCGTGCACTGGCGTCTTACTGGTCTGTTCCTGGTGGGGACAGCACAGCCATGAACGGAGCCTGGCGACGTTCTCCCGGTCGTGAGTTGCTCAGCTGTCTGCGTCGAGATGCAGGCGGCCGCTTACCTCTGGTGGCCGAAGACCTCGGGGTGATCACTACGGATGTGGAGCAGCTGCGTGATCGTTTTCATCTGCCTGGAATGAAAGTGCTGCAGTTCGCTTTTGATGGCAATCCCCAGAACCCTTACCTTCCTTCCAATATCCATGGCACCGGATGGGTGGTCTATCCAGGAACCCACGACAACCCCACAAGTCTGGGCTGGTGGCAAAGGCTTGATGGCGACTCCCGTGCTCGTTTTGCCAGTTGTCTCGAATGTCCGATTGAGGCTCCTGGCTGGCAGCTGCTGGAGCTGGGTCTGGCGACATCCGCGCAATTGGTGATTGCTTCGCTGCAGGACCTGCTGCACCTCGACGATGTTGCCCGCTTCAATACCCCAGGCACGGTAGGAGGTAACTGGAACTGGCGCTTAGCGGCGTTTGACGATTCGGTTGAAGGTGCACTTCAGGGTTATGGATTGCGTGCCGACGTCTGGTCAAGGCGATAAATCCCTGGTCGATTCTTCAGCGCCTCTTGCGGGAGTCCGTCCCATCGAACATCTCCTGCTGTTGGTGCTGGTTGAACGCTGAGCTCAAGAGGAGGCAATAGCTGAAGGGTGAGCGTGCCCATTGCCCCTTGAAGTGAACTGCGATCGCCGCCTTCACTGCTGAGGGTCAACGTGCTTGGTTGCTTGAGGGTGACTTCAAGCACACCAGGCAGCGGTTGGTCGCCCAGGAGTTTTGCGACGGAGTCAACCGGCTTCTGTGTTCTGAGCTCAGCTAGCGGGCGCAGGCCTTGCAACAGTGCATCGGAATCCTGCTGAAGATTCAGAGGAACAGGAATGAAGAATTTGGTGTTGTCGATCGCAAGTTGTCGTTGCTGTTGATTCAGCGCGAGTAAAGACACGCTGATGACAACGATGTAGACGAGGCTTCCCTGCCAGGTGGTGAAGATGTCAATGCTTCCAAGCGTGAAACGTGTCCTCCTCTGCTCTCGGGGCAGTCTTTGTTGAAAACAGTCTTCAGGCAGTGCTCCGCTCAGACTGTTGAGATCGAGCTGGAGGTATTGCTCCAGACGGTGCAGCATTGCCACCAGGTAAGCCGGTTCTGGTAGGCGGTCTGACCAGCCGCGTTCCAGTGCTTCCAGCACTGGTGTGGTGATGCGCACCTCCCGAGATAAATCTCTCAGGCTCAGGCCGCGTTGTTCACGGTGCTGTTTCAGACGTTGACCAGCCTCGATCAGCGGGGCCTCTTTGGCTGTTTGATCCGTTGCATTGGCCTCAATCTGGCGACTTCGACGCCAGCGCCATGGGAAGGAACGTTTGAACAAAGCCATGGCCGGTTTACGCCTCACCTGCCTGAGAGCTGATCAGGCCTTGCCATTCTCGCCTGGATAGCTGGCGCCAGCATCCTTCTTTCGTCGCTCCAAGAGCCAGTCCAGCGATTGCAACCCGCTGCAGGTCGAGCACGGAATGACCGAGCAGCGAGGCAATCCTGCGGATCTGCCGGTTACGTCCTTCTCGAAGAATTACTTCCAGGGTGCTGTGTCCACGTTTGCTGTGGAGCAGTTTCACACTGGCAGGGAGGGTTCGAGAGCCATCGAGTTCCAGGCCTTGTCGCCATCGTTCCAGCTTCGAATGATCCGGTATTCCGGTCACCGTCACCCTGTAGGTCTTGCTGTGGGCATAGCGGGGGTGTGTGAGCTTCAAGGTGAGCTCTCCCTGGTTGCTGAGCAATAAAGCTCCACGGCTGTCGGCATCAAGACGTCCGACCGGATGCAGACCTTGCCTGAGCTCGGCTGGGATCAGGTCCAGCACGGTTTCGCGACCTTGAGGGTCATGGCAACTGCTGATCACACCGGGAGGTTTATTGAGCAACAGCACTCGCTCCTCTGTCACCTTGGCTAACGGCGTCCCATCCACGCAGATCAGATCCGTTTCCGGATCAGCCTGATCTCCGAGTGCTGCGATCGTTCCGTTGACGTCAACTCGACCCTGGCGCAGCAGTTCCTCTGCCTGGCGGCGTGAGCAGTGCCCCGCGGCGGACATCAGTTTCTGAATTCGCTGGTGCATTCAGCTCGGTTGTGTCTTAGTGATCACCGCGCGGTAACAACAGGTCAAGCGATGTGCCTCCGTCGGGGTGGTTTCGGGCCTGAATTCGGCCTCCATGGTTCACGGCGATCTGTTGGACGATGGCCAGTCCTAGGCCGCTGCCACTTTGGTGGGAGCGGGCCCGCGATGGGTCGCCGCGGTAAAAGCGCTGGAACATGTTGCTGAGATCACTTTCACTCAGACCTGGGCCATGGTCCCGGACACAGACCAGCCACCAGCCACCACTGGGGAGGATCTTCACGTCCACGGCGCTTCCCTGAGGCGAAAAGCGCAAGGCGTTATCGAGCAAGTTGAGGATGGCTCGATGCAATCGCCGTTGATCTCCAAGAAGTGGTCCTGGCTCTTGGGTGTTTATGGAAAGCCTCACCTCGCGCTGATCTGCAAGCGGACGGATGCTGTTCCAGGCGGCCTCCACCAGCTCTGCAAGATTGACCGGTGAGTAGCCCCCCTGCTCATGGGGAAGGATGTTCTCCAGCCTGGAGAGCTCAAGCAAATCCTCCACTAACAATTGCAGACGTCTGAGTTCCTTCTGCAGACGCTCCACAAGAATGGCGTCATCGGCTGAGACTGCAGTTTCCAGTCGATCGCTCACGAGCATCAGGGCCGTGAGTGGTGTTTTCAGTTCATGGGCGACATCGCTCACCCAGCGTTCCTGTTGCTCCTGCTGTGCTTCCAGCGATTGTCTGTTCTGGAGGAGGACCAGCAACCACTCGTCCGAACCGGGCAGCACGATGGCTTCCAGAGGCACACCTTGCTGTTCCCATTCACAGCGTTGCGGCCGTTGTTGATACCGCACGCTGACAATCGACTCTTCGAGCTGAGAGACTTTGAGAACCTCGTCGAGTGCCTGTCCGCGAACGAGGCGATTGCTGGAGAACTGAAGCAATCGTTCCGCTCTTGAGTTGATGAAACCGATGGTGAGATCCGGTGTGAGAACGAGCCATCCCTGGGTGGCTGCATCGATCCAGGCCAGCAGTTGCGCTGTACTCAGCGAGTGACCGGACAACACTGGCGAGATCTGTGCTGAATGCCTTCGGGAACCGGCGTTCAGATTGAAACGGCTGTGCAAAGCCCAACCGCTCACCACACCGACTGTGATGCCAAGGATGAGCGAAGCAACTGAACTCACATCAATCAGCCGAATCGATAGCCGAATCCACGCACGGTTCGGATGTGGTCAGGAGAGGAGGGAGTGGTCTCGATCTTTTCTCTCAACCATCGGATATGCACGTCGACGGTTTTGGTGTCTCCGACGAAGTCGATGCCCCAGATTTGTTCCAGCAGCTGATCGCGGCTCCAGACACGCTTCGGGTTTCGCATCAGCAGTTCCAGAATCTTGTATTCCTTGGGGGCAAGGCTGAGATCCTCTCCGTCCCGCGTCACCCGGAATTCCTGGCAGTAAAGACAGAGGTTGGCATGTTCAATAACGTCAATTTTGTTCGTGGATTCGGGGCTGATTCGATGGGAACGGCGCAACAGGGCGCGGCATCGGGCCACCAGCTCCCTGAGCCCGAATGGTTTGACCAGATAGTCATCAGCACCCACCTCGAGGCCGAGGACTCGATCGGTTTCGCTGTCCCTGGCGCTGATGACAAGGATCGGCGTGGCGTTATTGAGTTCCCTGAGCTTGCGGCAGAGGTCTAGCCCACCCATCCCTGGAAGCATCAGATCAAGGACCAGGGCATCAATGCTGTCGGCTTGCGTTCCGGTGAGCATGGCCAGGGCTTCGTTTCCATCCCCGCAGGCGCTCACCTCAAAACCCTCGGCACTGAGCGCCTCCTTCACGGTTTCTCTTATGGAGGTGTCGTCTTCAACCACTAGAAGGTGAGCAGCGCTGAAGCTGTTGGTGCTGATGTTGTTGGTGGTTTTGCTGCTGGCGGTTGCGGAGGTCACAGGGGACTCCAGGAGTTTCCTCATTCTGACCCTGGATCTTTTCTGGAGTTTCCCTAGCGAGGAACGCCTGTAAACGATGGTAAATTAAGAAACGGATAGGTTTCGTAATTAGACGATGTCGCCCTTGGCCCTGCTACCAGATGCGGACCTTGTGCGTTCCTACCTGCGTGACATCGGCCGTGTGCCGCTGCTGAGCCATCAGCAGGAGATCACGCTGGGTCGTCAGGTGCAAGAGCTGATGGAGCTGGAAGCTCAAGAAGCAGAGCTGAGCGATCAGCGTGGTGGCGAGATGGTGCCCCCTGCAGAGCTGGCTAAAGCAGCAGGACTGAGTGCAGCGCAGCTGAAGCGCAAGCTGCAAGCTGGTCGCCGCGCGAAGGAGCGGATGGTGGCAGCGAATCTGCGCCTGGTGGTGAGTGTTGCCAAGAAGTACACCAAGCGGAATATGGAACTGCTGGACCTGATCCAGGAGGGAACGATCGGTCTGGTGCGTGGTGTGGAGAAGTTCGACCCGACGCGGGGCTACAAGTTCAGCACCTATGCGTATTGGTGGATCCGTCAGGGGATCACGCGTGCGATTGCGGAGAAGAGCCGGACGATCCGGTTGCCGATCCACATCACGGAGATGCTGAACAAGCTGAAGAAAGGTCAGCGTGAACTGAGCCAAGAGCTGGGTCGGACGCCATCGGTGACCGAACTGGCGGGCTTTGTGGAGCTGCCGGAAGAGGAAGTGAAGGAACTGATGTGCCGTGCGCGTCAGCCTGTGAGTTTGGAGATGAAGGTGGGCGACGGTGATGACACCGAACTGCTGGATCTGCTGGCAGGAGATGGTGAACTGCCGAGCGAGCAGGTGGAAGGTGAGTGCTTGAAGGGAGATCTGCGTGATCTGTTGGGTCAGCTGCCTGAACTTCAGGAGCGTGTGCTGCGGATGCGCTACGGGATGGACGGGGAAGATCCGATGAGCCTCACAGCGATTGCTAAATCGCTGAAAATGAGTCGTGATCGCACCCGCAAGCTCGAACGCGAAGGTCTGGAGCTACTGCGCCGTGGTGATGTTCAGCTCGAGGCTTATGTGCTGGCCTGACACCCGCTGATTGCACAGAAGTGATCAGAAGAATTCGTCAAAGTTGTCGAAATCAACTGCTTTGAAGTTTCCAGCTTCGACCTGGGTCATCAAGCGCTCAAGTTGAGCCCAGAGTGCACCTCCGGTGAGGATTGAGAGCACCAGTGCACTGAGATAGGCGGCACCTGAAGCAAAGCCGAAAACTTGGAGAGAGCCCCCGATGAACAAGGTGACGCCAATCAGGATCCCCGAATAACTCATCACGGTTTCGGCATTGCCGAGGGGTAGCAATGGCAGCCTGTCTTTTTTCCAGCCATCCAGACGGTTCTGAACCAGCCTGGAGAAGGTGAGTCCGCAAACCACGCTGATTGCCAATCCCAGCCCTGCCATCGCATAGGGCGGTTGTTGCAGGTTGGCGTAGTCGAGAAGGATGTCATCCATGCTGAGACCGCCGAATGCTTCGGTCAGCAAGTCGATCTGAGCCTGATCGAGCTCGATGGGAGCAGTGTCGGGCGCGATCGACATAAGTCAGAAAAAGGATCGTTGAGACGCCATTATCGCTCTGCTACTGCAGGGGTGACGGGGCGTTAGGCCTCATCAGGCCGCGAGCGGATTCAGACGTTGAATCACACCCTCGGCGATTTGACGAGGTCCAAAGGTCTTTCGCATCAGGGCAGTCAGCTCTTTCAGATCTGAGAGGTTCAGGCGGTCGTCTTTGATCAGGGTCAGCAGGAGGCGCTGACGCAGGTCTCCTCCATCTCGACTCAGCAACAAACGCAGACCTGCCCCGGCCACCGGCAGCAGTTCTCCGCTGCTCTGACCCCCCGAATAATTGCCAACTACATCGAGAAGACTTTCAAGTCGTTCAACGCGCAGATTTCCCTGCTCGTCAAAGATGACTTCCATAAGCTTCTCTCGCATTTCTCTGGTGTCGCCAGCGAGGAGTCTCTTGGCCACGTAGGGATAGGCCACCGCAATGATGCGGAAGTCGGGATCGAGTCTTAGAGCAAGGCCTTCCTGGCTCACCACTGCTCGGATGATCAGAGCGAAACGTGCAGGCACCCGGAAGGGATAGTCGTACATCAATTCCGAGAAACGATCGGTGATTGCCTTGAAGTTGAACGAACCGACAGAATCTCCAAGACTTCCTCCCAGGGCATCTTCCAGGGCGGGAATGATCGGTGTCAGGTCAGCATTGGGTGCAAGGAATCCGAGTTCCTGGAAATCTCGGGCAACCGCTTCGAAATCACGGTTGATCAGATGCACCACAGCTCCTGTGAGTGTCAGGCGATCCTGATCACTGATGGAATCCATCATCCCGAAATCCACGTAGGCCACGTGTCCGAGATCGCCGCTGCGACCAGGGAGTGCAAAGAGATTGCCCGGGTGGGGATCGGCATGGAAGTAACCGAACTCCAGAAGTTGCTGGAGTCCGCTGATCACGCCTGTGCGAATGAGAGCCGCGGGATCAAGGCGTTGGGACTTGAGCTCCTGTGAATCGCGAAGCTTGCTTCCCTGAATCCAGCTGGTGGTCAGAACTCGGCGGCTTGAGAGCTCTTCGTCGACATCGGGAATGGTGACTGCGTCATTGTCAGCGAACAATCTTGAAAAGTGCCTGGCGTTGTCTGCTTCGCAGCAGTAATCGATTTCTTCGAACAGGCTTCGGCCGAACTCATCAATAATTTCTCCGAGGCCAAAGCCCAGATTCAGTGGCAAAAATGGAGCGGCCAGAATCCCGAGACTGCGGATCAGCACCATGTCGCGCCGCAGAATGAAGGTCAGATTGGGTCTCTGGACTTTGACGGCGACCCAGCGTTGTGTACTGACCCGAGCCTTGTAGACCTGCCCAAGACTTGCGGCTGCAACAGGTGTATCGGGAAATTCCTCAAACAGCTGATCCACTGGAGCACCCAGTTCCGTTTCGATCGTGTTCAAAGCGATCGTGTGGTCGAAGGACGGCAGATCGTCTTGAAGCCGTGTCAGCTCATCCAGCCAGTCTCGACGGATCAGATCCGGACGGGTCGAAAGGGCCTGTCCGACTTTGATAAAACAAGGCCCGAGGTTGGTCAGGGTGCGCAGCAGAGTGCGAGCCAGATCGCGCTGAACACGGGGGTCGTTGCTGCCGCCCCTCAGCAGCAAGCTCAAGACCAGTCCCATTAGAGCCCAGAAGATCTGGATCAGGCGCGGTATGCCGATCCACGGGCGCAACAGGAGCCATCGGATATCTCGGCCCGGGTTGTAGCGAAGCGAATCCACGCCCAGCAGCGCTAGGGAGTGTGGATCCTAGAGAGTCCAAAAGGTTGCTCGATGCTTCTGTGTTGCAGAGAGCGGACCGATTAATGCCGATCAGCATCGGTCAGCAGCTGCAGCAGTTGCCATGCTGCATGGGGAAAGTCCAGCTGGCATCACCCAGCTGGTGATGCCGCGCTCTGTTGTCTATTCCCTGCGTTCATGCCGTCGCTTCTCGAGCTTCTGCGACCGGATCGACGTCTGGCTCTGCATCTTCCGGTGCATGGTCGTGGAGCAGCTTTGCCGCCACTGATGCAGCGTTTGCTGCGTCAATCACCGGGCAGCTGGGACCTGCCCGAGTTGCCGGAGATCGGAGGTCCGCTCGAATCGCACGGTGCTGTGGCAACCAGTCAGGCGCGGTTGGCTGAAGCGATGGGTTTTGATCACTGTTGGTTTGGCGTGAATGGTGCCACTGGTCTGCTTCAGGCTGGTCTGCTTGCGATGGCGCAACCGGGAGAGGCTGTGCTGCTGCCTCGTAATGCCCATCGTTCGTTGATCGCTGCCTGCGAGCTAGGGGGCGTGATGCCGGTCTTTCTGCCGGTACCGTTTTTTGCCGATCGCGGTCACGCCGGGGCGATGACCGCTGAGGGCCTGCGGCAGAGCCTGGACCCCTGGCCTGATCCAGGTCGTCCCATTGCTGGTGCTGTTCTTGTTCACCCCACATATCACGGCTACTCCGCTGAGATTGTGGAGCTGATCGAACTACTCCACAGCAGGGGATTGCCGGTCATGGTGGATGAAGCCCATGGCACCCATCTGGCCTTTAATGCCGAGCAGGACAGCCCTGTGTCTGCTCTTGTTGCCGGAGCTGATCTGGTTGTGCATTCCCTGCATAAATCTGCGCCTGGTCTCGCGCAGACCGCAGTTCTGTGGCATCGCTCTCAAAGGTTGGACCACGAGAGAGTTCAACGTTCTCTGGCAAGAATTCAGACCACGAGTCCCAGCTCCCTTTTGCTGGCTTCCTGTGAGACAACTTTGGATTGGTTGCTGTCCAGCCGCTGGACTTCGCTCTTCGAGGCTCGTCGGCACCAAGCCAACCAGCTGATCCATGCTCTGCGAGAGCAGGGCGTTTTGTTCCATCCCAGTGATGATCCCTTGCGATTGATCCTTGCAACGGGCCAGATTGGTGTGAGTGGTCTGGATGCGGATGAGTTCTGCATGCGTCAGGGCGTGATCGCTGAGTTGCCTGAGCCTCTTTGTCTAACGTTCTGCTTTGGATTTGCTCGGCATCGGGGCTTGGCAAAGCGACTGCAGAGGATTTGGCAGGCGTTGGCTCGTGAGGGTGATGGTGTGCCGCTGCCGGTCATCCCTGATCCGCCGTTGCAGAGCACGTCGATTCCTGAGCTCACCCCTGATGAAGCACAGCGGCTTCCCCATTGCATTCGCCCATTGGCGGAGTGCGCTGATCAAATTGCTGCTGAGCTGATTTGCCCCTACCCGCCCGGTGTGCCCCTGCTCGTACCTGGAGAGAGAATCTCTGCAGAGCGAAGCCAATGGCTGCAGTCGCAGCATCAACGATGGCCTGTTCAGGTGCCCGGTATGGTGAAGGTTCTGGCCTGACGGGCCCTGGGATCTGACAGGTGATTTCAGACGCCACAACCGGAAAGGCCGTGAGCAAGAGGCGAGCCGCCGATCACAAACGCCTGGTCAGCGGGGTGCTGGTGGGTCTGTTTGGTTTGGTGGTGGTGGGTCTGGGTGGTTGGTGGTTCACGATCGCCCTGGGGGTGATTGTGCATCTGGGTTTGCTGGAGTTCTTCCGCATGGCCCAGTTCAAAGGCATGCGTCCAGCCACAAAAACCACACTTGTGGCCTGCCAATTACTGCTGATCAGCACTCAGTGGTCTGTGAATGGAGGCATCGCATCTTCTCTCGCTTATGCGGTGTTACCTCTCTCTGGAGCTGCCATCTGTGGCTGGTTGCTGCTGCAGCCGATTACCGGTTCGATTGCGGACATCGCCGCCTCGATCTTTGGACTGTTCTATCTGGGGTTTCTGCCCAGTCACTGGTTGCGGCTTCGCAACCTTGAGGCTGTAGATATCGCACCCCTGGTGGATTACATGTCCTGGACCTGGATCAGCTCCGGTCTGCTGATCACGTTGATGGCCTGCCTGATGGTGGTCGCGAGTGATATCGGCTCCTACGTCCTCGGTCGGCGCTTTGGTCACCACCCTCTCTCTCCAATTTCCCCCGGCAAAACGATTGAAGGGGCGTATGGAGGACTGGTCTCTGCGGTGCTGATCGGTGCGCTTGGCGGTGCACTGCTGAAGTGGCCCTACGGACCTCTCGCCGGCGGTTGTTTGGGTGCGCTCGTCGCCCTGTTTGCTCTGGTGGGTGATCTCACCGAATCGATGATGAAGCGGGATGCCGGCGTGAAGGATTCCGGGGATGCCCTCCCGGGCCATGGCGGAATTCTGGATCGGATCGACAGCTATCTGTTCACACCAGCGGTGGTGTTTTACGTGGTGACCCTGGTGATGCCCGTGATGGCTAAAGGTTGAACGTTTCAGGGGTGAACTGTTCAGGGATGAACTGTGGCGTTGCCTTTGATCACCAACTGACCGCCCTGCAGCCTTGCATCGATGATCTTGATGGAAGGATCCATGGGCAGCAACAATTCTGCTTCCGCATCGCAGTGGTTCACTCTGATCGTGCCCTGATCCGCGCAGAGGGAGAAGCTTCGTTGCACTGGGTCTTTGCCTGTGATCACATCCGCTGTAAGCACCAATCGATCGTTATCGATCGCCATTGAGCGCAGTGGCGTTAGGCCCATCAGCTGTTCAGCCAGTAGATCGGCCAACCATCGCCAGCGATCAGTCGCCAGAGCTTTGTTGAGATCGGTTCCGCTCAGCACCACCTCCCCCTCGATGCTGAAAGAGTCCTTGAGCTGCAGCGGCTGGTTGGGTTGACCAGGGCGGAATATTGTTTTCAGTTCGCCGGATTGCAATTCGGCGCGCAGCAGGGGCAGTTGTTCAAAACTCACTCTGCGAGCCTCGAGCGAGACACCTTTTAGCCGACCTCTCAGCAGCTCAATCGCTGAACCCTGAAGGGCCAAATTCAACTCCTCAACAGAGTCGCACTGGTTGTGAATCCAGCGTTGAAGACCGCTGGCCAGGAGCTGGAGAACGGGGCCTGAGCTGGTCTGGGGCATGGAAGCTGAGCACCACGATGGCGGATCAGAACCTCATCATCCAATGAGGTCCGAGGGATGGCTGGTCAACAGCGTGGATTGGAACCAGTTGAGACAGCGTTCGGCCACTCGATCGGGCTGATCGATGTGCGGAAGATGTCCGCAATCCTCGAACTGTTCAATCCTGTCGTTGAGGATCAGAGCCGCCGCTTTCTTTTGTGGAGCCCTGAGGATCCTGTCGTTGTCTCCCCAAATCACGTGCAGAGGCTGATCGGGAAGCGGTGTGCCACAACCTGAAAATCCTCCGCTGCGGGCAAACGCTGCGAGTGCCTCTGCCCAGCCGGGGCACTGCAGATGCAGTGAAGCGATCTGTTCTTCCGCGGCACCCACGTTGGCGTCTGGATCGGCAAAGGCCTGGCGGCAAAGGCCTCGACGCACTCCTGGGCGACTGAGGAACCAGGCGCCGAAGCGATCCAGCAGAGGGGGGACTGGCATCGGTTTGCCCGTGAGTCCTGCTGGGGCAAGCAGCATCAAGGACTTGATCTGATGCGGGTGACGGCGTGCCATTTCCACGCCAACGGACCCTCCCATCGAAGCTCCGATCAAGCCGCATGGAGCTGCCTTCGAGATGTGCTCAAGCACGGCATCCAGATGACTGAGCACCTGTTCGGGACCGTAGATCGCATCGAGGGGACGCGGTGAGAAGCCAAAGCCGAACAGGTCAGGAATGAACAGTTGAAAGTGTTGACTCAGCAGTGGGGCCAGGCGCCGATATTCCAAGAAACTGCTGTCGAACCCGTGCAGCAACAACAGAGGGGGACCCTCCCCCACCACGGCAACAGGAAATGGTGCGTCAATCTTGAGTTCCGGCAGCTCCCACCACTCGAGTTGTTCCGCCAGGTTGCTGGCCTTATGGTCCAACAGTTCGCCTTTGATCGAATCCAGCAGATCTTTCAAGGCAAAACTGCGCTTGTTTCAGCAGCTCCCACAAGGGCTTCCATCAGGGCGCCTGGAGTGACTTCGAAAGGAAGATGATGCAGATCAGATCCGTCTCGACAGGCGAACTGGCAGACCTGCTGCAATTGATTGAGGCTGGCTTGACCCAGCCCCAGGTCATCAAGGCAGACGGGCAAACCCAGATCTCGCAGCAGAGGCAAGAGCTGGCGATGGGCTTGCGCCGCTAAACGATTGCCGCCGAGACGCTCCTCGAGGCGCAACTGAACGAGTACGCCGAAGCCCACCTTCTCGCCATGGAGAACGGAATGGCACGCTTCGAGCTGAGTGAGGCCGTTATGAACTGCGTGAGCGGCGACCGTTCGACAGCGAGCTCCACCGAGCCCCCCAATTACTCCTGCAGTGAGTCCGCAGGCATCCACAACCCGCTTCCAAGCCTCGCAGCCAGGTTCTTGGATGGCCTCGATGCTGTCGATCAGCAGCTGGTCTCGCAGAACTCGGGCCATTTGCACAGCTTGCTGAATGACTCCGTCTTGGCTCGAGCCGCTGCTCACGGAGGCTTCATACCACTTGGCCAGCGCGTCTGCGATCCCACTGGCCAGGGTGCGTGTCGGTGCCTTTATCAGCAGCTCATGATCGAAAACCAGCAGATCAGGGCAGTGCCTGAGGCCTTGATCACGATCAAAAGCTCCATCAGGGCTGTACAGATTCGAGAGGGCAGTCCACCCGGCACAGGTTGCCGCGCTCAGTGGAACCGTGATACAGGGGACTTCGAGTCTGTCGGCCAGCAATTTTCCACTGTCGAGAACCTTGCCACCCCCTGCAGCGATCACTCCATCGCACGACTGTCGAACAAAATCGTTTTGGAGCCTTTGAAGATCAAGCTCACAGCAATCGTGCTCGAGATTCTGCTGGAACACTCTCAGACCGCTTTGATTCAGCTCACGACAAAGCTTGGACCGAATCGCCTGCGTGGACTCACTCCTGCCAAGCAGCAATGGATTACGACAGAGATTTAAAATTGGCTTCTGAGATTCAATCCAGGCTCCCGACCCACGAATGACCTGGGCGGGAGCGATGGAATGAACTGAGATTTGTCTGTTGCTGGAGTCTGTTTGGATCATCCAGGTCAGAGACCGGCACCAGCGAGCGCAGGGGTTTCGCTGGGTACAGCGGAGAGATGCTTCACCACCACCTTGCCATCTTCAACATCCACTTCCGCTGAATCGCCATCTTTGATGCGACCTGAAAGGACCTCTTCGGCAAGGCTGTCTTCAAGTAAACGCATCACAGCTCGACGCAAGGGACGGGCGCCGTAAGCAGGGTTGTAACCCTCTTCAACGAGACGCTCTTTAAAGGCATTTGACACGGACAAGGTGATGCCTTTTTCCCCGATGCGGTTGAAGACCTCCCGCAACATGATTTCTGCAATCTCCTTGACCTCTTCGCGATTCAGTTGCCTGAAGACGATGATTTCATCAAGGCGATTGAGGAATTCAGGACGGAAATACTGCTTAAGCTCTTCATTGACGAGCGACTTAATACGGTTGTACTGATTCTCTTCAGCGTTTTCATCGCCAGAGAATTCGAAGCCAAGACCACCGCCACCTTTCTCAATCACTTTGGAACCAATGTTCGAGGTCATGATGATCAGAGTGTTCTTGAAGTCGACAGTTCGACCCTTGGAATCGGTGAGGCGTCCGTCTTCCAGCAACTGTAAAAGAAGATTGAACACATCAGGATGCGCTTTCTCAATCTCATCGAACAGAACAACCGTGTAAGGACGGCGGCGGACTGCTTCGGTGAGCTGGCCACCCTCATTGAAACCCACATAGCCAGGAGGTGAACCGATCAGTTTGCTGACCGTGTGCCTCTCCATGAATTCCGACATGTCAAGTCGGATCATGGCGTCTTCACTGCCGAAGAAGTAGGCAGCTAAGGCTTTTGTGAGTTCAGTCTTACCCACACCGGTCGGGCCGGAGAAAATGAAGCTGGCAATCGGGCGGTTTGGGTTTTTAAGGCCAACACGCGCCCGTCGAATCGCTTTCGAAACTGCTTTCACAGCTTCGTCCTGACCAATCAGACGCTTGTGAAGCGTCTCTTCCATGTTCAGCAGCTTGACGGACTCACTTTCAGTGAGTTTCTGCACTGGTACACCCGTCCACGAGGCCACAATCTGGGCGATGTCCTCCTCGCTCACGACCGGGGTCGTTGTCTCTGCAACTGCACCCTGGAAGAATGATTGTTCGGAACTTCCAGTCGTCGACTCAGTAGAGGGTTCGACTGTTTCGGTGGTTTCCGAAGCTTCGCTGGGAGTGTCTTGGCGACTGCTCTGCAGAAGGGTGCGGATTTTTTCGCGCAGTTCAACTTCCTTGTCTCTCAGCTCTCCGGCACGAGCAAAATCTTGCTCGCGAACGGCATCTTCCTTGTCTTTCTGCACTGTGCGCAGCTCTTTATCAACTTCCTTGGCTTCAGGTGGAAGCTTGGAATTCAGCAGACGCACGCGGCTGCCGGCTTCATCGATCAAATCGATGGCCTTGTCAGGCAGAAAGCGATCGGAGATGTAGCGATCGCCGAGGGTGGCCGCTGCTTCAAGGGCTTCATCGGTGATGCGTAGGCGGTGATGTTGTTCGTAGCGCTCACGCAGTCCACGCAAGATTTCGATGGTGTCTTCGATCGAGGGTTCACCAACGTTGACGGGCTGGAAACGTCGCTCCAGAGCAGCATCCCGCTCAATGTGCTTGCGGTACTCATCCAGTGTGGTGGCTCCGATGCACTGAAGCTCACCTCGGGCGAGAGCAGGTTTGAGGATGTTGGCAGCATCAATGGCACCCTCTGCCGCACCAGCACCGATCAGAGTGTGCACCTCGTCGATCACAAGGATCACGTTGCCCGCACCCTTGATCTCTTCCATGATTTTTTTGAGGCGTTCCTCAAATTCGCCCCGGTACTTGGTGCCAGCGACCAGTAGACCAATGTCAAGGGTGAGAACACGCTTTTCTTCAAGGATGTCGGGAATATCACCCTGCTGGATGCGCTGAGCCAAACCTTCGGCGATGGCGGTTTTGCCGACCCCTGGCTCACCGATCAACACAGGGTTGTTTTTGGTGCGCCGACCAAGGATCTGAATGACACGGTCAATTTCGTTGTGGCGTCCAACCACCGGATCGAGCTTGGCTTCGCTGGCCAGCTGGGTGAGGTTGCTGCCGAATTCATCGAGTGTGGGTGTTTTGGTGGATCCCTTGGCACCGGAACCACCGCCGCCTCCAGCACCCACCTCAGCCGTTTCTCCCAGCATCCGAATGACTTGGGTACGGACCTTGGCAAGGTCAACCCCGAGATTTTCTAGGACACGCGCTGCAACACCCTCACCTTCACGGATCAGCCCTAACAGCAGATGCTCAGTACCGATGTAGTTGTGACCAAGCTGGCGCGCTTCCTCGAGAGACAGCTCGAGGACACGTTTAGCTCTGGGTGTGAACGGAATCTCGACTGCGACGAAACCGGAGCCGCGTCCGATGATTTTTTCAACTTCTACACGGGCATCCTTGAGATTCACGCCCATGGACTTGAGCACTTTGGCTGCGACCCCAGTTCCCTCACCGATCAGCCCGAGCAGGATCTGCTCGGTACCAACGAAATTGTGACCCAGACGTCTTGCCTCTTCCTGGGCAAGCATGATCACCTTGATGGCCTTCTCGGTAAACCTCTCGAACATTGTTCAGGCCGACAGCTGTTCGACCCAACCTATCAGGGCTGAACGGGTAGTTGTGGATCGATGATCCAAAGGCACATCCCAGTGTTGCTGCGGGTTGATTGCCCCAGAAAGTATTAATCAATGCCGAAATGTGTTCCTTTATTCAGTTTGATCAGTGCGGAAATCCCTACCCCTTCTGATTGATCGCGACTGCAGCAGGGCATCGTCGCCGTTGGAGTAGTAACTGCTTCTGCAACCAGTGGTTGAAAATCCGCACTGGGCGTAAAAGGCTCGCGCTACGGCATTCGTTGATGCCACCTCCAGGGTTGCTGATATCGCTCCGAGGGCTGTGGCCCGTTCCATCACCGCCTGCAGCACCCTCGCGCCGAATCCACAGCGTTGGTGAGTCGGATCCACTGCGACTGATGTGATCTGCAGTTCATCGACCACCAACCATGCCGAGGCCAGGGCGATCAGACTTTGATCCTCTGCGTCGATGCCCATCACCAGTCTGCTGTTATCTGAAAGCTCCCTCTCCCACTGCTGTTTCGTCCAGAGCCCCTTCAAAGCAATCCGGTCAAGCTGAAGGCAGCCGCTGAGGTCGTCCGGCCCCAGTCTGCGTGGCGTGATTACCACTTCACCAACCAAAACAGCACTACCTGGGCGACGCGCCTCCTTACATTGCCTGTCCGACCGCCTCGACGCTCCATGCCACAGCCCTACGAATCAGGGTGTGACCTGAACAGCCCGAATCGCAATCTCGCGCCGATCACCGCAGAACTTGACAATCAGGGACGTCTTGCCGTTGGCGGTTGTGTTCTCAGCGAGCTGGCCGAGCGTTATGGAACACCTTTATATGTGCTGGATGAAGCCAGCATCCGCAAGGCCTGTCAGGCCTATCGCGATGCCCTGAAGCGTCATTATCCAGGTCCCTCACTGGCGATTTATGCCTCGAAGGCCAACAGTTCAATGGCTCTGACGGCTCTTGTGGCGTCGGAGGGTCTGGGGCTTGATGCCGTCTCGGCGGGTGAATTGATGACGGCGCTCGACGGCGGCATGCCTGCTGAACGGATGGTGCTGCACGGCAATAACAAGTCGGTCGAAGAGCTTGAGTTGGCCTATCGCCACGACGTGATGGTGGTTGCGGACAACCAGCACGACCTGGATTGCCTGCAGACGATTGTTCCGGAAGGAGGGCGGCCTGTACGCCTCATGCTTCGCTTCACGCCTGGCATTGAGTGCCATACCCACGAGTACATCCGCACCGGCCACCTCGACAGCAAATTCGGCTTTGATCCTGATCAGCTCGAGCCCGTGCTCCGCAAGCTTCAGGGATGTTCCTGGGCGAGGGTTGAAGGCCTGCATGCCCATATTGGTTCACAGATTTTCGAGCTCGAGCCCCACCGCGACCTGGCTGCTGTCATGGCGGATGCCCTGCGTTTGGCCCTTGAGCTCGGTCATCCCGTTCGGGACCTAAATGTTGGTGGTGGCCTGGGAATCCGTTACGTGGAAAGTGACGACCCGCCGTCGATCGATGCCTGGGTGAAAGTGGTGGCTGAAGCCGTCGTTGCGGCCTGCAGGGAGCGAGATCTTGCGTTGCCGCGTTTGCTGTGCGAGCCAGGCCGATCGCTGGTTGCGACTGCAGGTGTGACTGTTTACACCGTCGGCTCCCGCAAGGTGGTTCCGGGGATCCGTACTTATCTCTCTGTTGATGGGGGTATGAGCGACAACCCCAGGCCAATCACCTATCAATCCCTTTACACCACTTGTCTGGCGGACCGCCCTCTGGCCAATGCTGAAGAGACCGTGACTCTCGCGGGAAAACACTGTGAGTCGGGAGATGTGCTGCTCAAGGATCTTGCCTTCCCCTGCTGCAGCAGCGGTGAAATTCTGGCGGTCTTTGCCACTGGGGCTTACAACGCGTCGATGAGTTCCAACTACAACCGCATTCCAAGACCAGCTGCGGTGCTTGTGCATGCAGGAGATGCGGAGCTGGTTCAGCGTCGAGAGCAGCCGGAAGATCTGCTGCGTTACGACCTGATGCCTGAACGGTTGCGCTCTGTAAAGTGAGGACACCAAAGGGCGAAGGAGAAGGTGTTGGAGGTGTTGCAACTGCGCCTTCTTCTCGACGTTCTCTGCGCTTCTCTCCTCGGCTTTCTGCTCTTCACCAGGGTCAATGAGCAACGCACGCTTTGGTTGTTGCGTGGATACCTCTTACTTGTGGCGCTTGCTTGGTTCGTCAAGCGCTTTTTCAATCTTCCGCTCACCTCAACGCTGATCGATGCGTTGGTTCTGGCCTGCTCACTGTCGCTGGCGATCCTTTGGCAAGGAGAGTTGCGTCGGTTGATGGAACTACTCGGCACGGGCCGTCTTGCTGTGTTGCTGGGGAATCCCCAAAGCAAAATGAGGGCGACTGCCAGCACTGTGGCTCAGCTCACCGACGCGGCAGGCCGTCTCTCCAAGAGTCGTCGTGGAGCCCTGATCGTTGTCGATCTCGGCAGTGATCTGAGACCGGAAGACTTCCTCAATCCGGGAATCACCATTGATGCCCAGCTGAGCAGCGAACTGCTGCTGAATTTGTTCGCTGCCGATACGCCTCTTCACGACGGTGCCGTCGTGATTAAGGGCAGCCGCATCATCTCCGCGGGGGTGATTCTGCCGTTGTCACGGCAGGGCATCAGTCGCTACGGCACCCGTCATCTGGCCGCTCTGGGGATCACTGAACGCTTTGATCGCTGCATCTGCGTGGTGATTTCCGAGGAGACCGGAACCCTGTCACTGGCCAACCAGGGACGTCTGGAACGTCCGATCACCAGTTCACGCTTACAGGATCTGCTCACCGAGTTGATTGCCGCGTCTGTGTCGACCGCGCCTGTGAAATCACCATCTCCGCGTAGCGTGAGTTCAGGCACTCAGGATTCCTTGCCTTGAGCCAACGACTGGCCGTCAGTACTGATCAAGCTGCACCACGGTGCTGTCCTGAAGCACTGGATCCACGCAGGATGCCGGGCCATGTCGCCGTGATCATGGACGGCAACGGACGCTGGGCCAAAGCTCGTGGCCTGCCACGGGTCATGGGACACAGAGCCGGTGTAGAGGCGCTCAAATCCACCCTCCGAAATTGCAGCGACTGGGGGGTTGAAGCACTCACCGCCTATGCCTTCTCCACCGAGAACTGGTCTCGGCCAGGGGACGAGGTGAATTTTTTGATGACTCTGTTTGAAAGCGTTCTGCAGAGAGAACTGCAGGCGCTTGAGCAGGAACAGGTGCGAATTCGCTTCCTTGGAGACCTGGACGCATTGCCTGTCAAGCTCCAGGCACTGATCGCTGAAGCCACGCAGCGGACATCCGGAAACAGCGGCATTCACTTCAACGTCTGCACCAATTACGGAGGTCGTCGTGAGTTGGTGCGTGCCAGTCAGCGTCTGGCGGAGCGCGTTGCTCGTGGAGAGCTGGAGCCATCGCAAATCGATGAAAATGCCCTGGCCGCAGAGTTGTTCACGGCAGGCGAGCCTGATCCGGATCTGCTGATTCGGACCAGTGGCGAGCGGCGGATCAGCAATTTCCTGCTTTGGCAGCTGGCCTATGCCGAGATTCATGTCACCGATCTTTGCTGGCCGGATTTCGATGCTGAGGCTCTTCAGCTCGCACTGAAGGATTACCAGAGCCGTCAGCGACGTTTTGGTGGGCTTCAGTCCATGGAGCCCCACGCTCTGGGATCCTGAGTGCAGCAGCAATGGTGGCTGGTTCAATGACGGACACGGTGGACCTACGCCACGACTGGACGCTTGAGGAGATCCAAGCCCTGCTTGACCTGCCTCTGATGGATTTGCTCTGGCGCGCCCAAAGCGTGCACCGTGCCGCCAATCCTGGGTACCGGGTTCAGCTGGCGTCTTTGTTGAGCGTCAAGACCGGTGGCTGCGAGGAGGACTGTGCCTACTGCTCCCAGTCGATGTACAACAGCAGTGATGTGGGTGGTCAGGCCGACCTGGAGGTGAAGGCGGTCCTGGACAGGGCACGTGCAGCGGCCGCTGCCGGTGCCGATCGCTTTTGCATGGGCTGGGCCTGGAGGGAGATCCGTGAAGGACCTGCCTTTGAGTCGATGCTGAGGATGGTTCGAGGGGTGCGTGAGCTGGGTCTTGAAGCTTGTGTCACTGCAGGAATGCTCACCGATACGCAGGCGGAGCGTCTGGCCGAAGCAGGACTCACGGCCTACAACCACAACCTCGATACCAGTCCGGAGCATTACGACCGGATCATCACCACCCGAACCTATGAGGAGAGGCTGGAAACACTGCAACGCGTTCGTCGTGCCGGAGTGACGCTCTGCTGCGGTGGAATCATCGGCATGGGCGAAACGCTTCGCGACCGTGCCTCGATGCTGCGGGTTCTGGCCTGCATTGACCCACATCCGGAAAGTGTCCCGATCAATGGTTTGGTGGCTGTCGAGGGAACACCTCTGGAAGGTTTGCCCACCGTTGATCCGCTTGAGTTGGTCCGGATGGTGGCCGTTGCCAGAATTCTGATGCCGTTCAGCCGTGTGCGACTGAGCGCTGGTCGGGAAGAACTCAATCGGGAAGCTCAGATCCTCTGCCTTCAAGCAGGTGCGGATTCGATTTTTTACGGTGATACCTTGCTGACAACAGGTAACCCTGCTGTGGATGCCGACCGGGCTCTGCTGGAAGCTGCCGGGGTTCAGGCCAGCTGGCAGGACCAGGTACTCGAGCAGCAGCCAGAACAGGAGACAGCAGCGGCATGACGGCGGCGCAAGCCGACAGCCCATCGTTTCTCGTGGCAGCGTTTTACGCCTTCACGTCGCTTTCACCTGCTGCATTGGAATCGTTGCTGACAGATCTGCCTGAACTGGCCTGTCGCGAACAGGTTGTTGGTTCTGTGTTGCTGGCACCAGAAGGTGTGAATGGAACGATCAGCGGTCCCGACCAGGGCGTGACCGCAATCCTGGAGTGCTTGCGCAGCAGGATCACACTTGGGGATGCCCATTTCGAGCGCCTTCAGGTGAAGCGGAGCCGTTGTCGCCGCCAGGCGTTCCGTCGTTTCAAGGCCCGTCGCAAGCGCGAGATTGTGAGCCTGGGACAGCCTTGTGCTGATCCCCGCCGCAATGTGGGGACCTACGTGGACCCTCGCAATTGGAATGCGCTGGTGGATGACCCCGACACGCTGGTCATCGATACCCGCAATGCCTATGAGGTGGCCGTCGGCAGTTTTGTGGGTTCTCTGGATCCAGCAACTGACAGTTTCCGGGATTTTCCTGACTGGGTGGAACAGCATCTCCGCCCTCTGGTTGAGCGCACGTCTCCGGCGCGCATCGCCATGTTCTGTACCGGTGGAATTCGTTGTGAGAAGGCCAGCAGCTTTCTGCAACAGCGGGGATTCCCCGAGGTTCATCATCTTCAGGGCGGCATTCTCAACTATCTGGAGCAGGTGCCTGAAGAGCAAAGCCGCTGGGAGGGTGAGTGTTTCGTGTTTGATCAGCGAGTCGCCCTCAACCATCAGCTCGAGCCTGGTCAGCACAGCTTGTGCCATGCCTGTGGTCTGCCGCTGACGCCGGAACAGAGGCAACTAGAGAGTTACATCCCCGGGGTGCAGTGTCTGCAGTGCAGGGATCGCTTTACGGATGACGATAGGGCACGCTTCGCGATGCGGCAGAGACAGCTCAGACAAGGCGTCCTCTCGCAATCCTCCGGCTGGCAATCAAGGGCCAATACTCACGGATGAGCGCAGCACGGCCTGTTCTTTACAGCTTTCGTCGCTGTCCCTATGCGATGCGCGCACGCTGGGCTTTGTTGCAGGCAGGCCAGCTTGTCCAATGGAGGGAAATTGAACTCAAGGACAAACCAGCGCCGATGCTTGAGGCATCTCCGAAAGCAACGGTGCCGGTTTTGGTTCTCGCTGATGGCACGGTGATCGATGAAAGTCTTGCGGTGATGCACTGGGCACTCAAGCAGGCTGATCCGTGCGATCTCCGCCGGCAGCTTTCTGGCAAAACGCAGGACAGCATCCAGCAGCTGATTGAGCTCAACGACACGACCTTTAAACACCATCTCGACCGTTTCAAATACACCGACCGATATCCGGGGCAGTCGAGACAAGACCATCAACAGCAGGGGTTAGAGGTGTTGCGGAGTTGGTCAGATCAGATCGCTGACTGTGGAGGCTGGCTTGTGGATGCCAGCTGTTCCCTCGCTGATGTCGCACTGTGGCCGTTTGTGCGTCAGTGGCGCATTGCTGATCCTGAGGGATTTGACGCTGATCAATCCCTGCAGCCGCTGAGTGGTTGGTTAAGGCGTTTTCTGCAAGATCCTGATTTTGAGCGCCTCATGCAGAGGGCTGATCCCTGGCATCCCGGGGGACTTCAGCCCCTGTTTCCCGCTGATGCCGTCGACGTTCCAGCTGACCAACCCTTGTTCCATCTGGCGCTGGCTGAGGACTGGAAAGCTGCAACCCTGTCGGGTCAGTACGACATGTCCACCCGAGGACTGCGACTTGACCAGGTGGGATTCATTCATCTGTCTTGGCGTGAACAGGTGGCTGCCACCTTTGAGCGCTTCTATGCGGATGCGGAGTCTGTGGTCTTGCTCACGATTGATGCGGCGCGGCTGACAGCCCCTCTGCGTGCCGATGCGATTCCAAGCGGAGAGTTGTTTCCGCACCTTTATGGGCCATTGCCGATTGAGGCTGTTGTCGATGCGGCTCCATACCTCGATTCGGAGCGGTGATGCTGGATCAACTGGAAATGGAGGCCCGTCAAAGGGGCCTACTGTTGAGACTTCAAGTCGGCCGCCCTCTGGGGCTGTGGAGTCTGCGGCTTGTGGTGGCTCGTTCACAGTCGGAACGACTGCAGCTTCTCGGTGAGATGAAAGCCTGGGCTTATAGCGGTCCCCGTGGATTGCAACTGGATACGATGCGCGTGCTGCCGGCTGCTCCTGCAGGTTGCGGTGATCTCGTCTGGGCGGCGACCATGGCCTGGGCGGTTGAGGCAACACCTTGCCGACAGGCAAGGCTGCTGGCCATTCGTGATGAAGAAGGACAGCATCAACGGCTTGTGCGTTACTTCAGGTCTCGTGGGTTTGAATCCGTGCGCGAGGTGCAGGCTGCTCTCTGGGATCTGCCGCTGCGCATGGTCTGGGGCGGTGCCGGAGCACTGATGCTTGGAGACTGCGATCAGGTGCGGGAGAGGGCTCTGACGCGTTGGCGTCAGTCCGCTGCGTGATAGCTGCTGCGCACTAGAGGCCCACTCCTCACCACAGCGAAGCCGAGGTCGCGAGCAACGGATCCCAGATCTTCGAATTCATCGGGATGCCAGTAGCGGGCGACAGGGATGTGGGCCAGCGATGGGCGCAGGTATTGCCCGATGGTGAGCCGCTGGCAGTCAACGGCACGGAGGTCGCGCATGGTTTCGATGACTTCATCCCTGCTTTCTCCCAGCCCCAGCATCAGGCCACTCTTGGTTGGAATATCTGGTGCCAGTGTTCGCGCGGCGGCCAGCAGGCCAAGCGATCGCTCATAGGTGGCTCCCCTGCGAACCTCCCGCTGAAGGCGTTTGACGGTTTCGAGGTTGTGGTTGAAACACACCGGCGCAGCTTTGAGTACTGTCGACAACCGCTCACGTTGAGCGGTGACGGCTCGCCGTGAGTCGGCGTGCCCTCCCCAGAAATCCGGCGTTAACACCTCGATGGCGATCAAGGGATTTCTGGCCCTGATTGCGTTCATAGCAGAGGTGAACAGACAGGCCCCATGGTCATCGAGGTCATCGCGTGCAACGGCGGTGAGCACGACGTATCGCAGCCCCATGGCTTCCACGGCATCGGCAACTTTCTCCGCTTCGAGCGGGTTGACGGCCTGCGCGCGACCTTTCTCCACCTGGCAGAACGCGCAGCTGCGCGTGCAGATCGACCCCCCCAGTAGGAATGTGGCGGTGCCGGCGGCGTAGCACTCCCCTCTGTTCGGGCAGCGCCCTTCTTCGCAGATGGTGTGAAGGGCATTGGACTTCACCAGCCCCTGAACCCGTTCGATCGCAGAGGCCTCTCCCAGGGGGCGACGCAGCCACTCTGGTAACCGCTCGTGCGGCTGGATGGATGAAAAGCGGCTGGTCTTGCGCACGCCGATGAACGGGTCTTCTTTCAGGGTGGCTCCATTTCCAGAAAGGGAGAACCTGATGGCCGACTCCACATCCGTCATCGATCGCATCGCTGCAGTCAGCAGCGCAAATCAGTCCACGTCGCGTCGACCCTCTAGTGCACGGCTGAGAGTCACATCGTCGGCGTACTCAAGCTCACTGCCCACCGGGAGTCCGTAGGCAATCCGGCTCACTTTTGTGAACGGTTTGAGCAACCTGGCCACGTAGAGGCTTGTGGTGTCGCCTTCCACGCTGGGGGTAAGAGCAAGAATCACTTCCTCCACGTCGTCGTCGGCCACTCGCTTTACCAGGCTGCTGATCTGCAGCAGATCGGGCCCAATTCCATCCATGGGAGAGATTAGCCCTCCCAGCACGTGATATCGGCCGCTGAATTCCCGGGTTCGTTCGAGAGCAAGCAGATCGCGTGAATCAGCAACCACGCAAATCTGGCCGTTGGAACGCTCTTCGTTGCGGCAGATTTCACAGACTGGATCAGCGCTGAGGTGAAAGCACGTCTGGCATTGCCCGACCTGGGTGCGTGCGGCCAGTAGGGCATCCGCGAAACTGCGGATCTGCTCTTCCGGTTGTCTGAGCAGATGCAGGGCAAGTCGCTGCGCGGTTCGGGGGCCAATCCCCGGGAGTCGCTCGAACTGGTCGATCAGACGAGCTAGGGGTCGGGTGAATCCGCTCAGAACACTGAGGCAAGTTGCGAAAATCTAAGCAGGGGATGGTGCGGGCAGAATGGCGCGCATTCGGTCAACTTCGATTCAAGTTCTTCAATGGGTTCATTGCTGCGTCAACCACTCCGGTCACTGCTCGTTCTGCTTTGTGTGCTGATGCTCAGCGCATGCGGCGGAGCCAGCGCCGGCCTCAACTCCTTCAAGAGTCCCGATGGCCGTTATGCCTTTCTTTACCCCACCGGCTGGACGCGGGTTGCGGTGACCGGTGGGCCTGCTGTGGTGTTTCACGACCTGATCCACAGTGATGAGACGGTGAGTTTGGTGGTCTCTGAGGTCGACGCAGATGATGACCTTGAGACTCTCGGCAGTGCGGTAGCAGTCGGCGAGCGGTTGCGGCGTGAGGTGATCGCTCCTGATGGCAGTGGGCGGAATGCTGAGCTGATTGAAGCCCGTGAGCGTGATTCCGATGGTCATGTCTTCTACGACCTGGAATATGCCGTGCACCTAGAAGACCGCGATCGCCATGAGCTGGCCACTGTGGTGGTCGACCGCGGTCGCCTCTACACCCTGGCGACCAGCACCAATGAAGATCGCTGGTCGAAGGTGCAGGGATTATTCGAATCCGTGATCAGTTCGTTCACGCTGTTGATCTGAGGTCCTGCAATTCTCTTTCATTCCTTTTCTTCAAGTATGAGGCTATCTGACAAGTTCTAACTGGCTCCAATCTTTTCGAACGCCAAGTATCGTCTCCTTGATTTTTAAAAGATGTTCAAATCGAGTGGAAGGTTCCAAATCAGGCTAAATGAGCTTTTGATTTCTGTTCAGATCGCTCTTGTCGCTCTCTTTGCGTATTGGCTCGGCCTGCGTTTTACTGCTTTGTTCCCAGGTTATTTCCCAAAAATAGGAGGTCTCTGGTCAGCAATTTCGGCTGTCATTGTAGTTCGGGTAAGCAAAACAGGTACCGCAGACTCCGCTTGGGTTAGGGTAATCGGAACAGCCTTGGGGGCTACCATTAGTGCTCTTTATCTCTCTCTCTTTCCGTTTCATGCGGTTGGAATGGGTGCATCGATTTTCGCTTCATCGCTTATCTGCACTTCTTTGAATATGAACAGTTGGATGAGGCTTTCGGCTATTACAGTGCTTGTAGTCATGGTGACTGCAAGTCTAAATCCAGTGCTAAACCCAGCGCTGAATGCGTTGTTGCGTTTCTGCGAATCTTGTATTGGCTCTGCCGTTGCAGTCATCTTGATTTCTTTGTGGCCTAAAGCCTTGGCTGATTAAGGCCTGAAATCAGTCTCCTTCAAGGCTGGATGCTTTGAGAAATGTACTGTTCTTAATATTGATGAACCTAATCTTTGGAAGAAGACAATATCTTCCTATTCCTCGTAAAGCTTAATGAGTAAAAGGAACGATTTGATTTTGGCTTTAATCGAGATCGAGGAATTTGAGGATGCATAATTTCTATGAATTGCAGTCATGTATCAGTTGAAAATCAAACTGATACATGTCAGTAGAGGAAGCGGTAGCGCCAGCTGCTGGATTCACTGGCATCACCACCGCTCTGTTGCGCAGGCCATTCAGTGTCGAGATAACTGATGCCATTCCGATAGAAGGGGCGTGCATCAAGACGTTCGGTTTCCAGTTCCGTCAGCCCCATCGCCGTAATCAATCCGCCCAGCTCCATGGCGCCGAGATCGGTTTCAAGGTTGTTGCCGGCTTCTTTGATCAGGGCGGGCAGTTTCACAAGATGTTCAGGCCGGGTCAGTCGGCTGAACAGGCTTTTCAGCACAAGCTGCTGTCGCGCCAGACGACCCAAGTCTCCTTCCTCATCGTGTCTCCAGCGCAGGAATCCTTCAAGGTCATGACCCTTGAGCAGTTGAGGTCCGGGTTGCAGATCAATCAGCAGCCCCTGACTGTTGTCGCGGTAGTAAAGGCGTTTCGGGACATCGACCTCAACGCCTCCGACTAGATCACTGAGTTTTCGGATTCCATTGAGGTTCACAAGGATGTGATGGTCGATCGGTCGACCCATCAGCCTGGATAACTCAGCCTTGACAGCTTCATGCCCCCCGTAGGCATAAAGAGCATTGGCCTTGACAGGCCCGAAGCTATGGGAATCGATGTAGCTATCTCTTGGGATCTGAGTGATGGAGGTGCGTCCTCCTTCCACTTTCAACGTGAAGATCGCATCGGTGTTGCCGCCACCATCATCAACGCCAAGCACGAGAATCTCGCGGTTGTCAAAGACGGACCAAGCTGAAAAGGGATTGCTGACAGGCAGCAGAAGAGGAGCCTCAGATTCAGGCATGAGCGAACGACTGAGCGGAATCGCCAGCAAAAATCCCCCTGTCAGCCCCGCAATGGCTGACAGGATTAAAGTTTTTGGCCGAACTTTTCTCGCATCATCCATTGACGCACTTTAAGCCCGAAATCTCCATTTCTTAATGATTTCTTGGTTGACTTGGTTCAGGTCAAGGGTTCGCTGATCACCATCGAAGCGCAATTCATCAGAGAGACCAGATTGCTGGTTCGATCACTTGCTGGAATGGGTAACCCTGCGACCTGACGGCGCTGAGAGCGCAAGATCACCAGATCGTGATCGCGGCTGCTGCGTTCGATCTTGGTTTCAACCCCAGGTCCGGACGCGAGCTGAATCCGAATGACGGCGCCCATGCTGCCGCGGGGTTGCCAGCGACGCAGCTCATGTTCGATTCGGATGCGTTCAGATCGATTGAGTCTTGGATCAACGATGTGCAAAAGCGTGATCAGGCCTTGCTCGCTGGACTGGCTCGCGAGAAGCCGTTGGGCAAGCTCAAATTGTTCGCGGGCGCTGGCGGAGAGGTCTTTGATGGGTACAAGAATTCGTTGAAGGGTTTCGACCGGGCGTTCGGCCAGGCTGACCACCACAACGGGGCAGTGAGCGCTGCGGCAGACCCCGTCCACGAGGTCACCAAAAAACCAGCGCCTCACCTTGTCCGGTCGTCCCGCTCCAATCATCAACAGATCAGCACCCTGTTCCAGGGCGCTGCGACTCATTCCGCCTGCAATGTCTTCATCCAGTCGAAGCAGGCAGCGGGTTCTGACCTTGAGCTGTTTGCCAATAGTCGCAGCCTGGGACAGTCGTTCCCTCGCAGATGCAACGGCACGATTCAATCCCCCCCGCGCTTCTTCAAGACTGGGACAGACCAGCGCCAGGGGCAGTAATTGACCCTGCATTTCGGCACTGCCACTTAGCAGCCGAGACGCAATGCTCAAAAGCCCCTGTTCCGTGGAAGGATTCGCGATCGGAACGACGATGGTTAGGGGACGGCTGACCACCTCTGGAGGAGTGTCGTCGCCTGACAAGGCCTGCTCGTCAAGCTCTGCGCCGTTGCGTCGTGTTCGTTTCGGTTCCACCAGCTGCCTGACGGAACGTGCGGTGAGGATTGGTCCGAGGGTTGCGGTCACCACCATCATGACCAGAACGGAATTCAGCACCGTTTGGTCGAGCAATCCAGCTTCGTAGCCAATGAATGCTGTGGCCAGTGTTGCGGCGACCTGTGGCATGGCCAGCGACCACATCATCACCATTTGGTTGCCGTTGTACCGGAAGGCTCGACCTGCAATCAGGCTCACCACGCCTTTGCAGCTGATCACTCCGATCACCATCAGAACAGGCAGCTCAAAATGGGTCATGGAGTTTTTGAGGCTGTTCAGATCAAGCAGGAGGCCGAGGTGAATGAAAAAGATGGGGATGAACAGAGCCGCACCAACCAGAATCACCTGCTGTTTTGACTTGCCCTCCGGTAAAACGGAGTTCACCGCCAGCCCCGCCAGAAAGGCCCCCACGATTTTTTCCACCCCGGCAAGCTCCGCTCCAATCGAAGCGATGAACAGGATGAGCAGGATGGTTAGGAAGATCCTGCTTTCGTCGTTGATGCTTCCGCGGAAGATCCTGCGTCCGACCTTGCGAATGATCGTGACGACGGCCACGGCAAAGATGGAGACGCTGGCGATCAGGCCGGCCAGATTGGTTAGTGAAAAGGACTGCTTGCCAAGACCGATGGCGATCGCAAGCACAACCAGAGAGGCGATATCGGTGAGGATGGTGCTGCCAACGCTGACCACGACAGCTTCATCTCGCTGTGCTCCATAACTGCGCACGATTGGGTAGCCCAAAGGGGTATGCGTTGCAATCAGGCTCCCGATCAGGAGACAGGGCACCAGTGGATAGCCGAGTAGGAGTCCAATGGCTCCCCCGGTTGTCATGCCACCGACAAAATGGAGAATTCCAATGGTCAGAGATCGACTGCGAACTCGGTTGAATTCATCGAGATCAATCTCTAGGCCCACTATGAACAGGAGGTAGATCGCGCCGATGTCAGAAACGAGTTGAAGGGTCTCACCGTCTGGCTGCAGAAAATTGAGAGCGCTGGGGCCCATCAGCACGCCCGCGAGCAGCAGGCCGACGAGATCGGGAAGACCTGTTCTCCTAAATAGGGGTGGAACCAGCATTGCCAGTGCAACGAGCAAGGCAAAGCTGCCCAATGGCTGATGTGCCAGATGGGACAGCGATGTGAACCCCGGTGACGCCGCAGCGAGCAGGTGGACCATCAAAGAATCAGGGCTTCATCGTGGCGAAGTCCGGCCTGAACGCGCCAGAGATCGGCATAGACACCAGCTTGATGCAGCAGTTGTTCATGGGTGCCATCCTCCACGATGCAACCCTGATCCATGACAACGATGCGATCGGCATGTCGAACTGTGCTGAGTCGATGAGCAATCACCAGTGTGGTGCGGTTCGCGGTAATGCGCATGAGTGAACGCTGGATCGCGGCTTCGGTCTCGTTATCAACTGCCGCGGTTGCTTCATCGAGAATCAATACAGGTGCGTTTTTCAGAATCGCTCTCGCCAATGCGATCCGTTGGCGCTGCCCTCCGGAGAGCCGTTGCCCTCTCTCTCCCACGATCGTGTCGAACTGTTCCGGCAGTGCCTGGATGAACTCGAGCGCTTCGGCCTCTCGGGCGGCGACGAGTACTTTCTCTAGTGAGGCGTTAGCTGCTCCATAGGCGATGTTCTCGCCGACACTGCCATGAAAAAGGTAGACGTCCTGACTGACGAGGGCGATTGAACGCCGGAGATCATCGAGCCTTAGCTGCTCAATGGGGATGTCATCCAGGAAAATTCTCCCTCCATTGAGTGGATAAAGCCTCAGCAACAGTTTCACCAGAGAGCTTTTGCCTGAACCGGTGGCTCCGACAATTCCCAGGGTTTTTCCCGCGGGAATGGTCAGGTTGAATTGGTTCAGCAGAGCCGGGCGATTCCGATAGGCAAAATCGACCAGCTCATAGCGGATGTCACCACGCACTTGCTCAGGGGCGAGACGGCAGCTTCCACCAGCGATCTGGATTGGTGTGTCGATCAGATCAAGCACCCGAGTCGTCGAGGCCATGGAGCGTTGGTAGTCGTCCAGTGTGCGGCCGAGAGTGGTGAGCGGCCAGAGCAACCGCTGGGTGATGAAGACAAGAAAGCTGTAAGTACCAACTGCGATCACGCCATTCCTGGCCTGAATCCCCCCGACAAGCAGAATGGCCAGAAATGCAAACAGAATGACGAAACGGATCAGTGGAATGAAAGCGGCAGAGATCCTGATGGCATGGCGGTTGCACTCCCTGTAGGCATCACTTTCCCTGCGTAGCTGCTCAAGCTCCCATTTCTCTTGGGCAAAGCTTTTGATGGTGAGCATGCCTCCAATGTTGTTGGTGAGTTTGGAGGCCATATCTCCTGCTCGGCGGCGTACATCGCCATAGCGTGGGGCGAGCCGGCGCTGGAAATTCAGCGAGCCCCAAAGAATGACTGGGATGGGCAGGAAGGCAAAAAGCGCCACACCTGGAGCCAACATCGTCATCAAACCACCCACCAGCAGCACCGTGGTGATGAGATGCAAGATTTCATTGGCTCCATGGTTCAGAAATCGCTCAAGCTGATTGATGTCATCGTTGAGAACCGTGAGCAGCCGTCCGCTGCTGTCGTGTTCGAAGAAGTCCATCTCCAGTTTCTGGAGATGGTCATAGGCCTCAAGACGTAGGCTGTGTTGAGTGCTCTGGGCGAGGTTGCGCCAGAGCAGGCCATAGAGATATTCAAAAAAGGATTCAGCCGTCCAGACCATGAACGACAGCACTGCCAGCACGATCAACTGACTGAGCACCGTGGTGGCGCCGAGCTGAGCAAGCCATGACGTGTCCTGCTGAACAACAACATCAACAGCGAGCGCGATCAGCACCGGTGGTGCCAGATCGAAGATTTTGTTGATCACCGAGCAACTGGCGGCACACCAAACCCTCCTGCGGTAAGGGCGCAGATGCTGAAACAAACGAATCAGAGGCGCCTGCTCAATGGCATGGGGCTTGGAATGGGGCATCCGTTCGGCCTGCTCACTGTCTTATTCAAGCGTTGTGTTGAGCAGTCGCTTGAGTCCATTTACAGCCGAGCTAGACCATGAAAGGAGAACGAGGAGGTTGCATGACCCGTTCACGCGCACTGAACCGATTCCATCGGTATTTGGCTCACCGTCATCGGCAGACCCTGCGCTGCAGGATTCCGGACTCTCAAGCTGAATGGGGTGGATATCAACGACTGGACGTGAGTCAGCGCCGACAACGGCGTGCTCTTCAGCGTGATCAGTGGCTGGATGGCTTAGAGCAGGAGCCAGCTCTCTGAGCCGGCTCCAAGGCGTTGATTACCAGCGATTTCCGCCACCGCCGCCGTAGCCACCGCCACCGCCACCGCCACCGCCATCACGGCCGCCGCCGCCATAGCCACCGCGGCCACCGCCGCCACCGCCGCCACCGCCGCCGCCACGCTCACGGGGTGTGGCTTTGTTGACACGGATCATCCGACCCATCCATTCAACATTTTGGAGGTCGTCGATTGCTTTCTGTTCGTCTTCGTCGGTGTTCATTTCAATGAAGCCGAAGCCGCGCTTGCGACCTGTCTCTCTGTCGAGAGGAAGGCTGGCGCTCTTCACTTCGCCGTACTGGCTGAACAGGTCAAGCAGGTCTTCCTGCTCAGCCTGGAAGGAGAGATTGCCGATGTAGATGGTCATTTCCTATTGGGACCGATGGACATTTGATCAGTGAAGCCGTGGTCCGAATTGGAAAGTCCTTGATGCTGTAGCCGAGAAGCTGAAGCCGGGGGGAGCGAGCCGATCAGAGCCGAAGGGTGATGCTGATGCAGTTACACGCTACAGCCTGGACAGGAAAGAGACGCGAAAAAAGTGTCTAATTCCAGGTGGGGCTTGTTGATAGAGGTATTAGCGGTTTGCGGATCACCTTCAAAGAACACCGATCAACAGTTCAGCTTTGGGGAGGCACCCCGACCAACTTCGGCTGGAATTCAGCTTTTGAAGCGTTCCGCTGCCTGTTGTGTGCAGGTTTCCTGTGCCGATTCAATGGTGCTCAGCAGAGATTGCCACTGAATTGAATTGCCCTTGTTCATTTCTCTGAGAAAACAGTCACAGGTGAAATCTCCCATTCCCTTTGGAGGTACTATTCCGGCCTGACTCATGGCCGTCTTGAAGCCCGCAAGGCAAAGCTGAGTGATCTTGTTTTCAGCTTCCACTGAGTGTGCGGGCCCGCAGATCGGGATCAGCGTGGCGAGTGCCATGCTGAGCAAACAAAGGCGGCCGACCATGAGGGTCAGGAGGCTGGAGTGATCTGCAGCTCTCGGTTCATGACTTTTAGTCTGCGAAGAGCGTTGTACACATCCTCAGGCATGCCTTTGGGAAGATCCACAAGACTATGCGCATCAAAGATCTGAATTCTTCCGATCATTCGCCCCTGCAGGCCTGATTCATTGGCGATAGCGCCGACGAGGTTCCCCGGTTTGACCCGGTCGCGGTAACCCACCTCAACCCTGTAGCGCATCATGTTGTCCTCAGGAGGGCGTGACTCTCGATCGACTCGGCGACGATCGCGACCGCGTGGATCGCGCCGATCATCGCGACGATCGGCGCGAGCAGGTGTCTTGAGCCAGCCTTCATCACCCTGCACCAGCAGCGGCTGATCACCCACTGCAAGCTTCAGGGCTGCCACTGCCAGCTGCTCCATGCTCAGCTCGTTCTCCTGGCCCACCCTTTGAATCAGCTCCTGTAGCAGCGTGGTTTCTTCGTCGCTTTCGGCTACAGCAGCCTGACTGAGGCGGGTACGCAGCCGATTCAACCTGCTCTCGTTGATTTCGGCATTGCTGGGAATGTCCATCGGTTCAATGGCCTGACCCACCGCCCGTTCGAGGTTGCCGACAAAGCGACGTTCCCGAGGCGTGATGAACAAGATGGCTTCGCCTGTGCGGCCTGCTCGACCTGTGCGCCCGATGCGGTGCACATATGCCTCGCTGTCGAATGGCATGTCGTAATTGATCACCAGCCCAATCCGGTCCACATCAAGACCACGGGCTGCCACGTCTGTGGCGACGAGGATGTTCACCGTGCCCTTGCGCAGGCGATCAACCGTGCGTTCGCGCTGGTTTTGCGGAACATCGCCGTT
Source organism: Synechococcus sp. MIT S9508 (assembly GCF_047303045.1). NCBI lineage: Bacteria > Bacillati > Cyanobacteriota > Cyanophyceae > Synechococcales > Synechococcaceae > Synechococcus > Synechococcus sp. MIT S9508. Next base: position 2,125,459 of record NZ_CP138941.1, on the reverse strand, counting down.
GAGAACCGCCACATCATGACCTGACGCCTCCAGGGACTCAGCAACGGTGAGAGTGATGGCCTTGGTGCGGGCGAAAATGATCACGCCTTCCCCGGTTACAGCCTCCAGTACCCGATTCAAGGCCTCGAGTTTGTGACTGTTCTGAAGGGTGATGGATCTGTGACGGATTCGTTTGGCTTCACGGTCTTGGGTCTTGATGGTGATCTCTGCTGGTTCGCTCAGATAGCGCTTCGAGAGACGACGGATCTCATTCGGCATCGTTGCTGAGAACAGCACCACCTGACGCTCTTCAGGCAGTTGCTCAAGAATCCACTCCACATCGTCGATGAAGCCCATTCGCAGCATCTCGTCGGCTTCATCCAGCACCAGACTGCGCAGTCCTGAGGTGTTGAGTGTTCCCTGGCGCATGTGGTCCATCACGCGGCCAGGGGTCCCGACCACCACATCCACACCACGCTTGAGGGCATGAATCTGCGATCTGAAATCGGATCCTCCGTAGATCGCCATCACATTCAGATGGGGATGTCCGGCGGCGTAAGCCTTGAAGGAGTCGGCAACTTGCATCGCCAGTTCACGAGTGGGTGCGAGCACCAGCACCCTCGGCTGATTGCTACGCCCCTCAAGGCGTTCCAGTAGGGGCAGCGCAAAGGCAGCGGTCTTGCCTGTGCCGGTCTGAGCTTGGCCGACCAGATCGCGGCCCAGCATCAGTTCTGGAATTGCTGCTTTTTGAATCGGGGATGGTTCCTTGTAGCCCTTGACATCAAGGGTCTTCAGCAGTGCTTCGCTGAATCCGAAACCAGCGAAGCCAGATGGATTGGACTCCTTAGTTCTTGGGTCTGCGCCGGATTTGTCGTCCCCGCTCGGTTCAATCACGGTGGTGAACAGATCCTGTTCTGCGGCCTCGGCTGTTGCTACAGGAAGCTCTGAAACAGTGAGATCCACTGCGCAGGGCTCAACGGCCTGCGATTGCGTCTGGGTCATGTCGATGAAGGCGGTCTGCCTGATTGATCCTTCAAATCAGGCCTGCAACGTCCCATCGGCATGTTGTGCCGCGCTGTATTGCTTGCCTTCTTTTCAAAGGTGAACGGTCAATTTATCACCCTCCCGAAGTCATCCTCCAGTCGTTCGATGTCGGATTCCAGCAAAATTGCGCCGCGTTGGACTTCGATGATCAGAAGATCTCCGGGACCTCCGAAGGCCCGATGAATTGCTCTTACAGGAATTTCAAAGGTATTGCCCACCGCAGCGTCCATCCAGCTGCCATCGCAATAGACGGACCCACTTCCAGCGGCAATCACCCAATGTTCGCTGCGATGTTGGTGGCGTTGCAGGCTGAGCCGCGCGTTCTCCTTCACAAGTAGTCGCTTCACTTTGTAGCCGGCTCCCTCGGCCAGCTCTTCGTACCAGCCCCAGGGACGATCCACTCTTGTTGTCACACCGACCCCTGACGATCGATCGCCCCCAGCATGCCGCTGCTCTTTGAGGATGCCAGTCGCACCAAAGTCAGTTGATGACGAGCTCTTGTGATAGCCGTGTAGAGAAGCGCTGTGTTGCTTGTGTCATCGCAAGGTGGCCACAGCAGCACCACTTGATCAGCCTCGCTGCCCTGAGCTTTGTGAATCGTGAGAGCCAGAGCAGGCTCGATTCGGCGGACCCTGGCTGGATGCAGTAGTCGATAAACACCGTGGCCTGATTCATCACTGCATCGGAACAGCAGTCTGCGTGTTTCGCCGCTGCCGATGCAGAGCCCAAGGTCGCCGTTGGCAAGACCCAGTTCAATTTGATTGTCGCTGCAGAGAACAGGCAACCCCTCGGGCCAATCACGAGCATCACTGCCCGACACCAAATGCCGGTGAAGACTGTCCACTCCCCATAACCCCCGACGCCGCGGGCAAAGCACGATCAAGGCATCGAGGCGCTCGAGAAGGGCATGGGCTCGTTCGGGATCGGGAGATCCATCAGGCCTGACCTCCAGGCTGTTGGCCGCCAACCTCAGGCTCTCCAGCTGCTGATGGACGGCATCGGTCACCGTCGCTGGCAACCGAGAAGACTCAGAGAGCAGTTGATGCACGTTGGCCGCGTCATCGAGATCCGCGAGGTCGGTCCAGAAGGCTTCCGCCCCCTGATGGCACAACAGCGAGCTCAATCGAGCCAGGTCTCCTCGGTTTCTGTAAACCTGATTTAGACGCACAGCAGCAGTGCCGAATCGCTGCTGCAGGTCAGCCTTTTGTAGGTGTTGCCAGACCGCGCCGACTCCGATCGGTGGCAGCTGGTTGGCATCACCAACAAGCAGCAGTTGTGCCGTGGCTGGCAGAGCATCCATCAGTGCCTGCGCCAGTGTTAGGTCGACCATTGAGGCTTCGTCGACCACCAGCAGATCCACGGCGAGTGGATTGCGGCGATGACGGATGAAGCCGCCTGGTCTTGCTTGCAGCAACCGATGCAATGTGGTGCAGGGCAATTCAGCTGTGCGTTGATCGCCTCGGATTGCCTCCTGCAGGCGCCGTGCCGCTTTTCCTGTCGGAGCGGCCAGATGAATGCGCAGGTCTCCGCGATCCGCCATGGCTCGGATCAGCATGGCGCGCACGGTGCTGGTTTTGCCGGTCCCGGGCCCTCCGCTGAGCAGCACCACCCTGTGATCGCTGACCGCATTGACCGCCGCAAGCTGCTCCGGGTTGAACGTCTGCTCCGAAGTCAATCTCTTGGTGTCATCTCTTCTGCGACGTCCGTCTGGCTTGCCAACGGGGGACAGTGCGCTGCGTTGGATCAGTGTCTGCTCCAGCGTCTCCATGCCCTGATGCCAACGTCGCCAGAGCAGCTGATCCCCTTCCATCACCATCAGCACAGGCTCTTTCTGCAACCAGCCGCTGGCTTCAATCACCCGTCGATGCGTCTCGGGCCAGCCATCGGCCTCCAGCTCACTGGGTTGCTGGTTGCTGGTGCCCAGATCGATACTCATCTCACCATGGCTGAGGGCCTGGGTCATCGCCCTCACAAGATCTTTAAGAGCACTGAGCTCGTTGTTGCCGAACTCCGCCGGAGGTGGGTAGCGACGAAGCAGCATCGACATTATTCCTCGACTCAGAGCCGATGAGGCGGTAGTCCAATCGTAGGGATCCATCAATCCTCACCTCTCAAGACACAGTCGAGCGCACGGAGGCGTTGCAGAGGTGCTGCTTCAAGAATCACGCCACTGCCGCCAGATTTGGAAACACCACGAAGGAAGACGTAGGCATATCCGCCGAGATGTCGCTCAGGCTGGTAGCCGTCGAGTCGCCACTGCAGGAATCGATGTAGGGCGACAAGGTAGAGATGGGCTTGCAGAGGATAGTGATGTTGATACATCTGCTCCTCCATGGCGCTCTGTGAATAGTGCCGTGGTCCGCAGTGCAACGGACGCCCATCCACGTCTCTTTCGCCGATCCAGTTGCTTTTCCAGTCCGCAACCCACCAACGAGCAGTGGTGGGATCGTCGCCATCAGTGAAGACCAGATCTATGGAGCCAGTGAGAAAGCCTCGGCTGAGAAATTCCAGATCTTCCAGTGAATCGGCGTAGCGTTCACCGAATCGGCGATCGGGGTCAACGCGAAAGGCCCGCGCCAGTTGCTTGGGCTGGACCGCTCTGCCCTGATGAGCGACAGGTAGATCAAAGCTGAGTTCATGCAAACGCCGCCCACTGTGCAACGACTTCAGTTGCAGATTGCCGAGTGGTCCTCCGAAGGGGGCCTGCATCAGTGTCTCCAGACCCTCGAGGACTGCGTCGTCCAAGGAGGTCTCCAGGCCGGATCGCGTCAGTTCTCGCTCCACCAGAGCGCGGTTGTTGTCCTGTTTGATGTCTTGATCAAATGGAACCTGCTCCAGGATGCGGTGCAAGCAATCACCGGCTGCTGCACCCCTTGGAAAGGCTCCCAACGGGCTGTCTTTGGGATCCACCGGTTCGCTTTGATCGCTGAATGAGAGGCTTTCGGTATCTGCACCGGTCTGGGCATCTACATCGCGCCCTTCCTCAAGGTTGCGCGGGTCTGGGCTGGTGGCTTTCGCATTGCCATGGCTTGAGATCCAGGCCGAGTAGCTGCTGCGCCCCCAGCTGCGGTCAAAACCATGACCTGGTACGGCACCACATTGCAGGTTCCGTTCAACCATGCGGGGGTGCCATCGGTCGGATAAGGCGTTGACTTCGGCTCGGTGCAGGCTGATCAAGGGACCCGGTGGGTCAGCGAGTTGCTCCAGCCATGGTGCGAGTGGATTGCCCTCCTGCCGCGCTGCCCTGGCCTGAAACAGAACCAGATGGCGTTCGGCCCGTGTCATCGCGACGTAGGCGAGACGTTCCGCTTCAGCTCGACTTTCCCGTTCATCGCATTGGCTGGCCGTATGCCCCAGTCCCCAATGCGGATTCAGCGCTACGCGCCAGCTGCCGGACTCGTCTCCTGCCGGCACACGCCACAGCGGACCTTTTGCAGGTGAAGGCGCTTCCCACAAATAGGGACAGATCACGACCGGATACTGCAGACCTTTGCTGCGATGAACAGTCACAACCGCAACCGCACTCTCGGCTAGATCGCTGAAGGGCTGGCGCTGCTCTGGGATCGTGTCGGGAGGGTCAAGGCGTTGGCGTCGCAACCAATCGGCACCACTTGGGGCATCCAAGCCCTGGCGGTGCATCGTGTCCTGCACGAGTCGTGCACATTGCTGGAGATCACCGAGTAAGCGGCCGCGGCTCGATAGATCGGCCACGGTCTGCCCATCCATCAGGCGTGCCAGGCAACCCATCAGCCCTAGCTTCGGAAGATCGACGCCGAGCTGCTGGAGCTGTGAGGCCAGTTGATCCAGCTGACCGTTGCTATCTGCGGCTGCCAGCTCATCGCTTCTCCACTGCAGGAGTGAGGACACGGCCAGTTGCCGTAATCTACCGGCATGGGCAGGACGTGCGAGTGCGTCAAGGAAGGTCTGCAGATCCGAGGCTCCCTGGCTACTGAAGACATCCCCTTGACTGACAAGGCGGCTTGGCAGTCCAGCAGCCGCCAGCTCTGCGCGGATGGCTTCGGCTTGACGATGCCTGCTGACCAGGATGCACAGTTCGGAGGGATTCAGGTCTGGATCTTGTCTGAGGGTGTGCAGGATCAGGCCGGCGGCAACGCGGGGAATCTGCTCCTCCAGAGATGTACGGCTACTAACCCCCTCATCGTCATCGGGATTGATGTCGTGGATCTGGAGTGATGCACTCCCCTCAAGCAGTGGCAGGGGTTGTGCGGAAGATCTTGGCATCACCTCAGGTACCGAGAGTTCGGAGAGCAGCAATCCCGGAGCCATCAGCTGATTCATGGCCTGCATCAGCAGGGGTGTTGTGCGGCGGTTGTCGAGTAGGTCATCAATACAGTCCGCTTGAAGCCGTGCCGTTTTGTAGGTGTTCAGATCTCCGCCGCGGAAGCGATAGATCGCCTGTTTGGGGTCCCCGACCATCAGCAGCAGGTGGTTCGGCGTCGAGAAAGCGGTTTTCAGAAGTCTCCACTGAAGCGGGTCGGTGTCCTGAAACTCATCGATCAGCACCGCCCGGTAGCGCGCCCGCAGAGGAGTGAGCCAAGCTTCCGCTGAATCTGACTGCGCGGGGTCGAGTGCATCCAGCAGCCCTGAAAATCCAACCACTCCGCGTTGTCTGCGCCGCTCGATGAGCTGATTCAGCCCTTTGATCAGCAGATAGCGCCAGGTCTGTTCGGCTGGTCCGTCCCAGAGGTCGGCGATGGCGGTCTGCAGTGCGGCTGAAGCAAGGCTGGGGTCGGCTTCAGCGCAGGACCGCGCCGTTTTCTGAAAGCTGCCTGGATGGAAATAACCACCGAGAAGCATCTGATTGCGCACTTCGACATAGTGCATCGAAGGTCCACAGGTCTTGCTGATGTGGTCAATCCAGGTGTCGAGCTCCTGGCTTCGGTCTTTCCTAGGGCGGGCACTAAAGGGTTTGGTGTCGGTGCAACCGAGGCTGCGCCATTCGGCTGCGCAGCTTCGAAGTGCTTGTTCCAGAGCCGCTCCACCGCTGTTCCATTCAGCAAGGAAGTGCTTCCAGCGGCTCTGCAGCCAACCCTCAAACACCTCGCCAAGCGTTTGCTCGGGCGCGATCGGCTCTGCATCCTCAGCGATGTGCACCGCACAGTCACCATCCAGTCTTTGAAGTGCTGAAGCGAATGCTTCTGGCGACAGGCCTGCTTGCAGCAGTCCTGCAACGTGCCCTGGTTCAAGCTCGAGGACCTCTTCTCGCCAGAGGTCATGAGCGACCTGGATGGCCAGGGTCTGTGGATCATCATCAAGAGCAAGATCAATGGCCTGACCGTTCTGAAGCGCTTGCCGGCGAAGGCTGCGGCGGCAGAAGCCATGGATCGTGGTGATGTTTGCTCGTTCCAGGGCTTCGAGGGCCTCGAGCAGTCGGCTGGCCAGCAGTCTGCGTTGCTGGGAATGCCGTCCGTGCTGCTCAAGCCAGTTCTGCAGAACTGCATCCGTTTCAGGCAACAGGCTGCTGCTTCGTTCCTTTTGAAGTAGTCCCTGCAGCGTCGCGTCAAGTCGGCGTCCGATCCGGTCGCGCAATTCATCGGCCGCGGCTTCCGTGAAGGTCACCACCAATAGTTGATCGAGGCTCAATCCTTGTTCCGTTACCAGTCGCAGTACGAGGTGGGCCAGGGCGAAGGTCTTTCCTGTTCCAGCGCTCGCCTCCAGGAGTCGAATGCCGGGCGTCAAGGGGTAGGTATTGGCTTCGAATCGTCGCGTGCTTCTAGCTGTTGCCATCGTCATCAGCACCGCGCCTCGAGCAGCGGTTGATACAACGCCTGAAAAGCGGCTTCAAAGCCTTCCAGGCTTAACAGCAACTCGGCATCGCAGTGGCTGCCGAAGCAGACTTTCTGCTCGGGCCGATCCCGTTCGGCCCAGCCGCTGAAGCCTCCCTGCCAGCGATTCATAAAGGCCTTGTCCGCCGCTTCTTCCCCCTTCGACCAAGCCATTGCTCTGGCCAGGCCGCTGTCCGGTGGGACCGGCCAGCACAACTCTGCTCCCTGCTGTGCCAGGCTCTGCAGAGCTCTGATTTCGTGATCAGCCTCCTGGGGTTTCAGCGCTCTCCAACGCATGGCGATGTGGAATTGATCGGCTTTTGCACTGCTGTCTTGTCGGCACACCACAGCGGTGTGGCAGGCAGCATCATCCAATTGGGCTAGCAGGTGCTTCAGCCAACTCTGCAACAGAGAGCGTGACCTCAGCCTTGACGTGCTGATTTGAACAGCTGTCTCGCCTGCCATCAACAAGGCTGAATGCTGGGACGCCGGTTGCTGCTGCAGCCGTAGAGGTCCCAGGTTCAGAAGAGTTTTTTGGAGGTTTTGCCAGCGTCTCTCCAGCCGATTGTTCTCCAGTTCAGCTGCCGCGCCAGGAGGCATGAAGCCTTGCCCGCAACTACGGGCAATCCAGTCTTCCGTCTCCTGAACGTCCCAACGGGCTTCGGGATCGTGCGCCAGCAGATCGAGCTGTTCAGACAATCGCTGGTTGAGCAACTGATGACAGTCCAATTCCGGTAGCGATAGGGGAGAAAGATCGTTGACAGGATCACACCATTCACCCGCATCGATGCCTTGACGTTTCAACCACTCCTTTTGCGGGGCCTGCAGCCAGCGTTCAAGTCGTTCGATTGCTTCCGCGTTGATTGGTATGGCTGCATCGGTTGTTGGAGGCTGCCAAACAAGCGGTAAGGCCAGGCCTAGATCACGATGTGCATGATCTTCCCCGATATGTGCATCGAGATTGCGTCGTGCGTTTAAGAGCCGGCGGTCGCAACTGATCGCGTCTCTTTGTGGAGTGACAATGAAATTAGCGACATCCAGAGGATTGGCGGGAGGGTGAATCAGCAGCCGGTCCATTTGCTCAGTCTCGAACTCCTCTGCCAGCAGACTCAGCCACTGTTGAACCGGTGGGCATGGCGGCAGTGGGTCACCTTGTCGCTCATCACGGTTACTCCAGCTGATCAGCAGATGCTGCCGAGCTGAGAGCAGTGCTTCAAGCAACACATAGCGATCCTGGTCTGTACTGCTGGGGTCGCCGAGTCGACGTTGTAGTTCGAGCAGGTGAAAGCCTGCACGTTCCTGATGTCTTGGAAAGGAGGAGGCATCAAGACCCATCAGGACGATCACACGATGTGGGATTGCTCGCATCGGCTCCAGAGCGCTGATCGTGAGGGCACCGCTGCGGTGGCCGAAGCGGCCGCTTTCCGTGGAGAGCGCTTCCTCCAGCACGCTGATCACAACTGCAATATCCAGTTCCAGAGCGCAGTCATTGGCTTGGAGCTGCCAGGTCTCAAGGCACTGATGAATGGCCTGCAGCTCCCAGTCCCAGTTGCCACCATCATTGAAAAGCTCCTGAAGCAGCCTGCGCAACCGATCCACCCATTCAGGGCAGGGAGCACTGCAACGCAACTGGGCGATCCACCCCGCCAGTTGATCCAGCAGCGGCCACCACACCTCGATTTGCTGCAGGCTCAGATCAGTCAGCGCGGGTGCGCAGGAATCAACTGCAAGTCCTGGTTCTTCCGGTAATGCCAGACCCAGCAGCCAGCGATCCAGGCACCAGCGCAAGCTATTGGTGTCATCTCCGTTGCGTTCAGCTGCATCCAACCCCCAGCGGAAGCCACTGCGCTGCAGTGCTTCGCTGATTGCCATCGCGTCCTGCGATGTCAGCTGTTTCAGGCTTTGCAGTGCAGGATTGCCAAGCAGTGCCTCTAGTCCGCTTGCGGTGAGCCGATCCGCGCTCAAGCGCAACAGGCTCATGAAAGCTTGCTGAAGTCCAGGACAGTTTTGTTGACTTCGATCGGTTAATCGCCAGGGCAGGTCCACACCAGTGGCATCCCGATCGGAAAACACAGAAGCCAGCAGCGGTGCATAGCGCTCCACATCGGGTGTCATCACCAGAACATCCCTGGGCTGCAGGCTTGGATCAGCGGCCATCCAGCTGAGGATGCGATCACGCACAAGCTGCACTTCCCTCCAGGGACCTGCGCAGCCCATGAACAACAGCGAATGATCACCTTGCCTGAGTGACAAAGTTGCTTGGTCCGATTCGCTGCTCGCGAGCTGCCGTTGCAGCTGTTCCAGTAGAGACGCCTGGGAGTCTTCTGCCGTTCTCATCACAGTGGGATCAGCGAACAGGTCGCCCTGTTCCCAGCTGCCCAGCAGACACTCGCCGCTTCCCTCAAGCAGTAACTGAAATTCGGCACCCATGCGGCCCAGGATTCCTTCCAGACGTGGAGCTTCAATCAGCCAGGAGCCATCGGGGGAATTGATCCAGTCTTCACCCAGTTGCCTGCGTCGTCTCTGCGACCGCTGCCAAAGGTCTGGACAGGGTGTGAGTAAAAACAGATCAACGCTGATGCGTCCGGCCAGGGCCTGCAACAAATTGATCTGGACCGGGGCCAGATTGCTGACGCCGAAGAGGCGTAGGCGTGGCGGTAGGGGTAGCGCAGGCTCTTCTCCCTTGCGGAGTCGTTCAATCACCTGTTGCACCTGCAATCCGAAAGGCCTGCATGGCAACTGCTCTGCGAGCGCACGGGCCAGACAAGGTTGCCACCGCAATCCCTCCGGGAGTTGATCGCCCGCGCCTCCTGCCAGCCAGTCACCCAGCTCCTCTGGCCTGTAGAGGGCATAGTCGTCGATTGCATCGGCCAGGCTGCGGGCCAGTTGCCACTGGTCACGATTCAGTTGTCCCTCTCGACCGCCATGGAGTTCCCACCACTCCCTGAGGTTCGACGCACACTCTTCTTCAAGAAGGTTCGGCAGAACGTCTAGGACCTGCCAGACCAGACGCTCCGCTCTCCATGGATCTTCGATGTCAGGCGCATCGCTGAGCACGGTCTGCACGAGCTGCCGCAGGCGACTACCAGGGAATGGAAAGCGCACCAGTGCACTGATCCCATTCACTCTGGCCAGCTGTTCACCGAGCCAACGGCTGGTTGGCCAGGTGTTGACCACCACCTCGATTTGTTCAAAAGGGCCAGGAGGCTCAAGCCTGAGTTCCTGCGCCAGAAGCTCAGCGAGTAATTCCGCTCGGTTGCTGCGGTAAACCCTCAGCAAGGCACTTCTGCAAAGAGCTCATAACGGTCTGCGGGCGTTGGACTGTCAGTGGGCTCTCCGTTCACCTGCACCACCGCTTCAGTTTCTGGGCAGAACGCGGTGAGCAGACCGCCGTAGACCGCGCCGGTGTCAATCATCACGATCTGGCCGCGATGTTCTACCGCCGGTCGGGGCGTATGGCCCACCACCACGGTTCCATAGCGACCGTCGTAGCCCTCCCAGAAGGGTTCGCGCACATTGAGGTCTGGTTGACCCTGTTCATCAAAGCCGGCATGGGTGGCCACCCATCCATCTCCGGAATACATCAAAGGAAGCGTGCTCAGGCGTTGTTGCCATTCCCTCGTCAGCGAGTCACCCAGTTGTCGGTAGGTCTCGATCGCGATCAGATCATCTCTCCCCTCAGCAGAAATGGCCTGAAGGCCTTCCACCAAAATTTGCTCGTGGTTTCCTCGCAACCAGGTGGCTCGACCGCTGGCCACTAATCCCCATACCTGATTGATGCATGCGGCGATTCCAGGCCCGCGATTGATCACATCCCCACAAAACACCAGGTGATCTTCAGCTGGAAGCACTGAAATCAGGCGATGCAGGGCCTCGTGACATCCATGCACGTCACCGATAACCCAGTGATGGCCTCGAGTGGACGCCATTTCGAGCGCTTTGATCACTTGATTCTGACTGTGTGAACCAGAGCTGTCAGTGAATGTGATTACGGTGGGTCGCCAAAGAGCTCTGGATATGGATCCCCGTTCTCTTTCCCCTTTCCGTCGTGTGGCTTTGTTGGTCAGGGCACTCGATGGTGCCAAGAAAACAAATCAGGCCTTGGCTCGGTGTAGCGATGGAGAGGAGATGCTGGATGTGCTGCTCGGAGCCTCACAGAAGCTCAAACTTGGATTGACGCGTGAAGAGCTGCGCAACACGCCACCCATTCGCGACTGGGTGTGGTGGAAGAACAAAGAGGCGCTGATCACGATTGGGAAGTGATGCTGGGACAAGGGTGGGACGTCCTCTGTATCTGCAGAACGACCTGTCCTTCAACGCTCAGCAAGGATGTGAGTCACCAGGTCTGCGTTGATCCAACGAATCACCCCTGAATCCACATCGGCCACCTGAAAAAGGGTGTGGATGCTTGGGTCACGAGCAGCGCCGCCGCAGTGGATCACTTCTGCCATCCACCAGTCCTGGTTTTGGGTTTCACAAGCTCGCTCGTCATTCCTCATGATGACCTTCATGCCAGGTTTCACATCCAAGAACCCTGGCTTCGCCTCATCAGGAGCTTTGGTCGCGGCGAGGTGATCGACCGACACAGTATGACAGCACGAAGGTACTAGTTGGGCTAGGGCGCTCGTCGGGCTTCGTCACTTCTTTCGTCTCAGATCAGAGCCCAGATCGGCGGTGAATGGGTCGATCGTCAGATTTCAGGAATAATCCGAAAGACGTTCAATTGGGATCAAGAACTTTCGGGCCCATGGTGCGGGATCTCCGTGGTTGCGAGGCATCTGTCACCTGACAATGCAATAGCAGTAACGCACAATTCATAGGTCCGGAAAAACTGCATGAGTCCTACGTATCTGATCACCACACCTGTTGAAGTTGATGTGCTCTGGAAAGTCAACGCAGCTTCTGAGGAAGAAGCTGTTCAAAAGCTCTCAGAACACTGCACAGAGCTTCAGAAAACACCCGATTCAACGACATTAGGCTCCATCACTAGGGGGATCTCATACCGAGGATTGCCAGACGAAACGCAGAATATCCAACAGATGTCGATCCGCTTCGCTGCAGATAATCCTCATCGATGTGTTGTTTTCGACGAGCTTGATGAAGTCGAGATTTGACCAATGCGGCTCAGCGATCTGATTGCACACCAGTGAAGGGTTAAGAACCGGTTCTCAAGCCAATGTTGATGTCGATATGCGATTTGATTGAGGGTGGGTAAACCGCATACTCATTCTCACGCAACATGACCTTCCCGACTTTTAAATTTTTGGAGTCATCCTCGTTCGGGTGATGATGGACCTCGGGAGTAGTTGGTAGGTACTCCTTTTTCCTGATCCAACAAGGAGACCATGAGTTTTTCCTGCCTAGAGTCGTGAGATGTCGCTTGTTTTTGATTGGTGATCGCCTAACCTAAGTCGATGCAAAGCAGCCAGCCAAAAGACAATCGAGGATGGGAAGAAAAATTCTATTCCATTAAGGATGATCTAATTGAGCATGCGAAAGATTATTCAAGGTATGAAAGTGGTTTTTATTGGAATGATTCTCAGCACTCAGGATTGTTATTTATTTCGAGCAGGATGGTTGGCAAATATCAGCTTCGCCTGATTTCTGATGACAATATTGAAAGCTGGATTGAACACTGTGGCTTGAATGCAAGTGAGACAGCAGAGTGTCTTGAAAGGTATGATCACGCAATTTATGTTCACCATGCGGAAGCCTTTTCTATCACAAAAGATGGGTTAGATTTTTCAAGTGGCACTTATACGAAAACACCTCACGGAGAATGCTATTCTCGCGAATTTGTTGCTTGGTTTAACGACTTTTCCGTTGATCTCCTGAAGGAAGGCAAAGAAGATCTGAAAATTGTCAAATGGTGTGATGGCTAATTTGTCAAATTGGTATGAATCAAAGAGTTCGCTTGTCCAAGCACTCGTTGATCTGATCTGTCAGAGAACTTCCTTTGTGCTGAAGGAAGCCGAAATTGATAGGTTTCTTTTGATGCTTGCAGATTATGGTATTAAATCGGAAAACGAGTTCGCAGATTCATTCTTCGGTGAGTACGAGGGTAATGAAGATGATGTCTTGCAGCAGTTTGTACAAGACTGGTGCGCTTTGGCTAAGGGATGTCTTCCTAAGCAGTTGTTGAAGCAGAATAATTCAGCGAAGCTTTGGCATGAGTTGATTCGGTTTGACTTTCACAGGTTTGTTTTCAATGGCAACACCTATTTCTTTAAGAGAAATTTTTAGATTCTATGGTTTTAGAGAGTAACCAATATTTTATTCATGTCTGGGTTAAAGGTGAAGAACATCTTGACAGTGATTTTATTGCCTTGGAGGAGGCTGTAAAAAGATTGGAATACCTGAAAGACCATTGGTAAGAAGTATTCCCTGACAGATTCACTGCTGTTGAGTTGGTAGATCAGTACTTTGATCAAATTGATCAATTCAATCCCATCAATTAAGGCCTAGAATGGATTTGCCCATTAATGTTGGATTGGTTTTTGGTTGAGTGTTCTATTGCTCTCGTCAATGTTTATCACCACTTGCTTGATCAATGTTGATCGCGTTTGTCTTTGAAAACTGTGTTAGCTGAACAGGTAACTTAGAACCTTATCGAACCTCATTCCTCCCTTCATATAGAGAAGCACGACGCATGAAATGATCATCGAGTTGAGAGCCAAGAAGCCTGAGACGACTTTGATTTCATTTTTCATTCTCTAATTCTCGCCAATGTTCCACTGCTGCTGTGGCTTGAAAACTGTTGTGATCTGGAAGAAAGTCACTTGGAGAACCCTCGATCAGGTCTTGCTCTCTGACTTGTCTGGGCTGTGTTGTTGTCTGTTCCAGCTTCTCTGCAGATGTCCTTTTAACTTCAGTGGCGTCCTCAAAGTTCAGCCTCTGATTGTTTTGAGGCCCATTGCTGGATCCAAAAACAGTCTTGTCTTGTTGGAGGAAGATTGAGTCGGGGCAACTGGTTGTGCTCTGAGACCAAGCAGTTGGCTGATCTCGTCTGGGGCTGCTTTATGGATAAATCATGAATTAAGGAGCTTTGTAGGTGGTTACAGCGACTCACTCCTGAGTCTGGAACAGCCTGGAACTATGAGCATGACGCTTCAACTGGCTGTAGCACGCGGCACCGCCCGTGGTCTGATCAATGGCACAGCCGCTGCTGACTACGGTGATGTCATTTGCCTGAGGCGTCTGCTTTTGCGTGAAGGTGAGCATGGTCTGGCAACTGACTTGCTTGTACTGGCGAAGGCGATGAGTCCCACTGCTGCTGAGCTATCCGAATATGGTCCTGCAGCGTGAGCAGCTAATGAGTTGATTCTTTGCCCATGATCTTTGCATTGCTTCTTTGCTGTTTTTTTACGCTGAATAGCTTGTTGTGATGTTGATGTGCACTCAGCTATAGAGCTTGCTATGCATTGGCTGAATGTGATCATGCCCAAATGTCGGAGAATTCGGATCCTCAAATTGTTGATGTCACGGCGATTGTGGAATCTCACCCCCTTCTCGATGAGGATGATCTTCATGGAGGAGTGGCTGAAAGGCTGAAGCATTCCAAGGAGTTTGGAGCGCTTGTCTGGGATGCTACTAAGGATTATGTGCAAAAAATGAATCTCACTTCTGAAGAGAAAGCTCATGTCAGTACTTGGCTCTCTTCAAAAAAAGATCGACTGCAGAAAACAATTGTTGAAAAGCTCCATCAACTCCATCAGCGTGATGCCTGATCAGTATGTCACTCGTCTTCCATTCTTCCATGACATGTTTTTCTGTCAATCGTTGGAGATGGTCGCTTCAATCTGGTGGACTGGTCACGCACTGATGAACGCTCGTCTTTAAGCTAAATACATAAACTTTCCGTTGTCGATGATCCACGGCGAAGACAACCAGCCATTAGATCATCTTCTGAACATCTCTCATAAAACTGTGCGTTTGCGTGATTGGCTTGATTCGCGACTCCGACAACTCGCTCGTGAGCAGCGTATCCAAGATGCAAGATCAATCAGAGATGAGTTTTTGATTGAATAGTCTTTTCAAGATCGGCCGGAATCGGCAAAATGAGATTTGCTGGTAGCTACTTTTTAAATGGTTTGAAACTTGAGTCGTCAAGTTGTGCTGTTTTTAAGCTACAGCAGCCTCTAAAGAATCATTTAGTTCTTCAGGCTCATTCGTGAGATCATTAAAACGTTCGCCCTCTTCAATGGCGTACAACTTGTAGAGAGCCATTGCTGCTTCATCCCATTGCTCCACTTCCACAGCTTCGATCATCTGTTGGAAGAAGAGCACATTGACGACTTCAAGATCGAGTGAGCTCATCGAGTCCAGATTTCTCCTGTCAATTTATCGGCATTGCGACTCTTGACTAGGTCTCAAAGCAGTAGAGAGGTGGAAGATTCAGCTTTAGTCTAACTCTGCTTCGCTTTCGCTTTGGGTCAAGGCGATGGTTGCTCTGGTGAGTGTCGTTACTGCGGGCAGTTGTCTCATCGAAGCTGTTGTCGTGGTGCATCACTCAAGGACTCTGGGTGCTAATTTCTGCATTTCTGTGTCTGAATGTCGTTCAGTTCCTTCTGTTCACCTTCGATGTCTTATGCTTGAGCAACTCTCAGGCCTCACATCAGTGCTACGTCTGCACGGTGGTCGCTGTCCCGCCAGCATGGTCTGATCGTCGCGATCTGCCTGGTTACGGGGCTTTGGTGAGTTCGTGATCGGTCGACAGCGAGCCAGTCATGGTTGTGCTTTGAGTCTTGCTGCCGCTCGCCCTTGGCGGCTCGAATGTTTCTGGCTGAACCTTCCCCAGAACCGCTGGAGCCACTACGCAGCTGCGCTGCTGCAGCTTAGGCGGACGGGCCTGCCCTCACTGGAATCTGTCCACTCACGACCCCATCGATCCCTGAAGTGTCCTTATCTAGTCAAAATGATTCAACCCCGGTGAGGGATTTTCGATAACTTACTCTGTAGTTTCTTCTGAGACAGAACGCCAAAATGCATCAATCATTTGAATAGTTCTGCGACCTGCACACCAAAAAGGAGACCTGTTCGACGAGTCGACTTTGATCTCAAGTCTTATATGGCTAGTGATGATCGCATCGCTACCTGGCAGATTGTTAATACTGTTGTTCCCTTGGCTCTCTGTGCATTCGGATTATCCGCAGTCACAACATCGTTTGATTTGACATCGGTGGTGATGGCCCCGTTGTTCTTTGTGCTCATCATTCTGCTGATGAGCCGAAGTTTTTCCTTGATGCATGACTGTGGCCATCAAAGCTTGTTTGGCTCTAAGCGAGTGAATCGTTTTGTTGCTTTTTTGCTCAGCATCATTCACGGGATCCCTCACTATCCGTGGTCTAGAGGCCATGCTTTTCACCATAAATACAATGGCAACTGGGATCGTTATAGAGGCCCTTCGGCTTTGACGACACGGGTGCAATATGAAGCGAAGAAATCAGACGAGAAGGCTTTTTATCGATTTTTGCGTCACCCATTGTTGTTGTTCCCTGGAGGCTTTTATTACCTCATTCTTAAGCCGAGGATTGCACTTGTTCTTGGTTTCTTTGAATGCTTTTTTGTAAGCCTTAGAAAGGTAGCTTTTGTGATCTCTAAAGGGCAAATTCCTAATATTCCTGTGATAATTACTAAGCATCAATCAAGTTATTTCTACACGCGAGGCGAGGTCTATGACACCATCGCAAACACCGCAATACTCTTCACTTGCTGGTTCTTTATTGGTCGCTCGATCGGTCACTGGCATTTCTGGCTCCTATACATATGTGTAATGAGCACGAGTGCCGCGTTGATGATTGCTGTGTTCTTTGTTCAGCATAATTTCCCAGGCTCTTATGCCAGTGATGAGAAGGAATGGAGTTATTTCAAGGGTGCTATCGAGGGATCTTCTTTTCTTCAGATGCCAGCAATCTTGAATTGGTTCACTGCAGATATTGCTTATCACCACATCCATCATCTTTCCGAAAGGATTCCTAACTATCGGCTCAGGGATTGTCACCATGCAAACCTTCATCTGCTTGACGCCGTTCAGCCTCTTTATTTGCATCAAATACCTTCGTGCTTTTCTCTCATCCTTTGGGACAACGTTAATTTGGAGCTTGTGCCTGCTGGGCTCTAGATCTTGATTAAAGACTTCTTTGATTGCTGGATTCAGGATTTTTTGACCTGGTCGTTCGTCGTTTAGGAGTCCTTCCATTCCTCAAGATCGAGGCGCTTGCTGTTATGTCGTGATAACGGTTGCTAGCAAGAAACAATGATTGTGCGATCTCTATCTGCTCCTTGGCTGATCAGGCTCGTGTCGGTACTGGAGTGATCGCGTTGGATTGTTTCGGCGCCAATCAAGCTCCAGACCTACTTGCGTCAGTGTTGATGAAGGGCCAGAACAGAAACAGTGGAACTGCAGACCATGCCGTCAAACCCTGTTCAGAACTTGTCTGTTGATTTGACGACCAGAGTGATCGTGGTAATTGGTGTTTTGTCTGGTCTGAGCTGTCTGGTAGTTGTGGTCATCGGTGGCTTCATCACGGCAACGGCGGTCAAAGAGGGAATCAAGCAAGTGCCGGTGGAGGCCCCCATTCCTATGGAGGATTCCCAAGTTCCGTCACTTCCGCTGCAATGATCAGCTGCGGAGTTTTTGACTCTCGTCAGATTCAATGATGTCCAATGATCATCCTGACGCCTCTCAGTTCGACCAGCTGCCCCAAGCTGGGGTCTGGCTTGTGAATTCTCAGGAAGGTCTGTTCATTCACCTCAAGCCAGACGCCTCGACAGAGCAGCCTCAGTTCGTTGTGCTGAGCACGTTTCGTTGGTCACCTGTTCTGGGTCAACCAGTCCGCCAGCAGCGGCTGCTTCATTCCCTCGGAGTTGAGTTATGGAAGAACCTGCAGAACACCGGCTGGATGCACTGTTCTCCCCCTCTGCGTTGACTTTGCGGAAAGAGGGAGTGTGACGTCTCCCTCTCCCCAACGCACATGAGTCGGCTGCTCGACTTGCCTCTCATGTCACTCTTCAAGGTATCAAAGCGCACGCCTCTTTGCACGCTTGCAGGAGGCCTTGGGGCCTTGTCTGCCCAGCCACTTGTCAGCACTCAACGTGTTCGCTTTGGCGATAAGGGGTGATGAAGTTGTCGCGAACGGCATGAATCAAGGCTTCAGGTAGTTGAAGACCGCAGCCCTTGCTGTAACGCATCAGGCTTCCATCAAGCCATGGGGAAAGCGCGATGCATTGTGCCGCTGATAATGCCAAAGCCAGTTGGTATCTCTCCGGGTGTTTTTTGCCCGCATGAAACAACCTGCAGCCTTCATTGATCACGGCTCGAATCTCAGGGGCTCTGAGATCCACGGTTCCCTCAGAGCCAAGATGCATGATCCGATCGCGGATGGCCGCTCGAACCAGTACGAACGATGCCTTAGCCAATTCAGGCCCAAAGCGATCTTCGCTTTCTCGCTTCTCTCGGATCTGCAAAAGAGCATTCACAAGCTCTGCTGATTTGAAAACAGACAGCTTGTGTTTGTCTTCGCAACTGAGCGTTTCAACTGTTGGGAGATACGAAGCCACAGCATCCAGAAACTCAGGAGACCTGTTCTGCAGTGGCTCCAGGGATCGCCACAACTCGTGACCCGATGCCATCAGCCGTCAATCTGACTTCTGAAAAGCTAGCGATTGATGTCTGGCTCAAAAAGGATGGTGTCTGTGGTTTAGCCAGCGAGCGAAAGCCCAATATTGACCAGCGCTAGGCCACCTAAAAAGAATGCCGCTAGCAGGGAGGATTCGGGGAAGAATTTGGCCAATGCCAGCCCTGCTCCCATGAAGGTGGATGAAACCAGAATCGCCGTGACATCAACGGGCATCTGAACGGGGCCTTGAGCAGTGCTTTTTAACAGATGACGGCTTTTCATGAGGTCAACTGCGATTCATCCTGCAGATCACCTGTCTTCAGGCTCCAGTCACCTCTTAAGAGCCTCGGAGCGTTCGCTGCAGCTGATCATTGTTCTCGTTGGCACTTGGCGGGCCTGAGTAGAGCGCTGCCAGCCATTCCCTAACGCTGTTGACGCACTCCTCTGTGGATTCATAAGGAAGAACGTTTCTGCCAGGGATGGTGCTGATCGAAGCGTTGGGCAATTGTTCTTTGTAAGTACTGAGCCGCTTGTTGAGATCATCTCAGTTCTTGGATGAACCAATTCCGGTGGCCTTGGTTCCATAGATGATCTGCACCGGGATCTTCAATCCGGTCTGCAGCGGTTCCCAGTCACGTCGCCAGAATCCTGCCAGGAATGGATACATGGCCCAGCGGGTGTCCATCGCGCGTGATCCCTGATTGAGCATCTCAAGCCATTCCTGATCGACGGCTTCAGGTTGTGCGAACAAATTTTTCTAGAGAAGGCGTCTAGAAATCTGCGCCGCCCCGCATATCGGTAAAACAAGTTGCCAATCAGTCCACCAAACAGCAATCGCCAGAGCCAACGTGCTCTCCTCTGGGGGAATTCCTGCTTGAGAACCAGCCAGGCTGGAGGGCTGATCGCTACTAAAGCGCTCACCATCTCTGGTGCCTGGGCTGCCACCGCTAGTGCTATTGGCAAAGAAGCTCCTTGGGAGACCACTACTGCAGGTCCATTGTTTCGCTCGCGTAGAAGATGGATGAGCGGCTCAGCCCACTCTTCAGGCGTGAGTGTCCGTGCTGGGCATGGTGCAGTTCCGCAACCGAGCAGATCGTCGACGGTCTGCTCGACTTTTCTCCCTATGCGAAACGCCCTGAAGTGTTACGAGCATTGCGTTTAAGCGCTGCTAAGCGAGATGATGCTGCGGCTTTTCAATCAGCGTTCTCAAAATTCGACCCATAGCTGTGTTGGTGGTGCTGCGTGGCATTTGATCGCGGAACCTGATGAAGTAACAAATGAACTGGAATTTGTTTTCAGGCGTTAGCTACAGAAAGTGCAGGAGCTCTTGCCCTGTTAGAGGTGACTTGGACTCGAGCTCAGGCGGTTTGGCCAGTACCAGGCTGGATCGTCCTGCCTGGAGTTAGGTCTTGGTGTCTCGACCTGGGCGATCACTTTTGAGACGAATCCTCCGGTGATGCAGCTTGGTTCAGAACATATGTGATTCTTTCTAGGGCGAAGGACCAGATCCAAATCAATATTCAAATCAATATTCCTGCTTCTGACTTCTTGAGGCTGAGGTCTGCCCTTTGCAGGGTTGGTTGCGGCAACACTCCTGATGACGAAGAAGCAGCTTTGCTGCATGAGTTGATGAAAACCCTCGAAAGTGCCCAGGATCAACCTCTTGGAGGCTCACTCCCCTAAGACAGTTCGATGGCTCAGCTGCTTACTGACTGTCCTCTTCCCAAAGATCGGGTGAGGATGACTCCTTGTATTTATTTGTACTTGGCTGGGCATCAGGGGGTACGGGTCTCTATCGATAAGAGCAAGACCTCAGCAAGTGACGATGTCTGATGCCTGGCTGGAAGACCCCAAGACCCATTGGGCGATGAGGTTCCATCAGCAATCAAAAACACTTGATGGAGATGTGCAGGTCGTCGTGGAAAACGGCAGACCCATGCCTCACAGTCAGCCAGCTCTGATCAAGTCACGCATCCATATGGCTTATGAGGATGCAGTGTCTCTCTACCAAGAGTTGCAGCAGATTGGCTGGATGCATTGTCCAGCCTTTTGGTAAGCCTCCATGGCAGCCATCCTGAACTCATGACGACTGATCCCATCTCCGCGGTTTTAGAAGGAGTTTTGCTCGGAGCAGAGGATCTGCAAGGCATTCATCCATGGAAGGCCACTACGGAGCAAATCATCAGCGCTTGTATGCGTCTCGTTGAGGACTACGGCATCAAGCTGCCGGGGAGAGGGAGAGATTGCAGCAATTCACGATTCCATCTCGGAGGCGACGACGAATTTCGGTATCTGCACCAGAAAGACGACGCGGGCAATCCAGCTGTTTTGGTTTTGTTGGCGCAGGGCTAAGGCTCTGTTATTCGTCGCACTCAGGGCAGCAGCCAATCTTGTCTTGATCTGTGAGTGATCAGCTCACAGGCTCCGGATCAGAAGAGACAAGCCCATCAGTAGCGCGAGACATTCGAAAGCAAGCTTGACGACTCGGCTTCCTTTTTTGAGTGACAGGTGAGCACCGAGATATCCCCCGATCAGTGATCCTGCGATCAAGGCCGGTACCCAGTCCCAGCGGATCTCACCACTGAACCCGAGCACAAGAGCACCGGTGCCATTCCAGGCCAGACCCACCAGGATCAATGTGTGGGCAACGGCTCTTGGATAACTCAGGCCGAACCAGCGCACCAGCCACAGTGTGACGAACAGCCCCGAGCCAGACGTGAGTGAGCCGTTGAGCACTCCGATGACGAAAATCACAGCAGTGCCGATGAGCTTTTGCTGTCGGTTGTGGTTCACCAGCCTGTCGGTCTGTCCCAGTTCAGGCTTGCGGGTGGAGTACAGCCCGAGTAACAGGGTGAGCAGCCCAAGTGCTGCCGTAGCGATGCGATCAGGTAGAGCCATCACGCTGCTGGCGCCGATCCACACTCCCGGCACACCTGCGAGCAGAACTAACAGGCTGATGTGGGGATCAAGGCTGCTCGCCCGCCAGTGGCGACCGGCGGCACCAACGCCGAGGGCCACGCTGGCCAGTTTGTGGGTGGCGAGAGCCGAAGCGAAGGGAAGCCCCAGCAGGATGAGTGCTGGTAGCTGCACCAGGCCGGCACCGCCACCGGCAAAGGCTGAAAGGCCATTGGCCACAACCGCAATTGCAGCGAGTGCCAGCAGCAGCAGCTCACTGACCATGGAACGAAATCGATTTAGACATCCGTTTAATCAGTGTTCTCCTGCAAGACAAGCTCTCCTGCCGCTGGCACGAATGTCCTGTCCGCAAAGTTCTGTTGGATGTCTGAGGGGTGAATCACTGGTCCTGTGCAAATTATTCATGTTCCTGGATAGGTATCTCTATGGCGGCGGTGATTGTCAAACAGCACTTGCAGGCCAGGGACGGGTGACTGGGGCTTGCGGATGGGGCGAGTCATCCATCTCTACGGAGTTGTCTTTTCACCAATTCTGCTCTACTTGCTAGAACTGCTGGTGAGACTCGTTTCTTTGAGCATGAGTGATTACTGGGCAAACCGCATGACTGTTCCCGTTGTGCGCGCCAAAGAGTTCGCCGAGCTATCAGCTTGTTATCAGGAAGCTCTGAAGGACCGTGGTGCTCTGGATTGCACTTACAAGCTTTGGACAGAGATGACTGCTGCCGAGAAAGCAAAAGTTGCCAAGAGATTGCCCAGTACGGCTAATAACTGGTATGTCAATTGATTGGACGGTTATAACCTTTTAGTTTTAATCAAAGAAGGTCGGCTGATGCTGGCTTCCTTGATGGTCTTTTTCTGGCAAATCGTTAGCCAGGAGAAGTCTGTTGCTGAAACTTGGATTTGCAATTCAGCTTCCAAACGGAACTAGGTAGTCCGTATTTATCGCTGCTGCTATACGGCTGATTTCCGGCACTGATTGTTGAAGAACGTGGCTTTATTAAAAAACTGTTATTCGGGTGCACTGATTGGAAGCCCTTGAGGTCTAGTGAAGGTAAGACCATGATCGTTTGTTAGCCAGACAGTTTAAGAAAAGCTCCTCTTGTCCATTAGTTGTTTCTGTATGTCTGACTCATGATGTGAGTTCGCAGTGGATATACATCAGCTCAGGTGCAGGGTCCCAGCAAAGCTTGAGCCATGGGCAGAGCCAAGCTTGCTTTCCAGTGACTTCGTCTAACCAGTAAGTGGATCCTGGGTTTTTAGAGTCTTTTCTTAGCTTGGTGAAGGTGGTTGTTTGTTCTTCCAATGGCACGCGACTGACAGTGACTTCCATCGTTGAGAAGCGATCAGGCTTTACTTCAGATATCGATCGATACATATCGTCCATGATCTGCTCAGTGCCGCCCACGAGCAATTCGTTGTGTGTCTTGTACTCGGGCATAGAGAACTGCCATATGCCGTCATTACGATGTTCCATTTTGAAGGACCACTTGTCTTGATCTGGAGCTGAAGCATTTACAAGTGCAAGCTCCTCGTCAGTCAGCTGCCAGTAACTACAATTATTTTCAAGAAGAGCTGTGTTTTCGTTGGTTGACATTCATTTAATTGAATGAAGTCTTGCTGAAATCAGCATAGGTATTAATTGCGACAATCATTGAATGTCTTGATTTATGCATTTGATCCCAAAATAAAACCAATGGTTTGTTGATAGACGTTCAGTGCAGATAGAGACTTTAAGTGAATCCATGGATCAATCCATGAAAAGCCACAAGCGCTATACAGTCAGACACCGCGAGACTAGTAGTAGAAGGATTGAAAGCTGCTACTACGCTGGTGACGCTTTCGAAGCCCGTGTTCTGGCTATGGAGGTGGTTCCCTTTATCAAGGCTCACCCCAACTCCATTGAAGAGATCCGCTGCGAGGAGCCAAAGCAGGTTTAAATCGACTCCAAACCATCTGACAATGAAATACTGCCGCTTACAGAGCCTGGCGGTATTGAGTCGCCAACCAATGCAGCATTGCGCCTGTCATCGCAATGCCTCAGCCTATCCACACTCCAAGCAGGATTCCGATGACAAGGCCCGAAAACCACACAAGTGCCCCCATTTGGTACTCACCCAGACCGAACTTTTTTTTGATCCAGAAGTAGGCATCACGATCTGCGCCCACTAATGCCTTGAAGGGGTTCTTGGTCACTGTTCTGAGTGCAATTGTGTGGATGATCGCTCACCCATGATCTGAATGCCAGAGAGCTCGTGCAATCTTCTCTATTCGTGGCCTTTTCTTGTGCGGGATGAAGGTGTCATGCCAGTCGATTAAGGGGTCTGCAACTCTCCGGAATCAGAGAGGCCGATCTTCCTTGGCGTGTATCCAGAGATGACGGTCATTGTTAAAAACGACGATCTGACTGGCGAGAAAGTAGACAAAGATTGGTGGATGGGGCAGGTGATCAACTGCAACGGTGCTGCCCGTGACCCTTCAATGCACACCTCTTTCCAAATGCAGATGTCGATTCAGGCGTGATCCGCTGGGTCAACGCTGATCTATTGACCCACAGCCATCCAGCTTGCTGGCTCAGTAATAAGTGCTCACAAATCAATGCCATGTAGCGTTGTCCAGCCATCAAAGCTGCTGTAATTTTTGAGGGCTAAAATTAGCCATGATGAAAGGACTAACTTTTTTCTCGCGATCTCTGCCTTCTTTGCAGGATCATGTGCGCATGCACAAAAGGAAATACCGAAAGCAGAAGGTCATGACCATTGTCCACTAGGATATATAAATACGCTCGGCACAAAATGTGTGTCACCTATTTATTATGAAGTTGAGCCAACCTACGGACAAGCCTGTGCCTCAGGTTGGATGAATATTGGCGCTGGTTACTGCAAGAGAAAAACAATCCTTGGAATCTTTTTGCACAGGTAGATGTTGACCCAGCGGATCAATCCTGAATTCAGGTTAGCGATCAATGTCTAATGGATGACGGATCTCTATTTGGTCCTGTCACCGTTAGCGGTTGAGAAGCCCCCTTTTGCCTTGGACCGATTGATGATTGAGACTCTTGACCCTAACTCTCCAAAGCTTCTGCCACCACAGGGGCTTTTTATTTCTTTGATCATCCCTAAAGACTCACAAATCAACCTCCAATGCCTGGCAAGATTGAGCGCAGTTGAGCAGAGATAGTCAGGACTTAATTAGCAATCAAGCCTGCTATTAACTCGCAACTCCTGCCAATACTCGTTTGGCAGTAGCTTTCTTTTCTGAGCTTTGCTGCTTTTTAGGAGCTTCTGAGCTATGTATTAAGAGTACTGCTGTTGGTAACTCCTTATGAGTGCTCGTCGTTGGTTGCGTGAATTCAACGAATTTTTCTTTTCGAAGGGCAATGCCTTAAACCTGGCGATTGCAGTGGTTGTTGGTACACAGTTTCAGCAGATTGTGAATGCCATTAGCAAAGATCTCCTGATGCCTCTGCTGAATCCTCTGGTTCGAGGTGGTACCTGGCAGAACCTGGCGATTCCCTACTTCGATGGCGAACTGGCTATTGGCCAGATTCTCGATGTTGTAATCAACTCTCTAATAGTGGCTTGGGCGCTGTTTCTAATCATCAAAGTGATCAATCGCTCTGAGAAGCTTGCCTCATCGACTATCGATAAAGTTCGAGGGCAGCAGTCTGCAGAACGTGAGAACTTGTGAATAAGAAAATGCGATTCAGAGTTGAGAATCGTATCGATTAAGTAGCCATCAACTTCGACTCCCTGGCGTCATCCAGCCAGGGATGCAGCGACGGCAGCAATGTCGGTCTGATCCGGCTAGCGGTGTTATTCCCGGTGATGCATGGCGATGTCGTGTCCCATGCACTTCGCCGCGATTGATGTCGAAAGCACTTTGCTGATGCTTCGAATTGCCCAGGCATGTCAGAAGCCGTAGAACTGCATCCCAGGGAATCGCCGTTTCAGCCAACCCTGCCAGCGATCACAAAGGAGCTTGGCCATCTTGCCCAGGCCTTTGGTGTCCACTCGGTCGTCGAGGGTTTTGTTGTGGATGCCTGCGTCGAGCAGTTCGGACAGGCGGATGACGCAGGACTCCATTGAGCAGCCAAGTCGGTAGAGATTGGCCACCACCAGCAAATCGCCCTGGCTGCAGGCAGCTATCGCGTTCTGAAGCTTTACGCGCTCGCTGTATGGAGCAGCACCGCTGATGTACTCAGAAAAGATCGCGTCACAGCCCTGCCGTGAATGTGCTTCGAGCTGGGCTTCGGGTCCTGTTTGGTGGTTGAGCAGCGGGCGTAGCCAAATAATGTTATTTCTTCCAGCAATAAAGAAGTGCTTTGTTTGGCTGAGAAACGCAGGTGACACTTCCAGGGAATGAAGAAACTGCCCCTTTGGTGTCGTGAGTTCCGTTGACTTGAACACTTCTCTGATTTGGTTTGAATCCTTTGGCGCAATCTGAAAAGCAGATAGCTGTTCCAAAGCGAAGATTTCCATCACCTACGGCAGTAAATGATCCATGGATATTTCCGCACGTATCAAGCGCCGCACCCTTTAGGGACCTTCGCTCTCCAGTAATTGGATTAAGGGTCCAAGCCTCAACTTTTATATCTGTTGCGCATGCAGCTTGGGCCGATGGAGTGACTCCGCTGAAAACGATGATCGTCGAACCGAGACACGCAAAAAGCCCTGTCGTCCTCTCTGCCGACCGAATGGTCAAACATAGCGGGTTGGTGGTCATGGCGAATGACAGAGGAGAAAGTTATTTCAGCTGTCCGAATCGGGCCTGTAGCGCGGGGCCTACGCATTAAAAAGCCCAGTCATTGACTGGGCTTTTCTAACGGAGAGGGTCGGATTCGAACCGACGGTGAACTTGCGTCCACGCTGGTTTTCAAGACCAGAGCCATAAACCACTCGACCACCTCTCCATGAGGGTCGTGCTCGGGAGCTCGACTTGTTAATGATAGCAACCCCAGTCACGTTCTTGATACTGGACTCTTAGTCCTCTCGGCGTCTTTTCGCTGGTCAAAGGCGCCTCCTTGCGCTTCTTGCGGTTTGGCGTAGCTTCAGATCAGAAAACGGTCCAATAACGGTCCAAGGATGGCTCTGCTCTCCAAGCTGCAAAAACACCTGGACGACCGCCTCATTCGGTCCACAGCGGTCCAACACGGAAAGACCCTGGCCCTACGCGGAACTTTTAAGCAGCGCGACGGCAGCAGCAAGCGGATGCGTGTCTCTTTGGATCTACCGGCTGAAAATGATCAGCTCATCCATGCTGAGTCGCGAGCTTCAGAGTTTTGGGCTGAATATCAACGCCTGGGGTATTTGCCGAATCCCATGCCCTGGGTGGTGAAGGTAACGCCGCTTTCTTCTGCCAAGACTCTGACGGTCACCTGTGCAATCGGTCAGCTACAGGCTGCTTTTTTTCGAGGCAAGGAAGGTAACGCACAGCAGAGACGAAGTTGGGCTCGTATTGCTGATGTTCTTCAGCACCTCAAACCGGTCGGCAACGCTGAAGTAACTACTGATCTGTTGGTTGCTGTTGCTGAACAATGCAGTGACCCTCAGACACGGGGCCGGCAAGACGCCTGCAAACAGTTCAAGCGTTTGGCGAAGCTGGTTGGATTGAAAGAGTTAGAGCGATTCGATTCGATTCGAGGTGACTACAAGCCAAAGCAGCGCAGCAGTTTTGATGAGTCGCTGTTGATCGAGTTGATCGACGGCCTTCGGGACGATGGCCAATACGGATGGCTTACGGCTGCATTGGTTGTGTACGGCACGAGACCCGCAGAAACCTGGAGCCTGATTCCTAAAGACAACGGCACAGCTTTCGCAGTCAATCTGCCCAAGGGCAAGTCACCCCATCCGAAGTACCCTCTCGCACTTCCGCAGGAGCTGGTCAGTCGTTGGAGGCTGTTGGAGGTGGACCGACGGTGGAGCTTTGACCTCGGTTCCTATGACAGTGAATACGCGAAGTATCTAGGCAACCAATGGTGTCGTTGGGTCCAGGTAAGAGCCAAGCGGATTGAGGGATTGGCTGGTCTGCAACTGATGGACCTGAGACATGCCTGGGGCATCCGGTCAATCCATGCTGATCTTGATCCGCGCAAGGCGGCCAAAAGCATGGGCCACAGCATTGAGATGCACTTCCGCACTTACAACTCCACCTATGACGAGCTGGATGCGGAGCGAGCTGCAGCTGCACTGACTAAGCGCCAGCAGCAGATGCAGCAGTAGTCAGGAAACTGTTTTTGCCATTAAGAAATTTCTTGGCTATTACGAAACCATTGCCACTTTTGATTGATGAACAGGTTTTTAATCGTCTCGTCTTTTGCACTTGCTCTGATCGGAACAACATCGCCAGCCAAGGCAGTACCCCAAAAGAGGAATTTTGTTTACACGCAGGCATACGATTACGCTTTCAGAAATCAATCAACTGTTTCAGAATGCATAGCCAGGGCTTCTGCAGCTCTCGCAAATAATGGACTGGGCAATGAAGTCAACACTCAAATCAACGACGACAATCAATCTGGCATTGTATACGGTTGGAACAGAGATCGTACGGAAACTGCTGAAATAGAGTGCAACAGGAACAAGAAAACGTCCTTCCTGGCATATGCAGCTTTTACAGATGATTCCGATTTCATATGGAAAAAATGGAAGCTTTTGAAAGATTCAGACTGGTAAGTAAATTTGTAATGCTGAATCTTTATAGATGGGTTGCTTCTAAGGATTAAACCCCACATTCCTCATGCAGCGCACGGACGACCCACGTCGCTTTGCCCAAGAGGTAAACAATCAATTTAGTGCCAAGACACCTCACACTTGGCTTGGCTTGGCTTGGCGTGGTTGGCAAGAGGCTATTTTGTCGGGAGATCGATTGCGACTACTCAACACCCCCTGCATTTCCCTTGCAGGTGATTTTTGCAGCCTGTTTGTAAGGCCGGTACCTTCCGGGTGTTGCCTGCTAGATCATGAGCCTGTCGGTTGGGACCGCCCTACAAGACGGTTGGACAACGTTCCGTCGTACGCCCTGGACGTTTGTCTTTTTTGCCCTATTCGCGTTCGTACTGTCCACAGTTGTGGATCTACTCCCGGGTTTCGCTGGAATCATCTTCAGCACACTGGTCGACCTCTGGGCCACCGTGGGATTAATACGCGGCGCTTGGCTTGGCATCAACGGGGATCGACCCAGTTTCGGCGATCTGGTCAAAATCAATAGCCCTGCTATCTGGCGCCTTTTCAGCCGGCAATTTCTGCTGACCGTGCTGCTTGGTGTCATCAGCACAACGTCGGCAATCCTCGCTGTGACAGTGGCTGATGCTGGAGAGCTTGCCCAGTCGATCTACTGGCGAATCCAAGTAATTGATCCTTCCAACTTCGAGGCGATCAATCGCCTGTTCACTGAGATTCAAGATCTGGCATTTGCTGTTGGTAGTAATTCCGTCGCGATTTTGGTTCTGCTGATCGGAGCCGTCATAGCCATTTACATCCAGGTGAACCAGACGTTCCTGGGGTTCCTAGCAGTGGTGAAAGGGCTAGGACCGATCCCCACTCTTCGGGAAGGCTTCAGCACCGTGCAAGGACAGTGGTGGAAAGTGTTTGGATTGTTGACAATGCAGCTGGTAATCGTCCTGCTGGGATTAATCGCCTTTGGTTTTGGTTTGTTGGCCGCCATCCCGGTGGTGATGTGCAGCACCGCATCGGCCTACCGACAACTTTTCTGCGCCGATGATTCGACGGGATTACTCACCGGTAGCTGAGCCTTGAATCCAAACGCAACTCGGCACTACGGACAGTGGACGGACGATGCCTCCACAAAGTGGGCGGCCCAAGCCTCAATTAAGTTCCTAGTAGGTGCGAGCTGATGAGAGAGAAACCACCCCTATCAACCAATGACATTGTAAAGACAATTATCCCAATCCTAGTTGGCTTTTTTATATATTTTTCCTGCAGAGTTAATTCTCTGCTATATTATCAATGGATTGGGATAAAGCAATGCACGGGACTTGATACCCTTCAAAATTTGCTTTTGATTCACTGCACTGAAGCAGTCGCCGATTGGAAGTGGCTAGAAATAATTGTCTACTCAGTGCCAGCCGCACTTTACACATTTTCCCTCACTTTCTATATCAAGAAAAGATATCTTGAGGCAAGATTAAGAGGCAAAACACTGGCGGTAAAAATTTCAATCTATGCGAGCACCATTGCGCTTATAGCTTGGGGACCAGAAGTGCTTCAACTCGGCTTGTTAACAGGACACTTTGATGCGCAAGATGCCTGGACTGCCCTTGTTGCAGCTGGGATTGCATTAGTAGCATAAATACGTCTTGAACCTGCCGAAGCTCTAAGCTGCAGTATTACTCTGTCGAGGTATTTTTATTTTGAAAATGAAAAAATTACTCTCGCATCTACTACCGTTGCTGACATTTGCTGTTCTTGCCGCTGGTTCTACAGATGGCGATGATGGCTCCTCCAGCCCATCCACATCTCCACCAGAGGACAACTCCTGGGTTCCAGAAGGCTTCTCAAGATTCAACCGCAATGTAGCCGTTAAGTGGAGTCCAGATGGTAGCTACAGCTGCAGCCATAGACGATGCGTACAACTGGAGGTGGTGGCTAATAAGGACTGCGAAAATCTTTACGGTGAAGTCACTAAAATCGATAGCGCAGGCAATAGTGTTGGCTACACAAATGATACGCTAGAAAATCTAAAAATGGGTCAAAAATCACTCTTAATGTTCGATACATACGGAGACTTTGAGTCTTTTGAACTAGCCCAAATCAGCTGTTATTGAATTCACAGTGTTTGAGAGAAGGATACCTGTCTGGATCGTGATAATGACGGTGAGCCTGTGATAGCCTGAGATAAGTGAGCTCTCTTGAATGACATAACTACGATTATGTCGTTGGGGAAGTAATATTTTCAGAATGGATTGTAGATGCCCGGTATCTCCCAGCACTTCCAGTCAATCCAAATTCCCCTCTGCTCTGGAGGCGGATAGGCTCCATAACCTATCGAATTTGTAGGTTTAGGGTATGGCCCATCTATCCCTGGGTTGTATGGTCGATTCTCCATAACTGATCGGCAAAGATCGTATTGTTGCCTAGCAGATAAAGCATGAGAAGGGCTATCTCCAATTATCACTGCTCCAATAAATAGAAAAAAAAGTGGATACCTCTTCATACGAATAATTCCTCCCAATAGCAGTTTTCTCAAAACTAACATCAGAGCCATGGTTAGCCCAGCCGAAGAGAAGAGCTATCCCCAGTACTCCACTGCTTGATGGCGTGGATGACTGGCCCAAGTCAGCAAAACGCAAGCAATGGTTTGGGATCACACGTCGTCTTGTGCAAAACACAATCGATGAAATGGATTTAGATCCCGCTGCTATGAGCGAGATAGAAGAGGCATTCATCGGCGCGGGACTGCTGTGATGCGCTCAGTTGCGATTCCCATTTTTGTCGAAACTCACGCCTGCGGAAGCGAGAGCAATAAAGCCAATGGCAAGTCCAATTTTCAGCTTCCCTTGGGCTCTGACGGCCAGGACAGTAGAGCTGGTTTCGTTGTTCGAGGAGGCCATTTCAGCGCTTTGAGCGCTCCATTCATGAAGTCCTGTTATGCCGAGAAATACTGCTGCAACTACGGACAGAAAACGTGTGGCGGCGCCGATCTTCATCACCAGTCAGTCACTGCTCCATAGGTAGCCATGGCACGGAAAAGAGTCACCGCCAGCGAGAAGAAGCAACGCTATGAATGGGCGATCCGGCAGATTGACGCCGGAATGGGTCTTCGTGAATTAACTACGATTACTGCTGAAACATGGCGGTGTTCCCGCCGAAACGCTTCTGATGTCGTGGCCAAGGCCCACAAAGACTGGATGGAGGCGTTTAATAATCAGGAAATTAACCAGCGTGATCTCCTCTTTTAGCAGGTTGGACGCGTAGAACACATTGCCCGCAAGGCAGGGAACTGTGGTCAATACGCGGCCGCAGTGGCTGCCATTACGGCGCTTAATCGAATGTGTGCACTGGGCGCTGACCAGCGAGAATCCCCCAGTCACCCGTCGCATCGCTACAGATGGTGACTATCTCAATTGTGACTATGCAAAGTTTGGCGGTTATTTAGATAAGACCGTTGTTGGTATTCCTTTGCTTCCAGCATAGAAAACCACTAGGTCAACATCATCGGGACCAACTGCTTTTCCCGCATGAGCTGTGTTTACAACTTCGATCAGAGCTTCTCCTGCTCCAAATGACTTTGTCATCCCATCTTTTGTATAAAGCTCTAAACGGCCGTTAAGGATCACCGCTGAATTGATCACGGGGTGGTAGTGCCATGGAAGTGTCACGCCCGAGGGAATCTTAATTCTCAAGACTTTGATTTCAGCCTGACCGGCTGGGTAATTAGGGAGTGCTTGTCCATTCCATTCTTTTGATGAGTTAACTAGCTCTGTAATGCTGACACCTAGTTTCTCCGCACCATGTCCATCATGAGCATGAATCTCTCTTGCGTTTAAAGGTATCGCCAAAAGCATGACAAGAGTAAATGCAACTCGCTTCATGAGTAATCCGAATAACCAACTCATCATGGCAAAGACTTCTGCTGTGAGCCATGCGTGGATGACTCATCTGTGGTTGCCGTTGATGGTCTGACCCCCACACCTCAATTACGCGCTCTCAAGAGTGGGTTTTTTGTTTGCCTGTAGTGGAAGTAAAAACCCCACACTTGGCGAGGTGAGATTGATGTGAGGTTTTTGTCAGGAGATCAATGGCCTATAGACGCAAATGGCTATTCTACTAAAGTGATAAATAATGCTTTGAGCTGATGCTAATCAAGGTACTTGGCCTGTCGCTTTTCCTTTCAGCCCTGTCCATTCCCGTAAATGCACAGTTGTCAGAAAAGGATATAACAGAAAATTGGCACAGAGGCGCATTGAACTGGGAAGGCAAAAAACAGTTCGCCTCTTATCAGTTTCTAGGCAAAGGCTATGAGTTTGCAGTTGGATTTATCTATCCTGGCAGCGGCATTCAGTGGAGCATGCGTATGCCCTCATTACTGATAATTGATTGCAAGTCTGGAGAAGTTGTAAGTGGATGGATTGCGACTGATACCACTAAAGAGGGGCTTCTTGAAGATCACAATGAGGAATCAAAGCTTGTCAATCAATTCGTTGCTGACTTCTGCACTAGCCACAAAACCCTTTTCCCCGATGCTTCGATCTATAAAAGCATTGAGATGTAGGGCTAATACAAAAACCCCGCTCGTGACAGGGTGTGATTGGTGTGAGGTTGTTTTCTCGGGAGATCGATAGCGACTACTCAACGCCCCCTGCTTTTCCCTTTCGGGTCTTGTAAAGCTTTCAGCCTCGCTTTCATGGCTTCAGGCTTCCCGACAATGGATCAACTCATGAATCAGTACGTTTTGCCACAGACGACGGTGGCACCTGAAGCCATAACAACCATGGCCCCGCTATAACCAACGGCGGCTAGCTGGACTATTTATGTCGCTAGAGTTGCCAACGGCACCAAGAATTCCAGGAGCAGCGCCGATGATGAGAGTTCTCTTCCAGGCGACTTTGCTCAATTGCTTTTCAAAAAAGGAAGGCTGGGTGGTTTGTGTAGTTGCGATTGTCATTGGTATGAAGTGAATAAATGACGGGAACTGAATCAATGATCTTTCGGAATTATTATTCATAAGGGCAGGACACCTCGCTTGCACCGAAAATAGGGTTCCAAAACATGTATCTCCCATATCTCTCAAAGCTACTGAAATAAATACCAACCCCAATTGCAAGAACAGAGATAATCTCGACAACTTGTTGCTTCTTAGACTTTGCGATTTGAGTAAATATTGTTTGATGTGAATAGTGGAGGTCATCCCTCCTGGACTTCTTCACCATCTCCGGAATCAATCGAATCCACATCACCCGTTCAGGTGCTCTTCCGCCCACCTGACTCCCCCGTTTGGGTTGACGGATGCAGCCAGCCGAACAGCGATGGTTTCGCCATCGTGTCCAGTTGCCGATCAAGGACCGCCCACATGTTGATCGCCATGTGCCGAAGCACGGTGTCGGCTGGCTTGTGAACGCCCAGTAAGGGAAGGTTTGCAGCTTTACGAATGACTCGCCCACTGCGCATGCTCAATGGGTCGTCGTTGAGACCCGACTGCTACGGGGTGGTGGTCAGCCTGTAGTCAGACGCATGTTGCGCCATAACGCCATCGAAGCCTGGGAAACGATATAGAAGTCAGGTGGCTGGAAGACCGCCTGAACGAGAGAAGGAGGCTTACGTCAACCGCTGAGCTTCCTGCCTGCGTGAAATCTCAGCCTTCAGTCTGGCGGCTGTAGAGCTTCGAACTGATCGCCATAAGCATCAGGAAAACAAGGCTGATGGATAGAATTACGAGGCTGTCGATGGTCTTTGACCGCGCCTAGAGCGACATTACTCTCGCAGAGATTTAATCCGAACTGTCCATCTCAACCTGGACACTCAGCCGATCACTGAGCGTGAAGCAAGCAGTGCCGAAACTGACGATCAGGACTAGGAGGTCGGAGGTGCCGCACATCAGCCTTCTGCTGATTTGCAAACGTTAGGCGGGCCATTGCGGAATGTAAAGTGGATATGCGTAGTGGGTTTCGCAGCTCGCACTTTCCGGTTCCAGCCGGACAATGATCTGTTATTCGTTCTTACGATCTAACAGCTATTGGTATTGAAATGGAATCCATCACTTGGCTGGTTATCACCTGGGCAACCTACGGCGCTCATCGAACCACTGCTGCTCTGGAGAAGATTCCACAAGCCTCCATGGAGCAGTGCATGGAGAATTCCAGAGTGATCCAGAGTTGGCAACCCAAAGCGAGTGCTAAGTGCATTGAGGGCGTTCGTGGCTTCTGATCTACTGCTGCCTTTCATGAATTCAGGCGTTGGTCTCGCCTAAGTCAACATCACTCGTCGATGCCGGTAATCCCTAACGAATTACTTCCGCACTAGGCGTCGAGAATTTTTAATAATCAAAAATTGATGAAATAAGTAAGATGGTCTTGCTGCAACGAATGAGAATTATTGGTAGTGGATTAGTTATTGTTGCATACTACATAACCCTGCACCTTGATGTAGTGACTGGTGTAATAATCCATTTGTCGGCAATGAGTATATCGGTGCCCTACTTTATTAAATCTAAAGCTTGGGATGTAGTGATCATGATGATGTTCCTTATGACGATAGGGTCTGGGCGTCTGATCACAGCAGCTATTCTTTAACTG
This sequence comes from Synechococcus sp. MIT S9508, assembly GCF_047303045.1. Classification (NCBI taxonomy): domain Bacteria; kingdom Bacillati; phylum Cyanobacteriota; class Cyanophyceae; order Synechococcales; family Synechococcaceae; genus Synechococcus; species Synechococcus sp. MIT S9508. The sequence continues at coordinate 2,090,871 of NZ_CP138941.1, read as the reverse complement.
CTTATAAGTATTAGCGCTCACTGCTGTGCGCTACTCAGCTGAGATTCCATCTAGGAGAAGGTCTTCTGCGATACGACTCACTGGGCTTTGCACTAGTTAATGTTGGTGTACAGGCTCTTTACCTATGTCCGACGCAACTACTAAGTACACGCCTGACCCTTATAAGTCTTTCAGTGAAAAGTTGAATGGGCGTGCAGCAATGCTTGGTCTGGGTATTGGATAGCTGTTGAAGCTTTGACAGGTAAAGGAATTGTCGAGCAGGTCGCTACTTTCAATCAAGCGTCTGTTTTGGACCTTTCCGGCATTAAGTGTTTTTTGGGTGTGATGTTCAGCTGCGTTGGAATCTTCAGCTGAGCCGATCGACTCAATTAAGTCCTGGCAGTACGACCTACCCAGCCAAGACGTTTCAACGCAAGGCCCCGCCTTAACGAGTGGGGTTTTTATTTGCCTGCAGTGGGCTCGTGGATTCGTTACTCGCCAAGGCAGTTTAAAGGAGTCACCTCCGGATGACTCCTTTCTTTATTTCAGCTGTTGGGCTTGGCCAGAGGCAAGAGGCACTTGTCTGAATCGCAACCGGCGGGGCCGGCTTCGCTTATTTCACCCATGTCGTAGCGCTGCAGCGCCTCGAAGAAATCAGAGCTCACGCGTCGTTGGATGACTTCGGTTTGCATCCGTTCGTACGTTGCGGCATCGATTGGTTCGAACGGAAGACGAGGGAATGTGGCGTTGGCGTCGAAACGGGCCAGCAAGGCCGCTGAGATGTAGCCCTCTCCACGTTCGATGGTGCCGTGCAGTGCATCGGTGAGAGCTTCGATTTCATGTTCACGGAACTCGATTGTTGCCGAGGTGTTGTGAGCGGTGTAGTGGGTCTGAACCTGCATGTAGAAATCGAACTGGGCCATGGCCGAGAAGGCGTTGATGTCTACTGCATCCGCGCCGGGCAGATTCGCCCAACTCACTTCAGTGGGAATTTCCACCAGCCATTCGGTGCAACGGGGATCGAATGGATCATCCAGCAGTCGACCTTGCTCATCTTTGTCGGACTGAGATGGCACCACGGTGTAGCCGTAGTCCATGCAAGCCATGGCCACTGGGTCGTTCTTTCCGAAGGTGATGCGGCGGATGAAGCGCTGAGCCTTGGGGGGGTGCCAGCCAGGGGCAGCACCGGTGAGCAGGCTTTTGGTGCCGGCGGGTTGCACTGTTGTGCAGCGGTTGGGACGACGCAGTCCATGACGGTCGCAGTATTCCCAAACCGCTTCATTCACGGTTGTTTTCCAGCGACTGAGATACTCCGCTTCCTGGCGTTTGAAGTCCTGGCCTTCCTCGGTGTCTGGGCGACCGGCTTCCCACCATTTCAGCCAGGGGGTTCCGAAAGCGTGCACGAAGAAATCGAACAGGCCTGTGAAACTCACGCCAACGATCGGATCCCAGGCGCGGCTTTGGCGATAGCGTTCCACTTCGAATTGATGGTTCAGCAGGCAAGCCACTGACAAGGCACCAGCTCTGAAGGCGTCGCGTTGACCCTCGTCATCGCTGGGGTCGATCTGGTTGAGATGAACTTCTGCCAGGTTGCAGTGGAAGTCGGCACCGAGAATCTCCCCACAGGGATTGAGCCCGTAGCGTCCGAGTCGATGCTCGAGTTCGTCATCTGCAATTGGGCCGTGATTAAGATTCAGCCAGCGACCAGCCTCTTCTTTGCCTTGATCGCAATAGATGTCGATGAATTCCCGACGCAGTTCAGGTGTAGAGAGAAGATCAGCATTGGAGCGAGCAATCGCTTCAGGCGCGAACTGGATCGCTCCCTCACCGCTGTGGAACTGGCGGGTCACCGCCTCTAACAGCACTTCACGGCTGGGGCGGGTGTGATAAACCCTGGTGTGATTGGCCATGCGCAGCGCGTCACGCTCGGGATCAATCCGCCAGTTGCCATCTGAATCCTGCTGCCAGAGGTTGTCTTTAGCGCCGGCCGCGCTGGTGTCGTTGAACGCGAACTGACGCATGCCCGCGCTGCGACGGATGTTGCCGGCCACGATGGTGACGGCAGCTTCATCAATCAGTAGGCAGCATTCAACCGAGGTCAGCCTGCGCCCAACGGCTTTGCCCAGAAGACGGGCGACACGTCCGTAGAGATCCTTGAGTTTGACCGGATTGGCCATGCCCCCGAAGCCCTTGAGGGTTTCGCCAACAGGTCGAACGTCGGAAAGATCAACATCAACTTTGATTGTGCGTCCTGCAAAACGCTCATCACTGCTGAGGTTGAGCAGCAATTGATAGCTGTCGACCCAGCCCCGACGGGTGTCGCCAACACGTATCGAGACGGTGTCTCCATCGATGATGTGGCTGGTGCAGTCTTGGCGCTCGCCGGCCGGAGTGACGCCGATGTCGGTGACCTTGACCACTTCAATCGGATTGGTGACCACCGGCAGTCGGTCGATCAGGTGCGGTTCGATGATGGCGCCTGTACCGCAGCCCATCATCGCCAGGTCCATCATCAGACCGAAGGCTTCCCAATCCACCAAATTGGTGGATGTGCAGTTGTAAGAACCCGAAAAATTTTCTTGGCGTTCGATCCAGGGGGTGCCGCCGATCCAAAGCCAACGACCAGAAGGCAAAGCTTTTTGATTGGCCTGCATCCGGGCCAACAGCGACACTTCTTCATCGGTTAGCTCGCCGAGCTTCTGTAAACCGCTGAGATTTCGCGATCCAACTTCACTCCAACTCTCTCTTCCGGAGCTGCTGCGTCGGCTGTATGTCCGATAGAAAACGGGGTTGGCGGCAGGAGCTGTGGCGGGGAAGTTGCCGTTGCTGGACAGAGTTTCAGTGATGTCCTGGGTGTCACTGCGGCTTGGAGACAGGGTCACGTTGTCGGGCGGGTCAGTTCAGGCACACTAACGCCAGCAATGGGGGTGGCAACCGGTTGGTGGCACTATCCGCAGTGTCGCTGGTCAAGAGGGGGCAGGGACTGCCACCATTTCGATCAGTCATCGTCAGCAGGTAGATGGTTTGTTCTCAGCGCCTGGTGGGGCGACTGTTCACGCGAGCATTGACCCGACCGTTCAAGCGTGCGTTGAGATTTCTGCTGGTTGGTCTGGTGGCATTGGCCTTGAGCATTGCCCCACCTCTGCTGAATGTGAAAGCCACTGAGGCTTTTCAGCAGCAACCCATGACCTCTAAGGGTTTAATTCCGATTGAAGATCAGCCGTTTTATCCGCTGCTGCTGAAGTCTTCCGAAACCTGGAGTGATGTCGTACTTGATCAGGTTGTGGGCGACAGCCCTCGAACAACCTTGCTGAACTTTTATTCCGTGATGGCGGATGTTGGTCTAAGGGCCGATCGTCTTGGTCAGAGATCTTCCGCCAAGGAACAGTCACGTCAGGAACAGATTGACGACACAAATTTGTTGTTCGCTCTGGCTGTTAAGGCACTGGATTCCAGTTCAATTCCCAAGAGCGTTCGCGATGACATGGCCGATGAGGCAGCGATTCAGCTCAAGCACGTACTCGATTATGTGTTCACTCATAGCCGGCAGTTGATTGAAGTCCCCGATGTGGAGAGGATGAAAGAGCTCAATGACCGACGTTCAACGCCGACAAATTCATGGCGTATTCCTGGAACGGCAGTCACGCTTACCTCGGATCTTGATGATGATCCGGAGAATGAAAGTTTTTATTTCTCTGCGTCAACCGTGTCATCGATCCGCTCGATGTACGACGAGATCCGAACCATCCCAGAGATTCAACAACCTTTCGCCACCCCACGTTTCTACTCAGATTTCATCCACACTCCCGGCTATCTGGTGCCACCAGATTGGTATCTGGCTCTTCCAAAGAGCTGGCGTGGCTTGTTCGAATGGCCAATCGGTGATCAGACGCTTTTTCAGGTTTTTTGCGCAGCACTCTTGATCGGTGTTTATGGGTTCATCTATCTGCGCTTGCTGCGGATGCTGTTCAACACTTATAAATCTGGCGCGCATCGAGTCGAAAATGATCGCTTGATCTTTCAACTCGATTCTTTGGCCTGGCAGCGGGTTTTGATTGTTCTGCCCGCGCTGCCTCTCACTTATGCCACTGAACAGCTGATCGATAACTTCCTCAATTTCACGGGATTTCCACTCGTGGTGGCCATCTATTCCTTTTATGTGATCTGGTATTTCTCGGCCAGTGTTCTCGTCTTCTTTTTATTCGAAGCGGTTGGTCGAAGCAGCTCTGAGTTCCTCGCACGGGTTCGTGGTGGTGAGTCTCCGATTCGATTGCGCAGGATCACGAGTCTGGTGATGCCAATCAGTCGCGTTGTCGGCGCATTGGTTTCTGTCGTGCTGATTTATCGGCTGCTGCTCCTGCTGGGTCTCCCTTCCAGCACCGTGCTGGCCTTTTCAGCCGTACCAGGTCTCGCTATCGGTCTCGGAGCTTCCAAGCTGCTCGGCAACCTGTTTGCTGGTTTGTCGATCCAAACCGATCGTCCTCTGCGGGTTGGCGAATTCTGCGAAGTCGGAGGCAATCTCGGCTTCGTGACCAAGATCGGCCTGCGTTCAATGGAACTGCAAACGCTGGAAAGCCGCGTCACGATCCCCAATTCCGTTGCGGATGAAGCCACGATCGTGAATTATTCAAGACGCGGTGTCAGCTGGGAGCGTCAGCCGGTGCAAGGGCTTGAGTTGCGCTTGCCGATTCGTGATCCGCTCTCACCGTTTCAGCTGGATGAGCTGATGCGTCAGGCCAGGCGCATGGTTACCGCATCTGAAACGCTGCAGTTGGAGGTGGAACTGCATGAACCTGTGGTGAGTCTCGAATCATTGGAAGACGGCACGAATCAACTGATTGTGTTTGTGATGGTTGAACTTCACGGTTGGACAGCATTTTTGAAAGTGCGTGAAACGCTGCTGGTGGCCCTGGAAGAGTTGCTGGAACGGGTTTCTCTCAGTGAGCTTGTGGTGGGTGTTGCCTACAGCACAACTCCTCAACAGTTGGAACGCATTCCGGAGCTGATGCGATCAGTGGTGGCGGAAGATTCTCAACTTGATTTCGAGGCCTGTCGGCTCGTGCGCATTTCAGCGTTCAGCTACGACCATGAATTGGAGATCCGTTCATGCCACGCCATGCATGACGACTTTGAAAACAGTGTGCACCGCCTCAATCGCAGGATCCTTGAGGTGCTCTCGCAGCATCGCATCGAGATCCCCTTCCCCACACAGACCTTGGAGCTGCATTCCTCTGAATCAAATCAATGATGCTGCGCATTCCAGAACCTGAAGTGATGAACGACCCGCTGCAGGTTGATGCCTACGCAGCTGCAGATTTCAGTGGAACGGACCAGGCGATGGTCGAGCGAATTGCCACGTTGCTTCACTCATCCGGCGCATCGTTCAAGCCTCAAGCACGTTTGCTGGATCTCGGATGCGGACCAGGAAATATTACGGCTCGTCTGGCCCAGCGATGGCCGAAGTGTTCAGTGCTCGGATTCGATGCGGCTGACCGGATGATTGCTGTGGCGGATGATCGCCGTCGTGCAGCCGGTTTGTCGCGCGAGCGCCTTCGCTATGAGAAGGCTCTGCTGCCGATTCACCAGGCGGAGCAACCAGCGGATCTGATTGTCAGCAATAGCTTGCTGCATCACCTCCACGACCCTCATCAGCTTTGGTCGTCGTTGATCCCACTGGCAGCGCCTCACTGCCTGGTGTTGCATCGCGACCTTCGTCGCCCGGACAGCGAGGCAAGTATTGATCGACTTTGTCAGTGCCATGTCGCTGACGCTCCGTTAGTGCTGCAACGGGATTACAGGGCATCGCTGCATGCGTCCTTCTCGTTGGAGGAGGTCAAAGCGCAGTTGCTGCTTGCTGCTCTGCAGCATCTGCAGGTGGTTGCCGTTGGAGATCGCTACCTGGAGGTGAGTGGCTGGATCACGGGCTGTCAGGCTGGATCTGGTCAACGCACACCATGAGCACCGATTCAGCACTTCAGGACGGACGTGAGCTGCTGGATGCGGTGGCGCGAAGGCGCAATTTTGCGATTATTTCTCACCCTGATGCGGGTAAAACCACGCTGACTGAGAAATTGCTGCTGTACGGGGGAGCGATTCAGCAGGCTGGTGCGGTGAAAGCCCGTGGTGAGCAGCGCAAGGTCACGTCCGATTGGATGGAGCTTGAGAAGCAACGGGGTATTTCGATCACCTCCACTGTTCTTCAGTTCGATTACACGGGTAACACCATCAATCTGCTGGATACGCCCGGCCACCAGGATTTCTCGGAAGACACCTACCGGACCTTGGCAGCAGCGGATAACGCCGTGATGCTTGAAGATGCGGCCAAGGGGCTTGAGCCGCAGACCCGCAAGCTGTTTGAGGTTTGTCGCATGCGGGAAATTCCTATCTTCACGTTCATCAACAAGATGGACCGACCGGGTCGGGAACCTCTGGCACTCCTCGATGAAATTGAATCGGAGCTGGAACTCACCCCTTGGGCCGTGAACTGGCCGATCGGCAGTGGCGAGCAGTTCCGTGGAGTGATTGATCGTCGTTCCCACGAAGTGATTCTGTTCAGTCGTGCTGAACGTGGGCGCCAATCGGAAGAACGTCATCTCTCTTTGGATGACCCTGATCTCAAAGACCTTGTGGAACCCGAGCTGCTGGAGCAGGCGGTTGAGGAGATGGAGCTGCTCGAAGCGGCAGGGGCTGAACTTGATCTCGAGCTGGTGCATGCCGGCGAGCTGACGCCGGTGTTTTTTGGTTCGGCGATGACCAATTTCGGCGTGCGTCCCTTCCTGAATGCGTTTCTGGAGATGGCTCAGAAGCCTGTGGCGCGTCAGGGGCAAGACGGTCCAGTCGATCCGTTGCGGCCTGATTTCAGTGGTTTCGTGTTCAAACTGCAGGCCAACATGGATCCTCGTCACAGAGACCGGGTCGCTTTTGTCCGTGTCTGCAGCGGGCGTTTTGAAAAAGACATGACAGTCCGTCATGCCCGCACGGGCAAGGCCATTCGCTTGTCACGCCCACAGAAACTGTTTGGACAAGATCGTGCGGTTGTGGAGGATGCGTTCCCAGGTGACGTGATTGGACTGAACAATCCCGGGATGTTCTCAATTGGCGATACGCTCTACACCGGAACCAAGGTGGAGTACGAGGGAATTCCCTGTTTCAGTCCAGAGATCTTCAGCTGGCTGCGTAATCCCAACCCCTCAGCATTCAAGAATTTCCGTAAGGGGGTCAATGAATTGCGTGAAGAGGGAGCTGTGCAGATCCTCTATGACAATGACGAAAGTAAAAGGGATCCAATCCTTGCTGCCGTCGGTCAGCTGCAACTTGAGGTTGTGCAGCATCGTCTTCAGAACGAATACGGTGTCGAAACTCGCTTGGAGCCACTGAGCTATCAAGTGGCTCGTTGGGTCACTGGTGGCTGGTCGTCGCTGGAGAAAGTCGGTCGGATTTTTAATTGCAAAACCGTGAGGGATGCATGGAATCGACCGGTTCTGTTATTCAAAAACGACTGGAATCTCAATCAGCTTCATGAAGAGCATCCTGATCTTGAGCTCAATGCTGTGGCTCCTGTTGTGAGTGGAGTTGAGCCGATCAGTCTCTGATCACAGAACTCGCTGATTGATCAGCTGAGGAAAAGCCCTCTCAAGCTGGAAGAGCTTTTCTGTTGGTTTTCAAATCTGGAAAAGCTGTTCAGCCGATCCCTCGTCGCCTTCTTCATTCGTTGAGCCAACAGGAATCAAGCGAATGGCTTTGCGACCGAGGTTGATTTCACCAGTCAGCATCAATAAACCTTGTCTATGTTTATTGATGAATGACATGCATTGGCTCGTCAACGATTTAATCCCGGTTTCATCTGTACGAGTCTGAGTTGGAGGCCTGTTGCTTTGAAATGCACCTCTGAAGTCAATGGTTTTTCTGGCGGATGAAAATTGCAGTTCCTATCCAGAAAAAACTTGATCAATATTGAAGAACTGCCTTGGTCAATGTGTATGTGTAGGTCTTGGTCGCAGGCTCCTCCAACCCTGTTCTCAGCAAAATCTGCGCTGGTCTGCACGAAGCTGCTCGCCAGCTAGTTCAGAGTTGTCTTCAGATCTGATTGGAGCCGTTGTTGGCTTCAATCCCAATCCTTGTTGAAATGTTGAGATTCACTCACGACAGCTTTTCAGTCACGGGCAAGCAAATTCATCGCCAGAATGTTGTCGCTTAAGCGGTCTGCTGTGGACACCCTCTGGCTGCTCCGTCCTTGTGATGACGGCGGTACCGATTACGTCTGTTTTCGTGATCATTGCGATCACGTTGAGGTTCTGGAGGGATATCATCAGCCTCCCCAAATGCCCCTGATCAAGCACCGTCAGGTCTTACTCAATGCCGATGTGCCCCGTTTTCGGCACCGTTTTGAGCGCCAGCAAGGATTTCGCCATGGTCCACCTCTGTTCTGAGTCGCTTCCGAATTCAAGGTTTGTGCTCGCTTGAGCGAGTCTCTCGATAATCTCTAGAGAGATTTCTGTATATCAATGGCTGCAGGGCTGGATCCAGGCTCGGATTCGGATCCAAAAGATCCCTATTCCATGCTCGGCGTCACTCCTGGCGCCGGATTTGACGACGTTCAAAAAGCAAGAGATCGGGTCGTCGCCTCTTGTGGTGATGATGCAGTTGCCCGCGCTCGTGTTGAGGCTGCTTACGACGCAGTCCTGATGGAGCGTCTACGAGATCGACAGTCTGGCCGTCTCAGTTCGGCGGCCGCCTCTGCTTCACAGGTGGAACGCCAACAGGTGTCTGCAGGAGTGCCCAGTAGTGGCAATGGTCCTGCCGCTTTGCTCACCCGTTTACGCGGCATGTCATTGCCGGCGCCGTCACTGAGTGGTGCCGGTTTTATGCCCGATCTGCAATTGGTGCAAGGTCAGGGTCTTGTGGTGCGCTCCATCGCAGGAGCTTTGGCATTACTGCTTTTGCTGCTGGCTCCCCAAACGGTCGACCTGCTTCTGCCCCTGTCAACCATCGCGGTGTTCATCAGTCAGGTCAAGCGAGGCCGTCGGCCCTTGGGCTCCCTTGGCTGGACCCTCCTGCTTCTGGTTGTTGGCCTGGCTCTGGGTGCATTGCTCAGTACTGTCACTGTTCAGGCGGGTCTGCCACTGGGTGTGGAGCAATGGCAGGCACTGCCCACCCTGCTGTTGTTGCTTGCCGGAGCTCTATTATTCGCCTGATTCGATCATTCCCTCAATCAGGCTTTGCAGCTCTGATTCATTGAATCGATAAGCCTCGCTGCAGAAATGACAGGTGAGCTCTGCGCCCTTGTCGTCTTCCAGCATGGACTGCAATTCTTCTTTGCCTAGCAACATGAGTGCGCCCAAGCTTCTTCTACGGCTGCAGGGACAATGGAACTGCACAGGTTGCGTCGGTTCGCTGCTTGGGATGGGCTGAGGATCAAGATCTGGGAAAACCTCCCGAAGCAACTGTTCCGGATGGTCACTGCAGCGGTGCAGCTTCTGGCTGAAATGCTCAATCTCGCGGCACCTCTCCTCGAGCAGAGCAACCAGAGCTGGCTCTTCTGCGGCCTTCGGCAGCACCTGAACCAGCAAGCCTCCGCTGCTCTGCAATCCTTCGCTGTTGATCGTTTCGCCCACGAACACCGCAGAGGGTGTCTGTTCGGAGTGGAGCAGATAGGAAGCGACATCCTCCCCGATGCCTCCGCTCACCAGCTCCACTGTGCTGCTGAAGGGTTCGCCTTTGCCGTCGTCCCTCACCACATGCAGATACCCCGTTCCTGCTGCTGAGGTGAAGTCGAAACTGGCTTGTCCTGCTGAATCGCTGATCGGGTCTAGTTCAAGCGAAGGGTTGCCGACAAAACCACGCACGCTTCCGTCACGGCCGGCATCCACTGTCAGGCCCTTGAGAGGGCCATCTGATCCCAGTCGCAGGTTGACGCGACCATGCTGAACCTTCATGGAGCTGGCCAGCAGTAGACCCGCACCCATGGCTCTGCCGAGTATCACGGTTGTTAGGTACGAGAGTCCGTGACGTGATTGGGCGGTACGAGTGGTTTCGCCGGTGGTTACCGCCACAAGCCTGATTCCCCCACCTGCTGCGGTGGCACGGACCAGCCGATCAGCCATGGCTCTACAACAATCCAGGCGTCATGGTGACAGAGCATGCAGTCGGCCATTGCGCAGGCGCAGGTGCTCACAGCTCCAGCCCTGGAATAGTTCCGGCTCGTGGGTCACCACGATCAGCAAACGCTCCTGGCTCAGCCGGTCAAGTAGTTCAAGCACTTCGGCACGCACTGACCAGTCGAGTCCTGCTGTGGGCTCGTCGAGCAGAAGTACATCCGGCTTGCGTAGCAGCTGCACCGCCAGAGCCAGACGCCGCTGCTGTCCGCCGCTGAGTCGCTCCGGAGCCTGACGCCCATCCACTCTGCTGAGTCCGACCTTTCGCAGCGCCGCAATCATCTCTTCGCTGCTTAGCCGCCTGTGGCCCAGCTTCAGTTCCTGGTTGACGCTCAAGCCCAGAAAGTGTCGCTCTGGAAACTGAAACACCACTCCGCAAAGCCAGCGTCGTTGGCGCTGATTGAGTGGCTGCCCCTTCCAGCTGATGCTGCCGGTGTCAGCACCGGCCATCCCACTGATCACCTCCAGCAGGCTGGTCTTTCCACTGCCGCTGTCGCCGGATATCAGCAGTGGGCGCCCTGGATCGGCCTTCAGCTGGATGCTGTTCAAGACCAAGTGTTCTGCCGTTGCAGGTTTGTAGTTGATATTTGTGAGTTCCAGCATTCCGATCGAATGCCCCGGTCTGGGCTGCCTTGGCTCCCCAGCATGGTCGATGGCTCCGTCGACGGCGATGATGACGGGATCAGCGGTGGGTCATGCGCGTTCGCTTCCGAGAGGTTGATCCCTTCAATTGCTGGGTCTGGTTGCGATTCAGCGAGATTCCCAGTCAGGGAGAACGGAATTATGTGGATGGCATCTTTGACAGTTGGTATGTGCTGGGACGTCTTGGCGGGTTCAATGCCGAGAGCCTGCAGGTTCACGAAGAAGGCGATGAGCTCAGCTGGATGAGCTACGAAACCGAGGAGGCAACCGGGGTGATGCCGGCTCTGATGCACAACATGGGCCAGATGGAGTACCAGCAGGACTGGGCCCGTTGCTGGATTGATCTGGGCACCAGTGATGGGATTGCCCTCGATGTTCTGATCAATGCCCTGCGACAACTTGATTCTGATGTGGTGCAGCTCGAGGAACTGTTGATCGGAGGCGTGAATGACGACTGGCCTGTGGAAGACCATCCCGACAGTGTGTTCCCCGGCATGGGTTGAGCGTTGACGTGGCGGAACGACGTCGCCTGCTGATCGCCTCCCGCAGGTTGCAGTCTGCGGATGACCATCGTCGCTTTGTGCTTGAGGATCATGAATCGCGCTACCTGCGCAAGGTTCTGCGGCTGAAGCAAGGTGCTCAGGTGGATGTCATCGATGGCCGGGGCAACCTGTGGGTGGCTCGTCTTTTGAACGGTCATCAACTTGAGTTGTGCTCAGAGATCGACGCGCCTAGTCAGACTGTGATCTCCCCAAGGCCGAAACTGGGCCTTGCCATTGCGTTGATCCGTCGAGGAATGGATGACGTGATGCGGATGGGTTGTGAGTTGGGTGTGGATCGGTTGCAGACGCTGGCTTGTCAACACTCCGTTCCCCAGGCTGATTATCGTCCGGAGCGTTGGGGCTCGATCCTGCAGGAAGCCGTTGAACAGTGCGAGCGGCTCTGGGCTCCTGAACTGCCTGAACTGTGTCCCGCCGCAGAGTGGTGGGACACACCGGGGCCGCACGACCTGCGCTTGATTGCGGTGGCTCGCGAGTTGGAGAGTCCTCGATTGTCTGAATGGCTTGCGACTCAGGCCTCAGTGGATCGATCCATCTGGCTGTCGATCGGACCCGAGGGAGGGTGGAGCCAGCAGGAACTGGCTGCAGCACAAGCAGCAGGCTGGATCTTTGTGTCTCTGGGTGACACCATCCTGCGCAGTTCCACCGCTGCTGTGGCTGGGATCAGCAGCCTCAGTAACTGGCGCACGCTCAGGTGCTGAGGCTCCGGCGCTTACAGGCATCGATTAAAGGTCTCCCGGTCACTCCCATGCGCTGCATCAGCGTGATCTGCACAGAGGAGGGGCTTTGAAGCGCCTCTCTCAGACCAGAGTCTGAGCAAGTTTCATGTTGCTTAGGGCAGAAGGTGCGTCACGCCTGTGATCGTCCACTGAAGCATTAATGGAACGACGCATCAATGGATCAGATCAGGATTGTGCCTGATATAGGCCTGCCCCAGATCGTTTAGCTCTGGAATAGCTCGCTGGCCATGCTGCGGAAGCCGGCCAGATTGTTGCCTGGACGACGCTTGCCGGGACGAATCGAGTTGCCAGGTTGGAGAGCATCTGGGGCAAAGGTGGTCAATTGAATCTCCGGTTTAGCGGCTTCTGCGGCGGCTAGCTCTGCGGCGATGGCCTCTGCAGTGGTCAGAGATGGCTTGGCTTTCGGAGCGTCTTCATTGCTCTTTGCAGTGGTATCGGGATTGCTTGCAGCTTGGCTTTCAGCAACTACGGCCACAGGAGCAGGAGCAGGAGCAGGAGCTGGATCAACAGCAGGGGCAGGGACAGCCTCTGCAACTGGAGCTGGGACCGCTGCTGGCTGGGATGGCTCAGCAGCAGGGGCAGGGACAGCCTCTGCAACTGGAGCTGGGACCGCTGCTGGCTGGGATGGCTCAGCAGCGGTCTCGACCTTCTCCGGCTTGGGTTCAGGCTTTGTCTCTGCCGCCTGCGGTTCCTGCTCTCCCAGCTCAAGGAAGAAACCCTTTCTGTTCAGCACCATGCCTGAGCGGGGAAATCGTCAAGCTGATTATCCGTGCCGAAGCGCCCGTCAGCGTTGATGCTTAGGGCAGTGCAACACAGCCTGATGTTTTTCACGCCTTTTGAGCTCCCGTCTCAAACCGCTGCGCTGTGGCTCACCGCGCTCCTGGTTAATGCGCTCTTGATCGGTTTTGCTCAGCGCTTTCCTTTGCTCACCCGCGCCGGTTGGTGTCATGCAGGCATACTTGGCACGGCGCTCTGGGGTTCGCTGGCTTGGCGCGGCTGGTTGGCAGTTGTGGCGTATCTCGTGCTTGGTTCGCTGGTCACCAAGCTTGGCTTTGCCAGGAAGCAGGAGCTTGGTCTTGCCGAGGGGCGAGGCGGTCGTCGCGGTCCAGAAAATGTTTGGGGCTCGGCCTTCACCGGTCTTGTGCTGGCTTTGCTGATCGCCGCTCGCATCGGTTCGCCGATGTTGTTGTTGATCGGCTTCTCCGCGAGTTTTGCGGCCAAACTGGCCGACACCTTCGGCAGTGAGATCGGCAAGCGCTGGGGCCGGACCACCTTGCTGATCACCACCCTGAGGCCGGTGCCCGCTGGGACCGAGGGTGCGGTGAGTGTGGAAGGAACCCTGGCCAGTGCCGTTGGCAGTCTGCTGATGACTGTTGTGATGGCTCTGCTTGGATTGCTTCAATCCGGAGCTGCCTTTGCTGTTGTGCTGGTGGTGGGTTTCATCGCCACACTGCTGGAAAGTTTGTTGGGAGCTCTTGGCCAGGACCGCTGGCCCTGGCTGAGCAATGAGCTGGTTAATGGTCTGCAGACCGCCTGGGCGGCAGGACTGGCGATCGTTTTCGCTTGGCTTCTGGGTGTGTCGGGCTGATATCTGGTATTTCTAATTAGTCGTCCTGACTCCAGTATTACCAGTCATTTTTAAGGAGTGAAGAACCCGCTGCACTTACAGAATGCATTCACGCGCTGCTGCCAAGCAGCCTCAGCAAGGGTCCATCTACAGCTTGTGAGTGGAGCCAAAGGCTCAAAGCGTCCTCGTATTTCATCTTCCGTCGGGTCTTGAGCAGAGCAGGCTGACCACCGGGCATCGATGTCAATGGCCAGCCATCAACCGCCCCGAGAAAGACACGGAACAGATCGCGAACGGCACAAACTTGGATCCGTAGGAGCAGAAGGGGGGCATGGGGGTCATTGAGTGTCCTTGCAGGTACGTAATAGGGCCTTGGAAATTTCTGCTGGAGTTTGGGCGGTCAAGTCCACCGAGCGGGCAGAAGCCCTGGAGGGACAAATGGCCACCATGAAGCCCGCTAGCTCTGTTGATGGCCGGAAGGACTTCCTGGCTGACTTCTAGAGCTGCAGTTCAGCGCCCCTCTGAATACCATCCTGGCAATGGTCACCGTTTTGGTTGACTTCAATGCCAGAGAACTGGATTCCTGGGCTTCAATCTCCTAAGCCTTCCGCTGCCGACCTCAAGAAAGGGCCAACTGTCGTGGGTGTCTCTGAAGAGGGCAAAAATTAGAAGGTCATTTCCCTGGAAGAGATTGAACAGGCCAAGGAGTCAGGCTTCGAGGTTCACAACGATGGTCGAGCCCCAGACTTTTAAGGCTCCAGATCAGTTCTCCAAGCAGGCTCAGCGACGGTCCACCCAAGACTCTTCAACTGGAACCAAAGGCTCGCGGCATCTTCATACCGCATCTCCCTTCTTGTCTTGAGCAGAGCAGGTCCATCAGGCATTGGCCTGCCGTCGTCCAGAAACACCCTTTGATCTCTGACATAGGTGCTATTCGGGTCTCTGTGGAACCGAGCACGCCAGCAGCCCTTTGGATCTGAAAGCCATCCGTCCATCATTCATCACTGGCAAGTACAGCTGTACTACTCGCAGGGAGGGGTGGTCGTCAAGTAATTGGCTCGCTTTCCAGCTGGCAGAAACTCGAGTCATACGCTTAGCTCGGGCGATGACCTCAGCCCTTGTTCTGACTGTTGCTCTGCTGCTGGCCTCTGCTGTTGCCATCGCCCCACTGCCTTTGAAGGCGCAGGACGGCAGTGGGGATTACCAGACCAGAACTCCTTCAGATGGCGTGGCTGGGGTTGTTGACTTCAGTAGTCCTGAACCAGATCCAGGTGGCATTGGGTTGGAACCGGGACCAGGCACAGAGGTGAACAACGAGCCGGCGCTGCCTGACGAAAGACTAAATGAGGCTGATAAATCCAAGAAGCAGTAGCGAGAAGGAGTCGGGGCTTATCTGATGACGCCCCACCCATGAGGGTGGCCGTATTGCATTAAGCGGTACTACCGACAACCGAATTATTACTCGTTAATTTTATCCGTGAAGAACTGGCTGCTTTACAGATCCGATGAAATGGGCTTATTCAATAACACCGTTGCAGTCGGGGCTCTTTTTTAATATCTGAAAGGCCACTAGAAAATCATCTTTGAATTCGGTTATCTTTGGGTCTGTTTCGAATGATTCACGTATCCCATCGAAGACACTCACTCCGTTTGCTTTGGAGATGATTCCTGCTTTGACTGACTGGCAAAGAGTTGCACCGGCTCCAGCAGTGAATCCAAACCAATAAGAGTTTGGATCGTATGGATTCTCAGCCTTGGCAGTGGTTGTCGCTAGCAAAAGACCGCCTAACAAGGCAAGGGTCTTGATTGATTGATTTCTCATCAGTCGATTATAGGCCAGAAAATCACAGCATCTTCCTGTTTAGATAGGCCTTCAATGCACAAGTTCTTCTGCTTGCATAGGCCCGATAGAATTATTCAGTGAGTGACTGGTGTCTCTAATGCCTCAACTACCTGTGTTCAAGTCCTTGGCTGTCTCTGTATCAATACCAGCTTTAACGCTTGTTGTAGTGCCACATAGCGTGCACTTAATGACTGTCTGTACTCGGTTGTTTACTTTGATTTGCATTGCTATTTTCATTGCTCACTCCTGTTAGGACGTGGCTCAATTGATGCCTAGGCAAGATTAAGTCTTGAAGCTGAAGATTTGATTGTGTTGAGTTAGCTTGACGCTTTTTGCATTTTTAAGCAGTACTAAGAATAATGTGATCAAAATCAGTGAAAGCACAAGACCATTTGCTTGCAATATTAAAAGCTGAAGGTGCTTGCAGCCGTTATTTATTAATAAAATTATTTCCCTATCAATTTGCGTCCCACCTCCTCAGGAACCCTTTCAAGGTCCGCTGATTCATGGCTGGCTCACATCACTCTTGAGGATGAACGGATGCATCCTCAAGGGGGAGGAATGGGCAGGTGACCATTGCTTGCCAGTGCGCCCGATCAGGTAGGAGATGAACGCCAACATCAGCACACCTGCGCAGTACTGAATCAGTACGGTGATTGAGGTCACCTCAAAGCTCAATATCACCTTGAACGCCGTCACGATCAGGGCAACAATGATCACCTTGGTGAGCTTCTTTTTCAGACCATCGAGATCTTGGATGTTCAGCAGATTGCGTCTTGAAGACGATTCAGCGTTCTGTAGCGGGTCGATGTCGGAAATCACCAGCTCGTAGATGCCATAGCCAAAAATCAGCAGGGCGATGCCGATGAGGTAGTAGTCGATTCCTCCCACCACCTCCCCAATCAGCAGCGTGCTGTTGTCGTGGGTGAAGTCACCTCGAAAGACTTTTCTGAGAACGCTGATCTCTGCGTAGGTGCCGATGACAAAACAGCTGATGCTCCCCAGCAGACTCATCACCACGGGAATCAGTGTGATCAGTCGGAACTTCCAGATCAGCCCTTCAAATTTGCACTCCAGGCGGCTCGATCGGTTCATGCTCGGCTTTTCATGGTGGCGCTTGGTCTGGTCGTTTGGGTGAGAAGGGATGACTTAAGCGAGGTTCTCCGATGTCGGAGGTCTGGAAGGAGGTGGAGGGCCCAGAAGCGCTGGTATGGAGAGTCCTATAAGGGCTGAGCTCACGGTCAGAAAGACAGCCAGTGGAATGGGCTTCACCAGTGGCTGCCGTTCCATCACGGTGCCGCAACGGAAGCAAACAGGCAGGGCCCCTTTCGGCGGGTGCAGGACGACCGCAGGACCACAACAGCAATCAGGGCAGCGGAATCGAGGCATGGCCGAAGAGCGCGTGCTGATACACGCAGTGGCGAACTGTGAATTGCGACAATCATGAGTTGCCGTCAGTGGTCCTGCCATGCCCCTCAGCTCCCTGGTGCGCCTGCTGCAGTGCTCAGCGCTGACCAGTGAGCTCGGCGAACGCATCGATCGCCCCGACCGGCTCCTGCTCCGCGGAGGTGGTCGGGGGGCCAGGGCTCTTGTGGCCAGTGCGCTGGCGCGCCAACAGGATCGGCCTCTGCTTGTGGTCGTGCCGACCCTTGAGGAGGCGGGTCGCTGGACGGCTCTTCTGGACCTGATGGGCTGGCGCAGTGCCCAGCTCTATCCCACCAGTGAAGGTTCGCCCTATGAACCGTTTGACCCCACCAGTGAAATCACCTGGGGGCAGTTGCAGGTGCTCAGTGAATTGCAGCTCGATCAACAGAGCTGCGATCTGGCGATTGTGGCCACGGAGCGCTGTCTTCAACCGCATCTGCCATCGCCGCAGGCTTTATCTGATCGATGTCGAACCCTTCGTAAAGGCGACAGCGTCGACCTTGAGGATCTAGCCACCAGCCTGGCCCAGCTTGGTTATGAACGGGTTTCCACCATCGATCAGGAAGGTACCTGGAGCCGCCGTGGCGACATCGTTGATGTTTTCCCAGTCAGCAGTGAACTGCCGGTGCGTCTGGAGTTCTTTGGTGATGAGCTCGACAAGCTGCGTGAATTTGATCCCGCCAGCCAGCGTTCCCTTGACCCGATCGAAAGTCTGAGGCTGACCCCGACAGGCTTCAGTCCTTTGATCGCTGAACAGCTGCGCGATGCCATGCCCGATGGTCTCGATCAGTTTCTCAGTGAGGAATCCCTGTCTGAATTGCTGGAAGGGGGGACTCCCGAGGGCATGCGCCGCCTACTTGGACTGGCCTGGAAGCAGCCTGCCTCACTTCTCGACTATCTCCCGGCCAACAGCTTTGTGGCCATTGATGAGCGACGTCATGGCCGCTCCCATGGGGACCAGTGGCTGGACCATGCCAGGGAGCATCACGACGAACTGGCGTTGCCGTTGCCGATCCTGCATCGAGACATCGAGGAGGCGATGGGGCTGGCTGAAGCTTTCCCAGGGTTTGATCTGGCTGAGTTGCAGGAAAGTGATGACCATCCCAACGCTTTTGATCTCAACAGTCGTCCTGTGCCGGCCTATCCCAATCAGTTCGGAAAGCTTGGTGAACTGATCAAGAGCTACGGCAAGGAGAAACAGGCCGTTTGGCTGCTGTCTGCCCAGCCCAGTCGAGCTGTTGCGTTGCTCGAAGAGCATGACTGCATCAGTCGTTTCGTTCCCAATGCTGCCGATGCGCCTGCCATCGAGCGTCTGATTGAAGAGGGAACACCTGTTGCTTTGAAGACACGCGGCACTGCTGACCTCGAGGGTCTGCAGCTTCCCGCCTGGCGGATCGCTCTCATCACTGACCGCGAGTTTTTTGGGCAGCAAACCCTCACCAGCACGGGCTATGTGCGCCGCCGCCGCAAGGCAGCCAGTCGCACGGTGGATCCCAACAAAATGCAGCCTGGGGATTTCGTGGTGCATCGCAATCACGGCATCGGCCGTTTCCAGAAGCTGGAAAAGTTGGCGATCAGCGGCGAGGTGCGTGACTACCTGGTGGTGCAGTACGCCGACGGCATCCTGCGGGTGGCGGCGGATCAGCTGGGCAGCCTTGGTCGTTATCGCGCCAACAGTGATGCTCCACCCCAACTCAGCAAGATGGGCGGTTCGGCCTGGGTCAAGGCCAAGGAACGTGCCGGAAAGGCCTTGCGCAAGGTGGCGCTCGACCTGGTGAAGCTTTACGCCGAGCGACATCAGGCCCCTGGATTCGCGTTTCCGGTTGACGGCCCTTGGCAGAACGAGCTGGAGGAGTCATTCCCTTATGAACCAACCCCGGATCAGCTCAAGGCCACAGTCGATGTGAAGCGGGATATGGAGAAGTCGCAACCGATGGATCGCCTGGTTTGCGGCGATGTGGGCTTCGGCAAAACCGAGGTAGCGATCCGGGCCATCTTCAAGGCGATTACGGCCGGTAAACAGGTGGCGATGTTGGCTCCCACAACAGTGCTTGCCCAGCAGCATTGGCGAACGCTTTCAGAGCGTTTTGCGCCCTATCCCATCAAGGTGGCTCTGCTCAATCGCTTCCGAACCACCAGCGAGCGGAAGTCGATCCTTGAAGGTCTTAAGAAAGGCACCATCGACGCCGTTGTGGGAACGCATCAGCTGCTGAGCAAGAGCACGGTGTTCGACAAGCTCGGCCTGCTGGTGGTGGATGAAGAACAGCGCTTCGGTGTCAACCAAAAGGAAAAGATCAAGGCGCTGCGCAAGGACGTCGACGTGCTCACTCTTTCGGCGACGCCGATTCCGCGCACGCTCTACATGAGCCTTTCAGGAGTGCGTGAGATGAGCTTGATCACCACGCCCCCTCCCTTGCGCCGACCGATCAAGACCCATCTGGCCGCTCTCGATGAAGAGGCGGTTCGCAGTGCCATTCGTCAGGAGCTTGATCGCGGAGGCCAAGTCTTTTACGTGGTCCCGAGGGTCGAGGGTATTGAAGATGTGGCTGGTCAGCTGCGTCAGATGCTTCCTGGCCTGCGACTACTGGTGGCGCACGGTCAAATGGCTGAGGGCGAGCTGGAGAGCGCCATGGTGGCTTTCAACGGCGGTGAAGCGGATGTGATGCTCTGCACCACGATCGTGGAAAGCGGACTCGACATCCCCAGAGTCAACACAATCCTGATTGAGGATGCCCATCGATTCGGACTGGCGCAGCTTTATCAGTTGCGAGGACGTGTCGGTCGTAGTGGCATCCAGGCCCATGCCTGGTTGTTTTATCCCGGTAATGCCTCTCTCAGTGAAGCGGCACGGCAGCGACTGAGGGCGATTCAGGAATTTGCCCAGCTGGGCAGTGGTTATCAGCTGGCGATGCGGGATATGGAGATCCGCGGGGTTGGAAACCTATTGGGAGTGCAGCAGAGCGGGCAGATGGAAGCCATTGGATTTGATCTCTACATGGAGATGCTTCAGGAATCCCTGGCCGAGATCCAGGGCCAGGACATTCCTGCGGTTGACGATACCCAGGTGGATCTGCAGGTCACTGCGTTCATTCCTGCTGACTGGATCACCGATGCCGACGAGAAGATGGCGGCCTATCGATCGGCAGCAGAGTGTGTCAGCAGCGAGTCGTTGGTTGAACTTGCAGCAATTTGGGCCGATCGCTACGGCGCTCTGCCCGGACCGGTTCAGTCGCTGCTCCAACTCATGGATCTGAAGCTTTTGGCCAAACGTTGCGGTTTTTCACGCATCCGTCCTGAGAAGCCGAACATCGCCCTGGAGACACCGATGGAGGAGCCGGCTTTTCGCCTGTTACGCCAGGGGTTGCCGCAGCACTTACATGGTCGGCTTGTCTATCAGCCCGGGGCTGGTGCGACGGCCAAGGTGATGGCCAGAGGCCTGGGAGTGTTGCCGATGGAGAAGCAGCTTGAGGAAATCAAGAGCTGGCTTGAGCAGATGGCCGCTCAGATTCCTGATGCCGAAGGGCTCACAGCCGATGAGCGCGAAAAACAGCAAACCGCCCGTAACGAGGCCGTTCTCAGCGTTTAACCCTTCGCGTTGATCCTGGCGAACGGGCAAAGATGAGAAAGTTCCTACACATTGCGCAATTCTTCGTTACGCTGGCCGAAGCAAAATGGACCACGTGGGCGAATTCATCGATCCAATCAGCAACGTGGGTTCCATGGGTATGTTCTCAAGCCTGATTGGAGCTGCGGCACTGGGTGTTTATGCCCTCTGGCAGGACGATTCGCAGAATAATGACGACGATGATTCCTCACCTGGCGGTGGATTGATGCAGCCTGTGGCCTGAAAAGTCCAAGCCTGCCTACCTCCTTTCAGTCACATCCCCTCATAACCATCACCCGTTTGGGTGATGGTTTTTTTGGTTCTGCATAAGAGCCTGGAACAGTCCCACTCTGTTCAGGGCATTTGAGCCACGCTTTGCTCCGATGTTGGTGGTGTTGGCTTCCAGCCGTTTGCTTGCCAGTCCTTGCAGCCATTCCGGCGCAGGCGGTGTCCTGGGAAGCCATTGATGTTCTGCGCAACAAGCTCACGCAGGCTGGTGTGCGTGTGGTTCAAAGGGACTGCTCTCAACGAGGGCTCCAGGGTTTGTATCACCCAAGCAGCGACACCCTTGTGGTTTGTCGCTCGCACAGGTCCCCAGCCCAGGTCTGGGACACCCTTGCCCACGAGGCAACCCATCGCATGCAGCGCTGCATTGGCGGCCCTATCTCAGATCGGAAGCACCATCGCGCCATGTACTCAGCCCTTGCGCGGAGTCATCCGGCGGAGGTGCGTTCGATTCGTGTGTATCCCCGTCAGCAGCAATTGGCTGAACTGGAAGCCAGATACACCGCCAAGCTCCCTCCACGCGATGTTCTGCAGTTGTTCGATCGCTATTGCGGAGCTGAGGTTCGCGTCTGAATGCCGTCAAAACATTGTTTCACCACGATCCATCGGGTTAATCATGAATTCATTACTGATGCAACTAGCGCTGGCTGCCCTCGGTCTGTTCGGTGGCAATGGCCCCATGCCGATGGGGGCTGTTCCCATGGCCGCTGTTCCGATGGGGGGGCTTCCCATCGGAGCTTTTCCTGCGGGAAGAAGACGTCCCGTCATGCCCGTGTCCAGGCCGCTGACCCGTTACCCCACGGCAACAGCGCCAGGTCGCACCTCATCTCTCCAGCTCGCATCACTGGCCACAGCCACATGCTTGATGCGAGAACGACAGCTAAGCCGCGCGCAGGCTGTTGATCTGCTTGATCGCCAGGGCCAGATCTGGGGATGGGAACTACGATGGGGGCAACGCATCCAACTGGCCTCTGTCGATGGAGCGATCAACGCAGCTGGAGGCTGCAGAACCATGGTGCGCAGGATTCAGAACAGCCCTGTATCCATCCCATCAATGGCAACGGTCCCCGTCAATCGGAACCCGGTTCGCACGGATAGCCGCAGTGAACGCGAGGGATTTGGATTGTTTCCCTATCGATGAAGAGCGGAGCGCAGGTTTGCGGATCCTGGTTGATAAGCCTGACCGCGTTGTGGTGATCGCAGCGCTTTGATCAAGGTGGTTTCGGCAGCCCGGTACTGACTGTCTTTGCCAGTTCCGAGCTGTTCCACGGTCAGCGATTCGATCTCCTGATCGCTCAGCTTCACGTCCACATCCGGGCGGATGCCGTTCTTGTGAATATCGGTGCCTTTGGGGGTGAGGTATTTGGCAATGGTGACCGTCAACCCGGATCCATCGGAGAGGCCACGGACGGACTGGACCAATCCCTTGCCAAAGGTCTTCTGACCAACCAGAACGGCTCGTTTGTTGTCTTGGAGTGCCCCGGAGAGAATTTCGCTGGCACTGGCTGATCCTTCATTCACCAGCACCACAACAGGACTGTTGGTCAGCGCGTTGCCAGTGGCGCGGCGCACATCCTGAATGCCATCTCGGGTTTTGGTGCTGACGATGGTGCCTTCATCCAACCATTGCCGTGCAATGTCGATGCTGGCTTCGAGTAGTCCCCCCGGATTGCTGCGCAGATCGAGCACATAGCCCTGAGCACCATCTTGTTCGAGCTCACGGATGGCAGCCCGCATCTCCCGGGCGGCATTGGCATTGAATTGCTTGAGGCGGATATAGCCGACTTTCTTGCCATCGGCTGCTGTATTGAGCCGACTTTCAACCGCATTGATGGCGATACGTGCTCTCTTGAGAGGCACCGTGACCACTTCCCCATTACGGCGCAGCCCAAGAGTGACCTGGCTGCCTTCCTGGCCTCGGATCAGCTTCACAGCATCTTCCGTGGTCATGCCCTTGGTGGGTTTGCCGTCGATCGAGACGATGACGTCCTTGGGTTGCACACCGGCCCTGGAAGCAGGGGTGCCTTCAATCGGGGACACCACAAGAATCTCTTTGGTGTCTTTGTCCAGCGTGATTTGGATGCCAACCCCCGTGAGCTCTCCGGAGGTGTCGATCTGCATCTCCTTGAACTCTTTGGGGTCCAAAAAGCGCGTGTAGGGATCATCGAGGCTGGCGAGCATGCCTCTGATCGCTTCATAAGACTCATTGGTGCCGGCATAGCTCTTGGCCAGCAGATCTCGTCTCAGCCTGGTCCAGGTTTCAGGGGAATACTTTCCTGAAGAGTCGAGAAAATCTCTGTAAACGATCTGCCAGACCTGGTCGATGACCTCCTTGGGGCTGTTGGTAATCGATGAGGAATTGGTGCTGGGGAGGCCAAGACCTGGTGACGCAATAGCGATGGCTGCGGTCAAGCCACCTGCCCCGAGCATCAGCAACAGACCCTTGTGCTGTGCACCAGCCGGTCGAGGACTTTTGGTGGTCATTGATGTCCTTTGGGGCCGTCCTTTCAGATTAACGAGTTCACTCAGGATCGACCCAGCGTCCGTCGTCTTTGATCAGCTGAATCAACGCCTGAACACCATCGGCTTCCGGGACTTTGCGGATCTCTTCGCGACCTCGATAGAGCGCGATGGTGCCCGGACCTTTACCGACATAACCGTAGTCAGCGTCTGCCATCTCGCCCGGACCATTCACGATGCATCCCATCACGGCGATGTCTAGCCCGGAGAGGTGAGAGGTTGCATTTCTCACCTGATTCAGCACTTCCTCGAGATTAAACAAAGTGCGACCGCAGCTCGGGCAGGCCACGTATTCGACCATGGTCTTGCGTAAGCCAATGGCCTGCAGAATCGAGTAGCAGACGGGGATTTCCTTTTCAGGAGACTCAGTCAGCGAGACTCGGATCGTGTCTCCGAGACCCTCGGACAGCAGGGTTGCGATTCCTGCGGTGCTTTTAATGCGGCCGTAATCGCCATCACCGGCCTCGGTCACTCCAAGGTGCAGGGGGAAATTGAACCCTGCATTGTCGAGTGTGTCGGCCATCATTCGATAGGCAGCGAGCATCACAGGGGCCCTGGAAGCCTTCATCGAAATCACGATGTTGTGGAAATCGAGGTCGTCGCAGATCCGCACAAATTCCATGGCCGACGCCACCATTCCCTCGGGGGTATCGCCGTAGGTGAACAACATGCGCTCCGCCAGAGAGCCGTGATTCACCCCAATCCGCAGAGCTTTGTTCTCCTTCTTCAGTGCTTCGACTAGTGGCGAAAATTTGTCCTTGATGCGCTCGCCGATGGCATCGAATTCCTCCTGACTGAAGTCCTGTCGGTTTGGATCTGGTTTGTCGAAGACGAACAGACCGGGATTGATCCGCACCTTGTCCACGTGCTTGACCACTTCCAGAGCAATCCGAATGCCGTTGTGGTGAACATCCGCCACAAGAGGAACATTGCATCCCTGGGCGCGCAAAGCCGCACGGATCTGGCCCATGGCTTTGGCGTGGGCCAGGGTGGGCGTGGTCACCCGCACGATCTCGCAGCCGACATCAACGAGTCGACGGATCCCGGCCACGGATCCTTCGATGTCGAGGGTGTCCTCGTTGATCATCGATTGAACGGCCACCGGGTGCTCACTGCCGATGGGGACTTCGCCGACCATGACCGTGCGCGTACTGCGCCTGCGAATCACCGTGTCGTAACGGGGATTGATGGCAACTTCACTGCTGCTTACAGGAGCACTGGTCAAGGTGCCGGTCATGGATCGGACGGGTTCTGAGCCAAACCTTGGCATAGACGTCAGCGCAATGACTTGCTGATGTCCCAGTCGAGCGACATTTAGCGCTCAACGTGAACATGGACCCTGGTGCATCTCAATGGCTCAGCTCAACTCAGTTCAGCTCGAGCAGCTGCAGTCGGCGTTTGGCTTCTCGCAGATCCTGCAGGGTCAGGTCCTGGGGTGTACCAGCCTCGCGAGAGCGGAAGCGCAACAGGTAGGAGGGATGAAACACCGGCATGAAGTCGCGGCCGTCATGGCTCTGCCACTGGCCCCTCATCTTGCTGATGCCGCTTCGGACGCCAAGTAGCGCCTGCAGGGCTGTGGCGCCTGAGAGCAACACGAGTGTGGGATCAATCAGATCGATCTGTTGCCTCAGCCAGGGGCGAGAGATGTCGATCTCCTTCGCTGTCGGCTTGCGGTTGTTGGGTGGCCTGCACTTGATCACATTGCAGATGTAGACCTCGTTTTGTTCATCCAGGCCTGCTTCGACCATGAGTTCACTGAGCAGCTGTCCTGAGCGACCCACGAACGGCACACCACGGGCATCCTCCTCCGCTCCGGGTGCTTCGCCGATCAGCATCAGGCGGGCATTCGGATTGCCACGTCCAACCACCAGCTGAGGGCTCTGCTCGCCAAGGTTGATCGGGTTCAGCGCTGGTTTTGTCATCAAATCGTCCGTTCTGATGATTCAGGCCGAAGCACAAGCAGCAAAAAACTCTGGCCCTCTGGATCCTCCAGCCAGCATTCCGCTCCGAAAGATTCCAGCCTCGGTTCTTCTGTGCTTCTGCCTCCGAGTTGAATCACGTGCTGATGCCAAGCCTGGAGCTCCAGCAGGGGGTCAGCCGTTGTCCGTCGTTGCAGGCATGGCGCCAGCGCCGAGCCTGAGGCAGGCCATGGACGCTTGCGTGAGGGTGTGTAAATCTGCAGGCTTGCCTGTCCTTGCAGAGGAACAATCCAGTGATGTGCTGCCACGCCAGGTTTGGGGTTGGTGCCCAGAAGATCCGCATAGAACCTCGCCAGTTGCTCGGGACTGCGTGAGGCGAGCACCCAGCTCAGAGCAATGTCGTCACTAGTCATTCCGACATGATCCTTGGTCTGGAGCCTGGCTGTGTGAGTCGTTTCTGGGTTGTCGTGCACAACACGTCTTCTCTGTTGTTTTTGACACCACATCAGGCAGGATGATCAAGCTTCTACCTGCGCATCCACTGGAGGGGTGCCGCTCTGATGTCACGCCCGCCATCCCTTTCAAGCCGGGCTGAAGCCCTCCAGCCTTCTCTCACCTTGGCGATCAGTGCAAGGGCCAAGGCCTTGCAGCAGGAGGGTCGCGATATCTGCAGCCTCAGTGCCGGGGAGCCCGATTTCGGCACACCCTCATTCATCGTTGAGGCTTCAATCCAGGCGCTGCGTGACGGGGTCACGCGTTATGGACCTGCGGCTGGAGACCCTGCCCTGAGGCGGGCGATCGCCAGCAAGATCACCAACGAAAACGGTCTCCCCACGACGGCAGACGAGGTGCTGGTGACTAACGGGGGCAAGCAGGCCATCTTCAACCTGTTCCAGGTGTTGCTCAACCCAGGCGATGAGGTGTTGATTCCTGCGCCCTACTGGCT
The DNA here is from genome assembly GCF_047303045.1 of Synechococcus sp. MIT S9508. Taxonomy (NCBI): domain Bacteria; kingdom Bacillati; phylum Cyanobacteriota; class Cyanophyceae; order Synechococcales; family Synechococcaceae; genus Synechococcus; species Synechococcus sp. MIT S9508. Next base: position 2,064,687 of record NZ_CP138941.1, on the reverse strand, counting down.
CAGTTATCCCGAGATGGCCCGCCTGGCCGGTGCAAAGCCGATTTCAGTTCCATCGTCAGCGCTCGACGGTTTCTGCCTGGATCTGCAGGCCCTCGAGGCAGCAATCACTCCGGCCACCCGTTTGCTGGTGATCAATTCACCGGGCAACCCCACCGGCCGTGTTCTCAGTCTTGATGAGTTGCAGCAATTGGCCGAGCTTGTGCGGCGTCATCCGCGTCTGCTGGTCATGACCGATGAGATCTATGAATATCTGTTGGATGACGGCGTTGAGCACCACAGCTTCGCTGCTCTGGCGCCTGATCTGAGAGATCGATGTTTCATGGTGAATGGCTTCGCCAAGGGCTGGGCGATGACCGGATGGCGCCTTGGCTATCTCAGTGGCCCCGCCTCAGTGATCAAGGCAGCCTCCGCTCTTCAGAGCCAGAGCACCAGCAATGTGTGCAGCTTTGCGCAGCGAGGAGCCATCGCCGCCATCGAGGGCTCCAGGGACTGTGTGAGACAAATGGCGGAGAGCTACAACGAGCGCCGGACCATTCTCGTTCAGGGGCTCCAGGCCCTCCCAGGCATCACGCTCGTTCCTCCCAATGGAGCCTTTTACGCCTTTCCCCAGCTTCCCGACGGATGCGGTGATTCGGTGAGTTTCTGTAAGAAGGCTCTGGAGGAGGAGGGGCTGGCCATCGTCCCTGGTGGCGCCTTTGGAGACGACCGCTGCGTGCGTCTGTCCTGTGCTGTCTCGCGTGAGACGATCGCTGATGGGTTGTCTCGCCTCGCCCGCTTGCTTCCAGCTGGCTGAGATCGGGAAACACTCTCATCACTCACAAGGTTTTTAGCGACATGCCTTCACGAGAACGCCAGGCCGTTGCCCTGCTGGCCGTACTGCTATGCCAAGGGGCAACGGTCTTGCCTGTTATTGCTCAGCCCACATTCAAGGTGGGGGCCATTCCTGATCAGAATCCTGAGCGACTGAATCGTCTCTATGGCCAGTTGGCAGACGAATTGAGTGATCGCCTCGATGTGAAGGTGCGCTATGTACCGGTCAGCAACTACCCAGCGGCTGTGAGCGCTTTTCGCACTGGTGGACTGGATCTCGTCTGGTTTGGTGGCCTCACCGGTGTGCAGGCCCGCCTGCAGACGCCAGGGGCTCAGGTGCTTGCTCAGCGCGACATTGATGCCCGCTTCCGCAGTGTATTCATTGCCAACACAAGCTCCGGGCTGCAACCGATCAGCTCGATCAACGGTCTCACCAGTCTGCGAGGCAAGCGGTTTTCTTTCGGTTCAGAGAGCTCGACCTCCGGCCGTTTGATGCCACAACATTTTCTTGCCAAAGCCGGAGTGACTCCGAGTCAGTTCAGTGGTGGTCGAGCCGGATTCAGTGGCAGCCATGACGCCACGATCGCCGTGGTGCAGAGCGGTGCCTATGAAGCGGGTGCGCTCAATGAGCAGGTCTGGACATCAGCGGTGAACGACGGGCGCGTGAACACCGAGAAGGTGAGTGTGATCTGGCGAACGCCTGAATACGTTGATTACCACTGGGTTGTTCGCCCGAAGCTCGATCAGCGGTTCGGGAAGGGTTTCACCACGCGCCTTCAGAAAGCGATCCTCGGCCTTGAGCCCACCACGCCGCGTCAGGTGACCATTCTTGAGCTGTTTGCGGCCAAGCGCTTCATTCCGGCAGAGGCGAGTCAGTACAAGCCGATCGAAAAGGTGGGCCGGGAGCTGGGCAAGATCAGGTGACAGCGTTGTTGGAGCTCGATGAGGTGCGTGTTGCCGGTCCCCACGGGGATCGGCTGAACGCTGTCAGTCTCAGGCTCCAGAACGGTGAGCGCATCGCCCTGCTCGGACGCAGCGGTGCTGGCAAGAGTTCTCTGATTGGTGTTCTCAACGGCAGCCTGCTGCCAGCAGCAGGGCACGTGCGCTTTCAGGGTGAGGCACTTGCGTCGCTCAGCCGGCGACAGCGCGCACGGATCGGCACCCTCTGGCAGGACCTGCGTCTGATCGAAGAGCTCAGCATTGGGCAGAACGTCAATGCCGGCGCTCTTGGCCGCCGTCGCCTGCCATGGGCTTTGGGCAACCTGTTGTTTCGGATTGATGCGGAGGCCAGTCGATCCTGTCTGCGCCAGGCAGGTCTGGAGGAATCGCTGCTGGCTGATACGGGGCTTGATCTTCCTGTGGGGCAGTTGTCGGGAGGTCAGCGGCAGCGCGTGGCCCTGGCTCGACTGTTTCGACAACAACCTGATCTGATGCTGGCGGATGAACCCCTTGCCAGTCTTGATCCCGCCATCGCGGCCGAAGTCTTGGAGAGACTTCTCACCCCTGAATCCGATGGCACTCTGCGCAGTGGAGCGCAGGCTGTGGTGGTGTCCTTGCATCGCCCAGAGCTGATCGATCGTTTTGATCGGGTGCTTGGCCTTCGCGCAGGACGGCTTGTGATCGATACGCCTGCATCGACTGTCTCAGCCAATGATCTGCGCGATCTGTATGCGCCGTGATTGCTCCAATGCGGCCTACTGCTCCCGCCCTTGTGCTGTTGCCGGCTTTTGCTCTGCTGCCGGTTCTGATTGTGGTGCTGAATGGAGCCCATGGCGGTGGGGCGGAGATTTTGGGTTCCTTTGTGGTCGGCGCCGTCAGTCCTTCCATGGATCCGGCTCTGTTGAAGGCCTTGCTGATCGGTCTGCAGGTGACGATCGCTACGGCACTCACTGGATGGAGCTGGAGTCTTGTGCTCGGCGTGTTGTTGGGGTGTCTGAGTTCGGAGCGTCTCTGGCTCACCTGGTCTCTTCCTGTCTGGCCAGCGATCGTGCTGCGGCGCCTGATGGCTCTGCCCCGCTCCGTCCATGAGCTGATTTGGGGATTGCTGCTTCTGCAGGTGCTTGGTCTGCATCCCTGGGTTGCGGTGATGGCGATCTCGATTCCCTATTCATGCCTGATCGCCCGGGTCTGGCGCGATCAGCTGCAAAGCCTCGATCCTTCCCGGCTTCAGGCCATGCTCCAGACCGGCTCTTCTCCCATGGCTGCCTGCATGACGGCGTTGTCGCCTGCCATGGGCTCGGTGCTGGTCAGTTACGGGGGCTACCGACTGGAGTGTGCGTTGCGTAGTGCCACCTTGCTTGGGGTCTTCGGGCTTGGCGGTCTGGGGATGGATCTGGAACTGAGTCTGAAATCTCTGCAGTTCCATGAACTGTGGACGGGACTGTGGTTGTTGACGCTGGTCACGATTGCTCTGGAGCAGGGACTCCGCTGTTGGAGGAGCTGGGGTCAAGAGGCTCAATTCGGACAGCGCCAGGTCATGGGGTTTGCCGTCGCGGTTGTGCTGTCAGCAGGTCTTGGCGGTGTCTGGTTGGCTCACCTGTTTCCCGATGCAGGCTCCCTGATCTGGCTTCCTTTGCAATGGCCTGATTTCAGCAGTCTTCGCTTGGCGGCAGAGGAGCTCCCTTGGATCTCGATGCTGTGGGACACCTTGATCCTGACTGTGCTGGCGGCTGGAATCGCCATTGGCTTGCCGCCATTGCTGCTTCTGCTGACCCCAGCGCCTCTCTGGCAACGCTGCATCAGTGGCTTTTGGGTCCTGGTGCGGGTGATACCCCCACCTCTTGCTGTGTTTCTGTTGTTGCTCAGCAACCAGCCAACTCTGGCGATTGGTGCACTGGCGCTGGGGCTCCATAACAGCGGTGTGATGGGGAGATTGCTGCAGGAGGGTTTGCAGCAGCAGGACAACTCCGCTCAAGTTGCTCTGACCAGCAGCGGTGCGTCCTCGCAGATGGGCTGGCTGTATGGATTACTCAGTCCCAGGAGCCCTTCCCATCTCGCCTATGGGGCTTATCGCAGTGATGTGATTCTGCGTGAAACGGTGGTGGTCGGTCTGATCGGTGGAAGCGGTCTGGGCTGGCAACTGTTGGAGTCGCTCAGTTCCTTTCACTGGGCGGCGGTGTTGTTGTTGATCACCACCTATGCGGTGCTGACCCTGATCGGTGAATGGCTCAGTGATCAGTCACGGCAGCACTGGCTGCAAAGCTGACCCTGTTCAGCCGAACAGTAGTGGATTGATGCGGGCTCCCCGTCAACTGATCGTGATTGGAGACAGCGGCGTGGTGGGCTGGGGAGATCGTGAGCGAGGTGGATGGTGTGAACGTCTTCGCTGCCATTGGATGCAGCTCCCGGATGCGCCGCTGATCTACGGGCTCGGTGTTCGCGGTGACGGTCTCGAGGCCGTGTCAGCTCGATGGGAACGCGAGTGGTCTTGCCGAGGAGAATTGCGCCGGAAGAAGCCCGAGGCCCTGTTGTTATCGGTGGGGCTCAATGACACGGCTCGGGTCGGTCGCTCTGACGGCCGACAACCTCTTGATGCGCAGGCCTTTCGCTTCGGCTTTGAACAGCTGCTGCGGGCCATTCAGCCCCATGGCTCCGTTTTTGTCCTCGGGTTGACGCCTGTCGATGAACACGCCATGCCATTCGCCGACTGTCTTTGGTACCGCAACAGCGACATTGCTCTGCATGAAGCCCAGATCGAGGAAGCCTGTCTTGAGGTGGATGTTCCTTATCTCAGCCTTCACCGGGCCATGCAGGCTGAGCCTGACTGGTTGCAATGGCTGGAGCCGGATGGCATTCATCTCAATGCCGATGGCCATTCCTGGATCGAGCAACGTCTGCGCTCCTGGAATGCACTCCAGCAATGGGCTGGGCTGCAGCCCTTGCAACAGGTCATGCCCTGCTGATCAGAATCAGAATCGTGCGTGTCAGCCGGTTGAATCTTCTCTGTTGATGCGCGGGCTCTTGAGCAGCTGTGCGAGTGCCCCTAGCGGCCACCCGAGGTTGCGCAAGTGGCGAGCGAGAGATCTCGATGCCTCGTAATAGCCCTCCCCGTAGCTGTGGGAGTAGCCGATCTCCTTCAACGTCAAGAGGAGCAGTCGGTGCTCGCGACGTGTTCCTTCCCTTGCCTCCAGCAATTGGAAGCCTCGCTCTCTGAGCTGTTTGAGGGACTGTTCGTTCAGATCGTCTTGGAACCCCAGGTACATCACATGGTCGATCTCTCTGTACGCGGTAAAAACGCGTGCGCCACGGTGGATTTCCAGGAACTGGTAGCGCTCCGTGACAGCGATCACGGCATCCATGCAGGGGGCTAGGAGGGCATCCTCGATCTGAACGATGTTCATGGCGTTGCGCTGCCGGCGGCCAGACGTTCTTCGCAGGCCACTTCGTAGTTGCGGACTGCACCGGCAGGGATCGAACCGTTGCTTTTGAGTTGGCGTACAGACAGCTCAACACACTGCAAGACCACGCTGGTCAGCTCGCGACCCTCGCACTGAGCCCAGCTGCGAAGCAGCACGTGCAGGCTCGGTGGAACGGAAACCGTGAGCTTCACCTGGTTTTCCCGTTGGGGCGCCATCCGCTCGGTCTTCACGTCACCTGCACCATAGCTCGAAGTGACTGTGAAGTCACTAGACAGTTACTGTGAAGTTGCTTCAGAGTTGCTTTGAGCCGGTTTTGTGTGGTTTTGGTGCCGTGATCGTTGTCGTCAGTCGCTTCTGGGTGTCTGCGCGAGCACTGATGGTCTCAGCGGACCCAGGTGATCATGCGGTTGTTCGCAGGCATCAAGGTGATGTTCTGAAGCGTCAAGCCCGCCGTGCAGGCTTGTTTCAGAACGCTCGTCTGGTCCCGTACTCCCCAGTCAGGGTTCCTTTCGCGTAAGGAGGCATCGAAGCTTCGATTGCTTTCACTGATGTGATGGCCATCAACGCTGAAGGGCCCATACACGCAGAGTGTTCCACCGCTTGGCAGCACTGCCGCTGATTGCGTGAACAGGGCGGTTGTGCAGTTCCAGTCAGAAATATGGAGCAGGTTGATCGCAACCACGGCCTGTGCAGGCTCTGTCAGTTGTTTCAGCCAGCCTTTGTCTCTCACGTCCAGTTGCAGCGCAGCCGGCATCTTCAGGGTCAGCTGTTCGTGACGAATCCAAGAGTCGATGCTTCGGCAATGCTCAGGATCGGGATCACTGCATTGCCAGGTGAGCTCTGGAAAGCGTTTCTGGAAGGTGACGCCGTGCTCGCCGGACCCACTGGCGATTTCAAGAATCAATCCTTTGGATGGGAGCTGTTGCGACAGCACATCTCCAATCGGGATGCGGTTGCGCTGGGTTGCAGGGAAGATCAGGCGTTCATCGCCGAAGCCGGAATTCATGCGATCAGTGCTGTCGGTTTCAATCTGTTGTTGGGCGGTTTGCGCGCATCCTTTCAGCCTGCTTTATGTGTGTTGAGCATGAAGTCAGCGACAGCTCCCGATAACTTGAAGGCATCAATCGGGAGATTGCGTTGCCGCTCGGTTCGGTTGCCGACTATCTCGACTGGGTGATCAGTTTTGACGTCAACAAAGTTCGTCAGGAAGTGATGCTGCTTCGCAGGCGCTTCCCGGATGCGACGGCCTATGAGCTTGCGGAGCAAGCCTTCAGCGACGTGCGTCTGCGTGTGATCACAGCCGGCGCTGCCATGGGCTTGGCGGCGAATCCGCTGCTCAGTGTGGCTGGTGCGCTGGCTGATCTTTCCGTCACCACCCGTGCACAGCTTTTCGCTGCGGCCTGTGCGGCCGAACTCTTGATTCCCGGTTTCCTCGACAGCGAAGCAGCTCGATATGAATTGCTCATTCCTGTGTTCGGCTCGACTGTGATCAGTCAGTTGGCTGTGGAGTTTGGTCTTAAGGCTGTGAAGACCACCACGCGAGACGTTGTGCTCAGATTGATCAACCAGCGCAGCCTGAGCCTGATTAATGCAGTGATGACAAGGGTTTTCGGTCGCAGGGTGACGAAGAGAGCCTTGATCACTAAAACGATTCCCCTCGTGGGTTGCCTGGTCGGTGGCGCCTGGAATGCCTTGGAAGTTGAGCTGATCCGGAACCGCACGCTGCGTTACCTCACCAACCAATTCATGGACCCTGTGAGAGTTGTCGAAGTCGAAGCGGTGGCTGGCTGACGCAGGCAGTCTGCGTTTGATTGCTGGAGTCACGAGCAACACATCAGAGTGTTGTGATTCACACAGCCATTGCTCGAGCTCTGTCGCTGAATGGTCTGAGCTGATTTTTGCGGATGAGTTATGAACCTGGCAGCTTGGACTGTCGTCTGTTGATTGATGCCAAGCATCACTTGGAGCTTGCACTGGCTTCACTCAGTGGTCTTCCCCAGAGCGATCACATTCAAAGACAGCTCAAAGCCGTTCATCAGCAGCTTGAGGGCATGCATGATCTAAAGAGATCTCTTCAGGTTGACAATGCCTGATCACTCACAGTTGCTCACTGGAACTGGATTGATTGGACGCGCTTCTGGGTGACAATGACATCATCCACTTCAGCCCACATGTTCGAAAAGAAGGATCGTCCTGCCTGGCTCAACTGGTTGTTCCTGGGCATTTTCCTGCTGTCGAGTTGGCAACTCGCCGGCTTCTGGTTTGAGAAGCTGCACGGTTGAATCCCGTTTTCACTCGGCTGCGATCGCCTTGGCGGTGGTGCGAGGCACCTCTGCCGCCGGCTGGGCGGATGTTCTATTCAGTTCACGCTCGAGCGCTTCAACCCGGCGCTCACGCAGACAATGTTTGCAGCCGCCAGTGGTCTGGAGGTGTCGTTCAGGCGTGATGGTGATTTCCTGAACAGGGTGTTTGCAACAACGGATTTTCACAGGGCTCTTGAAGCTCCGCCATTGGATACCGGAGTAGTCGAACTGATCACCGAAGCGCTGTTGAGCTCGCTTCAGGAACGTTTCCAGCGTGATCCGTGCTCCCATCTCTTCAATCTATGGGCAGTGCCCGGCAACTTCGCTCACCCTGTTATCCGTCTTCACGCTCCATCAAGGCTGCGTGAGCGCCAGAGTGCTCGGCCGTGAGGGTGTGCAGCGGATGGCCGCAAACGAGGCCGTTGAAGTGATGAACTGGACCCATCAGCCAGCCTGGCTATCGCCTGACGACCGCCAGATCTGGATGGATCGCTGCGTTCAGCAGATCAACTGGGATCAGCCGCAGGTCCGCGTTTATGGACGATGGCATCGCGTGCCAAGACTGACGGCTTTTCTGGCCGATCATCAGGTTGCCTATCGGTACAGCGGTGCAGTTCACCGTGGAGAGGGCTGGCCGGACTGGTTCCGTCCACTGCTGGATCTTGTCTCGTCCAGAAGCTCAGCGCCGTTCAATGGCTGTCTTTTCAATCTCTATCGCGATGGTCAGGACCGGATGGGCTGGCACGCTGATGACGAGCCAGAGATTGATGCCTCGTTTCCGATTGCTTCGCTGTCGCTGGGATCAAGCAGGGATTTGCAATTCCGTCATCGAGTCAGTGGAGCCCGTTGCGATGTCTCACTGGCTGACGGCGATCTGCTGCTGATGGATCCTGATTGTCAGAGGCTCTGGATGCATGGCTTGCCGGTCAGAAAGCGTGTGAAGCAAGCAAGGCTCAACCTCACGTTCAGGGTGTTCCGTTCAGTGGACTGATCAGCAGACCCCAAATCGGCACAGTGATCAGCGCGACAAGTGTGCTGATCAAGATCAGTTGTGCTGGTCTGGCTGAGTTCACTTGTTCGGATTCAGCGATCAGCAGAACGGAAATTGCGGTTGGGGCAGCTGCCTGCAGAACCAACGCCTGACGTGCATAGCCAGGCAGGGGAAAGGCCAGGCTGATCAGCAGCATGAGGGTCGGAAACACCACAAGTTTGTAGATCAGCGGAGCAGTTAGATCGACTCCCGGGCTCTTCAGCTTTCGTGCAGCGATATCCCCCAGCCGCATGCCCACCACAACCAGCGCCAGCACGATCACAGCTCGCGATGGCAGCCAAAGAGCATCACGGATTGGTTCATGCCACGGGGTTGCCTTCACGATCAGTGCCCCAAGCAATCCCCTAGTGGCTGGACTGGCGCTGAGATGTCCAAGCAGATCCCGCCAGCGCCCACGGGTGGTTCCCGCTTGGCCTCTTCGGCTGAGCCAGAGAGGTCCCAGGCTCCAGGTCAAAAGGGTTGCGCCCAGGTCGTAGCCAATGCTCACCGCTAGCGCCTCCGGTGGAAGCAGGGCCAGGGTGGCTGGAATCCCGAAGTAAGCCGTGTTGCCGATGCAGCTGCCCATCTGCAGATCCGGCTGGCCCAGAGCAGCGATGCCAGAACTCAACAAGTGCAGGATCACCAGCATGAGTGCGATGGCTGCAACCGCGAGCAGCGCCATCCCAAACAGCGACCCGTTGATTCCGCCATGCAGCAGTAGCCCCATCAGGCTCAAAGGAACGCCAAATCGCACCAGCGGAAGGGCTAGTGGTGCGATCCACTGGGGTCGCCATCGTCCAATCAGTGCTCCCCCGAGCAGGCAGGGAGCCATCTCCCAGAGGAGGTTCAGCACGGGGCATGCATCAACACATCAACAGTAGAAACCAAGCCCCTTGTGCCAGACTTCTATCCGTCCGTGCCAAGGGGTCATTTTGAGCGTCGCCGCACCCTCCTGCTTGATACAACGGCATTTTCTTCAGCTCAGCGCGACCCTGGCTGAGCGATGCCAGCAGCTGCAGCTGGAGCTGTCTGATCAGGTGGCCAGCCTCCCTTTTGGTAATGAGCGTTGGTTGGTGACCGAACGGGAGCTCTCGGCGGCAGAGGATGCGCTGCTGCGTCTCCATAACCGTGTGGATCAGCTTGTCTCGATCCAGTAGTAGCGAAGTGGGATGCCAAACGTCACCACGTCATGTGGATCGCTTGGCAGCAAGGCCACGACGGCAAGTTCTCGGTCGTCGAAGGCTTCCTTGGATTTGACAACGAAGGATGCCGCATCCGACGCGCTCCATAGAGGTGCTCCACCGCTGCGTTCTTCGCGATAGACCTCGAAGAGTCCTGCAAACTCCTCTCCATAGTCGACATTGCTGAGCATGAGCTCCAATGCGGACTGATCACTCCTGGTCTGGATCAGTTCGAACAGCTGTTGCATCAGTGGATGGTCAATGGTCGTGGAGACCCGGACAACATTGCCGATCGTTCCCACCGCAGTGACGTGGAATCGTCGTCTATCGGAACGGGCATCGATCACCGCGACGGGCAGGGTTAGATCCCACTGACGATGAGCCCCCACTTCGATGGCAAGGTCGCGGAGATCTTCGGCGTGGTCTTCGCACAGCTGCTGAACCCGTTCGCGTTGGTCCATAACGCGTTACGGGTGTGGGTGAGCCGATAACTGGATCGTTCGGTTGCCTGGCCTGCAGAGCTCCAGATCAAGTCTGGCTGCATCCTTCGTTCTGTTCTCCACGATCAGCATTGATGTGCGATCTCTCCAACACATCCTCACCATGGCCAAGTCCTTGGCAAAACAACAGGTTCCTGCGGACCAGATCCTGATCAGTGCGCCATTTGATTGAGAAAACGTCGGCTGCGTTCCTCCTTTGCCTGGGTGAAGAATGTGGATGAGTCCGTCAGTTCCACGACCCGACCTGCATCCATGAACAAGACCCGGTCGGCGACTTCACGCGCGAATCCGAGCTCATGGGTCACAACAATCATCGTCATGCCATCGGCAGCAAGTCTGCGCATGGCATCCAGCACTTCCTTAACCCGTTCTGGATCCAGGGCACTGGTGGGCTCGTCAAACAACATCAGCTCGGGATCCATGGCCAGTGCTCTGGCGATGGCCACCCGTTGTTGCTGACCTCCGCTCAATTCAGAGGGATATTTCATGGCCTGGTCGGCAATCCCCATTTGTGCCAAAAGGCCGCGAGCCCGTTCTTCTGCATTGGCTTTGCTGATCTTCCTCACACGGATCGGTGCCAACGTGATGTTGTCGAGGATCGATAGATGCGGGAACAGGTTGAATTGTTGGAACACCATCCCGACACGACGGCGAATCCGTCGGATCTGCCGTTCATCCTGATCGGTATCCAGAGGGATGCCGACGATCTTCAGTTGCCCGGCATCGATGGCCTCAAGCCCGTTGAATGTGCGAATCAGCGTGCTCTTGCCGGAACCGGAGGGTCCCATGACCACCAGCACTTCGCCGTGGTTGACGCTGAGGTTCACCTGATCGAGCGCTTTTTGTGAACCGTTGAAGCTCTTGGTGATGGATTCGGCTCTGACGGCAATGGTCATGAAGGAATGGCTGAAGTGGAGGCAGAGGGGCCCTGACGTTCAAGCTGGCGAGCCATGAGGGCCATGGAGGTGCACACCAGCCAGTACAGCCCTGCAAGCCAGATGTAGGTCTCGAGGTGTCGGCCGATATAGGCAGGGTTGGCCAGCAGGCTGCGGCTGATCCCGAGCAGTTCCACCAGTCCAAGGATGGCCATCAAGCTGGTGTTCTGGAGCAGGCCAATGGCTTGATTCGTGAGTGCCGGCACAGCCACGCGCAGAGCTTGAGGCAAAACCACGAGCTGTTGGATCTGCCATGGACCCAGCCCCAGAGCGGCCGCTGCTTCGAGCTGAGTACCCGGAATGGCTTGTAAACCTCCGCGGACATCCTCGGCGACATAGGCGGCCGCAAACAGAGCGAAGGCCACGACGGCTCTGAGCACACGATTGATTTCGATGTCGACAGGCAGAAACAGAGGAAGAAGCAGCTGTCCGAAAAACAGCACGGCAATTAACGGTACGGCTCGCATTCCATCGATGTAAAAGCGACAGAGATGGCGTGGCAGCGTCAGCTTGCTTCTGCGCCCAAGGGCCAGCAGGACCCCCAGTGGCAAAGCCAGAAGACCGCTGAAGCCGGTGAGCAGGACCGTGAGCGTCAAACCACCCCAATCTCTGGAGCTCACGGTCGGCAATCCAGCTCCGCCTGCGAGCAGCAGCAGGCCCAACGGGAGCATGGCGAGCCAGCACCATGACAGAGCTAATCCACTGAGTCGCCAGCGTGCGGACACGAGAGGCTGCAACAAAGTTGCTGCCGTCATCAGGCATAACAATCCAAGCCAAAGACAAGGTCTCCAGCGCTCGTTCTCCGGATAGGCCCCAACGGCGAAAAGCGGCAGATTTTCAGAGACCACAGACCAGTTAGCACCAAAAACCAGCCAGCTCGCTGTGGACCAGACGACCCAAGCGATCAGGGCCAGGATCACAACGCTGAGCAGTGTCTGCAGTGGATGAAGTTTGGCCTGGTGGAGTCGTTTTCGATAGGCAGTCCGTGACCCGGTCATCAATTCCCGGGCTGCTCCGCTGGTGAGCTGAACAGCTTGAGAGCTGAAGTGAACAACGCGACTCCGAACAGAGTTCCCAGTGCCCAGAGGCTGTCGGACGGCCATTCCAACACCAGCAGAACGCCAATTAAGGAGGTGAGTATGCCATCAACAAGGCTCAAGCCACCGGCTGGACCTGATGCACTGGCTCCTGAGGCAAGCTCCATGACACCTTCGACCAACAGCAGGATTCCTGCAAACAAGGTCAGGCTGACTTCACTGTCGATGGGATCAATCAGGATGAAGATTGAGCCACCGATGTACAGCAGTGCTGAGAGAACGCGGAATAGTTTTCCCTGACTGTTGCTCTCCTCGCCGAGTCGTAGAAACTGACCGATGCCTGCGGCAAATGCGATTCCACCAATTCCAATGGTGAGAAGAGTTGCGGAAACAAAGGGAAGCAGGATCGCAGCGATTGCAGCGATGACCAGCAGCACTGCAGCGATACGACGGGAATTCATGGGCTAAGGACTGATCAATTGATGCTAGGTGCGCTGTGCAGGACGAACCACGATTCGATTCAGCACCTGCATGCCTCCATTGATCAGAAGATTCAGTGCAAGAAAGCTCAGCAAAAGGATCAGGAATCCTTCGATGGCTCTACCGGTCTGAGTGATCGCTGTATCACTCACGGCGTAGAGATCTGCAAAGCCAACGGCGATTGCCAGCGTGCTGTTTTTGGCCAGATTTAAATACTGACTGCTCAGGGCCGGAAGAATGGCCGGCAAAGCCTGTGGCAACACAACCTTTTTCAGGCCCAGGAGTTCGCTGATTCCCAGGCTGCGGAATGCTTCCCACTGTCCTTTAGGGACGGAGTCGAGCCCGCCGCGAACCACCTCCGCGATCGCCGCACCAGTGAAGACGCTTAAGCCCACCAAAACCGCAGAAAACTCCACGCTCAGGTTCAGACCGAGGATGGCGACGCCTTGATTGGAGAGGCTGATCAGCGCTCCAACGGGAGCCATCGGTTCGGATGGCAGGCCAAGAAAAGCCACGAAATACCAGAAGAGCAGCTGCAGCAGCAATGGGATTTGGCGGATCAAGCCCACGTACAAGGCCGCCAGCTGCCGGAGTAGGGGATTGAGACTTCGTCTTGCAGCTCCGGCCCCAACACCCAGCACCGTGGCCAGCACGATGCTGCATGCGATCACCCGGAGGCTGTTGAGCCAGCTCACCAGCAAAGCCCAGGCTGTGCTGTCTCCTGGTTGATAGGGAAGTGTGTGTTCGCTGAGTGCGAATCCTGCAGGCTGCCAGAGCCATTCGAAACTCAGCCCTAAGCCTGTGCGGATCAGATTCACCGCCAGGTTGTTGACCAGAATTCCCACAAGCGTGAGAACCAAGATCAACAGGACGATCTCAAGCCATGGGAAGCGTTTCCGTTTCATGGGAACGGTTTCATTGGAATGGTGGCGCGGTGATGACACCTCCATCGCGATGCAACTGATTGAGTCCGCGTGGGATCGGAACGGCGCTGTCTGGTCCCAGGTGTCGGTTGTAGATCTCTCCGTAGTTGCCGGTGGCCCTGATCACGTTCACCACGAAATCATTGCTGAGGCCCAGCTTGTCGCCTAGATCACCCTCAACACCGAGAAACCGTCGCAACTTCGTCAGATCAGGATTGTTCTGCGCCTCTTGAAGCTTGTTGTCGACATTGGCCTGGGTGATTCCCATCTCCTCTGCTGTGATCACTGCATAAACCACCCAGCGCATGGCGTCTGAGAGTTGTTGATCACCACCTGAAGACAGGGGAGCCAGAGGTTCCTTGCTGAGAATATCGCCAAGAATGACGTGCTGCTCAGGTCGCTCAAACCCTGAGCGTGCTGATGCCAGTTGCGAACGGTCTGATGTCATTGCTTGGCAACGTCCCTGGAGATAACCAGCAACCACTTGGTTGAGATCCTGATATTTGATCGGCTTATATGGCAGCCCGAGTGACTGAAACGCATCATTCAGATTCTGTTCGGTCGTGGTGCCTGAGCCAACACAGATCGACTGACCTTTGAGATCTTTAAGACTGCGGATTCCGCTGTTTCGTTGCACCAATAACCCCTGCCCATCGTGGAAAACGACTGGCGCGAAACTCACGCCATTTCCACCTGCAGCATCTCGACTGAGGTTGAACGTTGTGTTGCGTGAAAGAAGATCGATCTCTCCAGTTTTCAGTGCTGTGAATCGTTCCGGCGCTGTGAGCGGTCTGTATTGCACCTTGCTGGGGTCATCGATGATCGCTGCTGCGAAGGCCTTGCATAGATCCACATCAAGGCCCGCATAGCTGCCATCTCTCTGGAGGAAGCTGAAACCTGGGATCTTTCCGCTGACGCCGCATCGCAGTTCTCCCCTTTTGCGAATCAAATCCACCCTTGATGCATCGCCATCTCCAAGGGTTGCGCAGGCTGAAATTGCCAGGCATGCGGAGAGAAGGGAGATCAGTGAGCGACGCTTCGTCATAAGAGTGATCCTTGAAGGGCAATTTTGTCAGAACTTCGAGAGTTTTGATAAGGATGTCTGCTGACCTTGGAGGGAATCTCTACTGTCTTCAGCATGTTGATCAAGAGCCGAAAGATGTCTCGGTTCCGACCGGGATCCTTGTTTGCCATGGCGTTTGTACTGTCCGTGGTTGGTTCTCCTGCTTTGAGCTGGCAGCTCGGTGACCGACAGGCATACAACAACAAGATGGCCTTGCTCAACGTGATGCTTGAGGGAGCCAAGCAGCGTGCCGTTGATACCGACGATCTCCAGACTCTTTGCCTCGTGATGAGCATCGGGAATGACGTGACCGAGCGCTATCTCCAAGAGCATTCCAGCGATCAGCAGATCGAACAGCGATTGCAAGGAATGCGCAATGACTTCTCATCCTGCTTGGGGCTTCTTTACAGCGGCCAGTGAACCTGTTGATTCATCTGTTTGGATCGCAGCCTTGTCAATTCCCCCCCCCCCTCAGCCATGGCCCCCTTCAGGCTGAGAACCGATTCGCTCGAAAAGATTGAGACTTTCTTCGTTTAATCCTTGAACTTCGACCTTTGACCCACCTTGCTGAAGCTTGCGGATGACCTGGTTGAGTGCGCTGACACCGCTTTGATCCCAGATATGAGCTGCTGAAAGATCAATCGTGATTTGACTGGGATGATCATGAACGTCAAATCCCTGAAGAAAATAGATTTTGCTGACGAAAAACAGCTGCCCGGTGACGACGTAGCGGCGCATCTCCTCATTCACATCAACAGCATCAACACGAATCACCTTGGCTACCTTGCGGCTGAACAGGATGCCTGCCAGCGCAACCCCTGCAATCACTCCAAGCGCAAGATTATGTGGGGTGGTGAGCATGGTGACGGCGAAGGTCATCAGCATCACCGCCGTGTCGCTCTTCGGGATTGCCCGAAGGCGACGCAGTCCAGCGATGTCAGCTGTGCTCACGGCGATGCTGATCATCACAGCCACCAGTGCCGCCATGGGGATTTGTTCGAGCCATGGCCGGCCCAGGAGAATCATGGCCAGCAGGCTGACCCCTGAAAAGAGAGTGGAGAGCCGGGTGCGTCCGCCGTTGTCGATATTCATCACCGACTGACCAACGAGGGCGCAGCCCGCCATGCCACCAAACAGTGAAGACACGATGTTGGCAATGCCCTGACCTCGTGCTTCGACGTTCTTGTTGGAGTTGCTGTCGGTGCGGTCGTCGAGGATGTCTTGGGTCAGGAAGGTTTCCATCAGGCCAACAAGTGAGATGGCCAGGGCCGTTGGTAGAACGATGCCCAAGGTCTCGAGGCTGAAGGGCACTTTCATGTCGGCAGGCGAACCGAAGGGCCAGCTCGGCAGCGGCAGTCCGGTTGGCAAGTCCCCGAGGCTGCTGACGGTGGGGATCTCCAGGCTGAAACCGATCGAGATCACGGTCAGCACAACGATGGCCACCAGCTGTGATGGCACCAGTCGTGTGAGGCGCGGCAATCCATAGATGATCACCAGACCAAGCAGGACCAGTCCCCAGACGATCTGAATCTGGCTGCCATGGGGCAGCAGGTCATGGGCGTGGCCCGCCACGTCTGATTCGCCGAAGTGAAGATTGATGCCCAGTTGAGGAAACTGTGCCTGGAAGATCAGCAGCGCCAGCGCGTTCACAAATCCGCTCAGCACGCCAAGAGGCACGAAACGCATCTGGTAAGCCAGGCGCAGCCAACCCCAGAGAATCTGCAGGATGCCTGTCACAACCCCGGCAACCAAGAGGTAGGTCAGCCCCAACCCTTCGCCGCGCGCTTCCCCTGTTGCGACCAGACCGGTCATCAGTAGTGCCGTGGAGCCGGTGGCGGAGGTGATCATTGCCGAGCGACCACCGACGAAAGCGATCGTGATCGACAGCAGAAATGCTCCGAACAGGCCGACCTGCGGATCCACACCCGCGATGCCGGAGAACGCAATCGCCTCCGGAATCATGGCGAAGGCCACCACAAGTCCGGACAGCAGTTCCTTGCTTGGGTTGCCAAAGCCGAGATTCAACTGCCGAGGCGCGGATCCTGAGGCCATCAATCATCTGTTGGGTGCAGGGACCGTAGTTCAGAGCGGCGGCAATCGTCCCTCCGGATCCAGTTCGCTCTTGAGTTGGCGCAGTTCCGGCAACCACTCGCCGAAGGCATCGACCAGTTCCTGGCGATGGTTGGGCAAATGGTCATGCAATTGTGCGAGATGCAATCCCGGGAAGGCCTGGCGGAGGTCGTCACTGACCTGATCCATCCATTGCAGGCTGCGCTCCCGCCCTGAAAGATCTCCAGGATTCCAGCTTGCTGTGATCCATGGTTTCCAGACCGAATCGCGGTGAATGAATGAAGTGCGCTGACGGTCGATTCGCGCTGTTGCTCCGCCGAGTTGCTGAGCGCTGATGCGACATCCACGATGAGGTCGTTCATTGAGTCGCGCGCTCAGTCGCTCAATCAACGGGCCAGCCTGACGCCCCAGGGCTGGACCCAGACGACCGGTCACCTCGCTATGAGCCGCAATGGACGAACCGGTTTCAGAGGCGAGTTTGCCAAAGGTTGGCTGCTCCAGTTGATCCGCGCAGTGCTGAACGGCAGCGTGCTGATCTGTTCCCAGGATCGGATCAAGTCCCGTCAGCGTTTGGGGTGTTGTCTCCTTGGAGCTGCAGTCCACTGCGTAGATCTCCAACCTGTCGCCCCAGCTCCATTGCAGGCTGCATGTTTCAGGCCATTGCTCCGCCATTTGCAGCAGTTCGGGGAGTAACGAGGGACTGATCAAGCCATGGCGTACTCGCAATGGTTGGATTTGTTGGGTCTGCAGGCGCAGGCGTGTGACCACAGCCAGGAACGGTGAGGCACCCATCAGTCCGCGCCAGCGGCGTCCATCCACTGTTGTGTGATCTTCCGAAAAGGAAAAGGACTCACCTGATCCCCAGATCCCTTCGATGGCAGTGATGGAGTCGACAGCGAGGCCTTGAGAGCGGCTCAAGGGACCCATCCCTCCCGTGAGGATGAAGCCGCTTCCGGTCAGGCCGGCAAGTCCAATGGGAATGCTGCGGTTTGATGCTCTTAAGACCTGCAGCAGCTCGGTCATCGTCAGACCGGTGCCGAATTCGATTTCTCGGGAGTTCTCGTGGTAGCTGACTTCCCGATGTCGTTGCAGATCCACTGTCCAGCAGCCATTGGCTGCGCAGCGACTGCTGCTCCCACCTGAGCAAACCCGCAGGGGTGTTGCTCCAAGCGGTTGCCGCATCAGCTGCTTTAACAACTCCGGACCGGGAGTCAGGCAACCAAGGGTGTTTGCATCACTCGCCAGCGGGTTCATGGTCTTTGTTTTACGGCCGCGAATAGGTTTGATACAGATGCACCGCACGTGTGACCCAGCAGATCGTTGCTCCTGCTGCAACCAAACATGGGGTTCTGATCTGTGGTCATGGCAGCCGCAACCGTTTGGCGGTTGCCGAGTTCGAGGGGCTGGCCAACGGACTCAAAGAGCGCCTGACCGGATTGCCGGTGGAATACGGGTTCCTTGAATTCGCACGTCCCATCCTGAGAGATGGCCTGGAAAGACTGCGAGAGCAGGGGGTCGAGAAGGTTCTTGCCGTTCCGGCGATGTTGTTTGCCGCTGGACACGCCAAGAACGACATCCCTTCTGTGCTCAACACCTACAGCGCTGAAACCGGGCTGGAGATCGACTACGGCCGAGAATTGGGCGTTGACAGGTTGATGATCGCCGCGGCAGGCGCACGCATCCAGGAGGCTCTCAACAGGACATCCAGTGTTGACCTTTCCGACACCATGCTTGTGGTGGTCGGACGTGGCTCCTCCGACCCTGACGCCAATTCCAACGTCGCCAAGGTCACCAGGATGTTGGTGGAGGGTTTTGGTTTCGGCTGGGGTGAAACCGTCTATTCGGGCGTCACCTTTCCACTGGTCGAACCCGGCTTGCGTCATGTGGTGAAGCTTGGGTTCAAGCGCATCATCGTGTTTCCTTATTTTCTGTTCTCAGGGGTGCTAGTCAGCCGCATCCGTCAACACACAGAACGGGTTGCGGAGGATCATCCAGGCGTTGAGTTTGTGAATGCGTCCTATCTGGGAGATCACAGCTTCGTTCTAGACACGTTCCTGGAGCGGGTTCAGGAGGTGATGGGCGGAGAGACTGCAATGAACTGCTCTCTCTGCAAATACAGGGCTCAGGTGCTGGGCTTTGAGCAGGAAGTGGGGCTTGACCAGTCAAGCCACCACCATCACGTGGAGGGCCTTACAGAAGCTTGCACCCTCTGCGAACGCGAATGCACGGGGGTTTGCCAGCCCGACGGCATCCCAATTCCTATCGGCGCTGGCCACCATCACGACCATTCCCATGAGCATGACCATCACAGCCATGACCATGGGCACCACCCCTACCCCCACGCCGATCACCCCCTTGGACCCACGACCCTGCGTCGCTTAACACCACAGCCAGAGGCCGCTGAGTCTCAAATCTGAAGCAATTCAGTGGAAACGGCATGCTCAGGCATCTCTGTCTTGCCTGAGTTTCGTGAGACTTGCTTGCATAAGCGTGCCTGATGTTTGACGGCGCTGTGGATAACAACTGGGGTTTTCCACAGTTCTGGGTCGCTTTTCCACTGTGATTTCCCGAAAGCGGCTGCCTCAGGGCTGGGTCTGTGGTTTTGGGTTCCGGTGCCTTTCGCGACTTGACAGGAATCGCCGCTCGATTGCTTGAGCGGTGGGCTGTGCTCGTTTCAGGAGCTGACCCACTGCACTGCAGTGAGTCTTATTTGAGATCGTTGTTTGCTGGCAATGCGTTGCCGGCTTTGACGATCAGGGCGGTTGTGTGGCTTTCTGTTGGTTGAAACGGGACGCAGAAGCGCGGATGGAACGCAATCATTTTGAGCGCTGCATGGAAACGCAGACGACCACTGCAGCGGATGCTGAATCACCCTTCGTAAGTCTTGAAGCTGAAATCCCTGAAGTGCTCTATCAGGGCATGAAAGCCTTCATCGGATCCAATCCTGCTTGGGATCAATACCAGGTGATGAGCTCAGCTCTCGCCCAGTTCCTGTTTCAAAACGGCTGTTCTGAGCGCGCCGTCATGGAGCGCTATCTCGATGATCTATTCATTCGTTCTCAGGCGTGACAGCCGCCAGGCATGCCCTGCGGGTGATCGCCATCATGGTAAGTGTCGGGCTCTGCCATCCGGAGCTGGGCCAGCAGGCCCCATCCACCACCAGCACGTTGGGACAGCGCCAGAGACGGTTCCATCGATCAACGACGCTGTTCTCTTCGCTGGTTCCCATGGGCGCCCCTCCGACTTCGTGGATGTAATAGCCAGGAGCTGGAGCGTCCTCCTGGGCAGAAAGGGCTTTGGCAACGAGCGGCTTCACAAGCGGTAGGTGCACTTGATCAGCCAGGGATGTCGTGACACCTCCGGCGACGTTGATGCAGTCCTGAATCGTGCTCTGCATGTGTTCCACCATCGCCTGCTCATTCGCTCTCCATCGGCAGCTGATGTGGGGCATTGGCACATCCAGTGGATCGCAGCGTTGCGAGAGGCACACCTGATTCCTTGCATCTGAGAGCACCTCGCCGTGGCCGATCAGAAAGCCAAGCCGATGGTCTGGATTGCGTTTCAGCCACCAGGGTGGATCAAACCGGTTGATGCCCCCCCAAATCCCATATCCGCGCAGAAAGGGGCGCCCCGCGCAAGTCTCTGGGGCATTGCCGAAAGGTAGGAAGAAGCTGCCCGCTCCTGAAAGCGAGCTGGATGGGTCGGATTGTTGTGTCGCCACACGTCCGGTTGCGCTGGGAACGGAAAAGAATCGACAGCAGGAGACGTGGTCCATCAAGCCTTTCCCAAGTTGGCCGGAGGGATCACTGAACCCCCTGGAATGGGACTGGCTCTCTGACTGCAGCAGCAGACGCAGCGTTGCGATCGTTGAAGCGCAGACCACCACAAGATTGCAGTCCAGTCGTTGTCGTTCGCCAGTGCTGCGGTTCACCACCACAACAGAACTGGCACGCTCTTGTGCTGGATCCATGTCGAGGTATTCCGCCATCGAATTGGACAGAATCTCCACTCGACCCGTGGCCAGAGCGCGCTGAAGGCTGGAGCCGTTGCTGCTTGATTTCGGCCAGCTCGAGGTCTGCTGGCGTTGGTGGGCTTCAAAGCCTCGCGAATGGATGAAGGGGATGCCGCGTTCCCTTGTCAGCAGCTCACGGAACCGCTCTTCCTCAGGCATGAATGGTAACGCCGGTGCCATTCGACCATCAGGGAGCTGCTCAAGCCCATCCCGCTCACCTCGGACTTCAAACAGCTGCTCGAGTGTGCTGTAGTGAGGATCAAGATCGGCATGAGTGATGGGCCAGTTTTGGCCGTATCCGTCATGATCTGCGCCCTTGAACTCATAGTCCGAGAGGCGCAGTGTGATGCCACCCCAGGTGAGACTGCGCCCGCCAACTTGACGACCCTGGGTCCAAAGAAAGGGTTGATCCTCTGGCGTGCTGTAGGGGTACTGACGCTCGTCTGCGTAGAGGGAGGGGTTTTGTTTCCAGTAGCCAGGATGCTGGATCTGACGCCGATGGCGGCCGCTGATCAGCCCTTCGGCCCGCCTGACACTATTGCCTGGCTCACTCCCCAGGGCTTCCGAAGCTGATCGATCGGGTCCTGCTTCCACGACCAGAACCCGGAGCCCTGCTTCGGCAAGTGTCATCGCGGCGACGCCACCTGTGGCCCCCGACCCGATCACAATCGCTTCAAAGGGATTCAAGGACACGGCATGACGACGACCTACCGATAGTGTCTGACGCGGTCGATGGCTCTTGCCAGTCTCCTGAATCTTCCTGCTGCGTCTGCCCTTGATCTTGGCCAGACCTGTTTCCGAGCAGAGACGTCGGAGCTTGGTGGCAGTAAGACCCATCGCCGAGAGCAGATGGAGAGGATTCCAAGGCTGATTCAGGCTGTTGTTGAATCAGCTGAAGAGGCTCATTTTGACTCTGCCTGCTTCATTGGCGTTGGAGATCTCTCTCTCAAAGTTGAATCTCTGCTTTGTCCTCCAGATGCAAGGTTTCGCGATGTTGCTAGCCAGCAAGGTGGGGTCAATCTGAAACAGATGTCTTGCTTTCAAGACAAGACATTGAGATCGCTTCCCTTGCTCAGGTCTTGCATTTGAGGCAATTCGAGCGAAATCAACCAAACGAAAAAGCATTAAAAAAGCCCCACTTTATTGGGGCTTTTTTAATTGGTGGCGGGGGGGAGATTTGAACTCCCGACCTTCGGGTTATGAGCCCGACGAGCTACCAGACTGCTCTACCCCGCGGTGACCCGAGAACTATACAACTTGGTGATCGAAGACACCACTCAATGGAGTTCAGGCGGTTCGCAGCTCACCTTCCACATCCAGGTGAACACCAGGGTTGAGGATCAGCAGCTGTTCCTCCAGTTCCTTCAGTCCGCTCGGCGTCATCCAATCGAGCTGACGCAGCAGATGCAGGGCAACAGCCTGTTTGGCACGTCGGGCGCCATCTTCAACCTTGATGGCCACGCCAAGTCCTTCTCCGGTTCGGCTCAGACATTGAATGCCTTCTGCCCCTCCTTTGCTAATCACCTGGTGATGGGAGCGTCGCATTAATTCCGTATCGAATCGACCTTCCCCAGCCACCAGTTCCGGATGCGCCAGCATCGCCCGGCTGATCTGTTCGAGCTCCGCATGAGCGGAAGAGCCCAGATGGGCAAATAACAGTGCCATCTGGTCGAGTTGAAGGCGCAGTGTGGGGGCGCCGCAGTCATCGCGTTCAGCGACCAGTTCATCAGGGGGCAGGCCGAGCAGTTCTGCCACGCGACGCGTAATCTCCTGCTGCAGAGGATGGTCTCCCTGGAGGTAGGTCTCAACGGGCCATCCCATTTTGCGAGCAGTGATTAAAAAAGCAGCGTGCTTGCCCGAGCAGTTGTGCTCAAGAGGACTCGACCGGCCTGATGGGATGGGGCACTGCAGATCATCACTCTCCAGTTCTGCGTTCCAAAGCAACCGGAAGGCCTCACGCGCATGATTTGGGGTGCCTGAATGGGATCCACAGCTAATGGCGATCCCCCGTTCCTCACAGCTGTAGGTCTCCGAGGCACCGCTGCTGATTAGCGGCAGGGCCTGAAAGGGTTTGAGTGCCGAACGAATGAACGTTTCGAAGTCTGGCTGCCCAGCCTTCATCAGCACCCGGCCGCGGCTGTCGCAGACCACTGCATGCACACGGTGAGTGGACTCGATCGAGGAGCCTCGCCGCAGCCGGACCTCAAGAGGTGGAGTACTCAGGGAGCGCGCCGAACCGCGGTAACCCGATGGGATCGACATGCCCTGATGTTCCAAAGGTTCAGAGAGCTTGACAGATGCTTGCTCCGCCAAGCATCAGACCGGTCACGAGGGCCATGGCCCTGCCGAGACGGCCAAGGATTGGCCTGACCTCGTGCTGAGCAAGCAGGAGATCACGTTCTCGCCAGGACACAGGTTTTTCCCAGACCTGAAAGTCATACCAGCCTGATTCCTCATATTCGACTTTCTCCGACAGCAGGCGTTTATGCACGTAGGTCCAGCCCAGCCATTGCCTAATCAACAGCAGCATGGGCATCACAAGGGCTGCAACAGCACCGGCAAGCAGCAAACGCACTGGATCGTGGCGCAAGGTCCAGCTACCACTGGCCACCAGCACGGTGATTGGTGAAATCATCAGCCAGCTGATCAGCAAAGCCCGGTCGAGCGACACTTGGGCCGTACAGGGCCATGCAAAAAACCAGGATCGGCTGAATTGAGCAAATTCCTCCTGAGGTCTTTGCTCAGGGGGAACAGGGCAAGGGATGCTCGAGGCCATGCCGGGCCGCCTGTTAATCGTCAGATGGTTTGGAGGTTAGGTAGGGACGGCATTCCCCGTGACTCCAAAATGCTTCAAGGTCGTAGTAACTCCTTTCTCCAGGTTGGAGCACGTGCACGATAAGTTCGCCGTAATCCAGTAAGGCCCAGCGTCCCTCGTTCACTCCCTCTTTTCGCAGGGGGAGTCTCTGGACCTCATCCTCAATCCGATCCTCGACCGAGCGTGCAATCGCTCTGACTTGAACGTCACTCTGGCCACCGGCGATCACCATCCAGTCGGCAAGACTTGAGACCTCATCAACGCGGATAAGCTGAATGTCCACCGCCTTACGGTCATCGCAAGCATCGGCCGCGAGTTCCGCAAGCTGTTCACTATCCATAGACATTTTCGCTGGTGACGGACTGACGGGAACCTTGCTGTTGCGCCATTTCAGCGCGAGCTTTCCCAGCACTCTTGCGTAACGCCTCAAGTCGGTCTTCGTAGAAGCTGCGTTTTTTCTTCTTTCTGGTTTTTTCGACGAGTTCCTTCAGTGCGCCGCCGAGGCTTTTGTAGGCATTCGGGACGCTGTAGCCAAAGCGACAGGCCAGATCAATGGCTCGTTCATCAGCCGAGATCGCATCGCGCAGCCGTTTTTCCGCATTGTTCTTTAGATAGAGGCGGTAGCCAGCGAATCCGGATAATCCAAGGGCCATGAACAAGAGCAGACCGTCTTGCACCCAGAGCTCGCCGATGGCCCCGCCCAGGCCGATCGCTAGAGCCGCCATCTCCCAGCCATCGCGGGGAATGGTGTCATTCTGAATCCTGCCCACCTCATGCCAGAAAAGCAGATTTCGGTGATCGAGAGCCAGGTTGTCCCAGGCGTCGAGATCAATCTGAATCTCAACCTCATCTCTGCCGATCTCTTCAAGGGTGATCAAAGCCGGCTCAACGGCAGCGGCTGCCTCGACGAACACCCAGCTCTGCATCTCCGGGGGAAGCAACCCTTTCAGACGCTGGAGCTCACTCATGACTGTCGATTGTTCTCCTGACCCCTAACGCTAGCGACTGCCGGGCACCTGCCGCTGAACAGATGCATGTGGACATGGGGCTGCGTGGGAGACTCAAAAGGTTTGGCCGCAGAGAGAACGCACATGCCCCGGCGGAATGATCTTCGTCGCATTCTTCTGCTGGGTTCAGGGCCGATCGTGATCGGCCAGGCTTGTGAGTTCGATTACTCCGGAACTCAGGCTTGCAAAGCACTTCGCGCCGAGGGATATGAGGTCGTGCTGGTGAATTCCAACCCGGCTTCGATCATGACCGATCCGGATATGGCAGATCGCACCTACGTGGAACCGCTGACCCCTGAGGTGGTCGCAAGGGTGATTGAACAGGAGCGACCTGATGCTCTGCTTCCCACAATGGGAGGCCAGACCGCCCTCAATCTGGCTGTCAACCTGGCTGAGGACGGAACCCTGGAGCGATTCGGGGTCGAGCTGATTGGTGCCGATCTGCAGGCGATCCGAAAAGCTGAGGATCGACTGCTGTTCAAGCAGGCGATGGAGCGGATCGGAGTGAAGGTCTGTCCTTCGGGAATCGCATCATCGATCGAGGAGGCGGAGGCTGTCGGAGCCGCTATCGGCACTTATCCCAGAATCATCCGCCCCGCCTTCACTCTGGGCGGCAGTGGAGGCGGCATTGCCTACAACCCTGAGGAATATGCCTCAATCTGCAAAACCGGACTTGATGCCAGTCCCGTCTCGCAGATTCTGATCGAACAGTCGCTGCTGGGTTGGAAGGAATTTGAACTGGAGGTGATGCGCGATCTCGCCGACAACGTGGTGATTGTTTGCAGCATCGAAAACCTCGATCCCATGGGTGTTCACACCGGTGATTCGATCACCGTGGCCCCAGCCCAGACCCTCACGGACCGCGAGTACCAGCGTCTGAGGGATCAATCCATCGCCATTATTCGCGAGATCGGTGTGGCCACTGGAGGCAGCAACATCCAATTCGCGATCAACCCCGCCGATGGCGAGGTGGTGGTCATCGAGATGAATCCCCGCGTCAGCCGATCGTCGGCTCTGGCCAGCAAGGCCACTGGATTCCCCATTGCCAAAATTGCTGCGCGTCTCGCTGTTGGCTACACCCTCGACGAGATTCTCAACGACATCACCGGCAAAACACCCGCCTGCTTTGAACCGACGATTGATTACGTCGTCACCAAGGTTCCACGCTTCGCCTTTGAAAAATTTAGGGGCTCGCCTGCAGTGCTCACCACGGCCATGAAATCGGTGGGTGAAGCCATGGCCATCGGACGCTGTTTCGAGGAGTCGTTCCAGAAAGCTTTGCGATCCCTGGAGACCGGCCTGGCCGGCTGGGGTGGTGATCGCGCTGAGCAGGAGCTCACCGCTACAGAACTTGACCGCTCCCTGCGTACGCCCTCGCCGGAACGAATCCTTACTGTGCGCACCGCCATGGTGGCGGGACGCTCGGATGAACAGATTCATCAGCTCAGCCGCATCGACCCCTGGTTCCTGGCCAAGTTGCGCGTTCTGATCAACACCGAATCCGAACTGCTCAACGACCGGCAGCTGTCGGCCCTCAGCGCTGCGGATTTTCTCCGGCTGAAGCAGCTCGGCTATTCCGATCGTCAGATCGCCTGGTTCACCGGTTCAGATCAGCTGGATGTGCGCGAAGCGCGACTGAAGCTTGGCGTGCGTCCCGTGTTCAAGACCGTGGACACTTGTGCGGCCGAATTCGCTTCGACCACTCCTTATCACTACTCAACCTATGAACGTCCTTGGTCTCGCCTGGATGCAAAGGGGACACTGACGGTGCAGCCCCCGGCGACAGAAGTGTCAGAGGACAAAAGGCGCAAACTGATGATCTTGGGCGGCGGTCCCAATCGCATTGGCCAAGGCATCGAATTCGATTACTGCTGTTGCCATGCATCGTTTTCAGCCCAGGACCGTGGCTTCGCCACGGTGATGCTCAATAGCAATCCCGAAACGGTCTCCACCGACTACGACAGCAGTGATCGTCTGTATTTCGAGCCACTCACGTTTGAGGATGTTCTCAATGTGATCGAGGCGGAACGACCCGAAGGCGTGATTGTGCAATTCGGCGGCCAAACGCCGCTCAAGCTTGCGATGCCCCTGCTGCGTTGGTTGAACTCACCGGCAGGTCAGGCCACGGGCACCCGGATCTGGGGAACATCCCCGGAATCGATTGACCGTGCTGAGGATCGTGAGCAGTTCGAAGCGATTTTGCGTGAACTTGATATCCGCCAACCACGCAACGGACTTGCCCGCAGCGAACACGAGGCACGCGCGGTGGCAGAGACCGTGGGGTATCCGGTCGTCGTGCGCCCCTCTTACGTGTTGGGTGGTCGGGCAATGGAGGTCGTTCACGACGAGTTGGAGCTCAATCGCTACATGACCGAAGCGGTGCAGGTGGAACCGGATCATCCGGTGCTTATCGACCAATACCTCCAGAACGCCGTTGAGGTGGATGTGGATGCGCTTTGTGACCGGGATGGTGTGGTGGTGATCGGTGGGCTGATGGAGCACATTGAACCCGCTGGGATTCATTCAGGTGATTCCGCCTGTTGTCTGCCATCGGTCTCTCTCGGAGATGAGGCCCTTGCCACCATTCGCTCCTGGACCAAGGCCCTTGCCCTACGCCTTCAAGTTCAGGGTCTGATCAATCTTCAGTTCGCTGTTCAACGCACTGCCTCAGGGGAGGAGAGGGTGTTCATCATCGAAGCCAATCCGCGAGCTTCAAGGACAGTGCCATTCGTGGCCAAGGCCACCGGTGTCCCATTGGCACGAGTCGCCACTCGCCTGATGGCTGGCGAGATTCTCGCTGATATCGGTCTCAGTCAGGAGCCTTCTCCGCCGCTTCAAGCGGTGAAAGAAGCTGTGCTCCCCTTCCGGCGCTTCCCCGGTGCCGATTCCCTGCTGGGCCCGGAAATGCGCTCCACTGGCGAGGTGATGGGGTGGGCTCCGCACTTTGGGATGGCTTACGCCAAGGCAGAGCTGGCCGCCGGGGAGGCCCTGCCCACCAAGGGCAACGTTTTTCTATCGACCCATGACCGGGACAAGCTGGCGCTCGTTCCTGTGGCCAAGCGTTTGCTTGATCTGGGTTTCTCGCTCACCGCAACCGCTGGCACAGCGGCCACGTTGAGTGAGGCTGGTCTTCAGGTGCAGTCAGTGTTGAAGGTCCATGAAGGGCGTCCGAATATCGAGGATCTGATTCGCTCTGGTGCTGTGCAACTTGTGATCAACACGCCAATTGGACGTCAAGCGGCCCATGACGATCGCTACTTGCGGCGTGCTGCGCTCGATTACTCAGTACCGACCCTCACCACGCTTGCCGGAGCTCGGTCTGCTGTTCAGGGAATTGAGGCGCTGCAATCGCAGACGTTTGATATCCATGCCCTTCAGGATGTTCATCGATAGGCTCAGCCCCGGTAAGGTCGCCAAAGCGTCAATGTCTTCAAGTGACTGTCACCAGCATTCCCAACGTTGCCCCCGGCAGTGACTGCCGGGATGCTTTTCAAGCTGCTTATCAGAACCGCTACACCTGGGAACCGGGATTTGGCGGATATCAAGGACGGTGCGTCTGGGAACAGGGCGACCGTCGTGTTGAAGGTCGTTTCCAGATCGGTGCGGATTTGAAGGCCAAGGTCGAGGGCATCGATGATGCTGAGGTGGAGAAGGCGATCGCATCCCAACTCTGGGAAGTCGCCATTCATCGTGTTCGCAGACCTTTTGAGCAGGTGCATGGTGCCAACACCTTCACTGCAGGTGACAGCACCGATGAAGGCTTGGAGGTTTTGATCGGAGGGAAAGGTGAGGGTGATCGCTATCGCATCAAAGCCGATGTGGTGACGATGGTTCACCGCCATATCCACGGAACGGTGGTCACGATTCACACCGGAAGTACGACGGACACTGGATCGGGTTATCTCAGTCGCAACTACACCAGCCAGTATTCGGATCCGACCAGCGGCGAAGCCAGGGGTGCCTCCAGCACGTTTGAAGATACGTTCGTGCCGGTTGGTGAGCAGGGTTGTTGGGTCCTTGAGCGTCGAGCGATCGGCTCCAAAGATGCCGACGGCAAGGACACGCTTCAGGTGTTCGAGTTCAACGATCTGGTTGCACTCTGATGTCAGTTCCTGTCAGCGCTGCCGACAACTTCGACAGCGTCGTTACCGCGATCAATGGTCCGGTCAGTTCCTTCGCCTGGGGATGGCCGACCGTGGGTCTGATTTCGATCACCGGCGTTTTGCTGATGGTCGGTTTGCGCTTCATGCCGATTCTGCGGCTTCCCTATGGAGTGCGCATGATGTTTGCCCCTTCAGACCAGCAAGCTGAGGGTGACATCAGTTCCTTCCAGGCTCTGATGACATCGCTGGCGGCTACCGTCGGTACCGGAAATATCGCCGGTGTGGCAGGAGCGATCGCCATCGGTGGGCCTGGTGCGGTCTTCTGGATGTGGTTGATCGCCTTCTTTGGCATTGCCACCAAATACGCCGAAGCCGTTCTGGCGGTTCACTACCGCGAGGTGGATGACCTAGGTCATCACGTCGGTGGGCCGATGTACTACATCAGCAAAGGTCTTGGACCTCGATGGGTCTGGCTCGGAGGGGTGTTCGCTCTGTTCGGCATGCTGGCCGGTTTTGGCATCGGCAACGGCGTTCAGTGCTTTGAAGTCTCCAGTGCATTGCTTGGGCTCGGGGTGCCTCGGGAAGTCACAGCCGTGGTCCTAGGTGTTTTGGTCTTTGCCGTGATCATCGGCGGTGTGCGCCGGATCTCCAAGGCCGCCTCCGCGATTGTGCCATTCATGGCGATCGCCTACGTGCTCGCCTGCCTGATCATTCTCTTGGCCAACATCGGCAGCGTCGTTGACGCTTTCGCAAGCATTTTCAGCAATGCATTCTCTGGACAGGCAGCTGCAACGGGCACGCTCACGCAGGTGATTTTGATGGGATTCAAACGGGGGATTTTCTCCAATGAAGCCGGTCTGGGCAGTGCACCAATTGCCCATGCTGCTGCGCGCACCGATGATCCCGTTCGTCAGGGCACGGTGGCGATGCTCGGCACCTTCATCGATACGATGCTTATCTGCACGCTCACTGCCCTAGTGATCCTGGTCAGTGGGATTTCTGCAGGTGGATTGTCGGGGTCTGAGCTGTCGATCGCAGCCTTCAATGAGGCGCTGGCCGGTTCGGGGTGGATCGTCACCTTCGGCTTGATCGTTTTCGCGTTCACCACCGTTCTCGGTTGGAGTTTCTATGGCGAACGCTGCACCGAATATCTGTTCGGTGTGAAGGCGATTCTGCCTTTTAGGGGCGTCTGGGTGGCTGTGGTGGTGATCGGTTCGTTGGTCGGTGACCGTGGTGTGGTGTGGGGTGTCGCGGATACTCTCAATGGCCTGATGGCCATTCCCAACCTGATCGCGCTTTTGCTGTTGTCAGGAACCGTTTTTGAACTCACTCGTCGTTATCGCTTCCCTGATGCGTCGGAATCATCCAACTGATTGCATCGGCTGATCAGCTGTAAAAAAGCCTCCGGCCGCGGCCGGAAGCTTTTTTGATGGTGAGGTTTGTGCGGTTCTCTTGATCGCTCAGCCTTAATCGGGCATCGGGGTGACGTTCTTCAGGCGCTCATTGAGTTGCATGGCCATGGACTGACGACCCACTGCAAGAACTTTCAGGGTGTCTTCGTGCATCCGTAATTGCGCATCGGCGACCTGCATGCCGCGCACCAGTTCCTTCAGATCTTCAGGAAGTTCATTGAGGTTGTAGCGCTTGCCTTCGAAGGTGAGTACTGGGTTTTCTGCTGGCGTTGCGGTCATCGGATCGACTGAATCACTGTTGAATCCAAGGAAACTTAGCCGCACCGATCGCGAATCATTTGGCGTTCACACAGATCTCGATAACGACCGTTGTTCGCCATCAACTGATCATGGCTGCCTTGTTCACTGATTTGGCCATGTTCAAGCACAACGATCTGGTCAGCTTCCTGAACCGTGGCCAGGCGGTGAGCGATCACCAGCACGGTGCGGCCATGCATCGCCTGGCGCAGTCCCAGCTGAACAGCCGCCTCAGCCTCAGCGTCTAGCGCGCTGGTGGCTTCATCAAGCAACAGCACCGCGGGATTTCCCAGCACGGCTCTGGCAATAGCAATGCGCTGCAGCTGGCCTCCAGAAACATTGGTACCGCGTTCCTCCAGCTTCGTCTCGTAGCCATCTGGCAAGGCCATGATGAAGTCGTGGGCATTGGCCAGACGGGCGGCTTCGAGCAGCTGATCATGGCTCGCTGGTCTGCCGAAACGAATCGCCTCGGCAATGCTGCCGGAGAACACCGTTGTGCGCTGGGGCACGAGGGCGATCTGCTGCCTGAGTTCGCGCGCTTTCACTTGCGCCAGGTTGTTCCCATCCAGCTCGATCTCTCCTGACTGGGCACTGTTGAAGCGCAGAAGTAGGGAGAACAATGTGCTTTTGCCGGCACCGGATGGGCCAACCAGCGCCACCACCTGACCGGCTTCGATGGTCAGATTGATATCACGAAGCACCGGTTCGCCATTGCCGTAAGCGAAGTGAACGCGATGCAGATTCAGGTGTCCTGCGGGTCGACCAATCGGCAAGGCCGGATCTGGATCTGCAGTTTCCTGAGGCTCCTGTTCGATCTGGCGCAGTCTTCGCAGCGAAGCCTGGCCCTGCTGAAATTCATTAAAGTTGTTGGTGACGTGAGCAATGGGGTCGATCAGCACCACAAGGCCAGTGAGGTAGCTGCTTAAGCCAGCAATGGTCAGGCCATCGTTCTGAATCCTCCAGGCGGCCAGTCCCAGCACGGAGAAAAGACCCACCACTTCGATCATTCCCACCACCGGATGCTGCAGTGCAACAAGGCTGTAGGTGCGGTGCCTGGCCTGACGATGCTGATCAATCTCGTCTTCAAATCGACCTTGAAGCCAGGGCTCTGCGGCAAATGCTCGAACAAGCGGCAGGCCCTCGATGGCCTCGCCGAGCAAACCGGCCAGTTCGCTCACTTTTTTCTGACTGCGTTCGGTGGCCGCCATCACCTTGGCGCCAAACAGGCTGATCAGCCAGATAATCAACGGTGCCAGCAGCAGGATGGAAGCCGTGAGTTTCCAGTCCAGCAAGAGCATGTACCCCAGCACCGCCAGCAGTTGGAGCGCACTTGGCAATGTGTCGTGAACCGATTTGTACAGCACTTCGCTGACACGATCCGCGTCTTCGGTCAGTCGGTACGTGAGATCACCTGCTGAGAGTTTCTCCAGTGCCCCCAGTTCAACGGTCTGCAGGCGACGAAACAGATTGCTGCGCAGGGTCTTGCTCACCTGAAGGGCTGGTCCGGCTAAGAGGGAGTCCTGGCCGAACTGAGCCAGTTTCTGGATTGCGAAAATCAGCACTCCCTGCCCGATCAACCCGAGCACCCGCCCAAGATCTCTCGATCCCAGTGCGGGGAAGAGGGATCCTGCGAGGTTGAGCAGAAACAGAAAGCTGCTCACATATATGAGCATGCAGACCAGCCCGAGGCTCAGTTGCGGCAGATGCGGACGCAGCAATGGCAGCAGCCTGCGGAATCCTGCCTCGGAGGTTTTCAGCATCGCGTCACACTATCAATGCTCTTTCTTGATCTCTTGGGTTGATGCGACTCGATCAGTTCCTGAAATGGCAAGGATGGGTTGGCACGGGTGGTGAGGCCAAGATGTTGATCCAGGCTGGGCAAGTGCGTGTGAATGACAGCGTTGTGACTCAGCGAGGTCGACAGCTCAAGCTCGGGGATTGCGTGATTGTGGGTGGCGATCAGGCGGTCGTCACGAAGATCTGAGACGACTTTGCTCGCGTAGGAACGTAAGTTGGCTGCTGCTGAGCCGCAGAGGACGCAAGCGTGGGCAAACCGGTGATTGCTGGAAACTGGAAGATGCACATGACGTGCGCCCAGGCCCGGGACTGGTTGGCCACGTTTCTGCCACTGATCGCCGACACGCCTGACGACCGTGAGTTGGTGGTTGCGCCTCCGTTTACGGCGATCAGCACCACTGCTGAAATCACTTCAGGATCACGGCTGGAGATTTCAAGTCAGAACGTGCACTGGGAAGCCAATGGCGCTTTCACGGGTGAGATCGCTCCATCGATGCTGGAAGAGCATGGAGTGCGTTACGCGATCGTTGGTCATAGCGAGCCTCGTAAGTATTTCAGTGAGAGTGATGAGCAGATCAACCATCGGGCGCGTTCAGCTCAAGCCCATGGCCTCATTCCCATCGTCTGCGTTGGAGAAAGTGATGAACAGCGCAGCCGTGGTGAAGCTGAGCGCGTGATCCGCCGTCAGGTCGAGCAGGGCCTCGAAGGACTGGATCCAAATCGTCTTGTCGTTGCCTATGAACCCATCTGGGCCATCGGCACCGGTAAGACCTGTGAATCGTCGGAGGCCAACCGCATTTGTGGTCTGATCCGTAGTTGGGTGGGTGCCCCTGATCTGATCATTCAGTACGGAGGATCCGTCAAACCCGGAAACATCGATGAGCTCATGGGCATGAGTGATATCGACGGTGTGCTTGTCGGTGGTGCATCACTGGATGCTGAAAGCTTCGCTCGCATCGCCAACTATCAGGTCGCCTGATTCCTCATGCGTCATCCCGACTGCTGGGGCCATCGCCCGGCTGTGATGGGGGTGATCAACCTCACCCCGGATTCCTTCAGTGATGGAGGACGATTCAACCGGGCGGATCTGGCTTTGAACGAGGCGTCACGTCAGTTGCGCGATGGAGCGGAGGTGCTTGATCTCGGTGCCCAGAGCACCCGGCCTGGTGCTGTTGATGTGGGTGCGGAAGAAGAGCTGTCGCGTCTTCTCCCCTGCCTTCAAAGCATTCGTGCAGCCCATCCGCAGGTGATTCTTTCTGTCGACACCTTTCGGGCATCCGTTGCCCGAGCTGCGTTGGAGGCAGGCGCTGATTGGATCAACGATGTCAGTGGAGGCAGACGCGACCCGGTCATGCTCTCGTTGGTCGCCGATGCCGGTTGCCCCTATGTGCTGATGCACAGTCGTGGTGACAGTCAAACCATGGACGACTGCACCGATTACGGCGAACAGGGCGTTGTTGCCGGAGTGTTGCATGAACTCAGGCTCAGCACCGACCGAGCTCTCCAAGCAGGTCTGAGCAGGGAACAGCTGATTTGGGATCCAGGTCTTGGCTTCGCGAAGACCACAGACCAAAATCTTCAGCTGATCAGACAGTTGGACGAGCTTCAGCAGGACGGCATTCCGCTGTTGCTGGGACCTTCTCGAAAGCGTTTTATCGGGGCTGTTCTTGACCAGCCCCGATCCAAGGCAAGGATCTGGGGGACGGCTGCAGTCTGCGCCAGGGCTGTGGAGGCAGGGGTCCACGTGGTGCGAGTCCATGATGTAGGGCCGATCCATCAGGTGGTGACCATGGCCGCGGCGGTGGCTCGGCAAGGTTCGCCCGCCAACGTTCATGACTGATCTGGCTAGAACAGACCCTTCTGTGAGGCATTCATGAGCACGAGCCCTGAGCTCACCCTGCTTTACGACGGGGGATGTCCACTCTGCGTCCGTGAGGTGACGTTTCTGCGTCGCAAGGATCGCGATCAGTCCATCCGCTTCGTTGACGTTGATGCACAGGATTACTCCCCCGAGGATTGGTCTGGCATTAGCTATCGCCAGGCAATGTCAAGGATTCATGCCATTCAGGCCGATGGAACAGTGCTCACTGATGTCGCCGTCTTTCGCGAGGCTTACCGCTTGATCGGTCTCGGCTGGCTGTATGCGCCAACCCGCTGGCCAGTGGTCGGGCCAGTGGTTGATGGTCTTTATGGCGTCTGGGCTCGCTATCGCCTGAAAATCACCAACCGTGCATCGCTCGATCAACTGTGTCAGGAGCGTTGTTCGCTGCCGCAGTGAACTGAGTGGTACACCGATAACAAAAGCCGGCGTCAGAGCACCGGCTGAATGGTTGAACTCTCAGAGCTGAGAGTTCAGTGCTGTGAGGTCTGTGTTCAGGATTCGGCGGTTGTGACGCCCTCAATCCGATCCTCAACTTCCTGGTAGAGCTCCTGGAGCTGTTCGATGTTTTCGTCGGAGGTCTCCCAGTAACCACGACCGTGCACCTCAAGCAACGTCCCCACAATGCGGCGGAAACTGTTGGGATTCAGATCCAGAAGTCGCTTGCGCATTTCTGGATCGTTGATGAATGTCTCGTTGGCTTCTTCGTAAACGAAGTTGTCAACTGAGCCACTGGTTGCACTCCAGCCAAGAGTGAAATTAAGCCGCTTTGCAACTTCTCGAACACCCTCATAACCCGAGTCGAGCATGCCCTCATACCACTTCGGATTGAGAAGTTTGGTGCGCGAGTCGAGACGAATCGTCTCATTCAGAGAACGCACCTGAGCGTTGGCTGTGGTGGTATCGGCGATGTAGCTGGTGGGTGCCTTGCCGTCATCACGCAGACCAGCGATCAGTTTGGTGGGATCAGAGTCGAAATAGTGACTCACATCGGTGAGGGAGATCTCCGCGGAATCCAGATTCTGGAAGGTGACGTCAGCGGTTTTCATGACATTTTCGAAGACATCACGCTTTTGGTTCATCTCACCAGGATTGTCAGCATTGAAAGCAAAGGTTTTCCTGGATAGATACATCTCCTGCAGCTCGCCTTCCTCTTCCCAGGTGCTGTTTTCCACGGCCAGATTCACGTTGGAGCTGTAGCTGCCACTGGCATTCGAGAACACCCGACAAGCCGCGTCTCGCAAGCTGCTTCCCTCTTTTTCAGCCTGCTCAAGGGCATGTTTGCGAACAAAATTCTGCTCGAGTGGCTCATCCGCTTCTGCTGCCATCTTCACGGCCTGATCGATCAGTGCCATCTGGTTGATGAACAGATCGCGGAAGACTCCAGAGCAGTTCACCACCACATCAACGCGGGGGCGTCCCAGCTCCTCAAGAGGAATGAGCTCAAGCTTGTTGACGCGACCGACGGAGTCAGGCATGGGCTTCACACCTACAAACCAGAGGATCTGGGCCAGAGATTCTCCGTAGGTTTTGATGTTGTCCGTGCCCCAGAGGACGCAGGCAATGGTTTCGGGCCAAGCTCCCTGCTCCTCGCGTTGGCGCTCGATCAACTTGTCCACCACCCCTTTGGCCGCGGCAACAGCAGCCCGGGTTGGGATCGCCTGAGGATCAAGAGCGTGGATGTTTTTGCCACTGGGGAGAACTCCGGGATTACGGATCGGATCACCGCCAGGTCCGGGAAGGATGTATTCGCCATCGAGTGCTTTCAAAAGACTCTCCATCTCCATATCGGCGCAGATCTGCTCAAGGCAGAAACGCAGATAGCCGAACAGCCTGTCGAGCTCCGTTGGATCGATCTCACTGAACCCGTTGGTTTTGCAGGCCTTGAGCCATGGTGAAGGCAGCTTGAAGCCGAAGCGGGTCAGCAGGTCGCTGAACCACGACCAGTTGTTGCGCAGGTTGACTCGTCCGTCACTGCCGGTTACAGACCGGACCATGGCGGAGATCGCTGTACGCGATGTCTCGGTAATGGTGCGGTTGAGCTCCACATCAGCGAGAACACCGTTGTCATTCCCCTTGTAGATCTCTTCGATCGTTCGATTGATCGATTCAGCCAACAGGCCTGGAAGGGAACGAAGTCCGTCTTCATCTCGTTCCAGAGCCGCGATGTTCACGAGGGTGGCAATGGCTTCCTCGGCGGTGGGAGGCTTGCCGATGGTGTGGAGTCCGCAGGGAAGCAGACGGCTCTCGATCTCCATCAGCTGGCGGTAAACGGCACCAACGAGGGCGTCGCGTCCTTCCAGATCTAGGGATGCGGCATCGTCATCGGGCAGATCAACATCCTTGTCGAGGTTGCATAGGCGAGCCGTCTCCACAATCGTGTTGACGATTTGCACGCCGCGACCACCCTCACGCAGTTGTTGGTAGGAGCCAACCAATTCGCCAAGTTCTTTGAGCCCCTTGTAAAGCCCGGCATTTTCCGCAGGTGGAGTGAGGTAGCTGATCGTTGATGCATAACCACGACGCTTGGCGATCGTTGCTTCAGATGGGTTGTTGGCTGCGTAGTAGTAGAGGTTCGGTAGCGATCCAATCAGGGAGTCTGGATAACAGGTTTCGCTCATCCCCATCTGCTTGCCGGGCATGAACTCCAGCGAACCATGGGTGCCGAAGTGGAGTACAGCATCGGCCTTCCAGATTTTTTCCAGATAGGTGTAGTAGGCCGCAAATCCGTGATGAGGGCTGGCGCTGCGCGAATAGAGAAGACGCATGGGGTCACCCTCGTAGCCGAAGGTGGGTTGTACGCCGACAAAGACGTTGCCGAAGTGTCTGCCGAACACCAGCAGGTTCTGACCATCGCTGTTCAGATTGCCGGGTGGTTTTCCCCAGTTCTCCTCAAGCCGTTCTGAGTAGGGAGTGAGTCGTTCGTATTCCTCGACACTCATTCGGTGCGCGACGGAAAGCTCTGGAGAGCCCTGCATGGCATTGGCGTCGTTGATCACGGCTTCCAGCAAGGCTCGGGGCGTGGCAGGCAGATCCTTGATGTTGTATCCCTTCGCTTTCATCTCCTCCATAACGCGATGAATGGAGCCGAAGACATCGAGATATGCCGCGGTGCCAACGTTGCCCTTGTCGGGTGGGAAGCTGAACACCGTGATCGCCAGCTTCTTGTCGACACGGGGTTTGATGCGCAGAGATGACCACCTGATTGCCCGTTCAGCGATGGCGTCAACTCGATCCTGAAGTGTGTGAGCTTTTCCGGTGGCGTCGTCTCTGCCGGAGAGAACAATTGGTTCGATCGCACCATCCAGCTCGGGAATAGCGATTTGGAGTGCGACTTGAACCGGATGCAGACCGAGATCACTACCTTCCCATTCCTGGGTTGTCTGAAACACCAGCGGCAGAGCCACCATGTAGGGACGATTGAGCTTTTTCAGTGATTCGACTGCCTTGGGATGGTCTTGACGGGCAGGGCCTCCCACCAGAGCAAAACCTGTGAGGGAGACAATGCCGTCAACAAGAGGTTGGTCTGGATTCAGAGGGTCGTAGAAGAAGGCATTGACGGGCTTGGAGAAGTCGAGCCCTCCGCAGAAGATGGGAATCACCCGGGCACCACGGAACTCCAATTCCTGGATCGTCGCCACGTAGTGGGCATCATCTCCGGTCACAATGTGACTGCGCTGCAGCACAAGACCGATCACTGGTCCTTTCAGGGCCTGATCGGAGAGATCGGTGCGGCTTGAGGTCCAGTTGAGATATTCCCTGAGGTCCTCGAACATCGACGGAGCCAGTGGATGCCAGATCCCGAGATCAGGAAAGACTTCGGGGGCTGCAACGTCCATCACAGGACGCTCCTCACCTTCTTCTGCAGGGAAGACATATTTGTCCGCCAGCATCAGCAAGAAATTGCGCAGATTGTCTGGTGTTCCACCTAGCCAATACTGGAAGCTGAGCATGAAGCTGCGCGCGTCTTGCGCCTTCTCAACAGGCAGATATTTGAGAACAGTGGGCAGAGTGTTCAGGAGTTTGAGCATGGCGTCCTGGAAACCGGCGCCGCCAGCTTCCTTTCGCTTTTTCATGAAGCCAGCAATCGCGCTCTTGCTCTGTCCGAGCTGAGCCATCGAGAAGCTGCCGAGCTTGTTAAGGCGCATCACCTCCGGCATAGAGGGAAAGACAACCGCGGCTTTGAGACGATCGCGATGGGGGGTGACGGCGTCGACAACCTTCTGAGCCAAATCTTCGATGAAAATCAAAGAGGCGATGAACACATCTGCCTGGGCCACATCGTCTTTGAAGTCTTCGTAGTTGGTGTCATCGCGAAGTTCTTCGATCAGGTAGCCGCTGAGTTCGATACCCAGGTCGCCTCCGCTGGCGTTCAGAGCGGTGGCCGCCTGCGTGAGTGCGTTCTGGTACTGGGGCTCCAGCACCA
Organism: Synechococcus sp. MIT S9508; assembly: GCF_047303045.1. NCBI lineage: Bacteria > Bacillati > Cyanobacteriota > Cyanophyceae > Synechococcales > Synechococcaceae > Synechococcus > Synechococcus sp. MIT S9508. The sequence goes on along the minus strand of NZ_CP138941.1, from coordinate 2,026,249 downwards.
CATACACCGCCTTCATGACGGACTTATGGTTCTGACCCTCCACAGGAGCCACGCGGCGATTGGCGGAGCGGACCTGTGTGAACATCGGCGCACATTGAGCTGTGTAACGAACTTTACGGCGACGAGCAGTTCTACGCCCAGGTTTTCTCGCGGTGTTACAACTCGATCGGTGCATAGGCTCTGACGAGAGACATCCCTGGCATGAGCGCTGCTGAGAATCAGTCAATCCCTGTTTTGGTCATCGGAGCTCTGGGACGCATGGGCGCAGAGGTGATCCGTGCTGTTCACGCTTCATCCGACTGCCACCTGGTGGGGGCTGTTGACAACACACCGGGCAAGGAAGGAGCCGATATCGGCGAACTGATTGGCCTGGGAGCCCTGGAGGTGGCCGTCACGGCCGATCTGGAGGGTTGCCTTTGCGCCACCAGCCAGGCGGTTCGTGATTCCGGCCCCGGGAAGGGAGCGGTGATGGTGGATTTCACTCATCCATCGGTGGTATATGCAAACACCCGAGCGGCCATCGCTTACGGCGTCCATCCTGTGATCGGAACCACAGGACTTTCCCCTGAGCAACTCAAGGATCTGCAGAGTTTTTCAGAGAAGGCCTCCGTGGGCGGTGCTGTGATCCCCAACTTTTCTGTGGGCATGGTGCTGCTCCAACAGGCCGCAGCTGCCGCAGCTCGGTTTTATGACCATGCAGAGCTCACGGAGCTTCACCACAACCGCAAGGCAGATGCCCCCAGTGGAACCTGCATCAAAACGGCGGAGTTGATGGAGGAGTTGGGCAAAACATTTAATGCCGCAGAGGTTGATGAGCACGAGTCGCTCGAGGGCAGCCGTGGTGGTGAACGTGCTAGCGGGCTGCGTCTGCATTCCCTGCGCCTTCCAGGGCTGGTGGCTCATCAGGAAGTGATGTTCGGTGCTCCGGGTGAGACCTATACGCTTCGTCATGACACCATTGATCGCGCTGCTTACATGCCTGGCGTTTTGTTATGTGTTCGCAAAGTGAGACAGCTGCCAGGACTCGTTTACGGCCTGGAGAGGCTGATCTGAGTTTTCATGCTGATTCCACTTCGTCCCGGCGAACTGCAGACGCTGATACCAGCTGTGGCGACGGGTACTCAGTTCAGATTTGCTCTGGGTGATCCACGCAAGATCCTGCAGCGTTTGTTGATCTCAGGCATTGGAGGAGTGATCACCCTGTTGATCAGTCAGAGCCTTTCATTCAACCGCTGGGGCTCTGTCTGGCTGATCGCTGGAGTCGTTTTGCTGCTTTATATCCTTTGGGGTCCGATTCTTGAGGCGGGTCGTCGCAATTCGTCCTTGCGGCGATATCCATCAGCCGCCCTGTTCGAGGGCGAGGTGGTGGAGGCTCATATCAAGGAGCGTGTTGAGAATCAGCGCGAACAGGCGGATGCGAGCGGACGACTCGAGCTGGTTGAAAACCGCAGAACCTGGATGATCCTGGAGCTCGCCGATGAGGACGGCTACCTGGGGAGGATTAGTTTCCCCATGGCCAAGACCCATTCAGCGATCCGTGAGGGCCTGCTAGTTCGCTGCATTGTTCTCAGTGACCGCAAAGATTTTTCCAGTGTTGGCGCTCTCTCCGATGCATGGTTGCCGCAACTCAAGCTCTGGGTAGGCGAGTATCCCTATTTGCTCAGACCGGCCTTTGAGGATCTCTGCAGAATGCGCTTGCGTAAAAGTTCTTAATAGTGCGTTACACTGTGTAAAGAAGTCAGGTTGATCATGTCTCAGGTTCCTTCCAGCTCACCAGCGATTCGCGGCGCCACCGTGACAACAGAAGATGGTGGTCGTCTCAATGCTTTTGCGACCGAGCCCCGCATGGAAGTGGTGGACACCGAGAGCGGCTGGGGCTTCCATGAGCGTGCAGAAATGCTGAATGGCCGCATGGCCATGCTTGGTTTCATTGCATTGTTGGCCACGGAATTCGCTCTGGGTGGCGAAGCTTTTACTCGTGGTCTTCTCGGCATTGGCTGATTGTTTGATGTGGTGACAGCTGATCCTCAATCCCGAGATTCCGCTGTCAAAGCTGTCCATCAACAGTTCCGCATCGTTGGAGCTGGTCCGACAGGAGCCCTGTTAGCGCTTGGATTAGCTCAACAGGGCTTTTCTGTTGTTCTTCACGATCGCTTGAGCGCTGAGTTGCTGTTGAGCCGCAGCCGCGCTTACGCCATCACGCACTCGTCTAGGCGTCTTTTGCAGGATCTCGGCCTTTGGGCTGCCTTGCTGGATCAGATGGAGCCATTTTGCTCTCTGCGTCTTGATGACTGCTCAGCCCATTGCACAGCCTGGTTCCACATTCGCGATCTGCGACCAGCCAATCGCCCCGCGGAGGCGATTGGCTGGGTTCTTGACCATCGACCCTTGATGAGCCTTTTGCTAGAGCGGCTTGAGGCTTCAGATCAGGTTGCGCTGCAATTGGATGACGCCACACCAGCCGAGGAGGCTCTCGCCAATGAGGGATCTCGCCAGTGGATCGTTGCTGCGGATGGCCCTCGTTCCATGTTGCGTCGCTCGGCTGAGGTGCCTTTCTTGTCCCATCCCTACCGACAGGGTTGCCTGACCGTGAAGCTTCGCTTAACGGGAGCATATCAACACTGCGCTTATGAGTTGTTCCGGCCGGAAGGTCCTATGGCCGTTCTGCCCCTTGGGCAGGACCGTTACCAGGTGGTTTGGAGTGCACCGCTGCAGCGATGTCGAGATCGGGCTGCCTCTTCTGCATCCGAGCTGGTATCAACGTTAGACGCCATTCTTCCCGAGGGGGTGGACGTTGTTCAACTGCTCGACGAACCCGGAGCTTTTCCTCTGGAGTTAAGTCTGGCGCCACGTCTTCACCGTGGATCCTTGCTTCTGGTTGGAGAGGCTGGTCATCGCTGCCATCCAGTTGGTGGACAGGGCTTGAATCTTTGTTGGCGCGATGTCAGTGACCTTTTGAATCTGACTGCGGCAGTGCGGCGTGGAGAGATGGCGTCCCCATCGCTGGCTCGACGCTATTCCCGTTGTCGACGCATCGATCTGGTGGGAGTTTTGTTGTCGACGGATCTGTTGATTCGTTTCTTCTCGAATCACAATCCTCTGCTGATGCCTTTCAGGCGTCTTGCACTCTTCATGCTGAAGCGCATCAGCTGGATTCGACGCTTCAGTCTGTCCGCGATGACCGACGGCCCAGGCACCTTGCTGAAACCGCTGCCAAAGTAAGCGTCTCGCTCTGAAGTTGATGGTCATCAGCAGTGATCCACAACCAGTGGCTTCCCGAGCTTTGATTGCGTTTCTGCAGCAGCGGCTGGGATTGAGCGAGAACGCCATCAATCTCGGCATTCGTCAGGCCCATCTGGAGCAGGCTCCTCTTCCTGTTGTTCTCTGGAGCTTTGGATTGCTGAACCTGGCGCAGTATCAAGAGGTTCTTGATTGGCAACAGCAGCAGGATTGACCGAGACAGCTGCTCCTCTAACGGTTTGCGCACCAATCAGTCGTAACGGATCAGTGATTCGATTGGAAGTCCCTCTGGCAATCGACGGCGTCCGGCCAGATCTGCCAGTTCAATGACAAACCCGCAGCCCACGAGCTTGCCTCCAGCTTTTTGAATCAGCTCAACACTGGCGGCAGCAGTTCCGCCGGTTGCCAGCAGATCGTCGACCAGCAAGACACGGGATCCATCCGCCAGAGCATCGGTCTGGATTTCGAGACGATCGCTGCCGTATTCAAGGGTGTAATCAACACCGGTCACTTCGCCGGGAAGTTTTCCGGGTTTTCTGACCGGCACAAAGCCAATCTTTTGCTGTGTTGCCAGAGGAGTGCCCACGATGAAGCCCCTGGACTCAATTCCCACGATCAGGTCTGGTTGGAGTCGCTCGCAGACGTCGCCAAGTTGCTGCATCACTTCGCTCCATCCACGGGGATCGCGCAGCAACTGTGAGATGTCGCGGAACAAAATTCCGGGTTTTGGGAAGTCCGGCACATCGCGAATGAACTGACGAAGATCCACAGGGTGGTGACGCGAAGGCCTCAACCCTGGCATCATCGCAGCCATGACCGATGTCACTGCTGAGGCGGCTCCAGATCCGTCGATTCCTGAAGCGGTTCTTGGCCGCCGTGCTCTCGAGCGCCTTGATCTGCTTCTGCTCACTGTTGAGTCTCTTGACCTGAACGGCGGGGAGGCCATGCTCTGGGCGACCCGTCAGCTTGGTTTTGAAACGATCTTTCCCAATCGCGTTGAGCTTTGGAAACGTCGCTGCCACAACCCGCTCAGGCGTTCCACACGACGTGGTCAACTCAGTGCCGTGGAAACAGAGGCCTTGATCAGGATCCTCTGCGTGATGGCAGACAGGCTCTATCCCATGCTTCACCAGTTGCTGTCCAGCAAGGAGCCCCAGGACCTCACTCACCAGCGCTGGCAGCTGGTCCACCAGCGCCTACGCGATCTGATTGAAGAACGCATGAATCTTCGGCGTGGTGCCATTCAGCGTTTTCTTGGCAGTGAGCCAGAAGGCCCGCTGCAGCGACAGCTGGTGTTGACACTGGCACTCGCTGCTGGACCCGGTGGGGTTGATCGTCTCCGCGCCAGTCTTCTTGATCCGACCCCCTGAATGGTGATGCTCAAACAGTCCTACCGCTACGACCAAACCACCGCTCGCCTGGAGGTTGAAGGCTTGCCTGACTTTTCTGCTGGTCATGCAGAGCAGGCCATCGGAATTCTCTCCAGCTGGCGTTTACAAATCGTCGGCGCTTCCGAGCTGGAGGGCAAACGTGAGCATCTGGAAGCATTGATGCAGGTGGTGATTCCCTATGTGCGACTGCGTCTTTCAGGGGTGGTTCGTTCCCTGGGTGAGCTGAACGATCCAGTTCGGCTAGTTCCCGATGGGCCTCAGCACCGTCTTGACCTCACCAGTGGCAAGCCAGGTATTCCGCCTCTTTCGATCCAGCTTGATGATGCTCAGTTGGCTGATCTGGTTCGTTGTCTTGATGCCTTGCGAAGCGACGGCCGTGTCTGTCTCGCCTGGCCAACGATCCAGCATGAACCACTTCCTCGTCGGGATCTTGTTGAGCGGATCCCGTTGACGCAGAGGCTGACGGCTCCGCTGCTTGGAGGTGCCACGGTTGTTGTCTTGGGCGTCTTGGGGCTTCTGTTGCCATTGCCTGAGGTTCAATCTCCCACCCCTGCGCAGGCTCCCGAGGTCAAGACAGAAACTCCGATCAGCGATCCTGCACAACCTGATCAAGAGCGTTGACCTCTGAGCCAGGCGGCTCAGAATGCCTCAATTGCTTCACGATTCGAATGGCAGAGAGTCCGACCAACCTCAAGAGTTCTGTTGTTCGGATTGCTGAGTTCTTGCCGGCAGCATCTCTCTGCTTTTTGATCAGCTTGCAGCGCCGCTGTCCGACCACTGGCTTCGCTCAGGAGTTCGTTCAGGAGGCGGTGTGATCAATTCCCCCAATCTGAGACCTCTTAGTGCTGTGCCCAAGACTCGGAGAGTATTCAGCAAGCGGCACAGGTCCAGGGCTGTTTCAGTGGGTCGTCAGATGCTTGAGGGGCTTCTGTTGTTGGCCCTTGGCTCAGGGTTGCTCGCATTCCTGAGCTGGTTGCCTCAGAAGGTCGACGCCATGGTGGTGGTGAGTGAGGCCATTGCTGATCTGATTCGAGGCCTTGGACAGCTCCTGGAAGCATTGTTCGGTCTCGCCGCGGTCATCCTGATCGCAATGCTCCTTCTCGCCGGCCTTCTGGCCCTGGTGTCAGGAGTGTTCCGCCTGGTTAAATCCTTCACACGCTTGATCAGCTCTGAGCGGCTCAAGCCGAGTCAGAAGATTCATCGTCGACCCAGACCTCGGCGTTGACTTCAGTGCCGAGGCGCAAGCGAACGCTGAACCGTCCACAGTTCTTCAAGCGTCAGTCCTCCATCGGCGTCAAGATCGAAGCTCACAAAATTCCGGCTCAACCAGGGCAGTGATTGGCATTCATGACGGTCGATCCGGCCATCACCATTGCGATCGGCTTGATTGAACCGTTTCTGCAGCCGTTGACCGCTCGGGTGAGGGCTTAAGGGTCTGAGATCCTTCAGCAGCAGATAGCCACGCGAGTCGGGTCGTTGCAGACGCCGTTCGAAATAAGGCCGACCCCTGACTTCTCCTGATTCCAGACGACCATCACCATTGACATCCATCCGGATGAACAATGCCTCCATGCGTCGGCCATAGATCTGCACGTGATGTGGACTTGCCAGAACAGGGGCCAAAGGGACAAGGCTTTGCATCCCAAGCAGCACGAAGGCCATCAACACCGGTTGTGTCAAGCGCATCGCCATGCATTGAGCATATGGAGATTGGGCGACATGGACATGTCTGAGTCGTGACAGATCATCGATCAGCTGTGACAAGGTCCGTTTCAGCGCGACAGGACGCAACGGCATCCATACGATCAGTGAAACTTGAAGCAGCGACAGAACCCATGCCCCGCACTTCGATGATCTGGGTAGTCGATGATGATCCGGATTTGCGTCAGATGGTCGGCACCTATTTGCTGGATCAGGGGTATGACGTACGCAGTCTCAGCGATGTGAAGCAGCTTGAGGCCCGTCTCGAATTTCAGCGACCTGATCTGATCGTGCTTGATCTGATGATGCCCGGTGACGATGGTCTGACGGCACTCCGTCGTCTCAGGGATGCAGGCGATGACCTACCGGTGGTGATGCTGACGGCCCGTGGAGAAGGTGTGGATCGCATCATCGGTCTAGAGCAGGGGGCTGATGATTATCTGGCCAAGCCTTTTCTACCCCGTGAGCTTTCAGCTCGGATTGAAGCGGTGTTGAGACGGCGTAGTGCATTGCCTGCAGGCACACCTCTGGCTGAAGGGGGTGATGTGGTCTTTGGCGACAACGTGCTGGATCTGGCTGCTCGCACGCTCACCCGTGAAGGCAAGCCTGTTGTGATCACCAGTGGTGAGTTCAGCCTGTTGGCGTCATTCGTTCAGCATCCTCATCGCCCTTTGTCGCGTGAGCGGTTGATTGAGCTAGCCCGCGGGCCTGGCTGTGACACCGACAGCCGCAGCATGGATGTTCAGGTCTCCAGGGTGCGCAAACTGGTGGAGCCGGATCCCACTCGCCCGCGTTACCTGCAGACCGTCTGGGGTTATGGCTATGTATTTGTCCCAGACGGCGAACCAAGATCCCGCTGATCACTCCCTCACGACTGTTGTCGATGCCTTCCCGCCCTTGGCAAAAGCGTCTCACTGCTTTGCTGGGCTGGGGAGGTCTGGCCCTCGGAAGCTCAGCGTTTTGCCTGGTGGTTTTCCAGGCTCTCTTCGGTCGCCAACTGGAGCAGTTGCAGACCATTCAGCTTGGGAGAGATCTAGCCCTCAACGTCAGGCTCACTGAGCTAGCACTTGAGCGTTATCCCCCTCATCTGGTTGCGGAGCTGAGCGGTCTTGATCTTGAGGTCACGGTCCGTCCCAAACCCGCTCCGCTGCAACCTTCAGCAGCTTTTAAACGTCAGGCGGAGGCGTTGCAGCTACAGCTTTGTCAACGTCTCTCCCACTGCCCAATGGTGTTGCCCGACCGGGCTGCCCGCGGTGAACGCAGTGTGTGGATCGAATTGATTTCACCTTTGGAGCCCATCTGGTTGCGTGTGGATGTGCCCTCGATGATGCGATGGCCTCCAGAGCCCACGTTGCTTGGGCTTGCCTTGGTGGGCGCTGGCATCATCTGCGGCGGACTGTTCCTGCTGGTGGAGGTCGAGGCTCCTCTGCGCGGTCTGGAAAAAGCGCTCTCCCGCGTTGGTGATGGTGAGGATCCTGATGCCGTCACTGCCCGTGGAGCTCCTGAGGTCCAGCGCCTCACCCAGCGTTTCAATGCCATGGTCCAGAGGCTGGCTGCCAATCGTCGAGAACGCGCAACAATGCTTGCTGGCATTGCCCATGACCTGAGAGCACCGATCACCCGTCTTCAGTTCCGTCTGTCCATGCCGCAGCTTTCAGCGGATGAGCGGGAGCGTTGTGCTGGTGATCTTCAGTCTCTTGAGAGAATCACGGGGCAGTTTTTGCTGTTTGCCGGCGGTGGTGACAGTGAAACTTCGGTGCAAGTCCCCTTGGATCAATTGCTGGCGGAGGTGGCCAGCAGTCATCCGGCGGATCAATTGCGTCTCGACCTGGATCCTCTCTCTGTTTCGGTCAAACCTGTTGCCCTTGGTCGCGCAATTGCCAACCTCATCGACAATGCCTTCTCCTATGGAGTTGCTCCCGTCATTATTCGATTGCATGTCGACAATTCCCGCTGCTGCATCGAGGTCTGGGATCAAGGCACAGGAATGCCTGCTCAGCAATGGGAAGAGGCTCTGCAACCCTTTCATCGTCTTGATTCATCACGCGGTCAGCAGGGCCACTGTGGTTTAGGTCTGGCCATCGTGTCTCACGTCGCGCGTCTCCACGGCGGCCGACTGGAGTGCATCCATCGAGACGAGATCGATTTGGGGACTGGCCCAGGCAGGTTTGCGATCCGCTTTAGCCTGCCGTTGTTGGATGGCCAGACCAGGTCTCTGACGAGCTGAAATCTGAGAAAAACTGGAGCAGATGTTGAGCTGGGCACATCCGATGCCTCCAATAGAAGTGGATCTGTGCCGCATATGGGCAATAAGGGCAAAGCAAAAAAACACGATCAAGCCAACGACAAAGCTTGTTCAGGCCGCGTCTCTGACGTGGCATCGGAAAGCCTTGGGGCCAGTGCTCAGGACGTTGGCACTCCATCGGAGCGCTTAGGGGGTCTCATCGATGATCATCAGCCCAAGATTGTGAGGCTGAATAAAAAGCTTTATGAGGCTGAATTGATCCGCCTCCAGACTGATCTGGTCAGGATGCAGTACTGGATTCGTGAAACCGGCTATCGGATGGTCGTTCTGTTTGAAGGGCGTGATGCTGCAGGCAAAGGGGGCACGATCAAACGATTAACCGAACCCTTGAATCCAAGAGGTTGCAGGGTTGTGGCACTGGGAACGCCAACAGAGCGCCAAAAAAGCCAGTGGTATTTCCAGCGCTATGTCGAACATTTCCCGGCTGCTGGCGAGATTGTTGTGTTCGATAGAAGCTGGTACAACCGAGCCGGAGTTGAGCGGGTCATGGGGTTCTGCAGCCCTCAACAAGTTGAACAGTTTCTGGATGATGCTCCTCAATTTGAACGGATGCTTGTGCGCAGTGGAGTTCTTGTTCTCAAGTATTGGTTTTCAGTCAGCGACACTGAGCAGGAGGCACGATTTCAGTCGCGTATCGATGACCCTACGCGCCGGTGGAAGTTGAGTTTGATGGATCTTGAGGCACGTAATCGTTGGGTTGATTTTTCTAGGGCCAAGGATGAAATGTTCACGAGAACCAATATTCCAGAGGCTCCCTGGTTCACTGTTGAAGCCGATGATAAGCGGAGAGCACGACTGAATTGTCTTCGCCACATACTCAGCAAGGTGCCTTGGGAAGATATGACACCTCCAGGGATCAAGCTTCCTCCTAGGCCAAAAAAGGGTGATTATGCGCGCCCTCCCATCAACGAACAGTTCTTTGTTCCCAATGGTTATCCCTATTGATCAGAATCAGGTGATATCAAGACTATGACTTCGAAAGGTTTAGAGGTAAACTTAACCTGAATTTGTCTTCAAAAAAAGTAAGTATTGCCATTGATTGCTTGTCAGTGGCCGTCCTGGTTCAATCCGGTGCGCCAGAGTTTGCATCTGAGTAAGTGCTTCGGTGAAGAAGTAATTGGCGATAATGACCCTCTCTGAGTTGGTTGCAATTGTCGAATTTGAATGATACCTACCCTTGTGAATAGGGCATTAATTTGATTGAAAGATGTGCTTTGTTGAGTTGGCAATCAATTGTTCAGAGTGCTTTAAGAGGGCTGCCTGTGTATCTGGTTGTTCGCAGAGTCAAAATCAAAACCACTAGCGTGATTCAAAATTTTTTCCAACTGATGCCTGATACGACCCTGAGCTACTTCACCATACGATGTATCGAACTCAAGAGTTCGATCGTGGAGGGATATGAGAAAGACAGCCTGGAACGATTCCTTAATCAATATGTCAGTCGAGGCGTCCAAGGCCCTATTCGCTATTTTTGCGAATCAGAGCTTCAAGTCTATTCAAAAATTAGAGTGGTTATGGAATTTATGCAGCAGGATTTGGCTTCAGTGAATGAAATTTTTGAAATGATTCAAACCATCGAGCTTGATCAGTGGTCTTTGGGGACGAATGTGAAAATGAGTGAGCCAAGGCTTGTGCGTCAAATTAGGTCTGCCGAACACCAACTTGTCTAGGCTTTGATCAGCATCAATGCTTCTCTTTAACGATTGATCCGCTTCTTTCTTGATAATGTCATTACAACTCACGGTTTTCAGTTGTTTTCGCTAAAGATATAGCGAATCGATTATGCGAATCATGATAGTTGAAGTGCTAAATCGTATATCATATAAACTTTATTGATTACAGTCTCTAATCTCTGCAGAACGAATCAAGAGCTCAGATGACATCTTCAAACAATTCATCTTCGCCGTAAAACAACCATGGCTGACCACTGTCAAGACGGTTGCGCTTGAGCCAGGCGGTAAAGCTTTCGTCCTCGTCCTGTTGAGGACGAGTTTCGTTTGAATTTTCGTTCATGGTGAATAATCTGCTTAGAAGCAGTGATCATCACGTGCGAATTCATTCATTCAGCTGTGATTCTTTAATCATCCTCAGGTTCCTTCCACTGGATTTGGAAGCCGAAGTGGTTCGAGCGCTTGGCAAAGACTCAGCGCAAAGGGCTTGTCATTGCTGCTTCACGACTTGGGATGGCATACTTTTCATGCCTGAATGTTGTTGATTCACTCAGTGCAGTCACAGTGCTTCCATCTCATTCGGGATAATGAGATCGTCTGGTGTCTTTGCCCCAGGCACTGTTTCTGATGGGGCGATAGGGATACCGCCCCGTTTTTTTGACTTTGAAGGATTGACCTGCTGATCAGGTTTGAGTCACTCTTGCACTCTTTGTCTTTGTAGATGCTGGCTTCTCCAGTCATCCGGCAGCTGCGGTCGATTCATACGTGGCAAAAGAGCTGCTATGACAAGTAGTCTAAAAGCCCTTGACAACTTGCTTGTTGACGTAATGATGCTAAAAATCTGTTCAAAACAATGTTTATTACTGTTTTCGGTCAGAAAGGGGGTGTTGCAAAAACATGTACGAGTGTTCATCTAGCTGCCATCTGGGCCCATCAACACAAAAAAGTTGCCTTGATTGATGCGGATAGGAATCGTTCGGCAACCGCTTATGGAGCACGAGAATTGCTCCCTTATCCAGTCATTCCGATTGAAGCAGCAGCCAAGGTAGCAAGAGGTGCTGATATTGTTGTGACCGATGGTCAGGCAAGCAGCAACGAAGAAGAACTCAAAAATCTTGTTGAAGGATCGGATATTATTGTGCTTCCGACAACACCTCAAAGTCGCTCATTAGAGTTGACGATTGAAATGTCGACCTTGTTGAATAATTACCGGATTCCTTACGCCGCTTTGTTAGTCAAGGTTGATTCACGCAAACGGTCCTCAGCAGAATCAGCCGTTGAAATCCTTGAAGGTTTTGATATTCATGTTTTGCAGTCTCAAATTCCCCTTTTAAGTGCTTTTGAGAGCGCCGAAACCAATGGTGTCACGGTGGATCAGTCTGTTGATAAAAGAGGTCGGGCGCATTCAAGGCGCATGACGGGTTGGTCTGCATACGACAAAGCTTGCATTGAGATCGAAGAGCTTTACAAGGTTCATCGGGAAACAACAAGGTCATTAACTCCAATTGGCTGGGATTTCACCCCAATGGAACAGAGAGCAGCATGATTCAAAACGATATATTGATTGCTCATTAGTCGTCAAACTATTGGACCTTTCTTGTCAACTTTCTTTGATCGTTTTTTTGATGAAACGACCAAGTTGGTTGCATTTCATAACGATTCCTTATCTCTAGTTTGACGCTAGATATCGCTGCACTTGTTTAATGATCACTCCCTTCGAGTTCTCAATTGACTTTTAATCGTCAAAAATAGATTAAGTTTGATCGGAAGTCATAAACACATACGCTTGATAAGGCATTATCGTTTCTGCTGATCTTAGGAAGTGAAAATTAGATTATATCCTTGATAGAAAACAAAGGCCACAACCCAGGCTACGATCATTGATACAGCGACAGAAAAGAGTGTAAATCTCGCCGACTTGGTTTCACCCCAGATGGTGGCAACCGTTGTAAGACATGGAACGTAGAGGAGACTGAACAGGCAATAGCTGAAACCTTGTTGGAAGTTGATTACTCCTCCAAGTGTTGCTTTGAGTGCGTCGCTTCCTTCCGTCATTCCATACATTGTTGCAACCGCAGCCAACTGAACCTCTTTCGCAACGAAGCCAATGATGAGTGAAACTGTCAATAATGGATTGATGCCCAAAGGAGCCATCAAAGGTTGGAAGAAGGTTCCGATTTGTCCTGCATAGGTGTTCAACCCCTCAGAACCACCAGGATAATTCGTAAGGAACCAAGTGATTGTTGTTCCGATGATCATGAAAACCGATAGTTTTTGCACGAACGTCTTCATTTCACTCCATACATTCAGCGCAACTTGTTTAAAAGTAGGAGTTCGGTAAGGGGGTAGTTCAATAACAAAGGGATCTTTTGATTTGAATTGTCCGCTGGCATTGAAGATCATTGCCATGACAAAAGCAACGACAAAGCTAATGATATAAAGAAGCCATAGGGCCACAGCACCCATGTTGCTTGGAAGGATAATTCCTAGAAAGAAAACAAATACTTGTAGTCTTGCTGAGCACAACGCGAATGGGATGACAAGGATCGATAGCAATCGCTGACTGCGGGAACGAATCGTTCTTGTTCCCATAATTGCTGGAACATTGCATCCGAATCCAAACAGCTGCATGACAAAGCCACGCCCGTCAAGTCCCGCCTTGCGCATGATGTTGTCCATCAGATACGCAGCTCTAGATAGATAACCACTGTCTTCGAGAGCAGTCATCACCACAAAGAAGAAGGCAACAAGTGGCACAAAACCCAGCAGTGAAGCGAAACCTGTGTAAGGTCCACTGATGACGAAATCTTTGACAATATCTGGGAGGAAGCTCAACCCTGGCTCTAAGACTGTGGCTTGTAACCAATCAGTGAAATCGCCGACGGGATCCTGCGCTGGCATTCCGATATTCCATATCAGTAGGAATAGGACCAACATGGTGAGGAAAAAGATCGGCAAACCAAATATTGGATGCAAGAGCACGGCATCCATTCGATTCGTGAATGTCACCAGATTCTCTGGTGGCATTTCTATTCCTTGATCTAAAGAGTCTTGGATTTCTTCATCGGTGATTTTATTTTCACGACAAAACTCAACAAGTTCTTTCACTTTATATGAATCTGTAATGTCGTTAACAGTGTTCCAGATTCCGTCTATTGCCAGGCTGCAACCAGCACCATATTTTGCACTAATTGTAAAAACCGGCATCCCAAGAAAATGAGACAACTGCTGTGTATTGATCTTCACGCCAAAACGTTTTACTTCATCGGCCATATTCAAGGCAACTAAGCTTGGTAAACCCAATTTCTTGAGTTGTAGCGGTAGAAGTATCTGTCGATCAATTTGAGAAGCATTGATCACACAAACGATTAGATCAAAGCTGTATTTTTCTAGGAAATCTTGAACGACTTTTTCGTCTTCTGTGAATCCATCTAGATCGTAGATTCCTGGCAGATCAACAAACTCAATTGTTTTGCCATTACGCTCAATCTTTGCCTGCATGAAATCAACTGTTAGGCCAGGCCAGTTGGCGACACCTGCAGTGGCATTCGTAACACGATTGAAGAATGTTGATTTGCCCGTATTGGGTTGACCAACGAAGACGATCCTGGGCAACTCGTTTTTTGATTCCGTTGTCTTGCCGGTTTCTGCAGTGATCATGATGGGTTTTTTTAAGGCTGATTGATATGGAATAAACAGTTATCGTCCTGACTTTTTGAGATCAATCACATCAGTGATTTCCACCAAAGATGCTTCTGACTTGCGTATGGCAATCTCGGTGGTGCTGCCAACCCTCACCTCATAGGGATCTCCACCAGGAGCTTTGCGCATAACCTGAACGCTCCGACCTTTCCTTATTCCCATTGCCTCTAAACGATCCTTGAAGGAATTACTCAGATCGCTACCATCACTTCTCACACCAACGACAGTTGCTGAATGATGAACTGCTAGTTCACTTAAATCCATTTCGTAGCTGTGCGATTGCGTCTCTAATGAAAAGGCTAGAGCTCGTCGAATCGGCTGGCAACTAAAGCAGACCTAATACCGCAATCACCGTAGAATTTGTTACAAGCAATTTCCTGTTGCGAATGAAATAATAAACAAAAACAGGAATTCGCATTCATGGAGTTATTGTTCGTTGCATATGTTACTTGGTAAATGTTGTTGCTTGCCGGGCTATGAAACGCTGCTAGTTTTAAAATAGATTATTCGTAATCATGCTGATTATTGAAATTGAATTGCTCATTGCGTTGGTACTTGTTTTAATAGCTATTACACGTCGTACGGCGATTACCCAGTGGCTTGCTAATAGAAGATACCAAATTGGTCTCAAGAGAGCGCGAACATTATTTCAGTTTTTGGATCAAAAAGATGGTCAAGATGCTGTTATTAATCATCTGCTTGAAGAAGGGCATTTTTTGCGTTCAAAGCGTAGAGTTGGAGATTTTTATTGCATTCCAGCTGAGAATATTGGTGGTGAGTTGCAAGACATTATGCTCAGGATGTCGCATAAAAATGAACCCAGGTGGATTGCCCTGCGCAGGTTGTATTTAAGTGCAATTCAGGATGGTTATTTCCAAAAATCTGTTATCTATATTCCGCCCTTGTGGGATCGAGAGTTTGACGTTGCTTATGAGCATTGGAAAGACAACTTATCAGGATCTATTGAAAAGTATGGCCCAGAAGGTGCTTGGATTGTTGCCTAAGAATTGGTTTGTCACTATAATGTTGATTTCGTGTATTGAGTAAACTTCAATGTATTCATTCAATTAATAATTGGCTAGCTTTTGTGCTTTGTTGTTGTCTTTATCCAGGTATTGATGGATTTAAAAAGACTCTGAAGTAGTCGTCCAATCGCTTTGAACAACCTTTTGAGACCTAGCGGTGGCAATTTCCCGCATTTGCTGCAGTGTGGCATCGGATTGGTTGTCTTATATATTGTCAACTTTAATCACCACTACTTGTTGCGATCTGATTCTTTCTTTTTCCTTTCTGTCCTGTTAGGCACAACTGCTGCAGAAGTGATCGACTGATGCGCCAATATGTAACATTGGTAATGCTTGATCCCAATTTTTGTAGGGTTTTACGACGGCCTTGTCTCCTGAATTATCGTGTTTTATCAGTTTTGTTGTGTTTGCTATTCTCTAATCGCTTGATCCCGTCTTCCGTTGTTGTTAGTCTTCTGTTAGCACCGTCCTAGCCGCTGCAGATGAGAAAAGAGTATCACCATCTTGCTAAGAAGATGTCTCATGGTCAGCAAATGATTTTTGAGAATGAGTTTGAGCTTCGTTGTAGGCAGCCTTCGTTAGGTGTCGTTTACGCTCTTCTTTTGGGCTGGTTTGGTTTCCATCGATTTTGGCTGAACGATCGTAAAAGCGGCTTGGTTTTTCTTATCTTTTTCTGGACGTTATTACCAGGTTTGTTTTCTATATTTGATGCTCTATGCATGCGTGAGTTGTGCACTGGTTATAACAACAAGCTTGCTAAGCAATTGTATGACGAAATCAAGGACATCAGTCCCTATTAAATGTTTGATTTAATCCTTGCTATGTGTTGCTCTAAGGCGTTGCATTATTGCGTTGTTTTTTGACGCATGGCTGAATCATTTGTATTTAAGTTTTTCGTGATCACTTGCCTTCCGCTTCTTTCTTCTTAATATTCGCATTCCTCTTTTTTGGTGTGAGGAATCTCATGAAATTATTCAAGCAATTGCTTGTTGCTCCTGCTGCCTTGGGCATTCTGGCTCCGATGTCTGCTGGCGCGACTGACGTCAATGTTGCTGGTGTTTCCGACTACGCCTCTGTGTCTTCTGACGCGGCTGCTGCGGAGCAGGTCACCAGCATCAACCAGTTCAACGATGTCTTTCCTGCTGACTGGGCTTATCAGGCTCTTAGCAACCTGATCGAGCGCTACGGCTGTGTTGCTGGTTATCCCAACGGCACTTTCCGTGGCAACCGTGCAATGACCCGCTTTGAAGCGGCTGCACTGCTGAACGCCTGTCTCGACCGCGTCACCGAAGTGACCGACGAGCTCAAGCGTCTGATCAAGGAGTTCGAAAAGGAACTCGCCATCGTCAAAGGCCGTGTTGACGGTCTGGAAGCCCGTGTTGGCGAACTGGAAGCAACCCAGTTCTCCACTACCACAAAGATTGATGGTCAGGCCACCTTTGATATTGGTGCAAATACTTTTGGCGGTGACTTATTTTTTACTCAAGCTAATGTTGATAAGATTACAAGCCATTTCCCTGACATCAGTAGCATTTATTTTCCTACTGGTGTTGCTGGCTCCAGCGATAGAAACTATCAGGAGAATGCAAGCAGGGAATATGGCGCTACAACTTTCAACTACGATTATCAGCTCTTCCTAAATACTAGTTTTACCGGCAAAGACCTGCTGTCGGCGTCAATCAGGTCAGGTAATTTTGGTGACGATAACGCATTTAACGGCAATCCTACCAATCTTTCAACATTAGAGGTTGCTTCCAATTCTGGGACTTCCTTATATATCGATAAGCTCTTTTATAATTTTCCTCTAGGCGAGACCTTCACAATATTTGTGGGCCCGAATGTTGGTCAGGATGACATGATGCCGATGTGGCCTTCTGTTTATCCATCTGGAGACGGGAACACTGTTCTCGATGTGCTGACCCTTAATGGTGCACCTGGAGCTTACAACAAGACTCAGGGACCTGGGGTAGCTCTTAATTATGAAAATAACGGCTGGAATGTTGGTCTTCAGTACGTTTGTGATCTTGATACTTGTACTGGTAGCAATCCTAGGGATGGCGGCATCGCTGCCGATAGCTCAAAGGGAGTAGGTACTTTTCAGATTGGCTATGAAGGTGAGCAATGGGGATTTGCGGGAATTTACAGTTGGCTCCAAAGTCCTTCGCTCGTCCCGTACGCCACCTCCTATACGCAATTAAGTTATGCGCAGGATTTGGATATGTCTTTGAATGCATTCGGCTTGGCAGCCTACTGGCAACCCGAAGAATCAGGCTGGATTCCAGCAATAAGTGCTGGCTGGGGTTTGAATACAACAAACTTTGCCAATGACAATGTTGCTGATTCTTATGTCTCGACTTCTCAGTCTTGGCAGGTCGCTGTCCACTGGGATGATGCATTTATTCAAGGTAACTCTGCCGGCATGGCAGTTGGACAGGCTACTTTCGCTACTGATCTCAAGGGTGCTGACACACCATTCGATGGTAACTATGTATGGGAGTGGTATTACGGCTTCCAGGTTACTGATAATATCACTCTGACACCTTCAATGTTCTATCTGAGTCGTCCTCTTGGTCAGCTCACTTTTGATGGGGTTGATGGTAAAGACGGTACCTTCAGACAGTTTGGTGGCCTAATACGTACTACATTCACCTTCTGATTAATTTCTTGTTTTGATCTGATTTTTCAGAACATGATTTTTTCCCGCCCAAGCTGACTTGTTTCAAGTCGGCTTTTTTGATTTTTTGTTCCTCTTATTCCCTGCAGGTGAGATCCTGGTGTGAGTGTCTCCATTCCCCCATGAGTGATCCGTCTAGCCAGACGCATCCTTTGTATGCGACGGATCGTGATCAAGTGGATGCTTTGCTTGGCCATCAGGGTGATCCCGGCCCGGAGCAGCTCACTGTGGCGGCGAGGCTTGTGATGCGATACGGCGATTTCCCAGGCGCTGATGACATCAAACAGGACATTCAGAAGGTTGTGACTGGCTGGGGCCTTGACTCCCAAAGCCTCAATGCCCGTTGTCGTGAGATCTGGGCCAGTGGTTGGAAGCCTGGTCAGCAACTTGATAGCGATCTTGGTTCCGGTGCTGATGTTGCCGACCAGGAGGGATAAGTGAAGAGGAATGGGCGCCCCCCAGTGAGTGTCGAGGCAGCCCATTCATTAGAACAATCAAGCCTTTATGCAGGAGTCGGAAGCACCTTCCCTGCCCTGGCTTCCTCTGCAACGCGACGTAGATCGTCGCATCCTTCCTTCAACGTTGGGTAGGCGAACATCCCGCTCCCAGCAATGAAGCAATTAGCACCTGCATCGCAACATTGGGAGATGGTCCAGTTCGCTTTGATGCCGCCGTCGACCTCGATGTCAACGCTCAGTCCACGTTCATCGATAGTTTTTCTCAGTTTTGAAATCTTGTCCAACATTGTGGGGATATACGCCTGTCCACCAAATCCAGGATTCACAGTCATCACCAAAACGTGGTCGACCATATCGAGCACGTTTTCAACCATCTCCATTGGTGTATGGGGATTCATCGCCACTGATGGACTGCCCCCGAGTTGCCGGATCCTGCCGAGTACCCGATGTAGGTGTGTGTTGGACTCAACGTGGGCAATCACCACTCCAGGCTCTCCGTTTGGGCCTTTGGTTGCATTCACATATTCCTCAAGCATCGTTTCTGCGTTGTATTGGCTCACCATCAGCTGGGTCTCAAACTTCACATCGCAGTATTTGCGGCACGCCTTAATCATTTCAGGGCCGAATGTGAGGTTCGGCACGAAGTTGCCGTCCATCACGTCAAACTGAATCCTGTCGACACCAGCGGCTTCGAGATCCTTCACGCATTGGCCCATCGCTGCCCAATCAGCGGGCAACACCGATGGAATGATCTGAATCGGGCGTTCTGATGCGGTCATGGAGGGCCTTAAAACTCGGGGGACTTTAGAGAAGAACCCCTGATCTGAGGTTTGTTTGAATTGACTGATACAGTAAGCCGCGCTTTTGAGCGAAAAGCCCAGTGGCGCCAAGCCCTGAGAGCTGATCCTCTCCGCATTAGTTCCCCGCCGCACAACAGTGGATCGCACTCTCATCCAGGAAATTCTTGAGGTCGTTGAGCAGGCGGCCATTGCCTCTGCCGAGCTCACAGGCCTCGGCCAAAAAGACGAAGCTGATGCCGCAGCGGTGGAAGCCATGCGCAAACGCATGGGTCAGATCGAAATGCAGGGCCGGATCGTGATTGGAGAAGGCGAGCGTGACGAAGCTCCCATGCTTTATATCGGTGAAGAAGTCGGTTCAGGCCAAGGCCCTGGCGTTGACTTTGCTGTTGATCCCTGCGAAGGCACCAACCTTTGCGCGAACAACCAACGCGGATCAATGGCTGTGCTCGCAGCTTCCGATCGTGGCGGGCTGTTCAATGCTCCTGACTTCTACATGAAGAAGTTGGCAGCTCCCCCGGCTGCTAAGGGCAAGGTTGACATTCGCAAATCGGCGACGGAGAACATCAAAATTCTCAGTGATTGTCTTGGAATAGCTGTAAGTGATCTCACGATTGTGGTGATGGATCGTGCTCGTCACAAGAGTTTGATTGCTGAAATCCGTGCGACTGGTGCCAGGGTTCAGCCCATCTCCGATGGTGATGTGCAAGCAGCCATTGCCTGTGGTTTCTCTGGCACTGGCACCCATTGCCTCATGGGTATCGGTGCAGCTCCCGAAGGTGTGATCTCAGCAGCGGCTATGCGCGCTCTGGGCGGCCACTTCCAAGGTCAGTTGGTCTATGACCCTGCCATCGCTCAGACCTCTGAGTGGGCTGACATGACCAAGGAAGGCAACTTGGCGCGACTTTCCGAAATGGGAATCACCGATCCCGACAAGATCTATGAAGCTGATGAGTTGGCTTCTGGTGAGCATGTGATTTTTGCTGGAAGTGGGATCACGGATGGCCTGTTGTTCCACGGCGTTAAGTTTGAGAATGACTGCACTCGCACAAGCAGCCTGATCATCAGCAACCTTGACAACACCTGCCGTTTCACCAACACGGTTCATATCAAGGACGGTGCACAGAGCATTGCTCTGAGCTGACCTCCTTCTTTAAGCAGCGAGGGTTTCTCCATGCACATCGCCGTTGTCGGCCTCAGTCATCGAACGGCACCGGTCGAAGTGCGCGAAAAGCTCAGTATTCCTGAGCAAACCATGGAGGAATCCTTGCAGAATCTCCGGGGTCATGACCAGGTGCTTGAGGCTTCGATTCTCAGCACCTGTAATCGTCTTGAGATTTACACCCTTGTTCGCAACCCTGAATTGGGAATTTCGGCTGTCAGGGAGTTTTTGAGCGGACATTCCGGACTGGATACCGGCGATCTGAACCCCCACCTGTTCACCTTCCACCACGAGGATGCCGTTGGTCATCTGATGAGGGTTGCCGCCGGTCTTGACAGCCTGGTGCTTGGGGAGGGGCAGATTCTGTCCCAGGTCAAGAAAATGATGCGCCTGGGGCAGGAGCACAAATCGCTCGGCCCGATCCTCAATCGATTGCTCACGCAAGCTGTGAGCACAGGTAAAAGGGTTCGTAGTGAAACCAATCTTGGCACCGGTGCCGTTTCCATCAGCTCCGCGGCTGTTGAACTTGCCCAGTTGAAGCTGGGTCAGAGCCGTGGTGTGGATGATCTGGTCACCCTTGAGGATGAACAGGTGGCCGTTGTTGGGGCAGGGCGAATGAGTCGTCTTCTGCTTCAGCATCTGAAAGCGAAGGGTGCTTCAGGTGTTGTTGTTTTGAACCGCACTGTGAGCCGTGCACAGGCTCTCGTTGCCGACTTCCCGGACCTGCCCGTGCAGTGCCGCCCACTCGAGGATCTTGATCACTGCCTGAGCACCTGTTCGCTGGTCTTCACCAGTACGGCAGCGGATGATCCAATTATTGATGCCAGTCGACTTCAGCAGTTGAATCGTCGCAGTTCGCTGCGCCTGGTCGACATCGGCGTTCCCCGCAACATTGACGCTGATGTGGATGGAATCTCTGGTGTTGAGGCTTACGACGTCGATGATCTGAAGGAAGTTGTCGAACGCAATCAAGAAGCTCGACAGCAGGTGGCTCGTGAGGCTCAGGGCCTTCTTGATGAAGAAGCGAGGCTTTTCCTGGAATGGTGGGACAGCCTGGAGGCAGTTCCGACCATCAACCGACTTCGTTCTTCTCTGGAGTCGATTCGCGCAGAAGAATTGCAAAAGGCGCTGAGCCGCATGGGACCTGATTTCTCGGCCCGTGAGCGCAAGGTGGTGGAAGCTCTCAGCAAGGGCATCATCAACAAGATTTTGCACACCCCGGTGACATCACTGCGTGCACCACAGCAGCGCAGCGAACGACAAAATGCTCTGCTCGTGGTCGAGCGTTTGTTTGATCTGGTGCAGGAAGACGAGCAGGAACGCTGAGTGATTTCCGACTCGCAAGTTCCCTGTCTAAAACTGATTCCCAGCATTCTCGTCGGATCTGGCCCATGCATCGGTTTGGAGAACCAAAAGTCCGGTAGGTTTGCCCGGCAAAGCCGATCTGCGGGGGCGGCATGAAGCGTGTTCTGGCTATCATTCTGGGGGGAGGAGCGGGAACGCGTCTATATCCCCTCACCAAGATGCGGGCCAAGCCCGCGGTTCCTCTCGCGGGTAAGTACCGACTGATCGATATTCCGATCAGCAACTGCATCAACTCCGACATCAACAAGATGTACGTGATGACGCAGTTCAACAGTGCGTCGCTGAACCGTCACCTAAGCCAGACGTTCAACCTCAGCAATTCCTTTGGAGGAGGCTTCGTCGAGGTTCTTGCTGCTCAGCAGACTCCAGACAGCCCTTCCTGGTTCGAAGGCACTGCTGATGCTGTTCGCAAATATCAGTGGCTATTCCAGGAATGGGATGTCGATGAATATCTGATCCTGTCCGGTGATCAGCTGTATCGCATGGACTACAGCCGTTTTATCGAGCATCACCGCCGCACCGGAGCCGATCTGACGGTGGCGGCTCTCCCCGTTGATGCCAAACAGGCTGAATCCTTCGGTCTGATGAGAACAGATGATGACGGCAACATTCAGGAATTCCGTGAGAAGCCCAAGGGTGACTCCCTGCTTGAAATGGCCGTCGACACCGCTCGCTTCGGGTTGAGTCCTGACTCTGCGAAGGAACGCCCTTATCTGGCTTCGATGGGCATTTATGTGTTCAGCCGTAAGACACTGTTCGATCTCCTTGATGGCAACACCAACCACAAGGATTTTGGCAAGGAAGTCATCCCTGAGTCACTTGCTCAAGGGGACAAACTCCAGAGCTACGTCTTTGATGACTACTGGGAAGATATCGGCACGATCGGTGCGTTCTATGAGGCCAACCTCGCACTGACACAACAACCACAACCACCTTTTAGCTTCTACGACGAGAAATTCCCGATCTACACAAGGCCGCGTTATCTGCCTCCAAGCAAGCTTGTTGATGCTCAGATCACCAATTCAATTGTCGGCGAAGGGTCGATTTTGAAGTCCTGCAGTGTTCATCACTGCGTTCTGGGCGTCCGTAGCAGGCTTGAGTCGGATGTGGTGATTCAAGACACCCTCGTGATGGGTGCTGATTTCTTCGAGTCGAGCGAAGAGCGAGGTGTGCTTAAAGAGCGCGGTGGCATCCCTCTCGGAGTGGGTCAGGGCACCACGGTCAAGAGAGCCATTCTCGACAAAAATGCTCGTATTGGTTCCAATGTCAGCATCGTGAATAAGGACCATGTTGAAGAAGCTGATCGCCCGGAGCTCGGCTTCTACATCCGAAATGGAATCGTGGTCGTTGTCAAAAATGCTTCGATTCCTGATGGAAGTGTGATCTGATCATTCATTCCTGACAGAGATTGACCACGTTGCAGCCGACTTCGGTTGTCGTGGTCACACTGTTGTCAGTGAATCGTCCAAACGAGCATGTCCAAGGCCCACTTCGGTCTGATTGGCCTAGGCGTGATGGGGGAAAACCTTGTCCTCAACGCTGAGCGAAATGGTTTCTCGAGCGTCGTTTACAACCGCACTTACGCAAAGACCGAAGAGTTTCTTGCCGGTCTGGGTGCTGGTAAGAACATTCAGGGTGCCACGGACCTTCAGGATTTCGTCAACAAACTGGAGCAGCCACGACGCATCTTGATGATGGTCAAGGCTGGTGGACCTGTGGATGCTGTGATTGAACAGATTGCCCCCTATTTGGATGAGGGAGATCTGCTAATTGATGGTGGTAACTCCGAATATCACGACACCGAACGTCGCGTTGCTGAGCTGGAAAGTAAGAGTTTTGGTTTTATTGGGATGGGCGTCTCGGGTGGAGCCAAAGGTGCCCTGGAGGGGCCGAGCATGATGCCCGGGGGGACCAAGGCCTCCTACGACGCGATTGAAAGTCTGGTTTGCAAGATGGCAGCCCAGGTCGAGGATGGTCCTTGCGTCACCTACATCGGACCAGGGGGATCTGGTCACTTCGTGAAGACCGTTCATAACGGCATCGAGTACGGCATTGAGCAGATCTTGGCGGAGGGATACGACCTGATGAAACGGGTCGGTGGCATGAGCAGCCTCGAGATGGCCGATGTGTTCGCTCACTGGAACAGCACAGAAGAGCTCTCCTCTTATCTCGTCGAAATCACCGAGGTGTGTTTGCGCACGATGGATCCTGATGATGGGACTTCACTTGTTGAGAAGATCCAGGACAAGGCCGGTCAGAAAGGGACGGGTCTCTGGACAGTTGTCAGTGCTCTGCAGATGGGGGCCTCGGTACCCACGATCTATGCCGCCCTCAATGGACGGGTGATGAGCTCCATGAAAGACCAGCGCATCAAGGCTGAGCCGATTTTGAAGGGGCCGGCGCTTCAGTCCTTCGATATGGGCCCATCCGCCGATGGCATGGCTCCTCTCATGGATGCCATGGTTCTGGCCTGTATGGCGAGCTACGCCCAGGGCATGGAGCTGCTGCGGATTGCATCCGCTGAGCACAACTACAACCTGGATATGCCTTCGATCGCACAGATCTGGAAAGGTGGTTGCATCATTCGCGCCCGCTTGCTTAAGCGCATTCAAGATGCTTTCAACGCCACCCCCCAGCTGGAAAACCTGTTGATCGATCCCTGGTTTGCCGAGCAGGTGAACCGGCGTCTGCCCGGTTTGGCCAAAGTGGTTGCTGGTGCTGCTGCTGCTGGCGTGCCGGTGCCGTGTCTCAGCAGCACTCTCGACTACATCAACAGCTACCGCACAGCACGACTGCCTCAGAACCTTGTACAGGCGATGCGCGACTGCTTCGGTTCCCACACCTACGAGCGCGTAGACAAAGACGGCACCTTCCACACCGAGTGGCTCAACTAAGGACCGCGCGATGAGCTCCTATCGCATCGAGCAGGTTGGTACAGCCCAAGGTCTTGCTCGACGAGCCGCCGAGCACATCGGATCGGCGATCGACCTGGCGCTTGATCAGCGGGATCGGGCGCAGATTGCCTTGTCTGGTGGCAGCACCCCTGCTTTGGCCTATGCATTGCTAGGTCAGGAACATCTGCCCTGGGACAGGGTTGATGTGTTTCTGGGCGACGAACGTTGGGTTGCCGCTGAAGATGAATCAAGCAACGCACGCATGTTGCGTAACACCCTGCTCAAGCAGGGTCAGCCTGGAGCTCGCGCTTGTTTTCATCCCGTCCCGACCGTGGAACTGGCGTCTCCTGAAGCCAGCGCCGAGGCTTTTGCGCAGTTAGTGGCCAAGGTCTGTCAGGGCCAGCCACCCGTGTTCGATTTCATGCTGCTCGGGCTTGGTGATGACGGTCATACGGCGTCACTCTTCCCTGGCACTGAGGCTCCTGGAGTCCGTGATCGCTGGACCACCATTGGACGGGGCAAAGGGCTTGAGCGGATCACTCTCACGGCACCTGTGCTCAGTGCTGCACGCCAGGTAGTGTTTCTCGTGAGCGGAGATGCCAAACGCCAGGCTCTGTCAAGACTCGTCGATGCAGATGAATCCCCGGAGCGCACACCTGCCAAGCTGGTTCAATCGGGTTCTGAGATTCTCGTGCTCGCCGATCAGGCTGCTGCTGAAGGTCTTTGACAACACCTCCCCACCACCAACCACCTGAAATTCGAGTGATCGCTGCCGGTGACTCCTTTCGCGAATGGGCCAGTCTCAATGACACAATCATGGGCGGGTCCAGCAGTGCCGGCTGCAGATTCAGTGATCAGGGCCTTGTTCTCGAAGGCGAAGTGGTGAGTGAAGGGGGCGGTTTTGTGAGCTGCCGTTCGCCCGTCTATCGACCCCCCTTGGATCTCGCTTCCTACTCAGGGTTGCGTCTGAGACTGGATGGGGAAGGGCGCAGTTTCAAGTTTGCGGTGGCTTGCAGGGATGGAGTGTTTGGACTCACTGAGCTGATTCCAGGTGGATTGCGTTGGGTCACGACGATTGCCACTGAATTAACGGACACCACGGTTGTTGAACTTCCCTTTGACCGTCTTAAGCCTGTCGTCCGTGCCAAACCTGTCAGCCTTCCGGTTCGCTTTGATCCGTCGTGCGTCACTCGTCTCCAATTACTGCATTCACGATTCGGTGACGATGGTGAGCCAAATCCCGGCTATCGAGCCGGTGCAATCAAGCTCTTGATCCGCTCGATCGAAGCGTTTTGAGATGAGTGCTTGCTCTGCGCTTGAGACGTTGATCGCCTCCGCAGCAGACCTGTGCCGCAAACCTGTGCTTCATGCAGTCCTGTCTGCCAAGGATGCAACGCTCGATGACTACCGAGGACGGATCGAATGTAGAGATGGAGACGGGAATCGTCTCGAAGAGCTCGATCTCGAGCTTGAGCTGTATCGCAGTGGCGAGGATCTCAATCTCACCCTTGCCTGGGTTGATCAACCTGCAAGACCGATGCTTTGGCACGGTCAGCACCCTGTATGGATGGATGGTGAAACGGGCAAGCGTTGCTCTGCTCCAGCCGATGGAGCACCGCTTGAAGCCCTTGCTCGACGTCTCAGAGCCCTGCTGGTCTGATCAGGGTTGATCTGTGACCGCTCCCCTGCTGCTGGAGCTCACAAGACGTGCATATTTGCCAAGAATGCCGGTTCGATAGCGGGGCGGCGGACTGCTCCAGGCAGCGCGTCTGCGTTCCAGTTCGGCTTCATCCACATTGAGTTGAAGCACAAGTTGATTGGCGTCAACGGTGATGCTGTCGCCCTCTTGAACCAGTCCGATGTTGCCGCCGACCGCGGCTTCGGGGGCCACATGCCCAACCACCAGTCCGTAGGAACCACCACTGAAGCGACCGTCGGTGATCAAGGCCACTTTTTCTCCCAGCCCCTGACCAACGATGGCTGCAGTGGGTGACAGCATCTCGCGCATACCAGGTCCACCCACTGGCCCCTCATAGCGGACGACGACGACGTCTCCTGCCTTGATCTTGCGTTCAAGAATGGCCTCCAGGCAGGTCTCTTCACTTTCAAAGACCCTCGCTGGGCCCGTCAGTACGGGTGATTTGACACCGCTGATCTTGGCGACGCTTCCCTCTAGTGCAAGGTTGCCTTTGAGAATGGCCAGGTGTCCCTTCTGATAGATGGGTTTGCTGATCGGGCGGATCACATCCTGATCAGCGGGGGGGGCTGAAGGCACATCTTTGAGAAGCTGCTTCAGCGTCTTACCTTCGATCGTTCGGCAATCTCCATGCAGGAGACCGGCATTCAGCAGCAGTTTCATCACCTGGGGGATGCCGCCTGCTCTGTGGAGATCAACGGTGACGTATCGACCGCTCGGCTTCAGATCGCAGAAGACCGGAACCCGCTGGCGGATCTGTTCAAAGTCATCGATGGTCAATTCGACTCCGGCCGTTCTCGCGATGGCGAGCAGATGCAGAACCGAGTTGGTTGAGCCGCCAACGGCCATGATCACGCTGATGGCATTTTCAAAGGCCTCTCTGGTGAGCAGATCCAAAGGCCTGATATTCGCTTTCACCGCTTCAACAAGGACCTCCGCTGACCGAGCAGCGCTGTCGGCTTTTTCCGCATCTTCCGCCGCCATCGTGGAGCTGCACGGGAGACTGAGACCCATGGTCTCGATCGCTGCACTCATCGTGTTGGCAGTGAACATGCCGCCGCAGCTTCCAGCTCCAGGGCAGGCATTTTTTTCGACGGCGATGAGTTCGTCCATATTGATCTTGCCGTTCGTGAGCTGACCCACGGCCTCGAAGGCACTCACCACGGTGAGATCGCATCCACCGAGTTTTCCCGGCTTGATTGTGCCGCCGTAGACAAAGATCGCCGGGATGTTCATCCGGGCCATCGCCAACATGGCGCCGGGCATGTTCTTATCGCACCCGCCTACGGCAAGCACACCATCCATGCTCTGGCCGTTGCAGGCCGTCTCGATCGCATCGGCAATCACTTCACGGCTAACGAGGGAGTACTTCATCCCCTCGGTGCCCATGGAGATCCCATCGCTGACGGTGATCGTCCCGAACATCTGAGGCATGCCTCCGGCTAGGCGCGCTGCCGCTTCTGCACGCTTCGACAAATCGTTCAGGCCCACATTGCAAGGCGTGATCGTGCTGTAGCCGTTGGCGATCCCGATGATCGGTTTCCCGAAATCCTGGTCACCAAAGCCCACGGCTCGCAACATCGCCCTGTTAGGGGAACGCTGGATCCCCTTGGTGACGGCATCGGAGCGGAGCATGGACGATCTCGCGTTGCTGCGATTCACTTCGGTCAACCTACCGGCCGCTCTGTCACTGTCTGGAGCCGAGATCTTCAAGCTGACGGCGCACATCTGCAATCGCCGAATTCAGCTGTTCGACGCGAGCTTCAAGGTGGCTGTCGGTGTCGGGTTCTGGACGATCCCCGGCGCTGAATGCCTCACTACCGTCCTGCATGCGCGGTGCGTAGAGCATCGATCGCTGGTTGCGAAGTCGACGACGGCGGTCAGCCTCGGAGAGCAGCCACCAACCGAAGCCTGCCGCTCCGAGAACGGCACCACTGACAAGGGTGGCCAGAGTTCCTGATCCAGAGTCCTGCTGCCGCGCCATGGGCTTCCTTTGAATATGTCCAGCCTAGTGCGGCTGAGCTGTTCTGATTCCCAGTCTTTGCAGGGGATCACCGATTCCTGGAAGGATCCGGCCTTGCTCGTCGAGGTCGGCATCGATACAGGCTGTATGGATTGTGATCTCCGGGTAGGTCTCACCGATTTGCTTCAGTCCTGGGCTGGCGGTGAGTGCTGTGATCACCCTCAGCCGCGGTGCTTCGACGCCCAGTTGCTCCAGACGCCGCAGCAGTTCGATCAGTTCATCGCCTTGACGGATCTGATCCAGAAGCAGCACCACACCGGCCTGGGCTTCAATCGCTTCAGGCAGACCTCCCAGGCAAAGTTCGGCGCTGGGCAAAACCTGGCGTGCACCTTCCCAGAGCTGTAGTCCTCCCGGGAATATCGGGGCGGCCAGCAGTGGAACCGCTGTTTCAATCACCGTTCCTTCCGTGCTGGCCAGAGGAGTTTTGATCACATCTCTGCGATGAGGCAACCAGTCGCGGATCGCTTCATAGCTGAGCCAGCGTCCGAGCTCCTCCATGGCCGTTCGGAACAAAGCCGGTGGTGTCCCGTCATGCCTCAGCACGGTCAGCCAGTGGGCGATCAGGGGATGGGGTGGTACCACCACCCGGAGAGTCTTGGCCATGACGCGTGGCTGGGCAGTCGTCTGCCATATCGTGACCGCTCAAGTTACGGCAGTTGTCCCAAGAGACCTGTCGAGTGTTCACCCACAATGGTCTTGTCTGCTTTTTTTCGAACTGTTTCCCGCCGCTTCATCGCTTCGTTGTTGTGTGGCCTACTCGTCGTCATCGGTCTGGTGGTCGGTAGTGACGCTGCTGATGCGATCACGGCTCCTGAGCTGCGCGGGCAACGGGCTGTTCAAGACATCTCTGCCGATATGCATGGGCGCGATCTCAAAGAGAAGGAATTCCTCAAAGCTGACCTGCGCGAGGTGAATCTCAGCGAGACCGATTTGCGTGGTGCTGTGATCAATACCTCGCAGCTCCAGGGTGCTGATCTTCGGGGAGCGGATCTTGAGGATGTCGTGGCCTTCTCTAGTCGCTTCGACGGAGCCGATCTGCGCGATGCCAACTTCACCAACGCGATGTTGATGCAAAGTCGCTTCAACGATGCTGAAATCGAAGGAACGGATTTCACCAATGCTGTGATCGACCTTCCCCAGCTCAAGGCGTTGTGCGGCCGGGCCAAAGGTGTGAACAGCCGCAGTGGTCTTAGTACCCGTGAATCCCTGGGGTGTCGCTGATGCCTTTACGGCTTCCAGTCACCGTGATCACCGGCTTTCTCGGGGCCGGTAAAACAACGCTTCTCCGACATCTTCTGATGAACAGCGGCCAGCGCTTGGCAGTGATGGTCAATGAATTCGGCTCGGTCGGTTTGGATGGCGATCTCATCCGCAGCTGTGGCTTCTGCCCTGAAGACGAGGTTGACGGTCGGTTGGTGGAGCTCAACAACGGTTGTTTGTGCTGCACGGTTCAGGACGACTTCCTGCCGACGATGGAGACCTTGCTCCAGCGTTCGGATCAGCTCGATGGAATCGTCGTGGAGACCAGTGGCCTGGCACTGCCCAGACCGCTTCTACAGGCTCTTGAGTGGCCAGCCATCCGTAAGCGGTTACATGTGAACGGGGTGGTCACCGTTGTGGACGGGGAAGCTCTTTGTGCAGGAAGCCCCGTTGGCGATCCCGCAGCCCTTGAACGTCAGCGTCAGGAGGATCCCAATCTGGATCACCTCACTGCCATCGATGACTTGTTTAAGGATCAGCTTGAGGCGGCAGATCTCGTGCTGATCAGTCGATCGGATCGACTCGATGCCTCCCAAATGGAGTCAGTTCAACAGCAGCTTGCAGAACGGGTGAGGTCAGGAGCTGGCACCCTGGCGATCAGTCGAGGCATTGTCGATCCAGCACTTGTGCTGGGGATGGATCTCGCCCACCAGTCGATGCCCATTGAAGATGACTCCCCACACGATGGTCATGGCCATCATCATCATCACGATCACACCCATGTGGAGGCGGTCAGCGGTCAGATTCAACTGGAGGGATGCTTCGAGCGTGGACAGCTCGAACAGTTGCTCAGCAGCTTTGTGATCGACCACGATGTGATCCGGCTGAAGGGACGGCTGTGGATTCAGGGAAAAACCCTTCCTCTTCAGATCCAGATGGTGGGTCCTCGTTTGGAGAGCTGGTTTGAGTCGGCTCCGATTGAGGCCTGGAAGCCTGCTGGTTGCCAAGGTCTGGAGTTGGTGGTGATCGGTTTGCAAAATGATTCCACCCAGCGACTCGAACAGCGCTTGCAGAACACTTCTCTGCAGGGAGTTTGATGAGCTTGCGGTGATTCGCTACAGCAGCTCTTTTCGGGGGGCTCTGGAATTCGTTCATCGCCGTCAAGGCCGAAGAACCACGGCTTCAACAGGGGGCGAGTGTGAGCTACCGCTGCAGCGGTGGCGAGCAGCTTGAGGCGACCTATTACGAGCTACGCGATCGTTCTCTGGCGTTTGTTCGTCTGCGACTGCCGGATGGACGTCAGCTGACATTGCCGCAGATCGCTTCGGCATCGGGAGCTCGATTCAGTGCTGACCGCGAGCTCACCTGGTGGATCAAAGGCAACAGTGGTTTCCTTCAACAGCGCGACTCTGAGGGTGAGTGGCGCGTCACGTTGAAGGACTGTGATTCGGTGGTCTAGAGATCGGCCCTTTAATTACGGACTTCCAGCCGATCCGTGCCGCTGCGTTTGATTAGTTGAGCAAGTTCGAGCATGTCGGACCTGTTGACCAGGCCGATGCAACCCAGAGTTCCGCTGTTGGCGTTCTGAAGCCCCGCGCTGGGATCCAGGTGGATCCCCAGCACTCTGCGACCGGTGGTGAAGGTGGGCTCGATGCTGATCCACACAGGACCAAGCTCGGGGTAATGACCTTCGGTCAAGGGTTCAACGACACCCACGCTGTAATTCCCGATCGGCAGGGGCGCACGGCTACCGAGCTGGTCACGATTGGCGTTCTGACGATTGGCTCGGCCACTGACAGCGTCAAAACGACGCTGGGGTTCTCCAGGAATCTCGATTTTGAGGTTCCAGATGGGATCTCCGGTTGTTGGCAGCCGACGATCGGTGCGCTCGAGAACAAGGGTGGGAGCAGGATCGGGCTTCGGCGCTTCAGGCTCAAGCAACGCCATCAAGGATTGCCGTTTGAACGGTTTGGCTTCAGCTCTCGCTGCAGGCATCAAACTTGTCCCTGCCAGAACCATAGCCAGGGTCAGACATGAGAGCAGGCTGCTGAACAGAGGACGAGTTCTGACGATTTGCATCCCGTTGGCAGAAAAACGTGCCTGTCCTAAAGGGGATGATTATCGCTTGATGAATGAATAAACGGTTGTTCAGCTGGCCTCGAGTTGTCGCCAGTCCAGGCCAGGGAAATGGGCGACGATGGCCGTCGTCGTCCTCATGTAGTCCGCATAGGAGGGAAGCTCATGAAGCAGTGCGCGTTCCTCGCGCCGAGCTTTGCCGGTGAGAACTTTGATCAGAAGCAGAAACAGCAACAGATGCAGCATGCTTCCCAACGCGATCACCACTCCCAGAGAACAGACCAGAACCGCTCGGTAGAGAGGATGGCGGCAGCGTGCATAGACGCCTGTGGTGACCAGATCAGCTCCCGGTTTCGGATCCGGTAGCGGAGAAAGGCTAGGCCCCAGCGTCATAAATCCTTGGACGGCCAGGCCCAGGCCGATTGTCAGGGTGATCAGGCCCATGATTTGAGCTGCACCAGGCCAGGCAATCCCGAACAACCCCGGATTTGGCCATGCAGGGATCAGATGACAGCTGATCAGGGCCAGCTGTGCCATCAACCACCACTCACCACGTCGATTGTTGAACCAGCCGTCCCAGCTCAACCCCCAGCCTGTGAATGCTTGTTTCCAGCCGCTCATGGCGGGGCTGTCTCCATCACGACTGCTCCTGAGTGGGACCATGCTCCAATTCTGACCTCCCATCAATCATGAGAACCGTCGTGATCACTGGTTCCAACAGGGGAATCGGGGCTGCGGTGGCGCGCACGTTGATCAAGCAAGGGGAGCGACTCTGCCTGGCAGTGCGCGATCCCAAGGCTTTGTCGGGAACCGATCTGGACCCCGATCTATTGCCCGATCGCCTTGTGTCATGCCCCTATGACGCTCGCGTTCCAGAAGATGCTCAACGGGTTGTCGACACGGCTCTGAACCGGTTTGGATCCCTGGATACGCTCATTCACTGCGCTGGAATCCTGCGTCGGACTCCCCTGTTGTTCAATGAAGAGCAACGCGCTGAACCGGATGAACTCTGGAGCGTGAATGTGATGGGTCCCTGGTGGTTGACTCGGGCTGCCTGGCCTGCCCTCATTGATTCTGGACGGGGTCGGATTCAGGTGCTGGTTTCGATGAGCGGCAAGCGCTGCAAAGGTTCGCTTGCTGGATATACCGCGAGCAAATTCGCATTGATGGGCCTCTGCCAAACCATGCGCAACGAGGGTTGGGATCAGAACATTCGTGTGACCGCAGTCTGCCCTGGTTGGGTCAATACCCAAATGGCCGCCGGGGTGAAAACAATGCCGCCCGAGCAGATGACACAGCCTGAGGATCTGGCCAGTCTCTGCGCGCATCTGCTCACGCTTCCGGCGGCGGCGGTGCCTTTTGAATGTGCCGTTAATGCAGCGCTCGAGCATTGATCAATCCAGAGGGATCTCTCCTCGGACGCAAATGTCGTTCCAGCAGAGCGTCCGTTCCGCGACCCAACGGGCCTGGACTCCCGTCCAGTTGCTTTTGCCATTCCGCTGCATCTTCATGCGCCCGCTGCCGTCATGGTGGAAGCGCACGGTTGTGTTCTCAAACGCCAATTGCCAGCTGCTGCCCGGTTGATCGCTCTCATAGCGAAAGTCTTGCCACGCTTGATGTTGTTTACGACATTCCACTGGCACGCTGACTGCGGGTTGGGCTGGCGCAGCCAGGCCGAGGCCAGCCGCAAGCAGCACGCTGGCCTGGCTGACGGAGCGGATGAGAGGTGCCAGTGGATAGCGCACGGACTGGCCTTTGCAGCAAGGGGCTTTTTTCAACGTGCATTTCGTCGAACGAAAGCGGTCCCCTGGCCTGTCAATATTTAACAATTGCCGCTCGGAGCCCGTGCCGCGTTACCAAGCCCGCGTTCTGGTGCACCTGCGCCCATCGGTGCTCGATCCAGCCGGTGAGGCTGCCAGGGCAGCCGCGTCCCGTCTCGGAGTGGAGGGTGTGGAGCGACTGCGCATCGGCAAAGCTGTGGAATTGGAAGTCGAGGCCTCCGATGAGGCGGAAGCACGCCGAAACCTGGAGCTGCTCAGTGATCGGCTGCTTGCCAATCCTGTGATCGAGAACTGGACTCTTGAGTTGACCCAGTCATGACCATCGGCGTTGTCGTCTTTCCGGGATCGAACTGCGACCGTGATGTTCGTTGGGCGACCGAGGGCTGCTTGGGGATGCCAACGCGTTACCTCTGGCACGAGGAACGTGATCTGAGTGGTCTTGATGCAGTTGTTCTTCCCGGGGGATTCAGCTACGGGGATTACTTGCGCTGTGGTGCAATCGCCAGATTTGCTCCGGTTCTTGAATCACTGCTCAGTTTCGCTTCATCCGGTGGACGGGTCCTAGGCATCTGCAATGGTTTCCAGGTGTTGACAGAGCTGGGACTTCTACCTGGAGCGCTCACCCGCAACCGTGATCTTCATTTCATCTGTGAAGACACTGCGCTTTCTGTGGCGAGTGATCGCTCGCCATGGCTGTCTTCCCGTGGCCGGGGAAGCCAGTTTTCCCTGCCGATTGCCCATGGCGAGGGGCGCTATCAATGCAGTGATGACACGCTGAAGCAGCTTCAGGACGATGACGCCATCGCCTTGCAGTACTGCGTGAACCCCAATGGTTCCGTGTCGGATATCGCCGGCATCACCAATGCCTCGGGTTCGGTGCTCGGACTGATGCCTCATCCTGAGCGAGCCTGTGATCAGCAGACGGGAGGAACCGCAGGTCGAGCCATCCTGGAAGCGCTGCTCTCCTGACCCATGCGTCGTCGTTCTCTTCTGGCGCTGGCTCTTTCCGCCGGCTCAGGAGTTGCTGTGTCCTTGGCTGGAGGTCATGGCAAAGCCACGTCTAGGTCGCGTCAACCTCTGCCAGTGCCTCCCCTTCGCCGAGGCTCACGGCTGAGAGCCATCAATCCAGGCACGTGGATGGATCCTGAAACGGATTTCACTCCGTTGCTGCAGCGATGCGCCGCCCAAGGCTGGCATCTTGAAATTCCAGAGAGCGTCAGAGGTCAGTGGCAATGGTTCTCGGCCACCGATGATCAGCGGCGTGCCTCAATCGAAAACGCCTGGAACGACCCCACTCTCGATGGCGTGGTGTACGTGGGAGGTGGTTGGGGTGCAGCGCGTGTGCTGGAGTCTGGCCTGCGGTTTCCTGATCGCCCCTTTTGGTCTCTAGGTTTTTCTGACAGCAGTGCTCTGCTGCTCGCCCAATGGCAGGCCGGTCTGCTGGGAGCCATTCATGGCTCTGCCTGGGGAGTCGAGGAGCAGTGGCAACGCACGGTTGACCTGCTGACTGGACGACCGACGCAACCATTGCAAGGACGAGGACGTCACGGTCGTCAGGCACGGGGACGACTGGTGGTCACGAACCTCACGGTTGCCACCCATCTGATTGGGACCCGTTGGTTCCCCTCGCTCAAAGGGGCGATTCTGGTGCTCGAGGATGTTGGAGAGGCGCCCTATCGAGTGGATCGCATGCTCACCCAGTGGCGCAGCGCTGGTCTGTTCAAGGGTTTGGCCGGAGTGGCCTGTGGTCGCTTCAGCTGGAAAGAAGACGATGTTCTTCCTGGCGATTTCTCCATGCCGGAAATCCTTGACGAACGTCTCAGTGATCTCGGCGTACCTCTTGTAATGGATCTTCCTCTTGGTCATGGTCTGCCGAATTGGGCACTGCCTCTTGGACGCGAAGCATTGCTCGATGCATCATCAGGCCAACTCACACTGCAGGCCTAAAGGGTCTCGTTCAGCGTCTGTTGCGTGCCTCAATTCTTCGGGTTTTGCCTCTTATCTTTTTTCTCAATAGCAAGTCCATTGGAATCATCCCAAGAGTCAGATAGGGCACGAATTGAGGCGAAAATTCTGCGGCTAGACCAATTAACAGAAAGGCTGCAACGAAGCTTGCTCCTCGAGATTTATTGAGTCCTGAACCCTCACGACCTTTGATCAGGGCTGACTGCTCAAGCAGCTCGGGCTTCTGCCAGGCATGGATTGCGATGAGCCATCCAATGCCGCTAATCAATGCAAGAGTCCACCAGTAGAGAAGGCCGACTCCATTGCTTGCAATCATCTGCCCATCATTCAATGAACCATAGAGTGCTGTGGGCCAGGGAAGGAAAACAATTAATGCCATCCATAATGAATTCAGCCAAAAAATTGTTCCGTCAAACGTTCTCATCGAATTGAAGACCTGATTGTGCTTAAGCCACAACACGGAAAGGATTAAAAAGCTCAGCCAAAATGCAAAAATCTGAGATGAGTTATCGCTAATCAGTTGCCATATCGATTCTCCCCCTGTCGATTTGATGTCAACCAGCGGAAGCAGTTGAAGGGTGATGGCAATCGCAACAACTGCATCAGTGAAGTTGATCAGTCGGTCGAATGATCGCCGCTGAACGGGCGAGATTGAATTCTGTTCGCCATCCATTCGAGATTGATCAAAGGATTCCCATGCTAGATCTCACCTTGCTATTGGCTCACCTCTTCTTTGCTGATTCGATCAGTTTGCTTCGGGCTGATCATGATTGACGCAGTTTTGATTCGCTATTGAGCGAGACGCCGCTGAATCTTTGAAGTCTTCAAACAGCCGTAAAAAAAAGGGGCCTGATGGCCCCTGTTCGATGCAAGTTGCGTGGTCAAGTTGATCAGACAGCAACAGCAGCTTTGGGATCCAGTGCGCCTTTGGCATAGAGGCCGGCGTAGTAGGTGATGCTCTGCTGTTGAATCTTGCTGGCGTTGCCTGCGGCCCAGAACTCCTGATAGCGGTCGAGACAGACCTGCTTCATGTATTTGCGAGCTGGCTTGTTGAAATGGCGGGGATCAAAATTGGCTGGATCGGCGATCGCCGCCTCACGCACTGCCGCAGTAAAGGCAAGGCGATTGTCGGTGTCGATGTTCACTTTGCGAACACCGTTGCGAATTCCTTCCTGGATTTCCTCCACAGGAACTCCATAGGTTTCAGGAATTGAACCACCATGCTTGTTGATCATCTCCAGCCACTCCTGTGGCACGGAAGAGGAACCATGCATCACGAGGTGCGTGTTGGGGATCGCTTTGTGAATTTCAGCGATTCGGCTGATTGCCAGCACTTCACCGGTGGGTTTGCGGGTGAATTTGTAAGCACCATGGCTGGTACCGATCGCGATGGCCAGCGCGTCGCACTTGGTTTTGGCCACGAAATCAGCAGCTTCTGCTGGATCTGTCAGCAGCATGTCCTTGGACAGCTCACCTTCGAAGCCATGGCCGTCTTCAGCTTCACCTTTTCCGGTTTCTAGTGAGCCCAGGCATCCCAGCTCACCTTCGACACTCACGCCAACGGAGTGAGCGAAATCAACAACCTGCTTGGTGACAGCAACGTTGTAGTCGTAGCTGGCAGGTGTTTTGGCGTCAGCTTCGAGGGATCCATCCATCATCACGGAGGTGAATCCATTGATTGCTGCCGAGTAGCAGGTGTCAGGAGCATTGCCATGGTCCTGATGCATCACCACGGGAATGTGGGGATAGGTTTCAGTGGCAGCCAGGATCAGGTGGCGCAGAAAGATCTCACCTGCGTAGCTGCGTGCGCCACGGGAAGCCTGCAGGATGACCGGACTATCGGTCTCGTCGGCCGCTTCCATGATTGCCTGCACCTGTTCAAGGTTGTTGACGTTGAATGCAGGAATGCCGTAGCCGTTTTCGGCAGCGTGGTCGAGCAGAAGCCGAAGCGGAACGAGCGCCATAGAGAAAGTCCAAAAAAAAGCCCTATCGGACAAAAGGTCCGTAGGGCCGAGACTTTACCTGAATGGTGTTTAATTTGTCACGCACGCCTGTTTCACAAGCGCTGTCAGGCTGTGCGTGATGCTTGGTCAGTAGGTGTAGCCCGCTACGAACAGCTGCTCATCTGAGGAGGGCTGTGATCCGGGTACATAGCGACCGAGTGAGGCCTCAGAGTTGGCCTGGGCGCGTGCCAGCAGTGCTTTCTGGCCGGCTTCAAGGTTCGTGCCAGCCCATCCCTTCAGGCAGGAGTGCTGCAGTGCTCTTCCGTAAGAGAAGCCAAGATTCCATTTCGCTTTGCGCTCAATGGTGTTCATGTTGTTCAGGTACACCGAAGCAGCTTCTTCGCTAAGACCACCGGACAGGAAAACGATGCCGGGAACGCTTGCTGGGACGCTGCGCTCCAGAGTGCGCACGGTCATGGCAGCCACTTTGGCTGGATCTGCTTTCTCGGAACAATCGGCTCCCTGCACGGTCATCGAGGGCTTCAACAGGGTTCCTTCAAGCAGAACACCGTTGGCCTGGCAAGCGTGATACACCTCTTGGATCACGTGCTCCTGAATTCGGGCTGTGGTTTCGATCGTGTGATCACCATCCATCAGGATCTCTGGTTCCACAATCGGCACAAGACCTGATTCCTGGACTGAGCGTGCATAACGAGCCAGTCCCCAGGCGTTCTCCCGAACAGACAGAGGTGAGGGGCAGCCGTCAGAGGTGATTTGCAGAACAGCGCGCCATTTTGCGAAGCGTGCTCCTTGTGCGTAGTAGTCGGCTGCACGCTCGACCAGTCCGTCCAGACCAGTGCAAAGGGTTTCAACCGAGCCTGCGCCGACGAGCGGACGGAGGCCCATGTCAACCTTGATACCAGGAATGATTCCCAGCTTGCCAAGTTTGTTCACCATGGACTCGCCGTCGGCATGGTTTTGGAAGAGGGTCTCTTCGTAAAGAATGGCTCCACTGATGAAGTCTCCGAGACCGGCTGTGGTGAAGAGCATTCCGCGATAGGCCTGGCGATTGGCTTCGGTGTTCTCAACTCCGATGGAGCCCAAGCGCTTGCCGATGGTCTTGGTGGATTCATCCACAGCAAGAATCCCTTTGCCAGGTGAGGCGAGAGATTGTGCGGTTGCAATCAGTTCGGAGGAATAATCAGACAGTGCCATTTGATTCTTCGGAATTGAGAGAGTCTCGGGGTCCAGAAGGACACCCAAGCCTCTCTGTTTACACCCTTAAGTGAGATTTGCTACGTACTAGCTGAAACATTTGATCGTTGCTGCCCTGATTGGTTGCAGCGCGCTGGTAACTGGGCTAAGCGATTCAGACTGATGTCGACTTGTCCGTTCAGTCGACGAGCTGATGTCAATTCCTTCTCCTCAAACCAGCTCACTTTGTTCTGGGCTGTGTTGCATAAAAAAGCCGGCTCCTCAAGGAGCCAGCTTTTTGGTCTTTGCAGTCTCAATCAGGAGTAGGCCGAATCAAAGCTCAGAGAGGGCCTGCCACTGATTGGGAAGGATTTTGGCAACCAGCTCGAAATTGCCATCACCGAGGGGCTTTGCAACGTAGGCAACACCCATGGGTGCGGGATAAATTCCATTGGTTGGAACCACCGGCATCGTCACTCCCTGGAAGGGGTCATCGTGCCCAACGAGGAATGTGTTTTTGCCGG
Source organism: Synechococcus sp. MIT S9508 (assembly GCF_047303045.1). Lineage (NCBI taxonomy): Bacteria > Bacillati > Cyanobacteriota > Cyanophyceae > Synechococcales > Synechococcaceae > Synechococcus > Synechococcus sp. MIT S9508. The sequence continues at coordinate 1,987,463 of NZ_CP138941.1, read as the reverse complement.
CTTCAGGTTTCGCGGACATCAAGGGAGCAACGCGCTTTGCGTAGTTCTCGTAATCCTCAGGAGTGCACTCAACACAGGGCAGGAAATTCAGATCTGAGTTCTTGGTGTAGGTGCCGAAAGCCAAATCAGCCGTGTTGTACGCACGGCAGTAGTCGCTTGAGATGACATCTCCAACAGGAATGCCTGCGGCCTTGATGCCTTCACCGATCGTTTTGGCATCAGCCTTGCCTTCATCGCTCAGGCGACGCTGAGTGCTGCAATCAGCGAGATCCAGTTCTGGGCTGACCTGGTCGCCCCAGTCCTTCGTGGTTTTGGCATGACGGATGTAGATGACATGACCGCCATCCCTCAGCGCGCTAACGAGAGCCTTGTCGTCGACTGTGTTGACGAAATCTTTGTTGTTCTGTTCGCCAGAAAGGGTGGTCTCGTTTTGTTCATAGGCCTCGACCTCGCTGTTGTTGGAAGCTGGGTTGTCCTTGGCTGAATCCTTGCTGACCGTTCCAGATGAACACGCCGCCATCAATAGGAGCGCAGCAAAACAGGTTGCTTTTTTGATCATTGATCAAAGAAAATTCATATTGATTAAAGCTATTTCATATTTATATGGCATTTTCAAAGTCACGCAAAGCAGTCACTGTTGATACGAAGTTGAAGGTGTGTAGTTCGTTGTCTGAATCAGCGTGACGTCAACGTCCTGTCACAGGCCTGCTGGCTCGCGAGACCTTCAGCTAGGCCAGGCACCATCGGATGGCCCTTTTGAATGCTCTGCGCCCACCAGCTCTGAAGACGCGCGACCGGTGCGACGCGTCCATCACTCCACGTCGTCGCGAAGCGCAGATCCTCATCTGGTTGGACGTTGCGAGGCGCGTCTCCGCCTTGTTGCAGGGTGAGCGAAAAGCCATGCACATAATCCTTCTGGTTCTCACTCCCCAGAACCAGGCTGCCCTCGGATCCGTAGATCTCAATCCAGCAACCACGACCATTGCGGGCAACCGAGGAAAGGGCGACTTGTGCGGCGACGGTCCCACCTTGATGGGTCCCTAAGTCCACATTGATCAGGGCGATGTCGTCAGCATCAACGGGCCGCATGTTGCCTTCGGAATCGGGTCGCTGTTCAATGGCGGTGCGTGTCATGGCCTGTGGTTCTCCAACAGAGCCGATCAACCACGCCAAGGTGTCAAAGGCATGGGTGCCAAGCGCTCCGATGACGCCTCCACCTTGATTGGCCTGTGAGTACCAGTTCCAGGCTCGTTGCGGGTTGGCTCTGCTGCTCATCAACCAATCCAGTTTCACCAGCCAGGGGGTCCCCACAGCTCCCTGCTCAAGAAGGCGTGCTGCCTGTTGAAACAGGGGAACTGCCCTGTATTCGAAATCCACAGCAACGCTGAGACCTCTGCCAATGGCTTCGCGCTGCAGATCCGCCACGTCCTGCGCATTCAGGGCGACGGGCTTCTCAAGCAGCAGATGTTTCCCCGCCTTCAGCGCTCGCATCCCCAGCTCAAAACGAGGTGCCGGTGGTGTGGCAATGATCACTGCATCGACTCGGGAATCCTCAAGGAGTGAGTCCCAGCAGTGGTAACCCCTCAGGCCGGAGTTGCTGCAGGCCTTATCCAGTCGATCCTGCCTTTGGTGCCAGAGAGCGACAGGTTCCAGCTCGGGAACGTTCTGCAGAGCAGGAAGATGAACCGCTTCGCCGAAGCCGAGGCCGGCGATGGCAACACCAATCGGGCGTTGAGAGATCGGACTGGGAGCCATGGAAAAGCGGGCGGCGGATACAGACAGGGACGCAGTCAGACCAGTTCTGAACTGCAAACGGCGTTGATGACTTCGGTGATCAGATCATCCTTGGCCGGCGCTTCCCAGTCAGCTCTGAAGCGGGGCAGTCCGTTCTTCTGTGTGTCTCTATAGAGCGACTGATCACAATCGATTTCCATCACCACAAGAGTCCCCAGGGCAGGCGATTCATCATCGGTTTTCAGGCTGTATCGACTGAGAACTGACACATTGCCCTCTCTTGTTCTGCGGACGCTGCCTGCGTCCCACCACTGCTGCCCTTCGCTGGTTGATGGCACTTCACGCCAATCAACAGGACCGGCGAAAACCGGTTGAGCGACACCCGTCTGCATTAAAACCAGAACCAGTAAAGCCAACAGTGCTGATGTCAGCCACTGATGGACTGTTTTCCTCAGATTGATATTCATGCCTCGACGGCGACCTCGGGACGACAGCCATGCAGGCTTAAAAGAGTTGCCAAGGTGTTCTTCAGCTGTGTTCTCGGCACGATTGTGTCAACGAACCCATGCTCTTGGAGGTATTCGGCCGTTTGGAAGTTATCGGGAAGCTTCTCCCGCAGGGTTTGTTCAATCACTCTCCGGCCGGCAAAACCGATCAGAGCCTTAGGCTCGGCGAGGATCAAATCGCCGAGCATGGCGAAGCTCGCCGTTACGCCACCTGTTGTGGGGTGCGTCAGCAGCGGCATGTAAAGCACACCCGCTTCGCGATGGCGTTCCAGCGCTCCGGAAATCTTGGCCATCTGCATGAGGCTCAGCATGCCTTCTTGCATGCGTGCGCCTCCGGAGGCACAGACGATGAGTAAAGGAAGTTGTTTGGCTGTGGCCGCCTCGATCAGCCGGGTGATTTTTTCTCCCACCACCGAGCCCATGGATCCGCCCATGAAACGGAAATCCATCACCGCAAGGGCCATGGGGATCTCGTCCACTCGGCACAATCCCGTAATCACCCCATCGCGAAGCCCTGTGCTGGCTTGGGTCTCTCGCAGACGATCGGCATAGGCTCGTCGATCCTTGAACCCAAGCGGGTCAGTAGGAGTCAGGTCTTCGTCAAGCGGTTCAAAGCTTCCTTCGTCGGCAATGATCGCGATTCGCTCAGCACTAAAGATTCTGTGGTGATAACTGCAGTTGCCGCAAACACTTGCGTTGGCCAGAAGGTCTTTGCGATAGACCACCTGGGAGCACTCAGGACATTTGCTCCAGAGACCATCCCCCTCCTCGGGTTCTTGTGCGACCTTGACCACGGACTGACCCTTGCGGCGATCAGCGAACCAGTCGAAAAGAGACACGGGGACAATCCAGACCAGCCCATTAAAAGACGGACCGGGCCAAGAACCATGCCATCGGGGCTTCTCTTCTTTTCCAGGAGCCTTTTCAAGACGATGTTGATGGAATTTTTTGTCTCAATTCCGTTCACAGTCACACCATCAATCGAGCACCGAAGCAGGCGGTGCTGCGCGTAACATTTGTCACTCAAGAGGTGTGATTCCGGTCGCTTTTAATCTTTGCTCTAGGACTCACATGCGGTTGTTTGTCTATAAAAAATTATTGGCATTCTTTTAATGGCATCTCATACTTCGGCAATCAATGAACATCTTGCGCTTGAGTTTCAGGCTAGTCATACCTACCTGGCGATGTCGATTTGGTTGCGTGAGAGAGATTTAATTGGTTTCTCTAGCTACATGCTCAATAAAAGCACTGAGGAAAGAGGCCATGCCTCTAAATTCATTGCCTATCTAGTTGATAGCGAATGTAATGTTCAGCTGCCTACGATTGAGTCGCCTGAGAGAGAGTGGCAGTCTGTTAAAACGCTTTTTGACAAGGTGTATGAGATGGAAAAAACTGTCACCAAGTCGATCAATAATATCTATACGCTTTCGGAAAATGAAGGGGATAGGACTGCCACAGCCATGCTCGATTGGTTTGTGGGTGAGCAGCTGCAGGAAGAATCCGAAGCTCGATTTGTTCTGAAACGACTGCGCTTGGCCGATTCCAGTCCAGCGGCATTGATCTTGCTCGATCAGCAATTTCTCGATGGAACTCTGCTGGCCAACGTCAAAGCAGGAGGAGCTTTTGACATTGCAGGCGCTGGTGGCGGTGCGGCCGTCTGATTTTGTTCACGACCCGATCAGTGCCACCCACTGACTCCACCACCATTGAGGGCCCATCAACCAGACCAACCAAATCCCCAGGGCAATGAAGGGGCCGAACGGGAAAGGTTGTCTGGGTTGCAGGCGTCCGGTGATCCTGCCAATCACCCCGAAAATCGCTCCTGAGATCACCGCGATCCCCATCGACATTCCTAGTCCAGCCAGTCCCAGCCAGGCACCTGCCATGGCTGCCAGTTTGGCGTCACCCAATCCCAGTGCAGGCTGTCCCACCAAGCGTTCCGCCAGAGCACTGAGACCTTCCAGCACCAGTAACCCCGCGGCTGACGCCAACAGATGATTGAACAGAAGGCTATTCCCGATCTCCGGATGTCCAAAGGCAGCAACCAGGGCGCTCGCCAGCAGTCCTGTGATCACTCCTGCGCGGCAGATCGGTTCCGGTAACCAAAGGTGATCGATGTCGATCAGCACCATCGGCATTAACAGGCTGATCAGCACGACTCCACCCACCAGCGTTACGAGAGTCGTCATGGGGTCTGATGACAACGTGTCAACCCTGAAGCCGATGGCCCACACTGCACTCAGCCATAACCCTGCAGTGAGAGCCTCAACGAGGGGGTAGCGAGCAGAGATGGGTTGATCGCAGTTGCGGCAGCGTCCTCTTAATGCCAGCCAGCCGATCACGGGAATGTTGTCGTGCCATCGCACGGAATGACCGCAGCGAGGACAGTGACTGCCTGGCCAAACAACGGACTCCTCTCGCGGAAGTCGCCAGGTGACGACGTTAATGAAGCTGCCAACACACGCTCCTGTGAGCAGCACGATCGAAACCAGGAGTGGGTTCACGACCCTTGCCCCTTGACCCGTTCTTTGGGATTGCGTGGTCGCCTTAGCCTTCGACTGATCAGCTCTGCACTGATGAATTGTTCATCAGGCAACAGCGTTGGAGCCTCGAGAACCACACGCCCCTCAGTGAGATTGATCTTCACGACAACTCCGCAGGGGTCGAGCGAATGGGCTGATTCGCTCAGATGTTGGAAATAAATTTTTCGGGCCAAAGCGATCAGGCGCCTGCTGTCCACTCGGTCCCAGCGTGGAGTGAGGCTGGCGTTTCCGCCGGCTCCCGCGATCACGAAGGAGGGAGGTGAAACAGAAATAGGCTCACCTGAACAATCAGATGAGCCCACGATAGGACTGATTGGGGCTATTGATGAACAGAAATCAGTTCATCTTTTTCTTCTCTTCAATCATGCGGTGGATGATTGGAGTGAGAATCAGTTCCATGGCAAAACCCATTTTGCCGCCGTTCACCACGATGCTGGTGGGACTGGACATGAACGAGTCGTGGATCATGTTCAGAAGATCGTTGAAGTCAATCCCCCACTTCTCTCGAGCACCCTTGCGAAAGTGAATGATCACAAAGCTCTCATCCGGGCTGGGAATGTTCCTGCAGATGAATGGGTTGGAGGTATCGACCGTTGGGACCCTCTGGAAATTGATATCGGTGCGGCTGAACTGAGGACAGATGTGATTGATGTAGTCAGGCATCCTGCGCAGGATGGTGTCCACAATCGCCTCGGCGGAATAGCCGCGCTCAGCATTGTCGCGGTGGATCTTCTGGATCCATTCGAGGTTGGTGATCGGCACCACACCCACCAGAAGATCTGCAAGTGATGCCACGTCGTAGGCATCACCTTTAACGCCACCGTGAAGCCCTTCGTAGAACAACAGGTCTGTGCCAGTTGGGATGTCTTCCCAGGGGGTGAACTGGCCAGGATTGAGATCAACTCCCAAACGGGAATTGTGCTCAGCGGCTTCCTCTGGACTGTGCAGGTAGTAGCGCTTCTGCCCACCGCCTGTCTCTCCATAGACGCGGAACAGTTCCTCAAGCTTGTCAAAGAGGTTGGCTTCAGGGCCGAAGTGGGAGAAGTTCTCACCCTTGGCCAAAGCATCAGCCATGGCATCTTTCATGGCCATCCGCTCAAAGCGGTGGTAGCTGTCGCCTTCAACGACAGCCGGTGTGATGCTTTCACGCGCGAAGATGTGCTCGAAGGCACGCTTCACGGTGCTGGTGCCGGCACCTGAGGAACCGGTGACAGCCACGACGGGGTGACGCTTCGACATCGACGGAGGCAGATCTGGCCCGAAGAGTTTGGCAGGTCAACGGACCGATTTCGAAATTTGCTTGATCAAATCTGATCAGAGTGCTTTGAGCAGCTCTTCACCCATGGCCCTGCAACCCAGTGGTGTGCAACCTTCCGCCATCAGATCGCCGGTACGAAAGCCCTTCGCCAGCACCTGATCAACAGCCTGTTCCAATGCGTCTGCTGCGCTGGGTTGCTTCAAGCCTGTTCTAAGCATCATCGCTGCGGAGAGAACCATGGCCATGGGGTTGGCCTTGTCTTGGCCGGCAATATCCGGAGCTGATCCATGCACCGGCTCAAAGAGCCCGGGCCCTTCACTTCCGAGCGACGCTGAGGGAAGCATGCCGATGGATCCGGTGAGCATCGCTGCTTCATCGCTGAGGATGTCGCCGAAAAGATTGCCTGTGAGTAAGACATCGAACTGACGTGGGGCTCGAACGAGCTGCATCGCAGCGTTGTCCACGTACATGTGACTCACCTCCACGTTGCTGTAGTTGCTCGACAAGGCATCCACCCGGTCTCTCCACAGCTGGCTGACATCAAGCACGTTGGCCTTGTCCACCGAGCACAGTCGTCCCGTACGTTCACCCGCCAGCTCGAAAGCCACTCTGGCGATTCGATCAACCTCTGAATCCGAGTAGGTCATGGTGTTGAAGCCCCGTTCTTCTCCGTCTGCTTCGATTCGCCCTTTCGGTTGGCCGAAGTAAATGCCACCCGTAAGCTCACGGACGACCATCAGATCAACTCCTTCAATCACTTCTGGCCGGAGACTGCTGGCATCGATCAAGGCAGGCACGATCTTGACCGGTCGGAGATTGGCGAACAGCTCCATCCCAGAACGCAAAGCCAGCAGTCCGCTTTCCGGTCGCTTGGCTCTCGGCAATGCATCGAAACGGGGACTGCCGATGGCTGCAAGCAACACAGCATCGGCTGAACGGCAGGTCTCCAGAGTGCTTGCCGGTAATGGTTCTCCGGTGGCGTCGATGGCGGCTCCACCGATCGGCTGTTCATCGAACGTCAGGTTGAAGTCAAAACGTGCGGCGACGGCTTCGAGAAGCTGACGGGCTATGGCGGTGATTTCCGGGCCGATGCCATCGCCGGGCAGAAGAACGACACGATGCTGATCCATGTTGCCGAGCCCGGACAGTGCTGGTGCGAGATTACTGAGCGGTCTCTGATCCTTCAGAACCAGAGACCGCTGGTTCAACCTGACGCTGAAGTTGACGCAGCTGTTTGGTCATTTCAGGCAATTTGCTGAAGGCCGCAGAACAGCGCAGCCAGAGCCTGTTCGGAATGGCTGGATATCCGCTCACCACTTCCCCTGAAGCGATTTCGCCATGGATGCCGCTTTTGGAGCTGGCGATCGCTCTGTCGCCGATCACCGCACGGTTGGCGACGCCCACCTGTCCGGCGAGAATCACCCCATCGCCCAGACGTGCTCCACCGGCGATCCCCACCTGAGAGGCCAAGGCGCAGCCCCGTCCTGTCACGACGCCATGACCGATCTGCACGAGGTTGTCGACTTTGCTACCGGCACCAATCCGCGTTTCACCGACGGAAGGACGATCAATTGTGCTGCCACATCCGATCTCGACACCGTCTTCGAGAACAACCAAACCGGTCTGGGGCATCTTGCGCCAACCCTTGGCCGTTGGCACAAAGCCAAACCCTTCTGATCCGACGACTGCATTGGAATGAACGACACAACCCCTGCCGATACGGCAGCCGGGGTGCAAAACAGCATTGGCGTGCAATTCACAGCCTTCCCCGATGTCCACGTTGCCGTAGATCACCACTCCTGGATGAATCACGGTTTGCGCTCCGATCCGGGTGTCATCCCCAATCGTCACGTTGGCGGACACGCTGACACCAGCTCCAATCTGCACGCGATCGGAGATCACGGCGCTGGGATGGATGCCCGCGTTCGGTACAGGACGGGGATGCAGTTGTTCGAGCGCTTCAGCGAAAGCCAATCGAGGATCGCGACAGGCGGCCCAAGACAGTTTTCGGTGTTCAGCAAGCGCCTTCAACTCCTCTTGATCAGGGATCAAGACAGCACCTACGCCACTGGTTTCAAGGCTTGCGACTAGCGCATTGCCTTGCTCAAGGAAGCTGAGTTGATCAGCTTGTGCGCATTCGAGAGAGGCGGCTCCTCGGAGTTCGGGATCCTGGCCTGCGGAAACCTTCAGAACGCCTGACTCGCCCTGCTCAAGAATGGCGATCAACTCGCTGAAGCGCATGGGGACGTACCGGTTTGACTGAACATCGTGTTCACAGCTGACATTCTCCAACTGGTTTGCAACGCATTCGTTACTAACAGCCTTTGAAAAACCAGTGAGAAGTTGCGGTCAAGTTAGCCGGCTAAGACCTCGATGATGCATGCCCGACTGTTCCGAAATCACGACTGATCGAGAGTTTGAACAGGCAACGCTGGCGGATTCTGTTTGCGCAACGCGGTGAGCTCTCAACATTTTGGTAGAGATTTTCGGCTTCTTGTGAGTCTGATTGCTACTCCTATTCGTGCAAACATTGTTATTTCCTGAATCCTGATTTTCAACGACTGTCAAGGGTTAACTCTTTGATCTTGTTGGTATGAATGGTTATTGCTGGCATTCAGCGTTTGAACGCATCTCAGTGTCTCGTCTTTGCCGGCCTGAAGCTGTTGTTTGCTCGATGATGTTTGGGTCGGCAAGAGCATGAGCTGCCTCTTGGCTATGCTGTGTCAAATTATTCATGAATGATGTCGAAGTGGTTTTTAATTCTTGGAGGTCTGTATTCAGGTCTTCTCCTTTATATTTATGTGATCTTGCCTGCGCTGAATTAGTTCCTCGCTTTTTGTTCGATTCGATAGTCTTATCTACTTTTAGGAGCCATCCTTGCTCCGTCTTCCTGAATGATTCTTGGCTTGGTTGGATGATTCGCGGCTTATTGAGCGTTTGCTGGTTGATGATTGACCTGTGATGTTCGCCGCTGTAGATGCTGATACAGCTGCAAGGAGAGTCTTTCGCTACTCTAATTTTCGTGCTTAACGATGTCATGTCGGCGAAACAGGATCCGATCATCAGTTTGTTTGCTGCTGCCTCTGTCGGTGCTTTTCTGCTGACGTCTTGGCTGGCTCACGATTATTCCAATATCATCATTCCTTTTCTCTTCCTTAGCATGATTTGTGCCAACGGATTTGGATATTATCTTGGGCTTTCTGCAAGCAAATAGTCTTCGATTTGATCTGTGAATTGCGTCTGAACTGATTCAGCAGGCGGTCTTGAAAGCATCAGATCGACCTGTTTCGCATTGACAAACTTGCATCGATCATGAATTCTCTGCTTGTTGTGTCGTTGGCATCATCAGCACCATGGCGTCGCGATGCACCACCACTGGTGAGCCGCCATCGGCTGTGGCATTCGATGACTGCTGGGTCAGCAGATGATTCAACTTCTCGCTGCTCATCGTTGTGAGGCCGCGAGCCACCTCCTGGCCATCCTCATTGAGCAGAAGCACAGCCTGGTTGGCCTCGAACTGTCCGTTCAGCTCTGTGACGCCAACCAGCAGAAGCGAAGCTCCCTTTTTTAGCAGTGCTCGACAGGCTCCGGGGTCCAAGCGCAGCGAGCCTGTTGGTTGCAGTGCATGAGCTAGCCAACTCTTGCGATTGCCCAACGGTTGAGGGTGGGGATGGAACACAGTGCCGCCTCGACCGCCTCGCAGAATGTTCTGCAATGACTCTGGTTTCCGGCCATCGCCCAGATGCACTGTGATGCCGCTTGCGGTGGCGATACGAGCTGCTGCAAGTTTCGTGGCCATGCCCCCGGTACCCCATCGGCCACCGCTACTGGCTCCTTCCTCGAGCTCTCCGATCTGCTCGGGATCATGCACATCCTTGATTGGTGTGGCGTTGAGATCACTACGAGGATCTGCTGAATAGAGACTGTCAACATCAGTCAGCAGGATCAATTCATCGGCTTTGACCGCTGCAGCAACGAGTGCTGAGAGTGTGTCGTTGTCACCGAATTTCAGCTCATCTGAAGACACCGTGTCGTTTCCATTCACCACGGGGAGTACTCCCCAATCAAGCAGCTGATTCAATGTTGCAGACGCGTTGTGGTAGCTCAGGCGGTCTGCCAAGTCGGCGCGCGTGAGAAGCACCTGTGCGACTGGAATGGAATGGTGGGAGAATTCTTTTTCATACAGGCTCATCAGATATCCCTGGCCCACGGATGCTGCAGCTTGCAGGCCTGGAAGGCTGAGGGGCCGCTGAGTCATGCCGAGTCGTTGACAGCCCAGGCCAACGGCTCCAGACGACACGAGCACCGTGCGATCGCCGCGGCCCATGCTGTCCGCCAAGTTGTTGGACAACTGTGCAATTGCTTCGGCCGTAGACGTCTCTTGGCGTTGTCTCAGCAGGCTTGTCCCCACTTTTACAACCCTGAGGGTCATTGCCCCACTGCTCCGAAAAATCTGGCGAGATGCCGTTCCAGCCTTTGCACGCGATCGTGACTGCAGGCTGTGCCGTCGGGGCGTGGCGGTTTCACCAGCACGGTGTAAAGCCCCAGTCTGTTGCCGGCAAGAACATCGGTGAACACACGATCTCCCACCATGGCGATCTCGGTCGTCGCATTGGGAAGCGTGCTGATCACTCGACGAATAGCTCCACGGCGAGGTTTTGATGCTGAGCAGGTGTAAGTCACATTCAACTGATCCGCCACTGCCTGGATTCTCTGGCGCGAAGGGTTATTGCTGATCAGATGAATGTGCAACAAACGCGATGCATCCTTGGCCCAGCGACGCATTGGAGCGGGCAGTTCCACGCCACGCCCTGGGAGCAGGGTGCGGTCCACATCCAGCAATAGAACCTTGATACCCCTCCCAATCAAGGGTTCCAGGGGTAAGTGGGCCAGGGTCAGGCCCGGATCCCAATCCGGTATCAGCCAGTGACGCTGCATCACTCAGGAAGCCCCTGCTCATCCAGCTCGGCTTCAATCCGTGGTTGAACGCGGTCGAACTCCTCACCCTCAACAAGCAAGGCTGCACCGTCGTCCATTCTTGCCACCACGAAAAAGGGATCCAGAGGGATGTACAGGCCATATTCCTGTTCCTCCACGAGAAAGCTCACCAACAGCTCATAGGTTTCGGATTCATCGTCAACGTCCTCCTCGTCGAGATCGTCAGGATCGGGTTCATCAAGCTCACCGTTCACGGTCAGAGTCACCGCTGAGCGGACCAAGGTGAGATCGTGTTCCTGAAGCACCACATCAGCGACCGAAAGAATCGGCTCGCTGCTGGCGATGCTTTCGATCAGTTCGGGATCATCCCCGTCGCGCAGACGGAACAGACACACAGGTGTATCAACAGGCGTGAGAAGCGCATAATCCTTCTCATCAAGAGGAATGAGCTGCTCAAGAAAACAGAGCAGGTCGTGTCCGTCACGGTCCTTGACGAGAATGGTGGGCACCTCACCGTTGGAAGCAGGTCCGCTGGAACTCATGGCGCTGGAGGAATTGAAGCCCAGGATCTTGCATCAGCATCCGTTTCGCCACGTTTCGCAGGCGCCATCTGGACTGGTTGTGGTTCAGGCCCATCGGCAAGCCACTGTTCGAGCAGCAGTGCGGCCGCGGCACTGTCCAGTCGCCCAGTGCGATCTCCATGTAGCTGATGGCGCTCTGCCGCTGCCCAGCTGCTGCTGTGCTCATTCACAAGGGCCATTGGCAGGGACAGAGCACGAGCCAGTCGGACGCCGTAGCGATGACAATGTTTGGCCTGCATGGTGGGCTTACCCGCATCGTCTAGGGGTAGACCAACAATCAGAGCCTCAACCCGGCGCGCGTCGCAGAGTGTCTTGATTTGGCTGACATCGTGATCGAAGTCGCCACGTTGCAATGCTTTGAGTGGAGTGATAGTCAATCCAAGGCCGTCGCAGCCTGCGAGCCCGATCCTTCGACGGCCGACATCAAGGCTGAGTGCTGACCGCGCCTGGGGAGGTGAAGTCAACTCAGCGCCTCGGGGCCAGGCTCGGGGTTGGCAGCTGCGGTTGTTGAGGCTGCAGACGACCGAGCATGGATTCAAGCGGTCGTAGACCCCCCAGGTTGCGCTGCTGCACGCGTCTCCAGATGCTTCGTCCCAGCATCATTTCCAGGGATCCTTCCCGCCATCCCTGACTTGCGAGAACGTCCTTCAGTTGTTGGTCGTCGTCCGACACCAGAAGTGATGGTGGGATCTGCTGGTTCAGCAGCTGCAGTAACGCTGCGGGTAACCCAGCGCCAATGCGCTCATCCCACGCCGGTCCCCGCAGCAGTTCAAGACGGGGTGAATCGATCCCCCATGGGCGCCTGATCAGCCCCGCAATGACCTGAGGATCTCCCTCTCTTTCAAACGTTAAAACTGTTGAACCACCACCGCTCAGATCGAGCAGGTCGCCCCATTGGCGATCGAGGATTTGCCGATGTTGAGGGCTGATGCTCGACTGCTCAAGGGACAAAAGCTGTCGTGCGTTCTCGCGGTTGATGGGACTCCAGCAAAGTCCCTGCGGAAGCTCTCCACTGTTCGTTCGCTCTCCACCGTTAGTTGCGTTCGCCGAGGATGGCGAAGCCATGAGCGGCGGATTCCAGATCCTCCCCTGGCGTAGAGGCTGGAAGCCAAGCTCGCGTAACAGATCCAGTTGCGGCCGATCCGTGGGGTCGCAGCGAACAAGCCAGCTGCGACAACGAGCGATGTCATCGTTCAGCGCTTGCTGGATCAGAAGGCGAAGACCTTGTTGGCGACTGAAGTGACGAGGGGTCGCAAGCGACAGAACGTCGAGTTGCCAGCAACTGTTGCGACGGTTGCTGGAGCGCATCAGCAGCAGGGATTCGATCTGGTCTGCGACTTCTGAGGACGACTCGATCAGGGCCAGCACCCGGGTGAGTCGAGCGTTCAGCGGGTCTGGCAGGAACTGCTCAAGACGGCTGAACCATGACTGAACCAGCAAGCTCTGCAGAGCGCTGTTATCGATGCTGGAACAGGCATCCACAGTGGAAGCGATCTGGCTCAAATGACCAGCTTTCAAAGGCTCGACCCGGAGCCGGAATCCAGCTGTCGCTGCCACGTCAGGCCTCCACCACTGCTCAAATCTATCGCCGCCTTTCGTTGTTTGAGGTCAGGCTGGTCGGACCAGCACCAGTGGAGTGCGCTCGTTGGCATTTCCAGCAGGGTTGGGGCGCAGGGCGCGATGCAACAACGCTTCATCGCAGCCGTTGCTAGAGGCCAGCACCTTCACGCGACCAAGATCGTTTACATCAACGATCGCAACGGCGACGCCGAGAGCATCTGCAGCGTCCTGGCACAGACGGACCGGGTCAGAGGGGCCAAGGACGATGGTTTGGTCGTAGGGGGGTGTCGTCCCGGTGATGTCATCAATCAGACGCGCTTGTTCGCCGGCGAGTCGATAGAACCAGCCGTTTAATCCAACAATTTTGAGTGCCAATCCGATTGACCAAGCAAGGATGACGCGAGTCGGCCCGACCTGGTCAATCAGTGTTTGCAATCCGCAGGCGGTGGCGAGGCTGCTGGTGGGGTGGAATACGCGGCAGAGCAAGCGAGCAATCCAGGTCGGTTCGACCATGGAGGGGTGGGTATATCGCCCCTGGATCACGGCGACAGGGGTTTCCCCGATCGTGAGAATGTCTCCCGGCTGCACCAGCTCACCTGCGTAGTCGCGGAGCACGTCTAGGGTGCTGTCGAGAGGGCCAAGCAAGTGTGTTTTCAAAGGAAGCACTCTGCAGTTCTCCCCGGAGCGGAATTCAGCTTTGCTGAGCTGAAGCACAGCAGGTTTGCGCAGAGGCACCACCACGCCCTGGCGACGATCAACGCGGCCGAAGGGTCCGTAGTTCACCCAGTTGACATCCATCCAGACCGTATCGACCCGATCAGCAATGGCAGCTCCTGTCTGACCATGGAGGGTGACGCTGACCTGGATGCGGGTGCTTTTGCGCCCCTTCACGATGTAGGCAGGCCAGTAGCCGTCAGCCCGTGTGTCCTCATCAGGGTGATGGGGCGTGATCCTGGTTTTGACCGTGACATCGTTGAGATCGGAGCTGCCGATCAGCACTGGGTTGACCTGAAGCTCCGGCACCATCACTTCCATGCGTTTGTGAGTGTTGCTGATCTCAATCCATCCCTGCAACTCAAGATCATCTCCCGATGGCCTTACGCTCCAGTCCAGTTGACGGAGTTTCAGCGGTGATGAGGGTCGCAGACGGTGACGCGCTTCGATCCATAACACTCCCAGGCCGATCAGGAGCAGGATCACAAGCAGAACACACATGTCAACGTCGGCTGTCGGCCGGTCTCAATGGCGCGCAGCGTAAGGCGTCCACGTGATCGTTCAACGTGAAATCACCTCGGTGTTGAGCTCATTGAAACTGAGGCTCATGCTTTCTCCCTGCGGTGCGGGAAGACCGGTTGCCTCACTTATGGCGGCATTGATCTGCTCCAGTGGGACCTGCCCTTCCCCATCGAGTAACAGCTGGCCATCTCCGTTGATGACCACCACCTGCGGAATGATTCCGTGCCAGTAGTGCGCAGGATCAGTTCTGTCGTTCGTGGCTCTCCCCTGCAGTGCATCAGTGGTCAAAGGCAGAAGGTCCACGCTGTTCCCCCACAGCCTTTGAAGTTCCGAAACGGCCGGAGAGAAAGCTTTGCTGGTTCTGCTGTCATCGAGGTAGTAAACGATGACGCTGGTGCGACCCGCCTGCTGTGAATCAGCCAGGGTGACGGCAGGAGGAACAAGTGAACCGTTACCGGCATACAGCGCGAAAATATTGCCGTCGTAGCTATCGGTTTCCCGGATGGCCTGAGCCGGCAGTGCAATCAGCATCAAGGCCAGCACCGCGACGATGGAACGGATCAGGAACGCGGTCATGGCACCGAAACAGTGCGTGCATTCTGACCCTTGTCAGCCGATGCAGCTGAGAATCAGCTGCGCCTGAGACTTCGACCCATCCCCTGAGCAATGCCGCGTCCGATCAGACCGATTGCTCGACCCACCACTTGGGTGAGAACCACCACCATCAGGTCCCCGAGACGTTTGACTAAGGACTGAACCTGAGGTGCGATGGCATCTCGGGCCTCAACAATGAGAGCAACCTGTTGTTGCCACCAGCGCAGGCGCTTGAGCTCCTCATCCCTTGGCTCGGTCAACAGCAAGGGTTCAATGCGTCCGGTTTTGAGGCTGAACAGCAATCGGCGACTCTCGTACAAACGAATTGGACGTTCGATCCAGTTTTGCCAGCGCGACTGACTGTTGAGTTGGTTGCGCAAACGTTCCAGTTCGCGAGTTGAGATCAGGTTCTGCTGCAGGAGATACCGGCGCAGTTCGGGCCATTCGCCGCAGATTCCGAGCAGTTCGGAACCAATGAGTTCAGCTGTACGCACCAGCCAGTTGCTGATCAGGTTCTCAAGCTGCAGTAATGCTCTGGGGTCGTCTGAGGGAAGCAGCTGACCATCCACAAGGACAGGTTGGTCCAGCACGAGTGACGCCAGCATGGTCTGCGGATCTGGCAGCTCATCATCCGATTGGTGGAGATCGGTGCGATCCACCAGTTGGTCGGCCACGGCAACAAGACTTTCCCCTTGGGGAAGGCGCACGTAATTGCCTGCGACGCTGCGCAACGCCTGTTGCATCACTTCCGTCTGCAGAGACTGCCAACGAGCGCTCAGTGCTTTCTGGTCGCGTTTGCCGAGGAGCTCATCACCGCGCAGGCGAAGAAGAACTTCATGCAATTGCTGTAAAAGCGCCAGCAATAGGTCGCGACGGCGTTCCGGGTGAAGTCCCTCAATGGCGAGCAACTGGCCTGTGCCGTTGCCCAGTCCACTGCTCACAGCACCTTCGAGTCGTTGCTGAATGGCATTCCAGACGGCCGTTGGTTCTCGGTCGTTCAGGGTTAGTTCAAGGGTTTTGCTCTGATCATGCAGTGGCATGACATCAGCGAGGCCTGTGTGAAGAGGTCCCCAAAGCCACAGAAGCAGGTTTTTGGCACTGCGCAGTTCGCGACAGCGACCTTCCAGCATCAGTCGCATCACGAAATGTTCAGGCGGGGGATCGAGCAGTGCTTCGATGACCTGAAGATCCCGACCGATCTGCTGCAAACCACTGACAAGCAGCCACTGCGCCATGCTCAGACTTGGCTGGCTGGTTGAGGAATGCTCAGAGTGGGGCTTGATTTTCAGCACTCTGCCTCCATTGAGAAGGGTCTGAACCGCATCCCTGAGTGCTGCGAGGTCTGGATCTTGAAGGATGCCGTCGCAGTTCAACGAGAGCAGAGACTGAGGGTCACGTCCGTAGTCAGCTGGTAAGAGCAGCAACGTAGGAGCAGGAGTCCAGCGCTGTTGCAGCTGAAGAATCTCCCGCTCGAGGATCAGAGGCTGGGTCTCGGTCGGCAATGACCAGATCACCAGTGATGGGTGACCCTGCAGCTGATCAGCAGACCGTCTGATGCGAACTGGCAGCTCTTCAGTGGGGATTTCCGCAGCAAGGCTTTCACCGAGAAGATCGGGAGCGAAAAGGAGAATCTCCCGGTCCTGGTCGATCACGGTGCCCTGTAACTGTGCTGATGAGCGTCAAGGTAACGGCACTGGCGAGGATGCTCCAGTGGCAATTTTTGGACGTCCGTTTAATTGAAGGGTGTACGACTCGATGTTGAATCCGGTCCGGCGTTCGATTTCCCTGAGTACATAGTCGGGAAGTTTCACATCAAGATCTTCAATTGCACCTGTTTCTAGGCAGGTGAGATGGCTGTGTGGATCGCTGCGATATCCATAAAGACGCCCATTGGCTCGATCGAGACACTCGATCACACCTGCACTTTGGAGGGCTTCCAGGTTCTGATAAACGGAGGTATGGCCGATTTGTCGGCCTTGCTGATTGAGTTTCTCAAAAATGTCTCTAGCACTGAGGTGACTGGCTTCGCTCCACAGCAGATCGAGCACCATTCGCCGTTGCCGGCTCAGTCGCATCCCCAAATGTCGGCAACGATCGAAGGCATCCTGAAGGGTGCGCTTGTCATGGGCTCCCTTGGGTAGAAATGACTCGACCAGCGACTCCACGGCAGTCGTCGTAACGATTTCAGGTTAGACCTGCTAAGTGGCCCCGTCTTGATAAGGGATTTAAGCCATGTCCTTCAACATTCCTGTTGATGGGTCCTTAAGTCGTCCATTGCCAAGGACCTTGAGCGCTTCTCCAAGATCGATCCGGCCGTCATAAAGGGCTCGTCCAACGATGACGCCTTCAACACCGAGTGGTTCTAGTGCCAACAGCGCCAATAAGTCAGCCATGCAGCCCACTCCGCCAGAGGCGATCACGGGAACGCTGCTGGCAGTGGCCATCTGCCTTAAAGCGTCGAGGTTGGGGCCCGCAAGGGTTCCATCCGTGCTGATGTCGGTGCTAATGATTGCTGCAATTGCCGCATCACTGAAGCGTGCGGCCAGAGCAGTGGCTTCGGTGTTGCTGTTCTCCAGCCATCCCCTCGTTGCGACCTTGCCGTGGCGGGCATCAATGCCAACGATGATTCTGCTGGGATGTCGGTCTGCCAGCTGCACGACAAGTTCCGGTTGCTCCAATGCAACCGTTCCCAGTATCACGCGTTCGAGCCCGCATTCCAGAAGTGCTTCGGCGCGTTCAGCCGAACGCACGCCACCACCGAGCTGGACCGGGATCGACAGTGTCTCTGTGATCGCACGAACCGCTGCATCGTTGATGGGTTGACCGCTGCGGGCACCGTCGAGATCCACTAAGTGCAGACGGCTAGCCCCCTGCTCTTGCCAGCTCATGGCTTGGGATACAGGGTCATCGCTGAATCGGGTGACCCGGTCGTAATCGCCTTGGTGCAAACGGACGCAGGCCCCTCCCAGCAGGTCGATGGCTGGAATGATCTGCATGGCCGTTGCGATGGACTGACTCCCATCCTGCACGGGTGGGTTCAGCGCGCTTCAATAACAGCTGGTCTGCCTGGGTGCTCGTGCAAATCCTCTTGATGGGTGGAACCCGTTTTGTTGGCAAGCCTCTGGTCAGCTGTCTGCTTCAGCAGGGTCACAGCCTCACCCTGTTCACCCGCGGCCGTCAGCCTGTTCCTGACGGGGTTGAAGCCGTTAATGGAGACCGTGGTGATGAGCAGGCTCTCGATCAACTCAAGGGGCGCGCTTTTGATGTGATTGTTGATAGTTCTGGGCGCTCGCTCAATGACAGTCAGCGTGTGGTGGAGCGCACGGGTGCACCCAGCCATCGTTTTCTGTACGTGAGTTCAGCGGGTGTCTATGCAGGCAGCCAGACCTGGCCTCTGGATGAGGACAGTCCTCTCGATCCGGAAAGTCGTCATGCCGGTAAGGGCGAAACAGAGCGATGGCTCATGCGTGAAGGGATCGCTTTCACGAGTTTCAGACCCACTTACATCGTCGGTCCTGGTAACTACAACCCAGTTGAGCGTTGGTTCTTCGATCGGATCACGCATGATCGCCCCATTCCTTTACCGGGAGATGGCACAACCATCACCCAGGTCGGCCATGTCGAGGATCTGGCCGAAGCAATGGCGCGCAGTCTTGAGGTGGATGCCTCCTGCAACCGGATCTACAACTGCTCTGCCAAGAAAGGGATCACATTCCAAGGTTTGATCGAAGCTGCAGCGCTGGCCTGCGGCCGCCCTCCAGAACGCCTCGATCTACGCCCTTTTGATCCCTCCGCTCTTGATCCGAAGGCTCGTAAGGGGTTCCCTTTGCGACTCAGTCATTTCCTCACGGATATCAGCCGTGTTGAACGTGAACTGGCCTGGACGCCTCGGTTTGATGCACTGGCCTGCATGGCTGATAGCTATCAGCGTGATTACGCGCTGTCTCCAACATCCGCACCGGACTTCAGTGCCGATGAGGCGTTGATCGGGGCCTGAGATAAGCCAAAGCTGACCAGAGCGCCATCACCAGAGCTGGCCAGTAGAGCCACCATCCCAGTGCATGCAGGATCAGAGTGAGCTGCTCCCCAGACCAGTCTGTCGGCCAGAGCATCAGAAATAAGCTGAGAAACTGGAGGGTGGTTTTCCATTTCCCCAGCCAGGAGGCTGGAGCCCCGCTGGAGCTACCCGACCGCCATCCGGAGATCAGCAATTCTCGAGCCAGCAGCAGCCATACAGCCCATAGGGGCAGTTGTCTCTCGGCTGCCAACCAGATCAATGGAGCGCTGATCAACAACTTGTCAGCGAGGGGATCAAGTTTTGCTCCCCAACTGCTGCCCCCATCAGCTTTGCGGGCCATCCATCCATCTGCCCAGTCGCTCAAGGCTCCGATCAGCAGTAGCCACCATGCCCAGCTCTGCTGTCCTGAGGCCAGCAGCAGCAGCAACGGTGCTCCAAGCGCGGCACGCAGCAGCGTGAGTCGATCGGCCCACAATCGCCAGGGAGAGATCAAGGCTCAGAATGCGTGCAGTTGATCAGGTCCCATGGTGCTCCAGCAGACGGTCGGGGAGGTGATGTCCGCTCCGGTGCTGACGGTGACGGCGGAGACCACTCTTCAGGATGCAGTCAGCATGCTGAATGATCACCACGTGAGTGGATTGCCAGTGGTCGACGGGGAAGGCGTTTTGATTGGAGAACTGACTGAACAAGATCTGATGGTCCGTGAGAGCGGTGTGGATGTCGGGCCTTATGTGATGCTTCTCGACAGCGTGATTTACCTGCGCAATCCCTTGAACTGGGATCGTCAGGTGCATCAGGTGCTGGGCAACACTGTTGGTGATTTGATGCACCGCGACAGCCACAGCTGTGAAGTCAGCCTTCCGCTGCCGAAGGCTGCTTCGATGCTGCATGAAAAGGGCACCCAACGTCTGATCGTCGTTGATGTACAGCGCCATCCCGTCGGGGTGCTCACCCGCGGTGATGTGGTTAGGGCCCTGGCATCAGCTCATAGCTAACGCTGGGCGGCTGGCTGAATCCGGATCGCGATCGGCTTGATCAGACGGAAGTCGACCATGTCGCCCACACTCAAATCAGCAAACACTTCAGCTTCCAGCTCAGGGCGGATATCGAGCTTGTGAATTTTGCCGAGTGGGCCTCTCAAGGTCAACTTGTGGTCGGTGCGGGAGAGGCGCACAACTTCGGCTGTCCCAGTGGCCATGGCCACCCGAGCACCTGCCGGCACCGGTCCGAAATCACGACCCAGCCTGCGGTCTTCTCGCTGCAACGTGAGTTGGTTCTGCTGAGAGCTGCGCAGATCAACCACCAGTCCCTGCAGCATTTCAATGTTCACCTGATCTCCGACCTTGAACCCCGCTGCGCTTGGGTCGATCGCTGAGGTGATCAGCATGCTGTGCCCTCGCGAGCCTTTCACCCTCAGCAGTTTTTGGCCAGGGACCAGTCGTTCTATGGTGGCGTTGAGTTGCGCGAGCTCGAAGGCCTCCAGTAACTCGCTTTTCAGGCTGACCTCCTGGGCTGCAAGAGGGCTGATCAGCAGCGGTTCTCCGTTCTCCCGAAAGTCCTTGAGCGCTTCACCTGTGGAGGAGCGGGGCAATTTGCGCACATTCACAGCCAGAGGCTGGATCAGTCGAAAATCAACGGTGTCGCCAACCTTGATGCGATCAAAGGGATTGGCGCCATCCGGGATCACCACATCAAGGTTGTTGATGCCACCGAGGGGCCCCAGAAGGTCGATGCTGTTGTCTTGCCGATCGATGCTGATGACCTGAGCTGTTCCTGAGGCCAGCGCCACCCGCATGCCTTTCTTGAGCTTGCCCATGTCCGCGGGAAGAATGATGTCTTCGCGGTTGAAACTCAAATCCTTGTTCGCACTGGCCTCCAGCTCAACAACGAGGCCGTCGAGAATCGAGATTGAAACCTCGTCGCCTTTCTTCAGGCCAAGGGGATCGAGATCGATGCCCACTGTGAGAATTTCCCGGTGACCATGCGGATCGATCACTTCAATGACCTTCTCGGCAGGAAGTGATGTGGTCACGGTTGCTTTCATTTCCGTGATCTCAAAAGCCTCTAGTTGTTCCGTAGAGAACCCGGCTTCGGCTCTCTGAGCCATCCCGCAGGAGACACCGAGAACGGCAGCTGCAATCCACCTGGCTGGACGATTTCTGAGTGCGGAATGGAACGCCTGGAAGTGAGTCACAGGTCTGAGCAACAGTTGTGCGACGGTAGCTGGATCCGTTCTTGGGTCACAATGTCGCCGAATGTGAGTGCCGAGGCATGGTCATGCAATTGAGGCGGATTGCCGTATCTGCAGGGGTGGCTTTGCTGACCCTCGGCCTGATCCCAGTGCCCGCAAAGGCCGAGAAGGCCATTGAAATCAGCCTCAAAGATCGTTATCTGACGTTGTTTGACAACGGAAAGGTGGTGGAGCGCTTCCCCGTTGCAATCGGTGCTCCTGAATCTCCGACCCCTGCTGGCAGCTACGCCATCACTCGCAAAGAGGAAGCCCCTGTGTATCACAAGGGCGGCAAGGTCATTGCACCGGGTCCCAAGAATCCGGTGGGTGTTCGCTACATGGCCTATTTCCAGATCGGATCAGGCGAATATGCGATTCATGGAACAGCCTGGCCTAATTGGGTGAAGCTGCGTTCGGCAGTCAGCCTTGGATGCATTCGCATGCTGAACAAGGATGTGGTCACACTGTTCCAACAGGTCGACGTCGGGACTCCTGTCGTTGTGACTCCCAACTGAATTTCTGTCTTGTTTGCTCTCATTCGTTGCCGCTCAATCATGTCTGTACGCACCGCTTCTCCTGTGTTGTTCGGTTCTGTGCTCGCGCTGATCGCCAGTCCGGTGTTTGCCTCCCCGCAAAAGGAGATGCCTGAACAGACCTTCCTTGATCAAGTGGAAGCACCGGGCCATGTGCTGGTTACCGCACGCGGCGTTGAAGCTGTGAATTCAGAAGCTCGTCGCCAGGGGCTTCGCTTCCCTGCGGTTGGCTATTGGTCGCCGGAAAATATCTGCTTCAAGACACCCGCGTCAGGAGATTGCAATGGTCTTTTCCTGCGTTAAATATCACCAACTGTTCCGAGAGTTCAAAAGATCTGTTCTCGCAACTCATCATCTTCCGGCAGAGTTCTAACTCATTTATTGTTCCTGAGATTTTGGTGGTAATGAGTGAAGACTTTGCTTCGTGCTCAATGCATTTTTCAGTATTTAGTCTAACTCCCAATATGTTGCTGTTTGGCCGGTTTCGATGGCGCTAAATAGTTATTCCCAATAGCTGACATTGATGTTTGGAGATATAATTTTAAGTCGACTCCAGCTCTATGGATAAGAAACACTGGCTGATTCGACATGGTGTTATCGACCCCGGTTGTGTCGCGAAGCTGATTTCAGGGCGCTGGTGGCGGCAGCAAGGGTGGTGGCGGTGCCCCGACCATTGCATCTGTCTGAGAGAGGCTTGGCCTCTGATCTTCAGCAGGATCTGAATCTTCAATGGACTCAGTGATTGGTTTTGCTTGGTACGAGTCTGCAAAGGGAAGGGATGTGGAGTCTTCGCTGGGCAACCGTTCCGGTGTCAGCAGAACGGGTGGAGGCAAGTCTGGAGGAAGATCGCGTTCGAACCGAGGGAACACCGATGCAGGTCCTTCAGCGTCCGATTCTTTGTTCTGCCGCGGCTGTTCAAGCAGCACGAGGGGATCAGCGGTGATGGGGGGTTCCGGTAAAGGCGAACGTTGAGACTTGCCACCTGGTTTGTCCTGAGAGAAACCTGGTTTCAGGGGTTGACGCTTCGGCTTCCAGATCAATCGGGCAACGGGCTCCACCCCTTGCTCCATCAGGCGATTCAGCCCAGCAAGGGCCCTGTCCATCAGGCGATGACCAGCAACTTCGGTGCAGTCCAGTGGGCCTTTGCATTCCACCTTTGACCTCAGCCTTTCGCTGAGGTTTTCAACCAAGCCGCCTTGCAGATGGAAGCGGCGTTCACTCAGCCGCAGCAAGTAGGGCACGTGCACAAAACTGGTCGCTCCACCACTGATCCAGTTGGCGTCTTCCTCGGTAAATCCCTTCACTCCGGGAATGATCAGACGACTCTTGGAGGCGTGATCAGGCATGTAGGCGGCCACTAGGCCCCGACGACGGGCCAGCTCCCTCGTCTGCTCGAGAGTGAGGCCGTCCCTGCTCATCAACATTTCCAGCCGGCCATCGCTGCGCAGTCCGTAGACCATCCGGATCCTGGGCAGGTAGTAGCGAATGCGCTGGCCCATGCTGATGCTGTAAGCACCTTTGTAGCTGTCGGGGGGGGCGTTCAGGTCGTTGTAGACACTGTGTAAGCCACCCACGAACATGTCGTAGGTCTCGGCACGTTCTGGAGTGAGTTCTCCGTAGCCAAACTCCACGGCACCATTGCTCTTGATCCCAACGAACGCTCGTTGTCGGGATGCCGTTCGGTTCCTGCCTAGCCAGACCTTCCGCCCGAATTTCAGATCCCCGAGTGGAACCGTGATTTCCTGGCCACCGTTGTCGATGTGGCGTTCGTACATAGGGCCTGATACGTAGGCCAGAGCCGCAGAATCCTCAAAGGCATCCTGCTCGCGATCCCATCCCTCGAGCAGTCCGAAACGCACCTTCCTTGGGTCGAAATCGAGTGCATAGACCTCGTCATCCGACTGATAGCGGAAGGCTCCAAGCGCAGCTCCACTGGCTTCCTCCTCCAGTGTTGAGATGACCTCAGGCTGTGGAGCTCCTGGGGCCAGTGCGACAAGGGTTGCAAAGATCCCAAGCGGAACACCCAGAACCAACCAGCGTTTACGAAGTCGTTTCGGACGGGGACGACGGCGCCGAACCCGTTTCTTGGTTGGGGCCGCAGCAGTGGTGGAACGGGCCCGCGTCACCATGTCAGCTTGGCCCCTCTGAATGCCTGCGCGGTGTCGAGCCAAGGAACGATGGTGCCCTCGGCAACCAGCCATTTGCGGTAACCGTGACGGCAGTCGTGCCCTCCCGTCAACTCTCCGAACGCGGGAATGAGCATTCGCTGTTCCACTTTGTCGTAGGCGAAGCAGGGAAGCCTGAGCCGATCTGAACCCTGGCGCAGAGTGGTTGTGGGGTGAATATGTCCGCAGAGATTCAGGCACGCACGCCCGTCTTTGGGCTGTTCCGGTTCGTGACTGAGCCAGAGGTTTCCCAGCCTGAAGGCAGGATGCTGGGGGAAAGCGCTCGAGTGCAGATGGCGGTCATGGTTGCCCCCGATCAGGAGTACCTCAGCGTGTAAGCGGTTGTGCAAGTTGCTGAGATCAACCTTCAGGCGCTGGGTGAGCCCGAGTGGGCCATGGATCAAATCTCCAAGGATGATCACACGATTTGGATTCCACTGCTCACAGAGTTTTTCCAGCCGCTGCAATGTGCCCCTGTCCTCATCACTGGGCAGTGGAATTCCGCAGGCCTGGAACACTTCTGCCTTGCCAAGATGCAGATCGGCAACAAGGAGGTCTTCACTGGATGGTCGCCAGATGGCTTTCTGAGCCAACAGAACCAGATCTTCGTCTCGCCATTGCCAGCGACAATGCGAAACGGTTGTGTCTGCATTGGCTGTTGGCTCGCCATCAGCCTGATTACTGTTTTTTTCAATGTTGATGGCAGTCAACAGTGGAATGGCAAAGCAGAGATTTGCACCATTTTGCTTGCAAAACACGGAAGTGTTTCAAAAGCATGTCCGCCCTTCATTGGGCTACAGGTCATGGCCTCTCAGCATCTGAGGTGGCAACCTCAGAATGCACGAGCCGATTGACTTCTGATGACCCTCGCTTTGTTGCTTGCGCTTCTGGGATCACTCATCGCCATGGGGGTGATCGTGAAGCGTCTTGAGAACAACGGGTGAAAGGTGTGATCAGAGTTCCCAGGGTTTCTTTGTTGCTCGCTGGTTTCATTTGTGTTGCTGTACCAGGTGCGGCACTGGCAGACCCATTACGCGTTGGAGTTAGTGGTGCGCCGCCATTCGTCATGCCGAAGGGTGAACCTGTTCACGGGATCAGCATGCAGATTTGGGAAAAAGTGGCGAACCGCCTCGACAAACCCTATGAACTCATCTACCAGCTGAATACGGAGGCCAATCTGCAGGCCGTGGAAAACGGCGATCTGGATCTTGCTATTGGTCCGATCAGCATCACCCCCGACCGATTAGCTAACCCCAGGATTGATTTCACCCAGCCTTACTTCCATGGCAGGGAGGGGTTGATGATTCCCATCAAGACGCCTGGTTTATGGGCAAGGTTCAAACCCTTTTTTGGCTGGGCGGCCTTGTCATCACTAGGTGGCTTGATGATCCTTCTGTTTTTGGTCGGCAATCTCATGTGGCTGGCTGAGCGTCGTCGCAACGCCGAGCACTTCCCCCGTCAGTACCTGCATGGTGTCGGTAACGGGATGTGGTTCGCTCTTGTAACCCTTACAACGGTTGGCTATGGGGATCGATCTCCCACAACCAGAGCAGGCCGCACCATTGCAGGGGTTTGGATGCTGATGTCGCTTCTGGCTCTGTCCTCGATTACGGCAGGTTTGGCCTCGGCATTCACCGTGTCGTTGTCGAGGTTGGAACCCTCTGCCATTCAGGAACGCACCGATCTGCGCGGTAAGACTGTTTCAGTGGTAGCCGGGACGACCAGTGGAACTTGGGCCAAAATTTACGGAGCCCGGGCCCGTGAATCCGTGAGCCTTGACCAGGCCATTGATCTGTTGTCGAAGGGTGAGGTTGCGGCTGTTTTGTTTGATGAGGCCCCTCTTCGTTATTACTTGCAGCAGAAACCTGAAGCGCCATTCAAAATGGCTCCCTTCGCGCTTGCGAATCAGACCTACGGGTTTGTGATTCCAATGAACAGCGCCTTGCGCACTCCGATTGATGTCGAGCTTTTGGAGATGCAGCGAAGCGGCGAGGTTAAGTCGATCACTGATCGGCTGCTTAATTAATCCGCTGTTTCATTGATGGTGAATGCATGCACATCCCTGGCTTCAGCTGAGCGTTTCGTGGCGGCGTAGTCCGTCTTCGATCAGAAAGTTGGCCAGGCTGCTGCAGCTACGACCCTCGGCTAATGCTTGCTGCTTCAGGCGACTCATCACCCCGCCTGCCAAGGTCACATTGAGTCTTTCCGACTCTGCAGCATCAGCAACCTGGGCTGCTGTGAGATCAGTTGGCTCGTTTTGCAGTTGCTCCTGCAACTCTTCCAGCAAACTTTCCAAAAATGACACGTTTTCGTGTTTATTACGTAACTAAATCGTACCTTTTAGGTGCCCGACGGCGTGGCGTAACCTGGCGCGGTTTCTTGATCTGTCTGGATGGAGACCCTGCCTCTTGAGCTTGAGCCCGGTCAGGACCTTCATCTGGCTCTATCTGAGCTGGCGTTGCAGCAGCAGCTCAGTGGCTTTGTTCTCGGGGTCGTCGGCAATCTGTCTCAGGCCACTTTTCGCTGTCCTGGTAAACAGCAGCCAACGCGGATGAGTGGGGAGCTCGAGGTCATCACGCTGAATGGAACCTTCTCGCCCTCCGGCGTTCATCTTCATCTCAGCCTTTCAGATGGCGCCTGTCAGGTCTGGGGAGGGCATCTTGAGCCAGGCACCGTTGTGCTCAAGGGCGCCCAGCTTCTTCTCGGCTTAAGCGGTTTGCCCACTGCAAAGACTATTCAGCAGCCGGTTGAGGAATCTGTTTCCTTCAGTGAGCGCGTCGAGCTAGCAGTGCTCCCAGGATGTCCATGGAGTCTGCGGGCCAGGCAACTGTTGGAAAGGCTGTCCATTCCCCATCGCCTGGAAACGATCGAGTCTGACGACCGCTTCGAGGCATTCCGTCAACGCAGCGGGATGAACACCTTCCCGCAGGTCTTCATTGATGGGGATGTTGTTGGGGGTTATGACGACCTCGCTCAGCTCGCTTTGCAACCCTCGTTCAGGGCCTTGGCACAACAGTTGAAGCGTGAGCCTTCCAAAGCCAATTAATCGGCGTCTGCCTGAGGCTTGAAGCTGGGCTGACGCAGAGGATTGGCAATCATTCATCCTCGGTTGTCAAGCCAGGTTCAGTGTGAATCGGGAAGCTCAGGTAGTTCGATGCATAACTGTTCCACCTCGTGTCGCAGTGCATTAATACGATCCATGGGTGTCAATTTGCTGCGGCCAGGGGGCCAGAGCTGATCACTATCGAGATCGGAGGCCAAAGCCTCTTCCTCCATGGCTTCGATCAGTTCAGCGAGCTGGGCACGCGCCTCCAGCCATTTGGTGATGCTCAAGATGTTGAGGGGGCTGAGGCATTGGTCAGATTTGAAACTTAGCCAGCCTGATGGCACAGGTCAGGCTTGAAACAAAGTGATGGAACAGTTCGGTTTCGGCTGGTGTGCATTTTTGCTTTGTGTTGGCCTTTCCTTCTCGAATTCAATGATCCAGATCCTCTCTGGTGAAATGCATTTGGGCTGTCGAAACTATTTGTTGTTCAGGGTTTCTTTGCTCCCGTCTTCCATGCTTCTTTGGCGATTCGAGGAGTCAAGTAACGATCAAAGCGATTGAAGTCGCCGGAACGCAGGAGAAGGTGCCAAGTAATATCATGATTCAGTATTTGTTAACCGCTGTTTTTATGGGGAAGTTAATGTGATTTACTTCAAAGAGTGTTGTCTTCACTGATATCCATTGCTGCGTTCATGAAGCTTGATTGAATGCATTTCTCGATCAGGCGTACGCTTATGCCTGCTGCGTCTTGGCTGCGAAATCTAATTTGTCCTCTGAAGGATCTGGACTTTTATGCAGGATGATCCAATCAGCACAGAACTCACTGCTATGAATCATGGGTGTACAGCTCCGTGTTTAGGAAGTCTTTGAGAATCTGTGGTGTCTGATCGTCCTCAACCAGATCTCTGGGCCGAAAAACCCTGGTGGTGTCAGCCCTGGACGATCCTTCTCACTGGAGTCCTTACGATCTCAGGCAGTTGGTTGGTCTTGAATCGCCTCTGGGTCACCATCCCGACGGCAGTGATCGTTGTGGCTTGGTGGACGTTGTTTCTCGTGATCGCTCCTGCCGCCTACAGGAATCAACCGCGCTGAGCGCTTCTGAAACGCTGTTTCTCTTCCATCAGTTCGGATTCGAGCTGTTCAATCAGCTTGGTGACCAGAGCCTGAAATTCTGGCTGGCAGCCTCGAAAAGCCGCCTTATGCCGGATCGGTTCGTTGCGCATACGCAGATCGGTCAGCATCAACTGAAGGGCGTCGATTCTGGCGTTGCTGTTCAAGGCTTCAGCCTGCAGGCGAGGCGAGGTTATGACACCGCCTCCCCCGTCAACTAGAAGCGCAAAGTGGTTTTTACAAGAGCACCGAGTACTTTCAGTCGCTGTTGTTCAGGGGTGTCAGCTCACAACTCAGGAGGTGACACAGTCCAGAAGCCAGATGCAGAGCAGACCAATGAAAAAAGCCACATTGACCAGACCTGAATCATCTTCTCCGCGTGCGTGGGCTTCCTTCATCACCTCTTCCACCACCAGGTAGATCAAAGCCGCTGTACCGAACGCGAGTGTGCCGGTCAGTGCAGGTCCCTGCAACCCATCGGTGATCGACAGGCTGGTTCTGAGGCCGATCAAGTAGGTCACAGCCATCAGTGCACCTGACACCGCGCTTCGCCAGCGACTGGCACCGCGGCCAAGCAGAGTTCCAAGTCCGAGGGTCGCCAATCCCATTTCCAGGCCAACGGCCACGGGAATTACCCAATGCTGTTCTGCGGCTTCGCTGCTGATGCCCACCACCAGCCCGTCGATCAGGCTGTCCACGAGAAAGGGCAACATCAGCAGCAGCATCGGTCGAGCCCGCTCGTGTTCGGGGCTGTCGTGGGGCTCTTCCAGGACCGCATTAATCACCAGCAACAGCGAGAAGCCCAGGCAGAAACCAATCGCCAGTGCAACTGGATGACCGCTGTTGCTGGCGGCCGGCATCAGGTCGGCTGCTGCAATGCCCAAGACCAGACCGCCCACTAAATGGGCAACCACCGCTCGAAAGCGTCTGCCAGGTCTGATGCGGCTGCCAAGCAGGCCGCCAAAGGCCATGCTGATAGCCGGCAGGATCAGAAGCAAATCAGCCTCGTTCGGGCATCTTCAAGCATGCTCATCCTGGCAAGACTTGGCGGTAACCACCGGCCTGAACAACGGCCAGTGGTGTGTCGAACAGTGCTGAAAGCCTGGGTCCGGTGAGTGCGTCCTCAGCTGAACCATCAAGGCTCACGAGGCAGTTCTGCAGTCCGACGACTCTTTGAATCTCGGGGATGATGGAATCAACCTGGTGGGTCACCAGCACCAGAGTTGTTCCTTGCTGGCATAGATCCCGCAGGGTTCTCAACAAGGTGTGTCTTGCGCGCAGATCCAAAGCATTTGTTGGTTCATCGAGCACAAGAACTTCTGGTGCATGCACCAGAGCTCTGGCAATCAGCAGCCTTCGTCGTTGACCTTCGGACAGCTGTCCGTAGTTCTCGTCAGCGAGGCCATCAAGATCCATCCTTTGCAGTAACGCTTCAGTTCGCGACCACTGGTCTGCAGTGGGGGTTCTGTCTCTTCCGAGACCGATGGCACCGAAAAAAGCTGCCAATAACAGCTCCCGGCCTGTGATCGATGCCGGGATGCGCTGTTCCACTTCGCTGCTCACAATCCCAAGACGTTGGCGCAGTGCCCAGAGATTGACTGTCTCCGAACCGAACAAGCGCAGATGCGATCCCGGTTTGACGACTGGGTAAAGCGAGCGGCTGATTAATTTCACGAGTGTGGTTTTGCCAGCACCGTTGGGACCGAGTACAGCCGTTGATTCTCCTCTCATGAGGCGCAGAGTCAGGTCTTTGACAACCTGATGACCATTGATCCAGGCCTCAACGGCCTGACAGTCCAGCCAGGCTGGATCGGTGTCTCTTGCATGAACAAGCTCCATCGGTTGATTCTGGCCCTAACAAGAAGTTGTGTTGATGTTTGTTCGACGTTGTGCCCGTTGCGGTTCCACCAGCTTTCGTGCTGATCGCTCGCTTGGTGGCCGCCTGGTGTGTTCCCACTGCGGAGTTCCAGCGGATCAGCAAGCACGACGATCCAGTGGTGGGGGACGTTCACTTCGATCGTCTCGAAGCGGTTCAGGTGGTTTCAGGTTTTGGATTCTCTTGGCTCTGATCGCGCTCGTTCTCGTGCTGTTGTTTCAGTCCGCCTAAGTGATTTCATCCAGTTTTTCGACCAGCATCGACAGCGCTGATGCCAGCGGACGTTGTTGGTTCAATTTGCTGCTCCAGAGCCGACCGCAGCGGATCTGTTCAGGACTGGCCAAGGTCATGTCCTGGCCATCACGCAGCTGCAGCTGCTGGAGAGGCACGCTGAGCTCGCCTGTGAAGACGTGCACGATGCGCTGCTCATCCTGATGCCGGAACCAGATCTTCAGCTGATCTGGGCACCAACTGATCTCCTCGTTGAGTTCTCGTCGCACAGCGATGAGAGCAGTTTCGCCGGGTTCAAGATGGCCACCGAACAGCCCCCAACACCCTGGCGCAACGATCCTGGGGTTCTCATCGCGCAATTGCAGCAGCCATCTGCCCTCCTGCTGCAGCATTGCAATCGCGAATTCAACGCTCATGGCCTTGTTCCGTGGATAACTGAGGTCTTCCTTTTCCGGGTAGAGCGTTCCGTCAAGGTGGAGGACATGATCAGCCGACCAACAGCTTTATCAAAGAGTCCGGGATCAGCCAACCCACTGACTTCTGTGTTGAGTGCCAGGTCAGATTTGTCCTGGGGTCACAGGGGATTTCAGCCACAGCTTGATGACAAGCGTTTGGTGCATGCCAATGACAAGCGGCTGAGGTTCAGCCACTATTCAAAGCATGGAATTCGAACAATTCGCCGCAAAGATCAGGAGCCTCGACGCGGACTCCAAAGAGCGCATCGCACTAGCCGAGAGGTGTCCGGACCACGAAGCTCGAATTCAGGTCGGCTTGGGTCAGGCCAAGAACATCCCACTAAAGGGAAATCTGCTGGAGGCTGATTTTGCCAGTGATGGGAAGCAGTTCACTCAGGACGAGTTGAATTACCTGAGTGATGAACAAGCATCGATGTTGGCCGGGATGGTGTTTATGAAGCTGTTCCCCAAGGCTGCGCGTGTTTCTGAGGACGATATTCTTGAAGTCGAAGACGAAGATGAATCATGGTCGGGCACCATCTACACAGGTGAGGGAAATGGTTGGGTGTTCGCATGGGTGATTGAAAAGAATGATCACGAGCAATACGTCATTTCATTCAGTGACTATGAGGATGAAGACGAGGCATAGGCATAGTGCAGTTTGCAACAGCAATTTTCAATGGTTGTCCCATAGCACATGCCAATCTTTGAACGGTTACGATTCTATTAATTGACCGATGATGACATCACTAATGGCTGGTCAGTCTTGGTCGTGAGTGATCAATTCTTGCTTCGATGTTTCTGTCATGGATCGATCTCTCAACTCAGTGGCTTTACACCACTGGGCCATGGTGATCGCTTCAGGCGCGGCCACGGGATAGTCCAGGTGTTCCGGGATAAACAGAACGAGCAAGGAGAGTCAAGGGTTTGCTCACCTCAGACTTCTTGGTCTGGACTTCGTTTTTGGGCGTTGCCTGTATTGGAGAGGAGCGGTTGTTTTGAGGTTTTGATGGGTGCCTCGCCATCCCCCGTGCCAAGGCACACCCACAAGAAAAGCCGCCCTCCGTGAGAGGAAGACGGCTTCTCTGAATGTTGCTCAAACCCATTACTCAGTCGGCCGAGTAGGGCGGGTCGAAGCGTCTGGCTGTTTGGCTTGTCGGGCCAGTCAGGCAGCTTCTAATGGGTGCTCAGTTGGACCGTCGTTACTCATTGAACGCCTCCGAATCCCGTTGATGCGATCACTATCCATCAGCGAGGGGGGTTCTGGCATCCGTCGAATCGCTCATTGCTTGATGGCGCGTTGGGGCCCAATGTGGAAATGACTTTTTGTTTGTGGCCAGTAGGCGTCGTCGAATTACTGTTTATCGCCAATTCCATCGAGTGCGTGAACAACGTGGGCCACCGTCTCCGCCTTGACCCAGTGCAACGCTCCGTCGTCAACATTGGCCACCTGCAGCAGAGCGTTGACTCTGGGTGCACGGACTTCTGGTTCACACCAGAGGATTTGTCCCATCCACCAGTCATCATTAACCGGCTTATCAATCTGCTGTTGAGCTCTGATGATCACGAAGTTTCCCGGCCTGACAGCTAGGACGCCAGGTACATCAATGATTGCTCTCGCTGAGAGAGTCGTCGCGGCACGGTCGCTGCCCATAGCCTTGTCTGTAGTATATGCGTTCTATCCGCCTAGGTGTTGGCTGGCAAGAGAGCTCACTAGAAAGCAACAGATTTGATTGGTATGCACCGCCTATCTTTCGAAGCAATGGGGAGCCTAAGTGGCAGCCAAGCGATCCACGACGCAACCCAACTGTCGCTGTTGGGTCTGGTTTAGGGGAGGTTAAGGGCTTCAATCCGAGTGGATCAGTGGTTTTTATGGAGCACCATCGATCCTTGGAGGCATCCGCATCGAGAGAGGTGAATATGTTGCTTGCCGAGTTGCTGATTGGCGGGTGGTGTTTGAAGAGCCTGCAGATATCAACGTTGGCCCTGTGATTCCTGAAGATGCTGAATGGAAGCTTGTGCCAACGGATCCAAGATGATGGCAGTCAAGAAGAAAGAAGCACGACATCATGGTGAACAACGTCAACATTATCCTAAAATCCCTACTTATTTAGTGGCTGTTTGTTCAGCATTTCTTGTTGCTTTATTCCACCTGGAATACGCCGGACACTTTTTGGTTGGTTATTGGCATGGGGCTTTAGAGATTCTAGATTGTTTTTCCATACAAGCGAGTTTTTAAACTCAGGGTAAAAGTCTATTTAGAGGACTGAGATGTTGGAACCTTGGTGATCTATGATCCCGCTTGCTTGCATTAAATTTTGCTCTCTATAGTGTATGCTAGCGATCTGGACACAGTGCCCTCCTGTGCCTGTTGCTATGCCTGAAAATCGAGCTGTAGGCCATGAACCTTGAACGTCATCAAATCATTCTTGGGAAAGTTAAATGCCTTACAGTTGTTTTAATAGTTTCAACATCTATGGCTTCAACCGCAACGGCTCAAATCGTTCCTCCATTGGCAGAGGGTTTGATCGAAGAAACCGGTGATGGGATCAGTAGTTTTTCTTTGGGTTATGGCTCGGGAATCGCAAATTATATGTGCTTTGAAGCATTGAAGGGCAATCTTGCTAAAGTTGAAGGTGATGAGATTTTGGATAAATACAAATTATGGTTTGAAAATCAGAGCTCTTATCAATTTGATCTTTTCGCCAAGGGCTATCAATTGGAAATGGAGAGCTTCAATAAGACATTCCCAGATTACAACTGTAATTTTTCGTTTTAACTGCGGATGAGTAGCTTTGGATTCAGTTGCTAAAGGCTGGTTCAGATTGGGTTTGATCTCTTCATGCTTTTGGCAGCTGCAACACAAGATAGTCCAACCGCCATGGTGGAGACTTTTTTTGATTGAATAAGGATTGACTAGCAGACCAACGGATTTTCTTACAAGAGAAATAAGAAGAGCACGATCCAGGCTGTCCCAATCAGGAATAATTTGTCTGAGCCCTTGTCAATATCGAACAGCTCGTAGGGTTCTGGAATCATTACTTGATTGATGGCAGAGGTGAATCTAGTTGATTTCGGCTATTCAAGTGATCTCTTCAGACCTCGGCAGAGAACTTCTCCATCTGTTCTGCAAAACTCATGCTGCTCACCTGAAAGCTCCTAAAAAAAGTCAGAGACTGCCATGTCATGCCTCTTGAGAAGGGCGAATGTCGTTCCAGCATTGCCGCGGCAGATACGCAGCTCGTTCGTCAGTGCGGTGATGTCAAGCCATGCTGGGAAAGACTGATTCACGGTTTTGAACAATTCGAGCCGTCGTCCACCCGGCATGGCCGGGCCTCTCCAGCCGCCTCTGCGAAATCGGACTCCAACACGATTTGCACCATCAGTGCTTAGCTCAGCCTCAACCGTCACAGCTGCTAACTCCCCTAGCGGGCCGGCAAGGCGTAGGAGATTCATTCCCCGTGAATTCACTGGGTCAAGAATCTGAATGTTTTCTAACCAGTTCGCTTGCTTCAGCCAGAGCTGAGTTGCACTGCTCCAGCGAAGTTCCCAGACACCCTTGAGAAGTGCCAAATCCCTGCTGAGATCAACGTCTGAATTGGCTTCGGCCGCTGCGACGAGATCGGGGATGCTGTCATCGTCCGCCCGTTCTTTTAATCGTCGAATTAGTTTATTCATGGTTTATGTTTAATTGAATTTTCGATGTGATTTGTAGTCAATCATCATTGATGATAATTAATCCCAAGTTAGGGTGCAGCGAAATTTGTTGCCGCCTTCGAAACGAACACCAACTGTCTCGCAGCTTGTGTCTGTGACCGTCGCCGCTTGCGCCACATTTGCTTTCGGATCGCCAATTTTTGCTGATCCGAGGAAGCCTGTTGCTGTGACGGGTCCAGCATGGCTAGGAGGAGCAGTGCCTAGTGACTAGAATAATAATGCTGGTCATGATGTTCACCAAAGACTTTATTCTTGAAATTATCTTTTGCGCAAACAGCAACTCTCTTGCTCTGTTCTGAAATCTTCTTTGTCTGTCTTGAGGCAAGCCAGTGAATGATAAGGTGATTTGTATTTTTCATTCTAATTTGTGGGAGATGGACCGTCAATTGCCTTAAAGGGTAGACAAAAGGTACCAACAGGGGGCTCAATTGAGCAATTAAATTTCGAGCTTATTCGTAAAATAATATAGGTAGTCTTTTTGATGTGGGTATTCCTTCGATCGTTAACTGGCTTGAAGATGCCATTGATGATGGCGACGTGTATTCAGCACTTTATGTGGCAGAAATCAATCATGATCCGAGCTTGATCACGATTGGTCATTGCGCTTTGGATCAAGTTGATCACTTGCAATCAAGCTCATTTCTTGGCAGGCTAAGATATCTCACTTCTGCAGACCCTGAAATATCTGCTGCGCGCTCATCTCTGTCGCTCAAAGATTGTTGGTTGGGTGAGCAGTTTCTCCTCTTCCAGCTTTCGGACTATCGTGAAAGTCTTCACAAAATTGAAAGTTTTGAGTCAGAGTACTATATTGAGACTCTCAAGTTACCCGAAACTGGTGCTTCGAGGTTCATTGAGTGGATTGCCGAAACATCGCAGAAAATCTTCTGTCATCCTCAGTCTGGGTACAAGCTGTGCCTCGACACCCTGGTGACAACATCTAGGCAGCGTCAACTTTACGAAAAGGTTAAGATGCAATGGATGATTGATGCATAATTTACTTATCTATTAGATATCTAGACCTCGATCAATGGTTGATTAATGATCTTGATTAAATCAGTTCTGGATGGCGTGGATCTCCCTTGAAGGGGCCTTCAACTGCCGAGCTAATCCAGCCTCCGTAGAAACCTCCTGGCTGAGCAGTCACTTGTTCACCATTGAGCCAACAGCCATCCATCAATCCTGGATAGAGGGCGAACCAACCTGCAATGGCTTGAAACGACTCCGTGGGAAAAGAGTATCGCCAGACAGCACGGTGAATACGCTGTTCTCCTACTAAGACATCGAAATAATCAGCGACTCCTTTCCACTCACAAAAGCTACGTCCAGCAGCGGGAATTAACAGCTTTTGATTGGTGCTGGCAGCTGGAAGGTAGAACGTCGGTGGATGAAAGGTCTCCAGCACTCGCATGCATCCAACGCCATCAAACAGAACGTCTCCACCGACCCGCACCAAAACGTGATCAGGGCTGACCTCCAGCCTTGGTGGTCGGGGATAGTCGGCAACTTTTTCCGCTGTCATTGAATGGTTCTGCTCTGCGGAGATGATGGCGTTGTTTCGGTGTGATCGGAGCTATGGCATCTGTTGATCCACATCAGCCGGTGGTGATTCTCGGAGGTTTTCTGATCACCGAAGAGGCTTATCAACCGATTGCTGATTGGCTGATCAAGCAGGGTGTGACCGACGCGAAGGTTGTCCCAGTAAGCCGCTATGACTGGCTTCTCACGAGCTGGGGCTTCGGTTGGCGACGAGTGTTAGATCGGGTTGATCAGCATGTGCAGCTTCTTCAGTCGATGTCACCCACAGGACGTGTGACGTTGATTGGTCATAGCTCCGGGGGGGTGATGCTCAGGCTTTATCTCAGTGAACAGCCATTCCAAGGTCGTACCTATGGCGGTGCATCTCGATGTGATCGTCTGATTAGCCTGGGTAGTCCGCATCAAGCGATTCGCGCCACTCCTCTCAGGGCCATGGTTGATCGGAGATGTCCTGGATGCCACGAGCCTGACGTTGATTATGTGGCGATCGCTGGTGAGCTCAACCTGAACAGCACTACTGCTTCTGTCTTCAGTCGGCGCAGTGCCAAAGGCAGCTATCGAGCTATTTCCGGATCTGTTGATGTCAGCGGTGATGGCCTGGTGCCAGTCGACTCTGCCTTGCTTTGTGGTGCTCGTCATCTGGTTCAATCCGACACTGCCCATGGGGGACTGTTTGGTACCACCACGTATTTCTCTCCTGCAAGGCTCGAGGCTTGGTGGCGGTTTGCTGCGGTGTGAAATTAGTGCAGCTTTTCGGGATGTGGTCTGGGCTGTCGACCATCAATCCGCCAATAGCCCAACCAGTCCGGCTTGAGTTCTTCCTCATGTCTGCCTGGTTCCGCCCTCAGATTGATTTGCCAGTCTTCGACATTGAAGATGGGTAAGCAGTCATCAACCGTGCCAAAGTGATCGAGGCTGTGCAGGTCATCTTTATGGACTTGTAAGGCACTGCCAAGCCACCGCCGACGAGCACATGCTTTGGCTGCTTGCTTGCTGGGAGCCACAACAAGGCCGAATTGATGCAACTCCTGTAAAGAATCTCGGTCGTAACCACCGAGATTGATGAACCACAGTTGATCCTTCATTGCTGTTGACGACGCCTCAAGTTTCTCTTTGCAGTCCTCTCTCTGTTTGATCAGCTCAATGGCGTATCCATCCACATATTGAATGGCCTTGTAGCTATCGATGTGAAGGCCGCTCTGCAGACCAAACCATTGTTGCCTAAGTGTCGGGATCGTGTCTTCAATGCTTGTTCCCACCACCCAGCGCACGTCATGCAATTCGATATGACTGGTCGCGGTACGTCCGCCCAAAACGACGAGAAACAAGTTTTGGGTGGTGCTCATCGCTTCATTCTGATGCGTTGAGTCATGCTTTTGAAAACAGCAACCGGCTGATCGTCATGATTGCGTCTCTTCCGCTGATGTCACTGGTTCTGGTTCTAGGACTGACAGGTCTCGGCTGGTGGCTCGCTCAGGTGAACAGCTTGGCTCGCAAGTTCGGGTCGACCATGGTGATCCTGATGCTCGGTCTGCTGCTGGCCAATGTGACCAGCTGGACTCCAGAACCAACCGCTGTCTCGTGGGTGAACGGACCGTTAACCTCTTTCGCCATTGCAGAACTGCTGCTGGCGGTTGAGCTGCGCAGTGTGCTGCCTGATGCACGTCGCTTGTTGCTGCCTTTCATCGCAGCTGTAGCTGGAACTCTGGTGGCTGTTTTGTCGGTTGGGTTATTGCTATCAGGATGGCTTGGACAGTCTTGGATTTCACTGGCAGGTCTTTTGAGTGCCACGTTCACCGGAGGCAGTCTGAACTTCGTTTCCGTTGCCAGAAGTCTTGAAATACCTCCTTCTCTCCTGTTGATTGCCACGGCGGCAGATCACGTTGCATTCACGGCATGGTTTGTCGTCAGCTTGCTGATCGGCCGTGGTGGTTGGCAGTACAGAGCGAATGAAACTCCAGTGCTGAAGAGTTCTGCTTCAAACCCAACCAACGCTTTTGTGATGCCTTCATTCCGAGAGGTGTTGTTCGGTCTTCTCTGGGGGGGTGGGGTTTTGTTGATCTCCGACCGTATGGGCGGTTTCTTGCGTTTGTTGGGGATTGATGCCCCATCAATCCTGGTGCTCACAACGGTGGCGTTGATTGCTGCCCAGTTACCCCGATCGGATTCTCGGAGTGCTTGCTACGGGCTTGGTCTGGTCTTGATCCAACCCTTTTTCGCTGTGATCGGTCTCAGCTCGAGTCTTAAAGATCTCTTTGGTGACGGCCTGCCAGTGCTGCTCTATGCCGGAATGGTGGTTCTTGTTCAGGCCATTGTTGTGCTTCAGGCACGACGCTGGTTCCGCTGGCCTTTGGCTGAATGTCTGGTTGCCTCTCAGGCTGCAGTGGGTGGGCCAAGCACTGCTCTGGCTCTCGCAGGAAGCCTTGAGAGACCCAATCTAGTTTTGCCGTCAGTGGCAATCGGGCTCCTGGGATATTTGCTTGGTACTTATGTCGGCCTGGCGGTGTCAGCCTTGCTTAATGGGCTGATTGTCTAAGACAGGACAGATTTTCACCTCATGGCCTTAGAGTCCATCGACTCATCGAGCATTGATGGCCTGGGAATACACACAGCTTCGCTTTGTTCCCCGTGGCAAGAGCTGGACTGGAGAAATTGAGGAGCTCTGGCTGGATGACAAGCCGTTGATCTCCAGAAACCACCCCCAGCAGGTAAGCCTGGTTGAGCTGATGAATGAACTCGGTGCTCAAGGCTGGGAACTGGTCACCTATGCCCAACCCTTCACCGGCTATCACGGTGGCTGCTATACCTTCAAGCGACAACGCTGAAGCTCGTTCAGGTGTTCGCAAGTCGCTGCACGACGTACAATCTGGACCTAATTGATGTCAAATCTCTCCATGGCCAATTGATGCAAGACGGATAGCTCCGCTAAGGCATCTAATTTTTGCTGCGCTTGACTGAGCATGGCTCTGCCATGTGGGGCACAGGCATCGATCAAGGCAACTCCTTCTGAGGCTTCTGCCTTGATGCGTTCCATACAAAGCTCGATTTGTAAGTTGAGTGGTTTGTTTTGATCACTCTGCAGATAGGCGGGTCCAGAAAGAACTGATATGAGCTTCAAAATGGCTCGATGGGTTTCTTTTGCGCTAACGGTCATGGCCTTCAACGGCTTGTGCGTCATTCTGGCTCAAGGTCCAGTACTGATTTCACAAGAACCACATTGAATAGGGTTCTGTGCGATGAAGTGCTTATAACTCATGAGGTTTATTTGTTGAATCAGGTGAGTCTCTTGGTTGACTTCTAACCAGATCAGCCATGAACTCGCGGTTTGGCACGTTGAGATGATTATTTTGCAGCAGGCAATGACAGCTTATTCAGACATGACTAGTCAACCTCCCCTTGGGTGATTTACCAGTCTAAGATACAGCTATCAGATCAATTCCTGCAATGCAGATTCGAGACTTCAATAAACAAGTTGCTTTGTTTGTTACAGAGAAAGTAGGCACGATGACCTGTGCCTACTTATTTGCTTTGATGGCACTCATCTCATTGCCTGAAGCATTGTCGTCAGAAGATCCATTGGAAATTATTTCTTGGATCGCTGAGACTTTCTTGCAGCTAGTACTGCTTTCGATTATTATCGTGGGTCAGAACATTCAAAGCGAAATTGCTGAGCAGCAGGCTCAGACTGACCGAGAGACGTTAGTTGCAATCAAAAAGCTAGCTGAGGAAATCCATGTTGTAGCCACTCAATCACAGCCAAGCTAATCATGTTTTAATTGATCTCTGCGATTCATCTCAGCATCGCAATGATATTGCCTGCTGGATCGAGCACGCGGACAGATCGATTGATCTGCTTGCTAAGAGATTTTGCCCAGTTGAGTGCCTCCTCCATCTCAATCGCTGATCCATGAAGATGCCATTCCTGAAATGGATTTAACTCTTCGACTCGGTAGGATTGCGGTTCTTTCATTCCCAATCCAAGGCTTTCTTGGTCGGTCTATGATCAATTACTATTGTCTCAGCTCCTTAGGCCATTTGAAAGATGTGTTTATCGTTTAAATTAATTCTTAGTTGAAGAAACCACTGGCTGACAAAAGGTGAGCTTCTAGTGACCAGCCAAATAGGAATGATAAAACGACGGAAAAAGCTAGGTAAAAATATTGGTTGCTTAGAGGGAAATAGGGTGCCTTGCGTCTGTTCACATTGCTTCTACTGCAGTCTTCAATCTAAGGCCAATCGACTTGGCTTTAGATGATAAGTTTGTCAAAACTGTTGCCTACGCGAGACTCATTTGAGACTCAATGATCCAATGCTGCGAGCCTCAGGGTATCTCGGTACTTATTGTATTTTATTGGTGATCGGTAATTTGAGAGTGAGCCTGTTATTATACATATAAATCAGTTATAACCTCTTTTCATCCATTTGAATATACCAGAATTTGCCACTCTGTTGTGATGACTTGATCACTATGTTCTCATAACGGGTGATCAAATGGGTGTGGGTGATCAGGAAGGCTGACTTTGTAAAGAGTATCTTCGACTGGTTTCCACTGAACGATATGAAGAGGGTTGATTTTATGTTTGTCTATGCAATCCCAGACGTCGTTTCCAGGCAGTGTCGCCTCTGACCAGTGATCCCCTTGGCTGATCATCTGTTCCCTCACATAGTCTTTCCACTTCCCCCAGTTAACTTCAGGATAGCTTGCGATGAACTCATCAAGAATCACAATGTGAAAATCCATAGTTGACTCCTTGAATTCATCAGTGATTCGCTTTAATTATTGTACTTGTTGGCCGATCTGCTGTGAGATGACGGTGGTTTCTGCGACATGGCCGTTGAGTTTCATCTCTGCAGCAGAGTTTCGAGGATCGAAAGATCCCCGCTTTATCAGTGGATCGGGTCTGCCTATACTGCTTAGCTCCTCTGGTTAGTTCATTGCTCTGAATAGGATGTGATTATAGTGCTTTCGATGATATGTCCAGCTCCCCGGATCATCTCTTTGTTATCTTCAAAGATCTTTTGTGCCACCCCAATGGGTGCTTGTTGAATCGCGCAGACCTTCGATGCATCGTCCTTGGAAACTCCTCTAAACAGTGATTTGATTCCTACTGATGCATGCATTTGGGTGACGTCATCGCTGTCATAAATTTTGGC
This sequence comes from Synechococcus sp. MIT S9508, assembly GCF_047303045.1. Classification (NCBI taxonomy): domain Bacteria; kingdom Bacillati; phylum Cyanobacteriota; class Cyanophyceae; order Synechococcales; family Synechococcaceae; genus Synechococcus; species Synechococcus sp. MIT S9508. Next base: position 1,946,442 of record NZ_CP138941.1, on the reverse strand, counting down.
CCACTCTGAGAATGGAACGCTCAGGTTGAATGTCCAGACCGTGGTTTCCATGATTTTGAGTTCCAACTTTTTTTATTCTTGCACTTAATCCTTGATTTGTACAGCAATCTATCTGACAGTCTCTTTGCCCTGGCCGATACGTTTTTCTCCAGTTCTTTCGGTAATATTTACTGAGGTACAGACTTGTTGAAAGTGAAGAATGGTCTATTTAGATGCATTAACCCTCCACTCTTTTTAGTGCAGGTTAAGATTAAGGTGGTTGTGACAGAAATAACTAATTCAAATTTCATGATTTGGTCGACTCCTGTTCGATAGATGGGTTAGAAACCTTCCTGGTTTAGCGCTTCCCTTTGCATCCTCTGAATCCGCTCTAAGACGGATTCATTGCTCATGCGATTGTTGAGTCGTTCAACCAACAGTGGAAAAGCGAGTGGTGTTGGTCGAGGCGTAGGGCAGTGCAGTGTTTCTCCACGTTGCATTCTTTTCAGTGCACTGCGTAAGCGTGGCAGTTCAAGTTGCTCCTGCAGCACTTCTTGTTGCGCTTGTTTCAGGAGAAGATTGCCTGGTTCATGTTTGTTGAACACCTCCCATAGCAATGAACCGCTGATCTGCAGCTGTCCTGCACTTTTATTCTTGCCTGGGAATCCTTGTACAAGCAGTCCTGCAACCTGGGCGATGCCACGAAATCGTCGTCGACAGAGTTCGGAGAGATTGAGAGCCTGTTCAAGATCAGTTTCCAGATTGCTGTCATCCAGAAGATCCTCCAGATGTTCCTCCAGCAGGTCGTCCATGGGGTATCCCTTTGGTGCCAGCAGTTCAAATCCGTAGTCGTTGACTGAAACCGTGATCGTGCCGCGCTTCTTCTTTGTGAGTCGTGTTGCCCAGAGGAAGCCCAGACCTTCATGCACAAAGCGACCCTCAAACGGATACGCATACAAATGCATTCCTTCTCTGGTTCGGCAGGTTTCAATCAGCAGCTGATCACTTGATGGCAAGGTCGACAGATCCATCTGGCGTTCAAACAGTGGTTCCAGTGCCTTGAGCTCATTGTTATCCAGTTCTCCCCGTCCGGCGCGCGCCACTTCTTCCCGCAGATGATGGGTCAACAGATCGGACAGTGACATCTGTCCTCCCGCCCAGGCTGGAACCGCAGTGCTTTTTTTGGTTGTGGTTTTCACGTAGGCCGTCATGTCGCGCAGCCTCACGAATTCCAGCTGACGTCCTGCAAAAAAGAACACATCCTTCGGTTTCAGCTGGCTGATGAAGGTTTCCTCCACGTGTCCCAGCACTGATCCCCGCACAAAGCGCACTCGGATCGCTGGAGCTGAGGTAATCGTGCCGATGTTCAGGCGATGCAGTCTGGCGATTGCGTTGTCACGCACCACAAATCGTCCGTCATCTGTGCTGTCCAGTTTTCTGTAGCGGGGATATGCACCGAGGCAATCACCTCCATGCTCAAGAAAGCGCAGACACCAATCCCACCCCTCTTGTTCGAGAGTTCTGTAGGTGCTGGTGCTGCGAATGGCCTCGAGAGTTTCGACAGGTCTGAATCCTGGCCCGCAAGCCAGTGTCGTGAGATGTTGTAGCAGCACGTCGAGAGGTTGGTTAGGGGGGCGCCGTTCTTCCACCATTCCGTTCTCCAAGCCTCGGCGAACGGCACTCAGTTCCAGTAATTCCAGGGCATTGGTGGGCATGAAAAGCACCTTGGAGGTTCCTCCTGGTAAATGTGCTGAGCGTCCTGCGCGTTGCAGCAGCCGGGCCAGATTTTTTGGCGAGCCGATCTGAACAACTCGCTCCACCGGTTGAAAGTCCACTCCAAGATCGAGCGAACTTGTGCAGACCACCCAGAGCATCGACCCCGCTTTCACAGCAGCTTCAATGGATTCCCTTTCACTGCGATCAAGAGCGCTGTGATGCAGTGCTAGTAAGCCCTCCATTTCTGGGCAGGCGTAGCGCAGGCACTGAAACCAGCGTTCAGCCTGATTGCGCGTGTTGGTGAACAGCAGTGTGCTGGTGCAGGGTTTGAGCTTCCCGATGAGATCTTCGTATCGTCTTAGCCCCAGGTGACCACCCCAGGGGAATCCATCAATACTGTCGGGAAGGATGCTCGTGACATCGAGTCCTCGCTTGGGAGCTCCAGTGATCAAACATGGCTCACACGCCTCGCCGAGGGCATATCGAGCTGATTCCTCAAGATTTCCGATCGTGGCGCTGATCGCCCATGTTTGGAGTTGTGGGCGTTGTTGCCTTAACCAGCTGAGAGCGAGCTCTGCCTGGATACCGCGTTTGCTTCCGATCAGCTCATGCCATTCATCAAGAACGACGGTGTCAAGCGTCTTGAACAGTGCTTCGCAATGGCGACTCGCCAGCAGAACGCACAATGATTCCGGTGTGGTGATCAGAATTTCGGGTGGGTTTTTGATCTGGCGACTCCTTTCAGCACTTGGGGTATCTCCATTGCGGATCCCAACCCGCAGGGGCCAGCCCATCGCATCAATCGGTTGTTGTAGCGCCACGGCTAAGTCACGCCCTAACGCCCTGAGTGGCGTGATGTAGAGCAGGCGGATCCCTGCTTGCTCATTAGCTGACGCAAGCATCTGCGCGATCGGCCCCATCACCGCGGCGTAAGTTTTTCCTGACCCGGTTGGGACCTGGATCAGACCACTCAAACCCTGCAGGTGTGATTCCCATGTCCGCTTCTGAAAGGGAAGCGGCGACCATCTCTGATGTTGAAACCAGTTGAGAATCGGCGAGAGAATCCGTTGCGGATCAGCGTCGCACTCATGGCGAGCGCGCTGGTTGTGAGACGTCTGTTTCACGATGACGACGTTCGCTTCACCACTTGGTCGCAGAGCCTTCGAGCATCTTCGATGGTGTTGGCACTGTCTGCCGTGCGGTCACTGCGCCATCGCAGAATTCTGGGAAAACGAACGGCGAGGCCGCACTTGTGCCGTCTGGATGTCTGGATGCCTTCAAAGCCAATCTCAAAGACCAATTCAGGCTCCACCGAGCGGGTTGGGCCGAACCGTTCCCGGGTGTGACTGCGGATCCATCGATCCAGCTCGAGGATTTCGGCGTCGTTCAAACCGGAATAGGCCTTAGCGAATGTCACCAACTGAGGGTTGCTTGTTGACTCCGTCTGTGTCTCCCAGATCGCGAAGGTGTAGTCGGTGAACAGGTTGGCGCGACGTCCGCGGCCTGCCTGTGCATAGATCAGCACCGCATCCAGAGTCATGGGATCGCGCTTGTGTTTCCACCAATGCCCACGCTTACGACCGCTCAGATAAGGAGACTGCAGATGCTTGAGCATCACCCCTTCGGCACCCTCCTCCACAGCCTCTTGGCGGAGTCGATCCAGCTGATCCCAATGCTCAAGTTGTTGTCCGCTGCTGAGTCGGCAACGCCACCCTGCCGTAATGGCATCCATGCGCTGTTGAACAGCGCTGAGTTGTTCAAGCCGTTGCTGAAGCGGGGCTGAGCGCAGATCTTGTCCATTGCGTTCCAGTAGGTCATAGGCCACGAAACTCACAGGACATTCGAGCCGCAGTTTGCGGCCGACACTTTTTCGGCCAAGTCGTCGCTGCAGGTCGCTAAAGGGTCTTGGTTGTTGCTCCGATTCCGCCCAACAGATCACCTCGCCATCAAGCACCGTATCGGCCGGTATCGCTAATGCCATCTCGATCAGTTCTGGGAATTGTTCGTTGATCAGTTCTTCACCACGACTCCACAGGTATGTTCCGCTCTCGCGTTGAATCAGCTGTCCGCGGATGCCATCCCATTTATGTTCAACCCACCACTCGGAGGGTGCGGTGTCCTCGATGGTCTCCGGTTTGAGTGGGCTGGCCAGAAAAAATGGGTAGGGAACGGGCCCTCTGTTGCCGCGCTCTTCACTGGTGGCAGCCGTCAGTGCACGAAACCAATGTTCAGAGGCATCGGCTGGCGCCATCAGACGCTCGAGAACCAAAGCCTCCTCCAAGTTGAATCCTGTCGCGATCGCTTTCACTACAAGTCCGCGGGCAACACCAATGCGAAAGCCACCCGTTAGGAGTTTGTTGAACAGGAACAGGCGGTCGTGAGGCAAGGCTTCCCAGATCGCGAGCACCGCGCTGCTTTGCTCCTCAGCCTCCATCGCCGCCACGGCCGGCAACAGTTGTTCCATCCACCAGTGCATCGGCGGTGAATGATTGAGTTGATTAATCCAGATCGTCACATTGGGGTTGTGGATGTGGCCGCCAATGTCGTGTTTTAGTTGTGGCCAGAGCAGTGAGAGGGTTTCTGCTGAATCTCCGACGTGGCTCCGACAGTCGTCGAAGAGCCAGTCAGGCATCGCACTCGCCTGCTGAAGAATGTTGCGCAACCGGCGACCGGTGATCAACCGTTTGCGCCGTTCTCCCATCAGTAGTAATACCGTCCACGCGGCGTCGTGGGCATCGGCTTGCTGCAGATGCCCTGCGATCAAATCAATCTTGCGTTTCGTTCCTGTGCTCTCGTCCAGATCCTCGATCAGAGCCGCGAATGCATCCATGCCAAAGCTGTTCTAGGCGACTGCTCAGTAATTCCAGCGATTGTCCTCGTTTGGACCTGTCACCTGAACATTGCATCCGTTGATTCCAGCTGTCGCACTGTTGAATGCCTTGACGTAACTGGTTGTGTCTCCAGAGTCGGCCACTTCACGCAAAGCTCCCTGAAGCCGGGCCAGATCGCTCCCAACCTGATCACGGGTCAGTGCGCCGTTAGCCAGACCCTCGCAGATGGCCTTTGCCGCTGTTGCACCATCAGCAGGGAACACCACGGTGTTGATCTGCTCAATGGTGATCGTGGTTTGCTGGGCGAGTGCCGGTCCAGCGGTCGCAGCGATCAAAACCATGAGGCCGGTCAAGGTAGAGCTGCGGGTCGCCATGGTTCCAGAGAAGGTTCTTGAGGTTAGTTCAGTTGAGCTGATCAAGCGGTTTGGCATCAAGTCCGTGTCTCTCGCTCAGAAAGCGCGCCAGCACATCGCTCTGGCCGTGGGTCACATAGACAGATGCAGCTCCAGTGTTCAGCACCGTGCTGACCAACCCATTCCAATCGGCATGATCACTCAGCACGAAGCCTCGTTCATAGCCACGCCTCCGCCGGGCTCCCCTCACTGCCATCCACCCGGATGCAAAGGCTGTCTGTGGCGAGCGGAACCGCCTCATCCAGGCTGAACGATGGGCGGAAGGCGGCGCAAGGATCAGTCTTCCTGCCAGGGACTCCTTGCGGGGAAGCTCGCTCACAGGCCGACTCGCCGTCATCGCCACACCTGCCTCGCGATAGTGGCGCGTGACGGTTTCAACGGCACCATGGAGAAGCACTTCCTCTTCCACTCCAATGGCTTTCAGCTCGGCTAGCAGACGCTGAGCTTTGCCGAACGAGTAACAGAACAACAGCGAGGGCCGCTCGCGGTCTCCATGCCACCAGTCTCGGATCTTCGTTGCCACTCGTTTCCCGGTATCCCATGCATAAATCGGCAACCCGAATGTGGCTTCGGTGATTAGCACGTCGCAGGGCACCACCTCAAACGGTTCGCAGCTCGGGTCAGGGCAGCGTTTGTAATCACCGGTCACCACCCAGACCTGATCCTCAACCATCAAGCGAATTTGAGCTGATCCCAAGACGTGGCCAGCGCTATGGAACGACAAACAGGCCTGATTGAGCCAGAACTCTTGGCGATAAGGCATGGAATGCAGAGTGATGTCTCGGCCCAAGCGTTGTCGCAGCACACCTTCACTGATATCCACAGCCCAGTATTCGCCGCATCCAGGTCTGGCGTGATCAGCGTGGGCGTGAGTGATCAAGGCTCTCGACACTGGCCGTGAGGGATCGATCCAGGCGTCTGCTGCTCTGCAATACAGACCGCTGTCGGTTCGCTCGAGAACGTTCATTCATCAACTTTGGCAAGCCTGAGCTGCTGGCGTGTCCCAGGCTCGTGAGGGCGTCACTTGCTCATTTCGAGCATGCGTCGGATCGGCGCTTCAGCCTTGGAACGAATCGACTCCTCCATGGTGATCTGCGGTGAGAGTGTCTCTAGACAGTCGCGCAGTTTTTCCAGGCTGTTCATACGCATGTATGGACAGGCATTACAGCTGCAGCCATCGAGGCCAGGAACATCAAGCAATTTCTTCTCGGGGACCCGCTGCTTCATCTGATGCAGGATCCCAGGCTCTGTGACAACGATGAACGTGTCGCAGTCGCTGGTTTCGGAGTGAACCAGCAGTTTGCTTGTGGATCCGATGAAATCGGCAAGATCCAGCAGATTTTCCTGGCATTCCGGATGGGCGATCACTTCAGCGTCTGGATGATCCAGTTTCAGCTTGATCAGTGCTTCTTCACTGAAGGTTTCATGCACAAAACAACGTCCAGGCCAGAGCGTGAGCTCGCGTCCGCTCTGGCGTTCCACCCAACGTCCAAGATTGCGGTCGGGAGCAAAGAGCACGGGTTGCTCCTCTGGCAGCTGTTTCACCAGATCCACGGCATTGCTGCTGGTGCAGATCAGATCGCTTTGGGCCTTCACTGCCGCCGTGCAATTGATGTAGCTCACCACCAGATGGTCCGGATGGCTTTCGCGAAAGCTGGCGAATTCATCGGCAGGGCAGTCGTCGGCCAGTGAGCAGCCTGCATCGATATCAGGCAGCACCACTATTTTTTCAGGGCTGAGGATCTTGGCGGTCTCCGCCATGAAGTGCACCCCGCAGAACACGATCACCTCGGCATCAGTGTTGGCAGCCTTTCTCGACAGCTCAAGCGAGTCACCGATGAAATCGGCGATGTCTTGAATTTCGGGCTCCTGGTAATAGTGCGCAAGGATTACGGCATTGCGTTCCTGGCGGAGCTGGTTGATCGCCGCGACGAGTGCGGTGTCAGAGCTCATCGGGGCCATCTGGGGCAGGATGGGACCAGCCTAGAAGTCGTCCTGAAATCACTCCGTGTTGCCATTGCCGGAGACCTCCATGGTGACTGGGGGACAGAGGATGTGGATCTGATTGAGCGACTGCAACCGGATGCACTCCTTTTTGTGGGGGATCTCAGCGATGGAGACCTACGCCTGGTCAAGAGCATCACCCAGCTGTCGCTGCCTGTGGCGATCCTGCTTGGAAATCATGACCGTGGACGCGACAGAAGCGGAGATCTGCTGCAACGGCAAATCACGATGCTTGGAGCCCGGCACTGTCCATGGCAATTGAGAGCATGGAGCCAGCCTGCGCTGGCGGTGGTTGGTGCCCGTCCATGCAGCGCAGGAGGTGGATTTCACCTGTCTCAAGCGGTGCAAGCGGTGTTCGGGCCCATCACAGAAACACAGTCGGCCGACTGGATCGTCGATGCTGCCAAGCAGGCCCCTGAGCACTGGCCTTTGATCGTGCTGGCCCATTCCGGTCCGACGGGGCTGGGGTCAGCTGCGGACAGCCCCTGCGGTCGTGATTGGAAGCAGCCCCATATCGACTGGGGCGATCGTGATCTGGCAATGGCTCTAGACCGCATGCAGCGAACTCGTCCGGCTGACCTTGTGGTGTTTGGCCACATGCACCATCAGCTCAAAGGACGACGCGGTGCACGGATCACGTTTCACCGCGATCGTCGAGGCACTTGCTTTGTGAATGCGGCATGCGTGCCAAGAATTGGTGTGGATGAATCAGGCCGGACGCTGCATCACCTCACTTGGGTGGAGTTCTTAGGCACTGAACCATCGTTGGTGAGTCACCGTTGGTACCGCCCCAGTGGTGAACTGATCTATGAGCAGACTCTGTTGCGCCATGCCATCAAAGGGCAGGCGTCATGCTGATTTACGTGTGCGTGAGTACGCATGGCTATGGCCATGCCGCGCGTCAGGCAGCTGTTCTGATTCAGTTGCACCGACTCCAGCCGGATTGGCAGCTTGTAATCAGTTCCAGCGTGGATGAGACCTTCCTTGCTCTAGTGCTTCGCCATGTGCCGGTCGGCAGAAGAACAGTTCGCTGGGATGTGGGCATGCTTCAGGCCGATGCCTTGGTCGTGGATCAGCAGGCCACCCTGCAGGCACTTCAGCATCTCGAGAACGAGCTTCCCCAGTTGGTGCAACGAGAGGTTGACTGGATTCGCGAGCAGGACAGCCAGTGTGTTGTTCTCGCTGATATCCCGCCTGCAGCAGCCCAGTTAGCTCGTCAGCTTGACGCTCCCCTGGTTTGGATGGGCAATTTTGGCTGGGATGAGATTTATGCGCCCTTAGGCGGCGCTTTTGTGGATTGGGCTAATCACGCTACAGCGGCTTATCAAAGCGGAGCGCTGCTGTTGCGCTGTCCGTTGTCCTTGCCCATGAACTGGTCGCTACCGGAACAGGCGCTGGGGCTTGTGTCAGCAGATCCGGAGGCGCTTCCACTCGATCTGGAGAGGCGTCTTCGCGCTGATGGTCGAACCAAGGTGCTGGTGGGGTTTGGTGGACTCGGATACTCGCTTCAAAGCGACCTTTTCAAACGCTGGCCTCAACATCTGTTCCTGATGCCTGCACCCAAGGTTTCCAGACAGCTCGAGCAGCTTGGTCAGATCGCGAATGTGCTGTTGTTGCCTGAAACGATCAGGTTTCTGGATGTGATGCCGTTCTGTGATCGACTTCTGGGCAAACCCGGATTCAGCAGTTTTTGTGAGGCGATGAGCTGCGGTGTCGCACTTCACGTGGTGGAACGCCAGGGCTTTGCTGAGGCGTCTGTGCTGATGGACGGTTTGCGATCACATGCTGACCACAGGATTCTCAGTCGACAGTCGCTGGAATCTGGTGATTGGAAGCTGGATCAGCCTCTGGAACCTGCTGCTGGTCCGCCCTTGAGTGCTGGCGGTGCAACTCAAGCCGCTGAAGCGATTCGCTTGGTTGCAATCAACAATGTTAAACAAGGCTGATTTTTACGATTAATTGAGCTTATCTACGCTTCAAAGCGTTTCTGTCTCTGGACTTTTGAGCTTGTCCTGACAACAGCAGCTTGCATGACGATCCTCCGCCTGTCACAAACCCTCTGTGATCAGAGGCATCGGTTCGACACAGTTTGCCCGTGTTTTAAAGCACTGGATTCATTGAATCCCACGATTTAGCTCACAAATTCACTTCTTAAGTGTCATTAGAGCTTGATTCTGTTCCTTGACCGATCTGTATGACTTCCCTTGCTATCAAAGCCTGTCGTTGCATCCCAGGCGCTGTTGCAAGTGTTGTTTCGCTGTTCACCATTCTCCCTGCTCCTGCGGTTCGCTCAGCTCTTCCTGCCCTGGAAAGCTCCCGTTCCAGGTTGGTGATGCTCGAGGAGGATGCAGAAACTTCAGCTCTCCCTTACGTCATTACCCCCGAGCGTCGCGCGATGCTCAACACCATCCGCTTCGCTGAAGGTACCTGGAAGGGTGGTCACGATCTTGGCTATCGCGTCATGTTCGGTGGCGGTTTGATGCCATCGATGGATCGTCATCCCAACCGGGTGATCTATTCCTCTCGTTATGCAAGTGCTGCTGCTGGTGCATACCAGTTCATGCCATTCACCTGGGACATGGTCAAACGCCGTCTAGGCGTTCGAGGGTTCGGCCCAGAAGTTCAGGATCAAGGCGCTCTATTTCTGATTCAACGTCGCAAAGCGCTTCGTCTGACTGACAACGGTGTGATGACACCTCAACTCGCGGCATTGTTGGCTCCTGAATGGGCATCCTTCCCCACCCTTCGCGGCAGAAGCTATTACGGACAACCTGTAAAGCGTTTCACCAATCTCCAGGGATTCTTCAACGTGAATCTGGCTCAATTGCGCAAGATTCGCGACGAGCGGCGTTCAGCTCTTTCTGCTCAGAGTTCCACTCCAACCAAGGTTGATGCTTCAGATTGCCTAGGTCCGGCATTTTCATGCAAATAGCGCTGAAGCATCCCGCTTGACTCAGCCCTCTTCGCTGGATTCGTTCAATTTCCGTCCGACCGTCGCTCCGGCGATCAGATAAGCACCAATTCCTCCAGCCAGGAAACCCATTCCATTGCGGATCAACGGCAGTAGTTCACTGGTGCGTGTGATCACGGGTGCTACTCCGAACACGCCAAAGAGCATCACCCAAAGAGGTGACAGTAATAACAGCCAGCCCCAGGCGATCAGTTCACCCTCTTTTCGTGGATAGGCCGCGAATCCCGCAATCAGGCCACCCAGGATTGAGGTGCTGAGCGTCCAGAGCCACTGTTCCGTCGGCAGGCCTGGCACAACCTGGCATCCGCCACGGTCCAAGCACAGTTCAACGGCATCCAGTGCCGCCAGGATGGCTCCGTCTTCTCCGTGATCCTTCACATAGAACTGATTGCCGTAGCGGGTTTGCAGTTCAACCCACCAGGTGCGCGGCATCAGCGCAAACAGGGCATCGCCCACATTGAAGTTGAGCAGATTGCCCCCACGCGGATCCGCTACCAGCAGCAGGCTGCGTTCGTCCAGTCCCCAGAATTCCTTCACTGCCAATCCTGGAGTGCGCTCGTATTGGGTCAGCACTCTCAGCTTCCAGCCGCTGCGTTGCTCAAAGGCGTCGAGAGACGTTTCCAGTGACTGGCGCTGCGTCTGGCTCAGGGCCTTAGCAAGATCAATCACTGGGGTCGGATGGTCTGGGAGCAGATCGGGATTATCAATGGCCCCAGCAGGCGCTGCGACCATCAGCAGCAGCACTGACAGGCTCAGCAGGGCCTTCAGGCCACGCATCATTGCTTGGACACCCATGATTTAGAGCGAGTGCACGCCATTCTCACCACATGAAGGCCTTTGATGTGCCCTGCCCCGAATGGCTGCGGGAGCGATTGCAGCAGCATGGCCAGCGGGTGCCCTTCTCCACCTTCATGGACTGGGCCCTGCATGACCCTGATCACGGCGCCTATGGCAGTGGTCAACTGCATGTGGGCATGTCTGGCGATTTCGTTACTTCTCCATCCCTCGGTGAGGATTTCTCAGGCCTTCTGTTTCATCAGCTGATCGAATGGCTGGAGTTGCTGGCCGTTCGCCATCCGGAAGGCCGGCTTTCGATCGTGGATGTGGGGCCAGGAGAGGGGGATCTCATCGCTCAGTTGATCCCCCTTCTTCAAGCTTCCGCAGCTGAATGGCTGCCGCGTCTGGAGTGTGTTCTTGTCGAAATCAACCCTGGCATGCAGCAGCGCCAGAGAGCGCGGCTCGAGTCAGTGGGCAAGATTCCCTGCCGCTGGGTTGTGTTGCAGGAGCTCGCCGCTGAACCGGTCAACGGCATCATGCTTGCCCATGAGCTGCTTGATGCTCTGCCGGTCGAGCGACTCATCCTGAGGGGAGGCTCCCTTCGGCGGCAGATGGTCACTCTTGAGGCCTTTGATGGATCTGAGCCCCTGCTCCGATGGGATGAAGATCCTTTGCCTCTACAGCTTGAGGCTCAGATCCAAAAGCAGGCGGATCGTGATGCCTTGGAGCTTCCGCCAAGGGGGGCGTTGGATGGATGGGCCACGGAATGGCATCACTCCGTTGCTCCTTGGATGCAGCAGGCATATGCAGCAATGAGCGATGGGATGTTGCTGGTGGTCGATTACGCCTTGGAGTCAAGCCGCTATTACGCTCCGCGCCGGTGCGATGGAACCCTGCTCGCCTACAAACGCCAACAGGCTTCAACGGATGTTTTGCGTGATGCGGGTTCTCAAGACATCACTGCCCACCTATGCCTGGAGTCCGTGGTTGGTGCGGCCTCCGAGGCAGGCTGGTTGTTTACCGGACAGTGCCGTCAAGGAGAAGCATTGCTTGCCTTGGGTCTGGCAGAGCGACTGACCGCATTGCAGCAAATGCCAGCTGATCAGTTAGCGGAAGCGCTGCGTAGAAGGGAAGCCCTTCTGAGACTTGTCGACCCCAGTTGTCTTGGTGAGCTGCGTTGGTTCGCCTTTCTTCGCAACACGCCAACTGCAGCGGACAACGGACTTCTCGACAGTCGTTTCCTGCGGGAACCGATTCCGCGTGAACCGAGCTGATCAGTTGAGGGATGCAAGGCAGCGACTGACATCCTCGTTGCTGATTTCGTCACTGATGATCACGTTGCCGATCCGGGTCGGTAGGACGAAACGCAGTCGCCCGTGACGGACCTTTTTATCGCCTTGCAAGGTCCGCAGTGCAGCCTCCCGATCAAGGGTCGGCCAGGCCACGGGCAAACCGGCCTTCTCGATGAGTTTCAGCTGGCGCTGTTGATCAGCTTCGCTCCAGAGACCTTTCTGGACGGCGAGGCGACCAACTGCCGCCATGCCGATCGCCACGGCTTCGCCATGGAGCCAGGTTCCGTATCCGGTCAGGGTCTCCACCACATGTCCAAAGGTGTGGCCGTAATTGAGGATTGCGCGCCGGCCTCCTTCTCGTTCATCGTCGGCGACAACGGCAGCTTTGGCTTCCGCGGAAAGCACAAGGATGTCGTGCAGCAAGGTCGGATCCATGGCTGCGGGATCGGAGAGGTCTGAAGCTTCCTCAAGACGGCTGAAGAGGTCGGGGTCTCCGATCACTCCGTATTTGATCACCTCCGCCATGCCAGCGCGGAATTCCCTCACAGGGAGCGTGTTCAATGTCAAAGGATCAATCACCACCAAGCGTGGCTGGTGGAAGGCTCCGATCAGATTCTTTCCCTTTGGATGGTTCACACCGGTCTTGCCACCGATGGAGGCATCGACCATCGAGAGGAGAGTGGTCGGGACTTGGACGATGCCAATGCCGCGCAGCCAGCATGCCGCTGCAAAGCCCGTCATGTCACCGACAACGCCACCTCCCAGCGCCAGCATCAGGGAGGTGCGTTCAAGACCCTCCTGCTGTGCCTTGTCGAGGATCAAGCTCAGTGTTTGCAGGGTTTTTCGTTCTTCACCCGCATCGATTTCCAGTAGCACGGGGTTGAAGCCTGCCGCTCTGAGTCCGTTCAGGCAGCTGCCGCCATACGGCCTGGCGACGTCAGGATTGCTGACCACAAGAATTTTGGTCCCTGACCGAATGGGTAGATCAGCCAGCGCAGAACCGATTTCTTTCACCATCGAACGGCCGATGATCACGTCGTAGGGATTGCGCTCCAGGGACACCGTGATTGTTGTGCGTTCCTGCAAGTCAGCTGCCTGCACTGTGCTCATGGGCTGATGCTGCGGTTGCGATCCGCGTGGGATTCCATCGACTGACCTTATCCTCAGCCGCAAGCTCTTTGAGTTCGATGAACCCTGCCTCCAGGCTAGATCGGCGTACAAGCTTCACCGCCTGGGCTTTTCTTGCGCCTGCACTCACGCTGTTGAGTCTTTCCGTGCTGATTCCTGCCGCAATGGCTCTGTTGATCAGCTTTACGCAGACAGGGCTTGATGTGTCAGAGCCGCTGAAGTTCATCGGCTTGGCCAATCTGCGCAGGCTCGCTGGTGATCCGATGTTCTATCGGGTCTTAGGCACCACCCTCATTTATCTCGTGGGTGTGGTGCCTCCGATTGTTCTTGGTGCCCTGGCCTTGGCCGTCCTCGTCAATCGTGTCTTGCCATGCATTCATTGGTTGAGAGCTGCGTTCTACACACCCGTGCTGGTCTCGATTGTCGTTGCAGCCATCGCCTTTCGTTGGCTGTATGCGGAGAACGGTCTGATCAATGGCTGGCTTGAAGCCTTGATCGGATCCGGTTTCATTCCCATCGACTTTCTGACCAATCCGTTGCTGGCACTGCCTGCCGTAATGCTTGTGACCCTTTGGAAAGGACTGGGGTACTACATGGTGATCTTTATCGGAGGCCTTCAAGGGATTTCCAAGGAGCTGTATGAGGCTGCTGAACTCGATGGCAGTGAGGGCTGGAGGAAACATCTCGATATCACTCTTCCGCTGTTGCGTCCTTACGTGACTCTGGTTGCAGTGATCTCAGCCATTGCTGCCACCAAAGTTTTTGAGGAGGTTTTTCTGATGACACAGGGAGGTCCCGCCGACTCAACTAGGACCCTTGTTTATTACGTATATGACCAGGCTTTTGCAGAGCTTGAGATCAGCTATGCCTGCACTGTCGGTCTTGCCCTATTCCTGATTGTTTTGCTGCTGACGGCGATCAGGTTCGCCTTCAGTGAGGAACGCTCACTGATCTAGGCCAGGTCCCTTCCACGTCCCTGAGGGTCGGATGGCAAGCTTCAGAGGAGGACATCAGTGGCTATGGCCAGCGCTGCCGGGACAATTGGAGTTGTTGGGGGTGGTCAACTCGCACTAATGCTTTGTGAAGCAGCGAAGTCGCGAGAGGTTGATGTGATCGTGCAGAGCGCATCTGGCCAGGATCCTGCGATGGCCGCCGCTCAGGAGCAGGTCTCAGGAGCACCAACTGATGTTGCTGCCACGGCTGAACTGTTGAAGCGCTGCCAGCACATCACCTTTGAGAATGAGTGGATACCCGTTGATGCCCTAAGGGCATTGGAACGTGATGGGGCGGTGTTTTCTCCTTCCCTCGTCAGTCTGCTGCCGCTGGTGAACAAGCTGTCTCAGCGCCGCATGCTGGACGATCTGGCGATTCCAAGTCCGGCCTGGATTGGGCTGGATGAGGTCAACACCGACTCACCGGCTCTTCCCGCCGGCTGGACGTTTCCCGTCATGGCCAAAGCGGCCCATGGCGGTTACGACGGCAAGGGAACCTGCGTGATCAGTGATCTCAAGTCTCTTCGCAAGCTGTTGAGCAGCGTTTCCGTCGAGGATTGGCTGCTGGAGACCTGGGTGACTTACGAGCGTGAGCTCGCTCTGGTCGTCAGTCGTGATCAGCAGGGACGAATCCGTAGCCTTCCACTGGTGGAAACGCATCAGAAGAGTCAAGTTTGTGACTGGGTTCTTGCTCCTGCTCCAGCTGAGCAACTGCTGGAAGCCACCGCTTACAACATTGCAGCGTCCTTGCTCACAAGCCTCGATTACGTGGGTGTGATGGCGCTGGAATTCTTTTACGGCCCAGCAGGTCTGATGGTGAATGAGATTGCGCCGCGGACGCACAATTCAGGTCACTTCTCGATTGAGGCGTGCAGCAGCAGTCAGTTTGATCAGCAGCTCTGCATTACTGCGGGTCTGCCGGTTCCGACAACCGACCTTGTGGTGCCTGGCGCGATCATGGTGAATCTTCTTGGTTTGCAGTCTGAAGGCGTGGAATCCTTGGAGAAGCGGCTTGCTGCTCTGGAGGCCATCCCCAGCTCTCATCTGCATTGGTATGGCAAGAAGGAAATGCTTGGAAGAAAGGTTGGTCATGTGACTGTGCTGCTTGACCAAGCCGATGCCGATGCGCGTGGCATGGAGGCTGAAAGGCTTTTGAAGCAAATTCGTGAGATCTGGCCGAATCCCTTAAATTGAGATTGGACTACCTGGTTGGTGACAGCCTTTCTCTAGTGCTCTGATCTGACTCTCTTTCGACTTGGGGTGACTGTCGTGAAGGTGCCGTAAACCGGCCTTGTAGCCGGAAACGAATCCTCACTTTGTTGCCCCTTCTGGTAACTCCAGGTCGAACACTGGGGCTCGCACGGTCAGGTGGTCCACCCATTCCAAAACAAAGGTGCAGCAGCTGTTTTCAAGGATCTGCATCTGTGAGCGAAGTTGGTAGACCACTACCCAATACCACTACCCAAGCACTACTGAAAACCAGTCGAGGATTTGGGATCAGTTATGTCAGGCGGAGCTGAAAAAAGAACTCGAACGGATTGAGCGAGATCTGGATTCCAGCCCGCCTTCAGGAAAGCCTCCGGTCAAGAGAGGCGTTCAATCCGGCTCACCTGATGGGCCCTCAAGAAACAACCACCTTGATGCTGTTGTTGTCGGAGCTGCACTGCTCGCAGCAATCGCGTTCATCACCTTGCTTGGTGAAAGCCTTAGCCCGAAGCAGAAGACCCAGCTCACCGCTGCATCGATGGGTGGCGCCGCAGGACTGTTGGTCGGCTACGGCGTCGAGCGAATCAAACGCTGACCCACCTGGTAAGTGCAAGCCGGACGGGTGCCCCGAGTGCGGGTGAGGCATCATGCGCGGACTCGTGCCTGATCCATGCTCCTCCGTCTTTCCATTGGACTGCTTGCTTCTGTTGTGGGCTGCTCTGTTATGCCTTCAATCGCACATGAGGGGATAAATGGATCAAACATCTTTTACTTTGAATGCAAAGGCAGGAGAACACAGGGATCTGGTGTTGCAACAGGCCTCCCAATGAACTTTCCAGTTCGTGTTGAATACAAATTGGATCTAGATGCGTCGACCCTCACAGAGGTAGATATCGACACTGAACAGTTATCTGCTGGGAACGAGCCAATTGACATCAAAATCTATGGGAAAACACTTACTACAAAGTTCACCAATGACAGGCTGAATAAGGATTATGAAATTCAGATTCGTGGTGATGAGCGACTGTTTTCGATAACTGTATTTCCGTCGAGTGGATTTGATCCTGACGCTTGGTATGGACAATGCCTCAATAGCAAATCCCTCTAAAGCATTGACCGACCTAGCAGAGGGGAATTGCGAGCCTCAATAACCTGCCTGGTTTTAACAGGATGTTGACAACAAAAGGCCATGGCTTGGTAGCAGACGGAATGTAGCCCAGAGCACATAAGTTATGTAATGATTATTTGGCCTGCAGAGGAAATCACGATATATAGTCATTAATTCAAAGGAGGATTATGGAATTGCCCAAATACACCTTTGTTGATAAAGATGCTGGTTTGATTGAAGATTGGGTGAGACAGCGAATCAAAGACTTGCTTTTGAGCAAGCGATTCCAGGATGCTGATGCGCTTTATCGTGAGTTTGATGTTTGCGAAACTAGTGCATAGTCCTCGCTGCCGAAGTCAAGCAAAAAGAAACCTAGCCGAAGGCGGGGAGACGGATTTGACCTCTGCCGCTGAACGAGTATTTGCAGGATTTAATAGTAAGAAAACATATTTTTGAATAAATGTTATTGGGGAGGGCTTATTGGAAGACCTTTGAATTTCGGTAGAATGCGCTTTGGATCGCAAAGTCTAAAAACGTTTTTTGGAAACACTATGTAATCACTAAGGGCCGAAGACTGCATACTTATTGCCATTTTTATGTTTGGGAGGTCGTAAATGTCTAGATAATACTGGCTCAAAAGTTCATCAACAGCGCTGTGTTTTACGATACCCTTCGAGACTGATTCACAATTGTAGATTGCAAGTGAAATAATACTGAAGACACCCAAGAATTCAGACACTTCCTTGTCGTTAGATAATTCAGCCATGGTGTCTAAAAAGTTTTTATTTAACTCTGCCATTCTCTCTCGCTAGGCGCTCTTTCTTGCGCTCTCAAAGGCAATGGGGAGATAGCAACAGACAAGGTCAGTAATGCGATCGAAAGGCGGCGAAGCATGAATCAGGCATCAGTCCGCGCATGATGCCGAGCTTTGCTTGGTTGTGCCCGCTGGTTCAAGGCTGATCTGGTCAAATGTCATCCCGGGCTGCTGACCCTGCCAGATGTGCTTAGAAGCTTGGGGCCCGACCTTCATTGGGGACCTGGAAGCCTGACTCCTTGTCTTCCTCTAACTCTTCCAGCGAAATGACCATCTCATTTTTTCCCTCTTCAGAGACACCCTCGACCGTCGGCCTCTTCTTGAAATCGAGAGGTTCATGGCGCGGAAGCGATGGCATTGGCGTCAACCAGAATGGAGGCCGTTGGCCCAAGGTATTCACAGGGGCCGCTTATTGCTGTGCATTTTTAGAAGATGCCCGAGCATTGAGATATCAACATACCTTTGGTCATCCATGCTCATTTTTGTTTCACTCTCTGAGTGCCAGTCTTTATCCCATTTCCTCTTCTCCACTTTCTCTATCTGTGTGAGTCCATCTACTATCTCTTGTTCATTGTCTGCCATTGAAACAGCAGTGGCAAACCATTTCTCAGAAGCCCTGTAATTCTTGACTGCTCTATCCTTTTCTGCAACAGCTTTGCCTGAGGCCTCTCTCTCGTTTAAGAGCAGCACTGCCATGACAAACGAACTCACCAAAAAGAAAGCAGTCAAACTTTTTCAATCGATATATAGGCACTTTAGATGCCTGTTATTTCTTAGCGGACCTGCATCCTCTAAGTATTTTCTCTTAAGAGATTAGACCTAGGTAGTTTATTCCTCGACACAAATAAATTGACCATCGATGGAAAGTAGCTTATAGATCACTAACTCGGGAGCAAGGAATGTATGAATCAATGCCAGTATCCGGCTCATCTTCTATTGCTGAAAGATGGGATGCACTTGAAGAATATTTTGTTTGCATAACAGAATGCGATCTCAATGATGAAAACTGCATTACTAGCTGCCTGATGACTCATTTGAAAATAAACGACGGATCAGAAGCGGCATAGCCCAATCTTTGCTCACCAAGTTGGCTCAGCAATAGTCCACCCACAGCTCTCTTTCGGTCTTCAGCAGTGCAGGCTCACCGACGGGCATCTGTCTGTCGTGATCGACAAACACGCGCTGATCTCCTGCCCCAGGTGCTTGATGGATCTTTTTGAAACCGGTCACTCCAATAGTCCTTCGGAGTCGTGAGCCATCCGTCCATACCCCTCTCTTGCTCTTTAAGGACAGGTTCTCCGGGTCCTGCTCTTGAACTGTCCCTGTCTCTCGCCATCCGCTTAGTGGTCGTTGGAGCAAGGGATGGGCCATGCAAGAGGACTTTCTGAACCTGCTCCTGATCGTTTGCTGCAACAGCTCCGAGACGTGGCTTCTCCCGTTTTGTTGCACAAAGTGGTTGCCTTAAGCCAACCTTAAGGAGTCGCTTTCATCTCCTTCTGGGTTCGGGCCCTGATGCCATGGCTGCAATCATCCGCTTTGTATCCGGCCCGGAACCGCTATGGCGGCGCTGCCTTGAGCGTTGCTGGGTCCTGGAATGCGACATTGATCCGCTGATTCTTCAGGCTCGTTGGCTTCACCACCAAGGGCAGCATCACGATGCAACTGCTGTGGAAGAAGAGCTACACCCTGTGTTCTGAAGCTTTGCGCTTGTGAGACGTCATCATTTGGCAGTCGCAATTGCTGTGCTGATTGTGGCTCCCTCCTGTTCGATGAATTACCCGTCAAGATCTGAAGCGGAGAGTGCTTGTCGTGAATGGCAGGCGCAGGAAGCCAAGGTTGATTACGAACGCGAGTTATTAGGTTTTGAAAAAAGAATAAAATTTGAACAAGAGAATCCAAGGCCAGATGCAGCTTTTTGGGACGATCAGATTATTGACTGGGAAAAGCAAAAATTAGCTTATGCTTCAAAGACGATTGTTGAGAGTGTCGTAATGAGTTCTCGCTACTGCCAGTCGGAGCAAGAAAATTCTCGGTTTTTAGGTTTTGAAAATGACGCGATTAAAAAGGGCACCTATCGGGATGAGGCGGGAAAAAAGGGCGAGTGGAGAGTTGTTAAAAATTTTCGTTATTGAGACTTTTGCGATTCTCTTATGACGTTTTCAAGCGATGTTATCAGCCTTTCCGCGGATCATTAATCGTTCTATCATCGTGAATGACTTGCAGACCCTTTAAGTTAAGACGAGTTCCAACCGTTTCTTCGTCTTTTATTAAATAGCCGGTCTGAACAAAGATGAGTTTTGCCGTGATCTCGCTATCCATGGATAGCTTCTGATCTTTGAGCGTTTTGTAGTTTTGATCAACGATTTCAGGAGTTTTTTCTTCGTTCCAAGAAAATACGGCCTGATACCTATTCCCTTCGATTGGATGCCATGGTGCAGGATTGATTTTACATGAATCAGGGTTGCCGGCTTTTGCCAATTGGTGCTGCAGCTCATCAGTCCTGTCGTCTTCTAGTCGTTGGACAAGCTCCTTGGGCAAAATTGCCGAATTGCCAGTGAGTGTAACAGGCTCTTTTGTGATGATTACTTGTCTCATTACAGGACTCTCAGGTTTGATTTCGTTAATACCGTTGTTGAGAATGCTCGCATCCTTTGTTTCAGCCTGTCGATCTGCTCCTTGATTTGAAATAAGTTCTCCGGCTTGCCTCTCTACTCACCAATGCCAGTGTTGTTATTAAATAGTTTATTGATTTGTCCGGTATTTCTTCTTTGTTTTTTGATGTCTGAGATCTTGAAATGCCTGGTTGATTCATGTTTTCAGAAGGCCCCTAAGAAGTTTTCTTGTCTTGGGTGAGTCTGATTTACCGACAACTTACGGACTGCTGGTCTTGATGCGCCTCAGCAGTTCATCTTTGGCGAGTTGCGTTACGACAAATACTTCTTGCGCGCTCGTGCCTTTGCGGGCCAGCATTTTGAAGCCGCCTGTGACCGGTATTGAAACGCGTAACTGAAGGCCTGAGCTGTGACCTCGCACCCTGGAAATCACGCCCGGAGTGATCGTCTGGATCTCCGGATCTCTGGCAAGAACCTTCAGCCAGGGGATCAACCCCTCCACATAGGTACTGTGCGTAATGACCAAGCGCCCCACAGAGAGTTGCTGCTTGCTGAACGTTGTGCTGGTCGAAGCTAGTGGATTTGGCTACAGAGAAGAGAGAGATCTGCCAGCCATGCTCCGATCTGTCGACAGGCTGCTTTGTGAGGTGACCGGTCCTTTGCAGGACCGCTGCGGTCCCCAGGCCAGGGTTCTAACGGCGGAGGTTCACGGTGATGAAGTCCGGGGCTTGGCGTTTTGTCCTGGCAAGGTTCTTCGATACGTGTTGGCTGCTCGTAACAGGCGCATCAAAACAACGGAGATGCTTCGTTTGGCTCGCAGCAGCAGGCAGCCTGCTGCTTGAGCACCAGCCTCATCAATGGCTTGATTCAGTCGAGCTCACTCGCCAGAACCGAGCTGAGTGCTTGTTCGACTTTGGCTTGAAAGAGCTTTGTGTCCACGCGTAGAAGCAGCAGACCTGCGGCTAGAAGACCGACAGCCTGAACAACAAACACTCCGGCGTAAGCCTCAAAGCTGTTTTGTGATCCAGTGAGTTCTCCGAACAGGCTAAGCAGCGCTCCGCCGCTAATCGTGGCGAGCCCTCGCGCATAGGCCTGGGCAAGCCCCCAGACACCGATGAAAGTTCCCGCCATCAGTGGCGAGGTCAGACCGAGCATCAACGTGAGGCTTGCATTGGTGCTAATCCCAGCTCCAACTCCGAACAGAAACAATGCTGCTCGGAATAGTGGAGTTGAAGCCAGCAACCCCGCGACGACCATCATCAGCACAAAAAGTGCTGAGAGCACTCCACCGGTTAGTGCTGTCCGCTGGGCGCCAAGGCGTGGAGTGATCAGGAACCCTGTTGCAGCAATGCCCAGCAATGTTCCGATGCCCCAGACGGCATTGAGCCGAGTGGTTGTACAGAGGTCCATGGCGAAAACGACTCCGCCGTAGGGCTCCAGGACAGCTTCCTGGAGAAACAACGCGAAGGTAAACAGGGACAGAACAGCAAAGAAATACCCCACCTGTGGAGATCCTTTCAGCACTGTCCACGCGTCACTCAGAGACATTTCCTGAGTGGCTGCTAGTCGTGAATGGTGTCTGCCGATGTCAGGCTTCAGGCGTGGCTCTACCCCTGTTATTGAAGCCACGACAAGCGTGAAGATCACCAGCGGAGCCACCGTGATCAACCGTTCCACTCCGGAGATCAGATTGCTCAACTCGGCTGTGGCGCATGAGGAGCCAAGAAACGAACTCAGCAGAATCGCTCCCGCCACGATCCCCACCATCAGCATCGACCACACGATGGAGACCAGAGCAGGTCGCTGTTTTTCAGTGCTCACATCAACCAGCAGCGCTGCAAACGGCGTGGAGCTGGCTGCGATGGCCAAGCCGTAGAGCACAAACACCAGAGCCAGGATCAATCCTCTCCAGATCACATCGGCCTGACTTCCGGAGTGGGATGCTGCCGCGAGCCAGAGAACGGTGTGGCCTGCAATCCATGTCAGGACGCAGAACGCCGCTGCACCGCCAATGATGAAAGGAGTGCGACGCAATTGGTTCCAGCGGCAGCGATCCGATTGCTGTCCGAACCAGATTCTTGAAAAGGCAACCAGCTGTTGACAGCCCAGAGCCAGCGCGGTCAACGCGGCAGGCACCTCAAATTCATCGATCAGCAGTCTGTTGAAGATGCCAAGGGTCAGAACCGAGAGAGCGCCAAGACAAGCCTGAAACAGGCCCAGGCGCAGTGCAAGGAAGATGAACCGTGCTGATCCCACGGATTGCAGAAGCGATTCGCTGACCTTAGGTGGGGCTTCAGCAGCGCTCGACTGGAGCCATCGTCAACCCTTCCGAACCAAGCTGTTGGTGATACAGCTCAGCCTGTTCAAGGGGACCACACCAGACCTCGGCACGTCCTTCTCCGTCGATGCGTCTGGCCAGAGCCCAGGCTCGATCAGCATTCATGCCGGGAAGGATCTTGCACAGGCACTCCACCACATGCTCAAACGTGTTGACGTCATCGTCGAGCACGATCACTCGGGCTTGTGGGTAGCGCTGCGTTGTCCCCTGGCGTTCAAGAACCGTTGCTGCACCGGGTGATGACGAAGTCATGATGTCTCGTGAACAGACGGGATGAATCCGCAGGGAAGCTTAGTTACACTGCCGTCAACCAAGAGATCCACAATGCTTTTCACCCTGGGCTGGGCTTCTCTCGCAGCTGTGTTCAGCTTTTCGATCGCCATGGTGGTGTGGGGTCGTAACGGTGACGGCTCCATTAATTTCTGACGTGTACGAGACTCTTCAGTCTCCCCTGGTCAACCAAGGACTCGCTGTTACAGCTGTAGCACTGCTGGTCTTTGTTAGCGGATCTGTGATTTATCTATCCACCATTGAGTGGAGAGATCGGCGTCGGCGCCGGTGACAAAGTGTTTGAAGCTGCTCTCTTGAGTCAGAGGTGGGAGCGTTGTCGCGACCAGCTGTTGCGTTCAACAGCCACATTCGCCGGAATCTCGCTGCTCGTGGGATCTGGTTGGATCGGGTTGCGACTGTCGAACAGTCGACTGCACTGGGCCGATGACAGTTCAGCGTCCTCCTTGGCTCAATTGTCCGGGGCGCTCATTCTTGTTCAGAGTTTCCGCGGCGACCCGAACCGAGCCGTTCCGTCGCTCTGGGCTGAGCGTTTGGGTGTCCAGCCAGCCACGGATCTTTGGCGACGCTACGGCCGTTCCATGTGGTGGCAGGGATGGGCACAGGACGGTGGTGCCTATCTGATTCTTGCGTCTTCCACGTTTCCTCCGCAGCTTCAGGGGCTGCAACGCCAGCGCGTGGGCTCGATGCAGGTCCTTGCCTCCGATGCATTGCACCGCCAGCAGTTGCTGCAACGCTTGAAAACCAACCAGGTCTCAACGACCAGCGTGCAGACCGACAGCCTTTGGGCTTCTTGTCTTCATGCGCTGTCAGAGGCGCCAGGGGTGATCTGGAACGCTGATGCCCTCGCAACACTCAGCGGAACGCTCGCGCCTCTCCTTCAGCAGGGTCGTGAAGGTTGTGTTCAGCTTCGGCTTCAGGCCAATCAACTTCTCTGGGAGGGGGTGATCGGTCGTCGACCGTTGAGTTCGCTCACTATGAGGAGCTCCTTATCGTCCTCAGGCTTAATCGAAGCGTCTTCAGATCAAGCATCCAATGATTTGAACTCGACTGATACAACATCCAGTGAGCTCACATTGCTTCAGGTTGATGGCGATCGTGTGGATCTGATTTTAGGAACGCTGCTGTCGCGTCAGATCATTCAGGCTCCACTTGAGGAGCATTACGGAATCAATGCTGCGATGCGCAGCAAAATCGCTGACCTTCCTTTCTCTTTGAGGCTTCAGAGCCGTGCGAGCGGTGCTTACAAGGCTGGTTTACAGGTTCAATTGCCCTTGACCGGGAGTGCGCAGCAATGGGCACAGATTCTGAAAGCAGTGTCGGAACGCCTCGACTCCAGGGGGTTCCAGAAGCTTCAGGACGATCGGGTGTCATCAGAGCGTGAAGCTCCCATCCTTTGGCAGCGACGTGATGATCCCGATCCGACCACCGTCGGTGGCTGGCTGATCATCCAAGGTCAGAAATCACCTGTTATGAGCATGGGATTTGGAACTGAACCTGCTGCTCAGCCCTTCCTTTCAACTCAGATGCCGCAAAACCGTTTGTCCCTCAGAGTCAAAGGCGATCCGCAGCGTTTAACCCAGATTGGTCTGCTTGGGGGACTTTGGCCTAAGCCTGTGCGGAGAGCATCTAGCCTGAATATAGAAGTCAAGCCACTCAAGATCTCTGCTAGTAGCCAGCTCGCCAGACAGTCGTGGTGGAGAGTCAGTGGAAGCCTGACGCTCACACCAGACTCTTAATCCTTGGCAGCTTTTTCAGCCTTCTGTCGCTCGCGCTTGCGTCGCTCAGCAGCAAGCGTTTCCTCCATGAGCTCAACGGCCTGAACCATCTTTTCGAGGTTGCTGCGGTAAAGCCCCAGATCCTTCTCCAGGCGGGGACGAGATAATCCGATCTCCTCACCGATGGCGTGAACGGTTTTGCTCAATTCCTCTGGATCATCACTCTTGTTTCCCTGAGCTTCGGAGAGCAGGCTGAACAATCCAACTGCGACGAGACGGGAGTAGTGGAATTCATCTCCGGTCACTGCTGAAAGACCACTTGCTAGAGGCTCTGGAGCACCTTTCCCCTTTGATTTCAACCAGGCCTGGACATCGTCAACGGTGTGTCCCTTGACGGCTTTGCTGCTCCCTTGCGCGAGAGCTTTGATCTCATCGCCGTCAAACCCATTACAGCTGCAGAGAGCCGCAAACAAAGGGTCGAGTTGTGTTTCTGGGCGATATCCCTTCGTGAAGGCCTGGAAGACCTGACACAGGCCAACTGCGAACAACGCATTGATCCTGAAGTGAGTTTGATGACTCAGCAGGTGAAGTTCCACCAGCAGCTCATCTGCTGTGCGTCGATACAGCGAAGGAATGACGTAAGGGAAAGCTGTGTGAAAGGCTTTCTTGCTGTCAGCGATCGTCTGGGACCCAGTCAAGCTCTTTTAAGGCTGTCTTTAAGGCAAGACCATAGCGCTGCTGTTGCCGCCGTTAGGATTCAGCAAGTCAGCAGGCCCAACATGATCCCCATCGTCATTGAGGAATCCGGACGCGGGGAAAGGGCGTTTGATATCTATTCGCGCTTGCTGCGCGAGCGAATCATTTTTCTTGGTGAAGCGGTCACCAGCGAGTCGGCAAATAGGATCGTTGCTCAGTTGCTGTTCCTCGAAGCAGAGGATCCCGAAAAGGACATCTACCTGTACATCAATTCACCAGGCGGTTCTGTCTACGACGGTCTCGGGATCTTTGACACCATGCAACACATTAAGCCTGATGTCCAGACAGTTTGTGTCGGCCTTGCTGCAAGCATGGGTGCTTTTCTCCTTTGTGCAGGTACCAAGGGGAAACGCAGCAGTCTTCAACATTCGCGCATCATGATCCACCAGCCTCTTGGTGGTGCAAGGGGTCAGGCCAGCGATATTCGTATTCAGGCTGATGAAATTCTGTTCTTGAAAGATCGTTTGAACAGAGAACTTGCTGACA
Source organism: Synechococcus sp. MIT S9508 (assembly GCF_047303045.1). NCBI lineage: Bacteria > Bacillati > Cyanobacteriota > Cyanophyceae > Synechococcales > Synechococcaceae > Synechococcus > Synechococcus sp. MIT S9508. The sequence continues at coordinate 1,921,013 of NZ_CP138941.1, read as the reverse complement.
GAACCAGCCAGCCTCTTGACAAGATTCAGGCCGACACCGATCGTGATTTCTTTATGTCCCCCTCTGAAGCGAAGGACTATGGATTGATTGATAGCGTGATCGATAAGCGGCCTGTTCATTCAGTGTGATTCTTGCGACTTTCATCCACAAAAACTCCCTGTTTGGGAGTTTTTTATTGTCTAATTTCTTGAGATCAATGAAATGATCCCAATAAAAAATCAGGCTCATTTAAGAACCTGAATCAAGGGAGAGTGATGATTTCGACTTAATTCAGAACCGGAGAGAAACGATCTTTCTCTGGAATTGTGGTGTAGTTAGCGAGAACTTCTCGAAATTCATCGCCATCCATCGTCTCTTTTTCAATGAGCAATTCAACTAGACGATCCATCGCTTCGCGCTGACCTTGTACAAGATCCAGAGTTTCTTCGTAGCACTGCATCACGATGCCGCGAACCTGTTCATCAATTTGCTTTGACGTGCCTTCAGAGGTGTCGCTACGCGTCATCAGATCTCTGCCGATGAACACTTCCTGGCTTCCTCCTTCGGTGGACATCTGGCCAAGTCCGCTCATTCCATAACGGGTCACCATTTGGCGGGCGATTGAAGCAACCATCTGGATGTCTCCGCCAGCACCCGTGGTGACTTCGGCGTATCCGAACACAACATCTTCAGCAGCGCGACCTCCAAGGGCACCCATGATCCGTGCTTTGAGCTGAGAACGGGAGACGAGCATTTGCTCTTCATCAGGGGAGAACCAGGTCAGCCCCTGAGCTTGTCCTCGCGGAATCAGGGTGACTTTCTGGACGGGATCGTGGTCCTTCACGAGGCTGCCGACCAGAGCATGTCCCACCTCGTGATAAGCAATCAAACGCTTGCTGCGTCCATCGGTGAGCGGATGACCTTCCAATCCCGCGATGATGCGGTCGACGGCATCATCAATTTCAGCAAGGCTGATGGTTTCCTTGCGGCGACGAGCTGTAAGGATCGCTGCTTCGTTTAGGAGGTTGGCCAGGTCGGCACCCGTGAAACCAGGAGTCCTGCGGGCAATGCTTTCAAGAGAAAGATCTTCAGCAAGTTTTTTATTGCGTGAATGAACCTTGAGAATCGACAAGCGGCCCTTGATGTCAGGAGCGTCGACGGTGACCTGACGGTCGAAACGACCAGGACGCATCAACGCCGAGTCGAGCACATCAGGACGGTTGGTTGCAGCAATGATGATGATTCCACTATTTCCTTCAAAACCATCCATCTCGGTGAGCAGTTGGTTCAGTGTTTGCTCACGTTCATCGTTTCCACCACCGATTCCAGCACCACGCTGACGTCCAACCGCATCGATCTCGTCGATGAAGATCAGACATGGGCTGTTCTCCTTGGCGCGCTTGAACAGGTCTCGCACTCTGCTGGCTCCAACGCCAACAAACATCTCCACAAATTCGGAGCCTGACAGAGAGAAGAAGGGAACACCTGCCTCGCCAGCAATGGCCTTGGCAAGGAGTGTTTTGCCAGTGCCAGGAGGGCCCACCAACAACACACCCTTGGGGATTTGAGCTCCGACGGAAGTGAACTTCTCTGGCTGCTTGAGGAATGTCACCACCTCTTCAAGGTCTTGCTTGGCTTCGTTGACGCCTGCGACGTCATCGAACATCACGCCTGTCTCGGCTTCCATCGCAAAACGAGCTTTGGTTTTTCCGAATTGCATGGCTTGTCCAGGACCGCCAGGCATGTTGTTGCCGCGACGTGCCAAGAAAATCAGAGAACCGATCAGCAGCAGTGGGAACAGCAGGTTGCCGAGGATCCCTAAAGCAGGGGGCGCCGTCTTCGGTGGATGAACGTCGAAGCTGATGCCCTCAGTCTTGAGGGTGTTGATCAACTCCGGTGCCAAACCTGGCAGATCAACTCGCAGACGCTGGACTCGGTTATCGAGATCGGGATCAACCGCCTCAACCACCGCATCACGTCCACCGTCATAGATGTCGACGGATGTGACGCGCCCGGCCTCCACGTAATCGAGGAAACGGCCGTAGCTCATCCTGGCAACTGCGGTGTTGCGGGGAGCCTCAGTTGGGCCCCCTGGCTTCAGGTTGCTCAGCGCTCCGCTGCCGAGGAATTGCAATGCCAGCAGCAGAGCAACAGTGATGGGAAGTCCCCAGAGAAGGATCTGCCGCCAGCGCTGATTCATGGCATTGATGAAGATCCGATGATCGTAAGAGCTTCGGGTTACAAACTGTGCAGTTGTTCTACCTAAAGACTGCGTAAAGCCGTAATCGGATCAAGTCGAGCTGCACGTCGTGCGGGGACAACGCCGAAAAACAGTCCGATCGAACCTGAAAGCCCAACTGTCAGAAGCACTGTGGGCACACCGATGGCTGCGGGAAGCGGGGTGAGCATAGCCACCGCTGCGATTGCCCCGTAACCGGCTGCCGTTCCAATGACCCCTCCCAGGCTGGAGAGCACCAGAGATTCGACCAGAAACTGCCTCAGAACATCCGAGCTGCGTGCACCGAGTGCTTTGCGCAGGCCGATTTCCTCGGTTCTCTCGCTCACGGAGACCAACATGATGTTCATGATGCCGATCCCGCCGACGAGCAGCGAAACCCCTCCGATGGCGCCAAGCATCAAGGTCAGTCCACCTGTGATGGTGCCAACGATTGTCAATGCGTCCTGCTGAGAGCGAACGGCGAAATCGTCATCCCGAAGAATGCGATGTCGTTGACGCAAAAGATTAGAGATCTGGAATTTTGCCGCACTTGTGCTGTTCTCATCCCTGGCCTCTGCACTGATGAAACTGAGGCTGACTCCATAGGTGGGGTCACGCCCTGTCAGGCGGCTGACCATCGTGCTGAGAGGGATGTAAGCGTTTTCATCCTGATTGGACCCGAAGACAGCTCCTTTTGGCGCCATCACACCGATCACGCTGAAGCTTTGGTCACGGATGCGCAGAGAGCTACCGATGGCTCCGCCGCCTGGAAAGAGCTTGTCGCGCAGATCAGGACCGATGACCACCACGGTTCGTGCTGCCTGGACATCCTGTTCGCTAATGAAACGTCCCCGGCCCACTTCAAAAGTTCTGACCGGCAGGAACTCCGGTGTCACACCGAAGATGGCGGCAGTGCTGCTTCTCGCTCCTGACTGCACCACCTCGTTGGCATTGATCTGAGGAGCCACTCGCTTGACGCTAGGGACCTGTTGAGCAATGGCCTCAGCATCCTCAAGCACCAGAGTGCGCGGGAACGCCACCCCTTGACGCCTTGTGTCGTTGCTGCCTGGAACCACGAACAGCACATTGGCGCCCAGGTTGCTCAACTGACTTTCAGCGAGATTCTGGGCACCACGCCCAACGCCAACAAGCGTGATCACGGACGCATTGCCGATCACAATCCCGAGCATTGTCAACAGGCTCCGCAACCTGTTGGCCTTAAGGGTGTTGAGGGCCATGCCGACGGTTTCGGCGATGGGCAGATTGCTCGCCATGGATGAATGCTCAGGCTTAGAGCATCGTGTCGAGTTTCACGGCCATGTTGCTGCCGGTTCCTCGATGAACTGCTCCTTCCTTGACGAGCAGTGTGACAACCTCGCCCTCCAGCAGATCGCGTGTGGCATTGGCAATGCCTGCAATCACAGGGATACCAAGACGCTGAGCAATCACCGCTGCATGGGAGCTTTCTGCGGGGGTTTCGGTGATCACCGCTGCGGCGTCTCTAATCGCGTCGAGATAGTCAGCATTCGTGTCGGTGGCCACGAGGACCTCGCCGGGCTCGAGCTTGGCGCAGTCACTGGCACAGGTTGCGATGCGCACTTTGCCGCTGATGGATCCGCTTCCGAAGCCAGTTCCACGACCCAGCACAGCACTCACGATTCCCACCTTGATCAGATCAGTGGAGCCGCTTACGCCTGCCAGTGTGCCAGCGGTTTGAACGCAGAGGTCCCCGTCCTTGAGCACGCCCAGCTCCTGTGCCACTCCCATGGCGAGCGTGAAGGTGGCGGTGGTGCTCTGCTGAGTTTCGATAAGCAATGGGGTCACGCCCCAGACAAGCTGCAGTTTTCTGGCCACTGACACTTCAGATGTCACAGCGAGGATCGGTGTCGAGGGTCGAAATTTGCTCACGTTGTGGGCCGTGGCACCACTTTTTGTGAGCGGCAAAATTGCCGCAGCATTCAGCTGTCTGGCAATGCTGCTGACCGCGCCGCTGATGGCGTTGGGAATGGTGCTTGGCAAATGCGTGTCGATCGGGCGTTGCGGATAGTCCCTTTCAATTCGCCGGGCAATCGTGGCCATCGTCTCCACCGCTTCGACGGGAAAATCTCCCACTGCAGTTTCATTGGAGAGCATGACTGCATCGGTGCCATCAAGAATGGCGTTCGCCACATCGCTGACCTCTGCTCTGGTTGGCCGAGGGCTTGAGGCCATCGAATCCAGCATCTGGGTTGCCGTGATGATCGGAATTCCTAGGCTGTTGGCCTTGTGGATCAGATCCTTCTGCAGCAGAGGGACTTCTTCGGCCGGCATTTCGACGCCAAGATCACCTCTGGCCACCATTACGCCGTCGCACAAGGGAAGGATGGCGTCGATCTGATCAATGGCTTCAAATTTCTCGATCTTCGCGACCACTGGGGTCGAGAAGCCGTGCTTCCTGATGAGTTCACGAATTTCCTGCATATCCGATGGATTGCGCACGAAACTCAGTGCGACCCAGTCCACTCCCTGCTGCAGGCCGAATGCCAGATCCTGTCGGTCCTTGGTGGTGAGTGCTCTCACCGACAGCTGAACATCCGGGAAATTCACTCCCTTGTTGTTGGACAGCACTCCGCCAACCGTGACAACGCAGTGAAGGGTCTGGTCAACCTCATCCACGCGGTCGACTTTCATCTCCACTCGACCATCGTCGAGAAGGATGCGACTGCCTGCTGTGACCTCTTCCGCCAGCCTGTCGTAGGTAACCGTGGCAACGGTCTGATTGCAGCGAACCTGTTTGGAGGTGAGAGCGAAGTGATCGCCCTTCCCAAGCGTGATGGGGCCTTCCTCGAAGCGACCCAGTCGAATCTTCGGTCCTTGAAGGTCTTGGAGGATTCCAATATGAACCCCGAGCTCATGCGCCACCTGACGGATCGTGGCGACCCGGGCGGCATGCTCGGAGTGGTCTCCGTGCGAGAAGTTCAGTCGAAATGTTGTAGCGCCTGCTTGAACCAATTCCCGAATGCGTTCGGGACTCTCGGTAGCTGGGCCGATCGTGGCGACGATCTTTGTTCTGCGTGTCAGATCGAGCTCGGCCATCCTTGGCGCCGGAAACCAGCGGAATCTACCGTCATGCCCTCAACCCTCCGCTGACCTTCCGTGCTCCTCAACGACTACCAACAACAATCACGCCAGACGGCTCGATACCCCGATGCCGGCAACAATCTCATCTATCCAACCCTGGGCCTGACAGGCGAGGCCGGTGAGGTCGCCGACAAAGTGAAGAAACTGATTCGGGATAGTGAAGGCGTTGTGGATGAGCGCTTCACCGAGGATGTAGCCCTGGAGCTGGGGGATGTGCTCTGGTACGTGGCGCAACTGGCCACAGAACTTGGGCTCAGCCTTGAAGAGGTGGCGTCAGCCAACCTCAGCAAACTCAAAAGCCGCTCTCAACGCGGAACGCTCCAAGGCGAGGGTGATCACCGCTGAGCCCCAGTGATTTGTGCTCAGCCGTACATGCCGAAACCACCGGCGAAAGCGAAGCTGGCAGACATCAGCAACTGCTGCATCAGGCTCAGGGCAATGAAGGCCAGGATTGCCGACAGATCCAGTCCACCAAGAGGAGGGATCAAGCCGCGAAACGCATTCAGGTAGGGATCGGTAATCGAACTCACGGTGCTGAGCACGGGATTTCCCCAGTCGAGATTGGGGAACCAGCTCAGAAGCACCCGCACGATTAAAACCAGCGAATAGATCTGGAGTGTCTGGGCGAGCACTTGAAGGACTGTGGACACAAGCTCGGTGGCCATGGAAATCGCAGAATTAAAAGAACTCTATGCAGCCTGGGATGGTTCGGAGCCACCGCCAAGGTCTGGAAGGACGGAGAAGGTTCTGTGGAACTTCTCGGAGAGGGTGATCCAGTAGGAACGACCTTCACTTTGACGCTTGCGTTCAATGAAGTTTTGGTTCACCAGTTCCTTGATGTGGTCGTAGGCCCCCGAACCTCTTAGATCGACAAGATCCGATTGGAGAATCCTTTTCTTTAGCGCAACTGTGGCCAGGGTTCTTAGCGTGGCTGTGGAAAGATTCACTGGAAGCAGATCTCGCACGAGTTCACCCAGACCTGGACGCAACTGCAGGCTGTAACGACCGTTGCTCTGATTGATCTCCAGAGAGGTGTCTCGCTGCGCGTAGCCAGCAATCAGAATCAGCATTCCCTGCTCGGTCTCCGCTTCGGAGAGCCCAACCAAGGACGACAGCTCCTGCAGCGCCACTGGACGCCCTTTCAGGTAAAGGATCGCCTCAAGACGAGCGGGGAGTGATACCAGCGACGCAGCGTCCTGGGAGCTGTGACTGCGTGGTTGGTCGCTTCCCTGGTCCAAGCCAGCATCCTTGAGTCCGACAAGCCAAGGTAACGCCCATCCCAGTGAGCGCCATCAGGGACCCAGAAAAATCCGGTAGGCGGGGTTGGATGTCTCTTCCCAGCTTGGATAGCCCAGGTCTTTGAGGACCGCCTGCCATGACTCGAGATCGTTGGGGCTGACCAGAACACCGACGACGATCCGACCGACATCGGCACCATGATTTCGATAGTGAAAGATGCTGATGCTCCAATTGGAATGGAGCGCATTCACAAACCGCATCAGCGCACCTGGCCGTTCCGGGAACTCAAAGCGGTACAGCAGCTCCTGAGTTGGCTCCTCCGACTTCTGCGGCAAACGGCCTCCCACCATGTGTCGCAGATGCACCTTGGCCAGTTCGTCGTCGCTGAGATCCAGGCACTCATATCCATTGCTGCGCAAGGAGGCCAGCAAATCCGATCGGTCCTGGACATCCTTGACCTGAATTCCCATAAAAATGTGGGCCTGATCACCAGCGCCCATCCGATAGCTGAATTCCGTGAGGCTGCGCTTTTGGAGGAGTTCGGACAGCTTGCGCAGGCTGCCGGGCTGTTCCGGAATCTGCACGGCGAGCATGGCTTCACGCTCTTCACCAAGCTCGGCCCGTTCCGCAACAAAGCGCAGACGGTTGAAATTCATGTTGGCGCCGCAGGCGATCGCCACAAGCTGCTTATTTTTTAATTTCCTCTTAGAGACATCGGCCTTCAGCCCAGCAACAGCAAGTGCACCGGCCGGTTCAAGGATGGATCGGGTGTCTTCAAAGACATCTTTGATGGATGCGCAGATCTCATCGGTGCTCACCGTGACGATGGCATCCACATACTTCTGCGCCAGTCGAAAGGTGTGTTCTCCGACCTCTCGCACAGCGACTCCATCCGCGAACAATCCCACCTGAGGCAGGCGGATTCTTTCACCGGCCTCCAGTGAAAGGGTCATCGCAGCAGCGTCATGGGGTTCAACGCCAATCACTTCGATGTCAGGCCAAAGGCTCTTGACGTAAGCAGCCACCCCACCAATCAGGCCACCACCACCAATGGCCACATAAATCGCATCTGGGGGTTGTTGGCTCTGGCGCAGGATCTCCATTCCCACGGTTCCCTGGCCGGCGATAACCTCCGGATCATCGAAAGGATGAATGAAACAGAGGCCATCCTGTTCGCTACGTCTTCGGGCCTCCGCATAGGCCTCGTCATAGGTCTCTCCGTGAAGGATCACCTCGCCGCCAAGCTGACGAACCGCTTCCACCTTCACGCTTGGTGTGGTGATCGGCATGACGATCACAGCTCTGCATTCCAGATGGGCGGCGCTGAGTGCAACACCCTGGGCATGGTTGCCCGCGCTCGAGGCGATCACACCACGTGAACGTTCGTCCTCCGACAGCTGAGCCATGCGGTTATACGCACCGCGCAGTTTGAAGGAAAAGACCGGTTGTAGATCCTCACGTTTGAGCCAAACGTGATTGTTCAGACGCCGGCTGAGATTCGTCGCTGGTTCGAGCGGGCTTTCGCGGGCGACGTCGTAAACCCTCGCGCGCAGGATCCTCTGCAGGTAATCATCCATCGAATCAGTCTGACAAGCAGAGGCTTTCACAGGCGGCAGGCACGCCTCGTAGATTGACCCAATCTGCCGGGAGGCTCATGCACCTGAGCGATCTATCGCATCCCAATCAGCTGCATGGTCTATCCGTGGAAGAGCTTGAAGATGTCGCAGCCCAGATTCGACAGCGCCATCTGGAAGTGGTGTCCAATAGCGGTGGTCATCTTGGCCCAGGTCTAGGAGTTGTTGAGCTCACACTCGCGCTTTATCAGACTCTTGATCTGGATCGTGACCGCGTGGTCTGGGATGTTGGCCACCAGGCCTATCCGCACAAGCTGATCACTGGTCGATACGCCGATTTCGATTCACTCAGACAAAAGGGTGGAGTTGCTGGATATCTCAAACGCTGTGAGAGCACGTTCGATCATTTCGGCGCTGGTCACGCCAGTACATCCATTTCAGCTGCGTTGGGCATGGCTATGGCCCGCGACCGCCTTGGCCAAGACCACAAATGTGTTGCGGTCATCGGTGATGGAGCACTCACTGGCGGAATGGCCCTCGAGGCCATCAACCATGCGGGACACATGCCCAACACACCCTTGCTGGTGGTGCTCAACGACAACGACATGTCCATTTCCCCACCGGTTGGTGCGCTCTCAAGTCATCTGAACCGGATGAGGCTCAGCCCTCCGATGCAGTTTTTGTCTGGGAGCGTGGAAGAAAGCATGCGTCACTTGCCTTTCATGGGCGGTGATCTTCCCGCTGAACTCAACCGACTCAAGGGCAGCATGCGTCGTCTGGCGGTGCCCAAGCTTGGTGCTGTGTTTGAGGAACTTGGCTTCACCTACATGGGGCCCGTCGACGGCCATGACATTGCCGAGATGATGAGAACGTTCCAGGAAGCCCACCGTGTAGGTGGTCCGGTGCTGGTGCACGTGCTCACCACCAAGGGCAAGGGCTACCCCTATGCGGAGGCCGATCAGGTGGGATATCACGCGCAGTCGGCTTTTGACCTCAATACCGGCAAGGCCCGCCCGAGCAAAACTCCCAAACCGCCCAGTTACAGCAAGGTTTTTGGACAGACTCTGGTCAAAATCTGTGAGCAGAACCCCCGCGTTGTGGGGATTACAGCGGCAATGGCCACCGGCACGGGATTGGACCTATTGCAGAAGGCTTTGCCGGATCAATACATCGACGTGGGCATTGCTGAGCAGCATGCAGTGACTCTGGCTGCAGGTATGGCGTCGGATGGTCTTCGACCCGTGGTCGCCATCTACAGCACTTTTCTGCAAAGGGCTTTCGATCAGTTGATCCACGATGTCGGGATTCAGAAACTGCCGGTCACATTCGTGCTGGATCGTGCTGGCGTCGTTGGCGCCGATGGCCCAACCCATCAGGGCCAGTACGACATCAGTTACATGCGCTCCATCCCCAACTTCACGGTGATGGCGCCCAAGGATGAGGCTGAACTGCAACGCATGCTGGTCAGCTCCCTCAAGCACGACGGGCCTTGCGCAATTCGAATTCCGAGGGGGCCCGGTGAAGGCGTCCCCCTCATGGAAGAAGGATGGGAACCGCTTCCGATTGGTTGTGGTGAAGTTCTCCGGTCTGGAGATGATCTCGTGATCGTGGCCTACGGCGCCATGAATGCCAAAGCGATGGCAACAGCTGAAATCCTTTCTGCTCAGGGGATTCAATCCACAGTTGTCAACGCTCGATTCCTTAGGCCTCTCGACACAACACTGCTCCATCCACTGGTCCAGCGCATCAGTCGTGTCGTCACGATGGAAGAAGGGTCGTTGGAGGGTGGCTTCGGTTCCGCAGTGATTGAATCCCTTCAGGACGCTGAACTTCATCTGCCCGTCATGAGGCTGGGAATTCCCGATGTGCTGGTAGACCATGCCACCCCACAGCAGAGTTTCGAATCGCTTGGTCTGCTCCCTGATCAGATGGCTGAGAGAATCCGGGATCGATTCAATTTCGTGCCCACCCAGGTTCAAACCTCCTCTGAAAGTGGCGTTGAAGTCCCTTCGATTCGTCGCTGAAACCACAAAAAAGGGGGTAGCCTCGCCACCCCCTTCACTTCAAATGATCAGTTCAGAGTGGTTTTAAAGAACCCCTCGGGTTGCAAGGCCAAGAATTGCACCCATGCCAATGACGTGGCCAAGGCTTGTTGTGGCCAGCAGTGAAGCATGACTCATGCCCCCAAAGAATGCCGGGTTGGGCAACTGAGCTCCCTCATTCGGGTACTTGATCACTGCTTTGCCGATCATGATGGCAATGACGTTGCAGACGATCATCACAAGCCCCACTTTTGGAGACCAGGTCAGCGTGGCGGGAGCAATGGCCAGGAGTGGAGCGAGCATGAAGATCAGAGGCAACAATTTATCTTCCAGCCTTTAGGCACACACGCCTAAAACTTGTAAAAGTTGTTCATCGCAGTGCTTTTTGATACCCGATCAGTCCTGCCACGATGACGGCGTTGCTGAGCGTCAGGAAAGCTTCAGCTCCGCCATGCAGGGGATCGATCGCCACCAGCTCAGTTCCAAATTTCAGATCAGCAATCACAGCTGCTGCAATGGTGATTCCGACAAACAAAATTGTGAGCTGAAAGCCACGACGGCTGAGGGTGGGAAGCAACCGACGTTGACCCAGGAAATACAAAAAAATCAGATAAGGAAACAGAGAGAGTGCGAACAACGGTGATGGATCGAAGTCATGCATCAGATCTGATCCTCCAAGCTTGATGGCGCTTTGATCGACCATGCGGCCCAGGCCAGCATGGCGTTGCCGATCAGGGTGAAAGAGGCCTGGAGTGTGACCAGCCAGCGCAATTCTTCAGCGTTGTCGTAGAGATGCCAGGTGCACGCTGCCATTGCACTGACCAGAGCTGGAAGCATCGCCCAGGCGATCCGTTGAGTTGAAGCTGTCTGCCCATCGGGTTTGTATTGATGAATCAGCACGATGGCCATCAGCCATTCAGCCACTGAAGCCCAATGAATCCACCACGTCCCCAGCGAAAGCGCGTGCATGTCATTTCAATGGTGTCGTTCACCGTAACGGTTGAAGACTTAGATAATGGTCAGATCAACTGTTAATTGCTGGTGAAGGCGCTTCACAGTGGGCGGAAGTTGAGCGTGCTGCTCTGTGGTTATTACGGAGAACACAATCTCGGCGACGATGCTTTGCTTCAAGTCTTGGTGTCGCAGATCCCTTCCGATTGGGATCTTCTGGTGACAGCTAGGGACTCAGACGCTGTTCATGCGCTGGTTCCCGGGGTGTCGACTGTAAATCGTCGATCACTATCGGACACCATTCAGGCCCTGAACCGTGTTGATGCTCTGGTTCTTGGTGGGGGCAGTTTGCTTCAGGATGGAACCAGCTTTAAAAGCCTTGTTTATTATCTCGTTCTTCTCTGGATTGCCCGTTTCAAGCGTCTTTCCATTCTGCTCTGGGGTCAGGGTCTGGGTCCATTGCAGGGTCGATTCAGTCATTTCTTGGTGAAACAAACACTCTCAGGAGTGAGCGCTGTGTCTTGGAGGGATCCTGGCTCCATGGGGCTGGCGCAGCGCTGGGAACTCGACATTCCCATGGTGATGGGGCCTGATCCTGTTTGGCGCCATCCTTCACCACCCTGGATGGGTGGAAACCGGCTGATCCTTTGCTGGAGACCCACCCCTTTATTGGACATCAAGGGCTGGAGTGTTCTGCTCGATGCGGTGGATCGATTCAGTTCCAGTGGTTGTGCTGAGGTGATCTGGCTGGCTTTCCATGCAGATCAAGATGCCTCATTGTGGAATGAGCTTCGCAGTCGTGATCTAATCCCTGAGCGATTGTGTCGACGTTCCCTGCAGATGCAGGCAGAGTCTCTTCAACAGGTCCAGTCGTTATTTAGTGAATCTGCACTGGTCATCGCAATGCGTCTGCATGCTTTGATTCTTGCTGCAACGGCAGGTTGCCCGACCGCGGCGCTGAGTTATGACCCGAAAGTGAAGGCAGCGGCACAACTAGCCGACTTGCCCTGGGTCGATCTAAACGATGCGCTCAATGCTGATCAGTTGAATCAACAATGGCAGTCAGCCATGACAGCTCAACCAGATGGCTCACAGATCGAGCAATTAAAGCATGATGCTCAGCTTCATGAGACCATGCTTGTTGGTGAACTTCAAAAATTATCGGTTTAAACGACACCCTGTTTCAGCGTTGAAGAGAATCTCGTCTTCAACCCGCCAGGTCAAATTGATCTGTTCTGGAATCACCTGTTCTGGAGGTGCCATCATTCGAATCAGTCCTTGTTGTGTTTCAAGGAACAGCAACTGGGAATTCCCCAGCCATTCTCTTGATTGAAGCTTGCCAGATAATCCTGAATCAGAAAAACGAATCGATTCTGGTCTCACGGCACGAAGACGATTTGACTCATCGTTCAGACAATTGATTTGTGGTCGACCAATGAATCGCGCAACGAAAAGGCTGCAAGGATTGTGGTAGAGATTGTAAGGGGTATCAATCTGTTCGATTTTCCCTTCATGAAGTACAGCGATTCGTTGTGCCATCGCCATTGCTTCATGTTGATCATGAGTGACATAAATCGTTGGTTTGCTTTGCTCTAAGACCAGTCGACGAAGTTCCGGACGAATATCTTCTCTTAATTGTGCATCCAGATTGCTCATTGGTTCATCGAGCAGATAAACCTCAGGGTTTCTGAGCAGTGCCCTGGCTAAAGCAACTCTTTGACGTTGACCACCTGAGAGCTCAGCAGGGCGGTTGCTGGCTCGATTCCAAAGTTGCACCATCTCAAGAATATGTTTGATTTTTGAGGTTCTTTCGCGTTTTGATATGCCTCTGATCCGCAAACCAAGTTCGAGGTTTTCAAACACCGTTAGGTGCGGAAGCAGCGCATAACTTTGAAACACCATGCCAACGCTTCGCTCAGCAGGTGAAAGGGTTGTGATGTTACGACCACTGATGTGAATCGATCCGTAGCTAACAGGATCAAGTCCTGCAATTAAGCGCAATGTCGTGCTTTTGCCGCAACCACTGGGCCCAACGAGAGCAAGACATTCATTGTCTGCGACCGTCATGGTCAGGTTTTCAACAATCCATTGGTTGTTGATGGCTCGTCCAACCTGCTTGAGTTCGAGTGTCATCCCTTAACAGCTCCAGTGGTTAAGCCCGAAACAATTGGTTTTTGGAACAGCATCACCAACAGGATGAGGGGAATTGAACCAATCACTGTCGCTGCTGCATAAGGACCATAAGGAACTGAATGAATGGATGAGCCTGCAATTCTTGCCATCGCAACTGGCAGTGTTAATTGATCTGAGTCGCTGATCCATGTGAGTGCGATTGGATATTCATTCCAAGAGAACAGAAAAACAAGAATCGCCGTGCTGGCAATGGCTGGTGAAATGAGTGGAAGCAAGATCCAGCGAAATCGTTGAAGAACGCTTAATCCTTCAACTCTGGCAGCATCTTCGAGCTCTGGAGGCAGATCTGAAAATGCATTCGTGAGCAGCAGAACTGCCAAAGGTTGCGATAGGGCTGCATAGGGAATAGCAAGTGCAATCAGGTTGTTTCCCAGTTGTAGGTATCTGGCGATCTCTAGTAATGCCAGAAAGAGCAAAACATAAGGGAATAAAGCACATCCAATTAAGATGCATTTGATAATCAGTGCAGTTCGCTGACCAAGTTTGCTTATGCTATAACCAGCAGGAATTGCCAATAGCAGCGTGAGGACTGTAGAGACTGCTCCTGCGAATAAACTATTGAGGAGATAGCGAATGAAGGGTGGATTGCTCTGCAAAACACTTTGATAATGGGCGAGTGTCCAGCGTTGATCAAGTGATGCAAACGGTGTCACCAGAGCTTGATCCGTGCAGAACGAGGTGTAAAGCTGCCAGGCCAGCGGTCCGAGCGACCAGATCAACAAAGTGATAATCACGAAACGTGTTGCTTTCATTTTGCGAAAGATCCTGGCGAACGGTTTCGTGCGAACGAGATCACGAACCATGCAATCACAATCAGTGAACTGAGAATCACGAAGCTGCCAATCATGATGGTTGCGCTATATCCAAAATCAAGAAAACGTAGAGCGTTCCAATAGGCATACAGAGCAATACTTTCTGTACTGCTGGCCGGTCCACCTCCGGTCATCACCTGCACAAGATCAAACACTCCGAATGCCTGCGCAAGTCGGAACATCAGTGCAAGACCCAAATAGGGAAGTAATAGAGGAACCGTGATACGCCTTAGGCAAATCCAGGGACCTGCCCCCTCCAATTTTGCGGCTTCGTACAGATCAGAAGGAATGGTCTGCAGGCCAGCAAGCAAGATCAGCGCAACAAATGGCGTGGTTTTCCAGATGTCCGCGTAAACGGTGGTGATCCATGCAATCGATGGTTCTCCCAGAGCGTTGAGTGGTCGTCCCAATCCAGATTGCATCAGCCGGTCAATGGGTCCATAGGGAGTATTGAAAATCCATCTCCAGCCCAGCGCCATAACTGTTGTTGGCAAGGCCCATGGAATCAATGAGGAGGATCGGATCAGTGCCCGTTTGCGCAACGGCTGATTGAGGATCAAGGCAATGATCAAGCCGAGTACGACCTCAGCGGTCACCGTGACAAAGGCGAAACGAAGCGTCTGGAGCAGGTCCTGCCAATAACGAGAATCATGGATGAAACGCTGCCAGTTAGCCCCCTGATTGGGGATGGCTACCAGAGCTGTCATCACGGAATCAGCATGGAAGCTGAGCCACACGTAGCGAATGAGCGGCAATGCAAACACCGCAATCAGGAAGACCAGGGATGGCAGCAGCAGCATCAATGGCATTAGGGAGCTGCTCCTGCTGCTTCAAGCACCTGAGTTGTCGATTGCTCGGCTTGTTGCATGCCTGCTGTTGGGGATGTCATGTCTGTGAGTGTGCCGCTGAGTTTCCTCTGTAGAACATCACTGACCTGGGCATAAAGGGGAGTCTCTGGTCTGGAGCGTGCATACACCAAGGCCTCACCGATGGATTGCAAAGAAGGATGCTTCTTCAGCAGGGTCTGATCATTGAAGATCGCTTTCTGGGTTGGTGTATAGCCGTATTGGCTATACAAATAGCGTTGCGACTCCTCGCTGGTGAGGAATTTAAAAGCCTCAACTGTTGATTCAGGATGTGCGGAACCCTTTAATAAACTCAGTCCCCAACTTCCCAGGGTTGCAGCAGGTTGATGGCCCGTTTGCGCCACCATCGTGGTGATTGCGATTTTATCCCTGACCTGACTGTCGTTTTTTTGTAATTCAGCCCAGGCGTAAGGCCAGTTGCGCATGAAGGCGGCCTGACCGGACTTGAAACTTTGTAAGGCCTCAGACTCAGAAAAGTTGGTGACGGCCCTTGGACTGATGCCTCGTTGAATCAGGCCATCGAGCCACTGCGCAGCAGCAAGGCCAGCTGGCTTGTCCAAGCCAATCTCCCCGGATTCGGGTGAAAACCACTCACCGCCAAATCCATCAATAATCTCCAGAAAAACACAACTGAGCCCTTCATATTGCCTTCCCTGCCACACATAGCCATAGGGGACCCTGCCGCTAGATTGAAGTTTCTGACTGATGTTCTCCAGTTCCTGCGGAGTTTGAGGGGGATGATCCATCAGGTCTGTACGCCAGTACAGAAGACCGATATCTGCAGTGAGCGGCCAACGCAGGAGTGCCCCCTGGTAATGATTTCCTTCACTGGCTCCTGATGCAAGAGCGCTCACTTCATCGTTGCTGAAATAGCTATCAAGGGATTCGAGCCAGCCCGCCCTTGCATATTTCGGAACCCAGGTCACGTCCATCAGTAATCCGTCAAAGGGTGTATCACCCAATAAAAGACTGCTGATTGCCAAGTCTGAAATTGCCTCGGTTTCCAGAGGCCCCCTGATCACATTCAGATGAATCCGACCCTTGTTCTGCTGATTAAAACTTTTGACTAGTTCAACAGTCGAATCAGCAAAAGGAGCTGGCATCAAGATTGAGATATGGTCTGGCTGTCTTGCAAACACAGAAAGACCAAAGAGACAGCTGGCGATGATGATGGACACCATCAACAGCCTGAATGATCTCCTCCTGAGCCAGAGCATGGTTTTACTCCTGGGTCTCAAGTGCACCGATTTGTTCATCAGCCCAGTCCGAAACAGTGAATGCTTCAACTGCTGAACTCATTTTCTCCATCCTTTCGACTTGTTCTGAAGTGGGCATATCAATCGCTGCGTCAATCGCAGCATCCATCTGTTTATGCGAATAAGGATTGGTCAGCACTGCACCATCTAGAATGACTGAAGCTCCTGTGAATTCAGATAGAACGAGTACTCCATCCTGCCCTTTCCTTGCGGCGGCATATTCCTTAGCGACCAGGTTGAGACCGTCACGAAGTGGTGTAATCCAACAGATATCTGCTTGTGAAAACCATGCCACCATCTCCTCATAAGGAATTCTGCGAGTTGAGAAACGAATGGGAACCCAGTCCATTTTGCTGAAACGTCCATTAATACGCCCAGCTGTTTCTTCAATGAGTCGCTGAGTGTCTTCATAGATTCGCATTCCTGACGCTGCAGCAACACAGGCCAGCATCAGCACAACTGTTCCGTGTAGGTCGGGACGACGTTCAAGTAGTCGCTCAAATGCCAGCAACAGCTCTTCGTTCCCTTTGGTGTAATCGACCCTGCTGGCAGAAAGAATCAGCTTCCGTCCTTTCTTTGTATCTTCATTGATCCGTTCTGACAAATGACGGACATGCTGATCTTTAGTGAGCGCTTGAATAACGTCTGGAGATGTTCCAACTGGAGACGATAGAAGTCGAACCTTTCGCCCTCGGTACTGCAGCCAGGGGGTTTCAGATGGTTCTGTCAAGGCAGTTCCGCAACCGAGAAATCGAAGAGGAACATTTTGTTTCTTTCCTTTTTCTACGCCTAGTAGGCAATTGGCAGCCCTTGCGAAATTCTCTGTATAGCGTGGAATATGAAATCCAACCACGTCGCAACTCAGCAAGCTTTCCACAATCTGCTTCCGCCAGGGAAGGATGGCAAAAACATCACTACTTGGGAATGGTGTGTGGTGGAAAAAAGCTATTTTTAAGTCTGAGCGTTTGCTTCGAATGTACCCAGGAACGAGCCAAAGGTTGTAATCATGAACCCATACAGTTGCCCCTGGGGCTGCTTCTGAGCATGCAGCATCCGCAAAGCGTTGATTGACTTCTTCGAAAATTCCCCAATCAGTGTTGTTGACATCAAAATAATTTGGGAAAGTATGTAAAATAGGCCAGAATGATTCCTTGGAAGTAACGTGGTAAAAGCTTGAAATCTGCGCCTGTTCAAGTGGTATTCGTCTCAGCATGAATGACGCAGGTTCATCCATCGCAATTCGTTCGTCTTCGGCATTGGCTAGGTCATTGACCTGTCGCCAAGCAATCCAGGTTCCGTTGTCTCGGTCTCGGAACAGGTTTCTCAGAGTCGGGATAATTCCATTCGGACTTTTTTGGTCACGCCAAACCCTTTGACCTGTTTCGTCTTTTGCTTCATCGAAAGGTGTCCGATGATAAAGAATAATAAAATTACTGCTACCTAAGTTTAAATCCATTGACATGAACTCCCATATGATTTTGGTTTAACTCCACGATCCAGCTCATCAGAGAATCTGTTAAGCAATGGAGTTACTCTGTTCTGACAACAAAGTCTTTAGCACGTCCTGAGCATGCCCAACTGGTCTGACACCGGTCCAGCTTGCACGTAAAACACCTTTCGGATCGATTAAAAACGTGTGCCGGAGTGAGTAAGGGGCCATCCACGACCCATACTGTCGACTGACTTTGCCTTCAGGATCAGAAAGCAACGTGAAGTCCAGTCCTTCGCTGCTGCAAAATGATTCGTGATCATCAACGCTGTCTGCTGAAACAGCAGCAACATCGCACTGATGAGCGTTGAACTCTTTGAGTGATTCCTGGAAGCCATGGGCTTCAATCGTGCAACCAGACGTGAAATCTCTCGGATAGAAATAAAGCACCAGCCAGCGACCGGACCAGTCGTCAAGATTCCAATTTTTTGACGCGCCTCCCCCCAGAGTGCCTGGCAGGTTGAAGTCGGGTGCATGCTCTCCAATCTCGGGGAGTTTGCCTCCAAGGGCCTTTGCTTTTGACGGTTTCCAGAACAGAGCTGCAGCCCCAGTCATTGTGATGCCGAGGAAGTCTCGACGTTTCAGCACAAGCTGAGGCATGTCAGTAACGATTCAGACTTTAGCCAAATCAATGCCAAGGGACTTGGCATAGGCACCAAGACCTTTCTTTTGAATGGTCTTCAGGGCACGGGTTGTGATCCGCAGATTGACCCAGCGGTTGCCTTCTGCCCACCAGAGTCGCCGCTGCTGCAAATTGGCTTGCTGCAGCTTTTTGGTTCTGATATGGGAGTGGCTCACTGCCATTCCGTTGTTGGCACGCGTACCAGTGAGCTGACACACCCGGGACATGATGACGATCCTTTGTTTCAGTGGCCAAAGGCCAAGCAGCCAATTTAGCAAACAGACCTGGTCAGGTCCCCTTGTTGACTAGCTCGGACATCAATTTGGCGCTGCGTGTCTGGAAGCCCGCCAGCTCATTGGGTTCCAGTCCTCCCACGCCCAGTCGTGCCATGTCATACAGGTGCAGTGCGAGTTCTGAAGCCAGTTGCTTGCTCGGGGACGACTGCTCGGTTCCGAGCAGAACACTTCCTGCAGACAATCGCAGCAGGCCTTCGACAAGTGGATGCCGACGGTTGATCAGCAGCACGTGATGATCGGGTAATCCTGGCAAACGTTGATCCATCAGAGCACCCATGTCATTCATGCGACGCATTTGCTCCGGAAGCAAGATCATGGCTGGTGGAGCGTCTTCACCTCCTTTCAGCGCCTGCACCTGGATCGTGACTTTGTCATTGCTTAGTGCTTCCTTGATCAGGTTTCTGATCGACTCACTCTGCGTTTCACCATCCTGGTCACTGATTTCCGGTTTTTCGTCGCGAAGGCTCTCGTCGAGCTCCGCATCCACTCTCTGGAATTTGAACTGATCATTGGTTGCTTCAAGCCAGGGCAGAAACTGACTATCAATAACCGTTTCGGCGAAAACCACTTCAGCTCCCTGGCTTTTCCAAAGTGACAAAGCACCTGCCTGGGCTACTTCATCAGTGCAGTAGAGAATCCGTTTGGATTGCGGGTCTGAAAGCCTGCCCTGATACGAGGACAAGGTGGTGTAATTGTTGTCTCCGGCCTTGATGGGTTCTGCTTGTCCTTCAGCTGCTTCTGCCGTTGTTGTAAAAAGAATCAGATCTGAAACCTGCTCGGCAAACTTTTCATCTTCCATGGCGCCGATTTTAACAAAGGGTGCTAGAGAATCCCACACTTCTGCATATTGTTCTGGTTGATCTTTCTTTAGATTTTTCAAACGATCAGCAACTTTTTTGGCAACAAAGTTGCCAATTGACCGAACTTTGCGATCCGTTTGAAGAGCGCTTCTGCTCACATTCAAAGGAATATCGGGAGAGTCAATCACTCCTCTAAGAGGTAACAAGTAGCGTGGCACAATTTCTTTGATTGAATCGCTCACATAGACTTGGTTGCAATACAGGCGAATGTCGCCCTTTTCCCAGTCAGCTCGCCCTACGGATTGAGGAAAGTAGAGGATGCCTTGCAGCGTATAGGGGTAGTCGGTATTTAAGTGAACCCAGAGGAGGGGATCACCCTGAAATGGGTAGAGATATTGGTAAAGGTCGATATAGTCCTGATCGGACATTTCTCTAGGATTTCTCCTCCAGGCTGGGTTACGCTTATTGACGCTTTCGCCCTCGAGTTGGACATCAATGGGCATGAAGTCGCAGTACTGAGTAATCAGTGTGCGTAACCTTGCAGGCTCCAAGTACTCCAATTCATCATCCATTAAATGAAGGATGACATCTGTGCCAGGCTCAGATCTTTCGTGACTCTCAAGTTTGAATGCGGGTGACCCGTCGCATACCCAGCGAACCGCTTCACTGTTAGGACTGGCTGAATATGTGATTAGTTCCACCTCCTTGGCAACCATGAAGCTCGAATAGAAGCCAAGACCGAAATGCCCGATGATGGCATCCGATTCCTGTTTGTATTTCTCCAGAAAATCCTCTGCACTGGAGAAGGCGACCTGGTTGATGTACTTTTTCACTTCGTCGGCAGTCATGCCGATTCCGTTGTCACTGATTTTGACCGTCTTCGCTTCTCGATCAACAGTGATGTTGATCAGTCCCTCATCTCCTTCAGAACAATCGCCTGCCATTGCTGCCATGCGGCGCTTGCTAATGGCATCAGTACCGTTGCTGACAAGTTCTCTTAGAAATACTTCGTGGCCTGAGTAAACGGCCTTTTTGATGATTGGAAAAATGTTTTCGGTATGGATCTGAATCTGACCCTGTTCAAGCACCGACATCAGCACGCATGAGCTTGTAGAAAATTAGTCAGGGTGGGTGCTGCTGATCAAGAGGTCCCTTGGTGAGTTTTCCGTACGTCAGCGTGTCCGTGGGCGTTGGAGGTCTGATCGTTCCTCTGGCAGGATTGCGCCCTCGATGGGGCAGATCTGTAGACAGACGCTGCAGTTGATACAGGTATCGAAATCAATCCAGTAATACTCAGATCCTTTTGTGTTTTGACCGTCCCCAGCTGTGATGCAAGCGACAGGGCAGGCGTCGACGCAATCGCCCGCGCCTTCGCAGACATCGGTCACGATCGTGTGGGCCATGCATCCATTCAGTGCCGACTGATCCTATGTATCGATCCATTCGAGACTGTCGCAGCCCGATTGATTCAGTCGATCTAGTGCTTCAGCATGATCGCTGCAGGCACGATGATCCAGCACGCTGATCCTTCCCTGTTGGTGCAGAGCCATCTGGCGTTGCAGTGCCGACTCCAGAGTTTGTTTGGGCCCATAACAGATCAGTGCCGCGCTCTCCTCATGGGTTGTGGTGATCGAATCTCCCGGCAGATCCCGGATGTCATCAACGCAGTAGCTGAAACCCAGACCGGTTGCCTCAGCGCCTTCACCGCCAAGTCTCCTGACCAGTGAGTCGTATCGTCCGCCGCGCGCAATAACAACCGGAGCGGATGTTCCTTGACAGACCAGTTGCAGCACGATTCCGTCGTAAAGCTCGTAATGAGGTTGGAATGTGGGGTCGAGTTGCAGTGTCAGACCCAACTGTTCAGCAAGAGGGCGCAGATGCGTGAACAGTCTCTGAAGTTGCTTCAGCACCGATTGATTCGGATACTGCGCATCCAGCGCGTTGAGAATGTCCTGGGGACTGCCTCGTCGGTCAAGCCAGTAAGCCAGATTGTGATGGGCAGCGCGCTCTAAACCCATCTCCTGCAGTCCCAGTCGGTCGTACTGACTGAGGCAGGTGCGGATCCTGTGTCTTTGCTTCGACTCAAAGGGTTCGAGCAACAGGTCCATCAGGCTGGTGTGTCCGATCAATAGTCTCGCTTGATGGCTCGCGTTCAGGTTCAGACCCTTCAGCGATGCCAGCAAGAGACTGAACAACTCCAGTTCCGACTCAACACCCAGGCCTCCGAACAGCTCAACCCCGCAGTGCAGGTTCTCCTCAATGCACTGACCGCCTTCGTCGGCGGTTCTGGACTCGAAAACCGTTCCGCAACTCCAGAGACGTAGTGGTCGTTGACGCTCTAATAGCCTGGTGCAGGCTGCTCTGGCAATGGAGGCTGTCAGTTCTGGTCTCAAGCCCAGTGGTTCATCCGAAACAAGTCGAACGATGTCTCGGCTGTCAATGGCTCCTCCAGCCTTGAGCGTGTCCATCCGTTCAATCCTGGGAGGCGTGACTTCCTCGTATCCCCAAAGGCGAAACACCGCGGCCAGTGTTTCCCTGAGTTCCTGGTTGCGTTGAACCTGCTGAGGATTGAGATCTCTCACGCCTGAGGCGGGTTGCAGGGCCATCGCGCCTGTCGCTGCTTCGATCAGGATCCCATGGCTTGGGTTTCAGTCCGCGTAGAGCTGTTCTGCGAAAGGTTCGATCCCCTCGAGTTCTTTCTGTAGTGCGCTGTGCAGCCCAGGGCCAGTGGCCAGAATCCGACCGGATGAAACGTCGTAATTCTGTGCTCCGTAATCACTGACGTCTCCTCCTGCGATCACTACCAAAGCAGCACCAGCTGTCAGATCCCAGGGAGATAAGCCTCGCTCCCAGTAACCGTCGAGTCGTCCTGCAGCCACGTAGGCCAAATCGACTGCTGCCGCACCACCGCGGCGCACACCCCTTGTTGTATGGGTTAGCCGGCAGAACTCCGCGTAATTGTTGTCCAAGCGCTCCCTGCGGTCATAGGCGAATCCCGTGACTAGCAGGCTGTCTTGTAGCGACGAGCAGCCACTCACCTCGATGCGATGGTCATGGAGGAACGCTCCTGTGCCAGGACAGCACCAGAACACCTCCTGCAAAAATGGAACAGCTACAGCCCCGAGGATCGGTAGACCTCTCCAGAGCAAGCCGATGGATGTGGCAAAAAAGGGGTATCCGTGCGCGAAATTCGTCGTGCCATCGAGAGGGTCAACACACCAGCACATTTCGGAAACATCACCCTGTGCTCCTGATTCCTCTGCCAACACTGGAATTTCAGGAGTTGCTTCGCCAAGACTTCTCAGTACGGCTTTCTCGGCAGCGAGGTCCGCATCGGTGACCAGATCTCCGGCTCGTCCTTTCTCTCGGATTGAGACGCGTTGTCCGTAATGCTGCATCAGGACCGATCCACCCAGATCAGCTGTCGTTCTGGCGACCTGACTGAGTTCTTCGAGTCTCAACGACGTCAGCCCGGCTTCTGCGGCGGCTGCATCGCAATCCAGATATTGCTTTCTCATTCCTTCCAGGTTTCGAGTTCCTCAAGAGGGATGTCGCGGGTGATCTTGCCCCGGCCGAAGTGACGACCGAATTGCAGGTCGTAGACCTCATCCTCATCCTGAGTTTCCGCGACAAGCGGGCCAATGGCTCTTGCAACGCAGAGAAGCCCATAGCCCTTGGCCCTCAGTTCTCTGGAAAGTCCCATCGCTTCCTGTTGATCCAGTTCACCCTGCTCAACACGAACAGCGCAGCTTGTGCAACATCCGTTTCTGCACGAAAAAGGCAGTGGATCTCCCTGTTGTTCAAAGCTCTGCAGGATGTAATCGCCCTCCGGCACTTCATGGGAAATCACCCGCCCTTGCTGTCTCCAGTGGATCGTGACCCGATGAGTCGGCCTCATTAAGTTCATATGGAAACGCCCTGCTACATTCTGACGTGCCAGACGAGCCCCTGGAGAGGTGGCCGAGTGGTCGAAGGCGCAGCACTGGAAATGCTGTATAGGGGCAACTCTATCGAGGGTTCGAATCCCTCCCTCTCCGTTTTCCGCCGGTCCTATTGGACCGGTTTTTTATTGGCACGATCGCAGTGAGCGATCTCCAATGACTAATCTGCTGCCTGATAGCTCCAATTCATCCAACAAACTCTTTATCAACCGAATCGACCTGAGACGTAATCCTGCGTGGCTTGTTGAGAGGGTGAATTGAAGATCATTTCTGTTTCATTGAACTCGACGAGATAGCCGACTTTCCCAGATCCTCCTTCGACCGCTTCAGCATTAAAGAAGGCGGTCATATCACTCACTCTCAAGGCCTGTTGCATATTGTGAGTCACAATCACGATTGTGAAACTCTTCTTCAATTCATGCATTGTTTCCTCGATTTTCAATGTCGAGATTGGATCTAGAGCTGAGCAGGGTTCATCCATCAGGATCACTTCCGGTTGAATCGCGATTGTGCGTGCAATGCAGAGGCGTTGTTGTTGACCACCAGATAGGGAGTACCCACTCTCATTGAGTTTATCTTTGCACTCATCCCAAACTGCAGCCTGGCGTAGGGACCGTTCAACCAACTCATCCATATCCCCGGTATATCCGTTGATTCGAGCTCCGAAAGCAATATTTTCGTAGATACTTTTTGGAAACGGATTCGGTTGCTGGAACACCATGCCAATCCGGCGCCGCACTTCTACCGGATCCACTGAGGGGCCATAAAGATCTGCTCCATCGAATAGAACGCGACCCTTCAGGCGGCAGCCATCAATAAGATCATTCATCCGATTCAGTGCTCTCAAAACCGTTGATTTTCCGCAACCTGATGGACCGATAAATGCAGTGACTTTGCCTCGAGGAATATCGCAGTAAACGTTCTTGATAGCCTCGTAGCTGCCGTAGCTGATTGTGGTGTTCTGAATCGAGAGGCAGATGTCTTTTGAATCTGCGTTGCTCTTCTGGCTGGTGGAAGTCATGAGGAGTGACTGACTTTTTGAAAAAAATGGATGTCAAGTGATCGGGTAAAGAGTGGTGCCTCAATTGGAGGCAAAACGTCTTAGCCACCGAGCAAACAGATTGATGAGCAGGATAAATAGAACAAGTACGAACGATGCTGCCCAAGCGAGTTCGTTCTGAGATTCATAGGGCAGAGTCGCAAAGTTGTAAATCAGTACTGAAAGTGTGGCAATCGGGTTGAAAATTGCATCGAACCCCTCAGGCCAGAAGGGTGAAAATAAGGCCGTGAAGATTAAAGGTGCTGTCTCTCCTGCTGCTCTCGCAATCGATAACACCACACCCGTGGCAATGGGTGTGAAGGCTGAAGGAAGGGTGATTCGCAGAATCGTGATGAACTTGGATGCGCCCACACCCAATGAGGCGCGACGGAGGTCGTCGGGAACTAGCTTGAGCCCCTCATCGGTGGTTTTGATGACCGTCGGTAACATCAAAATCGATAATGCAACTCCCCCTGCAATTGCACTGTAGGAGTTTCCGAAAATAATCTTTGTTTTGACGATCACGGCATAAACAAAGACACCGGCAATAATGGATGGGACACCAGCCATGACGTTGGTCCCGAAGCGAATAAACTTTGCAAAGACTCCCCCTCCTGAATACTCAGCGAGAAAAATCCCACCTCCTACCCCGACTGGAATGGCGATCAGAGCCGATAGAAAGGTGACGATGATGGTTCCGATTACCGCATTGCCAATTCCGCCACCTTCAAGTCCTGTGGATGATGCAGTGAACAGACTTACGTTGAGAACTCCACCACCCTTGATCAGCACATATGCCAGTACAGCAATTAACGGAAGAACGGCTATTGCTGAGAATAATCCGGCCAGAAACGTGAGAATTCTGCTGAGTAAATTGCGCCTCAATCCCCCCTTATATGACAGGTCTGGAATGTCTCGCCTCAGACTTGCTGGTGGTGAAAGTGTCATAGTTCAGTACTTGAGGCTCAGACGTTTGACCAGCCATTGGGCAAGAAGGTTCACCGCCAGGGTGAGAATCATCAAGATGAATGCTGCATACATCAGCGACGAAACTTGGCTTCCGTCGGCTTCTCCAAACTGATTGGCAAGCATGGCTGAAATGGTGTTCCCAGGTGCAAGCAGTGACCAGCTGAAGGTGTTCGAATTGCCAATGATCATGGTGACGGCCATCGTTTCGCCCATGGCACGTCCCAGGGCCAGCATCACACCACCCACAATTCCTGAGATGGCAGCGGGCAACATCACGTTGAGAATGGCCCCCCAGCGTGTTGTGCCTACGCCGTATGCGGCTTGACGCAGCTTCATCGGTACCTGGTTGAGTGAGTCTCTGGAGATCGCCGTGATGATCGGCAGAATCATCACAACCAGAATCAACACCGCTGGTGTGATTCCAGGTCCCATGGGATCTGTTGAAAAGAAAGGCAGCCAGCCGAGGGTGTTGTGCAGAACTTCAAGAAATGGACGGATGAACGGTTCCATCACGAAGATGGCCCAAAGCCCCAACACCACTGAGGGAATCGCCGCCAGCAACTCCACCATCAACCCGATCAACGTTCGGATTCTTAGGGGAATGATGTTTTCGGTGATGAAAATCGCAGTTCCTACGCCGAGAGGCACAGCAATCAGCAGGGCCAGCAGCGATGTCAGCAGCGTTCCATAAATGGCTGTGAAGGCCCCGTATTCATCTTTGACGGGATTCCAGTTGGAGGTCACCAGAAATGACCAGCCATATCGGCCCATCGAATCCAGCGATCCCCAGAACACCACGATGAGAATCGCCAGTAGAACTATTGCCACCAAGGAGGCCAGCACGATCGCCAGGATCCTGAAGCCGCCATCCACCGATTTCTCCATTGGCGGACGTCGCCGTAAGCGGTACAGCTCCAACGACCTAGGCATTCTGTTCTGCACAGACCCTTGAAACGTAACGGTCCAACGGGACCCGGGTCACTAAGAGCTCAATAACACACCCTGTGGGATTGCGTGTGCGGGGGCTGGGTGAGAGCTGTTTGGGCCGTTACCGTGGGATTCCACACAGGCTTTTATGGGCCGGATCGTCGGAATCGACCTGGGTACTACCAATTCCGTCGTGGCTGTTCTTGAGGCCGGGCGGCCCGTGGTGATTGCCAATGCGGAGGGGACCCGCACGACCCCCTCTGTCTTGGGGTACACCAAAGACAACGAACTACTGGTGGGTCAACCAGCTCGACGTCAGCTGGTTCTCAATCCGCGCAACACCTTCTCCAACCTCAAGCGTTTTGTTGGTCGGGCCTGGGATGAGCTTGACGACGGATCCCTCACCGTTCCCTACACGGTCCGTTCCAACAGCCAGGGCAATGTCCGAGTGGCGTGTCCTCAGACCGAGCGAGAGTATGCCCCAGAGGAACTCGTGGCCAGCATCCTGCGCAAGCTGGTGGATGACGCTTCGACCTATCTCGGAGAAGAGGTGGAATCTGCAGTCATCACTGTTCCCGCCTACTTCAATGATGCCCAGCGTCAGGCCACTCGCGATGCCGGTCGTTTGGCGGGTATCAATGTTGAGCGGATTCTCAATGAGCCCACCGCTGCTGCTCTCGCTTATGGCTTTGATCGCAGTGCAGTCCGTCGCGCACTCGTTTTTGATCTCGGCGGCGGAACCTTCGATGTGTCGCTGCTCAGGATCGCCAATGGTGTTTTCGATGTCAAAGCCACCAATGGAGACACCCAACTGGGGGGCAACGACTTTGATCAGCGCATTGTTGACTGGCTCGCGGAAGCGTTTCTCAAAGAGCACGCTGTCGACCTGAGGCGTGATCGTCAGGCACTGCAACGACTCACCGAAGCTGCTGAAAAGGCCAAGCAGGAGCTCTCAGGGGTGACCTCAACCCCCGTTTCTCTGCCCTTCATCGCTACGGGCGCTGATGGTCCTCTTCACATCGAAACAACACTCGACCGGGAGACTTTTGAGGGATTGTGCCCTGATCTTCTCGACCGGTTGCTCGTTCCTGTTCAGTCAGCGCTCAGAGATTCCGGTTGGGCCGCTGAAGACATAGATGATGTGGTGCTTGTTGGTGGAAGCACCCGCATGCCGATGGTGCAGCAGTTGGTCAGAACTCTGATTCCCAATGATCCCTGTCAGTCGGTGAATCCAGATGAGGTCGTTGCCGTGGGTGCAGCGGTCCAGGCAGGAATTATCACCGGTGAATTGCGCGATCTGCTTCTCAATGACGTCACGCCGCTTTCGCTGGGCTTGGAAACCATCGGAGGGCTTATGAAGGTTCTGATTCCGCGCAATACCCAGATCCCTGTTCGTCAGTCCGACGTGTTCAGTACTTCGGAGCCCAATCAATCCTCTGTCGAAATTCATGTCTGGCAGGGAGAGCGCCAGATGGCGACAGATAACAAGTCACTAGGACGTTTCCGTCTCTCGGGTATTCCTCCCGCGCCACGTGGTGTGCCTCAGATTCAGGTTGCCTTTGACATCGATGCCAACGGAATCCTTCAGGTGAGTGCAACGGATCGGACAACGGGCCGGAAGCAGTCGGTGACCATCCAAGGAGGATCAACGCTCAGTGAGGATGAAATTCAGGGTCTCCTTGCTGAAGCCGAAGCACGCGCTGATGAAGACCGTCGCAAGCGCTCCACCATTGAGCGGCGCAATTCGGCGATGACTCTGGTGGCACAGGCAGAGCGGCGCCTTCGTGATGCTGCGCTGGAGCTCGGCCCTTACGGAGCTGAACGTCAGCAAAGAGCGGTGGAGATGTCGGTTCGTGATGTTCAGGATCTCCTGCAACAGGATGATCTTCAAGAGCTCGAGATGGCTGTGAGCGGTCTTCAGGAAGCCTTATTCGGTCTGAACCGCCGCCTCACGGCTGAGCGTCAGATCGAGGCAGGTCCCTTGCAGGGAATCAAAAGCACTCTCGGCACTCTTAAGGATGAACTGTTTGCTGAAGACGACTGGGATGATGACCCCTGGGCATCGCCACAATCCCGCTACGACCGTTACGACGGACGCATGAGCGGTGGACGAAGAGGGATTGATCCTTGGGACGATGACAACTTCCGCTGAACCGGACTACTGGTCATTGCTTGGTCTGGAGCCTGGTGCAGCTCCAGACGCTCTCAAGCGGGCATTCAGGCGTGAAGCCAGACGCTGGCATCCCGATCTAAATGGCAATGATCGTCACGCCGAAGAACGCTTCAAGCTGGTCAATGAGGCCTATGCGGTACTCAGCAACCCTGACCGGCGCAAGGAATGGCAGACGCGCCAACGCGGAGGAGTTGCTGCAACTGACCCTTTCAGCACTGGATTTCCCGATTTTGAGGACTACCTAGCTGTTGTCCTGGGTCTGGGAAGAGAGCCTATTCGTCGAGAACAGGCTCCAAGAGACCATGATGAGCGAGAGCAGTCGTCAGAGCCAAGCGCAGAGACTGATCAGGCCTATGGGGCTCACTGGCCTGAGGCCTCGCCGCAACCACCCCCACCGGTGCGCAGTGAAGACGATCTGGAAACGGTTGTTGATCTCTCACCGGATCAGGCCCTTCAGGGCACAACCGTGGAGTTGGAACTCGGTGACGGCACCCTGGTTGAAGTCGGGACTCCGCCTCGGGCAGGAGATGGTTGGCGGTTACGTCTGGAGGGTGTTGCACCGGGAGGTCGCGATCATTTCCTGCATCTGCGAGTGATCACGGATGACGGTCTACGCATTGATGGTCTTCGGGTGCATTACCGACTTGAGTTGCTGCCTCCGGACGCAGCGCTTGGTTGTGCCGTTGATGTACCCACTCTTTCTGGCCCGGTGACCCTCCAGGTTCCTCCCGGTTCATCCAGCGGACGATTGCTGAGATTGCGCGGTCGCGGTCTTCAGCTTGGAGACGATTGCGGCGACCAACTTGTGGAAATCGTGATCGTGATCCCTGCGGCCCTGGATGACGATGAACGGGCGCTTTATCAACGCTTGCAGGAACTCAGTCTCGAGCGTGCCATCACGTTCTAAGCCGCTGTTCCGATGAGAGACTGCTGTTGACGATTGATCAGCATGTTGGTTCACGTGCTCCTGTACGACGCAGGACAGGACAGCGAAGGCATTCACTCCCTCGAGCTCTCAGGTCAGACGGTGGTGTTGATGTTTGAAAACCGCGATGATGCTGATCGCTATGCCGGACTACTGGAAGCGCAGGACTTTCCAACTCCCACCGTTGAAGCTCTCGATCGTGAGGAGATCGAGTTGTTCTGCCGTGAAGCCGGTTATGAGGCCCGATTCGTCTCCGATGGTTTTGTGCCTCAGTCGGATGATGAACGGCTGATGCTGGCGCCACCGAGTGCCAATCGTGACGTGGCCAATTGGCAGGAGCAGGATCCGACCCAGGGGCAGGACCTCGCATCCAAGGACGCATCCGACTCCTCCATCCAGGATCTTGATGATGTGCGGCGGCGTCTTGAGGGCCTTCTCTAAACATGGCTGACGTTTCGTCCATGGGCTCAGGGTCCAGCTCCTCGTTGGTGTCTCCCTCGGACGACCGGGGCTATCTCCTCACCGAACAGGTGAATCCAGCGAGTGATCAACTTGATCAGCTTTCCACCGACGCACTGGTCGAGCTGTTCATCGAGGAGGATCGCAGGCCACAAGAGGCTGTGTTTGCAGCGAGACAAGCTCTGAGCCAGGCCGTCGACGCGATTGCCGAACGCCTTCAGCGAAGCGGCCGTTTGTTTTATCAGGGTGCAGGGACCTCAGGGCGACTCGGCGTTCTCGATGCTGCTGAATGTCCACCCACCTTCTGCAGCCCACCGGAGCTGGTTCAGGGCATTCTTGCCGGGGGTGCACCAGCGCTGTTGCGCAGCTCCGAGGGTCTTGAAGATCTTGAATCTGCCGCGGTGACCGATCTTCAGGAACGTGGTTTTCGCGCCGAGGACTGCCTGGTTGGGATCGCTGCGGGAGGGACGACTCCCTATGTCCGAGGTGGACTCAGTTATGCCAGGCAGCTCGGTGCACTCACGATTGCCATGGCGTGTGTTCCCTCGGAGCAGGCACCTCTGCCATGCGCGATCGACATTCGACTGCTGACAGGGCCTGAGCTGTTGACAGGTTCAACTCGCCTGAAGGCTGGAACGGCCACAAAAATGGCTCTCAATATCCTCTCAACAGGAGTGATGGTGAGGCTTGGCAAGGTTTACGGCAACCGGATGGTCGACGTTGCTGCCAGCAACAGCAAACTTGTCGACCGCTCCATTCGGATGCTCAGAGACCTACTTGGTGTGAATCGCGACGTTGCTCTGATCCTGTTGGAACGCGCCCAGGGATCTGTGAAACGTGCCCTGCTGATGGGCAGCTGTGATCTGGAGGCGAACGAAGCTGATGCCCTGCTTGAAGCTCATGCTGCTGATCTGAGATCAGCGCTGGCCAGTCAGGGCAAGTCTCTCCCTGTTGAGGGTTGAACGTTTCCCCAGTAAGGACTGGTGAATAGGTCGAGGCGCTCACGGGTCGCTGAAGGAACCGCCTCGGGAGCCGTCATCAGCGCATGTTCCAGTGCACGGTGCGCTGGCGATTCGGGACGCTCTTTGCTGAAGTTGCCCATCAACTGTTCCAGAATCGGTCCGGTTGCCGTTGCATTGGCTTTGAGGTTGCCGACCACCATCTCCACGGTGACGGCGTCATGATCGTCGTGCCAGCAGTCGAAGTCAGTCACCATGCTGAGTGAGGCATAAGCGATTTCCGCTTCTCTCGCCAGGCGAGCTTCCGTGTGGTTGGTCATGCCAATCACATCGCAACCCCAGCTTCGGTAGAGCTCACTTTCTGCACGGGTTGAAAACGCTGGACCCTCCATGCACAGATAGGTTCCACCACGGTGCAGATGGTGACCCGTTGGGATGGCGGCCGCTGCTGACGTTGCCAGCCAATCACAGAGGGTTGGGCAGAACGGGTCAGCCAAGCTGATATGCGCAACGCATCCGTCTCCGAAAAATGACTGAGGGCGTTGCCTGGTCCGGTCGATGAATTGATGCGGCACCACCATGTCACGTGGTCTCAGGTGTTCTCTCAGCGATCCCACGGCGGACACTGAAATCAGCCAGCGCACGCCGAGGCTTCGCATGGCCCAGATATTGGCCAGATAGGGAACTTCGCTGGGAAGCAGATGGTGCTGACGTCCATGACGAGCCAGAAAAACCACCTCAATGCCATTGAGTGTTCCGACTCTGAGTGCATCCGATGGCTTGCCGAACGGAGTGTCGGTTTGCACCTCACGCACCGATTCCAGGTTGTTGATGGAATAGAGACCGCTGCCACCGATCACTCCCACCCGGGCGGAATCAAGCTCTGGACCTGAGGCTGTTTGACTCATGGCGTGGTTGAGGTCGGCCTGCACAGCCACCTGCCTAGCATGGTGTTTTCGGATTGACGCCTTGACGACCGTTCTCATGTCCACGGACGCCGGCGATATCAAGCTGGAGATGTTCGAACAGGATGCTCCCAACACCGTCGCCAATTTCGTGAAGCTTGCGCGTGACGGCTTTTACGACGGGCTTGCCTTCCACCGTGTGATCGACGGTTTCATGGCGCAGGGTGGATGCCCCAACAGCCGTGAGGGTTCACGAGGAACTCCTGGTACCGGCGGTCCTGGTTACATGATCGATTGCGAGATCAACAGCAAAAAGCACGTTCCCGGTGCCCTGTCGATGGCTCATGCCGGCCGCAATACTGGGGGCAGCCAGTTTTTCATCGTCCATGAGGCTCAGCCCCACCTGGATGGTGTCCACACCGTCTTCGGACTGACCGGTGATATGGACGTGGTCATGGCCATCAAGAACGGCACTCGCATCCAAAAGGTCACCGTTCAGGACCAGTGAAGTAAGGCGGCCTGGTTTCCTTCGGGGAACCAGGCTGTGTCCTCTGAAGCATCAGCCAATGAGCTGCGTTTGAGCTCCTTGCGTTCCAATGTTTGGGGTGGATGAGTGATCTGCTGTTCGTTCACGGTGTGGAGGAGACCGAGTCTTGAGGTTTCCTTCCAACCCGCCATGGTGATCAACATCGACTTGACCGAGGCTGTGTCGGGCTCTGAGACCTGCAGCGACCAGACGAAGCGTGGTCGTTCCCATAAAGCCAGCAGGCGCGGCCCTTGCTCGGCTTTTAATTGAATGCCGCTTGTCTCGCTGAGTTGTTCCACACGGTGCAGCAGGTCTGAAAGAACCCCGTCATCGGTGGAGTTGCTGTCGAGACAGAGAACCCAGTGAGAGCTGAGATGGATGGCATCCAGCAGATGCCCCAGCTTTTCTTTTTTGGTGGCCAGATATCTGGCATTGAAATCACCAATCGGAGCCTTCATCGGTACCCTGTTCACCACTTCAAGGCCATAGCCGCCCAGGCCTGCGATTTTTCTGGGGTTGTTGGTGAGCAGGTTGAGCCGGTGAATCCCAAGGTCGCTGAGAATCTGTGCGCCGACTCCGTAATTTCGCAGGTCAGGTGCAAACCCGAGCTTCTCGTTGGCTTCAACAGTGTCGAGACCTCCCTCCTGAAGGCTGTAGGCCTTGAACTTGTTGATCAGACCGATCCCCCGACCTTCCTGGCGCAGATAGACAACAACGCCTTCTCCTTCTTTTTCGATGTGCTTCAGCGCAGTGTGCAGCTGGGCACGGCAGTCACAACGCATGGATCCGAAGGCATCACCGGTGAGGCACTCGGAGTGCATCCGCACCAGCACAGGTTCTCTCAGGTTGTTGGGATCGCCTTTGACCAGAGCGACATGTTCACTGCCGTCCAGCTCATTGGAGTAACCAATGGCGAGGAATGATCCGAATTCCGTTGGTAATGAGCATTGAGCCGATCTCACCACAAAGCGTTCGTTATCGAGGCGATAGCGAATCAGGTCTTCAATGCTGATCAGTTTCAGCCCACGCTCACGCGCATAGATCTTGAGCTCCGGAAGCCGTGCCATTGAACCGTCCGGATTCTGAATCTCACAGATGACACCGGATGGATAGAGGCCCGACATCTGGGCAAGATCCACGGCGGCTTCGGTGTGTCCTGCTCGCTTGAGAACACCTCCTGGCCGGGCTCTGAGTGGGAAAATATGTCCGGGTCGTCTCAGATCCGAGGGTTTGGAACCCGGTTGGATCGCCACCTGGATCGTGCGTGAACGATCGTCCGCTGAGATGCCCGTGGAAACACCATTCTCAGGGCCCGCATCAATGCTGACCGTGAAAGCTGTCTGATTGGAATCGGTATTGCGATCCACCATCAGCGGAAGATCAAGCGCATCCAGGCGTTCCCCCTCCATGGCCAGACAGATCAGGCCACGCGCGTCCGTGGCCATGAAGTTGATCTGTTCCGGGGTGGCGAACTGCGCTGCACAGATCAGATCCCCTTCGTTTTCCCGTCGTTCATCGTCCACAACTACGATGCACTCTCCATTTCGGATGGCCGCGAGTGCATCAGGAATGGAATCGAACATGGGAGAAGCCCCCTTGGTATGAGCAACGGAATCGGGCAGCGGTCCAGGTGTCCTTAAATCTTTATCCATTATCGACGTCGGTACGATCGATCGATGTGCTATCGCCGGAATGGGGATTCAACGGGTTGCTGTGGTGGGTGCCTCCGGGTACGGAGGTCTGCAAACCCTTCGCCTCCTGAACGCTCACTCAGGGTTTGCCATCACTTACCTGGGAGGTGAGCGATCCGCAGGACGCCGCTGGAGCGAGATCTGCCAGTTCCTGACACTGTGTGACGACCTCACCGTGGAGAGTCCGGATCCGGATCGCATCGCAGCCGCCGCTGATTTTGCGGTGTTGAGTCTTCCGAACGGTCTGGCCAGTCAGCTCGTGCCTCCTCTGCTCGACAAGGGCGTCAGGGTGGTGGATCTCTCCGCTGATTACCGCTATCGCAGCCTTGATCAATGGGCTTCGGTGTATGTGCATGAGGCAAGAACCCATCAACGCACTGACGCTGATCTCTGCAAAGAAGCGGTGTATGGGCTCCCTGAGTGGCATGGCCCTGAGATTGCCGAGGCCAGGCTTGTGGCAGCTCCGGGATGTTTTCCCACCACCAGCCTTCTGCCCCTGTTGCCATTCCTCAAACAGGGGCTGATTGAGACCGAAGGTTTGATCATCGATGCCAAAACCGGCACGTCCGGAGGCGGTCGGGCTGCCAAGGAGAATCTGCTCCTGGCCGAAGCATCAGAGTCGATCAGTCCCTATGGCGTTGTGGGGCATCGCCACACATCGGAAATCGAACAGCTCGCCAGCAGCGTGGCGGGATGCCCTATTCAGATTCAGTTCACCCCTCATCTCGTGCCAATGGTCAGGGGTCTTCTCTCGACGATTTACGCACGATTGAGGGATCCCGGCCTCACCGCCGAAGACTGCACAACGGTTCTCAAAGCGGTGTATCGCCACCACCCCTGCGTCCGCGTGTTGCCTGTGGGAACCTATCCAGCCACTAAATGGGCCAAGCACACCAATCAGGCTCTTCTTTCGGTGCAGGTGGATGGACGCACAGGTCGTCTGGTGCTGATGAGCGCCGTCGACAACCTGATGAAAGGACAGGCTGGCCAAGGGGTGCAGTGTCTGAACCTGATGGCGGGACTACCGGTCAGTGAAGGCCTCCCATTGGCACCCTTCTATCCCTGAGTTGTTGCTGCTGTTCTCCAGCGTTGACCGGCAAGGGCCGTCGCCCAGGGAAGCAAACGGTGTTCCTGCCGCTGAATGCGGCGGCTGAGTCGCTCCCTGGTGTCATCACTGAGGATTGGCACGGCAGCCTGAGCGACGATTGGGCCGGCATCCACATCGTTCAGCACTTCGTGCACCGTGCAGCCAGTCACGGTCACGCCTGAGCTCAAACACTGACCGATCGCATCCATGCCTTTAAAAGATGGGAGAAGAGAGGGATGGATATTGAGCAATCGGCCTGGGAAGGCATCGATCAGCACCGGGGTCACGATGCGCATCCATCCGGCCATCACAACGGCTTCAACACCTTCGTTCTGGAACGTGCGCACCAAGTCGTGATCCATCTCCTCTCTGCTTGCAAACAGGCGGTGGTCTCTGAGCTCACACTGGATCCCCAGGCGCTCGGCTCGATCACTGGCTCCACAGCCGGCTTTGTTCACGACGAGGACACGGATCTGGGCATCCAGTTCGCCGCAGGCGATGGCGTTGTGAAGCGCTTCAAAATTGGTTCCTGTTCCTGAGGCCATCACCCCCAGCCGCAAGGGTGAATCAAACCTGGGCCATGTCCCGATCGCTGGAACGATCAACGCGGGATAACACTCGCTGTCCATCTGGCTAGGGTCAGATTGCGCGGGCATTCCGATTACATGTCCCATTTGACCATCCTGCCCACATTGGTGACCGATCTCGATCTGCTTGAGATCGCTCTCTGCAGCGAAGGATTCAAGGTCTTTCGAGGTGGAGTCGTGAGCTCCTTCGACACGCATCAGTCCGTTGATCTTGCCGCCGTGCATCCATCCGGTCTGCAGCTGGGCTGGAAACACAGTGATAACCAACCCCATTTCGATCTGGTGGCGGACTTAGCCGCACCTCAGGGTTCCGGACAGACCGAACCCGCTCTGCGACGTGTATTGCGTCGTTATGCCATTCATCAGGCCATGCGGCAGGCGGAGTTTCTTGACGCTGAGACGGTTACTGCCGGCATCTGATGGCCGACGTTCACGTTGCGCTCGATCTCGGCACTCCTGCTTCACAGCTTCTCTGGGTTGAACTTCGATGGAGTCCTACTCAGGCTCGGCAAACCTGGACCCTGCCTGTTTGGACTCCGGGTTCATACACCGTCCGGGATCCCTCCCAGCATCTTCACAGCCTCACCGTTGAGCAGGCTGGGCAAGTTCTCGTCCCCTGTCGCCGTTCACCGGAGACATGGGTCCTTGAGTGCCATGTTTCAGAACCGATCACGTTGCGCTACGCCCTAGAAGCGAGGCAGCTGACCGTCCGCACCAATCACGTCGATCCCGTGTTTGCGTCACTCTGCCTTTCCGCAGTCGTGATGTTGGTGGAGGGTCAACGCTGGAATCCACACGTTTTGGAGGTGGTGGTTCCTAGCTCTTGGTCTGTGGTCTGCCCGTTGCCAAGAAACAACAACTCCTTTTGGGCTGAGGACTTCGACCATCTTTTGGACGCACCTGTCCATGCCGGTGAGCTTCATGTCGAGAAGCTAAATGTCAGGACCGTGTCTCATGAACTGGTGTTGATCGGCTCTCCGCCTTCGGGATGGTCAACAACGCTGCCAGCGGAGATCGAATCCATCTGCTCATCAGTGTGCGATCTGATGGATTGCGACCCACCTTCGCGACAGCCTTATCAGCTGGTGTTGCAACTGTTGGATCACGGTTACGGAGGGTTGGAGCACGACAACTCTTCGGTGATGCAGTTCCCCTGGACTCGCTTACTGGAAGAGGGCGGAACCCGCAGCTTGTTGCAGCTGATTGGCCATGAATATCTGCATCAGTGGAACGTTCGACGACTTCGACCGAGTGAATACGTTCCCTACCGCTACGACCGGCCCGTGATCAGTGAGGGCCTTTGGTTTGCTGAAGGCATCACCAGTTATTTCGACCTGGCCTTGCCTCTGCTTTCCGGTTTTTCCAGTCGTCTGGATCTGCTCGAAGATCTGGCTGCGGATCTTTCTCACGTGCTGTTGAATCCAGGCACCGGCATTCAGTCCCTGGCTGACAGCTCGCGGGAGGCCTGGGTGCGGCTTTACAAGCAGTCCCCCGCCAATGCCCGGAGTCAGATCAGTTATTACCGGCTGGGAACCGCATTGGCCTTTTGCCTCGATGTGCGCTTGCGTCAGGTCGGTGCGTCTCTGGCTGAAACCCTGCGTTTGTTGTGGGCCCGACTTGGCATCCATGGGCGGGGTTATACCCGCCACGATTTGATGGAGGTCATCTCAGCCCACTCCCCTGAACTGGCCACACAACTGCCAACTTGGCTCGATGACTGTGACTCGATCCCGATCGTATCCTGTCTGAAAGCCCTTGGTCTTGAGCTCGAGCCTGTGATGGCAGCTCATCCCGATGCGGGATGGACCCTGCGTGAAGCGGATGGAAGTGTTTGGATTGATCGCACGGTGTCGTCTGGTTCCGCTGAATCCGCTGGTCTTGTTGCAGGTGATGAGTTGCTGTCACTCAGGAATTGGCGTTGCCGAAACCTGAAACGCAGCCAGCAGCTGCTGCAAGGTTCGGAGCAATGTCAGGTGATCTACAACCGTCGTGGCCGGATTGCCAGCACGGAGCTATTCCTGAAGAAGGCCGGGGTGGAACGCCACCGATTGGCCTGGGACCCTGGTGCTTCCAGGGAGGCTCGTTTGCTCCGCGATCAATGGTTCCAGATCATCTGAACCGTGTGTGGCTCAAGTCTCTTGGCTTGCTGCGCCTTCCAGGAGCTGGAATTCTGCTCGCGACAACATCCACGCTGGTGCTAGTGCTGTCGTTGGTTGGTTTCACCGCAGAAAAGTCCACTGATGGCGTCGCTCGCAAGCCTTCCCTGTTGGATTTGCTGGATGAAGTCGCTCGCGACTCCGATTCGGACAAGGTACTGCCTGGACAGCAACCTGATGCTCCAAAAGGTGCTTCCTGGTCATCACCTCTTGCCCGGCAGTGTTCGGGGATTGATCAGTCGACGCGCAGTCGACTTCTCGACAAGCGCCGCAAACTGCCTCAGCTGCGCCAATCCATTCCTGCTGACCCAACCAATTACGGAGATCGCTTCCGCAGCAACCCATGGGGCCAGGCCATCAACCCTGCTCCTCGGGTTGTGGTCCTCCATGAAACGGTCTATTCCCTCAGTTCGGCCGTGAACACATTTCTGACTCCCCATCCCCGTGATGAGGATCAAGTCAGCTATCACTCATTGGTCGGTCTGGATGGATCGATCGTGGATGTGGTGGATCCACTCAAGCGGGCCTATGGCGCTGGATACTCTGCGTTTCTCGGTGAGTGGGCCGTCACCAATTCAGAGTTCGATGGCTCTGTCAACAACTTTGCACTCCATCTCAGTCTTGAAACACCGGATGATGGGCATGGCAGCCATGGCGACCACAGCGGTTACACGGCCGCTCAGTACGACGCCCTGGCTCTGGTTCTGGATGGATGGCTCGAACGCTTTGAGATCGATCCTGCTGCAATCACCACCCACCGGCATGTTGACCTGGGTGGAGCACGGGCTGATCCCCGCAGCTTCTCCTGGTCCGAACTCCAGAATCGCCTTGCTGCCCTAGGCAAGCTCTGCCAGGCGTAGGCAAAGGCGGCAGCTGTTCAGATCACAGGAAGTGGTGCTGGACGGATCGTGGAATAGATCAGTCCATGAAGTGCAGGGTCTTGCATATAGCGCAGGACCCTGGCGGGATAATCCAATTTGCCGTTATGCAAGTAGGCCAGGGTGGCAATGGCTTTGGCATCGACATAGGACCGGCTTGCAATCAGGATTGCTTCTTGCTCCAGTCCGAGCTCACCTTTCAGTCGTGCCAGCTTCGCTGCCAGCAGCTCCACATTGGCATCTGGATCCATCAGCAGGTCGCGGGCAGCTGCAATCTGCTGCGGGGAGGGATCGACAGGAAGCCGCCCTTGATGGATCAGTTCACTGATTCCGAGCTGCGCAGGACCATGCGTCTCCACAAGACCTGAGTGAACGACGAACGGCAGATCTTCTCCTGGTTTGGAGTGCTGAATTTCGTCGAAGAGAATGGCCGTGATCAACATCGGATTGATCCTGTGGCGACTCGCTTCTCTTTGGATAACAGGTTTCAACCTGTGCAGTCTCGAAAGGGTGTTGGCACGCAGAGGTTGGAGCTGATCAACCCCTCGGGTGAACAATTGAGCCAGTTGCGTCTGAGGTCCATGGACGCCAAACCGGCGTTGCAGATGTTCGAGCTCTTCGGCACTGAAATCGGTCGGATCGGGATCACTCTCCTGAGACAGGGGTGAGGATGATTGCGCTAAATCGCTGTGGGGATTGATTCCACGCAGAGGAGGCCAACCCGTCATGGAAACGGCAACAGCCGTTATGGCCAGGGCTGTAAGGCTAGTGATCGCTCTCGGGACCATTGCGGAGCAGAAATTGAGCCTGTCAGGAAGCATTGACGGAGATTAGCCGTGGTGTCTCAGTTCATGGGCATTCCGCAGGATCCTGGATAACTTCTGCACAGAGAGTTCTCTCCATTAGATGAGTTTCCCGGATTTCAGTGCCACTGATGCCCAGATTCAATGGCAGAGATTCTGTGATCTTCTCTGGCATCACGAGGACCTCGGAATGTGGCTGGATGTCAGCCGCATGCACCTGAACAATGCTCAGCTTGAGGAACTCACGCCCAGACTGGAGAAGGCTTTTGAGGCCATGAAGGCCCTTGAGAACGGTGCCATCGCCAATGCCGACGAAAATCGTCAGGTTGGTCACTATTGGCTAAGGCATCCTCAGCTGGCTCCTGATCCGGAAGTAGGTCAGCACATCTCCACTGAAATTGATCAGATTGAGCAGTTCGGAAAGGCGGTGATCAATGGAACGATCAAGTCTCCGACCGGTCAACCGTTCACGGATGTTCTTTGGATCGGCATTGGTGGCAGTGGACTCGGCCCCTTGCTGATGATCCGGGCCCTTCAGGAGAAGGGTGTCGGACTTCCTTTTCACTTTTTCGACAATGTGGATCCGAATGGAATGAGTCGGGTGCTCGCTGAGCTTGGCGATGCTCTACGGACCACCTTGGTTGTAACGGTGAGCAAGTCGGGTGGTACACCTGAGCCCCATCTCGGGATGGAGCAGGCACGCCATCGCTTGGAAGCAGTCGGTGGTCAATGGTCGGCTCAGGCTGTGGCGATCACCATGGCTGAGAGCAAGCTCGACCAGCAGGCCCTTGCTGAACAGTGGCTGCAGCGTTTCGACATGTTCGACTGGGTCGGCGGACGCACCAGCATCACCAGTGCTGTTGGCCTGGTTCCGGGAGCTTTGATCGGATCTGATATCCGCAGCTTCCTGGCAGGTGCTTCTCAGATGGACGAAGCCACTCGTGTGAATGATGTGCGCCGCAACCCTGCAGCTCTGATGGCCGCAGCTTGGTACTCCGCGGGGGGAGGCAAGGGCAAGCGCGACATGGTGG
Organism: Synechococcus sp. MIT S9508; assembly: GCF_047303045.1. Lineage (NCBI taxonomy): Bacteria > Bacillati > Cyanobacteriota > Cyanophyceae > Synechococcales > Synechococcaceae > Synechococcus > Synechococcus sp. MIT S9508. Next base: position 1,880,500 of record NZ_CP138941.1, on the reverse strand, counting down.
TGCTCCCGTATCGCGATCGCCTGGAGGTGTTCAGTAGATACCTGCAGCAGTTGGTGATGGAGTCCCTCGGCAAGCGCCTCGATCGCAATGGTGATGTCGCCCATCAGGGCATCGCCGTTTATGGCAACAAGGGATCAACGGATCAACACGCGTACGTTCAGCAGCTGCGAGATGGTGTTGACAATTTCTTCGTGACCTTCATCGAAGTGCTTCGCGATGTGGAGGACATCCCTGAGATCAATGGTGAGCGGCCTGGAGACTTTCTTGATGGCTTCGTTCAAGGAACCCGTTCAGCTCTCACAGAGGGAGGTCGTCAGAGTCTGAGTATCAGCATGCGTCAGTTCGATGCCCGCCGACTCGGCGCTCTGATTGCTCTTTTCGAACGTGCTGTTGGCTTTTACGGAGAACTGGTCAACATCAATGCCTATCACCAGCCTGGCGTGGAAGCCGGCAAGAAGGCAGCAGCTGCGATCCTCAAACTCCAGCTTCAGGTTGAGGACGTGCTCAGTGATGGGGTGTCCCGCTCGGTCGTGGAAATCCAGCAGGCCATCGGCGAAGGATCGGTTGAAGCCGTCTTCTGGATTGTGCGTCATCTCACCGGCAATAACCGGGGCTATCAGGCACAGGGTGACTGGAACAAACCGGCAACTCTGCGTTTCAGTAAATGCTGATTGGCCGTCAGGACGGCACCAGATTCACCAGCTTCCCTGGCACAACAATCACCCTCCTGGGGGGCTTGCCCTCTAACCAGCGCTTGGCTACATCGCTTGCCAGAGCAAGGGCCTCCAACGTGTCTTTGTCGCACTCAGCTGGAACCTGAATGGTTCCTCGGACCTTTCCCTTGATCTGAATCACCAGATCAACCGTGTCTTGCACGAGTGCAGCAGGGTCATGCTGAGGCCAGGCCTGGAGATGAACACTGCCCTGTCCTCCGAGTCGGAACCAAAATTCCTCTGCAAGGTGTGGAGCAAACGGAGCAAGCAGCCTGATCAGCGCTCCCATCGCTTCCACCTGGACCGGCCTTGATGCATCAAGCACAGCTCCAGAAAGGCTATTCGACAGTTTCATCAACTCCGATATCGCGGTGTTGAACTGGAACTCGCCGCTGAGATCATCACTGACAGCCTGAATAGCCAGATGAACAGCCCGTCGAATCTCTGTTTCAGATTCGGACAGCTCTGCGGGAATGCCTGAAACGTCTTTGCTCAATAGATCCGGAGCTGTCAGTTTGCTGACGCTGTCAACGAGCCGCCAGAGACGTTGAAGGAAGCGGAATTGACCTTCCACATCGGCGTCATCCCACTCAAGATCCTTCTCCGGCGGCGCTTTGAAAAGGATGAACATCCGAGCCGTATCCGCTCCATACCGGTCAATCACCAGTGCTGGATCGACTCCGTTGTGCTTTGACTTGGACATTTTTTCGAACAACACCTCAAGCTCCTCGCCGTCGTCGGGGTCCCTCGGAGTACCCGGGTCGACCACCAGAGCGGGAGCGACATATCTCCCCGTCCGTGGATTGCGGTAGGTCACCCCCTGCACCATTCCCTGAGTCAAGAGGCGCTCGAAGGGCTCATTGATCGAGATCAAGCCGCGATCCTTCAAGGCTTTGGTGAAAAATCTCGAGTACAGCAAGTGAAGAATGGCGTGCTCAATGCCTCCGACGTATTGCTGAACAGGCAGCCACTTTTTGACGGCCTCGCTCTCAAATGGACGATCGGAGTTCTGCGGATCAGCGAAGCGCAGGAAATACCAGGAGGAACACATGAAGGTGTCCATGGTGTCCGTCTCGCGTCGTGCCGGTTTCCCACAGATTGGGCAGGGGACATTCACCCAGTCATCGAGTGCGGCGAGAGGTGATCCACCTTTGCCGGCAAGATTCACGTCTTTGGGCAGAGCTACCGGCAACTGATCTGTTGGAACCGGTTGGGCGCCACAGTCCGCACAATGAATGATTGGAATAGGGCAACCCCAGTAGCGCTGACGCGAGATCAGCCAATCTCGCAGCCTGTACTGCCGCTTGGCTCGTGCCCATCCTTTTGTCGCGCCGTGTTCGGTGATGGCCTGCTTGGCTTGGTCATTGCTCTGGCCATCAAAGGCTCCGCTGTTGACCAGGGTTCCAGGGCCTGTCCAGGCCTCACCGTCATTGGAGTGTTCATCAGTGCCATCCATCTGGATGACACGCTGCACGGGCAGCTCGTAGGTTTTTGCGAAACGGAAATCGCGTTCGTCATGGGCGGGAACTCCCATGACAGCTCCGGTTCCGTATTCCGCTAAAACGTAGTCAGCAACCCAGACCGGAACCTTCTGACCGTTGGCTGGATTGACCGCTTCTGCACCGGTTGCCACACCCCGCTTGGGACGATCATCCGCTGTGCGCTCATCGTTGGACAGATCGCTGACCAAATCGCGGAACGCTTCAACGGATTCTTTCTGATCCGCAGTTGTCAGAGCATCGACGAGTGGATTTTCAGGTGCCATAACCACATAGGTGACACCAAACACGGTGTCGGCTCTGGTAGTGAAAACGGTGATCGTGGCGTCGTTGTGGCCATCAACCTGGAAGTCGATTTCTGCCCCGATGGAGCGTCCGATCCAATTGGCCTGCATCGTTCGGACCCGCTCAGGCCATCCCTGCAGCTGATCCAGGTCTTCGAGCAGAGCATCTGCGTACTGGGTGATTTTCAGAAACCACTGCGTCAGGTTCTTCTGCTCGACCAGCGCACCGGATCGCCATGAACGCCCCTCGGAATCAACCTGCTCGTTAGCAAGCACCGTCTGGTCGATGGGGTCCCAGTTGACAGTTGCTTCCTTCTGGTAGGCCAGATCTGCTGAATGCAACTCAAGAAAAAGCCATTGCGTCCAGCGGTAATAGTCCTCATGGCATGTGGCCTGTTCCCGAGACCAGTCGATCGATAGCCCTAGGCGACCAAGTTGACTTCGCATCTGATCGATATTCCGGTCTGTCCAGACGCCGGGGTCAACATTGCGTTCGATCGCCGCGTTTTCAGCAGGCAAACCGAAGGCATCCCAGCCCATCGGATGCAGCACAGCGTCACCGCGCATCCGCTGAGCTCTGGCGATGACATCGGTGATCACGTAATTCCGAACATGCCCCATATGGAGGCTGCCGGAGGGGTATGGAAACATCGAAAGCGCATAAAACGCCTTCTGGTCAGGCCTGGGATCCTGTGTTTGATAAAGCGCTTCCTGTTCCCATTTGCGCTGCCACTGTTCTTCGAGAAGGGAGGGGTCGTAGCGATCGGACAGCCCCGAGCTGGATTCGGGCATGGACGAGGACTGCGGGGCTGTCACATCAGGAAAACACCTGCGAGAGATCGTGACACAGCTTGAGGCCTTCCTCTGGAAGCCGCCTCGAAGTCACTCAGGCCAAAGGGCGAATGGTGAGAACCGCCAGGCGATTGATCAAGACGGGATCGTTGCTGTCTTCCCGGTGTAGTGCGAAGTACTGAGGATCCTGCCAGGCGAGACAGCCATCCAATCTGCGGCCATCATTCAGCTCGATCCCGAGCACTCGCTGCTCACGAATCCACGACTGAATCAACCGGATACCGGGCAAGCTGGGATCGAAGCCCGTTGACTCCATGGTGTGGAAGGGAAAACGGAATGTTGTTTGCACTCCAGCAAAGACGCTTGGCCACGTCAATCAGTTCTTGGGGATGCCTGGTTCCTGAGCGATTGATCCTTCAGACTGAATCTGTCTTGACCTGACGAGACGACAACACATCTGAAAGAACCACCTAAGCACTGATCACGGTCTTGTTTTGAACTTAACCACTGAGACAAGAGAGCAGTTACTCATCGCGCTCACGAATCAGTGGGCCTCGATGTTGGATCAGCTGGATGAAGGTGATTACACACCAGAAGATTTTTATGAAATTCGCAAATTGGATTCAGATGATGAACTGATTATGGAGAGTGGCTGTGACACCGATCAAGAGCTGGATAAATTCATTGATGACTGGTTTTACAGCGGTTTCTGGACAGCGCCCTAGTCAAGGTGATCTGCAGAATTGCGATTCTGAGATTGCATCGCACCATTGATGATCGTATCGTTTGATTCGGCTTTGTGCTGCAATCTTTGGATCGACACCTCTCGCATATCAGGTTCTTCAATTTCATTAATAATGTATTGTAGAGATTATTTTGTTGAATTTCTTGCTTCTTTTGATGCTATCACTGGTGGCAATGCTCGGAGGTTGGGCTGTTCTGTAATCAACAACTTGACTTGAGATCTTCAAGAGGTTGAGATGTAAAGCTCGGATTCCGTCAACATTGCTCTGCAGAGCTACTGAGTTGAGCAGGATGAGGATCGAATATCAGTTTTCGAAATCCTGTAACGTGTTGGTATCACAGGTTTGTTCTGAATGCTGACATTCAGCAAATATCAAGGGCTGGGCAACGACTTCATCTTGATGGAGGGACGTTCCGGGCAATTGTCCGTTGAGATTCATACCCCAGATCCAGGCTGGGTCCAACGCCTTTGCGATCGACGCTTTGGCATCGGAGCGGATGGATTGATCTTGGCTCTCCCTCCGGAAGGCGATGCCGAGCTGCGCATGCGCATTTTCAACGCTGATGGCTCGGAAGCGGAGATGTGCGGCAATGGAATTCGATGTCTTGCGCGTTTCCTCGCTGACAGTGATGGGGATGGTCCAGGTCGTCGATGGTCGATCGAAACACTCGCTGGTTTGATCATTCCGGAACTTCAGAACGATGGTCAGATCCGTGTGGATATGGGAGCTCCTTTACTTGATCCCGCTTCTGTCCCCACCACGCTCAATGCTGACTCAACGGGTCTTCCGGTGGGTGAACTCAGCCTTGATGGAGACACTCTTGCCCTGGCCGCTGTGGGCATGGGAAACCCTCATGCAGTCGTTCCCGTCGATGATCTAAACGCCATTCCCTTTGAACGCTGGGGAGCAGAGCTCGAGTGCCACGAGGTGTTTCCGGCCAAAACCAATGTGCATTTTTTAAAGGTGCACGGTCGTTCTCAGCTCGAAATCAGAGTCTGGGAACGAGGTGCTGGTCCCACGCTTGCCTGTGGCACCGGTGCCTGCGCCACGCTTGTGGCTGCTGTTCTGCTCGGTCTTAGCGATCGACAAGCCACCGTTGAGCTGCCAGGAGGGCCTCTTCAGATCAGCTGGGAGAAGTCTGGTGCATCGGTGTTCATGACTGGACCAGCTGTTGCCGTGTTCGATGGTGTTCTGAATCCTGAACTCGTCCCGTTTCAGAGTTCAACCACTGATGGAACATCGGTAGAGGCTGAACAAGCAGCGTCTCCTAAGGCAGCCAGCAATGAGCCCGACAACCGCCAACCAGCTGAAGACTGTTCTGAGGAGGAAGCCCAGTCCAGAGTTCAGGAATTCATTGCCTCCAACTCGCTGGATTCGATGATCAACATCGCCACGGAGTCCCTGGAACAGCGAACGCTCTCGCGACTCCAACGCGGGTCCCAATCCTGAGAGACGTGTGATTTATCTCGATGCTTGCGCCACTGCACCCCTCAGACCGGGGGTGCTTCAACGCATGATCGAGACCCAGGATCAGGCCTGGGCTAATCCCTCCAGCCTTCATAGATTCGGTCTGAAAGCCTCTGAAGCGTTGGAGAGGGCCCGCTTTCAGATTGCTGAAAAACTTAGTGCAGATCACAGCGACGTGGTTTTCACCTCCGGAGCCACCGAGTCCATTCATCTTGCGCTTCATGGGCTTGCCGCAACACGTTCGCCAGGCAGGCTTGTGATCTCCTCGGTGGAACATCCCGCCGTCTCAGGCGCGGCACGTCTGCTGACCAAGAGCGGCTGGGAGGTGACCGAATGGCCTGTTGATCAGCTGGGCAGGATCAAATTGGAACATCTGGAGGAGCTGTTGGCGCCTCCCACTCAGATGGTCTCCCTGGTCTGGGGCCAGGGTGAAGTGGGCACGATTCAGCCCCTGCTGAAGGTTGCAGAAGCTTGCAGAACAAGGGGCATCACGATTCATACCGATGCCACGCAGGTGCTGAGCCAGGGCCTCCCCAGCTGGAAACACTTACCGGTTGATTTGCTCAGTGCTTCGGCCCACAAAAGCGGGGGTCCAAGAGGAATCGGCCTCTTGATGATGCGTCAGTCGTACCGCTCTGAGCTGATGCCGCTCTTTTCAGGTGGTGGCCAAGAGGGTGGCCTCAGAAGTGGGACTGAATCTGTTGTTTTGGCTGCCGGGATGGCTGCTGCACTCGATCAGATCGAGTGCTGTGCTCCAGCCGATCTCGCGCGATCAGGACACGGCATTGCTGATCTACGCGATGCGTTGCGCGACCGATTACTGACAGATGAACGTTTGATGATCTGTGGTGATCCAGAGAACCGGCTGCCTCACCATCTTTCTCTGCTGGTCTGCGATCACAACGGCCAGCCTGTGTCAGGTCGTCGGCTCGTACGCAGTCTTGATGCCTGTGGATTGGCTGTCAGCAGCGGCAGTGCCTGTTCCTCTGGCAAAGACAGCGACAGCCTTGTTTTGGTTGCCATGGGGCTTCCTCAGACCAAGTGCCGATCCAGCGTCCGACTCAGTCTTGGGCCCTGGATTGAGCGTCAGCACCTTGATGAGATCGTGCATCGCTTCCAAGCCGGACTTGAACAGTCACTGTGCAGTTGATGCTGCAGCGGCTGTACGCTCCGCCCAAACAATTTGACTGAGCCTGGTGAGCGCCGTTCTCCCTGCTGACCTATCCGAAGCTGAACAGCGAACATTCGTTGCTCTGAGTGAGGTTCTCTGCTCCAAACGTCGTGGTCGCTGGCAAGTGACCTGGAAGTTCGAGGGTCTGCGGTTGCTTGGGCCCTCGATCAGGCTGTCTCAAGCCCTGAAGGACAGCGGGATTGGCTTGCTCCTGGCCTGGCCAGATGCAGGAGCCGCAGCTCTGGCCAAGCGTGATGGACCCGAGCTTGCCGACTGCTGCGTTGATCTGAATCAGCTTCAACGCGACCCTGCTTGGGCAGGCCGTGGTGATCTGTTGCTGATCGTCGGCGCTCAACCCAGCGATTACGAAACCGTGGAAGCAATCTGCAGTCAGTGGTTTGAACCGGTCGTGCTGTTGAACAGCCGTCTTGAAGATGCTGCGGTCGGAATCGGCAGCGTGGCTCGTCAGCGTCGTAAGGGATTCATGTCGACCTGGCAATCGGCCTTTCATTTGGAACCCTTTATCCAAGGTGCTCTGATGCAGGAACATCAGCAGCAATGGGAACTATTCCGACAGGATCCGGACGGATATCGCTGGGTCAAGCAATTCGATGTCCGTCCGGATCAAGAACAAATTGACCAAGCCCTGGCCGGTGCGGGCGACGGTTTGAGTCAGACCCTCGGGGCGATGGATCGCTTCATCGATGATTTGCGTGGTTGATTGCCAGGCCCATCACTTTTAGTGTTGCCCTCTCAAGCTTTCTCCCATGGCCTTCTCTGAACGCCTTCGATCAATCTCCGTGATTGACGCAGCCGCGGCGGTTGTTGCTCTTGTGGCTGTGGGAGGTGTTCTGTGGAGTCCAAAGCTCAGTAACACGGTCGCCAGGGCCACAGGAGCCATCAAACCTGTTGAAGTCACCGTGGACATCCGTAATACCAGTGTTGCGGATCCGGATCAATTCATTGCGGAAGCTCTCCAATCAGGCCGCACATCACTGGTGATACGCAATCAGCCCGCTGGAAGCGTGCAACTCATCAGGGTCGACGACATCAGGCGCCAGCTTGCATCCGTCCTCCCAGATGGAAGTGTTGTGATGGCGGATGACCCCAACAGGGAGATTCAGGGCATGCTTGATGCCCGTTTCGTTCTCCAAGGTGACGCCACCGTTACTTCGTCCGGTGTTGTGATGGCAGGCACCAAGCTGAAAGTGGGAATTCCTGTAGAACTTGAGGGCCGTTTCTATCGGGTGAGCGGAATTGTCAGTGGAGTCTCCCTTCAATGAGAACAGCGTTCCTCACCTCAGGACTTCTTCTGACTCCACTCGCCATGCCCGTGGCTGCCAGTCAGTTGGTTCCGCTGACGATGCCACCGCCGCCACCGACCGAGCAGCCACTCCCCCAGTTGCAGCAAGGTCGTTCGTGCCCAGCTCTTCAAACGGCTCTCAGATCCAATGTTGGTAGTGAGGCGAGGGTTTGGTCCGTCACTGTTCTCAACAGCGACGGAGATGTCCTTGGAACGATCAACGGGGCCGTTCCAAGAATTCCAGCGTCCAATCAAAAGCTCATCAGCACGGCCTACGCCCTCGATCGCCTCGGCCCAGATTTTCGCTTGAAAACCCGTTTAATCCAGAGACCGGATGGTTCGATGGAACTGAACGGCCAGGGAGATCCTGATCTCGGTATCGCAGGTCTTCAGCGATTCGTTCTTGCCGCCCTTCGTCAAGGCGGTGCCAGAGGCAATTCAATTGCTGGCGTGAAGCTGATGGTGCGCGAAGAGCCACGTAGCAACTGGTGGCCCAGCGATTGGCATCCTGCCGATCGTGGTTATGCCTATGGCGCTCCGATCACACGATTGGCCCTCACCAGCAATGCCGTTGGCGGCGCTGTCAGTGACCCCTACTCGCGTCTCCAGCGACTGTTCCAGCAAGAAGCGCTTCGTCGCGGGGGAACGGTCCAGATCCAGAGGGGTCAACCTGTTGCTGAAACGCTTTTAGCTGTGCAGCAGAACACGGTCGTGTTGCACGAGGAAAGCTCTGCTCCCATGCACGCGTTGCTCAGTCTTGCCAATACTGAGAGCCACAATTTCACCGCAGAAGTGCTCATGCGCCAGGCTTCTGGTCTGTGGGATGTTAGGGCGGCTTCCCGCGCAATAGAGCGCTGGATGTTCGAGCAAGGTCTGCCGGTTCAGGGCCTACGTGTGACTGACGGCAGTGGTCTCTCACGCAACAATCGGGTCACAAGCAACACCATCGCTGCTCTGCTGATGCGCATGGATCAGCACCCTTTCTCCGCCTACTACCAAGCCTCAATGGCCATTGCCGGACAGAGAGGCACTCTGCGCAATCTGTATCGAGGAAGTGTTGTTGACGGTCGATTCAGAGGCAAGACAGGAACCATCAGCGGAGTTCGCAGCATTTCCGGTTATCTGCAGACCGTCGATGGACCCAGGTACGTGAGCATGATTTCCAACGGATCGGTCCGCCCCAACACGGTGATGGGGCAAATCCTGCGATCCGTGAAGAGATTCAGCCCATGCCCCTCATCTGTCGCACCCGTGAAGCGGCCCGACGTGCTCGGCTGATTGGGACGGTTTTGCCGTCCTTGGCTTCAACTTCGGATGACTCTGGTCGACCCGTTTGGATTTTGACTAATTCCTGACGTCCGGCCAGAACAACCTGAGCCATCTCTTTGAGCCTCTGCTCGAGTTCACCGAGGGTCTGTTCCGCATAACGGTTGGCCCCGTCCTGAACATTCCCAGCTTCCTGGCGGCTGCGCTGAATCAGCGTTTCACATTGCTGCTGCGTCTGCTGTCGGAACTGGAGAGCATCTTGGTGCAGTCGCTCCGCTTCAGTCTGTGCTTCTTTCTGCAGGCGAAGTCCTTCCACACGAATTTGCTCGAGCTCCTGGAGTGACTGCTGCCGATTGCGCTCATGCTGCTCAGTTAGTTGTCGCTTAATTTCGTTGGCTTCCTGATCGAGCTGTTGCCGGCGTTGCAGTGATTCCTGCTCAATCTGTTGGCGACGGGATGAGAATTGCTGCTCAAGCTGCGCGTGCTTCGACTGCATGTCCTGCTCCATCTGGGCGGACTGCTGGCGAACGCCTTGCAGCATCTGCTCGCACTGCTGACGAACTTGTTCACGCATTTCGTTGACCTGACGTTCCGCCTCCTGACGGATGGATGCCTGAGCAAGAAGCTGTTCGCGCTGTTGTTGAGCTTTGTTGACGATCTCGTCGGCCTGTGCGCGCGCAGTGGAAATGAACTCAACCCGCTTCTGGAGCAGTTGGTCAGCCTGCTCGACCTGAGCGGGCATGGCTTCACGCACCGCATCAAGCAACTCAACAGCATCTTGCTCATTCACGAGCCGTCCACCACTAAAGGGGATGCGACTTCCCTCCAGCACGATTTCCTCGAGCTGGTCGAGCTGGTCGATTACGGAGAACCGGATCTCGCTCATCGCTGCGGTTGGTTGAAAGCCGAATTAAAGAACCTCATGAGGTCCTCCGCCACCACCGGCGGGACCATATGTGCAACAGATCCACCGAAACGAGCCACTTCCTTCACCACTGAACTGCTGAGAAAGCTGTAGTGAGCTGATGTGCTGAGGAAGACCGTCTCAAAATCAGGATCCAGCGACCGGTTGGTATGGGCGATTTGCAGCTCGTATTCAAAGTCGCTCATCGCACGCAAACCACGGAGGATGAGTCGCGTGCCATTGGATCTGGCGCATTCGACGGTGAGACCGTCAAAACTGATCACACGCACATTGTTGAGATGGCTCGTGGAGAGACGGATCTGATGAAGTCGCTCATCCAGTGAGAAGGCGGGTGATTTTCCAGGGTTCTGAAGCACCGCAACGATGAGTTCCTCCACCAGGGATGATCCGCGTTCGATCAAATCAAGATGACCAAGCGTCAGAGGATCGAAGCTGCCTGGATAGAGCGCTTTCATCGCAACAACCTCAGCGGGAGCTGGCCGGATCCTATGCACACCGGCATCACTAGATTCTCGGCATGCCCACCTTGCTCGAGCAACCTGATCGCCTGGAACGTCGGCTGAAGGACATCCCGACCGAACCCGGTTGCTACCTGATGCGTGACGCTGAGGATCGTCTGCTTTACGTGGGCAAATCCAAGAGTCTGCGCAGCAGGGTGCGCAGCTATTTCCGCAGTCGCCACGATCTGAGCCCGCGCATTCGCTTGATGGTGCGTCAGATCTGTGAGATCGAATTCATCGTGACCGATAGCGAGGCAGAAGCTCTCGCATTGGAATCCAACCTGATCAAGAACCAACAGCCGCACTTCAATGTGCTGCTCAAAGACGACAAGAAATACCCCTATCTCTGCATCACCTGGAGTGAGCCTTACCCGAGAATTTTCATCACCCGGCGTCGACGGTTTCGCAGTCCGTTGGATCGCTTCTACGGTCCCTATGTGGATGTGGGGTTGCTGAGACGAACCCTCTTTCTCGTGAAGCGGGTGTTCCCGCTCAGGCAACGCCCCAGGCCACTCCATCAGGACCGCACCTGTCTGAACTACAACATCGGACGTTGTCCTGGTGTTTGCCAGGAGCAGATCAGCTCAGAGGATTACCACCGCACGCTGCGCAAGGTTGCGATGGTGTTTCAGGGGCGCAGTGATGAGCTTCAGAGACTCCTTCATCAACAGATGGAGCGTTACGCCGAACGACTGGATTTCGAAGCAGCCGCAAAAGTGCGTGATCAGCTCAAGGGACTCGATCAGCTCACTGCAGATCAGAAAATGAGCCTGCCCGATGCTTCCGTTAGCCGTGATGTGATTGCCATGGCGACCGATGAACGGCTGGCTGCTGTTCAGCTGTTTCAAATGCGTGCAGGAAAGCTCGTTGGTCGACTCGGGTATATGGCTGATGCTTGTAATCAGGATCCCGGACAGATCCTTCAGCGGGTGATCGAGGAGCATTACAGCCAGGTGGATGCGGTTGAGATCCCGCCTGAGCTGTTGGTTCAGCATCCACTTCTGCAACAGCCCTTGCTTGAGGAGTGGCTGACGGAACAGCGCGAACGCAAGGTTCAGATTCACTGCCCCAAGCAGCGACAGAAAGCAGATCTGATTGAACTGGTTCAGCGCAATGCCGACTATGAGCTCCAACGGGCGAAACAGGGTCAGGAGCAACAGGCGCTCGCCACCGAAGATCTGGCTCAGCTTCTGGAACTACCTTCGCCGCCTCGACGCATCGAGGGCTATGACATCAGTCACATTCAGGGCAGCGATGCCGTTGCATCCCAGGTGGTGTTCATTGATGGGCTGCCCGCCAAGCAGCACTATCGCAAGTACAAGATCCGCAGCAGCAGTATCAGGGCTGGTCACAGCGACGACTTCATGGCCATGGCTGAAATCATGCGTCGCCGTTTCCGCCGCTGGGCACGCGCCAAGGCTGAAGGCGTCGATGTCGGTGCTCTGCGACAAAGAGGCGGAAGTGCTCTGCAGACCGATGGTCTCAACGACTGGCCTGATGTGGTGATGATTGACGGCGGAAAAGGTCAGCTCTCCGCCGTGATGGAAGCTCTCAGAGAGCTGAACCTGCAGGAGGATCTCAACGTCTGCTCTCTGGCCAAACAGAGAGAGGAAATTTTTCTGCCAGGTGAAAGTCATCCGCTGGAGAGTGAACCCGATCAGCTCGGCGTGGCTCTGCTGCGTCGCCTTCGCGATGAAGCTCACCGTTTTGCTGTGAGCTTTCATCGACAGCAACGGGGTGAGCGCATGAAACGTTCACGTCTGTCTGACATTCCTGGTGTTGGACCTAAACGGGTGAAGGATCTGCTGGCCCATTTCCATTCCATCGACGCCATTCAGCTGGCACCTGTGGAGACCCTCGCTCAGGCGCCAGGTGTCGGGTTGGCACTGGCCAGAGATATCCATCGCTTTTTCCACCCTGATCAGGATGCAGAGCAGGATGGGCAGATTCCAGACCCGGGCTCCTCGACACCATGATCCGTGCTTTCTCATTGGCTGCACTGGTGATGGGTCTCATGATCGGTTTGGTCTCCCCTTGCGCGGTCATCGCCTCACCGGGACTCTGCACCGGGCCTGTCTGTGCGGATGACATCACACGCAGCGCCAAGAATCACTGGCAGCTCGTGCTGAAACTCAACGACCAGCTGGGCCATCGAGAAAAGGTCGTGATGAACTGCAGGGCAGGCCAGCTCAGCCCCATGTCAGGTCCGGTGGACAGGGCCTACGCCACATCAATCGGACGACGTGCGTGTCGTCTGGCGGGGGAGGGCTGAGATGGAGCTCACTGTCGTCTATCCGAATCAGCTGTTTGCCGATCATCCCAGCCTTCAAACAGGCCGGGCGGTGGCGCTGATAGAGGATCCGCTCTTCTTCGGTACGGACCCGCGTTGGCCGATGCAGGTGCATCGTCAGCGGCTGTTGCTTCATCGATGTTCGATGTCTGTCTACGCCGAGGGCCTGCGAAAACGAGGCTTCTCTGTTCTGGAACGACGCCATCACCTGGCGCCTGACACGCAGGGACATCTCCAGGCTCTCTTCTCAATGGGCTACAAGCACTTCCATCTGGCAGATCCTGTCGACGACGTTCTCAGTAGGCGCCTGAATCGATTTGCAGAACAGAACGGTTGCAACCTCGAAATCACAGTCACTCCGATGTTTCTGACGACGGATTCCGTCATCAACGAGCACTTCGCCACAGGTCGCAAGCCGCTTATGGCCAAGTTCTATGAGATGCAGCGCAAACGTCTGAATGTTCTACTTGAAGTGGATGGGGGCCCCGTTGGAGGTCGTTGGAGTTTTGATGCAGACAACCGCAAAAAGCTTCCCAAGGGAATCGTTGTTCCTGAGGAACCAACAGCCAGCTCAGCAGCTGTGCTGGATCGGTCGCGTCAGGAGCTGGAACAGGAAAATCTGCCGCTGATCGGTCGCTGGGATCTGTTCGCCTATCCCCTGGATCACCATTCCGCGGATGCCTGGCTTCAGGACTTTCTGACGCAGCGATTTAGAGATTTCGGCTCCTATGAGGACGCCATCAGCACACAGCATCGAGTGATGTGGCACAGCGTGCTTACGCCAATGCTCAATATCGGTCTCTTGACACCTCAACAGGTTCTCGATCGCACGCTTGAACGGGCTGCTGAGGGGGATGTGCCGCTCAATTCACTTGAAGGTTTCATTCGCCAGATCATCGGCTGGCGTGAGTTCATGGCCGCGATGTACAAGCGCCATGGGGTTGAGATGCGCACCTGCAATTTCTGGGACTTCGATGACAGGCCCATCCCCGAGGCCTTCTATCTGGGCACAACCGGCCTGCCCCCAATCGATGACGCCATTCACCACGCTCTGGACACTGGCTATTGCCATCACATCGAGCGTTTGATGCTGCTGGGCAATGTGATGCTGCTTTGCGGCTTTCATCCCAACCGTGTCTATCGCTGGTTCATGGAGCTGTTCGTCGATGCCTACGACTGGGTGATGGTCCCGAATGTGTATGGCATGAGTCAGTTTGCTGATGGAGGCCTATTTTCCACCAAGCCCTATCTCTCCGGCTCGAATTACGTGCGCAAGATGTCGGATTACCGCAAAGGAGAGTGGTGCGACATCTGGGATGGACTTTTCTGGAGTTTCATCAAGACACATGAGGACTTCTTCCGTGGTCAGTTCCGGCTGGCGATGATGGCCCGCAATCTGGATCGAATGGATTCCGATGTTCTGCGGAAGCACCAAAATCATGCCAAGCAATTCATTGAATCCCTATGACATGTGTTGATCAATGAGAGATGAAAGCGTTTAAAAATTTCTAATTGACTCAATCATCTCATCGACTTTTGTCCAATTCGTGAATTCATGAACTTTAGAGAGGTCTTTTGGACCATTGGTGATGGCCATAATCAGTAAAATCGCCAATCTGTTGGGACAGTTGAGGCTGGGATAGTCGAGTCTGCCTGCAAAAACGCCTTTCAAATCGGGATCCCATTCGACCTTTTTCAAGAATTTAACGATGTAGGGATTGGTCTCAGGGGTTCCCTTTTCAGGCTTTCTCGCCGTTAGGTTCAGTGAAAAAAATGCCGTCTTTTTCTCAGAGAGCATATTTTTATTCTTTCTGACGAATTCATATACGTTTTTTCTGTGATAGCCATATCTGACACTTGCGCCAAGCAGAACCTCATCAAAATCAGAAAGGTCTTGCTCGGAATCTGTATCAAGAGAGGCAATGGTTATCGCCTTGTCTTCATTCAGCTTTTCCTGGGCGTATTCGCAAATATGCTTAGAATGTCCATCAACGGTTGAATAAAGGATTAAAAGCTTAGATTTTTTATCAGACACGCTGGTTTGATGACGCTTGCCTCAACTATACTGTTACATGATCAACAAGGCTTGTTTTTTCAACAACTGTAAAGAGTGCTGACTCGCTTCACTGTTTTTGTCAAGCCTTTTTGTCGTTAATCCTTGGCTTGAGCTGTCATTGTAAGTTCTGCAATATTCGTCTCAAGATTGATTTTAGAGCTTCACATTGCTTTGTCAGAAATATCGATGTTGCAAACTATTGATTCCCTTGATCTTCCGATTCGACTGCTCTGCTGATACCATCATCCTGAAAAGATCAGTTGTTGATGCTCGTCGGCTGGGGGCGTGTCTTGTCAGTTGAATCTCACCCTCTTCGAGAGGTTCTCAGAGACGTCGGTCCCGATAGCTGCCCTGATATCTGTAATTTCCACTGCCACACACAATGCAGTGATGGCAGTCTGCAACCACTTCAATTAATTGAACAGGCGACTGAACGTGGTCTCAGTCATCTTGCTGTGACTGATCACCACTCCAGTGCTTCGTTTCTACCGATGCTCGACTGGCTCAACCAACGTCGTCAGCGTGGTGACAAGGTTCCGACTCTCTGGAGCGGTATGGAGATCAGCGCCATCCTGCGAGGCTGTCTTGTCCATGTGTTGGCTCTTGGTTTTGAACCTGGGCACAAGGCACTCGCTGTCTACAACAGCGGTGATGCAGCGGTCGGAGAGGATCTCAGAGCGGAGAGCGTCTGTCGAGCGATCCATGAGGCAGGCGGTCTGGCCATTCTTGCCCATCCAGGTCGGTACAGGGTCGGCTTTGCAGATCTGATCGATGCTGCTGCAGAACTCGGCTTTGACGGGGGTGAAGCCTGGTATGACTACGACATGCAAACCCGCTGGAGCTGGTCTCCTGTGGTCTGTGAAGCCATCGATCGTCGTTTGAAGAACCTTGGCCTTTTGCGTACGTGTGGAACAGATAGTCACGGCTTGAACCTGGAAGGTCGCTAAGTTCGACGGAATTCCCTTTCTCTGGGTATGGGCCTCTTCGATCGTCTGCTTAATTCCCGCTCGGATCAAAACGAGTCTGCAAAAGTTCCCAAGGCCAAAAAGCCGAAACAGGAAGCTTTTTTCCTCGACAGCGATAGCGCGTCAACCTTTGGCGACCGCGACTACATGCGTGAGTCGAAGACCATTCGCCACACGTTTCCAGGAACTCTTGACAGCCCTGGGATGAAGGAGATGGTCACTGCAGTGGACGCCACGGATCTTAAAGTCGATAGGCGCAGTGAGGGTCTGGGCGATCAGGTTGTCAAAAAGGAAACGGTCAGCGTCAATACCGGTGTTCCCAAAGCGGTGAAGAAAACCTTTGCGGAAACGATGTCGCAATCGGAACTGGACGAGCGGCTCAAAGGCAACGCACTGAAGCAGGCAGGTGTGAACGCTCTCGCTGCCCCTGATGCGGCTCCTCTGGCTCGCAAACAGGAGCTCAAACCCAAAGAGGAACCGAAGCCTTCCAGCTCAGGTTCTCAGAAGAGTAATAAGCCTGGTTCAATCGATCCTTTCCTCTCCATGGTTCGGGATCTCAACAAATAAGATCAAGCCTCAGCGGTTGATGTCAACTCCTTCAACCGCACGCTCCGATTCGAGCAGGACACGACGGATCGCATCGAGCAACGAGGCATCGGCATCGGACCAGAGTCCCCTTGTGGCTGCCTCCAGACAGCGTTCGGCCATATCTCTCATGACCCAGGGATTACGTCGCAAGAGAAACTCTCTTACATCCTCGGCAAGCAGCCAGCTTTCAACGATTCGGCCGTAACACCAATCCGGAACAGAACCGGTTGTGGCGTCGTAGGCGAACAGGTAATCAAGGCTGGCCCCCATCTCGAAGGCACCTTTGTATCCGTGCTGCTTCATCCCTTCGATCCAGCGTGGGTTGAGCAGCCGACTGCGGACGACCTTGTCGATCTCACGATCCAGTCGATGAATCCGCAACCGTTCACTTCGGGAGTGATCAGCGAAAAACAGTTTCGGATCGTTGCCGCTGACCCTGTTCACCGCAGCTGCCAACCCCCCCTGAAACTGGTAGTAGTCATCGGAATCCAGCAGGTCGTGTTCCCTGTTGTCTTGGTTGTGCAGCACAACCTGAACGTCCTGAAGAGCCTGTTCGAGTCCCACCCTGTCGTTATGGGCTTTCGCTTCGGCGTCATAGCTCCAGGAACTCCAGGCCAGGTAGGCCTCTCCAAGCTCATCACGCCGTTCCCACTGACCTGAGTCGATAAGGGCCTGAAGACCGGCGCCATAGGAGCCTGGTGCGGATCCGAACAGACGAGCCTGAGGACCGCGGCTGCGTGTGACAGCTGCCAGAGGGTTGTCCCTGTCGGCTTCATCAAGACCAGCCACCATGGACAAGGCTCGATCAACCCAGGCAAGCAGCTGTGGAAAGGCATCCCGGAACAGACCCGACATGCGCAGAGTGACATCAACGCGCGGTCGCTCCAGCAGTGTCAAGGGAATCAACTCGAGGTCCACCATGCGCCGTGTCGGGCCATCCCAGACCGGCCGCACGCCGAGCAGGGCAAACATCTGAGCGATATCTTCGCCTCCATTGCGCATGGTGGCTGTTCCCCAGACCGATAAGGCCAGATGCCGCAGAGGTTCTCCCTCCTCGAGTTCGTAAAGATCCAGCAGCTGTTCCGCGCTGCGTCGACCCAGATCCCAGGCAGCTTCAGTGGGTAGACCTCTGAGATCCACGGAATAGAAGTTTCTCCCCGTCGGCAGAACGTCATCTCGTCCACGGGTTGGTGCGCCAGAAGGACCGCTAGCGATCCGTTGGCCGCTCGCTGCCGCCAGTACGGCCTGATGTTCATGACTGGCGGATTGCTGCAACCGAGGCCAGAGATCAGTCTTGATGAACTGGAGTGGACTGGGCAGTTTCTCTGAAAGAAGTAATTGCTGAAAACAGTCATCGAGCGGTATGGCCTGGTCGTGCTGCTGCGATTGATCGCCGTCGATCAGCTTCAGCAGAAGCCTTGCGGCCTGTGCCTCTATCCACTCCACCGCATCACTGAGTCGCCGAGGCTGATGACAGCCATGACATTCCAGGATGCGCCGATCCTGATCGGACAACACAGTTCCGTCCTCGTCCTTCCAGGGATCGCATTCAAGGCCGACACTGCGACTCATCCACTGGGTGAGTCCAGGACGATCAGACGCCGGAGAGCGGGCGATCGCCAGCAACAACTCTGCCAGTTGGGTTGGTTGGGGATGCTCCCCCAGCCGGTGCAACCCAGTCCTGATCTGTGCTTCCTTGAGTTCGCACAAGTAGGTCTCAACCTGCTCGAGCAAGTCAACGATCGCTTCTGATGAGCTCTGGTTCGCCAGGATGCTCTCCATCGACGGCCAGTTCAGATCGATCAGCAGTTGGATCAGCTGTTGTTGGATCTGATCGCATCGAGAGGCACCGAGTTGCCTGGCTTCGATGTATTCGTCCAGAAGTGATTCCAGAGACAGCATGGATCCATGCAGACCAGCCCTGCCGAGAGGAGGTGTGAGGTGGTCCAGGATCACCGCATGCCCCCTGCGTTTGGCCTGTGACCCCTCGCCTGGATCGTTGACGATGAAGGGATAAAGATGGGGGATGGCACCCAGTGCGAGCGCAGGGGCACAACATGGACTGAGACCGACTGACTTGCCAGGCAGCCATTCCGCACTGCCGTGCTTCCCCACATGCAGCATCAGTTGACAGTGGTGGATTTCCCGCAACCAGAGGTACTGAGCCAGATAGCGATGGGGAGGGGGAAGATCTGGAGAATGCAGATCACTGAGCTGATCGGCGTCGTAACCACGACTGGGCTGCACCAGAACCACAACATGGCCGAATCGCACACCATGGATGGCGAAGCCAAGCGGCTCAAGATCAATCGCATGCTCTGGTTCACCCCAACGATCCAGAATCGGCAACCTGGCGGCCTCAGGCAACGATGACCACCAGCGCTGATAGTGCGAGAGCGGCAGATGGGTGAGCGGTGGCCTGATCTGACTTTCTGGATCGTTGGTACGACCTTTGAGAACCTGTTGGATCAGCAGATCAGGATCCTTCGGCAGAGGCAGATCACCGAGATCGAATCCGTCATCGCGCAGCCAGCGGAGGATGTTGAGACAACTTGCCGGCGTATCGAGACCCACGCCATTGGCCAGGCGACCGTTTCTGAGAGGGTAATTCGCCAGGACCAGTGCCACTGAACGCTGTTCGGCCTGTGTGGATCGCAAGTCGACCCAGGCCCTGGCGTGCTCAGCAATCCAGTGCAGGCCAGCGCGATCAGGCTCGAGGCGTTTGACCGCCGTGCATAAACGCTCATCCGCGTGGTCCACCTCTCGGAAGGCTCCGATCCGCGTTGTGATTCGACCATCCAGCTCCGGCAGCACAACCTGAAGGGAGAGATCAATGGGATCAAGGCCTTGAAACGAGTCCTGCCAGCTCTCACGGGAACGTCCTGAGCTCAGCATCTGCAGAACAGGACGATCCAGGTCATCCCAGAGGGGTGCACCCAGACCAGCTTCCGAAAATTGAACAGAAGCGAAGGATGTGCAGGTGATCACCAGCTCCACGGCCTGTTGCCGGTACAGATCCTTCACAGCCCTCTGAACGGCCGGATCACGCAGGCTGCTAACCCAGAGCGCTTTTGGCACCAGTCCACGCGCTCGCAGGGTTTCGAGCAAGACATCGCACCAGTGAACATCCGCTGATTGACGATGGGCGCGGTAGAGAAGCACCCCGACGTTCGGCCCGTCTTCCTGCCGCCAGTCGTAGGGATCAGGATCGGGACTGGCCGTCAGAGTCAGTGACGGTGCATCCATGGCAGACGTCCGGCCTGAAGCCGTCGACAGGACCCATTCCAGACCGTCGAGCCAACGCTGCAGGTTGTCGGCTCCGCCTTCGCGCAGCAGCCGTGCCATGGCATCACAGAAGGGCTCAGGCTGGCTGCTGAGTGGATGCAGTTCACGTTCCT
The DNA here is from genome assembly GCF_047303045.1 of Synechococcus sp. MIT S9508. NCBI lineage: Bacteria > Bacillati > Cyanobacteriota > Cyanophyceae > Synechococcales > Synechococcaceae > Synechococcus > Synechococcus sp. MIT S9508. The sequence continues at coordinate 1,860,537 of NZ_CP138941.1, read as the reverse complement.
GGTCAGGAGTGCCGGCCAAAACAAGGAGTTGCCGGCCCTGCTGTTTCCCCAGCCATGAGCAGCACTGTTCAAGGCCATAGGACCAGTGACCACGACCCCCGAGCAATCTGATCACGATCAGTTGCGTCTTGTTCGTGCACAGGGCCAGGTAATGATCGATTTGCGCAGGATGGGACAGGGCATCCAACGGCAATGCACGGATTCCGTCCTCCCAGAGCGGTTGCGTCTGCTCGTCTAGAACCCTTGCCAGGGCGGAGATATCCGAGCTGGCGCTGGTCAGAAACAACACCGGTGCAGTGGGTTGCTCCACGTAGGAGATCGGCCCATCGGTGTCGGCCCCCGGCAGGCTGCTTAGGCGATGCATGTCCCCATTCTCCAGACCGCAGGACGAACGGGAACTGACGGGTGAGAAGATCTGGTCAACGGACCCTCAGCGATGCATCAGTTCCTTCCCTACGCCTGGTTCCAGGGACGCTGCGTTCCTTTTGAAGACGCCAAGGTGTCGGTGGCGACGCATGCATTGCATTATGGAACCGGAGCCTTTGGTGGGATGCGGGCCATTCCCGACCCAATCAAACCTGGAGGAATGCTCCTGTTCCGCGCTGACCGTCATGCCCGTCGGTTGTCTCAGAGCGCCCATCTGTTGCTGGCTGATCTCAGTGAAGAGACCGTGATGGAAGCTCTCACAGCCATGCTTCATGCCAACAAGCCCACCACACCGATTTATCTGAGGCCATTCGTGTACACGAGTGATCTCGGCATCGCGCCACGACTGCACAATATTGAGACCGATTTTCTGATCTACGGGTTGGAGCTGGGTGACTATCTCTCTCCGGATGGGGTGAGTTGTCGGATCAGCAGTTGGACCCGTCAGGAAGATCGCTCACTGCCGCTGCGCGGCAAGATCAGCGGCGCCTACATCACCAGCTCGCTGGCCAAGTCGGAGGCCGTTGCAAGCGGTTTTGACGAAGCTCTGCTGATGAACACCCGTGGCAAGGTGAGTGAGGCCAGTGGGATGAATCTGTTCATCGTCCGAGACGGCCAGTTGATCACCCCGGGCGTGGATCAGGACATTCTCGAGGGCATCACAAGGGCCAGCGTGATCGAACTGGCCAGAGGTATGGGTATTGATGTGATCGAACGGCCAGTAGACAAGACCGAGCTCTTCATCGCTGATGAGGTCTTTCTGACAGGAACAGCGGCCAAGATCAGTCCGATCCGTCAGCTGGAATCAACGGTTCTCTCACAACACAGACCCCTTATGGAAGCGCTTCGCTCCAAGCTGGTGGCCATCACCGAGGGCAGGGATGAGCAGTATGCCCACTGGATCACCCGCATCGACCTGGGGAACTGAGCCTGGCAAAGTCTGTGTTCTTGGCGTCAAAACCAGGATCCTGAGACCTGCATTTCTTAAGATGGGTCCATCGATCCAGTGGTGATGCAGGCAGTTCAGACGAAGTCCATCACTGAATCATCTCGGTTCCTCAAGCGTCTGCACGATCCCAGTCGCCCTGTTCTGGTGTTTGACGGTGCCACAGGTACTCAGCTTCAGATGATGAATCTGTCGGCCGATGATTTCGGCGGGGAAGAGCTAGAGGGCTGCAATGAGAATCTTGTGGTCACGCGCCCGGACGCAGTGCAAGCAGTGCACCGCCAGTTCCTGGAGGCTGGTTGTGATGTGATCGAAACCGACACCTTCGGTGCAGCGTCCGTGGTGTTGGCGGAATACGACCTCGCTGATCAAGCCTTCTCTCTCAACAAGCGTGCCGCGCAACTGGCACGAGAGATCGCCGATGAATACAGCACTCCTGAGAAGCCTCGCTTCGTCGCTGGTTCGATGGGGCCGACCACCAAGCTCCCCACCCTCGGCCACATTGATTTCGACACTCTGAGGGTCTCCTTCAGAGATCAGGCGGCAGGGCTAATTGCCGGCGATGTGGATTTGTTCATCATCGAGACCTGCCAGGACGTGCTTCAGATCAAGGCGGCGTTGCAAGGAGTGGAGGACGCTTTTGAAGCCTGCGGAGAACGTCGCCCGTTGATGGTGTCAGTGACGATGGAGACCACGGGAACGATGTTGGTTGGCTCGGATATCGCGGCTGTCGTCTCAATACTTGAACCTTTTCCAATCGATGTGCTCGGTGTGAACTGTGCCACCGGTCCAGAACAGATGAAAGAGCACATCAAATACCTCAGTGAAAACTCTCCTTTCGTTCTCAGCTGCATCCCCAATGCCGGTCTACCCGAGAACATTGGAGGCGTAGCTCATTATCATCTTTCACCCTTAGAGCTAAAGATGAAGCTCCTCCACTTCGTGGAAGATTTAGGGGTTCAGGTAATCGGTGGCTGCTGCGGAACCACACCGGATCACATCAAAGCGCTTTCTGAGATTTCTCAAGAACTGAAACCGGCCGCACGGGAAGTACGCACCCACCACATTGAACGAAAGCAGCTCGGCTATGAGCCGGCGGCAGCGTCGCTGTATGGAGCCACGCCCTATTTCCAGGACAACTCCTTCCTGATCATCGGCGAGCGATTGAATGCGAGCGGGTCCAAAAAGGTCCGTGAACTACTGAATGAAGAAGATTGGGATGGCCTTGTTGGTCTGGCACGTGGGCAGGTGAAGGAGAACGCTCATGTTCTCGATGTCAATGTCGACTATGTGGGACGCGATGGCGAGAAAGACATGCATGAACTGGTGACCCGTGTGGTCACCAATGTGAATCTGCCACTGATGCTCGACTCAACTGAGTGGCAGAAAATGGAGGCCGGACTGAAGGTTGCCGGTGGTAAATGCATCCTCAATTCCACGAATTATGAGGATGGCGATGAGCGTTTTTTCAAAGTGCTTGACCTGGCTCGTCGTTACGGCGCAGCTGTGGTGATTGGCACCATTGACGAGGAGGGCATGGCGCGAACTGCTGAGAAAAAAGTCGCTATTGCAAAACGTGCTTACAGAGATGCTGTTGAGTTTGGGATCCCAGCCCGAGAGATTTTTTACGACCCGCTTGCATTACCAATTTCAACAGGAATTGAAGAGGATCGCCGCAATGCAATCGAAACGATTGAAGCGATTCGCCGGATTCGAAGCGAACTTCCCGGTGTTCACGTTGTGCTCGGTGTCTCGAATGTCAGCTTCGGACTTTCTCCTGCTGCCAGGATTACTTTGAATTCAGTTTTCCTTAATGACTGCTGTGAGGCAGGGATGGATGCTGCAATTGTTTCTCCCGCAAAGATTCTTCCCCTGATCAAGATTGAGGAGGGGCACCAACAGGTTTGTCGCGATCTGATCACAGATTCCCGCCGTTTTGAAGGGGACGTCTGCATCTATGACCCACTCACAGAGCTCACCAAGCTATTTGAGGGTGTCAGCACGAAGGAGGCCCGCTCCTCAGGCCCCTCTTTAGCCGATCTCCCCGTTGAGGAAAGACTCAAACAGCACATCATCGATGGAGAACGGATCGGACTTGATGTGGCTCTCAATGAGGGGCTTGAGAATTACAAACCACTCGAGATTGTTAATACTTTCCTTCTCGATGGGATGAAGGTTGTTGGTGAATTATTTGGCTCTGGTCAAATGCAGCTTCCATTCGTTTTGCAATCTGCTGAAACGATGAAATCAGCCGTTGCGTTTCTTGAGCCGCATATGGAGAAAAGCGATTGCAAGCGGTCTGCGAAGGCAAAGTTTTTGATTGCCACAGTGAAGGGGGATGTTCATGATATCGGCAAAAATCTTGTTGATATTATTCTCACGAATAATGGTTATGAAGTTATCAATTTAGGTATCAAGCAGGATGTTGGAGCCATTATTGCTGCTCAAGAACAGCATCAGGCTGACTGCATCGCCATGAGTGGACTTCTTGTGAAATCCACCGCATTTATGAAAGACAATCTCTCTGCTTTTAATGAAGCAGGAATCAATGTTCCAGTGGTTCTGGGTGGAGCTGCTTTGACTCCGAGGTTTGTCAACAAGGACTGCAGTGAGGTGTACAACGGCAAAGTTCTCTACGGAAGAGACGCATTTACAGATCTGCGTTTCATGGATGCCTTTGTGGATGCCCGTCAGTCCGACGCCTGGGATAACGAGAAAGGCTTTCTGAATGGGACCCCTGAGGGACTGACCCTTGGAGGTGAATCAGGTTCGCAATCCGAGCCAGCCACATCCGACGATTCGAAGCCGAGTGAAGCCGGAAAGGAGGTCAAGGCCGACCCATTACCGATCAGTTTTGACCGATCCGACACCGTGACGGAGGAAGCAGCCATTCAGCCCTCGTTCCTGGGTCCGAAGGTGTTGCAGGGAGACGCTGAAATACCACTGCCTGAGGTGATGGCCTATCTCGATCGACAGGCTCTGTTTGCCGGACAGTGGCAGATGCGCAAGGTCAAAGGCCAGTCAAGGGAAGACTATGAGGCTGATCTGCAAGCCAAAGCCGAGCCAGTTCTCCAGGCCTGGCTTCAACGCTCAATCAACGAAAGCCTTTTGCACCCCGCTGTGGCCTATGGCTATTTCCCTTGCGGACGTGAAGGCAACGATGTTGTTGTTTTTGACCCGGACGGGGGGCGTCAGCTTGGCCGTTTTTCCTTGCCACGCCAGCGCGGCGGCAATCGCTACTGCATTGCCGATTTCTACAGGGATCTCGTTAACGGCGGTCCCAGCGATGTTTTGCCGATGCAAGCGGTCACCATGGGAGAGCAGGCCTCTGTCTTCGCTCAACAGCTGTTCGAAGCAGATTCCTACAGCGACTACCTGTTCTTCCATGGATTGGCCGTCCAGATGGCCGAAGCTCTTGCCGAATGGACCCATGCCCGCGTGAGACGTGAATGTGGATTTGCGGATCCCGAAGGGATGCCGCTCAAGGATGTGTTGGCCCAGCGCTACAGGGGCAGTCGCTACTCCTTTGGCTACCCGGCGTGTCCCAACGTTGCAGATTCAAGGCAACAGCTGCTATGGCTTGGCGCTGACCGTGTGGGCCTGAGCATGGATGAGGGTGACCAGCTCCATCCGGAACAGAGCACCACAGCACTGGTGGCTTTGCACAGCAAAGCCCGCTACTTCAGCGCTTAAGTGAGAATCACTGCTGCAGACTGCAGCTTTCATCAACCACATACCATGGATCTCAGTGGGCCCGGCGCCATCGATGAGGCGATCAATGCAGGGATCGATCTGGATGGATCACCCCTGCCTGCTCAGATGCTCACGCTTTACAGGGAAGTGATGACTCTTGAAAGCCAGCGCAAGCGCAGCGGAGTCCGCAAATCGATGCGCAACCGGGTGGTCAAGACAGGTGCCAAGCATTTTGATCAGGAAACGCTGAATCAGCGCCTGATCGATGCCGGATGGGAGGGTCTGAAGGCTAAGGAGATCAGCTTCTTCTACGGCTGACCCAAACCGCTGATGGAGCTCTGCGGATCATTCCTGGCAGAGCTTCTCCATCGTGTCGATCACTTCCTGTTGAAATTCCTCGAGGGCGCTGGATTCGCTGAGGTCGATCCCCTCACCCGCAGCATTCTGAGACAGGTCCTGGAAGTGGAATGCCCCCTCACCATTAGCAAGAAACTCAATCGCCGAGGATTCCCCGCTTTCGCGGAAGGCGTCGCAGAGGGCGAGGAACGCTGCGTCTTCAGTGAACTCCCAATCCATCGAGGAGGCATAACTGATTGACCTTTAACTCCTCGCCCCCGGGATCCGTCAACCATCTTGTCGCGCAATGTGCCACTCCTTCGGCAGACTCCTCTTGGATTCCATGGCGCAATGAGCTCTGAAACACTTCCCGAAACTGAAGTCCAGGCAAGCGATCTGAACGTTCTGGGCATGCCTCTGGAAGTGTGCAGCTGTCAGCCCATGACCGGTTGGTTCAGAGATGGACATTGTCGAACTGATGTGGGGGATCTCGGACGTCACAGCGTCTGTTGCGTGATGACTGAAAGCTTTCTCAGCTACAGCAGGGCTCAGGGCAATGATCTGAGCACCCCGATGCCTGAGTTTGGTTTTCCGGGTCTTCAACCTGGAGATCACTGGTGTGTCTGTGCTCCTCGCTGGAAGGAGGCTCATGAGGACGGAATGGCTCCGCCAGTTCTGTTGAACTCCACTGAGCGCAGCACGGTTGAAATCATTCCACTGGACATCCTGCGAGAGAATGCTCACCAGGGAATCTCCTGACCATCCCAGGCGAGAAATCGACCGCTGTCGCATGGTGTCTGACCCAGCAGGACATCCAGGAGATGCCCTGCTGCCCTTTCAGGGCTGAACAGCTTCTCCTTGGGTACATAACTCTGAAAAGGCTTCGAAAGGGCTGTATCTGTCGTTCCAGGGTGCAGAAGGGTCACGGTCGCGAGCGGCAGACGTCGACCCCACTCAAGACTCAGGCAGCGCAACATCATGTTCTGTGCTGCCTTGGAACCGCGATAGGCGTACCAGCCTCCGCTGCGGTTATCGCCAATGCTGCCAACCCTGGCACTCAGGCTGGCGAAATGAAAGGGTGAGTCTCTGCTCAGAACAGGCTCGATTGCCTTGGCTAGCAGCAGTGGTCCGGCCGCGTTGATGGCAAACGAATCGAGCAACGCGGATTGCTCGGCATGTTGCAGTCGCTTTTCAGGTTGATACGAGGGTCCATGGAGACGTCCCGTCGCGTTGATCACAACTCTCAGAGGATGGGAGTCACCCCTCAGTTGTTCGGTCAGTTTGCTGAGACTGTCCATGCATTGGAGGTCAACGGTCCACTCCTCATCCGACACCGGGTGACGCGTGGCCAGCGTCACCAGCAGAGAAGGCTGGCGATGTGCCAGTTCCGCACTCAGGGCCCGCCCGATCCCGCCACCTCCGACAACGAGAGCTCGTCCCTGCCAGCTATCGGTGCACATTTCAGGCATGATCTCTGCGCCGCCTCAGCGGGTATGCGTCTCGTCCGACCACTGTTACTAACTCTGCTGGCGAGTGCGGGGCTGGCCGCACTGATCGTCTGGTCCACCGGACCTGGGCGTGTCCACTCAGACAGCCAAGACGCAGAGCTCTTTCTCAGCACTTTGTTTAACGCCGAAACTCATTCCAGCAGCGACGCTCATGAGCTGCCAAGAGTCTCTGTCCCTGAGGTGCCTGCACCCAGTGCGAGTGTTGATCCTCAGCTGCGCATCGCTCTTTTGAGTCAGCGCCCACTGCTGCAGGTCAGCACCCAGGATGGAGCGGGCTGTCACAAGCAGGGCGGGATTCCCGTGCTGCCAGGACTGCTCAACGGAATGCTCGCCAAGGCCTCGACAGGTCTTGTGAGTTGTGGTGGTAACGGTGGATCGGTGTTGGTGAACGGTCGTGCCTACGAAGGAACCATTCATCTGCTGAATCGAGGGCAGGGATGGCTCGCCATCAATGAGATCAACTTGGAGCGCTATGTGGCGTCTGTTGTGGGAGCTGAAATGCCAAGCCACTGGAATAGCGAAGCTCTCAAAGCCCAGGCCGTGGCAGCCCGCTCCTACGGCCTCGTTCACATGCTCCGTCCGGCCAACAGCGACTGGAACCTTGGAGACACCACTCGCTGGCAGGCTTACGCCGGCAGAACCAGCAGCAACGAGTCAACCATCCAAGCCACGGAAGATACTCGCGGGCTCGTGTTGAGTTTCAAGGGAGGCCTGGTTGAGTCGTTGTATGCATCCACTCAGGAGATCTCCGATGACGCACACGGGCATCTCGGTGCGAGCATGAGCCAGCATGGTGCTCAGGAGCTGGCGCAACAGGGGCTTCGATTCAACGAGATCCTCGGCAGGTACTACTCAGGGGCATCGCTGGCGAGGATCAAATCCGATGGGTGAGAAGCAATTCTGGTCGAAGGCGCTGGAGCGCTCCGAACAGGCCTTGAATTGCCGTGCTCTGATCCCTCTCAGCACCTCCACCATCGAGCTTTCAGTGGCCAGTGCGGAGCAGTTCGAACTGCGTCAGCTGAATGCGGCGCTGCCCAAACATCACAGACTTGAAGGGCCCAAGCCCAATCCTTTTCTTCCCTGGGACCCTCAACTGGAAATTGAACGGATTCACAACCATCACGTTCTGATTCTCAATAAGTACCCAGTTCAGCGTGGTCACATGCTGTTGATCACCCAAGACTGGGCCTCTCAAATCGATTGGCTTCAACCTGAAGACTGGCGTGCCCTGGTGCAGGTCGACAGGGACAGCACAGGCCTTTGGTTCTTCAACAGTGGTCCCAGGGCCGGAGCCAGTCAGCCCCATCGTCATCTCCAACTGTTGCCCCGTCATCCAGGTGAGTGCATCTGTCCGCGACTGTCCTGGTTTATGGAGCGACTCCACAAACCTTCTGCATCGACAGGCCATGATCGAAACATTGATCCATTGTTGAAAAGCTGCGTCATCGCAGATCGTCCACTCTCGAGCGATCCAGACGAGGAGGCGAATCTCCTCCATGATCTCTATCGCTCGCTTGCCTTGCGACTGGGTCTCGGTGATCAATTCAGCCAACAACCACCAGCAATTCCCTACAACCTGTTGCTGACGAGGTCTTGGATGGCCTTGATCAAACGCAGTCAGGAGAACGTAAAGGGATTCAGCGTCAATGCACTCGGGTTTGCTGGTTACCTGCTGGCGACGGACCGATCAGATTTGGCCTGGCTTCAGAGCCATGGTGGTGAAGAGTTGCTCAGACAGGTTGTTCCTGACTGCCGTGGTTCCACTGATGCATTGAGTTGATCAGCGATGTCTGTCTGAAGGAGTCCATCAGCTCCACTTGAAACGATCCATGAACAGACAGCAGATGAGACGCAATGCACTGGTTGAACATCACATGCGCCTTGTGGAACCCCTGGCCAGACGTTATGCGGCAAAAAGTGTCAGGACCCAGATGACCTTCTGCAGGTGGGCTTGATGTGGTTACTGCGGGCCGCTGAATGCTATTAAGGCCAAAGTAAGAATCCTTTCTCAGCCTTTGCTCGACCCCATATCAGATGGGCGATCCTGCATTATCAGCGAAACAAAGCCGCGGTTATTCGGCTCCCGCGAGCTTTGCAGAACAGCGATCTCGATGTCGGAGCCGGATTTAATGAAGCCAATCAGCAACGTCGACTGGTGCCACTGGCTTATGACGTCATCAGACGGGAGACTGACGCCACGATTGAACTGGATCGATGTGAACACCGGCGACAGCTCAGCCAGGCGTTACAACGACTCTCGAGACAGGAACGGATTGCGCTTGAGGAAGTAATCCTCAAAGGGCAAAGCTTGAGAGACGTTGGCAATCAAACTGGCATCAGCGCCATGACCATCAACGTCGAGTGAAGCGTGGGCTTGCCTAGATGCGTCAACAACTCTCAGTTCAGTTGGAACCGGCCTGATCTCGTTCGATCTGCTGCTCAAGTGTGTTGATTGCTGCTGTGACAGCAGCAATTTGACGCTCAAGTCCGTCCCGCCAGAAGCGCATCATGCGCAATTTGCGTTCTTGGTGATGACGCTGCCAGTCGCCATCAGCGCAGGGTGAGCAGTCTAAAGGAGGAAACATCCGGAGGGTTGTTAATTCCATTCATCCTGGCGAGAACGACCCCCTCACTGCGTCACCGGGATGACTTGGCGGTTTTTTCTCTGGCGATTAGGTTTAGAACTTGAGCCCTTCCAAGGCCCCAATCACCAGTCGCAAGTGTCTCACCGGATCCCACTACTGGTCTTGATTGGCGTCTCGGCTGGGATGGCCGAGATCGAACTTGCTCGGCCTGTTGAGGCCTATGTGCCATTGATGGCTGGTCAACGAGCAAGGCCTCTGAATGGCAGCTTCAACAATGTGCCCGTTCTTCACTCCAATCAGCCGGAGATTGTCAAAGGACCTGGAATTCTTATAGATACTTCGCCTGGGAGTTCAATTGCTGCCGAAACCAACCAACCGCTGAAGAACTCCACATTCACATTCAATGGTGATTTTGGGGTTCATATGCATCACAAATATTACCCACAGGATTCCAGCAAACTGGGAGGTCGCAGAGCCCGAGGCCTGTTGACTGTTGCTGCCATTGCCATCAACCCCGGCACAACACCCGTTACTTTGCGGTTCAAAAGAGGTTCTGTCAAAAATAGTTTTGAAGCTCCATATCACCCCAATAAATTGATGGGAGTGAAGCCGTTAGGCCCCAGACCTTGGAACACGGGGCCTGGTGATGCGACGGCAGTTCAGATTCTTCGTGGCGAACTGGATCGCAATCTTTCAAGAGAGGTTGTGATTCCTCCTAACAGTCGTAAAGTAATTGTGAGCACGGTTCTGCCCGCTCGCGGAATCATGAATGGGCTTCTGCGTGGCAGCAGCAACGGCCCCTTCCAAATGGCTGTAATTGCAGCTGAAGAAACCCAAGACGAACATGCACTGATCGCTGTGCTTGATCGTGGACGACTTGCACCAGGAAGAATTTATCTCAATCGTATTCGTGAGATTCAGTCAGGACAAGTGTTCTCCCGAGTTGCAGGAGTTGCACTTGGCGATGAGTATAAAGCTTCAATTCAGCACGATCTCTCTCAAGGCTCATTGCATGTGCCTTTGACCAGCACACGCAAGCATCATTTCGGGACTCGAGATATTCAGGTCAATCAACTCAGTACCCGCATGGTGGATTCAGCTGTCAATAATGTTGGCACTTACGGAGTCCGTTTTGATGTTGATCTGAATCTTGCCGGCGAGGGTGCTCATGAGCTTGTTCTCAGTCATCCTGTTGCTTCGGGCCGTTCTCCATTTACAGCCTTCCGTGGATCAATCGGCATCAAGACTGAACTTGGATATCAAGAAGTCCATGTTGGTATGCGCTCCGGACAGAGTCTTTCCATTGCCGATCTAGATCTCAAACGCGGATCCAACAACCCTGTCACGGTGAGTGTCGTCTACCCCGCCGATGCAACGCCGGGTCACTTGCTCAGCGTGGTTCCAGTGACACAGCTGGCCATGCTGCGTGAGCGTCAACAAATGTTGAAAGCCGCCCGTAAGGCGCAGGCCGAAGCCAAGGCGCGCAAGGTCAAGCCAGAAGTGGCTCCACCTGCTGTCAATGCGCAATCTGCACCTGAAGTAATGCCTGCTACGCCCGTTGCACAGCCCACTGCGCAGCCTGTCAGAACCACTGCAACTCCACCACCTCCTCTACTCGTGGCTCCCAGGGGTGGCACCAATGTCATGACTCCTGCAATGATTATGCCGACAAGAGTGAACAGCAGCCTCGAGCAGCGTTACCGTGACGCAATCCGTGCCCAACAGGACTGGTTGCGTCGTCTGCAGGGTCGATAATTAAACCTGCTTGACGGTCAGCAAGTCAGATCCTTATGAGCGGCAAGCGCATCAGCCTGGAATTACCCGAGGAGCTCGTCGACCAGATTGATCAGCTTCGCAAAGATTGGAAGACTCGTTCCAGGGGGGAATGTCTTCAACGGCTGCTTGAGGAAATTTTTCAGCCCGATCTTGATCAGGATGAGTCGCCCGGTTCACTCATTGATCCACTAATTGATCAGTCTTCCGAGGGCACGGCGGAGCCAGCTGATTCTGAAGCTATGGATGGTTCCAAGGCTTTGCTTGCTCCACAACCGATCCAACAGCCTCAGTACGACGAGGATCGCGCCATCGTTTTAGTTGGTTCAGCTGGGGGATTAGAGACGACAGGTCAGGACGATGACCGTCCCGCCCCTACACGACCAACAACACGCAGTGCATCCCCTACGGGGGTTGGTATTGATCTGCCTGGTTTCGTTCGCAAGCGCAGCACTGCGATTCGCGAAAGCATCACGCCACAGAATCAACCCAACACCGAGATTCCCGTTGTTCCGGTGATCAGTGATCAGCAGATCAAGGATTGGTTTGAAGTAGCTCTCAACCATTGGCTCAATCTGTATGGTTCCAAACCTGGCCCCACCGTGATGGAGGCTGTGATGTTGTGGATGGCTCGTGATATCTGGCCCCATATCGATGGATCCGAGGGGCGCACATTCACTTGGAGTCAGGTCAATCACTCCATGACCGAATTCTGCAAAAGCTGGATGGTTCCTTCCCCTCGCTTTGAGCAGGTGATAGTTGCTGCCGCGGTTCTTGAGGATCCCTTTGCCAGCGCTTCAGTGCCAGACCGAATCCCAACGTTGATTCGTCGTTTCGTGAGTCGCTTCAAGCGCAGCCGTAAGGTCACATCCTTCGAAACGCTTGAGTCCACGATGACTCTGCATGGTGCGCTGAAACAACTTGAGTTGCCCACGCAGGCTGGCCAATCGTTGACATTGCGCTCGATCCGCGACGCCTACAAGCGCAAAGCCGTTGAGGTTCACCCTGACTCGGGAGGTTCAACCGATGCCATGCGCCGACTGAACGAGGCTTATCAGATGTTGAAAGAACTTTATCGACAGAAAGAACTGTCTCGGTAGTCTTTTTCGAGTCTCAAGCTTGGACTTATCTCAGCTCTCACTTAAGACATCTAAGAGATCCCTCGTTTTTTGATTCAATCCCTCAGGCTCCCGGCTATTGAGATTCGATCGTTTCTATCAAGATCACTTTTTTTGATTGTTTTATTTGCATGCGTAGGTGAAATCCTTACGCATTGGTTTTTGATTGAGCTTGACGAAATTCAACATCTTGAGATGGTTCAGTGGCTGTCCAGCGAGCCAATTAGCCTGTCCAGCGGCATGGCCGGAGGCCCACTAACCCAGTCAAAAAGGGCTTTTTCCGCTTTGCGTCTCTGCTGTTAACACAGTGACGCAAGTGTGTTGGGCACAGCGAGGGAGTCGAAGTTGGTGCGATCTGATCAAATTGATCGGCGTGTCCAGTTCAGAAAGCTGGGCCTGGCACTCGACGTCAGTCAGTCCCACGATTCTTGATTAAGACACAGCAAAGACTTGACACAAGTCTTGCCTGAGACAGGCAAACACTTTTGGGAGTGTTGAGCTGCTCCGAGAGATCAATGAATAAAGCAATTATTCGTCTCAGTCGAGACGCAAAAGAGGTCTTTCTAAGAATCTTGACTGAGATGGGCGAGCCTAAGAATGACGGAATTGAACTGAGCAGTTGTCGATTCAGCCGATCGATCAAGTGCTGGTTTGCATCCCCTTGATCAGGTAATCGAAATAAGGACCTGCAATTTTTTGTTGCTCTTCCGAAAGAAGCACCAGGGAGGCTTCCCTCATGCAACGCATGGCATCCACCATCCCAGGCATGGGAACACCGAGGCTGTTGTACATCTCTCTGGCGCCGATCAAGCCGATCTGCTCAATCATGTCGGTGCTGCCCGCAAGCACTCCATAGGTGACCAGCCTCAAATACCAGCTGTAATCACGCAGGCACTGGGCCCTTTGCTTCTGGCCATAAGCATTGCCGCCAGGAGCGACATATTCCGGTCGTAAGCCAAACAGCTGGCGTGCTGACTCATCGACGATCTTCTTTTCACTGTCGGTGAGGATCCTGACCACAGCCAGACGAACAGCACCCTGGCTGAGGTAATCAACCATCGAGCGAAGTTCACCACTGCTCGGGTAACGCAGATCGTCATCCGCCTGGAGGATCAGATCCCTTACAACGCTCATGACGGCTGGCATGCTGGAAACAGTTTAAGGGCCATGAACCCCAGCCATGGGTTGGAGCTGAGGGGTGTTACGCCATTGCAATGACAGCGATGAATGAAACGCCGCATCCAGGACTGACCATCGATGTTGTTGGAGAGGATCTCGACCAGCAGGGTCGTGGCCTGGCGCGTTGGAATGGTTGGGTCATCACGGTGCCTGAGCTGCTACCTGGAGAAGAGGCCAAGGTCAAAGTTCAGCAGCGTCAGCGGCGGATGTGGTTGGCCCGAAGAGTGGAGATCATCTCCGCATCTCCCCATGCCCGTCGACCACCTTGCATTCTTGCTAGCGACTGCGGTGGTTGTTCGTTGCAGCATCTTTCGGTGGAGGCCCAAAACGACTGGAAACAGGAGCGATTGACCAACACACTCACTCGCATCGGCCAGCTGGATCCGGATGTGAACGCCCTGGTGAGTCCAGACCAGGAATCACTGGGGTATAGAAACCGGGCCTTGATCCCAGTCCGTCGCGATGGACTGAAGGTGCGTCTCGGTTACTACAAACGTGGCAGCCATCGCATCGTCAATCTCAACCACTGCCCAGTTCTTGATCCACGACTAGATGCATTGATTGCTCCAATCAAGCAGGACCTTGAATCAACCAGCTGGCCCATGGATTCTGACCTGCAGGGCGATCCAGGTCTTCGCCACTTGGGATTGAGAATCGGCATCCGAACCGGTGAAGTGCTGATCACCCTGATTTCCGCCACTCGTTCGCTGCAGGGTGTTGAAGCGCTGAGCGCAGCGTGGATGCGTCGCTGGCCACAGATAAAGGGTGTGACGCTCAATCTGCAGCCGAAACGCAGCAATGCCGTGTTCGGTGATCAAACCGTATGTCTTCAGGGCGAGGATGCGATCGAGGAGAGATTTTGTGATCTATCACTCGAGCTTGGAACAACAACCTTTTTTCAGGTCAACACACCCCGAGCAGAACGGGTGGTGGAGCAGATTCGCGACTGGCTTACTCGCGCGCAGGCCAATCAACGGGTGATTGATGCCTACTGCGGCATCGGCACCATTGCCTTACCGCTGGCTGCTGCTGGCCACAGAGTGACCGGCTTGGAAATCAGCTCTGCATCCATCCGCCATGCCGAACGCAATGCACGACGCAACAGGCTGAAGTCAACACAATTTCTTGATGGCGATGTCATTCGGCATTTGCGCGATGTATTGCCGCTGCACGATGCCCTGGTTGTTGATCCACCTCGTAAGGGTCTGGATCCCTCAGTTCTGACCGTGATCCTGGACCATCCGCCGCAACGGCTGGTGTATCTGAGCTGTGATCCTGCAACCCTGGCGAGAGATCTCAAACAATTAGCTGGAGATTCGGGGCCTTATCGGATTGAACATGTTCAGCCGATGGATTTCTTCCCTCAGACCTCTCACCTGGAATGTCTGGTCTTGATGTCGCGCTTCAACTGCGCAACTCCACCTGAAACTGCTTGACCAGTGCCAGGCGCACCTTCTCATGCACAGGCTGAATCATGTCGTCGGTGAGCGTGCTGTCTTTGCCGCGATAACGCAGCCTGAATGCCTGACTGCATGAATCGGAGCCCAGCTGACCGCCTTCAAAACGATCGATTAATTCGACCGACTCCAACAGTGGTTTGCCTGCTTTGCGGATGGCCTGCAGAAGCTCTCCTGCCGCCAGGCTGCGTGGAACAACCATGGCCAGATCCCGCTCCGACGAAGGAAGGGTGGAGTAGGGCTTGAACTGCGGGCTCCAGCGATTGCTGCGGGTGGCTGCTTCCAGAAGACGTGTCAGCTCCAGATCGAACAGATACGTCTCCGCCGGCAGCTCATGGCTTTCACACAGAGCAGGATGCAACTGACCGAAGCAGCCAAGGGGGCGACCTTCAACAACCACGCTCGCTGCACGGCCTGGATGCAGACGCGCGTCATCGGTGAGACGACGATCCTGAGCCTCAATTCCGAAGGAATTCAGAACGGTGGTGAGCACGCCTCTGGCGTCGAAATAGTTGAGAGGTTCGGGCTTGCCACTGGACTGCCATCGCGACAGGCGACGATCGCCGCAGATCACTCCCGAGAGCCGAGCTTCCTGATTGATCGCGGCGCCATCGGACCTGAACACATGCCCGATTTCGAACACCCAGCATCCAGGCTGTGAGGCCTGAAGATTGCGCTGACAAACCTGAAGATGCTCCAGCCAGAGCGCAGTTCGCAGATGGCTGGTCTCCGCCAACAGTGGATTGCTGATGGCAATGCGATTGGGATCAGCATCATCGGCACCGGTGAGTGACAAAGTGGTGATTTCCTGAAGTCCGGAGGCACTCAGACGCTGACGCAAGCGTCGTTCGGCCTGCTGCATGAGCGTCAGCTGACCGGGCTGAAGCGGGTCTGGAAGCTGGGACTGGAAACGATCGAACCCCACCAATCGCGCCACCTCTTCAATCAGGTCAACCTCACGTAACAGGTCCATTCGCCTTGACGGGGGAACGACCACCTTCCATCCATCGGCAGCAGGAGAGAGTTCACATCCGAGTGCTGCGAGACAGGCCTCGACCTGAGCATCGGCGAGCTGCTCAGGCTGACCATCGCTGTCTGTGGATTCAAGAGGTCCGAGCAGACGATGCAGTGATTTGCGTCGCAGGGTCACGACCGGATCGTCTCTCTGTTCTGCTGAACAAACCCAGGTTTCACCAAGCTCAGCATCAAGCATCTCCCTGAACAACGTCAGAGCACGGCCCGCTGCTAGCAGGGTGATTTCCCTTGGCAAACCCTTCTCGTAACGACTACTGGCATCCGTGCGCTGCCCTGTGGCTCGACTGCCGTTGCGGACGGAGGCGGGGGTGAACAGGGCAGATTCCAGCCAGATTCGGCGAGTGTTATCGCAGACACCGCTTTCGGCACTGCCCATCACACCGGCCACGGCGACGGCACGATCCCTGCAGGTCACCACCTGAACGCGGGGATCCAGTTCAATTTCACGTCCGTCCAAACCTTTGAAGAGCTCACGTTCACGGGCTTGACGCAGTCCGAAATCCTTGGCCCTGATCTCAGCTCCGCAGAGTGATTCCAGTGCATCGGCATCAAAGGCATGCAGAGGCTGGCCCTGTTCAAGCATCACGAGGTTGGTGATATCGACAACGGCGTTGACGGGCTTCACTCCGGCACGAGTCAGCCGTTGCTGCAACCATTGCGGTGAGCGTGATGAACCATCAACGTTCTTCACCTCGGTCAAGCCATAAAGCCCCCCGGCCTGCATAGAAGCTTTGGATTGCTGATCAGTCGCCAGCGTTTGCATGTTTGATGGAGCGGATGACTCAGGCAGTGAAAGCGGCGCTCCAGTGAGAGCAGCGACTTCCCTGGCAATGCCCGTCATGGACAGACCATCAGGACGGTTGGCGGTGATGGCGAGTTCGAGAACGCTGTCGTTGAGGCCCAGTGATGGAGCAACTGGCTCTCCTGGAGCTGGCGCCATCGCAAGGAGATCCTCGAGGATGGCGATTCCATCGACATCGCTGGTCTGGCCGAGTTCTGAGAGTGAGCAAATCATTCCCTCACTGCTCACACCACGGAGTTCACCTGCTTTGATCGTGAGGTTCACGGCTGGAAGTACCGCTCCAACCATGGCGACAGGAACGTGGATGCCTGCACGCACGTTCTTGGCTCCACAGACAATTTGCAGAGTCTGCTCAGCACCCACATTCACCCTGCAAACACTGAGTTTGTCGGCATTGGGATGCCGCTCACAGGCCACGACCTCACCGACCACAACACCTTGAGCCAGCAGAGAGAGATCTTCCAGCTCCTCCACTTCAAATCCAGCCATCGACAAGCGTTCACCCAGTTGATCAGCGGGCTCATTCACCTGCACCAAATCCTGCAGCCAGGAGAGAGAAACCCGCATTGGGAGCTCGAAGTCAGCGCGTGATCCTACGAACTCACAATCACTGCTTAAAGACTGGAGTGGGGTGAGGTGGACCTGTAAAGTGGATGTTTGTCATTTCGCTTCGCAACTGCGGCGTTACGTCCTTTATGGCCAAGAACAAGGGCGTCCGGATCGTTGTCACCATTGAGTGCACCGAATGCCGGTCCGTTCCCGCCTCCGAAAAGCGTTCTCCCGGTGTGTCCCGCTACACGACCGAGAAAAATCGTCGGAACACCACAGAAAGGCTGGAACTGATGAAGTTCTGCCCGCAGCTCAACAAGATGACTCTCCATAAAGAGATCAAGTGAGCCTGCTGTTCATCCAGTTTTCCAATCGTTTCTGATTCATGTCGAGCTCCTTCTTCAAGAAGCGTCTTTCGCCAATAAAGCCCGGCGATCCCATCGATTACAAGGATGTGGATCTGCTGAAGAAATTCATCACAGAGCGTGGCAAAATTTTGCCAAGACGCCTCACTGGCCTCACTGCAAAACAGCAGCGTGATCTCACCAACGCTGTGAAGCGTGCACGGATCGTGGCTCTGCTTCCTTTCGTGAATCCCGAGGGTTGATTCCTGGCCACTGCTGACTGCAAACCGGGAGATCTGGTCGGCATCAGCGACCTCAAATCATCTCAACTTGCAGTTGTACTAGCCGTCCAAGGCAGCAAACGTCGTTTGAGTGTTGGTTTTCGAGGCAAGGAACAAGTCGTTCCAGCCCGGACAATCGATTTGATTCACCCCCACCCTGGCGACGTTGATCCGTCGTCCCGGTTGGGGGTTTTTCCATGGACTTTCGACGAGGAGGATCTCGCTCAAGCCAGTCCCAACTGTCGCGACTGGGGTGAAGCATGGGTCTTAATACGTGAATCAGGAGAGACTATTGATCTCGTTGGATTCACGGAGCTGGCCTGCGGCACTGATGCTGCGATCAGCAAGGCTGCCTGTTGGCTTGCTTTGCATCGAGACCAGGACTTTTTCCGTTTGAAACAGGGCGTGATTCAAGCCCGGCCTGCTTCTGAGATCCGCAGCCGTCGGGCAGAACGGCGCATGCAGATCAAGGCTGAACGGCAAAGCAAACGATGGATCCAGGTCTTGAAGACACGTCAACCCGTGGTCTTCCACACGCTTGATCCTCTTCACCAGTCATGGATTCAGAGTATGCAAGAGCTGGTTGGCGAAGGCAATGAAGGCGCCAAACTCGATGCTCAGCTGTTGCAGTCACTGCAAACCGTCCGCGTCGATGCCAACGCCAGGGATCTCCGTCATCTGCTGATTCAGCTTGGCCAGTGGGATGAGCATCAACCTGCCTCGATGACGGGCACACACTGGAGCAATGGTTTCAGTGAAACGCTGCTCCTTGATGCCAGGCAGCTGGTCGACAACAGTGAGGGAATGCTTCCGGGAGATGAACACAGGCATGACCTCACGGCTCAGGCTTGCGTCACCATCGATGATGCCGAGACCAGTGACATCGACGATGCGATTGCTCTGGAACGTCGACAAGACGGATCCGAACGTCTTTGGATTCATATCGCCGATCCAGGACGCTTGATCCCTGAGGGTTCACCCTTGGATCTCGAAGCTCGACGCCGTGGCAGCAGCCTTTATCTGTCGCGGGGCAACCTTCCCATGTTTCCGCTTGAGCTTTCGACAGGGCCCTTCAGTCTCAGAACCGGGCGTCGCAATGCTGCCTGGAGTACCTGGGTCGATCTCGACCAGCACGGTGACATCGGTGATTTCGGAATCCTGCGCAGCTGGGTCACCCCGCGGTACCGCCTCACCTATGAGGATGCCGATGAATTGATTGATTTCGCTCCACCTGAAGAGGCATATCTTTCGGATCTCCATCAACTGCTTGAACGCCGTCGACGTTGGCGGACAGATCAGGGCGCACTGCAGATGGACCTGCCAGAGGGTCGTATCCGATGCCGTGATGGTGAGCTGTCCGTGCAGGTCACCGAGCCTGGTGCGTCAAGGACAATGGTGGCTGAGGCCATGATCCTCGCTGGAGCCGTTGCTGCTCGGTTCGGTTCGACCCACAATTTGGCTTTGCCCTATCGCAGTCAGCTGCCTGCCGACCTTCCCTCGGCAAATGAGCTTAAGCAGCTACCGGATGGAGCCGTTCGATTTGCTGCCATCAAACGCTGTCTGAGCCGCGGACTGATGGGAACTCAACCCTCACCTCATTTCAGCCTTGGCCTCAGCGCCTATGCCCAGGCCACCTCGCCAATCAGGCGCTACGGCGATCTTGTGGTGCAACGCCAGATCGCCGCTGTGATCAACGCTGAAACACCGCTCGGCGAGGAGTCTATGCAGGAGCTGATCGACAGCTTCGATTCAGCTGTACGCGAGGGGCTCACCATCTCAAGGGAAGATCAGCGCCACTGGCAACAGGTCTGGTTCGAGCATCACCAGAGCCACCAGTGGCCGGTAGATTTCTTGCGCTGGCTGAGACCTCAGGACCGGTTGGGGTTGGTTCGTCTGGATGATCTGGCCATGGACGTTGCTGCTGAGTGCCCTGCCGGATCGGTGCCTGGAGATGGTCTCGTGCTGAAAGTCGATCAGGTTGATTCCCAGTGTGATCAACTCAGACTGCTTGCCTTAGCTCGTTGATTACCGCAGTGAGGTGGTCCGAAACCATCCTCCCCAGGGGTTGTGAGTGCCTTGAACCATGACGCTTATCGGCTTATCGAGCGTCTGAAGTCTTGCGTTGACGGCTGGTTCCAGCGTGATCAACTGACAGGACTCGGCGTCCTCGAGTTGAATTCTGTAGGCACCTTCACCGTCTGGAATGACCATGGCGTGCATTGATCTGCCTGATTCCAATGTCTCGGGAAGGGCTGGTGCCAGTGGCTTGCGATCGAGGGCTGCTGTCTGCCGCTCCAACCACTGACTGTGATACCAGGCTGTGTCCCAGAGCGGTGCGACTGCGGCTGGTGCCCTGTCGTCTCCAATCAGTCGATTCTGCAGGCTGCGCACCGAGAGTTCAGAGGGTTGCAGGTTTGATTCCACGGCGAGAGCGGACGCTGCTCCTGCAGCCTGGCCAACGTTCATGATCAACGGCTGCAACCGGGTAGCGCCATTGGCCATATGACTCGTGCTGAAAGCCTTATCTGCCATCAGCAGATTATCGATGGCATCACTCAGCAGGGCTCCGAAGGGGATGCAGAAGGGTGTTCCTGTCCAGCGACCACCCCAACGGCAACTTTTGGGAGCCAATTGCCAGTCATCGCCGGGGTAGTGATGGTCATTGGCGTAGTTCCCCACCGCAATCGACTGAAGCACTTCACTGTCATTGACTGGTGTACCAGACATGCACACTCCTTCTGTCAGGGGGAGTAAATCCTGTTCAATCACAGTGGTGCGGCCAATCATCCGTCGGCCTTCACGCCAATACGGCATGGCAGCAATCCAGGGCGCAGGGCTTGCTGCACTGCTGGGAAAGGCCTGGCCAAGTTGCAGCCATCCATCAGTGGCTTTGCGCAACGCATCGGCAAAGCTGAGACTGTGTTGCTGCATCTCACTGAACAGCGCAGCTTCTTGACTGGCATCAGCGAGGAATGCTCGTTCCAAACCCCGATGCCAGTCATTGCCTTGCAATGGCCAATTGAGCATCACCAGTCCTGACGGCAAGCGGCCATAGGTGATGGTTTTTTCCAACCCGAACGTGTCACAGGCACCACGAAAGGGTGCAGGAAGTCTTGAACCAGACGGTTGTTCGTCTTGCTGCGTATGGTCTTTGAGCTGATCGCTCAGCAGTTGGCCCATCACCACCCAAGTGGGGGACTGAATGGGTTGATCTCTGAAAAAGGGTTCTGAACTGAGACGTTGCTGCGATGGGGCGCTGGGCTCATGCCACTGTTCCTGGGGCTCCCAGCCGAATCGAAAGGGAGCATCGGCCAAGGGCAACAGATCACCTCGATCGCTGCCGTCGATCACAACGCGGCACTTCACCCTGCGCACCTCTCCCTCCATCTCCAAGCTCAAGCCCGTGATCAGAGAGCCCGCACGCTCGACGTTCAGCAGCTGACAACCAGGCCACCAAAGCAATCTGGCCTCCTGCTGCAACCAGTTCTGAAGAATGGTTTCCGCTGTTCTGGGTCGGTAGCCGAAACAGCTGACCCAGTTCTGATCGAGTCCTTCTGGTTCGCTTTGTTCCAGTTCACGCAGAAAAGCTCCCCAAAGCCCCGTTTGCCATGGGCTGAGTTCATTGCCATCTGGACAGCACACACCGGCAGCACTGACCATCCCGCCTAACCACGGCCCTGGGGTGAGAAGCAGGGTGGAGGCACCGCCACGAGCCGCCTGAATCGCTGCTGCGGCTCCGCCAGTGCCCCCTCCCCAGACCAGCACGTCCACCGAATCAATGTTGACGGTCATGATCCTTTCCGTTCCTGGATGAGGACGGCAGCGGCAGTCTGCAAATGACCCAGCTCAGAGGTCTGCAGCTGAATCAGATCTCACTCATTCGCATGCTCCAGGCAGCGGGGTCGCAAGATCAGGGACCCGGAAAGAGGGTCGTTAAGATCCAGCCCCAGAGCAAGGGGCCTAAGGAGAGCGCCGAAGCGATGACCTACAGCCTCACAACACCGCTCTATTACGTCAATGCCAAGCCACATCTAGGCAGCACATACACGACCATTGCCTGTGACGCTTTGGCCCGTTTTCAGCGCCTTGAGGGACAGCAGGTTCTTTTCGTCACTGGAGTTGATGAGCATGGTCAGAAGATTCAGCGCACGGCTGAGGTTCGCAAGATCAGCCCACAGGCCCACTGTGATGAGATCAGCAGGGAATACATGGATCTCTGGTCTGAGTGGGAGATCAGCAACGACCGTTTTGTGCGAACCACAAGCGAGCGCCACCTGCCCTTAGTTCAGGAGTTTTTCCATCGCTGTGAAGCTGCAGGTCACATCCGCACAGGCCATCAGGAGGGCTGGTACTGCGTCGACTGCGAGGAATTCAAGGATGATCCTGCCAATGCCAAATCACCGAACTGTCCAACCCACCAAAAGCCCCTTGAATGGCGTGATGAAGAGAACCTGTTCTTTTGTCTCTCCAAGTTTCAGAAGCCAATTGAATCGCTGATCGCAGAGCCTGGATTCATTGCACCGGCGAGTCGTCGCAAAGAGGTTGAAAACTTCGTAGCCGGAGGTTTGCGAGATTTCTCTATCTCCCGTGTGAATGTGTCGCATGGGCTTCCGGTTCCGGGCCATGCTGGCCATACCTTTTATGTTTGGTTTGACGCACTACTGGGATATCTGACAGCTCTTCTGGATGATGGAGGTTCAGTGGATCTGGATCGCCTGAGCAGTGCTGGCTGGCCCGTCAGCGTGCACGTCATCGGCAAAGACATCCTGCGTTTTCACGCTGTTTACTGGCCAGCGATGTTGATGTCGGCAGGTTTGCCGTTGCCTAAGAGCGTCTTCGGCCATGGATTTCTCACCCGCGAAGGCCAAAAAATGGGCAAATCTCTGGGCAACGTGTTGGACCCTGAACTGTTGCTTGAGCGCTGCGGTACGGATGCGGTTCGTTGGTACTTGCTGCGCGACATTCAGTTCGGTGATGACGGTGATTTCCAACAGCAGCGGTTTGTGGATCTGGTGAATAACGATCTCGCCAACACGATCGGGAATCTGCTCAACCGCACCTCATCTATGTCTAGGAAATGGTTTGGCAATGGCTTGCCTGCTGTTGCTGAGACAGTTCGCGACGACCATGTCCTTCGCGGAAAGGCAGAGCTGACGATTCAGCAGGTTCGGACGTCAATGCCGGAGCTCAATTTTCAAAAAGCAGCTGAAGCGGTGCTTCAGCTGGCAATCGACACCAATGGTTTTCTGAACGAACAGGCTCCCTGGAGTCAGATGAAGCAACCAGGCCAGGAAGTGCAGGTTGGTGAAGATCTTTATGCCGTTTTGGAATGTTCCCGGATTGTGGGCATTCTTCTGCAACCGATCGTGCCTGATCTCAGTCAACGCATCCTTGCTCAACTGGGTCTTTCCCCGATTTCCGGATCGTGGACCGACCATCTGAACTGGGGAAGGCTGGTTCCCGGATCACCTCTGCCCAAACCGGAACCTGTCATGCAGAGACTTGAGCTCGAATCACCACTCTGATGACCTTGATCAATTCAACAGGTCGCCTGCGCGGTGGTCTGCTCATCACTCTCACGCTTCTGACAGGCTGTGTCAGTGAGAAACCGGTATCAACAGTTCAGGCACCACCCTTTGTCTTTCGCTCGCTGAAACTCGAACAGAAGACCAAGCAAGGACTGATGGACTGGAGTTTGAACAGTCCTGAAGCCCGTTATGAGCTCACTCGTCGTCTTGTGCGTGCCCGACAGCCTGACGGGGTTCTCTACAGGAATGGCAAGCCATCATTCAGTGTGAAGTCTGATCTGGCTCTGGTTGTCAACGATGGCGAACAGATTCTGCTTGAAGGTGATGTCAGGCTGCAGCAACTCAAAGGTTCCAGACTTTTGATTCAAGGAGATCGTCTGCGCTGGCGACCGCAGCAGGGGATTTTGCTGATTGAGCAGCGTCCGAGGGCTACCGATAAAGAATCCAGAATTAGCGCTACCGAAGCACAGCTTCTGCAAACCACGAACGATCTGACCCTTAAGGGTGTTGTCAAACTTGAGCGCTGGTCCAAGGACTCCGATCCATCCAACCCGGATACAACACTCAGAACCGGTCCGGCCGAGTGGAATCTGGATACCGGTTTACTGAACGCCGAGGGGCCTGTACTGGCACAGCGACGTGACAGGGAAGGCACGGTGCTTGAGCAGCTTGAGGGCAAGACTATTCAAGGCAATACACGTGTAGGTGACCTAAAGGTCATGGCTCCGGTGATTGTGCGGATGCCACGTCAAAAAGGCGTTCTCACGGCACAGGACACCACTTGGAATTTTCGAACGCAGATCGTGCGCAGCGATCAACCCTTCGAAGCGGAACTCGACCGCACAAGGATCTTTGGCAATGCGTTTCAGGCTGAGCTGCAGGACAGCACGGTTGTGATCAAGGGTGACTGCAGGATTGAACAGCCAGGGGAGGTGCTCAATGCACCGACTTGCAGCTGGAACTGGCGCACTGAGGAGGTCCTAGCGGATGGAAAGGTTCAATCTCAGGTCAGATTCCCTTCGGATCAATCTGTGGATCAGAGTCCTCGACCGCGGAAATCAGCTCCAGTTGAGTTCTGAGCCTTTCTGCCCAACCCACCAGCCATCGTTCATCAGAGCGTGTGAAGCAGCGCTCTGACCAGCCACCCAACACAATCCAACCACGCTCTCCAAGGGGTTGAACCATCACCGCTGGCAGACCTGGTAAAACAGGATCAAATTCTTGCCGACCTGGGTAAAGAGCAGTTCGAACCAGTGACACCAGGGCCTGCCGATCCGTACTGCGTCGACAGATCTCACCAGGCGAAAACGGCTCCTTGGTAATCAGACCTCGTCTCAGAAGCACCTTGCCGTCCCAGTTCACCAGGATCGTTGCGGCCGAAGTTGCCATCAGAAATTGATGGCTTCCCCAAGCCAATTCCGTACGCAGGCTTTCGGATAGTCCTGCGGCGATTTCGAGACCTTGCTTGCCCTCGAGCTTCACGGCCTTGGGATTACGTGGAACCGCACGGGTCCAGAGCACCGCCACGAGCATCAAGCCAACCGCTGCCATACCGGACAGCACTTCTGCACGCTGCAATGCGGGTGTGAACGTTCCTGCTGTCAAAGCATTGAACACAGCCAGCCCCAACACCAACAGTCCAGAGATCAGACAGAGTCGTGCAGAACCTGGCATGGTCTCGAGAATCCTGCGGTCAGAAGAGTTCACTCTTGCTCAAATGGGGCAGCACTGACCAGTGGTGATGACGGACGCAGAAGCTTTTGCCTCGATCGCACTCGCTGCGGTGGCCTGCGACGGCACCCTCGGTCGTGAGGAAGCCCATGCCTTGCGCCGATCACTGGAGTACCGCACTCCCTACAAGGACCGCACGGAACAGGAGATGGGAGCCTTGTTCGACCGGCTGTTGGTCACGCTGCGCGAACAGGGGGTCAACCAATTGGTTACTGAGGCATTGCCAGCACTCACCCCTATTCAGCAGGAGACGGCACTGGCCGTGGCCGTTCAACTAACCCATGCCGACAGGGATGTTTCGCCTGCAGAGCAGAGGTTCCTAAACCAACTCTGCAATCGACTGTCGCTTCCTGACGGCCGTGCAGTGGCGGTGATGGAGGCCATCATGGCCCTGAATCGCGACAGTCTTTCCTCCTGAAGGCAGACTGTCAGCACAATGCTCCTGACCATGAAGCGTCTGAACCACCTCGTCGGAGGGATTCTGTCTGCTGTGCTCTGTCTGTTGCTCGCTGTTCCAGCAGCGGTGGCTGTTTCTGCACAGGATTTCCCGATGTCTCTGCCTGATGATGTCGTCCTCGATTCAGCGGATGTACTGAGCAGAGCCAGCAGAAACGAGATCAGCACGCGTTTGCAGGAGCTCGATCAGTTCCATGTCGATGCCCGCTTGGTGACATTGCGACGACTCGACTACGGACTCAGCCTGTCCGGTTTTGGGGACGAACTTCTGGATC
This sequence comes from Synechococcus sp. MIT S9508, assembly GCF_047303045.1. Lineage (NCBI taxonomy): Bacteria > Bacillati > Cyanobacteriota > Cyanophyceae > Synechococcales > Synechococcaceae > Synechococcus > Synechococcus sp. MIT S9508. The sequence goes on along the minus strand of NZ_CP138941.1, from coordinate 1,834,515 downwards.
GATGGAGCCAGGAGTCCAACCTGACTGATCGCCCACTGCTGATTTTCCTTGAGGAAACTCAGAGCAAGCAGGCGACGGTGGTTGCAGCTGATGAGCTGCTGGAGCAGCTACCAGAGTCTCTATTGCGCAGCACGGGACGGACGACCATGAGCCAACCGCTGCGAGATGGCGATCGATTTCGCCAGGCCACCCTCGACGGAGTCAGCCGAATCGAAGTGGTCCTCAATGGAGGTGAAGATCCTGGTCCACCCGTGCAGCTTGAGCGTGTCTCCAACCCCACCAATATTCCAACTGCTGAGGAGACTGGAGAAAGCAACGCCTTCACATGGGTTGTCGTTCTTCTCGTCGTCGGCACCATAGTGCCTATGGCGACCTGGTGGATTTTCTCCAGCTAACGACACGATGGCAGGACGTAACTGGCTTGGGACCTTCGGTGGAACCAAGTCATTCAATGTGAATTCAGAGCTGGATCGTGGTTACGAAGCCGCGCTTCTGATTCAAAGTCTTGAGCTTGAATATTACGGTGACAGGCCTATTCGTCCAGACTTGGAACTCTCCGTTCCATCAACTGTTCAGGCTACGATCCTTCGCAAGTTCAGGGCTGCCATCAACGTCTGCCGCTCGTCGCTTGACAAACTTGAATATCAACGCGCGCAATTTGACACCCAGGAGCTTAGACAACTTCAACTGATTGAAAGTGTTGTTAATCGATATAGTCCTAGGCGTACAGCTTCAGCGCCAACAATCAGCCGAGCCCCTGATCCTCTGCCCCGGTCTTTGCTGGGCATCTTCGACACATTGCGCCGACAGCTCAATCCTGCTGCAGAAGCCACGTTGGTGGCAGGTTTCCGACGCCGTAGAGATTCAACTCTGATCTCGCTGAAGGTACTGCTTCTGCTGATTCTTGTGCCGTTGTTGGTCCAGCAAGTGAGCCGCACGTACATCATTAGCCCTGCGGTTGATCACTTTGCTCCGGATCTCCCGTTTCTCAGTTATCCCAAGCCTCAGCTTGAGGAGCAGGCCGTTGAGAAACTAAGGGTCTTTAAAGCTGAGATTGAATTTGATGCTCTTCTTCGCGGGGATTCAATTCCCACCCAGGAGGAGCTTCAACAGAAACTATCTGCAAAAGCCGAAGAATTGAAGGAAGAGGCTGATTCGGAAAGCACTCATGCCATTAAAAATGTTTTGGCGGATCTAGCTGCAACCGTTGCTTTTGTGGTGGTTTGTCTTTTCAGTCGCGAAGAGCTGAGGGTGCTTCGTGGATTCTTTGATGAAGCTGTCTACGGACTCAGCGATTCAGCCAAGGCTTTCGCGATCATTCTCTTCACCGATATTTTCGTTGGATTCCACAGTCCCGAGGGCTGGACTGTTCTTTTGGATGGAATCGCCAATCACTTTGGTTTTCCAGCACGAGAGAACTTCATCCTTCTCTTCATCGCCACGTTTCCGGTGATTCTTGCCACCATCTTCAAGTATTGGATCTTCAGATATCTCAACCGTGTCAGTCCCTCCTCTGTGGCCACACTTCGCGGCATGAACGGTGGTGGCTAAACCCTTGCAGGGCTTGGTCCTTGTGACCGGCCCAAGCCGTGGTGGAAAGAGCCGCTGGGCTGAACATCTTGTCGCTCAACATAGTCCTATCAGTTACGTCGCAACATCCGATCCACGCCCAAACGACAGTGGATGGCAAGAGAGGCTTCGCCTGCATCGCGAGCGACGGCCCACGGAGTGGAACCTGATCGAAAGTGGAGCCGATCTGTCAACAGCTCTGAACACCATTCCTCCCAGTCATACGGTTCTTGTGGATGCTCTGGGAGCCTTTACGGCGTGGCATTTGGACGCATCTCCTGTCGACTGGATGGAACTTGAAGCAGAGCTCATCCAAAGTCTTCAGGCGCGACAAAGGCCAGTCGTTGTCGTGATCGAGGAGACAGGATGGGGAGTTGTGCCAGCAACAGCCATCGGGGGCCGATTTCGCGATCGCCAAGGTTGGTTGGCCCAACAGCTTGAAACCATTGCCTCAGCTAGTTGGCTCGTCGTCCAGGGACGAGCTCTTGACCTCCATGCTCTCGGATATTCAGTACCGGATCGATGACGTTGAATTCCACGCCCTTGCGGGTTGCGCTGTTCGAACCGAGGATCCCCCCGAACACAGGCACAATCGGGCGCACTTGCGCAGCATTTGGTCTGCCGCTCGCCCTGATCGAGCCCCTTGGTTTTTCGATTGACGACCGTCAGCTCAAACGCGCTGGCCTCGATTACTGGCCTTTTATTGATCTCTCTGTCCATCAGGATTTTGAGCACTTTCTGAATAGCCTTCCCAAACCATCGCGGTTGATCGGCTGCAGCCGTCGCGGAGGACAGACCCTTCAGACCATCAGTTTTCAAGAAGGCGACGTTCTGTTGTTCGGACGCGAAGACATCGGTCTCCCAGATCCGATCAGGGCTCAGTGTGATCAAATGCTCACGATCCCGATGCCCTGCAGCGCTGATGCCGACGGAAGTGGTGGTGTTCGCAGCCTTAATCTCTCCGTCGCCTGTGGAATCGTGAGTTATCACGCAGGATTGAAGCTTCAGTTGTGGTGATTGGAGATCTGCCACGAAAGCCCTTGCACAGTTGTTTTCTACTCGCTAACTTCGGCAAAATCCCGGGTCGTGGCGGCTTCATCGGGAATTATTTTAAAGCATTACTGAATGAAGCCCCTCTTCATAGCTGTTACCGCAATTACTTCCAGCACTGCGCTATTCGCGGTTTCACAGCTTTCAGGGTATGCAGATTCCGACCATTACAGCGCCCAGCACCTTTTTACTGCACTTCCCAACACATCACCTCCGCCTAACCCAGCGGCATTGATCTGGGTTGAGCTGGCAGCAGACAGCGATCTGAGTGTGATTGCCAGAGAGCTTGATCTTTCTCTGATTGATCTTTCAAAGCTGAATGAGCAGTCAGCTTCAACGATGCTCAAAGCTGGAAATTGGCTTGTTCTTCCTGAACACAGCCGTAGTGAAGTTGCTAGCTCCTCCCGATTTATCGCTGGATCATTGCGCACAAGTGCGCCTCTCAGTTCTCCTCCAACTCCGAAGGATGTGGTCGAGATCCAATCAGATCAGTCCTTGTCCTCTTTCATCAGAGACCATGGCATCTCGCTTCAACAACTCAAGGATCTGAATCCGGGTGTCCAGCTTTCGAGAATGTTGGCGATTGGTAGCAAAGTTCGTGTCGCCAAAGCACGACCCTTGTTGGGAATCCGTCCACTCAGATCCGGAGGTGCGAGCTGGCCTGATCTTCCTGGCTTCACTGGATCTGAGGCCTTTGACGCTTCTCAGTCGTTCATCTGGCCGACCAAAGGTGTTTTCACCTCCGGCTATGGATGGCGATGGGGGCGTATGCACAAAGGCATCGATATAGCCAATAATGTCGGCACACCGATTTTTGCGGCCAAGGATGGTGTGATTGCCTTCGCCGGCTGGAGCAGTGGTTATGGATATCTCGTTGAAATGTCCCATGGTGATGGCTCAACCACGCGTTATGCCCATAGCAGTCGTCTGCTAGTCAAGAAAGGCCAGATGGTTCCTCAGGGCATGCGTATTTCTTTGATGGGCAGCACTGGTCGGAGCACAGGCCCCCACCTGCACTTCGAGATTCGTCATCCAGGTGGTGCTGCCCTCGATCCGATGGCCTTGCTTCCCACCCGTCGTGGTTGAGCAAAGTTAACGACGTTACTGTATTTAAACAGTGATCAATTGAGCATCAATATGATTAATTGAGCTTCAAGATTATTAATTGAACAACAAAAATATTGAATTTGTTGGCTTTATTTGAAAATTAAATGTCAGAGGAGAGACTTGAACTCTCGACCTCAGGGTTATGAATCCTGTGCTCTAACCAGCTGAGCTACTCTGACGAAAGGCCTACAGGCCAGTACCCATCATACATCTTGAGATGTCCTGATTGAGCTAGCGCATCTCAATGGCGTTAAGACGTTCTCGGAAGGATTTAGGAGATGACTGCGCTGTTCCCACATCTTCCGTCAAGGAGACATGACCATCGGGAATCGCATTGGGCCTTCGTTGTTGCCTGACTGGTTGACCACGGTGAGGCCGAGCTTTGAGAAGCAGTGCCCTTGTTTTTGGATCACGTTCTAGTGGTTGGCTGTTCAGCTCACTTCGCACTTGATTCAGGAGTCGGAAATGCCCGGTGCTGCTGAATTTTCTGAGAAGCGCTGGATCCCAGCTCATGGATGAGTTAATCATGCATTGATAATAAGAGTGGGCCATGCCAAGACAGGCTCCTCGCCGTCCCGCAGTCTCTAGGTCAGCCGTGATAACTTGTCGCGAGCAATTGGAAGTCGGAACGACTACGACCTAGGCCTGTTCACTTCCTTGCCAAACCTCGCATCACCAACATGTCTTCGCTGCGTGTGGGCCAACAGGCCCCCGATTTCACTGCCACAGCAGTGGTTGACCAGGAGTTCAAGGACATCACTCTCTCGCAGTACCGCGGCAAGTACGTGGTGCTGTTCTTTTATCCTTTGGACTTCACCTTCGTGTGTCCCACCGAGATCACAGCATTCAGTGATCGTTACTCAGATTTCTCCAGCAAGAACACCGAAGTTCTAGGTGTTTCGGTTGACAGTCAGTTCAGCCACCTAGCCTGGATCCAGAGTCCACGGAACCAAGGTGGTCTTGGTGCTATCAACTACCCCCTCGTGGCCGATCTCAAGAAAGAGATCTCCACGGCCTACAACGTGCTTGATGAAGCAGAAGGTGTTGCACTTCGCGGATTGTTCATCATCGATCCAGAGGGTGTGATTATGCACTCAACCATCAACAATCTCCCTGTTGGAAGAAATGTTGACGAGACTCTGCGCGTTCTGCAGGCCTTCCAATACGTTCAGTCCAATCCTGATGAGGTTTGCCCTGCCAACTGGACACCGGGCGAAAAGACCATGAAGCCGGACCCGGTTGGAAGCAAAGAATTCTTTGCTGCCATTAACTGATTCACACATCGTTCTTCGATGATTCCATGGTCCGCTTTGAGCGGACCTTTTTTATGACGTTGAGCTGCTTTCCTGTCTACGCCTGTCGAGAAGTGATCTCAATCCAGTATCTAGATCAGCGGCCATTGACACACGCCGCCCGTCACTCACCACGATTCTGGTCAATGTCGGAAGCCCTCCCTGCTGCGCTCTCAGATAAATTGGTTCAACGTATAACAACGAATCACCAACAGGTACAACAAGCAGATTGCCTTGCACAACCTGTGAGCCCGCTCGATCCCAGAGAGCAAACTGCTGACTAATTTCAGGGTTTTGATTAATCAGTGCTTGTACTTGTTCTGGCCCAAATATCGGAATATCACTCGGGAATCGCAGGAGAATGAGCTCTCCATAGTGTTCACCATCATTCCTTGCTGCCAACCAGGCAGATAGATTCGGTCGAGCCAAAGGAGTGAGAGGCTGCAGCAGAAGAAACTCTGAGTTTTGACTTGGCTTGACCTGGGCAGTGATGTGATAAGGCGCCACAGGAATCTGTTTTTTCCCGTATAACTCCATCGGCACTTGCCAGACATCATCTCCGCTGTAGAAAATACGAGGGTTGGTGACGTGATAACGAAGTAATTGCTGGACTTGTAATTCAAACTGTGCCTGAGGCACCATCAAGTGCCTTCTTAGGCTGGGTGGCATCATCTCCAGTGGTTCGAACAAAGTTGGAAATACATTGGCCCAGCCTTGAATGATCGGATCACTCGGCTCATTGATATACAGATGAACTTTGCCGTTGTAAGCATCAACAACTGCCTTGACAGAATTGCGGACATAACGAAGAGGTCGGCCATCTGGAAGTGTTGCTGCATAAGGGACAGTCCTTGATGAGGTGAACCCTTCAACAATCCAGTATTGGTGCTGGCCCTTCTGATACCCATTAGAAGCATCATCCATAGGCACTGAAACAAGATATGGATCTCCCATCAGATCCAGAAAAGGTGCCAGGGTTCGAACTCTTTCTTTGACATCGCGCCGTAGAAGCAAACGAGACTCTTCAGTGAGGGCTCCTGTGTTTAGAAATCTGGGATCAGCAAGATATGTCGCTGCGGTAATTCTCTGCCATAGATGTTCAAGTGTGACGCCAGCAGAGCCTGAATAGTGGTTATAGGTGTTGTCATCACCATCGGGGTAATCAAACTCTTCGATGCGAGTGGGCGCTACTGCATAGGGTGAATGCAGGTCCCCAAAGTAAATTGCAGCACGACCAATTGGAACTTCACGTTCAACATCAGCCTTGGCAATACCCAACGATTTATTACCTTCTATTCGTGTGGATTCGCCTATATCACTAATGAAGTAGGCCGGAAGACCATCCGGCTCTTTTGTATTCACAGGATTCAGTGTGAAGCCAAAACCGTGGGTAAAAACAAAATGACGATTCTGCCAAGTTCGTGAACGCGCAGGAAGTGCAGCCTGGTCTAATTCTCTCGCTGCAATAATGACCTGTTGATTCTCATTACTTTCCGCATTGAGTGGATAACGATCAACGGAAGCATTCGCAAATTGGTAATAAACCCTCAGTTGTTGGAGCTGGCGATTGGTGTCCAACATGGGTTGGCTGTCCCAGAGTCTGATGTTTTGAAGCGTGCTTGCTCCTTTGATCAGGTCCTCCTCGGCAATCTCCTGCGTTGGCGTGATGCCACGAGCTCTGATGGAATCCAGTTGGTAGGCCTGTCGTGTCGCTGAAATTGAGCGACTGAGATAAGCAGTTTCGAGCTGTAGTTCTCGCGGCCTGACCACCATCCATTGGACAATCGGCGAAAGCAATAATTCCGCGAGTACAGAGATCAACGCCAATGTGAAGAGAGCTGTTCTCAGCCTTCGTCGTTGTTGTTGGGCCTCTCCCCGCCATGGCAGACAGGTGCCGGCCATCAACACCAGCAGCAGAGCAACCAACTGACGCAGGGGGAGCCTGAGATGAACATCAAGCCAGCCTGCTCCCGCAACCAATCCGCTCTGGGTCCAGAGCAATTGGTGACGTACAAGCCATGTGAGAGCAGCCAACACGAGAAGCAACAGGGCCAGTGCAGGCCGAAGCAACGCACGTTCTTGTGAATTCCAGCCAGGAAAGCCCCAGTCAGTGAGACAAGGAGAACGGGTCAAGCGACTCCATGCCGAGGTGCTCAGCGTCAGCAGGATCTGCAGCAACAGCAGCTCGAGGGCCAGAGCAAACGCTGAAAAACGACCTAATCCGAAACTGAGATCAGCACCTAGAAGTGGATCCGTGATTCCTGAGTCAGGAATCGTGATGGCCAGTGCCCAAAGTCCCCAGCTGCGACCTGCCACAACACAGAGGCAAAGGCTTCCATACACAAAGGCAAGGTTGATGCGACGCCTTCGTCCAAGCCCCGATGTGATCAACAGGATCAGAACAATGCTGACGATCAGAACGCTCCATTCCGGTTGAAACGGAACACTCCACCAGTGGGCAAGAAGAAACGGTTGCTTCCATGCCAGCCATGCCAGCCGTGTCGTGATGCCGAGAACGCTGAGAAGAATCGCGAGGCAAGCGAGTAAAGAGAGGGAATAGACGCCGCCTCGTAATGCGGGGATCTCTCCCCTTGGTGTCGGAACGTAGGCCTGCATCCAGCGGCGTCGCCACCAAGCGGTGATCAGCACAAAGAGGAGCGCTAAACCAGCTCCGAGGAACTGAAAACCGAGTCGTTGCCCATAGATCCCCTGGTGCCCGAACTGAGAAAACCAAGACCACTCAACCTGAAGCCTGGCGAAGAGCCAGAAAGATGGGAACACCAGCAGGAGCAACAACGCTGATGGACGCAGTAGGGGTGAAATACCCCGTTTAAGCAGGCTCAAGCCCCAGCCGGCAACTGATCCAGGCTAGAGCTCCTGGAGGGGACGTCGAGTCCTGCCAGAGCATGAAAACGATCGGACTGAAGCGTCTCTTCCTCAATCAGAGCCTCGACAAGCCGATCCATCAGCTGCCGCCTCGGGGTCAGTAGATCAATGGCCTGTTGCAAGGCCTCTTGTGCCAACGCTCGAACCCGATGATCAATTTCTCGACCGGTGCTTTCGGCATAGGACTGCCTGGTATTCACCAGATCACGTCCGAGGAAAACTTCCTGATCCTGTCCTTCAAGGGCAACTGGGCCCAGATCAGAAAATCCGAAACGAGTCACCATTTCTCGTGCGAGTTGCGACACCATCTGGAGATCGCCGCTGGCGCCCTGTGTCACCTCAGAGTCTCCGAAAACCACAATCTCAGCCGCACGACCGCCCAAGGCCATCACCAGCCTTGCTCTCAGATAGGCACGCGTGACCAAACCAGAGTCAATGATTTCCTCATCAGGGAAGAAACGAGTAAAGCCTCCAACTCCACCACTGCGGGGCAACAGAGTGACCTTGTCCACCGGGTCGGCATGGGGAGTGAGTGCCGCCACGAGTGCATGGCCAATCTCGTGATAAGCAATTAATCGCTTCTTTGCTCCGTCCTGGAGCGGGGCAGCTGTCAGGCCCATCGTGATCCGCTCGAGTGCCTCTTCAAGCTCTCTGTTGCCAAGAAAAGACGCCTCATGACGAGCCGTAAGAATCGCTGCTTCGTTGAGAAGATTCGCAAGATCCGCGCCTGAAAAACCAGGCGTTCTGCTGGCCCATTCAGCAAGCGAAACCTCATCTGACAACGGTCGTGTTCTTGCATGCACAGCGAGAATCGATTCCCGACCGCGGCGATCAGGGAGACCCACCTGGATGCGTCGGTCGAACCGTCCTGGACGCATCAAGGCTGTGTCCAGAACATCAGGTCGGTTCGTCGCTGCTAACAGAATGACGCCCGAGTTATCGGCGAATCCATCCATTTCGGTGAGCAACTGATTCAGGGTTTGCTCGCGCTCATCATTTCCACCACCGATCCCCGCACCTCTCTGGCGACCAACAGCATCAATTTCATCGATGAACACGATGCAGGGGGCTTTGTCTTTGGCCTTTTTGAACAGGTCTCTGACTCTGCTGGCACCGACACCAACAAACATTTCAACGAACTCAGAGGCAGCAATTGAGAAAAAGGGAACGCCTGCTTCTCCGGCGATGGCTTTGGCAAGCAGTGTTTTGCCGGTTCCTGGGGGACCAATCAACAACACCCCACGAGGAATTCGAGCACCAAGGTTGATGAAGGTCTCCGGCTGTTTCAGAAAGGTGACCACCTCCTGCAACTCTTCTTTGGCTTCACCGATCCCGGCAACATCTTCAAATCGCACCGTGATCTCATCTTGTGGGCTGGTTCTGGCCTGGGTGCGTCCAAACCCCATGGCCTTGTTGGCTGCCTGAGCTGAACGGCGTAACAGCAAAGACAGGCCGACAACAATCAGAACAATCAGAGCAACATTTCCAGCGAGGCCTGCCAGTGCCTGCTCTTGTCGGACATCCTTGACATTCAGAGGTGTACCAGATGCTTCAGCGACGCGCAGGATCTGCTGATCATTCGCCAGTACAGGAACTGTGATTTGCTTCCCGTCGCGGTAGGTGACGATCACCTGACGGCGAGCGGGGACCAACACCAGTTCCTTGACGGAGCCGGACGAAATTTCCTTGAGCAGGGTGCTGTAACTCACATCCGGTTGCCTTTGAAACAGGGCGAACGGATTGTTCTGTTGCTCCTCAGGCTTTGACTTGGGCGCTTGAGTTCCCGGTTCTGACTGGCTCGGCTGCTCTGAACTCACACCGCAAATGCGTTGAACTAAGACTAGCGATTTGACGAGTGGGCTCTTCGAAGTAGATCATGGCTGTTTGGCAGTGAAACGCCCGCGATGGCCGTCCCGAAGAAGAAAACCTCAAAAGGCAAGCGCAACCAGCGACATGCTGTCTGGAAGGCCAAAGCCGCCACTGCCGCTCAGCGTGCACTCTCGATTGGCAAGTCTGTGCTGAGCGGACGGGCTCAGGGCTTTGTTTATCCTGTTGCTGAAGAGGACGAGGCTGAAAGCTGACGATCCAAGACGTGGATCTCACGCACATCGCGTGATTCCGTGAGATCGATCACCACACTGCTCAGTGGAAGCATGCGTAGCCAGCTCGGTGGTAGTGCGGCAAGCACCATCCGGTTGAAGTCGGCAAGTTCACTGCTGCGGTAGCCCACTCCACTCTGCTTCTCCAAGGTGGCCAGTTGCTGCTGCTTCCATCGAGACGATTGGTCGTTTCGTACAGCCCGCAGATGCCAGAGATCATCAAGGAGTGTCCAGACCTGCTGATAGTCAGTGAGTAAAGAAACGGATCTGGAGCGCCAGGCAAGCTCATGCTCTGACAATCCTTCAAGGATTTCGGTCTCAATCGAGGGTAGGGGAGATACCCCCAGAAACCAGCCTTCGATCAACACCACTTGTGGTCGTGAACTGCTGCTTCCGCATCGATCTCCCCGGCCATGGCGGAGTGACTTGTCAAAACGGGGGGCCGTGATCTGACCAGTTTCTTTCCAAGTTGCAAGCGATTGCACCAGCCCATCAATGTCGTGACTGCCAGGAAGAGCTCTCGGAACCGACCAGGGATTACCCCGCATGCTCTTCTCCAGCTGCTCCGCTGGCCAATAGAAATCATCGAGTGAAAGATGCTCCACCGGCCAACCCAAGTGTTGAGAGGCGGATTTGACCCAGCTGCACAGCGTTGATTTACCGCACCCCGGCAGGGCACTTACACCAAGCACAACACACTCCCCCTGATGCAGAGCCAACTCAACTCGGCTCAGCAATGGCAAACCAACGAACGCAATCCAGCCATCCACAACTGGCGCAGACCAATGATGTCTGGCCAGAGTCACACCGCCATGAGGTACCCATCGATTCCACCAGTCCTCAACGTTGGACCAGTCAAAGCTTGCAAGAAGACGCTCGAAGCCAACAGGAACTTCCTGAGGCATTGAATCGACTTTGTGATCAGGATCCAAGCTTGTAAGCCTCGAGCACAACCGCATAAACCGTGCCGATGCGCAAATTGTCGAGGGCAAGCCAGGGGAGAGGCCACGGGCCCGGGCGTACTTTGCTGCGTAGGCGAACGATCAGCTCAATGATTAGCACCATCACCAGCACCGCTGCAGGACGGTTCTGACCAGATCTCTGAAACCAAATCATGGTCACATTGCTGCCGATGATGAAGCCGAACAGCAGAGCCAAAACCGCAACACTGCGTCGTCTCCAGGGACCGACCAGTGTCTGGTTCAATTGCATGCCGATCCGGCGTTGCAACTGTTCGTAGCGAGTGGCCTGAAGCGTCATCGCGAGTGGGTCGTGATCAGCAACTCCAGATACTCCAGCGTGATCCGGCCCTCTGCACAAGGGGGGCCGCACAAGATCCTTGCCTGCTGATCAGCGTCTCCGAACTGATCGACCACGGCTTCGGCGACTTGCAGGTTGTAGTCAAGCTCGGCATCCCACGGGGATGGGGTCAGCAGACAGCGCAAACCAGCTGCTTTGGCTGACAGGAGTCCAGGGGATGAATCCTCGAAAGCGACAACATGGGCCCGATCTGATTGGCTCAGGTCAAGTGCCAGTTGATAAGGATCGGGATGGGGTTTATGTCGATCCACATCATCGGCAGTCACCATTCCCTTAAAGATTCCGGCCAATTCGCTTGGTAAAGACTGGAGTAGAGCCTCAACAGAAGCTCGTCCACTGCTAGTCACAATCCACTGCTGCACCGCAGCACTGTTGAGTTCCTGAAGCAGTCGACTGACACCGGGACGAAGAGTCACAGTTCCAGAGGAAGCGATCTTCAGATAGTGCTGTTGCTTTGATCGTCGCAATCGATCGACCAAGGCCTGATCAATCGGGGCTCCCACTTGTTCCGCGTAGCACTGCATGCGCTGCCGTCCGCCAGGGATTCTCAGCAGTTCGGAGTAGAGCTCTTCATTCCAGTACCAGTCGAGACCACAGTCTGAGAAAGCCTGATTGAAAGCTGGGCGATGACCATTCAGCTCGGTGTCAGCGAGCGTTCCATCCACATCCCAGAAAACAGCCTGCAAACGGGTCATGTTGGAGATCCAATCGGGGCCCAGCTTGAACGATCGCTTTTGAGGCGATGAGGACGCACAATGCAGCCATTACTTTCCATCGGCATGGTTGCGGGCGCCCAGGATCAACAGTGGCGACTCCCACAACCCATCGAAGGAGACCCACTGCCCTCAGTGGATCTTCCGCTCGCTCTGAAAGTGATGCTGTTCAGACGAGGACTCAAGAGTCCTGAGCAGGTGATGCTGCTTCTCAGTGATCAACCGCTTCCGGCAGCCGATCTCCACTTTCCGGAGCTGACTGCAGCACTCATAAGGTTGAAAAAAGCGTGCCTCAACCAGGAAGCAGTGGCCATCTGTGGCGATTACGACGCCGATGGCATGACCAGTACTGCTCTTCTCATGCGTGCCTTTGAGGCCATGGGAGCCAGTCCTCAAGCAGCAATCCCGAGCCGGATGGCCGACGGATATGGCCTCAACAGTGGCATGGTGGAGCAGCTCCATGCCCAGGGCGTTCGTCTACTGGTGACAGTCGACAACGGGGTGGCTGCACATGAAGCTCTCGAGAAGGCTTCGGAACTCGGCGTCGAGGTGATCTTGACCGACCACCACACCCTTCCCGCCAATCGACCCAAAGCATTGGCTCTGATCCACCCAGCAACCACTCCGAAAAACTCTCCTTATGGTTGTCTGGCTGGAGTGGGATTGGCCTATGTGCTGGCCAGAGCCTTAGCAGCGGAGTTGAAGAATCCAGCGTCGATCACCACAGCGAGAGATTTGTTCTGTATTGGCACCGTGGCCGATATGGCACCACTCACAGGAGCCAATCGAACCCTGCTCCGAGAAGGGTTGAGTCATCTGCATCGGAGCCGTTGCCCTGGGGTTCAAGCCTTGCAGCAACTCGCTGGTCTTGGAGATCGTCCCTTACGTGCTGATGACATCGGTTTCCAATTGGCACCGAGGATCAACGCGGTCGGCCGCATCGGTGAACCCTCCCTAGTGGTTGACCTGCTCACAGCCGATGACCCCAATCGTGCTTTTGAGCTCGGGCGTCAGTGCGACGCACTGAATCGTCAGCGACGAGAGCTCTGCGATGCGATCGAAGCGGAAGCAGTCGCACTGCTTGAAAGTGACCCATCACCTTTGCCTCCCTTTGTGCTGCTTGCGCAGGGCCATTGGCATCACGGTGTGATTGGCATCGTTGCTGCACGACTCGTTGAGCGTTATCAACGTCCCGCAGCGTTGCTCGCCAGCGACGGCGAAGGACAAATGCGTGCCTCGGTGCGTGCACCCGATGGTTTTGCCGTTGATCGAGCGCTGCAACATTGCAGTGCTCTTCTAGACCGTCACGGAGGTCATCCCGCCGCTGGCGGATTCACGGTTCAGGTGACGTCTGTCAGTGCCCTGCATCAAGCCCTCAACGCTCTTGCTGCGCAATGGCTGCAGGGTCGGGGTGAGGATCTGTTGGTTGAACCGGAAGCGCTGCTAGAGCTCGATCAAATTAACCATGATTTCTGGCAAGCCTTGCAACAACTCGAACCCTTCGGTGCTGGTCATCCAAAACCGTTGTTCTGGTCACGAGGTTGCAGAATCACCGACCAACAATCCCTACGCGGCGGGCACTTACGGCTGAAACTTGAACAACACGGAGTGGAACGCCAGGCCATTGTTTGGCGCTGGCCCGACAACGCTGTTCTCAGTCAGACAATCGATGCCACGTACACCGTCACTCAGAATCATTGGCGTGGCGAGAGCCGTTTTCAACTGGAGATCCAGGCTCTTCGACCCCATCATCAAGTGATGGAACTCTTGCGTTCTCGCGGAAGCTACCGAGTGCAGCGCATCGATCGCCAAAGCCTGGAGCTGATCAATCCAGACGGAGAAACACTGGTGAGTCGTATCAATCACGAGGGTGTGCTGGAAAGCGACGACAGTCGCGCTTCACACCCTTACGTTGCAGCTCTACTGCAGGAGGCTTGTATCGGCCTCGGTTTACGCCCATGAGTCCGGATAGCCGACAGGAATCAGTCCTGATTCCAGGAACATTGCCCTCACAGAGCCGACTCAAAGGCCTTGTTCGCCATTTCATCGGTCTGGTTCTGGTCGGAGTGCTGATCGGGCTTGCATGTCTGCCTCTGAATCTTGTCGATGGCGTTCAGGATCATCTGTACGACTTGATGCCGACCTCTGCTACTGAAGGATGGAGCTGGAAGGGACTGCTTGTCGCCTTCATGCCGCTCGTGGTGATGCCGATCCTGTTGCTGCTCCAGCGTGGACCCTGGCAGGCCGGTGCTGGCTCCGGCATTCCATCCACAATGAATGGGCTTGAAGACCCATCTCAACTGCCCAAAGCAATGGCACTGCCTGGAACAGTGCAACGTGGAGTGCTTTGGTCCATTGCCACCGTCGCCATGCTTCCGCTTGGAAGGGAGGGTCCAGTTGTTCAGTTCGGTGCAGCCGTTGCGAGGGCCTGCCATCGGCGCTTCCGGGATTGGTTGCCTTCTTTTAATGAACGCCAGATTGTGGCCATCGGTGGAGGTGCCGGTCTTGCCGGTGGATTCAACACGCCTCTGCTTGGAGCCGTGTTCATGCTCGAAGAACTCACCGCTAATTATTCGATCGTGACGATCTGGCCAGCGCTGGTGGTCAGTGTTGCCGCAGCTGGATTCTCCAACATCGGCGGAGAACCGATGTTTGGACTCGGAGTCCTCAACATCGCCTTGCCGGAAATCGAGCAACTCATGCTGGCTTTCCCGATCGGAATTGTCTGCGGACTTGTCGGTGGTTTGTTTAACAAAGGCCTGGTCTGGCTGACCAGACGCCTGGCCCCGGTGATCAAAAGAAAACCCCTGCGAACAGGCTTATGTCTCGGTGGTGGATTGACAGTGCTTGCTCTGCTGAGCTGGGGAACCTCCACGTCTGATGGCGAAGCGCTCGTCCGTCAGCTTATTGAACAAGGGATGCCCAATGCTCTTGGCAATGATCAGGATTTCATTACTGGACTCACTAGCGGCTGGATCACGCTGGTGAGGGTCGTTGGACCGATGCTGGCATTAAGCCCTGGAGTCCCAGGCGGTCTTATTGACCCTTCTCTGACGTTCGGTGCGGTCCTTGGCTACACCGTTTGCGCAGTGGCCGGAATCAGCTCACAAGTGGGAATCGGCCTTGGCCTCGCTGCAGGACTTTCAGGCGTAACCCAACTCCCTCTCGTCTCGATCGTTTTTGCCTGGAGACTGACAGGCGACCAACAGTTGTTTGCTGGAGTTGTTCTTGCTTCAGTGCTTGCTGCCTACACCGGACGCTTGGTCTGCAGAGATCCGGTGTATCACGGCCTCAGCAAACTTCAGAGTGCACCACGGCGATAGAAGAGGATGAAGATGACGGCGGGGCCGGCCAGGGTGATCAGGGCTAGTGCCGCGAAATTGGCGATCAGGTGGAAATCGAGTCCCATGGAACGGAAGCAGATGAGCGGCATGTTGCCAGATGCAGGCTACGAGGCATTCCCCCTCCACGTACAGCACGAACTCAACCTCTGTGATGGCTTGTCACAGCCGCAAAGTGCTGATCATGGTCTTGAGGTGGTCTCGTGACTCGCTCTCAACCCCATTGGTCCTGCATGGACCAGTGCGGTGCCTGCTGCCGACTGGCACCTGATGAACGCCCAGAAGCCGTTGAGGCTCTGAATCCTCTTCAGCAACAGCAATATCTATCGATGGTGGGTGACGATGGCTGGTGCATTCATTTCGACAGTGGATCAAGGCGATGTCGGATTTATGACTCCCGTCCAGATTTCTGCCGTGTCAGCAGTCTGTGCGGCTTGTTCGGCATCGAACCCGATCAGATGGACCGATTTGCGATCGATTGCTGCCGACAACAGATCCGTTCAGTTCATGGCGGTCGCAGTAGGGAACTGCGTAAGTTCGAACGTCTCATCCGTTCAACGGATCCTTTGTGATGACTGATTCCGGCACCCCACCACGTCCTGGTTTCACCACCGTCCTTCTGACGACATTCACAACGGTTTTTCTGGCCGAGCTTGGCGATAAAACCCAACTCGCCACACTTTTACTCTCTGCTCAATCGGGGCAACCTTGGCTTGTGTTCGGTGGTGCGGCGCTGGCGTTGATCTGCTCCAGCCTTGTCGGCGTGTTGGTGGGACGTTGGCTATCAACAGTGATGCAACCGGAACGGCTCGAGCAGATGGCCGGCCTGTTGATGCTGGGACTGGGGTTATGGCTCGGTTCCCAGGCACTGCAGTCTTTGATTTCCGCCAACCCTCTCTAAAAGGACTCTCTCGATCGATTGGCCTTTGAACGTTTTCTTGTCATGGATCTGCCCCTGCTTCTGTCCACGTTCGCCACCGTTTTCCTTGCTGAACTCGGCGATAAAACCCAACTCGCCACCGTGGCAATTAGCGGAACATCCAACCGCCCCTTGGCCGTGTTTCTCGGCTCATCATCAGCGCTTGTGCTGGCAAGCCTGATCGGTGCCATCGCCGGAGGATCACTGTCAGGCGTTGTGCCTGCCGACTGGCTGCAGCTCATGGCATCACTTGGTTTTCTGGCGATTGGACTGAAACTGCTTTGGCCACTTCTCAGTGGAGCGGAATCAACAGCGACGGCCGACGACTGAATCTCCAGGCGCGCGAGGGACCTTTAAGATTGAGAAATCAAGGGAAGGCGCGGTCTTTCGCTGCACGCGCACCCGAGATGATCCCTCCCGGTCCTGAAGGCCGGTTCCCGTAAACCGTTCCGATGAAATTCACGGTCGCTGACCTCCTCGACCAGGTTCCTGAAGAGGGCAATCTTGAGATTGCCAAGCTTGAAAAGATCCTGCGACTGACCAATCGTGCAGAGAAACATTCTCTCGAGCTTGCTGTCCAAGCTCTGACAAGGCTTGGAATTCTTGATCTCGATAGCGATCGAGCCATCAGCAGGGGAACATCAGTCGATCTGGTCGAAGCACGTCTTCGCTGCAGCAGCAAAGGATTCTGTTTTGCGATTCGTGATGACGGCGGGGATGACATCTATATCCGTGATCATCAACTCAATCACGCATGGAACGGCGATCGGGTCCTTGTCAGGCTCACGCGTGAAGGAGGAAGACGCCGTTCCCCTGAAGGAGGAATCCAGTGCATTCTTGAGCGGGCCACCACAAGTTTGCTTGCTTCGGTGGAACAACAGGATGACCACGTGATCGCTGTTCCACTCGACGACCGTTTACTGGCGTCGATTGAACTCTCTTCCGACGATGCGCCCCATGCGGAAAAACCGATTGGGATGGCCGTTGCAGAAGTCGTGCTGGATCGCTATCCAATCGCACAGTTTCCGGCACGCGGACATGTAGCTCGATCGCTTCCCCTCGATGGTGGTGCTGGAGCTGATCGTGAGCTGATGCTCACCAAGGCCAATCTTCATCAGCGGCCGGCTGCTCCTCGCGCCAGTTTCAAAGCGCCATCAGCCAAAAAACGCGAGGACCTCACCGAGCAGCCCACGTTGATGATCAGCGGCTGGACTTCAGATGGCGCTCCAACGCTGCCAGCTGTTCATGTCATTCCTCACGAGGGTGGCATCCGTCTATGGATTCATAGCCCCGCCGTGGCCGAGCGCCTGAGCCCAGGGAACAGTTACGACCAGTGGCTTCTCAATCAGTCGGAAAGCCTTTGTCTCGGTGGACACTGGATTCCATTGCTGAGCCCCGCCCTTGCGAAGGCCGCTGACTTTTCCGTCGGGGACGTGCAGGACGCTGTTTCGTTGCGTCTGGATATCGATTCCGATGGTGAGTGGCGCGATTGGGACTTTTGCCTCAGTCGAATTCGGCCTGTCGCTGAAGTGAAGGCTGAAGCTCTCCATGCATTGCAATCACGTAAACCAAAGTCGAGAGCAGTTCCTACCGCTTTGAAGTCGATCAAAGACCAAATCGGTCAGCTGGAAACACTGATTTTCTGTGCAACCAAGCTGCATGAAGCTGAACGGCGAGAAGGTCGCATCGAACTGGATCTCAAGCGAGCGCAAGCGGACGACCTGGGTGATCTCAATCATGTGTCGCCTGATGGTGACGGTCAGAATTGGTCAACACCACTGAATGCCAGTTGCCCGAATTCGGTTCTCTCTGTCCTGATTCGGCACGCCCATCGTGTTTGGGAAGAACACAGTCGGAAACTTGGTTTGCCAGCGATTCTTCTTGACGCTCCACCGGCGGACGATGCCGCTCTCAATGATGTTGCCAAGGCTGCCATCGCACTGGATGTGCCTCTTGAACTAGACGAGGATGGTGCTCCCACACCATTTGAACTTTGCCAAGCCTTGGCGAGCAGCGAGTCGAGTCATGTCCTCAATCTGCAACTGAGGCAGGCGTTGCCAGAGAGTTTCTATCGGGCTTCAAGCAGCAGTCAGGAGCCCGGTACAGACGGATCTGAACAAACATTGAGTGAGTCCACTGTGGATCACTCACCGAATCATTCCGACAACAGCGACGCTGATGGTTCGGGCAAGCAGCCACTTCAAACCCTTGCACCCTGGTGCTGCCCAACGCTCCATCAGGCAGATGTCATCAACCAGCAGGTGCTTTGTGCACTGCTCAATGACGGCAAGGATCGTCCAACAGTGCGCCAAAAGAACAAAGTCAAACTTGGAGAAAAAGGAGTCGCTGCCTCAGTCAGCTGGCCTTTATTCACGGCGTCTCAGGAGCAGAAAATCCTTGACACGATCCGTGAACGCACAGTGCAGAAGTTGAATGCGCGGCGACGCCAAGTTGAAGAACTTAAAAAGGATGTCTTGGCAATGACCAAGGCTCGTAGTGCAGAGCCCATGCTTGAGCAGCAGCAGGCCGGTGTCATCAGTGGCGTTCAGAGCTACGGATTTTTTGTTGAAATTGCCCCTTCAATGGTTGAAGGTCTTGTGCATGTCAGCTCACTGAATGATGACTGGTATGAATATCGATCCAGGCAAAACCGTTTAGTTGGCCGAAGAAGCAGGCGCGTTTATCAGTTAGGTGACAGCGTCGAAGTGAAAGTGCTCAAGGTTGATGTGTTGAGAAACCAAATCGATCTTGAAGTGGTTCCTGCCACTACACCAGTTGCTGAGGACCCCCTTCCGGTGGCCGTGAGCGAGGAATGATTCCCTATGTAATTGGTATCAGCGGAGCTTCGGCACAACAACTGGCTGAACGCACATTGCAGTGGATGCTGCGTCGAGATCTCAGCGTTCACGTGATTCTCAGTCGTGGCGCGCACGAAGTCTGGCGTGCTGAACGATCAATCTCGGTGCCTGTGGATCCCAAGCTTCAGGAACGCTTCTGGCGGGATCGACTTGGGGTGAACGATGGTCAACTGATCTGTCATCGCTGGAATGATCAATCAGCTGTCGTTGCCAGCGGCAGTGTGCGCACCAAAGGCATGGTTGTTGTGCCCTGTTCCATGGGAACAGTGGGTCGTCTCGCGGCAGGACTTGCCGGTGACCTGCTTGAGCGCTGTGCTGACGTCCATCTCAAGGAAGGGCGTCCTCTCGTGATCGCTCCAAGGGAAATGCCTTGGAACCTGTTACACCTGCGCAACCTCACGACCCTCGCTGAAGCAGGAGCAAGAATTGCTCCTCCGATCCCGGCCTGGTACACCCAGCCTGAAAGCATCGACGACATGCTCGATTTTCTGGTGATGAGGCTCTTTGACTCGTTAGGGGAATCCCTCACCGATCAGAAACGTTGGCAGGGGCCTCAGCCATGACAAACTTCCAGCGCCTATTGCTGATCCCCTGTCTTTCACCCCTGCTTCTCACGTTGCTCGTCGGTGGCCTCAACCTTGGGAAGTCAGGCAGTCTTCGCATCCTCACTTGGGAGCTACCCAAACTTCCTATCGGCGTGTGGATGGCTGTCGCCGCCGCATCAGGCGCCGTGCTCGGATCTGGAGGTGTGCTGGCTGCAGGATCATCGAAACAGCAGACCCTGCAACGGGAGGTCCGGCGGCCTTACACATGGCAAGAAGAAGTCTCAGAGCCAGACACGCAGCGTGCAGCCACAACGGCAGCAACCATGCCTTGGCCGGAGAGAGACGTGCGAGATCCTGCACCCACCGTGTCAGTGCCCTTCAGGGTGATTCGGACCGGTCGCTCATCCAAGGACAGCAAGCCTCGGCCGGAGGTGCGGGAGAAAACTGTTCCAGAGCCTGTTCAAACCTCAACAACAGACCTTGATGACTGGAATCAACCAATTCCGACAGATTGGTGAAACTGGTGAGAAGTGTCCTGGGCTGTCTACAGTCCCGCGAGCGATTTATGTCCGGTGAGCGAAACCCCCGACACTCCTGCCAAGCCCGAAACACCTGAGGCACCTGCAGTGCCTGCAGGTACAGAAGCTTCGGCGGAAGCGGACGTGACTGTCTCCCCAGACAAACCGGACAAGACACAAGCAAAGGCCAAAGCAGAAGCAGCGGAGAAAGCCGAACCAGCAACAGAAGCAACCAACAAGCCAGACAAGACACCAACCCCTGCCAAAACGGATCAAGCAGAGAAGCCTGATCCATCGCAGGAGAAGGCTGCCCCCATCAAAGCTGACTCATCGGCTAGTTCGGATCCAGCAGCGGACAAGCCAGACAAGACTCCCAACCCTGTCAAACCGGATCAAGGGAAGCAGCCTGATCCAGCTCAGGAGACGGCTTCCCCCATCAAAGCTGACTCATCGGCCAGTTCGGATCCAGCAACCGACAAGCCAGACAAGTCTCCAACCTCTGCCAAACCAGATCAAGCAGAGAAGCCTGATCCAGCGCAGGAGAAAGGTGCCCCCGTCAAAGCTGACTCATCGGCCAGTTCGGATCCAGCAACCGACAAGCCAGACAAGACTCCAACCCTTGCCAAACCGAATCAAGGAGAGAAGCCTGATCCAGCGCAGAAGAAGTCTGCCCCTGTGAAAGCCGACTCATCAGCCAGTTCTGCTCCAGCTGCGGCCAAGGCAGGGAAGACTAATACCACGGATAAACCCGCCAAACCCGCACCAAAACCCAAACCGGAGGACAAGCCATTTACCAATTTCATCCAGGAGGATCTGCTTCCATCACTGACCAAATCTTTGACCGCGCGCGAACAAACGCCGATCAGCCTCACGCTGGTTGAGGGAGAACGCCCGGTGGTGGGTGGTCGTTGTTGGATGGTTCAAGGCGAATTGCCTTCAGAACGTCGGTTCTGGCTTTGCTTTGAAGCCGATGCGATCACGTCGGGCAAAACGATCGCTCTTGCTGAATCCGGTTCAGATCCAAGCCTGCTCGAATCGTTCCTGATCGATGAGAAACGCATCAACCTGGCCTTGCTTGAATCTCGACTGCTCCAACGCCTGAATGGTCAGAAGTGGTTCGGAGGCAACTGAACCAATGGGTTACACCCAGCCCCGGCTGTGCCTGGACTGCATTTACGATGCTGAAAACACACGTTGGATCTGATGGTGCCTCCCACCGCTGTGAATGACGCAAAATCCGGGGGTTCCGGCGTCGCCGTCAAAGATCCGGTCAAGGACACGATCCTGACGCCCCGCTTCTACACAACTGATTTTGAAGCCATGGCGGAGATGGATCTCCGCCCCAATGAGGCTGAGCTCGAGGCGATCTGTGAGGAGTTCCGCAAGGATTACAACCGTCACCACTTTGTGCGTAATGAGGAATTCGACGGTGCAGCAGACAAACTCGACCCCGAGACGCGTCGCGTCTTCATTGAGTTCCTTGAACAGAGTTGTACCTCTGAATTTTCAGGTTTTCTTCTCTATAAAGAGCTGAGCCGTCGCATCAAAGCCAAGAATCCGCTGCTTGCAGAATGCTTCGCTCACATGGCCAGAGATGAAGCCAGACATGCTGGCTTCCTCAATAAATCGATGAGTGATTTTGGTCTTCAGCTCGATCTAGGGTTTCTAACTGCAAACAAGAAATACACTTTCTTCAAGCCAAAATTTATTTTTTACGCCACTTACCTCTCTGAAAAAATTGGATACTGGCGCTATATTGCAATTTTCAGGCATCTTGAAAAGAATCCTGAAAGTAAAATTTTCCCAATTTTTAACTTCTTTGAAAACTGGTGTCAAGACGAAAATCGCCATGGAGATTTCTTTGACGCCCTGATGAAGTCTCAGCCTGACACCGTTCGCGGTCTGCGTGCCCGGCTCTGGTGTCGATTCTTCCTGCTTGCAGTTTTCGCCACGATGTATGTCAGGGATGTGGCTCGCAAGGAGTTTTACGAAGCTCTTGGCCTCGATGCTCGCGAGTACGACCGAATGGTGATCGACAAGACCAACGAGACATCCGCTCGGGTCTTCCCGGTTGTTCTTGACGTACAAAATCCTCGTTTCTACGAACGATTGGAAAAAATCATCACGAACAACGAGTCTCTGGATTCTGTGGATAAGAGTTCATCACCAGCTCCACTCAAATTTGTTCGCAAACTTCCGCACTGGATTGCCAACGGAGCACAGATGGCATCTCTCTTCTTGATGTCACCTGTTCGCAGCGAAAACTATCAGCCCAGTGTGCGCTGATGCAGACAACTCTTCAAAAGTCTTCGGCTGGGTTCAATGATCTGAACCCAGGCCATCACCCCTGGCGTCAACGCCTCGACGCATTGCTGAATGCGGGGGTCAGTGCCGGAGCCGATCTCGTTGAAGTGTTTCTGGAACGCACGGATCATCTCGGGGTCCTTGCCGAACAGGACAAGATCACAAGCGTCGGCCCCTCATTCGGGATGGGAGCAGGTATCCGGGTGTTCCGGTCTGGGAGGGATGGTTTCGTTAGTACCAACGACCTGAGTGATCAAGGGCTGGAAGAAGCTCTCCACCAGGCTCTGGCCATGCTTCAGCTCAACTCCTCCACACTTGCCTCCCCTAACTCATTTGATGGTCTTGGACCTCTTCGTGACTACGGCTCTTCCAAAAACACGTGGCTGGACAGCACACCAGATCTCGTCACCATCACGCAGCGTCTTCTTGAGGGAACACATTGCCTGCAGAAGCGCGGTCAGCATCTTGACGTCCGTCGGGGCAGCTTCGCTCGCGACTGGCAAGAAGTACTTGTTGCAGCCAGCGATGGAACATTTGCCCGTGACATCAGGTTGCATCAGTCCAGTGGACTGAGTGTGCTCGCAGCCGATGGCGAACATCGCTCCAGCATTGCCCGCCGTTACGGAAGCAGCGATCGTCCTGATGATCTATGCCACTGGAACGTTGATGCTTCGGCTCAAGAGGTCTGTGACAGCGCCGCCAAAATGCTCCGGGCCGATTACGTCGACGGTGGCCAGATGCCCGTGGTATTGGCCAATCGATTCGGTGGTGTGATCTTCCATGAAGCCTGTGGTCACCTTTTGGAAACCACCCAGGTTGAGCGTGGTTCCACACCATTTGCCGACAGCATTGGTGAAAGCATTGCCCATTCCGCCGTCACTGCAATCGATGAGGGAGTGAGTGGTGGTGCATTCGGATCCATATCCATGGATGACGAGGGCATGGAGCCTCAAAGAACCGTTCTGATTGAAAACGGAATCCTTCAATGTTTTCTGAGTGACCGAGCTGGTGAAATGCGAACAGGACACGCCCGCACCGGCAGCGGTCGTCGACAGAGTCATGGCTTCGCTGCTGCAAGCCGCATGCGCAACACCTACATCGATGCGGGTCCTCACAGCATCGATGATCTGATTAGCTCGATTGACCATGGGCTGTATTGCAAATCCATGGGAGCAGGCAGCGTCGGTGCAACCGGACAGTTCAACTTCTCTGTTGAAGAGGGGTACCTGATCAAAAATGGTCAGCTCGGTCAACCGGTCAAAGGCGCCACTTTGATCGGTGATGCCAAGGAAGTCATGCCCCGGATCTCTATGTGTGCTGATGATCTTGAGCTTGCTGCCGGCTACTGCGGGTCCGTCAGCGGCAGCGTGTTTGTAACCGTGGGTCAACCTCACGTGAAAGTGGATTCAATCACCGTGGGAGGTCGTTGATCATGACCAACGCTCCACTCAATGTGAGGTCGCTTCAGGATCAGCTCCAGTCGCTTGCCCGTCGCGAAGGAATTTCAAAATGGGATCTGGGCGCCAGTCGAAGCAGCAGTGCTTCAGTTCAGGTTGACCGTGGTGAGGCCAAACAGCTGAAAGCTGCACAACGCAGTTCGATCACGGTTCGAGTCTGGAACCAACAAGGGTTGGTTGGCATCACCAGCACCTCTGATCTGTCTGATTCAGGTCTGGAAAAAGCGCTGATGGGCGCGCAGCAAGCGAGTGAATTCGGTAACCCCGACGACGTGCCTGGTTTTTCCCCTCTCGCCACTGCACCTCAACCGGATCTTCATCGTCCTGTCCAAGAGGCTCAAGGCATTCAGCGTCTCCTCGAGCAACTGCTGGACGCTGAGCAGCAACTGCTGGGTCGTCATCCGGCCATCGGCACACTTCCCTACAACGCCATGAATGAGGGAAGTAGTGAACGGATCTACCTCAACAGTGAAGGTGCACTGCGCCAGGCACAACGCACTCAGGCAAGCATTTTTCTGATGGCACGTGCGGAGGAAAGTGGTCGCAAACCCCGCAGTGGCGGTGCGGTGCGGCTCGCTCTTGGCAGCCGCGATCTGGATCTGTCGGGATGCATCGATGAGGCTGCAGAGCGCACCATCAGCCATCTCAACTATCAGCCCATCGACACTGGTCGCTACCTGGTGTGTTTCACACCGGAGGCCTTTCTTGATCTGATCGGTTCATTCAGCAGCATGCTCAATGCCCGTGCCGTCCTAGACGGTGTCAGTCTCAGCAAACCTGAATCGATCGGCGATCAATTAGCCGTTCCTTTCTTCAATCTCACCGACAACGGTCTGCATCCAGCCCATGTTGGAGCCATGCCTTTTGATGGGGAAGGAACCCCAACCCGAGCCCTACCCCTGATCCGTGAGGGTCGCCTGGAGAACTTCCTGCATTCCGAAGCCACCGCTCGCCATTTCGGGGTAAATCCAACAGGACATGCTGGGATGGGTGCCAAGGTGTCCGTCGGTCCCGACTGGTTTGAAGTCAGTCGCACGCCCTCCATGAACACAGGAGCCGATCATCTTGATCACGCCACCAGTGTTGACACTTTCGTTTTGATTGAAAGCCTCAGTGCTCTTCATGCCGGTGTGAAAGCCAGTCAAGGAGCGTTCTCACTGCCCTTCGACGGTTGGCTGGTTCAAGGTGGGGAACGCATTTCCGTTGAGGCCGCAACAGTGGCCGGCGACATTCGCGAACTCCTACGTTCCATTGTTCATCTCGAACCGGAATCCGTGATCACCCATGAAGGGGTTAGTCCTTACGTGTGGGTTGATGGTCTGGCGATCACTGGTGAAGCCTGAACAGTCTTTGCTGATTCATTGGTCTTGAAAGTTCTGTTCTGGGGTACGCCCGTTTATGCAGTGCCCACGCTCGATGCCCTGCTGTCTGCAGGACATCGGATCGTCGGTGTTGTGACGCAGCCCGATCGACGTCGAGGTCGGGGCAAACAATTAATGCCCTCAGCCGTGAAAGCACGGGCTTTGGAACTCGGCTTAAGGGTTTATACCCCCGAAAAAATCCGCCGAGATCATGCCTGTCAACAGCAGCTCGCCGATCTTGGTGCCGACCTTTCTGTTGTGGTTGCGTTCGGCCAAATTCTGCCTCCTGAAGTGTTGAGACAGCCACCATTGGGCTGCTGGAACGGTCATGGCTCATTGCTGCCGAGATGGCGGGGAGCAGGCCCAATTCAATGGTCCATCCTTGAAGGTGATGCTCAGACCGGCGTTGGTGTGATGGGCATGGAAGAGGGACTGGACACCGGTCCCGTGCTGATCCAAAGGGAACTCGAAATCGGTTTACTTGAAAACGCGCATCAACTCGGTGAGCGACTCAGCAAACTCACGGCAGATCTCATGGTTGAGGCCTTGCCACAGATTGAAACCGCAGGAGCAGGACCGGAAGAGGAGCGACTTCGCAGGTTGGGTGTACGCCACCAGACTTCTGAGGTCACCTACGCACGCATGCTCGTGAAAAGTGACTACCAGATCGATTGGTCTGCTTCGGCACTTGCCATCCATCGCAAGGTGATGGGCCTCTTTCCAGGTGCTGTGACCCTCTGGAACGGAAAACGGCTCAAGTTGCTGGTCACTGAACCCTTGATCGAGAGACTGCGTCAGGATCTGAGCCCTCTCGCGCAAGACCTCCTGGGCCGCTGGCCAACCGGTGGGCACCAGGCCGGAATGGTTCTGGAGAGCTGTGAGGCTGGTTTGGTGGTCAGCAGTTCAGGGTGCCCATTACTGATCCGCGAAGCACAGCTGGAAGGAAAAGGTAGGAGCCATGGCCGGGCTCTCGTTCAGCAATTGCAGGCCAAGACAGGCGTCATGCTTGGCTGACTGAGCAAACACTCCTTGGCCCCGCTCAACGTCTGCGCTGGCGGGATACGGCTGTTGGACTGCGACGACCGCGTTGATGACCGCGTTGACTGCTGCGCCGTTTGCCACCGCCGAGGTCCAGAGGTGGGGCCGTAAGAATCGTCGGTTCGAAACCTTTCACCTGTTCTTTGCGCAATGCTTCGCCAGTGAGACGCTCAATGGCCTTCAGCAACAGTGATTCCTCAGCGGCAACAAGCGAAATGGCATGACCGGTTTCACCAGCTCGACCGGTGCGACCAATGCGATGGACATAATCCTCTGCCACGTTGGGAAGATCCAGGTTGACAACGTGCGGCAACTGTTGGATATCAATTCCCCTTGCAGCAATGTCGGTGGCCACAAGCACCCGGACACTGCCCTGCTTGAAGCCCTGAAGAGCTCGGGTACGAGCACCCTGACTTTTGTTGCCATGAATCGCAGCCGCTTCGAGTCCTTCCTTGCTGAGCTTTTCCGCCACGCGATTGGCGCCGTGCTTGGTCCGCGAAAACACGAGCACCTGACGCCAGTTCCCGCTTCTGATCAGATGACTGAGAAGTTCCGGCTTGCGTTTCATGTCACAGGGGTGAACGACCTGCTCCACAGAACGTGCAGTCTGGTTTTCGGGCGTGACCTGAATCTGCAGTGGTTGATGCAGTAACCCGGTGGCCAGCTTTCGGATCGGAGGACTGAATGTGGCAGAAAAAAGCAGGGTCTGCCGTTGCTCGGGCATCAGCCGAATCAATCTGCGGATGTCATGTATGAAGCCCATATCAAGCATTCGATCCGCTTCATCCAGCACCAGGCATTCCAACTGATCAAAACGCACCACCCCCTGCTGTTGGAGATCAAGCAGTCGGCCTGGTGTCGCCACCAGTAGATCCACTCCTCCCTGAAGTCGTTCAATCTGCGGATTGATCTTGACTCCACCGAACACCACATCACTTCGCAAAGGAAGGTGATGCCCATAAGCACGCACATTCTCATGAACCTGAGCGGCCAGTTCACGAGTGGGCGTTAAAACCAACGATCTCACCTGCCCACGACCGGAGCGTCTGCCATGCCGAAGTCGTTCGAGCATGGGCAGCGTGAATCCGGCTGTTTTCCCAGTGCCGGTCTGAGCTGCCGCCATTACATCACGACCACGAATCACCGCTGGAATCGCCTGTTCCTGAATCGGCGACGGGTGGATATACCCCTTGTCCCTCAGCGCTTTGAGAAGGGGTTCACCGAGTCCCAGGTCTTCGAAGCCGACCTGGGAATTGACCGTGACAGAGGTCTCGCTGATTGTGTTGGAGCCGAATCTTTCACCCTAGGAGGCGACCCAAAAACACTGGCTAGAGGCTTGCCTGGCCTTCAACAAAACGAACTCAGTTGATCTTCCAGACAGCATCCTCTGGAATTTCCGGTGCCGTGTGTAGATCGGTTGGCTCCTGCTGGCTCACCCGCCAAGCGGGAACCCTTGTATCTCGATAGCTGCCATGTTGAATCAGGACCCCTTCCTGTTCATCCGTGGTGGCATAAAACCCTCCTTCCCAGTGGGACTTCTGATTCAGACCACCACGAAACCAGACCCAACAGCGCTCACGTTTCATTGATGTCACGCCGACCAGTGACTGCAACGTTCGCATGGACCCTCAGGGATCACAGCGCAGCGCATCAGTGGACTTCGAGCATTGAAACGACAGGCAGGATCACCAATGACCCAGCCATGCTGAAACCAGCGTGCATCGTCGGGTCTCTTCTGAGGTTTCACCATCAGAACGACTGAACTCAACTGATAGCTTCCGGAATGGAGTCGGTAACGGTGACGGCGCTGCATCACAAGGAAACTGTCGTCGTCGTGCAGGAACCAGAGGCCCGGGGAAGGAAGCTCATCGAGTTCAACACGATCGAGCAATTGCTCACTGCCGGTCTGTCGGATTTCCACGAGCATTTGCTCAGGACTCCTCTGCTGCAGGGGATTCACGGAGAGAAAATCCCCAGACCATCAAGCCAACGACTGCCGCAAGAGTCACCAGTTCAGATGGATGAAGGGTTGGTAGGGCCATCAGCGCCAGCAGCTTGAGACCCACAAAACCAACCGCAAGGAAACCGGCTGTTTCTAGACGTGGATAAATCTGCAGCCAGCGAATGAACAGTCCTGAGGTGAAACGCAAAGCGACCACTCCGATCAAGGCACCCGTCAACACAAGTAGCAACTGATCACTGATGGCAACTGCAGCAGCGACACTGTCGATCGAAAAGGCGAGGTCGGTGATCGCCAGGGTCAGCACCGTTCGACTGAATCGGATTGGCTTGGAAGCTGTTTCAACCGATACTTCACTGGCTTCTTCGGTCGAAGAATTCCAGTGACTGAAGCAGATCCAGAGCAAGTAACCGCCTGCAATCAACTGAATCGGCGGAAAAGCCAGAACATACTGCGCCATCAGGATCAGCCCGACGCGCAACCCGAACGCCATCACAATGCCGAGATTCAACGCCCGTCGTTCAAGTCGGGGATCCCTTTGTTCACGGGCGATTGCCGCCAGCGCAATCGCATTGTCGGCCGAGAGAAGCAACTCAAGAGCGACAAGTACTGGCAACAGCGGCAGCAGTTCACCCAGCTGATCAACGCCGTCCAACCAGGCAGTGAGTGACGACAGTGCAGCTGTATCCATTTCTACAGCCTAGAAATGGAAGACATTGATCAGTGGAATGCGAACCCACGCCCAGCTCTGCCATGTGAGTTCCGACCGATGCGTTGTGCTTGTTGAGGCCTACGAGGGCACAACACCTCTGGGGAGTGCTCTCGGTGAAGGACGCAGCGCCATAGAAGCTGAGGATCAGGCTCTTGAGCGACTTCGAGCAAGGCTGGGCACCTCTGAACCCGCCAAAGTCGAAGAACTAACTACAACGACTTTTCTTACTAGCGTTGAAGGCTCGGTTCAGCCTGGCGGATCAAAACAGCTGCAGCCGATCAGGCGCGTCGCTAAGCCTGAAATCAAGGAATCGGTGGAAACCAAGCAGGTTATGAAACCCCAGCAGAAGCAGCCAACGCCTGTTACCGCTGCTGCTGACGAAATCGTGGGAAGGGGTCCTGATCCACAACCTCCCAGCGAATCACCGATCGACCCAGAGGACTGGAGTGAGGAGCTCACTGCCATCGACCTCGAACTTCAGAGGATCGGATGGGACCGCGACAGCGAAAAGATCTATCTCGAACGAGCCTTCGGACATGCAAGCCGCCATCGACTAACGCGCTTCAGTGATCTCGTGGCCTACCTGAAACGTCTTCGTGATCTGACGGCAGGAAGTGATCCACAGCACGCCGAGATTCCTTTACGTCGATCCGATTTAGTGACTCAGGGGGACGAAATTCTCAAACGGCTGCAATGGAATCAGCAACAGGCGAAAGACTTTCTTAATCAACACCTTCAGGCCAGTTCACGTCAGCAGCTCACCGACGAGCAACTTTTGAACTTCAACATGTTGCTTGAAGAGCAACTACTCAGTTCCTGAACTGAAATGCCTAGGAATAATGATCAATACCAGTAGAGCCATTGCTCAGCGATACGAAAAAGATGGCAGAGGTTTCATCCCGCGGTTGCGATGGCATCAGGAATTTCAGAACTGGGGGCTTCAAAACGTCCGTCAAGGACAAACTCCAGCCTTAATTTCATGAACGTAATGAAATTGGAATCTGTCGAGACCACAGCCGCAGCAGGCTGAGGGAGCCGTTCACGAATCGTCCTCATCTCCGCTGCGTTGAGGAAAGCAGGTTGGCGAACAAGCCAGAAATCGACCTCCTTGCCATGTTCTTGATAGTGACGTCGTCTTTCCTTGAGCACTTCATCCAATGGCTCCTCCTCGGTGAGGAATCGATCGCTTGCTGCAACGAAGTAGTACGTGGTCATCAACTTTGGCTGGCGAACAAGGGCTCACGGCGTGGATTCTGAACCAAGAAGCGCATTTCGCTAACAGCGGTTTTCAAACCGACTGCAAGCGCCCTGGCCACAATCGTGTGGCCAATGTTGAGCTCCTCCATTCCCTCTATGGCTGCGACTGGTTCAACGTTCTGATAGGTGAGTCCATGGCCGGCGTTGACGCGTAGGCCGAGGGAGCGGGACAACGCAGTGGCTTCCGTCAAACGGGCCAATTCATGGGGTTGTTCTGTCCAAGCAGCCTCCGAGTAGGTGCCGGTGTGTAATTCAACCCAGCGTGCTCCTGCATCGCGACTGGCCTTCAACTGCGACGGGTCCGGATCCACGAAAAGGCTGACGGGAATGGCTTGCTCATGCAGTCGCTGCACCATGATTTTCAGCTGCTCAATCTGAGATGCGACGTCTAGCCCTCCCTCGGTGGTGACCTCTTCACGACGTTCAGGAACCAATGTGACCATGTCTGGTCTGACACGCAAAGCGATTTCAACCATCTCGTCGGTGGCAGCCATTTCCAGGTTCAAACGGCTGCGCACGGTTTGCCTGAGAAGATCCACATCACGGTCCTGAATATGACGACGGTCTTCGCGCAGATGCACGGTGATTCCGTCAGCTCCTCCAAGTTCGGCTAATAGAGCCATTGGCACAGGATCAGGCTCCACCGTTCTCCTGGCCTGCCGCACATTGGCAATGTGGTCGATATTCACCCCAAGGCTGGCCACGTTGTGTCGTTGAAATGGCATGAATCCTATTCAGCGCCTGATCCGATTCGGCCGAAGGAGCAACTGCCCAGCAGAGTCCTTGGGGTGCGGTCTTCCCCGGTAATTTCTGCTGAGTGGATTTTTAGTTCGAGGCGGTGTCCAGCAGCCTGACGATGCGTTCATCTGCCCTCGATACGGGGATCGATCCCTTCTGGGCCCCTCTTGCCATGGTTGTGACCCAGGACATGGCGCTTCATTACCTGCGTGGGAGAACCGTTCTGGGCGCGGAGAATCTTCCGAAAGACGGTCCGGTTCTTCTGGCTCCAACGCACCGAGCCCGCTGGGATGCCCTGATGATCCCCATGGCTGCAGGACGACGGATCACTGGCCGTGACTGTCGTTTCATGGTCACAAGAACAGAAATGTCCGGATTGCAGGGATGGTTCCTGCACCGTCTGGGTTGTTTTGCGGTCGACCAAGACAAGCCTTCACTGACAACCCTGAGATTTGCTCTTGACCTTTTGGAGAGTGGTCAACAACTGGTGGTTTTTCCTGAGGGACGGATCAAAAGGACTGATGCACCAATCGAGTTGGAGCAAGGCCCCGTCAGGCTTGCGCAACTGGCTCAACGCCGGGGGATCAATGTGCAGGTAGTGCCTGTTGGTCTTGCCTACAACCCTGCTGTTCCAGGCCCACGCAGTCGTTCAGCAATTTGCTTCGAACAACCTTTAGTGGTTGATGGCAAGGGCAAGGAGGAGGCCCTTCGCTTCAATCACTTACTCGCCAATCGGATGCATACGGCTGAACAAGCGGCCCGAGAGGCCATCGGACGACCGCTGAATTGCCTTTAAAGTCCGCGCACTCAAGATTGGTTCCATGGGCACCCGCCTTCTTTGCTCAGCGATTGCCTTGACTGCCGGCTTGTGCATGACCCCTGCATTGGCACAGTCGGGAGCGGATTCTTCTGGCTCACCCACCAAAGTGCTTGCTTCCAGTGGCTCGGGTTTCAATGTTTCATCCGTCGAGGCCTTGATTCAGCGCGGTGATGCAGCAGTGGCATCCGGCAATCTGGTTCAGGCGAAGAAGGACTACGACAACGCTCGAATTGCTTCCAAGCAGCTTTTGGCGTTCTACCGCGATCTCTCTGGTTCATTCCGAGGGCTCGATGCCCGTATCCCCAGGGAAATGGATACCAAAGGACGTGCGGCTCTGGCTCTCCTTGCCCAGTCCAACCTCCGTCTTGCAGCGCTCTTCCGCCGTCAGGGGCAGCCGGCAGTTGCTGTGCCGGTGCTGGTTGAAGTCGTGAGACTGATGACCCCTGCCAAACCAGAAGGTCAGAAGGCCTACCAGAGCCTTTTGGAACTCGGTTTCGTTGACACCCCCTACCGCGGTGCTTCCGCTGGTGAGTGATCGGATTCACACGCGACATTCATCTGCCAGCATCATTTGAGTTCAAGCTCTGATCCAATGGTTCAGCCTGACGCGGTCACCTCTGCCATTCGTCGCGCGATCCCAGATGCTCAGGTGAGCGTCGAGGACCTCACCGGTGGTGGTGATCATCTTCAGGTGAGCGTGGTGTCGACCGCCTTCGACGGTCTCAATCGCATCCGTCAACATCAGCTTGTTTATCGAGCCTTGAGGGAGGAGCTGGCTTCAGAGGCCATTCACGCCCTAGCTCTGAACACCTCCACACCCAACTGATTCGCCTCTTTCTCTGATCGCCTGATTTCCATGGACAGCCAGACCCAATCCCGCATCGAGAGCCTGATCCAGTCGAGCCCAATCTTTGTGTTCATGAAGGGCACCAAGCTGATGCCTCAGTGCGGCTTCTCCAACAATGTTGTGCAGATCCTCAATGCACTTGGCGTGAGTTTTGAGACGTTTGACGTGCTCTCTGACCCTGAGGTCCGCCAGGGAATCAAGGAATACTCCGATTGGCCCACCATTCCTCAGGTGTATGTCAAAGGCGAATTCATGGGTGGATCCGACATCCTCATCGAGATGTACAACGACAACACTTTGAAGGAAAAGCTGGAGATAGCTTTAGCCAGCTGACTCATCCAACTGATCCAAGAAATGATTCACCACTGCAATGAACGTCTGATTGCGATCGATATAGGTCTTGTGACCTGCATCCTTCAGCACTTCCAATCGGGCGCGATCACCAAGCATTGATCTTGCATCCTCCAGGGTCTGTGGCGTGGCCGTGTCGTATTCCCCGCAGATCAGCAGCGTTGGCTTCGAGATATTCTGAAAGCTTGGAAACAACTCAAGGTCACTGAGTCGTCCTTGATGCTGGAACTCACTCGGTCCCCACATCTGTCGATAAAGCTTGTTGTTGCCCCTCTGACGCTCACAACGCACTGCTTCTTGATCTGATGCTTGATCGGAACGACAGAAGTGTCGGCGTTCGAATTCGGTCTCCAAATCGACCGACTCGCCCAACTCTCTTTGAATGTTGTTGATCAGCTGATTGCAATCGGCAATCCACCGCTGTGTTGACAGCAGAGGAGACGAGAGCAACAGGGCTGCCACTCGATCTGGGTGATTCAGGCAGAACTGCGTCATGACTGCGCCACCCCATGAATGTCCAAAGACATGGGCACGGGCGATGCCCAACTGATCGAGAATGCAACGGGGTTCCGTCGCAAAGCGCTTCAGTGTCATCTGCTCCGGCAGCAGATCGGCAGGTGATGCAAACGAGCCAAGCTGGTCGTAGAAGATCGTTGGTCGTTGATCAGCCAGGGGATTCAGAGCGTCATAGAGACCAACGCTGGAACCACCTGGACCTCCGTGCGTGATCAATAAAGGAACCCGATCAGCAGCTTCCACAGCGTGAGGTTGGTAATAACGCAGCTCAATGAAGCCTCCGTCGACCGAGACCGTTCTTACAGCCTCAAGGGAATGACGATTGATGCCCATGACCCGGAGGTTCAATACTGATTCGGATGCCTGTAGAGAGCGCTCACATCCCCGTCAGGACCAATAAAACTGGAAGGATCCAGGATCCAGCGTTCAATTAGTGTCTCAAGCTTGGACAGTTCTCTTGGATCGAGATCACCGGTTCTGCGCAGAGCATGCAGATAGCCATCGGCATAGAGACGCAACTCAGACGGGCCGTGATAGCGACTTGTCAGTTCCTGGCAGGCATCACAGAGCGCCTGGAAGTGGCGAATGGCCTCCGGGTGCTGAAGAGATGTCATCTTTGGTGAGGACGGCAGCCTCTGTTACCAGCGTGCCTAGGAAAGGCATTAGCGTAAGACGGCTTTCGGATGCCTTGTGACCTCCTCCTCCCGCGATCTCCTCGCCCATGGAACCGGTCAGGCTCCTGTGCAGCAACTCACTGTTCCCGCGATTCCGTCCCGAGAACCCGCTCGGATTCTCGTTGTAGAACCTCATCCGACACTGCGGACCGTCCTTGTTCAGCGTCTGCGCCAGGACGGCCATCTCACTGCTGCGGTGTCGTCGTCGCAGGAAGCCATTGAGCTCTGTCAGGAGCAGTCTCCTGATCTGTTGGTCAGTGCTGAGCTGCTGGAACAAAGTTCTGCCCTGAGACTTGGCCAGCAATTGCGCTGTCCAGTGATTGTGTTGACAGCCCGCAGCGGCGCTGAACCCGTAGTGGGATTGCTTGATGACGGCGCGGATGACGTGCTGCGCAAACCCTTTGGCCTTGAAGAGATGGCCGCCCGCTGTCGCACTCTGCTCAAGCGGGGTCGCAGCGGCCTGCAGGAACGCGTTGCCGTTGGTCCCCTTGAGGTCCATCTACTGCTACGTCAGGTGACCCTGAGAGAGCAACCGGTTGAACTCAGTCCCCGCGAATTCGCCCTGCTGTGCGCATTACTGATGCCACCTGGGATGGTGCGCAGCCGTCAAGAGCTTCTGAGAATGGCCTGGCCTCCGTTCAGTGGTGGGCCACGCTCAGTGGATACCCAGGTCTTGACGCTCCGCCGCAAGCTTGAACAGGCAGGTCTAGGCGAAGGTGGCGGCATCACCACCGTTCGTCAGCAGGGATATCGGTTCAGCCTGGATAACCTGCCGGACTAGCAATCCATCCCGTTCTCACGGCAACAGCCACCGCTATTTCGATAGTCAGCATGCCAACCGCCAGGCCAAACAGCAGTTGGTAGGTCCAGGGTGGAGTTAGCCGTTGGATCGAGCCTGTCTTGAGACCGGTTCTCCCCTCAACAATTGAAAGGAACCGATCGAACTGCTCAAGACGTTGTGGAAGCAACCGTTTCTCCTGGTTGAAGGTGGTGAAGTAATAGACACTTCCTCCCTGGCTTGTACCAACAGGAACCAGTCGCTGGATCTCTCCCCATTGCAGCTGCCAACCACGACGAATCAACCAGCGGCACCAAGGGGGATAACCCACGCTGATTCCTTGGTCATCTACGTTGACCCGCTCGCTGAGCATGGCAAGCACTAGTGTCAATCCAATCGGGGCAGCCAGCCAGAGCGTCAGCTTTAAACCTGGAGGTGCCATTAACGGCAATGGCAGCACCAGTGCCAGGTAGACACAGATGAGAGTTCCCCTGATCAGTGGTGAAAGTCGAAACCGCTCCTGAAGCGCGACAGGCATCGCTCAGCGATCCTCTGGTGAACCCGGCAGAGGCTCGATCACATCGTTGGGGCGGTAATCGCCGTTGAAGACTTCCTCCTCTCGACCCTTCCAGAATTCACCCAGACGCATTAGGTCGGCATGGGCCTCCTGAATCGATTTCAGATAGGTCTCAGGAGTCATCTGGTCGCGCGCCTCTTTCAATTTTGAAAGCCGCAGCATCTGAAGCATCCAAGGCTTCCCTAGTTCACCACGTAGTTCGAGGTAACGCGCGAGCTCTGCAGAACTGGGTTGAGGAGCCGGTGACATGGAGATGAACTGATCAAAACGACCTTAAACAGCTCATGCGCTCTGACGTGATCAGATTCAAGCGGGGAGAGCCCATGGATTCAAACCCAGATCCGCCCCAATGCGATGGCTGCAGGCATAGCCGCTGAAGGCAACCGCATTCAATCCCTGGCCAGGAAAACAGGAGTCGCCCACGCAATACAGACCGTTCAATCCTGTTCGGTTGAACGGCATGGGCAGAAGACCAGGCAGTCGACCTGCCGGGATCGGCCCATAGGAACCACCCATCCGGCCAAGAAATCGGCGATGGGTGCGGGGTGTACCCACCTCTTGCAGTTCGATGGCCTGCGACAAACCCGGAAGGATGAACTCCAGTCGCTCAATCAGCCGAGAGGCGTCGTGCTGCTTTTTAGCTCTGTAGTCCTTGGGCTTGAGATCGTCCCAGTGCTGGATATCACTCATGGTGAAGGTATGAACGATGTGTCTCCCCTCAGGGGCCAGGGATGGATCCAGCAACGTTGGAATCGACACAAAGATCACTCCCTGCTCGGCTTCAAGCTCATTCCAGTCCTCCAATAGCAGGTGATGACAGTGGAAGCCCTCAGGGACAACATCAGCCTTCACTCCGAGGTGAACCGACAGAAACGAACTTGATGGTTGATAGCGACGACGCCAAGTGGATTCGGCGGAAGGGGTGTGGTCTTTCGTAACCAGAGTGCTCTCAGGTGAACCTTCACCAGCGAAGGTGTCCCAGCGGGTGGCATTACTCACAATGCGCTTGCCCCTCAGCTCTACTCCATCGGAAAGCGCCACACCAACGGCACGACCTTGCTCGATGAGCACCTTTTCAACACGAGCCCTGTAGCGAATCGTTCCGCCGTGGGCTTCAAGCCCTGCCACCAGCTTCTCGGCGATTGTCCCGACACCACCCTTCGGATAATTGATGCCACCGGCGTGGCGGTCGGAGAAAACCATGCCTGCATTGATCATCGGTGTCCGATCAGCTGGCATCACCGACCAGCAGAAACATTCCATATCGATCAGACGCAGCAAGTCCTGATCCTGGATGTGTTTGCGCGCCACATCGCCCACATTGAAGGGAAGCCAGCGTGCTAGTCCCAGGCAGGCAAGTGGGGCTCTAAAGAAAACTTTGGCCAGATAGGCCGGATCTTCAAGAGAGAGAAGCGGCATGGCATCGAGACAGCGAAAGACCTGCCAGCAGGTGTCATAGAAGGCCCTGATTCCCCCTGCCTCATGGGGAAATCTGGCGCTCATACGAGCGATGAAGCCCTCGTAATCTCGATCCACTGCCATGGTTAGACCATCGGGCAGGTGATACTCAAGCTGCACCGGGTCAGGCACCGTTTCACAGCACTGCCCCACATCGGCAAGGGCCCTTGTGAGCAGATTGGTGTGCCCATGCTCGCCGAAGCCAAAGATCATCGAGGCACCCACGTCAAAGGTGTAACCCTTGCGTTGAAAGCTGCCACCAGAACCACCAGGAATCCGATACTGCTCAAGCACAATGGTTTTGGCGCCTTTGGCAGCCAGCTGAGATGCGGTCACCAGCCCGCCAATGCCGGAACCGATCACAATCACATCCCAGTCTGGGTTTGAGCTCACGGCCACACCTGAGAAATTGCTGCAGCTTTAAACCCTAGGAAACACCGGACGCAGCGAAGGGTGGCTTTGCTGTCAGGATCACCTCCGTTCGCACAGGACAGGCCAGCAAGGACTGGCATCGCTCCTGAATGCGATCACGGATCAGATCAATGGCGCCGCCATCCATCGGTTGACTTGGATTCAAATAAACAACCACAAAGGCCGTGCGACCGACCTGATAAACCGTGAGATCAAGAAGCCAGCAGGACAGTCCTGCCAGGAGATCTTCCAGGGCCAACCGGGTACTGCGAATGAGATCAGTCTCAGCCGAAGCACCTGCTGCTTGCCCTAAAGCGATGAGGAAACCTTGCAACGGTTCACGCAACACCAGAAGACTGACCATCAAGACCAGCAAGGAGTCGGTTACAGGAATCAGGCCAGACAGCATGGTGCCGTTGAGCAACGGTGACCCGAGCAAAGCCAAGCCGGTCAGACCACTGATCAAACCATCCAGTCGCGCAGCCTTGGCTTCGGTGAGCAGGATCTGCGAGTGCCGCCCTGTCCGGCACCAGTCGTGATGATGGCGCCAGGCAAGGCCCCAGCATGTGGCCACCATGGCAATGGAATACCAAGCGACGGGTCCGAGCCGAACAGAGCTGACTTCAACCCCATAGGCGTAATCAATCACGGTGCTGAGAGCTGAGATCGCAGCGAAAGAGAGCACCCCCATCAGCAGCAGAGAACGGAAGAGCACATACAACGCTTCCTGCCCGTCGTAGCCAAAGGGATAGGCACGATCTGGCGGTCGAACCACGTTGCGACTGATCCTTGCGGCCACAAGACCAGAACCGACCATGACCGCTGAATACAGGCCATCCAAAAGCAGGGCGTAGGAGCCTGAAATCACGTGAACAGCGACCCCAGCTATCGCCATCAGTGCGCTGGCGTAGACGCCGATCTTGAGGGAACGGCGCTCAATCAGCCGATCTTCAGGCCGGACAGGCGACATCAACAGACTCCTGCTTCTCAGTTGCTAACAGCAAATCGTTCAGGGCTCTGTCCCTGTAAGCGCAATAGCGACGGCGCTTATCTTTGATTTTTTCAGGCAGAACGGGCAACAAACCAAAGTTGGGGGGCATCGGCTGAAATTTGCCCGATGGTGCCTCACTGATGAAGTGCGTCAGCGCGCCAATCATGCAGGTGGGAGGCAAGTCGAACGTGGGGCGTCCTAGAGCCAGACGGGAGGCATTGGTCCCCGCAAGCCAGCCACCAGCCACTGCAGCGGCATAACCCTCTGTACCTGTGATCTGGCCGGCAGCGAGCAGGCGTTGACGCCCTCGGAATTGAAGCGTGGGCTGAAGCAGCTCAGGGGCCTCGAGAAAGGTGTTGCGATGCATCACGCCAAAGCGCACGAATTCAGCCTGTTCAAGCCCGGGAATTATGCGAAGAACCCTTTTCTG
Source organism: Synechococcus sp. MIT S9508 (assembly GCF_047303045.1). Classification (NCBI taxonomy): domain Bacteria; kingdom Bacillati; phylum Cyanobacteriota; class Cyanophyceae; order Synechococcales; family Synechococcaceae; genus Synechococcus; species Synechococcus sp. MIT S9508. The sequence continues at coordinate 1,795,618 of NZ_CP138941.1, read as the reverse complement.
TTCTCCCCACTTGAGATTTGTCTGAAAGCCCACCAGATTCCAGAGGCGACCGTCTCTGTCCTCCTGACGCAGCTGGGCCACGGCGTAGGCGCGTTTGGCACGTCGCACATCGCGATCGTAGACATCTCCCCAACGTGGATCCCAGAGGCCAATCGGCTTAAGAGGTCCGTAGCGCATGGTGTCTTCACCACGGCGTGCAAGTTCCTCGATCGGCAAGCAACCTTCAAAAAATGTGGCGCTGTCTTTCTCAAAGTTCTTGAGTTCAGCTTGCTCAGCCTCGAGAAGCGCTGCGCGAAAGTCGAGATACTGAGGCTGATCCATCGGGCAATTGATGTAATCCGCGTCTCCCTTGTCGTAACGGCTGGCTCGAAAAGCCTTGTCCATATCAATGCTGTCACCGTCGACGATCGGACTGGCAGCGTCAAAGAAATGACAGTCATCACGGCCCGTGAACTCACGAAGATCATTCGCCAGTGATTCGCTGGTCAGCGGTCCTGTCGCCAGAACAGTGATCTGGTCAGAATCGGGGAGGGACATCTGTTCACGACGTTCGAACGTGACCAGAGGATGTTGCTCAAGAATCTTCGTTAAGGCAGCGCTGTAGCGACCACGATCGACAGCCAGTGCACCGCCTGCCGGTACCGCATGGGCATCAGCGGTTCGAATCACCAGTGAGCCGAGTCTGCGCAGTTCTTCCTGCAGAAGGCCTGCTGCTCGGTCACTGCTCAGGGCTCCGAAACTGTTGCTGCAGACAAGCTCTGCACATTCACTGCTGTGATGTGCGGGAGATCGTTTCAGAGGTCGCATTTCGACCAAATGAACCGCCACCCCTGCCTGTGCAATCTGCCAAGCAGCTTCGGTACCGGCCAAGCCAGCACCAATGACAATGACGGGTCTAACTCCCAAGAGATCTCAATGAACCGTTCTCAACCCTATCGATCGGTTCAGAACCGGCTGGAAAAACTCAAGCTTCTCCGCGCTTGAGCATCATCTGCAGTTGACCGATCGCAGCACGGCTGATGTTGTAACCAGCCCAACCCAGGGCGATCAGGATCGGAGCTGCCACGACGACGACACGTAGGTCCATGGTTTTTAGGGATGGTCGGGTGATCCTAATGAATGTGAGTCCAGCGAAGGCTCAAAAAGGTCAGTCCGTTTGGTTTTGCAGCATTTCAGCCCAACGTGCAGCCAGTTGCGCATAGTTGAGCGCATGGTGCCTCTGCTCGAGCACTGCCGCATCGCTCTGCTCACGTTTCACCAGAGCCGGAACCCCTGCCACCAGGCTGCGTGGAGGAACATCACGGGTCACAACCGCTCCTGCGGCAACGAGAGCACCTGCGCCAACGGTGACGCCATTGAGAACAATGGCTCCGATTCCAATCAGACAACCGTCTTCAAGGGTGGCCCCATGCACCACGGCCCGATGGCCAATCGTGACATGAGATCCGATCAACACGGGTAAACCCGGATCACCATGCAGAACGGCACCGTCTTGCACGTTGCTGTGCGGTCCAATCACGACGGACGACATGTCGCCTCTTGCCACGGCAGTTGGCCAAAGACTCGCACCTGCTGCAATCTCAACATCACCCATCACCACGGCACTTTTAGCGACCCAAGCCTCAGGATCAATCCTTGGCGAACCGATCTTCAACGGCTCTGGAGTGGACGAACCAGCCATCAGTTCACAGTCCTGAACTCGGAGCGCTGATTTAAGCGGGTGAGATCAGCAGCTGACCAGATCTGGCAATGATGGTGATGCCAATTGAGGCACAAATGGATTCCGAGGAGCTCATGGACGATGGTTCGTCAGGGTGATATTTTTCTTGTGTGCTTGAAGGCACAGCCTGTTCCGGATCGCTTGCTCCGGCTCAAGGGGGGTCGCTAGCTCAGCGGTAGAGCACTCGGCTTTTAACCGATTGGTCCTGAGTTCGAATCTCAGGCGACCCATTTTACCGACATCCTCATGCCCCGGTCATGATTGTTGTAACTGGCCAGGGTTGAACATGGATAGAAAACCACAGGTTGCTTTCCTAGATGACGATCCACGTCTTCGCAGTCTGATTGCCGAAGAGTTATTCGATGAAGGCGTTCAGCCTCTCGCTTGCACCACCGGCCAGGAACTGTTGGATTGTTTAGATGTTGAGAAGGTTGACCTGATTCTTCTTGATCTCATGATGCCGGTCATGGACGGACTGACCTGCCTTCGACATCTCAATCAGCGCGCAGAGAAAATTCCGGTCCTTCTTGTTACTTCGTTCAATGACGAGGCCAAACGACAAGAAGCTATCGATAATGGAGCGACTGATTACATCATCAAGTCAGATCTGTTTGAACGCCTTCCTGAACTGCTCGATCGATACCTCATCAAGCCACGGAACAGCAATGACATGGCTTGAATCAATCGATATTCCATCCACTCGTTGAAGCTAGCAATTGTCATGAAACCCATTTGCGCTCTGTTTCAACCATCCGATTGAGCAATCCGAAGGATGTGGTTAGCAAACAATCAGTGTGGTTTCAGCTAAGATATCAATGCGCAATGCTGAAGCGGATGGGGGGAGTGACCTCCAACGACTACTATGCGGAGGTAACGGGGCGTGGCGCAGTTTGGTAGCGCGGGTGCTTTGGGAGCACTAGGTCGCAGGTTCGAATCCTGTCGCCCCGATTGATGACCGAAATTCAAACGAGAAGCTCAAAGCAGAGTTTTGCTTGCGCCAGGTACGGCTTTGGGAAAATTCTTGAAAACGATCGCCGTGATCTGTGCAATATCTATAGCGGTAGTGGCATGATCTCTCTACCTGCGAGGCATCCAAGATGACATTGACGTGCAAGAAAAACCGAGTGGAGCGATCAACAGCGGTCTGATGACCTCCAAAGAGACTGCGAGAAGTCAGAATTCTAGATACCTCATTCACAAGCAATACAAGATCGAAAAATCTGGACAATCAGTCTCAGCCTTAGACCTTGGCCAAAGGCTCGGGATATCGATAGTTTCAAACGCAATTTCGACAAAACCTGAAATTATTGAAAAGCTGAGTTTTCAGATATAGACTATCATTAATATTAAGCGCAAGAATGAAATCATCAGCCAACACTCTCTGCGTCGATATTGGCGGCACAGGTGTCAAGCTCATTGTTCTTGACCCCACAGGAAGTGAGTTGTGTGATCGACAACGTCAAGAAACTCCTCACCCTGCAACCCCGGGATCAATTCTTGGGGTCATTCAAGAGTTGACCAGAAAAGTACCCGAATTTGATCGTGTTGCCGTTGGCTTCCCTGGCGTCGTCAGCAATGGAATCATTGAAACTGCTGCCAACTTAGATACCCATTGGTTAGGCATTGATCTTGCCGCTCAAATGGAACAGCGCCTAAAAAAACCGACTCGAGTTGCCAATGACGCAGATGTACAGGGATATGGATGTGTTTCCGGAGAGGGTGTTGAAATGGTGCTGACCCTTGGCACAGGAATGGGATCAGCCTTGTTTCTTGATGGACGGCTGGTACCCAACTTGGAACTTGCCCATCATTTGTTTAAAAAGAAAAAGACGTACGAAGACTATATCGGCAGACCGGCACTTGAAGAAATTGGCAAAGAGAAGTGGATTCAGCGTGTTAAAAAAGTCATATCAACGACAAAGTACATCTGGAACTGGGACTTTTTGCACTTGGGTGGTGGCAACAGCAAGCTTCTGAAAGAAGCGGAGTTATCAAACGACGTGATGTTGCATTCCAATAAAGCTGGTGTGTTAGGTGGTTATTTTTTATGGGAAGGAAATTGATTGACTCCATATCACACAACTTCAATGAGCTGATTCAATGCAAAAATTTTATCAATACTGAAACGACAACAATTAATTCCTCGCGAATCTTCGATGTGCAATGAACTGACTGGACACCAATCATTCGCTCAGGCGATCGTTCTGTCGGCCTGATTGTTATCCAGAACCGAGCCGGTGAATCACAAGGAGCTGCTGTGGGTTGTGATTGCGCTGGTAACTGTTGAAACCACAGCGATCCGTTACACAGCGCAAGCTTCCTTGTACTCGAAGATCACTGGTGGAAATCCTCACAGCCCTTGCGGTTCTGCCTTTTTTCGCCGCTCTGGTCTTTGGAGCCAGAGAGGCCGAACAGGATCAACGCTGAAGCGTGGCATTAGAAGCAGATCCATGGCTATGCCTGAGTAAACGGGCTCGGTTATGCGCTGGCTGCTGTTTTTTTCCGGACTCATCATGTCCGGGATCTGGGTTGATCTCAAAGCGGAGCAACGTCCACCTGAATTGCAGGCAGGGCAATCGATTTTGGTTGTCGACCAAACCCTCACTTCCACAGGCTGGAATCCTGCTCCTGAAGGACAAGTACAGACCTTTGAGCAGAAGCTGGCGGGCAATCAACTGTCGTCACTGGCGTCTTGCTCAGGGACAGGTGCTGGATACTGCCGTTACGACTACCAACGGAGCAACAAGCGGCTCGTAGTGGTCACGGTGCCAGCGCCTCAACCCAATCAAGCTGGACGCGTGGCCCGTTGGTGGATGGAATCTGTGACGCTCAACCCAGCACATTGATCAATCTCAGGGTTCCCCACAGGTCAAAAACGCAGAAAATCAACCCAATCACAATCAGGTCCCAGGCACGGTGACGCAACGCCCAGGGAGCCAGAAAGACTTCGGCAACGCCGTGAAGTGCTGTTCCCAGTGCGATGTGTTCAAGCACCAGCAATCCATGAGCCAACAAGAAAAGGCCGCTCGCGACGAAGCGCATTAGCACCGACCAGGAGACCGACACTCTTTTCATCGAACGGCAAGTCAGCCTATCGGGTTTGCCGGCTTGAACCTCGACGGGCTGTTGAGGCTTGTTAAGTCCGATGTCAGATCAATCGGCATGAGGTTCCGCAAAGATCAGCCCCAAAACGCACCCATTAGCAGTTGACGTCACAGCTGGACTGGCGATTCGTATCAGAGGTCACGCTTGCGACCAGCCAAAGGTGAAAACAAGTCGTCAACGAGCACTGGTGTTGACTCTCAATAGTGCGTACTATTGAGAAACACTGCATTCCGTTTGCATGTCGCCTGCAACCTCTTCTGCTGAAGCGACCGGAACTCTGAAGAAGGGGCTACACCAGGAAGGGCGTCGGATGACGCCGCAGAGGCGATTAGTGCTGGACCTGTTTGAACAGATCGGCAGCGGTAGTCATCTCAGTGCGGAAGAGGTCCACCGTCAGCTTGTGGACAATCAGTCCAAGGTCTCGCTGGCAACCATCTACCGCACCCTGCGGTTGTTGGTGGAGATGGATTTTCTTCAGGAACTAGAACTTCGAGATGGAGGAAGTCGTTTCGAGCTGGCGGATGAAGAACACATTCACCATCATCACCTTGTCTGCGTGCGCTGCGGCCGTACGGAAGAATTTGAAAATGAGCCTGTACTTCAGGCAGGGCGTGATGCTTGCAAGCAATTCGATTTTGAACTGATCGATTCCAGCCTGAATGTGCGTGGCATCTGCCCTGCATGCCGCTGATCAGGGCTTCCTAGTGATGGCCTGTTGAATGCTCGGAACAAGGCATCCAGTGACTGCCCATCTGGTGGACTCCCTCACAGCCAATCAGCTTGGCCTGTGCTTCAGCTTCAGCTTTGGTTGGGAAAGCCAGCAAGCGTGGATCGTCCTCTGACTCAGCGAGAGAATTGCTGTTGTGGTTAGGGCTGCTGTGATTGTGGCTGCCTCGCCCACCGATCTGGACCAAACCCATGCTCATCGGTCCAACCGTCCAGACCCCCATGGTATTGGCACCGATTGCCAGCAGTCCCATTCCCACAATTGAGAGGTTGATCACCCCCATGGCAACCACACCGATGGAGACCACCCCCATCGGAACGATGCCGATACAAATCACTCCCATCGGCACGATGCCGATCGAAACAGTGCCGAGTGGGGCAATTCCAACAGCCAGGCGTTTGGGCTTACTGCCGCAATGAGCTGGCGCCGAATCAGGTGAGGAAGATTTGGTCATCTCTGCATGGTGACGGTTGATGCGGATTTCCTCCAGCCTCGCCAGGCTGAGAGTAATGAATCAATTCACTCCAACCCAATTACGGGAACTGCTTGTGATCCGTCCGCAAGACGTGACGGAGGGGATGGCAGCTGTTCTGGCTGTTCGCAGTCAAAGAACGGTGGTGCTTGATCTCACGTCCATGGAGATCGCCCAGGCACAACGCACCGCTGATTTCGTGTCCGGTGGCGTGAGGGCTGTCGACGGTGAGGAACATCGGCTTGGGGTGCATGTGTTCCTGTTCACGCCAGCTGGCGTTCAGGTCACTCTCAACTAAGAGATCCACCACAACTGGATCCATTGCCAGCCGTACACCCAAAACAATGGTCTGCGACGGCAATCGGTTGATCCATCAGTCCATCCGCAGCGCTGAGTAGATCAGCGAGCACTCGAGGGCCAGCGTTAGATGCAAGATTCAACTGCTGATTGAAATCGCAGTCGTAGAGCGCTCCGGTCCAGCTCACGCTGATCAGGCTTCGGCACATGACCTCAGCAATATTTTCCGGTCGATGTGCCTCACGCAAGATCTGCTGGTACGGCTCGAGCTGACCCTGATGCTGCAAATCTCGCGCGAACCGCTGAATCGGCATGTTGGTGATCGTGAGTAGGTGGGAGAACGCAATCCCGTGGCTAGAAGACAAGGCCTGCCGGTATTGGGCCTCAAGGGATTCCTGAGCCGGAGGAAGGGAAGGGCCTGAAGGGTTGAACACCAGATCCAGTTGCAAGGGTGATCCGGGTTGGGCGTATCCCAACCGATTCAACTGCTTCAAACCTGCAATGCTGCGCTCATAGACCCCCTGGCCTCTCTGCAGATCCACCCTCTCCTGTTCGTAACAGGGCAGAGATGCAACCACCCTCACACCCATCACCGCCAGGAATTCAGCAAGATCCTCATGTCCGGGTTCGCTGAGGATCGTGAGATTGCAGCGATCGATCACTTCGACGCCAAGAGCCCTGGCCGCCGTAACAAGCTCACGAAACTGAGGGTGCAGTTCCGGTGCACCGCCGGTGAGATCCAGACAGCGAAGACCAAGGCGAGCGAGCACCTCAGGGATCAGATCAATGAGCTCCCTAGCCATCATTTCCTTCCTCCAGGGGCCGGCATTCACATGACAGTGACTGCAGCTCTGATTGCATCGATAGCCGAGGTTGACCTGCAGGGTGGTCAATCTGCCTCGACGAACGGGGGGGAACCTCAGTGTTTCGGGAAAGATTGATGTCAACGTCGGGGTGCGATCTGAAGCCGTGACCTGTTGGAATTCTGGCGAATCACCCGCAAGGTGAGGGAGGCGACTGTTCAACGATCAGGGCACACACCGAGATCAATTTGGCAGGAACGTTTCAGGGTGTGAGTTCGGTCCGAGTTTCCGACAAAGCGATGAACCAGTTCACATAGGCCTCGGGACCACCAGGAATGCAGACATCGAAATGCAGAGGATCCTCAGGGTCACTGATCCCAGCGAGAGAGCCATCGGTTAACGACGGTCGGTCAACCTCTCCGCCACTGCTGTCGACAAGCACCACCCGGTTTGGACGTTTGTAGCTGCATCCGAGTTCCTGAAGGAGAGTGAGAAAGCCTCGATCACTGCCTCCTCTCAACCAGCCTCCTCCAGAAGGATTGATCGTTGAAGTGACAGTGTCACCAACGCCGACGAGGTGAGGCATCTGTTCACGAGGTATCCGTTGCTTGCAGAGAGCCAGCAGTGCTTCATGGTCATTGGGTGCTGTTCTGACGTTGAACGCTTCACCGAGAGGTGCCGTGCCTGTGCGTGCTGCGATGTGGCGATTGATCAACACCAGCAATCCCGCTTCCTTGATGGCTCCTCGCAACATGAACTGGATGTCGGTACTGCCAACATCTCGCTTCACGGCAGGCTTGAGCCGTTCACAGCCAAGAGGATCACGCCCGAGATTCGGCGCAACATGCAGGAAGAAAGAGTCGTGAAGCCCTTCGGAAACGGCCATCGCCATCAGTTGCTGCATGAGCGACTCCAGCATTGACTGCAATCGGCGCTGATGCGCAACATCATCAGGGATCCGACTGAACAGGTGGTTGAGATTGATGGTTGGTGAGAGCTGAGTATCTAGAACCGCCAGGTCAACCTCAACGGATAGCTCCTGATCGCTCAATTCCGGCATCAAGGCAGGGAGCATGGAACACATCAGTGCCTTCATCCGCCCTGGAACCGATGCCAGGAAGCTGATTTCAGCCTCACTGACTCCTGGATGCGTGACGTTGCCGAATTCATCCTGCAGCTGCACACCACCGGCAGCGAGCCCGGGGAGATAGAGACCTTGACTTCGGGCCTTTTCACTGTCACCGAGTGCTTTCTCAACAAGGCGATTCACTCCGCGGTGACCTTCGTGTTCGCCATTGGTCAGCACCACAAAACTGCCACGTAATCGAGCAGCGGCATGCACATAATCCGCAGAAAGGCTCCGGCTGAGTGGATTCTTCACCAGAGGTATGCAGACCCCGTCAAGGTCCTGCACGATCAAAAGGTCTGGACTGGCGACGAGTTCCTGATGCAGTGAAGCGAGATCCATCCCAACCATACTGTCGCGAGCTTGGTTCTCACCCTCCCATGCAGCGATTGAATCGCCAATCATCGAACAGCGGAACGATAATCAGACTTCAGGCAAAACCCATGACCAACCTGAAAGCAGGCCGGAGATGGGTGCGCTCAATCACAGCCTGAATCACCGGATAGGGGCTGAGAGCAAGCTCTGGGGAAAACAATGGCAGGTCACTGAGATGGGCCTGAACAGCGCAGTCAGCCGCACCTCAGCAATCGCCAACCAGAGGACGCTCAGGATTTAGTTAACGATTGAGCACCTCCATGAGTCGTGGAAATTCACGATCACGACTGGAGGGAACGAATCAAGCACATGAGGCCGAAGCTATAAGTCTCGGCAAGATGCAAACGAATTGAACCACTTTCGAACAACTTGAGTGGAGATCCATCCTCAAGAAGGACATCACTGTCGATCAAAGCAGGAAGCTTTCCAAATGGGTTGACGCCAAGGAAATCAGCATGGCGATGCTGATTTGACTGCAGGTCCAGTTTAACCAGTTCATCGTTGATCGCTTTCTCTTCCATGAACCAGAGGGGCATGCTAGCTCTTGTTCTTGTACCGCCGAAAACCTTTAAAGTTACAGGATCACATCACTTGTGGATGAATGCTGGCAACGGGCTCGGCCAGATTCAAGCTGCCTGAAAGATCGCCCTGAGTTCTGAGGATGTCTTGAAAAACCTGAGCCTGAGATTCCGTGTTCTTTAGCTTCAAACAATTGGTTGATTCAGCTATCATCAAGGCTGCAACCTTGATCAATGAACATTTTTCATATGACATTAGATTTGAGTTCATCGGAAATATTCGGCTTCGCAGCAGCGACACTTTCAACAATCGCATTTCTGCCACAAGTGATCAAAACATGGAAAACGCGATCAGCCAAGGACGTTTCCTATGCTTTGCTGCTCACGTTCAGCACAGGGTGTTTTTGTTGGGTGATTTATGGGTATCAGGCTGACGCCAAACCGGTGATGATCGCAAATTCATTCACATTGGCATTAAACCTAGCAATCTTTGCAATGAAATTCGCCTACGAAAACGGAAGCAAAACAGTGTCACAGGAGGATTAATAGTGACTTTTTAAAACCTGCAGAATGTCCTTGAGTTCATCAATTTGGATAGAACTTCGATTTTGATCATCAAGCAAAATCATTTCAAATCCATCCCAGTTTTTAATCAAATCAACTTCGACAAAATTTTCATTTAATGTCATCCTGATATTGACTCCCCAATCCGCCGAATCCACCAAAAGACCTTCCAGCACTCCAATCTCTCCACTTCCGAGCAAAACACGAATTTCGTTCTCCATTTCCAGGCTATTCATCGCTCAGAAACTAAATAAAGGCATTAGGTCTTGAAATAAGTATAAACCATCAACGCCATGATCTCTCGAACAAAAGCAACATTCTCTGGAGCTGTCTGACGCACAGCAACCGATTGTCAACGCAAAGTCAGTCTTCAATGATGCACATCTCAACCAATCGATTCTTCCATCTGTCGCCAGACAAACCATTCACAAACTTGGGGAATGAGATTCTCGGCTGGTGTTCTCAGCCATCATCCCTGCAGCATGGGCGAAGCTCCCTCTGACCTGAGAGCAGATAATGGATCAATGCTGAGGTTGAACAGGCTGATCCAACGGTTTGCTCCGAGCTCATGACACTGCCAAAGACAGCGGTGGTGTAACTCGGCTGCCAGCCCAAGCTTTCCATCCTTTGTTCACCTCATCCTCCCCTTCATTGCAATGAGTCTCAGTACTGCAGCACTGTTGAACTCAAACGGATTCTTTCCTCCAAGCCTCGACAGGGATCAGGTGCGTCAGCGGGTCTGGGAGTTGGAAACCGGAAAGGTCGGGTTTTACAGCGTGGGGCTCTATCCCGCTTCCCTTGCCTACAACTGCGCCATGCAGCAGAAGGACGAAGAGAATCTGCTGCTGGCACCCCGACCCGATCGCGAGCTTCTCGGTGCGTTCACGCAGTCGGCCCTCGACGGCATGGACCCGAAGCATGTGGCGGTCATGGAACGCATGGGCAGCCATCGAGTTGGTGGTGTGCGTCAGCCCAACACACTGGCTGACTTGCTCAAACGCTGTGAGCTGGTGGTGCTCAGTGCCAACAGCAATCATGTTGAAGAAGACCTGATCGAAGCGATTCAACTGCGGGATCAATTGGGTCGGCAACACGTTGTTCTGGCCTGCCTGGCCGGATCATTCAGTCATGACAACCTGATCAACGAGTCGTATGTGCTATGTGAAAAAGTCCCAAGCCTGGGCTTTTTCTCAGGCTTTCACCGTCATGGCGCCCTGCGCAATCCGCTCGACAGCTTCACGGCCAACTTCTGCCATCCCAACGCACTGACAGCGCTCCTGGGAGCGCGAATGCTGGATCGACTGTCGCCGAACATTCAGGTCTCAGCTGGGGTTCACAACATTGAGGGGCAGTACATCAAGGCAGCGAAAAACATGTCGTCGGTGTTCGCCGGGTTTGGCTACGCCTATCACCAGGACAACCCTGGAGTGCTTCCAACTCTGCTGACGCTTCTGCTTGACCAGTGTCTGGACCAAGCGGCAACGGTTTCCATGGCTCGGCGCAATCGCCAGAGGCTTTACAACCGTCAGCCTTTTGCACTGACGGAGCTCGGTTATGGCGTTCAAAGGATCGAAGCGGCTTTAGTGCGCGGGGGAGATATGGAGAAGGTGCGCGATCACACCTTTGCGCAACTCACCGCCATGGTGGCTGACGTACGCGGCAGCATGATGTTGCCGGTTTCCGGCACACCGACCCGAAATTTCCATGCAGGTCAGGTGTTAGCAGAGCACATGCTCGACGAAAAGCGCTGTCCACACTCGATGGAAGAGCTCGAGAACTGGTGCGAACAGGCAGGCCTGCGTAAAGGAGGCCTGGAAGGTCTCAAGTCATTGCGCTACTGGCCACAGATCGTGCGCAAATACGCCATTCCCGTGCACGACGCATCGATGGTGAATCTGCTCTACATGGCCATTTATGGAAATTCCACCACCAAAGATGTGGCGTTTTCGGTGATGACCGAAAGCCGTGAGCTCTCCAATTACTGCCAGGAGTCGGTGCGACCCACCCACAGCCGGCGGTACGCAGAGGCACTCCAGAATCTTGACCAGCCCGAAGCGATGGATTTGTTGGTGAATGCTGTGATTGCCGATAACGCCCGCCGCTTGATTCGGGATGACAACGGCATTGAGGAACAGGACACAGCTGATGAACCACCGGCCTATCTCAAAGCCATGAACGTGATCGAAAACGCACTCTGAACTTGATCATCCAAGTCCAAACAATCAGTGAACGTCGAGGTCGATCACCGCATCGGCAACCTCTCGGTAGGGATTGGGGTCACAACTGAGAAGCACCACCTGAAGACCCAGATCTACAGCCTGCCGGAGCATGCTCCCAACCGCTTCAAGTCGCGAGGGATCACTGTTGGTAAAGGCGTCATCAAACAACAAAGGAAGACAGCCGTCGTGACCATCTCGCAGAGCCTCAGCGATCGCCAAGCGAACAGCTGCGTTGAGCTGTTCCTTGAGTCCTCCGCTGAGTTGTGAAAACTCGAGGCTCTGACCTGAGCGCTGAAGTCGCAGATCCTTCAGGCCGTCGCTGGCATCAAAATGCAGCTCCGAGCTGTCGCCGGGATGCTGCAGAAACGGGGCAATAAAACGATTAATGCTGGTTCTCAGTGGTGACGAGTAACGACGTGAAAGATCCGCACGCGCGTCCTGGAATCGCTTGAGAAGCAGAACCCGTGACTCAACCAGCTGGGTTTCCTGTTCTTCTGACTGTTGCGCCAGCTCAAGACGATTGGACGCTTCCTCAAGTTCGGCATGGAGTTCACGGCTTCCGAGACGTTCACAGCGCTCGAGCAATGAACCCCGTTCACGATTGAGATCGATGCGTTGACGATTGAGCTTCAGCTCACGATCATCCAGCTCAGCCAGTGATGTCTCCACCTTGGTGCCAGAGGCCAGACCACAGTTGTCGCTCAGCACGAGCAGTTGGTCCTGCAACAGCTCACACTGATGCGTGACCTTCTTGAGTTCAAAATCGATAGTTTGCGCTGAGCCATGCCGCGATTCGATCTCGTGTTGTTGCTGAAGCTGCTGGGCATGCTGAGCCTCATGACGCTCCAGTCGAATTTGGAGATCCTTAAGCGTCTTAGCAAATCCCTTCTGTTCACGTTCCACGCGCTCACAGTCCTCACGCAGTGAGCGGACCCGTTGCTGAACCGATTGATAACTCTGGCGGCAGTCGTCCAAAGCCTTTGCAAGGTCGTCCTCAACAACAATCTCCGGATCAACTGGATGTTGTCGCAGCTCAGCGAGCTGCTGATCGAGTTGTTCGAGGTCTTGATCACTCTTCAGGTTGCTCTGCTGCTGCTCCATGAGCTGGCGAAGACGTGCATCAAGAACAGCAAGCTGCTGTTGTAGCTCCGTGCGCGTCTGCAACAGAGCCTCAGCAGCCTCGAGGCTGTTGACACCCCAGAGCTTGAGCTTCTGCTCCAACAGAGACCGACACTGTGTCTTCTCGGCCATCAGTGTTGAAAGGCCGGTCCCTTCTCCAGGACTGACCAACAGGGTGACGTCTTCACCCACTTCAAGCCGAAAAGCACCAGTCCTTTCAGCAACGTCGCCAATCCCGAGCTGTTCGCCATCGAGGCGCACAGTCATGTTCGAGGATTGCAATTCGACTCGCGATGCCATGCTTTGAAGGCGGATCTCCAACTCACGGAGCTGTGATTGCTGAGCTTGAAGAGCCGCCAAATCGCTGGCATCGCGACTTGGCAGTGCCGTCAGCTTTTGCTTGAGCTGCGATTTCTGCTGTTCGAATTTGGCGCGTTGTTCCTTGTGACGACGCATTTCCTGGATCCGTTGTTCAAGCCGTTCCTGGTCCTGACGACGTCGTAGTGCATGGCCACGCTCTTCAAGCATCTGACGCTTGAAGTCGAGTTGTTCACAAGCACGTCGTTGATCAACGAGTGTGATGGAGGTGGTCTCGGCGGACTCGTTCATGACCTTGAGCTCCTGTCGCAACACCTTCATCGCCGTTTCAGCAGCCTGCATTTCCTTGATCAGACGACTCAGAGCACTGAGTTGTTGTTGCCATTGGCTCTGCTGAAGACGAAGAGGAGCCAGCTGTTGTTGCAGATCCTTGAGAGCGAGAAGTTGTCGACGTCGCTTCTGAACTTCCGGCGCACGGCACTCCAGCTGATCAAGAGCCTGCTCATTGGCGTCAAGCTCGATGCAGGCTGCTTCATAACTGAGCAGTCGCTCCTGTGCTTCGGATTGTTGCTCTGAAGCTTGTTGAACGTCCCGCCGGCGCTTCCAGAGTTCACTGTTTTGTTTCACGCCCCGACTGGTGAGGCTGGAGGCCACAAGTTGCTCAAGATGGTTGTAGACCTGCTGATCCATCGGCGACTGCAGAGATTGCTCAGCCTGGCCTTCCAAAGCAGTGATCAATCTCTTGAGGTCATAGTGCTCGCCGCTGAGATCCAGCAGATTGCGACCGGCCAGTCCTTGCATCACCCAGAGGTGAGCCCAACGGGTGGGTAAAACACGGTTCACCTGACGGCTACCGATGATCTCCTCGACTCCCAAAAGAACAGCCAGCTGGTCCTCGGCATCGCCACCAAGCAAAGCCTTCTGACCTGCTCGACTCAAGCGGCTGGTTCCGCCGGCACCGCTAAAACATTTCAACAATGACCAACGATGCCCAGCAGCATCAAAGTCGATCTCGACCTGGGGATGACCTGCATGTGTTGCCGAGCGCAGATCACGAATTGCTGCTCCCGTGGCAGAAGCACGCAGAAACAATGTGCGGTGCATCGCCTCCACAAGCGAGCTTTTACCGGATTCATTGGCACCTCCAATTAAGGTCAGCCCAGGAGCAAAGGACACCTCAAGCGCTCGATGCCGGCGAATGCTTTCCAGTCGGCAACGAATCAGGCGCATGGATCCATGGAGCAGAGACGGTGCAACTCGATCAAGGCTTGTTCAACCAGAGGATCAGCACTGCTTTGAAGCTCGTCCTGAAGACCTGCCGCAATGGTGCTGACCAGGGGACTATCCATCCGAAGCAGCAGCTCATCCCTCTCCTGCGCGGTTGGTTGACGGTGCAGCTTGCCTCGCAGGCGGAGGTGAAGAAGCTGTTCCCCGAGCAGCGCCAGGCGTTCCTCCAATTGGAGATGGCCCTGCAGACCAAGTTGTCCGTTGAGTTCAAGCCGCATCAGATCGCGACCCACGCGACTGCCTACAGATTCGACCAGTGTTTGCTCAAGCCGGGGCAGATCGGCATCGCTGTTGAGGGTCATGGTGATCCGGTGCCAGCGCAGACGACCCGTGGGTTTCACCATGACCGTTGGCGGTTGGGTCCTCTCCACATCAATCACAAGAACCTGTGATCTCAAGTCATCGGGCCCGGTGGGGAAACGATCGGGTTCCGGTGTGCCGCTGTACCAGGTTCTGCGATCAACCTCGATCAGCGCATGCCAGTCGCCAAGGGCGATGTAATCGATTTGATCACGGGGCAGAGACTCAAAGCAAAGCTGATTGACCTGGCCTTCATCACCGAAACCCTGCACCGAGCCATGGGCCAGAACAACGCGCGGTTTCAACGGATCGAGTTGTGTCCAGTTGAGCTGATCGAGCCAGAGAGAAGGACTCTGGCTCATCCGCTGTCGTTGCAGGGGGCACGGCAGAAGAGTGACACCAGCAACATCAACCGGTTCCGGTTTGAGGAGCAATTGAAGGTTGCCAGCACGCTGCTGCATCTGCCGGCGGAGATCCTCACGCCTCCAAATCCCACCGGCACCACCGTGATCATGGTTTCCAGGGATCGCGACCACAGGTGATGGGATCGATCCCACCGCTTCCAGCACCTCCATGACCATGGCAGCAGCCACCGTGCTCGAGTCGAACAGGTCACCGGCAACCAGCACTACGTCCACCTCTTGCTGGCTTGCTACTTCAGCAATCCTCAGAACGGCATCAACGCGCTCCTGCTGCAAACGAGCCTGTTTCTGAGAATTTTCAATCCAGCGATAGGGCTTGCCGATCTGCCAGTCAGCGGTGTGAAGAATTCGTGGCACCCGTGCCATTCAGACAACGATCACCATGCTGCCGCGTTCCCGCCTGATTTTCCGCACACTGATTGCTGGCAAAGGGCAATAAAGACGGCATGTTTCGTAATGAGACCCATGCGATTCGCCGTGTCCTCCCCGTTCTCCAGCTCCAATTCGATCCTGGAGACCATTGCAGGCCTGTTCCATCCACCGGAACAGATCGATGGGATCAGCCAGCTCGGGTCTGGAAATGTCAACGACACATTTTTGGTGACACTCAATCGCAGCGCATCACGATCAGCATTCGTCATGCAGCGCCTGAACACTGATGTGTTCGAACAACCTGAATTGGTGATGCGCAATCTGCTGAAACTGGGCAGCCACGTTGAGCAGCGTCTTGCACAACAACCGCCAGAACTTTTGGGTCGTCGCTGGGAGGTTCCCAAAGTTCTGCCGACACTGGATGCCGATGGCCACTGGGTGGAACATCAAGGGGAGTTCTGGAGGTCTATCACCCACATCGGTGCAGCCACCACAACGGATGTCATCCAAGACGACCTTCATGCCCGTGAACTGGGCTACGGGTTGGGGATGTTTCACCACCTAATCAGTGATCTGGCCACTGACGAACTGGCAGACACGCTCGAGAATTTCCACATTGCGCCGGCTTACCTGGCTGAATTCGACCTGGTGTTCTCCAGATCAAATGATCAGATCAGCCATCGCACCACTCAGGCCGTCTCCTTCATCGAAGAGCGAAGACAAGGGATCGATGTTCTTGAGCAGGCCTGCGCACGAGGTGAACTGAAACGACGACCGATCCACGGAGATCCCAAGATCAATAATGTGATGATCGATAACGCCTCCGGACAGGCCGTCGGTCTCATCGACCTTGACACGGTGAAACCTGGACTGGTTCATTACGACATCGGCGACTGTCTACGTTCCTGCTGCAACAGATTGGGAGAGGAAACTCTCGATCCAGGAAAGGTCAGCTTTGATCTCAACCTTTGCCGCGCGATCCTTGAGGGATATCTGTCGATCGGTCAATCATTCCTCACGCCAGAGGATTTCCGCTACCTACCTGATTGCATTCGCCTGATTCCACTTGAGCTTGGAATCCGCTTTCTCACAGATCATCTGTCGGGAGACCGCTACTTCCGAACATCAAGGCCTCAGCACAATCTCGACCGTGCTGAGGTTCAGTTTGCGCTGACACGATCGATCGAGAATCAATGGGAAGATCTCAACAACCTGATCGAAGAATTATCGCAAGAACGCTAAGCCTTAAGCACACAGGCGGAGTGCACCGAAGAGAATGAAACAAACATCTTGACCAAGGGATATAACTACAAGGAAAAACCAAATCTCTTGTAGCTGCTCCTTTGCGACATCCTCCGAAAAACAAGATTTGTTCTGCCAAAAAGCAATAAGCTTGCCACCAATCACCTGCGAATCAGGTCAAGACAATGGGCTACAGAGGATGCCATCAAGAATCAACAGGATGGAAACAATAAACCCCACTCCCATGTGGCGCAAAACACCTGCCTACTGATCCGCCAAAGTCAGCGCAATAAGTTTCAGCCATATTGACAACCAAAAATCACTCAGATCTTCGCTGATTAACAATGCATTGGATCAGCCTACAAAAATCAAACCCCTCTCAAGAAGTGAAATGGGATCAGGCTTCCTACTTTAAAATAGTGATATTGTATTCCTTTGAGATCAAGATAGAGATCGTCGCGATTGCTTGCTGTACAATAAGATCAGCATATTGATTGGTCTCTTCATTAAAATCAGGTATCAGTACATCACAGTTCTGAAGTTCTGAGGACACATTCAGCCTCAGCCGCGCAAGATCCTCGCCTGAACAATGATCAAGCACAGTCTCTAGAGCTGCTGAAATCAACCACTCCCTGGCTTGCCTATAACCAGGGGAGCGATCATTCTTTCCAGTTTCCTTTGACATCTTCTGCTGCTTGCTTGGTGTCAAACCAGGATGACTCAGCTCAGCGTGAACCGGTGTCGCTGTTGCCAATCCCTGCCCTCAGACTGCAAAGAACCTGCACAGCTGTTCCAGCTCAGTCCTTGATTGAGTGTTGAGTCTGTCGATCAATCTTGTTGGTTTGGATCTTGTTCAGCGTTTGGATCTTGTTCAGAGTCTTCGCCCTGAGGGTTGGCCAGTTCCAATTGATGGCGCGTTAGTTCCACGGAACAGGATTCGATCAGATCTGCTGCAAGGTCTTGCTCTTCCCCCTCAAGCCGAAGGTCCTGAGAAATCGGTGCTTCTGGACAGCTGATGGCAGCAACCTGCTGCAGCGCGTTGGTGATGGCAGACAGGTCGTTTTGCCAGGTGACGGCCAACCCCTCGATTTCAGCAAGCACTTCAGGACTGGCAGCTTTGATACCAGAGGCAGCATTCACCCGAGCAGCAATTCGGCGCTCATCCCAGACGGAGGCACCCACTAAATGGGCTGCATGAAGAGTGGCCAGGGAGCTGATGGCTTCGGCCTTAAGGGTTTTAACCGAACGGCTGATGACACGTTGATCCAACGAGAGTGGTTCCACGGAAGGCAGATCAGCAGCATCGGCCGAAGCTGGAATCGTGAGAGGGTCAGCATCCTCCAAGGGTTCCAACAACTGTGGCAAGTCTTCGAATTCGTCGGGACTCACAGGTGGGGCGATGCGGCAGGCAGCGCGAATCAACAGATCAGCGAAGTGTTCTCTCAGGCTCATGTTTTGTCAGCTGCCCCTGGTTCCATTCTGACTCTGCTCCTAATCTGCGAATCTCAACAGGCCGGACTTCACCACTCAACAGTGACGACAAGGCACGCAATAAGGCATCGAGCTCAAACCGGCACAGCTTGGACGAGGACCTGAGGGATGGGACGACACCCTGTGATGGTCAGGCAGGTCTGCCCACTCATTCCCTTCGACCATGCTCAATGCCCGGCGGTTTTCGCTACCGCGGAGTTTGTCTGGACCGAAGACGCTGCTCTTGAACTGAGCTTCAGCCTTGGCCCGAAGCTGGCCGAAAGCTGCGTCGATGGCCTCTTGTTCAACAGCACTAAGGAAGAGAACACGTCACAGAGGCAAGACAACCTTTGGAAGCACACCTGTTTCGAAGCCTTTCTTGCTCGTCCGGGTGACGAAGGGTACTGGGAGGTGAATATTGCGCCGAACGGAGACTGGAACCTTTATCAATTCAGCAGTTACCGCACGGGTGGCATGGCAGAGCCACTGGCGGAACCCCCTGAAGTGCACTTCAGCTTTGAACGTGTTGGTTGCCGCTGCACCATTCAGATTCCACTCCAGCCCTGGTGGCCTCACGCAGAGATTCCTGAAATTGCCCTGAGCATGGTTCTGGAAGACCGAAGTAAATGTCTGAGTTATTGGGCTCTGTCCCATCCAGCAGACAAGCCAGACTTCCATGACCGGAGGGGTTTTCTGCGTTGGTGAACAGTCATCTGCCTGACACCAGGGTCTGGGTGCGTTGTCTGATGAGCATTGCTGTTCTGCTCAGTCCGATCACCGTGGCCTGCAAGACGGTTGAAACCATCGAGACGGCTATCGATACAACGCCAAGCAGCGCAACAATCCCGAACCTGCCAAAGCAGACAGGCCTGCCCGTTGCTCCGAATGGTCGGAACTATCCCTTGGTGCCGAAAGAACCAAGTGACATCGCCGCGCTGATTACCGATATCGAGGCTGCTTTAATCACCCCGCAGCTGGCTCAACAAGACCTCGCCGCTCTGGCCCACCAGCAACAGGTGATTTACAGAGTTCTCTCCAAGCGCCCGCAGCTGAGTGAGAACGTCCGCTCCCGTATTGATCCACGCTGGCGCTGGGTCTTTGACCAGCACATCGCTGCCCGCAGAGAATTTCTAGCAATGCACCGTGGACCTGCATCGTCCACATTGCCGGCCTGGAGAATCCAGTCACCTGCGTCTGCTGATCAACTACTCAAGGCCTACCGCAGTGCATCTGCGGCCACAGGGATCGACTGGACTGTTCTGGCTGCAGTGAATCTGGTGGAAACCGGAATGGGAAGGATCGATGGCGTTTCCGTTGCGAATGCCCAGGGTCCGATGCAGTTTTTACCAACCACCTGGGCAGAACCAGGCATCGGCAATGGTGGCAATATCCGTGACCCATGGGATGCCATTCATGCAGCAGCTCGCTATCTCGTGAGACGCGGAGGGTTGAAGGACATCCGGAGCGGACTTTGGGGTTACAACAACAGCGACCACTACGGCCGAGCAGTGCTCCATTACGCAGCACTACTTAAGGAAGAGCCACTGACCTATCGGAGTCTTCACCAATGGCAGATCCATTACGCCTCCTCAGGCGGTGACCTTTGGCTGCATGAGGGTTATGAGCAACAACAACCGATTGGGGTGATCGACTATCTGCGACAAAACCGCCACAGTGCACCGCTGAAGGAAGAGCTCCAACCCTGAAGCAAGACGCAGACATGGGTTGAAGATGCTGCAACAGTGGCCATCCCCCCTGGCCTTTCATCGTCTGGCATCTACGCTTCTGAGATCAGGACTCAACAAGCTGCGTGGCAAAAGAACTCACCCATCGCGCCGACGAACTGGCCGGTCTCGGCTGGTCTGCTGACGATGTCAGTCGCTACGCCGAACTCTGGGAGTATCGGCAGCGCTGGGGGGCTATGAACCTGGAGCGGGAAGATCGTCTTTTTCTGCGCAAAGCCGAAGCAGCTCTGCCCGTTCTTGCAACCGGCAAAGCCACTGTCAAAAAGAACACGCAAGACAAGTCCTACTACCGCTGGCTGCGTTTCCACCTGGATGCCATGTGCGCGGCACAGTCCCAGATGCAGCTCACTGAAGGATCTCAGGGAGCGTGGCCGATTCTTCTGGAGGAAGAGCTGCGTCTTCTAGACCATTACCAGCCTGTCCTTGGTCTTCCGGACACGATCAAAGCTAAGAGCTTTGATGCCTTCCGGGAGCAGATGGCTGAACAGGCATCTGCGCTGGTCGGCGAGGAAATGCAATTACGCAGACATGACTTTCAGGCCGCGCTGGCGGAACTGAAAGAAAAGGAGAACAGCAAATGGCGTCATTTACGCGAACTCACTGGAGAACAGCCCTATCCGGTGTTGCTGGGCGGAACGGTCGACAGCTTTCGCAGCGAAGTGCGCAGCAAGTTGACTCCGCTGCTGCGTCAGACCCTTCCCTCACTGGCAGAAACCGACAAACCTGCTCCAGACGCCGGCTAAGGTCGCTCGATCGCTGCACCGCTAGAAATGGATTGACTTTTTTGCGATCGCCGTGACGGATCAGCACTTTGAGACCCTGCAACTGCACGCGGGACAGGTCCCTGATCCCACAACCAATTCAAGAGCTGTACCGATTTATCAGACCAGTTCCTACGTCTTCAATGACGCAGAACACGGCGCCAATCTGTTTGGACTGAAGGAATTCGGGAACATCTATACCCGACTGATGAATCCGACGACGGATGTCTTCGAAAAGCGGGTGGCTGCTCTGGAAGGAGGTGTCGCAGCGCTTGCCACCGCATCGGGACAGTCAGCCCAGTTCTTGGCCATCACAAACTGCATGCAGGCTGGGGATAATTTCGTCTCCACGTCATTCCTCTATGGCGGGACCTACAACCAGTTCAAGGTTCAATTCCCCCGCCTCGGCATCAACGTCAAGTTCGCCGAGGGAGACGATGTTGCCAGCTTTGCCGCGCAGATCGACGACAACACCAAAGCGATCTATGTGGAAGCGATGGGCAACCCCCGCTTCAACATCCCTGATTTTGAAGGGCTATCAGCTCTCGCCAAAGAACGAGGCATTCCCCTGATCGTGGACAACACCCTCGGGGCCTGCGGTGCTTTGCTTCGCCCAATCGAGCATGGTGCTGATGTGGTAGTAGAAAGCGCTACCAAATGGATTGGTGGCCATGGCACCAGTCTCGGCGGGGTGATTGTGGATGCTGGCACCTTCAATTGGGGCAATGGCAAATTCCCGCTGATGAGCCAGCCCAGCGCTGCGTATCACGGTCTTGTGCACTGGGATGCGTTTGGCTTCGGCAGTGACATCTGCAAGATGCTGGGACTTCCAGACAATCGAAACATTGCTTTTGCACTGAGAGCCCGAGTCGAAGGACTGCGCGACTGGGGCCCGGCAGTGAGTCCTTTCAACAGCTTTTTACTGCTGCAAGGCCTGGAAACGCTGAGCCTGCGTGTCGAACGCCATGCTCAAAACGCCATGGAGCTGGCGCAATGGCTGCAACAACACCCGAAGGTCACAAGCGTTAGTTACCCCGGCCTGAGCGGCGATCCATACCATTCAGCAGCCAAGAAATATCTGACAGGCCGAGGAATGGGCTGCATGTTGATGTTCTCGCTCAACGGCGGTTATGACGATGCAGTGCGATTCATCAACAGCCTGAAACTGGCAAGCCATCTGGCCAACGTGGGGGATGCCAAAACATTGGTGATCCATCCGGCATCCACCACACACCAACAGCTAAGCGAAAGTGAGCAAGCTTCCGCCGGCGTGACGCCAACAATGGTGAGGGTGTCGGTGGGCCTTGAACATATTGATGACATCAAGTCTGACTTCGATCAGGCCCTGGCATCAGGCGCCTGATCGGAGATGTTGTGACATGGCTCTGATCCTCCCGGCTAACTATCACAAGATCACCGCCGTTGAACGCAATCGCATTTCCTGGATCAAACCAGAGCAGGCTGAACGTCAGGACATCCGGCCCTTGAGGATCGGAATTCTGAACATCATGCCCTTGGGGAAACAGTACGAATTCAACCTGCTGCATCCACTGGGACTTTCAGTGCTGCAGATCGAACCAATCTGGATTCGTTTGCAGTCCCATGCGTACAAGAGCTGGGACCAATCTCACCTTGACGGCCTCTACAAAAGCTGGGACGAGGCCAATGCCAAGGGACCTCTTGATGGATTAATAATCACCGGCGCACCTGTTGAACATCTCGATTTTGAAGAGGTGACCTATTGGAGAGAATTCGTAAAACTGGTTGATGAAGCACGCATCAGCTGCGCCAGCACTCTTGGTTTGTGTTGGGCCGGATTTGCACTGGCGTATCTGACTGGGGTTCGCAAAGTGCCACTTCAACAGAAACTCTTTGGAGTGTTTCCGATGCGCAGCCTTGTGCCAGGCCATTCTCTGATGGGAACTCAAAACGATCAATTTCTCTGTCCGCAAAGTCGCTACGCGACGCTTCCAGATACCGCGATGGAGGAAGCCCAACGACAGGGGCGTCTGCGACTACTTGCACATGGAGAGTCAGTCGGCTACACGATCTTCGAAACACCAGATCAACGACAACTGATGCATCTTGGGCATCCCGAATACAACGTCGACAGAATTCTGGCGGAAATGGAACGAGACAAAGCCCGGGGCGATGTACCGCCACCACAGAACTTTGATTCTGACCATCCTCAGACTCTTTGGAGATCACACCGAAATCTTCTCTTTCAGCAATGGCTGTGGTTCTGTTATCAACGCGTGAGTTTTCAAGCCTAATCACAACGGAAAACATCGACTCCACAGAAAAGATCTATGCATCCTTTTGAAACCTTTGGCCAATGGCGCCAACGCTGGTTTGGATGGCTGCCGATCCATCAACGATGGGAGCGATCAGCCGAGGAAGTAACACCAGAACGACATTATGATTTGTTACTGGATCCCATCAATCAACAAGAAGCATCAGCTCTGTTTCCACATCTCAGCAAAGAGCGAGCAATTCTTCAATACCAAAAAATACGGCTCCAAATGCGTGAACAAGAACAACGCGGTTACTAAAAAAAACTTTGAGCCAATACAGCCGCATGACAAGAATCAATTACTGGACTTCCTAATAACATTAGAGACCAAATCAGACCAATCCAAATGAAAATGAATGAATGCTCGCAATCAATTCTTTGCAATCCTTGAGCAATTAAACAACCAAAGAACATCACGGCATCGAAAACAGCGCGGGTGTCACAAAGCCAACCTGGATGATGACTTTGATACATCATTGACTTCAAGATCAAACACAAGGAAAAATTTGCACAGGCATCAGGCTCCGCCTGGATCAGGATCAAGCTTGTTGATCTCCCGCACCGTTCCAACTCACATCAACTGGATTAGATTCGCCATAATTACGTCATGAAAAATCTTCTAGTGAAATTTCTCGGCCCCTTGGTGGCGATCGCAGGCGTCCTTGGACTTACTGGTTCATCGATTCTCTGGAACTTTCAGGGTCGCACTCTGGGACTCCCTGCAACGATCTTGTCCTTGTTAGTGCTTGCTCTCGGAATTTTTCTGCTACGTCCCCTGCAACAAGCACCATCAGCAGAGACCAGTGAGATTGTCGAAGATCAAAGATCAGAAGTCACCACAATTGCCTCTTCGGACGAAAATTCGGAAGTTCAGAAGAGTCATAATAGCGAAACAACTGAGTTTGAGCGAAATGCAACTGACTCAAATTTACTTGATGCGTCCAACCAGAAAAAGCCATCGTTAACGACAGCCGAAGCGATCGCAGCTCAACTCGCAGCAGCAGAAGCGGATCAGCCTGTTCGCGCTCTAGTGAACTTTGCTCCGAATGCCTTACGTCCGGGAAATTCAATTCGGCCTAATAAGAGGGCTCCAGGAAAAAATTTGTCGGGCTTCCGGGATATGGCATCTGATTTATTCAAAACCAACTGATGAACTCTGAAAGTAGACAAAAAATTATTTTTCAGCATTCGACTTTGACATCTTAAAAATTCACTTAAAAATTCAATTTATTCCTCTATCAGTATTGCTCAAATACTTATAGCGAATCAAGTTTGCTACAAACATATTTTGGCCAATATATTATTTTCTAGGGTCTGCAGTACTTTCTGATAAAAACAATAGATTGAGAATCACCAAGCCGGTCCGCTTGGGCCCAATCCGAGCATGCTCGTTCAAGATCGTTTGACATTTCCATCGCCATTCCATGATTGAAGTGAGCCGCGCCATCGTTAGGATTCATTTGAATCGCAACATCGAAATCAAGAATGGCACCAGATAGATCACCAGATCGCGCCCTCGCAATACCTCGACTGCCATACGTTTCGCTGCTTGTTGAGTCAAGCTCTATTGACCTGCTGTAATCAATAATTGAACTCTCAAAATCACCATATCTAGCTTTAGCAACACCACGATATTGGTACGCAGCTGCATTCTCTGGATCCAGCTCAATGGCCCTATTGAATTCAATCAAGGCTCCATGATAATCGCCGGATTGTAATTTTTCAGCACCATCCTTGAGATAAGAATCAAGATTGGAAGCCAGTCCTGGAGGGACAAACGTTAAAAGACAAACCACCAACAAAGCTATAATGATTTGTAAAGACATTGGCTGAAATGACTCGCTAAAATCAGTTTAGTCAACAGGTTGAGCTCGGCATCTTGATAGGAAATCTCAGTGTATTGATCTCAAGAATCAGAGTCATTAGCCATCAAACTTGCGTGATCGGCTCCTGATCAATCAAAATTAACTTCCAATTATTCGGATCATACTCACCATCACCAAACATAATATTAGAAGCTTCATCCAAGCATGATGCCTCGACTTCCACCGTTTTTTCAATTTTCTGGTTCCAGAAAGAATAGATATGGCCTTCCTCGTAATAAGCAAAGGGCTTTGATGGCATCTGTGAATCAGGTAGCCAATCATCAAGAGCAATAATGTTATTAGTAATCTCTTCAATCATTTTCAACGTATCAATATCACCGTCTTCGAAGTAGCCTTGCCAATTCATCTCAGCCCATTTCCCACTGTCCTCCATATACAAAACATAAGCCTCATCTTGAACCGTCTCACGCATCAAGCAAAAATTTTCGCCAGAAAACTCATATTCAGCGGATTGTAGCTTGTTACTGTCAGGCATCATGAAAACCAACTTGATTTTGTACGAATCAAAAACACCAACTAACTTTCATTTAATAGGAATTCAAAAATCTAGCATCTCAGATGAGCTATTGAGTTTAGAGCACTGGGCGTGACGATGGTATCCAACACATGTCATGCACGCCTGACAGAGCGAATTTGTTGAGGCGGCTGGGATTGAGTGACATGAACAACCAGCTAATAAACAGTTTTCAATTCGATAGATCTCGAAAAGACTGGATCCCGATATGGAACCATGTTGAATCTTCACGCCAGCACGTCATCAGACATTTATGGGAGATAGGAACGACAAGAGACATGCAAACTTCTAGAATCAAAATATCAATTCCAGTTTTCCAAGACTTCAATTTCCAAACAACCATGGCAAATTTAAGATTAAAAGGAGCCTGTTACGTTGTGCACCTAAATGACGGTAATCTCTTAATTGAAGTCGATTGCTTTAAAAACTATGCAGAAGCATTACAACAGTTCAATCAAACTATTGAACTAGGGTCATTTGGCCGTTGGAAAGAAGTGTATTTGGAGGGAAGGGATAGAGCTGGTCAATTCGTTGATATTTATCATGTTCATGACTTTAGCAAAACAAGTCAGACTAAACAGAATAACCTCAGATTCGAATAAGCCTACATGCAAGGTTCTCCAAAAACATACCAAGCTATACAGTCAATTTCGTAGACCGATTTGAACATAATCAACAGTCATCAGTTCATTAGCCCGTTAGAGCCAATCATGCAGTGTCATTGGTCTATTTTTGGTACGAATGGGGGAAGACAGCTTCAGCATCAGAACTGATACTGAGATCAACACGCAGTTGAGCAGTGCTCATCGACTGGCATTGGTACAAAGATCTATCGGATGAGCAGAGGGGTCTCTACGATGAGATGATTCAGATCGAGACAGAAATTTATTTGAGTCCAAGAGACTGCAAGCAACTCGTGAAGGGTCTTACACGGATAGGAATCAAGACACCAACACAACTCAGAGAATGGTTTACCGCATTGGCTGAAGCAGAAGATGATTAGCGGACAAAGGCGTAGCTTCTCATACATTCAAAGAGATAACCAGCATTTCAATTAATCATTGGTTCTATTGTGAGAAATTTAATTAACAACCAATGATTTCGTTTGCAAAGGCGTTAGATCTATACGGGCATCGAACAGAAAAGAGCAAGATGATTCGCTGTTGATCCTCAATCACAATGACGAAGGATCAACTTCTTGACAGGTGCCTATTACATTAATTTCCATAGTGATATTCCTTTGTTGAATCCTCTGCGCATAGGTGTACTCACTTACAGGATCAAGACTGATTCGGATTGTTTTTTCACTTGTACTGAAACCTTGTCCAGACCTGCCTATACTAGTGATTACACCGTCAATAATCTCAGCATTCAACCATTCCCCGCCCTTGAACATCACCATTCTTCTCTGAGGATCAATGATGAATGTCTTGCTTTGCTTGCCTTTGTTCTGCTGAATAATTTCGGAAGTATTTGTATTGGCAACTTTTGAGGTGAGATCTCCTTTGCAATGGAGATAAATTAGCTCTTCAGCAATCGTAGAAGTGCCAGAGGTCAGCAGAACAGAAAACAGAGTGAGAAGAATCATTTCTGTCAGAAACATAGATCATTTCAGACTATTTGCTACTTGACGCCGAATGAATAATGAGGACATCTTTGCTCAATCACAGGGTAAAATTTGCTATTGATTTGTTGCTCGCTCATTGAGGCAAGTTGGTCAATCTTTTCTGGGCATTGAGCCATAACCAATCCTATAGCCATACCTTCATTCATACCTCGATCATATGAGTTCATAACGGCTACATTTTCTCCTTTCATGATTGAGCAATAAGCATCAACCCTTTGATTGATCATAAATTCAGAACTCATTACAGGCGCTCCAAGACACATGCTGCTGTGACACCTGAGAGAGCAAGTAAGAAGTTGCGCTTCATGAGTGATTGACTTTTACCATTAATAGCACTACCTAAAAAACCTGCCATCGTTTGCCATGAGCATAAGGCTTCAAGACTCCAATCCCTGAGCTGCTAAAAAATAGCCATAGAGAATTTTATCTCCTTCATACTCTGTTGGCCTGAGAATGCCTCATTGGCAGACAAGACGCCGAAAAATCTGATCGCAACTTGAACCGGACGAAAAGCGTGAACCGATCAAACCCTTACTGTGTTTCAGGTGGCTTCTTAGGGGATATCAATCAACTGATCAACACGACATGAGATCAGCTGAACCTTTGTGGTTGGTGCTTACTCGAAAAACCAGCCATAGCTGTGCAATCCGATGCCAAGAAGATTGACCCCGATGTAACACACAACAATCACCACCAAACCGAAAGCGGCGACAAGCGCCGGACGCCGACCTTGCCAGCCTCTGCTCAGACGTGTATGGAGATAGGCGGCATAGACCAGCCAGCAAATCAACGCCCAAGTTTCTTTTGGATCCCAACTCCACCAACTTCCCCAAGCCTCATTCGCCCAAACGGCCCCACTAATGATGCCGACGGTGAGCAATAGAAAACCCACGGTGATCGTGCGATAGCTCAAGCTGTCGAGCTGCTCTGTGCGACTGAAGTGAATGGATGAAAGCTGAACTTCCGGCGGGTTCTGGACGGCAACAGAGCCTTGCATCGACAACAGCTTCGGTCGTCGATATGCACCGGTTCCGATGGAGCTGCTGCGAAGTTCCAGCTCTTCACCACGGTCAGTCAGCAGCACGGCAACCGACAACAATGACCCCACCATCAGAGCCGCGTAGCTGACCATGATCACGCTGACATGCATCACCAACCAGCTACTGCGCAGGGCCGGCACGAGTGGTGATGCTTGCTGCAGCTGGTCGGGTAAAGCAAAGCTGGCAAAGGCAATGCAGCCAAGGCCCACGGGGGTTGCGGCAGCTGCCACCAGTGGCGATGTCCAGTTGCGTTCAACCAGAAGTTGGGTGAGTGTGCAAGCCCAGGCCAGAAAACAGAGCGATTCGTAGAGGTTACTGATCGGGAAGTGTCCCGATTGCCACCAACGCAGCACAAGCTGAGAGGTTAGCAAGAGGTTGGAAAGGGCGATCAGCGAGCGCACACCGCTGGAGCTCCGACCATTGGACAATGCCCAGAAACTCCACGGCAGCGCGACCAAGAGGAAGGCAAAGGCCATCAGACCCAGAAGCAGAACAGGTTCCGAAACGATCGCTTCCAGACCGGAAAACCCCATCAACCACCTCAAGCAGAGGACGTACTAACTTTGATTCTGACGGTCTGGCTCATCGACTGGCCTGCCTGAGTAAGAATCCGCCACCAGCAAGGGAGATCAACACAGGACTCCATGCAGCAAGAACGGGTGTAAGTGTGCCTTTAACACCAAGCGAGCTGAAACTGAAACTCAGCACGTAGTAGACCAAGATCAAAACGACGCTGATGCCGAAACCCTGGCTTCGACTGGTTCGGCTGTTGGGTTTAGCACCAAGACTCGCACCAATCAAACCGAAGACAAGACATGCCATCGGCAGAGTGAATTTCTCCTGAATCCTGACCTGAAGTCGACGAGCCTCTTTAATATCACCTGCATTCAGAAGAAGTTGTTCTGCCTGCAGCGCTTCAGCCACCGTCATGTTGTTGGCATCCTTAGGAAGCTTGGCAATACGAATTGGAGCAGCACTAAGCGGATAGAGGTACCTGACAAAATCTGCCGAAGTGGTGCTGCCAGAGGGGGTGAGAGTCAGGATCTGCCCGTTTAGAAACTCCCATTTGGCTTCTCTCTCGTTCCAATTAGCGCTTTCGGCTACCAACATTTGTGTGAACCCCATCCGGGAAAAATCGAGCACTGTTACGCCTGTCATGGTGCCGTCACGAAATTTGCTGGCATAGAACAGCTGAACCAAGCCCTTCCCGGTGGAACCGTCAGGTTGCTGGATAGATCCGAACCGTGAATAAACAATGTTGTCGCCTTTCTCAGTGGCGATCGACTTCCCTAGTGCTCTGCGCAAAGTGATCTCAGCAGAACGATTGCTTCGGGGCACCACTACGTCATTGAAAACAAATGTCAGACTCGACATAACAAGAGACAAAGCAAGCGCTGGCAGGATCATTCGGGTGGCCGTGACGCCCACGCTGCGTAGAGCAGTGAGTTCGCTGTTTGCAGATAAACGGCTATAGGCAAGAAGGGTGGCCATCAGGGTGGCCATCGGGAAGGAAATCACCAGAAAACTAGGCAGACGCTGCAACAGCACCTGGACAGCAATCAGAACGGGAAGACCAGATTCAACGATCTTTCTCACAAGTTCAAACATCACCCCAACCGACAGCGACACAACCGTGAAGGCGGCGACTGCAAACAACAGTGGGCTGATCAGCTCGACGATGAGCCAACGATCGAGAAGCGGAATGCGCCGAAGAAGAGTGCGGACCCTGTGATTAATTGATTGCATCACAGCTGGAATCCCTCGCCGAGGTAGTGACGACGAACCAATGGGTCAGATGCCACCTGGTCGGAAAGCCCTGAGGCAAGAACGCTGCCATCCGTGAGGATGTAAGCCCGATCCGTAATGGCAAGGGTTTCCCTCACGTTGTGATCGGTAATCAGAATTCCCATCCCGCGTTGACGCAACGCCTGAATCAGTTGCTGCAGGTCAGCCACAGCCAGTGGATCCACCCCAGCGAAAGGCTCATCAAGGAGCAGATAACGCGGTCCTTCAAGCCCGACCGCCAGAGCACGGGCCACTTCGCAACGGCGACGTTCGCCGCCAGAAAGCTGGAAACCCATGCGATTTAGAAAGGGTTGCAGATGAAAATCATCAATCAGCTGATGCAGGCGCTCGTGGGCCTGTGACTTCGCAAGACCGGTCTGGGCAAGAACGAGCTCCAGATTCTCCCGGACAGTTAATTGTCTAAAAACACTGGGTTCTTGAGGCAGGTAACCGATCCCGAGCCGTGCCCTCTGAGGCATGGAAAGACTGGCAACAGGATGACCATCCATCAAAATCTCGCCTTGATCGGGCTTGAGCAGACCGATGACGAGATTGAAGCTTGTGGTTTTACCGGCACCGTTTGGCCCCAGAAGACCGATCACTTCACCCGGTTCCAGCGTCAACGTGAGGTCTTTCACCAGAGGTCGACCTCCCAGGGCGAGAGAGACCCGATTGAGACTGAGACTCATGGCGTCAGCGGGGTCTGCGCTGGCTGATCCGGGCGCAGGATCATGGTTGAGCGCACCTGTCCGCCACTCGATGGCACTGCGACAGCCCGCTCATCCTCAAGGTTGTAGGTCACACGTTCAGCCCTGAGTGTGCTGCCATCTTCCTGCACCACGTCGACATCACCACTCAACACCAAGCGTCCCTCGCGACTGAAGTACTGAGCCTGACGTGAGGTCGCCACTGTTCCGCGGGAGGGGTAAACAATGCGGACATTCCCGATAGCAGTGACCACGCCAGTGACGTTGTCGGCTGTCTGGCTGTCGGATTCGATAGTGATCAAGCCGTCGTCCGATGGGGGACCCTCAAGAGGTGCAACAAACTCCTGGGCAAGAGAAGGTCCGACAAAGGAAAGGAGCAGACCAGCGCACCAGATCAAGGAAGAGCGGAGCAAAGTCATCGATCGCTGAAACGGTGGAAACACGATCGGGCAAGAAGCTGAAAAGGTGATGTGTCATGGTCCCATGAATCACTCCGCTGCAATCAGTCGGGGTGGCGGTAGGGCCTCCGGGTCTGAGCCGGATTGAAGGGCGCTCAGGCGGTCAGCGACAGCCGTATGCAACGCGTCGAGGTCAAGTCCCAGCGCGCTAGGCAATGAGGGCCTGAGACGCCCGATGCCTTCACCGAGAAGAATGGTTGCACCGCGTGTGTTTCCCCTTTCGAGGTGAACATGAGCGACAGCGATCTGAACGATCGCCTGAATCAACTTGCGGTCGGGATCGATCTGTTCATGCCAGATCTCCTCAAAGGCATCGTGGGCCTCATACCAGGCTCCGGAATTGAACAGTTCCAGAGCCTGCGGGAAACGGGGATCATCGGCCGGACTCAACGCTTAGCCATCTTCTTCGCAGGAAGTTTGCGCAGACGAATCGATTCCGGAGTGACCTCAAGCATTTCGCCTGGGCCGATGTATTCCAGGGCCCGCTCCAACGTCATCTGCACAGGTGCCTGGAGGGTGTCGAGTTCTTCAGCACCCGCAGAACGCATGTTGGTGAGCTGCTTCGACTTGCAGACATTGATCTCGAGATCCTGAGGACGATTGTTCTCGCCGATGATCATGCCCTTGTAGACCTTTGTTCCTGGAGCAATGAAGAACTGACCACGGTCTTCAGCGTTCTTGAGGGCATAGAAGGTGGCTGTGCCCTCTTCAAATGCAATCAACACACCGTTGCGGCGGGCGTCGAAATCACCCGTCATCGGGCGGTATTCGAAGAAGGAATGGCTCATGATCCCTTCACCACGGGTGGCGCGGATGAATTCACCGCGGAAACCAATCAGGCCACGGGAAGGAACGACAAATTCCAACTGCGTGCGGCCATCAGCACTGGTTTCCATGTTCTGCATCTCAGCCTTGCGAGATCCCAGCTTTTCGATGCAGCTGCCCACAGCGGCCTCGGGGACGTCCATGACAAGGGTCTCAACGGGTTCGCAGGGTGTTCCGTCGATGGTCCTGAAAATCACCTGTGGCTGGGACACCTGGAATTCGTAACCCTCGCGTCGCATGGTTTCGATCAGGATGCCGAGGTGCAGTTCACCGCGACCACTCACTGCAAAACGATCAGGGGAGTCCGTGTCTTCGACGCGCAGTGCAACGTTGGTCAGCAGCTCTCGCTGAAGACGGTCGCGCACCTGACGGCTGGTCACAAACTTACCTTCTTTGCCTGCAAACGGTGAGTCGTTGACCACAAAGGTCATCTGCAGGGTTGGCTCATCGACCTTGATGAGTGGAAGTGCCTTGGGTTCATCTGGGCAGGCGATGGTCTCGCCAATGTTGACTTCGTCGAAACCGGCAACAGCCACCAGATCGCCAGCGCTGGCTTCAGCAATGTCCACGCGCTGAAGACCCTCAAAGCCCAGCAGTTTGCTGATCCGGCCTTTCTTGAGGTTGCCGTCATCTTTGATCAGAACTGCATTCTGACCCTGCTTGATGACGCCGTTGTGCACCCGGCCAATGATGATCCGACCGAGAAAATCGGAGTAATCAAGTGTGGTGATCTGAAGCTGCAGAGGCTTGGTGGAATCGCCAACCGGAGGCGGAACATGGCGGAGGATTGCATCGAAGAGCGGACGCATGTTGTCGCTCTCTGTTTTCATATCGGGCTTGGCGAATCCCCCCAGGCCGCTTCCAAATAAATAAGGGAAATCACACTGGTCGTCGTCAGCACCGAGCTCAAGGAACAGATCCAGCACCTTGTCGACAGCAGTTTCAGGATCAACCCGAGCACGATCAATCTTGTTAACGAACACGATGGGACGCAGACCCTGCTCGAGCGCTTTTTTCAGCACAAAACGGGTCTGAGGCATCGGTCCTTCATTGGCATCAACAATCAACAGGCAACCGTCCACCATGCCGAGCACACGCTCCACCTCACCGCCGAAATCAGCGTGTCCAGGGGTGTCAACAATGTTGATGCGGGTGTCGTTGTAAGTGACAGCCGTGTTCTTGGAAAGAATGGTTATTCCGCGCTCACGCTCCAGATCGTTGGAATCCATGACGCAGGTGGGGACTGCTTCGTTGTCACGGAAGATGCCTGACTGGGCCAGCAGTGAGTCGACCAGGGTCGTCTTTCCATGGTCAACGTGGGCGATGATCGCGATATTGCGAATCGCCTTTTGCTGGGCGCTCATAGGAGTCTGTAGGTGGCGGAATGTCTCTTGGCGCCCGGGGGCGCAGTCGACGCACCTTATCTCAACGTGAGATCGTTTCGGGTCGATGTGGACGGTCTGGCTGAAGGTTGCTCCAGATCAACGCCCGAGAGCAGCGCAAATGATCAGTCGCGCAGAACGACTGCCAATCAACCATCAACCTCCATTGGCCAGGCGACGTGCGGGCTCAAACCTTCGCAATGCATCCGCTGAACCTTCAAATCGCCAGTGCCAAGGCTCGTAGCTGACACCCTGCGAATTCACCGCAGGGAATGAAAGCGTGAAGTGATAGCTGGCTGCATGATCCTGAAGCCAACTGAAGGCGTCGGTCTGTTCAAACGAGGCGGAAAGATTCGTTGCTGGATCGGCCCCATCACCGAGGTCGACGGCATACCCAGTGCTGTGTTCGGAATAACCGGGTGGCGCGGAGACCTTGGCCCGCTCTGCGGCCGTTTGATTTCGCTCTGATTTGACGTCGAAGAAAATACTTTTTTGGAGCTCCTGGGAGCGATAACCGCTCAGCAATCTCAGATCAACACCATCAGCTGCAGCCGCACGACGCATGGCATCAAGAGAGATAGCGGCGTCTCGCTGCAATTCAATGCCCGCCTCCACTGGCACCAATTGATCCACGACAGCTTCCGCGTAGGGGAAATGCCCCAGCAGGCGACCATCACGTCCTGGTTGTTCATCAATGCCCTCCACCACTTGGGTTTTGGAGCCGAAGGGCAGCAGTTCCGGCAGGAACATCACTGTGGCCAGCGACAGTAAGAAAATAACCCCACAGGTGAGAAGAAGACCTAAACCACTCCCCCGCTTCGGTTGAGAGGAACGACTGCGGCGTGCGATGGGGATGTCATCGCGGCTGCTATCACGCTTCCTGCTGCGGGTGGCGACAGCCCGAGACAAAAGAGCACTTCATTGATGTTTCGATCGTAAGGGGGTGCGCCAGTCCCAGCGGCGAAACAACTGATTGCGGTGTAGCTTCAATTTAGAGTCCAGCGGAGTGTGCTGAGATGCTGAGAGTTGCCGTCATCGGCGGAGGTCCGAGTGGATCCTGCGCGGCCGAAGTGCTTGCAAAAGCTGGTATCAGCACCTGGATTTTCGAGC
This sequence comes from Synechococcus sp. MIT S9508, assembly GCF_047303045.1. Taxonomy (NCBI): domain Bacteria; kingdom Bacillati; phylum Cyanobacteriota; class Cyanophyceae; order Synechococcales; family Synechococcaceae; genus Synechococcus; species Synechococcus sp. MIT S9508. Next base: position 1,761,029 of record NZ_CP138941.1, on the reverse strand, counting down.
GCAAACTCGACAATGCCAAACCCTGCGGAGGAGCAATCCCTCTCTGCATGGTCGAGGAATTCGAACTTCCCGAATCGATCCTCGATCGAAAAGTCCGCAACATGAAGATGATTTCCCCCTCCAACAAGGAGGTGGACATCCGGCTGGATCCCCTGGGTTACGACAACGATGCCTACATCGGCATGTGTCGTCGCGAAGTTTTTGACTCCTTCCTGCGCAACCGTTCCGCCGAGCTCGGGGCGACCCTCGTGAATGCGCTGGTTCAGAAGATTGATACCGGAACCAATCGCCAGGGGCCCTACACCCTGCATTACGCCGACTACAGCAACGGTGGGCCCACCGGTGAGATGAAGACTCTCGAGGTGGATCTGATCATTGGCGCCGACGGCGCCAATTCCCGCGTTGCCAAGGCCATGGATGCCGGCGATTACAACGTGGCCATCGCATTCCAGGAACGCATCAAGCTGCCTGCTGAGGAGATGACCTACTACGAGGATCTCGCCGAGATGTACGTCGGCACCGATGTCTCCCCTGACTTCTATGCCTGGGTGTTCCCCAAGTTCGACCACGTGGCTGTGGGAACAGGCACCATGCAGCAGAACCAGTCGCTGATCAAAGGTCTGCAGAAAGGGATTCGTGAACGGGCGCGCAAGCGTCTGTTCAAAGGTGAGGTGATCAAGGTGGAAGCCCATCCCATCCCCGAGCACCCTCGTCCAAGACGCGTCGTGGGTCGGATGGCCCTTGTTGGCGACGCCGCTGGTTATGTCACCAAGAGCTCCGGCGAAGGGATTTACTTCGCTGCCAAGAGTGGGCGGATGTGTGCCGAAGCCATCGTGGAGATTTCAGCCAATGGCAGCTGCATCCCCACGGAGAAGCAGATCAAGTCCACCTACCTGAAGCGCTGGGACAGAAAGTACGGCGCCACTTACGCGGTGCTCGACATTCTTCAGAAGATTTTCTACCGGAACGACGCCGCTCGCGAAGCCTTTGTGGAAATGTGCGATGACCGCGATGTTCAGAAACTCACTTTCGACAGCTACTTGTACAAGCGAGTGGTGATGATGAATCCCTGGCAGCAGGTCAAACTGACCCTGCGCACTGTGGCAAGCCTGTTGCGTGGTCAGGCCCTTGCACCGTCCAACTACGGGTCTGTTCCCTCAGCTGTAGGTCGCTCAGACGGAGACTTCCTTGCTGAGGAAGCGTCCCAGGCGATCAAATCGAAGGCCAGCGAAGACCCAGCTTCAAATAGCGAGGAGCGTTCAAAAGTCACCAGCAGCTGAGCCCATCAAGGCTGAGCTCGGCTGTTGACGGGCTCAAGGCGTTATTCACGACTGGATGTTGTCGAAACATGCCAAAACGGAAGCCTGATTGCGCAGTACACCCAGCAGGTTCAGACGATTGCGTCGTACAGCTTCGTCCTCAGCCATCACCATCACACTGTTTTCGCCGTCGAAGAAGGCTTCGAGAGCTCGGGCAGCACCCTGGAGCTCTGATGCCAGACCTTTGTAGTCACAGGCTTTAGCCAGCGGACTGAGGCTCTCCAACTGCTTCAGCAGATCAGACTCACTGGGGGAGCCGAACAACGAGGCTTTGATCACTTGAGCCGGAACCAGTTGAGAGGTGTCGAGATCTCCTTTCTCAGCCAGCTTGGATGCCCGTTGAACCACAGCCTGAACCGCTTGTAGCCGGCCATCAGCCCGCAAATCCTGGAGCAACAACAACCGTTCACGCGCATCGACCGGATCCTGAAGCAGGCGTGCGCTGCTAACGGCCTCTCCGCTCACGGCCTGAACAAGGTCGGGGGGAAAACCATCATCCTCGAACTGAGACACCATGCGTTGGCGCAACAGCTGTCCCAGATCATTGGCAAGAGAAGCCGCGTCGAACTGAAACGCTGGGAACAGCCCTGCCCAGTGGTGTGACGCTGTGCTCAAGAGAGTCTGCAGCGGCAGGCGCCACCCACGATCCCAGAGAATCTGGACGATCCCGTTGCCAGCACGGCGAAGCGCATAAGGATCGGACGAACCCGACGGGCGTTGACCTTTGGCGAAAATGCTGAGCAGAAGCTCCAGGCGTTCCGACAGCGCCAACAGGGCACCGACATCGCTGGAGGGAGGTGCGTCGCCGGATCCGGCGGGTTGATAGTGCTCAGCCACTGCCAAGGCAACTTCGCGGTGTTCACCCTCTTCAAGCAGATATTTGCCGCCCATCAGGCCTTGAAGTTCGGGGAATTCACCCACCATCTGGCAAACAAGATCGTTCTTGCAGAGATGGGCCGCACGGCGTCCATGGCCTGCCAGTGAGTCGCTGGTTGCAAGAGCCTGAACTAGCTGGTCCATCACCCAGCTGATCCGCTCGGTGCGATCCAGCAGGCTGCCGAGACCTTCGGCAAAGGTGACGCGATCGAGCTCCTGACGGCGCTGCTCGCTGGGCTGAAGGCGGTCAACGTTGAGGAAAAACTCCGCATCCGCAAGTCGAGCGCTCAGAACCCGCTGATTTCCACTGACAATCGTGTCGGAGGCATCCGGCAGTCCATTGCCAACAAGCAGAAAATTAGACCGCAACACATTGCGAGCCTCAAGCTGCAATGGATCGGCAGTCGCGTTCGGTTGTCTGAGCGGGACGTAGCGCTGATGCGACTGCATCACCGTGACAATCACTTCTGGGGGTAGATCCAGATACTGATCGGCAATTTCACCCTTCAGGACCACCGGGGCTTCCACCAGATCCACCAGCTCCTGAAACAGACTCTCAGGACAATCCGCCTCACCACCGCAGGACGCTGCCTCGGCAGCAATGGAACTGCGGATGGTTTCGGCACGCTGATCGCGATCCACCATCACACCGGCTTCAGCCAAACGCGCGGGGAGTTCATCCGCTGACTTCAGCTCAGCGAGTGGGTCGTGGAGACGATGGCCTCGACTTTGACGACCACTTCGCACGAGGGGATCAGAGGCATTGAGCGTTACTGGGATCAAGGTCTCACCCAGCAGAGCGACCAGCCAACGCACGGGTCGACTGAACCGCTGCTCTCCACTTCCCCAGCGCATGAACCGACGACCCTGAAGGCAGTCGATCCACTGGGGGATGAAGTCCTGCAACAGAACGGAGCTCTCTTGACCAGGTGTGCAAATGCTCGCAAACAGACAGGGACCCTTGGGCGTCTCTCGACTTTCGAGCTGCGAAGGGTCCACACCACAACGCTTGGCAAAACCGATGGCAGCCGGTCCTGGCTGGCCGTCAACCAGCGCCTGGGACAAAGGAGGGCCCTTGCGATCCTCCTCAAGATCAGGTTGTGAATCGATGAGATCGCTGATCTGAACTAGCAAACGACGGGGTGTGCCCGTCACAGAGAGCTGTCCATGGTCAAGCCGCAGCTCCTTCAGATCAGTACGGACACGCCGCTCCAGCTGCTGAAGCGCTGAGCGCACGAAATCGGCCGGTAGTTCCTCGGTGCCGATCTCGAGCAGAAACGTGTTTGCCACTCCACGTGCCAATGCAGGTGGCGACTTTATGAGACGCCGCTTCGCTAGTTTCAAATGCAACAACGATGCACGTGTGAGCGACGGACTGACAGCCACATCCAATGCCCAGGAGGCCGTGGTGTCTTCTGTGCTGGATGGGCCTGCAGCGCGCACAGAGTCGATCGACACAGCACTGTCAAAAGCTGAGAAAAGGAAGCTTTACAGCGGTCACCTGCGCGAGCCGCTGCAGTCGGAACTGCTGAACGACGACATCCGTTTCAGTGAGGATGCGGTTCAGCTGCTGAAATTCCACGGCAGCTATCAACAGAACCATCGCGAACTGCGCAAAACCGACAAGGTGCGCTGCTGGCAGATGATGCTGCGGCTGCGCAACCCAGGTGGTCGGGTTCCGGCTGACCTGTTCGCAGCTCTGGATGACCTCTCCGACCGCTATGGCGACGGCACACTGCGCGCCACCACCCGACAGGCCTTCCAGATGCACGGGGTGCCCAAGGGTGACCTGAAGACCGTGATCGGCACGATCATCACCAACCTGGGCTCAACCCTCGCCGCCTGTGGCGACATCAACCGCAACGTGATGGCGCCCCCTGCGCCGTTCGAGAAGGGTGCTTACCCCGCTGCACGTGCGCTCGCTGATCAAATCGCTGATCTGCTCAGTCCTGAAGCCGCTGAGGGGTCCTATCTGGACATGTGGATTGATGGTGACCACAGCTATCGCTTTCAGCCGGCCAAAACGGTGAGCAAGGCTCGCACCCGCCAGCAAAAGGGAGGTGTCTTTTCGGGCAGCGGAGCTGAACCCCTCTATGGCGACACCTACCTACCACGTAAATTCAAAGTCGCCGTCACCGTGCCTGGTGATAACTCCATCGATCTGCTGACGCAGGATATTGGTCTTGTGGCTTTTGTTGATGCCTCAGGAGCACTCAAAGGCTGCAATGTCTACGTGGGTGGCGGCATGGGCCGAACTCACAATCAGGAAGACACGTTTGCGAGAACCGCCGACGTACTCGGCTACGTGAAAGCAGAGAACATCTTCGATCTACTGCAAGCGATCATGGCTCTGCAGAGGGACCATGGAGATCGGGAAGTCCGCAAGCACGCCCGTATGAAATATCTCCTGTATCAGCGCGGGATCACCTGGTTCAGATCAACTCTGCGCAAGCACTACTTCAATGGTGAACTGAAGGGAATCCGCCAGGAACCGATTGCCAAGCTTCAGGACTATCTGGGTTGGCACCGTCAGAAGAAAGGCCTCTGGTTCGTTGGCCTACCGATGATGTGCGGACGACTGGAAGGTGCGGTGAAAAAAGGGTTGCGCAAGATTGTGCAGACCTATCAACTTGAGATCCGCCTGACGGCCAATCAAGACCTGCTGCTCTGCAACATCGGGGCTGCCCAAAAAACATCGGTCAAGCGGGAACTCGCCAAACTGGGATTTGAACTTCCAGGTGAACCGGCCCCACTGGCACGTCATGCGATTGCTTGCCCTGCTCTGCCGACATGCGGGCTGGCGATTACAGAGGCCGAGAGAATTCTCCCCGATGTGCTTGACCGCCTGGATGCGTTACTGCAAAAACTGGGCATTGACCAATCGGTGTTGGTGCGCATGACCGGATGCCCCAATGGCTGCGCCCGTCCTTACATGGCCGAACTGGCTCTGGTGGGAAGTGGCCTGAATCAATATCAGCTCTGGTTGGGTGGGACTCCGAATCTTCAGGTGCTCGCCAGGCCCTTCCTGCAGAAGATGCCCCTTGATCAACTGGAATCAACGCTGGAACCCTTGCTGATCAATTGGAAACAGTGCGGGGTCAGGCGCAGTTTCGGAGCTCACGTCAACCGACTCGGAGACGAAGCAGTTCAACAACTCCTGGGAACGGAGGCATAGATCGCTCCGGAGGTCTGCTGTTGCCAGGCCCAGAGCTGATCTCCGTGGCTGAAATGCCACCATTCACTGGGATGTCTGGCAAAACCAGCCTTGGTCATCACTTCATTGAGCAGACAACGACGACCGTGCCAGAGAGCCGCCTCACCGTGAGGATTCGCTTCAGCCTCCTTGGCATGGTGATCAGGAATGGACTGATCGCCGATGGCATCGATGTCACCGCCCATCTCGAGTAGAGCTCCACAGCTGTCCGCAAGGGTGAGATCCACTGCGCCACCAGTACTGTGTGGAGGGGGTGTACAGGGATCCGGGCTCGGAGGAGCCCAGAACCGGGCCACATCGCTTTGCACCTGTTCAAGAGCTGCAGCCATCAACGGGTCTGAAGGATCAAAACCCTGAGAGCGACATTGCTCCTGAACGGCGTGCTCCACCATGTAGGCCTGCACACGGATCGGTCTCCACGCGTCAAAAATCGCCAGCTGCACCGTGTCGACCTCAGGATCACTGCGCATCGACAGAAGGGTTTGTGCGGCAATCAGCCGCTTGAGAACGCCAGAGCGCAGTCGATAGGGATCTGCACCCTCGCCATACGGTGCACCGACGCAGGCATAGGGATGGGGCTCAAGGCATAGGAAGCGTGGCTTGAGCGACACAAGCGGTTCACCACAGTCGTCGATCACCACATCGCTCCAGGGACGACTCATCCGACCTCAGAACGCAAGGCAGCCATCGTATGGGGAGAGCAACAGCAGCGACGATGGATTTCAGTTGAGCTGAGCCGCCGATGTCACACGACTGCGCTGCTCATCGAGAAGACGCCTGAGCACGGCGTAATCCCTCAGCTCTGGATCCTCACGAAAAATGTCCGCAGCTTCTTCGCGCGCTTCCTCCAGCACAGATCCATCATCCGCCAGGCTTGCGAGCGCCAGATCCGGCAGGCCGGATTGACGGGTGCCCAGGACCTGGCCTGGTCCACGCAAGCGAAGATCCATTTCAGCGATCTCGAAGCCGTCGGTGGAACGCACCAGCACCTCAAGACGCTGGCGGGCTAGAGGGTTGCGACTGTCATTGATCAGCAGGCAGTGGGAGGCCGCTGCGCCTCGGCCGACACGACCACGCAGCTGATGCAACTGCGCAAGACCGAAACGATCGGCATGGTCGATCACCATCACACTGGCCTCCGGCACATCCACGCCCACCTCCACCACGGTGGTCGAAACCAGAACCTTGGTCTCCCCAGAAGCGAAGGCTCTAATCACAGCCTGTTTTTCGGCGCTGGCAAGACGTCCGTGCAGAAGACCCACTTGAAGATCAGGAAACACCTCATCGGCGAGCTGTCGGTGCACATCCACTGCTGAGCGCAGATCCATCTTTTCGGACTCTTCCACCAGAGGCAGCACGACATAGGCCCGCTGGCCCTTGTCCACCTCGTCCCGGATCAAGTCGTAAGCCTCGTCGCGATTCGAGCCGGTGATCATGGCGGTACGAATCGGCGTCCGGCCGGGTGGCAGTTCATCGATCTGACTCACATCCAGATCACCATGCAGCGAAAGCGCCAAGGTGCGAGGAATTGGCGTTGCCGTCATGGTGAGCAGATGGGGTTGCAGACCCTTACCGAGCAAACGGTTGCGCTGACGCACACCGAAGCGGTGCTGTTCGTCGACCACCACGAGGCCAAGACGGGAGAAGGCCACCGGGTCCTCCAGCAGGGCATGGGTTCCGACCAGAATTTTGCACGCCCCAGAGGCAACGTCAGCGAGGATCCTGCGCCGTTGCTTCTGTGGTGTCGACCCCGTTAACAGCTCAACGGTGACATGCAGCGCGGGCATCCAGCCGCAGAGGCTGCGGTAATGCTGCTCAGCAAGAACCTCCGTTGGGGCCATCATTGCCCCCTGCCATCCAGCCTGAATGGCCCTCAACAGCGCAGCCACGGCAACGACCGTCTTGCCGCTGCCGACATCTCCCTGAACCAGTCGAGCCATGGGTTCCTGGCGGTTCAGATCTGACTCGATTTCCGCCAGCACCCGCTGCTGCGCTTCAGTGAATTCAAACGGCAGCATGGTGAGGAACCGACCCAGCAACCCGTCAGGATCCGAGGCACTGCTGCTCAGGGAGGGAGCGGAGCGCTGCTTCAACGCCGCGCGGCGTTGCATCAAGCCGAGCTGCAGCAACAGAAACTCATCAAAGACCAGGCGATGCCGGGCCTGCTGAAGTTGATCAGATGACTCAGGACGATGAATCGCCACCAAGGCCCGATCGCGACTGAGCAGCTGCCGAGCATCACGCCGGCCCCGGGGAAGGGGCTCTGGCCACAGACGCACCGAAGGCAGAACGCGTTCGATCAGCGAACGGAAGCGATCCGCGGTCAGCCCCTCCGTCAGTGGATACACAGGCAGCAGCCTGCCGATGCGGCTGGAACGAAGCGGTGCCTGAGCACTTTCCATCACTTCGATCAGTGGATCTTGAAAACTGATTCCATAAGGCCCTCTTTTGACCAGACCACTGACGGCCACCGTGGCTCCATTGGGGTACTGACGGGTCTGACCATGCAGATAGGAGGGATTGCTGAACCGCTTTCCAGCCAGGAACCGGGTCACCTTGATCCGCCCTGTTGGATCCTGAAGCTGCAGCTCAATGATCGACAGGTTGGGATTGCGGGGACTGGTGAAGCCATGGCAGCGACGCACCGTGGCCACGATCGTTGCTGTTTCACCCGGCACAAGGGCATCAATGCGTCGCAGCGCCGAATAGTCGACGTAATCCCTGGGGTAATGGAGGATCAGATCACGCACCAGCAATAGCCCCAGACTGGCCAGTCGCTCTGCGAGTTTCGGCCCGATGCCTTTAACCTGAGCGAGTGGACTGTCGAGACTAGGTGCAGCAGGCGTGGATGCAGCAGACGACGAAGATCGTTGCGCAACCTTCAGACGCGGTGGAGCCATGGGTTCTGATGGCTCCAGCCGCTGGCGCAGTGCATGCAGCCATTGCCTAACCACGGTGACCTGTCGGCGGCGGGCTGCATCATCAAGGGATGCGTAGTCGGCGAAGTCCTTCGCCAAAGCCTGAAGCCGAGGCGGAACATCGCCTGGCAAAGGGATCTGCGGAGGCGTTCCCAGCTCGCGCTGCATGAAGCTGTCAAAGCGTTCGGTGCGGCCCTGAAGATTGTTGAAACCGCGGTCTACCTCCAGTGACAACGCCTTCTGCAGAGGTCGGATCCACACCAGAAACCGCTCAAGAGCCTGATAATCCAGGCCGGCGTTCAACTGAGTTGAGGAGTCTCCGGCTGGTTGGGCCACCAATCGTTCTGGACCTCTCGGACACTGGCGCGACGCTGCCAGTGTCGCTCCTTCTGCAGCAAACTGCCTAGATCACGACGGTGCAATCGAAGACGACTGCGACTGCGTCTCAGAACATGGTCATCGAACTCAAGCTCGGACGGGCGCATCAAGACGCAGGCCGTGTCCATCGCCTGGCCGTCGTTGACCATTGAAAGAGGCAGCGTCAGCCTCAGCACATTGGAGGGTGCTGACTGTGATGGCAGCTGACCAGTGTTAACGGCATCCAAAAGCTGAATGGGAAGCAAGCTGCGCGTGACCCCTGCTCGCATCAGCTCAACATTCACAGCGTGGGACACGTTGCGGAGTCTGCGAATCAAGGCGGAATCCACTGAATCCATCCAACTCAAAAGACCGCTTGCTGTCGATGGCATCAGCTGATCGCTGGATTGGGCCGCCAGAGGAACAAGGGAATCGTCGGCTTCGAGACCGCTCTGAAACTCCTGGGAGGACTCACCCTGATCCAATGATTCACCGGCCATGACAAATAGCGACCGCAGAATCTCCAGTTCGGACAGCTCGGCCCCTGGATCAGGTGATGTCAGTGACTGAGGATCGACGGCTTCAGGAGGATCCAGCGAATCATCCGCTGAGGAAGGCGGATCGTTCGGCAGCAGACCCTCCAGCAGATCGGGACGTTCCAGAGGCAGATCCAGGCCCAGTTCAATTCCCTGGGACGGTGCATCTTGGTTCTGTGGCTCGACGCTTCTGGTGGCTCGATCCGCAAGATTTTGAAACTGCTGAATGCGGGACCTCCGATCTTCGTCCTGAAGGCGCAAAGCCAAAACAAGCAACTGCTCGATCGTGATCATCGATGAAGCACGCTGAACGAGTGCATCAATGCGTTGCTGCAACACCGTCTGGCGGTCTGAGAGCGATGCGCGTTGCAGAGGCGCAAGAGAGCAGAGCAGGTGGCGGATCGCCGCCTTGACTGCGGTGGGCAAGGTCCGACGCACCTGTTCCAGATACTGAGCCTGCTCTCTGTAGAGATGAGGTGCCAGAGAGTTACAGCGATCTTCCAGACGTGCAAGCTGCACGCCTGGATCGTGCGCGTGACGACTCCCAGGCAATCCCGTCAAGATCAGCCTTTCGACATGGAGGCGACTTCTGCAGCGAAGTCGGACTCTTCAATCTCAATGCCCTCTCCAAGGGTGTAGCGGGTGAATCGACGCACCTTTACGTTTTCGCCGATCTTGCCTGCTGTCTGTTTGACGAGCTCCGCCACGGTCAACGAGCTGTCCTTGATGAAGGGCTGTTCCATCAGAGCCAGTTCCTTGAGGCGCTTGTTGATGCGACCCTCAACAATCTTCTCCTTCATCTGCTCGGGCTTGCCTTCAAGGTCATCACGACCCATTTCGATCGCTTTCTCACGCTCGCGGATCTCTGAAGGAATCTCATCCGTGGTGACGTACTCCACACCAGGACAGGCAGCCACCTGCATGGATACGTCGCGGAGCAATTCCTGGAACATGTCGCCACGCGCAACGAAATCGGTTTCGCAGTTGATTTCGATCAGGACACCAACGCGGGCTCCCGTGTGGATATAGCTGCCGATGGCACCCTCAGCGGCAGTGCGACCAGATTTCTTTTCGGCGCTGGCGATACCTTTCTGACGAAGCCACTCAACGGCTTTGTCGGCATCGCCATCAGTTGCTGCAAGAGCTTTCTTGCAATCCATCATTCCAGCGCCGGTCTTGTCGCGGAGTTCCTTAACGAGCTTGGCGGATACGGCAGCAGCCATCGGATGTGTTGGTGGAGGACGTTGGGACAAAAAGATCCGCCTTCCCGCTCTGGCGGGGGGGCGGCGTGAACTTAGCGGCTAAGGCGACTCAACCTTGGTTGTCGGCGCCACGCTGCTCGTTGGAACCATGACGACCTTCGTTGATGGCATCAGCGAGGCGACTCAGCACCAGCTGCACGGAACGCACTGCATCGTCATTGCAAGGAATCGGCACCTCGCACAGATCCGGGTCGCAGTTGGTGTCAAGCATCGACACCAGAGGAATATCGAGCTTGCGGGCCTCGAGCACAGCGTTGGTCTCGCGACGCTGATCCACCAGGACCACCACATCGGGAAGACGACGCATGTTCTTCAGACCACCTAGGTACTTCTGAAGACGATCAAGCTCCCGGCGGAGCACAGCTGCTTCCTTCTTGGGGCGCATGGCGATCGCACCGCTGGACTCCATCCGCTCCAGATCCTTGAGGCGATCAATCCGGGCCTTCATCGTGGTCCAGTTGGTGAGCATTCCACCCAGCCAACGCTGGTTCACATAGGACGCTCCACAACGTGCCGCTTCATGAGCGATCACCTCGGACGCTTGTTTCTTGGTGCCAACGAATAGAAAACGCTTGCCGCTTCTGGCCGCGGTGCGCGTCCATTTATAGGCGTTGTTCATGCAGACAGCGGTCTGCACAAGATCAATAATGTGAACTCCGTTGCGCGCGCAATAGATGTAGCGCGACATCTTGGGGTTCCAGCGACGGGTCTGGTGACCGAAATGGGCACCAGCTTCCATCATCTCGGCGAGAGTGACGACAGCCATGGTTGTGTTGAGGTTTCGGGTTCGCCTCCACCTGTCAGGGATGGTGTGGTGAACCGGGGTTCAGATCACATCCAGCACCCGAAACAGACAGGTGTGCGGTTTGAAAGGACCCGCCGAATTTAACAAAGTACCGGCTCAGGACAGCCCGGCCTGACGCGCTTCTCGAAACAAAGCCTCCACACCGATGCGGTTGAGCGGAAGTCTCAGCAGCTCAAGTGCCAGGGACGGTTGACCCAGGCGAATCAACCAGGCCAGCACCGGTCGCAAGCTGCGTTCATTGAGCAAGCCCCCCAACGTCAGCAGACCCCAGAGCAGACGATGCATCCAGGTGAACTGGATGATCATTCGCACCCTGCGACTGGGATGCTTTCGATAAAACACAAGCCCCATGCGGGCGCGTTCCCGTTCGACCCTAATGAGGTCGGGGATCTGAGCAAGGTGAAAGGCAGGATGCCAGTGATAACCAACGGCTTCAGGACAGCGAACCAGCTGCACTCCCATCTGGCGGAGACGTTCACCCAGTTCGAGGTCCTCCCAGCCGTACAACCTGAATCCCGTATCAAACAGGCCAGACTGTTCCAGCACTTGTCGATCGATCGCGACATTTCCAGTTGCGAAATAAGCCCAGGAAAGATCACGCATCTTGTGACGCTCTCCTGTTGGATTGTCGAAATCAGCGGTGTTGATCACTGCGCCGTAGGTGAAGCAGAGACGGTTTCCGGAACGTTGCCATTGCCTCGCAAGAGCCTGCGCATGACTGGCCAGGAATGTCGGCGTGACGACCAGATCACTGTCGATGAAGACGATCACATCGCCCCGGGCATGAGCGACGCCACGGTTGCGTCCCTCGGCAGGTCCCCCATGGCTCTGCTCAATCAAACGGACCCTGGAGAACTCCCCTGCCGATGATCTGAGCCAGTCAGGAGTGCCATCGGTGGATCCGTCATCCACCACGACAACCTCATACTCATCAATTTCTGAACAAGCGCTCTGACAATCCAGAGAACGCAGACACTTCTCGAGGATGTCGCGTCTGTTGTAGGTGGGAATCACGACGCTGATGAACATCCGCCCGCACGATGAGCCGTCGTGAGTCAGCCTAAAGGCAAGAAAAAAAGGGGGCCTTCAGCCCCCTCTGAACAAGCTGTTTGCAAACAGATCAGTCTGCAGCGCCACCATTATTGGCAGTGCCTGTCACACCGTTGCCGGCACCTTCACCACGGCCGTCATTGCGCATCTTGCGCTTCTTGAATTTGCGCGCGTAGGCGCGATTGCGCTCCTGCTTTTCCTTCTTGAGGTTTCTGCGCTTGGCCATTCGGGAGTCCGGAGCTTCTTGAAGTTCACCCAACTTACTCAATGGGCTGAAGCAAACGGCCATCCTCCATTTTCACCAGCCTGTCAGCAACATCAAGAATGCGCGGGTCGTGGGTGACCATCAACACGGAACAGGCTTGCTCGCGAGCCAGGCGCTTGAGTAATTCCACAACCTCACGACCGGTCCCGCTGTCCAGCGCTGCCGTCGGTTCATCGGCAAGCAGCAACTGGGGCCTAGCAGCCAGTGCACGAGCAATGGCCACGCGCTGTTTCTGACCACCCGAGAGGTCCTGAGGAATCTTGCTGAGGTGATCCTCGAGCCCTACGGCCCTGAGCCACTCTCTGGCCTGATCACGGCGACCGCGATAACTGAAGCCCTCAAGGAGATCAGCTCCCATCTGCACGTTCTGCTCGGCCGTGAGGCAACGCAGAAGGTTATGGCCCTGGAAAATCATGCCGATCCGGCGGCGAAGCAACTGTCGTTGGCCCCGGCCGGCACCCTGGAGCTGCTGTCCAAACACGCGAACATCCCCCTGCTGGACTTGTCGAAGCGCGCCGATCAAGGTGAGCAGAGTGGTCTTGCCACAGCCTGATGGACCGGTCAGCAGCACCACTTCGCCGGCCGCGATCTGAAGATCAACCGACTGAAGAACCTGCCGGCGCATTGACCCACGTCCGTACCAGTGGCTGAGATTTTCAATCTTCACCGTGCTGACAACATCAGCACCTTGGTGTTGAGCTGGATGAGAAAGAACCGTCATGGTCTCAGAAGATCTCCGCCGGATCGGCATCCACTAGACGGCGCATGGCTAAACCTGCCGAAGCCATGCACATGACCAGGATCATGCTGAACACCGTGATGGCTCGACTGAAATCCATCGCCACAGGGAGTGCGGTAGCACTTCTGACCAGCAGATAGAGACCTTGCCCGGCGGCATAAGCCGGCAAATATCCAAAGAGCGCAAGCAGAAGCCCCTCGCGCACAACTACACCCAGCAGGGTTCTGAGCTTGTAGCCCATGGCCATCAACGTGGCGTACTCCGGCAGATGGTCACTGACATCGGAATACAGCACCTGATAAACGATCACGCAGCCGACAACAAAGCCCATGGCAGCACCCAAGGTGAAAATGAAGCCAATCGATGTGCTTGTGCGCCAGTAGTTCTGCTCGAAATCAATAAAACCCTGCTTGGTGAGAACCGTGACGTCCTCAGGGAGCAGAGCATTGAGTTTCTCCACCACCGCTTCGGCGTCCGTGCCCTGCTGCAACCGAACCAGTCCAACTTCGATGCTTCCTGGGGGCGTGTTGGGCAGGAGCTCGAGAAACGTTTCGCTGCTGGTGAGCAAATTGCCATCAGCACCGAAGGAGCTGCCGAGCTCAATCAAACCGGCCACCCGTACCCTTTTCCCTGAGATCTCACTTTCAACGGTTCGACCATCTCGGAACCATTCGGCCACCGGCCCGAACTCAGGACGCGACTTCTCATCGAACAGAACCCGACCTTTCTGAGTCAGCACCTGAGCTTTGGGCGCCAGGGTTGGGTCCACAAACAGGGGATCACCCGGTTCAAAACCAAGGGCAAGGATCGATCGGGTGCCGCGTGTCTGGGGATTGCGCCAGAGCAGAAGATTCCAGTGCACTGGCGTGATGCCCTCCACCTCAGGCAGGGCCATGGTCTGCACCAAACGACGCCGAGGAAAGCCAGCCATGCTCACGGAACTGGTCGAACGTGGACTGATCAGAACAATGTCAGCGTCGAAGAGGCGATGCACCGTGACGCTGGCATCAAAGAGGCCGTCGCGGAATCCCAGCTGCATGAACATCAGGATTCCCGCGAAACTGATGCCAGCCAGTGCAACAGCCAGACGAACCGGCTGCCTGACCAGCATCAGTGAAGCCAGTGGAATCCCACGCCCGCTCAGGAAGCGACCGATCATGAGGATCCGAATCGGGCGATCACCTTCAAGCCCGAGAGTCTTGAAACACGCTGGGTGGATCCTGAATCCAAGCGGACCAACACTTCAACGATCCTGGCGTCCGCATCACCGGTCGGATCCGTGGACAAAACCTGTCGTTGTCGCACCTGAGGACTGATGCGTGCAACCGTTCCCTGGAGATCCCCTTCGAAACCGCCGTTCTCACTGATCAACGTGACCGCTTCGCCAAGCTTGATGCGATTGATATCTGACTCGTAAACCTCGATCAGAGCCTCCATCGACTGACTCGCTCCAACGTCCAACACACCATCGGCGCTAGGTCGCTCACCCACCCGGGCACGCAGCTTGAGAACCGTTCCATCGATTGGAGAACGAAGTTCGCTGTCGTTCAAATCAGCTTCTAGTTTTCCGCGCTCGGCAATCAGTTCAGCCTTTTTGCGCTCAAGCAGGGTGAGTTGGTTCTGTTTTTCCTCCAGTACAACAACTTCCACCGCACCCTGACCAGCGCCCTGTGCGTAACGGGCAACCTCTCTTCGCTTCAGCGGTATCTCGGTCTCAGCGGTGAGGATCTTGGCGTCGGTTGCGGCGAGATCCGCTTCAATCTTCGGCCGGTTGTCGAACACAGCAAGAACTTGACCCTTGCGAACCGGATCGCCTTCATTCACCAACAGTGAAGACACCCTCGGGGAGCCACCGAAACCACTCACCGGTGCCGCAAGACGACGGACCTCACCAGCAGGTCTGAGGCTTCCGAGGGCTGCGACCGATTCTGGCTGTCGGCTTGCGACCTGCTCTGAAGCAGAGGCAGGAGTGGGTGGCTGCGGTCGACGCAGCATCAACACTCCACCAGCAACAGCAAGTATTGCCAGGGCACCTACGCCGAGCCAGATCCGACTTGATCCACTCAGGGACTCGGTGGCTCGTCGAACAGAAGCTCCTCGATGTACCGATCCGCCCAGACCGTCCCGAAGGCTTTCTCCAGAACCCGCCGCGTTTTGTCGTTGCGTTTCTGTTGCCGGCAATAGGACACCTGTCCGTGATACCGGGCCAGAGTAGAAGGAGCACTTGGGTCATCGGGCTCTGCAGCCTGCACGGCATCGCCCAGAACCTGGAGGTAATCGTCAACCAGTTCCACGAACCAATCTTCTTCTTGTTGATTCACGGGGCGAATGAATCTCACAAACGGCGAGAAGATGGTGGCCCAAGTGGGAAGTTCGCGCACCTGTTCAAAGGCAGGGATCACAGCGGCTTCAAGGCCACACTCAATGCGTTCGGGAAGCTGATCACCAACCGGGGAAAGATCGATGATGGCCGCGGAGATTCCGGCGGGGCTGGCAACAATGTCGGCGCCGAACACCGGCAAATCAAAACGAGGATCGGGAAAAAAGACGCAATGAAGGATCTGCAGCCCGAGTCCAAGTCGTGCGATTTCCAGGTGAAGTTTGCGCAGTCCACGACAGGAATGCACCTCATTGGTGATGAACAGAGCCTCGCCATCCAGAGTCCCGATGATCTCCTCGAGGTCAGTCGACAACATGAGTGGATTGAGCTCCGGAAAGCCGTCCCTGCACTGACGAATGCGAGCAGCCAGAGCCATCACCAGCGGGTGCATCTCCTGACCGCTCGGGGACGCTGGCATCAATCCGATCCGTAATTGCACAGAATGGGACTTTGCCACGGGACCCTGACTGCGATCACATCCGGTCCGGTGCTCGAACACCGCACTCTTCATAACGGCAGCAACCTTGTGACTGCCGCCATCCCCGATGCGGCACTCACCTGCCTTGATTTCTGGTGTCGAGGCGGAAGCGCCTGGGAGAGAAGCGGTGAGGAGGGCATGGCTCACTTCCTCGAACACATGGTGTTCAAGGGCAGCCGAAGGCTGGGTCCAGGTGAATTTGACCGGAGAATTGAAGCGCTGGGTGGCAGCAGCAACGCAGCCACTGGATTTGATGACGTGCACTACCACGTGCTTGTGCCCAGCGCGGAATCGAAGGAAGCACTCGATTTACTTCTGGATCTCGTTCTCGATCCGGCTCTCGAGCAGGACAGCTTCTCAATGGAGCGCGAGGTGGTGCTCGAGGAGATCGCCCAGTACCGAGATCAGCCTGATGACCAAGTGCTGCAGACCCTGCTGGAACTCTGCTGTGCTCCCCACTCCTATGGCAGACCCATTCTCGGCTGGGAGAACAGCCTGCGAGAGATGAGCCCTGGTGGAATGAGGAGTTACCACCATCGCCGCTACCAAGGAGCCAACTGCTGCCTCTCGGTAGCTGGAGCCCTCGAGGAGGGTCTGATCAGTCACGTGCTCAGCAGCCCGCTTGCGACGCTGGACACAATGAAGGACTCCGATCAGAACACAAGAACCCAATCTTCACTGAGCTTTCACAGCGGACGGGAATGCCGAATGTTCCCTCGACTGGAAGCAGCACGATTGATGATGGTCTGGCCCGTTGCCTCTGCAGACGATCAGCTGGCAATCGCCGGTGCGGATCTGGCCACCACCATCCTTGCCGAGGGTCGGCGCAGTCGGTTGGTGCAGAAGCTGCGCGAAGAGCTTCAGATTGTTGAATCCATCGACATGGATGTCACCACGCTGGAACAGGGAAGCCTGGTGATGATTGAGGCATGTTGCCCCGCCGAACAGATCGAACGCGTGGAGATGGAAATCCACCAACAGCTGAACAGCAGCTTGACCACGGCCATCACGGATGAGGAATTTCATCGCGCGCTGCAACTGGTCGGCAACGGTCATCGCTTCAGTCTCGAAGCGCCTGGAGCTGTGGCCGCCAGTGCCGGTTCACAGACACTCTGGGGACGACACCGAGACCTTCTGGCTCCACTTCAGGACCTGATGCACTGGAATGCTCCAACGTTGCGGGAACGGGTCATGCCCCTACTGCAACCCCAACACAGCTTCACCCTGATTGCCCGATCGGAGGACAACGCTTGAGCTCCAGCTGTGATCTCGTTCTCGATCCGGTGACCACGACCGGGGTGCTCTCCGCCAAGCTCTGGATCCGGCGGGGAAGCAGTGCTGATCCGCTCGGGCAGAGGGGCGGGCATCAGCTTTTGGGCTCAGTGCTCAGCCGGGGATGCGGACCTGTCGATCATCTGCAACTGGCGGATCTCGTTGAAGGCTGTGGAGCCGGTCTTCGTTGTGACACCCATGAAGACGGAATTCTGATCAGTCTCAAGTGCCGCGACATTGATGCCGATCGTTTGTTGCCTGCACTGGGCTGGATGCTGCGCCAGCCGCATCTGGACGAAAGTCAGATCGAACTGGAGCGAGATCTGAGCCTGCAGGCCCTTCAACGACAGAAAGAGGATCCCTTCCATCGCGCCTTTGATGGCTGGAGACAGCTGGCCTATGGCAAAGGTCCCTACGGACACGACCCACTCGGAATCGGTATTGACCTCGAACATCTTCAGAAAGCGCAATTGACCAGCCTTGCCTCAGATCTCGAAAGCCGAGGCTCGGTGCTGGCGTTATCCGGAACGATTCCTGATCAGGCCGAAGCACAACTGGTGGACTGGCTCGGCACAAGCAAGACCGAATCAAGCTCCTCAGAAGCCGGATCAGCGATCCGAGCATCATTGGAATCAGACCGTTGCGAAAGACCTTCGCTAGGGCTTCAGTCCCTCGCCACCGAACAGGTGGTGCTGATGCTTGGGCAAGCCGCTCTGCCCCACGGCCACCCGGACGACCTGGCACTGAGGCTGCTCCAGGCCCACCTGGGTTCAGGCATGTCCAGCCTGTTGTTCCGACGGCTTCGGGAGGAGCATGGCGTCGCTTACGACGTGGGTGTCCATCACCCGGCACGCGCTGGAGCGGCACCCTTCGTGATGCATGCCTCAACCGGAGTCGACAGGGCGGAACTATCGCTCGAACTCTTGCTTAAAAGTTGGATTGAGCTGATGGAGACGAGCATTTCTGAGGTCGATCTCAAGCTCGCCAAGGCTAAATTCAAGGGGCAGCTGGCTCACGGCTCCCAGACCACTGGCCAGAGGGCAGAGCGGAGAGCGCAACTGCGTGGTCTGAATCTCCCTGATGACCATGACCAGAGCTGCCTCAACCAACTTGATCAGCTGCGGGCCAGTGATCTGCGTGACGCAGCAGGACGCTATTTGCAGAGTCCGCAACTCAGCTTGTGCGGCCCCGCGGAAACCCTGGCATCTCTGGAGAAACAATGGACCCTCAGCGCTTTTGCTGAAGGCAACGCGCCTTGATCAGTCAGCCGGATCAGTCGGATGGATCAGCAGATGCATGCGTCGCTGATGAAGCATCGGAGTCCGATAAGCCAGTTGAGTCAGATGGGGCATCCTGATCCGAGACCGTGTTCAAGTCTTCGCTCACGAGCGTGAGTTGCTCGATCGACAACAGAAACGTGCCCCTGGCAAAGCGCACCGCCGCAGTTTCCGCCGGCTGCAGTGCCATGACCCTGCCAATCTCGTTGTGGGCCACAAGATCAGGAGGTCTGAGCATCGGCATTGGATCAGCTGTCTTCAAAAAGGTCTGAGGGCGAACCAGTCGCACCTGGTCACCAATGGAAACGGACATCTCTGCTGGGCAATGCATCTCTCTTACAGCAGGATGGTGCGAGCTGACGATTGCCCGTGCGGGCACTGGCCACCTGGAGCGGCGCTCTTGCCGGATTGCTTCTGATCCTGGTCGGAAGCCTGATTCCGACTGCCCTGCTTCTGCCGCTGCCTGAATTACCCCCGGCACTGCTGGGTCTTCCCAGCACCTGGCAGGTTCCGGCACTGCTCGTCTGTGCCCTTGTCGCGGGTCCACGAGCGGGCGTGATTGCTTCAGTGGCTTATCTGACCATCGGCTTGGTGGACCTGCCTGTGTTCCACGGAGGTGGTGGTTTCGCTTATGTACTGAATCCTGGATTCGGATATCTGGCTGGATTCGTCCCTGCCGCCTGGTTGACCGGTCGGCTGGCCCAGCAGAACGGCATGAATGACATCGCCAGACTGACTCTGGCAGCCATAGCCGGCCTGCTGACCATCCAGGTCTGCGGTCTGCTCAATCTTGTTCTGGGAGCTGCACTGAATCGCTGGAATGAACCCCTGATCGAGCTTTTGTTCGGGTACAGCCTCGGGCCCCTGGCAGCCCAGCTAGCCCTGTGTTGCGCCGCTGGGCTGATCGCACGCGTGACCCGACGTGTGCTCTGGGTGGAATGAGCCGGAACCATGCCATGAACAGACGACCAGCTCAAAGCATGCGACGCGGCAGCGTCATTGCGCTCAGTGTGCTCATGGTGGTGCTGGATCAGCTCAGCAAGCACTGGGCCCGAGGAACCCTGCTCCCAGGAGAGTCGAGGCCCTTCATTCCCGGATTGCTGCAACTGAATCTGGTGCGCAACACCGGTGCTGCCTTCAGTCTGTTCCATGATTCCTCCCTGATCCTTGGGATTCTCAGCCTGGTGGTCGCCATCGGCGTGAGCATCTGGATCTGGCGGGAGGCCAGACGAGATCTCTGGATGGGGATGGCCCTCGGCTTTCTGCTCGGAGGCACGATTGGCAATGGCATCGACCGCTGGCGTCTTGGCCATGTGACCGATTTTCTCGAACTGGTGCCGATCCAGTTTCCGATTTTCAACTGGGCGGATATCGCCATCAACCTGGCAGTCCTCTGCTTTGCCATCGACGCTTTTATCAACAGACATGAGCAGAGCGACGGCTGAACCAAGTGGATTAGCCCTGCTGACGATTCATCAGCAGGATTGCTCTGAGCGCACCCTGCATCTGCACGGCGAGGGCTATCGGATTGGACGCGATCCAGACGTGGAGATCCGCATCGACCATGCGGCAGTCAGTCGCCTACATGCGCTGCTACAGAAGAAAGGCCGACACTGGATTCTCAAAGATCAAGGGTCAACCAACGGGCTGTGGTGGCAAGGGCGACGTGTGCAACAGCTGGTGCTCCAGAACGGCGATTGCATCAGGTTTTCCCCGACCCAAGACACCGATACCCCCTGGATTGGTTTTGAGAACCCGAGCCAACGATTGCATCAGCGCATTCGGAAGTCATTGGGGATCTGCATCCTGGGCTGCCTGGGCGGGGCAGGATTGCTCCTCGCTCTGGCCACCATCAACGTGCCGGTGCGTGGACGACTGGCCAGCGTTCGCGGACCACTGGCCATCTACGACGGCAACAACAAACCGCTCAAGTCGGTGGATTCCAATCGACACCGTGAACTGAACAGCCTTGACGCATTTTCTCCGTTGTTGGTCGATGCCTTGCTCAGCAGTGAGGACAACCGCTTCTGGTGGCATCCAGGGGTTGATCCGATCGGAAGCTTGCGTGCCTTCGCCGCCAACCTGGCCGGCGGACGAGTTCTCGAAGGTGGCAGCAGCCTCACCCAGCAATTGGCTCGGAGCCTCTACCCCAACCTGGTCGGAGAGGGCGACACCCTGGGCCGTAAATGGCGCGAACTACTCGTGGCGCTGCAGCTGGAAAGCCGTTTCAGCAAAGGCGAGCTGCTGCTGAGCTACCTCAACAGGGTCTACCTCGGGGTGGGCTGGGGATTCGAAGACAGCGCTCAGACCTTTTTTGATCAATCAGCGTCTGATCTGAGCGTTGAACAAGCCGCTCTGCTTGTGGGACTGTTGCCATCACCCAATGGTCACGATCCCTGCCGTCACCCCCAGCGAGCCCTTGAAGCTCGCAACCGCGTGCTCAACAAGATGGCTGATTCCGGTCGCCTTTCACTCGACGCCGCTCGTCTGGCAAGACGTCAACCCATCCAGCTCGCACCCAAGGCCTGCAGCAGGACTGCTCTGACCCGATCAGCACCCTTTTACACCGATCAGGTGCGCAGGGACCTGACGGCACTTGTGGGTCCAGAGGTTGCCGCTGAAGGGAATTTCCTGATCGAAACCCACCTTGACCCCGTGCTGCAGTCGGTTGTTGAACGACAACTGCGCAATGTGGTCAGCAATGCCGGAGGACTCGGCGTGAGTGAAGGGGCCGCCGTGGTGATCGACAGCAGCACAGGCGGAGTCCTGGCGATCGCCGGCGGACGTGACTATCGCTTCAGTCAGTTCAATCGTGCATCCATGGCCCTGAGGCAGCCAGGCAGCACCTTCAAGCTGATGACTTACCTGGCGGCCCTGGAAAGGGGAATCAAACCCAGCGAAACCATTGACTGCAGTCCTCTGAACTGGAGAGGGCAACGCTTTGAAAGCAGCTGCAAAGGTCGCCTCAGCCTCACCAACGCCTTTGCATCCAGCAACAACACAGCAGCTCTGCGCCTGGCACAGCGGGTGGGACTTGAACAGGTGGTTCGCCAGGCCAGAGCCCTGGGCATCACCACACCGCTTGATCCAGTTCCTGGACTCGCACTCGGCCAGAGCGAAGTGCGACTGATTGAGCTGACTGGAGCCTATGCAGCCATTGTCAACATGGGGGAATGGAGACCCCCCAACACGATTCGTCGTCTGCTTGATGCGGAAACATGTCGCGAGGACAATCTGCGTGGCTGCGGCAGCCTTGCTGGCGACGATCAGCGCCAGGTGAACACTGGACGCCAGGCTGTCCGCAGCGACATTGCGGCTCAGATGCAGGCCTTGCTGCGCGCGGTTGTACGCAGTGGCACCGGCACTGCTGCATCGCTAGGGGGACAGGAAGGAGGCAAAACCGGAACCACCAATGAAGGCCGGGATCTGCTGTTCGTGGGCTATGAACCCTCACGGCGCTGGGTGCTTGGCATCTGGCTCGGCAATGACGACAACAGCCCCTCCAGAAGCTCCAGCGCCCTTGCGGCATCGCTCTGGGCTGACATCATCCGCGCTGCGGGTCGAGGAGGGCTCAACGGAGGATGAAGGGATCGACACGCTGGATTCTGTTTGGAGCCGCCGGTCTGATCGCCCTCATGGTGATTGGCCTGGTGCTGCAGGGAATCCGAAACCTGCTCTGGGATCTGAGTTACTGGCTGCCGCCCTGGCTGGTCGGCCCGGTGCTGCTGATCGGAACGGTTCTGCTGGTGGCGGTCGTCATTCAGGTTGGCCTGCCATGGCTGCGTAAGTGGGGTACACAACGTCAACGTCGGGCCGCGTCATCGCCTCAGGACAGACCAGCACCGACGAGCAGTCGAGATGCAGCAGAACAGAGCCTGTCAAGTGTGGATCGTCTGCTGGAACGACTTCAGAACAATGTGGCACGTGAGTCTCTCCTGCAGGAACGGCAACGGGTCGCCAGGGAACTGGAACGCGGTGATCTCGTGCTTGTGGTCTTCGGTACCGGCTCCAGTGGCAAAACGTCTCTGATCCGTGCCCTGCTCAAAGAGATCGTCGGCGATGTCGGTGCCGCCATGGGCTCCACCAGTGAAAGTCGCAGCTACCGGCTCCGGCTCAAAGGTCTCGAGCGTGGGGTGCTTCTGGTGGACACGCCGGGAATCCTTGAAGCAGGACAGGAAGGGAGGGGACGCGAGCAAGAAGCACGTCGCCAAGCCAGCAGAGCAGATCTCATGATCGTTGTGGTGGATGGCGATCTGCGCAAGAGCGAACTCAATGTGGTTCAGAGCCTGTCAGGACTGGGCAAGCGTCTCGTGCTGGTGCTCAATAAATGTGATCTCAGAGGTGAGGAGGAGGAACGCCGGTTGCTTCAGCTGTTGCGGCAACGCTGCGCGGAATGGCTGCAACCGAACGATGTCATTCCTGCCAGTGCACGCCCCCAGTCTCTGCCTCGCCCTGGCCAACGGCCCGTTCAGCCACCAGCCGAGATCGGGCTGCTGGTGAGACGGTTAGCCGCATTACTGCATGCCGATGGCGAGGAACTGCTGGCAGACAACATCCTCTTGCAATGCAGAGATCTGGGCTCGGCCGGTCGGGATCTGCTCGACCGACAGCGCACCGATGAAGCCCAGAGAATCATTGATCGCTACACGTGGATTAGTGCGGGTGTCGTCGCCGCCACGCCACTGCCTGGAGTGGATTTACTGGGCACTGCTGCTGTGAATGCCCAAATGGTGATGGAAGTGGGAGCGGTGTATGGGATCCAACTGACCCGGAGCAGGGCTCAGGAGCTGGCCGTCTCGGTGGGTCGGACACTTGCGGGGCTGGGTGTGGTCAAAGGGGGAGTGGCTCTGATCGGCACCGCACTGAGTGTGAACCTGCCGACCCTGTTACTCGGTCGGGCGGTTCAGGGTGTGGCAGCCGGATGGCTCACCAGAATCGCGGGTGCCAGTTTCATGACCTATTTCCAACAGGATCAGGACTGGGGCGATGGCGGAGTTCAGGACGTAGTTCAGCACCACTACGAGCTCAACCAGCGGGATCGCTCCTTGCAGGACTTTCTGCAGGCGGCACTGCGGCGGGTGGTGGAGCCCCTCCAGCAGGAGGCAAATAAACGACTTCCGCCCCGGCCAGGGCCTCGGGCGGCGGAGGACGCATCGGACCGCGGCTATCGAGAACCGTGATCAGACCGAGATACAACACACCAATCAGCACTGACATGGCTCCGGTCACGATGGCAACCCAGCGTCCTCGCTTGTTCTGAGCTGCTGGCATCACAACATCTCCCGTGAGAAATCGTTCAGATCGGCCGCCAGTTGGTCGATCAGCGCATTGGAGGTGTGGGGGTTACCGAGCACGACTTTGATGCGATGCCGCCCTTGATGAACGGGCCTGGACACCATGATCTGCCGATCCAGCAACCGTTGTCGCACAGCCGCTGTCCAGTGGTCGCAACGCGCTGGATCAGCTCCAAGCGGAGCACAGGCAAGTAAATGCAGGGGACCTGATGTGACCTCCAAGAAAGAGGAGTCAAGACCCTGTTCCAGGCGCTGACGTCTCAACAGAGCCTTCTCCAGCACTGCATTGATCCCCTGCTCACCCAGTTGACGCAACCCAAGCCAGAGCTTGAGGATCTCTGCAGGGCGACTTCCCTGGAGACCCAGTTCACCGCCATGGGCAACAGCGAAGGCGGGCTCCATGTAGGGGAGGCCGGTGTGGAATGTCTCCTGAAGAGCTGACTGCTCTCGCACCAGCAGGAGCGACGAGGTCTTGGCGATTCCGAGCAGCTTCTGAGGGTTCACCGTGATGGAATCGGCCTGGCCAAGTCCAGCCATCAGGTTCGCGGTGCCAGGACACAGTGCAAAAACAGCACCAATCGCTCCATCCACGTGCAGCCAGAGGCCCTGGTCCTTGCAGAACTGAGCCAAAGCGGGAATCGGATCGATCGCTCCACGCACGGTGGTGCCCGCTGTCGCCACCACTGCGATGCAAGGCCGGTTGTTCTGCTTCAGCTCCTGCAGGTGCTCTTGCAGGTCTTCAATCAGCATGCATCCCCGGGGATCCACAGGAACACGCCGTATGCCGTCAGGCCTGAGCCCCATGACTCTGGCCGCCTTCTCCAGTGACACGTGGGCGTCATCACTGATCAGAATCACCGCATTGGGGTCATGGTCCAGCCCCATCCGATGACGGGCCGTCACCAGGGCGGTGAGATTGCTGAGGGAGCCTCCGCTCGCGGCGACTCCACCAGCGCCATCGGGCAATTCAAAACGGGCAGCGAACCAGCTGCAGAGTTGACGCTCCAGTTGACTGAGGCTTGGTGAGAGTTCCTCTGCCAGCAGGTTGTTGTTGAGTCCGGCACAGATCAGTTCGGCAGCGATCGATGCCGTGTTCGGAGGAGGGTCGAGATGCGCGAGGGCGCCAGGATGGTTGGGCTGGTAAGCACCATCCATCAACTGCTGAAGGTCATCCAGCAGACAGTCCGCCCCGACACCCTGAGGCTCTGGGAACGCCTCGGGGAGCAGCCGCAGAGCTGGAAGCGGCGATCGTTTGGAAGCTGAACCGAGCCACTCACACAGGCGAGCGCTGGCGTCCTCCAGGAACCGCTGCAACTGCGGATCCAGGGCCTCTGAAGAGGCAAATGCAGACAGTTCCGTCGCAGTCGATGCCGCCGATGAAGTCCTGGAGGATCCGAACAAGGAGGAAGCGGAAGGAACAGCCATTCTCACCTGCGGTGGCACATTGGACGCCTCTGCACGATGGGGTTGGAGGTGCGACTGACACCAGTCGAACTGGGGAACACCGAGATCCATGCCTGGATGCAGCGCCTGCTCAAGCGTGCAGAGCGTCTCGGTAAATCGGGAGAGATCCCTGTCAGTGCGGTGGTGCTGGATGCACAAGGACGATGCATCGGCCACGGCAGCAATCGACGCGAATGGGCTTCAGATCCACTCGGGCATGCGGAACTCGTGGCTCTGCGCCAGGCATCCTTAATCCTTGGCGACTGGCGACTGAATCAATGCACGTTGATTGTGACGCTGGAACCCTGTCCGATGTGCGCAGGAGCTCTGGTACAGGCACGCATTGGTCAGGTGATCTACGGAGCGCACGATCCCAAACGTGGTGGCCTGGGAAGCACAATTGATCTCTCCAAACATTCCAGTGCGCACCATCACATGCAAGTGATTGGGGGCGTGATGGAACCTGAAGCATCCGCTTTGCTGGGGCGCTGGTTCAGGCAGCGACGGCAGCGTTCTGGCGGAACCGAGGCAGTTCGGTTTCGAACAGATTGAGCAGACGATCCACATTTTCAGGAGTGGAGTTGTAGCCCATCAGACCGATCCGCCAGATCTTTCCAGCAAGCACACCGAGTCCACCACCGACTTCGATGCCGTGGCTATTGAGAAGGTGAGAAGAGAAAGCTTTGCCATCCACATCCTCGGGAATGCGAACCGTGGTGAGCGTCGGTAATCGCAGCTCTTCAGGCACATGCATTTCCAGACCGAGTGATTCAAGGCCAGTCCAGAGGGCTTGCGCGTTACGGCGGTGACGGGCCCAGGCGTTGTCCAGTCCTTCTTCGGCCAGAAGACGAAGCGCTTCACGCATGCCGAAGTTCATGTTGACGGGGGCGGTGTGGTGGTACACGCGGTCGCTCCCCCAATACTGGTTCAACAGAGAAACATCCAGGTACCAGTTGGGGACTTTGTCTTGACGTGCAGCTAGCTTGGCTTCTGCACGCGGACCCATCGTGAAGGGACCGAGGCCTGGAGGGCAGCTGAGACCCTTCTGGCTGCAGCTGTAGGCCAGATCAACCTTCCAAGCATCTAGGTACAGCGGAACGCCACCGAGGGAGGTCACCGTGTCGAGCAGGAGCAAGCAATCGTGCTCTCGGCACAGATCACCGATCCCTTCCATAGGCTGACAAATGCCGGTGGACGTTTCGGCATGAACCATCGCCAGGATCGCAGGCTTGTACTTCTTGATCCCCGCTTCGATCTCTTCAAGACTGAATGCCTCACCCCAGGGCTTCTCAATCACCTGAACGTTGGCGCGGTAACGACCGGCCATATCCAACAAGCGATTCCCGAAGTATCCCTTCACAGCCACCAGAACCGTATCCCCGGGTTCGATGGTGTTAGCCAGCGTGGCTTCCATGGCTGAACTACCAGTACCGCTCATCGGCAGAGTCAGGCGGTTGTCGGTCTGCCAGGCGTACCGCAAGAGCTCCTGAACCTCTCCCATCAGCTCCACATAAAGCGGATCTAGGTGACCGATTGGCGTGCGAGACAGCGCTTGAAGAACCGTGGGATGGGCATTGGAAGGTCCGGGACCCAGCAACAAACGGTCGGGTGTGTCAATCGGACCGATGGAGGATCGATGGCACGAGTCAACCGAAGGATGAGGGTGTGTCATCGGCGAAGCCGGAACCGGAAATCAATGGCGAGAAGCCTACGCATCAATCGGTGAGAAATTGGCCCCAAACGGATACTCCGACGCCGCTTGAAATGATTCGGAGACTTTCGATCAGCGCTGACGCACGTCGCTGGCCGCAAGACCGGAGGCCATGTGCTCAAACGGCTGACGGACCAGCGCGCAACGATCCTGAGGAACACCATCATTCAGAAGGCGTTCACACAGGACATCAGCCAGAAGCACCATGCTCCTGACGGTCGGTCCGGTTGGAACACCAAGACTCTTGTAGGTGTCGTCCAGACCGTTCAGGACGCGCTCGTTGAGAATCGTGCTGTCGCCAGCGATTAAGGAGTAGCTGGCGTAACGGAGGAAATAATCCATGTCCCTCAGACAGGCCGCGAGGCGACGGGTTGTGTAGGCATTCCCGCCCGGAAGTAACAACTCCGGATCCGCCTGAAAGAGTCTCTGACTGGCTTCACGTACCAGCTCAGAAGCTTCACGGTTGATGATTTCAACGGCCAAAACACGCACTTCCGTTTCATCGAAGTAGCTCTCGATGCGATCGATCGCAGAACGATCGAGATAGCGACCCAGCTGGTCGTACTGCCCGATCAGTCCGGTGATGGCATCGCGCATGCAAGCCCTGTCCACGTTGGTTGGAAGGTAACACCGACAAAGCGATGAAACCTGCTTCAGCAAAGGCGATCAAAGCAATCTGACAGAAACGGTTACTAAGTGGCTCTCTGAAGCCACCAAGGAAGAAGGAAGGCAAAAAGGTGCCCGTTGATACAAAACAGCTACGGATCGATATCTACGGTCGGTTCGACTTGTATGGGCTCGATTCCCCGCCATGGCCAAAACTGCCCAGGACGTGCTTCGTCAGATCAAGGATGAAGGCATCGAACTGATCGACCTCAAGTTCACGGACCTGCACGGCAAGTGGCAGCACCTCACCGTCTGTCAGGACCTAATCGAACCTGAATCGTTCACGGAAGGACTGGCCTTCGATGGATCGTCGATCCGAGGCTGGAAAGCGATTAACGCCTCCGACATGGCCATGGTGCCCGATCCTGCAACCGCCTGGATCGATCCTTTTTACAGGCATAAAACCTTGAGCATGATCTGCTCGATTCAGGATCCGCGCACGGGAGAAGCCTACGAGCGCTGTCCCAGAGCACTTGCCCAGAAAGCACTCGCTTACCTGGCCAGCACGGGTCTTGCTGACACAGCGTTCTTCGGTCCAGAACCGGAGTTTTTCCTGTTCGACGACGTGCGTTACAACTCCGCTGAAGGCGGATCCTTCTACAGCGTTGACACCATCGAGGCCGGCTGGAACACAGGGCGGGTCGAAGAAGGCGGAAACCTCGCTTACAAAATCCAGGAGAAGGAGGGATATTTCCCCGTTGCTCCGAACGACACCGCCCAGGACATCCGCTCGGAAATGCTGTTGATGATGGCTCAGCTGGGCATTCCCATCGAAAAGCACCACCACGAAGTGGCCGGAGCTGGACAGCACGAACTTGGCATGAAGTTCGCTGAGCTGATTCAGGCGGCCGACAACGTGATGACGTACAAGTACATCGTGCGCAATGTCGCCAAGAAGTACGGCAAAACGGCCACTTTCATGCCCAAGCCGGTCTTCAACGACAACGGCTCAGGAATGCACGTGCACCAAAGCCTCTGGAAAGGAGGACAGCCGCTGTTCTTCGGGGAAGGGACTTACGCAAACCTGTCTCAGACAGCACGCTGGTACATCGGCGGCATCCTCAAGCACGCTCCCTCATTCCTCGCCTTCACCAACCCCACGACCAACAGCTATAAGCGACTGGTTCCTGGCTTTGAAGCTCCTGTCAACCTGGTGTATTCGGAAGGCAACCGCTCCGCGGCCGTTCGCATTCCTCTCACCGGCCCCAGCCCGAAAGCCAAGCGACTTGAGTTCCGCTCCGGCGACGCTCTGGCCAATCCCTACCTCGCCTTCAGCGCGATGATGATGGCCGGCATCGATGGCATCAAGAATCAGATCGACCCCGGAGACGGCGTGGACGTTGACCTGTTCGAACTCGCCGCTGATGAACTGAAGAAGATCGCCACTGTGCCTGCATCCCTGAATGGGGCGCTCGAAGCTCTAAACGCAGACCACCACTACCTCCTGGAAGGTGGAGTGTTCACTAAGGATTTCATCGACAACTGGATCGACCTGAAATACGAAGAGGTTCAGCAGCTGCGCCAGCGCCCGCACCCCCACGAATTCGTGATGTACTACGACGCTTGATTGGTCATTAATCGACAGTTTCTGTTGTTCTAAAAGGAGCTACGGCTCCTTTTTTTGTGGCCATCGTGAGCACCTAGCGACAGGGCACTTCAGGAGTGCCTTAACTGAGCCATGGCGCTGTCATGCAGTTGCTTGGCATGCAGACGTCGGCGAGCACACACCTGTTGCTGAGCCAGAGCGCTGCGTTGATCAAGCCGATCAGGATGGCCTTCAACTTGAGCATGAGCTGCTTGCTGCCTAAGCACGTCATGGGCATGGTGCTCCGCCCAGGCCAGAAATTCTGCGGCCGCACGCTGCCGGCGCTCCAGCACATTGCCCGAATACAACGCCATGGTCCCGGCGGTGGTGATCTCAACGGCCATCGAGAGCTCCTGAAGTACCTGAGTCAATTCTGTAGCAACGGCTACCATTTTCACAGGGGCTTCACATAACTTTCGTGATCACTGCGGCAAAAACCCACAACAACGTTCGCAATCCATTGAAATGAGTCGGCTTGGATCTCAATCCTTTTCATGGCGCCCAGCTTCACTGAAATCGCTTACCGGACCATGCAACAGGGCCGCAGTCTTGCTGGCCTGGTCCACAAGGAACTAAGCACCAAAGTGATGGAAGTGGTGGCGCCTGATGTGGTGCCCAAAACTGAACCTGTTCCCAGCGAAATGATGGACGCTCTGCGTCAGTCGCTGGATGAGCTGCATCAGCGTGACTGGCAGGATTCTGAGTCTGGGATTTACCCCCAGTCGCTGCTGTTTGATATCCCTTGGTTGGAATGGGCTGAACGCTATCCACGCGTGTGGCTGGACCTGCCTTCCAACTGGGCCAGAAGGCGTGCCAGAGACGTCAAGGACATTCCTGATCTGGCCAATCGCGATCTCTATCCCGACTATTACCTCCAGAATTTTCACCATCAAACCGATGGTTACCTCAGCGATCACTCCGCCGAGCTGTACGACCTTCAGGTCGACATCCTGTTCAATGGCGCCGCTGATGCCATGCGGCGCCGGATTCTCCCTTCACTGCAACAAGGGTTGAAGCGATTTGCAGGTCGTGCACCGGGAAGTCTGCGCATCCTTGATGTCGCGACCGGCACGGGCAGAACATTGCATCAGATTCGTGCTGCGCTGCCGCACGCCACTCTTGTTGGAGTGGACCTTTCCGAGGCCTATCTGCGCCAGGCCAATCGATGGTTGAACCAATCCAACAAACCGCTGGTGCAGCTGGTTCAGGGAAACGCAGAGCGGATGCCCTTCGATGACGCTGGCTTCCAGGCCATCACCTGCGTGTTCCTGTTTCACGAACTGCCTGCTGATGCCAGGCAGGCAGTTCTTCAGGACTGTTACCGCCTGCTTGAGCCTGGCGGGGTTCTGGTTTTGGCCGATTCAGTGCAATTGAAGGATTCGCCACAGTTCGACGTTGCCATGGACAATTTCAGACGCGTTTTTCACGAGCCCTACTACCGCAATTTCATCAGTGATGACATTGACCAGCGCCTCAAAGATGCTGGCTTCAGTGATGTGCAAGCTGAATCTCATTTCATGACCAGGGTGTGGACAGCCACGAAGAATTCATCACCTCAACACAGTGATTCCCTGACATAGACGCTTGCAGGGGCACAGCAACCCCATATTGTGCAATAACTCAGGGACTGCGTCCATGTCGAATCCTTTTCGGATCCGCTGGTTGCGGGGATGGACCTTTCAGATCGTATTCATGGAAGGCAAGGTTCAAGTTGAAGCTCAAGGTTTTGGGATCTGTCTGAGAACAGCACTTAATCCCGGTGAAAGCCCAACTGCTGCTGCGGATCGTCTAGTGCTTGCGGAGGATCGCCGTCGTCGTGCCCTTTATCAGGCCTGGATCAAAGGTCAAGCCCTACCTTCTGCGAACGAAGGCCAGCCTCACCCTGAAGAGCGGCTTCAGGAGGCACCGAATTCCCTTGTTGTGGTCGATAGCGCAGCAGTAGCAGCCTGAGGCTCAGCGAGTCAGCCACCAACCCAACACCAAAGCCGGTCCTCCCCAGCGCAGAACCCTCCAGAAACGCTGACCACGTTCTGGTGTGAGCAGCCAGTTGAGAGCTTCAGGGTCCGCCTCCATCAATTGACGAAGCAGTCGACGCTGTTGAATTCGACGGATCGAGCGTCGATCCCTCGCCTCCCAAGATCTGGGCTGATAGCGGAGAAGAGAGCGCAGTCCGTGCAAACCTCCCCGACTGTGAAGCTGCCTGTTCACCACCACCAGCGATCACAGCAGTCAGGATAGAGAGGCCCCGCTAATCCAACGCCAACGTGTCCGCGAAAAAATGGCCAGAACAGGCGATTGAACAGGCCTTGTCTCTGCATCAGAGCCTCAGTATCAGTGATCGTGAATGGCACAGACTCAAAGCCGATGCGGATCGACGCGGAGCAGAATTGCTGGCTGCGGCACTGGCGCAGCTGCTGCAAAACGGACGAAATCGTGATGTGGAAGCCTTGACTCAGCAGGCTCTGGGCTGGATCAGGGGAGAGCTGAAAGACCCTGGCTGCCCTAGGCACTGATGGCCCGTTGGCTGGTTCCAGGACGGCGGCAGGCCAACTGCACCCTGTTGCCTCGACGGCTCCAGCGGATGTCGTCAAAACACTGATGCATCAGAAACAGACCACGCCCTTGATTGGCATCGACTTGATCCGGCAAACAACCCTGCCTGGCATCACTCGAGAGACCATCGCCTTCATCCTGGATCTGCCAAATCAACCAATTCGGCGTGAGAATCCGACGGATCCGCAGGCACTTGCGAGGGTCCCCCGCGTTGCCGTGACGCACGGCATTGACCAAGGCTTCCTGAAGACCCAGTTGCAACCGACACGAGGTCTCATTGCAGTCAACAGGTTCCAGCAACAGCTCCATCAATGGACTGAGCTGAAAGGTTGACGGAAGGATGAAATCAGCCCACCGAAACGAAGGTAGAAATCGGCTGAACATCAGCACTGTTTCATCCTTTTCGACCTTACCGGCCTGCTGAGGTTCTGCCAGAGGAATCCGACGGTGTCAGGTCCTACTCGCCAGACCGGGATGCTGAAGAAGCGCATCCATCAAGCGGACACCCCTGAGCTGGTTCACCAATGGCATGTGTCCTTCTGGTGCATCCATGCACCACTGAAAACTGCCGGGATAACGGGTCCAGACACCCTCGTTCTTCCAGCCGATCTTCGGCCAGAGCCTGTCGTAACGACCGCCGAGTGCACTGAGCAGTCGAGATTGCACCGTAAATCCGAAACGTCCCTGGGAGTAGGCGATCCAGAGCCTATCGATGGTGGTCAGATCCAACGGTTTGATCGAAGGGACTTCGCTGAAATACACGTATCCCCGTTCCACCGCCTGCTTACCGGCCAGCTGACGCAGTGCGCAACTGGTGAGGCGATCAGCCTCCTCAAACTCTTCCTTCAGCAATGCACGTTGGAGATCTGAATAGTCGATCCCGCAGGACGACGGCATCTGGAACCAACCGCCAGAGACACCTGGAATGGCGTCCAGAGTCTCGGGGTGGTGACGCTGAAGGATCTGCAAGATCCAGCCCGCTCCCCAGTCATCACCCTCTGGGGAGTAAGCCTTTAGGGCAACATCTGCTTGTCCTGAGAGCTGCTCTGAGACCTTTTCCAGCGCTGAGGCCGTGGAACGCTTCTGACGCGATGATCCCGAAACCAGTCGATCCAGCAACTGATCAATACCGAGTTGTGTGGAGGGAGGTCGTCCGGAAAGCATGGCGATGTGCCGGCACCGACTGGCTCAGCATTGGCCCACTATGTCAGGCATGGGCAACAGCATCGTGACCGGTCTCAACAGCTTCCGCACGGCGCAGGGAACCATCGTGGATGTGAGAACACCCTCTGAATTTGCTCAAGGTCACTGGCCAGGAGCTGTCAACATCCCCCTGTTCACCGATGAACAGCGTCATCTGGTGGGCCTGAACTACAAGCAAGAGGGTCGACTCGCAGCGATCCAACTCGGTTTAAAGCTCTGCGGTCCCTCTCTGGCCGAGTTGTCGATTGCACTCTCAACGGCAGCCGCTGGACCCGCAAATCCCTTGAGGATCTACTGCTGGCGTGGAGGAATGCGGTCCAACAGCATGGGATGGCTGGCTAGCATGAGCGATCACCCCGTCATGGTGCTGGAGGGGGGGTACAAGAGTTATCGCCGATGGGTGCTGGAGTGCTTCGAGCAGACTTGGCCCTTGCGGGTGCTCGGGGGCAGAACAGGGACTGGCAAAACGGACCTGCTGCTCGAGCTGAACCAACAGGGCGTTGGTGTGATCGATCTTGAGGGTCTCGCCAATCACCGCGGCAGCAGTTTCGGCAATCTGGGGCTGCCGCCTCAACCGACCAGCGAGCACTACGAAAACAAACTGGCGGAATGC
Source organism: Synechococcus sp. MIT S9508 (assembly GCF_047303045.1). Taxonomy (NCBI): domain Bacteria; kingdom Bacillati; phylum Cyanobacteriota; class Cyanophyceae; order Synechococcales; family Synechococcaceae; genus Synechococcus; species Synechococcus sp. MIT S9508. Next base: position 1,727,213 of record NZ_CP138941.1, on the reverse strand, counting down.
CTGGAGGTTTTGCGCCACACAGGAGTGCAGGAGATCTGGCTAGAGGCCGAAAGCATCCAGGTCGGCCGCTGCAGGATTCCCAAAGGGCTGTTTGATCAGATGCAAACGTCTCCAGTCCTGGAAATCCAGCGCAGTGACCAGGAACGCGTGGAGCGACTTGTGAAGGTCTACTCGTGTCATCAGCGGGCCGAACTGCAGCAAGCCACAGAACGGATCCAGAAACGCCTTGGTCCTCAGCGCACAAGACAGGCGATTGAAGCGATCGACTCCCAGAACTGGGATGTGGCCTGTCAAGCCATGCTCGATTACTACGACAGCTGTTATGACCGTGAACTTGAGCGTTCACCAGCGAGATCCTCGGTGAATCTGCAGGGACTCACCAGCGAGCAAGCAGCCAGACTGCTTCTTGATCAAGGGCACGTCATCCCTGGGATCTCCAACTAAGATCCACACCTCCAAGTTGATGAACCATGGCTGAAGGCGACAAGGCGGCGATTCAGTTCTTCCGCGGCACAGACGAGCCCGTGGTTCCCGATATCCGCATGACGCGCAGCCGAGATGGTCGCACCGGGCAAGCCATCTTCGTCTTCGAAGAACCTCAGGCACTCGCACCGGAAACGATTGAAGCAATCGCCGGAATGTGGATGGTGGATGAAGAGGGTGAAATGGTGACCCGTGAAGTGAATGGCCGTTTCGTGAATGGCAAGCCTTTTGCACTGGAAGCGACCTACACCTGGAAAAGCGAAGAGGATTTCCAACGCTTCATGCGCTTTGCGCAACGTTATGCGGATTCCAACGGAATGGGTTATTCACAGAACTCCGGCGACAATGACTCCAGCGAGGAAGGAACAGACGGGTGAAATTTCAGCACTGGCTCGGACTTGCGGCGTTGCTGACGTCCGGGCTTTTGCTCTGGAGCCTCCGCGAAGTCCTTATTCATCTGTTCGCGGCTGTGGTTCTCGCCATGGCGGTCTGCACCTTGGTGGGTGCCCTGCGCAGGCGATGGACGATTCAGAGGCCGCTGGCCCTGTTGATCTGTCTGCTCGGTCTGATGTTGATCGTAGCCCTTGCCGTGGCCGTGATCATTCCGCCGTTCTTTAGCCAGTTTCAACAGCTGCTCCAACAGCTTCCTGCTGCGGCACGCGAGCTCCAACAGATCGTGATGGGCTGGGTTAACCATGCCTCATCATTTGTATACGGAGCAGGTGAGGCAACGAATGGCGGAGCAAGGCTCGTTCCGGGCGACCTTTCATCACTCCCCAACAGCACGGCTCTAGCCTCCGGCGTGAGTGGTGGAATCAAGGGTTTGCTGGGTCTGGCCAGCAATCTCGGCAGCGGACTCGTTCAGCTGGTGTTCGTATTCGCGGTGGCGCTGATGGTGGCGATCCAACCGGAGTCCTATCGCAATGTGGCCATTCAGTTAGTGCCTTCCTTCTACAGGAGGCGCGCCAATACCATTCTTCTGCAGTGTGGAGAAGCCCTGAGCAGCTGGATGATCGGCGTGCTGATCAGTTCGCTTTGCGTGGGCTTACTGGCAGGGATCGGACTCTCTCTGCTTGGCGTGAAATTGGTGATGGCCAATGCCCTGCTGGCTGGCTTGCTCAATGTCATCCCCAATGTGGGGCCCACTCTCAGCACCGTGTTCCCCATGGCGGTGGCTCTGCTTGACGATCCCTGGAAGGCCGTTGCCGTGCTGGGGCTTTACGTGGTGATCCAGAACTTTGAAAGCTATGTGATCACTCCTTCAGTGATGCAACAGCAGGTGAACCTGCTTCCTGGACTCACACTGACGGCACAGTTCATTTTCACAGTTCTATTTGGACCCCTAGGTCTGTTGATGGCCCTGCCTCTGGCGGTGGTGATCCAAGTGCTGATCACGGAAATCGTGATCCACGACCTATTGGATCCCTGGAAGAAACGTCGCGCGGCCGCATGAACCCAAGCAATCTGCTGGCAGCTCTCACCCTTGTGGTGCTTGCTCTGCTGACCTGGCAGCTGCGCTGGGTGCTGCTGGTGCTGTTCGGTGCTGTTGTGCTGGCGGTGGCGCTTGATGTGCCCGTTCACCATTTGATCAAGCGCTACCGGCTACCCCGTCCGATTGCGCTGCTAGCAGTGCTGCTGATCACAATCGTGGGAGGAGTGCTGGTTTTGCAACTGCTGCTGCCTCAGCTGATCAACCAGTTCGAACAGCTCACAACCCTGTTGCCTGTACTTTTCAGCCAGGTCCAGGCGCTGCTGTCCAATCAACCCCTGCTTGGAGAACTGGCACGAAGCCTGCCCGACCAGTTCAGCTGGGACCGCATCCAACCTTTCGGAGCTCAATTGCTCGGCGTTGCCGGAGGAGCAGCCAACGGTCTGGTTCAGGTGCTGCTGATGAGCCTGCTGGCGGTACTGCTCGTCCTGGACCCCTCAGCACACAGACACATCCTTGTCGCTGCGACGCCGCGTCCTGCACGCGCATCGATGGAGGATCTACTGGACCAGTGCCGGACTGCTCTGGGTGGCTGGCTGGCTGGCATGACTCTCTCCGCCCTGGCGATGTTTCTTTGCACCTGGGCAGGTCTGGCAATTCTGCGCATTCCTCTGGCTCTGCTCTCTGCTCTGGTCTGTGGACTTCTGACCTTCGTGCCGACAATCGGGCCCACAGCGGCAACGCTTCTACCTCTCAGCCTGGCGCTGATGATTTCACCGGGAACGATGCTTCAGGTGTTGGTGCTGCGGCTGACACTGCAGAACCTGGAAGCCTTCGTGCTCACACCGCTGTTGCTCAGGCGGACCGTGAATCTGCTTCCCACGGTGGCTCTCACTTCCCAGCTTAGTTTGGGTGCTCTGCTGGGACTACCTGGCGTGTTGCTGGCGCTGCCACTGGTTGTGGTGCTTCAGGTGGGGATGGAGCAAGTCGTGGTCAAGCAGATCATGGACCGCTGGACTTAGAATTTCCATTTGGTGAGTTATATCGAAGGGATGTTATTGACTATTGACGACATAACGCGTGAGCTGTGCACGGTGGCAGCGCTGACAGTCCAAGGCTTTTCGTTGCCAGAACTAAAGGTGCATATAAAGGGCTCATCAAACACAGGAAGCAACAAATCGGAAATCCTTGAAATCATCACCCAAATGATTGCCTATTGCAGATTTCCAGCTGCAACGTATGCACTTTTAGCTGCGCAAGATGTTTTTGATGAAGTTGAATCCAACTAACTAAAGAACCATGAAAAACGACGCTGTAAATTTTTGGCGTGTGTGGGTTAATGATCAAGGTGGCAGTTGTCAGAGCCTCCACTCACTAACAGGGCATCAGCAATCAGTCTTTGCGCAGGGAGCAGCTCCAATCTGGAGTGCAGTTCACTACGAGGGAAACGCTAAATTAATCACTTTAATATTAATGCCGGGTGAAGTTGGAGACTGGCATGAAAATCCAATGCCTCAATGGATCATTCCCTTGCGTGGGCGCTGGAGCGTGGAGACAATGGATGGTGTGATCGTGGAGATGGGGCCCGGAGATATCAGCTTTGGGGGTGATCAGGGAACAAAAAATAAAAAAGGCCATCGTTCTTGGGCCGTCGGTCATATACCAGCTGAACTTCTTTTGATTCAAGTTCCAGAACCTCCTCCATGGAAGCCCCATTCGCAAGTGACTTAATGACGTTCCTATCACAGTTCTGAACAAAGAAAACCTGCTACTCATCATCCAAATGCCGGTCAGTACACTTACAGCGCCGCAGAGATAGATGGATTGCCAGCTTTGGATCCCGCCATCGACTGACATGCTCACGAAACGAGGACTTCTGCACGAACGCCGAATGGTGAAAAACTTTCAAGAACGCCTGATATGAGCAGGCTGCAGAACCTGAGGAGTATTGCTACCAAGGATGCAATAGCTTGCTTTTGCTAGATGATGTTCTGGATTTTGGTCATCATCTGCGTTACCGCTATCGGAAGCTGCCATTGGTTGGCAAGTTTGATCTCATACCAATCAGAATCCATTCAAATACGTTGGGCCTCTGTTGGTGGTGGAGCTGGTTTGGGATATCTTTTTGTGCATCTATTGCCGGAGCTAACTAGTGGAGGTGACACCATTAGCCAGGCTGTAGGGATGCATAGCTATCTGCCAGATGCACTCACAGAGAGCTTTCTTTTCCTCATTGTTCTCCTGGGTGTCTTGATTCCTTATGCATTAGGAGTGATCAGCACGCAGCATCCATCCAATGATCAGTGGACAGGCATAATTCGCCTGGCTCTTTTCTCTTTGGTCAGTTATCTCTATGCATACTCATTACCGTCATTGCTAACAACCGGAATAAGCTACGGCTTGTTGTATACAGTGGTAATTAGTGCGCATGTTTTGCTTGCAGATCGAGTTTTAGATCAAAACCATAGGCAAGTTTTTAGGCATCGCTTTCGCTGGCTTGGTAGCTCTGCACTGTTTTTAGGCACGATTCATGCAGCTGTGTTTCATCCCATCTCTGACTTGACGCTTGCTATAGCCACTGCATTTATTGGCGGAGGATTACTAATTAGCGTTTTTCGCGAAGAACTTCCGAATCCCAATCAATCTCGCCTTGGCTGGTTTTTCCTTGGCTTAATTACGATGACTACATTGCTCCTGTTGGCAACTTCAAGGCATACCCATGCATGAATTAGTCACTATCAATGAAGCACCGGCTTTCCTGTTCACCAGCAAGCCGGTGGTTGCTGCCGAGTAGGCGGAGAAGTTCAAGCCCCAGCAACGCATCCAACTCACGACTAGCACTGATAGTGACGGATGGCTGCTTATGTTTAACGCCTTCACCGGCAGCAGACATCAGCTGGTGTATCCACCAACAGAGCATTTCCTGACGATTAACCCCAGCAGCACAGGCCAAGTCGTTGCGGCTTTGATAGAGGCCGTAACGATAAGACCAGTTTCAGGACGTAATCGGATGCGCCAGGCCAAGTAGCAACAGCAGGACAAGCGACCACCTGTCTGCCTGATCAGCTTGTCTCCACTCGTTGAGTTAGCTACACCGACAGCAAGAAATCACCTGTTCATGAAAAAAGCACTGTTCACACTCCTGCCTTTGGTCATTGCATCAGTCCCTCAAGCAGCCATGGCTCAGAGGGAAATCCCGAAAGCGCCTGGTCATGAGCAGTGCCCGCTTGGTTACATCAACACACTCGGTACCACTTGTGTTTCGCCCATCTATTACGAGGTAGCACCCACTTATGGCAAAGCTTGCAAGTCAGGTTGGATGAATATCGGCGCTGGTTACTGCAAAAAAAAGACTCTTGGCATTTTCTAATTGGACCATCGTGGCCAGATGCCGAACAAGGTGCTCCCACTAGTTGATGGCTATGCCGAAATACTGAGGCGACTGATTATGGCGTCAGATTTGGCAACATGCCGAGCTTGGCGTAGTTGAGCCCGTTGTTGCATATGAGCGCATCGACTGCCACAAAAAACCCCGCAATTGGCGGGGCTTTTAAAACGGAATAATTGCCTGATGCTGATTAGCTTTGCGGCCAGTTACCCATGTAAGGCAAGATAAACAATGAAAGTGATGCTGCAAATAGTGAAAAGCCAGCCAATAAGCTGTAGGTGAATGTAGACATTCTGATTAAGTCACGTTCTGCTTTAGTTTTAATCAGGCTCGTCAATTTAGGCAGTAGATAATCACCTGCCTCGACGTGCCTCTTGTGTTGTTGCTAGCAAGCAGTCTTGTCAAAACAAAGTCTCATTTTTTTCAGCACTTCAGTCTCACCGGAAGCGTTTCAGGGGCTTAGCCAAGCGTTGCCGCCACTGGAGCCCCACCTGGCGTCATAGCCCTGACTATCAAGGATCGTTCCGCCTGGTGATCCACAAGCGTGCAAACAGGCCCTGATAAAGCTGGATTGGAGATTGGCAGTTCAGACCCAAAAGGATGGATTCGAACCGCGCTGCATCCAGAGAGAAAACAGCGGTGTTTCTTGCTGTCAGAAATTTATCCACCATTTCAGCAGGCAGTCCACGATCGAGTAATCGTCGCGCAGCGATACTGAAGATCGTTTCGCAGACCCAAGGCTCCGCAGCTTCGCTGTAACTGCTGACCAGCAGCACGCCCCCTGGCAGTGACTGCTCTACAAGACTCTCAATCATCAGATCCTGCTGATCTGCAGCCATCAGGTGCAGCACGTTGTGACAGATGACGCCATCAAAATCCCTCTGCAGGAGTCCCGAGTGAACAGCTTCTTCTAGGGTCTTTGGCACCCACTGGCACCTTTGAAAACCACTCTGGCCTTTCACGGTTTCAATACTGGTCTGCAACATCTGAGCACTGGGCTCGACTACTACAAAATCAGCTTCAGGACAGGCCTCCAGTAGCTGAGGCAGCTCATCTCCCGGTCCAGGCCCTACGACAAGGAGTCGCCTGGCTGCGGGATTTGCTTCACCGATTGCAGCCGCAGCGATCTCAAGAAGGGTTGCATGACCCGGTACAGAATGTTGAATTGTGGTTCGGTATTTGCGTCCGTATTCAGCATCAAAATCAAGCTGACTCACAGGTTTCAAAAGCATCGACTCCTTTTAGTGAAGACTACCCGCCACTCAGTCAAACTCGCTGGAACGTAATCGCCTCGCTCAATTGATCAATGAATTGAATGGCTCTCGTCTCGAACCTTCAGACCATCACTGAACTGAACTAATACCAAAGCACCCGTTCAGGTGGTTTTCAGGCGCATAGCTCACTTGGCAGCAACACAACAGGGTCGGAGTTATGGAGCCTCCGACCCGCTCTATTCAGATCGCATCAGCACCATGGGTTGGGTCACTGATAGTTACCTCAACGGCGGGCAGCGCCCTGACCGTTATCAGAAGCCAGAAGGTCGATGGGTGGAGCTACAAGCCAGGCTGAATCGCTGGGGGCGCAGCAGCACCTGGCGGCGGTTGGAGCAGCTTGGCCAGATTGCCAAGACTGACTAAGAATTGAGATCAGAGTGAAGCAAAGCCTGATTTGTATATGAATCGCCTTTTGCTGGTCTTTGTAGGTCTGTTTATCTTTGGCAGTTGAGCTTCTGCTCAGTGGGGTGGAGGTGGGGCTCAAGTAGGTGCGACTGCCTATTGCGCAGCTAGGGCTGCGGGTAGGAGTCATGACCAAGCTTCCAGAGCAGCAACTAATGCACTGGCGAACAGTATGGGAGGTGGTTTTTCTTCGAATATTGCAAACATCATCACGGGCGGTTCTGCAATGCGTGATTCGATGCTCTATTTGATAAAACAGCAATGTCCTGATCTGTATTACGGAACAGCTCCGCAGAGCAAGCCAGACTATTCGAACAATACAGAGGCCGAAGGTTTTATTTCCCCCGGATTTACAACCCCTGGTGTTATTGGCTTACAGTTTTCATGTTATGCGGCTTCGCAGTCCGAAAAGTCTGATCATTGCATTATTTTGGGAGTCATTAAAGGGTCTCCTGCTTACAAAGATGGAAGGCTTAGGAAGCAAGATAGAATTTTAGAAGTTAACGGCAAAAAAATTCGCGGAGTTAGTGTAGAAGAGCTTACTGAAATGATTGGTGGTGAGGCAGGCACATATGTAACTATCGTGATTGATTCAGATGGAGAAGAGAGGCCAATAACTCTTAAGAGAGTTGCGGCAGCCGAGGTCAAAATCAATTAACTTAGGGTCCTTCCGAATCCATGAACCTGCGGAGTGTTGCGCAGCACTGGCTTCGCCTAGGCACCAGCTTTCAAAGTTAGTTTGCTTTTACTATTTAGAGCGCATTGGAAGCAAATAGGAAGGATTAGAAAACAATAGAAAACAAAGTTTATTTATTTGCTTGTTGACTATCAGTTGAGGCAGGGGTTGACTCCTTAAATCTGATTGAGCTTCTATCCAAGGATGGCCTGGCCGGCAGCCTCCCTCCCTTGTAAAATGGTTTCGTGTCTGAACACGGCACGAGAAAACCGCCCCCCGTGAGAAAGGGGCTTTTTTCATGTTCGATCAGCCCAGCCGCAGAAAGGAGCTATCTCGTGGATTGCTGGCGACGTAATGGCCCATCGTTGCACTAGATGAATGCCCCAGGGTTGCCTGAAGGGTGAAGACGTCCACAACTCGCTGAACAGCATGTGTGGCATGGCTGGCTTTGCCTTAGCTGGTGCGGGTGAACGTGGAACCCAGCGGCTTTGCCCCACTTTCGGCAGACTTCCCCGATGGCTTGCCGGGTGAGATGCCCATGTCGCCTGGGACTGGGGAAGACGAACTCTTCATCAGATCTGCGGCCAAGTCCTTGAAAGAGTTCGAGAGTTACTGGGGATACGAGGACAGTGCGTCGCTTTGATCCCTTCCCGAGAGGGTGATTGGCCACACTTTTGGGCACACACCCCCAAAGAAGCATTGGTATGACTCAGCAGCCCATGGACCGCTGGAGCTAACAGAATCCGTTAACCGCCGTACTGCCAGCCGGTGGTGCTCAGTTCCAGGGCGTCTCCATCACGGTGGAGCACTGCTGATTTCACCTCTCCGATGAACACGGTGTGGTCGCCGTGGGCCAGCTCACCCACCAGTTCGCACTCAACACCACCCAGTGCATCCTTCAAAATCGGCAGACCTAGGGAGCCAAGCTCAAAGGGCGCAACCTCAAAACGGCCGCCTACTGCCGACTGGGGCTTGAAGAATGTCGCAGCCAGATTCTTCTGGTCGGCGGCCAGCACGTTCAGAGAAAAACGACGTGTGCGCTGGATCATGCCGTTGCTGGTGCTGTCGGCACGGACACCCATCACCACCAGAGGCGGCTCGAACGATCCCTGGGTGACCCAGCTGGCCGTAAATCCGTTCACCTCATCACCCTCGGCGACGCCGCAGATGAACAGGCCATGGGGAATTTTCCGCAACAGTGTCTTCTTGGCGTCCAGATCAAGCGACATGGCGGTTCGTACTCACGATGCGAGCAGAATAGGCAAAACGGTCACAGCACAACGTCACAGCGCTGCAGACACCAGAGAGAGACTGCTAGTTTTCAACGGCTTCTGAGCAGGATCCCCTGGATCGGCCCTCCTCCCTGAGTGTGTTCGCAATGGTGGCCGGAAGCGGAGTACTGGGCCTGCTTATCTACGCCGGCTTTTTTTACGCAAACCTGCGTCGAACCAGTTCCATAGAAGAGCCCCAGGAGCTTCGCCCCTCCTATCCATCGCAAGCGCAGGCCAAGCAGGAAGCCGAACGCTGGATCACGGAGGGGGGCACCTTCACCGTCACGACCACACAACGCGTTCGCAAGACCATCCCCCTCACCCGCCAGGAACGACGCAAACTCGAGCTTTTGGCTGATGAAAAGCGCAGAGGCCAGATTGAAGCGGACTTTGAAGCCTGTCTCGATCAAGCGGCAACGGATCTCGCTAAAGAGCTCTGTTCCTTTCAGCAGTTACCTCCCAACGCGACTTCGACGGCAACGGCTGCCGGTGGTGTCAGCGATCTTCCCACCACCAAAGTGATCGAGGACGTTCGTGTTGAGACCAGTCAACGCCCGCGCCGAACATGCACCCCTGTGAGCTCTTATCGACGCTTCAACTGCATTGAATTCGACGTTGCCAGAGATGAACAATTGACAGCTGCACAGCAGAACTCTCTGGAAATCAAGGGTTATCGACAGTTTCGTTACTGACGCGCCGACGGCGCGGGCCGTAGCGGCTCCAGAGTGAAGGTTGCAACACCAGCACCACCACGGCGAGCAGGTGATGTCGCACAGCAAAGATCAAAGCCGTCAAGGTCACATGATCCGCTAGCAGTAGCAATTCTGTTCTGAGATCACTCAGAGCCAGGATCAACAACAACAGCGGTATCCAGCGCTGAGAGCGAACTGATGCTGTTGCTGCGCGATCAGGCACTAGCAGCTGCACCAGATCGGGATGGCCAGATGCTCAACAGAGAAGGGGCCAAGGCAATGCTGGACCAGCTTCCAACGATCACTCCCAGTGCCAGAGCAATGGCGAACCAGTAGAGCGTTGAACCACCGAAGAGGATGAGGGCAACCAGGGGCAGAAGTGTGGTGCCGCTGGTGTAAATGGTTCTGGTCAGCGTGGCTGACACAGCACGGTCAACCTGCACGGAGAGAGGAAGGTCACCATCCATGCGCTGGCGCTCGCGAATTCTGTCGAAAACGACAACGGTGTCGTTCACGGAATATCCAGCGATGGTCAGCAGAGCCACGGCAAACAAGCTGTCAACCTCAAGCCCTGTGGTGAGGCCGAGCCAGGCGAAGACGCCGCAAACGATCACGATGTCGTGAGCCAAGGCCACCAGGGCCAGAAAGGCATAGCGAGGGTCGTAGCGAACGGTGATGTACAGCGCAATTCCCGTAAAGGCGACCAGCAGGGAAATCAGACTGCTGCGCAGCAACTGTCCACCAAGGCTGGGACCGATGGTGTCAACGGACTGACCTCCAGGCTCAAAGGGTCCAGCCACCGTTTCAAGCGCTTCGATCACAGCCTGCCCCTGGCCTGCGGAGAGGGCTGGCATCCGCACAACAATCGACTGACCACCATCGAGGAGCTGAACGCGAGCGTTGTCCAACTTGGGCAGTGATTTCCCATCCTGAACCGGAAGCTTGATCTGCTGAAGCTCAGATTCAACAGCGACGGTGCTGAGCTGATCGCAGGTTTCAGCGCAGCTGCGCTCCAGCTGGATCTGAGTTCCACCGGTGAAGTCGAGACCTGGCCTCAGAGGCAATCCGATCTGAGGGTCAGTCCAGCTGAGCACAATCCCGATCAGGCTCAGCAGCAGGCAGACAGCGGACACCAACCAGACCTGCCGTCGACCACTGGTCAGGGGGAAGCGCAGAGGTCGCTCATCAGTTGCGGGTGATGTGAAAGCCATGGCTCAGGACGCTGTCGTAGGAAGTTGCCATGCCGGCAGGAAGTTCGTCGGACGCCGCAAGCCCTGATAGCTCATCAGGAAACGCAGCAGCGTGCGTGTACAGGTCAGAGCCGTGAACAGACTAAGCAGAACACCAATGCCGAGAGTCGCCGCGAAGCCCTTCACCAGTCCGGTGCCGAGGAAGAAGAGGGCTGCACAACTGATCAAGGTGGTCAGGTGACCATCAACAATCGATGAAAACGCCTGGGAGAATCCCGTTTCAATGGAGCGGATCAGGGTGTTGCCTCGCCGGAGTTCGTCCTTGATGCGCTCGAAGATCAGCACGTTGGCATCCACTGCCATGCCGATGCTCAAGATGAAACCAGCGATACCCGGCAGCGTCAACGTGACAGGAATCAGGGCATAGACCGCGAGATTGAACAGGGCATAGAGGCTGAGGGCCATGACCGCCACAGCACCTGCAAGCCGGTAGATCAGCAGCATGAAAATGCCGACCAACACAAGACCTGAAAGGGCGGCGATCAGGCTGCGACGGACGTTCTCCGCACCAAGAGACGGTCCGATGGTGCGCACCTCAAGGATTTCTACCGGCAAGGGCAACGAACCACCCCGCAGTTGAACCTCGAGATCGCGGGCGTCTTCAGCTGTGAAGTTGCCGGAGATTGACGCCGTGCCTCCTGAAATTCCAGCAGCTTTGTACTGGGGACCGACGCTGGCTTCACTGATGAGTTCGCCATCAAGAGCGATTCCCAGCAGGCGTCCCGTGCCGGCGATCGACTGGGTGAGTTCGGCGAATTTCTCGCCACCCTCAGCGTTGAAATTCAGGGTCACCTCCCAGCCAGAGCCGTTCTGTTGTTGCTGTCGACCTGCACTGACCAGTTGCTTACCCGTGAAGGCCGTGGGCTCGAACCGATCAAGAATTTCCTGATTGGTGCGCGCGAGCAACTGCTCCAGTTGCTCCGTCTCCGTTGTTGCCGTTCCATCAAGATCCAGTTCTTTCTGGCGTCTGGCGAGCTCGTCCTGCTCAACGGAGTCAAGCTCGGATTCATCATCGTCCGAACGGGTGGCCAGCACGCTCTGCAGCTGGCCTCTCAGCTGTCGAAGGCTTTGCACTTCCTCCTGCGTGTCTTCCTTCTGAGCCTTGAACTCGAGCAAGGCTGTGCTTCCGAGAACGTCTGCGGCGCGGGTCGGATCGGTGACGCCCGGCAGCTGCAGCACGAGTTGATCATCACCAACGGTCTGCAGGGTGGATTCAGCCACACCAAGACCGTTGACGCGGCGATCGAGCACCGCCTTCACCGCTTCCATCTGCTCGGCGCCGATGGTGGTGATCTCTCCGGCCGGCTGGACCTCCAGTGTGAGTTGACTGCCCCCACGCAAATCAAGTCCGAGCTGCAGCGGGAAGCTGGAAAGAACTGCAGCTGCAGCGATGGCAAGCGCAAGGATGAGGGCAAACCAGCCCTGTTGACGGGCCATCAATCAGAGCCCCTGACGAACAATAGTCTGAGCCGCTTCGACTATCTGATGCGGCTGAATGATGGTCAGATTCTCGAGATTGCCGTTGTAGGGGGTGGGGATGTCCTGGCTGGACAGCCGGATCGGCCGGGCATCGAGCTCATCGAAACAGTGCTCGGTGATCAGAGCAATCAACTCGGCACCGATGCCACCGGTCTTCATGCACTCCTCCACCACGATTACCTTGTGGGTCTTGCGGATCGAGCGGGCAATGGTCTCCATATCAAAGGGCTTGAGGCTGATCAGATCGATCAGTTCGGCGTTGATCCCATCGGCCTCGAGCTGCTCCACAGCCTTGAGGCAGTGATGACGCATGCGTGAGTAGGTCAGGATCGTGATGTCACTGCCCTCCTTGACCAGATCCGCCTGATCGAGGGCGCAGGTGTAGTCGCCGTCTGGCAGTTCTTCCGTGAGGTTGTAGAGCAACACGTGCTCGAAGAACAGAACCGGATTGTTGTCGCGGATGGCGGCCTTCATAAGGCCCTTCGCATTGGTCGGCGTGCTGCAGGCCACAATCTTGATGCCCGGCACAGCATGGAAATAAGCCTCGAGCCGCTGACTGTGCTCGGCGCCAAGTTGTCGACCGACACCACCCGGGCCACGCACAACCGTGGGGATCGTGAAATTGCCGCCACTTGTGTAGCGCAGCATCCCCATGTTGTTGGAGATCTGATTGAAGGCCAGCAGCAGGAATCCCATATTCATGCCCTCCACGATCGGCCTTAGTCCTGTCATCGCGGCACCCACAGCCATGCCGGTGAAACTGTTCTCGGCAATCGGGGTGTCGAGGACCCTCAGTTCCCCGTATTTCTCGTAGAGATCCTTGGTGACTTTGTAAGAGCCGCCGTAATGGCCGACGTCCTCTCCCATCACACAAACATGGGGATCACGGGCCATTTCCTCATCGATGGCTTCGCGAAGTGCGTTGAAGAGAAGAGTCCCTGCCACGGCGTTGCTGCAATCCCGGCAATGCCGGCGTCAGCGGCCAAGCTATCTCAGTCCAGGGGTGTTCAGCCTCCGGCAGCAAAGGTCGCCAGCAGCAGCACCGACAGAAGCAGACCTGGAGACAGCAGCAACACGAGCTGACCGAGATCGTGGGGGGTCATGGTTGCGAGGGCTCTGCAATGAGGCTAGGCAGCGTCAACGGTGTCTTTCGTGAAAAGACTGCGAAGAAACACCAGGAACAAGCCAATCCCGATGAAGGCAAAGCTGAATGTGGCCAGAAAACACATTCCGATGAACAGCGTTTTCATGGCAGACGCGATGTTCTGCGCTGTTGTGCTGCTGAAATTTGACGAGTGCGTCGAGAGATAAATCACGACTTTTTTGCTTAAGCCGAAACTCAACCAGGCCAGAACCAGACTGGTGATTGATCCGGATAGGAAACTGAGGGGCCCTTTGCGGGGTTTGGCTGTGGCTGCGTCGCTATCACTCATGCCGCCAGCTTGACGCCATAGGGGAGCAGGGAACAACTCCAGGATTGCAGGCCCTCCGCTTCAAACTGCGCAGCAGCATGAAGACGGGCTTGTTCAGCAGCGCTGAAGTCTGGAAACAGAGCAAAGCAACTCGGGCCGGAACCACTCATGGCCACTTGCAACTGCCCTGGCAATGCGTTCAAGAGGGCCAGCGCAGTGCGGACCGAGGGCGTCTGCGGAGCCACAACGGCCTGAAGGTCGTTACGCAAAGGAGGAGGCAATTCGGTTCGCAGGGGCCTCAGCCAAGCAGAGGTTCGAAGCGACTCACGACGTTGCTCAAAGGCTGCCTCACCCTCGAGATAGAGATGAAAACGTTCTCGCTTGCATTCGCCATAGGCCCACGGTGTCGACACGCTGATGGATGGATCCTTCACCAGCAGAACGCCAAGCGGCGCAGACACTTCAGGCAGAACCTCAAGCCGTTCTCCGCGTCCGAAACAGAGCTGGGTGCCGCCGCCAATGCAGAACGGCATGTCGGATCCAAGATCAGCAGCCAGCGTCTCGAGCTGAGAGGCACTGAGGCCAAGGCCCCAGAGCATGTTCAGGCCAACCAGTGCTGCTGCCCCATCACTAGAGCCTCCCGCAAGACCGGCGCCGATGGGAATGCGCTTGCGCAGATGCATCCGTGCACCCAACTCCCCGTATCCGGATCGCTTACGCAGCAGCCTGGCCGCCCGCATGATCAGGTTGTCGTCTCCGCAACTGAGTCCTGATTGATCACAGCTGAGGGAAAGCGTTCCGTCAGCAGTGTTCTCACACTCGAACTGATCGGCGAGATCAATGCTCTGCATCACCATGGCGAGTTCGTGGAACCCGTCATCCCGCAGGCCCAGAACCTCGAGATGCAGATTGATCTTGGCCGGAGCTTTGACGCAGACCGGAGCCGTCATGAACAGGACAAAGCGAAGTCGGCCGGACTCCGACCCGAACGTTGAGGCTAAACCACGGGCAGAGCCCAGTGTTGACAAGGGATCGAAGGCAAGTTGTCTGGCGGATTGCTCATCCACGGCAGGCGCAGACGCTGACCCGGGCTTAGCGGCTCACTCGGATGAGTCCGCTGCTCTTAAGCCCCTGGCTAAGGCCACCCAGTTTTCCGGTGCCACGTCCTGAGGCCTCTGCTGCAGATCAATGCCGGCCTGCTGTGCCAGCGCCTGAAGCTGATCCGGCGGTTTGACACCGGCAAGGGTGTTACGCAGCATCTTGCGTCGAGCCAGAAACGCCTGTTTGAGCAATCGTTCCACCCCACGGCAGAGCTCCGGATCTGGGCGCTGATGCGCCGGCAGGGGGTCAAGTCTGATCACCTCGGACTGAACCTTCGGAGGCGGCTGAAAGCAACGCGGCGGCACAGGGCAAACGGTTTGGCAACGGGCGAGAAGCTGCAAACGCACACTGAGAGCACTGAAACTGCTGTGTCCGGCACGGGCTCGAATGCGCTCTGCCACCTCTTTCTGGACGAGCAGGATGAGCCGCTCGTAGGGCGGATCAACGGGCCGATCCAGACGACCAATCAGCCGATCGAGCAAGGGGCCAGTGATGTTGTACGGAATATTCGCCACCACCTTGGAGGCCGGAGAACCGTCAGGAAGTGTCAGAGGAACGTTGAGAACATCGCCCTCACAGAGTGAAAACCGCAATTGGGCTCCGTATCGCTCGTTCAGACCTGACACCAAATCTCGGTCCAGCTCGATCGCATGCACCAACGCGGCAGGACTCCTGAGCAGTCGTTCGGTCAGAGCACCCCGTCCTGGTCCCACCTCGAGAACACGGTCCCCCTCCACGAGTTCTGCCGACTCGAGAATCCGATCAAGAACCCGTTCATCCCGCAGCCAGTGCTGTCCAAACCGTTTGCGGGCCGTATGTCCTGCGAAGCTCATGTCATGCGGGCCATGGGTTCACTGTGCACCACAGCAGAGGGCGCGGAACGCGATGATGATGGTGTCCAGGTCTGGCGCGGTTGATGAACAGATCTGCCTTGCTGATCTGTATCGCCGGCCCATCCGCAGCAGGCAAGACCCACTTCAGTGAGGAGCTGAAAACGTCGCTCGCGCAAAGCGGGATTGCTGCTGTGGTGATCGGCTCCGACGATTACTACCGCGAGCACTGGACACCGGATTCGATCTATGGATTCGACACAGTCGATGCCATCGACAGGGATGCACTGATCGACGATGTTCAGGCCCTGCTCGAACGCCGTCTGCAGCATCGACGCCGTTACGACATGAGCACCAGGGACGTCAGCTGGGAGTCTTTCAACGAGATCTGGGATGTTGTGCTCCTGGAGGGTGCGTTCGGCCCCCAACTGTTGATGGATCATCTCGATCCTGATCTTCTGATTTATCTGAGCGCATCCCTGCCGATAAGGGTGATTCGCCGCCTGCGCCGTGACGTACGCGAACGCCAGCGAAGCCCCCTGTCGGTCTTGCGTCAGTCAGTGATGCAGATGCTGCCGGGAGAGCGGCGGTTCATCCATCCGCTGAGACGTTCGGCTGATCTGGTGATCCGCGATCTTCCAACGGGTCTTCCGCTGGCTGTGAAACGGATTGAAGGTCTGATCAAGAGATCCTGAGCTCCGGCACCCTGATCCAGCGCACAGACCTTGAGCTGGGTGGCAGCGGCACCAGCGCTAGCACCACCTCGAGATGCCCCTGATCACAACAGGAGTGACAGGACTGCCAACAGGCAAGCGTTCGGGCCAGTCGTCGGCGCTTGGACCTGGCAAAAGCTCTCATTCCCCAGCCATCAAGACCACATCGACGCTCATTGATCATCACCGTCGCGGCTATTGCTCTCTTCTTCCTCTCAATCCAGTTCCCCGTAACGACAGCTTCAGCGCTCAGCAAGGCAACGCCAGCCACGACGTTTCAACAGATTGAGAGCACGAAGTTCTGCCCAGCGACCGGGATCTCTCTTCGCATCAAAAGCGCACAAGACTCATCTCCCTGGATTCTCGAAGTGTTCCCCCCCTTAAGCCAGGAATCAGGCCCCCTAGGCTTGGGCCACGCTTTTGATCCGCTGATGCAACGACATCTGCTGGCCTTCCTGCTTGCTCTCGTCCTGCTCATTGGTCTGCCTCTGCAGCCGGTGCAGGCCGCGATGGACTACGCCAAACAGGTGCTGATCGGTGCTGATTTCTCCAACCGGGAGATGCAGGGGGTGACCTTCAACCTCACCAACCTGCGAGAAGCTGATCTGTCTGGCAGCGATCTGCGGGGCGCCAGTCTCTACGGAGCCAAGCTTCAGGACGCCAACCTCACAGGAACCAATCTGCGTGATGCCACGTTGGATTCAGCAGTGCTTGATGGCACCAACCTCACAGATGCCGTTCTGGAGGATGCTTTTGCCTTCAACACCCGATTCATCAATGTGACGATCACCGGTGCCGACTTCACCAACGTGCCGTTTCGCGGCGACGCACTGAAAACACTCTGCGCCGCTGCTGATGGCACCAATCCTGTGACCGGCCGCGACACTCGTGACACCCTCGGCTGCCCATGAGCTTCGATCCCCGCAGTCTTGAGCGGCTCAGGCAACTGGGACGGCAGCTGCCTGAGCCCATCCCTGCACCAGAAGCCGAAACTCAACGCTCTGCAAAAACCAGCCGACCGCGCCACAGAGTCGAAACCGAGCAGGACCCCAAAGCGCTGTTTCATGAACTGATGCAGGTGAGCCAGGACGGCACCGTCCCTGAGCATCTGATGGCGAGATTGCGGGATGCAGAAGAGCGGGTCGACAGTGAGCGACGCCAGACGCTGAATGCGCCATCCCCCTTGACGCAGGATTCGCTCGCTTCCCAAACAGCGGTCCCCGCCCGCTCGACCGGCAAGGGCAAGAACACCCGCCCTCAACGCCGTGATGTGGTGCCCGGCAGCGAAGAGGAAAGCCTTTATGTGGCTTTCGGGCAGATGTTTCTCGAGGAACAAGACGACGAGACGGAGTAACGCCGCTGTGCCATGAACATCTCCCGATGCCGGATCATCGCGGTCGGAAAAGTGCGCAAGCGATGGGTTCAGGACGGTATGGAGCTCTACCTCAAGCGCCTGCCTGGGCTAACCATCACTGAACTGCGTGACAGCAGCCGTGACAAGGAGGTCGAAGCGATCCGTCAGGCCTTGCGTCCCGATGAGTTGCCGGTGCTGCTGATGGAGCAGGGCAACACCCTGACCTCGTTGGACTTCGCTGATCGTTTACGGAACTTTGGCTCCGAGCGCCTGGCCTTTGTGATCGGTGGTGCTGACGGCTTCACCGATGCATTCAAGAGCTCGGCCCGTTGGCAACTGAGCCTTTCACCCCTGACCTTTCCCCATGAGCTGGCGCGATTGCTGCTGGTTGAGCAGCTCTACAGAGCGCAGTCGATCCTGCAGGGGAGTCCTTATCACCGGGCCTAAAACCAACACCAACACGAGGTTCAGGCTGGCCAGGTGCTGAGAGCGACAGCTTCGAATTTGGCGATGCTCATGGTCCAGGCGCGCCTACAGATGGCTTGAAGACTCGCCTGAAAGGCCTCGGTGTCGCCACTATTGAGCCAGTCGGCTTTGAGCCTGGGGAGGTCCTCCGGCAGACACTCCATCGGCAATTCCACCAGCAGCAGACTCTCCAAGCCGCAGGCGCGACGTAACGGCCCCTCATCACTGCGCTGCCACAGACGCAGCAGCAATTCCAGAGCCAGCGAATGGGCCACCTGCGTGGGCCGCTCCGCAGCAGCGGCTTCTGCACTGAGGGAACGCCCGGCCAGCGGCAGAGCCCTCTTCCCCTCCTGCTCGATCAGGGCGAGGGCAACGAGATATGGAGCAGCAGCCA
Organism: Synechococcus sp. MIT S9508; assembly: GCF_047303045.1. Classification (NCBI taxonomy): domain Bacteria; kingdom Bacillati; phylum Cyanobacteriota; class Cyanophyceae; order Synechococcales; family Synechococcaceae; genus Synechococcus; species Synechococcus sp. MIT S9508. The sequence goes on along the minus strand of NZ_CP138941.1, from coordinate 1,708,600 downwards.
TCACGACAACGTCAGTGAGCGCATCCTCTCCGGTCAAGGCCGCGATGGCGCGGAATGCGGATCATGGCTGAACTGGATTTGCGCAGACAACCTGCCGTCCATGACAGCACCAGCTCGGGAGCCGAGGACCATTCTCTGCTTCGGCGACTCCAATACCTGGGGATTCAACCCCGACGGTGGTGGGCGACTGCCCCACGACACACGCTGGCCAAATCAGTTGGAGCAGCAGCTCAACCGGCGTGCGTCCGGCCAGGCCTGGCGAACGATTGAGGACGGTCTCAATTCCCGCACCTGGCTGCTCGACGATCCCATCGGCGCAGCCAGGTATGGCGCGCAATACAGCTGCAGCGGCCGCTCAGGCCTGATGACGTCGTTGCACAGTCACAAACCCATCAACATGGTGATCCTGGCGCTGGGCTGCAACGACTGCAAGGACTATCTCAACCTGTCCGCCGAGCAGATCGCTGATGGCGCCCGCATCCTGATGCATGACATCCGCAGCGCGCTCAACTGTGGCCCGCGCGAGCGGCCCGACCAGCCCCCCACCATCGTGCTGATGACACCACCGTTGGTGAAGATCACGGCACAGTCGCTGGCCTGGGGATTCGAGGGCGCCGACACGAAATCCCAGGCATTAGCCAGCTGCTATCTCCAGCTCGCCGACGAACTGGAAGTGCTGGCTTTCGATGTTCAGACCGTGGCCAGCCCCTCACCCCTTGATGGCATCCATTTCGATAGCCAGGCCCAGCCTGCAATCGCTTCAGGCCTGGCGGATCTCATCGCCCCAACCTGAACGCAGAGCACAACCAACCACCAGCCACCAATCGCCAGCCCCCTCCCGAATAGAACGCCTGTACTATTCTATGCATGTCGGGCTGTTGAACCCATGGCAATGGAGATCGATCGCTCCTTTCTCCAGCCACCGCAACCCCTAAGCCCCCAACGAACGTCAAGGCAGCTGCCACTGGCCGGAGAGCGGGTGGCCGCAGGCTTCCCTTCTCCGGCAGAAGACTACGTGGACGTGGGGATTGACCTCAACGACCAGCTGATCCGGCATCCCACCAGCACCTTTTTCCTGCGTGTTAGCGGCGACTCCATGACCGGTGACGGCATTCACGACGGCGACCTTCTGGTTGTGGACCGCAGCCTTGACCCCCACCCCGGACGCGTGGTGGTGGCCGTTCTAGATGGCGGCTTCACCCTCAAGCGCTTGGTCCGCCATCACGGCCAGCTGCGCCTGGAAGCAGCCAATCCCAACTATCCACCTCTAGATCTGCGGTCCTGCAACGACGTGCAGATCTGGGGGGTTGCCATTCATGTGATTCATCCCCTCTGAACGCCATGGCTCAGGTCACCGCCCTCATCGACGCCAACAACTTCTATGCCTCCTGCGAGCAGAGCCTGGATCCAGCCCTGATCGGCCGCCCAGTGGTGGTGCTCTCCAACAACGACGGCTGCATCGTGGCCCGCAGCGCCGAAGCCCGTGCACTCGGCATTGCCATGGGCACTCCGTATTTCAAGGCCAAGCAGACACTGGAACAGTGCGGAGTGGTGGTGCGCAGTTCCAACTACGCCCTTTACGCCGACATGAGCCAGCGACTGATGAGCCTTCTGGAGAGTCAGGTGGAGGAGCTGGAGGTTTATTCCATCGATGAAGCCTTCGCTCGCATCAGTCGTCCAGCGGCGGTAGATCTACGGCCCTGGGGCCGGCAGCTGCGTACCCTGATCCGTCGCAATCTGGGACTGCCAATCGCCATCGGACTGGGAGCCAGCAAAGGCCAGGCGAAGCTGGCGAACCATCTCGCCAAAGTGGAGGCCAGCCATGCAGGCCTGTTCGATCTGGGGCACTGCAGCCATCGGGACCGCTGGCTGGAAACGATCGCCATCGAAGACGTGTGGGGAATCGGTCGCAAACTCGCTGCCTGGTGCCGACTGCGTGGTGTGCGCAACGCCAGGGAACTGCGAGACATGGCCAGCGGCCCCCTGCGGGCCAAAGCGGGTGTGGTCGGCCTGCGCTTGCAGAGGGAACTCCAGGGGCATGCCTGTCTTCCCCTCGATCTGGCCCCATCCCCGAAGCAGGAAACCTGTGTCAGCAGAAGCTTCAGCCGACCCATAACGTCTCTGGCGGAGCTGCGAGAAGCTGTGGCGACCTACGTGGTGCGTGCCGCGGAAAAGCTGCGCAAACAGCAGCAACGCGCCGCCTCCCTAAGCGTGTACACCCGCACCAGTCCGTTCGCACCTGGCTTCTACAGCCGCAGCGCCAGCACCCATCTGGACCTGCCCAGCAACGACACCCAGATGCTGCTGAACGCCGCGCTGCCACTGGTGGAACGGATCTTCCAGCCCCACCGTCAGCTTGCCAAGGCCGGGGTGCTGATGGAGCACCTGCAGGACACTGAGCAACTGCAGCATCACCTGCTGGTGCCTTGCAGCGCAGCACACCTGCAACAGCGAGACACGCTGATGAACACCATCGACGGTCTCAACCGCCGTTATGGACGAGGCACCGTGCAGTGGGCCGCCTGCGGCCTGCATTCCGGCTGGGCGATGCGACGGGAACGCCTAGGCCGGGCAGCCACCACACGACTGAGCGATGTACCCGTGGTCCAGGCCTGAACAACATCAACAGGGTTCTATGAAAAAATCTGGCCTCTATCGACGGAAGGGTTGTGTTGCGGCGAATCCCGATCATTGCTGCGGGTGCTGTCCTGCTGGGGGCCACAGCGACTGTCGCCGAGCAGGTCACCCTCACGCTGAGCAACGGCGACACGCTGCACGGGGAGCTGATCCCTTCCGCAAGCACAGATACCACAACGGTGCTTCAGCACCCAGTGCTGGGTCGGCTGAGCATCCCGAAAACGTCACTGATGCCCGAAACCAAACCGAAGCCATGGAAGCTGAGTCTCTCCGGGGGAGTGACGGGATCCAATACCGACAACGATCTCGACGTCGGGGGGACAGCACAGCTAGAAACGAGCTACGCCTCAGGCGCCGACAAAGTCTCGTTGAAAGTGAATGCCCAGTACGAGGTCTCCCGTGACGAGGGAGAGACCAGCAACTCAACAGACACCAATGAAGGCGATGCTGAACTGCGCTACATCCGCAGCTTGAACAGTCGTTTGCACGCCTATGCAGGTGCGCACTTCAACTACGACACACTGAACCTCAGCGGAACCGACGCGTTTGAAAGCTCAATTGGCCTCGGTTACGACCTAATCAAGACTTCAAAAACACGGTTCACCGTGTCCCTCGGTCCCTCCATTGAACAGATCTGGGGAGGGGATGGATGCAACGCAGATCCAGTCTGCGGACAGACCTTCGCAGCAACAACAGCGAGAGCTGAACTGGAATGGAAGCCCAGCTCTGCCACCAGCCTCACGCTGACTAATACCTATACCGGGGCATACGTGAACGGAATCTCAACCAACAACATCTTTTCGATCGCGCTGAAAGTCTTCCCCATGAAAAATCAGCGCCTGTTCACATCCCTGAACGGCCAAACGATCTACAACGAACTACGCAGTCCAAAGGTCAACAACAACATCTCCATCCAGGTGGGGGTAAAGCTGGACTGAGCCTGAGCGGACGTCATGGAGATGACTCAGGCCAGATGGTTTTGCATTGCGGATCTCTCGAAGTGCAGCGGATTTCGCCCGTTCTATTTCTTCTGGATCGAGTTAGTGCGCCGCCAACAGCAACATCAGACGCTTCAAGGCCTTTGATCCCTGATCGGCAGTGAGTCAACCCAATCCGTAATAGGTGCAAGAAGCATCAAGCCAACCCTTGGCTTCACCCTGCAATCTGAGCTCCAGATCATCCATGGCCGGAATGGCCATCACCGGAGAAGCACAAAGACAAGAAGCAGCAGTGAGAGCAATCAAAAAACGATGCATTGAATAACAACGTCTGAGGACATGTTGCAGTAACCACAGTTGAGTGAACCGAACGATCGCCAACGCGGAAAGCAATGCAAGGGCCTTCGACACCGCAACAGACCCAGGCAGTCATCGAGCCAGGAGCCTCGACGCCTTCCTCTCAAAACACGTGCTAAGCGCTTAAACCATGAGCTGCAGTGACTGCTCGGCCAAGGCCCGGAAAATCTCCTGCTTCTTGCACTCAAGGAAATCCTGCTCGTTGGGATCGCCGCCCGGCCAATGACGCAGTGCGTCGCAGGTTGTCTTGTATTCCAACCTCAGAGCGTTCAAGTCGTAGGAGAAGGTGGCAACAGGCTCGTTCATGGGACACACGAGATGATGAAGAGATTATTACAAGTTTCCATGCTGCCTTGACGTAGCAGCAGCAACAGTATCCATTTTTCGCAACTGGCATTAGGTGGTCGTTGAGCTTTTCGCGAGTCGCAGCTGTGCGGATATCTCCGTCACGGACAACAACAGGATTTCGCGATGGTCTTGTTGTTCTTTCTTCGCTTGTTCTAATGACTTACGAGATTCGCAATTGGGCAGTCATTGCTGCCGCCATGGAGAAGCAAGGCGCCACTGATAGTCAGATGTATCGACGCGCAAAGGCCATGGCCAACGGCAGCATTGATCCGATGCCGACAAGCTATCCCGCCGCTCCTTACAGCATTTCAGTGGCCTGAGCCTTTCACGGTCGGTTCAAATCCTGGGGAGGCCAACGAACAAGCCTCCCTTTTTGATGCGTTGCAATAACCAGAGGAGAAAGCTGGGCAAGAGCCCCTTCGGCATCAACCCAAACATCTGGCAAGCACGCCCAGCAACCGTGAATCCTGCAAGACGCACCATCCCAGCGAGACAGGATCAATTCCGAGGCTTTACCAAGGTGCGCGAAAGGGTCGACCTGGGTTACACCTGAAAGAACCGCTTTTGGTGCTATGCCGTCAATCGACAAGAACGCAACGCAACAGAAGAAATCTGAGGCCTCAAAACCGCTCACGCTGCTGGCCCGTCCCGTGTATCCGGGGACACGCGGGACACCCCACACCAACAGCTGAAGAACGATTGCCATACTTCAAAGCGCTGGTATCCAAGGGGCTACAGACAACAGCCCCTTGGATACCATCAACGTGGGCTGAAGCCATCCTTAAACAAGAAAGAGTCGCGGCATGAAAAGGAAGAAGAGGACAGATTCCTGGATCCATATCGAAACATTTAACGAGACGCACTCCTGGAAGCAAACCTGAACGTTCTTCCATCTTTTGGCAACGCATCACATCTCAAATGCGACGGTCGTGTTCCTGCATCAGACACGGATGAACACCGGCCCAGACCATCGATACAGTCAAAACCAGAAGCGAACGGCGACGCGAAAGCAGCTTGAACATGGGCAACCCAGCATCACGATGCGCGTCTGAACAATCAACCCAACCCATCCTTGAGAAAACTTCAGAGAATCCATGAAGTGCACAGAAACAGATGGTGCTTACAACCTGATTCAGGCAAGCAATCAAAAATGACACGACACGCGCTTTTGGCACAACGGACAACAGATCGCCGCTCTTAAGGTTTGCTCAATAATTGAACAGCCCGGTTTTTGTTGACCCCAAATTCACCACTGGGTCCAAGGCAGACAACTGCAGACCCTGTCAATCTCTACACAGAACGTCTCAATGGACGCATGGCCATGCTGGGGCTGGCCATCGGAGTAACCGTGGAAGCACTCACCGGCAAAGGCATCCTCAACCAGGTGTTTGGTCTGTTCAACTAACCCGATTGGGTTGAAGTTCCGATGCTCTTCAACGGTCCATGAGCTACGACTAAAGGATCGGTACGTTGACCATGACCGAACTCTTCAACAGACCATCTGCAAGTCGTGATTCAGAGGTGTTGATTCATCTTTCCGAATGGCTTGAGAAGATCTGCATGCAGATGCTGTTGACCCTGGCGTTATGGCCGCTGAAGTTGATGTACAAGCGTCCGAGGCCGGAGGAGTCATGGCCGGCCTGGCAAGCCAATCAAAAACTCTGCAGAGCTGACCAGCGTTACTGCTGAACGGACATCAACCGAGTTCCCAACCACTCTCCAAGGTGAGCTGCTCCAACGTCTTCTGCCTGAAACAGCGCACATCACCAAAACGAAGGAAGTCGCCGATCAAACCGTGTGAGTTGTCTTGGCTTCAATTTCGCAGGTTGCGGTCAGAGGAGGAGCGGACAAACCCCAAATATCACTGGTTAAAGTACCGATTGAACCATCCAAAACTTTGGGAAGGTATGACCCCGTGTAGGGCAGCTCTTTCCCAAACCGCACGTGCTCAGGTGTAAACGAGGCTGGATATTCCGTACTGCTGCGGAATTCAGGCTTGTAAACCCAAGCTTTGCCAGCCTTCTCATGAAGCGTGATTTCCCAGATGGTTCCATCCAGTCCGGAGACATCACAACACAGATACACCTGATCGGCTTGGGCAGGGTTGAACCATCCCTCCATTGCTGCAAGCGCCACCACCCCAATCAGGCCGGCAACAGCAGAACCCATAACCACCCGAGCGCGACTGTCCATTCACCAAAACAAGTTGGTGCAAGGGTCCTCGATCTCGATGCAGAACACATCACCCCAGCGTGTGATCGCACCTCCTAGCGATCAGTAGAAATCTTGAACAGCCTCATCTGCCAACGCTCGCTAGCACCCGGATCAGTGGCCTCTGCACTGATCTGAAGCATGGGAGAAGAACACCCACTTGAGGGTTGATCCTCAACACAACCTGTCCTAGGAAGGCATGAGTGATGAGGTCTGCCCATGGCGATCCCAACCCCAACATGTGCCTGTGAGCCCTGCGATTGCACGATTGCTCCAGACTCTGCAGTCGAAAAAGATGGAAAGCTGTTCTGTTCTCAGCCTTGCGCTGATGGACATGCCGGCGGAGATCAATGCTGCACCAGCTGCGAGTGCTGTTGATTCCTGAGCACAGTCCATGAATAAAAGCCCCACCCAGCAAGAGCCAACGGGATGGGGCCCTTATGAGGCCCTTAGCCCTGCTGGCGTTGCTGATGGTCATGGCCAAGTCTTCTGGAAGAGGCAATCAGCCATGGCAGAAGAACAACTCAAAGCCTTTCTTGAAAAAGTCACCCGAAGATGTTGTGACTAACGCTTGATGCGAGGCTCCAGACCTGCCGTTCCGGCCTCCTTTTGAAGATCAACACCCCCTTCGAATCGTCAAGAAGCTGAACTATCAGAATCAAGGCAGGCCCATGCTGAATGATCGATGTTTCATGGCTCACCAAATTATTTTTACTGAGTTTCTCTTATCTCATGAAAAACTCTCCACAACTGAGCCAATGGTCGATGCAAGGATAAAAAATGTGCTCACAGCGATAAAAACTCCAATGAGAACTGTTGGATTAATATCGCTGACCGCTTCTTCACTCAGAGCCTGAGAGTTGCCATTAGCAAGCTTGTCTTCCATACAAATCATTCGTACTGCCCTCAGCTTATGAGACAAAACCATTGGATATCAAAAGCGGCAATCAAGACACTCAAAAGGCATAGACGCCGTTAAGATTGATCGATCCAAAAGAAGCATTCGCGATCGGTCAATGTTGGATTGTGTAAGTTTCTTCATAAAACAACATTAACAAGACTGCTTGTTGTTGTTTTGACTGATTGATTGAGAGGCAAAGTCACTTTTTGTTTATCAGAACACCCTTTCACTGCCTGAGTGCATCTTGAGGCTTCAGTGATCACTCCATGGAGGGGGGGGTGGGTGGGTGGGTGGGGGATCAGCCTGACCAGAGTCAGTGGTTGGTGCAATTGCGGCAGGTCAAAACTTGCGGAGCTCACGCAGCCGTCCAGTTCTCGACGGGCGCTGCATTGAATCCTGCTGACCAGTTGTCGTTTCTGCTGATGGCATGTCGTTGTCGCAGTCGCAGCGAGGTTCTTTGATTGCCAGAAAAATGACAGCAACGGCAAGCAGCGCAACAGCGATCGAGTGAATCGGAGCAGTTTTGTTGTTCATGAGGCCCAAGAACATTGGCCTGCGTAACGCCAATCGATCCGGGCATATCCACTGGAAATCATGGCCAACTGCACATTCATCTCGTCGACAAACAGCTCAGCGACGGTCCGGCCATAACGGTCGATCGTGATGCGTCGAAGCCCGACGAATCGTCCCACAACCATCCCGCGAAGGTGATCCCGGGCAGCCCTCGCGGGAACAGGATCAGCCCGCTTTCCCCTCAGTTCAGGGGTATCGATGCAGGCCAGCCGAATCCGCTCGCCATCGGTTGTTCGGCAGGTATCACCGTCGTAGCAGTCGCTGATGGTGACACTCTCAGGAGCTGCCGTTTGAGCCGGCCCTGCAAGCATCGCCGTCGCCAGCAACTGGATTGCCATCGATCGAAGCTGCATCAAATCTGGCCTGCATCTGAGCTTGGGCAAGCCATTTCCACTATTGGAGGTTTTGCCATCCAAGGCAATGCGCGATTTAACCGATGCCAAAAACGCCTCTGCGGGTGGAGAGTAAGGCCACGCAATCGGAGGAACCAAGCTTGGTCGACACTCCACCTGAGCAGATCGCTGAAGCAGACTGACTTCTGGCCCCTGCTCCAACAGTCTCAACAATGACCTGGGTTGGTCCTTTGGTAGGCAGACCTTGTGCGCCACGCCAATCGACGCTCCACTCGCACCGCCCTAGGTGCCCTCGGAGACAACAACCCGACACCTAGAGCACATGGCCCCAGGGCGCCTCTAGCCAGAAGCTTCGACCCCTTCCTTACTCGACAAGCGATGGGTTGAACAATGCACAAACGAGCGACTTAGGCCGTCTTTCCATCCGGAAGGGCGGCCTTCCTCTTTTGTCCTATCACTCGAGGCGCGGCAGCAGATTCAGATCTGGTCAATAAAAAAGCCTCGCAAAAGCGAGGCATGTCATCCATCATCGCTCGATCATCTGGCGTAGGAGACACCGCGATAAGCAAGCTGGGGGTGAAGCTCACGAGCTGCCTGCTGGCGACAAGCGTTGTAGTGCTCGCGTCGGTAGGTGAGTTCAACACTCTGCTTTTGCACAGCAGTGTGATGAGGGGTGTAGGTCTGGCCTCTGTAAATAAGAGCTGTCATGGGTGGTTCCTCGAAGCAAGTTCAGGTCCCCGTTCCTTGGCCTGAATCGAACTGCGCCTCTCCGAAAAGAGGTGAACGTGTTGGTAGCTGTTGCTACAGACCTTATATAAGACAACTCTCAAGGGGTTGGTCGTTCGAGTCGATACAAAACAGACCAATTCCCCTTGCACTGGCAGCTCCACTGGTCTCGTCAGATATGGGGATAGGCATTCGCCAAACCCCAAACCGCCAAGGCTGTAATCGAGGCGAAGGTCATGGCCGCCCAGGCCGCTGTACTCGAGCTGGAGCTTTTCGACAGTGGCAGCTGAATTTTGCGGGCCATCAAATCACAGTTCCTTCATATCCGTAGTGGCTCATTGCATCCCCGATCGCCAGTGATATCAGTGATCCCTAACCATTCAGATTTGCAATCTAGAGAACAGCTGGTTTTTGAAAGGCTTCAAGTCTTTGATCAGACAGGGCAAACCAACTGCACTGCATTGGATCTAGAAGAGAACAAGAGCACAAAATTGTCGCCATGGCCATTTAATCCAGTTTGCTCACGCAGCAAATCAGTACTGGCCAGTGCCAGGCCACAGGTCTCACAAAACAACACCGGCAACGTTGCAGCACTGCCCTGCATAGCCTGAAGGTCTAAAGCCTGCCGGACTGCACGCTGCGATCGTTCAAGACCGAGTCGCTCCACCAGAGCAGGCCAGAGGTCGTTCACCGGTGCGCTGGCCGCGAAATCAACGGATGGATGAGACATCAGACAGGCAGCTGTTCGATCGCCACCACAATCATCTGCGGTGAAACCTCAATTACATCCAGAGGATCCTGGTTATCGAGATAGGCCTCGAATGACGAAAAACGTTCAATCCGGGGAGCCGCCTCCTTCACTGCACAGGCCGCAATCCAGTCGTTGTCGTCAGGCTTGACGGTCACATAGGCCTGCAAAGCCTCCTCCAGGTCACCGCCATCACCGATGCCTTCCCCATGCCAGAACGCTTCGAAGAATTCCGACATCGGACACTGGGAACGACCGTTTTGATCATGACTCCGACCCGAGCCGCTGCCCAGTGCCTAGACGCTCAAGAATGGGGATAAGGGACGCGCAGAACGATGGAGGATTCGCTGTTCAGGCTTGATGGTCAAGTGGCACTGGTCACGGGATGCCGCAAAGGCATTGGCCACGCCATGGCGGATGCACTGGCTGAAGCAGGAGCCGACATTGTTGGAATCAGCGCCTCACTCAACCCTGACAGCAGTGAGGTGGGAGACGTGATTCGCAGGCGTGGCCGTCGATTTTCTGGTTTTCGCTGCGACCTCAGCGACCGCAATGCTTTTGACAGCGTGCTCGAACAGGTTCTGAGCCAACATCCAGTCATCGACGTGCTGGTGAACAATGCCGGCATCGTGCGTCGGGCACCCGCAGAGAGACACTGCGATGAGCTCTGGGACACGGTGCTGGAAGTCAACCTCAGTGCGCAGTTCAGAGTGAGTCGCCGGATCGGGACGCTGATGCTGGAGCGAGGCAAGGGCAGCATCATTTTCACCGCCTCGATCCTTAGTGATCAGGGTGGATTGAATGTGGCCAGCTACGCCGCCAGCAAAGCGGGCCTGGCCAACCTCACGCGCTCACTGGCCAATGAATGGGCAGGACGCGGCGTAAGGGTGAACGCCATTGCACCCGGATACGTGAAAACTGACATGACCGAAGCGCTGCAGTCGGATCCACTGAGATGCAGGCAGATCCTGGAACGCATCCCCGCCGGTCGCCTGGGATCACCTGATGACCTGCGCGGCCCGGTGGTGTTTCTCGCCAGTGAGGCCTCGCGCTACGTCCATGGAGAGACATTGGTCGTGGATGGAGGTTGGATGGGTCGTTAACTCAACCGTTGACGGGAGCTGCAGGTTCGGAGCTGGTGTCCGAGGCATAGCCGGCACAGCGCTGTTGATCGAGATGTTGGATGTGTCGACGTTCGGTGTAATACAGCTCCTGAAAACGCAGGGCTTCAGCGTTGAGGTCGTCGAACATGGTGTGGATGCGCTGCTCCATATCGACTTCCATCTCAATAGCAGGAGCTGACTGCTCATCTTTCTCCTGCTCGATTAAGACGGCAATGCAACGCTCCAGGGTCTGCAGACGCTGACCAGTCCAGGCTTCCAGCAAATGCCGGCAACGTTTATTGCTCTTCTGACGTTCAAGCATCGCTGCCGTTCCACGCAGCTGATCCATCGGCCGGGCCAAGGCAACACGCTGCAGTTCATCCGGTTCGAGCAGTGGCGTCAGACGCGTCACCAGATCACTGTTGTCCAGCAGGAGCTGATCCGTGAGCAGTCGGGGCAGATCGAGGTCTGCCAGTTCGTCGCCGCGATCCTCACCGCGACAGATCGCTTCCAGACGCACACTGCCGAGATTGCCTTCCTCTAGATCCGTGATGCCAGACCAGAGCAGACGGTGATGCTGCAGCGCGAAATCCTCGAGCTCCCGACTCCTCAGTTCCTGGCGGATGCCAGCCCGATGGGAAGGGCAATGCAAATAGAGCAGCAGGATCTCAGCTTCTGAACGTTCGCGCTGGGAAGCTTCACCAGCCTTCTCATGTCGGCTAGAGCGACCGTGCCAGCGCTGACCTTGAACCTGCTGGCGGAGATCGTCTTCAAGCTGCAGAGCCAGACGCCCCTGCCCACCGCTGAGGCGCTCGGCCACCTGCTGGATGTAGTGGGTGCGTATGGCGGATTGGGGAAGCTTGCCCAGCAACGCAACCAGCGAAGCCACCGAACGTTGAAACTGATCTGCCCTACTGAGATCTCTTCCCTCAAGGACCTGTTCGATCTGCCAGTCGAGCCAGAGCGGCGCCTGATCCAGCAGAGCCCGATAGTCACCGGCGCCATGCTCCTTGAGAAATTCATCTGGGTCCTTCCCGGATGGAAGGTGCAGGACCCTTAACTCCAGCTGTCCCTGGAGTGCCAGCTGCTCCACCTCGCCGATCGCTCGGTTGGCGGCTCGCACGCCGGCACCATCGGCATCGAAATTCAGAACAATCCGCTTGCCATCGCTGCATCGGCACAGCTGGGTGACCTGTTGACTGCTGAGAGCGGTGCCCAGAGAAGCCACCGCATTGGTGACACCTGAGGCGTGCAGGGCAATCACATCGAAATAGCCCTCCACAACAACAGCACGATCGTCCTTGCGGATTGCGGATGAGGCCCGGTCAAGTCCGAAAAGGTGCTTCCCCTTCTCGAAAACCTCTGTTTCAGGTGAGTTGAGGTACTTGGGCTCACTGCCATCGAGGCTGCGGCCACCGAAGCCGATCACCCGCCCCTGACGATCACGAATGGGAACAATCACCCGATGGCGGAAGCGGTCATAAAAACCATTCCCTCCTTTACGGGGAACCACCAGTCCTGCTGCCTCGAGCAGTTCTGGAGCCAATCCCTCCACTTGCTGCAAATGCTTAAGCAAGCCATCCCACTGATCAGGCGCATAACCCAGCTCGAACTGATCAAGGGTGGTTTCGCTCAGGCCGCGGGTCTCGCGCAGATAGCGAAGTGCATCAGCACCGGTGTCTGTTCTGAGCTGTGCACGGAACCAGCCGGAGGCCAATGCAAGCGCTCGGTGCAGCTTTTCGCGGCGAGACAGCTGTTGTTTGAGTTTCTCCTGCTGCGGACCGTCGACGGTCTCCACTGGCAGTTGATATCGGCGGGCAAGGTCAAGCACCACCTCGCTGAAGCTCTGACGTTGAAACTCCATCAGGAACTTGATGGAGTTTCCTCCTGCGCCGCAGGAGAAGCAGTAATAGAACTGCTTGGCGGGAGACACCGTCATTGACGGCTTGCTGTCGTCGTGGAACGGGCAGATTCCGACGAACTCACGACCCTTTTTCTTGAGCACCACGTGCTCACCAACAACATCCACGATGTCGGCGCGTTCCTTAACGGCCTCGATGGTGCGTGGGTGAAGTCGGGGGCTGACCATCGAACCATTCTGCGAGAAACCGCGCGTCCCGTCGATCGCAATTGCTGCTTCGAGCTCAAGACGATCCAAACAACGGACGGGAACCATGAACCATGGTCTCGCTGATGAATGACTCGGACTGATCCCTCAACACAGGGCTCGATCAGGAACAAGTCCGGTGGCATCGTTGAGAACTAGCGTTCAGACCGGTGAATGCGAGGCCTGCTGACAACCATCCGCGGATCGCAGTCCCCTGAGGAATGGAAAGCCTGCGTGAGTCTAGTCGGAGCGGCCTTGGCCTTCAGCCTGATGACCGTCTGCGTCAAGCACCTTGGAGGCCGCTTACCCGTGGCTGAGGTCGTGCTGATTCGATCGCTGATCAGCCTCGCGATCACGCTCACCATGTTGAGGCAATTGGGAGTCTCCCCTTGGGGGCATCAGAGGGTATTACTGCTGGTCAGAGGTGTACTCGGCACTGGCGCACTGCTGATGTTTTTCCAAGCTATTTCCAGCCTGCCTCTGGCCGCAGCCACCCTCCTTCAGTACACCTACCCGACCCTCACGACGGTTTGCGCCTGGGCCTTGCTGCGGGAACCGATCCGCAAGCGCATCAGCCTGGCGGTGCTGCTGGGGCTATTCGGTGTTCTGCTTGTGGTGCAGCCCGAATGGGCAGGACAGTCGATGGCAGGACTTCCACCGTTTTCAGCACTGATCGGACTTGGTGGAGCCCTGTTAACGGCACTCGCTTACGTAAGCGTCCGCCAACTTTCTGTGCGGGAGCATCCTCTGGTAATCGTGTTCTATTTCCCGCTCGTCTCCGTCCCAGCGACCTTGCCATTGCTGGTGAACAATCTGGTGCTACCGACGGGAAGCGACTGGCTGTGGTTACTGGGGGTCGGCCTGCTCACACAGATTGGGCAGGTTTGGCTGACCGAAGGCCTGGCGACACTCCCTGCGGCGCGCGCAACCTCCATCAATTACGTGCAGGTGGTGTTCGCCACTCTCTGGGGAGTGTTGATCTTTGCTGAACCGGTGACCGGCACCGTCATCGTCGGTGCACTTTGCGTGCTCGGAGCCACTCTGATCAGCCTGAGCGCAAAACAACGTCAGGCTTGATCGATCGCCAGTGGATAAGTGATCCAGGTCTGCGAACTGCCGTCATCGGAACCACTCGGCAATGCCAGACGCCAGCTCTGGCCGCGTTCCCCTCGCTCAAGAAACAGCTCGAAGGGACTATCGACCTTGATCGCATCTCCAGGCAGTCGCCAATCGAAGCGTCCGATGAGGTGCACGCCTTTCTGATCACCAATGCTCAGACTCTCTTGCTCCTCAAGGCGGACCCTGGTGACCTCTGGAGCCCCGGAGGCATCAAGATCCAACGACTGGGCGATTGCACTCTGGGTGAGCTGAATTTGCTGACCAAGAGCGCTGAGGATCACAGCGCGAGGCGGACGATCGCCAAATGAACAGGAGGTCAGGCCGAGACTGATCAGACACATCAGAAACAAGGACAGAAGCGCCCTGGGCGCGCTGCGTAGAGATTGAATCACTGCAAAACGGAGTGGACAATCAGACGCATGGACATCTGAAATCTCGCTGACCTGGATACCAGTCATTGGTGGTGTTTGGAGCAATCACACGGAGTTACAGGTTCAGGCTAACGGCAGCCCGAATCCTGTAACCACACTGGTCAGACCGAGGGTGAGAACGGCCTGCCTCTGCGCTCCAGCAACGACTAGTCAGACGCCGACGCAGCAGCCATGTTCCGCTCCCTGTTGAACATGAACAGACCGAACGAAAAAGCAAAGGAAATAGCAAACGTCACGGCGATATAGAGATACCAAAACTTCATTTTTAGCCGTATCCCTTCCGCTGCATAAAAAACAAACGATGCAATCAGCACAAGCGTGAGGTCAGCTGCAATAAAGCCCGCAGAGGCATTGGCCCAGACGCCCTGGGAGAACAAATTAACGATTTCAATTGGATCCGTTAAACCCAGCGCTTCCGTTTCCTGAATGAATTGATAAATGCAATACCAAGGCCACGCAATACCAGCCAACGCAGTAGCCCCATAAAGGCCAAGCCTTAATTTAGCCATGTTTTACACTCTAATTCATCACAATCTCACACAACAAGAGCCATTCAGGTAACCAAAGCTACAAAGACACAGAAAGACTTTGATTCGGCAATTAATTCAAAAGCGAATTCGGGATTGGATCAAAAAGTAGAATTATGAATTAACTCATCAAAAAGGTAATACAGAAAACCACATCAATCACAAAAAAATCAACGGTCTGAACCGGCCCAAAGACCTTCATGAGAACCATGTAAGGGATGTCCAGGATGCTGCCGCCCCTCGGCGTAATACAGCTTTTCAGCCATAAGATCTCCGACCATCGGCCTTGCAGTCGACTTAGCAGGGATGACCATCAGAGCAAGAGCAGCAAGAGATGCCAAAAATTTCATGTGTCATCACCGGGAAAGACTCTGGAAAAACAAATTCGCGGATAATCGGAACAATCCAGACTTTCGATCCACGTCATGCTCAAAAATAGGGATTGATGTCATTCAAATCAGACCAGAACCGACTGATTCGGTGTAATCCCGACTCAAGTCAACGTGAAGTGTGGAGAGCCGCCATCAGAGGTACGGTCGACGACCCGAAACATCCTCAAGATCAGGTCATTTTCATTGCTTGATACCGTTCAAGCATGTATTTCATGAAATAATTAGGAATATCATTGAACTTTTAGGAATTGACAAATCAACAGCAATAACGCCAACTTCCAGCATGAACAGAACCACCTCAACATCAGGGAAACAAAAGATTCAAACCAAATCGAGTCCACCGCACCACAGTCTTTGAACTGGCGACGAATCACCCCAACGCCGCCGCTATTTGCGCAGCCTGACTGACCAGGAGCACTGCGAAAAGAATCAGCCCAGCTGAAGCCGTCTTGATCCAAGCCGACATCTATTAATGCCTTCACCCTGACAACAAAAGCTGGATCACCACTGCTTCTCAGCCAGGCCGCCGAGCTTCAATCTGGCATTCATCAACCTGAGTGGCTCTGAATTCAGTTTTTACGGGCATCATTGGTGACGGTCAGAATTCAACAGACAGGGGCATTTCATGATCGGCTGGCTTCGGGGTGAACGGATCCAGGCCTGGGAGCAGGGCGGCCGCCGGGGCGTCGTGATCGCCTGTTCAGGGGTCGGTTATGAAGTGCAGCTGACCAAACGCGACCAGCAAACTCAGATCGGTGACAGCTGCACCGTCTGGATCCATCAGGTTCAGCGAGACGACGGTTCGACGCTCTATGGATTCCCCCAGCAACGGGACCGTGATTTGTTCCGAACCCTGATTGCGGTGAATGGAGTTGGTCCCCAGATGGCTCTCTCGCTGCTCGATTGCTGCGCAGCAACTGAACTCGTGATGGCGATCATTGAAGGGGACCTGAAGCGGCTGACGCAGGCTCAGGGGGTCGGCAAACGCACTGCTGAACGCATCGCAGTGGAACTCCGGGATCGCCTTGGCTCCTGGGCGCCTGAGGCCAACGAGGCGTCTCTATCGCTTGTTGATCGCAGCGACGTGAAAGCTCTGCCAATCCAGCCTGATTCCCTGCAGGAACTTCAACTCACCCTCGAGACTCTCGGCTATGAGGACCTCGAGATCCGACGGGCCATGCGAGCTGTCGCCAGCAGTTCCGAGGTGCCTGAAGACAACGACAATGAAGGATGGCTGCGTGCCAGTTTGCGTTGGCTCAGCGAATCGGCTTAACGGGACCGCGGGAAGGTAAGTTGGTTCTTTGCACTGTCTGGGCCAGACGCCGCGCATGTCGCTCGATACCACCGAAAAGCAGCAGCTGATCAACACCCACCAGACCCATGCCACCGATACCGGATCGGCTGAGGTTCAAGTGGCGATGCTGAGCGAGCGCATCTCGAAGCTCAGTAGCCACCTGCAGCAGAACAACCACGACTACTCCTCGCGTCAGGGGCTGTTGAAGATGATTGGTCGCCGCAAGCGCCTGCTCAGCTATGTGAGAGGCAAGAGTGAACAGCGTTACAGCAGCCTGATCGCCAAACTGGGTATCCGCGGCTGAACCGCATCCCAGAATCTGCATGAGTCATGGCTGAAAAGCGCGATCCTCTTCCTTTTGAACCGCGTCGTTCAGCTGCAGAGACAACCCGGAATCAAGCGATTCCTAGAGAAGTAGCCAACCGTATGGCCCGACGCGTCGCCATTGCCACAGGGGTTCCTTCCCTGATGGGAATGGCCGTTTTTGTGATCAGTTACCTCGTGGTGAGTCGAGGCATTCTTGATGTCCCGCCAAGCATCACCCTGCTGGGATCGGGCTTCTTCTTCCTTTTAGGTCTGGTCGGCCTGAGCTACGGAGTGCTGTCGGCAAGCTGGGAACCTCAGCCAGGAACGTTTCTGGGCCTGGAGCACCTAAAGCCCAACCTGCAACGTCTGCGCAGCTCGATCAAAGCCCAGAAGCAGGCTTAATCGAATTCAGCATTAACGCATCAACGGGTCGCTGCAGCTGACGGTGAAAGCACTGTTCTGCAGATGTTGCTGAGCCGCGACCGCATCCTTTACGCAGAACTGGGGGCCAAGACGTACATAGCGCACGTCCGGGCCTCGACGCACCGCTGCCACCACGGGAACGCGCACACCCAGCTCATCCTGGTCAGGACGATGGGCCTGGAGACATTCCCTCAGCTTGTGCTGAACCGCCACATCAGAGGCCTGATCAGGGTCGAGTTCCACCAAAAGCAAACGCAAATCATCAATCGCGCGGCAGTCATCCACGATCAACTGCACCCGTTCGTCGCGTCGATCCACAGCGGCCCAGACCAGAAGCCTGGCCTCGGCCATCAGGTGATCGGAGAGCCGCGCATAACTTTTCGGGAACACCACGGCTTCACAGGAACCGGTGAGGTCCTCGAGCTGAAGAATCGCCATGCGGTCACCTTTGCGCGTCGTGACCTGACGCATCTCACTCACCATCGCGATGGCGCTGACCTTCGCCTTGTCTGCTTGTTCTTCCAAGCTGGCCAGTCCGATCGGTGCCAGCAGACGGGCGGGGGCGGTGAGCTGCTTGAGCGGATGATCGGAGAGATAAAACCCCACCAGGTCCTTTTCCAGCTTCAGTTTTTCGCTGGGGTGATAGTCCTTCACAGGAGCTGCCTTGGGAGCAAGGCTCAGGTCCGTGCTGGCTTCAGCTTCATCCTCAGCAGGAGCCGCCATCAGATCAAACAGATTGCCCTGACCACTGGCACGATCCCTTGCCCGGGATCCGGCCCAGTCGATCAGAAGATCAAGATCGGCGATCAATTGGGCGCGGTTGGCCTCAGGCTCCAGCGCGTCGAGTGCTCCGCAGTGAATCAACGATTCCAGGCTGCGCCGGTTGACCACACTGGAGGGAACCCGGTCACAGAGATCAGCGAGTGACTGGAACACGCCATCGGTTTGCCTAGAGCGAATCAGGGCACGGATCGCACCGTCGCCAAGATTGCGCACCGCCGATAGCCCGAAGAGGATTCGGCTGTCCCTAGGGGTGAAATCGGTACCGGAGGCATTCACATCCGGCGGCATCACTTCGATGCCCATGGCGTTGCAGTTGGAGATGTAGCGCTGAACCTTGTCGCTAGCTCCGGCATTCACTGTGAGCAGCGCTGCCATGTACGCCACTGGATAGTGAGCCTTGAGATAAGCGGTTTGATATGTCACCGCTCCATAGGCCGTGGAATGGCTCTTGTTGAAGCAGTACTCGGCGAACAAGACCATCTGGTCGAACAACTCGTCGGCGACCTTGGTGTCAACGCCACGCTCCGTGGCTCCCTTCACAAAGATGCCGCGATGCTTTTGCATCTCCGAGACTTTTTTCTTGCCCATGGCGCGACGCAGCAGATCCGCCTCGCCAAGGGAGTAGCCGGCCAAGTCCTGCGCAATGCGCATGATCTGCTCCTGGTACACCATGATTCCGTAGGTCTCGCTCAGAATCGGCTCCAGCGTGCTGTGGGCGAAGTCGATCGCTTCACGGCCGTGCTTGCGGTTGATGAACTTAGGAATCAGGCCAGCATCCAGTGGACCTGGTCGATAAAGCGCCAGGATCGAGGAGATATCTTCCAGGGATGAGGGCTTCAGATCACGCACGATCTGGCGCATCCCTGTGGACTCGAGCTGGAAAATACCCTCGAGGTCACCGCGGGCCAGAAGATCGAAGGTCCCCTGATCTTCAGGGGGCAACTGATCGGGGTCGATCCGTTGGCCACTGGTCTGCTCGACAAGCTCGAGGGTCTTGTCGATCATCGTGAGGTTTTTGAGGCCAAGGAAGTCCATCTTCAGCAGACCCATCGACTCGACGTCTTCCATGAAGTACTGCGTGATCACCTGGCCGTCGTTATTGCGCTGAAGAGGGACCAGTTCGTCGAGGGGATCAGCGGCAATCACCACGCCCGCGGCATGAACGCCGAATGTTTTGTTGGTTCCTTCTATGCGCATGGCCATGTCAACCCAGCGCTTCACGATGGGATCCTTCTCGTAGCGCTCCTTGAAGTCGGGATTCGGCGACTCATCGCCGATCATGGCTTTTAGTTTGGCGGGCTTGCCCCTGACCACAGGGATCAGCTTGGCCAGACGGTCCGCATCTCCGTAGGGAATATCGAGAACGCGGGCCACATCCTTCAACACGGCCTTCGAGGTCATGCGGTTGAACGTGATGATCTGAGCCACCTTTTCATCGCCGTAGCGGCGCGTGACGTAATCGATCACCTCGCCCCGGCGCTCAATGCAGAAGTCGGTGTCGATATCAGGCATCGACTTACGTTCCGGATTGAGAAAACGCTCGAACAACAGACCGTTGCTCACGGGATCAATGTTGGTGATCCCAAGGGCGTAGGCCACCAGTGAGCCTGCAGCCGAACCACGACCCGGACCCACAGGGATGCTCTGTTCACGAGCGAAACGGATGTAATCCCAGACAACCAGGAAATAGGTGGGAAAGCCCATCTGTTCCATGATCTTGAGTTCGTGCACCATCCGCTCGGCGTAAACCTCCTCGATGGTGTCTGCAGCTATCAGGCCAAGACGGTCACGCAAGCCCTGCTCTGTGACCTCACGCAGATAGGTGACCGGGGTATGGCCATCAGGAATCGGAAAACGGGGCATCTGATAGCGGCCCAGGATGTCGTAGTCCTCGACTTTTTCTGCGACGGCAACAGTGTTGGCAATCGCTTCCCGCACCACCTCAGGCTCGAGGTGATCTGCGAAGAGATGGCCCATCTCCTCTTCAGATTTGAGGTATTCGGTGCCGGTATAGCGAAGACGTTTTTCGTCGCTGATTAGTTTGCCCGTGAGCACGCACAACAGTGCGTCATGGGCCTCCACATCATTACGAGTGAGGTAGTGAGCGTCGTTGGTGGCAACAACCTTGATGCCCAGTTCACGGGCGATCTTGACTATCTCCACATTGACGATGCGATCTTCCGGCGAGCCGTGGTCTTGAATCTCCAGGTAGAAGTCGTCACCGAAAACGCTCTGGTACCAGCGGGCAACATCGCGGGCCACATCAGGTCGTTCGCGCATGATGGCCTGAGGAATCTCACCGCCCAGGCAGGCTGTGGCAACGATCAGGCCTTCGGAATACTGCGCGAGCAGATGCTTATCAACACAGGCACGTGAAAAAATTCCACGGCCGCGCATTCCACGCAGGTGACTGATGCTGGTGAGCTTGACGAGATTGCGATATCCGACGGCATTTTTGGCAAGCACCACCAGGTGGTATCGACGCTCCTTCTTGGGCTGTGGGTCATCAATTGAACCGTTGATGACATACATCTCGTTGCCGATGATTGGCTTCACACCACTGCTCTTGCAGAGCTTGAGCAGCTCCACAGCGCCGTACATCACCCCATGATCGGTGAGTGCCAATGCCGGCATTCCCAGCTCCTTGGCACGCTCCACCATCTGAGGCAGCTGCGAAGCACCATCCAGCAGGCTGTAGTCGCTGTGGTTGTGAAGGGGGACGAATGCCATGCACCCAGCCTAGGAGCATGCGCAAGATGCAGTGCACAGGCGCCCCAGGAAACACCAGATGCAGTGCCGACCAGGCGAGAAGCCTCGTTTCAAGCAGGCACCAGCCCCGCTTTCGGCCTGGACTTCATCACGTCCGCCGCCTGCTCGTACTGATGAGCCACCTGCAGCAGACGGGGCTCTTCCAGCACATTGCCGATGAGCTGAACCCCGATTGGCAGACCGCCGGCATCAAAGCCGCAGGGCACGCTGATAGCAGGCAGGCCGGCGAGATTGGCCGGAATGGTGAGCAGATCCGACAAGTACATGGCCAGGGGATCATCCGCATGGGCACCGTTTTTGAAGGCGGTGCTGGGAGCCGTGGGCGTCAACAGCACATCCACCGACTGAAAGGCCACGTCAAAGTCGCACCGAATCAGCGTTCTCACCTGCTGCGCTTTCTTGTAATAGGCATCGACGTAACCGGCTGACAGGGCATAGGTACCGATCAGAATTCGGCGTTGCACCTCACTGCCGAAACCCTCCGCACGACTTCTGGCAGTCATGGCAGCCAGAGATGTTGCATCCTCGGCCCGATAGCCATATTTGACGCCGTCGTAGCGGGCGAGATTGGCCGATGCCTCCGACGGCGCAATCACGTAATACGTAGCGATGCCATCGTTGAAGCGGGGGCAGCTCACTTCCACCAGTTCGGCGCCAAGAGCCTTGAGCTGATCTGCTGCCGCCAGCACCGACGCCTTCACCTGCGAGTCCAATCCCTCCTGGTCAAAGCATTCGGTGACCAGACCGACCCGCAAACCCTTGATCGGAGCGGCAAGGCCAGCGGTGTAGTCAGGAACAGGAACATTCAGACAGGTCGAATCGCGAGGATCAACTCCTGCCATAACCTGCAGCAGTTCTGCGGCATCCGCCACCGATGAGGTGAACGGTCCTACCTGATCGAGGGAGCTGGCAAAAGCCACCAAGCCATAGCGACTCACGCGCCCGTAGGTGGGCTTGAGACCAACCACCCCGCAGAAGGATGCGGGCTGACGAATCGAACCACCGGTGTCGGAGCCGATGGAGGCCAGACACTCGCCGGCGGCAACAGCAGCGGCACTGCCGCCGGAGCTCCCACCGGGCACATGCTCAGGATTCCAGGGATTGGCGGTGGCACCAAACGCGGACGTTTCGGTTGAGCCACCCATAGCGAATTCATCCAGGTTGGTCTTACCGAGAAGAACCGCTCCGGAGGCCCACAGCCGGTCGGTCACCGTGGATTCATAGGGAGGCACAAACTGCTCGAGCATGCGACTGGAGCAGGTGGTGCGCACGCCCCTGGTGCAGAGATTGTCCTTGATGCCGAGAGGGATCCCAGCCAGGGGCGGCAGATCATCGCCGGCACGACGAGCATCATCAATGCGATCGGCATCAGCACGGGCACGCTCTGCCGTGACTTCAAGAAAAGCATGCACGTCTGGGTCGACCGCTTCAATCCTGGCAAGGTGATGGTCGGTGAGTTCCCTCGCGGACACCTCCCCGTTTGCCAGTTGCTGACGCCATTCGGCGATCGCCATGGTCAGGATTTGCGTGCAGCTGAGACGCTATCAGTCAGATGCGTTCGCATCGGGCTAACTCAGCCCTGGGATTCGATCGTGAACGGTTCGGAACGACGACAGCGCACCAATGAATGATCGAGTGAAGCGGGCGATTCCGAGGACACATCATTCAGAAAAGCCGGGAGCTCCTGCTCCAGGGTGGAGCGGCGCACGAAAGGTCCAAACCAGTAGGTGACGTCTGGTCCATGGGTCTGAACCCTGGCCCACCAAGCCATGCCTAGACCGTTGGCAAGTGAGCGCATCGGTCGGTTCAGAGGGCCCATGGCGGAGCGATAAAGACAAGGTCATTGTGCACTGATTCAACCCTGGCGGAAGGATTCGAACCATCGCTGTTCGGAGTCCCTGAAGTTCACCGCAGCGCGGTCAGAGATCGATGCTGCCTTCAAAGGGTGCCTCGACTGTCTGCGGAAGACGTTCTAGTTGCAAATCAATGCGTGGGTTCTCGGGCGGCACGGGGGAGGCGTCAGGTTCGCTGGAGGGCTGCATCCCAGCGGTATCGGATGCTTCCAACGGCGATGAAGTCCCGTTCTGCGAGGCTTCAATCTGCTCTGATGGCTCTGATGGCGGCGCGGGGAGCTGGGGGCGCACGATGCGGGGAGATGGGGTCTGACCCTTCAGACCCTTCATCCAGCCTCGACGCGCCACCTCATAGAGACAGAGAGCGGTCGCAACCGAGGCATTCAGGCTTGGCGTGACACCCCGCAGTGGGATGCGAATCAACTGATCACAATGGCGACGGGTGAGCATGGACAGTCCCTGGCCCTCAGAACCCGTGACCACCACCAGAGGACCTTCCAGATCAACTTCTTCAAGGGTCTGATCACCTTCCTCGGCAAGGCCGACCACGCGATAGCCAGCATCTTTGAGGGTTTCAAGGGAGCGGTTGAGATTGACCACCCGCGCCACAGGCAGATGTTCCAGTGCACCAGCCGCAACCTTGGCGACGGATCCCGTCAGACCTGCGCTGCGGCGCTGAGGCAGAACCACGCCGTGGGCTCCTAAGGCTTCAGCGGAACGAACGATCGCACCGAGATTGTGGGGATCGGTGAGGCCATCAAGGGCCAGCAGCAGCGGAGGTTCATTGAGCTCGCTGCAGCCATCGATCAAATCAGGAAGATTCAGCGTGTCAGCTGCAGCGGTCTGCAGAGCGATGCCCTGGTGGACGGCACCACCGGTCATCTGAGCCAGACGAGCCCAGGTGACTTCCTCCACAAGAACTCCGGAGGCCTTGGCATCCCGGAGAAGCTGCATAAATTTGGGAGCACTCCTCATCTCACTGGTGCACCAGATGCGATGGATCGGACGACCGGCTTCCAGTGCAGCCTGAGTGGCATGCCGGCCCCAGAGCAGATCATCAGCCACAGGATCAGCAGCATGGGGAGTGGCTTCTCCACGGGGCTGATCATCAACCTGACGATCTCGACGCTCGCCACGGCCGGGGCGAATGCTGCGGGCCTCGCCATCACTGAAGCGACGAGCTCCAGGACGACGGTCTGGGAACCGCCTTTCATCAGAACGACGCCCCTTAAAGCGCTGATCGCCATCACGGCGCTCTTCAGGGCGGCGTCCTTCGAAACGCCGGTCACCATCGCGGCTGTCTTCAAAGCGCCTTGAATTAAAACGCCGATCATCAGAACGACGGTCTTCAAAGCGTCGGTCCCCGTCACGGCGATCACCCTGACGGCGGTCTTCAAAGCGTCGCTCCCATTCACGACGATCGCCTCGGCCAGGAGGTCTTGATGCGTCTCTGGGACCCCCGCGAAATGCACCATTGCGGGACGGTCCACGTCCTCGAAACTCACCATCGCGGGATCCACGCCAGGGGGTATCGCCCCGGCTGTCGTCTCCATCCCGCCGGCGCGATCCTGTCGGGCTGCCATCCACTCTTGTGCGACGACCACGGGGCCCGCCACGAGGCGGTCGACCACCTGCGGAATCACCACCACGGGAGGGGCGAGCGGGGCGGCGATCAAAACGGGAGCTCATGGGATCGATGGTTATGACAGGGCGGATTCGGTCTCCTCGAGTCGATCCAGAAGCTGGGCAAGCCGCGTCGGATTCTGAAGAAAGAGCCAGCCAACCATTGTCTCAAACCCCGTGGCCTTTCCATAGGCCGCAGGGTCTGAACCGCGTGGTCCGCGGCCGGCACGATTGCGGCCACGACGCACAAGATCCTTCTCCTCATCAGTGAGCCAGGGCTCGAGCCGTTTCAAGGCAGCCGCCTGAGCATCGGCCCGAACCTCGGCCACCACCGCTTGGTGCAGATCCTTGGAACGGCCTGCCTGCCGGCAGTGCCGCAAACGTTGATGGAGCTCCCAGACAGCGTCTCCGAGCCAGGCGAGCTGCAAGGGCCCAAGATCAGTGGAGCCTGCCGGCAGAGCGTGTTGAAGCCGGATCCAGTCGCTCAAGCAGCCAGCTGGGTGTAAGCCGTCTCAAGATCATTCACCAGGTGGAGGAACGATTCCAGTCGGACCAGTTTTACGGTCTGGGTCACACGGGCATTGCCAACCACCACGAAGCTGCGCTTGGCGTCTTTGCATTGTTTGGCGAGCTGCACCAGGGCGCCGAGACCGGAGGAATCGAGAAAGTCGATTTTGCTCAGATCAAAGACTGCCGGGAAGGCATTGGCCTTCAAAACATCCATCACGTAAGTGATGAACTGCTTTTCGGAGTAGGCATCCAACTGGCCGGTGAAATGAAACACCAGGCAGCCATCCTTCTGCTCAAAGCCTCCACGGAGCGAAACCGTCAGTCGCTGCAGTTCAGTGATGGGACCAGACCCCCCATGTTGCGTCGTCGTCGTGCGAAGTGTAGTGATGCTCCAACAGACAGACCACGCATCAACGTCGATCCGACATCAGCGAAACGAAACGGGCGAAATGATGGTCGGCATCGTGGGGTCCAGGACTTGCCTCAGGGTGATATTGCACACCAAACAGCGGCTGCTGCCGATGGGCCATCGCTGCAACGGTGCGGTCGTTGAGATTGAGATGGGTCACCTCGATGCTGTCAGCAGGGAGGCTGGCCGCATCCAGGGCAAAACCATGGTTCTGACTGGTGATCTCAACCTGACCCGTGGTGCCGCAAGGATGGTTGAGACCACGATGCCCATAGCCAAGTTTGAAGGTGGTGCCCCCCATGGCCAGTCCAAGAATCTGATGGCCGAGGCAGATGCCGAACAAAGGGAGATCCCGCTGCTGAATCAGACCACGAGCCAGAGCGATCCCATCACTGACGGCCGCCGGATCACCCGGGCCGTTGGACAGAAACACACCCTCAGGCTTGCAATCCAGCACGCTCTGTAGGTCCGTCGAGGCCGGCATGACGGTCACATCACAACCATGACTGACCAATCGATCGAGGATGGCGCGCTTGATGCCGAAATCGATCGCGACAACGCGATACGGACTCTGCGGTCGGCCGCTTTGCAAGCGTCGATCGAAATCAACAGCACAGGTAGTGCTCCAGGCGTAGGAGGTACTTGTCGAAACCCTGTCGGCGAGATTCAAGCCTTCCATTGACGGTGCTGAACGCACCAGCTCAAGCAGCTCAGCCGGCGAGCGTCCATCGGAGCTGATCACACCATTCATGGCGCCTGTTTCACGCAGATGGCGCACCAGAGCGCGGGTATCGATGCCTTGAATACCCACAACGCCATGGGCCGCCAACCAGTCCTGGAGGCTCTGACGGGAGCGCCAATTGCTTGCCTCCGGGGACAACTGTCGGGCGATCAGACCTTGAGCATGCGGCTGATCCGCCTCCTGATCATCAGGATTGACCCCTGTGTTTCCCAGTTCCGGGTAGGTGAACGTGACCAGCTGTCCTGAATAGCTGGGGTCGGTCATCACCTCCTGGTACCCGGTCATGCCGGTGTTGAAAACAACCTCACCGACCACACTGCCGCCAGCGCCACATGGCAGACCGGAGAAGACAGTGCCATCGGCCAGCACTAGCCATGCCGACTCACTGGATGAAGCAGTCATCAGCAGACGAATCCCCTCAACAACGCTGGAGCCCTCATCCTCCCTCGGCGGGGGTCAGGCCCTGGCGCAATTGCTCAAGACGCTTCCAAGCAAGGCCATCGCCAAGAGCCGAAAGAGCTCTCTGCGCACCAGATTTCAGATCCATCTCCACACCCGCCACCCAAAGCACCAGCGCACAGTTGAAAGCAACGACATCGGCCTGGGCTTGAGTGCCGCGCCCCTGGAGTAGATCACTGAGGATCGCCTGATTGCAGGCAAGATCACCACCACGCAGCGCTTCGAGTGGTGCCTCCTGAAGTCCGAGATCACCAGGTGAAATGGACTCTGAACGCAGCACGCCATTTTCAAGAATGCGCAGGGCGTTGGGTCCGGCCAGCGACGCTTCATCCAGACCACCAGCACCGTGAACAACGACGGCTCGCTCCTGGCGAAGACTCTGCAGTGCCTCGACCATCGGATCCAGCAGGTCTTCGGTAGCCACGCCAAGCACCTGACCATTGGGACGCAGAGGGTTCACAAGGGGGCCCAGCAGATTGAACACCGTGCGCACGCCCAGACTGCGGCGAAGTGGAGCCAGGTTCACCAGTGCTGGATGCCATGCCGGCGCAAATAAGAAGGTCACTCCGACCTGAGAGAGAGCATCCACCACCTGAGCCGCAGGTGCCTGCAGATGCAAGCCGAGCCCTTCGAGCACATCCGCTGAGCCCACCTTGCCGCTGGCACTGCGATTGCCATGCTTCGCCACGTTGGCACCGCAGGCTGCAGCTGTAAAAGCCACGGCTGTGGAGATATTGAAGGTGTCCGCACCGTCACCCCCTGTTCCACAGGTATCCACCATCAACAAGTCCGGCCGTGCCCCCGGCAGAGGACAGGCTTCACGCAACACCGCTGCCATGGCACCGAGTTCTCCGCCGTTGACACCACGTGCCCGAATGGCGGCTAAAAACGCCCCTGTTTGCACTGGCGTGAGTTCCTCCGAAAGCCATGCCCTCATCAAGGCCGCTGCCTGATCAGGAACGAGCACTCCGCCGTTGAGCAGAAGTTCCAGTGTCTGAGGCCAGGAAACAGTTGCGGAGACCATGGGAAAAAGAGGCTTGGAGCCTTGGAGATCGACGGACAGAAAAAAGCCCGGGTGCAGATGCACTCCGGGCCGGGTGATGGGGACATCAACACTATCCCTTAAAAAGAATGCGATGGCCAGTTCAACGCCAATCGCAACCCTTCCTGCCGCTTATCGCTCTCCTGAGCACCAGCTCAATGCCTAGGTTGTTCGTTGTTCAGGGTTCGCGATGGCCGCTTTCCGCCTCGATCTGATCGGCCGCTACCTGAAGCCCCATCGCCGCACGGTGCTGATGGGTGCGATCGCTCTGGTGATCGTGAACATCCTCAGCGTCACCATCCCCCTCGAAGTTCGGCGGGTGATTGATGACCTTCAGGAGGGTTTCGCCTTCTCCGATGTGCTTGCACAGGCGGGCTGGATCGTGTTGCTCGCCACGAGCATGGGCGTGGTGAGGCTGATCTCGCGCCAGCTGGTCTTTGGAGTTGGGCGTCAGGTGGAGGTTGAGCTTCGGCAGAAGCTGTTTGATCAGATGCTGCAACAGGAGCCCGGGTGGGTTCAGCAAACGGGCAGCGGTGAGGTGATCAGCCGTGCAACCAGCGATGTTGAAAACGTGCGCCGGCTCCTGGGTTTTGCAGTGCTCAGCCTGACGAACACCGTTCTGGCCTACTCCTTCACACTGCCGGCCATGCTGGCGATTGATCCCGGTCTCACGGTTGCCGCAATCTCCCTCTATCCAGTGATGCTCGGTGCCGTTCGCCTGTTCGGAGGGCGAATGATGCGCGAACAGCGTCGCCAGCAGGAAGCACTGGCAGGTTTGAGTGAACTCATTCAAGAAGACCTGTCAGGGATCGCAGCCATCAAGATCTACAGCCAAGAACAACAGGAACTGAATGCCTTCAGTTCTCGCAACCGCGGTTATCGCGACACCGCCATTCAGCTGGCACGCACACGCAGCACCCTCTTCCCCCTACTAGAAGGCATCTCGTCCATCTCGCTGCTGTTGCTGCTTGCACTTGGAAGCGGGCAACTCCAGCAGGGCACCCTGTCGATCGGCGGCCTGGTCGCCCTGATCCTTTACGTGGAGCGGCTGGTGTTTCCCACCGCTCTGCTTGGCTTCACACTCAATACATTCCAAACCGGACAGGTCAGCCTGGAACGTGTCGAGGAACTGTTGTCGCGACAACCGCTAATCCGAGATCCAATCGATCCAGATCATCTCGAACTTCCTGTGCGCGGAGATCTGGAAGCTCGCAACTTGCACATCCGCTACGACGGATCCGAGTTCGACACCCTTAATGGACTGAGTTTCCAAATTCACTCAGGCGAGCTTGTGGCCGTTGTTGGTCCAGTCGGATGTGGCAAGACCACCCTGGCCCGCGCGCTGGGTCGCATGGTGGAAGTGCCCTCCAATCAACTTTTCCTGGATGGGCATGACCTCACCAACGTGCGCCTGAATCACCTGCGCGAACAGATCGCCCTCGTTCCGCAGGAGGGCTATCTGTTCACCAGCAGCCTGGCGGACAACCTGCGCTATGGCGAACCCGAAGCCGACATCGAACGGGTTGAGGCAGCCGCTGAACAGGCTCGCCTGCTGGCAGATGTGCGCGGATTTCCCGATGGCATGGATACGCTTGTCGGAGAACGGGGAATCACGCTCAGTGGAGGCCAGAGGCAGCGCACCGCACTGGGTAGGGCTTTGCTGATGAAGGCTCCTGTTCTGGTCCTGGACGATGCACTGGCGAGCGTTGACAACAACACCGCAGCCGAGATTCTCGCTTCGGTCCGACGCCAGACACAACGCACGATTGTGATGATCAGCCATCAACTCTCGGCAGCCGCAGCATGCGACCGGATCTTGGTACTGGATCAGGGACGGTTGGTGCAGCAGGGACACCACTCCGATCTGATTCAGGAACAGGGTCTCTACCGCAGTTTGTGGGAACGGGAGCAGGCCGCAGAACGGCTGGAATCGGTGGCCTGACGCAAAGGTTGCGCAACGAACGGGCGACAAAACCTGGCGCCTCGGCTTAGCTGGAGTCTCTGCTGTCGAACCATGACGTCAGGTACCCCTTTCTCGGTCCGCTGCACCCTTACGTTCGGGGATATCTACGGACAGATCCTGGCCTGGATGGCTGTGATTTTTGTGAGCCTTGCAGCAGGGCTGGCCCTAATGGGCTCTTCACGACCGGTGTTTGCCCTGGTGGGAGTCGGCTTGATTCTTGTGCTCAGCGTGCCGTTTCTGCTATTTGCCTTCGTCACCACTCTGCTCAATCACATCCGCCTGGATCCGATGACATCTGCCTAGGGTTGCGACACAGACAAGGATGTGATGCTGCCCAACTGGCTTACGGGTTCTCAGCAAGGACAATCAGACGGCAACGCTGACGAACGTCACGTTGTTCTTGGAACGCCACTCAAGGCGCCTCTGATGGAGGACCAGGAAGAAATTGTTTTTGGCTGCGGATGCTTCTGGGGCGCTGAAAAAGGTTTTTGGCGGTTACCCGGTGTTGTCTCCACAGCCGTGGGCTATGCCGGCGGCCAGACTCCATCTCCCAGCTACGAGCAGGTCTGCAGCGGACGGACTGGTCACACCGAAGTGGTGCGCGTGGTTTACAGCACCCCAGCCATCGACGTCAGCGACCTGCTGAAACTGTTCTGGGAATGTCATGACCCCACGCAAGGGGACCGCCAGGGCAATGACCAGGGCAGTCAGTATCGATCTGCGATCTACACCACCACCCCTCGGCAGATGCAACTGGCCCTGGCCAGTCGCGACTGTTACCAACAGGCTCTGACTCAGGCCGAACGGGACAGCATCACGACCGAAATCGCATCCGACCGAACCTTCCATTTCGCCGAGTCTTACCACCAGCAATATCTGGCGCGTCCCGGCAGCAGGCCCTACTGCTCCGCCATGCCCACAGGGATCAGCCTCGATGCCTTTGAAGGATCCGACTATCGCTTACCCACTCAGGTCTGGAACCATTACGACTGGAGCATCAGTCACTGCGTCTTGCGTGGTGACAACAGTCCGATCCAGCTCCAAAAATGAATGACTCCCTTCCCGACAGGGTGGTGATCGCTGTGATCGCTCTGACGGTGATCCTGGTCTTCGCGATGGCCTTTGCTCTAAGACCAAGGTCGGATCATGAGCGTCCATTTCTGTGGCGTGATCCTTCTCCTAGCCCTCCAGCACAGGTGAGCGCTCACCTTCTGAGGGGAACCCTGGCGATCTGACCACTCCCTCCCCTCTGGTCAAACCGACCTGGCAAGGTTGGTAGCGACTGGACTCCTCGCGCGGCGTGCCCACCATTCCCGAGCCGAAGCCCCCTCGTCGTCTGCATCCACTGCCGAGTGGCCTGGTGGAGCTCTATGGCCTGATTGCTGTGCTGGTGGTGCTGATTCCGGAGTGGATCGCGGATGGCACCCTGAGTCTTGGCGACAACAAACGACGCTCCAATCTGCCGATTGCCTCCAGAGCCTGGAGAACGCTGCCAGAGCTGCGGCTGGCCTCGATGAATCTGGCGGCGTTGCGTCAGCTGGGCAGACAACTGCGACTTTGGGGGTATGCGGGCGACAGCCGTGACAGGCTCACAACAAGACTGCTGACACGCATCAAGCGACACACCAAGAGCGGGAATGCCTTGTGATAGCTTGCATCTGCCGTCGGGGCGTGGCGCAGCTTGGTAGCGCACTACTTTGGGGTAGTAGGGGTCGTGGGTTCAAATCCCGCCGCTCCGATGTCACAGACCAATCGATTGATTAGGCCCCTTATCTGAGGGGTCTTTTTAATGCAATTCTCTGTAATCTTCGCAAGGCCAAGAACAGCAACTCCGAAGGAAAGAAGCAAGAGTTAATCTCTCAGGACTCATTCATTTGCAGGGCAAATGGGTGATCACAAGGTGACGTTGGCCGTCGATCTTGAGCCATCCCTCGTCTCTGAGCAAACCGATGACCCTGGTCACCGTGACACGGGTCGTGCTCAGAGCACTCGCCATCTCCTGATGGGTCAGACGCAGATTGAGACGCAATCCCTGCTCACAGGGCTGGCCGTAGTCCTGGGCAAGCAACTCCAGAAAACCTCTGACGCGCTCCTCAACACGACGCAGACCAAGCAGAGAGAGCAGATACTCCGACTGCCGATGACGGAGCACAACCGCTCCCAACAGATCATTGGCGAGGTCCTGTGATTCACGCACCTCACCCATCGTCATGCAAAGAAGGTCCGAGTCTGTGAGCGTCACAGCCTCATAAGCCTGCACCGTGCTCAATGGCTCGCCGAACGTCTCGTTAGGACCAGCCAAGCCCAGCAACAGCTCGTCTCCATGGACAGAAACCGCCCCGAGCTTCACCATGCCATTGACGACAAGCCAGAGCCTGTTTTTGTGCAATGGCACTACATTTCCCGCAGCAAGGTGCAAGCGATTTCGATTTTGAATACTGGAGTCCAGAAGGCAGGGCCTTGCTTTTTGTGCTTTTGATTCTGGAGGAAATTCGACAGCATCGACTGACGATTCCCTACCGACGAGTGTATGGAGCGCAACATCACACACCCAGACGAAGAGCCCGCAATCGAATCA
This sequence comes from Synechococcus sp. MIT S9508, assembly GCF_047303045.1. Lineage (NCBI taxonomy): Bacteria > Bacillati > Cyanobacteriota > Cyanophyceae > Synechococcales > Synechococcaceae > Synechococcus > Synechococcus sp. MIT S9508. Next base: position 1,676,375 of record NZ_CP138941.1, on the reverse strand, counting down.
ATAAGGAGTGGTCAAAAGTATCGAAAGATCAGGGCAAAATTGATCAATCGATGGTTGACAAACCGGGCAATGATCGATCAGCAGGCCTGCAATTACTGAGCGATCCGTTCAACGACCGGCCGCGACTTGCTGAGCATTTCAGCCTCCAGCGGAATCAAGCCAAGCTCGGCAAACTGGCTCTGAGCCGGGCTGCTGAGCATGAAGTCAAGCGCCGCTCTGATCGCGGGCGCGTTCTCGCCGTTCCCAGACCTGTAGGCCAGAACCCAGATCAGCGTGACGATCGGATAGGCACCCTCGAGCGAAGGATTTGGGCTACTGCCGGCAAGATTGAAGTCCAGTTCGATGGCCTTGAGGGCCTTGGCCGCTGAGATCAAATTGGGTCGCTGAAACTCTCCGGCCTTGTTCTGCAAGGCAGCAGCCCTGACACTGCCGCTGAGATGGGACAAACCGAGGTAGCCGATCGTTCCCCTCCTTTTTTCAATCGCGGCAGCAACTCCGGAGTTCCCCTCCGCAGCGATCGCATGATCTGCTGGCCAGCGAATCGTTGCTCCGGTTCCTAGCGGCCATTGGGAAGAAAACGCCTGCATGGATTGAGTGAAGGCATCAGTGATCCCAGAGACATCAGATCGATACACCCAGGTCAGAGAACCGGACTCGCAGCCGAGCTGCTTCCAGTCGGTGATCCTGCCGCTGGCCAGCTGAACAGCCTGCTGCTGGGTGAGTTTCAGATCGCACCCAGGCTGGTTGTATCCGAAAGCGATGGCGCTGCCAGCGATGGGGATCTGAACGACACCACGCCTCACCTTGGCCAAATCCTTCGGTTGCATTGGAGCATCGGACACCGCGAAATCAACGGTCTGCCTGATCAAGGCCCATTGAGCCGAAGCTGAGCCCACGGAGCGATAGCTGACCTCAAGACCGCCTGAGCTGGCCATCTGGGCAAACCAGTTTCGGTAGAGCCTGGCGGGGAGTGAGGCACCGACACTGGTCAGAGACGACTCTGCAAAAGCGGAGACACCGTTTGCAACGGCAAGCAGAGCAAACAGGGTGAGAGCCTGCTTAGCAAAGCTCATGGGTTGCCTGAAGAGAAGCGACCTACCCATAGCCGAGAGCAGACCTCAGCAGCGTTGGTGAACGTGGTTGGTAAATGCTTAAGAGCATTTGAGCAGGGAATCAATGCTCATGAGTGGATGCACCTGAAGGCAACCGCGTCGATGCCGAATAACGCGTCAGCCATCGATTCACTCGCGACCGCTGACAGGACGGAACCTCCTCCAGCAAATGCGAGAGCTCCAACGCACCGAGACGCTTCAGTTCACGCACATCCACATGCCAGAGGCACTCCGCCTCGCGAATCAGGCGCGCCCAAGTCCTGACCTGCTGCCAACGCTGCAGGCGAGAACGAATGGAAGGCGGATGCCTGGGAAGATCCATGACTTCAGCCTGGCTGTCTGAGCAGCAGCATTGGCAAACCCACTACGAGGCTTCCGACTGCTGAAGCAAATCAGGATGCCAGGGGCAATTCAGGATCAACAGGCACAACAGGGAAATCGAGTCTGCTGGCTTCCCTCACCGATAGACGCCTAGCCCAGGCTCCTTTCACCGGTTCGTTCCAGCGGAAACCGGCATCCCGGGCGAGATGGCGTTCGTCGTAAGACACCTGAGCACGCATCAGCTGACGCGGCTCCAGACCACATTCGATCAACTGCTCAAGGTCATCACAGCGACGGAAGACCTCCGCCAAGTAAATGCAATCGGTAAGAGCACGATGGGCGGCCCAAACGGGGATTTCATAGGCCAGGGCCAGATCACGCACCGATGGCCTTGACCTGAGCTGACGATCCGCAGGCCAACGTATGTCCTCCATGCTGCAGAGCCAGCGTTTCTCAGTGGACGGCAAGTGACCACGCCCGAACCACTGGCGGTCGAAGGCGGCGTTGTGGGCCACCAACACATCGGCAGCATCCAGCAACGACTGCAGATAGTCGAGGGCGGGTCGCCAGGGCTGAGGCAGGGTGGTCGTGGAGGCGGGAATGCGATTGATCGCCTCTGCGGCATTCGCCTCCACCGGCAACAGGAACGATTGCTGCGCCAGCACCTGACGACTGGACACGTCGAAGAGAATCACCCCCACCTCAAGGCAGTGATCCAGCTGCGGATCGAGCCCTGTGGTTTCAGTGTCAACAATCAACAGCGTGCGTGCTGCAGCGGCGCGATCAGCAGCTGAAGGCGGCAAAGATTGAGGTGTGACATGAGGCGTCGAGACAGGAAAAGGTGGGCCACCGCCTAACGACAGCAAATCGAGCTGACCTGGTACGGATTGGTTCTCCATGCGCTGACCTCCCTCCTGGATCGCTCCATTCTCCGTCTTTTATCCACGCTTCCTAAGGTTTCGCCACCAATTCGATTGTTTGGCATGGCCCTCACCGTTGGTGACAGCGTTCCGTCCATCAACCTGGAGGATCACGAAGGCAACATCTGCGCCATCAGCGAGCGCAACGGCACTCCCCTGGTGTTGTTCTTCTATCCGAAAGACGAGACCCCGGGCTGCACCGCAGAAGCCTGCGGATTCCGTGATTCCCACCAGGAGCTACAACAGCTTGGTGCTCAGGTCTGGGGAGTCAGCGGTGACGATCTAGTGAGCCATCGCCGCTTCGCGGAACGCCATCAGCTGCCCTTTCCTTTGCTGAGCGACAGTCACCAACGCCTGCGCCGAACCTTCGGGGTGCCCAAAACCCTCGGCCTGCTGCCATCCAGGGTCACCTACGTGATTGATGGCCAAGGAGTGATCCAGCACGTGTTCAACAACCTGCTCGATGGCCCTGCCCACGTTCGCGAAGCCATGCAGGTGCTGCGTTCGCTGCAACCCAGTCAATGAGCAACTGGGTTCGCTTCCGTGACTGTTGGACCCTCTACCCGCGTCAGCCACGTGGGTTAGTCGAATTCGTGGGAGGCAGCTACCTCGCGGCAACACCACAGATCAGTTACCGGCGTCTGCTCGAAGGACTGGCGGCCCGTGGGATCGCCATCCATGCCTGGAGCTATGTGCCAGGTTTCGACCACCAGCTCCAGGCACGCGAAGCCTGGAGTGCCATGCGCGCCTGCCGGTCACGACATCTGGAACGCCTAGGACAGCTGCCATCACCTCTGCGCCTCGGTCACAGCCTGGGTTGCAAACTGCATCTGCTGGCGCCCGATGGAGGACGGAACTGCAACGGCCTTGTGGCGCTGAGCTTCAACAACTTCACCGCGGATCAGTCGATTCCCCTGCTCGACGTCGTGGCGCCAAGCCTGGGGGTGAGCACCGAATTCAGTCCGAGCCCAAAGGAAACCCTGCGCTTGATCGAGCGTCAGTATCTGCAGCCACGTAATCAGGTGGTGCGCTTCAACAAAGACAAGATCGATCAGAGTCTCGATTTGATCACGGCACTGCAGGCGCGCAAAGGCGACTGCAGCGAACTGCTGAGGTTGTCGGGAGATCACCTCACACCGGCCAGTGCCGGCCTGCGCAGACAGTTCCTTGGCGACTGGGCTGAAGGCAGCGACCGTCAACAACAGGTGAACCGTCTACAGGACCTGATCACATCGTTTGCGCTCCAAAACTCAATATCATTCCAATAGCCGGAAAACAGCCTAATCCAGGAGACCAACATATCTGACAATTAAATGATGATCGGTCAACTCAAATGCTCGTCAACTTTTCGCAATTTTTAAACCCTTAAAAGCGAAACGCTTGAAGATTTGCAAGAAACCCAATCAGGATTAAATATTTACAAATAAGCAGCCATCAAAACGGCTAAACAAAAATTTGCCGGCATTGGGCAGGGAACCATTTAACCCAGCAGCTCACAAAAGAGATCAGTGTATAATGATCCCAAGCAACGAACCAAAAATGCCACACAATATATGGGCAAATATAATTAATACATTCAAAAGCCTTGGCGGCATTGCTGAGAACATTGACTTAAAAAAGGGAAGACATGGTCGCGGCATATTTCCACAAGACTCCGCTCAGAAATCCCTAATAGTCACTCCAGAAAACATACTCATCAAAAGCGATAGCGTGCAAATCAATGACAGAAATATATCAATTCTCCCCAGCTCAGGGATAGGGAAGAAAGAAAGAGAGTTTGCTGAACTCTATTACAATGAACTTTCCTGGGGAAGCGACGGTAATCAAGATGCAAAAGCATTTCTAAAATACATTACAACTCTTCCAATGCCCATTAAAAATGCATTGGCCAATAACAAATTTATAGACAAAAGGATGTCAAATTACCTCGACAACGACCAAACACTTCTAGAAAGATTTATTGACGAGCGTGCATTTAGATTCAAAGGACAAAGCGTACTTGCTCCATTGCTAGAACTAGTCAACCATAGCAACTTTGCTCCACCCTTCAGAGTTACCAACACTGGCCTAGAGACCCCACCAGCAATTCCAAAAGATGCAGAAATATTGCATAAATACAGTGGCAAAAATAGTGCGATGAGCTTATGGAGGTCTTATGGCTTCTCAGCCAAAAGCATCATTTCTTATAGCATCCCCTTTGAAATCACAGTCAAACAATACTCAACCGTTATCAGATGCTTTGGACAACAAGAAGCAGAATCCAACGACATCGACTGCAAACAAATCACTTCTGGCTTGATATCAATTAGCTCTTTACCAGTTGGGTGCCAATTATCCAAATTACCTCTCTTGCATTTATCATCCATCCTCTCCACTACAGGAATAGACAAAGAAACCACAAGGAATCTAATGATATTCATTCAAAAGTTAAATATCGAGAGAAGAGTAGAGTTAACAAAAGCCCTTCAAGAGCATGATCAAAATAGTGAATCCGAACTTAGTAAAGCGCTAGAACTCGAGATCCAACTCATTCAAACATCCTTAAATGCAACAGAAAGCTCAAGGCCAGAAAAACATTCATGGTAAAAATCCTCTCCTAACGTCGATACAAATTCAATAAAATCCAAATTTTCTACAATGCTCGGATTTCGCCTTAAAAGTGTCACTGCATTTAATTTCAACATTTTCAAATCCTCTATTTTATGAACGCTCATTATGCTTAATAGTGCTCGAGGGCTTTCGGGGCATAGCTCAAGGAAATCCAAGATCGCGTTTCTTGCCAAATCTACAAACCCAAGGTCTTTATAGATTGTGCCTATTCTCAGATGCGCATGAGCAAGATTAGGCTTGACACTTATAATTTTCTGATAAAGATTCAGAGCTTGCTTTAATCGCCCGCTCTCATAGTAAATAGCACCTAAATTGAAAAAAGCTTCAGAATGATAGCAACCAGATTTAATAATTTTTTCATAAGCCTTCTCTGCCTTTGCTGTCTCAAAACGCAATTCACAATCTCGTGCTTCTAAAAAGATTAACTGAATATCTTCTCGCTTTTTAGAACTCTTTTTATTATTCTCAGACTCTCTGAATACCCTGAATCCCGTCATAACAGCTCAAATTCTATTGAGGATAATACTTCAAAGCTTTCAAAACCGATGAAAGTATGGAATTTAGCTCAATCAAACACAACAACCAATCGACTTAAGCATGCAAAGACGAGGCCCATCATGAAAAGAAAAGTCGCGAAATCAATCAAAATGCCTAAACCATTAAGACTTACCATCTCCCACAAATAGCAAATATATCTTCAGGATTCAATAGCATAAAAGAAGTGAAAGATAAGTTGGAATATAGGTTTATCCAGCACCATGACAAGACAATTATTCGGATTTAGCATGACAACTGTTTAGCAAGCTTATTTATAAATAAATGTGATCTTGGTGAACGTCGTTATCCTTGCTGTTCCGGGGCCCCACATCTTTGATTCGGTTGCCGGCTGCTGTGCAAACGTGTGCGCCTCAATAGCTGAACGTTTTCAGCAGATTTAGGCTAAATTAGCGTTATAATAACCGTCCTGAATCCAATTACATGTACATATTCGTATTTAGCCTATTTCTGGTTAGCGCTTTCTGGATGAATAAACCATACATTAGCAACTCCCTTAGTGGCACCGGACTTGAACAAGCACTTGTAGGCCTAGAGTCAAGTCCATTGATAATTCGAATTCTTTTAGCGGCAATCCCAATTGCCACGATATCAGTTTGCGAAATATGCCCGAAGTTCAAACCCTGGGAATGCAGGCCATCCATTAACATCCGCAAAGCGCTAACTATAAGAGGTTTATTTAAAGCTGACGGGTTTCCATGTGCAGACATATTTTATTTTTTCGTAGGTTCGATAGCATTTTTATCGTCCACGATCGTATTGGGAAGCGACCAGATTGTTCCGTTAATATCTCAAAAGATCTCAAATCCAATTCACCAATTCCTAGACACAAGATTTAGCCCAAGCGGTATATTCTGGGTTGCATTAACTTTCGCGGCAGGTGATTTTTTGCATTACTGGGGCCATCGTGTTCACCACGAATTTAGTCCCCTCTGGAAAATACATGAGCTGCATCATTCAGCAACTCACATGACCGGCTTCACGGTTATGAGAACAAGCCCATTGGAGCAAATGATTAAGGCTCTTATATTCTTGCCGCTTGCAATTCCGATATATTGGGCTTCTTCCAAAGCAATTGACTCGCTCTCAATATATTCAGTAATTGGCTTCACACTATTTACAGCCTACAAGCACATAAACCAGTGGGTTGGGCATTCGGAGTTATACCTAAGACTTCCCAAGCCTCTATCAATCGTTTTAATGAGTCCATGTGATCACTGGGTACACCACTCCAAGGATCCCAGGCACTTTAACAAGAACTACGGCACTTTCCTTAAGTGTTGGGATCAAATGTTTGGGACATATGTTTATGTCAACAAGCATCAAGCCAAAGCTATATCCTTCGGGGTAACCGATACTAGCTACAATCGATACAATCCATTGATTGAATATTTCATTCTCCCCCTCGCTCTCTCTACACGCGAACTATTCAAGATTTGCAGATCACGGATTATCACCAAACGCTCAGCCAATTTTCGATTGCCCATTTCGTCAACATCCCAGTATGAGAACAAAGAACTCGAGAGCTCGTTTAAAAAAAATTAAAGCTGACCATCAACGCCATCTCTAACAACTAATTCGGTACAATCTAGATTCGTCTGCACAATATCCCCGACAACAACAGATCAACAGAACGTCAAACAATCAGGATAATGTCTACGCAAGCAATGCATCGAAAACGAGTCGCTATTGATCAGAGACTGACATGCTCCTAATAGAGCAACAAGTTGATCAGATTGCTCAGAAATCACCTCACAAGCGCCATTGCAGGTGTACAAAGAAATTTCTGGTCGACTGGGCAGAAGGTGGCGACTGGCAGCAGCAGGTGAACCTCATAAAGGACCAGACAACCTCCTAGGCCTAGGGCGGCCCAGTTTCATCACCTTAGGTCGCAGTCACTGATGAGCCATTTGCTTAGGCACGCAGCTTATCCAGCACAGAACGGTCTTCCAGGGTACTAGTATCACCCGTTACTTCTTGGCCGGCGGCGAGGGCACGCAGAATCCGGCGCATAATCTTGCCGCTACGGGTCTTAGGCAAAGCATCGCTGCATCGAATCTCATCGGGCCTGGCAATGGGACCGATCTCCTTGCCTACATGGGCCCGCAATTCTGCGACCAAGGCATCCTCCGGTTCACGTCCTGCCTCAAGGGTGACGAAGGCGACAATGCCTTCACCTTTGAGGTCATCGGGACGACCGACAACCGCAGCCTCCGCCACGGCCGGATGACTGACTAAAGCAGACTCAATCTCCATGGTGCCGAGGCGGTGACCGGAGACGTTGATCACGTCATCCACACGCCCCATCACCCAGAAGTAGCCATCAGCATCACGACGAGCGCCATCACCAGCGAAGTAGATGTGACTGCCGTCAGCGGGACGGATGTGCTCCCAGTAACTTTCACGGAAGCGCTGAGGATTGCCATGCACAGTGCGCATCATCCCCGGCCAGGGACGACGCACCACGAGGTATCCGCCTTCATCGGCTCCAATGGTGTTGCCATCCGAATCGACAACGTCGGCTTCAATTCCAGGCAGTGGCAGTGTGGCTGAACCAGGCTTGGTGGGGGTTGCTCCAGGGAGAGGGCTGATCATCACGCCACCGGTCTCGGTCTGCCACCAGGTATCGATGATCGGGCAACGACCGGATCCGATCACATCGCGATACCACATCCAGGCTTCAGGATTGATCGGTTCCCCCACGGTGCCCAACAACCGCAGGCTGCTCATGTCGTACTGATCGGGCACCTCACGGCCGTTTTTCATAAACGCCCGGATTGCGGTGGGAGCGGTGTAGAAGATCGTGATGCCGTGCATCTGGATCAGCTCCCAGAACGCTCCGGGATTGGACGGACGCGGCGCCCCCTCATACATCACTGTGGTCGCACCGTTAGACAGCGGGCCATAAACGATGTAGCTGTGACCCGTAATCCAGCCCACATCCGCTGTACACCAGTAGACATCATCGTCGCGAATGTCGAAGATCCATTGGAATGTGAGATGGGCCCAGAGGTTGTATCCCGCAGTGCTGTGCACGACACCCTTGGGTTTGCCGGTGGAGCCTGAGGTGTAGAGCACGAAAAGACGGTCTTCACTGGCCATCGGTTCCGCTGGGCAATCGGTGCTCTGTGCCTCGACCAGGTCATGCCACCACTGATCACGACCTTCAGCCATCTCCACCGCCTGCTTGGTGCGCTGCACCACCAGAACGGACTGCACCGTTGGGCAGCTCCCACCGGCAAGAGCTGCATCAACAGCTGGCTTCAGCGACACGGGTTTGTCCTTGCGGAAGCCGCCATCGGCCGTGATCACCGCCTTGGCTTCACCGTCAATCAGACGATCACGCAGGGCTTCGGCTGAAAAACCGCCAAAAACAACGGAGTGAGGTGCGCCGATGCGAGCGCAGGCGAGCATGGCGATGGCTGCCTCAGGCACCATCGGCATGTAGAGCGCCACAAGATCGCCCCTACCGATGCCCATGGCCTTGAGGGCATTCGCGGCTTTGCAGACCTCGGCATGCAGCTCGCGGTAGGTGAACCGTCGCACGTCGCCTGGCTCGCCTTCCCAGATCAGTGCCGTTTTATTGGCCTTGTCGCTTTGGAGATGTCGATCCAGGCAGTTGTAGGAGATGTTGGTGGTGCCACCTTCAAACCAGCGCGCGAACGGCGCATCCGACCAATCGAGGACTGACTCGAAAGGCGTGAACCAGGAGAGTTCCTTGCGCGCAGCGTCTCCCCAGAAGGCTTCAGGGTCCTGGCGGGCTGCGTCGGACATGGACCGATAGGCCTCCATGCCACCGATACGGGCGGAACGAGAGAAGTCGATAGGCGGCTCAAAAACCCGTTGCTCCTGAAGAACGCTCTCGATGGTGGATGTCTCGCTCGTCATCTGGGGTTTGCCTGTTGCGCCTAGGGCAAAAGATAGTGGCCGCGTCGCATTCAGACAGAACCTTGGATTAAACCGTTTCGAACAGCTGAACACTCCCTTCTGCTTAAGTGCGATCAGTGGTCAATGGTTAGTGGTCACTCAATGGAAACCCCGATCAGAATGGTTGAGGTTCATGGAGCAGCCATGTCGAGGCTGGATGCCCGCCTCAGTCCTGTTCGCGCTGAGTCTTTGATGCGTGGCAACGCCAGCCAGAGGGGTGATCTCTGAATCAGCTCACCAGCCCACCCAAGGCCTGCCTGTTTGATCTCGATGGTCTGTTGATCGACACTGAGCCGCTGCATGCGCGCGCCTGGCAACAGGCGGCACTTCATTTCGGCACCGATCTTGAATCGAATCAGCTGATCCAGTTGCAGGGCCGCCGCCGGCTCGATAACGCAAAGCTCGTCTGTTCCTGGATCAATCAAGCGATCACACCGGAGCAACTGCTCACCGTCAGGCAACCGATCGCAGAACAGCTGCTGCCTGAAGCCAAGGCCATGGAGGGAGCAGAATCGCTGGTGCGATCAGCCGAACGTTTTGGCATTGCGACGGCTTTAGTCACCAGCAGCGACCGAGCATCAGTACGACACAAGATTGGCAATCACCCCTGGGTGAATGGTTTGCAGCTGATGATCTGCGGAGATGATTACGATCTAAAGGCTGGAAAACCAGCTCCGGATCCTTTCCGGCTTGGAGCTGATCGCCTGAAGGTGAAGGCTGAAGAGTGCTGGGCCTTCGAGGATTCCAGGGCCGGATGCGAATCAGCCTTGGCGGCAGGGTGCTTGGTTTGGCGACTGCTTCGAACGACTGAGAAGGCTGACCAGCTGGAACCTGTAGAGCATGATTTGCTGCAGGCTGATCGATTGATTGTCATCAGCCAACTGAGCGAGGCCCAGCGCAGCCTTGAATCGGTCGTTAGTAGAGACGACTGAGAACGAAATCGGGGAGCTCCAGCAAGGCTGTGCGGTAGGGGGAATCCGGAAGCCAGGTGAGCGCTTCACGGGACTCCTGAGCGAAAGTTTCTGCCAGTTGACGGGTACGAGCAATCGCATCCGACTCACGCACGATGCCAAGGGCTTCGTCGAGATCACCCTCATTGCTGAATTCCCGTTCGATCAACACACCCATGGCTGGATTGCGCTCCAGGGCATAGAGAGCCGGTGCGGTGAGGTATCCACTGGAGAGGTCACTAGCGGCAGGCTTGCCGAGTTGCTGATCACTGGCCGTGAAATCAAGAATGTCATCCACCACCTGGAAGGCCAGACCCAACTGGCGTCCATAGCGGTAGAGCGATTCCAGCTGAGGCTCGGTGCAACGACTGAGAACCCCAGCAGCACGAGCGCTGTTGGCAACCAGAGACGCGGTTTTGCAATAACTCTTTTCCAGGTAAGTCTCGAAAGTCTGGCCCGTGTCGTAACGGAACAGACCCTGCTTCACCTCACCATCAGCCAGATCCATGATCACGCGGCTGAGCAGTTTCACCACATCGAGATCATCGAGATTGGCAAGGTGCCAGCTGGCTTGTGCGAACAGAAAATCACCTGCCAGAACGGCCACACGGTGATTGAAACGACTGTGAACAGTTTCGACGCCACGCCGGGTTGCGGCTTCATCCACGACGTCATCGTGAACCAGCGAGGCTGTATGGATCATCTCAGTTATCTCTGCCAAGCGGCGATGCCGGGACGTGAGCCCACCGTCGCTGGCAAGAGCTCTTGAGATCAAGAGAACAATGCCGGGCCGCAAGCGTTTACCGCCAGCGCTAAATAGATGCTCTGCAGCTGCTTGGAGGATCGGGTGACCGGCTCCGATCAGACTGCGCAGGTCGCTGAGCAAGATCTCTAGATCCGCCTCGACTGGCTCAAGCAAATCGGTGACGGTGGTCATGAATCCTCTCAGTGCGCAGATCTTAGAAGGCGTCGACCTGTCACTGCAGTTGCACCAGCTCAACCCGTGGCCGTTGCCCCAGCCAGGGCGTGGCACGGTCCGCGAATCCGTCAGCGTCAGCCGTGACACAAATGCGAGTTGCCCCCATGGCAAGGGGCTGACCCAGGCCTCCGGGGACTGGCTTCCCTAGCAAGGCATCGAGCTGGCTGGCTACGGCAATGGCGGGATCGATCAGCCGGATGGATGGCGGCAACAGATTGTTGAGCAGCGGCACCAGCAAGGGATAGTGCGTGCAGCCCAGCACCACAGACTCCACAGAAGCCTCCATCAGGGGTTGCAGGTAGCGACTAGCAGCATCACGGAGGGCCTCAGAACGCAGATCTCCACTTTCAATCAAGGGAACGAAATCAGGACAGGACTGCTGCACCACCAGCGTTCCAGGATGCAGAGCCTCGATGCTTTCCCGGTAGGCACCCGATGCAACGGTTGCCGGTGTGGCCAGCACCCCGACCCGGGTTTCCCGAACCATTGCTGCGGCAGCTCCAATCAGGCCGACCACCGGAACACCTGCTTGACCCTCGGCAACATCCCTGGCCAGAGCATTGGTGGTGTTGCAGGCCATCACGACAGTGGAGATCTGATGCTGGCTGAGCCAACTCACCACTTCGGAGGCAATCGTGCGGATTTCAGCCGCTGAACGACTGCCGTAGGGCACGCGAGCCGTATCCCCGAGGTAGATCACCTGAAGGGATCCATGGCGTTCCAGGACCCGACGCAAGACCGTCAGTCCGCCAAGGCCGCTGTCAAACATGCCAAGACGGATGGTCATCGCACCCCCTGCAGATACTCAAGGATGCCGGTGGCAATAGCAAGAGAGAGCCGCCGGCGATGCGCTGCGCTGGCCAGCCTTGGGGAGTCGAGACTGCCAGTGACAAAGCCTGTTTCCACCAAGACCGAAGGCATGGTGGTGCGGCGGATCACAAAGAAGCGGCCGCGACGGACTCCGCGATTGGGGCTTCCAGGAGACACATTCAGCACCTGCTGCTGGATATGTGCGGCCAGCCGTGCAGAGCGAGGGTCGGCGAAATAGAAGGTCTCAATGCCGTTCACTTCCGGACGAGACATGCTGATGGCATTGGCATGAATGCTCACAAAGGCCGTTGCACCCAGTCGGTTGGCCAGCGACACCCTCGGAGGTAAATCAACATCCACCTCTGCGGTTCGAGTAAGGGTGACCTGAACGCCCTTGGCCTCAAGCAATCGAGCCACCTGAAGCGAAACATCGAGAACAATTTCCGACTCGCGAATCCCCCTGATCCCCACTGCGCCAGGGTCAGGTCCGCCATGGCCTGGATCGATCACGACGTTGTAACGACCTCGAGGCACACTCGGCAGCCCTTCCGCATTCACCGGAGTTTTTGTGGGTTTGATGCGAACGCCGCCCCAGCGTCCGGAGCTGGCCCGATTGAGATCACCTTCCCCGATGGTGCGCAGGCCTCTTGTGGGAAGCCCTTCGAACATCAACTTCCAACGATCCGGCGAGGTGCCGATCAGTCGCAGTTGGCCAGGATCAAGTTCAACGCCAGGATTGAACTCGATCACCAGACGCGTGGCCCCGGGGTTGGGCTTGCCGAGTCGAACCTCACGAACCGGTCCAGAACCACGCAGCTTGCGTGTGCGGCTCAGCTCACCGGGAAAATCGATCCAAACCCTTGGCCCACGACCGGCTTCACCGGCTTCAAAGAAAGCATCAAGGCGCGCTCCCGTGGCCGTGCGCAACTGCAGAACCCCATCACGTCCCAGCGACCAAGCCGCAAGGGCACTGGCAGCCCGAGCGGGCAAGGCCATTAGCAAGCCAGCGCTCTGCATAACGAGAGCAACCAGCAGAGCGCTGAAACGACGAGGGAGCCGAGGCATCAGATTCAGAACAGTGCGGTTCTGCGGTGCTTCAAGCAAGGCATCTGAGTGCGAATGCGCTCAAGATGATCAAGGTCAACCGGTGCGACTGCTGCACCTGGGCTCACCCCGGCATCGGCGAGCACCGTTCCCCAGGGGTCAATGACCAGGGAATGTCCATGATTCTGACGTCGTCCTGCGTAAACACCGGTCTGTGCTGGGGCAAGCACGTAGGACGTGTTTTCAATCGCACGGGCCTGCAGAAGCACCTGCCAGTGGTCCTTACCCGTAAAAGCCGTGAAAGCGGCGGGAATCATCAGCAACTCAGCTCCGGCTCCGATCAGATCTCGGTAGAGCTCAGGGAAGCGCACGTCGTAGCAAATCGACAGCCCCACCCGACAGAGTCCAGGCACATCCACAACGGGTGGAGGTGTCGTGCCGGGGCTAAACGAGGCTGACTCGCGATAGGAACTACCGTCGGCCAGGTCCACATCGAACAGATGGAGTTTGTCGTAACTGGCAAGGATCTGACCATCACGACCCACCAACTGCGCGCGTTGATAGGTGTGCTCACCATCCCCGACGGGGACAGGGAAACCACCTCCAAGAATCACCACCTGATAGCGACGCGCCATGGTGACCAAAAAATTTGAGGCCTGTTCTGCCAGAGAGGGAGCCAGTTCAAGGCGCCGTGAATCCTCACCAAGAAAGGCAAAGTTCTCGGGTAATCCGATCAACTCGGCTCCCCGACGTGCGGCAAGGTCGATCTGTTCCTCGGCAGCCGTGAAATTGCTCTGCGGGTCAGAACTGCTGGTGAGTTGCACGGCCGCCGCCAGGAAATCACGCACAGAGATCAGAGTTAAGTCGTTGAAATGGTATGGCTGAAGCGGGCTCCGCGCTTTAGACAGGCACGGCTCGTAAAACACCGGGCTCGACCTGGGTCGGAACGACGGAAATCTGATCCAACGCCGCGCAACAGCTGAAGTCGGCATCATGATTGCCAATCCCGATCAGCCTCTGACCATGCGAAGCGGTGCGTAGGCAGGCCTCAGGGTCATGCTTCCACTGATTCCAGAGGGCGAGTGCAGCCTGAAGTTCATCATTGGCAACCGAGGCTCCAGCCGACACAAGCAGCTCTCCGATCGCGCCGGCAGCCAGTGAATCTTCCAGGGAATAGGTGCCTTCCCAACCACTGCCAAGAATCAGAAGCCGCTGGTGTTGGCCTGCCAGCAACCGCTCGGTAACTGCACGCCTGTTAGGCAGAGCCGCCGTGACAACGCAAGCGACGTCGCGAACCCGCTGCAATGCACGGGTGCCGTTGGTGGTGCTCATCAGCAATCGCTTGCCCTGCACCACCTCAGGGGTCACCGCCACCGGGGAGTTGCCCAGGTCAAAGCCGTCGAGCATGCAACCGCCGCGCTCCCCCAACAGCAAACGGGAGGATTCAGACCACAGCTGCGCCTGGGCACGCAGTTCATCGAGATCAGCGAACGCCTGAACCGCTTCGGCGCCGTTGTGCAGCGCCCAGGCAATCGTGGTCGTGGCTCGCAGGACATCGATCACGACCGCAGCATCAGGACCGTCGGCGGAACCAACCGTGTCGGGGACATCCGCGGCCGCATGAAAATAGGAAACCTGCATGGCCACAATCACCGTCAGCGTGCGTCACAGTACCGAGATCACCCCCGCTGAGGTGGCTTCCAGATGGCTCTGTTCCGCTCCGGTCCCAGCACCAGGGATCTGCGCGCCTTCATTCAACTGCTGGAGGAGCGGGGTCAACTCAAAAGGATCACGGCCCCGGTGGATCCCGATCTCGAGTTGGCAGCGATCGCCGATCGCGTGCTGGCCAGTGGTGGACCGGGATTGTTGTTCGAAAACGTGATCGGATCCTCCATGCCGGTCGCCGTCAACCTGCTCGGCACCGTGGAGCGCGTCGTCTGGAGCATGGGCCTCGAGTACCCAGAACAACTGGAAGACCTGGGTGAGCGTCTGGCGCTGCTGCAACAACCACGCCCGCCCAAGGGATTAGGGGAAACCAAGAAATTTGCCCGCGTGTTCTGGGATCTGGTGAAGGCAAGACCAGACAGGGATCTGTTGCCTCCCTGCCGGCAACAGGTGTTTGAAGGCGATCAAGTCAACCTCGACAACATCCCCCTGATCCGCCCCTGGCCAGGCGATGCGGGTGGGGTGATCACGCTCGGACTGGTTATCACCAAAGACCCCGAAACCGGTGTTCCCAACGTGGGGGTGTATCGGCTCCAGAAACAGTCGGTCAACACCATGACCGTTCACTGGCTGAGCGTCCGCGGTGGTGCACGCCATTTGCGCAAAGCAGCTGCCCTCGGCCAAAAGCTAGAGATCGCCATCGCGGTTGGTGTGCATCCACTGCTGGTGATGGCGGCTGCCACACCCATCCCTGTGCAGTTGAGCGAATGGTTGTTCGCCGGGATTTACGCCGGCGAAGGCGTCAGGCTCACTCCCTGCAAGACCGTGGATCTCAGTGTGCCAAGTCACAGTGAGGTGGTGCTGGAAGGCACGATCACGCCCGGTGAGGTGATGCCTGATGGACCCTTTGGCGATCACATGGGCTTTTACGGGGGGGTTGAGGACTCACCTCTGGTGCATTTTCACTGCATGACGCAACGCAAAGATCCGATCTTTCTCACCACATTCAGCGGCCGGCCGCCCAAAGAGGAAGCGATGCTGGCGATTGCACTGAACAGGATCTACACACCGATCCTGCGTCAGCAGATTCCTGAGATCAAGGATTTCTTCTTACCAATGGAAGCACTGAGCTACAAGCTCGCCGTGATTTCCATCGACAAGGCCTATCCAGGCCAGGCCAAACGCGCCGCAATGGCGTTCTGGAGCGCTTTGCCGCAGTTCACTTACACCAAGTTTGTGGTGGTGGTCGACAGTCACATCAACGTGCGTGATCCCCGGCAGGTGGTCTGGGCAATCGCCGCTCAAGTGGATCCACAAAGGGACCTGTTCACCCTGGAAAACACGCCTTTCGACACCCTGGACTTCGCCAGTGAGCAACTCGGCCTTGGCGGACGTTTGGCAATTGACGCCACCACCAAAATCGGCCCTGAGAAAAACCATCCTTGGGGCGAACCTCTGAGCAGACCAGACGATCTAGAACAACGCGTGACGGACCGCCTGGATGAACTGGGATTAACCGATATCAGCAACACGGAGCCGAACCCGGAATTGTTCGGCTACCTGCTGGATCAGCTCATTGCCAACCGGACTCGGCCATGAGCTGAATGGCCTTGGGATTGAGTGCACTCAACTGAGAGATCGTGACGTTGTCAGGGGTGAACTTGGTCATCCCTTTGAGATAGGCCGAACCACCAACACCAGTGAGCGGGAATTCAAAAGTGGGACCTGCAATCCCTCTGCTTCCATCAGGGGAAGCCATGAATTCGATGAGTTCAACAGCAGCTGATTTGTTTTTGGCGTATTTAGACACAGCTGCTGCGCTGATATTCACATGTGCAGGATTTGGCATCACAATTTTCACCTGATTACCAAGCTTCGTATCCTTCGCACCATTGATACCAGCTCGCATTCGGGCAAGGTAGTAGTGATTTACCACACCAACACCACACTTACCTTGAGCGACTGCTCGAATGAGGGCGATATCACCCGGGAAGTAAGGCTGGGAGACATTGGAAATCAAACCTTTCAGCCAAGATTTGGTCTTTGCCTCTCCGCGAATCGCGAGCTGATCAGCGACCAACGATTGGTTGTAGACATTTTTACGATTACGTAGGCAAACTTTGCCTTTGAGATCGGGAGACGCTAATTGCGCGTAAGTCTGTACCTGTGATGGCTTGACCTGATTGGGGTTAATGATGATTGCACGCACACGTCGTGCAATACCAAACCAGCGGTTACCTGGATCGCGATAACGCGCAGGAACTTCGGACTTCAACTTTGCAGAGTTGATTGGCTGAAACAAGCCAGCTTTTGCTGCATTATTGATTCTGGCTGCGTCAACAAGAATGATCACGTCAGCCTTGGTGTTACTTCCCTCTCGCTTAAGACGCTCAACAAGAGAGATACCTGCTGCCTCGATCAGACGAACCTTGATACCAGTTTTCTCAGAAAATGCCTTGTAAGTCTGACGGTCCGTATTGTAGTGACGCCCTGAATAAACTCGAACTTCTTCGGCGTGTGCGGCAGCCGCTAAGAAAGACAGCGACGCGAGCAATGGGATGGCAAACAGCTTCATAAAACACAAGAACCCACCTGAGGTTGTCCAAGAAAAACCGGTTCGTCTTGCGCATTTAGCACCAAGCAAGAGAACATTTGATACCTATGTTAAGCAATGAACCACATCAAGCTTCAATTGCTCAACAACGAGGAGTGCGAAAAGCTTTTAGGCAAACTTTGCGATGCGGAGTGGATTGATGGGAAGACAACGGCAGGCTCTCAAGCCCAAACAGGAAAAATCAATGAACAAGTCAAACAATCCTCTCCATTAAGAGAGGAAATTCATACCTATGTACAAAAAGCAATGTGGGCTCATCCCGCCATTAAAAGCTTTTGCTTGCCACGAAAACTCCATCGTTTTTTAATCAGCAAAACAAGCCCAGGAGGAGGCTATGACAGCCATGTGGACAATGCTTATATGAGCAGCGGCAGGAGCGATCTATCTTTCACTTTATGCTTATCAGACCACAATCAATTCAAAGGCGGATCACTTGAAGTTGATACTGTGATGGATTCGATTGACCTTGAGCTTGAACAGGGAGAAATCGTGATCTACCCAAGTACATCGATGCATCGCGTGAACACAGTCACAGAGGGCGTGCGCATCGCTTGCGTGGGCTGGATCGAGAGCTACTTAAAAAGCGAGCTCGACCGCACCACACTATTTCAACTAGATAGCGGTGCTAGGGGATTGCTTGCCAAACATGGTCGCAGCGAAGAGCTCGATCTCATCTTTCTCGCCTATACGAATTTGCTGCGATCGTTGGGCACATGAAAACGCATCCGTAATTCCTTAAAATAAGAGCTGTTCGTCACTTAGTCGTTCTGTCATGAAGAGGTCTACTCTTTCCATCTTTATTGCAGGTGCAACAGCACTGAGCACTGCCGTTGCAGTACCAGCAGCGTTAGCCGACACTCCTGCCGGTGGGATGCAGGAATGGAGCACCGATCAAGATATCGATGCTGAAGCCAAAAAAGATGCCGATGCCAAAAAAGCTGCTGAAAAAGCCGCTGAAGAAGATCTTTGTGTACCGATTGGCGAGGGCGAAAATTGCTGGTGAAGTCCTGACTGACTTACCAATGGAGAAAGGAGACCGAAAGGTCTCCTTTTTTTATTTTGTATAAAAAGCAAAAAAAAGCTCCCCTTTCAGGGAGCTTAAAGGACTCAAAAATTCCGAATCAGAAACGGAAAGTCGACTGAACGAGGTAGCCGAACATGTTGAAACTGTCAGCGCCGTTACCACCATACTTTGTTTCTGAACCTGTGAGCTGTCCATAAGGACGTGACAGGTAGAAGATGGTAGGAGTCACAGAAATGTTGTCTGTAACTTGGAACTGGTAGTAGAGCTCCATGGAGTAGTTGCCATCCCGAGCACCATTGTTATCGGAATAGTTCTTCATGGAAGTCTTGAAAAGAGACTGCGCAATTGCAGCACCAAGAATGTTGCCCTTCATGAAGGCATCCTTCCAGTTCAGACCAACGAACCAGTTTTGTGAGGTGGAGCTGTAGTTCAGCTCATCACCTTCAACAGCGGGGTCACTGAATGATGACAGGCCCCATCCTGTACTGATGCTGGGCATCCAACCGGACTTGGAGGGCTGCCACCATGCACGCAGGGCAACAGAATTCACATCAGCGTAACTACCCTTGGTGAGAGCTCCGCTTGAGTTGATGTAGTAGTTGGCTTTGCCAACAGGAGTTCCATAACCCTTGAAGCCGCCTTCTTGAGCGTACTGATAAGCAGCAGAGATGTTCCACTGAGGATTGCCATAAGCAATCTGGGATGTCCACCTAGCACTGGATTCGTTGGTTCCAATACCACCACAGCTACTACCTCTTATGCAGCTGTGATCACCCTCTGAAGCTGTGTAAGCGGTAGAAACGGTGAACCTAGGAGACATGCGATCATCTTTCTGCTGCCTCCAAGCAAGACCTGCACCAGGGGATGTGCTGGCGCCGTAGGCACCGTAATAACCACCGAGCTTGAATTGCTTCAGGATTTGACGGTACACACTTGGTGTAGATCCGAGCATGTAGTAATGCTCAATTTTGGGACCTACATAAGCTGTGAAGCTGGAACCAATGGGGAACTGGTACCAGAGCTTGTCGACCTTCAGAGTATCTCCATTGGAGTTACCAACTGCAAGATCAGCAAGGTTGGACTGACCGTAGGCATCAGAGTCCTGGTTATAGAAGTTCTTGCTGAAGTTACCGGTCTTGATACGGGTATACAGCAAATCCTTACCAGTGAAGCTGGTGTTCAGATCGAACTGGGCTGTGTAGTTGAAGGTCAGCGCATCCTGGCCCTTGTAATCAGAACCGGTATTGAGACCGTAGTTCTGGTTAGCAGGAGTACCCGAATCGGTGCCTTCCGCACCACTACCGCCGTAGCTGATGCCACCAAGGACCATGTCAATACGGCCTTTAAGCTTGGTGGTGGTGGAGAACTGGGTTGCTTCCAGTTCGCCAACACGGGCTTCCAGACCGTCAACACGGCCCTTGACGATGGCGAGTTCCTTTTCGAACTCCTTGATCAGACGCTTGAGCTCGTCGGTCACTTCGGTGACGCGGTCGAGACAGGCGTTCAGCAGTGCAGCCGCTTCAAAGCGGGTCATTGCACGGTTGCCACGGAAAGTGCCGTTGGGATAACCAGCAACACAGCCGTAGCGCTCGATCAGGTTGCTAAGAGCCTGATAAGCCCAGTCAGCCGGAAAGACATCGTTGAACTGGTTGATGCTGGTGACCTGGTCTACAGCCACCGCGTCGGAAGACACGTTTGTGTAGTCAGAAACACTAACTTCAGTTGCAACAGCAGCTACTGGAGCCATGAGGCCCAGAGCAGCGGGAGCAACAAGCAGTTGCTTGAACAGTTTCATTGATCCTCACACCAATAAAAAAGAGGAAGAGGCTTTTGCCTCGCACAGTATTAAAACGCACCATCGACGACTTTGCTACCCAAAACACTCAAGAAGACAAACGACGGAGGGGGTTAACACTGAAAAAAACCTCGGGAAAGCAAATCAACCGAAACCCTTCCGGCTCGCGACACAAAAGCAACCTGTTGCACGAGAGGATGAATCGAAGCTGTCAATGCCCGACAAAGACGCACAAGAGAACAAAGGAAAAACTTCAAAACAATTGGCCTCACTGGCATTCAGCAAAAAAAATCCAACCCGACTCCGGGGCAGAGATCAGGGAGCCCAGCACCAGGCCAGCCATTGAGGAGCCATGCCGAGGCAGAGCCTGCACGCAGCCAAAGCGCAAAGCGTGCCAAAACGCGAACCGACCACCCTTGTAACCTATACAACCTTCGCTTGTGATCACTTGTCGCTCGCCGTCATGAGCAAGACAGTCATCGACACCATGCCGCTACCGCCATTCGCAGTTCAATCGGCGTAATGCCCAACAAGCGCCAAGACTCATTGATCACCCCAAAGCGCATCAGAACTTCGCGCACGCAATCAAAACAATCCATAAATTATTTGTACCAAACACGAAACTATGGACGTCGCGCACGAATTACATCGACAACAACTCATCAAATCTTACAACAATGCGGTGAAACGGAAAGATTGGCAAGCTGCTCGAAACTACCGGGACGAGCTAAACATTTTAATCGCCAAAAAAGTTGCTCTTTCTTGAACCAGTAAGTTGCTTGATTCGCTGAATCAATTCAAAACATTCATTGTATGGAGTAGCTATTTCGAAAAAGCTTTTGCAAATCACGCTTCGACCGAAAACAGATTAAGCGCTCTAGCTACAGCATACCTTGCAAGTAAACGCTATTCAATCTGTTTAGTCCTACAATTAATATTTGGCCATTCATGGATTTACTCATCACTTGATCAACCATCTCTGGTAATTTTTTCAAAATCTCTCATTTTACATTGGATTTGGGATTGACCGAGTCGTTCCGAGAAAATCTGAAGTTGATCACACAAATTTGATGGCTTCAATCAACACGCAAGTGCAAACTGGACCTGGAGCAAACGACTCATAGAATTAGGGCACAAAGCCATGAGAAAAAGTGCCGGGAACCCCAAGAGATGCCCGCCAACTGAGATCCGGCGGAACTCTTAGAGGTCATGTGAGGGTTCCTGGAGATAAATCGATCTCTCATCGGGCCTTGCTGTTTGGAGCCATTGCCGAAGGCCAAACCACCATTGAGGGCCTGCTTCCTGCAGAGGATCCGATTAGTACAGCAGCATGCCTCAGAGCGATGGGAGCGGAGATCAGTCCTGTCGCCGACGGGGAGATCATCACCGTTCAAGGCGTTGGCCTGGATGGTTTGCAGGAGCCGAGTGAAGTGCTCGACTGCGGGAATTCAGGTACCACCATGCGCCTGATGCTCGGATTACTGGCAGGACGGGATGGCCGACATTTTGTGTTGAGCGGGGATGATTCACTCAAGCGGAGACCCATGCAACGCGTTGGGCAACCGCTCTCGATGATGGGGGCCGACGTACGCGGACGCGGGCAGGGCAATTTTGCCCCACTGGCTGTGCAGGGATGCAAGCTGCGCGGTGCCGTTGTCGGCACCCCCGTCGCCAGTGCACAGGTGAAATCCGCCTTGCTGCTCGCCGCACTGACGGCGGATGGAACCAGCACGGTGATTGAGCCTGCACACTCCCGCGATCACAGCGAACGCATGCTGAAGGCCTTTGGTGCCGACCTGGATGTGGGTGGAGAGATGGGTCGCCACATCACCGTTCGCCCCGGTGCTCAACTGCAGGGGCAGCATGTTGTGGTGCCAGGTGACATCAGCTCAGCAGCGTTTTGGCTGATCGCCGGCGCCCTGATGCCCGGTGCTGATCTGACCGTTGAAAATGTGGGTCTGAATCCAACCCGCACTGGAGTGCTGGAGGTTCTGGAGCAGATGGGAGCCAAGATCGAAGTGATCAATCAGCGTGATGTGGCAGGCGAACCGGTAGGGGATCTACGTGTCACGCACGGATCACTGAAACCCTTCCGGTTTGGAGAGGAGATTATGCCGCGCTTGGTGGATGAAGTTCCGATCTTGAGCGTGGCGGCATGCTTCTGCGATGGCGAAAGCCAGATCACTGGAGCGGCTGAACTGAGAGTGAAAGAAACAGACCGATTGGCGGTGATGGCACGCCAACTGAAAGCCATGGGCGCAGACATTGATGAGCATCCCGACGGTCTCACCATCCGTGGAGGTCGACCACTGAAAGCTGCACAACTCGATAGCGAGACCGACCATCGTGTTGCCATGAGTCTTGCGGTGGCAGCCCTGATGGCCAAGGGTGATTCAACCCTGACGCGCAGTGAAGCCGCAGCGGTGAGCTACCCCAGCTTCTGGACCGATCTCGATCGACTGCAGCGTTGACCCATCCGCTCGGGCAACTCAAGGCGCTGGAAACGGCTGACGGCAGTCTGAGTCTTCACAGCGATCATTTTGATGAGGCGTTTCACAGCTCCGCAGGAGCCCTAGAGGAAACGGAAACGAAATTTGTCCGACCCGCGGAGCTGAGACGGTTCTCGCAAACGAGCGAGCTCAAGCTGCTCGATGTCTGCTTCGGGTTGGGATACAACAGCGCGGCCGTGATGGCTGCACTGCCTCCCACCAGCCCACCCTCGGTGCAGTGGTGGGGGCTGGATGTTGACCCACGGCCCCTTGCATGGGCACTGAATCACCAACCGTTTTGTGAGCTGTGGCCCAGCGCCATTCTGCAGAGGCTTGAACAGCTTCACAAGAGCGGTAGCTGGCGTGACAAGGGGGGCCAGGGAACGATGCTTTGGGGCGATGCGCGCCAAAACCTGAAGGCCCTACCCAGCAATTATCAAATGGACCTGATCCTCCTGGATGCCTTCTCTCCTGGGCGCTGTCCACAGCTCTGGAGCGAGGAATTCCTCGGAACTCTGGCCAGTCGTCTGGCACCGGGAGGACGCCTTCTCACCTACTGCAGAGCCGCTGCCGTAAGAAGCAGCCTGCGGCGTGCAGGCCTGACGCTTCGATCACTGCGTCCGGCAGCACAACAGCGGATCGGATGGAGCGCCGGCACACTGGCAGTGAAACCCCTCGCCTCAGCACCATTGGCGACGGAAGGGCCTGGATGGACTGCACTGAGTGCAATGGAAGAAGAGCACCTCAACACCAGAGCGTCAGTGCCCTATCGAGATCCCGAAGGTGTTGATGAGGCCGAGAGCATCCAGCAACGACGAGAGCTCGAGCAACAGTGCTGTGATCTGGAGAGCACCAGTGCCTGGCAGCGTCGCTGGATGATGAACCAAACCCCATAGCAAAGTTCAGATATCAGCTGAGTGTGATCCTGAAACGAAGAAACAGGTCTGGATTTTCCAGGCTGGAGCGACATCAAAAACCGGTTGTACAGGCTGAATTAAAATGCTCTGACCAAACTATTTTCTCTGCTGAGATCAACCTTCTCCCGTATGAAAAACCAGGCTAATGGCGGGATCTTGATGGTCATTTCTGTTAAGTGCTAGTGGGGAGTTCAAGATATCGTCGACTTCGGGCCCATGAAGGTCCAGGCTGAATGGAGTGATGTGCATTTCTGCCATGACTTTCACCCTGTCCGGCTTCGACGCCTGGACATTTCAGATCGTCTTCTACGGCAGTCTTCTTGTTCTTGAAGCCCTGCACGACGACGAGCGCCTCAGCACCGTGCTCCAACCGATGGACTGCACCCGTCAACGGGCCCATGCCTTGATCCGTCAACCCAGTTGCACTCTGGTTGGCCGTTGAAGAGACCAAGAACCGTCCTGCTGGGCTGAAGCCACGGGATCCTGGAAGATCATCCTCCTATTTCCGTAAAATCCCTTTGAGTCACTGAAAGGTCTCTCAGCCAAACAAATTTTTTTAAAGTGTGCCCTTTTGTGTGGTTAGTTGAAAGTGCCAACAGAGCGTTCTCCTTTGGCTTACCAGGGGAACTCAGACATGGTCCATCCACATTTCATGACCTGAACAAAGTGCCCATGCATGTCATGTCCCTTCTAGCCATGAGCAAAGCAGGTTGACCGCCGGGCATCGATGTCCGTGAACAACCATCAACCGCACTGAGAAAGAAACAGAACAGATCGCGAACGGCACAAACCTGGATCAGCAGTCACTCAAGGGGGCGTGGGGGTTATTCAGCGTCCGTGCAGGTACGTAATAGGGCCTCGGAAATTTCTGCTGGGTTTTGGGCGGTCAGAGCCACCGAGCGAGCAACCGAGGTTTTGAGAACGTCAACAACACCAATGAAAATGTCATTGGGATAGAAATCCGTTAATTCATAGATGAAGAGAGATAACATCAACACCTTCCTGCTGGCGGTGATAGCAGGATGATTGCCACGCACTCCGCTGAAATGGATCTAGTCATTGCTTTAGGGATTCCCGTCGTCATCATCTTGGGCCTCACCATCATCTTCACAAGTGATGGCGTTCCAACTTGGGTTTATAACATCAACAGCAAATACAGCAGGAAAGCCTGGCTCTATGGAGTGATCGCACTGAGCACTGGTTCTTTGTTGATTGCAATGTTCAGAAGATAGTTTGCTGTCTCAATAAAAAAGACCCGGACGTCTGTCGGGTCTCGGGGGGTGTGAGGAGTTGGGAGTCTCGGTGAGGAGAAAGCCAACTGCCACTGGTATAGCCCAAGCCTGTGCCGTTTAGCTCACTGGTCACAACTGGTTGCATACCTATACCCAAGGGATACGCTTTCATTGTGAGGAGAAAAGCTCACGGGGTGGAAACAAGGACACATTCCCGCAGAGTTTTCAGATCCCCTGCCTTAGGCGGGGGTTTCTTTTTTGCCTATTTATTTCTCGCTTTTGGCGATGCCAATGAACACCGCTAACCACGTAACAGCGATTAAGAGATAAAGCATGGCACTTAGTGATGCGATTAGGAAAAAGGCAGGGTCATCACTTCCTGCCTCTAGCTGTCGCATCCTTCATCAGTACGACTTATAAACCGTAGAAACAGAGATTTGGGCGGCGAGAGTTCATGGCTGACGGTTTACCCAACCTTCGCCAGAGACTCATCAAAGTCAGGGAATCATATGGGTGACCAGATCGGCATTCACCCAGAGCATCACCACTAAAAAACCCCACTCGTGAGCGGGGCATTGCGTTGAAGCGTCGTGGCTCAGAAGGGGCAGCCGTCACCTCCGCTAAGAGGGCTGAGCATTTGACCAGGGTTAGCGCCGATCTTTTCTGTCATGAAGGTCGAAGCTCCAGGTCCAGCAGTACCGCCGAGTTCAGCAACAGGGTTGAGTGATTCCCCGAAGCTGTTCATCCCAGCGAGTGGTTCGAAGCTTTCCATTACAAAGCTGTTATCGCTCCTCAGCTCATCTGCTTGAAACGCGCCGATGTCGCCGAGCTTCATAAAGCCATCCACATCCTCATCGACATAAGCATTGACCTTGCTGGCGTTCTTTGCTGTCAGCCAACTCGAACCATTGCCGCCATTTGCAGCAGTCCAGTCGATGTTCTCCCCAACGCCGAACACCGCATCGTTGGCGTCGTAATCACCAACGGTCCTGTCTTCAAAGGTGCTGGCACCACCGTTTGTCCAGATTTTTGTAGGACGACCTTCACCTGTAAGGGAGTCGCCGCCACGATCTGGCGTGAAGTGGTTATCGCCAACGATCACGCTGCCTTTGGTGTCGATGTCTTGGGGCTTGAACACACCTTCACCACTGATGGGACCCAAGATTTTTGGATCAAAGTTGGTTGTTTCGTTCAGTGGATCGAAGCCGCCGGGTAGCTCATCTGCTTCATACTCACCTTTGATGTCGCCCAACTTGATGAATTCATCTGCCTTCTGAAAGCCAGCCTGGCGGGCAATGAGTCCATCCCAAGTAGTGATGTGAGGCATAGTTTTGAAAGCGGTGAAGGGTTGTTCCCTCTCGATGGACACACCATCTCCGCTTTCAGCGTCTGACTTGATGACCTGCCTCATGCAGGGCTGTGAGGTTGGTCACACGCTCATCACCACTTTCCAAGCAAGGATGGTTGCATGAAACGAATTTTTATCGTCACTGCTATCGCGTTAACTGCACTAAGCCTTGAAGCCTCCGCATGCGTAGAAGAAACAGAGCGAAACCCAATACATACTTGTGATCTTTGGTGGGACGGGCACATTAGTGATGAGGTTGCTCAAGCACGAATTGCAGTGAGGGATGGTGAGCTTCGTGATTACTGCGCAAAAACTCGTCCTTGATGACTTAAATATCACCACTTGGGCTTGCAACGCTTCCACCCCCTGACTTCTGCATCGTTTCCCAGGCTTCGTTTGCTTCGATGCAGGACGCGATCGCATAATCGATTACTGCCTGCTTGTGGTGCAGTACTTGCTCGGGTGATTTCATCATTCAATCGTCTGAAGGATGTAGATCACGAGATCAGCGTTGACCCAGCGCAGCACCGCTGTATGGCTGCCGTTTCAGCCCTTGCCTTCATTAATGCGAGAGCGATTGGCTTCCGCCAGATGCCCCAGAGTGCCCAGGAGAAAGCAGCGATGAGCATGGCCATCCACAAAATCACCGCCACAAGCTCAACAGTTCCCACCACCCAATCCCAAGGATTCAAATAGCCGAGACAAATCGCGACAATCACTCTTACGTAAAACAGCCCTGCAATTTTCCAGGGGAGCGTCAGCACGGCGAGAATCATCGTCAAGCCCATGGTGACAAGGCTTTTCCTGAGAATGGCCATACCCCAAAGATGGCAGCGGTTCAGCCCCTCGGCAGGATGTGCGTCACCAGGTCGGCTTGATGCACCTAATGCAGTTGACACATCGCATAACGTAGTGACTGCAAGGGATCTGGTTTCCACTGTTGTCGCCCACTAAGACGCAAAATCCGCAAACCAATCCACTTGTCAAGCTGGCGGTCAGCTACCAGCGGGTGAGTACAGAGGCTCAGGGAGAAGAGGATCGATCTGGCTTCAGTCGGCAAGGTGAAGCTTTAACCAGGTGGAAACGCGATCACCCTGACTATGAGGTCCGCGTGATCAAGGAAGCGATCTCAGGTCGGAAGAACGTCAAGGAAGGTCTTCTCGGTCGTTTTCTTGAAGATGCACAGAAGGGCAGTGTTGCCCCTGGAACAGTTCTTGTTGTTGAAACCTTCTCTCGCCTAAGTCGGGACGACATGCAGGGCTGCATGCAGCTCATGCTCGACATCTTCAAGGCAGGGCTTGGTGTCAGCTTCTGCGACTTTGGAAATCAAATCCTCCGATCGCTTGATGAGACGGGAGGCACTGTCCACCAGATCGTTGGAGCTGCATCCAATTCACATCGTGAGTGGCTTGAGAAGCGAGATCGCACCCGCGGCGCTCGTAGATGGCGCAGAGAACAGATTGCTGAAAATGCCAGTGGTGGCAAGTCCGCCGTGTTCGGCAACTATCGCTTCAAACCCAGAAGCGAATGCCCCATAGATCCTGGCTACCCGCGTTGGCTCGATGTTGACGCTGATGGCAACTGGGTCCAGCTGGAGAAGGAGGTTGCTTGGGTGCAGCGTGCTTTCAGGCTTGCCAAGGAAAAGGGTGCGGTGACCATCTCTCAAGCACTGCGCGACATTGGCGTCACGCAGGCGAGAAGTGACACGCCGATAAAAGTTGGCGATGTCGATGTTCTTCTCCGAAACATTGCCGTCATGGGTTGGAGGCAGCACTTCGAAGACAATGTTGCGATCGGTGATCCTGTTAAGGGTGTCTACCCCGCGATCATCACTCCAGCGGAGTTTGATGCGGTTCAGGTCGCTCTGAAGTCTCGCAATTACAAGCGGGTGCCCAACGGACGGCACCGCCACAACCTGTTTGAGGCACAAACATTCTGCGATTGCTGTGGGGCCAAGCTGGGATTACGAAATGGAAGAAACGGTCACGCGTTTTATTGCAGCTCAAAGAAGAACAAGACCTGCGACGCACCAAACATCCGGTACGACGAAGAAGCGATGCTCAACAGGCTGCATCACTTCCGCTGGGCTGATTTCTTCGGGAGCGACAAGCACGAAGCTGAACTCGCTAACGCTCGTCGAGTGGTCCTGACGCTGACAGGAGAACTCGGAGCACTGCAGGACAAGGTCGAAGAAAAGCGGTTGCAGATCATGGATGCAGAGCCTGGAACCCCGGTGAATGTTCTGAACCTTTGGGACAAGAGACTCGAAAAAGTAGAGGCTGCTGTCCGCTCGAAGGAGCAGGAGCTAACAAGAGCAGAAGACACCATGCAGTCGCTTGAGCGTCGCCCTACCGGTCGCAAAGCCGAACGTGAGGTGCGTCGACGGCTCAAGGCATTCATGGATGGGGACAGGACTGACCTGTCGCATCGCAATGAATTCAACGGTTGGCTCGTTCGTGAGAATCTCGGCTTCGCCATCAACACCCGCACCGGAAGGATGGAGTTCGGCAGGCTTAAAACTGAGAATTACAAGCTGGTTGAAATCGACTGCGTCATGGATGACGCCGCTGCTATGGGACTCGATCTCGACAAAGTCGCCGCGATGATCCCTAGCTAGCCTGATACACCAGTACCAGTTGCTCGTGTCTGTTGATCATGGTGTTTACAGCTCGCCGCAGTCAGAGCGGCCAGCTTTCCTGGACGTAGCGCCAGGCATGACGGTGATCGTCAGGTGTGACCACCGGGTGGGCGAGAAGCAAGACAAGGACTGGTGGATGGGGCAGGTGATCCACTGCGGTGGTGCTGCCCGTGATCCAAAGATCCACAACCTCTTTCAGATCGCTGATGTCGATACCGGAGCGATTCGCTGGGTGAATGCAGATCTGGTCAGCCACATCCTTCCATCGACTGACTGACGAAATCACCCGTTTAGGGGATGTGCCTTCACCACCCTTTCAGCGACGGTGACTCCAGATGAACAGATCCAATGGCTTCGTTTAGTCCAGGGCACTTTTCAATCAGCCCTGATGACCACAATCACCGCGAGATGGTCACGACCGTCAGAACCGATTCCGCTGGTGAAGAACTCAGCGTTGAGTTCAAAGCCACGATTCACATGGAAATGTCTGCCTTCGAAAAGCTGGCAAAGAAGAAATTTAAAGGCGTGTACTGGCTAAGTGAAACGCCAGTTCAGGTGGAGGCTTGATCAATGAAAGGTCTCGGACGTGTTGTTATCGGTTCTGCTTTTGGCGGTCTTCTGGGTGCGGCGGCGTTCTTCGCTGTCGATGGGTTGAACCCCTCCCCTGCCAATGCGCAGCTTGAAGATGGTGACGATGTCACTGTTTATTTGATCGGACCTGAAACCAAAGACGGGCACACGGTTCTATACGGCTGCAACGTCGATGGTGACGATTCAGTCAGTTGCTACTACTGACCTTCACCACCTTTTCAGCCACGCTGATCGCATGAAAGAGCCCTCATTGTTCTGGCCCTATCTCGTCGCTGCAGTCGTTGGCGGAATGCTTCTGTCACAAGGCTGGCAATACGCGCGACAAGCCAGGATCTGGTCTGAATGCGTCGAAAAAGCTGGGTCTCTGTTTGACGGCGACACCTACCCCGACCCCCAATGGGTGCAAGCCAAGGCTGTCCGCTGGTGCAACGGAGGGGGGAACTGAGTCAAGTCACCACCTAGGCGGGCACCGCTTCCACAGCGGTGACGCTGCATTGAATCGAGTGTGGTTCTGCACGTGCCTTTGCAATGACGGCAGACCATCAGGGTCTGTCTCTAGATAAATGCCCCTTCTGTCCACTCCGTCCCGTAAGTAGTCATCTAATTGGATCTGGATTTATATATCTGCCACCCCCAGTCACACCTTCCAGCTCTTCTTCTGATAATTCTCTACCTCTTGATTGATACTGCTTCAAGTCGTCAGCAGAAATCATAAATCCCGCCTCTTTGGCAACAGAAACCACAGCATCACTATCAGCAGCTGCTTTGAGCTTTTCCTGAAGAATGGTGTCTGCTTTGACTTTTTCGAGGAATGCCTTGAGTTGCTCTTCTGACATGAGGAATGCGCTGTTACACCGCTTATAGCAACGAACAGTTGCAAAGTTTATGATTAACACCTATTGCGCTCAATCGTGCCAGGTATTGAAGGCTGATTGTTGGTCTTTTTGGAGTGATTGAAGCAATAAAAAGCCCCTGCGGTTGCAGGGGCTTTGATTCATCCTTCAATATAAGTCAATATAACATCATCTAATTGGATAAATATTGTCATAACCCCTGGCTCCACCAGCCACCCCTTTCAATTCTTCTTCAGAAAGCTCTCTTGATGGAGCGTATCGTCTCAGAATCGATGGAGCGTTCTTCAAGTCATCAGCAGAGATGCTAAACCCAGCGTCTTTCGCAATCGCAGCAACAGCATCATTGTCAGCAGCTGCTTTGAGCTTCTCCTGAAGAATGGTGTCTGCTTTGACTTTTTCGAGGAATGCCTTGAGTTGCTCTTCTGACATGAGTAGCAGGTCTGTTCACCATTCATAGCAACGGTCTGAATCACCACCTAGGCGGGCAACGCTTCCACAGCGGTGACGCTGCATTGAACCGCGTGTGGTTCTGCACGTGCCTTTGCAATGACGGCAGATCATCAGGGTCTGTCTCTAGATAAATGCCCCTTCTGTCCACTCCATCCCGTAAGTAGTCATCTAATTAGCCATCACGGTGCATTCGTCGCAATGTCACGCATGAGCGAAAACCAAGGTGGGAACTCGCATTACTCAGATTTAAGACGGCCATAATCTCAATTAGGTGATCAACCAATGATTCGCTGGCGCTACAGGAAAAGTGCGCGCACGAACGACCCACTCACATTTAAGCCAGAAGGACCCAATAAATAGAGTGACAAGAAACCCCGCATTTGCCAGGGTGTCCCCGAAGACCGGGCTGCTGCTGAACGAGTATTAGCCGGAGTTGCTATTTGATTGCAGCCTTGATTACTGGTTAAGCCCTGACTATCTCTGCTCAACTGCGCTCAATCGTGCCAGGCATCAAAGGCTGATTTGTTGGCTTTTAGGCTTTAGCCCGCCTTGGGCGTACCCAAGCAGATAACAGAACCACTTTCAGGGCGAGGACTAAGCATTAATTAGCAATTAGAGACAAGCATGAGGTTGGTGCGAATTAGAAAATCAACTTTGAGCACAATATCGATCATCTTAGCAAGCCGCATAGTCGCAAACTGGGACACAGAGGAGGGCATTGCAAACAAATGTTGGGCATCCGCATTCACTTAAATTCCTGCACATCCCTTGCTGCATGTAGCATCCATCTGCCACTTTGATATCTCGATTAGCAATAGAACCTGTCAGCGATTGAATTACTGGCAGCTTGCTTTGTCCAATGCTACGGCTAGAGCTATTTTCTTGGGCAGGCAAGCCCAGTCTGTATGAAATGCTTCCTAAAATACGAGTTTCAAAGATTTCATCGTAGCTAGCCTTTAGCCCAAATACAAGATCATCTGTTGCTTCATATTCGAGTGCAACTTGCCCTCCTGACGAACTTTCATTCACATAACAATCGGTATCTTGAAAATAGTATCCAGCTTTTATTTTAAGCTCAGGTCTCAAGTAGTAGCTTGCATCTAATCCATAAAGATCAAGAGCGCCACCATTGTAATTAGAATTTAGGCGTTGAAATGTATTTCCTACTGGAATGTTGGTATAAGCATTTAACCCAAAGCCGCTTTCATGAACTGCTTCTGCATTGAAGGCAATCTGTTGGAAAAGAACCGTCCTCTTATCCTTAACACTCACTCCTGTATCTGCCTCACCTGAAGTGATCGGACGGCTGTCATAACCAGCATTCAGACCAAACATCAAACTGCGGTCGCTATTCAGCCAGCGATACCCAAGCCGAGTTGAAGTGCTGACAGTGGTGCCAGCAACATCGGTGTTGATGATGCTGCTATCACCCTCACGGTCAGCGAAGTTGGCGTTGACCAGGGCATCAAGGAACCAAACGCTGTTGTCGCCAACAGACAGTGGCAAGAACCCGCCAATGCCCGCCTGGTTCGGCGTTCCAGCACCTTGCAGCGCGCCTTGGAAGCCAAGGGTTGGCTTGACCACATCCTTAAGGCTGATGCTCATCACATCACCCAGATCCTCTGCACTGCCGTCCTGTGCTCTTAGTGGCAGTGGGGCGATGGCAACAGCAGAAGCCAACAATCCAATCGAGAGGCGGCGGAGCATTGGATAGGCGTCAGTCCGCGCATGATGCCCCGTACTGGTTCGTCATGCATAAAAAGCCCGAGGCGTCCAAACCCCGGGCCAGTGCTGCACCACAAGCAGGCGGTCACGCGGTTATGCGATCGCGTCCTGCATAGAAGCAAATGATTCAGCGTGGCGGACTGCAATATCGATGCTCTGTAAGACGCGAACGCCTGTCGTTCCCTTAGCAAAATCGGTGTAGGGATCTACAAGAATCTCAGTCGTGCCATAGAGGCCGATCAGTAGATCGTTGAAGTTCCCGTAGATAACAGCGGACAGATTGGACCCAGTGCCCTTGGAGAGGTTTGAGGGGACGTTATTGCTGACCTCGTAACGCCTCCCCGCAATCTGGGAACGGCCAAGTTCAGCTCCATAAGGGCTGAGCAGGTATTGGCTTTGCGAGTCCTTGAGTTTTCCAAGAACCGACTCGACCTTCGAGTTCGTGAGGAAGCCGCACGTTGCAACATCAGCGTTATCGACAGCGACCTCTTTTTTGAGGTCTAGTAAGTGATCCAACGTTGGCGATGCACCATTGGTTCCGCCAGCTACTGAACCAATTCCTGATGTATTGAGGATGCCGAGTGGTTGGTTGCTTGATCCACTACCAGTGATTGCAGCCGCATCGATTGCGTCAGCGATCAAGGCGACGAAATCGGCGCGGATCAGCTGCTCAATGTCAGGAGTGCTCTGCAGATTCATCAGGTGAGAGAACTTGCTGAGTGCACCAACGGTCTTGGGCGACATCGTTACGGTGCCGATCGTCCCGGTTGATTCGGTGATGCTGTCGCTGTCATCAGCACCAAACCAATAGGCCGTAGCCGTGCCGGTGCGCTTAGGGATGCTTACGTCTCCGACCAGATCGCTAAGGAAGGTCGCACCAAGTTCAGCTACTGCGAGGCGATCACGAAGTGCCTCGATGAAGTTGTCAGCCAGGTGATCAGTAGCGATCAGGTTGCCGCCTGCCGTGGCCGTGCCAGCGACATAGGTGCGCTTCTTCCAGCCTGAATCAGGAACAAAGAAACCCTGAGTGCGGCGACCGTTGCGTCGTTCCAGCTCTTGATTGATCTCTGCTTCACGGCCCCTCAGTCCGCGCCCAGAGGCGATGCCTTGAGCAGCGCGAACAATTGAGAACTGCTCGGCTTCACGGTTGTATTCAGCATCTGGCGCGATGGCAGTGCTGATCGGTTCGTAAGTGCTGGTCATTGGTTGTGTTGTCGTAGTAGGTAAAGCGCGGTTCACGCCAATGGATGCGTCGGCAGGGATGCTCACGACGCTCAATTCGATCGGCTGCCATTTGCGGACGACCATCACGTCGTCTTCCTGCTCGGCTTGCAGCACGGAGTAACCAACACTGATGTTGGACATCACTCCTGCTTCGACGTCCTGCCGCACTTGTCGTGCCAGGTCGTTAGTGGCCCATGTAATGCGGGCCATGCCGCGGCGTCTCTCATCAATCCATGCCCGCTCGACAATGCCGAGCACGCGATCGGGGTCATGGTTGAACAGCAGCGGTGCCGCACCACCGTTGAGCCTGGTTAGGTCAACGGCTTCTCGGTCGTGATCCAACACCTCATCACCGAAATATCGGGTGACAGGTGTCTCGCTGCTGAACGAGAACTCAAGCTGATCAGAATCAGCCTGAGGTTCATCGATGGTGAGATAACGCCGTTGGACATCAACGGCTGTAGTCGTCATAAATAACTCTCCTGTCTCATAAAAGGTGAGTACTTAAATGCTAAATATCACAAGAAATGAATATGCTGCTCTTGCTTAAATCGGTCTAATCAATGCAATTCTCGGGCGTTTTGTGCAGAAATTGGCCTAAGCAGCCATAAAGACCCATAACGCAAACACAGGGGAGGTCCATAAGTCCATGGCCCCCCTCCCCATCAACTCTCTTCCATGCATCTCTATCTCCATAGTTTTTAAAGGGAAGGGGTCAGTAGGACAGTGGACCTATGACTGCAATAACTGGCTTTTAACCATGGACAGCACCATGGACCTACCTAGGACCTGCACCATCTTCGTGGACGTGTTGAGTCGCTTTTGGTGGCTGCAATCCGCTTCAGACTCCATCCGGTCCTTGTCATGTGGGACTTGACCAACATCTGTCCACGTTGGGCCGTCATCTTGCGGAAGATTTCCGATGTTCTGGCCAGATCCGCATACAGCTCGCTTGGTGCAATCTGCGTGCAATCTGGCCGACTCCTGATGAAGCTATTAAGGTGCTCCTCTAACGGGTTGTCCTCACCAAAGTCATCATTAATTGCATCGTTTAAATGCTCATCAGACTCTTTTAAGTACGAGCTGTAGCCATTTAGAAAAAGCCGATAAGCCTCGGCCCAAATACGAGGCTTGAGACGGACCAAAGCTTCCGTGTCGATCTGTTCCTGCCGTGTGCGCGTGACCGGGATGATCCACCAACGACGATTGCCCGTCGGATCGACCAGGAATGTCCCTTCGTTGCAGGTGCCGAGAAAAACGGAATGGCGTGGGACTGGCGACACCTTCCGTCCGTATGGGGTGCGAAAGCTGTCGACGTTGGTGCTCAGAAAATTCTTGAGATGACCGGCGTGGGTCTGACTGGTGATCCCATCCAGCTCCCCCAGCTCCAGTCCCCAGAAACGATGCACTGTGAGCATCGCGTCCTTGCTGCCGATGCGTCCTCGAAACGTTGTGAACCAGGGGTCGAAAAGCGTGCGCCAAAACGATGTCTTGCGGCTGCCTCCCTCCCCTTGAAGCACCAAACAGGTGTCGTGCTGACAGCCCGGATCAAAAGCCCTGCGCACTGCACCGACCAAGGTTTTGACCAGCATCCGGTCGTAAATAGTCTCCGGTCCTGAAAGATCACCAGGACGTAGAAACTCAGACGCAAGACGAAAAATGTCGTACGGCTCTTGGTCCCTACAACTCAGCAACCAGTTCTGCACCGGGTGATAGGCGTCACCCTGCGCTGCAAGGTCCAAAGCATCGATGGCTTCACCCTTGGCGATGTCATACCCACGGCTCTGACAGAGCACGTAAAAGCAGTCATGCGCCGTTGGAGAGAGGGGCATGCCCTGCACCTCAACCTCATCGGTCATCAAATTCCAGCGCAGCGATCCGTGCCCTTGTGCTGCCATCTCTGACAGCACCTCCATCACCGTCGCCGCATTGGCTTTTTTCTGAGCCCTCCGTGGCAGTAGTTCGCCCAACAGCTCATCAGGACTAGAGCGTCGAGCGAGAGCCGCCACCTTCTCGTTAGCAGCCTGTTCTGCCTCCCAGGAGTCATAAATACGAGAACCCGTCATCGCCGAGCCCTCCTCGCCTCGCGTTCCCAGAGCAAGCAGCCCAATGGGAATTTATGGGCGTGAACGTCAGCGATTCGTTGGCAATGCTCGGCAGTCCAGCCGACTTCGCGTCCTTGCCGCAGCAAGGCGCTGGTGGTGGAGACATCGATGTCTTGCCAGGGCCAAGTTGTTCTGAACTTTGACGCTACGGGCCATCCATTACTGGATGTCGCAGTACCGTTGAAGTCAGTCTTTTGTTCTTGGCCCCCTGTTGACGCAGGGGTTTTTTTCATGACTTCCGCTCCAGTACTTCAAGTCGTTCAGCAATCGACTGGATCTGAATCAACTGGACCTGCTCAATGGCGTCTGCCTTTCCAATGACGCGGACCAGAGCATCCGCATGCACCTTGCAGACTTGCTGCAACTGCATGTGTGAGGCACTCAGGTAAGAGATTTGATCGATCAACCAAGCGACGCGTTGTTGGTCGTTCTCAAGGACAGAAGCCATCTCCTTCCATCTCTTGGCTTGAGCCTCAACCTGTCCGATGTCCCATGCGAGTTCAGGCATCAGCTGTGCCCTCCGCCGGGAACGCCTGGTCGAGAACATGCCGAAGCAGCAGTGCTCGAGGCACGCCGTATTTCTTTGCGGTCGCGTCGACGCGATCAGCCAATCCACGGTCAACACCGACCTGGAGCTTCGCGACGATCCTCTGCGGGATTGGAGGTAAATCAAACATGGATTCATCCGAGAGCGGGGGACGAATCCTTTTTGGCATCAGCCGAGATCCCTGTCTACACCTGCGTTTTGGGGCATTCCTAAAAACGCGTCAAGTTCATCGGGTGTGTGTTGACCCACCTGATCACGCCTGAATCCACATCGGCGATCGATGCAGCGCATCTGGCCAGCTCGAAGTGCTCCCTTTCGCAAGAAAAGGCAACCAGCGTATTCCGGAAGACATGAGTAAATCTACTTAAGCGTTAATACTCATCTGGTTAAATTCCTTTTTGTCCCGTGTTCCTAGCTCTGGTCATGTTTATAGGTATTGGCAGCGTCCTTGGTGCTGTTGCTGTTCTGGATGGCGCTTCGTCGTAGTCCAGTCGACTACAACGACTCGCAGAGGGCCAGGTCGAGGTGCTGGCCCCAGGGAATCGGCATGCAGGAGAACAATCAGCCGCCAGTCTGATTCGAGTGGCACGAAATCTTCCTCAGTGCCGCAGCGGGCACAACCAAGCAAAGCTCGGCATCATTCGCGGAATGACTCCTGAGCCATGCTTCGCCGTCTCTCCGTTGGACTGCTCGCTTCATCTGCTTTAGTTTTTAATTCCTTCCCTGTAATGGCGAGGGAACAATGCACTCCAAGGATCCTGTATG
Source organism: Synechococcus sp. MIT S9508 (assembly GCF_047303045.1). NCBI lineage: Bacteria > Bacillati > Cyanobacteriota > Cyanophyceae > Synechococcales > Synechococcaceae > Synechococcus > Synechococcus sp. MIT S9508. The sequence continues at coordinate 1,639,164 of NZ_CP138941.1, read as the reverse complement.
AAAGAATCAAATTACAAGCAGAAAGCCTGGAAAAAGAACTAAGAAAAACGCTTGGGTCTAGACCTGGCATGCAAATTAAAAATGTTCTTTGGATCGGAGAAGGTAAATTCAAGCTCATCTGTAATGGTCAATACCCTGATGAATTGCCTTTTAAAGCATCAAATCACCCACCTGTTGACCGGTCAAGAATCATTGGATGGACCAGAGGTGAAGGGCTGGCAGGAAAACCTGGAAAATATATATTTAAAACCTCTGCTTCAAATGAATTAATCCCAATTCTCTCAATGTACTCAGACGAACTATTGAAATACGGTGCCTCAATAGCACAACCAGGGGATGTCTTGAATACTCCCAAAAAAAGCGTTTTGGCAACATATATATATGGAGCAGATTATCTAGAAGATTTCGTTCTACCAGAGAACGGCGCCAGAATTGAACGTCATCCAAATGACCACATGCTTACCCTTTTGTCAAAAGTTGATGGAAGAGAGTCTTATTTCGTGGTTGGGAAAGTTGATTCAGGCAAGCTCAATCTTGCCGCTATAAGGCTGGAGCCTGGCGTAACTCTTCATGTAAAGGGAAACACAGTGCATACCAACGATTATGTGACCGGGGTTGTTCAAGAGATTTATCCCAAAAAATGGGGGATTGACGAAGTTTTGTTGATGAATGACAAAGGTGATGCAGTGAGACTTATTCCATCCAATCGATAGTCACTAAGTTAACAAAACTGGGGGCTCCTAAAAGCCTAAGTCGTTGCCTCTTGCATGCGGTTCGGCTGGCGCATGAACTGCTCGCCGCTGGAGAGCTTCACCTGGGGGGCACCTACGACGCATTGGGCAAGCCTAGTGCTAAGCCGTAAGAGCTAGCTGAAGGAACAGGTGGAGTGATTCCCAGAAGGGGTAAGCAATGAGCGCAACCAAGCAAAGGTCGACATCCTGCGAAAGACGAGCTGATCACCACGCCGTAGCGGTCTTGTCTCGACAACAACCCACTGCGCATGCTCAATGGGGCGTGGGGGAGAACAGTCCTTTCCGTGCTCGTATTATCAAGCGAATGAGTTGCCACAACTCGTACTCATTGTCAATAGTGGTGTATCGGTAACGCCCGTAGCGGTAACGACATGAGATTCAAGTGGAATCAATTGCTTGCAACAATCACCAGCGCTTTTGCGCTGTGCCTTGTTGCAGAGTTTATTTTTATACCGATACAAGCAGATCAAGCTTTTGATAAGGATGAAAAGACTCTCAAAATCGGCACTGTTGACGACTTTTTACCGTGCTCAGATTATATAAATCAAACCCACGAAGGAATGGCTATTGATATTTGGAGGCGAATCGGTGAAAGGCTAAAGTTGAAATACGAAATATCTAGTATTCCAAGTTTTGACGAAGCCGTAAGCCTTGCTGCAATCGGAAAATTTGATGTGATCGCTTCATGTCATGAAGTCACGCCGGAGCGCCTAGAATTGGTTCAATATGCAGTTCCATACACTTCGGGCGGAATAGTTATAGTTAGCAGGCAAAATCAAAGGCCAGTTTTTGATCTTATTGTTAAAATATTTCGAAATAAGATTGTTGTTCGCTGCAGCTTATTGTTGCTCTTGGTAACCGCCGTAACAGCGTATACATCAAAATATTTTAGAAGCTCAAAAGCTACTAGAAAATCAAAGGCTAGGCGATTCACTCGAGCCTGGACGTTTTTGATTCTTAATGACGGGATTGATACGGTGATTGGACCAAAAATTCTTGACAACATTGCTGTACTGATTTCTAGCCTTTCACATATGCTTTTAATGTCTGCAATTATTGGAACAACAGTGACAATCGTTTTCGAGGAGAATATTGCTAAAGCAACTAAGGAACTTGGCAATAAAGAGCTTGAATCCATGCTGAAAGAGGGAATCGCTGTCCTCGGCGAGTCTTCGACAGCAAGCTGGCTCAACAACAGGATTGCAATTACTGGTATATATTCAGAGCCGGATCTCGAGCCAATTACGGTTAAAACCAAGGCAGAAATGCTCGACCTTTTGCGCGGTCGCTCTGCCGACAAGCCCCATCATTTCGTGGCAAATATAACCACTTATTCGACTAAACTAAAAGAAGCTGGTCTAGAAAAAGAATTTGCAATTTCCTATCAATCTCCTAGAAAAACACCTCAATCATTTATTTTTGGCAGCAATCTGGATGACGGTCTTAAGCAATTAATCAATATTGAGATTGCCAAGATGAATAGAAACGGACTTACTGAACAATTAGAAAAAGACTGGCTTAATTAGTAATCAAGACTGCAATCAACTAGCAACTCCTGCCAATACTCGTTCAACGGCAGCAATCGACTCCGACTCCCTGGTATTGGTGCCGTAGTGCTGTTTTCAGTATCCACAGGTACTTCTTTCCCTGCTCGCCGGACTTTTTGCAGAGTAACCTTCTAGGCTCGCCCTATAAAAAAGGCTGAAAAACTAATGTTAGCCAGTTTTATACTTTTCTATTCACTCGTATAACTACTGGGTTTATTTTGTCTACTTCGGGATTTTTCTCCCCCTTCGTAGTACTTTCAATCTTGAAAAGGGATTGGTATTATAACAAGCAATTTTAGAGGAAGATTCAGTCAGAGCTTGAGTCACAAGTGCTGCTGCCTGAGTCGCTACTGCTTGAGTCACAGCGATCATCCTGACTATCTTGCTCATACTCATACATCTCATGATTTAATCTATCGCTCTCATCCGTATACGAGTTTCTTCTTTTGTTTGTTCGTGATTTAGAGGGACTGCCTTTTGCCCCCCTTGCCAACAGAGTAAACACCAAAACAGAGATAGAGAAAAAGCTAAAGAGAAGAATGATCCAAATAATAAAACTAATAAATGGATGCGAGCTAGACGATGCCAACACAAGTGCCAATGCTGCTGCGAAAAAAGTAATAATTGATAATTGTTTAGTGGCCAGCAGATTGTTGGAATTACTCATTCTTGTTAGCCGAGTAGTACTTAACTCTATTCAAGATGAACTTCCTGTCAATTTAACGAATAAATAGAATCAAGAACTTTTGCAAGTTCTCCTTTGCCTTGACCCTGTCCAGCCTGCCCTGTTAAGCAGGCAGTGGCTCAGGACATTGCACCACGTTGGATTGCTAATCCGGCTTGGCTTTGCTGAGGTCGCTAGCTATCACTGGGTTCTCGCCTCATAATGTCGCTCGTACCTGTGCCCGTACCCAAATAAATCCGGCCCCCGGTCTCTGCGTGTTGCTAATAAGGCAACTGGCACACTCTTAAGAGGTGTGCAAGGGGCCTGCGTGCGCCCCTGCCCGCATGCACCAGCTTTTGGTGTCATTACACTTATAAGGATTTGGAACGCTTTCTAGCCTTAGAGACAGCTCCAGACTTCAGTTTTTTTTGACATGTTCCGCCACCTAACGCCATCTAACGCCTAACAAGAGGCTATAAGGAGCGTATACACAGGCGCAGCTAATGGGTGACAAGAAGTCGGACAAACTCACGCAGACATACCCCAACTGGTTGAACTGGGCAGGGGCTGTTCTATTCATAGCGATTACGGTAACTTCGTTTGTACCAGGTAGTGGAAACTGGCAATGGGTTCCAGTCTATGCGTTGATGTCATACATCTTTATTAGAAAGAGTAAGGAGAAGAAAGTTTGGGAGTTAGGGGAGAGGTTAGTAATGCCTGTTATTACCCTTTGCTGTGTAGTTAGTTTTATTACGGCAACTGGAGGGAATGGCGGGAAATATGACTTATGGCTTTATGGAGGAGGTGCGTTAATTGGCACCTTTGTTAGTGTCTTTGATGTATATATCAAGCCAAGACTAAAAATAAACAAATAGCAAGTTTAATGAAAAAACTAATTCCAACTCTCTTTATAAGCTTAAGCGTTATCGCCTTATTTTGCGCGACTTCCATTATTAATATTACAGCAGATGCGAAGCCAAATCCATCAAAAAGCTGCGACGGAGTACATGAATTTTATGGAAATCCATTAGCCGATAGCGGCAGAGGCTCTGATCTAAGGATTCTATTCTTTGTCGGCGAACGAGAGAACATATTGGGATGCTTTAACAATACAAGAGGAGTTAAAGTAGCACCTCTTCAAAAGGAGCTAGATGACAAAATGTACAGCAAGAAGGATGAACAATTAATTCTAGATATCGTTAAAGAACTGAACATTCAAGATCCATACCTTGCCAATGGAGGAATATGAAGCTGCTGATTGTTTTACTTATGTTTGGCTTAGGTTCGTTAGAACTCGCCTTGGGCTTAAATACAAGGTCACAATCAGTCAGCAGTGTCGTGCCCTTCTATGAAAATTTCCGTCAAGGCCAGTATTACTGGAGCTATTTAATCAAGGCAGAGAAAGTTGGGATAGGTAAATGGCAGATTAAAACTAAAACTATTTATGATACACCTAGTAATCCTTACTTCTCTGAATCAATCGTTGATTGCAAAGTACAGACTATTGCTAGGGAAAATGGGCTTGACTTAAAGATTCCTAAGGATTGGCTCAATACAGCTGAAATGGGATTGCCTGAGCTATACGAAGCGGTCTGTGAGAAGAAGCCTGAGTAATGATGCAGATGCGTGACGTTGCTAATGTTCAGGAATCTTGTTTCTGTCTATGAAATCCCTAATAGCCCTTAGTGCACTACTCCTTTATGGTTCTCCAGTAGTATTTGCTGATATCGGACCAATTCCTGTTGCCTTTAAAGAAAAGTGTATGGGTTCCGATGAAATGGAGGACGACTACAGGATTCAGAAATCTAAGTATTGCGACTGTATGGGCGAATACTTCTACGTTAAATATGCAGACCAAGACTTCAAAGAGATTTTTGAAGAGATTGTGACTATTTGTAAGAGCAAATACCCGCCATTGAATTAAGCTATAATATATAGATTTTTCAGATGATACATCCAATCTTCTTTAGTGCTCTGCTCCTATCAGTTACGCCTGGTCTTGCTGCCAGCAATACGGCTTCAGCAAGACTGAAAGGTTATAATTACGGCTACATTTATGGAGTCGGCAATATTTTGTGCGGCCTGGCAATAGATAACTTTATTAAAAAAGAATACGCAAAAGATATATTATCTGGGACAGTTAAGGCGCTTTCAGAAAATCCAGATCACAAGCCTTATGTTTCTGACATACGCAATTCATACCAGAATATAACAGAAGATATAGTCTGCAAAGAGGTGTACCAATGAAGCTTTCATTCCTCCTTGGCGCTCTACTCCTCTCAGCTTCTCCAGCATTAGCTCTACCTGCAAGGCTGTTGTGCCATGAAAATGATGGAGTGGCCATCTATGAAGCAAATGAGTTGATGGAGTACTTCGAAAAAAAAGGGTTGAGAGACCAATATGTGAGCCAGAAGATTATTTCAATGATGATTGTGAAACGCGACACATGTATGGAGAGGATGACCCATACACCATTGAGTTCAACCCAGATACACGGGAAGCTGTTGTAGACCGTAGTTCAGATATTATCTTTTATTCTATCGAAGAAACAAGAAATCAAATTAAGTTAGTCAGGAAAAGGCGCCCTATACTTGAGAGCACATATCAAAGCACCGGCAATCAAGAGTTCCAGGAATATAGTATTTTTATTGATAAGGGCTCTTTGTCCTCTGTTTATACGGAAATCATTGACCGAACTGACTGGGGAACAGCGGAAAAAGGTGGAATTTTATATACCTTTGTAATCAATGGTTCGTGTAAGAATCACCCTTTGTGAGATACAAGCACTGCGTGTTTTGCATTGCTATTGCTCCTGCTGATTCAAGGCACCTGTGATGTCATCAATTAAATCCCAGACCTTTTGTGTCTCTCTCAGGAGAACTGCATCAGGAAATTCACAGTAGGAACGGTTAGAGGATGAACCACTACTAGAGCCATGACCACATACCTCATCAATAATCCTTGCATCACAGCCAGCTCTTCTAGAGAGTTCAATGAAGGTGTGCCGAGCACTATGTAAGACAACATTAGTGTCAGAAATCAAGTCTCTTAGTCTTTTCCTTAGCGTCCTTTGATTCCTATCTAGACGCTTGTAGACCTTTGGGAGAGGGACACGACGGTAACTAGACAATGTTTTAGGTCTAAAGATCAGTTTGCCGTTCTTCCAGACTTCATTAATAACCAGCATATCCTTATCAACTACACCATATTCAAGCTCTTGAATCCTTAGGCCCATCATTGTCAGAAGGAGTGCTTCAGGATGCTTCTGTTTGATCAAGCAAAGCTCATCATCAGTAAAGGAACGTCTGTCTGATTTTTTCTTGACTGAGTATGAGATTGATTTAAAGAGGTTTACCTCAAGGTGATCTAACTGCACGAGCACTTCGGTGATGGCAGAGAGATTCTTTAGGTAAGAGGCCACGGTGTTGGGTTGTTTGCCTAGCTCTTCTTCGTCTTCAATGAAGTCCCAGATCAGTTGCTTGGTCAATTGATGTGGTGATCCGTAAGGCTGGATCTTTTTGATCTGACTTCTGGCGTGCTTGATGGAACCGGCTGCCAGAGGTCTGGAGTTAGTGCGGTTCTTTTGCTTGATCCAGAGCTGCATGGCCTCTTCCCAATCAACGGGAATGGTTTTGCCGGTGCTGAGAGCCTCGTAAACCAGCTTCTGCTTCTGAGTTGGATTGGCCTCGTCTAAACCAACCAACAGCTCAGTAAGGAACGCTGGGTTCTCTTCAGGGTCCCTAATGGCTTCTACGTGGTCTCTGAGGTCAGACAGACCCTTTGGCTTCATCAGGGCCTCCAGTTCCCGTTCAAGCTGCAGGTAGGTAGGTCCATAGCGGGTGAGAGCAACGTTGTAGTTGGTGGTCTTCAGGGATCTTGTTAGGCATGTTTTACCCACAACCTCCCGTAACCTTGGCGGCACTATCAAACGGCAGTAGTAAGTAGGTCCCTTGGACGTCTTGTAAGGACCTTTCCTGTTCCTCCCCACAGCCTTAGTGCGCCCTTTAGTGTGGTCAGCTTAAGCCCCAAACCAGCTGCAGCGACAGGTTTTGACAAAAAGCTGGGCATCCGTTAGATTCCGCCCGATTCGCATTGCTGTTCATGCTCGCTGTCGCTGTTCTGGCCGCAGGCAAAGGCACCCGCATGAAGAGTGCACTGCCGAAGGTGCTGCAGCCACTGGCTGGCGCCACTCTGGTGGAACGGGTTCTGGCTAGCGCCGGCAATCTGCAGCCTGAGCGGCGGATTCTGATCGTTGGCCATCAGGCCGCTCGTGTTGAACAACAGCTGAGCCCCATCGGCGGGCTGGAATTTGTCTTGCAGGATCCTCAAAACGGCACGGGCCACGCCGTGCAACAGCTGTTGACACCACTACATGGTTTTGAGGGGGAGCTGCTGGTGCTGAATGGCGACGTCCCGCTGCTGCGTGCTGAAACCATCGATCAGTTGGTGGCCACACACCGGAGCAGTGGTGCCGATGTGACCCTGCTGACGGCACGACTGGACGACCCCACCGGCTATGGCCGCGTTTTTGCAACTGCCGATGGCCTGGTTAGCGCCATCATTGAGCATCGCGACTGCAATGAGGAACAACACTGCAACAACCTCACCAATGCAGGCATCTACTGCTTCAACTGGCGCAAGCTCGCGGCCGTGCTGCCGACGCTGAGCACTGACAACGACCAGGGCGAGTTGTACCTCACCGACACCGTTGGCATGCTCGATCGGGCCATGCACCTGGAAGTGCAGGATTCTGATGAAGTCAACGGCATCAACAACCGGCGCCAGCTGGCTCAATGCGAAGCCATGTTGCAGCAGCGCCTCAAAGAACACTGGATGGATGAGGGGGTCACCTTTGTGGATCCGAACAGCTGCAGCCTGAGTGAAACATGCCAGTTCGGTCGCGATGTGGTGATCGAAGCTCAAACACACCTACGAGGCGCTTGCCAGATCGGCGACAACTGCCGACTCGGACCCGGCAGCCTTCTGGAGGATGCGGTGCTTGGGGACGGTGTCACCGTGCTGCACTCGGTGATCAACAAGGCCGAGGTGGGAAGCAACACTGCAGTTGGACCATTCGCCCACCTCCGGCCCGCTGCGGCAATCGGCGATGGCTGCAAGATCGGCAATTTCGTTGAGGTAAAAAAGAGCACCATTGCCAATGGCAGCAAAGTGAATCACCTCAGCTACATCGGCGATGCCGAGCTGGGGACCAATGTGAATGTGGGCGCTGGCACGATCACGGCCAACTACGACGGCGTGAACAAACACCGCACCGTGATCGGCGACAACAGCAAAACAGGAGCCAATTCAGTGCTGGTGGCACCGATCACCCTTGGAAAGAGTGTCACGGTGGCGGCCGGTTCAACTCTCACCAAAAACGTTGCTGATGGAGCTCTCGCGATTGGACGCGCCAAACAAACGATGAAAGACAACTGGCATGCAGCGAAGCCATAGGGCCAATCTCAAAACGGAGGAAATCTCAGCACTTTTGGGATCTGTCGGCCTCCATCATCAGCTGACGCTGAACGTTGGATCCACTACCAACAAGGGTGTCGTTGATGGCGCATCTGCCATCAATCAAACTCGAGAAATTGTCAGAGAAGGGTGAAGCACGACTCCACAGCCAAGCCAGTTTCTGACGTCCGACCTCTCCCCTGAGCATCGATGCCGTCGAAGATTGTTCTCAATGCCGATCTGAACGTCTGTTCGGCACTCAGATCCTGGGCCTGCAACAACAGTAAGGTGCTCAAAGGTTTCGATCTTCTCGTTGCCGAGGAAGTGCTTGAGCGCATGACCAGCGACGGCAGCCTCGGCAATCTTTCTGTGACGTCGTCGCGCACCATCGCGTAAGGAGGCGATATCGAACTGGCCGCGACGATTCTGCACGGCGAGATCAGCGGCCTGGTCCATTTCCCTGCCCCAGGAGCTGAACGGGCCTGGGATGTGCTGTCGGAGATATCAAGCAGTCGACTGGACGACTATCTCGACCGCCACTACACGGCTAAATGGGATGGTCAACGCTGCCTTCAATATCAACCGGGCCATCACACCAGACTGCCGAACCGCTACTACCGGTTTCGTCATGCCGGTGTAGACGTCTTCGCGCTCGACTCCAACACTCTGATTACTCCGTTGAGCGGGCGCGACGACCGTACCTCGCTGAGACAACAGCTGAAATCCCTCGACGACGAGCAGACCCGCTGCCTGAAAGCGCTGTCGCTGAAAGCCCGCGATGAAAAGCAACGCGATGGATTAATGGATGATCTCGAGACCCTGCAGGAGGAACGGCTCGATCTGCAAAGGAGGCTTCACCATCACGCCGCTGAAGATGGCGAGCAGCTCACATGGCTGCGCGACGGACTGATCGCATCCCATCGAGATCCGCGTGTTCGCGGCCGAATCCTGACCCTGCATCACCCTCCCTACGTGACCGAGAGAACCAAATGGGCAAAGGCCGACACACTGGGGATCAGGCAGCGGCTGCGCACTGTTCTTGATGATGTCAACCGAGTCCTCGGCCGCCAGAGCCGCAGTCAGCGAACCGTCGATCTCGTGCTCAGCGGGCATGCTCACTGCCTCGAGATTTTGAGGACAGACGACACCGGTCATGGCGATTCATTCACCAACTGGGCTGTCTGCGGCGGCAGCGGCTACAGCCTGCGTGACCAGCGAGGACAGGGCCCTCACCTCAGCGAATCGCAGAGCAATGGAGAGCAGCGACGGGTCGCCACCAGTGAACTGTATGTGGGCAGAAGCTGGGCTGACTGCGATGGCGGCAAGGCTTACAGCGCCCTGCGAGTTGACATCAGCGAGGGCAGTCCCCTGCGAATCCGACTGACTCCCCTGATCTCCCATCGTGAGGAGAGCGGCTGGAATGAGGTCACGATGAATGCGATGGAACTGCCGCAACCTGATCAACTCAAAACAATGAGTTCAAACGCCAATTGAACGGTTGGCAAAACTTGTTGTAGGCAACATCAACGCGCAAAACTGATCCGAATCCACTGTCCGAATCCACTGATTGTCTTCAGGTGATGCCGATGGCCTGATGCTGATCATGCGGGACGTTGGGTGAATCCATCACTGGATCCATGAACGATCACAAGCGCTACACGGTGCGTTATCGGGACGCCAGCAGCCGACAGATCGAATCCTGTTACTACGCCGGTGATGCGTTTGAGGCCAGAGTGCTGGCCATGGAGTCAGTTCCTTACATCCGAAACCATCCCCATGCCATCGATCTGATTCGCTGCGAAGACACCCAATCAGGAGTGATGGCGGCCTAAACCGCAACCCTCAGGGTTGCTTGAGCAACGGGATTAATCGCTCAAGAGCAACTCCGCGGCTGGCCTTCAGCAACAGCATGTCGCCAGGCTGCAACCAGTGATTGAGAGTTTCTGCAGCCAGTTCGGGCGACTCCACTAGAGCAAATCGCTCGAGAGATGTCGCCGCTCGCTGCATGGCAGCAGCCTCGTCACCCGACGCCACAGCCACCAGACCGTCCAATCCGAGCTGGACGGCTCTGGAGACCACGGCCTGATGCAGCTCGATGCTGCTGGCGCCGAGCTCGAGCATGGTGCCGAGTACGGCGAACCGCCGACCGCTCTGCTGTGCCAGGAGATCCAGAGCTGCAAGCACAGCTTCCGGGGAAGCGTTGTAGGTCTCATCGAGAACAGTGAGTGTGCCGATGCTCATGCGCCGGTTACGGCCACCGGGCACGGTCACCTTGAGGTGCTGAAGATCCGCCAGGGGAACACCGAGTTCTGAGGCCACCGCCAGAGCCAGCATCAGGTTTCGGGCATTGTGGCGACCCTCCAACGGACACGAGAAGCGCAGACCCTCGAGGCTGAGCAGACCCTGCTGTGGATCATGAACACCGATCAGATCGGCCGCAAAACAATCACTCTCCGGCAGGTCAGCGGCGATGTCACCTTCAAGGGCAACCCGCAGCGTGCGACCACTCCAGCAGCGCGAAAGGGCTTGTTCCAACAAGGGATCACCCGCTGGAATCACAACCACTCCCTGGGGGGCCAAAGCGGCAGTGATCTCACACTTGGCCGTGGCGATGGCCGCACGACTCCCCAGCCGACCGATGTGTGCCGTACCGATGTTGGTGATCACGGCAATCTCCGGCTCAGCACAACGGGAGAGACGTTCAATCTCACCCAGGCCCCGCATGCCCATTTCCAACACCACAGCAGCATGGCCTTGGTGCACACCCATCAGGGTGAGCGGCACCCCGATGTCGTTGTTGTTGTTGCTGACCGTGGCTTGAACATCTCCAAGAGGCGCCAGCGTTGCTCGGATCAGCTCACGGGTGGTTGTCTTTCCGGCTGAACCAGTCACGGCCACCACACTGGCCTTGAGCTGACGCCTGTGCAGCATGGCCAGCTGCTGATAGGCCCAGAGTGTGTCCTCCACCCGCCAGTGCAGCAGACCCTCCGGCAGGGGCTGGTTCCAGTCACTGGACACAACTGCGGCTTGCGCTCCCAGCTTCGCGGCTTGGTTCAAAAAGGTATGTCCGTCAAAGCGTTCACCGCGCAAGGGGATGAAGAACGCACCCGGTTGCAGCTGGCGACTGTCGGTGCAGACAGGCCCGAGCTTGACCTGCAACTGAGCAGACGTTGCTCCACTCATTTCGGGATGCCCCCAGAGCTGCACAAGCTGAGCAAGCTGCAGCGTCATGGCGAAGGCAACGAATCAAACATGATCATGCCGCCGCCCACCCGGGCTGGCCTGGCGAGCAGATGCTGATCGACATCTTCGAGTGTGATGGCGTCATAGCCCTGGTCCTGCAGAGTGGCCCACCAGCTTTCAGCACGATCGCGGCGGAGAGCCTGCGGCAATTCAGACCACAGATCTGCATCCACAACCAGCACCGCAGCATTCTCAGCAGGCACGGGACGTGCAGACAGCAACAAGCCTGCTGGAGCTGCCCCGTCGGCGTCTACTTGCTCCAGCAGGTTCAACAAAGGATCCACCTGAAGGATCGGGAGCTCCGGCTCAGGGAGTTCGAGAGCGACAGGCTCAGGTGGTGCGGGCTGAATCGGCGCGTGTGGAGGAGACGTTGGCTTTGACATCAGTGCTGGATCAGCAGCATCCGGCACGATCTCTGGCGCTGACATCAGCGGCCGGGCCTCAGGCAAGGGAGTTGTGCGAATGCGTTCGACAGCTGGAACAGGGTCTGGATCGGCGCCGCTCAATGCTGCACGAAGCTGGACGACACCAAGAGCCAGCAGCAGCAGCAAAACAGCCAACGTGACAGGCCAGAACAAAGGAGCTAGATCCTGCGGCCAAAAACCAGGCGTGGAAAGATCACCTTCGCGGTTGCGTCGCCAGAGTTCCTGAACGCGCAGGCGCAGATCAGCAGCTGCAGCGGGAAGATCCTGACGCAAGGCTTCCCATGGACTCTGGTAGGGAGCCGGAAGCGAACGTTCGTCCCTTGCGTCCTGATCCTGCATCACTCAAGCGTTGGGACATGCAAACCGAGTGCTGCCCAGTTGGTGCGCACCAAGCCCATCACCATCATGGCCTGTCCTGACGGCAATGCGCTGGTTTTAGGAGCGAGACTGACGCAGCAAACGGGCCAGGGGGTTGCGACTGCCACGACCGCGGGCTTCGGCTTGCAGTTCTTGATCGGACTGCGGATCAATGGCTCCGTTGCGTGATGGATCAGCGTCCTGGCCCTGAGAGAACCGCTCGACAGCTGCCGCATCGGGGCCGGGTTCCTTCAGACCACAGACATCCCTGTACATCTGGTCGTACTCCAGGGCCGAGCGTGCCCAGCTGTAGTCCTCACGCATGCCTCGCAGCTGGAGCTGTTTCCAGCTGTCCTGATGGCGGTAGGCCTCCCAGGCGCGCACCAGCGCGGTGTAGAAGTCGACAGCTTCAAAGCGATCGAAACAGAACCCTGTCCCCACAGCATTGCGGGGATCGTGCGGCGGCACGGTGTCCACCAGTCCGCCCACCTTGCGGACAACAGGCACACTGCCGTAACGCATGGCATTGAGCTGACTGATGCCGCAGGGTTCAAAACGACTCGGCATCAGGAAGGCATCACTGCCGGCATAGATCAGCCGGGAGAGTGCGTCGTCGTAGGTGAGGAACACCGAAACCCTGCCCGGATGGCGAGAGGCGAGCTGCCAAAGACCGGACTCCAGGCCACGCTCACCGGTCCCGAGTACAACGATCTGGGTATCGGTGTAGGCCAGAAGTCGATCGGCAACCTGAAGGAGCAGATCAACGCCTTTCTGATCAACCAGGCGCGTCACCATGCCCAAGACAAAGGCGTCATCGCGCACTTCAAGCCCCATCCGCTCCTGCAGCACGCTCTTGCAAACCAGCTTTCCGCTGAGATCATCAGCGCTGTAATTCGCTGGCAGGGTCTTGTCTGTGGCGGGGTTCCATGCCTCAAGATCGATGCCATTGAGAATGCCGCGCAGCTTGCCGGAGATGTAGTTCAGCAACCCCTCGAGTTTTTCGCCGTATTCGGACGTGCGGATCTCCTGCGCGTAGGTCGGCGACACGGCATTGACACCTTCTGCATAGAGCAATGCTGCCGCCATGGTGTGATCCCCCTGCATGTACCAGGGGCACCAGGTCATGCGATCCAACTTCCAGCGCCAGGGCCCCTGGTATTTGAGGTTGTGGATGGTGAAGACCGTGCTGATTTCAGGGTCTTGATGCATCCAGACCGGGATCATCCCGGTGTGCCAGTCGTGGCAATGCAGTACCTGGGGCTTCCACACATTCCAGGAGAATTCCGCCGCCGCACTGGCGAAGAATGTGAAACGCCAGTCTTCATCTTCGCCGCCGTAGATCCGCTCCGGATCGAACACGGGATGGCCCACCAGGTAAAGAGGAAGGCCATTGGTGGGATGGCGGGTCTCGAACACGGCGAATTCAGTGCCCATGGTCTGGGCGCGCCAGATCGGTTCAGCGGGAATCTCAAGCTGGCTCCAGAGCTTGCTGTAGCCAGGCATGATCAGGCGCACGTCGTGGCCGAGCTGCGCCAGGGCGGGAGGCAGGGAGCCGACCACATCGCCCATACCGCCCACCTTCACCATGGGTGCACATTCGGCGGCGGCAAACAGCACACGCATGGATGATCGATCCGGCTAAGCGGCGCGACTGTAAGCGCAATCCCCCCTGTATTCAGGCCGATCAGGGCAGCACGGTGACCGGAGTTCCGACACGCACCAGCTCAAAGATCTCCTGCACGTTCTCCTCGTAAAGACGCACACATCCGTGGGACACAGCGCGACCCACCGTCCAGCGATAGGGGGTGCCGTGGAAGCCAGCCACCGTGCAGCCATCGATATCGAGGTATTGCTCTCCATCCCAGCCTTCACGGCCTTTGCAATCGCGGTAGAAGCCAATCCAGCGGCTGCCAAGTGGGTTAGTCGCATCATCCGGGCCCAGCTTCTTGCCGTTGACCGGATGGGTCCACACCGGTTTCTTGACCTTCTGCATCACGCTAAATCGCCCCGCAGGCGTTTCCCAGCCCACGGTGCCGACCGCAGCAGGAAAGCGCCGGGTGAGAACACCATCGTGCAGAACAAGCAGCTGGCGATGTTGACGATCAAGCACCAGCTGCAACCCAACCCGCTGCAGCAGATCATCGGGAACCCGTTGCATCGATTCAGCATCCGAAACGGCTGCTGCCAGGGGAGGAATGGGATCAGGTTCGCGCTTGGCGGAGGGAGCGGCAGTGGCTTCAGACGCGACAGTGTCGTTGTTGGGCTCTGCCTCAACAGACAGCGCCACACCAGGCAGCAACAGCAGCATGGCTGCCAAAGCCGGAAGGCCTGAAACGAAGGGAATGCGAACCGGCATCGCTACGCAGAGCGGGGAATTTCTCCTTGTTTAGCTAGGGCAACCAGGGAGACGCAGAGAAATCAGGATCTCGCTTCTCGAGGAAGGCGTTACGACCCTCCTGGCCCTCCTCGGTTCGATAGAAAAGATGGGTGGCCTGCCCCGCCAACTCCTGAATCCCAGCCAGCCCATCGGTCTCGGCATTGAAGGCAGCCTTGAGGCAGCGAATCGCCGTAGGACTGTGCTGCAACACCTCGCGCGCCCAGCGAACGCCCTCGGCCTCGAGCTCTTGCAGGGGAACCACGGCATTCACCAGTCCCATGCTGAGCGCCTGCTCAGCGCCATAGCGACGGCAGAGAAACCAGATCTCCCGAGCCTTGCGCTGACCCACCACCCGGGCCAGATAACCGGCACCGAATCCGCCATCGAAGCTGCCAACCCGTGGTCCGGTCTGACCGAACACGGCATTGTCTGCCGCCAGGCTGAGGTCGCAGAGCAGGTGCAACACCTGGCCGCCGCCGATCGCATAGCCGGCCACCAGAGCGATCACCACCTTGGGCAGGCTGCGGATCATCCTCTGCAGATCAAGAACATTGAGGCGGGCAAGACCCTGTTCATCGAAATAGCCGCCGTCGCCACGGACGCTCTGATCCCCACCGGCGCAGAAGGCGTAGCCGCCGTCGTCTGCAGGACCAACCCCAGTGAACAGCACCACACCGATGCTGCTGTCATCGCGAATGCGGGCGAAGGCATCGCAGAGCTCCGCCACAGTGCGCGGGCGAAAGGCATTGCGTTTCTGCGGTCGATTCATGGCAACCCTGGCAATGCCTGCTTCGCAGCGATCGAGCAGCACATCCTCGTATTGGCCCCAGGGCTGCCACGTCACCCCTGGATCACCGGGCAAGACCGCGCGGGGGAACGACTCAGCCATGGCAGCGACGACGATCAGGCCTCCGTTGTACCGCCCCGCGACTGCTGCAGTGCGGCGGCGGTGATCTCGCGCAGCTGATGACGCAGCTCGGCATCGGCGGATCGATCGGTGCAAACACGCAGCAGTGCTGTGCGCTGCTGCGCCAGTCCCCACTCCAGAGCAAGCTGCAGATCCTCGAGCCGGGTCAGCTGGCGAGCGGGCACGGCATGGGCCGCTGCCAGAGCCAGAGGGTCATGGCGCTGAGGCATGGCAAACAACTGATCCAACGCGTTGGATGCAACGGAAGCAATCGGCAGCTGGGCAAAGATTCCGCCACCGTCGTTATCGATCAGCAGCACCAGCAGAGGTGGTGAGGCCCCGCTGGCCAGCAGCCAGCCATTGCTGTCGTGCTGCAGCGCCAGATCACCGCAGATCAGCACGGTTGGACCCTGAACGCGGGCCAGACCAAGAGCCAGCGACAGGGTGCCATCGATGCCGGACGCCCCGCGGAAGCTGAAACATCGACGTGAGCCAAGATCGGCAGCCGCGAAGGTCTGCCAGTCGCGCACAGGACTGCTGGCGGCAAGCATCAGCGGCATCCCCTGCGGCAACAGTTCAGGCAGGGCCTTCATCAGCGCGGGCTCGCTGACGCCGCCTGCAGCCGGCAAGTGCTGATCCAGAACGTGTTGCACCTGGGCATCGGCCTCAGCCCAGGCCGTGAGCAGCGCCCGCGAGCTGGACGGACTGAAGCAAGCATCGGTGCTGATGGTTTTCCACCAAGCCACCAGGCCACTGCTGCACTGCCGCGACAAACCGAGCGGATCAAGGCAGCGGGGTTCGCCCTCGCTGATCAACAGCTGGCCCGAACCAAGACTGCGCAACCAGCTCTCCAGTCGCCGGCTGGCAGGGAGTGGGCCCAGCCGCAGCACCTGAAGGTCTGCCTCAGCAGCCGGCAGACACTGCGGCAACAGCAGTTCCCAGTGGCGGATCAAATGGGGCAGATCAGCGGGAATCGCAGCCAGCTGATCGGCCAGTACCGGCCAGCCACTGCACTCAGCGAGCGCCCTGATTGCCTGCTGATAGGCGGGCTTGGCGGCTTCCAGGCCTCGCCAGGGTCCTGCCACCACCACGCCGGGACGGGACCAATCGAAGCCATCGGTTGGCCGGGTAGCAGCGGAGGCCGGTGGACGGCGAAGCTGCCGCTGCTGATTCACAGCACAATCCCAACCCGACCAGGCCTGCTGCTGGTCTTCGCGGCTGGGATGCAGGGGCTCCTCGAAGGGGAGATTGAGGTGCACCGGCCCGGGATACTGAAGCGTTTGCTCCCAGGCTTGGTTCGCCAGCGCTTGCAGCTGGGTCTGGGACAGCCGGTGCAGACCATCCAGGGGTCCAGTCGTGAACGCACGACAAACCGACGCCAGAAAGTCCTCCTGATTGACCGTCTGGTTGGCACCGCAATTCTTGAGCCTTTGCGGACGATCGGCTGTGAGCAACAGCAAGGGCAGAGCGGAGCGATCGGCCTCCACCGCAGCGGGCAGCAGATTGGCCACCGCAGTGCCCGACGTGGTGATCACAGCCACTGCACGCCCGGATGCTGCCGCCATGCCCAGGGCATGAAAGGCGGCGGAGCGCTCATCAATGGCCGTGGTCAGCGTCAGCAATCCCCGTTCAGCCAGGCCACCCGCCGCCAGCGCCAGTGGTGCAGAACGACTGCCAGGGCAGAGCACCAGGCGCTCCAGGCCTTGCCGCTGCAGGCACAACAGCAGACCTATCGCTGCAGCGAGATTGTCGGCGGCGTGACTCAGACCTGATGCCAAGGCTGATGCGATCCTCGGTCAAGGCCAACCCTCATTGCTGACGCTGCTGATGAGCGACCCTTCCGCCGACTCCACGAAACATCAGGGGAGCTGGCGCTCTTTGCTGATCTGGGTGCTGCTGGCACTGCTGCTGCGCTGGATCGTGGTAGAGCCGCGCTGGATTCCATCCGGATCGATGCTGCCCACCCTGCAACTGCAGGACCGGATCCTGGTGGAGAAACTGAGTCCACGCTTTGACCGGGTACGTCACCAATCGCTGCCCCTGAACAGCATCGTGGTGTTCAAGGTTCCTGAGCCTCTGGTACAGGCCGGATATGACCCGGATGCTGCCTTGATCAAGAGGGTGGTGGGCAGGCCAGGAGACCAGCTGGAGGTGCGAGATGGCCAGCTCTGGCGCAACGGTGAGGCCGTGGATGAGCCCTGGCTGAACCAAGAGATCGACTATGTGATGGCCCCGCTCACCGTGCCCGACAACGAACTCTGGGTGATGGGCGACAACCGTAATGCCAGCCTTGATTCCCACCTCTGGGGCCCGCTGCCGGAAGCCGATGTGATCGGGACGGCAATCCTGCGCTACTGGCCGCTTAACAGGTTCGGTCCGATTCGGTTCTCTCGACCCGACGCTTTAGTGACGAAGAGCACAGCTGCGATAGGGTCAGTCACATGACGGAGAGCGATGGGATGTTTAACCCTGAGTTTCTGACCACCGATAACCAGGAGGGTCAGCCCGTCAATGGCCTGATTCAGTACCTGCAGGATCAATCTCCAGACGTGCTGCAACGCGTGGCCAAATCGGCCAGTCCGGACATTCAGGACATCATTCGCCACAACGTTCAGGGGCTGCTGGGAATGCTTCCCGGTGAACAGTTCGAGGTGAAAGTGACCTCCAATCGCGACAACCTGGCCAACATGCTGGCCTCCGCGATGATGACCGGCTATTTCCTGCGCCAGATGGAGCAACGCAAGGAGCTGGAAGAGACGCTGTTCGGCGACGATGAAATGGCGATCGACTCCGACTCGGATCTCTGAATCCAAATCCAATTCACATCTGCAGTGATGAGCGATTACAGCGTTTTTTCACTGCGATGACTTCTGCGAGTCGGGAACAACGCCGAGTTCGAGCAGGGTTTGATCAATGTTTGCCAGGAACTCCCAGTTGCCTTCACTGGGGGCCCATTCCCGCATCATGAGATGCTCGCGCAGCTGAACAACCTGCAAGGTTGAGAAGACCAGCGGCGCTGAATAGTGAGCGGGCACCAACCAGTGCAGATCGCGCTGCTGTTCGAGAGCCGCCAACCAGGCGATCAACGCCTGTCGTTGCCTGGGCAGCACCAGGCGCTCCAACACCGGTGCCACCTGCAGTCGTGGTTGACCATCTCCCATCAACGCTCTTGCCGAATCCAGCCAGCCGAGCTTCCAGGCGAAGGGATACAGGCCGAAATGGGTTCGCGCACTGCGCAGACCGGGCCGAAAAGCCTGCCGGATCACCTGCAGCAAATCAGGTACATCAAGCGGTTCAGGCCGCAGATAGGAGGCAAACAACACGAGCCTCGCCCAGCCGCGCCGGCGATTGTCTGGTGTGTCGTCAAAGGGTTGATCGCCGCGGTCACGCGCATGAAACAGCAGCGGTGCAGGGTCGTGAGCAAACACATCCGGCGGTTCAGAGGAAATCCCAACCAGGGCATCCGTCACCAGCAGTGCGCCTGAGGGGCGGTGCAGACAGCTCACTTCCTGAAAACGACCAACGCCGAGATCCAGGGGCCCAAGCGAAATCCACTCACAGACTTCGGGATGGGGCACGCCATCGTCAAGCAACACCCTGGTTCTGTTGGCGGGCACACCTAACCAAGAAAGCGGCAAATTGATCGGAAAACTCCACTGGCCTGGGCAGACCCAGAGATCAGCCTCAGGAAATGCTCTGGCCAGAGGAGCCAACGGCAGCTTGTGCTCCAGACCGGAGGCCGTGGGCAACACGATGCTGCGCACCGGACCATGCTCAGCTTCGAGGCGGCGAATCAACGCACGAAGCTCGCCGGTGGGCGGCAGCGGATTCACCAGCATCAAACCGCCGGGAACCTTCACCACCGTGAGCCGGATCGGCACCGCCACGTAATACACACCCTGAAGCTGCTCAAGGCTCCAGAGCTGTCCGGGAATCAGCTCTTCAAAGTGCGTGGCACGGCGGCCATATGGATACAACGGCAGCAGCGGCCACCAGGGCCAACTCTGATCCTCAGATTGGATGCTGCTCGCAGCCACTCAATTCAAGTTTCCTGACAACGATTCTGCCTAGAGGCGGTGCGTGCAGCGATCGATTTGAAAATGGCATGCAGCCAGTGGCATCGAACAGACCTCTAAAGCCGGAACCAAGACTCAGCCCCCTCTTGACCCCTCTCAACGAAACCGAGCGATGGCCCAATCAAATCCTGCACGAATCGGCTTAACACCAGTGGCTTCATCACAGTGTCGGCTCCAGAATCAAGCAAACAAAGCCTGCATTTGCTAGTTCTCTCGCCACTCATACCGGAGCATCTCCCTTGGAACAGGGAGTGGAACGCTGGCGTCTGGACATGTCCGGTGAAGCCTAGTAGCTGGCTCGATTTGGGAGATCAGGACGCAAGCCTCGAGGAGACGTAGCGATGGCCTTCACCCAGCTCGGCCCCGACATCGATGGAGAAGCTTCCGGCGATTACAGCGGCAAAAGCGTTTCTCTCTCCAGCGATGGCAGCGTCGTTGCCATCGGTGCCTACACCAACGACGGCAATGGCAAGGTTGTTTCTGGGCACACGCGCATCTACCAGTGGGATTCAGCCTCCTCCTCCTGGAATCAACTCGGTAGCGATATCGATGGAGAAGCCGTTAGTGACCGCAGCGGCCACAGCGTTTCTCTCTCCAGCGATGGCAGCATCGTTGCCATCGGTGCACACAGAAACGGCGCCAATGGTGAAGATTCAGGCCATACGCGCATCTACCAGTGGAATTCAGCCTCCTCCTCCTGGAATCAACTCGGTAGCGATATCGATGGAGAAGCCGCCCTCGATTACAGCGGCTACAGCGTTTCTCTTTCCAGCGATGGCAGCATCGTTGCCATCGGTGCACACAGAAACGACGGCAATGGCAACAACTCAGGCCATACGCGCATCTACAAATGGAACGGCTCCAGCTGGAACAAACTCGGTAGCGATATCGATGGAGAAGCCGCTAATGATTCCAGCGGCTACAGCGTTTCTCTCTCCAGCGATGGCAGCACCGTTGCCATCGGTGCCACCTCCAACGACGGCAATGGCAACAGCTCAGGCCATACTCGCATCTACCAGTGGGATTCAGCCTCCTCCTCCTGGAATCAACTCGGTAGCGATATCGATGGAGAAGCCAAAGACAATAGCAGCGGCGTCAGCGTTTCTCTCTCCAGCGATGGCAGCATCGTTGCCATCGGTGCCCCCTCCAACAATGGCAGTAGCGCAAAGTCGGGCCATGTGCGCATCTACCAGTGGAATTCAGCCTCCTCCTCCTGGAATCAACTCGGTAGCGATATCGATGGAGAAGCCGCTTATGACGGCAGCGGCCACAGCGTTTCTCTCTCCAGCGACGGCAGCTTCGTTGCCATCGGTGCCGGCGGCAACGACGCCAATGGCAATGGCTCAGGCCATACGCGCATCTACCAGTGGGATTCAGCCTCCTCCTCCTGGAATCAACTCGGTAGCGATATCGATGGAGAAGCCGCCCTCGATGCCAGCGGCAGAAGCGTTTCTCTCTCCAGCGACGGCAGCTTCGTTGCCATCGGTGCCCGCGGCAACGACGGCAATGGCAGCAACTCAGGCCACGTAAGGGTCTTCAGCCTTCGACCAACAGTGCAATCCGTCAGCAGTTCCACCGCTGATGGGACCTACAAAGCTGGTGACGTCATCACCATCAACGTCGTCTTCTCAGAAGCCGTCACCGTCACAACAACTGGTGGCACCCCGCAACTCACCCTCGAAACCGGTTCTACAGACCAGAACGCTTCCTACTCCTCTGGATCTGGCACCACCACACTCGCCTTCTCCTACACCGTTCAAGCAGGCGACACCGCTTCCGATCTCAACTACAAGGCCACCTCCTCTCTCGCACTCAACGGCGGCACCATCAAAGAGGCCGCAGGCAACAATGCCACTCTCACACTCCCCTCCCTTGCCGGTAGCGATTCCCTCGCCGGCTCCAGCGCACTCGTTATCGACGGTGCTGCTCCCACCATTGCCATCAGCTCTGATGTCGCCTCCCTAAAAGCAGGAGAAACCGCAACCCTCACTTTCACCCTCTCAGAAGCCTCCTCCAACTTCGCTGAATCCGACGTCACCGTCTCTGGTGGAACCCTCTCCAACTGGAGCGCTGCATCGGCAACCTCCTATTCCGCCACCTTCACACCAACGGCAGACAGCACCACAAACGGTGTGATCTCTGTTGCCTCCTCCAAGTTCTCCGATTCCGCAGGCAATACCAACAACGACGGCTCCGATAGCAACAACACCGTCACTCTCTCCGTCGACACCGGCAGGCCCACCATCGCCGTCAGCTCTGATGTCGCCTCCCTAAAAGCAGGAGAAACCGCAACCCTCACTTTCACCCTCTCAGAAGCCTCCTCCAACTTCGCTGAATCCGACGTCACCGTCTCTGGTGGAACCCTCTCCAACTGGAGCGCTGCATCGGCAACCTCCTATTCCGCCACCTTCACACCAACAGCAGACAGCACCACCGACGGTGTGATCTCCGTTGCCTCCTCCAAGTTCTCCGATTCCGCAGGCAATACCAACAACGACGGTTCTGATAGCAACAACACCGTCACCCTCACCGTCGACACCGGCATCAACATCGATGTAGCCCCTAAAACAAACCCGCCTTCAGGCTTTAACGAATTCATTGAGACAGGTCAAATAAAGGTCGATCAACCATCAACAACATTCACAACAGATAGCTTGATCAACTTTCGTGAATTACAACCAACGGGAATAGTTACTAACTACGACTCATTATTAGGGGAAGGCGGCGGCGGTCAAACCCTTAGGTCAAAAACTGATGGCGGAATTAGTCAAGAAAAAGGCGTACTAATATTAGCTAATTCTTTTTGCTCCTCAGTTGATGACAGTATTATTCAACACAAGGCTTCAACTGGCGATGCATTTTTTGTAGTTCTCACAGCTGCGCCAACGAGCAATCTCACAGTTACTTTAAATTCGCCGAACGACTTCCAAGGGATTTTTTCTCAAGAAAAGCTAGTTTTCACGCCTGAAAACTGGGATATACCTCAAACAGTCTTCTTCACAGCTGATCTTTTAGGGAAAGTGGGCAATGCGCAAAGTCTTAAAATAACAGCGACATCAGACAAAGAAGGCGGGTATTCAGGCTCGGAGCAGGATTCGGCAATTTTTAGTATTAATAAGACAGTAAATTCGGTCCAGCAAATATCGACAAGAGACAAACGTCCCGACAATCACTTATACAAAAATCCCATCAATTTAGACATAGAAAGACTGGCTGCACACGATGAACTAAGTCCTCTTTTTACGATTCTCCGAATCATCTCTTTTCCAGCAGTCGCCATTATCCTGGCCATAAAAAGCGTCAAAAGCTTTCAATCAAAACCCACTTCTTCGGGTCATTCAATCAATCAAAAGGATAGCGAGCACGCATCACACACGCTTCAAATAGAGCCGTTCGCGATCAGTAGCTTCAATGGAATTCGAGATCAATCGGATTTTCATCGTGCTGACATCAATCAATACCTCTCAGGTGACATCCACACCTACGGCTCATCTCAAGTCAAAAATCTCGGTTGCTGCCTCTTTGCCTTTGAGGACGACACCCAGATGTCAACCTCCGACTACGACTTCAACGACCTCACAGCCAAATTTCAAATCATCACCTGAATTCCATCCACTCAGGCATTCACACCAACACCGCTCAGACAGCAAATCAGCACTAGCCCACAATCACGCCCTGTTGCGCATAAAACAAAAGAAAACCCAGGAGCAAACACTTGGTTATTTCCGATGTTTTTTGTTTTATCGCTACCGCTGCTACCAATAGAACAGGCTCAAGTCTCAACAAACTGACACCGGCAAATCGATGAATGAACGGGCAATGACTGGCGAATCAACAATAGGTCCGAAAGTGAACCAGAACTGCACCCAACTGATACCGGCAGCGGCAGAGGAAGAGCCAAACATCAATAAGATCGCTCTCGAAGAACACTTCTCCATCGGAGAACTTCTCCCCAAATCAGAAGAGTTGGAGTTTTTCGACCCACAAGTGCTGGGGGTGATTGAACCGTTACTGCCTGAGCTGGCTGAACAGCGACTAGCCAATATGGATAAGGCCGGTATTGAGATCGCCGTACTGTCACAGACTGCGCCGGGTATTCAAGCGATCGCCGACTCGACCGAAGCATCGGCCATGGCCAAACATGCGAACGACGCTCTGCACGCAGCAATCGAGCAGCAATCTCGGCGCTTCAGAGGCTTTGCGGCACTGAATCTGCTGGATATCGATGCCGCTTGTGCGGAGCTGAAGCGATGCGTCAGCGAGCTGGGTTTCGTTGGAGCTCTGGTCAATGGCAGCACACAATCTGAATACCTCGACAACCCCAGAGTCGATCCGCTGTGGTCGACGCTCGAGCAGCTGGATGTGCCCCTTTATCTCCATCCCGGACTTCCCACCAACCAACCTGCTTCGATGGTGAAAGAACTCGATGGTGCCACTTGGGGCTGGTCATTTGACACCGCTACCCATGCGCTGCGTCTGATTGTGAAAGGCGTTTTCGACAAACATCCCAACGCCAACGTGATCCTCGGACATATGGGTGAGAACCTGCCCTTTTATCTCTGGCGACTGGACAGTCGTTATGCGTCGACTCGCTATCGCAACGACATCAGCACCACACCCAGCGCCGTCTTCCGACGAAATTTCTTCATCACTACCTCAGGCGTGTGTGATGATGCGGCACTGCAGTGTTCGATCGCGACTCTCGGCCCGGAACGCATCATGTTCTCCACGGATTACCCCTACGAAGACATCGAACTCGCAGGCCGATGGATTGAGCAGGCAACGATCGATCCACTCGCGAAAACCATGATCTGCAGAGACACAGCGCGGATTTTGCTTCGCCTGAGCTGACATCCTCAACCATGCCGGCCTCGACATGAAAGTGATTCACGAGCACAAAGTTCATTTCTTCCCCCTCGACCTGGCTGCTGCTGAGTAATCGGCAGAGTGGACGCTGAGTCAACTAACGGTTGCAGCCGGAAGTGATTCAAAACCTTCAAGGCTGACTTGAGACACTCATTGCCGGATCACAATCGAAAGCCATGAGCTGTCTTGATTGATCGATGCTTCATCAAGATCCAGACAAGGCTCAAAGGCTCTAACGAGGCCGCATGAATTCCATGCAAAAAGTACTTTCCTTGGCCTTGTAGCAATGGTGATGACCTGGCAAACGCTGAGCATCGCCGTAAGCATTGTTGTTGCGGAACACACCATCGACTTCAGGACCCGCGTAATCACGAAACCAGAAGTCGTTCAATACAGCATCACCAATCCTTCCGTTGCCGTTCCACCACCACCAGGGAACACCACCGCCATAACAGCTCCCTGAGCTGTATTTATCAGGTTGATCACTGCAATAAGCAGGCACCCACCCATCCGACTCACCCTTATGGGTGAGCTTGGTCCAGGCGTTGAAACAACCAGCTGCCGACAAGCGCTCACTGCGGCAGGCGTACGTGCGCTGACCATCAGGCGAGACGGACTCTGACCCAGCTCCAGCTGCCAGCAAAACAACAGCCATTGAGATTACTGCGTTCATGGCATCTCCCTCGACCTCAACGAGGTCGGCGAACAACCTCACTGATAGCCACGCAAAAAGAAAGTCCTGCTGGAATCAAGCAGCTCAGCCATTGCTTCCAACTAGCACCTGTGAGCAAAATCACAGCTCCTCTTGATCTCGATCATCAAGGCCAATCAACAAAACGGGAAAGCTGAGTTCATTCAGAGGCCAGGCCCCAATCCGGTCTCCAACGTTCTCACCTCCTCCCATGCTTGAGTTCAACCTCCAAGGCGAGCTCCTCGGCGTTTTGGACGCCAGCAATGTCTACCAGCCATTCCCTGGAGGAGACGCTTCCGCCTACGGCCTCTCTCCACAGAAAAATCTCCAGTCCGAGTTGGCCTTCGATCCTCTGAGCGCCCATGATCCGCTCTCTGCGCTGGCAGATGAGGCTCAAAACGATTGCGCAGCAACACTCAACCTGCCTCGTACTGCATTCTGGAACCAGGGCACACCCATCCAGAACCACACCAGTCAGCCAAAAGGTTTTGGTTGGGTCCCTGCCCTGAGCGATCAAGGCAGTGATCGCCAGCAAGACAACAGCGATCAAGCCCAGATCGATCTCCTCACCGATGGTCACCTCGGCGGCCGCGACATCCTGAGCACACAACCCACAACCAGCACTGACCTGCTCAAGCTCAATCAAGCCAATCAGGCTGGCCCAACAGATCTCAACACCGCACAAACCCAGCTCGATCCACTCACCGGAGATACGAGGTCCGGCGCCATGGGCTTTGTGCCAATGCCAATGCCAAGCATCTTTGACATTGATCCGGATCTGCTCTCTTATCTCGGCGAACGCGCAGAGGTGAACAACCTGCTCGCAGAAGACCGCTTTGATCGCGATCAATCCACCGGCACCGAAACCCACTACAACTTCACGATTGGCAGCGGATTCTCCGCCCATGAAGGCAGCGGCTACGACGTCACCGACAGCTTCCACAATGCAGCTGACATCGGCACCGTCGCCTATCGCGATGACAAACAGGTGATCGGCACCGTTGGTTACCGCAGCGGCTGGAATCGTGACAGCAACGATTACTTCTCCTTCTATGCCGGCAAATCCGGCAACTTTGACCTCTCCCTCACAGGCCTCTCGGCCAACGTTGGTCTGGCTCTCTATGACGAGGGTGGCTCACTGGTCACCTGGTCCAACAAGTGGGGAACTCAGGATGAAAACATCAGCACCTACCTGAGTGAAGGCCACTACACCAGCCGCATCTACAGCTATAACACCTCTTGGTGGAACAACAAAGGCGCCACTGCCTTCAATCTCAACATCAGCCGCCAGGCCGACTGCTTTGAACAAATCACTAACTGCTTGATTGATGACAGCAGCGTCAAAAACGCCACGCTCAACTCAATCAAACTCGATAACGAATTCAGCCGCGACGACGTGATCGGCATCCTTAAAAGTGCTGGCGACTATGGATCTGTCACCAATACCGAGCTGACCGATCTAAAGCAATTCCACAACATATTCAGCGGCACCATGCGCGCTGATATTGCCGGCCTCTCCAAAAAGGTGGTGTTCGGGGATGCCAGTAATGATCACTACACCGGCTACGACAGCATCGTTGATGATCTCGGCAATCTGGAATCCGGCACCAGCACCCAGAACCTCAATCTGCTGATTGGCAAACACATGCTCGGCACCGACAGGCCGATGATTCACACCGGCACCTACACCCAGGCCGGAGGCACCCTGGAGATCGGTGGCTACAGCGCCGGCGATATTGATCAAGGAGCGACAGGCTCCTGTTATTTCCTCTCCGCTCTTGCCGGCACCGCCGACAAAAAGGTGTCGATCATTGAGGACATGTTCACTGACAATGGTGACGGCACCTACAGCGTTCGGTTCTATACCAACGGGCAGGCTGATTACGTCACCGTCGACAGCATGATGGCGACCAAAGCCGATGGCACTTACCTGCATGCCGACACCGGCGCGGGCGACGCAATCGACGGCGTGGTGGCAGACCACAACGAACTCTGGGTTGCCCTGGCGGAAAAAGCCTATGCACAACTGAATGAGTCGGGTCGCCTTAATCAAGAAGAAGCGACAAACCGCTACGGCATTGCCGGTGATGAAGGCATCAGCTGGGGGTTCACCACTGACGCGATTACCCATATCACTGGACTCAATTCCAGCTGGGGCAATGCAAGCGCGTCAGGCATCGGCGTAAACAATGTGAGCTCTGCGGAGCTGCAAACCCTCGTTAACAGCGACCGTGTCGTATGCGCAGGATGGGGCGGTCACGCTCGCACAATCATGAGCTACGACGAGGTCACAGGGGTATACGAGATTCGCAACCCCTATGACGAAAACCACTCCTCACTGACCCATGCACAATTGATCAGTCTGGGCGCACAGTTCAGCTGGAGCAACAGCTGACTTCAGCTATCAACCCAACACAACCAACACAAAGGTGGCTGCGGCCACCTTTTTTTATTGCAGTCATCAAAGAACTACGGAATAAGTGAGAGCCAGGCTTGCTGACCATTGTCTAAAGATCGAAAACGCTCAAGTGATGTTCAGCACTCATGATTCTGGCCAAAAGGTTCTCAGCAGTCGTGCAATCAGGGAACCTCCTTCAGGCCTGGCTCCACCTGCTGCAGTTGCTGCATGGTTAACGAGGATCGCAACAGCAAAGGAAGAGGGGCTCCACCAGATTGAAATGATCCATCACCCGCAGGCGCGAGCGGAACAGTCCCTGAATCACCAAGCAGATTCCTGTCGAAGAACAGTTTGGCCATCCCCCGAAGCTGCTGTCTGGCGAGTGACTGATCCGGACCGGTGATCACTGGTGGAAAGTTTGAAGTGGCATCCAAGAAGGAAAGATGGGTGCCCTTCTCCTGAACTGCCAGAACCGAGCCTGGCTGGCGGAGGCTTGTAAACATGGAGAGCTGCTGGGAGACAGGCGGAGCAAAGACGTCATTCATGCCAGCGATCACAAGCATCGGCACCTCCACATAGGAGATTGATTGACTGCTGAAAATCGGATTGGTCACCGGGTTCACCGCCACAGCAACCTTGACGCGGGGATCACGAAAGCTTGTCTGTTTCACCACACGACCGGGTGCTTTGCACTGCCAGACGATCGCCGGATTGAGAACCACTGTGCGGAGATCATTCAGCTGCTCACAACCACGAACCAGATGGGGCCAGTCCAGCTTGGCGCCAGCAAGCGCCGTGACCGTATAACCGCCAAGGGACTGACCGAGTACGCCAACCCGTTGTGTGTCGACACGATTCCCCCAGCGCTTCTCCACCTGATCGATCAATTCGCTGACTGTGATCGGCTGGCGATACCAGGCGTTCGCAGGAGGAATGGCTCCTGTGCCCTTGATGGCTGCCGTCATGGTGTCGGCGCTGGTGAAGGGAAAATCGAGAGAAGCAACCGCATATCCATGACTGGCAAGGGTCTGCCCCACATACAAAAGGGCGTTCATGTCGGTGTTCAGGCCGGGCGCAAGCACCACCAGAGGAACCTTGCTCTCAGCCGTCGACGAGTCAGGCAGATAGGCGCCGGCTTTGATGCTGTCGACAACATGGCCTTTAAAGCTGAAGTGAAACTGCTGAAAGCGGATGCTGCCTGGTTTCGCGGCAGCCAGAAGATCTGGACCAGTCTCTGGAGTCCCTTCCAGTTCAGCCAGACGCGAATACAACTTGTTCTGAAGATTGAACTCCTGATTAAGGGAACGCAGCAGCGAAGCGACAGCCCTCACATCAATAGGAATCGTGGGCAATGGATAGGCCTGAAGCACATCGATCATGCCCATGCTGTTATTGCTGGCAGCTCCCTCGATCAATGCTGAAGCAAGGGCATTTGCTGCAACGTCTGTGGGCTGGTTGATCAGCTTCACCAGCTGTTGAATCGTTCGACGCCCCAAAGGCGTAGATAGATAGGTCGATGCCATCACGGCATTCACCGGCGCCGACTGATTGAGAGCCTTACGGAGTGCCTGTTGTTGTGAAGGTTTAAACAGACGAAGAATATCGGCGAGCGCGGTTCCTGGAGACTTGCCAGCCGCGTAGTCGGCGAGTTCATCGATCGGGATAGATCGCTCGAATTCACCAAGCTGAAAGCTGATTTGTTCAGCGCAAAAGGCCGGGGCAGCCATAGCACTTAAGCCAATCACCGTGGCGAGAAAACGCTTCACATCAAATCAGTCTCTGCAACTGAAATTACCCCGAATGACGCAAAGGACGTCCAATCAAGTCAAAGTCCTGGGTCAAACAGAGCTATTGATTCAGCCGAGGCCATACCTCGACTTTGGTTCAATCGTTCAGGAAGGCGCTTGAGCTTGATCACGAATCATGCTCCAAGCCTGATCAGCTGTATCAGCAAACTGGAATAATTGCTGATCCTTATCATCAATCAGTCCCGAGTCAGCCATGAAGTCGAAGTCGATCAAACTCGACCAGTAATCAGTACCAAAAAGAATGATTGGCATGGCGCTTTTAGCTCCAACCTGCCGCAATGTCAGCACTTCAAAAAGTTCGTCCAACGTACCAAAACCGCCTGGAAATAGCACTGCACCAACTGAGCGCATCACAAAATGGAATTTACGCAGCGAAAAATAGTTAAATTTAAAACACAACTCTGGAGTAATGTAAGGATTTGGATATTGCTCATGGGGAAGATCAATATTGAAACCGATCGAACGGCAGCCAGCGTCAAAAGCTCCACGGTTGGCAGCTTCCATAATCCCAGGGCCGCCACCAGTCACGATCACATGGGTCGAACAACAAGGAGAGGAGCTATCACCTTGTTGGCCATATCTGGAAGCCAAATAAGCAAATTCTCGTGCTGAATCGTAGAAACCAGAAAGCTCTACAAGTCTTCGGGCTTGATCCACTTTGCGTTGTAAAAAGGGGGAGCTTGAGTCAGCATTCAGTGCATCAACTGATTTCGCCAGACACGCCTCTGCAGTTGAGCGTTCTTGAACGCGAGCACCTCCGAAGACGATGATGGTCGAAGTGATTCCAGCCTCCTCAAGCCTTAGCTCTGGCTTACTAATCTCCAAAAGCATCCTGACCCCGCGCATCGACGACCGATTCAGCAGGTCAAGGTCATGGTGAGCCAGCTTGTAGGTGTCCGAATGAATGATCTGATCGAGGTTCTGTGCAATCAAGTCCTGATCATCACTGAGAAATCTGGAATCACTTGATGCTGAAGACATTGATGAACCATCCGTAACGACAGGTTGGCGGCAAGGTTTTATGACATCACGCCCATTTCATGAAGGGTGGTAATGACCTGTTGTCGTGCAGCCGCTTCGGTGAGCCTTGGGTTCTCTCTTTTGGTGTTCCAGACCATCTGCTTAAACATCTCTCGATGGTCGCTTGCAGCATGTTTGAGCCACTCTTCATATTCCGACCTGGTTTCGTTCAACAGCCTCTCCTCAAACATCTTTTTGTAATGGGGATAAAGGAAGGCATGGTCTCTCTCACATCGAATCCCCATGTCCGTTAAAAGCTGCATCGATGATCGACCACTGAGGTAGCTCAAGCCAACTTTTTTCTTGTGTCCAAGCCAATCACATGCAGAAGCAAGAGCTTCATACGCTCCTTGCTGGTTGTTCATCACAAGCTGTTTCCAGTTGTCATAGGTGTCCTGATCAAACTGGCCGAGGATCAATGTGCGAATGGCTGAGGGTGAACATCGGAACCGTTTGCCGGTCTTCACTCCCAGTGTCCAGGCCGGATACTTGTGCCTCTTGCCTGCTTCGTCGCTGAGCGCAAGCACGACCGCCCAAAGCCCACACATGAAGGTGATGCTGTGTGGATGCTTGACCACGAACACACCGTGGCCTTGTTGACCCTCTGGCACTGGGGCCAACAGATCTGGCTTCCAGATCTGTTGTTCCTGATTCTCTTCAGTCCATCTGTCGTGGTCGAACCATTTGCGGGACGCCTCAATCTCCTCAGGGGTGGCGTCCTTGAAATTCTGATTGAAGATCTCCTTGGTCCGCCTGGATGAATAGCCATCACAGGCTTCAATCTCCCGCGCAAATGCCGCCATCAGTCAATCAAAGTTGCTGCTTTGCCGCCGCCAATGGTCGCCAGCCGATCCTTCTGCGGTATTGATAACAGCTCAAGAGTTGCTTCCAGGGAACGATCCAGCCACACCGTTTCCACTATTGGAGGTTTTGCCATCCAAGGCAATGCGCGATTTAACCGATGCCAAAAACGCCTCTGCGGGTGGAGAGTAAGGCCACGCAATCGGAGGAACCAAGCTTGGTCGACACTCCACCTGAGCAGATCGCTGAAGCAGACTGACTTCTGGCCCCTGCTCCAACAGTCTCAACAATGACCTGGGTTGGTCCTTTGGTAGGCAGACCTTGTGCGCCACGCCAATCGACGCTCCACTCGCACCGCCCTAGGTGCCCTCGGAGACAACAACCCGACACCTAGAGCACATGGCCCCAGGGCGCCTCTAGCCAGAAGCTTCGACCCCTTCCTTACTCGACAAGCGATGGGTTGAACAATGCACAAACGAGCGACTTAGGCCGTCTTTCCATCCGGAAGGGCGGCCTTCCTCTTTTGTCCTATCACTCGAGGCGCGGCAGCAGATTCAGATCTCAATCAACAGAAAGCAACTGCGTAGATCAATCAACCACAGATCAATTGTTCACTTTTTGATTCCACGCTTCAACATGAAGGATCTTGCAATCTCGCTTAATAGCAGCATTGAATGCTTTCATTCTTTCAGGATAAGAGACAAACACAGCTCTCCAACCTTGGCCTGACGATTCCTTGGCATAGGCATAAGCTTCATCCCAATTCATGCCCTGCTTGTAAGCATCACATCGATGCTCAGCATGCTCTTCTGCCCACACGGAGTAAGCATGCTTGGAGTAATCAGCTCCTCCTCCACCTCCTCCATGGCCAAACAGAAGAGGTAGAAAGGCAAACTGCAGCAACAAAGGCATTTGCAAAACGTTAAGAGAACTTAAATCGCCAAGAGCTTGAGCCTAGAAGCCGATCAATTGTTATTTTTGATACGCCGTGAGATCTGAATCATGGGCTCCTGATG
This sequence comes from Synechococcus sp. MIT S9508, assembly GCF_047303045.1. Taxonomy (NCBI): domain Bacteria; kingdom Bacillati; phylum Cyanobacteriota; class Cyanophyceae; order Synechococcales; family Synechococcaceae; genus Synechococcus; species Synechococcus sp. MIT S9508. Next base: position 1,606,762 of record NZ_CP138941.1, on the reverse strand, counting down.
GTTAGCGACTGGTGTCGAACGATCCGCAGTGCTCCATCGAAGACAACCTGCTTGCCGCACAACAAAGCACATCACCACTGGATCTGGATCAGCGGCAATCTCGGCAAGCAACGAATCGCGCCTGACAGCACGATCCGAGCAAAGAACAGGCAGAGCTCAGCAGCCGAAACAACCATGACAGTGCCTGGAGGCGAGACATGACCCATCTCTACGCTTGATTCACTGACAAGTGTCATTTGACCAGGCATAGTGAGAATGATTCCCATTCCCAGGCCTGCGGATACCCGGGTCTGACGCTTTCTGGCCATGCAGAACACCTGGCTGATCACGGGCCCTCCCGGCTGCGGGAAAACCACTTGGATCCGCGACTCCTTCCTGAAGCACCCCGGCACCTGTGCCTATCTCCGCTTGAGCGGATCCGAACAAGAAGATCTCGAACAGGGCCATAACGCAGGCATCGACAGCACCTGGCTCCAAGACCAGATCCCTGAACTCCTGGATGTTGCAACAACAGCGGATGCTCCACCGTCAACAGGCACCCGACTGCTGCTGATCGAGGTTCAGCAGTTTCAGCCACCAACCAACAGCGGCCCGGACGGCATCGAACCGCAGGTGCTCCGGCAGCTGGAGCGCTTCAATCTGCGGCCGGATCGCACACTGCATTTCGGCCTAGATCCAGAACTCCCGGACGAAGACGTCCTGGACTTCAAGCGTCTTGAATCCTGGCATCGCAATCTTCAAGGTTGTGTCTGGGATCCCAACAGCCTCAGCAGCTTCTGGTTTGAGCTGGTGAATGGCGCCTATGGCGATGTGTATCGGGCCAAAGCACTGATGAACCTGCCGGATGGTCGTTCATTCCTGTGCAACTGGATGGTGAGCCAGCAGAGCTCTCAGTTTCTTCCCTTGGAAGCGGTGGAGCCGCCGGCAGGCAGGCCGAATCGCACATCACACCTGGTGGTTCAGGGCAGAGCCCTTGACCCCACCGGCATTCAGTCAACGATCGACGACTGCCTGCTCACAGACGACGTGCTGGAACTGCATCAGGCCCCACTCAGAGACAGACAACACGCCCTTCAATCCAACGGATGACCATGAGCCACGCAGTGATCTCCTGCCTGCACGCCAACCTCGCAGCCTGCGAAGCCGTGCTGGCCGATATCGACCAACAAGGCATCGACACGATTACCTGTTTGGGCGATCTGGTGGGCTACGGCCCCCAACCCAATGAAGTGATTGAACTCGTTCGTGAACGCTCCATTCCCACCTGCCAGGGCTGCTGGGATGAGGACATCATCGACGGACTCAACGCCTGCGAATGCAGCTATCCCTCCCAGCTGGCCGAGCGTCGCGGTCACCGCGCACACCACTGGGCTGCTGAGCGCATCACTGAAAACAACAAGGCTTTTCTGGCAAGCCTGCCCATGACCCTGCGCAGAGAACGCTTGCTGTTTGTGCATGGGAGTCCCAACAGTCAGCACGAATACCTGCTGCCAGACATGAATGCATTCGCAGCACTGGAACGCGTGGAAACCGCTGGAGCGGAGACATTATTTTGCGGTCACACCCATCAGCCCTACGTGCGAGAGCTCAGTGAAGGATCCATTCGGGTGTCGGTACAAAAGAACGGCAATCATTCCGACAGCGAACAGGAGATGACTCTGCCGGTGCGCCGCATTGTTAATGCCGGCTCAGTTGGAGAGCCCAGGCATGGTTCGACCAAAGCAACCTATGTGGTCCATGACGACGACAGCGGGGCGGTGAGTGTCCGTGAAGTGGAGTACGACGTCTCCAAAACCTGCCGAGCCATCATTGAGGCGGGACTACCCGAGGTGTTCGCCTGGCGCCTGAGCCACGGGTTCGAATATGCCGAGCGTGCGGAAGACGCCAGCCACGTCTGTGAGCGCTGATGGAACGTTGGGCACTGGTGAGTGGCCTGCGTGGAGACCTAGATCTCTATGAGCAGATCCAATCCGATCTGCAGAAGCGGCGGGGAACGGCGCATCTCTTTGTTCTGGGCGACATGATCGGTCCCCACCCCAAGTGTGATGCGCTGTTGAAGCGCTTACGCCAACCTAAACGCGGTGATCTCCAACCTCACTGCATCTACGGCTGGCTGGAAGAGCAATTGCTGTCTCTACACGGCTATCGAGGGGAAGCCAAAGCCGAGGAATTTCAGCTTCAATCCGACGATTCCGGAGTGCAGCAGTTACGACAGGCGGTGGACACAGAGCACCTCAACTGGCTGGCTTCGTTGCAATTTGGCTTGATAGAACTGGACTGCGGCCTGATCCACGGCAGCTCAGCGGATGTGGGCGATGAACTTGAGGAATCAACCTCACCGTTGATCCTGCTCGATCGCCTCACTCGACTGGATGTCAACCGACTATTCACCGCGCGCAGTGGACGTCAGTTCAGATTGCAGCTCACAGGGGGACAGATTCGATCAAGAGTGAAAGATCACGCCGGCGAGCAGCTGCATGAACAACCTGTGCCCAAACGCAGCGTGATTGGTGTGGGTTCGGGCGCCAACTACACCCTCTATGACCCGTCCAGTGATCACATCGAATTTTTGAGGGCTGCCAGCAGATCCGGGCCTTCAAACCGGATCAAATGGTTCCAGCGCTGAGACTTCTGCCGCTGAGCCTTCCAGCGCTGCAACGTTGGAAGAATCTTGTTTTGCGGCATATGTCTGCCATGGCTTGAAGCAGTTCTGGAAGGGTCGTGAGTGATCGTCGGCCGAGTGTTTGTCGTTTTCGTTCTCTTCGTTGTCGTGGGCGATGGTCATGGTCACGATTCAGAAGAGTGCCCCCTCCTGGCCATGGCAGCAAAACATGATGAGGTCTTGATGCGTGAAGCGATTAAGCAGATGCGTGAAGCTGGGATCGTCAATAAATCAGGGGGTCCCTTTGGAGCTGTGGTGGCCAAAAACGGCGAAATAGTGGCCTCGGCCGGCAACAGCGTTATTAGGGATCTTGACCCGAGCGCCCATGCTGAGGTGAATGCGATTCGAGCTGCCTGCAAGACACTAGGAACCTGGGATCTGTCTGGCTGTGTGATGTACACCAGCTGCGAATGCTGTCCGATGTGCTACGCCACGGCCTACTGGGCCGGCATTCGCAACGTGTTCTACGCGGCGTCCTGGTCGGACTACAACGATCTATTTTCCGATGAAGCCATCAATCAAGACATGCAGAAACCAAAGGCCCAGCGTGAAATCAAACTCACACAAATTCTCAAGTGTGAGGCTTGCAACGTGTGGGATGAATTCCGCGAGCTGCCCGACGGGGCTCGCTATTGAGCATCAAGGACTAAGTCGTCATGTCTGAGCAAACTGAAAATCAAATTGTCTACACGATTCACAGCTCGATCGCAGCCTCACAGCGCCAGGACTATCAGAGCATTCAAGAGCGCATGAACCATGCCGCTCAGGCCTTTAGCGGTTACCTCGGGCAAGACGTTGTGTATGAGGAGTCAGACACTGGTCCAGCAGTGAAGGTGACCACGCATGTTCGCTTTAAAGAACTGGAGCAATGCCTCCGCTGGCTGGACAGCCCGCAGCGAAGAGAATTGCTCAATCAAGCAGAAAAACTGATCAGCTATCACTATCGCTTCCGCCTGGATTCAAACTCCTTTGACCAGTGGATTCAGGCCAAAGGACCATCACAGAAACCGATCTGGAAGGTGAATCTTCTGGTCTGGCTGGCCCTCTACCCCTCAGTGATGCTGTTGATGTGGCTGAGTGGTCCAACACTCGGCAACCTGCCCATGCCCCTCAATATGTTGATCAGCAACTTGATCACGGTGTTACTCACCGGCTACTTACTTGTGCCTTGGCTCAGTCGCATATACGCCAACTGGTTATCAACAACATCTAGGCGATGGACTCTGGCCGGGTGCACTACCATTCTTGTAGCGCAGGGACTTTTACTGACGCTGTTTTCTACGGTTCCCGGACTTCCCTGGAAGACTCCGGAGTTGTAACAAGCAGAGCTGATTGAACAGCCAACACTTTCAGATCACCACCTGAAGATCAAAAAGTGCCTGCTCTCTTCAGGAAACCAGCGAAAGCACGAGTCACCTCGACTGCCGCTGCATCTCGCGGCACAGGCCGAAGTGATCATGCTGCTGCCAGTTCAGATCTTCCAGACCAAAGTATTTTCACGCGCCACCTCAAGGATGTTGTTGCGTGCTGTTGCCTGCAGCTCGGCCGGATACCAGACACCTGAGGGAATGGTCTGCTCTGCAGATGTGTGGCCTGAACGCCCTCGCAACAGCTCCATCGCGAATGCTGCTGTGGCCTGACCCACGCAATCTTCGAGATCCGCATGCACACAGCGCAGCGTGACCTTTTCAGGGAAACCTGAACTGACATCAGCTTTGCTGAAGCCATCAACACGCATGGCATTGGTGGCGCCGACAAGCTTGTCGACCAATCTGATCACAGGCATCGAGACCACTGCCAAGCCCTGCATCGCAGCGCGATTGACCAGCCAACCGCTCGGCATCAGTTTCATGGCGGCAAACAGACTGTTCCAGACACCCGGAGCGGTGCCGAAGCGAGAAGCGCAGTTAGCAACAGCCAACGCTTCAACGGTCGTTGGCACATCGGGGTTATCGAACAAATAGCAGGCGTGCCTGCCCACACCATCACCGAAGTCAACGAGCCGTCGCTCGGTCCATGGATCTTTGAGCGTGAGCATTCCATCCCGATAGGTCAGCACTTTGGTGGCCAGCAGCAGAAAGGTGGCACTCACGATGGTGGGACCGGCACCACCGGTTCCAGCTGTGAAAAAGCTCAGCTCAATGCGTTCACAGCTCGACGCCCCCCCAAGCTGTTGCACCGCCTCCGCCGCCATGAGTGCACTGACGCCAGGCCAGATTCCACACGACACCACGGCAGGAATCCCAGCCGCCGCAGCCTCTCCCGAGAGGTCCTTGGCATGGCGACTGAGGCTGTACTCATCGCAGACATCGCAATAGGGCACTCCTGCTTCGATGCAGGCACGGAGGAGATCAGGTTGCGTCCGCCCCTGGAATGGTCCTGCCGTATGCACCACCAGCTTTGCGCCACGCACCACCGTGACGAGCGAGTTCATCTCAGCCTCAAGATCCACCGTCCTGAAGAGGAGCTCCGGGAGATCGAGACGATTGCGTACAGCCTCAAAATGGGCCCTACTGCGACCGCCAATCGCAAGTCTGAGTGGCGCACTCGCGCTGCAACGGGAGGAGAGGCGATGGAGCCAACGCACTGTTGAGGCACCGACGCGCCCATTGCCACCGACGACGAGCACATCAACAGTCGATGACGCCCCCATCACAGCTGATCCCGGACCGTCACCAGTTCCTGAATGGCTAGCCACTTCCTTGCTAGCCACTGTTGCTCGGGCTGACTCCTGAACATTCAGCGCCTGACATCAGCAAGCAACCTGGATCCGAATCGTGCATACAGAGCCGGAATCACCACCAGCGTGAGCAGGGTCGACGTGATCAGGCCACCCAGCACCACGATCGCTAACGGCTGCAGAATCTCGTTACCGGCCCCGAAGGCCAGAGCGAGTGGCAGCATCCCCAGCGATGAGGTGAGGGCAGTCATCAGGATTGCGTTAAGACGGTCCAAGGTGCCCGCTCGGATCAACTCCTTGAGGCTCTCGCCCCTCTGGTGGCGTCGGTTGTAGTTGTCAACGAGCAGCAGCCCATTTCGCACTGCCACGCCGAACAGGGTGATGAACCCGATCAGCGATGCCACGGAGAGCACGCTGCCACTGAGCAGAACGGCAACAAGGCCTCCAACCAGCGCGAGCGGAAGATTGAGCAAAATGGCAACCGTCGCGGGCAGAGAACGAACAGCCACCACCATCACCGCCGCGATCACCACAGCGGCAAGCAGGCTGTAGAGCACCAGAGAACGGGTGGCACGCTGTTCAGACTCAAACTGACCGCCATAGCGCAGGGTGTAGCCAGAGGGCAGTTTCACCGACTGATCCAAACGGCGACGAATGTCATTCACCACCGGCCCAAGGGGGCGACCGGCGACATTGGCCGAGACGACGATCCGCCTGGAGACATCCTCACGATTGACCTCATTGGGACCCGTCGTCTGTTCGAAGGTCATGAAATCACCGAGTGGCTTCAAGTCCCCTGATGCCGTTCGGATCGGAAGCTCTTGCAGCGACTGCAGGTCGCCCTGCTGCTCAGTGGGAAGCGTCACTACCAATGGAGCCGGAATGCCGGAGGATGGCGCATGGCCAACGGTCGTTCCATGCAGGGCCACCTCAGCGGCTCGCGCCAGTGCGGCGACGCTCACTCCTTCCCGCAGCGCCGCAGCGCGATCAATGCGCAGTTGAATCTGAGGCACAGGCAACTGCGGCTCCAGCTGCAGATCAACCACACCGGAAACCACGCCCACCACATCGCGGACCTGCTCTCCGAGATCACGCAGTTCCACCAGATCAGGACCGGCGATCTTGATCGCGATGGCACTCCGCACACCCGACAGCACCTCATCCATCCGGTGGGAGATGAATCCACCGACGTTGGGTGCCACACCCGGCAGGCCAACAAACACCTCACGGATGCGCGCGATCGCAGCAGGACGGTCTCGCATCGCCTGATCACTCAACTCAAGATCCACATGGCCGATGTTCACTCCGGCGCCATCAGCATCACCCGGCGCCCGGCCGGCTCTCACCTGTACCCACTCCACATCGTCGCTGGACTGGAGCTGTTGGGAGAGAAGTCGACCTGCCCGGCTGGTCATCTCGAGCGAGACACCGGGGTAAAGCACCATCGAGTTCACCAGTGACTGCTCCCGGAACTCAGGCAAGAACACCCGGCCGAGACTAGGAAGAATCAGCAGGGTGGCGATCACCACAGACACGGCCAGCACAAGCACCCGGCGAGGAGATCTCAGAACAACCTCAAGCAGAGGTTTATAAAGACGCTGAACACGGGATTCCACCCATGACGCTGCAGCCGGCAGGGGAGCACGACTGAGCAGCAAGGCGCAAAGTGCCGGTGACAAGGTGAGCGCGACCGCTGTGGAGGCAACGATCGACAGCACATAGGCGATCCCCATCGGCATGAAAATGCGCCCCTCCACACCACTGAGCGTGAAGATCGGTGCGAACACCACAACGATGATCAAGGTGGAAAACAGCACCGGCTGTCGCACTTCAACCGAGGTGTAGAACACCACCTCAAGGGGATTCAAAGGCTTGTCCTGAAGCCGGTTGCTGCGCAGACCCCGGTAGCAATTTTCCATATCGACGATGGCGTCGTCGACTACGGAACCGATCGCCACCACCAGTCCCCCGAGGGTCATGGTGTTGAGTTGCAAGCCGAGCCCACGCATCAACAACAGTCCAACAAGCAGCGACAGAGGAATGGCACTGAGGGCAATCAAGGCCGTGCGCCAATTCATCAAAAACAGCAGCAGCACAACAGCAACGATCACCACGCCAAGTAGGAGAGATTCACTGACGTTGCGGATGGCGATTTCAATGAACTTCGCCTGACGGAACGTCTGAGTCACCGAGACATCCGTGGGAAGTGACGACTGAAGCCGTCGCATGCTGTCTTCAACAGTGCGTGTCAGCTGAGGCGTATCCACATCAGGCTGCTTGTTGATCATCAACACCACAGCCGATTGTCCATTCAGGCTGGCCTCGCCGCGCCGCAGCGCAGCTCCGGATCTCACCTCTGCAAGCGAGCCCAGCGGAATGGCACGACCATCACCCGCACGCACCACGGACCGTGTGATGTCGTCGTTGTTGCTAATGGCATGGTCGCTGAGGATCAGACGCTCCTGACCACCGGAAATCTGCACCCCGCCCCGGCCATTGAATTGAGCGTTGCCAGCTGCTTCAACCAGCTCATTCAAGGCGACATCCTGATCCTGCAGAGCCTTGAGATCAAGCTGCAACTGGGTCTGCGGATGGTCACCCCCATAGATCGTGACCTGCGCCACACCGGGAATGGCGAGCAGTGGATGTTCGTAGGTGCGCTGCACAACGCTGCGCAGCTGCAAAACCTGCTCGGGGGAGGCGGTCTCCGGAAGCGTGAAAGCGTATTGAAGAATCGTTCCCAGAGGAGAGAGCAACGGCGAAATTTCCGGAGCCTCCGCCGACTCAGGAAGTTTCATCCGCACTTGCTGCAAGCGTTCCGACACGGCCAGCCGGGCACGATCCAAGCTGGCCGAATCACGAAACACCACCTGCACCATCGACAGACCAGGCTTGGAGGCGGATCGCACCAGATCCACCCCCCCAAGGCCATTGACTGCAGCCTCGATCGGCTCACTAATCTGATGCTCGACCTGCTCGGGAGCCAGACCGGGCGCAACGGTCTGAATTTCAACCTGTGGTGGTGCAAATGGCGGAAACACATCCAACGGCATCTGCAGCACGTTGATCACGCCGAGAAGGCTGATCAGCACGGAGCTGATCAGCACAAGCCATCTGCGGGCAATCGACCAGCGCAGAATGTCGTTCAGCAGATTGTTGAACATCGTTGAAATGTTGAATCGCCGAAAGAAAAAGGGAGAAAAACGAGTTTCAGCGCTTGTTCTTCTGCGATTCAGCGAAGATCGACAACGCACCAGAGACGACAATCTGCTCGTCTGCCGTCACACCATCGAGAACCACCGTGCGCATCACAGAAACAGAGCCTGGCTTAATCACAACAGGGTCGTAGGTGGTACCGCTGAAGACGAAGACGTAGGGCTGTCCGTAGGCCTTGACGATGGCAACGTTCGGCACGCTCAACTGACCATTGGCCTCCTTTTTGGGCTTTTCAGAGACGATACCGAGCATCTGATCGCGGGTGGGATTGGCCTTCACCTGGCCCACGGAACCGGTCTGGACAAACTCATCGCCATGACCAGCATGAGCCAACACAGGAGCTTGATAGAAACCACCTATACCAGCCATAGCGGCGATACACGTGAAAGCGAGAGCGCGCATGCACAATCTGTCGTTGCATCCATTGTGATGAGAATGGTTATCAATGGCCACCGTTGTGACACCACTCAGCTGCCACAAAAAAGCTCAAAGCGGCTTCAGCAACAACCAGCGCACAGTCAGCACCGGCAAACTTGATTCAGCTCAAGCTGATTGCACACTGCGAGAGGCGCTGAACCTGCATCTGAATCATGGTTTTTTCTGCCTTGGCGATTGCATGCACAACCGTTGCCTGCATCTCTGCTGTTGTGATGTCTGGCCTGGTGATGCCTGACCCTGCATTGGCTCACAGCAAAGGCCTCTACGCAACAGAAGCCGAAGCACGTGAACGCGCTGAACAGATCGGCTGCAAGGCTGTTCATGAAAACAACGGTCGCTGGATGCCCTGCGCAGATGAGCGTGAATTGCATCAACAACTGCGTCAGCAATGAAGCGCGTCCTTGATTCACAGCGTCAGGCACGACGCGTTCACCGCTGGCTTGTTCCCATTGCAGCGGCACCACTCATGCTCACGGCAATCAGCGGGTCGCTCTACAGCGTTTTGCTGGAGCAAGGAATTGATGCATTCTGGTTACTCAAGATTCACACCGGCAGATTCGGCTGGCTGAATCTGCAGTCGTTCTATCCAGCGCTGCTGGGAGTGCTCACCGTTGTGATCACAGCATCAGGACTCACACTGCTGATGAAGCCCCGAAGTTGAAGAGCCATTGCGAACCGGCTGATACATGGAGTGCAAACCTGACGCCATGACTGTTGGGACTGAATCTCCCGAGTTGCTAAGCCGTGAATGAACGAACAACAACTAACAATGAGTCGATTCGCTTACAGCTGCGCTGCGATCGGGTTGATTGCAGGCATCAGCGTTGCAGGCCTGCCAGCAGGAGCACAGATACCGACTTACTGCGAACCTGATGTTGGTTCACCGATGAATCTCAAGACCATCAAGCATGGGCTGCTCGAGGGCTATCTGGCGCCCGATGCCGTACCCGATTCGCTGATGCTTCTGCCGGCGCATCCCATGAAGGGGTCCATGGCCTACGACCTGGATGTGGCCAATGCCGAATCAACCTTTCCGCTACAGGGAGGTCCACGCTGGGAGGTGGCAGCGATTGATGCCAATCTGCATTTCCCTGAGGCCGCAGCGATCTACTCCTGCGCTCTTGGCGTGCCGATCACCAAAGAAGGAACACCAAGGCTTTACACCCTGCTGCGACGCACACTGACCGACGCCGGTCTGGCGACCTACAAGGCCAAAAACAACTATCAACGCCCCAGACCGTTCATGGTCAACGGCAAGCCAATTTGCACGCCCGACGAGGAAACCCTGCTGAGAGGCGATGGCTCCTACCCATCCGGCCACACCGCTGCTGGATGGTCATGGGCACTGGTTCTCAGTGAGCTCGCACCGGAACGTCGCGATGCAATCCTGGCCAGAGGCATTGAATACGGAAAGAGCCGCTACATCTGCAATGTGCACTGGCTGAGTGATGTACAGGCCAGCCAAATCATCGCCTCAGGCACCGTGGCTCAATTGCAGAACGATCCGGTCTTCCGCGCTGATCTGCGAGCCGCAAGAGCGGAAGTCCAGGCCATGCGCCGTCAAGGCCTGTCCCCTAACGGAGACTGCGACCTCGAACGAAGAGCCTTTCAACCCTGAGGTTGTGGTCCATGGGGCCACTGTTCAATCCACTGATCAGGCCACTCGCTCATTGCTGGTGACCTTTCGAACCAGCACGACTGATGGAGTGAGGCACGGCAAATCTTTGCAACATCCATTGGGAGATCACTGCTTCAGAGCGAAGCTGGAACCATGCACGAAGTCGAATACCTCGACGTCACCATGAACCTTCGTTCCCGGATCGGTGGTGTACCCGAAAATCTCCACGTCAACCTGAATGGCCGCGACGTTCGCATCACGCTGGAACGTCGCGGTCCAGAGAACGGCGACCTCTGGCTGCTGCTACCAGCTTTAAGCACCGTGTCGAGCCGGAGCGAGTGGCATGACTTTGCTGATGCCATGGGTGAACGATGTCAGCTGGTGAGCTTCGATTGGCCGGGATTTGGAGATAGCGAACGTCCAGCAATTGCGTACAACGCCAATACCCTGCGTGAGGCTTTAACCGGCATTCTTCAACACATTCAAGGTGCTGATCTGAACAAGATCAATCTTGTGGCGGCGGGCCACAGTGCTCCCATCGCTCTAGGCCTCGCCGAGAAATGCTCTCGGCAATGGGCACAGATCGTGGTAGTTGCACCAACGTTCCGAGGTCCGCTTCCAACCATGACAGGACGAGCAGGGCAGAGCTTCAACTGGGTCAGACGGCTGGTGGAACTGCCACTGATCGGACCGCTTCTCTATCGACTCAACACCAGTCGAGCGATCCTGAAACTGATGCTGCGTCGCCATGTCTGGGTCAATCGCAACCTTTTAACACCTCAACGCCTGCGTGAGCAGCAACAGATCAGTCGGCAGCCGGGAGCTCGTTTTGCGAGCGTGGCGTTTGTGAGCGGGGGTTTGGATGCGGCCTCCGACTCCCGCTGGTGGCTGGCACAGGTTCAGAACTTGCACTGCCCTCTGCATGTGGTGCTAGCCAACGAAGCACCACCTCGCTCGAAGCAGGAGATGTTGACACTGGCCGACAAGGCCGATCGTGTCTCTGACATCGATGGACGATTGGGGCTGCATGAGGAATTCGGCCAAGAACTGGCGCAGAGCGTCAGCGCCAACTGAACCAATAGCAGGGTCCAGCAGACCCTTGGCATCAGCACTGCTCAGACAAAAGCTTTAAAGTCGTGTCAAATCTGCACTGACGCAGCACTGGTTCACCCTCTTCCGAAATCGCCATGGCCTCCTTCACCTGGAATGAATCCACCCTCTCCGCAGATTGCGGAACCCTTGAAGACATGGCTGAACGATTCGAAGACACAGCTGCTCTGATGAGGCGTCTTGCTCAAACTGGATTCGCTGTCAAACAGCAAGAAGGTGCCCGAAAGATCATCCACACCAATGACGAGGTTTTTGAAAGTTTTGGATTTGTGATCGAGGAATAGGACCGGTCAGATCGGGCTCAGCAATCAACACATTCATTCCTGCCCTCCCAGTAGATCTTTTTTTAATGCGGCAATACGCGCGAACACTTCTGCTCGTCGATGCTGCAGCAATAAATTCGAAGTAATCAATCGCACGACAGCAACCAGGCCAATCAGCTCAGCGACTCCCTGGAACAATCCACCGACAACCGGCAGATGGTTCATTGAGCTCAAAAATGTGGTGATAAACGACAGCAGCAAACCGAGAATCACCGAGCCGAAGACAATCAGAAAGATCGGGTAAATCTGCTTAAAGCCCTCAAGATTCAACTCTTTCAGCGAATCCAATCCAAGCGAAAGCTGTTGGAGGAGGTGAGAGACCGAGAGTTCATCCCCATGATCTTCTGACTCCAAGGATGACGGAGCTTCAACAGCATCCGGTGGAGACTTTGCAATCTCAAAATTTTGAACTTCTTCAGCCTCAATGGGGTCAAGCCCGAGATTCAGTTCGGCAGCGTCAACAGGCTCTTTGAATGGCAAGTCTCCACTTTGACCAGGACTTTCAGCCACCTGCGCACCTCAGCAATCAAGCTGCCAATATGCGGGAGAAGGACATGCACAGAACAATAAATTCAGCAAACAAAAACTCTCACAACAAATCTCATCAAGACCCAGCAACAAAAACACAATACTCAACAATTAGCGCAACAAAGATCCATCTTGTTCGCGCAAACTGCCGTCCCAGTCACATCAGGGTGCCATGCAAGGCCACGATCAAATCCAAATCGCCACAAGAGCCATCACAGCGAAGCCACCAACTGCGTCGATGCACGTCGTCATGACTCCACTAACGGCGCACTATGAAAGTTCCAGCTGTCACCGTCCTCCAGCCACAGCTCCCAGGTCATCGCCGTTCCATCACGAAGACGCAACCGTCCTCCAAAACCAGCAGGAGAGGGTTGGTAGAGATCAGATAATTCGACGACTGCTTCGCCATCGCGCGTCAACAGCAGTTCAACAGGTCGACCGATCCGTTGGGACAGGTCCTGACGCAGCTCATCGACAGTCATCAATCAGGAACGCTGAAATCAAGCACCAGGTCACCGAGATCTTCACGGCTGATGGTGAAAGCAAAGCCGTCAACCTTGCCGCGCCAGACCCCTATCGCAGCATCAGCAGCCGTGCCCTCCAGCTGCTCAACCTTGTGATCAAAGAGAACGGAGAAACAGTGAGCCGCCACACGAGCAGCCTGATCCTCATCCATCTCATCAAGCTCATGCGCCTGAACCGTGCATCCTTCAAGCAGTTCGGCATCGATCACATTGCCGCCGCCAACGTCGGCGACGAGAGCCTGCAATCCGGCAAGTTCGCTGTTGTCTGTCATGTCGTCATTGTCCACGAAGGACTGCATCAATGCTGAAGTGCTACAGGGTTATAGCCATCAGATGACGTGACAATCAGTCGACGAAGAGCCAGTGGCTCACCTGTCAGCAGAAACCCTTGATCCAGAACGTTGAGCAAATCGATCTGTTTCTGCAGCTCAACTCACGAAACCAAGTACAGCAGAAAAGACAAAGACATCTCAATGATGACGACCTACCAACAACAATTCGATCATCAACTCATCAGATCAGACACTTAAACAGAGATGAATCACTGACACGAGATTTAAAACAACAACAGTTCCACAAGCGACAAAACATGAACTCATTGTGAGCACACCACAAAGAACTGACCAGTCACGGATTGTGCTGTCAACTTGAACAAACCATGCGAAGGGACTTCATGCCCACTGTTTCCTGTCGGTATCGCGGTGAGCTGCGCTGTGAAGCCACACACCATGGCTCTGGTGCCGTATTGATCACCGATGCTCCGATCGACAACGCCGGCAAAGGCGAAGAGTTCTCCCCTACCGACCTTCTGGCCACATCCGTCGCAACCTGCATGCTCACCATCATGGGAATTACTGCCAAGAGCAGAAACTGGTCGATTGAGGGGAGCACTGCAGATGTTGAGAAACAGATGACCCAATCAGGTCCCCGCAAGGTGGAAAAGCTGCGAGTGCAACTGAAACTGCCCCAGCAGCTCAGCAACGAACAGCGCTCACTGCTGCAACGCGTGGCCGAGCAATGTCCTGTGAAACGCAGCCTTGATCCATCGATTCACCTGGAGCTGATCTGGAGTTGATTACAGCGCCAGACCCTGTGCCAAGACCGCCGGCAGGGCAGTATCAACACTGAGAGTGCGTTCACCGAGATGGACCCGCTCTGCCACGACCGAGGTAGCAAGCTCGACCTCGAAAGGGACAAAACCTCCCTCTGGACCGATCATCACCAAAGCAGGTCTTGCAGGTGTTTGCGACAGGGCAGTCGCTGCTCCCTTGTCGGTGATCCAGCAAGGCCGACCGTTGCAAAGCTGGAGAAGCTCATCCTCCACAAAAGGACGGAAGCGTTGATGACAGTGCACCACTGGAGCGATCGTGTCCTGTGAGCGTTCCATCCCCGCAATCAAAGCTTCATTTAGCTTGACCTGCGACAGCAGAGGTGACTGCCAATAACTCTTGTCGACCCTGGCACTATTGATCAGATGCAGGTTTGAGACACCAAATTCCGCGACGGTGCGCAAAATCCGCCGCAGCATTTTTGGACGAGGAAGTGCCAGAACGATGTCGAAGCGATGCCTTGGCGGCGGTGATTGCTTCAACTGCACAGACAACGTCACACCAGCGTCGTCGATGACATCAACACGAGCGCTCCCCTGAGCACCGCCATACAACCCAACCCGAAGCGTGTCGCCGACCACCGCTTGCAGAACCGTACGGATGTGTTGGGTGCGGCGACCATTCGCCAAGAAACAGCTGGATCCAGACCAGACGTCGTCGGCATAAAGCAGGATCAGATTCATGCTGCTGATCATTGCTGAACGGCTTTGACATTCGCATGCCTGGCCATGAATTTCATGCAGTGCTGCAGGTTTAGGCCAAAACATCAGAGCGGTGAACCGAACATCTCAGCTCGGCAATCACACCCTTCATTGCGTTGATGTTTTGGTTTCAATCATAGACAGTATCAGTATGCAAAATACGCAAAACAACAACCGAACCAACACGATCAACGACTCACACTCACTGCTGCAATTGCTCAGTGAACGCCTTCTCCTCTGGGATCAGCAGGATGCGGCACAAGCCGCCGGTGAATGGCATCAGGCACTCGCACTCGAACAATCCATTCGGTCCATCTCGCCTCGCATCCGACAGAGCATGGGTCTGCTCATGGCCTCAAGAGAAGGGGGCTCTGAAGTTTGAGGCTGAGTGATGTTGTCGCCAACCATGGATTTGCTCCCTGCAACCTGGCCACGATTGAGAATGCACGTATTTACCAACGCCAGCACGACGATGGGGTTCTTGAACTGCTCTGCGTTCAGAAAATCGGCGCCGAGATGCGGGTGGATCTACAGCCGCTGATTCCCCTGGTGATCGATGGACAACTCACCATGCCCTTCTTTATGCCATTAGGGAAAGCCGTCTCCAATCAGCACATTCCAACTGACCGCCTTGAGGACTGTTTGAACACCACTCTCTAAGCTCTTAACGGCAATAAGCCGCGATGCCTGTCGTGGGACGACAGATCGCCCTCAGTGAGGTTCCTTGTTCCAAGCCCTCACGCAGTGCGGAAACAACGCGTTTGGCAATCCTCTCCAAAGTCTGCTTGCGTTGGCGTGGGTCGCGAAGTCCCCGCTCCAGAGAGCCCTCAAGCATGCCGATTTCCAACATCGAGACACCCCTGCGAGGTGCTCCCAACATGCCCCGGTAGTCATAGGGATAGGCCCCGAATTCTTTCGCCAGGGCTTCATCCATCACGGAAAAACCAAACGCGACGGCTGGGATGATTCCTGAGCCGATGCCATGGGGTGAGTAGGCGTCGTAATGGATTTCCAACACGTATCCCCCCTCTGAAGCATGCTGTTGCCCCACGGACCAGTTGGTGCGCGGATCCTGCACATTGCGGATGGTGCGCACGCCGGGGTCATAGAAGCTGATGTTCAGACCTTGCTTTTTTCCCTCGGCCACGACTGCCCTGGCGGTGCGCAGATTCCAGTAGAGCTCGTCCGTCATTCCCGATTGCATCGGAGCGGCTCCAGCAACACCGACTGCCCAGCCTGGCGTTCCAGAGCCGTACATCCGTTGAGAATCAGCGTGACCTGCCAGAACCAGAATCGAGCTTCCCTGCTTGGGCATGCGGTCACCAACCCAGTTTTTGCCGCGACCAGGCGTCAACGGAAGCGGCGGAAGCTGCAGCCTTGACCGCTCAGGCCGGGCCGGCTTCATGCTGTCGAGCAGCTCCATCAATCCCGCCCCTGAAACGGGAGGGGCAAGAAGAAGAGCGCCCCCGAGGAGCCAGGCGATGCGACGCATGGGATTCAACATGGTTGACCATGGTGCCTGGCTTGGCTCAATCCGTCACCCCCCAATCCCTCTGCACGCCAGAACGAGAAGTTGGAGCCATCCAACCAAGCATTCCTCAAGGCGACCATTGCTATCTCAAGTGCAGATTGCAACCGCACAACAATGGCTGATCTGACTGCGCTGTTGATGGCCTTGATCTGGCCAGCTGCCCTTGTCATCTCAGTCCTGGCCATCAGCTGGACCTTGATCGTTGTGACGCGGAGCGGGATCCGCGTCGAAATCTTCACCCGTCAGCCGATTCTGATCAGCACAGGAAACGCGCCGCTTCGCGCAGAAGTGGGCAAGGTCAGAATCTGATTCAGTGGATTCGCATTGCTCTCAACCCAGCTCGAACTGCACCGAAACCTCCAAGAGGGCGTATCAAACAACACCCATCACAGGCACGCTTGCACTGTTATAACAACAGTAATTAAAGGTGCATTCCTAAAATCCTGCACCAGCATTTGATATGGCGCAGGCTGAAAAAGATCTGACGACACTGGTCACATCAGTCATCACACTGAAGAAATCAAGTCAACACAGGATCATCACGAACGACAGCGAAAATCGAAGCTTCCAGCTAAAGATAATTGATGGCTTTATTCGCCTTTACTGCATGAATGACATTGGAAATAATACGACCGAATCGACATTGGCATTAATTCATGCTGGCACCGACAGTTCAATTTGTTGGAATAACCACCGAAGACTGATGATTGAAGCGCTTGAAGAATCCAAAGTTGAATTCAACCAAAAAGATCAACCAGTGAACACCAACGTTTATTTGGAAAACTGGATTCTCGACCTCTACGAAATCAAGCAGCCCGCAGACAGCCTGGAAAGATTGATCAAACTGTTCTTACTACTTGCCAAATCAAAAGGCAATCAAGGTGCCAATACTGAACAGACGCTGATTTCGGGCCTATCGCACCGACGCATCGGGGAAATCATCAGCAGCACCAGACCGACGATCAGTAGGCATCTTGGCTGGATGCAACGCCAGAAGCTGATCGACGTGGATGCAGTGACGAAAACGATGCGACTCAATCTGGTTCAACTCCAAGTCAAGCAAGACGAACTCTTCGCTCAACCTCGCCCGCACTTGCACTGACCACCCTTCCACTTCGAGCACTTGGACTTCTTACAACCTTTCTTTTTCTGAGGCTGATGAACCGTCACGATTCAAGCTGCTGAGAATGCATCTCATTATACAGCGCTGATCAATCACAACGCCAACGACCATCGAAAGACTCGATAACTCTTGTACATTTGATACACAGGCAGCCCGATGTGATGCTTTCAGACCCCTCCAAGCACGTTCAACTCCCAGTTGGCCCTGCCGGTCGGACCATGGCGGAGCCAATGGATCCGTCGTTGCTGGAGGGCTTTCAGGCGCACTTCAACATGGAGCGCCAGGCCCATGCCACCTATTTTGGCGCCGCCATTTGGATGGGAGAACGGGAATTATGCGGCTTCTCCCAACACTTCAACGATGAGGCAAAAGGAGAACAAGAGCACGCAGCCAAAGTTGCTGAGTACCTGATTGCCAGGGCACAAACACCCGAACTGCATGCCCTTGAAGCTCCGGATCAATCCTGGGAGTCGGTCTACGACCTGATGAGCACCGCATTCCTGACGGAACGGGACGTGACAACGTCGCTCCAACAACTGCTGATGGCAGCAGAACGTGTTGGCGACACACGCAGCACCGTGTTCCTTGAACCAATGGTGGAAGGACAAATCAAAGCTGAACATGAAGCAACCCATCTGCTCGGTCGGACCAAGTTCGCTGATGGTCAGGCTGCCGCCTTACTGGTCATAGACAACGAACTGAGGGAAGGTGTCTCGCACCCTGCCCAGCTTCAGTAGTTAGTTCGCCAAAGAGCGTGTTTTGACAATCGCCCGCCGGGCAACTTCACTGGCGAAATCCAATGCCAGCGGATCAACGACAGACTCGCGATCCATCCCCGCAATCAGCTTTTGCAGTTGCTCGAGGCGTATGGCAATCAGGCACTGCTCAGAGCGCAATCGCTTGAGCAGTGTCTGATTCAGACAAAAATCACACTGTTGAGTGATCTGGAGGCTCCGCCTTGTGCAGCGCTCTGCATCACGACAGAGCGCAGCCATGAGATTGCTTCCCTTGCGGTGAATCACAGCCATCAGAGATGGGTCAGAGGCGCGGTGCTGATCATGTCGATCGAGAAGTTCATGGTGAATTCACCACCCGAACAATTCATCTGATCCACATTTCTCCACTTGGAGACCTGACGGGTCGTGGTGACGCGCGTGGCTCCAATCAGCTCTCCGAGGCGGTCATGGGTCAAACGGAAAGGCAACTGGAAACAATCGCTGCAGCGCTTGCCAAGACGATTGACCAACAGAGCGAAGAGAGCATGAAGTCTCTGCTCAGCCTGTCCGAGGTGACGGATGCGCAGAAGCTGCAATGTCCACTCGTTCACTGCATCCATGCCGACTTCATCGTCGGAGGAAACGCTGCGGGCGAGACGAAGATCAGTGAGAGCTTCGACGCAGATGCCTTCGCTGCAAAGACGATCAGTCCTCAGGCGATCACCTGCTTGAAGGAAAGCCAGAGTCATGCCCTCTGTTTCTTCGCAGGGGCAATACACACGGCAGAAGCCTTCATGGACCTCAAGAATGCTGCCTTGGCCAGCAGAAGCCGGGTCGATCAACACGGTCTGGTGGCGAGGCATCGTCATTAATGCCACGGGAGCATCAGGGAGAAACCGGTAAGCCGAGAGAGTCATGGACGGAAAACGTCCTGCTATTGAGAATCGATCTCGACTCTAGAAGCAAAACTTGCCTTCATGCAAGCGATTCTCAGAAGCAGTAGGGGGTTCCTTTGAGCCATTTGCTACCTGAAGACCCAACAAGACGTGGCCTGCGAGGTACAGATGGCACCAGTACAACCGACCAGATCCCACTGGACAGCTGCAAAGACCGCAATCAGAGCGACCGTTGGAAGGCGATGAGCAACGAGAATGAGATCCGAGCCAGAAGCCGTCGATCAGACGTTGCAGCTCGTTACATACGACCTTCACACGTCTGCAAATCACCATCAGCAGCATCTTCAGCAGATCCCCCAGCAACGACGTCAGCTCAGTCGCTGCTCAAAGTCGTGAGCGAAGCATCCTGGAAACCTTTCCAGACCAGTCCTCAAGCCCCGCAGTTGCCAGCAATGAACCTGCCAAAGAAGCATTCACGCGCGGCATGCTCAGAAGCTGCCTAACTGCAATCAGAATGACGATCAACAACTCACAACAGCAACACAAAAGAGCGCTCAATCAACAAAATCAATTTCACACATTTGATACCAGAACAGTGCAGCGGTGCATTTCGCTACATGCGGGTGTTGAGCTTGAATCCACACCTATTCATTCGCACAAGTAGACAACTTGCACTGAATCCAGCGCAATGGATCTGCCTGAACATTGTCATCTCAGATGCCGCAGAGCACAGGCAGCTGCATTACAAAACTGGTGCATGGGTCAACTCTCAAAACTCACACTCCAGGGTCGAGAAAATGATGCTCGAGCTTTAACGCAAGAACACATGGAAACCCTGATCAAGATCGATATCAGCACAATCATGTGGATGCAAATCAAGAAAGTCAGCTGAAATTGCAGCAGAAAATTAGAAAGAGAACAAGAGTCAAAACTCATGGATTGCTTGATTGATCTTGATCAATGACTCGACAAGATTTGAATCAGAATTTTCCCCCCAGAGATAGAACAACCCTGTTCAGATGATGCCTGAACAGGGCTTTGATACAGCGACCAAAACTGGAGAAGGTTGCCTAACCCAAGCGATGGGTAGACAACCCGCTGCAGATCAGAACGATAAGCTCACGCCTGTACCAGCATGATGGTTCCATCCTTTGCCACCTTCATCACTCCAGTTTTCTGAGCTATAGATAGGCTTCCAATGGGCGAACAAGGTGATTTTGTCCGTCATTGGATACTCAACCTGTATCTCTGCACCCCAATCTGTGCGAGAAGAAAGACCTGAGTAACTACCAGGCGAATAAAAACGAGGACCACCTGAAATTGTGAAATTCAACTGATCAGTATTGAAGCCTAAACCAGGCCAAAGATCAGTGTAGTTACCAATATAAGTACTATCGGCTTCCCAACCAGTGCGATTTTCAAGGGAAATGAAGGCACCATCGATCACATCTTCGAGGCCGTCACCTAAAGCGAAGTCCACATCACCATCGCCGAATGCATAAGTCACATTTACGCCAACTTCATTCTTGAGACCCTCGCCATAGTGCTCACCTTTACCTGTGACGAAGTAGGGCATCCAAGAGAGCTGGAAAGACAACCGATCATTCGGTTGATATCGCGCAGCAAAATATCCCTTGACGTCTGTTCTTTTGTACTCAGCTCCACCTCCATGAGAATGTTCTTCCTCTTCTGCATGCTCATCTTCGACATGAACTGTCCCCCAAAAATGTTCCGCTTCATTCCAAACAGCAGCGGGACCAACGGTAGCTTCAATGGCAAAAGTGCCTTCGTTTGCAAGCCCCCACTCGAAGACGTAACCAAATAGGGCATCAATTGCATAATGCTTTCCAGGTTCGTTTAGGTTATCTTCAAAACCGGCATGTCCCTCAATCGTAATCGTGGGGGTCACTCGAGATTCACCAGCTGGCAATTGTTCACCACCACCACCATGGCCGCCATGGGCATGGACCCCGCGGATTGCAGCATCACCAGCCAGCAACAAGACAAGCCCAGCAGCGGCATTAAGAAACGAAAGACGAGAAAAGATCATTGGATTGAAAGATTAGAAAAATAGAAAAACAAAAAGTCAGCGAATTGAAGCCCAACGCTCCTGAAGCTGAGCCGCAACGCTCTCATCACAACGTCCGCCCTGCGCAACAACAAATGTGCAAATGTTGCCGGTTGCTGTTTGGACAAGACTTTTTCCTGGAGCCTGGCCATCTGCGAACAAAGGCTTGCTGGCGAGGGGAACGCCACTTGCCTTGCTGATCCGGCGCATCGTCTTGGACGGAGGCAAAGCCTCGGGGAAAATCACCTTGGTCCCTGACTTCTTGATCGCCTTGCTGATGGCACTCAGGCTGGAGGGGCGCATGCGGCCGCCGGTGGCGTATTCATCAACAACAGGGAGTTCACGAATGCCGAACCGACGTGCCAAGAAGGAATAGGCGCGGTGTCCTGTAATCAGAACGCGCTGTTCAGCCGGCACGGTCTGAATTTGCTGTCCCGTCCAGGTTCCTAGCGAACCCAGCACTGAATCCATAGCAGCCCTGCGTTGATCAATCGCTGCGTCCTGATTTCCGTTGAACAAAGGCTTGAGCTTGACCGCAACCGCATTGGTCATGGACGCCGCGATTGCAGGGTCATGCCACAGATGCGGATCATTCATTGGATTGCTGGAAACAGCAATTTCGCCAACGGATACAACCGGACCGCCGGCTTTGACGCCCTTGAGGGCAGGCGTGAGGTTGTAGCCGTTCAACAGCACAAGTTTGGCTTTGCTGAGATTGCTGCGATCAGCAGGCCTGAGGGCCATGGTGTGCGGGTCTGCACCCGGCGGGATCAAGCAAATGACGCGAGCTTGATCAGCCACCAACTTCTTGGTGATGTCGCAAAGAACGCCGTCAACTGCAACAACCGTTGGGGCTGAAGATGCAGCGGCTAGCAGGGTTCCTGCTGCTGCCGTGACAAGAGGGAAAGGCAAAATGCGACAAAATATCTTCGGGAATGATAATCATTCTCATTGACTCTGCAAGTCAGCCTGCATTGGCAGGTCGCAGGTTGGGCAGGCAGAGCAAAGCCATACAGACAACACCGATCAGGGGACCCGGAGGAAGATTGAGCGGGACAGCCAACAGGAAACCCACAGCACTGAGGCCCAAACCCACCAGCGCCGACTGCAGCATTGCCGCACGCAGACTTTTCACTCGCCAGAGCCCAGGGAGGACGGGTGCACACAGCAGGCCAATCACCAGAATCACACCCACAGCAGCCATGGCACTCACGATCACCATGGAGGTGACCAGTGCCTGAGCCAGTTGCAAGCCACGGACCGGCAATCCGGAAGCCTGGGCACCCTCGGGATCAACACCCAGAAACACAAGCTGTCGGTAGCGGGTCAGAAGCAACAACGCCATCGCTGCAGCGGCCACAAGAACCCTGTAAAGGTCTGACCAGTCGACGATCAACAAATCCCCGAACAGCAGCGCCTCCAGATCAAGGCGAATGTTGAGCACAGGAATCAAGAGCACACCGAGGCCGAGAAAACCCGCAAGCACCGTGTTGATCACAGCTTCCTGGCCCGCCGGTTGACCCCGCTGCATGCGCTCAGCCGCCAGCGAACCCAGCAACCCGCTGATCACACCGCCAATGGCTGGATCCAGACCGAATGCCACTGCGATGGCGACACCGGGCAAAACAGCATGGGAAATCAGATTCGCTTGCAAAACGCGTCGTTGCGTCACCAGCAACGTGCCGGTAATGGGGCAGAGCACCCCAACGAGCAACGACATCAGCAGCGGCACCAACCAGAGATCGAGCTCACTCATGCCGGTACTCCCGATGCTCAGGCTGGCTGCTGAGCTTGCGACGCACTTCATCGGGGCGACCATCCGCCACGACGCTGACATCAAGAACAAGCACCCGATCGAACAGATCGAGGGAAGCGCCCCAGTCGTGGTTGCTCACCAACAGGGTGTGACCTGAATCAGCGAGTTGACGCATGAGCGCAAGCAGCTGCTCCCGCGACGGCGGATCAATCGCGGCACAGGGTTCATCCAGCAAAAGAACCCGAGACGGCTGCACCAAAGTGCGTGCCAACAACGCCCGTTGCTGCTGTCCTCCCGACAACGCATCCAAGCGACGCGTCGCCAGCGATTCCAGACCGACACGCTGCAATGCCGCTTCCCGGTCGCAACAACCAAAGGAACGGTGACCGATCTCCCCGAGTGCCACAAACTCACGCACGGAGATCGGGAAAGACCAGTCGATCCTGCCCCGCTGCGGCATCAGCACCACCCGATCACGGCAGCTCTGAATCGGCATCCCGTCGCAAGCGACATTGCCGGCGGAGGGGGTCAATCGGCCTTGCAGCAAGTGCAACAGGGTTGATTTGCCGGCACCGTTGGCGCCGACCAGCGCCGTCAGCGTTCCGGCTTCCAGCGTCAACGACACATCATCAACAACGACGCGATCGCCATAGGCGACAGACAGACCTTGCGCGACGAGGGGAGCCACCCTCATGGGCAGTGAGAACGATTCTCAGCCAACTTATCGAGATGGCTTTGAAAAGTCAGTCAAGGCTCCTCCGGCCGGCAGCCAACGCGCCAGCACCGCCGGCTGCTCTAGCACCTCGAGATTGAATGTGCTGCCGGAAATCAGAGCAATCCGTCCATGGTCGGCCGCAGGCTTCTGAACCACAGTCAGCAATTGATCACTCACGGGGTCGTAGTCGAGTACCGACCCTGAGCTCAATCGCCATGGCCCCAGGGAGCGTCGACGCATCTCTTGCCCTTCGCTGTCGAGCTGCAAGAGCACGTCCTCGGTGCGCAGGCCGGCTTCCCGCAACACCAGCCAGAGGCGCTCGCCACCGTTATCGCAGGCCGCCGCCATCACCCCTGCCTCACCCAGCCAAACCTGCTGTGGAGGCCGAGCCGGAATCACCAGCTCTAGAGATCGGCGATAGTCAGGCCAGTGTCGCACTAACAAAGCGCGCCCGGATCCGGAGCAGAAGGCTTTCACCTCCCGACTTCCAGGCAGTGACTGCCTTGATCCTCCTTCCAGGGAAGGATTAAGGGGCAGCAACTCCAAACCGTCGTAAGACGGCAACACCAGTCCGTTGCCATCAGGGAGCAAACGCAGAGGACCACTGGCCTTCAAATCCAGAAGCCGTCGTGCTTTGCCTCTGGACTGAATCCAGGCGCGATCACTGTCTGGCTCAAACCCCCCGAGCTGAACCAGCAATTCACCCAGTTGATTGCTACTTAGATGAGCAAACAGCAGCGATCCTGAGTCTCCGGACTCCAGCTCCTCAAGGCTTCCCAGCACTGGATCCCCAAGACCTTGCTCACGGATGCTCAGAGCCTGTTGATCCAGTTGACGCAGCAGCACCCGCTGCCGTGCCTCGCTGTCGTCGCTGACCAGTGCAACACCGGAGCCATTGCCCAGTGGTTCAATTTGCAGAATGCGTTGCTGCACCGGTGCAAGCGACTGCCATCGTCCGTCTCGCAGGCGCAACTTCAAGCGTTCTCCATCCCCGCTGGGCACCACCGCAAGCAGGTGGGGCCTGGGGTTCCACCACACAACTTGCTTCTTGAGGGGCAACTGCCGCAGATCCTGACCAAGCAGTTCCAGACGTAGAGGCCCCGCAATGGGTTGGCCGGAGTCCACCAGAAGCCGCAGACGATCCTGTCGCCCGAACCAGCTGTGCGGAAGATCTGGAGCCAGTGAACTGGCTGCGACGGTGTCGCGATCCATCGGCCTGCTGAAGATCACATCCAGCGCAGCGGCTCCAGAACGCAGGGGCTGAATGGCCACGGATTGAAGCCAAGGTGGTCGTCGCAACAGGATCTGTTGCTGCACAACAGCCAGTCCAGCCAGAGCCGCAAGACTTCCAAGCAACAGCCGCGGCCTTGCCGATGAGGCCTGGGTGGTCATGGTTCGAGAGGGCGCTCAGGCCTTGGAATCAGTGTCATCTGAGTCGGCTTCACCACACTGACCGGCACCCCATTCCGCTCCTGCACAATCATCGTCCCCTCGATCGAAAACCATTGGTCCGCCTGAGGGTTCGCCTCAGCTGGCCAGTCCACGGGCAGTCCGGCTGGCGTTGCATCCGCGAGGCAGCAACGCACCGTCAAGCGAGCCAGCTGCAAGGGTTCACCGGGTCGATCCAGAACAAAACCACTGATCCGCACAGGATCTCCTGCATGCAACTCCGGATCAGGCTGACTGCGAAGCAGCCGCACCCACTCCGTCAGCGTGCGCTGCTCCGGAGGCAGGAAAAAACTCAGACTCGGTGCCGCCGGAAGACTGTCCGGACGGCTCGCGGCAAGGTCACTGAACGATGGTCGGGGAGGCAGAAGCAAAATCAACAACGCCACTGCTGCGGATAGCAACCAGCCGAGAGGAGCAACAGGCAGGCGACGTCGACCAGCCAGCCGCAGCTGGATCAGTCCAACCAGCATCAGCACCACACCGGCAACGGCGACCACCGGGTGAAAGGCCGCATTCAGCAGCAGATCCAACCGGGAAGACAGGCTGCTCCACACCAGCACCCAACCCCAGAGCGTGAGCACCAGAGGGGGGAGAACAGCTGCCCGACGCAGGTGACGAAAGGATCTCATCGCAGCAGACACCACATCAGAGCTGAATCAGGTTCACCCACTGGCCGATGAGCAGAACCATCAGTGATGCAGACAGCGCTGTGATTGCGATGGCACGCGGAGTGAGCAGAACGGTGAACAATCCGGCCAGTTTGAGATCAACGACCGGTCCAAGCAACAGGAAAGCCAGTAACGCACCTGGCGTGACCTGGGCGGCAAAACCGATTGCCAGAAAAGCGTCCACACTCGAACACACCGAGACCACCAACGCCAGCAGCATCAACGCAAGGACCGACAGCGTTGGCGCACTACCAAGCGCCAGCAGCCAACTGCGCGGCAGCCAGGTTTGCACCACGGCGGCCAGAGCACTGCCGAGCACCAACAACGTGAGCAGGCTGAGGAATTCCCGGGTGCTGTGGGAGAGAAGCTCACGCGGCAAAAGGGCCGTTGATTGGGCTGGCATTGCAGGCTTGGCAGGACCTGCACCGACCAGTCCTATGCGGCGCTCGAGCAACCCGATGCTCGAAAGGGGCTGACTGAGCCTGCGCTCTTCCAGCAGTGCACCCTGAAGCAGGCGGGATTCAGGAATCAGCCCCAGCAGAGCGCTCAAAGCCAGTGCAATTACAAATGCCCCAGCAGGCCTGGCCCAAAGCAACCAGGTTTTATCAGGAAATGCCGCCCAGGTGCTGGCCAGAACAATGGGGTTGAGAACCGGAGCAGCGAAAAGAAAGCCGAATCCCGTACCTAGAGGAGCACCGCTGGCCAAGAGGCGACGAGCCACCGGCACATTGCCGCATTCACAGGCCGGGAGCGCAAACCCGAGCAAGGCTCCAACGATTGGTGCGAGCAGGGGATGTCGTGGCAGACGTCGAACCCAGGCCGACTGGGGAACCAGCCAGCGAGCGAGACCGGCAATGGTGACTCCCAACATCAAAAAGGGAAGTGCCTCGATCAGCAGGCCTTGGAAGATGGCCCAACCGGTTGCGACACGCGTCATTCAGACCTGAGCACTTCAGCTCCAACCGTTAGTTGTTTGCTGCTCAACGTAGGAAGCAACGTCAGCAATGTCGACATCACTCTGTTGGTGAATGAACAGCGGCAGAGAACAGACAGCCGCATGCATCACCACTAACGTCCGAGGAGAGACGTCGTCTTGGAATTCATGCTGCGACTCTCGCTGCGATGGGGGCTGAGTTTGCTAATTGCGGGCGCTCTGCTCTGGTCTCCCGGAGAAGCCATGGCCTGCATTCCAGGTTTGCAGTGGGGCATGGACAGCTCCACCGTTGAACAGCGTCTGGAGGTGTCTCTGGAAACAGCGCGTTCCCTGGACGCAGATTCGTCAGCTATTTATCGCGTCAGCAACCAGCACATCGGTGAAATCCCTGTTGAAAAGCTGGATCTGCGCTTTGGCAATCAAGGGCTGGAACAACTGGTCTACAGCTTGCCCAGCGAATCGATGACGGAAGTGCTGGCAGGGCTCAGAACTCGTTATGGCTCGCCTGTCAGCACAATAATCAAAAACTCAGATCAAGTCCCTCAACAGGTCTGGATCTGGAATACAGAAGACGACTGCATCACGGCGGTGAGAGCCGAGGATCAAAAATTTTTACTCAGCTACCGACCAAGCCGGCTCAGACCATCACTGCTTTGATGGCCTGAGGCGGCCAGCGCAATCAGTGAGCGCCGTGACCATGCGCTGAACAGGGCATCCACTGATTGCCCATCTTGTGAGCGCCCGTGCAATTGAAGCCTGGGGCAGCTGCTTCAGCCTCAGCTTGAGTGCTGAACATGGCTTTTTTGCCCTGTGCAGTGGTCTTGGTCGTGGACTGACCAGACAGCAGGGTGCCGGTGTGGTCATCGCCTGGGACATGGTGGGCCCGGGCTGATTGTGCTCCCACGAGTGTGAGTGCGGCCAGTGCGACCAGGGAACCCCTAACGACGGGTCGGTTGGTGAGGAGCATCAGGCTGGACAACGCAGATGTGTTTCTAACATTCTCCAACATCATCCAAGCCTCTGTGCAGCCCTTTACGAACTAGCGAGCATCAAATGGTGCGGACGAGTGATGCAGCACGATGCGAACCGAGCCATCCATTTCACGGATGAACGTCCAGGTTTTCTCAGGAGCCGCCGTCTGTCCTTCGGCATCAGTGACGATCACCTGACCCATGGTGTTTGCAGTGTTACCAAACAGCTGCACCACTTCGTCTTTGATCTCGCACTTGACCCAGTGGCGATAGGTGGCGAATCCCAGCTTCTTGCCACGGAAGAGGGGGATCGAAGGATCGGGTCCCACGAAGTAAGCCAGAGCCCCATCGCGGGTTGTTCGGAACGTGTCTGGTCCTGTGGCATAGGTGGGCTTAAACGCCACAGGCCCGTAGTTGTAGGCATACGCCGTGTCGATCACGGCAGCAGCTTTGGCTTTGGCCGCGTCATAGCCACCGTTCTGATAAGCGGCACTTATGGCCAGCAGAGCATCGCACCAACCTTCTTGAATTTGATTGACTTCAGCTTCAGTGATTGCAGTGTTGAAAACCTGAACCACAGGCTTGGCCTGAACCTGCGCACCAACAAGGGATGAGACCGCAACAGCGGCAGCGGCAACTGATGAACGTCGCAATAAAGTCATAGGAATGTCGTTACTAAGAGATATTTAGCTAGAGAGCGTTGATGTGCACAGGAACGGGGCCAAGCCTCAGGAGGACGGTCGACAGAGGATTCCGTGACGCGGCGCCAGCAGGAACGCCAGCAGGAAAAGACCGGTCTGAACCAGAACGATGCAGCCAGCCGTGGAGCTGTCGGTCCAGTAGCTGAGATAAACGCCCAGAAGACTGGACAGCACACTGCTGCCGATCGCCAGCCAGGTCATGCGATCAAAGCGATCAGTGAGAAGGTAGGCCGTCGCACCCGGTGTCACCAACATGGCCACCACAAGGATGATGCCAACGGTTTGCAGGCCGGCGACCGCCGCAAGCGACAACACCGACAGCAGCAGGTAATGGAGGAAACCGGTGTTGATCCCGATCGAGCGGGCATGGGTGGGATCGAAGCAGAACAGCAGCAGATCACGTCGGAACAGCAGCAGCAGCGCCACTACGACAAGGCAGATCATCCAGGTCTGCTGGATGTCAGCCGCGGAAATCCCCAGCACGTTGCCGAACAGAATCTGAGTGAGATCGATATTGCTGCGCGTTTTGGAGACCAGCACCAAACCAAGAGCGAAGAAGCCTGTGAAAACAAGGCCAATCACCGTGTCTTCCTTGATGCGCGACTTCTGCTTCACGAAACCGATGGTGGCCACCGATCCCACACCGAACACAAAGGCTCCCA
The DNA here is from genome assembly GCF_047303045.1 of Synechococcus sp. MIT S9508. Lineage (NCBI taxonomy): Bacteria > Bacillati > Cyanobacteriota > Cyanophyceae > Synechococcales > Synechococcaceae > Synechococcus > Synechococcus sp. MIT S9508. The sequence continues at coordinate 1,577,663 of NZ_CP138941.1, read as the reverse complement.
AGGAAAAAGGCAATCCCAGGGCATAGGCCAACACCACACCGGGAAGAACGGCATGGGATACGGCATCACCCATCAGGGCCCATCCCTTCAGCGTCATGTAGCAGGAGAGCAAACCGCAGACTCCGCCAACAAGTGCACTGATCATCAGCGCTCGCACCATGAAGTCATGACGCAGAGGCTCCAGCAGGACGTCAGGCAATGTTGTGCCCCCTCTGATACGTGCGCTGTTTCAGCAAACAGGCCATCCGACAGACGGTGAAGATCACTGGGTCTGCCCCCGCAGCACATCAGGTGGAAGACCACCAAAGGCCTGCGAGAGATTTTCCGGAGTGAAGACCTCCGATGTTTCTCCGTAGGCCAGCACGGTCTTATTGATCAGCACCACCAGATCACAGAAATCACGCACATGGCTGAGGTCATGAGTCGAGATCAGGATCGAACAGGACTGCTTACGCAATTGCAGAAACAATTCCGCCATCAGCTTTTCAGTGCGCACATCAACGCCACTGAATGGCTCATCGAGCAGCAGAACAGAAGCTCTCTGGGCAATCGCCCTGGCCAGAAATGCTCGCTTGCGCTGACCACCGGACAACGAAGAAAGGGGGCGATCTCTCAAATCCAGCAGTTCCACCCGCTCGAGCGCATTACGGACCGCCAGGCGATCGGACTGGCGAGGAATGCGCAACAGATTCATGGAGCCATAGCGGCCCATCATCACCACATCCCAGACAGACACAGGGAAATCGCAATCGATACCCTCGCTCTGGGGTACATAGGCCACAGCCTGCTCCCGCTGAGCTTCAGCCACCTTGAGTCCGTTGATGCGGATCTGTCCCCGGGACGGACGAACAAAGCCGGTGAGTGCTTTGAACAGGGTGGTTTTACCAGCTCCGTTCATCCCCACCATTCCGCAGATGCAACCGGCAGGCAGCGTCAGCGACGCGTCGTAAAGCGCAACGGAGCCGTTGTAATCAACGCAGAGCTGATCGGCTGCGATCCGAATCGTCATGGCTTTGGATCGGCGGCGGAACCCAGCCCTGCTCGAATGAGTTTCACATTGTGGCGCTGCAGATCAAGCAGGGTGGCGGCAGGACCGTTGCGATCTGACAAGGAATCAACATAAAAACTGCCGCCGAAACGACTGCCAGATGCCCTGGCAACCTCGCGCTGGGCCTTGTCACTGACAGTGGTTTCACAGAACACGGCAGGGACCTGATCTCGCTTCACGCGTTCAATCAACCGGCCCATGCGACGTGGTGAGATCTGACTTTCTGCGTTGACGGGCCAGAGATAGGCCTCTTCAAGGTCGTAATCGCGCGCCAGATAACTGAAAGCGCCTTCACAGGTCACGAGCAGGCGCTGACCAGCAGGCAGAACCTTCAAGCTCTTGCGCAGCTCCGCATCCAGTTCCTGAAGACGACCTTTGTATGCCTCTGCATTGGCCTCGTATTGGTGCGCACCCTCGGGATCAAGCGTCGAAAAAGCCTTAACCAAGCGGTCGACGTAATGCTGGGCAGCTTTGGGAGACATCCAGGCATGCGGATTGGGGCGACCGGCGTAGGCGTCCTCTCCGATCAAGAGCGGTTCAATGCCATCAGTGAGCGTCACCGAGGGCACATCACCTGCCGCTTCCGTGAAACGCCTGGCCCAGAGTTCAAGACCGAGTCCGTTTTCAAGAATCAGATCGGCACCGGCAGCGCGCTCGATATCGCTGGGCGTGAATTCATAACCATGAATCTCCGCCCCGGGCTTGGTGATGGACTCCACCTGCAGCCTGTCGCCAGCAACATTGCGGGCCATGTCAGCGAGGATCGTGAAAGTCGTCAGCACCTTGGGGCGACTGCTCTGAGCCGAACGATCTGAGCCACGACCCTGCTGAGAAGGATCCCCCACACTGGGAGCCCCCAGCCGAGTCGAGCTATTGCAGGCAGCCGTGATGAAAAAGAGACTGATCCAGGTAGTGACAAGAGGCAGGCCCCGCTTCAACAAATCGAGCTCACCATTGCGTGACACCTCTATATCTACCTTAAAGAATGACACCCATCATTTGATTCTTCCTTTTCCTGAGATCGAGCTGAGATATTCCAATCAAACAAAGAGATACAGCCCAGGCAATGATGCCCGAGACAGCATGCAATCAGTCATCAAAATCGTGAGCATGCTTGTGCATAGATTCCACTATCAGATAGTGCATCAGCACCTTCAGTTCCATAGCACTATGATGTACAACAAGACGCTGAATCGCATAATACACGATCAACATCACTGGCAAAATCATAACATTGATAAACTCAAACATGACTTCTATGAATACATCTCGGCGGAGATGAGCCGCCTGAATGAATGCTTCAAACAACATGATGACTCAGATCAATCGTTCCAGCCGCATTCACGTGATCTACGCGCACCGACTCAAAACGGCACGATGAACTCACGCCACATGTAGTGGCCGACAACTCCGAGCGAAGACACACTGCGACAGAGGGGCCAACGCAAAGCCCATCCGCTCGCTCGATGGCGCTAGATATGGGGCTTGCGCAAAGACGCACACCAGACCTATTGGTAGAAGGGTGAATGGGAGGCGGCATCAGCCGCGGCGACCCCATTCCAGGGCCGGGTGTTGGGGACTTTCAATCACCGGCTTCTGACTCCCCGATCAGTGATCGGGGATTTTTTTGACGCCTGCAGCGCTCGGAGCAGTAGCGCACCTCATCCCAGACGTCCTTCCATTTCTTGCGCCACTGAAAAGGCCGGCCACAGACCGGACAGGTTTTCACGGGGCGATCGCGAGGGCGAACCCCAGAGACAACACCCGATCGCTCTCTTCGCTGCCTACCCATCAGCGCTAACGAGCACGAAAAGTCACAAAACCAATTCAAAAGTTAGGGCAACTGGCCAGCAATTCGAGACTCTGATCCAACCTGATCAGATGAAGTCCCGCGACGCAGACAGGATCGACGCCAACACCATCACGCAAAATTGACCAGGCTCCAGCCAATCGAAGTATAATTCTTTAGGAAAAATAAATACTTATTTGAGATTTAAGAAGCTGCTGAACTGGCTCCAGGCATTGGTCATAGTTTGAACACATTCGGTTTCTGACGTGGTATGGCTCTGCATCATTCGGCACCGTCCTGCTTCATGCACTGGAGCGTTCAGCGCGTGACCAACAACCTGTTTTCGGTGTCAGCAACCAGCGATGGCCTCGATTACACCCATGTGGGCAATTACCGGTCCGTGGAAGATGCCAACCGGGCTGGTCGACGCTTCGTATTAGCCAGAGCACATGAACATGGCCACAACAACCCTGAGAGATCGGGAGTCACACTCCATCAACATCGTCAACGAACCAGCAACGCGCTGGCTGGCTAATCAAAGCTGATGAGCCCTAAGTTCATGATCAGAGTGAAGAGCTTGAGATATTGCGTCAGGCACTAAAAGCCTCGCCAGGAGGGCAAGACAGCATTAGTTCAACATTGATCTGCAATTCGGATTGGTCTTGACACTGATCGCTCGCGAATCGGGATTGAAGCAGTCGTCGATCGTTGATGAACGCACAATCTGCACATCGAAGAGTGTCATCAGCTGATTTCTGGAGGTCGTTCAGGGATGGAAAGGTCTCGCTCCTGCATCACCCGTTGTTGAAGCTCACTAAAGCGCTCATCCCGATCCAGTACAGAAAACCAGCGACGCCTTCCACCCACAACAATGAAATCTTTGGGCTTCGCGGTCTTTTCATTTGCCATGGAATTGGCTCCTTTGCTGACTGAGGCGGGCTTGTCGCCATAAGTTGACAAGAACCTAACGAAGCGGTGATTGCGATGAAGACCGAATCAGCTCTTTTTCAGCGGAGCTTAAGGTTTCAGTAAGACTTGAGACACAACAGGTCATGATTCACCCGAAAGTGTAATCAAACAGACCAATCAATGAGGTTCCTCATGAGCCATTGAACTGGATCGACATCTACTTAACGACGCTGATTCATGCCAACAATTGACGAGTAATGCATGGACCAATGGAAATGATTAGTCAGTTCGAAATCCGCTTCCCTTGATGACTGCCAACAACTCCATGTTTTTTCTCCACTGAGGGTTGTGCTCAAATCAGCGACCGACAGGCCCGAGTCCATGAACTCCAGAACAATGACTCTGTGCTTGAGATGAAAAGAATGTGGAGGACTCTTGCCGAAGCGGTCTGGTGATCCTGATGGTCTTGCTGGTCATCCTCGTGGTGGTGTTTTTGGGCCTTGGCAGAGCCTGACGACACACTTGCGGCAGCCCAGGCTGTTAAGCGAGGGATCACTGAAAAACCTGGGGAACCGTGTGATCTGCAACAAAACGTTTGAATGATCCCGATACCTTGCAGCCATTCCGCACTGGTGATCGACATGAAAGGCAGCATCCAACTCACCACCGAGCAGCAATTTCAGATCGAGCAGTTCAATCGTGCTCTCGACACAACCCAGGACCCGGAACAGCTTCGTCACTTAGCCAGACAACTCATGCAGGCCTGGCAGACCCAGAAAGCGGCAACCTGCTGGGTGCTCAAACAGGACATGCCTCCACTCATGGCGCCGAATGGATGATGCCGCCAGTCTTGGCCTCCATTGCCTAAAAATCACCTGTTTTCAGTGTCCAATGAACCTTCTGAGCCCCACAACTGGCTGACCAGCACGATTAGGGTTTTCTCAGATTGGTTCATCCATGGTTGAGCTTTACCTGAACGCAAAGCTGCATAGCTGCATCACCGAAGATGCTTACCGATCGGTGCTCACGCTGAAGGATCTCGACGACCAAGATCTCAAGTTGCGCAGAGACCTGCTCAAGCAGGTTGACAATGGATCGATCAGGCTGACCTGACAACCCAAAAAATTTTGTTTGAGCCCAACGACCCAAGCTTCTGGAGGTTTCTCCTGGGCATTTTCGCACTGCTTTTGGGATGTTCTTTGGCCTGGTTGATCTTCAATCTCTAACTTCAGCTGATCAACATCCAAAGCAACGACACAACGGCGATACTGACGCCAGCAGCCAACAGAGTCAGCAACAACACACTCCCCCCGGCGAACCAAAGCAGTCGTCGGAATGTCTGGGGGAAGAGAAGATGAAGGCTCAACCCCAGAGCAACAGGCCAAAGGGGTGGAATCAGCACACAGACGACGGTGAAAAGGCCAAGCTTCAGACGTCTTTGTGAGTGCTGCGCCTGCTCTTGTCGGATCAACAGCTGCTCATGCTCAAGCTGCTCAAGTTCGTCGTCACTCAGCCAGCGACCCATTTCGCGAGCGTGGTTCAGCTCCCGCTCCAACTGCTGAGATGACATCGAATTGGCCATTCCATGATGCTATTCAGCGATGGTTACGAGTGTCGCTCTTAAGCCAGGACCGTTCAAGTGAGGCGCGCACCTGATCAGGGTCGAGCGATTCCAACCGCTGCTGAGCCTTCAGTTTGGAACGGAACGGACCTGTAAGCCGCCAGAAGCGCAGTGCAGAGGCAACAGCCACAACGGCCCAAGCAACCAGGATCAAGCGGGGATCATGCAAGTTCATCGACATCCATTGGCATGACAGAAAGCGGTTGTTTCAACTGGGAGTGTGACCAACCTTTGGCCAAGCGGTGAGGTGACCCGATGGCGGCAGATGCCCGAGAGACCTGAGATCCCTGCATCAAAATAGATGGATAAGGCTGGCTCACGGACAGGCTTCAAAGACCCAAAAGACATAGATCGTTCTAGGGAAGAAGGCATCAAGCCTGCGGAAACTGGACACAACAGTCACTCACTGCAGCAATACAACACGACGCAACGTCAGACGAAACAGACAAGAACGACAAGGGAATAAGACTTGCCAAGAGGCCAGAAGACATGAATCACAGTCAGATGCCAACTCCCATTCAAGAATTTCCAAAGAACTAGGCTTGATCAGTAAGAAGCACACGCTCAGCTCAACGCAATGAAAACTCTTCCAATTTTTCTAGCGTTCGTAGTGAGCAGCTTGACGGCATGCGACAACAACTATCAGTCAGTGTTACAAGCAGAGAAAGCATGCGAAAACTGGGCTCGCCAAGGCATTGCATTCACCCTTGAGCCAAGCGGATACCTCGAGAGTATCGAATACAAGGGTGCAACAACCAATCGATTCTGTGAGAAGAAAGAGATCCAATACATCGGCTACGTGTTTGATCTGCCAGACGCTGACAAACCTGTTTTTGCCGATGAGTTAATGAAACTTCGAGGCGATGCCAAACCCATTCAAAAATTCAGATGGTGAATAAATCCACAGATCTCAAGCCAATGCTCATTCATTGAGCACGCTAAAGATAGCAACCTTCTAATCATGACGTATGAGCAAGAGATCATCATTAAATGCGCGATCAAGGGAACTCTCGGAGGCCTAGACAAAAAGATGACAGCCGAGGAGCTCGATGAATTATTGAATGGCTCACAAGACTGGAGAAAGCACTTAGTGATTGAGGAGATCACAGAAGTTGCAACCATCCATGCGGGGCGGAGACGCCCAGAAATCGAATAGCGCGGAGTTTTTCAGCATTGAATCCATCAAGCAGTGCTGATGTTGCTACCAAGCGCATCAGTGGGGAGCTTGGTCATCTCGATAGATCTTGATTGAAGGACGCCATGGCATAACGACTGGCGCAACTGTATTTGAAAATTGGTTAAGGAGTCTGGCAATCAAACACAGGTTCGCAACGATTAGCCAATCAGAAGTGTTTCTATGCCAAGCAAGCATCAAAAAAGTGACGACGATTACATTGTGATCGGCGGCAAGAGGCGTTGGTTCGACACACCAATGTCGCCAGAGGATTCACCAACCAAACAAGACGCTTATTCTGAACAGACGTCATCAAGAAAGAAGAGCACTGTCGCATGACAGGTCGCTGGTCTGAGTTAATGATGCACGAGCCTTTTCAATGCCTCATCTGTAGTCAATCCGTTGGAGGCTCGATGGAAACGTATTGGATTCGCCATGGCCATATGTTCTGTTCGCCATGCTGGAGCGGAGTTCCACCCCTGGACGAACAACTGCCAGAGCAAAGACTTGCAACCCAACGTCGTTTACTGATGCTGATCAAACACCGACGTTGCCACATCTAATTAAGTCACACATTGTTTCAGCAATTGAATTGATGCGCCGATGTCATTGATGCCCATGACTTAACCCGTAGCTTTGCGATCACTGCAATCGTCTTTATTGGAATGGGTTGTCCTAAGCACGATGATCAATTCTTAGGCATTCCACGAATCTGACTCGTCGTCATCGGGTGGCCCAACCAAGAGCACATCACAATCGCGCTGATTCACTTGAATAACCAGGATTCGTCTCGGGGATTCGTCATAGCCTTTCTTTGCGGTTGCAACAGCCTCAACAACATCATCCATCGTCATAATGGCTCCTCTCTGCAAGTCTGATTGAGCCTCCTTCCACAACTGAGCGAATTCCTCTCCGGAGTTCATCAGCATTTTGTGCATGGCTTTCTCTGCTCCCCGTTCTTTCGCAAGAGCAATGAACTGTTTCACCAGTGGACTCGACATCGCCGACGAAACTCTGAGATGAGTCGAGAGGCCTGAAAGAGTCGTCTGCATGACTTCGTTCTGCTGATCGATCACCACGCACTCGGCACTGAGGTCAAACGCAGTCCTGTTGCTCAGTCGCAGCCAATGCGGCTCGATGTCACTCCAATTGCGCTTCATCGCATGATTCTGGCTGATGTGACAAGGGCAATCCCTGGGGACATTGCTCGAGCCGGGATTGAGAAATAGGCATTAAGCCTTAATCGTCGAAAAGAAAAAAAGCGTCCATAGTCAGGAACCGCAAGGAGCCCCATGAAAGAACTGCACCTGTCGCTCCCCCTATTCGGATGCACGGTTGCACTTGCCGTCATGGTGATGACCTTCGTGGTGAAAGCAACTGCCTAAAGAGGGCTATGTCGTCGGACAGTTCTGTCAGTCGACCCGTCAGTGGGCCAGTCAGTCTTCCACGCTGAACAGTAAAAAAGGGGCATCCCGCTGCCCCTCCTTGTTGTTAGCGGGATCCCGTCCAAGGAAGCACGCTGAAGCAAGAGCAAAGATTTATACAAGGATTCGTGGCTTGAGGCACAGGCGGCAAGGACTCGCAGCGCCCGTTCCAGCCCTTGGCGAACCAAGGCCAGATGGCCAGGATTCAGCAGCTGCAGGCCACCTCGAGGCAAGCCCACGGCATGACGAAGCGCCGTGACTTGTGTCATTCAACGGACTGGCTGAACGGTAACTGGCACAGTTTCACTCAAGTGGCTAGCTTGAATCGGTGAGGAGAAATGCTCACGGGGTGGAAACAAGGACACACTCCCGCAGAGTTTTCAAAACCCCTGCCTGCGGCGGGGGTTTCTTTTTGATGATCGTCAAGACCATGGCACGCGGATCGTCGAGTTGAAGCCCCAACGATCAGAGCGCAGGATGCTCAGCTCATGGCGGCAATTCAACAGACAGCAAACCCGACTTGCTTTGGACTCTGATCGAAACGATTAAGGTGCCAGCCCTCGGGATGGGGAACTTGACGCACCAGCTGAATAATCGGGTGGTCGTGATCTGCCGTTCAGACGAAAGCTCGTGGCGACCGAACGGGATCAAGGGAGCACCGATCGAGTCGTATTCGATCGTCATTGATCCAATCACGAGGAAGATTCGCAGCGATCGCAGACCGGAAAGCTGCCTACAAAGCTTCAGCCACAGCGCCAACGGCACGCTGATCGAATTGTCCAGCGAGGGGACAGGGGTGATTGCCATTGACACCCTTGACCTGCCGCGCAGCACTTTGGCGGTGGTACGTCTGATTTCCAATAGCCAGGGTCACGATATCCACCTGGTTGAAGGAGTGAAAGCTGAGGATTTATCGGCTTACAACTGGAGCCTGGAGGGCAAAGAGAGATTTCAGCTATTCAGGGATCCAGCTCCACCCGCGGGCTGGGTGGGAGACCTCAATGACTGGCGCAGCAGCGATCTCTATCGATCCCATCAGCAGAATTTCGATCATCGGCTGGACCAAGAATTCGCTTCAGCGGTGCACGCCCTCTCAATTCACATCACTGCCGATGATCAGAGACTTTTTGATGACTTCATCACCCGTGCCTGCGCTGAGAACACCGGCTTGTTCTGGGACATTCGCAAAGCTGCAGCCACTTATGCACTACAGGGAAGCTTCAGCCAGAACGACCTAAACCGAATGGTTTATCTGGCACAGGAGGGTATCGCTCCTGCTGAACGGTGCCTTGAGTACACAGCTCAGCAGTTCCTCAAAGCCCTCTTCGATCACTGCAAGCAGAACTCAGAAGCCCTGAGTGATGAGCAGATCTGGGATGCTCAAACCCGGTGCGACCTGCTGAAGCTCGATCAGCTCATGTCCATCGTGCAAACCAAGTCGAGATACAAACCGTTCCTGTACCAGTGGCTGTGGCGACTCGACGGCAAGCCCGATCCAAGCCTGATCGAAAACCCCGACCTTTACGAGATCTACCGCGAGGAATTGATCGCTGATCGTGGCAAGGTCATGGTCGCCTTTGGAGTTGATGGTGCTCTGGAAGTCGACTATCGCGACCAGGTGATCAACTCCATGCTTCGAGATGACGGCTGGACCCTGGTGGAGACTGACCGATTCGAAGAGGAGGAACAACGACGACGAGCGGGCGAGTTGTAGCTCATCAACGGCATCACCCCTAGCTTGAGTCTCCATTGGTTCTGCTCAGCAGACAAGCTCACCTTGAAACGCATTGACGGTCGAGTGCTGATTGGTGTGATCGGAGTGTTTCTCTTGGCGGCTGCGGCCTATGAGTACTCACTCGTACAGGGGTTAGCGCCTGCGGCCTGACTCAACGGGTTCATTCTTCAGGGCTGCAGGCATAACTCACGATCCCCCCCTTGCGTTGGCGGAAATCAGGCTGCTCAGGATCCTCGACTTGCCACCACCAGCGACCATCGGTGTAACTGGGAGCCCCAGCATTATTGGTACGAGGTAATTGCAGGGTGACGCCCCGCCAACTGAGCAGGATTACATCCCCAGGAACGGTGCCGTCAGCACTGTTGGGGATCGGCTCAGCCGTAGCACCGAAAGCGTCACGACCCAGCTGAATGGGTTCCGCGGTGAGGCGGTCACCATCACAAATCCAGGTCGCTGACACCGGCAGCTCAGCTGTGACGATCATGGTCAACACCAGCAGGAGCTGGAACAATCGACGGCACAGAAGCTCGCGCCATCGCAGAGGTTGATCCACAGCAGCGCCTTTGAAACGACAGAGTGACACGGTCGCACCCTCGTGCAGGTCCAGTTCAATGCTCCCTCCCTTTGTTCCGTTCTGTCCAATCAGCGCCGCGAAGATTGCCGGTCTCAAGGCCACAGTGACACTGTTACTAATTCTGTTGATCAAATCCAAGCTGCTGCGAGTAAAGATGTCATTGCTCGGCTCTGTGCTCGGCTTGATCATGCTCACGGGATTTTTGTTGAGCACCGGTCTGCTCACCCTGGTGGCAGGTGGAGCCGTGGCCTATGCGGCTAATCAAAACAAGCCATGAGTTCACAGTCACCAGAAGTCATGACCTTCCCCAACCGTGACCAGGTTCTCGCCGCATCAGCGGGCTGGGTGGCCGTGCTGCTGAATGTGTTGCCGGGCCTCGGTGCTGGCTATCTCTATCAGCGTCGCTGGAAGGCCTACTGGATCACATCCGCTCTTGCGACGATCTGGTTTGTTGCCGGTGCTGCTCTGGCGCAGGGGGCCGCAGCTGATGCGGAACAGCAGAATCAGCTGGTGGGTCTGCTGGGTCTTCTGTTGCTGGCTGGCATCACCGCAGCGGAAGCAGGTCTTGCCGTAAAACGGGTCCGCGATGCCGGCTGAGGAACTCCCTCTCGCGGAAGACATCCTTCGCTTCTGGTTTGAAGACTGCAGGCCCTGGCAATGGTTTCGGCATGACAGCGAATTTGATCGTTCTGTGAGTGAACGATTCAGATCGCTAGCGGAAGCTGCCCAGGAGCAGGGGTTGATCGACTGGGAAGTCAGCCAGACGTCGTGTTTAGCGCTCGTGTTGTTACTCGATCAGTTCTCTCGACAGATCTGGCGTAAGCAAGCCCGTGCCTTTCAGGGAGATCTCCATGCACAGCGCTTGAGCCACCTGGCACTGGATCAACGTTGGTTGGAGCTTGAGCCTCAGAGAGCACGTCGACAGTTCTGGTTAATGCCCCTGTTGCACGCCGAGTGCCTCGAGACGGTGAACAAGGCCATCCCTCTTATGGAGAGATGGGTTGATATCGCAACGGCCGATGTGGCGCGGCGAAACCGCGACATATTGATCAAGCATGGGCGTTATCCCTGGCGAGATGGAGCGCTGGGCCGGTGATCCATTCCGAACCAGGGTTGTGTTGTGAGCTCTGTGAATGTCTCGGTTCTGTGCACTACCGGGTGCGCAGCGAAGCAACCAGAGAGTGGACTCTTGTGTGTGCAAAGTGCTGGACAAGAATTGCTACCCAATCGGGCTACAGATACGGAGGAACGCGCAAGGCGAATCGCCGAAAAAGAAAGCGATGAAGCTTCGCTTCAGCACGATCTTTTCGATCTACACCAAGCTCGACTTGCATCCGATCAAGCAACTGGCATCATCAGCACAGTTCGAGATGGATCTGAGGTTGGAGCAATCCAACCTCTTTTTTTGTGATTGCACTATCTCGTCGACGCCAATAAAAAACCACAGTGTTAGTAGTGGTTCAACTTGGAATGTCGGATAATCCCCATCACCGGACCCAATACAACAAGTTTAGAGATCATCACCTCGGAGTAGGTGTTCTTGTATCCGTTGTCACGAACTTGAGATTCAAGCTCCATTTCGAGACAAGCAGGCACTCGCGATGAGGCCTTTGGATTGGACGTCATGGTGACGACGGAACTTTCCGTGCAAATACAACCAGGTGTGTTTTAAATGCACCGAACCACACAGCGGTGGCTATACCTCTTGTAGTTGGCTCTCCTCACCGAGATTCCCAACTCCTCACACCCACTGAAGACCCAATGGGTCTTTTTTTTGCCTTGGGTCAGCTTTCTGATTGGCGACCCACAGAGGGATCACTGCAGTCGTCATAGTCAAAGTCCGATTTGCGTCGAGCTTTCGGGCGTTTGCCAATCCAGTGGATAGGGATACCCACTGGGTTGGACGACGTTAAGCATCAAACATCACTGAACCTTGCCGTCTCAACCACAGAGCCGGGCTGAGGTTGGCTTTGGAGCACCAGGCCACTCCATTCAGCCGCCATGACAGGCACTCATGCGCTCAATCGACCAGGCGGCAGATTCTGAACTGGGCCTGCCGAAGCAACTGAGCTGAGCCAGGGAGGCCACACCAACCGGAATCAGAGTGATGGCAATCACAATCAACGCCACTCCCGTTCCCGGCGAGTGAATGTTGGCTTGAAAAAACGGCTTGTTACCCATAAGGGCTATTCAAGCAAGGTCAGCTCCCGAGTTGATTGGGTCAGGCCTTGCAAGCACCAATGGACTTTGACCCAATCAAATCATGCCCCTTGCAAGAAGGGGCATGATTTGATTCAAGGCTTCAAGAAAGGACCTCCTTTTAAGGCACGGGAAGGTCCCGGACTTTGACCTTGAAGAGTTAGCTCACTTCGCAGGAGCTTTTGTGTCACCAGACTGATTCTTGTGATGTTCAGCATTGGGGTTGTTGCAGCACATCGACTTAATCGCGACTTCAATCGTCCTAACAGCCGAATGATCTTGAGTAACTGAAAAATGGCTGAGAGTTACATAACAGTGTTAAAAACGATAATGGTTATCACTCTCGTTCCTGACAACAGACCCCAGGCTCACCGCGGCAATCAAGTACAGACTGGCGAACTATCCGCCACAACGACAACCACAAGCGCCCGCGGCATCATGACAAGGCTCATCGTTGGGGTGCCCATTGGCGCAAGCATCAGAACAAAAACTTTGGCCATTTCTTTGTACAGCAGACGAACCGCCAGCTTCGCAGTTGCAGTCTGGGCATGCACATTTCAAGACTGTTGCCATCATCGAACATTCACTTCTGAGACAGGTCTAACAGCAAATGGAGGTTCGCCGACCTGAGAGTAAATGAAAGTCACACAATTAAACGAGAAAATGATAATGATTACCGCTTAATCCTTCGATCCTGAAAACGATTATCACGCTGGTTTGAACTGGATGTGTTGTGATCCATAGAACTCGAAGATGGGTTGGGGTTGCTCCCAGCCAGGTTGAGGTAAGGAGTCATGGCCGCCCTTGAAAGAACAACAGTTGAGGCACACAAAGAACCTCTCTGTCGGGAGGCACCGAAGTTGAATGGTGTTGAGACAATCAGCCGTGGATCACAGCAAGCAAGTCACAACAGCAGAATGGTTCCAGATGAATGTCTTTGATGCGTCTGCTTGCTTCGCTGTTGGCTCTCTGCATCGCCCTGCTGATGCCGGGCAAGGGTCAGGCGAGTTCTTTGGAGATTGACATCCACAGCATCTCCAAAGACGGAATCGGCGAATCGATTGGCACCGTTCTGGCGAGAGACAGTCAGAACGGACTTGTGATCACACCATCCCTCACCAGTCTGAGCGAAGGCGAGCATGGATTTCATCTGCATGCCGGCACGTCCTGCCAAGCGGCTTTCAATGATGAGAACGTGAGCATCGCAGGGCTGGCAGCCAAAGGGCACTGGGATCCCGACAACACCAAGACGCATAGGGGTCCGTTCAGCGAAGGACATCGTGGTGATCTCAGTCGCCTGATTGTCAATGCCGATGGCAGCACCACCACCGAAGTTCTGGCTCCGCGGCTGAACACTGCTGATCTGCGAGGGAGGGCTCTGATCGTTCATGCCGGAGGAGACACCTACAGCGACGTTCCCCCACTCGGCGGTGGAGGTGCGCGCATCGCTTGCGGTATCGCATCATGAGTGGCAGACGCTGATTCAAAAACTGCTCTGGTTCTGACCGGCGAAACGACCTTGATAGTTCTCTTCGCCATCAAGACTTTGGAAGATGAACTGACAGATGGCTGTACCAGGATGAACGGCAAGAGGAGCAGGTCCGAAATTGCTCATCTCCAGCACCTGTTGACTGTCGATTCCAGGTCCCATAAAGGGTGCACTGATATGCACCATCAGACCCAGGCGAGCAAATCGGCTACGCCCCTCAAGCCATCCACAAAGGCCAGGGCCAAGCCTCAAACGCTCTTCGGTGATCCCGAGGATGGTTTCACCTGGCATGATCAGGATGTGGTCTCCTCGTGCGATGTCGACCTTGTCGGTGAACGAGCGGTAGTCAGTGTGTTCATTCACATCGACAATTTCGTGAACTTTGCGAAAGACTCGAAAACTGCAAGCCAGCGTGAGATCGACTGAGGCAGGACCGACATGCTCAGGAATGAACGGAGTGATGGTGATGGCGCCACTGTCGATCAACCGCAGGATCGCCTGACGCCCGAGAACGGCCATAAAAAGAAAGCCTGGCGGTTCAGGTTATGGATAACTGGACTCTGCGGCCATTGCGAAAGAAAGACAATGCGTCAGCCGAACGTCCTTCCGTTCCAACCGAAGAAACTCGCAGGAACATCATCGAAGCTGATGTAGATCCTGTCGGCAGGAATCCCCGTTCGAGCCGTGATCAGCTCACAGAATGCCTCTGTCATCGCAGATGGGTGCAGGGCCCCGATGGACTTGACCTCAACGAATGCGGCAGGAGCGGATGTACCGGCGAAGGTCATCGGCACATCGGTCTCGAGGAGTGTCATCACGTAGGCCTCTGGCTTGCCGGTCTGCTCGGCCAACATGGCTGAAAGCTCAAGCAGAAGCTCGTCTCGACGATCGACAGAAGCAAGCGAGGTGCGCAGAGTGATCAGAGGCATGGTGAGCGTCTCAAATGGCCAATAGTCTGAATCTTTTCAACGCTGCTGAGATTCTCGAAAGGCCTGAAGTTTGTCGATGTCTTTTTCCTGATCGATCGAATAGTCAGTGAGGATCAGAGCCTTACCAATCGTGCCAAGGGCGTATTCAATCCGATCGAGATCTGCACGTCCCTGCTGATCAGCCCGGGCAGTGCGAATCACTGATGGAGTGAGCTGGTCGGCCAACTGCTCGATTGCATCAGCAATAGCGCTGGCCTGGGTGAGGAGGTCACTGGAGCCCACGAAACAAAAGAATGCGGTTCTGCACTGATCATGCCAACAGCTAGCGACAAAAAAATATTGCTCTCGTGATTCAACGACTGTTCCAGCGATTCCAAAGACGTCGATGCCAAGGCGTCACATCTTGGGGTGGAACGCTGTCCCCCCGTTGCGTTCGCTCGATCTGATCGATTTCCTGACGGAGCTGCTTGAGCACAGGAATCAACAGAACTGCTGCAATCAGTCCCACAACGAGCAGAACCGGCAGAAGCGTCACCATCCAGACCGTGACGATGACCAGAACAGCAAAGCTGATCAACTGTTGAAGCCAAGGGGGGCGACTGCGCCCAGGCAGTTGCTTCATGCGATGCGGAGCGGCGTGGTTAATCAGCCAAGGAGAACACAGGATCAGGTCAGAGAACAAGAATGCTGTTGATTCAGCTGTATTCGCCTGGAGGCTGACGTTTCGACACCGTGACACGTCCCACCTTCTGACCTGAGAAACGCAGCAGCTCATCACCGGCGAATTCATAGCCAAGACCGACAGCAATTTTGGCCACATCATCAGCAGTGGATGAGGCCAAAACAGCATCCTTCAACGCTGGATCGCTCTGCATCAGAACCAGAAACGCCTTCAACTGATCGAGAGCCATGGACATAAGCGACCAAGCTGATCATCGCCTGTAGCGGCACCCTTCGTAAACAGAAACGCTGAAGAGCCCCAATGTTTGACCAGAGTGTGATGTTTTTTGCATCAACAACAAAAAGATCTAATTAGATTAATTTAAAATTCAAATTCAATGAAGTTTAACCTTCCCTCACTGCAGGAGCTAAAAAAGAAGACCGAAGAAATTCTGCTAAGCAATAAATCATATACTGCGATTTTACTGGTCTTAAATGCGGCTTACATTCTCCCTAAGTTCACCCAAGCGGCTGACTCTTCAAGCATCATCATCGCCACAATTCCACCCGCTTTTGTTATTTCAATTGTCATCACCTTCGCAAGAGACCAATACATTAAAAACATTTTCATCCGCAGACTTATGGACGACTCTTACATACCATCCGTCTACAAAAGTGATATTGACCTCAGAGCATTTGAAAATCCAACACTATTAAAAAAGAAGAGAGCCATGACCAGGCAATGGCTTGAAGCCAACATTCTCGACCGAATCAGCAGCAAATAAGGATCCAACACCCCCAAAGACACTTTTTAGAAGACAAACTTCCAGCTAAAGTTACGAGAACATATGTAAAATTTTTAATCAACCAAATCCAACCAGTCTCAGTTGCCACTTCAGTTCACAGTCCGTTGCTGACAGGCCCGAGGTTCCAATCGGTCACCAGATGAGACGGTCAAAGAGCGGTAAATCTGCTAAATGATGATTAATGAGCACAAATCTTCAATGCTCCAGGGTCGATACGAGCACAAAGGCATGGCTTATGTCATTAAAGAAATGACCGGTGGTCCTGGATATCTCGTGCTTGGCTCACCCAAGGGACACCTAAAGCAATTGGGCAGAGAATATCCATCCCTGAAGGCTGCGGATGCTGCAGCACGACGCGCCATTGACCAGATGCTGGCAGAAGCGCAGTAAAAAGCCCTCTCAAAAGGAGGGCTTTCTCTGCAGGTGGGCCAACACATGGTAGAAATACTTAGTGCCGAATCGTGGCTGTCACACCAGATTCTGGATCAACTTCTCGATCGCTTCATCAAACCCAGGCCTTGAGAGGTTGCGGGAAACGATCGCGATAAAGCTTCGACAGACTTAGAGAGCCAGAACCAGCGATGGCAAGCACCAGAAAAATGAACAGATAAAGCGCTGAAGTCTCGAATTCGTAGTTGTGGGCTTCAACAACTCCGAAGGGAGCGCCTTGAAAACCGGTGTCGAGAAAATGAAATGTCATCGCGAACAACATCGTCGACAACAAACCAATCACAGCTGGACGAGTGGCGATGCCGAAAACGAGAACAACAGATCCGATGATTTGTGTGTATGCAGCAAGGTATGTCCAAAGGACATGGTCAAACGGTAAAAAAGAAAAGTACTGATCAACAATAAATGAGGTGAATCCAACAGGATCCTGCAACTTCTCAAACCCATGATGAATCATGAGAAATCCTGCAGCTACGCGCAGAATCAGTAAGCACAAGTCTGAGGAAAATTGATTCGACGTTTCTTCACTCATGACTTTCAGGCAAACTAAAACCTAATCATCTTACTCTTGATCAATGCCTGTCCGTTGTCGAACCACGCACGGAGACAAGACGAATGACAGAGGTGCGCTGGTGAAACCATCCCTAGTACTCACCAGCCCAACCTGCTTGATTCGAATTGAATGGAGAAACCACCCTTCATCAAATCAATCCAATTGCGTAACAGCAATCAGCACTACAACCATCGGACAAACAAACAGATTGGACTGAAATGAATGAGACCAGATCAGGTGTCGTGAGTTGCCGAGCGGGCGTAGCAATGCATCGAGACAGAAGAACTCCTCAAAAACCGAGGTTCTTGAAGCCAAAAACATCTTCATAGAGTATCAACAGGCACACTGGCGCAGGCTTGTGCGAACGTAAATTGTTTTTATGAATCGAGCCGGATTACAACGCCTGTCCGAAGAATATTTCCTCATAACCCATCCCGATGGGACATGGGAAATCATTCATGGAGACCGCATCAGCAAACTTCAACGGTCATAAGCATTGGCAGCATGGAGCAATCTCAAAGTCAAAGGAGCGTAGACAGATGCTGCCAACCTTTGTTTGGTCAATCGAAGACATTGACCGGTTGGAGTTTTGGTGGTCCAATCGCATTGAACTGCTGATTGCCATGAAACAGCCACTGGCTGCATCAGCTCTTTTTGACGAATTCCAACTCAAGCAACAAAGCAATTTCACTCATCCAGACTGACTTTTGATACAATGATCAATCGATTGCATGAGTGATGACAGTGGAAAGACTCTACGGCGAAGATAAAAAAAAGGCTCTATCGATCTTTTACGACAATTTTTGCGAAGAGATTGATCAACTCTTCTTCAATAAATTTCAGGAACTTTCAGATCTGAACGTGGGAGAAGGTGAAACGACCAGGATTGTTGGTCGTCTTCTGAATGCGAAAACCAATGTGATTGATCAAATCAGAGGTTAACTCCTCAGAAACATTGATGACCGCCTTAACAAGATGATCAAGAGCGATCAGGCTGAGATTCAACCCAATGGATGAATCAAGAGGGAGGCTGGCAAAATTCACAGCAGCCAGAGAAAGAAGCGCTAAATTGATTTTAGTGATGACCTGAGAGCTTGGAGACGCGAAAACAAAATCAAAAATCGTCTGTGTGGATGTGGTTGCTTCAACCGCTGGACAAACTCAAAAGGCGAGTTGCCGTAGTTCCCTCAGTCAATGAGACGGTCAGTGCCATGAAAGACATCGGCGTCGACCTGACGAATGACGTCAATCAAGAATGACACTGAGCACGCTGCCCATGCATTGAGATCTAGAGACTGGCATGCCATCTAAACCCCGTGATCGTGTCGGCGAAATCTATGGACGATTGACCGTGGTTCGCGCATCCGAACGCCGCACTAAAAGTGGCAATGCCTATTGGTGGTGTCGTTGCAGCTGTGGCAAAGAAAGAGAGGTGCCCGGAGACAAACTCTCCACCAACACAGCCCGCAAAAAACCAGTGATTACGGCTTGTCTGCTCTGTTCCAAAGAACTACAGGTTGAAGGTGTCTGCGCCAAGAACGATCGTGAAGAACGTCAGAGACGGGAGGACGCAAAGCGTCAACGCGATGCATTGAAGGGGCATGTGCCGGATCGCTGGCTGCGACTTCCACTGACTGATGCCCATGCTCGCGAGCTCGGCCAGGTTCTGTTTTTTCGAGGAACGTCTTGCCTGCGAGGTCATCTGGCCCCGTATCGCATTAATGGAGGTTGTCTGGCTTGTGCAGGCCAGACACCATCGGCTCACTCGGCACTGATCACAAACAGCCCAAACTCAGCTGAAAGCGAGTAATAACAACAACCAGGATGCATAGCTTGTCAGAGAATCAGAACCTGGTCTGAACAAAAAGCTGACTCATGCACTCCCTCTGGCTATCAAACCAGCAAGGGTTCAACAGACGATGACAAGATTTGTACTGGGGAGTGGAGAGGTCTTCGAGTCTGAAAGAGATCCTTCAGATTTTGACACTTATTGCTACGGAAAAAATGGGCAGGAACAAACCTGCCATCTACTCTCTTACCAATCAGAGATTGCCTTCTTGATGGTCTTGGGTGATGACCTCAACCTCCGCTACGAGCCGGTTCAGGCCCAAGGTTGAGGCGATGATCAAAGATTCACCAATAACATCTTGTTGTGATCTTATGAACGCGAGTTGTGCATTGATCAGGCGAACTCGCTAAACAAGTTGTATGACTGACAACAGCAAAAGACGAGCGCTTGAAGCTCTGATCGAGAGAGCAGCCGCAAACCTCAATCTCAGCGAAGAGGAATCCAGGGCTTTGATCGCACCGATTTCTGAGCAGTTCAAGCGACTAGAAGCCGACAACTGAATCACTGAATGCGTTTTTGCTCTAGCTCACGCAAGGATTCGTAAGCAGCCCAAAGACCTTCTGTGACTGTGCAGCTTCGGCTTTGATCGCAGACTCTGTATTGACCACCTCCCAGAGCATCGATGGTGGATCCCTTTGATGTCAGGCAGATGCGACTGGATTGAGCCATTGAGATGCAGATTCGCATCTCTTGGTCT
Source organism: Synechococcus sp. MIT S9508 (assembly GCF_047303045.1). Lineage (NCBI taxonomy): Bacteria > Bacillati > Cyanobacteriota > Cyanophyceae > Synechococcales > Synechococcaceae > Synechococcus > Synechococcus sp. MIT S9508. The sequence goes on along the minus strand of NZ_CP138941.1, from coordinate 1,557,757 downwards.
ACAACTGCGAAATTACACCAATCAATCAAATGTTAATCATCTAAATTATTCTCTTTGATGAATATCAGGGGCTGAACCGTCTCACTGACTTCGAGATGAAGAGTGATCACCCCAGCAAGACGCGGCAGTCGAGCACTAAAAGAACGTCTTGCCAGCAATCCAGGAATCAAAGGGTGCAGTGGCAGCTTCAGACAAGGCCAGATAGCAGGTCGTGACCATACCGATAAAAGCAATGCCAACCCCAGTGGCAATCAGCGAATCGTAAAGTTTCTGGGCAGCCCTTGTCTCAGGACTGGGGAAGACGCGACGACGGGCCATACCTACTCCTGAATACGATTAGTCTGGCCACCTATGGCCTGAAAGAGCAACGCAAAGAAGCAAAGATTCGCAAGTGCCAACCATGTAACTTTCGCTTTACGTTGTAAAGATCACGTTACGTTCAAAAGCAGCATCGCCCCCAAGCGCAACACCCATATCAATTTCGCTGGAGAATTAACAAAAATCTCACAATCGAATGCCTTGACAATCAATCAGCCTGCTTCTCAATGATGAGGCACTTTGTGACTCAGTGATGACGGATCAAAGACTGACAATCCTGCTGCAAGAAGCGGAGGAACATCTCCTTAGGCAGAGCTGCCGCAGTCGCTATGAGAGATCAGTTGTGCGCCTTCCTGACAGCAGGAGGAACATCTGGCTCAAAGACGACAAGCGCGCTGCTTAATCAACGCTGAACAGGCCTCCTTCATGCCTCAGGCCATTGCCCTCGGGAGACCCACTTGGCATCAGGTGAAAGGTGCAAACAAAAAGAACCGCTCCAGAACTGAAGCGGTTCACCCCTCAAACCAAGCGATCCCCATCACCCGGCCGTTTGCACCACATCTTGTGGTACTTGAAGAAAATGTTAGTGCGTGAACCGCACATATGGAGTTACTAAAGCTGCCCTTCAGGTTTGAGTGAACTATTAACAGTCTTGAAACACTTGGGTGCAAAACTCTGCATCTAGCGTCCCCACGACCTAGCTTTGGAGACCCCATCACCCGGCCTGCCCCAGTGGCAGGCTTTTTTATTGGAAGGCACTAGTGGTGGGGTATGACCATGGGTCAGCCGTCTGGAGTCGAGCTGGTCAGCTTTAGCTTTTTCAGGAACCGCAAAAAAAAAGGCCCGAAGGGCCTTCAGGGGGTGTGAGGAGTTGGAATCTCTGTGAGGAGAACCAACTGACCGAGTTCTAGCAGCTCCTTTGTGCCATTCAAGAGACCGGCCTGCCAACAAGTGGCACTGTGCCAGTCAGGTGGCTAAATTAATCTTGTGAGGAGATAAGCTCACGTGGTGGAAACAAGGACACACTCACGTTGAACTTTCAGAACCCCTGCCTTTGGCGGGGGTTTCTTTTTTGCAGATCAAAACCAGCTTCAGCGAATCTTCAACGCTCAATGGAAGGCTCAATGACCGAAAAGGAGACATTGGTCGAACAGGTTTTCGCAAAATATCGTTCCTACTGCAAAGACATCGGCATTACACCAGCCGAGATGATGCAACAGGCCTATCTCAGCCACCTCCAAAGCCTCACGACAGAACAACTCAAAGCAAAGCTTTGACTGATAGCCATAACAACATGAGCAACAGCCTGAGCTTCATGTCTGAGTAGAAATGCTCAAAACCAAGGCCACAGAAGCATTTTGAACATCCTTCCGTAATCAAGCCAACGAAGCGCCGGGGGAGAACTCGCCAGAATCTGCAGGCATAAAGTTTTGTAATGGACTCCCAGATTCGACAAGTCCTGCAACGAGAAATCCTCGAGCGTTGCAATGAAGAAGAGCGGGAAGCTGTTGAACGCTGGTTCAAAAGTTTCCAAGCCATTGGCTTGTCCAAGCTGAACGGCATGTCCGTAGCAAGAGGAACCACGATGTCTTGCCCTCTTTATTGAGATGTGTGTGTGCGGTTATGCGCACTGATGAGCCACCACGACCTGCGTTAGGCCATAGATCGTTGCGAGTCTTGTTATAGAGACCCAACCGTCTGATCTTGGCGAAGCGTTTATCAAATCTGGGAAACGCCTGATCAGCAAACGATGTCGATGAATTGCTGGGACGTGCGAGCCAAAAGCCGATCAGCCCCAAATTGATGTTTGACGCAGTTTCGAACAAAGAATGACGAGCTCATTCTTCAAATCCAACCAAATTGTATTCGTTTCAAGCATCAAAAGCCAAACATCAGTGCGATAGAGACGCAACTTTGCTGATCCATCGCATTTAGAACTTGGGATCAGTTTTATTGACTTGGTTCCATTCAGCTTTTATTCAGAATTCAAAGCTTGAGAATAAGTGTACAAAAGCAAGTACAAATTTTAAGTAATTATCAGAAGATGTCAAACAAACAACTTATCGACAAAAAGCACAAACATAATGAAACCTACATTGAGCAATGCCAACACCCCACAGAACGCAAGAGTCAACATTGATCAACCTTGACGAAGCTGCTGGATCCACCGATGTACTCCAACCTCAAATTGATTGAACCAGAATTAATCTTCTTCACGCTCGGCCTGACGTGCACCAATTGCGAGAGCAGCAACAAAGGGCAGAATTGCAATTGCTGTTAGAACTTCCATCAAATCACCATCCACTCTTCAAGAGCTGACCGACAGAGGATTACCGTCGAGCCCACCAAAGTAAACGACTAATAATTCCTCTTGAGTGATAAAACCATTTTCATCAATCAACTCAGGATGAGTTGTTTTCAAACCAGTTCTGTCACCAGTCCGGGATTGACGCCTGAATGCCAATGCCATGCCGCGAAATACCGACAGCAGCACAAACGTGCAAACAACGGTGTACGCGAGGGTTAAGAATGCTGTCGACATACTCAGCTCTTTACTTTTTTGATCGAAGGAAGATCCGAAGGCTGAGCCAAGACGTAGACGACACCTGAGGCAATCACGGACGCAAATGCAATGAGGCCATAGATAGCTGCGGAGTAATCGGACATTGTGCATGTACTTCTGTAAAGGATCCTAGGCGTTTTGTAAAGCTGTGTAACCAGGTGTATTTGCTTATCTTGCCAATGAGGCCGGATTGAGCCGAGGTAACAAGGCGTCAGCCTCCTGCAGCAGCACGAATGACCCCGACATCAGCCAGACCGAGAACACGGATGAATACGGCACTGATGACGCTGTAGGCCGCAGCCCCAAGCACGACACTGCGCAGTCCATACTTCAAACGAAAACCATCAATCAACGACGCCGCCAAACCAAAAAGGATCACAGTGATCAACCAGTCGAACAGCCAGCTAACCGGGGCAATCAAACCGCCAAGACTGGTCACTGCCCAAGGCAGCGCCAAAACAAACTTCAGAGGCAGGATCAGGAAAGTGCCCAGCAAACCAATCGTGACGGCCGATGAAAGAGCTGCCTGGAACCCAGCCAGTTCAACTCCCAGAGGCATCGCCGCCACGAGCAGCAGAACCACAGCACGCACAGGCCATTGCAACAACCAACCGATCAGGCCCATGGGACTCGTGCGATAAGACTTAAAGGCTAAGTCTGGCCTTGGATTTCAGCAGATCCGCGCCAACTCAAATCTTGGAGGAACCAATCAGCCAGTAAACCAATCTGTTGCTTGTTTTCAGAGCGCAAGGGCAACAACCGTGAAACCGGTCAGTAATGAAACGGTGATTAACCACATTCGGTGTTCAGGCCTAAGGTTCCATGTCGCTGGTCGCCCGAAGAAAAATTGTGAGACCAACGACCGTGCCCAAAACGAGGAAGGAAAGCATCGGAGCAACAATCACGCTGAGTATTTGTACTGATCCTAAGGGCATCTTGTGATCGCGCGGTGTCATGAATGACATCGCGCTTCAACGAGGACGCCCGAAGCAACTCAGCACACCAGCTCAAAACAGCAGGATCTTCTTAGAAAGCGGCTGCAAATCCAGCTTCAGAGACCAGAACCCAGTAATGCGTCATCCAACGAACCAGAATCAAAAAGTGCCTGGTCTGCTTCCGCTTGATCCATTGAGACGGGTTCCAACACAACAGGATTGCTGTTCAAAGCAACACCAGCGTTGGAACATGCCGTGACAAGCAGTCCCAAACTCAGACAAAGCAATAGAGCTAAGTTAATAAGACGAGTAGCAAGATTTTTGACAAACCTAGACATTGATCTGAAACGTTGGCAAAGCGCAAACTAATCAAACGAAACAGAATCACCAGCAAGAACATCACACCAACAGGCACATTTATTACAGCAACCTCAGTGGAGCGATGGACTTAGCTCGAGAAAAGATGAAAGACATAGGACGTGAATAGCAACTACCTTTGCTGAAAGCTAGATTGTGAAATGAACGAAAGATCATCAAAGCTTGAGGAGTCGCTTTACTCTGCTGTGTAGAGCCATCAGATATGGCTCTAAAAGTGATTCACTCGGAGACCCAGGCCAATCCCGCCCTTGACTGGCAAACAAGTGATCGATACCAAGGTATTGCAGACTTATTTAGTGGCACAGATTGACCAGAAAATTTGAAAAGAATGATGGAAAGGGCTGACTTGCTGCATTAGAAACATGGCTAAGCATATAGCCCTAAGCATTATTACCTGAACAAAGTTTTGTGTGGCAAAGACTACTACTCACACAAATTACGCCTATAAAGCTGAGACAGTCGGAGGATTTTGATGGGTTTCACGCTCCCTACCGTTCTGATTGGAGTCAGCTTGTATCTGTTAATGCATGTTTTATTGTCGCCAGTGATGCAATAAACAAACAGCGAAGAGGCTCCGTTACGGACGAAATCCTTAGCCGAGCCTTGATTTCAGCCAGAACAAACAATATCAAGGCTCAACCAGCAATACGCCGACAAGCCAGCTTGAGCAACCGTGCTGTGGCTCCATCGATCAGATTGAAACCAGCCAAATGGCGGCAGGCATGAAAAAGCAAGCAGGGCCGGCAAGAAGTGGACGCACGATTCGCTGGGCTTTGCTGACCAGTTCAGCCAAATAAGCCAATCTATTGGTGATTTATACTCAGGGGTTATCTCACTTCTTCAGCTTGTCTGCTTATTTGTCTGGGTTCGCTGACATTAAGGTGGCAAGGTCCAACCGTTTGTTGTGCAGATGAGAGGCCAATCTCCGGCGCCACTGTCTTGCCTTAAGTGGGGGATCGACGGAGAGTTGTCGGCACACGACACAGCACTTCTCGTGAGCAGACTCGCATCATCCGAGAAATCAAGACGAGCCTTCAAGGATCATTTCGAAAGACGTCGACATGGCAGCACTTCTGATCAAGCATCACGTCGGGAATGACACTGGCGATGAAAGGTACAACGCCAATACCAACAAAACGTGAGTGATTGGTGAAAAAACTGATGACCGAATGTGAATCAGCCATCACCACACATTGCGGTTTAGGTTTAAGCTGCTACTGAAACAAAAAATGACGGTGCCATGAAACCACGATGGGGAATTACCGTCTTTGCAGTCATTGCACTTACTGCGCCACGCCCTGCTCAGGCTAATTTCAAGAACAACATCATCTTCAGCGGCTGCGCCGCAGCGATGCGAAAAGAATATCAGCAGGCCAACAAACAATTACTGCTAAGCCAACTCAACAAAACTTGCGATTGTGTGGTTGAGCAGATCAATAATCGAAAAAATATTGAACAAGCCAAAGCTTCTTGTATCAATTTAGAACAACCAATCAGTAGCAACAAGAATCGGCAATCGATCTAAACTATCAAGAGACAAAAATCAACACCAAAGCCAACAAGATCAATAAAACTCATTAACGAAAGACATTTCACTGCTTATCACTCTCCAATTCTGCTGGCATTATTGAATACTCCACCCGATCATCAGAACAGCAGAGATCGGCATAAAAACGTTCGAGTTCGTCATACGCCTCGTCATACGTGCTGAAGCACCTGCGCGTGAGGTCGTCTTCAACGCCATCGTCGCGAATCACCCTCACCAGCTGGTTTCGGTCGCTTTTTACCACAGCTGAGCTGAGTAGGAACACCGATTTTCGCGCCCAGCAAGGCAATCAGACTGAAGAGTGAGCGAAGAGAAAGAAAAGCATGAAAGACCAACAGGTTGATGCCATTCCCTCAGGCCTGAGCGAAGAACAGATCTCCCAGAAACTGCTCAGTGACCAGGAGCTGCTGAATGAAACCGTGCTGGCAGGAGAGGAATGCCGTGCCCGCAATGACCGTCAGACCTACTTCTGCATTTCCCGTGAATTGGTCGAAGCTCAATTTATTCTGGCCGATCAGGAATTGACACGCCGGCTCTGGCAAGAGGTGGGTGATCGAAACCTGGAGATAGGGCGCATCATCAACCTGCTCTACCGCTGCAGCAGCCATGAGGACGAGAGCGAAATGGTTGCGGTGGACGACGCTTTTCTCGAACTGACATTGAGCTGAACACCGACTTCCGTTGCCGTGAAGGCTGGTCCTACCGATACTGCAAGCACACCCTGCACAGGGATCCTTCAAGGTGCGACGAATGGCAGCGAAGCTCTATAACGTTCGCTTTGAAACCGAGGGTGCAGACCTCTTCGTGGAAATGGAGGCGGAGGAGGGTCTCAACCGCCAGCATCTACTGGAGAGAGTGGTGGCAATCCTGGAGGACCGTCATGGCATGGAAACGGTCGACAACGATCAGGGCGATATGACCAGGGTGGATCACAGCGATGGAGCGACGCTCCTGGCCTGGCTTTCGATCTCCGGACAATCTTCGCGGCAAGCCCTGGATGACGACGGTCTCGATGAAATTCTCACCTGTCTAGTGTTCATGTTGTTCCCACCGGTTGTGGAAACAAGCGTGCAAGACGAAAACAAGAAGGCCTTAGCCCTGGCTTGAGGCGCATTCAGCGCCAACAATCGTTGCCATCTGATATTCGCTAAGGCTGAACTTCGTTTTGATCAAAAATCAGCACGCGATCTGCAGTCACGAATGCCGCGATGAGTCCTACAACTGAATTTTCGTTCTGGTAGGAATCGTTACGACACTGCCTGATTCACCAATGCCATGACAAAAAGGCAACCCGCTCCAACTCCATGGATGTCCAGACACTTCTTGCCAGAACTGCCAGGGGAACTGCCTTGCACAAACATCACGAGGGCTTTGTTGTTTGCGATCCAGACGGGCAATGTCAATTTTGTGGTGATTTATACAAAGCAGAAGAATTAGTGCGGGAATTAGACGAAGGCTTTGACTATCCCTATTCCTCCGGCTTCCACGAAATCATTCATTAATCACAACCCAGTGAGCCGCAGTAAGCCCTTTGCATCAGCGATGTGGCTTATCGGGATTCGAGTTCCTGACGGCTCATGCCCGTTTGAATGAACTGATCTCATGGCATGGCGCGTGAGTTTCAGGCATGCCGAGACTGCATGCAGGTATTAAGTATCGTGTGTGTCAGAAATCCAGGCCGTCTTTAACATATAAAGTGCTGCAATAATATTAAAATAAAGAATATGAGATGGTTGTTATCCATACTTGGATTTTCCAGCAAAAGCAAACAGCCCAATCAGCAAAGCAATTCACACGTATCCTTTCTTGCGGTCAACGTCCACTCTGATCAGTTGATCTGCCATTGGAAGATCAGAGATGAAAGCAAATCAATGATCCAACGGGACTTTGAATCTGCACTCTTCATCAGGATGAAAGACATCAGCGGGGATCATTCGATATCGTCTAAAATAGTCCAAGTCTCTTTAAATGAAGAAAGAGTCAGGATCAACTTACCATTCAAAAGTGGTAAAATTCTTGTCGATCTTGGTTACAAGAGTGGTCTCGATTTCATGACTCTTGAGTATCAAGTTTTAGACCTTGGACTTAAGACAATTCCAACCACTCATGAAGTGAATTGGTTTGCAAAAGAGTCTGAGGATATTCACGAGGAAATGTACAAACTCGCCACGGGTGGGCGGCCCTTGGGTGGATCAGAGATGGCGCACAACGATTGACCTCTATCCATGGAGACCAGTGAGCACACTGCTCAGCTGTGCGCAACATCACAGGTCTGGCTGCCTCAGGTGAACGAGTGAACCTTTGGGAAAGCGCATGGTGATGGCAACGGAGTTCCCTCCACCGCAAACTGTTCCATGTCTTTCCAGTCAGGCCTACTCGGCGCCGCCATCACACTGATAGGCGCTTTGTCTCTCAGTACTCCAGACGTGATGCAGATCCATGAAGTCCATGGACAGCGTGGCGCGGGAGGAAACATCAATCACCGCTTCAATACCGGTCTGCTCCAGACAGCCTCTGCCGATTCAGGCAACATCTGCCTGAGCGACAACGCACAAACAAGCAGCAAGCAAGGCAGAAGTGGGCTTGTCAGCGTTGATTCAGGTAGCGTTCATTCATCTGAAGTCTCATTGATATGACGCATGAGAAGCCTTCTTTCTTCTCTTTCGAAGGAGAGATGGGTCGCATTGATTACTGGGGTAGCGCCATCTTCAGGTCGCTGATTGCAGGCCTGATTTTCTTCGTTGCTCTTGCCTGGGTTTTTAGAGGTTATTTCAGCAGTTCTTACGAAGAGTTATCAGCAGCAATCTCACAATGGGCTACAGATCACGCCGTCAGAGTGTGGTTGCTTGGTGAGATTTTGAACGTCTTTCTATTTCTGCCGATTACCTGGAGACGATGGCGAGATCTGGGACCACGCTTAAAGAAAAACTGGCTCTACATCGCTGTTGTGAGCAGCCTGATGCCGGGATATGAGGTGTTCCCCTTTGTGGGGGTGCAGTCGCTGATCATCACCCTTGGAATCCTGTCGATTTATCCGAATTTCAAACTGCTCTTCTGGCCAGGACAGCAATACGCAAAACAACGACAGAACGAACAGCCCTGAGCCATGCGCAGTGCAAGCCGTTTGCCACCACAAGCCATCAACGTGCTCACCGAGCTAGCACTGAAGATGCACCGGGGTTGTCATGCAGGGCCTTCTGTTGATCGCTCAACTCCTGGCATGGAGTGATTTCGATTTCCAGGACTGGGTGGACAGCAGACCACCGGCTGAACTTTGCCAGGGGTTCAAGGATGGTTTGATTCCCGAAACGATGCTCCCTGGCGGCCGGGCACAGAACCAATGCAGCAGCTTCAATGGAGACGACCCGATGAATGACGTCGTGGACTGATGCACTCAGTGCATTTGTCAGGCGATGCGGTGCATGTGATGCAGCAACGATGCCAGCCGGCTCGCCATGATCACTCCGCGACCGTTCAGAGGTGGGCGTTCGCGCGTGACGAACCCGACGGCGTATTGCGGAATGCAGCGTCGGGTGAGTCCACGTTGACGCAGATTCGAGCAGTTTTGCGGATCATCTGAATGACTTAACGAATCAGCCAGCGCATGCGTTTCAATCTGCAGCCTTATCAGCAGAGCCACCGAATCAATGGCCTAGCCGAGCTGACGGCTCTCGCGAACTACTGCTCCCAGCATCAGATTGAGGTAAAACGCATTACAAAAGCGGAGCTGGATGCTTCGATCGATCCAAACACCACAACTGCCCGGTGTGTTTTGGAGTCTGAAGGAGGAGTGTGTCTGAAATTCACCGCACATAACGGAGCCGTGATCACGATTCGAGCCTCTGAGCATCTGATGGAGCTGTACCGGCAGCAGCGCAGCAGTGATCGCAATCCGCAGGATTTCCCTGAAGCCTTCGAACAGGGCCTTTACTGATCCAGCACTCCCGTCGCCAACAGCAGCCAGACCATTCCCGCAAACAACAAATAAGCCACCAGCAGAGGATTGGGGCCAATCGTCGCAATCAGCAGAGAGGCAATCGCGCCACTGATGACAAGACCAATCAGCGGATTCCACCTCTGTTCGTGCGTCGGCTTCAAGGCTTGTGGGTAATGACCGGACCGGAGACAGGGTCAGTGACTCCAAGCTCTGGTGAGAGCTTCAAAAAGAAGTCGCGGACTGCATTGAGGTGCTCAATCATCTGAGGCCTTGCATCAACGAGTTTCTCTTCGCTCTCCCAGAGGCCGACAAAGCAATAGGAGCGTTCACCTGTCTTGGCCCAGTAGGCATCCAGCATCCCTTCGGGATTGACCCATTGCTTCGTTACGGCGATGAAGTTGTCTTCGCAGCCTTCTTTGCAGCGGACACGAACGTTGTTGAGAAATCGGGCTACCACTTGAACTCTCAGACTTCAGGGAGGCTGCCAGACGGTTCCGCTGATGTCTGTGACCAATGCGCCTGAGTGAAAAAGCTGAACTCAGTAGTAACGGCCGGGATATTCACCAGGATGATCAACGCGTGTGACGCGCACCCCCGCCGTGCTGCGGCCGGACAACATCAGCAGATCGCTGCCAGACACGGCATAACCCAGCTCCTTGGCCAGCTGCGCCACTTCATCCGCCGTGACAGCCGCCTGAACCCTCACTTGCAGGACCGGATCACGGCCCAGGTGCTCAAGAAACTGCTGCACCGGTGATGCGGTCATCGCTGCTGATGAACTGGTGCAATTGAACACGATCCTCAGCGGATGTGTGAAAGCGGGTCATTGTGTGCAGAGATCGCGTTTCTGGAGGCGAGCCCCATGCTGAGTTCCCTGCTCAACATCCTCTGGGTGGTGCTCGGCGGTCTGATGATGGCTCTGGGCTGGTGGCTGGCCGGACTGATCTGCGCCATCACGGTGGTAGGAATGCCCTGGGCTCGTTCCTGTTTTGTGATCGGGCGTTTTTCGCTCTGGCCCTTCGGGCAGGAAGCCGTGAACCGCAGGGATCTGAGGGGCCGCGATGATCTGGGCACCGGATCTCTGGGCTTGATCGGCAACGTGCTCTGGTTTCTGGTAGCGGGATGGTGGCTGGCGATCGGCCATCTGAGCTCCGCCCTGGCCTGCTTCGTGACCATCGTGGGCATCCCCTTCGGAATTCAGCACATGAAGCTGGCCCTGATCTCCCTGGCTCCTGTGGGGATGACCGTTGTACCGGTCCGCAACGTTTGATCGCCGCTGACCAGCAGCCTTCAGAAGGGCAGATAAAGAACATCAGAACTGCAGCGTTCCAACGCCTCACGCACATCTTCGAGCTCCTGTTGCTCTGCTTCGAAGTTGCGACCTGCCGGCACCACAAGCTCGCCAGCGGCATCGAGATGAATGTTGGCGCTGAACCACGACGCGCCTGAGGGCAAAAACGCCCGACAGCTCATCGCACCATCTGCTCCCTGCTTGCGCTCAATCAACCAGCCATTGACCCGGTCAAGCTCGGTGTAGCTGTCGAGACCCGCAGAGCAGGGATGCGCCAACAGCACCAGCGTGGCTGCACTTCTGCACAGCGCCGCCGGCAAATCTGATGGGGCACAGCCGAGCCTCAAGAACGTTCCTCCTCTGTGAGGTACTCCTCAACGATGGGAGAGCAATCACCGCGTTCTAGGGCTGCGATCTCACGTTCGATGTTGTCGATAAACAGCTGATTACCGTTGCGCCTGGCCACTTCCAGAACGGTACGCAGACGCTCAAGCTGCATCAGGTTCTCGTCGTCCATGGACTGCACATCGCAATCAGGGCAGCCAATCATGGATGGCGCATCATCAGCAAGCCCGCACAAACAGAACGGCCAAACTGTCGGCGTCGCTGCAACAGTGGCAGGTCAAGATCCGTTAAAAGGGGTTGACACGAACAGCAAGCATGTCCACCGGATACGGAGTAATCGGCAGCGGATACGTTGGCACCGCCGTGGCCATGCGCATGAAAAGGGCAGGCCAGCCCGTGACTGCCACCACACGCTCAGTAGAGAACGTTCGCGAATTGCGGCGACTGATGGATGACGTGCGCCAGCTCGACATCACTGACCCCGATCCGGACCTTTCTTTCCTTGCCGATCTGCAGGGCCTGCTGATCAGCGTGGCACCCACCAGACAGAACGATGGCTACAGCGATGTTTTCGCCCGCGGCATGCGCAACCTGGCTGGCGCACTGCGGCGCAGAACCAGCACACAACCCCTGCACATCACCTACATCAGCAGCGTCAGCGTCTACGGAGACCGGCAGGGAGAAGAGGTGTGGGAGCACTCAGCGGTGGACTCCAGCTCTCCGGTGAACAGCATGCTCGCGGCAGCGGAAGAACTGATGCTCGACATTGACCGCCCTGACACCTCGATCTGTGTGCTGAGGGTGGGCGGGATCTATGGACCCGGCCGCGACATGGTGGGCATGATTCGCGAGGCTGCTGGCCAGCAGGTGCCCAAGAACGGCAATGCCATTAATGCCTGGAGCAGTCTTGTCGACATCGCCAGAGGTGTGCAGTTCGCAAGCGAACAGAAACTGACAGGCATCTACAACCTGGTCGACGATATGCAGCTGAGTCGCCGGGAACTCTCCACTCTGATCTGCGATCAAGATGGCCTGCCTCCCGTGCTCTGGAGCCACTCCAGCTCAGCGAGCGAACGCAGCATGAACGCCCGTGTTTCGAACCAAAAGATCAAGGATTCCGGCTTCAAGCTGATGTCACCATCGATGCTGGAACCAGCCATTGTTTGAAACGCTCAATCAGCGAATGACCAATCGCTGACAACAGGCTGAATGGGTATTCATGCACACATCAGCTCCAATGATTGAGTCGCGATGATATGCGGAATCAATGCGGATATCATGGCGAATCAACAATCAATTGAAATCATTCGATGCGCTGGCCTAGACACAGGAATCGCCTTTTTCAGTGATCCCCTAATCAGCCATGAAACGCTGGTCGCGGACGTGACGCCCAACCGACATGCCGAGTTGTTCTGTCATCGCCACCAAACCGACCAGTTGATGGTTCTGAGCGGCAGCCTGGATCTGGTGATTCTTCAGAATCGCCAGTTTCAGTTGATTCGCTTGAAGCAAAAGGATCGAACCTGGGTCCGCATTCCGCCGAGAATTCCGCATGCCGCCATCGTCCGGGGTGATCAGGCTGCAACCGTGGTGAATGCGGTGTTACGCCATGGCCCGGTTGACCCACGCGACTATCAACCCAGACCCATTCCACGCGCCTTGATACCTCAGTGGCAGGCGCTGCAGAGCCTGGACGCCGCTAACCGATCATGCGCTGGCGCACCAGTGCATCCCACAGCTGGACGGGGATGAACCGCTGCAACACCAACACTTCCGACTCGCTGCCGCAGCGGTAGCGAGGTTTGGGACTGGACGTCTCCAGAGCCGAGACGATGGTGCTGGCCACCAGCTCCGGCGATGAACCTCGGCGAAAGCCCTCAGCCCAGCTGGCTGCAACACGACGCATCATCGGCCCCCACACCGGATCGGTCGACTGCTGCTGCAAGGAAGCCTCACTCACCGCTTCGAAGCCGGTGCGGATCAACCCAGGTTCCACCAGCACCACCTGCACCCCGAAGCGATGCAGCTCCAGACGCAGAGCATCACTAATGCCCTCCAGCGCATGCTTACTGGCGCCATACCAGCCGGCACCGGGAGTGACAAAACGGCCGGCAATCGATGAAAGATTCACGATGCGGCCGCGACGCCGTTCACGCATGGGCGGCAGCAGCATCTGAGTGAGACCGATCAACCCAAACACATTCACTTCAAACATCGCTCGGGCACGCTCGATCGGCATGGTCTCCACCGGACCCGTCTCCCCATAGCCGGCGTTGTTCACCAGGGCATCCAAAGCACCAACCTGGCCGCTGACAGCGTCGGCCAGCTGCCGGCAGGACGCCTGATCAGCGAGATCAAGCGGCAACACCTCAGCGCCGCGACAACGCAAGGACTCCATCGCCTCAAGCCGACGCGCAGCAGCGAAAACTCGCCAACCACGGTCGAGCAACCGGTGGGCTGTCGCCAGACCAATGCCACTGGACGCTCCAGTGATCAAGACGCTGGGCCTGGAGTGGGATCGGGACGCTGTCATCTCACTTATGGCAAGCCGCGCGGAAACGCTCGGACGAACTGGTGCTGCCGTGCTTGGTACGCCGGCCAGTCACTCGCTTGCGCCAGACGCGAAAAGAGCCTGACTTGAGCTGGGAGCGCATCAGAGCGATCACTGCAGCTTCAGACAGGCCGAACTGGAATTCGATGGCTTCGAACGTGGTGCGGTCTTCCCAGGCCATTTCGATCACGCGATCGATGTCTTCAGAAGTGAGCTGGTCGGGCAGGCCGCTGTCCATTGAACGGTCAGATCAGTGATCGGGATGCTCAAACAGGGCCACTGCCCGGTCGGACTCGCTGAGCTCGCGGGCGCGGGAGGCCGGCTCAAGCTCAACAGCCGGCGGCACGGAAGGAAGCGCAAAGGCTTTCTCCAACTCGGTTCTGGCAGCGCCGAAGGGGTAGGTCATGAATGCGGCAGTGAGACAAAAGGGCAAGCGAACCGCCCTTAACATTGCGCAACATTAACCATAAAAGCCGCCTGGCGGGCAGCGCAGGACGAACTGGGCAGACAAACGAAACTGATTCTCATCAGCAGATTTGCACTCCTGACTGTGATTCTCAAGTGCATATTTACGACTACTGAATGTGATTCTCAAAAGCATATTTTGATCCCTTAATGTTCGGTTTTTACCCTTATCTTTCGCTCTTTTGTGATGTAGAACTGATTCATCCCTCCAAGAGGTTCGACATGACAAATTCAGCTGCCGCTCAAGCCACCATCACTATTCCCGTCGGTCCTGCAGGACGGGCCATGGCCGAGCCCATGTCCTCCGAGATGCTCGATCTCATGCAGGCTCACCTCAACCTGGAGCGTCAGTCCGCTGCTGCCTATTTCGCTGCTGCCATCTGGTTTGCTGAACGCGAGCTGGTCGGCTTTGCCGAGCATCTCCGCGATGAGGCCAAACAGGAAGAGCAACACGCTGCCAAGTTCGCCGATTACCTGATCTCCAGAGGTCAACGGCCTGTTCTCGACACCGTTGAACCGCCTCGTCAGCAATGGCCTGATGTCGAGCAGGTGATCGCCAATGTCTTCCGCATGGAAGCGGATGTCACAGCTTCCGTTCTGCAGCTCTACGGCACCGCTGAGCAGGATCTCGACCGCCGCACCTCGGTGTTCCTTGATCCCATCGTTGATGATCAGCGCCTTTCTGAGCACGAAGCCGCTTATCTGCTGGGTCGCGTCAAGTTCGCCGCAGGCAACCCTGCTGCCGTGATGATCATCGACGCCGAGCTCAGAGAAGGTGACGCCAAGCCCGCCAAGCTCGAAGCCTGATCCAACTCACAACAACCCAAAGCCCCGCCCAACGCGGGGCTTTGCTGTGCGCTGGCTCCACCAACCACCGATGCCCAGCTTCAGGCTCGGACCAGCTTGTACAGCGCCCAGAGAGCAGCCGCAGCAAGCAACCAGTAGAGCCATGACCACTGCAGCCAGACAGCGGCGATGAGGCCCAGGGCGAACAACGCCAGAAATCTCCCGAAGGTCACACCAAGCTGAAAAAGATCTCCTATCTAAGCCAACTCCAGCCTGATTTCACAGCCCGCATCAGCATGGCGATGCTCCGTAGGGTTCACAGCCAATCACACTGATTGAATGAACGTTGACCCAGAGCTGCAGAAGCAGGCACGCAAAAGTCTGCGCGGCACGGACCCCTCAATCGCCAAGTACATGCAGATGCTCGAGCACGAGGTCTGCTACCTCGAGAAGCTCAACGCGCAGCTGAACCAGGAGGTCCAGGCGCTTCAACAGCGCCATCAAGCCTGAACGAATCCCTACAGACGTTGTCGTCAGGCAATTCTGAGAATCGCGCTGATCAGGTTCGGGCGTTGCCGCAGTTCGGCAGTGAACTCACGGGCCAGATCCCTAGCCTCCATCGCATCAGAGGCATAGACGCAACCTTCGAGCGTGGCTCCGCTGAGATCCCGGTAGCGCACCAGGTAGCGGTTCGTCGTTTGAACTGGTGACATCAGTTGACTCCTGCTCTAAGCGAACCCAAAACGGCGAGCGGCGCTGGCTTCAACCTCGCGTCTGATCTGCACAATCGCTTCGCGGGCAAAAGCCTTCTCGTTTTCCTGCGCCGTGATGATCTGTTTGGTGAGCTGACGCAACTGCTCAATGTCCTCACAGGCATCAATTTCGCGAAACGCAGATTCGAGATTGAATTTCTGCTCAACCGACAAGCGATGGTTGGTCATGGTGCAGAGACGGCAAAAGCCTCACTTGAGTGAGACGTTGATTAGCTGAATTCAACGATCGCCATTCCTGGGCTCGATCGTGACAGTGAAATCCGCCCCGGGCCGAACACACGGTCAGGCCCGGGGCGTGATAAGCCAACCTTTGTCCAGGCCAGCCAGATTCAGAATCCGAGCTGATTGAGGATGCCCTGGCCGGTGAGAAGTTCGGTGCCGAGGCCAATCACGAAGCCAAGCATGGCAAGACGGCCATTCCAGGTTTCAGCGAAGTTGACGAAGCCGAAGCGGCGTTGGGTGGTGTCAGTCATGGTTTCAGGTGCAAGTGTTTTTGACGCAGACGTACATCAAGGAGATCAACCGGCGCAGTTGCAACCACAGGGCTCATGCTCATGGCATGGCTCCCTTTTGGTATGACCGTTGGCGCAGGCTTGCGAGCAGAAGAGCTGATTGCCACACCGCATGGCGGTGGCTTCCTCAACGGCGCAGGTACAGCCGGGGCAGGCGCACTGAAACAGAACTGCTGTCATGGGTGTCTCCGGGAAGGACCTTTTCGTTCTATGCCTGTCGCACTGCAGGGAGCAGAAGGGACAGCCGACCTCAGAGGTACGGTTTCAGGATCTTTCCAGGCGGGTTGGGTGAGAGCAGATTCACAGTTTTTTTTCATCTGACGGACCCTCATCACAGCTGCCCATCACAGCTGAGCAACACATCGATCGGGTCTCCGTAGCCGTTGTCACCGACGAAGGCATTTCGGCTGGCCAGCATGACTGCATCACCATCGTTGGAGTTGGACTCATGAAAGCCAACAGCAACCGTTGCCAGGACCTGAACAAGCAGCTGGCCATGTATCGCGCCTTCCGCGACATGGATGGCGTGGCAGCTGTGACCCGCGAGCTGCAGATGGACGCCTGCGCCTGCCCGGTCAGGCACTGAGCCCGATCGAGGCAACCAGCGTGGTCAGGCACGCCGCAATCGCTTGAAACCGCCGAGACTGCCTGGAGGAAGTCAAAGCCGTTGTTCGATCAGCAACTGCTATTCCCTGGAAGCGAAGCCATCCAACCGGCTTGCCCGGTGCCTTTCTGCGGGAAGGCTCCCACCGGGATCGAATACATCGGTAACGCGGTTGATCTACCCGATCCTGATTCGATGGCACTGTCCATTGGGTTTGATCTGGAAACGTTCAACCGCCGCACCGATCTATGGCGTCATAAAGCCAGCCTCAGCCCGTCTCTGGGTGGCGAAATCCGTCTGGCTCAGCTCACGACGGCTGACAGCAACAGCACGCTGGTGGTCGATGTGGCGGTGATCGGCCAAGCCGCCATCGACTGGCTGCGAAGGCTGGCGCGCAACCCGGACCGCAGGCTGGTGGGCCACAACCTTCTGTTTGAAGCCACCTTTCTGATCGCTGCTGGAATCAGGCCGCTGTGCCAGTGGTGGGACACGATGCTGGCCTGCCAGATCATCGGCGACTTAACGAGCAACAGCCTGGCCGCCGCGTCTGCGCACTACCTGAAGCGTGAGCTCGACAAGAGCGAACAGACCAGCGATTGGGGGAATGCCCTCAGCGCCAGCCAGCTGCGCTATGCGGCTCTGGATGCCGAAATTGTGCTGCCTTTGGGGCGTGAGCTCCATCAACAGCTGGTGGCCACGCAACAGGTTGCAGTGCATCGGCTCGATTGCTCAATGATCAGTGCCTGCGCCGATGGTCAGGTGCGAGGGCTGGCAGTTGATGTCGAAGCAGCACGCGACTCCAGAACACGAGCTCTCAGCGAACGGCAACGCTTGGCGACTGAGGTGCAGAAGACGCTCGGGATTGAGAATTACAGAAGCCCGGACAAGCTTCAGGAGGCTCTGAGTGTTCACCTGGGAGAGCCAGTTGAAAACACCAAAGACCGGACTCTGAACACCTACCGTCCCGATCCCGTAATCGAGACGTTGCTCCAGCTTAAGGCGCTGGATCAGGAGCTGAAAGAGGTGAACTGGCTGCTCGAGGAGGCCCAGCTCACGGATGGCCGGGTCCGGCCCCACTACCGGATCATTGGTGCCAGCACAGGCCGCATGAGCACCAGCGCTCTGATCCGCGAAACCAGCAGTCAGGTCCCTTCCGATACCGAGCGGTTCAAAACAGGCCAAAGACAAGGAGAACCCAAGGCCGTGAAGCTTGGGCAATGCGGGTTCAATTTCCAGGGCATCACTGGCGATCGCAAAAAAGCCCTGGGCACCGGCAATCCCGACAGCGTGCTGATGGACCTCGACTGGTCATCGATTGAGATCCGGCTCCAGGCCAGCCCGCAGCTTTACAACGACGATGGTCAGCGCAGGATCCTGCTGGATGGCATTGACCCGCATGCCTACATCGCCAGTCAGGCCTGCGGACGCGAGATCACCAAAGCGGATCCGGAACGCTCGACGATCGGCAAACGTGCCAATTTCGCCCTGGCCTACGGCTGTGGGCTCTCGGGTGTTCGCAAATTGCTCTCCCGTGCTCGCGGTGAGCAGGTCACGGAGACTGAAGCCCAGAAGGTCTACGACGCCTGGCATCGCCTGCACCCACAAATGAGCCTGGAGATGGACAGGTTCTCCAACAGAAACGTCACCGAAGTGCGCAGCATTGCGGGGAGACGGATGACATTCCGCAGTCAGCAGGCAGGCCCGGATGGCATCAGAGCGATGCAACCGCTGGGACGCACCAACGGGATCAATTTCCCTGTTCAGGGTTCTGGTCGTGATCTGCTCGCCGCTGCCCTTGGTGACCTCTGGCCTGCACTGGATCGCTTCGCAGGTGTTCACATCGTTGGCCTGATTCACGATGAGATTCTTCTCGAGGTTCCAAGGGATCTGGTGGACGAGGTCAAAGCCGTGGCCGTGGCCTCGATGACCTCAGAAAAGCTTCAGAAGCAATACCTGGGTGACATTCCCCTGGAGGCAGATTGCAACATTGCAGAGAGCTGGGGAGAAGCTCACTGAGAGGGTCGCTTGCATCGAAAAGGCCAATTCCTTACCAGCATGAGGCAGGACTCTGCGAGTTCATCTGCTACATCCTCAACTGATGAGATCTACGAAAGGTTGAGAGCCCGACGAGCTCAAGACTTGTTATTCATGCGCGGCAGGGTATAAATATGACTGACGAATTCTTCTACCTGAAATGCTCACTGGTGCCGATCTGCTTGCCAAGGTCAAAGAACTAGGAGATGTCTCTAAAACTGATTTGGCAACTGCCTGTGGGTATGTCTCCAAGAAGAAAGACGGCTCTGACCGTGTGAACTTCACTGCCTTCTACGAGGCACTGCTGAATGCCAAAGGAATCGAACTCGGTGGCGGTTCTGCGGGCATGGGCAAAGGTGGTCGCAAACTGAGCTACACCGCCAAAGTGCAAGGCAACGGCAATCTCCTGGTTGGCAAGGCATACACAGCCATGCTGGATCTTGCTCCTGGCGACGAATTCGAGATCAAGCTGGGTAAAAAGGCGATCCGCCTGATTCCTGTGGGCGGTGAGGAAGAAGGCGAAGAGTGATCGGGCTAACAAAGCCAATCACCACTTAGTGGATGGAAGGCAGGGTTACTGATCAGCCCTGCCTTTTCTTCTGTTGAAGCCAAGCGAAGCGGCCCCATGGCCCATCCCCTAAAGTGCTGCTCCAAGCAAATCATCAGTGAGCCCAAAGACACTCCACTGAAAAGACTTATCTCTTGACGAGCTGGAGCAGGTTCTGAAGTCGGAAGACGTGAGTGGTGAGCCAGAGGATTATGAGTACATCAGGCGCGATGGAGCACTGCATCTGTTCAACGACGAGTGCTCCATCGAATTGATGTTGAACAACGAGCAAGTGACTTGAGCCATACAGGTTGAGTTAAGAGCAAGTGCCGTTGAAGCCACAAGAGGCAGCTAGAGTTTCGCAATTCTTCAGTCAACCTTGCTGAGCCTGGTCTCTCCGTATTATCTGGTGGCGCTCGGCCTCGGGCTGGCAACGATTGTTGTGGTTATTTTTTATTCCTTCACACGCACAACCAATTACGAAGTGCAGGTGAAGTTAAAGAAAGTTCAACTCAGGAAGCAGCGGCAGCAGGCCAACGATCTTTAAGCCTCAGTCGTTTCTTTGATCAACCCATGCTGAAGGTTGAATTAAGGGCCGCCAAAATTCCAGGCTTACCTGGATTGATTGCAGATCATTTTTGGCTGCTGGTGATTCGCGACGTTGAAGCCAGCGATCATGAAACTTGCGATCGCTGGGAAGTCTGGCAATTCGCGCGCCAGAACGATTCCTGCTGGGGGCATCTGCACAAGAACCTTCTGTCTCCCTACCAAGGTGTTGGCAATGGTCCATCACGTTTAATCGAGCGATGGGTTAGTGATGATGCGATCAGCATCGCGGAGAAGATTGAATCCTCCCCACACCACTACCCATTCACCGAAACCTACCGATACTGGCCGGGACCGAACAGCAACACCTTTGCGCAATGGATCGTTGGCGACGAGACGCGGCTCGGTCGTCGAGCCGTTGGGAAAAGCTTCCCTGTTCCAGAGATCGCCTGAGGAGGATGCCCATCGAGGAGATTGAAGGCATCACTGCCAAGAAATCAAACAGATGTGCCAAAGAGGGTTTCCCTGACAATCATCTGATCAATCAAAACGACAAAACCGAGTAAGTTCTATCGACCTGCCAGCAACATATGTCGATGGAAGAATTAAAAAGATTTCTAGTTGCCATTCAAACCGACATGACTCTGTACGACAAGGTTTCAAGTTTTGCGACTGCAAACGAGATCGCCTCCATCGCCAGCGCTATGGGATTTAAATTCACAGAAACGGAATTAAAGTCTATTTCAAATCAAAATATTGAAGGCGTAAAAATAAAGAGACAAGACACCACACCTTCATACAATTTTGGAGAAGGCGGCAACTGAAACCTCGTAGACATTAATCAGGTACTAGATATTCCAGAAGCAACGAAAAACTCCACAGCCCAGCGATGGCAATCAAACCCAGCAGGATCAAAGCAGCGGGATTCACCACACCGGCAGACTCAACCGGCACTTCCTCAATTTCACGACTTTCAATTTGATTTTGCATAAGACTATTGATCACTATTCAAATGCTAAAGCATGGCTCATAATTAAAGTATTGTCCGACACTTCTGACACTTTTAATGCAGCATTGAGCGGCAATTCAGTTCAGAGCTCGTAGCTTCCTGCGATCTTTAAAGTCGCTTCCTGTCAAACACTTCACAAATGACAACAAAAAAGACGATTCATCCGGCAAGCAATGTCAGAAAGGGGCCTGAGCGAACTAATGAGAACTTCAGAGAACGAACAAATCGCCAAGACGACGATAATGAACCCCAGCCTTCAGCGACGTCGGCGGCTCATTTCATGCTTTGAGGTCTCGCTGAAAGCAGTGAATAAAACAACAACCACAGAAGCAAGGCCCAAGCCAAGAAAAACAAGATAATAGGAAGGCAGAATGCTAAGCATTTGAATCAATGTTTTCAACATATTAGCCAAAAGCAAAAGAAACAACTCACTTATTGATACCCAATTTCGATCAAACCATTGGTTGAATTTGAATTATTTTCAGTCATGTGTCATCGATGAGTTACATGGCGTGATCATCGGTACTACAGCTGCAATACCTGAACAAGCAGAACTGATCCGCGCCGGCTCCCGCCTCGTCGGGATGGATCGCTGGCTGCAGCTCTTGCGCAGCATCTCCCAGATTTGGAGTTGACACCTCTGAACATCAAGCGGAAGTCCTGACAAACACACTCGTCATGTTCAACGTGTAGGGATCGGGGTCAATGAAATGCTTTCACTGAGATCACCTTCCATCGCATTGTTTGCCGTCGCCCAGGCATTCACCGTTGGCGTAATGCCAGGCCAGGCCGCTCAAGACTGTGGATCTGGCGCTCATTGGGTTCAAACAGGACCGATGCTGGGCTCTGGTTATTGCAAGCCAAAACACCGCAAAGACCATTTTGTTTGTGCCATTGGCTATCACTACGCCGGCCAGGGTCGTTGCATTCGCAATGGCCCCTGGTGGACGGGCCGCAGACCAGTGAACTGGGGGCCTTATTACGAGCCACGCAAGAAATCAGGCAGTGTCACCTTCGAAGGACCACACGGAAGCGAGATCAAACTGAAGTGGTGATTCAAAAAACCAGTGAAAACTTTTCAGATTCAAATCCTGCAACTGAAGCAATCAATCACTGAAAAAGCTCCAAGACATACTCAAGACACCCTGAATCCCTGAGGGGATTGCATCAACAATCTGTAGCAGTCATGAAGCCTGCTTGCAACAGCAAGGGGAGCGGTTCAGGCTGAGTCGATGAACTCTGAATTCACGATTCGCCCAGTCCAACCCGTTGACATTCCAGTGATCAACGACTGGGCGAGACGTGAAGGGTTTGCCCCTGGCTCAGGAGATATTGGGATTTATCGCCAGACCGACCGCCAGGGCATCTGGACCGGCTGCCTGGGTGAAGATCCGGTTGGATGCATCGCAGGCATCCGCTACAACCATGCCTACGGATTCATCGGGCTCTACATCGTGCGCCCCGATCAGAGAGGTCGAGGCTACGGAGTGAGGCTCTGGAGAGAAGCGCTTGACCATCTGCATGACGTGAGCTGCGTTGGTCTCGAAGCCGCAGAAAACAGGATTGATGATTACTCAAACTGGGGGTTTCAACCGGCTTCCGCAACGACGCGGTGGCAGCTTGAGATTGACTCGCGTATTAATCAGATCAGATCACTGGAACGACCGGAAGGGCTCAGATTGATTCATGGCGATGACATACCTGAACCCAAGGTTCAGATCTATGACGCTGATCGTGAACTCAACCCCAGACCGCACTTTTTGTCTGATTGGCTACATCACCCAGCCGGGGTTGTCACGGCACTGATTGACAGTCAGCAGGACTGTCACGGTTTTGCGAGAATCCGCCCCTGCCTGTTGAAAAACGAAGCGGGCTGGCGCATCGGCCCCTTACTGGCGGATTCCCCTGAACTGGCCGAGCTGTTGATCATGGATCTGCTCAGTGCCAGACAGGGATTGGTGATCATGGATTCACCGGGTAGCAATGCCCTAGCCGCGCCGCTGCTAGAGAAGCTTGGTTTCAAAGCCGTTGGCCGCACGCTACGGATGTACCGCGGCGTGATGCCATCCCGGCAGCTGGATGAGGTGTACGGGCTGGCCTGCCTGGAACTTGGCTAAGCCGCACAAAAGCCAGCCCGGCTACCACCAAACAAGAAACATTCAATGCTCTGAATTGGACTGAACCTGATGAAGAGACCCAATCAAATCGCCCTGCCTAAGAAAGGCACTTCTCTGAGCTGATGACTCAAGCCAAAACTCACAATCACGGATGCGACACCACCCAAAACCAAAGCAGAAAAATTAGGCCATTCGGTTAGCGAAATAAGGCCCATAACAACAACGACAATGAGTGGATGAATGATATAAACAGCAAAACTGTCCACTCCTGCAGTGGCCAACCACTGGCCACAAGTCTGCTGATGACGCTGGAACCAAAGCAGCAAATATCCCATGACACCCCAGCCAATAAATGTGTTCATAAAAGCAAGGAGCCGAGCGACACCAATTGCTTCGTCTTTGAGATGTCCATTCATCGCCAATACGGCGCAAAGACCCAGCAAAAGCAAAGATAGAAAGATTGAAAGACGAAACCATTTCAGAACCAAATGGGTATCAAGACGCTCAAGCCATTGATGAGATGCAGACTTGCAACCAAGGAAAAAGAGAAAGGCATAGGTAAAAATATGAGGTCCCTGAGCGCCAAGACCATCTAGCGGTGAGTTTATCAATTTCAACCAAAAGTTACCTTGCATGGCCATCAACACCTCGATGACAGCCAAGATCCCTGCACTGACAAGCCAGGGGAACAGTCCAGGCGGTGGGATGGTGTCATCAATCCTGAAACAACCACCACAGATCTTCACCCAGCCGCAATACAACAAATCGAAGCCAAACAGAACGACCAGAAACCACAAAACACCAAGATGATTCAATGGATAGTCTGCAAGAGGTATTCCACGCAAAAGACCCGTTTGGAACCATTGACTCACCAAATAAGATAGGTTATTAATTACCAGCAATCCGAATAAAAACGGAATTCCAATTCTTCTCAATCGACTCTTAAAATAATCGGCAACACCTTTTTTGGCCACTGAGCGCGGCACAAAGTAACCAGATATTAAAAACAGCATGCACATAAAAAAAGTATTCGACAGCTCTACAATCGCGAAATCAAATCCAGTCAACCAGCCTGGTTGAATCCGTCCAGCGAAGCTCAATCCCATGAATGCCCCTCCAGGGAGAAAGAGCAGAGTGACATGGACCACGACCACAAGTGCGATCATCACCGCCTTGATTTGATCAAAAAAAAGCACCCGCTGATGAGCGCTTGTCTGTATTTGAGTCATATTGTTCTTTAATCAACTAACTAACGACCGGCAACATCTCGCCACCGATCGTTGCTCTCGCTAACAATCAAGAGCCGCTGAGGAACGAAAACAAAGTCAGGCAGATGAGATCAGATCAAAAACCCAGCGCCATCAGCAGACCCTGGTGGAGCAGGGCTTCGCTGCCGATCAGAGCAACAAAGCCGAGCATGGCCAGACGTCCGTTCAGGCGTTCAGCTTTTGCCAGGTGTTCACGGCGCATCTGGGCTGCGGCAAGGTCTTGCCAGTAGCGCTCATCATCCAAAAGAGTTGCAGTTGTCATGGCTGTCTCCGAGTGGGACCTGATCGGTCTATACCCCTTCGATGACGCTTGGGAGAAGGACAGCCGCCCTAGTCGGTTCGGTTTCAGGACCTTCTCGGGCAGGTCAGCCAGGAGCAGAGTCACCCGTTTTGATGGACTGCTCAGCGGGATTGAACAGCAACAACGGCCAATATTCATTGGTCAAAGGATGTCGGCGACACATTGACGGACCCCGCTGAGGTGGCAGCTTTGAGGTCCAATGAGTCAGAGGTGGCTGATTGGTCGTTCGGGCGCTGGTGGGACAGCGCCAGGACGTATGGACACCCGCAAATGATTCAGTGGTTGGGATGCATTTCACCTGTGCTGGTGCTTCAGGTGATGCAAGGCTTTTTAGGCAGCTGTTGCCAGGTTGTGAGTCCAATCTGATGGTCGATTGGTCGCCTAGGTGGGACCGGTGCTGAACGATTCAGCACCGGGCTAGTCGGAACTCAGCCAGCTCGCAGAGGGCGATGGCGAAGCCATGATTCACTCCCTTGGTACAGATGGCAGGGAGTCATTCAGGGGCACAAGCAGCGGATCAGCATGGAAGTACAGCTGCTAGCTCTGGCCTTGATCACAGTGGCCATAAGGCTTTTCGGCAATGCCAGCGTTGTGATCCTCACGGGGCTTGATCCGCGACCAGTCGCCGTGCGCAAGCGGTTGTTGGCCTGGCTGGTGTCTCTGGGCGCTGCTGGGCTGGCGATGCTGCTAGCTCCTGTTGTGAGCAACCTGTGAACGTCAAGCTGACTTGATCAGAGCTCCGCAACCTCATAACGACGGCAGCAGCGTTGTCATCCCCCGTTGTTCACGCCCGGTGAAGTCCGGTCATCGCAACTTTGCGAGAGTTCCCCTGCATCAAGGAGGGAGCAATGGGAATGTTCGGGCTCGATCAATACCTGTTCGTGGAGTGGCTCTCTGCCTGGTTGGTACTGAACTGGGGCGCCCACCTTGCCTTGAGCCAAGGCCCGGCTGAAGAAAGCAGTGATGGTTCAGCCCGGCGTCAGTTCCCCAAGCTCAGCGACCAGTTCCCTTACGTGCTGCATTCGCTAGCCATTGCCTGGTTGATCCAGTGGTCGTGGCAGCTCCTCCCTCCGATTGGGTAAGCCCGGAAGCCTGAGCACTGATGGCTGGATCACACAGGGTTGATCCGATAGGTATCGGGAAGACGTGCAACCTGGCCAGTGAGCATGCAGTCGACGATGCGATGGATATAGGCAGCCCGGCGCATGTTCTCCATGGTTTGCCATTTGGCTTCGCCCATGGATTGTCTGGCCACTGCGATGGAGGCAAGTCCGGCGAGATTCTGAGCGCGGTCCATGGGCAAAGACCTGTTGCCAAGGATCAAACCGGCTCGCCGCTCAATGGCAACCCGCAGATCAGTAAACCCCGGCAAATCGCTTTGATGTGCCTTTCCTTCTCAAAGCAAAGTCAGCGCACCGGTGGTCGGCAGCGCCGCCAGCCGACCTTCTGCATGTTCTGCCAAGCCTCGATGGCGTTGTGCTGCAGCATCCGTCTCTGGCTCTGCGGCTCCGGGGGGTGAGGCCTCACCCATCGATAGGTACTGAGAATCACCCACTGACCATGAGCGGTGGAGCGGCCATTGCTGAACCTCACCAGCAGCTGCTCATCACCATTCACCAGCCAGCCATCCCTGCCGGCCTTCAGCGGTGGTTCATGGGTGGCCTGGTCCCAGTTCGGCATGCCGGAAAGTTTCGCTGTGATCCATTGCAAAGCGGGCCAGAGTTCACAGAACCTCACTCCAGCCTGTGCTTTGCAGCACAAGGGCAGGGGCAGCTAGGTGATCAGCTGGGTGAGCAGAGCGGCGGACGCCAGCCCCCCGAAGAACAGAAACGTGGGCAGCATGGCCGGCCAGACCGATGGCTGAGTCGGATCGGACATCCGTTGGATCTACATTTGATCCTGCGAAACTAAAAGGCTCCGGCTCAGCCCGAAGTGATGAGCTGATGGCGCGCAGGTCGTATTTGCTTGGTTGCGAGGTATCTGTGCAATGCACAAGCCAGCTGCTTGGTCGACTGCGAAAGAGATCCCCGCACCCGCAGCAGACGGTTGTCCCCCTGGAGGATCTCAAGGCACTGCTTGAGATTGCAATGGCTTCGGGGGAGGCTTTTCCTGCCTGGGTGCCAGCCAAGCAAGCGGATCAGACTGGGGGAATGGCCCTGCTCTCTACCTCCTGCCGAAAGGACCTGGACGCCATCGCCGTTCCCCGACATACAAGCTGGGATCGGGTGGGTCTGCTGGCCGTGCGCAGTTATGTGCGCGAACAGCTGGCCGCACTCGGCGATGTGGAGGAGCACAGCTTCAGGAGTGGAAGCCATGAGGGCGTGAATCTGATCCTGAAACTTCCCGGCCGCAACCCCAGGCGCCGGCCGCTACTAGTGGGCGCCCATTACGACGGGCCGCTGCAATCGATCGGCGCCGATGACAATGCCAGTGCCGTTGCTGCCCTACTTGAGCTGGGCAGGCGCTGGAGCATTGCACCGCCCCGGCGACCTGTGTGGCTGGTGGGCTTCGATCTGGAGGAATGGGGCCTGATCGGCAGTACCGTGCTGGCCGAACAACTCAAGGCCGATCGGCAACGGCTCAAGCTGATGGTGAGTCTGGAGATGCTCGCCTACACCAGCGACCAGCAGAGCTACCCCCACCCCGCCATGGGCAGGCTCTACGGCAACCGCGGCGACTTCATTGCCCTGGTGGCGAATGCCCGCGCTGGCTTGATGCTCTCCAAGCTCACCCATGCCATGGGGCAACACGTGAAAAGCAAAGCCCTGCCGGTGCCGCGCGCCGGCATCGATGTGCCCGCTGTGCGCCGCAGCGACCACAGTCCCTTCTGGGATCAGGGCTACAACGCCCTGATGGTGACGGACACCTCGTTCATGCGAAACCCGCACTATCACCAGATGAGCGACACGATCGACACGCTCGATCTGCCCTTCCTGGCCTCAGTGATTGATGGGCTGGAGCTGGCGCTGGGACAGCTTTAAAGCATGGGCTGCAGCACCTTCCCGGCAGCCAGGCTTGGGCTCAGAACAACTTGATCCTGACTGGAGAAATCGATGGTTTTGACGACGGTTTTGATCCAGAAGGGTTGCTGTTCAGAGAGGAACCGCCATAGCACTCAGTGATTACAGCCTGATTACCGCCGAGTACTTCCCTGAAGCTCACATTCAGGTTGACCACAGATGGATCCAGCATCACAGCCTGCGTGGCCAGCACTGCGTATTTTCCCTGCTGTGTGCCATCAACAACGGTTCCTTTAGGCGGTGCCCAGGTGGCTGAAAACGTTCCCCGGGTGACATTGGTGCGAATCGGTTCTTCGCAGTAACCGGCTTTGGTGAGATCGGCTCGAATCTTGGCCAGCAAGGCTTCCAGCGTGGTGTTCTGATGCCGGCTGTTGAGCGCCAGTTGCCCCAGGGGATTGGCACTGAACATCATCTCGGCATTGGATCCCAGGCTGGGAGGAAGGCTCTGGAGCAGCTGCTTTACCGGCTCGGCTGAAACAGGGATGACGCCTCCGCTCAGCGCGGCGAAGAGCGATAACGCTGCGATTCTGCGAATCATGTTCCGACCAACCTCTGACCAAAAATCTAGGAATCCATCACCCCAATCACGACCCCTTAACTTCTCTTATCCAGTGGCATCAACGGTTGCCTGTTCTCAGTTCCGTTGCCATCAATAGTGCGTGGGAAGCGCTCTTGGTGGGGCGCCCACGTCATGAGGACGGAGGCGGCCTAGGTCGCCCCCCTCTTGATGAAAAACCGTCAAAGCGTTCCAGCCTTAGGCGGCCTTGCGCTGCTCAGACTCTTCAGCTTCGGAACGAAGAAAACGCTTGCGCTGCGCTGACTCATAGCCAGACAGTTCAACCTGTTTCTTCTCGATCGGTTTGCGCTTGATCTTGTCCAACCCCATCAAAAGGGGGTGAATTCCTCTTCGGCTCATTGAACTGGTCCGTTTATTTGGATTCCGCGTCTTGGTCGGCTTGACCATCCACGTAAGGAAATCATGCCGCCTTCAGATCAGCAATGCGGTGTGATTGGAGACAAATGAAACGAATAGGCGATCACTTTTTAGGAATTGATCAAGCAACACTCTTGGTTGATTGCCGCAGCCAGACTGATGCCAACCGAAGCGCACCGATGCTGTCTTTGCTGGCGACCAGCCTAATCGCCGTTGCGGTTCCGGCAGCCGATCGACCCTGCCCCAGAGGAGTGATCGCTCAGATCGATGGTCTCTACCAATGGCATGTGAAGCCATTCGATGGCAACGAAGACCCCGACAAAGCGTTCTCCAGCCAGCGCCAACGCTTCACACCATCACTGTTCAAGTTGCTGCGGGAGGCCAGACAACTCACGCCCACGCGTGATGGACGCTTTCTCGATTTCGACGTGTTCAGCAACACCCAGGTGGCGACCTACGGAGCCAAGGTCACAGGATGCAGCGCGGAAAAGGACAACAGCATCCAGGCTGAGGTGGCCGTGGATGTTGGCCTGCGTGGCCAATCCAGCGGCAGCCCGCGACGGCTGCTCTACGAGCTGAACAACAGCAAGGGCGGCTGGCGCATCAACAACATCACCTACCTCGATGCAAAGGTGTTTGAGCTGCGGTCATTTCTGCAGAAGCTGGTTCATTCCACGCCCTGAACCATTCCCCCGCGCAGACGCTCAGCAGCGACCAAGCTGGTGCGCGAAGCCAACAACTCCACTTGCCTAGCCCTGCCCCACTGCTCAGAGCTCTGCTGCTGATGCTGAGTGCCGGCAGCCTTGCGGCAGCTTTTGCAGCACCGGTTAGCCGCGATGATCCGGAATCCTCCGACCCTGGCCACAAGCCCATCTCCACAGCCGCTGGCTCTGCGGTTGTCGTCACCGCCAATCCCCTGGCCAGCTCAGCAGCCCTGAGAATTCTCAAAGATGGCGGCACCGCAGCCGATGCTCTGGTCACAGCCCAGGCCGTGCTGGCCGTTGTTGAACCGCAGAGTTCCGGGCTCGCCGGTGGTGGTTTCCTTCTCTATTGGGACGCGCAGGCGAAGGAGCTGGAGGTGCTGGATGGCCGCGAAGTCGCACCACGGAGCAGCCGGCCCGGCGACTTGCTGACGCCAACCGGAGACCCACTGCCCTGGCGCGAAGCCACGGCACAACTCGATGCGATCGGCATCCCCGGAACGGTGGCGCTGCTCTGGGAGGCCCATCAGCAGTTCGGGCGACTGACTTGGGCCAACACGTTGCAACCGGCAATCGGGCTGGCCAGCGATGGCTTCCTTCCCAGCCCGCGGTTGCTGCGATCGATCAGCCTGGCCCAGCGCATCGGGGTGGGTCACAACCAAGCATTCACTACGCTCTACCTTCCCGGCGGCAAACCACCACCGGCCGATCAAGCCTTCCGCAATCCGCAGCTGGCACGCACGCTGGAGGCACTGGCGCAGCAGGGCGGCCCTGATTTTTATCGCGGAACCCTGGCCCGCCAGATCCTGCAGGAGATGGCCAGGCTTAAGGCCGGCGACCCTGACTTCCGCGGCTGGAGCCGATCAGACCTCTCCTCCTATACGGTGCTGCGCCGCCAACCGCTCTGCAGCCAGCAACTGAAGCACCGGATCTGCACGATGCCGCCGCCGAGCAGTGGTGGCGTGGGCTTGCTGCAGACCCTGGCCCTGCTGGACCAGTCCACGGATCTGCCTGGCTCCAGCGCCGCTGATCCGCAGAGCTGGCGGCAACTGGCCAAAGCCCAGGCCTGGGCCGATTCCGACCGCCTCTACTGGGTGCATGACCCGATCGATGGTGGTGGTCCCGTCGCGGCCTTGCTGAATCCGGCCTACATCAAGGGCCGAGCAGACAAGATCCAGGCCACACCCTCAGCCCAACCTTCACCAGGGCTGCCAGCAGGGATCGGTCGCTACCCCTATGGCCGCCCGAACCAGGGCCGCGAACAGGGCACCACCCAAGTCACGATCGTGGACGGGTTCGGCAACATCGCCAGCTACACCTCCTCGGTGGAGACGGTGTTCGGCAGTCGGCACCTGGTGGCCGGCATGGTGATGAACAATCAGCTCACCGATTTCGCCTTTCAGCCAATGATTAACGGCCAAGCGGTCGCCAACCGTCGTCTGCCGGGCCGGCGGCCGATGTCATCGATGGCGCCCACGCTGGTGTTTAAGCAGGGCCAGCCAGTGCTGGCGCTCGGCAGCCCGGGAGGCCGCAGCATTCCCCACCTGCTCAGCCGGGTGCTGCTGGCCTCACTGATCTGGAACGAATCGCCGCAGCAAAGCGTGGGCCTGCCCCATCTCTCCAGCCGCGGCCAAGGGCTTGTGCTGGAACAGGATCCACCGATCCCCTGGCCGCTGCCGCTGGATCAGCTGCAAACCAGCGATCACCTCGCACGCCTGCAGCGGGTAGGCAGCGGCACTGCTCTGGTGCAAAGGATCAACGACCGCTGGCATGGGGCGGCCGACCCACGCCGGGAAGGCACAGCTTTAGCTCTGCCCTGAACTCCACGGCTAGAGCTAATTCCCCAGCCAGGGCCAGTTGATGCCCAGGGTCTCCAGCGGATCCATCACCAGCTTGTTGAGGGCACGACCCAGCAGCACCTGCGGTTCATCCGTCCGGATCGGAATCACAGGATGCTGGCGACTGCGGGGCACGCTGTCGCCGCGCACGATGCCGCGCCGCAGCAGCGAGTTGCCCGCTTCCAGACCGCACACATAGGCGCGTTCCTGGCATAACCCCTTGGCTCCATGTTCCCTCTCGCCCATCCGCACCCAGTCACCAGCGCAGACCACCGGCGCCAATGAGGTTTCCAGTGGCGGCCGCTTGCTGAAGCTTCCCGGTGAGAACAGCGACACCGAACGCGGATAGCGCCGCACCTCCTGATCTACCACCTTGGCCTCGCCAAAGGCGGTCTGCGCCATCGGCAGCAGATCCTGCATCAGGCAATCAACGATGGCCTGATCGCTCAATTCGGCGATCGCGGTGGCGTTATAGAAATCGCTGGCGATCACCGATCCCTGAGGCGTCTGACCACCCCAGAGCTCAGCCTCCGACTCCTTCTGCAGCTGATCGAGCATGAAGAAGGTGGCACCGGATCCTTGCAGTGCACTGAAGCGCGAGAACACATTGGCGGGATCGGCAACCGGCACGTAGCGATCCAGCCACAACCGCACCGACACCACATCGATCGTTCCAAGCGTGCCGGCCTGAACCAGCTCCGGTGCCAGCACGCCGCACTGCGGCGACTGCGACATCAAAGAGCCCATGCCCTTGGCACCCACGGCCAGCACCACCGCATCCACGTCATCGAGAACAGCGCTGCTGCCCGTCATCACGTTGCGGGTTTCCAGCGAGCGAATGCTCTGGCCATCGGATGAGACGTTCAACTTGCCGGCCAGGGTGCCGCCCAGCACCGTGAGCTGATGGCGCTCACGCAAGCGCTCACTGAGTGGTGCAATCAGCTGTTCAGCAATGCTTTTGGAGCGGATCCAGCGCACATCAAACGAGTCCTGATGGGCCAGGGCGTAGTAGTAGAGCAGCTCCATAGTCACCGCCGCGGAGAGCTCCTCCGGCGGCTTGAACAGTCCCACCAGCAGCGTGGGCCGCAGGAAGTCGTCGATCATGCGATCACTGATGCGCAGCTGTTTGAACAGCGTCAGCGCATCGATGGCGTCGTAGCTCCGGTACACCGCATCACTGCGGTTGAGATCGAGCATGGCGTAAAGCAGGCCGGCGATGCTGAGCCGATCCGGCACCGGCAGTCGCTTGAAGTTCTTCACTGTGGCCAGCACTTGCCCCACCGGACTGGGCAGCTGTGGCGCATCACCAAACACCGGTGCGGTGGCCTCCAGCCCATCCGGCGACCAGAACGCACTGGTGGTGAAGTCGGTGTAGATCGAACCGAGCCCCAGCTCATCGGTGAGTGAATTGATGTTGGGGTAGTCCTTCCAGAAGCCGCGGGTGCCGGCCTCGAAGAGCTTGCCGCTCTCGGTGGTGATCGGCTCACTGCCGCTGGGATCCGCCATCCCATCGATCAAAGTCACGCGCACGCCGGCTTCGCAGAGCGCCTTGGCGGCACCCCAGCCGCCCCAGCCGGCGCCCACCACCACCACATGCGATTGCTGCTGCGCTGAAGAACCCGTTTCGCCCATGAAGCTGTTGTGCGTGCGCTCAAGTTAGGGAAATCAACTGCTCCGACAGCTGCCAAAGCTCCCTGGCTTTTTGCAGATCAGCACCTTCAGCACTGGTGTCGGTGGGCTCCAGCCGATGCCCACCGAAGCTCACCACCTTGTTGGTGAAGTAGTTGAACCCCGGCGCGATCTTTGGATCGCAGACCAGCTGCGCCAGCAAGCGGCCTGCATTTTCAGGCGATTCGGTGATGCGCAGCAGATCGCGGGCCACAAACGCAAACGCCCCCATGCCCAGAGGATTGCTGCGCTTGTTGTACCGGAAAAAGCCGCCGCTGTTGCGCGTGATCACCAGACCGGGGCTCCAGGCGATCACCGGCAGAGCGCCCTCCAGCTGCCGGTTGAGCTCCCGCGCCATCAGCACATTGCAGAGCTTGCTGTCTTTGTAGGCCTTGTTGCCATCAAAGCCTGGGCTGCCATTCACCATCGCGAAGCCGGCCCCAGCACGCAGCCCCTCCAGATCGCCCAGATCCGCAGGCTTGCCCACCTTGCCGGCACCGCTTGAGGGGTTGTGCACCTCCGAAGCGGTGATCACCACCCGCGGGCTTGCGGCCTTCCGAAGCAGCGGCAGCAACCGCATCGCCATCAGCTGATGGGCCAGCTGATTCACCGCAAAGGTGAGCTCGATGCCCTGCACCGAAAACTGCGCCTCGGAGGCACCGGCGTATTGCAGACCGGCATTGAGCACCAGCGCATCCAACGCTGTGCCGCGATCCACAAGCTGGCTGCAGATCGTGGCAACGGCCGCGAGATCAGCCAGGTCGCAGATCAAGGTATGAACAGAATCCGGCAGCAGGCTGCGGGTCTGATCGGCCGTGGCCGGGTTGCGGCAGACAATCGTGAGCTGATGCCCCTGGGCACTGAGAACTTTCGCCGCTTCAAAACCAACCCCGGAGCTGCCTCCGGTGAGCAACACGCGCTGGGATGCAGGATCAGCCATGGAGCTGGAACACGTAGAGCTCGGCGTCACGATCGCTCACCACATAAACCCTGCCACGTTCTGAATCCACGGCGATGCCTTCGGCTTTTCGCACCCGCTTGGATTTACCCTCCGGATCGAGCATCAGATCCAGGCGCTGCAGCACCCGGTCGCGATTCCAGTCGTAATGGAACAGGCACTGCCCCTTGTCGCTGACGATCCAAAGCGTGTCGCGCTGGCTGTCGTAGCTCAGCCCAGAGAAATCAAGCTTGCCGGGCCCCACTCGGGGATGGGAGAAGCCATTCGACTCGCTGAGCAGCCTCGACGAAAGGATCGTGCCGCAATCGGCATCGAGTTCGATCAGCAGCCCCGGTCGAGCTTCCTTCACCACAAACACGTTCTGGTTCGCGCTGTTCACCGTGATCCCCTCCAGTCCCTTGTTATCGGGCTTGGCCGGGAAGTGCATCGCAACAGTGGCGTAATTAGCCATCTCCGCCAGGGGGCGATGCTGCAGTTCGCGGCGACTGGCCAGATCAATGCTGATCACGGTGTTGCTGTCTTCCTGCACCGCGAACAGTTGTTGGCCGTCGCGACTGAGGGCGAGGCCCTCTAGATCCGACACGCTCAAGAACAACGACTCGCTGGTCGACACCCGGCCCTCGAGATCCATGCAATAGATGGCCTTGGTGTCGTCGCTCACGGTATAGAGCCCCGTGCCATCGGCATTCAGGGTGAGGCCTGAGGGTTCATTCAGACCCAGGCCTGGATCACGGATGTTGTGCCTGCTGATCAGCTCTAGGCGGAACGGCCCCATCAGCGCCTGGTTGGGCAACTGAGGCGATTGTGAATGGGGAAGCTGCCTGCGTCAGCCTGAATGCGGATGTGTTGCCAGGCTTCAGGCAGCGGTCGACTGCCGGTGCCAATCCTGTTGCTCACAGCACTGCTGCTTTTATCTGGATCGGCACTGGCCGCCGAGGCGGCCGGAGCGGAGGAGAAACGCAATCCAGACGGTTCCAGGCTGAGGCTCACCGAGCAGATCGACCCGACAGGCGACAGGCGTGTGTTCCGGATCGAGGTCAGCCCTACGGCATCAGCTCCTTACACAACCCTTCTGCAGCGCAGCCAAGTGCTCTCCGAACATCCCAGCGGCGGAGGCCGCCTGGACGACATGGATGGCGATGACCAGCTGGAGTTTGTTGAACGCGTGTTCTGCGGAGCCGGACCTAACTGCTGGTACCGCATTCACAAGCTGATGCCCCAGCAACACAAGGCCTATCTGTTCTTCAAGGGAGGCTTTTCCCTGTTTCGGCCGATCGCTGGATACCTGGTGACCAGCGGCCGTTCCAGCTGCTGCTCCTGGACGCATCAGATCTACCGAGCACCCGCAACGCCCCGCAGCATCACCGAACAGGACCTGCTCTACAACGTGTACCTCAAGGGGCCCATTGACGGTTCAGCCACGCCTACCTGCCGGATCTCTAGGCCGGTGAACGAAGAGTGGGAGCAGGCCAACCTTCCCAATCCGGAGCTGTCGACGCTGTGCGAAGGCTACGGAAACGACGTTGTGATCAACCCGGAGCAAGCCGAAGGCGAGCGCTGAACCTCCTCGAGCAACACAATGTGAACGCTAATGAGAATCACTTGCTCCAAGCAGAGCAGCCATGCTTTGTTGAGAGTGAATCTCAGATGCAAGGACAATGCTTCGGCTGTTCGGCGATCGTCAATCCCTGCTGGAAGCGCTGATGCAGGACTGGGCCGAGGCCCAGCTGCAACTGCCAAGCGCAAGCGAAATCCCCCAGCGCCTGCGCATCCAACGCAGACCGCTGCGCGCCTCCGGAAGCTGAGCTCAACGAAAGAATTGCCAAAGTTGCTCAGTTCCCCTCCCAGGCTCTCTAAGGTCTGGACTTAAGGAATTCGTTCTGTAGGAGGAATTGCGCGATGTCTGAAGGCAAGCACAAGTTCGAGGAGTATGAGCTCCCTTACGGCACCAACGAAAAGCACACAACAGAAGAGTTCGACCCCAAAAAGGATGCGGGCGTGAACAACCCTGACAGCCGTCACCGCGACAAGGTGCTCGACGAGATCTGCGATACCCATCCCGGTTCACCGATGTGCAAAGTCTTCGACGAGTGAAGCTCTGAACATTTGTCCATCACCCCCACCAGAGCGTGGGGGTTTTTTGTGGCCTGAACGCTCAGTCCACCTTCAGAAGATGCCAATCAGCGGATGATGTCGAAGGCCTTGGCCCGCACTTTGCGGAAGTTGGGCGCAGCATTGGCCGTTGAACGGGTGATTGCCAGGATCAGGCCACCGATCAGTGCCAGGTTCATCAGAAACGGCACGGCCTGAAACGGGGACGCATAGAAGACCAAGGTGGTGGGCACCAGGAACACCAGCAGCAGTGAAGCGCCCAGGATCGTGTCGGCGCCGAACACCAGCAGAATTGAACCGGCAATCAGCACCAGAATCGCTGCGAACAGCAGCACATTCGCCAACGGCTCGGGGATCCCCTTGGAAGCGATCCGAGCGGCGTTACCGGCGAAATCGGTGAATTTGCCGGGCAGCGCGTTCACAAACACAGCTGCGATAAACACGCGGCCCAGAAAGTCCAGAACCCGGTTGGGCGAAACGGGGGTACTCATGTCGATCGAGCGGTAATCAGCACCGCCTTGGCAGTGGTTGAAACAATAGTGACCAAGTCGAGCGAAGCCATGCGAACCCCCGTCCTGTCGCTGATCGCCCTCACCGGCCTGCTGGCGCCGGGAGCCGCTGCCCTGGCTCACGGCAACCACGAATCCCAGACCCTGACGCCTGCCCGCGAACAACGCCCAGCTCCCCGTGATGCACCATCCACCACCGCAAAGGTGAGCGTGGAGTCTCTGGGCAGGCTTGATCTCTCCAGGGAGTTCGCCGCACTGCAAGGCCGGATGCTGCGCACCAGGCGCATCACGATTGCTCCCGGTGGATCAGTGGCCTGGCATCAGCATCAGCAACGGCCCGGTGTTGCCTACCTGATCAATGGATCCCTTATCGAGATCCGCGATGACGGGACAGGTCCCCGCGCCATCCAACGCAGAGCCGGAGAGGCCGTCTTCGAATCCACCGGTGTGCTGCACGGCTGGAGAAACGACTCAGACCACCCAGCCACCGCCGTTGTGATCGATCTGGTACCGCAGACGCAGCCATGAGTGCCCTGATCACAGCGTTCATAGGCTGTAAGCCCACACATTCGGCAGCATGAGTGACTACCAGGGACATGCCGCCGGCTACCAAACAGCCAAGCGCCAGCCCTGGCGCACCTACTTCGAACAGCCCTCCGCGCTGGCCCTGCTCGGAGATCTGAGCAACCAGTCCGTTGTCGATCTGGGCTGCGGCGAAGGCCACTACAGCCGCCTGCTCAAGCAGCTCGGTGCCGCGCAGGTACTGGGGGTCGACCTGTCTTCCGAAATGGTGGAGCTGGCACGAGCCCAGGAAAGGAGCCATCCCCTCGGCATCGACTACCGAGTCGGGGATGCCGGCGATCTGACACTGGCGGAACCCGTTGATCTGGTGTTCGCCGGCTACCTGTTCAATCACGCCCGCAACCGCGAGGAACTACGGTCCCAGTGCATCACAGTCAGCAATCTGCTGCGCCCCGGAGGACGGCTGGTTGCGCTCAACAACAACCCCGACGACCCTCCGTCGAACTTCGAGGCGGGCCGCCCCTACGGCTACAGCAAAAGCATCGATGGCCCATTGGTGGAGGGTGCCGGGATCCACTACCGCTTCGAACTCGAAGACGGTGGTGTGTTCACACTCACCGACTACTACATCAGCCGTGAGGTGATGCAGACGGTGATGGAAGGCTGCGGCCTGCAACAGGTGCACTGGCCGCAGCTCAGCCTGGCTCAAGAAGGGGTGGAGGCACTGGGAGCCGACTACTGGACAGCGATCGTGGCCACCCCACCGTTCTGCCTGATTGAAGCCACCCGGGCCTGAACTCAGCTGAAGCGATCAGCGATTCATTCGTCCCACTCAGTGGTGGGCATCCCCTCCACCGAGGCCACCATCACCCACACGACCGTGGGCTTGTCGCTGTTGTTCTGCACGAAATGAGGTTCCGCCGAGCCTTCGATGAAACTTTCACCGGGCTTGAACACGGTGCTCACCTCCGTGCCATCCGGCTGAACCCGCGTGTTGAGCAGATCCCCGGATTCGAAGCCCTGCACATGCACCAGCATCGGAGCGGGGTGGGTGTGCACAGGAATCTTGCCTCCCACAGGAATCTCCACCCGATACAGGCGCAGCTCCGGATTGCCCTCGGGGTAGCTCAGAGCGGTGCCGTTCAGCGTCTTCGAGCCTTTGAACACCTCCTCGATCTTGACCTCAGTTGAAGCCGACTCGGCAGGCGCAGCAGCCTGGGTGGTTTCACTTCCCCGGTTGGAGCAGCCAGAAACACCCGTGATCAGAACAGAGGC
The DNA here is from genome assembly GCF_047303045.1 of Synechococcus sp. MIT S9508. Taxonomy (NCBI): domain Bacteria; kingdom Bacillati; phylum Cyanobacteriota; class Cyanophyceae; order Synechococcales; family Synechococcaceae; genus Synechococcus; species Synechococcus sp. MIT S9508. The sequence goes on along the minus strand of NZ_CP138941.1, from coordinate 1,519,394 downwards.
TGCCGCCAGGGCGGGGAGAACGAACTTACGCATGGATTCAGAGGTCAAAACAGACACCTAGTTCAGTGTGACCATGATTCAGTCAGCGGACCCTATTCAGGCAAAAATCAACTACTCCAGAGTGAAGTGAAGTGATGGCCGGATTTGATGCATCCACACCGTTCATGTTGCTGGCCCGCATTCATGTGAAACCGGGCTGCGTGGACGCCTATCTGAAGCTTGCCGAAGCCACCGATACCGCCGTCCAGGCCAGTGAGCCCGGCATGCTGCATCACACCTTTGATCAGGACCCAGACGATCCCCAGGCCTTCGTCTGGTCAGAGGTGTATGCCAATGATGCGGCCTTCGCGGCTCATGTGAGCAATCCACCGGTGCAGGACTATCTGCAACAACACGCCGAGCTGGGTGATGGCTTCAGCGTCGAGGTCTACGGCACCGTCGGCGACGAATGCCGCGCCCTGATGGAGTCGTTCGGACTGCCGCTGAAAATCTTCGCCAGCAAGCTGGGCTACAGCCGCGTCTGATCGTGCCGACAATTTGAGGCGTTTTCACAACCACAAGAGCCAGCAGTTGATGGATGGTTGTCGTCCGTTTCAGTGATCCAACTCACTGCTGAGATCGGAGGATTCGGCCTGAAAGTGATCAAGAGTCGAATCAAGACCACCTTGACACCGCCTGGTTTCCTGCTTGAGATCGCCCTGGATCAAACCTGGCAGTCAGCCGGCAAGAGTCGCGGTGAATCAACACAACACCAGAACGATCGCAGCGGCGATGAATTCAGCCGCAACGAATTCAGCAGCACCGTTCACTGTTTGATCGCAATCCACCGGCTTTGTGAATACAGCAAAGCAGGGTTTTCTCACCGATTCATCTCGAAACTTCACACACATTGTGCAACGCCGTGAATTTCCATTGCTGCATCAGCACGGGTTCTCAACAACACATAACTTGGGGTCCAACTGGGCCAGGCGATGAAAACCGCTCTCATCCCTGAATTTGAACAGGAACGCCTCAAGGCCCTGAGTGAATACAGGATTCTGGGCACTCGCCCTGAGCAGTCGTACGACGACATCACGCACATGGCCTCTCTGGTGTGCGAAACACCGATTGCACTGCTGAGCCTGGTGGACAGCGAGCGCCAATGGTTCAAATCAAAGGTGGGAATTGAAGCTGAGGAAACTCCAAGAGACTGGTCGTTCTGTGCCCATGCCATCCACACCGACCAGCCCCTGATCGTGACCGATGCGCTTCGCGACGAGCGTTTTGTCGACAACCCGCTGGTCTGCGGCGATCCAAAGATCAGGTTCTACGCCGGCTTTCCGCTCAACAACGATGCAGAGCACCGGATCGGCACATTGTGTGTGATTGACCGCAAGCCAAGCCAGCTCTCAGGCAATCAGATGCAGATCATGAAAGCCCTGTCCCGACAGGTGGTTTCGTTCCTCGATCTGAGAAAACGATCGATCAATCTGCTCGAATCTTTCTGCTCTGAAAGCCAGCCATCGGGAATCATCTCCACCTGCAGCTACTGCCGCAAAGCCAAGGATGAGCGTGGCGACTGGGTGCATCTCGATCAGTACCTGGCCAAACGCAGCACCCTGAACTTCTCCCATGGCATCTGCGACAGCTGCATTGAAGAGCACTTCCCGGAAGTGCTGGAAGCCTGGCAGGCAGAGAGACGGGAGTCTGGGCAAGACGTTCAGAAACCAGCACAGGTGATCAGTGATTAAGGCTGATCAGGCCAGCTGACGACCTTTCCAGGTCCAGCCGCGGCCGGTGAGCGTGCGCCACACCGACACCGGTCCGATCGCCCCCAGCAGCAGGCCGCCGGCACCCATCAGCCACCAGTAGGTGAGCGGAACATCAAAGCGCCGGCGCTGCCAGAAGCGCAGGGCCAACTGCTGCCCAATCCCCAGCAATGACAACCCCGACAACAGCAGCCACCAGAGCGATAGCTGGGGCAACAGCCAGAACAACACAAGCGCCGAGGGCAGCAGCAGCCAGGGAGAACTGAACATCAGCACCACCACACCGGCGGCGGCCAGTGCCTTGCCCACGTCGCGATCGAGACCGATCAACCAGTTCTTGGTCCACCCCTCCCAGAGCGATGGCAGATCGGCATACATGCGCAGATCCACCGCATCCAGACCGAGCAGGTAGCGCAAGCGGAAGCCGCCCCCCTTGATGCCCCTGGCCAAAGCCAGATCCTCCACCACCTCTGACGCGAGGGCGCGATGCCCGCCAATCGCCTCATAGGCACTGCGGCGGAACAGCATGAAAGGCCCTGCCGCAAATGCCACCTCTGAATCAGGGTCATTGGTGGCCTCAATCGGAAACCCCAGCCCCAGAAGGCTGGCCATGATCGGTTGGACCATCCATTCCGCCAGGCAGCCACAGCCAAGCCGCGGCGCCAGACTGAACAGATCCGCTTCCTCCCGGATCGCCTGAGCCAAGGCACGGCGCAAGGCCTCGGGCCGCAGACGCACATCGGCATCGATGAACAGCACCCAGTGGCTGCGCACCTGCTCCATCGCTCGGGTGCAGGCCCAGTTCTTGCCCACCCAGCGCTCACCGCGGGGACGGGGGCCGGCCCTGAGCAGTTCAAACGGCAGCCCAGCAGCGCTCGAATCACTGGCTGTGCTCGCAGCTGCTGTGCGCATTGCTCGTTCGGCGGTGAGATCCGTGGACTCGTCATCCACCACCAGCACCTGCCAGTCATGGCAGGGAGGATCACTGGCCAGCACACTGCTCAGGCAAGGACCGATGTTGTCGGCTTCGTTGTAGGCGGGGATCACCACACACAGCGAGGTGTCCGCTGGATCAAGTTCAGGCGCTGCCTCCAAGCAAGGGGCGATCGAAAACACCCGCTGCAACCCCACGAGGGCAATCAGCAAACCAGCGCAGGCGGCAAAAGCGGTGGCCACTAACAACAGGGCTGCGACGAAAGAGAAGTCAAGGGGAGCAGTCAGATCCATCACGCCGGTTCAAGCCAATTGCTGGGGTGCCTCTGAGTCCATATCCAACGCCCACACAAAGCCCCATGACGACTCATGATTTTGTCGTATCCAGATCACAAAGGAGAGCAGCTCATAGCCCCAGATCCTGGAGCAATACTTAAACTTCCTACAAGGCCGTAAGCGATCTTTCGCTGAGAGTCGCAACAATACAATTCAACAAGCAAAGCAGTCCGAATCTGATTCTTCTCCATACAAGAATCAGAGCCAGATTTCAAAAGAACCCGAATATGGCAAAACAAACAAATGATATGGTCATCAATCGCTAAGACCAACGTGCAAAGCAAGTCACTGTGAAGACCAACAACCGATGGAACAGCCTGCGATTTTCAGCCTATTTGATCGGACTGCTATGCACAGGGTGCACAATCCCAAACCAGAACATCGCCTTCAATAGCGGAACAATCAAACGCGTTTACTGCTCTGCAAACTCAGTTGGATTTGACTTTCATATTGACCGCCTAACAGGAGAAGTCTTCAGCTACAACAAAAAGACCAAATCTCTCGTCGATTTCAACCTTAAAGACGAAGTGCCCTTCGCTTCTTTCATTCCAAAAAGTCAATACAACGATATCTCCAACAATCTAGAAATGATTAATTTTAAAACAGAAATTTCTGACAACGTTTTTGTCTTCACAATGTCCCCAACGGAAATATCCTTTGTAGACGGTTTTATATCACTGACACTGGATCTCGATACACTTGAAATCGACCTTGATGCCGACGTACCTGATTCACCAGTCCCAGTGGCTGTAATCACACCAATCATCAACGATCAAATCTCTTGTGAGTACATCACACCCGAATCAACGAAAGTCGAGTCCTTGGCCGCAACAGGAAATTGATTGCCCATTCAACTGCAATCAGCCCAGAGACAACCACTGGGAACGGGTAGCTGAGTCCACATCAACGCCGAAGCTCTAATTATTCAGTTCAACAGCACAGCCCCCGTCGCCAGCAGATCACGGCGGTAGCGACCGAGAGCAGAGCGACTCACATGGGCGACCTGGGAGCAGCCATTCATCCAGAACTGCACGCAGACCAAATCCTCCCCACAGAAATCCTCCGCACAACTGTTGATGGATCGACTGGAGGAGGTGCTCTCAGAGCAGGAGGCAGAACCCATGGATCAGCAACAGGTGGTGGCATGACACCGCAGCCGAACCAACGCTGATGTGTGGTCGATGACAGATCAGAGATCCGGGTTCCATCGCCGTGATCAACCGGTAGCCGACGCCACGAAAACAAACTGCTGCGGCACGGTTCACCGTTGAGGCTGACCTGCCTTGCCCCCGGATCCACGTCTGTTTCTGTATCCCTGAGCTTCAGCGAGATGGCGCAGAAAAACGATCTGATGACGATCGGGAATTCCTGCAGCCCCGATCAGGCCCAGCATCCCGAACAGAAGACCGGCGACAAACCACGACCGGCTGTTGCGAGCCTTCTGCCGCGCAATCGTCGCGGCCAGGAAGGCGCTGGCCAGATGGGAAGCGGCAATCAACAGCAGCAGCATCCAGTCCATGGGCAGAGAGACAGGTCACTTCAACTAGCTAGCCACAACCACAGCACCTGGCTCAAGCTGCTGTCAACAACGGCTCGTACATCATGAGGGCATGGTTTTCAACCAGCAGCTTGTCTGAGCTGGAACCATCCAGATCATGCCGGATCTGGAAAATCTGATTGTGCCTGGAATAGCCGCCCCAGATCTGTTGCTTGATCTGGTGATGGCGCTCTTCCAGGGTGTAAGTCGATGAATAGTTGGTGTCACAGAAGAGCTCACCATGCAAATGCTTCTCATCCAGCCATAAGTGAATACGAAAGCAATAGGCCGTGTGATTGGTCAACTGCAGGTCGACATAGTTGTAAGCCAATGTTGCTCCAGCCCCGAAAGGAATCGATCGATTCACATCAGGAAAAACATCAAAGCCATGCCGCCAGCGCTCGCTGATCGTAAGTGGACTGTGCCCTGCGATCCAGAACAAAAGATTTCCCATCTGGCAAAGTCCCCCACCCGGACCTTGAGCAATCCTTCCCTGTTTCAAGACCAAACCATCCAGATAGCCTTTCCTTCTGGTCGGCCGACCCACCAGCTTCCACACTGAAAATGTCTCGCCAGGACGCAACACAACTCGGTCCAATCGGGCGATAGCCAGCTCGAGATTCCTGCGCTTGTTGTGCTGAAGCTGAAGGTCCACTCCTGGCAAGGGACGCAGAATCAACGACTGATGACTGAACTTCAGATGGTTGATCAACAGGGAGTCCGAGCGTGAAGCCCAGCTCTGGCCTCCCATCAACCAGTGGACCTTTCGTTTTGCAATATGAAACTCTCGACCCAGCACATGCCGGATCCTGCTGCGCTGTATGGGTTTGGGAAGTTCAAACATGCCCAACAGAGAGCTGGATCAGAGATCAGCCACGAATTTTGAAGGGCCACACTGAGACTCGACCATCGGAGTCAATCGCCGCCAGAGCGGTGTCATCCGGTTTCCAGCACACCGCACTGATCTTCTCAGCAGTGAAGGCTCCCCCCAGCGGATTGCCATCCCCATTGTGATCAAGCAGCCAGACAAACACCGATCCATCCCTTGCACCTGAAGCCAGGATCCGTCCTTCATGCGCGAAAGCCAGGGTGGAAATGGCTTCGGGGTGGAGCACAAGCTGACCAGGCAGTGATCCTTCAGGACCATCACCTTGAAAATTCCAGACAATGATCTGATCACTGCCACCGGTGGCCAGAAACTGACCGCTTTGATCAAACGCCAGCTGGCTGGGCTTACCTGGATAGCCGGTCATCTCAGCATCCATGCCGGTTGAACGGCGCCAGAAATGCACGGAATTGTCTTGGCTACCGCAGGCCACGATGTCTCCGCCGGGACTCAGCACCATAGAGACCAGTGATCCCTGCCATTTCAATTCCTGAGCAACTTGTTGCCTGGTGATGTCAAAGAAGCTGACCTTCCCATAACAAGCGGTGGCCAGCTCATCGGGCTTCGACCAGGCGATCGAACTCACGGTGCTGGCGTGTTCTTCAGTGCACCATTTCTCAACACCATCAGGGTGATAGATGTGAACGTTTTTTGATGCAGCAACCGCCAGCATGTCGCCGCTGCCTGACCAGGCCAGATGCTCAACCCAGCTCCGCCCAGGATTGATCGAGTGCAGGATTTCCCCCTGCTGACTATCCCAGATCAAGACGCATCCATCCTGGCCGGATGTGGCGAAACGATCCCCTTTCGGATGAATCGCCAGAGCCAGTAAACCGCCCTGGTGAATGTTGTTCTTGGTCCAGATCAGTTCACCGGTCTTGCCTGCAAACAGAGACAGTCCACCGGCGACATCACCGACCAGCAGATTGTCTCCATCGCCCGTCCATCCACAGGCCAGCGCGTAGTCATCAACCTGGGCAGTCCAACCCTCATGAAGCATGCCCTGGGGGGCAAACGTCTTCAGATCAGGCATTCGTCAAAGTCCTTGCGCATCTGGGCTTCATCGAGATTACGGCCGATGAACACGAGCTGATTGCAGCGCGGCGCATCTCCCCACTCCTGCCCCGGCTGGGCGGTGAACAACATGTGGACCCCCTGAAACACAACTCTGCGGGATTCGTTCTTGTAACTGATGAATCCCTTGGTCCGGAAAATATCAACACCCTTTTCAGCCAACAGTGTTCCAATCCACTGATTGAGCTTTTCAGGATCAACATTGCCCTGACGCTCAATGGCGATGGAACCGACTTCATCATCATGCTCGTGCTCTGCGACCCAGACGCGCTCTTTGATCGGGCTCACCGCTTGCCCAGCCTTGATGATCTTCAGGTCAAATTCCTCTGCCGTGTGCTGGGCATAGAAACCGATCGTTTCCTCATTCTTGACTTCAAATAGAAACGACTTCGTCCCCTTCGACTCCAACTCCAGACTGAGATGTTTGTTGGCAGCAATCGAATCGCCTGGCTTGAGAGATTGCGCGGCCTGGGCGAAGAGTCGAACACACTGCTCTGCGCTTTGCTTCAGCGCATCTTCATCCGCTTTCTGACCGGGGATGGCAACCAGAGACATCTCAGGGTCTGGCCCATCATCGAGAGTCATCTCGTAATTTCCTGGCTCAAGCTGGTAAACACCGGTCCATTCAAAGGGATATTCCGGCTCAAGAAAGGTGGGACGACGCTCCAGAATCTGGTCAAGATCGAAGGCGCTCAGATTCAACACCGTTTCAACTGGAACTTCAGCCTGTGTGCTGCGAACCACACGGGCCATCGTGTTCATATCACGCAGGCGTGACTCCAGCTTCACCAGTGATTCCTCTGGAACAAGATCAGACTTGTTGAGGATCAACACATCAGCAAACGCCACTTGCTCGGAGCTTTCATTGCTTCGCTCAAGCTGTTGATCAATATGTGCAGCATCAATGAGCGTGACAATTCCATCAAGGGTGAATTCATCACGGATCTCATCATCCATGAAAAATGTCTGCGCAACTGGACCGGGATCAGCCAGCCCAGTTGTTTCAACCAAGACGTAATCGAACTTGTCACGTCGTTTCATCAGGTTGCCAAGAACTCGGATCAAATCCCCACGCACTGTGCAACAAATGCACCCATTCGACATTTCAAAGACCTCTTCATCGGCGTTGATGACAAGCCCTTGATCAATGCCAACTTCCCCATATTCATTCTCAATCACAGCAATGCGCTTGCCATGTTCTTCGCTGAGGATTTTATTCAATAATGTTGTTTTTCCAGACCCTAAATAGCCGGTCAGAATCGTAACGGGTACTTTTTGATACATCTACATTGGGCGTCTTGCTTTCACAACGCTAGTAAGCACAGTCAACCGCCGCGATAATGATTATCATTTTTCATCAGTGGGCTCGATTGAGCTCTGAACTTCAAACCTGTCCTGGCTTTCGGAACCGAATGGCTTCTGTGTTTTCGCGTCTAAGCGCAATGTCGCTTCTGTTTGGCCTTGTGGCCTGCGGTGCTCCTGGTGTCAACAACACTGATGCGACCCAAAGCAAGGAATTGAAAGTGGTCAGCACTTTCCTGCCGATCACATTGTTCACCGAAGCGGTGGCTGGCGACTGCGCAGATGTCACAGCCTTGATTCCACCCAACCTGGGACCCCACGACTTTCAGGCCACACCATCCGACCTGACGGACCTCAGTGGCGCGAATGTGCTGGTCAAAAACGGACTGGAGATGGAGGAATTCCTCGACGACCTAATCGACTCCGCTGGCAACAAGGATCTTGTCGTGATTGATTCCAGCCGCGGCGTAAAGACCATCAAAGCCGCTGGAGGTGGTCACCACGACGACCATCACGATGATCACCACGATCACGGCCATGGACACAGCCACGGTGAATACGACCCGCACATCTGGCTTGACCCGGTTCGCGCCGCTCAGCAGGTCGAAAACATCCGAGATGGTCTTGTCCAAGCCGATCCCAGTTGCGCTGAGGGATACAGGAAGAACGCTGCTCAGTACACCGCCAAGCTCAAAGAGCTAAATACGGAATTCACCGAGAAGCTCAAGCCCTACAGCGGCAAGACGTTCGTGGCCTTTCACGACTTCGCGACCTACTTCGCCAACCGTTATTCGCTGAAAGCGGAATTCCTGGTTGACCTTCCCGAGATGAATCCCAGCCCGGCAGATCTGCAACAGGTGGCCGCTCAGGTCAAAGCTTCAGGCCTTAAAGCCCTGCTCAGCGAGCCTCAGGAGGGCAATCGTTCCTTCAATGCCTTGGCGAAAGATCTCCGGGTGAATATCGTTGAATTCAACCCGCTTGAGACCGGCTCAGCAGAGTCCGCCAAAGTTCCTGGAACTTACTTTGAGGTGATGCGCTCCAACGTCAACAATCTGGTCAAAGCCGTTGGGGACTGACGTTTGATGCCCAGCCCGGTGGTGGTAGTGAGCGACCTGTCGGTTGAACGTTCAGGTCGTCTAGCGGTGGACAAGGTTTCTTTCGAACTCCAGAGTGAGAGCGAGACCGCCGTGGTTGGACCCAACGGTGCCGGCAAGAGCACCCTGGTAGCCGCCTTGCTTGGCCTGCTGCCCCGAACAGCCGGTCAGGTGCAGATTCTGGGCAAACAGCTCTCGCCCAACGGCGACCTTCCCGGTGCCATCAGATCCCAGATCGCCTACGTGCCGCAAAGTCTTTCCCTACAGGGACGCTTCCCTTTGAGCGTGGCGGAGTTCGTCGGCTTCGGGTTTGACCCGCCAGGGCCACGTTGGCCCTGGCATCAACATCGCAAACGAAAAAGTGCCATTGAGAAGGCCCTGGATCGCACCGGTTGCATCGATCTGAGAAACCGTCTTCTCAGTGAACTGTCTGGGGGTCAGCTCAAACGCGTGATGCTCTCGTTCTGCGTTGTTCGGCCCCGTCAACTCCTGGTGCTCGATGAAGCACAGGCCGGTCTTGATGTGCCATCGAACGAACGCTTTCAACAGCTGCTGCTGGAGTTGCGGCGTCAGGAGGGATGGACCGTTCTGCACGTCTCTCACGATCTCGACATGGTGCGCCGCAGCAGCGACCAGGTTCTGGGACTGAATCGTCGCCTCTGCTGCAGTGGTTCACCGGACCACACCCTGACTCCTGAACGACTCGTTGATCTGTATGGACCCAACATGGTTCCGTACAGGCATCAGTGTCATGGTTGACACTCAAGCGCTGGTGCTTGTTCTCGCCGAACCCTTCATGCAGCGCGCGCTGATCGGCGGCCTGCTCACCGGAGCGCTTGGCGGTTTATTGGGCAGTGTTGCCGTGCTCAGGGAACTGTCATTTTTCAGCGATGCCCTGGGGCATTCCGCCCTGCTGGGCATCACGCTGGGAATCCTGATCGGCGTGAACCCCACGCTGGTTCTGATCCCCTTTGCGGTGGTGTTCGCCATCCTGGTGAATCAGCTGGTGGAGCGCAGCTCCCTCCCCACGGATGCCCTGCTGAACATTGTGTATTCAACGTCTCTTGCGGCTGCCATTTTGTTCCTCAGCCTGGTGGAGAGCTATCGGGGCGGTATTCGCCAGCTGCTGTTTGGAGACATCCTCGGGGTCAGCAGTCTCGACCTGATCGTGATCGGCATTTTGCTGGCAGCGGCACTGCTCTATCTGAGCCTGAGCATGCGTGCACAGGTGCTGCTCACCCTGAATCAGGATCTTGCCGGTGCCGTGGGTGTGCAGACCCGATGGCACAGACTGGCCTTCATCGTGCTGCTCGCCGTGGTGGTGGCGGTGTCTATCAAGGCGGTTGGCGTGCTCCTGATCAGCGCCTTTGTTGTGATTCCCTCCTGCGCAGGCCGTCTGCTCTGTCGACGTTTTCCGATCTACGTCTTCGTCTCCTCGATCCTGGGAGGCACCTGCGCATTGCTGGGGTTGTTGGCATCCGGACTCACCAACCTTCCCTCAGGTCCCTCGGTGGTGATGGTGCAATTCCTGGGATTCCTGATCGCCCTGATCCTCAGTTCACGCGTCTTCAGCCGGCCATCAACGACAGCACTTGACCCACAGATCTGAGCCAAGCCGATAGGTTCTCGTGGCAACCAATCAGCTTCCATGAGCGTCGCGACATGTCCCAGCACCGGTGCGGTCACGGGCCTCAGGGAGACACTCGACTTCTTCAGTGATCCTGGCTTCGCCAGCAAACGCTTCGCAGCTCATGGCGATGTCTTTGAGACCCGCTTGCTGGCTCAGCGCATTGTGTTCATCCAGGGGGAGCGGGCCATTTCCGATCTGCTGAAGCAGGGAGCAACCCTCGAGGGTTGGTGGCCAGGCAGCGTGCGTCAACTACTCGGCAGCCGGTCGCTGGCCAACCGCAGCGGCCCTGCTCACAAAGCCCGCCGTCGCGTGGTGGGGCAGCTGTTTTCCAGCGGTGCACTCTGCCGCTATACCCCATCGATCCAGGGTTTGATCGAGGAACTGATCCTTGAGCTGCAGCAATCTGAGACTCCGCAGCCACTGGCCGCCAGGATGAGACGCTTCGCGTTCGCCGTGATCGCCAGCACCGTGCTGGGGCTGGAAGCCAGCGATCGCGATGCTCTGTTCGCTGATTTCGAGATCTGGACCCAGGCCCTGTTCTCCATTCCACTGGCGATACCGGGGACTCCCTTTGCCCGGGCACTGGCTGCACGGGAGCGGTTGCTCACCAGCCTGAAAACGGTGCTGCAACACAGCGACTCCAGCCAGGGAGGGCTGGATCTGCTCAGTGGCGGGCTCGATGAAGTCGACATGCCACTGGATGACGACGACCTCGTGGAGCAGTTATTGCTTCTGTTGTTCGCTGGTTATGAGACAACGGCATCATCGCTGAGCTGTCTGTTCCGTGCTCTGCTGCTCAACCCAGACGTGGAGCAATGGCTTCTGCCGGAGCTGCGGTCATCACCTTGGCCTTTCGAGGCCTCCCATCGATCACCCCGCCTGGATGCCACGGTTCTGGAAGTGATGCGGCTCACGCCACCGGTGGGAGGTTTTTTTCGACGCAATCTGCAGCCGATCCGGTTGGCCGATTTGGAGATTCCCCAGGATCGGGTGATTCAGGTGGTGCTGGGTTCCAGAACCGCAGAGGATTCATCTGACATCGCCGCATTTAGGCCGCAGCGCCATCTGGATGGGTCGTTCACTCAAACCCTTCTCCCCTTCGGAGGCGGTGAGCGGGTCTGCCTCGGCAAGGCCCTGGCCGAACTGGAGATCAAGCTGATGACCGTGGGGCTGATCCAGAAGCTGCAGCTGCATCTCGTGCCCGATCAAGATCTCTCGTTGAAGCAGATTCCCAGCCCGACCCCGCGTGACGGGCTGTTGGTGAGCGTGACACCACGCCAATGAGAACTCTGCGCAAGCCGTCAGGACGCCTTGGAGGAATGATGCCGACGTCGCCTGGCTCGGCGAGGCTTGCCTGCGGCCTGGGAGCTCTGCCTGAGATAGATCTTCCGGCCGTTGGAGTCCAGGCGGTAAAGACCTCCGCGTGGCCCTTTGTGAACCAGATCCTGCTGTTCGGAGGCAACCGCCTGAAGCGTTCGTTGCTTCAACGATTGAGAATCATCCGTGGCCAATTGTTGATCGGATTCTCCGAAAAACAACGACTTCAGAAACCCAAAGACGCCCTTAATCATGGAAGGGTGAAATGCTTCCCTACTTAAACGTCACCGTCAAGGCCCTGAAGATCACAGCTGTTGATCGATGAAGATGAACGCGACCCAATCAAGCCGCTCAGCTTCACTGTTCATCAATGATTGGATCATTCTGCGTGAGTCTGTCCAGCAGATCAGGGTCGCCGACGATCACACGCCGGCAGCCGTCTTGGCCCGTATAGGTGAGCCGACCGGCTTCATCGACCCTGAGGGCGGTCAGTGGCGTGATCAGCTCCGGTTCCAGCAAGGGGCTGTGCAGCAGCAAGACTCCATCGTCCTCTGCCATCACTGGAAAAACACGTGCGCTTCATAAAAAAGTTCCCAAGGTTTTCACCTCAGGAACTGGTGCTCTCATGAACTTCTCAACCGCAACAAGATTCCTACAGCGCCCAGAATCTTCACAGGGGGAAAACCGCCTGCACAGGGTCGGTTGTCCAGACAGCAAGAGATGCAACTCCTCCACTGCTTCACACATCAACAATCAACTAAGCGACCCAGCGATCGGCGTCCATGATCGTTTTGATCAGCAATCCAAGGCGCTTGAACTCAGCAAAATTGAGGTCTTTCACAGCTTGATCAAGACCACAATCAACCCAATCACCATCTTGTTTCTCATAGATCGTGAAGTCCTGATCAAGCGACTCACGCCGAATGCAATAGGTGAGTCCATCGTCATGGAGAAACTCAGCTGAGTGAAGTTGCAAAGCCATGCATCTCGAGCCTCAGGGGGTGTCTTATTGGCACGGAGCGTAAAACTCAGCGCTTCAGTTCGAGATCCAGGCACGCCGTCTTCACTCTCCAGGGATTCACCGGGATCAGGTAATGCGCCTTCATGCTCATTGCTTTTGTAGCGACCGACACCAAAACTATGTTGATCGAGATCGGAGGCGCTGATAACAGCCGACACTCCACCCAACCAGATCGCAGAAGCCTTCTGACTTTCTGGCCCCCTACTCCAACAGTTTCCACCCATCCGTGAGGCTGGTCCTTCGACAGGCAGATATCAGGTGCGCCACGTCGATCGACACTTCATTACACCGCCGCAGGTGCCCCGGAGCAGCATCAGCCCCACCTCTGGACGTCATGGCCCCAGGGACGCCACAGCCAGTTGCTTCGCACTCCTTCTTCCACCGACGTTGATGGAGTGAACCTTGCGAGGACGAGCGAGTTAGGCCGTCTCTTCCATCCGGAAGGGGAGGCCTTCCGTATTGGATGCATCACGGCTGACCGCTTAGGCCGCCACGATTGGTGGTCGACCAACACCACTTGAAGCCATGCATGACCCCCGCGCTGCGCTGCTGCAGCACAACAGCGGACACTGGAAGGGGTGCTTCATTCGGCTGGGCAGCAGCGGCAATGAGGACGATCGTTTCCCGACATCGCTGAAGGTGCAGGAACGCGATGGCGTGATCGAAAACTGCCTCACCTATATCTCCTCCGGAGAGCAGCGGTCGATGAATTTCGAAACCGTGCCGTTCACGATGCAGGTGAATTCAAGTGGCGGCTGGTCACTCGGCCCGAGTGCAATCACTCCTCTGGCCTGGGTCGGTGAACTGAGCGTCGTCCATGGCGAAGAACGGCGGCGGGTTGTTGCACGCCATGGATTTCATGGTCTGGATCAGGTGGTCTATATCGTTGAAACCAGGCAAGACAGTGAACCAGTGGCACCGGCTCAGCCATTGCAGTGCACGACAAGGACCAGCGGCAACTGGGTGATCTGGCAACCCGAGCCGCATGTGGAGCTGTTGCTCGATGCCAGAGATCGGCAAATGGGAGATTCCACGGCCTGCGGCCTGCGCTGGATCACTCCCCAGGGGCAAACCCATCAGATCGTGCGGCGCTACGACGCCAACGGATACCTCGAGACCCTCTCGGACGCTGACATCTGGGGATGACGGTTCGGAGTGATCATCAGCTGCAGAAATCTTCCAGCATCGATTGCCTGCACTCAGAAAGAGTCATGCCATAAACAATGGCGTTCCCGTTGTCGACATTCCGGAGCCCGAAGGAACCTGCAAATCCACGCAGCATCCATTCACCGCCTCGTGTGTCTTTGTAGAAGCCGACATTGCGCGCAACACCGTCTTTGTAGCGAGTGAACACATCACTCGCACCGTCTTTCCATTCCAGCTTGAACACGCCGCAGGGAGCACCGCTGCACAGAAAGGCTCGCCTGCAGTCAATACTTTGGTTGTTGTAGAGGCAGCGCGACCACTGATCCGCCCTGGCAGGTCCCAGCGAGCCAAGGGCAATCACATGCAAAGCGAAGGTCATCAACAGTGAAAACCTGGTGGATGAATTCAATCCAGTTCCCAGCATTCACTGCCATTCCTGGTCATCAGACACACAAGACCCGATTCCCTGCTGATCACCCGATAGGTGTGGCCATCTGCATCACTTTTGGATCTTGCATGCCAAAGAGCGTGGTCCTTGGTGTCATGCAAGTCTGTCTGATGCCAGCCCGCGTCAGTGAGCTCTTCAATCTGAAACACAAGATCTAGAGGAATCTGCCATCAAGATGTGCGGCTGAAACGAACATCTTGAGAAGCAACGGAAAAATGTCGGGATTGGTTCATCTCAAGTCGCAGTTGATCAATCAATCGGGCTGAAATGCCCTGGCCGACAGACAATCCCGCCAAACCGCCATCGGATGCGTTGCATTCCGTCACAAAAGACCTTAATATTCCTTCATAAGCGCAGATGCAATGAGTTCTTCTACATCCACCCAAGACCAGTGGTATCAAGATGCAGCTGCGAGCCAGATCAAAGGTGAGCGACTAGTGCGCGCAGAACTGTTGAACGGTCGCGTTGCCATGCTCGGCTTCGTGATCGGAATTCTCACTGAAGCGCTGACTGGTCACGGCATCTTCAGTCAGATCACTTTCGGAATACTTGGCCTCAGCTGATCGCTGTAGTCACACCTGAAGCAACGGACAAAATCTCCGCAGCACTCTCTGCGGAGATTTTTACTGGAAACGATCCAAAGTCAGACATCAACTGAACGACATCCCCAACACTTCAACTCAAGATTGGAGTCGGTATCAATGAGATCTTCTAAGTAAATGATAGCGACAATGACGTCCTGAATGTGCTTTTCATTATGAGAGCTTGAACAACACCGTCATCGGCCACTTACTCGTCCTTGGTTTGGCCTGATGCGGCGATTCTGGCGTCCGCCCAGCGCGCGAAGAAATAAACCCCCACAAACAAGGGCGTGTAGGCCAGCCACATCCGTTCGGGAGCCAGACCGCTGTTATTGATCACAGTCAGTCCGCCATATCCCACCAGGAAATAGATCACGGCCCGTCGAAGGGCACTCACCTGCTTGGGATTCATGTCGCGGCCAACGTTGGCCTCATCTTAAGAAGCCGAACCACGCCGCAGAACTCGCAGACTGTCGCGATTGCCACGACCAAAGCCGGGCTGGACGTCAAGCATGCATCCAACTGCTGGCAGCCCATGACCAAAGAACAAGCGATTGCACTGATTGGAGCCGCGGTGGATTACAGCCGGCAGCGCTGCAGAGTTCTGCACAGCACCGACCGTCGCGTCGACGCCGATGCAGTTCGCAGTGAATTCGAGGAATGGCTGAACCCCTCCGGAGATTGCCTGCCGTTGATGCCCTGCCCGCTTCCGGAGGAGAGTTAAACGCTCCGTGTAGCGGCGCGAACGACCTCACTGTTGACCAGCCTGCTAACAAATCTGGTTGAGACTCTGAACATCGTTCACCTCGTCCCTGGCGAGGCGCAGTACGACTCAGGCCATGGAACGGGGACCTGAGCTTGCTTCGAGGAACCACCATGACACTGACCTACCGCGGCCAGCAGTACGCGCAGAACACCGCTGTCGCCAAAAGCAGCGAGCGTCCTGAACTCGTGTACCGGGGCCAGAAAGTGGCCAGATGAGTTCCGCCGAACTCCGGCACAACGCCCTGCTCCGTCAGGGCTTTTTTCATGCCTCTGCACCATCCCCTGAAACTCACCTGCAGGGTTCTGCTGCTGAGCCTTGGCTTCGCCATCACTGAAGCGGCCACCAGGGTTAATGCCGACAGCACGATCGCCCATTGCCAACTGAGCCATCACAACCCTTCTGTTCAGCTCCAATCCGGTCCGTGTCGGTTCAGCCAGCGCCAGGGCTACGTGACCATCATGTTCCGCGAACAAACTTCCCGTACAGCGAAGCGGGACTGCGTTGTCAGCGCAGCAACAGCACAACAGGCATCCGCTTCGACATGTCCGGAGGAACCACGATCGAAGTGCTGTGGCGATGAGGCCAGGGCCATGGATGTCTTCGCAGCGTTGCCTTCAGGCCATCAGCAACTGATAGGCGTCATTGACCCTGCGAAAAGCATCTGCCGATCCACCCAGATCGGGATGATGCAACTTGACCAACGTCCGGAATGCCTGCTTGATGGCCTCCTGTGAGGCATCCGTCTTCAAGCCGAGAACCGACAGAGCTTCGGAACGCAGATCACCCGATCCACTGCGCCCCTGCTCGCTTGGCTCTCGATCCGTCGCTCGTTGATCACTGCGTGTTCGCCGACCGCTGCAGCCGGCGTGGCGATGATCTTGGCCCTGCCGATGACGGTGACGGAGTTCCGCCACCACCCTGCGTGGATCCTCATCAAGCCACTCACTGGCCCGCACCCCATACAGCGCAAACGCCGCCAGCACCGCCGCGGTTTTTTTCGTGGACTTGCCCCCCACGGCAGCCAACAGATCAGTGCCAAGACCACTGACCACCCGGTCAAGCCTCTGGCTCAAGCTGAGCTGAGAGTGAAAGCTGCTGCGATTGAGCTGGTCGATCAGTTGTTCAAGTCCGTGCTGGCGCAACACACTCCAACCCGGCTGCATCGCCAGAGAATCTCCCCAGCGCTGCACCTGCGCAGAGTTCACCAGAGTCGATGGCTGTTTCCGGTTCCAATCACGGTCCGCATCACGCTGAGGTCGCTGCCACTGCTGCCGCTGCAAACGATCAAGCTTCTGATGCAATCGCTGCACCTCCCTGCGCAGAGCGTCGTTTTCGCGCAGCAAAGCTTCCACATTGCTGGTGACACGTTCAGCGTGGTTCTGCCGGTTGCGATCGTCACGGGTTGACGATGACGGCGACCACTGGCGCGGATCAAAGCCCATGAAAACCGCGCGACGGCGACCGCTTCAGCGAATGCAAAGAGACTACGAGCCAAGGCTATGGGAGCGGCCACCATCCTTTGATTCTGACGGCAGGATGGTGATCAACTGCGATTCGGCCTTGGCGACTTCTCTGGTGACCGGTGCCAATAGGGGAATCGGTCTTGCTTACTGCCAACAGCTCCACGCTCGTGGAGACAGGGTGATCGCAGTTTGCCGTCAGTCCAGCGACGAACTGGACGCCCTTGGCGTACGGGTTGAATCAGGAATTGAACTCACCAGCCCCGATTCGATCGCTGCATTGGTCAATGGACTGGCCGGCCAACAGCTGGAAACAGTAATTCTCAATGCAGGTGTGCTGCAGTCAATGGGGCTGAGCGACCTGGACCCGGATGGCATCCGCCAGCAGTTTGAGGTCAATGCCTTGGCACCTCTTCTGCTTGCCAGGGCGTTGATTCCGTTGATGCCTGAGGGATCAAAACTGGTGCTGATGACCAGCCGCATGGGGTCGATCGAAGACAACAGTTCAGGGGGCTCTTACGGCTACAGGATGTCGAAAGTGGCGCTGAACATTGCTGGCAAATCACTCGCAGTTGACCTGCAGAGACGAGGCATTGCCGTGGCGATACTGCATCCTGGCCTGGTCAAGACTCGGATGATCAGATTCAACCCCAACGGCATCAGCCCGGCGGACTCTGTCAACGGACTGATTGCACGAATTGATGAACTGACTCTTGAGAGCAGTGGAAGCTTTTGGCACGCCAACGGCACAGTGCTCCCTTGGTAAAGAACAGCAGTTCCCATCAAAAAACCCCTGCAATTAACAGGGGCTCAT
The DNA here is from genome assembly GCF_047303045.1 of Synechococcus sp. MIT S9508. Classification (NCBI taxonomy): domain Bacteria; kingdom Bacillati; phylum Cyanobacteriota; class Cyanophyceae; order Synechococcales; family Synechococcaceae; genus Synechococcus; species Synechococcus sp. MIT S9508. Next base: position 1,501,301 of record NZ_CP138941.1, on the reverse strand, counting down.
TCAAACCGGCAATCGTAGTTGCCGGATAAATTCGATTAAAAATAATTGCTGAGAGCGTCCAGCGATGACCAGAGGTACTTCACAACAATGTTGGCACCTACTCCGAGGGTCGCGATGAACGCACCGAAGAGAATCAACTGGACGTATCCAACGCGATCTTCCGGTGCCCAAACATCAGGCTCCTGAATGGATTTCAACCGAGGCCAACCTGGGAAAGAATTCCCTGACCAGTCAGAAGCTCGGTGCCGAGACCTATCACGAAGCCCATCATTGCCAGACGGCCGTTCCACTGCTCAGCGAAGGCGGAGAAACCAAATTTTGCGTTGTCCATGGGAAAGAAGCACGTATGCACCCTTTGTAACAGATTGTGTCGCCCATGTGTGGGCCAGCGTGCAATTGATTAGTCGACCAGACCCTTGAACGGTGACAGGCTGCTCAACGATGGACCCGCAAACGCCCGCCAAATCAACGCCTGTCAGGCCTGCGCTTCAGGACATTCTGCTGCGAGGCCTACGCATTGCCGCAAGCACCGTTGCGATCGTGGAACTGCTGCGCAGCCACTTGACCGGGGTAGTCCTCGCATCCATGGCCTGGCTTCTGTTCACGCAGGTGAAGAGATCACGCGGCTCTGCCGATGAACACACCCGCAACGAATCCAGCTGAGCAGGTCATGACAGGGACGATCCCGATCGAACAGGTCGCCGCCTTTGCTGAAGGTCCGTTTCAGGGCAACCCTGCCGCTGTCTGCCCTCTGCAGACCTGGCTACCGGATCAGCTGATGCAGGCGATCGCCTGTGAGAACAATCTTTCCGAGACCGCCTTTTATGTAGGCAGCGAAGGTCACTATGAGCTTCGCTGGTTCACTCCAAGCTGCGAGGTGGATCTCTGTGGCCACGCCACTTTGGCGGCTGGCCATGTCGTCTTCCAGCGCGAACCCGACCTCGAGATTGTGCAGTTCAGCTCCAACAGCGGACCACTGACGGTTCGCCGCAATGGACAGCAGCTAACTCTCGACTTCCCTCTGCAGCCGGGGGAACCGTGCGCCACCCCGACCGGACTCCATCAGATCCTTGGCACCAACGTCGTTGCCTGTCTGCAGGCCATGGATCTGATGGTGGTGGTCGCAGATGAGCGTGAGGTCGAGGCGATCAAGCCTGATTCGGAAGCTGTCACCGCTCTTCCTGGACGGGGTCTGATCGTCACAGCACCAGGTTCGCACTCGGGCGTTGATTTCGTCAGCCGGTTCTTCGCTCCGTCATGCGGCATCGCAGAAGATCCCGCGACCGGTTCAGCACATTGCACCCTGGCGCCTTACTGGGCTGATCGCCTCGATCGCACAAGCCTGGTTTCCCGTCAGCTTTCAGCTCGAGGAGGACTGCTGCACTGCGCATTGGCGGATGAAAGAGTGTTGATCAGCGGCCGTGTGATCCCTTATCTCAGTGGCGTGATTCACATCGACGGATAACGCGTTGATCCACGAAACAACGACGAACCTTCGTCGACATCGGCTCAAGGGATGTCGACTGGCACAGCCAATCAACGCCGCGCCACCCAAGACCAGACGAACCAGGCAATCACGCCGAGCAACACCCAGGGCAGCAGTGCACGCAACACAATCACGGCGAGGAACACAACCAGCAGACTCACAGCACCACGCTTGACCAGCGCCTTGCTGTCGTCGGTCATATACCGCCAGCGGGGAATCAGCGGCACGGCATTAACGAAAGAGCAGCATTGAATTTAGAAGATGCCGCGCAGATAACTCCTCCCAGGCTTTGCTTGTTCACGGGCCTGCCTGCTCGTTATTGAACTGATTGAACCCACAGAGCTCTGCTGCGTGAATGTAATGAGGGTCAAAACGATCCCAACGGAAACTACGCGGGTCATATCGACTGCGACTTCGATCCACGGCCGCATGCGTGGTCAGGCGCGTGATGGGGATCCCGAATGTCGCCTGCCAAAGCAACACCTGCTCTGCGAGCGATTTGTATTGCGCGTTCGTGTAACCAGAATGGCCATGTGAGTCTCCGCGACCATCCGATGGCGTCACCAAGCTGAGATGCAAAGCGATGTTGTTAATCGATCCCACGCTGCCGGGCCGATCCCGCATCGTGATGTCACCGAAGGCCGACATACCGCTGCCGTAGGCACGCTTCTGATCAGGAACAATCCGCACGCGGCGCCCATCCCGGCCAATCAGCATGTGATAACTCACCTGTTGATCATCGTCCGGATGATTGGTCTGAAACAGGCCAAGGGCCTGAGGCTCGCTGATCACTGTTTCGTGCAGCACGATCACCATCGGCTTCACCTGCAACACACGTCCCCACGAATCCCTGACCTTGCGGTCTCCGAAATTGGTTGGGTGAGCCAACTGAACATCTTCCGCAGCAAGACCAAGACGCTGTTCACAGGCCTGAATCACCTCCAAAGACGCAGCAGCGACACGGCTGTCTCCCAGTCGCATCAGAAGAGGCCGATCCAGAGATGGCGGAACTCCAGCAGCCGTTTCAGACACACCTTTGCCTCCGGAATCGCCGTCCAAAAGCGAACAGCGGCAAAGGCCAATCACCAGTGAAATCGCGAACTGATGCGGCAGTGATCTCATCACAGCATTGGGCACGTTCAATGCATAACCAACAATCTCATGCTTGATCGAATGCTCAACAACAGCGACATCAATCATCTTGCTGAGCAAGCAAATCAGGTCATCTGCATGCTGATCGAGCAATTCATCAATCAATCGATCAGAAGATCAACGAGATGTCTGGAACGGCTTCAGTGCAACAAACCACAATCACAACGATGGCAATCAGGTCTTCAACGACAGGACTTCGAGGTAAGCGCTTCATTGCCGCAGAAATGAAACTGACTTGACCCTTTGCGGCCTCACGATCACTGCACCGATTGCATCAGGCACTGAGCGAAGGTAAGTGGTGAATGATCGCGAACGCATCACGCCTCGACCGGGGGCTGCATGGATGGCATCCAGCCGAGAACCATCTCGAACCAGAACCCCGGTGTGGCTCACATCAAGACCTGCGACCCGCGTTGCCACAGCAAAAATATCGCCGGATTGAAGACTGGGAAGCGCATCGTCGAGCGCCGCAAGCGGCAGGTAATGCTGATCAATCCGCCTTCCCTGCTCCAGAGCATCGATGCAATCAAACAGAGCAGGCGATTGCAGGGCGGGGTATCGATCGCGATGGCTCGACATGAAATTGAGCGACAGATGGCGCATGGCCTGCCCAGGCCAGACGGGAGACGTCTCAAGCACTCCCTGAAGCTGCGCCGAGCCAACCCAGTCGTGGAAATAATGCTGACGTGTGCAATAACTGATCTCGCCGTTTCGGTAGCGAAGGCGCCGGGTCAGTTCAGCGAAACCGTCAAACGAATCAGCCGACACAATGGCTAGCAGCTGTTCGACGAACAGCATGCAATCGAACTGGGTCAGGTCGAGACGCAACTGTTCTCGACCGGATTGATCGAGAGACATGGCCAAATAGGGGCTGCCAAGAAAGAACTCAGCGAGACGGACCATCGCCTCATTCACAGGCAATCCTCGGATCAGCAATCGAGCCCGTTCAAATTTTGACCTGGTGCCTTCAACAACAACGCTCTCTTCGATGAATTGGAACAAGCTGGACGTGGCTCCACCGGCAGGCAGTTGCTGAAAATCGCCTGACGGAATGATCCCCGCTTCCTGCTGACCAACCGAAAGAGAAAGCGTGGTCAGCCCGGAGAAGAGCACCGCAGTGAAGTTCACATCCGCATGCTTGAAGAATTCACGCTCTCACGTCTCGGATACTCATTCACTGGGCTGCGGCATCGCATCAAGCCTGCGCCGCATGACGCCGCCGACCGAGAGGCTCAATCCAGTGTTCAACCACATCCCGATGCTGAAGCCACTGAGGCGGAACACGGCAACCGAGGTTGACCACGCCATCGTCCATCAAGCGTCCCAAGCGGACTGCAGCGGCCTCCTCGGCTCGCGAAAAAACATGTTGATGAGAAGCCAGCCAATCCACCTCATCTTCTGTAATCACACCTGTGGAAAGGCTTTCCAGGAATAGCTCGCCGAGGGTCATCGGAGATTTGTAACGAAGTTGTTACATCATGACGCTCGCGACAGGCCACCGCGAGTGCCATCGCAGATCTGCCGGACAAGGGCTCTCGCGAACGGTCGTGACATTTTTTTAAGCTTCAGTCATCAACTAGCTGTTTCATGCAGGTCAATCTTTCTCAGCAATTCGAAGCCGAGTCGCTCAAGCGGATGATTGATGCCACCACTGATGTGCATGAACTTCAATCTCTGGCACGGGAACTCACTGACCTCTATTTCCGCCAACGGGCTGCCACCGCCTGGGTGGTCTCAGAGCAATAACCACGAATCGCCTTCATCACAGGCGCAGCAGCATTCCCATCGAGTGATCGACGTGGGACGAACGTTCCAGTCGTTGCCTCTCAAGCTGAAAGGCCATCACAGCGTGAGCAGAGAAGCGAAGCGCCGACAAAACAGCCAGACCCATACAGAGTGGACAGTGAAGTAATCCCATCGCTCAAGCCTGGGATCGAGATCGCCCATTCAAACGATTGCTTGCCATTTCTTGACCTGAATACCTGAAAACCAGAGGATCAACTCCGTTTCACCCTCATCATGCGCTCAATCAGCATCGCTCTGGTCACAGCCACTGGTTTGCTGGCAGCCTCCATCGCTGTCGAGGCCAAAACCACCAGAAGCTTCAGTGGTTCAAGCCCAGCGGAAGTTGAAAAGAATGCCCGCAAAGCTGGTTTCAGCTACCCGGATGGGGACATGAACTGCTCCAGCAGGTGCAGTCAGCGCTGGGCCAAAGATTGAAACATCTGCATCACTCCGCAAGACGGCATCGGGGCGAAGCAGTAGCCACTATGAATTCAGCCTGACGCAGGTCTCAACCCAGAACAATGCGTGATTGCACTGATTGCCCAGGGGGCCACACAACATCAACACTGGAGTCATCCAATCGGAGGCACCGGATGACGGCAGACACTCCACCTGAGCAGATCTGAGAAGCGATTCGGCTGTTCGTCACTGCTCCAACGTTTCTCTCAACCAACATGAGGTGTAATTGATCAGGTCATCAAGGCCGATCCGATCAGCCAAGCCTCACAGAAATCTGGTCCAAGAGGCTCACAGCAGGATTGTTCGCTTCTACTTTCCTTCGCTTCACTCACTGTCCTTCGCAACGAATTCAACCAGGATTCACGTTCAGATTCAGACAGGAAGCCAATGAACAAACGAGCGAGTTAGGCCGTTCCATTCATCCGGATGGTGCGGTCACCAAACCAGCAAATTGCTGGCAAAAACCCCCGGAATTCAGCACCAACTCTGAATTCCGGGGGTTCATTCATGCCGACTCAAACGGCTGTCGCGGTTAGGGAGCGAGACATCGCCTGACCGCGACCAGCATCAATCACATCCTGCTCAACAAGAGAGGCGTTCATGGCGATCCAGTCAGCACACCACCCTGTGATCTGTGGAAGAGAGCAGGAGCTGCGCACTTTGATGCAGAAGTCGACTCGGAACTGGCCATCAACCGAGCACGGAGCTCAGGGGCTGAAATCGGCCTTCGCCTGTGCGCTGCATATGCATCAACCCACGGTGCCCGCAGGTCCCAATGGAGAGTTGATCTCCCACCTGCAGTACATGCTGGAACATCCGAATGAAGGCGATAACCACAACGCTGAACCCTTCGCTGAGTGCTACAGGCGCATGGCGACGCTGATCCCGGAGTTGATCCAAGAGGGCTGCAATCCGCGGATCATGCTCGATTACTCAGGAAATCTTCTCTGGGGCGTCACGCAGATGCAACGCCGAGACATTACCGAGGCTCTTCATTACCTGGCCTGTGATGCCGAGATGGAAAGACACGTGGAATGGCTGGGCACATTCTGGAGCCATGCCGTTGCACCCTCCACGCCCATTCCAGATCTGGCTCTGCAGATCAGCGCATGGCAACACCAGTTCGCCGACCTATTTGGCGACGCCGCTCTCCAGCGCGTACGTGGGTTCTCACTGCCGGAAATGCACCTGCCCAATCACCCGGACACCCTGTTTGCGCTAGTGAACAGCCTGCTCCAAGGCGGTTATCGCTGGCTGATCGTTCAGGAACACAGCGTGGAACAGCTGGATGGATCACCCCTCAGTTCCCAACAACGTTTTGTTCCCAACAGGCTGGTGGCTCGTTCCTGCTCAGGCGAGGAAGTCAGCATCACAGCCTTGATAAAGACCCAGGGGTCCGACACCAAACTCGTCGGGCAAATGCAACCGTGTGAGGAAGCGTTTGGTCTCAGTCGCCAACGACTTGGCAACGTTGAGATCCCCTCTCTCGTAAGCCAGATCGCAGACGGAGAGAACGGTGGTGTGATGATGAATGAATTTCCGGAAGCCTTCCGTCAAGCCAATCGCCGCATTCGCGACAGCCAACCAGACACAGCCGCACTCAATGGATCGGAATACCTCGAACAACTCGAGGCAATGGGACTGAAGACGAGTGATCATCCCCGCATCCAAGCCGTGCACCAAAATCGGTTATGGCAGAAGGCGGGTGACTCTGGTGACGTGAAAAGCGTTGCCACAAGCATCGATGAGCTCAGCTCAGCCAACGACGGTTTTTCCATGGAGGGTGCTTCATGGACCAACAACCTCAGCTGGGTTGAGGGATACGACAACGTGCTCCAACCGATGCAGCGCTTCAGCGCAAGCTTTCACCAGCAGTTCGATCAGCAGCTCTCTGAACAGCCAGGCTTGTCGCAGTCACCTGCCTTCCGAGATGCACTGATGCATCTGCTGCTGCTGGAAACCAGCTGCTTTAGATACTGGGGTCAGGGTCAATGGACCCAGTACGCAACTGAAATCTACGATCAAGGGATGCGGCTATTGAATCGATAGTGTGCCTAATACTGTGACCTCATGGGTCGAGCAAAAGGTTCTATCACTGGCGAGCATCCGAATGCCATCAATACCAGAAGGACTTGGGTCTTCATCGCTTTACTTTCTTGTTAAATCACTTCAATACTTTATGAGCGGTTCCGTCTCCGTCATACTTATCTGTATTGTAAAAACCGTTCCTTGTACCGAAGTACAGGGTGACTAATACGAATGGAATAGAAACATACACAAGAACTGTTGATAATGTCATTTTAGATCTGTAGAACCCAGATTGATGTCTCTATACTAGATGCAGGGCTTTTTGATGTCAGGATCTACTGCGAAGAACGACACCGCAGGCAGAAGACCGCCAACAGCAGAGCAGAGAACAACCCGCTTAAGACCTTTCATTGATTGATTGATTGATTGATTGATTGTGAACATACGCACCGTCGCTGAAAGGGTGATGAAGGCGCATCCCACAAACGGGTCAAAGATCGCCCGAGGGCCTTAATTTGGGGGACTTTCATTGGTGGTAGATGGAATAGGCAGTCGTCTCTAAGCTTATGAACAGCTATTGGGAGCACACTAAGGCTTGTGAATCAACAGGAATTGCTATCGGAGTCAATGACGCTTTATCCCAACAAAACCAAGTGGGTATTGGTGTTACTGGGCTGCATCATCTTTATTACAATGGGGATCTTCCTGATAGGAGATCACGACACTGAAACATTGCTTGGGCTGTTCCTCTGCGTGCTGGGCGGCTTAGGAATGCTGATATCCGTATTGACGCTTTGGCCTAATAGTAGCTGGCTGAAACTAGGGCCAGATGGCATAAGGAATAGGGTGATGTTTCGAAAGTTTTATTATCGCTGGAGTGACATTAACCGTTTTGGGATCACGATTGTGCAACATGGAACAGGATTATCCAAAAGCAAGACGGAGTTTGTGAGCTTCTGGATGAATCATGATGACCAGATGCGCTCACTGAGTGACTGTTATGGGAAAAAGGTTGAGGAACTTATGGAAATCCTAGAGTCGTACAGGAATCGGTACGGTTGAGCAATTGCCAATCCCTTCGCAGGTGGCAGATAAAATAGAGAGTCCTCTCTAGCCTATTGATATGAAATACCTTCCAATTCTTGGCGCTCTGCTTCTCTCAGCATCACCTGCCATTGCAGATGACTTGCTTTATTTGAGATGCAAGCAGTCAGTTGATATAGTCATTACCGATTTAATAACATCCGAAATAGTTGAAGACAGAACAATAGATGACATATCCATCCTTAAGATAGACTTTTCGAAGAAGACAATGCACGACTCACGTGCTGGACTGACAGTCAACTTTGCGCTAAAAAATAAAATAGCAACTATTATTCAAAAAGTTGATGATGACGAAGTAAAGGTTGACGACGTAACCAAAATTAAATTATCCCCGCCATATTTAAACTCTTCAACAGGTACAGGGATCGTCAAAGCCAAGAATCAATCATCGACTTATAGAGCTGAAGGCGTATGCGAAGAAGTTGATGCATCAGCATGGAACGAGTCTTTCAAACAGTCTGAGAGCTGATGCAAATCAGCTAGTGATGTTGGGAGGCAATATATTAATCGACTTTTGCAATTACTTCTCAGATGCTTGGTCGTCCGACAATGAATTTTCTGATTCGACTTTAGAATTGACTGCTTGCACAATGACAAAACCAATCCAGCCAACGAACAGAAGACCAAGCCCAATTGCTGGCCAATATGAGTCCATTCCTATTTGATATTTTGGCAGTGAGGCAGGAAGGAGCTGGACCGACTGAAGCTCTTCTTTCCAATCTTGGTCTAATTCATAATACTGATCTCCCGCATCATTCTTACCGGCATTCACTTCGGCAATGACATACTTGCTAACATGCAACTTATATGGAATTAAAAAACTTTCTGTGTTAACCATCGCTGCGTAGCATGTATTAATTTCCTTACCTTGTTCATTGTTTAACTTGAAGTAAGAGACACCTTTAACGCATTTCAAGTCCTCACTCGTTCCCATGCTGTAAATAAAACCTTGCAAAATAGGCTTAGGTAAATTCATTGATACTTAGTTCTCTATATATTTGATGTTTGTCAACTTGCAGAGTTCCTTCATACCTTCGTTTCCATACCCAAAATCGTAAATCTCTCCGTCTTGCCGAGTTGTCCTAACCCGTTGCACTGGGTATATCAGAAGGCACGTACGAGGACTGATGGACTCAATATCTTCTGTGTTGACTTCCCATAAAATGCGCTTGCTTGGAATAAATGCATGAAAAAGCCCCAGTAAGTCCGCCTTGAGCCAGTGACGCTTGCAAAAGATCACTCGTTGATTGGTAAACACGAGCCAGCCTTGGTGGAGCTCCTTTCGTTGGAGGCCAAGAGATAGAAGAGTCCACCAAATACTAAATTTTCCAGGAGAAGCATTGCAGGTTTTCTTTGAGATCTCTGCCTCTCCAGAAGATAAGACATATCTGCTTTTTTTCATCTTGAGCAACGATATTGATCCAATTATCGCATAAATTGCTTGTAACCAGTTTTGTCACGCCTGCAGCTTATATTTTGTATCAATTATTTATGCTTGCCTTGAAAGATTCGCGATCTGTCATGCAGTCATCAGAATGAAATCAGATCCTTGCAAAGGCGCTTCTCTCGAAGGCCTGTACATTGGTAAATTTTCAACCAAAGGCATTTGCAAAGCAATCAATGAATAGAGTATCAGTCTTCCTTCTTTTAACAGGACTAGTAGTTTGTAAGCATCCATCTAATCAGACTGAGCTCTATGCAAAGCCAAATAAGCAGCCCAAGCAACAAACAAAGCAATAACAACTAGAGGAACCGCTACAAATAGTGCAAGTATGACTATGTAATCAGACAGTGTTACAGGCTGCAGAGCAATAACACCTTCACGAGTCCAGCTCAAAAGGACTTGAACCCACAGCGAAATAACAACAAAAAACGCAACTAAAAAGGAAGCTGCCTGGGTAGTCGACAAAAGCTTTGGCTTACTGGACATCAGATTAGTCTCTATACCTCAATGAGCAGTTCAGCCTAGAAGTCTGATAATTAAAACCTCTTACCATTTGTGCCTGCCCCCTCTTACTGATTCCATCTCTGACAATAGATCTCTCTAGCGAATTCAATACATTTTCCACTTCTCGATTGCTGTAACCTGAATCCAGCATTGCACACCCCATTGCAGCTACGCCCTGGCCAAAATCATATCTTTCAGCTTGTGCTGGAGCTGGAGCTGCAGCTGCAGTAAGCAAGGCGATAAGTAGTAACAGTGTTTTCATTGCCAATGGCATGCTGTTTGCAACTTAACCGTATTGCTTGGGAAGGTCAATGAACTGATAAGTAACATCAGTCATTCTATCAGGAGTGAACTTAATGCTGTCAATCAACCGATGTGATCAAAGGCAGAAAGGAGCTTTAGCCTAATAAGGGGTGCGGCTCTGTTCCATCACTGCGTGGGTGCTATTAAAGCCGCAGTCACCTTGAACCTATAGCAAGTTGAAAAGGCATGCTGGAGGATTCTTGAGTCACCTCAGGCAGGATATGAGCCACCAGAAGCGAGGTGTTATTTGCATGCCCAACTCCACCAACTTTGGGCAACGGAAGTTTTGTCAATTTTCTCCCATTTACTTTCCCCCACTTTGTTTAATTGCCATCTTTTTGCATTCAATGGCATAAGTAACCACATAATCCTTTTCAACCTCATCTTTAGGGTTGGCAACTAGGACTTTCATTACAACTTGATCCCCCATCCTTGAAAGCACACGACCGTAGCAAGAGTATTCATCATCAGCAGTTGTGAGATAGTCCCATTCACCTTTCCTAAGATTTTCCGCAACAGAAGCTGCTGGTATAGCAATCGCCAAACCTAGAGCAGAAAGAAGAGCGAGTCTTATAGTCACTCACAGAGTTATTCAATTACTAGCTACGGATGGAGTCAGATAGTCGTCTTCTTAAAGCACAGCCACGAACCAATACTGTTACTGCGATGCGGCTATTACTCCCATTCCAGTCAGCCCTTTAACGAGCTGCTTGAGATGTGCTGGAGCTCAGACCTTCAAGCGGTGCTACAAGCTGAGTGGGCTTCAATCAGCTTGAAAACTGGGGATCTCATGGTTAGGTGCTTACCCCATTCATCTATCAGGCCAAGTTTTTATTGGGAGCGACTGCACAACCTTCTAAAAAAGTATGAATTACCCTCAAAAGTAATGACCACAAACTCATCAGACTGGACAACACCCTCATATTCGACGCAAAAGGAATCAACAAACTGATCGGCAGTCCTGATTCCGTTTTGCCTTAAAAGAATGATAAATGCATTGTTCTGATCTTCGCCAAGAATGTAATCAGTCTGGTCTGCGATTTCATCGATCAGCAGCTGTTCCTCCTCAGGTTTTGCCTCATACCAGTCGGCATACCGTTGTCGCTCTTTGAGCGATTCAAGCGAGAGACCACCACTCATTAGAGAACATCATTGGAGTTTCACAGTCCTGAAGCTGGTCAGAACGGCTGACTGTCGTCACCCGATCCAATGGCAACAGCACCAAAACGAATCCAACCCAGCACTGCTGCATCAACAACAACTGGCGCGATCGCGCAACTCAACTGGTGGAGCGGGAGCGGCGACGCACCACTCGGCGACCGTCAGGTGTTTGTTCGACTTCAGGAGCGGAGTCTGCCGAGTCTGCCGACTTGGTCACATCCTGCCCTTCAGGCTCATTCTCAGGAGGTTCCTGTTCAGCAATCACGCCAACCACCACAGCCGCCTGCACCTGGTCATGCAGATCGCCGATCACCATCAAGGCTTTGAGCGTGAGCTCAAGCCGAGACTCCCTTGGTAGGCCTGGACGCAGCTTCTTGACTGAGCCCCAAAGCTCAAGCGCCACCTCTCTGAGGAGTTCCTTGTCTGCCATTCGAGCCCGATGCGATCCGTTTAATCGATGGCATCAACCTACCGTTCAGAGTGCAGCGCGCTTCCGTTACACAGAGAATTGACGGCAGACCGTTGCTTACCACTGCCGCTGAACAGCATCTGAACACGCCAGGATGTCTGCATGGCTCTCACACTCGTCTATGACGGCGGCTGCCCGTTCTGCAGGCATTTCGCACACCGCAGTGAACTGATGGGTGGTCTTCCCGACCTGGTGATCAGGGACGGCCGCAGTGACCATGCGCTGAGAGCTGAACTGCGCAACCGAGGATTCAATCTCAGCAACGGCGCTGTGCTGATGGATGAAGACCTGATTTGGCATGGCAGTGAAGCCATCTCCAGGCTTTGTCAGCAGCTGTCTCCCAGCGATCCTCTGCTGCTCCTGCTGAATGGACTGTTCAGCAATTCTGGTCGAGCCAATCGCCTGTATCCGGGGCTGCTATTGGCCAGACAGATTGCTCTGAAAATGCGTGGACTGCCAGTGGATCCAGATCAGGCTTGAGCCGAGCTTCCCAGCAGATTGGTGGACAGTTGCTCAGCATGATCAGACACATGATCCTGCTGGTAAGCAAACTCTTCCAGTTCAGCGTGCAATTCCATCAGCATCACAGCCATTGAATGTGCCAGTTCACTGCTGAAGCTGATCTGCATGGAACGCTCGAATATCCAACCCGGCGGTTCTAAAAGCTTCAACGGAAAAGGCGTGGATGTCGTCAATGTGCCGTTACATAAGGGCCGCCAACTGATCAAGTGGCGGCCCGAATGATCACTTGTGCTCGCGTTGCCAGCGGCTGAAGTTGGCAGCGGAAAACTTGTGCCCATGGCGCATTCCAACCTTGGCCACGCAGGTTGTGTCACCAGCGCACTGCTCAACCTCGCGGCGGATGTTGTCGTTGCCGTTAGCCCTGGCGAGAAAAGTCTCCAGCTGTTTCATGGACATGGGGAACCTCCAGAGGGTTTCTCCACCGCTAACCCAACCAGAAGGGAAGATCCGCATCCATCGGTTTTTCTTCCCCAACACACGAGCCATGGCAGCTGCCCTGACAAGCGGCATCACATCAGCACACCTGGACGCTGATTGCGCTGCTGTGAAGGAGCAGGAGCCTGCGGCAAAGGCCCTTGTTGCGGCAACACCCGGTACTGAACCCTCACCCGCGTACGAGCAGCGCAGTGGGTGATCAGACCCAACAGAAGCACCAGCAACAGTCCTGTAGCTGCGCGTTGATTCATGCTCAGACCAACCTCACAGGCCAGCCGACCGGGAGGACAAACCTCTCAGGCGCGAATGACCTGATCAATACCAGCGGCTGAAAAAATATCACTTCCGGCCGACAATCACCGGAGGAGTTCCGCCAGCACCACCTGGCAGACCAGGAACAACCTGGGTCTGGCCATCCCACTTATCCAGGAAAAGCTTGTAGAGAACCTGATCATCGAGGCTCTTGTTGAGCGTGTCGTAACGGAGCGCTTCCTGCTCAGCAATCTTGACCTCGGTCTGGGCGCGAAGCAGCTGCTGTTCAGCAATCTGTTTCTGCTCGATGGCAGCTCGGTATTCCTCAGCAATCTCCAGACCGGTGAGATCCAGGCCCACAACCTTCACGTAATCGAACTGGTCAAGTTCTTCAGCAACCGTGGAGGCCACCAGCGAGGAAATGTCATTCCACTCAGACGCAATGGTGACCAGCTCGTACTGGGAAAACACCGATTTGAGCGCTTTCAGAAGCGAAGGCTGAATGATGCGCGGATAAACATCGCGATCACTGCTGGCGATCGTGCTGTAAACCCGGCCGGCCTCATCAGGGCGCAAGGCGTATTTGATGGTAGCCGTGGCCTGGATCACCTGAAGATCCTTGGTGAGCGTGGCGAAGTTTTCGGGCCTCACCTGAGTTCTGATGCTGAATGGCCACACCTGCTGCACCAGCGGAGCTTTCACATTGAGGCCCGGCTGGCGCGGAGCACCACTCACCTTGCCAAGGGTGGTGATCACCGCCACCTCACCGGCTGGGACAACAAACAGCGCCTGACCCAAGAGCAGCAAACCGGCCAAAACAAGGGCAACGATCGCCACCAGACCACCTTCGGGACCTCCTGGGGTGACCGATCGCATCGACGAAGGGCTCTGCATGAAGTGAATGCGTCAGACGCTGAAGTTCGCTCTCTTCTAGCGACGAGCGGCGCTCTCTGCTCGCGGGAGCGATTGAGCCCTGATAGCGTCCGCCCATCCTGTCTGGGTCCCATGCTGAGAAGCCTGTTCTCACTGCTGTTTGCAGCCCTCCTGCTGATGGCGCAACCGGCATGGGCAGCAGACCTGCAGCTCACCTCCGTGAGCCTCGCTCCCTGCGACGCTGCCGACCCGGGCTCCCAGCCGAGCAACAGCAACAGGCAACGAAGCAACATCACCAGCCCGGAAGGAGCTAGCTGCTACGTGCTGAGCGGAAACGTCAACAACCCCGGCCGCAACTCCGTTGTGGATACTGATGTGTACGCCCGAATTCTGGATCGCAGTGGCGAACCGGTGCTCCAGAACCGCACACGCGTGGGATCGATCGGCGATGTGCTTCCAGGAGACCACCCTTTTGCACTGCGACTGGCAGTGCCGGCTGGAACACCAGGACCGTTTGAGGTGAAAAACCCACGCGCTCGCGGCTTCAGCGCTCCGGTGCGCAGCAGGGCCGGCGATGACGAAGAGTTGCTGCCGCTCGAGCAGGGTGTGGTGCAACCTGGACTGGAGGACGAGATCAGCTGATGCTCCAGATGCTTCGAGCCGGAGCGGTGATCGTTCTGATGCTGATTGGCATGGTGCTGATCGGCTTTCATCCGCGCGCACGACAGCCAGGGAATCGGATGCCCTCACTGCAAGACAACCGAATGATTCCCAGAAACACCATGAGGCGTCTGCGGCAGGACAGGCTTTAAGCCAAAACAGCAGCCCCCGGGTCAAATCCATGCGTTGACGCTGGATTGCCAATCATGAATTCACCCACGGAACATTCCAGCCGACCGGAAAGGCCTGAAGCCTGCTCAAACAATTCGCTGCTGCCAAAACTCAGCCCACAAGGAGCGAGGCCGAGCGCCGTGGCCACCAGATACAGCTGCTGGTAGATCGACCCCACATCTTTGAGGATCAACGCGTAGGACAAACCGGTGTGCTGATGAAGACTTGCATGTCTGCCGTAGCGGGCAGCCATCACAACAAGCACATCCGGTCGCTGGCCCTGGCTCGGCGATACAGAAGTGACCTGAGGTGCACGACAGGTGGAGGCAGCGGCAAGGTCGAGCATCTGAAGACAAGGTTCGCCGAGATCACTCAGTTTTCCTAGAGAGTGATTGAAGGAGTCGTAGTGATAAAACCCAGGCTGAAGGCCGATGCATCGGTGGATGCATAAGTACAGCTCAATGGAATGAAGAGCTCCTGCACTGGCGACAGGTCTCAACAAGCCGGAATACGCTCGCGATAGACCTGGATCGCAGAGAATTTCCTCCCGAATGTGCATGGAGTACCAGAGGAAATCACTCAACACACCTGCAGTCACGGGCTGTTCGTGATAAGCGCGGATTGTTTTACGTTCGCGAACAACTTGAAAAAAACCCAGGTTGTGATGATTGTGGGATGGCTCAGGAAGAACAGCAGTAGAGAGAATGATTCTTTGATGCTTCGCAGGAAACTGCTGTTTGTTAATGGGCTTCGGGGGTGATGGATCGCGACATACATCAATCATCTGTTCACGCGTATGACAGTGAAACGCGAGGTCTTCAGGCGTCCAGCCCGCATCGACAGCGTCCTTATCGATATCAACAACACCCTCGTGATCACAGACGCCTGCGATACCAGAACTCAACAACAGAGAAACAACATCCTCATGGTGTTCAAGCAGATCAACAGGAAGAGCTTCTTGGAAGCTCTTCTGATCGCACGCTGAAACAAGTTTCACGAGGGTCGGGAACAATCGTTGATCCTTCAGCAAAACCATTGCCGTTGCCAAAGGTGTTGTGATCTGTAGCCCATCTACCCGAGGCAGAACACGAACAAACTTTGAAAACTTAATGCGGTAGTCGCCGACAGGGAGACTCTTTCGGTGAAGCAACGACTTCACAGGATCAAGACAGATTGCTGCACCGTTTAATCCACTAATTTCAATAAAAAGCAACCCCCTCGCGTAAAAAGTCTCAAGCTGATAAAGAAGCTCTTGATGATCAGCAATAACGAATAATGGATCATTATTTCTAAAAATTTGCGCCCGATTTACGCCCGATTCAGACAGATCATGCAAAAGAATCTTCAACCAATCACTTGGATCTTCAATCTTCAGGCTTTGCTGAATAGAGTTCAGCCTCGTGGCATAGGGAGTGGTGATGAAAACAGCGTTCTCACCCGAATCAACGTGAACACCCTCGCGGAATCGATAGCTCAGCATCCTGTTCAGATTAACCCCAATCACTTAGGGCACAATTCCTCCGATCAGATCACGCTCACATCAATGCATCAATGGAAATAGCAACCGTGGTCGTCGAAACAAACAACCCGATGCTTCAGCCAAATCCAAAGGGCCAGACAAATCAAAGCTCCGGTCGTCATCGAAACATGATCGAGATTTAAGCAGCTGCTATCTACAGAGGAAGACGCTGAACCGACAGTGCGCCATTCAGGCGCAACCCAAAGATTTGGAGACAATCGTTAGACCAAATATTTCCAGAATTTCTTATTCACAGCAATTCGACCCCAAAAATATAACGACAATAGAAGTGCTCCTAAAAATCCGAGCCCCATTCCCCACATCAAAGTGTCTTCAGCACCAAGAAAGTCAATGCAATGGAAGCAAGCACCAGTCATAAAGAATGCAAAGCCAAAAGCCCGAAAATTCTTTGGCAATTCAGTTGTGACCTGAGTGGAGCTGTTCATTTCCGGTTAAAGCCTCTATTTAAAAAGGTGAACCATCCACCGGCGACAAGAAGCATTGCCGGCAGACCCGCGATGAAAACGCTGAAATCCGATTCCGCTGCATTAACAATCCAGAAAATTCCCCAAAACCAGGTCAGGAGAAAAATCAGATTGAGCAGAAGCTTCGAGGAGAATTGAGCAATCAGCACTTCTCCAACTCGACGCTGAAAAGTTGTAGCTTGCGTGTTAGCCATAATCATCAGTGCCAATTAGATTTTGATACTCACGCGTCCCTGCGCTGTATCAATTGCTCCACAAAGCAAGGTCTCCTCGACCAGGCGAGGGATTCAATTGATGCAGATGGAAGCTGTATGGCTCAAAAGGAGAGGCACCGTCGAACGTCTTTTCGCAAACCATCGACTCACTGCCTGAACAGGATTGGTTTCAAAGCAATTGGTGTTTGCCGAAAACCTCGTCCGTTCACCAACGGATCAGCTCTGCAGAGCAGAAAGCAACGAAAGCTGGCCATCATCCTTGCTAGAGACCACTTCCCAGCCACTGGGATCCCATGGACTGAGAAGCGGCTCAAGCGCTCTCAACTGCTGGCCATCCAAGGCTGACATCCAGGCTTCTTCCAATCCCTGCGGAATCAGCACGGGCATCCGGTGATGCAGTGGCTTGACGAGCTGATTCGGACTCGTTGTGAGGACAGTGCAGCTATCAACCTCACTGCCATCACTCCCCAACCAACGCTCCCAGAGGCCCGCAAGCCAGAAGGGTTGGCGATCAATGCGTCTGATCGCGCGACCTTTTTCGAAGAAACAACTGGCAGGGATCAGACAGCGTCGATGACGCCAGGAACTTCGAAAACTGGGCTTGTCTGCGACCGTTTCCGAACGGGCATTGAAAGGCCTGGGTCCCTGCGACGGATCCTTCTGCCAAACGGGAATCAATCCCCAAAGCATCAGCGATGCTTCTGGATCCGACTGGTCAGAGCGATAGACCAGCAGGGGCTCGCCAGGAAGAATCAAATCGCGTGGTGCGTAGCGATTGCGGTGTTCCTGATCCATGCTTTCGAGCAACGTAGCCGGCAACTGGCTCAGGGGCGTGGCAAGGGCATAACGACCGCACATTTCAGCTTGGCTCGATCAGGATTCCTGACGAAAGATACGTTCCAGATCGCGTCGGAATTGCTGAGTGGAGAGAGGTCGCTCTCCGCGACGGCGATTGTTGCGAATCACCAGTGAGCCAATCCACCAGACCTGCAGACCGGCGAAGACCGAGCCGACCACGAGCAGACTGAATGTTGGAGCGTCGAGCTGGAAAGGCATCAGCAGAGCGACAAATCGAGCAAAATGAAGATCCTCGCCATTAATCGATGAAGGAAATCAGCATTGTTGAGCTGGTTGCCCGCTATTTCGCCCGCTTCGCTGCGGTTTCTGGCGTTGTGGCTTTGGTGATCTGGCTCAGCTGGGTCTTGCTCGATTTCGAACACATGAACAGTGGATTCACCCTGCCTCAATCTGTGTACTGAGGCAGGTCGATAGCTGTTTCAACCGACGCCGTCAGCAACAACGTCGGCATTGATCTCTTCAGCTGACTCACTGTTTGCAGTGAAAGCTGCCTCAAGCAGATCGGCTTGGGAGCGAGTGTCGGTTGCAAAGCGTCGGGCAATCAGCTCATCGACGGAAAGTCGGCCAGGTCCTACAGCCAGAATTGCTGTTGCAGAAGCGAAGTACAAACCAAGAAGCTCAAGTAGATAAATATTGAATCCAGCAGTGCTGACAGCGTGGTAAATCGCCACCGACATTGTTCCGAGGATGGCTAGAGCACCGAAGCGGGTGAGCAATCCGGTGATCAGCAACCAACTGCCGCCAACTTCTGAGAAGGCTGCGATGTAAGACAGCGTTATTGGGAAGGGAAGTCCCAAAGGACGAACGAAAGCGTCTGCAAAATTGCCGATATTGGCAAGCTTTTCGTAACCGTGATGAATCAGGAGCACTCCAGTGAAGACCCGGAGCAGAAGAAGGCCGACATCAGCAAGGAAGGGTCGAGTAAGAATTGCCCTGATCACAGAAATAAAAGATAGTTTACGAAACGTAAGGGACTGGCCCCCTGACTCGTGTGACCAAAGAGCAGATCAGACAAAAAATAAGCAGATATACTCATTCCAGCCAGGACGCGACATGAGTCAAGGCGCCCCAAAATGAAGGAACATTAAGAGTGCTTGACATGACCAGCGAAGCTCTCATCACTTTGTTCCTTGGTTTCGGGGCTGCAACCCTCAGCCTGCTGTTCTGGAAACTGAGCCGTGCTCAGTCAACAAACCGCTTGTAAAGCCAGCGCACAAATCCACCAACCACTGGCACGGGCTCAAAGGTTGGCCCCACGAAATCGAAGTAGTCCCTGTGGTCCTCCACCTTGCCTTCGGCGTTGAAGCGCAGCCGACTCGTGCCTGGGTAGACGAACTCAATTCCCTTGATTTTGAGTCCCAGCTCCCATTCCACAAATGCGGTGTCGCCCTCGACGGCGATAGCGGCGGGAGTGAGATACACGTCATCGCAACGCCGCATCAAGCCGTCCTGGGCCTCCACGTAGGCCTTGATGCCTTGACGCTCCTGAGTCGGGTCCTTAAATCGCACATTCTCGTCATAGAGCTCTCGCCACTGCTCCTCAGTGGGCGCAGCCATGCCGTAGGGCTTGGTGAACAGTTCACGCAGACGATCAACGTTCACAGCGAAGTCCAAGAAAGAAAATCACACTATTCAGGTTTCTGCGGAGATTGCATAAGCTTCTGTGCCGCACAAGCGCCTCCCTCCATGCCCGATCAGCGATATCAATACGAACCCATCGAAGCCTTCGGTGAAAGCCTCACCACCAAACGTCCCTGGAACACCTCGGCTCTGGAGATCGTTGAGCGAATCAATGGCCGCACCGCAATGGTGGGATTTGCAGCCGCGATCGTCGGCGAGTGGATCACCGGCCATGGTCCCGCCGGGCAGGTGGTGGCCCTGATCCGCTGGTACCTCAGCTGAGCTTCAACACAACCGCCAACTCATCGTCCGTCCGTCAGTTCATGGAGGGAGGAATAGTCGCCATCATCCAGATCCGTACCGTCAGCGCGTTCCAGCAAACTCGCAAGTCCATCAAGAGCAGAGGCATTCACTCCCGCCAATCGCGCCTCCTTCAGAAAGAGATGTAGATCCTTTCGCAACAGGCTGGTGCTGAAGTTTGGATCGCCGTAGTGGTGAGACACCATCCGCTCAAGCTTCTTGTCGACAGTGGGGGCATACAGAGCAGACGGACGCAGAACCTCCATGAAGCGATCAACGTCCAGACCGGAGGCTTGAACTAAACGCAGCGCCAGTGAATATCCATGAGTGAGGCTGGCGATCAGCTGGTTGAGAGCCAGCTTTGAGGCAGCGCCCGTGCCCACAGAACCCATCAAACGCGGCTCTGACGCCAACTGGCGCAGCAGGGGCAACTGAGCTTCAAACACCTGCTGCTCGCCGCCGGCCATCACCAACAATCTGCCTTTCAAGGCCTCAGGACGACTGCCGAGCACCGGAGCTTCCAGATATGAGCCTCCCTGCAGGCGCACCTGCTCAGCGAGGGCGACGCTCTCACTGATACCCATGGTTCCCATCGGCACGATGCATCTCCCAGCCAAGGGACCGAGGCTGCCGATGATCTCAGCGGTAACTGGACCATCACGCAGCACTGTGATCACAACGGATGAAGAGTCCAGCCCCTCACCGGGAAGGTTCAGCTGCTGAGCCCCTGCCTGCACAAGCCCAGCACAGCGAGTGGGGTTGCGATTCCACACGTTCAGCGTGCAGCCCACATCAAGCAGCCTTTGTCCGATTGCAGCGCCTAGAAGGCCAATACCCAGCAAAGTAATGGTGGTCATCAGGCAGCCTGAAATCTCTTCCACCTTGCAACAGGCGACGGTCCAGCTCGATCTGCGCATGCACCTTGATGAGCTTGCGCCAGTCAGGTGCTCCGTCAGAGCTCGAACACATCAGTGGTCACCAAGGCCGGATTGAGCAACCAATGGGGAGATGTCTGGCCTCAAGTGATGGCGAGAAAAATCCAGCTCCCACTGTCCAAGCGCCCCAGTTCAATCACGACAGCGTGGGCCACGTTGACCTTCGCCTACATCGCAGCCTGGGCTCTTTGGGGATTGGCAAACGCTTATCCCAGCATTTGAGCCAAAAGAAGGCCTTCTTCTAACTGGAATGACGGCCTCTGAAGATTAGCTCGCGACAATCAATATGCTCGCTGACATTCATATCTAACAGCACTCAAATCAATCAAAACTGATCACTTGAAAACGAACTTTTCAAGTTGCTGTTGAGCCCTTCTATTGCTTTGAACATTCAACGATCGGACTTGCAAACAAGTCATCGAGATAACGCTCCGTCACTGCTCTTTCGCTACAACCGTTCTGGTACAAAAATCGAGCTAACGCTGAACTCATCAGCTGATATTGATCCCAGTTGGGGTTGGCACCGATGAACCCTTTCATCGCGGTGAAAAGGACTTCAGGAATTTCAGATTCCAAACTCACAAACGACGCCTCTTCTTCAGTGGCGGCAGCCAGCGCGGGGTTGACGCAGCGTTCCAATTGGTTGCGATCCATTCAGTCTTCGGACGTCCGGCTTTCCGCCACCACAAAGCCATGAATCTGAAAGGACGTCAAAGCTCTCGCAGAATTGCCAGCAATCGCTGATCTCAGACGAGACTCGTGTCGTGGCAGTGGTTTCCTACTCAGCGATGGGGTCCAACAGTTCGCTTTCCAGCGAGGTCCCTTTTCTGTCAAGCGGCGAATGGCACTCGGATCAAAAACCACAGATTTTCAATTTTCATCTGCTGTTTCGGGGATTTTCTGTGGAAAAGCTCTTGAGATCAGTGGAAAATCGACCTTTTTTTTCCACAGGATAACCCGCCATCAGCAAGGCTTATCCCTCGAAGTCTCATAGGACGCGCCAAGAGCAAAGACATTTGAGAAATAAACTGGGGCAAGGTTGCTTGGGAATACGAGTAGCGCTTGCTACTTATTTTTTCTCCATGTCCGATGCGGATCAAACGCGATCCGCATCGATGTTCTGATCGCTCACAAGCTCAGCTGAATCCCAACGCCTGCAGGTGTGCCATACACGGATCCAGGGCCATAGCCATAAGCAGGCATCACTCGTGGGACACGATTCAGATCACGGTGATAGGCCCCACGTGCATGCCTGCAGGAACGGGGCCTGAAACCGAACCTTCAAGGGCGGTCAGCCCCCAGCCATGGGCAACGAAACGGATTGGCTCCGAGGCCCACAACGTGGCGTAGCAACAAAAAAGACCCCACTGCTAGTGCAGCCGGGCCAGGGTGATGGGGATCCACATCTTGGGATCACTCATCAGGCTCGTCAACGCCACATATGGTGCATCGCTGCTGAAATTGATGACCAGGTATGCCTAAACACTTATTTCGCGTGTTTGATCCCTACTCTCCCGAAGAAGGCCGGGTGATGGGAATGATCCGAGCCAAGAGTCGAGCCACTGCCACGGCGGTGGCTTTTTGATGACAGAGGGTCTCTCTCATCTTGTGGATCTAACGCCAGTTGCTGAGCCAATCCATCAGCTGTGATGGGTCAAAAAAGGCCTGGGATCCTGATCGAAACGATGCTCAAACGGCAGTGCATCTGGATGCTGATCACCATCCAGTGCCGCAGTGGACTCCAGACACTTCCTCAGCAACCTGGCGCTCTCCAGCGGCATATCCCGGGGCACGGAAATCCGGTCTCGCAGATAACGCAATGCTGAGGCCGAACCTGTCTCCGGTGTTACGGGCTGGTCAAGAACCATTGCTGTGAGTGCAGCCCTCAGCGGTTGATCAAAGCGATCACCAAGAGGGTTTCTGGCCAGAAGAATGCTGCGATGCCTCAGAACCCTCTCCAAAGCGCGCGCCTTTGCAGACACCATCTCGCTTGACGAGCTCCAGCGACGTTCAAGCTCATTGAGTCCGGCTCCGCTATCCACCGCCAGAGCCATGCGTTGCTGTGCCTGGCTGCCATCAGCCCAGCAGCCGCCCATCTGCGGCGGTAGATCATGGGCATGGGTGTGCACATCGCTCTGGGTGCCTCGATAGGTCTCCAGTTGCTCAAGTGCGGTGAGCCAGCGATCGATTGCGGGATGCTCCTCGCGCAACGCAAAGCCCTTGAAATAAGCGAGTGAGGCGTTCATCCGTTCTACATAAGGAATGAACACCAGGTCTGCTGTGCCAGGGATCGGAGCATCAGGTGCATCGGGATCCAACCAGCTGCCGCCGCCGCTGATGAGCGCCTGCTCCATTTGCTGGGCGACACGCTGAAACTGATCACGGGCCTGACGTTCTTGTCGCTCTCCCAGACCGGGAGTGCACAACCAGATGCACCAGGCCCTGAACAGCAGGCGTTCAAGATCCCGAAGCCGACGCACTCTGCGGTCGGCCATAGGAGCACCAACGGGCCCGAAGCTTCGCTCCAGAGCCTCCAAAATCCGATCACTTTCAGTGATCAGACGGCCATCAAGCTCCAGAGCCGGAAGCATCCCCGACGGAACGAGGGCAGTGAACCAGGGCTCCTTGGGGCCGTAGCAGCGCATGGTCACTTTGCGAATTCGGTACGGAATCCGGCGAAACTCAAGCCAAAGCCACACTTTCTGGCAGTACGGGCACCAGGCATGGTGATCGCGGAACAATGTGACCCGAATCGAGTCTTCGGGTTGACCAAACAGGCGCAAGGTGGCCTGGGAATTGGCAGGTCCTTCGATGCGCTCGGCTGCTGGCGCCGCCAGAGCATCCAGCTCAGACCAGCTGAGCGCATCAGCGCCAGGTTGGACTTCTGTCATGGCATCCTCGGAGCACCGCTGCATGATCATCGCCAGAGCGGATTACCCGTGGACATCGAACACAGCCATCTACTGGATCTCGAGAAGCAGGCTCGTCGCAGCGGTTCAGGACTGACCGCCGGAAACCTGATGGGGTACTGGCAACTCAAGACCGTGTGGCCCAAGGGTCAAACCGAAGCCAATGCCTTCAATGGCTGGCTGCTGCGCAGCATCGGTGCCTGCCTCGAAATCAGCGGTGGATCTACCGACGGGCTTCAACTGCGTAACGCCGTGAACCTCGCCGGACTCACCCTCCAGTTCACAGGTCCAGGCGAACTGAATGGCCGCCAACCACTGCTGAAGTTCCGCTTTGAGCAGGTGAAACTGCTGCTCGGCCGCTTCACGCTGTTGAAGAAGGAGTTGCCGCCACCGGAAGAAGGTCGAGAGCCGTTTTTTGCCCTGATCAGCCGCAGCCCAGAGGGGTGGATGGCCGCGCGGGGCAGAGGCGGCGGACTGGCGTTTTGGACTCTCAGGGGTTGAGACGTTGCTCATGCCAGCCATCTCGGAGCTCCCAGCTGCGGCGAAGGTGGGGATGGGGTTTGAGATCGAGTCGCTCGACACGTTCCAGAGCAACACGCATGAGCAGCAGATGCGAGGACATCGGCTCGTCATCAGCCACCTCCTGGGGCCAGGGCCCTTGCGCATCAAAAGGTTCACCTGGAGACGGCCAGGCCCAGACCTTGCGACCGGATGGCGACAGGCGTTGCCAATGATCGAGCAACGCCTCCGGTTCCTGCTCAGCAGTGACGAGAAGCGCCCTGCCCCTCAGTCGAAACTGCTCTTTAGCCTTGCGAAACAACCAGCACAGTTCAACCCTCGGCTGACTGAGCAGCTGAGAAGACTTTTCACTGCGCACATCGCTCAGCAGCTCCAATTCCCCACGAGGGCTCCAACCCCGGAACACCAGCGTTCTCACTCGTGGTTTGCCGTCTTCTGCAGTCGTCGCCAACTGCAGCCAGGTGGCGCCGGGAGATCGCCCCTCCCGTTGACGAGCACTGCGCAGAAGTAATCGCCAAGGGGGAAGACTCATCGCCGTTTCGTGATCACTCGACATCATTCAGCCAGGGATCAAGAAACGCGAGCGGACGCTGCATGGTTGCCGAGAATCCAAGAATGCCACGATCGCGGTAGACGTAGAGGAGTGAATCGTCGCGATCCAGTAGGAATGTGCCGCCACGCTGGGTGATGAAGCGATCATCCGGCACGTAAGTGCTCCAGTTGCGGAGCACCTCGTTCATGTTGCGCAGCCGCACGGTGGCCAATTCAAAGGGCCGCTGAAACCCATCGCCTCCAGCACGTCGGAACAAAGCAGCAGGTATAGGAGGCAGCACGCCGGTGGACACCGTTTCATCAGCGTCAAAGCGTTGGGCCGCTGAACGGTCACCGGTGTAACCACGCAACACCTCGGCAAGGGTTCCTGGGGAACCGATGCCAGCGCACATCAGCAAAAGCGAAGGCCAGGGCCCTCCCGGGGCCTGCAGACCGGGGGACAAGCCAAGAGCCTGATGCAGGCCGGAATCAGGCTCGACCTCAAGCAACTCCCTTGGCAACCCAGTAAACGAGCAGAAGCGCTCTGCCCCGGCCTGATCGCCAATCGCAATGGCGAGGGGGCGGATCCCTGCTTGTTCGAGTCTGGGCAGCGCAGGCACAAGCGCCTGGGCATATTCCATCGAATCAAAGTCACCAAGCTGTGTCAGCAGCAAAACCAGACGGTTAAATCCCTGACCATGGCCTTGGCTCTTTCCAATCCGTGTCAGCAGTGCTTGTGGTGCATTCATGACTGGGCTAACGACAGTGCCGACTCCGGGTCTGACCTAAACGACAGCATGGACTGTTTCAAGCGCAAACGGTGATCGATGACGCCAGGGCTCTAACGGATGAAGCTTGCCGACGAGCTGTGGTCAGTGCAGCGTGGGGACAGCACAGACAAATCTGAGCATGGGACGGGTCCAGAGGTTGGCAGCTCAAAGGCAGGTCACGCCTTACGAGCTGTCGCGCAACATTCTTCAGGAAGCCGGCTACCGGATCACTCGCAGAGAGGAGAAAACTCCCGCTGGGCATCGCGGCTATGACGTGAGCTTTCCCTGCACAATTGATGGACAGCCACATCAGAAAATGATGCGACGAACATGGCTGATCGAACTCGCTGAATTGGTACTGGAAGGATTCAAGCCCGAGGAGATTGCCAGCAACTATTTCAAACGAGAATTCGACTCGTAGCGCGTTGTTCAGTGAAACCCGAGAGGTCGGTCAATGATGACAATCTGACAGGAGACGCCTCTCCCCTCAGCTCTGAAGGGAGAAGAAAGCGCTCAGAATTTCCATCATGCATCGAGGAAAATCCCTCAAAGAGAAGTCCCATTGCAGAGCCTCACTCCCAGAGCACGTTTTTCTGAAAACGACATTTTCTCAACATTACTTTCACGTATCACATCGTCTACGCAGTGATTGAAATATCGCGCTTGATTCGCCAGCGGAGAGATCTGGATGGCTCCATAGATCACGGCAAAGATCAAAAGCACTGGGTAAAGGTGTGCATTAATCAGCTCACGTGCTTGAGACATTGACGGATCCATCACTGACTGCGCAGTAGCAACGTGGACACCATCGCGTCAAGCGAAAACGCCATCGAACTGGGCCTGTTCCAAGGCGGCAATGTGAGCAAACAGGAAAGCCTGGATCAGGCCTCTTGTCTCTGGACGCAAAACTGGGTTTGATGGCGTTGTGTCACCCGGGAGCCCCCGCCGTGATCGGTCAAACCAGGATTTACTGCCATCAGGGAAAGGACTTCCTCCTTGTTGAGGTTCCATCCCAGGAAGCCCCATTGCAGATCCAAGAGCTCACGGATCAAGGCTGGGAGATTGAGGCTGAAATCCCTGTCTGAACAGCTGAAATCGCCAGCAAAGCCTGCGATCACCTAGAGCGGCCTCAATCGTCGTCGTCAAATTTCTGCACGGCCGAATCAATCAGCCCCTGGGTGTCCGTGTTTAGGGAAGCAATAACAAAAAACACCAATGACAACACCCCTGCAGCCGCAATCACCACAACGCTGAGATTGCTCATCTCAAGATTGCCGTAGCGGAAAGCCAGATAAATCATCGTTGTCGCAGCAGCTTGAACCTGAGGGACCGCAGTCCGTTCGCAGAACCATCAATGTACGCATTGACCGAAACGGGACGACACCAACAACGGCAGCGACCAAAAGACAACAAAGCCTTGCGTTGACACATCTGTACTACAGCACTAGAACAGGTGTATCAGCAGAGGATCCATGGCTCCGAGCTCCCCCTATGCACCGTTCAAGGCTGAGGAGTGGATGCGTGCGTCCCTGATCACCCCACGGAAACGATGCCAAGCCATGGTTGGATCCAGGATCCCAGCACCAAGGACACGAAACGGTTCCATGCCGATGAAAAAAGCTGGAACCGCGATCCGAGGGTGTTCGTGGATTCAGGGCGACCTTTTCCAGACCAGGCACCACTGTTGACCACACGTGTGCATTTGAGTCAGGACACGGCTGAACGCCTCTGGGGTGAACTCCTACGTGTCGGTTGGCTTCCATGCAGGCCCCAGTGGGCCGCTGATGTTGAATTCTAAGCCGTCAACACTCGCCAGACGCAGCATCTGTCGTCAGCCGAACTGATAATGCTTTCGAACAGGTTGATGAACCTGCCAGGTGCACGACAGGCCTGCTGGGAATTCCACGAGATCGCCAGCACCGAATCGAACCGGCTCGCCGTCTTCTGGCGTCACCGTGACATCACCCTCAAGCAGCAGACAGGTTTCCCGCTGGTCGTACTGCCAGGGGAAACAGCTGATTTCACAGGCCCAGACCGGCCAGTCGCGAACACCCAGGGCCAGGATCACACTCTCCGGGCAGTTGGAGGTCACACAGATCATCGCGGGGTTGATCGCGGCATCAGCAAACCATGATTACTCGGCGCCGGCCCCACCCATCGACCCTTGGCCATTGGCCCCTTGGTTGGCCGGCGATGATCACAGCTGTGATCGAGTCTCTGCAAGAGCGGCCATGATCGAGTCTGGCGACTACGGCTATCCACCAAGCACCCGCAGACAGGACTACATGCTTGTTGTGCTGCAGCTGCTCTGGCGCATGCGCTTCGACTTGCTGCTGCTGCTCTTGATCATCGTTCTCGTGCATAACGACTGGATCCCCCGCAGCTGGACCGCCAACCAAAGCGTGGTGAGGATCATGGGCATCGCGGCATCGATTTTTCTCGGCTTTCGCAACACCCAGGCAATCGGGCGCTGGTGGGAAGCCCGCAAACTCTGGGGAACCGTTGTGAACGTGAGCCGAAACTGGGCAGACGCACTGCGGGCCCATCTCGACAGCAGCAGGCCGCCCGGACGCCAGGAACGCAAGTTGTTGCGTCTACAGGTTGCCATCGTGTGGCAACTGAACTTTCAGCTACGCAACTTCTGGCAGCGAGACCTGCGGGAATTGCAAGATCAATTGCTGCAGGATCTGAGGCTGCCTAGCACCACCAACCTTCGCCAGCTGGGACAGCTACGCGGCGTCTGGATTGGGGATCTCCATCGCCAAGGCTTAACCGATGGATTTGGTCGGCTGCAGCTGATGCAAGTAGGCAACGCCTGCACCGATGCCATTGGCGGCTTGGAGCGAATCCGCAACACACCGCTTCCGGCCTCTTACGAAGTTTTCGTCAGACTTCTGAACTGGTTGTTCGTCCTGTTGCTGCTGCTGTACTTCCACGACCTTGGTCCCGATTCACACAGCCGTTTTGGAGGTGTGGTGATCGTGGTGCTGTTCCTGATGGCCGAACGAATCGGTGCCTATGTGGAAGGTCCGTTTGATGCAGATTGCAGCAGCTTTTCCCTGCCGCTGGACAGCATCTGCCTCACGATCAGTCACGACCTGCTCGATCACGCGACCGAGCACGTGCAACACCTGAAATCGGACGATCCCGTGCGCTGGACCTGATCAGAAAAGAACCATCATGAAAGGCACAGTCAGCTGGCTCCCAGGTATTGATTCCTGAATTCCCATGCCACAGAACAGCGATACTGATAATTCAGGCCAGCGATGCCAATTCTTTTGCACGATGCATCCGTCATTGCTGCGCCTTCAGGAACTTGTGAAAGCAGTTTGTTCAGCGTGACTTCTCGGTTTCGCCCGCTAGCGGAGATCGATAAATCATTGGCAAAAGCTGTAGGCCCAAAACCCAACAGCAAGAAGCCGAGCAGAATTACAGTGAAAAATCTCATCACCAACGAGACCGCTTCCCCAGCAATAGCCACAAAGAGAAACCGTGGCCCAATGATTGACTCGTTCTGATCCTCAAGAAATTGCTCGGGAGCCACCAGACGATTGCAGGAGACTGCAGATGTGGCCTTCAGTTCAGATGACTGAGATCAAGGAATGATCGCTGATGAAGCCCCATAGGATGACTGCATGCCTGGACTGTTGATCAGCATGCCTGCGTTTCTGGTTCAGATCACCATCCCGGTTGTTCTGGCGCTGTTCCATGTTGTTGGACCCATGCCAACCGACCTGGCGACCAATGGCGGTCACCTGAGTCCCTGCCCAGGCCCTGAGCACTGTGCAAGCAGCCAATGGATCGTTAAAGATTCCTCTGCAGCTCTGAAACAGCTTTCTGAACGAATCAAAGCCACTCCTCGCACCGAGATTGTCGAGCAGAGGGCTAACTATCTGCATGCCACCTACAGCAGCAGGATCTTCGGTTTCGTCGACGACGTCGAACTCTCTGCAACCGATGCCGTCACTCTGGAGGCGCGTTCCATCTCGCGCCTTGGAGAGTCCGACCTCGGCGTGAATGCACAACGCCTGGAGAGCCTCGGCAAAACAATCGAAACTCCGGAAGCTTGAATCGAGGCCAGACAAACGTCTTCAACTAACACTGTTGTTACAGCTGGATGCCTGACGAGTCGCACAGGTGTTGACTGAACCCAACATCTGAGCAGTTCTCAGATGAACCGCTCAACAGAGACAACGCCCTGCCTTGAATCCCTCCAGCATTCGCAGATTTATCTTCACTCTGATCACCGGATACCTAGCGATCTTTGGGGTTCAGAAACTTCCCTATGAGTTTGAGAATCAGTGGCTTGTTCTGATTCCAGTTTTGATCGTTGTTTACATCATCACAGTCTGGCTGGATGGAATCTTCTTCAAAGATTCTGCTATGGAGGAGACAACTACGCCCAAAGCAAAGAAAGCTCAAAAGCAATCATCGAATAAGGGTTTTGGCCAATAATCAACCAAAACTCAGAGCGAACAACTCAACTCATCAATTCCAGCTGCGCTATCAACGGAGCTGCTGATTTGGTGTCCATGCACACGACCGCATTCCGGCGATGACGAGAATGTTCGCGTGCCTCCCAGCCATGGGTGGCACGACGAGAAAACTCAGGGGCAGAGCTGGCACTCTGCCTCTTTTTTATGGGCGGCAGGCATACACGCTCAGCACCCTGCCTTCATCGGTACTGCGAGTTCCAACCCGATGGCAATGGGCATCAGCCGGTGGGGTTCTTGAACCCACGTGAATCGTGACATCGGCCTTGGCTCCGCTGGCCAAGACAACGACAAAGGCTGCCAGGGAAAGCAGAGCCGTGATCAACCATCGCATGGCCTGACGTCAAGGGAATTGATTCTGGCCAATGGCTGCTCTTGCGGCGGCGGCTCGTGCGGTGACTGCTTGCGGACGGGGATCTGGCCCAGAGCCACCAGAGGCTTGTTGAAGGCACTTGACCCGGCGCCATTGGATGCATTAGTACATCAGTACCATTGACTAGCAGGCTATGGACGAGTGGGAATACGTCGACGCAAGTGAGCTTCAGAGCTGGAAGGGGGCTCGGATTTGCCTGACCTGCCAGCACTTCACCTATGGAGTGGATGCGTCCTGCCGAACGATGGTGGCCTGCAAGCTCAGACAGCAACAACTCCAGCAGGGAGACCATCTCACCAAGCGCTGCCGGCTCTGGTGTCCGACCTGGCAGGACCAGGCTGGATGGTGCCCCGAATACGGCTGATCAGCTCAAATGCTTGTCAAAGCCCTGGATCAACCTTCAAAGTCCAACCATGGAGACGTTTATCCTCACCGGCAGGCGTAGACGGGGCGATGCGGCCCAGGCAACGGTTTGGTCTGAGTGACCATCTGGGTCAAGCGACGACGTAGGGCCACACAGTCTTGGCACTGGCATGGCTCATCATCATGAACACTGGCATGAACCCGGACAGGCTGAAATCGGCTGCGCATGGGAGACGACCTTTTCTCTGTTGTGACGCGCTGCGCCGATTCCGGCCAGCAGTTATCACAATCCTGTGATTGTTTTGCATGAACCAACGACGGGTGATGCTTGAGCGACAAGCAGTCGCCATTCAGGACGCAATCAACTCGGCCAGATCGAGACCGCTCTGAAGAGCTCCCTCCGCCATGCCGAAACCGGGTCCCGCAATCCAGTCGCCACAGAACCCCACACGGGCTTTGCTGCACCACTGCAGCGCTTTTGGCATTCCTTGCTCCAAGGGTTGAGCAGCTCCCCAGCGCATCACGCCAAGCGAATGCGCATTGGACACCATCCTCTGCAGTGATGGCCAAGAGCCAAGAAGCTCTGGCAAAACACTCAGCAATCGCTGTTCCTGAATGATCAGAAGCTGTGGCTGCGTTTCAGGCGTGATCAACGAACCATCGTCAAGACCGTGGATCACCAGACCGAGACGCCCCTGCTGTTGTCGCTGCAGCACAAGACGTTCCACTCCGAATTGCTGCTGCGCCCGAGGCGTCAGCCAGATCTGCCGAGGCAAAGGATCAAGATCCATCGCCGGGAACTCCAGCATCAGATTCCAGCGAATGCTCGCGTTGAGGCCGGCAATCGAGGCCAGTGCCTGATCAAGAAGAAGATCGTGCCGCTCAGGAACGGCGTCACGCAAGGGCACATCGCTCCTGCCAAGCATGGCCAACGAACGGGGATGGGCAAGAAGCGTTCCGCTGAGCACGAGATTGCTGGCACAAGCTCCACCAGGAAGAACCCAGCTCTCACCATCTCTGGAAAGCGTCTGAATCCGCTCCCCAAAACAAACACCAACTTGATCAGAGCCATCAGACAGCAACGTCTCCGCAACCGAAGCCATGGTTGGGATACCTCGCCAGCGCGGACCGCGCAGCAGAGGGTGATCGGGAGGTGCAACGACAGCACCGTGATGGTCCAAGCCAACAACAGGATCATCATCAACACGTATGACGCCGCGTTGTTCCAGCGACTGCATCAGGTCCAGCAAATGGCCTTGAGGCTCACTCTGAAAACTCAGGGTCGGAGATCCGTGATCCAGACGCCAGAGAGGGGCATCGCGCCGCCGCCTGGTGGCACAGCGACCACCGGGTCCTCGCCCAGCTTCCAGAATTTGAATTGTCCCGCGCCAGCCTTTGTTGCTCAGAGCTGCCACCAACGCGCAACCGGACAGCCCAGCACCGATCACAACAAGATCAACATCCTTGCCAGGCATGGAAACCGCTGGAAAAGCCTCGATTCTGAAGGAACCAACAAAAAAGACGGGTGGCGGCCCGTCTTAACTCTCCCCAAGCACTTTCCGGAGAAAAACTCCGTGCACACTCCTTATCGCGTGCAGAAGACCCACGCGCCCTAGGAATCGATACTCAAATCATTGAACGTGAAGGTCCAATTCAACGTCTTGAATACAGGCCTGTGCAGGCAACCAAGATCGACAACTACGAACTCGCTTCAAGAGCGAGAGCCGAGGACATCCTTTTCTCTTCGTTCACCAGAAAATCAGACCACATGCCAACAAGGAAACTGAGTGTGGACAAAGCACGAACCTGCTCCTTCGAGCCCGGCTTGGTGTACTTGAAATCCATAAACATCTGATCAGCAACCGACTGCTGTTCCTTGCAACGCGAATCAATCGACATCAATCAACCCTTTGCTTGAACGAAAGGCAGGTCGGTCGGCTGAGCCAGCACATAGATCACACCTGCAGTGATCACAGCGGTGAAAGCAAGGAGCCCATAGATGGCGGCGGAGTAATCAGTCATTACTAGCTTGTGTACTTCTGTTAAGAACCATAGCTTGTTTGTAAAGCTGTGTAACTGAGTGTTTGTGCTGGTCACGCTCCGGCCAGCGCCGCTGCCGTATCAGGAGCAAACTCTATGGCTGGGCTTTATGGCTAGGTTTCGTGCCCGCCTCGATCGACTATGACGCGCACGATTGCCGTAAGCGGTGCCTCGGGCAAAACAGGCTTCCGTGTTGCCGAAGAAATCATGGCTTCAGGCGATCAGGCCAGGCTGCTTCTGCGTCCTGAATCCCAGATTCCATCATCACTGGAGGGCTGTGAACAGCACCGACTCAGCCTGATGGATTCCAACGCCCTGGACGACTCTCTGCGCGGCGTGGACGCGCTGGTGATCGCGACAGGAGCACGTCCATCCGTTGACCTGACAGGGCCCATGAAAGTGGATGCTTGGGGCGTCGAGCGACAGGTCGAGAGTTGCCAGCGCGTCGGCGTGCAGCGCGTGGTGCTGGTCAGTTCCCTATGCGCAGGGCGTTGGAAACACCCTCTCAACCTGTTTGGCTTGATCCTGGTTTGGAAGCGTGTTGGTGAGCGCAATCTGGAAAACAGTGGGCTCGACTGGACAGTGATCCGACCTGGTGGACTCAACGAGCGCGAAGACGACCTTGACGAGGAAGGCGTGCTGTGGACTGGAGCTGACAAGCAGGAAAGTGATTCAATCCCTCGTCGTCTGGTTGCACGCTGCTGCATCGAAGCCTTGAACACCTCCGATTCGATCGGAAAAATCCTTGAGGTCACCAGTTCTAAGAAGCAACCCGTGGTGAGCTTGCAAGAAGCAATCGCCAGCTGTTGAGTCGTTAGGGGCAACCGAATCCTGACAACGTCGAGAGGGCAGAACGCGAGGCATGATCGTTCTCTACACCGTTGTGCTGCAGTTCTGTGCCCTGGAAGCCAGCAGAAGCCTGGACCAGCCTCACTCCCCGATCAGGACGACGTCATTTTCGCGTTGTTCTTCAGGGCGGACGCGGCTCTGAACGCTGGGTTGAACTGGCTTCACTGCTGGAGCCTCAGGTACGACTCAGAGAAAGCTGGACGCAGCTTCAAGACAAGGCGCAATGGCAGAGCGGATGGCAGCCGATCCCTCCAGACGACTCAGAGGGAATCTGAAGCCAAGGGCTTGGTGGCGATCACTGCAAAAAAGGGATCTCCCTTCGCACCGACCCAACCAAGAGGTCCGGTTTGCTGCGTTTGTTCAGCAACCAATTCAGGCTTAGGCCATCCCTGCGCCATCATCACCTCCGCCACGTAGCGAAGGTGGTCGCCGTCACCGCCATCGGTCCAGATCTGAGGCGCCTTCGTGAAGAACATACGATTGCTGAAAGCACAGATCACCTGCCCCTTGGGGCGGGTGATGCGCAGCAGCTCGGCGGCCACAGACTCTGGCTGCTGCAGATACTGCCAGCCGGCCACGATCAAGGTGCAGTCGACACTGGCATCGTCGAGGGGAAGTGTCTGGTCGCGATTCAGGTTTTGCACCCAGTGACGATCGAGACGCGGATTGGCCTGCAACTCCTGAGCATTCAATCCATGGCCAATCACCTGCTCGTAGCGTTGATCTTCCGGCAGATGACTCACCCAACTGCTCATCAGATCGAGCACAACCGCACAACTAGGGATGCGCTCGCGATAAAGCTGTGTCAAGCGCAAACGAAACGCTGCATCGAGATGCTGAACAAAACGGGGGTCGCTGTAAAACAGCGCATCATCACTGTCGTCGAGCTTGAAGCGCTCGTTGTCGTTCAAGACCTGCACGACCACGGGGAATTCCTACCGTCCAATCAACTCGGAAGCTAAAGAAACCAGCGACGAAGCGCGTCCCTTGGAGAGTTGCAATGAGCAGCTGGCAGAGGTTGTGTGGTTGATCAAAGAGACAAGCTCTCCAGCAATTGCTTCTGAGCCCGTTGTCCGGTGATCGCATGGGCAGCCATTGCTCCACTGGCGGCCACAGGCGGAATGCCGATACCGGGGAAGGTACTGGCTCCACATTGAAGAAAACCTTGCACTGGCGTCTGCACACCAGGAAACAACCCCTTGGCTGCCGACAGCGCTGGGCCATAACTGCCCTGATGCACCGACAGGAAATGACGATGGGTGAGAGGCGTGCCCTCCATCACGATCCGACAGCGGCTGCGCAGATCCGGGATGCGCTGCTCAAGCACCTGCCAGAACACCGAACAGCGCTGCTCACGCTGCTTGTCGTAGGCAGCCGTTGAACGTTCCAAACCACTCCAGTGCGACCACGGTTCATTGGCCGGTGTGTAGGCATGCAGAACGTGCTGACCGGCAGGCGCCATCGAGGCATCAAGCACCGACGGAATCGAAACCACCACGGCATTGCGTTCGGCCTCGATTCCCCTTTCCCAGTCTCCAACCCAAACCGTATGAATGGGCAGATCGTCGAGGCCACTGGCATCAAACCCCAGGTGCAGATGGAGAAAGGAAGCGCAGGCTGGAGTCTCTAGGCGTTGATGGCGCCAGGAGGGCGATGTCGCTTCAGGCAACAGCTTCGCCGTACTCCAGGCATCAGCGTTACTGACCACATGATCGGCAGCGAACTGTTCACCGTTGACCAGCTCGACGCCAACAGCACGATCTCCATCCAGCAGGAGCCGCTTCACACGGGCGCCAAGGCGCAGGCTGCCGCCATGTTTCTCAAGACCACGGACGAGGGCCTTCACCACGGAAGCACTCCCGCCCTTGGGAAAATCAAGGCAGGCCTCAGGTTCAAACCATTCGCCAAACAGTGTTGCCATTGCTGCCGCATTGGTATCCGCCATGGGCATTCCACTGATCAGGAAACAGAGCAGATCAACCCAATGGCGCAGGAAGGGATCCTGAAGGTGGCGATCCACCAGCGGACCGAAGGCACCGCTGAGATGACGCAGAGCCGGCAGATGGGGAAGCAAGCGACCGCTGCGTCGCAGCAGTGGTCCAAGACCCTCGAGTCCACCCGGCGGTAGTGCCAGTAACGGCAGTGCGTCCGCCGCTGCTGCGATGGGCTGCAACACCTCAGCGAAACGTCTCCACTCCTCTACCGCCGCCGTTCCTCGCAGATCAGCGACAACCCGTTCGAAGCCGTCAGCGCCCACCCCGATGCGCAGATGCCCCTCGGGGAACAACACATCCCAGTCTCGATAGGGGATGACCTCCAGGGGTTCATCCAAGGCCTTGAGAATCTGAGCCAGCGGGTTGCTGCTTGGCCATCGGCCAAGTCCGCTCCAGAGAGAAGGGCCTGATTCGAACTGATAGCCCTGCCGCTCAAATCCATGAGCAGCACCACCTGGATGGCCATGGGCTTCGAGAACCATCACCTCGTGGCCGGCTCTGGCACAGAGTGCAGCACAACAGAGACCACCGATACCGCTGCCGATCACGATCACCTCACACTTGGTGGTCATGGTGTGATCCGCTCGGTGAATGGTCAGTTCATAGCGGGTCGGAGCTGCATTCCGACACATGAACATCGGCTGTCACCAACACAGCGAACCGAGATCGGCCAAAAACTGCTTCAGTGATCAGAGCAAATGTGTGGATGGATTGATTGCTCTGCCTCTGATTCTGCTGGGCCTGGCCTGGCTTCAGGAACTGGTGGATCAACTGCTGCTCGGCGGTCGCTGGAACCTGGCGATGGGTCCTGGAACACCCTGGTGGACGTTGTTCACAGCACCATTCAGCCACCAAGGCTTCGGCCATCTGCTCACGAACAGCCTGGTCTTCCTACCGCTGAGCTACCTCGTACTGGCCAGAAGCCGAAGGGCTTATCTGAACATCTGGATTGCGGTGATCGTTCTGGAGATTCCGGTCTGGCTGTTTTGGCCGGTTGGTTCTCACGGCTTATCCGGAGTGGTCTACGGGTTGCTGGGCTATCTGGTGCTGATCGGTTTTCTGGAACGACGACCTCTGTCGATCCTGCTGAGCACCATCGCGCTGCTGCTCTACGGAAGCGCCCTACCTGGCCTGCTTCCCTGGGCATCTCCCGCTGGCGTGAGCTGGATCGGACATGCAACCGGATTTCTAGCCGGAATACTGGCTGCGCTGGCGGTCCATCGATCGCCGGATCAGCTGGCTGACTGATCGCTGTCGGCACTCTCCTCGGCAACCTCGGCTTTGAACAGAAAGCGACTGGAAAGACGTACCGCGAGAACCGAGGCAGCAGCTCCGTAGCCGATGAAGGTAGCGGCCTGACCGAAACTACCTTCTTGATACAGATCAGCGTGGAGAAGCAACCAGTCCACGAGTGAGGAAGCCGTGCCCCAAATCACCACCCAGACCGAAACGTAAATCACTCCTCGCGAGGTGTTGTTCAAGACGAGACATCAGGCGCTGAATCAACGCTAAGCGAACCTCAGTCACGTCTCAGCCAGGAATCGGCCCCTGCGAACCAATCACCGAGGTCATCAGCCTCGGGACTGTGCTGCTGGTCGGGTTCTGCACTGCACAGGTCAAGACCATCGAGAAGGCTGTCAAGACCTTCGAGAGGGTACCCGGAGAGTTGTTGGCGCCGAGCACGACGCAGCCAGGACGAGACCGTGCGATCTCGGTCGGCAAATTTCTGAAGATAAACACGGTCCGACAGGCTGACACTGGCCCCCTCAGCCACTCGCTGAAGGATTGACTGCAGCTTCAGACGGGTGCTGGTGGTGAGCATGGCCCGAACACTCCGAACTGGTGACGTTATGGCTCGTCATAGCGACAACGATGCCAGCGATCAAATCCATTGGCGCAGAAGGACAAGACAACAATCAATGGCTACAACCATGTCAGTGATGAACAGTGAGAGGAGCCTCAATGAGTGATCAGGAACAGCAAAGGCCTGTCGTGATTCAACAGGGGGGCAATGGAATTGGCCTTGTTCTTGCCGCATTGATTGTGGGCGGCGCCATCGTCTACGCCGTCAACATCTGGTCGACTACTCAGCAACAGAAGCTCAGAATGCCCGCAGAAGCGATCCAGAAAGGCGTTGAATCAGTGAAAGAAGCGATCAAGCCTGGCTCTTGAATGAGCCTCATTGCGCTCCATCTTTGAATACAGCAAGCAGATAATGCAGAAAGCCTTGAGACAAGAATGTCCTGAAGAAATCAAAACTCCTGCACAAACAATCTAATATTGAAATCATTCATCAGCACATGAAGAGCTTTGTTGCCATCGTTCTTTTGATCTCTACTTTGCTTGCAGGCTGTACAGCATCAGATCGGTTTGAAGAAAAAACATTTCTGAGCAATGGCCCCTACCAACAAGGAACCATCGGAATTGACAGGTCGAAACTGCAGACAGTCGTGACTTGGTGCAGCCCAACGCTCCTACAAATGGCGGTTTACGACGACGTTGGAGACACCTACCCCATGCAGTACGAGCGATTGGAAGGGAAAGACCATCCACTACAGGTCTCCGTCACGGTGTTTCCTCAAGACTTGCCATTCAGCTATGCAGCGGACTACAGCACACCAACAGATGTCACCAGTGTCTGCAGCCCTGCAAGTATTCAAACAACGCTGAGCACTGAGACGGGCAGGTCAGCGGACCTCGACAAGAAACTAGGAGAAACGTTTGATGTCAGAAGTGACCAACTGGTGGCCGTCACGGTGGATTGCGACGCAGGCAAAGCTGGTTATGCAGAAATCACTCAATATCGCGGAGCTGACTATGGACAGAGAGGAGGAATCGCCCTAATCCCGGCGGGCGA
Organism: Synechococcus sp. MIT S9508; assembly: GCF_047303045.1. Classification (NCBI taxonomy): domain Bacteria; kingdom Bacillati; phylum Cyanobacteriota; class Cyanophyceae; order Synechococcales; family Synechococcaceae; genus Synechococcus; species Synechococcus sp. MIT S9508. The sequence goes on along the minus strand of NZ_CP138941.1, from coordinate 1,462,863 downwards.
GGCTTCAGACGTCACTGCGCAATGCAAGCATAAAAATCTCTCGATAGAGATCAATCCATCCAAGTAATCAACACGCAGACAGCAGATCCATGCTTCAGAGCGATGATTAACTGAGAAGGCAGCTCAGGAGAACATCCAACCTCGATCAATCAACGCTCTTTAAACGATTTTAGAACCTTATCTAGCACAATGATATTTCTCATGTGCTGAACTTCTGTCAGCCCATTGATGCTCATAAACTCAGCGAGACGATCCGGATAGTCAATAATTTCACGACCGGTGTCAACAAACTGGCAAAAAGCCTTCAGCAGCTCATCCTTATTGTCGGCACGCTGAATAGCACAGCAGCACCAATTAATTGCAGCATGTTCTTGAAGCTGATGATCTCGAAGCTGCGACCTTAGATTTTTAATTATTGCCTTTGTTCTTCTGACATAAAAAGCCCATACAAGGCCAAGACACACCAAAACAACTGTCTGTAGCACGCACGCATGGCAACTAGAGGAAGACTAATCAAGCCGGAACGTCATGTCATTTCGCAAGAGCCTTTGACTCAGCAGAAGACTCATCAATCACCAGTGACTTTTGATTCGGCTCTTGTTCTTCCGCTGACTCTTGAAAGACAATGTCAATCTCAGCGACCCATGCAACGATCGCAATCAAGCCGACAACGGTCCCAATCACTAAAGCGATCCGTCGATTCGACATGCAACTCACTGAGTCATGGGCCGAGACTACAACGAGGGGACATGGGGCCGACATAGGCAACCAAGCCAGAGATGCTGTCATCGAGCCAAGGGAGCAAGTCAAACCACATAATCAAAACAAAGCCAACAGGGATAGAGGAAAGACCAGTCAACAAAAATGAAAGTAGCAACGCGTCACTCAACCCATACTGCGCGTCGAAGTGGATAGCCGTTGACATAGAGGCATGCTTGAATCAGCCATCTGAATAATCCCGAAGCAAAGCACAAATCTGAGCACAGGCTGAGAAATCAATAAATGATTTGATCAATACAACCAAGTGATCCAAGACCACAATCGGTTCAAAAGGATTGCAACACTCCCTAGCGCCTAAGCGCTATTGATTAATCAGACATTTTATAGAGGTCGGGGAATAGTCTTTTTGCTCATTGCGGGCAATGATCGATAGCATAAGAAATCATGCCCTCAATCATAGGCAGTGCGTAGCGATCATCTTCAAAGTCCATTTCGCTTATCACTGACATCGGTATATTTGTCTGACCCATGGCAATAGCAGTTCCTTTTTCCATCGCTTCTTGAGCTGCTTTATTGGCGCAATACTGTTTTCCAGGCTGCGTGCCGATACTGTATGAAAACCGAACCTTGTCTTGAAGCGTTGCTGCGGAAATAGAGTGGGCAGTGGATAGCGTCAAGTCAACAGTCGTAACTGCGATCAATCGATTGCGAAGGTTCATCCTGTTTCTCTTAAGCCTCAAAATCACTATAGCCAATACATGCAAGCGGAAAATGCTAATTGAATTGATGCTTTCTCCCGAAACGCTGCTATCAAACGTTTTGTCCATCAATTGATTCAATCTGGAAGCTTGATGTCTTTTTCGAGCTGTTCAACAGGACGCTGATACGTCTCGATTCGATCAAAGACCAGGTTCAATGTCTTCACTCTTGGGAGCGTGTGAAACTCATGGAGATGGGATCGAGAACAAGCCAGACTCAGCCACCTTCCATTGATTGTTAATTACAGCCATCCTAAAGACAGGCTCAGAGTCCAGTACAACCCTGGCTTCTCAGCAGCACTCATTTACATCTATAAACCAATCTATACACCATGCTTCTAAACCATTTAGACAATAAAAGGGTCCGGTGCTGCGCTCACCAAACAGCTTCAGCAATAGTCCACCCAATGCATTGAGCTGGAACAACAAGGACACAGTGTCCTCGGCTCTCATGTCCCTTCTTGCCATGAACAGAGCGGATTGACCGCCGGGCATCGGCGGCCGCGACCAACCATCAACCGCACTGAGAAAGAAGCAGAACAGATCGCGAACAACGCAAACCTTGATCAGCAGGCACGCAAGGGGGCGTGGGGGTCCTTCAGCGTCCGTTCGGATACGTAATAGGCCCTCAGAAATTTATGTCGACGTTCAAGAGCAGAGAATCCAGAGGTTGAGCGGCTCGCTATCTATCAGCATGTGGTCATGATGGTGCCACTAGGGATCCCTTGGCTCGCGCGGCTCAAGATGCCGGACAAGTGATGGCTAAACGAATAAATACGGAACAGTTTTTAGAATTAGCCAAAGACAAGTTTTGTGATAAATTTAAATATGACCTGGAAAACTATAAAAACATGCAAAGCAAAATAGATGTCTTCTGCTCAATCAAGGATCTTTTTGGAGAAGCTCGTGGATGGTTTACGACTAGAGCAGAGGTGCATTTAAGACCCCGCAAGGTCTATTAGTGAGTGTGAATGATGGATTCATTGTCCGAGTTATTTTAGGCGCCTTGCAGCCGATTTATAAGGCTATGGATTTTTAAGATTGAATGATGTGATTCACGATCAAAATTGTATTGATATTCCGCCTGAAATACTCCAGTTTGTTGGCTTCTTGGACGAGTCCCAAGTCTCAATTCCTCCCTTGACATTGATCGATGCTTGGCTGTCACCTTGTTTATTCACTAGATAGTTCAATCCGGTTTCAATGCTCAGTCCGTTCCAGTGCTTTTGATTAATTGGAAGAGATGCGCGATTGTTGTTGTAGATATTTTGAACTTTAACGTCGCGATTGTTGGTGTTCCAATCAGCAAGCCAGCCAATGCGCAGGTAAGGAGAAAATCTGTTCGTTTCTTCGGCGGCGAGGGGAGGCGATATTTTTACTGATAAACGACTTCTTAGAAAGAAGTCGTCGTAGTTCTCATAGCGTAAGTTGAAATCACCTCCCCCAATCTCATTCCACTGATAGTCATAGTTCTTATTCGCATTCAGAAATATTTCAGGCTCAAAAGTTGCAAGCTTAATCTTTATTTTATAGCTCGTCATCAAAGAGACTGTGTAAATCTCCGCCTTCTTATCTCCATAGGCCAATCCTGCTTCTGAATCTCCGATTGCCAAGAGACCTCTCGAATGCAGTCCATCTATTGTGCTTTTTCCAAGCAAGCCTTTAGCAACAAAGTTGCCTTGTTGATAACCCAAGGAGATTCCTCCACCATATCCACTTGGGCGCCAATAGCCTCCTCCCGCATCTAGAAAGCTGACATCAATGTCAGCTCTGTTCATGAATCCACTAACCGAAAAGTTCTTGTTCAGGTTTGCGTTGACTCCTATGACGTATCCCGAGTAGTTGCTTTCCCAATTTCCAAATGTGCCGTGAGAGCCGCGTTCGTAATCAAAAACAGAATGATGGCCGCTCAGTGTTTTGATCCAGGCTTCTATGGCAGGTTTTGATTGACGTGACTGTTTATCTGTTTTTGTTGTGCCTTCTGCTTCATTGGATTCTTTGACTTCGTCAGGCTGGACTGGGTCAAAACTATCCAAAACAACATCACTGAGTTGATATTGGTATTCCTGGGTTGCCCTGCCACCAGTCGCTGTGTGGGCTCTAGGGAGTATATTGAGTGCCATTTTGAAATTATTTGCCACAGTATTTTCAACGTCAATATTTATTCCTCTTGCTAACTCAAGGATGCTCGCCTTGGAAACCGAACTAATCGGTATGCCGCCTTCTATGGTTTCGCAATTGCTCATATATCTACCCCATCTTTGCGAAGTGTCTGAATGCACCCATGTGAAAAGGCTTGAAGAATGACCTGCCTTTACGGCCCACCTGTGATGACGATTTACTGGATAAGATCTAGATGACTTGTCTGAATAGTATAAAAATCTTGTCCACTGAAGATTTGTTTTTTCGTAGTAGAGCTCTGACCATATTCTTGACGCCTTGTTTGAATTGTCTTCCTGCCAATTTTGGCTCTCTTTTTTGCCGGTATACCAAGGCGCGTCAAGAAACCCTCCTGTTCCCTCAAGGTCTTCCCACTTGCCGGTCTCCCTTCCGACGTTTGCGCAAGTTAGGCCAACTGTTATCTCTTGAATGTTGTCAGCAGCTAAGCCTTGTGATGGCAATATTGTGAAGGCACAAGCTCCCGTAATGAAGGCTCCTAAAAGCCTCACCGCTTTAGGTTTTGACAGGAGCAGGGCTTCCAACAAAGTATTTATCGGAAAGTCACTATATCTTGATCTGATTAAGTTGCAACAAGATTTGGAATGCTTTGGTTCGCGTGTGTGATTTCTTCAGACCTCATACGGATGTCTATCCGTTTGTAGTGGATTGATGCTTTCTCCCGAAACGCTGCCATCAGACGTTTCGTCCATCAATTGATTCAATCTGGAAGCTTGATTTCCTTTTCGAGCTGTTCAACAGGACGCTGATACGTCTCGATTCAATCAAAGACCAGGTTCAATGTCTTCACTCTTGGGAGCGTGTGAAACTCATGGAGATGGGATCGAGAACAAGCCAGACTCAGCCACCTTCCATTGATTGTTGATGGCTGTGCTGGCGAAACAGATCGCTGGCCTCGTCAATCTCAGTGAGTTCAGCAATGTTCTGAGGTTTGTCGTCTTGACGACGCTGCTGCTGTTCACGCTCCTGTTGCTGCTCTTCCCGACGCACAGCTCGTGCATAAGCGTCGCTTGAATCAGAACTGTTTCGGCGCTGCTCAAGGCTCATGAACCCACAGTTCGAACACTCGCCAATCTCTCATCCCAACAACGGCGCTGCAATTATGGCTGTCGATCTCAAGCCGTGATGAACAAGGGCGAAAGAGCCAGAGTGATCCTCGATCGGCTGAACGAGCATTACCCCGAGACGCCGATTCCCCTGGATCACAGCGATGCCTTCACGCTGCTGATCGCCGTTCTACTCAGTGCTCAGTGCACCGACAAAAAGGTGAATGAAGTCACTCCAGCACTGTTCTCTGCCGGGCCAACGCCCGCTGCCATGGCAGCACTCGAGGAAACAGAGATCCACCGCCACATCCGTCAGCTGGGACTGGCCAAAACCAAAGCGCGCAATGTGCACAAGCTCGCCCACATCCTCGTGAATGTCCACAACGGAGTCGTTCCACAGAGTTTTGAAGAGCTTGAAGCGCTACCAGGAGTCGGGCACAAGACCGCCAGCGTGGTGATGGCGCAGGCTTTCGGGGTCCCTGCATTCCCCGTGGATACTCACATTCATCGTCTGGCTCAGCGCTGGGGGTTGAGCAAAGGCGACAGCGTTGTGAAAACAGAAGCAGATCTCAAGGCTCTCTTCCCAAAGGAGCAATGGAATCGACTGCATTTGCAGATCATTTTCTACGGCCGCGAGCACTGCAGCGCACGCGGCTGCGATGGCACCGTCTGCAAGCTGTGCCGAGAGCTCTACCCGAAACGCCGCAAGCCGGTGATCTGGCGTAAACCCTGATGCAGGCCCAACACATCACTCCCGCGATCGCCCTCACCATCGCGGGAAGCGATTCAGGAGGAGGTGCAGGGATCCAGGCTGATTTGCGCGCCTTCATGGCCTTCAGGGTTCATGGCTGCAGTGCCCTGACCTGCGTCACCGCGCAAAACACCTGCGGAGTGACCCGAGTGGATCCCATTCCTCCCGCAGGCCTGGAGGCACAGCTGCAAGCCGTCAAGAACGACCTGCCTGTCGATGCACTGAAAACCGGCATGCTGCTGAATCGCGAACTGATTCAAACCACCGCTGAACTCTTACGGCACTGGAGCATCCCGAAGGTGATCGACCCGGTGATGGTGAGCCGCACAGGCGCCGTGCTGCTCGAAGATGACGCTATCGCCGCGCTACGCGACGACCTGCTGCCGCTGGCAACCCTGCTGACCCCGAATCGCCATGAAGCGCGGTTGCTCAGCGGCCATGAACTGAACGACGACAGTGACATCGAAGCAGCCGCAGCCGCGATCCACGCCCAGGGGCCTGCGGCAGTTCTGATCAAAAGCGGCAGCGAACGATCGCTGGGGGGCCGGGATTTGCTGTTCAACGGCCAACCCCACTGGCTTGAGGGTCCCTGGGTGGATACTCCCCATACCCACGGCACAGGCTGCACGCTGTCAGCTGCCATCACCGCAGGATTGGCTCTCGGGCAAGATCTCGACGTGGCAATGACGGCGGCACGTGAGTACGTCAAGCAAGGCCTGAAGCAGGCTCTGGCCATCGGTCAGGGGCAAGGCCCGATCTGCCACTGGGCGGCGATTAGAAGCATTAGTGATAGTGATTAAGGACAAAAGTCAATGTGCTGTTACATTGCTAAACATCCGCAACGGTTTCATGACTCAGCAGCAAGCCAGCGACAAGTGGTTCCAGGATTCAGCGGCCCGCGCCATCCATGAACAGCAGCTGGATCGGGTGGAGCGTTTCAATGGCCGTGCCGCCATGTTGGGCATCGTGATAGGCGTTCTCACTGAAGCCATCACAGGTCAGGGAATCGTCCATCAGATCGGACTCGGCCCATTGGTTGATGGTTACGTCGCCTGCAGCGCCAAATATCTTCCGTTCTGTTTCTGACTCGACGGAAGACCTGCAGGTCTCACTCCTAGGTTGAAGCCAGTCGAACCAGAGGCATGGCTCGCAAGCGACGCAAACTGAGCAAGGAGATGGAGGCTGAAATCAAAGCAGCCGAGAAGAAAGTGGAATTCGTCTCAGCGATGATCAGAGACATCCGTGAGGAAGACGTTCAAAACGAGTACGCAGAAGCCTTTGCTCAGGTTCATGCCGCTTGCAGCCATCTGGCCGCGCTCTACATCACCGATGGGGTGACCGAAGAGAGCGAGGGGACCTTGGCTCTCTACAAAGGGTTATTGAGCCGATTCGAAGAGGAATACGAGCTCTGAACTTGAGCTCTAGGTCCTGGCGCCACCCATGGCCGAGCCGCAGGAAGCCGGTACAACCGGTGCATCAAGTTCATTCAAGCCATGGCAGACCAGGGCCCATCGACCTCACCAAGCTCTAATCCCCGTTGGTTCGTTCTGATGATGGCCAGCCGCTGGCCGCTGGCTGTAGTGATCGCCGCGTGGGCCATTGCCGTGGCTGCCATTCAGATCCTTCGTCAACCCATCCCGATTGCTTTGCCACTAGATCAGCCGCTGCCTGTTCGGCTCGTGGGAGGCATCACCGTTGATCAGCTCTCTGCGCCGGTCAGCGTGAAGGGTGAGGAGCCTCTATCGATCGAAGCTGTCAAAGCGCTGCCCGTGAGCGGCGACGTGGGAGTGCCCAAAGGTGTGGCCGTGACCGAACCCGTCAAGGTTGAGGGCAGTGTTTCCGTTGAAGGTGCCGTCACGGTGGAAGAAGTCACCGCGCCGGTGACCGTGAACGGCAGCGACGGAGGTCCCGTGCTGGTCGGCACTCCCGATGGGGAACTACTGAATGTGACCGGAGCAGTGAGAGTGGATTCTGTTGGAGGCAAGATCAACGTGCAGCTGCGCAATGCCGCCAAATCCGTCCTGCCGATCCCCTGACGCAATGCCCACGCCCTTGGATAGCGAGCTGAAATCTCTGACTCTGGCGGTGGTAGGGCATCAGGAGTGGGTCACCTTTTTAGAGGTCGATGCACTGCCCAGACCAGGCAGGATCGGACGAGCTTCTCGAGACCTCGAAGAACCTGCGGGTGCCGGAGCTGTCATCGCAGTCCAGCTGGCACGCCTCACCGGTCAAAGAGTTCTGTTTTTCACAGCACTCGGTCGGGATGCGATTGGCCAACGCAGCGAACAACGCCTCAGAGAGTTGGGAGTTGAACCAGTGGTGGCCTGGCGCGACCAACCCAGTCGGCGCGGAATTAGCCTGATGGATCCCAGTGGTGACCGTGCAATCACGGTGATTGGCGAGCGCTTGATGCCCACCGCTGAAGACGACCTCAACTGGGAACGACTTGCAGACTGCGACGGCGTGTTCGTCTCAGCCACCGACTGCGATGGCCTGCATCAGGCACGCCAGGCCAGGGTTCTGAGTGCAACACCACGACTCGGACTCGCCGTGTTGCAGCAGGCTTCAGTGCCTCTGGACGCCCTGATCGGCAGCGCACTGGACCCCGGCGAACAGGTTCCCGAGAACTGTCTCAATCCGGCACCCACCGTTCGAATCGCCACGGAGGGTGAGGCCGGAGGCGTGCTGATTCCAGGCGGCCGTTTTGATGCTGTTCCACTGCCAGGCCCGATGGTGGAGTCCTATGGATGTGGCGACAGCTTTGCCGCAGGCGTCACCGCTGGACTAAGCGCAGGTTGGAGCACTCAACTGGCGGTCGCGCTGGGAGCGCGCTGCGGTGCTGCCTGCGCGACGCGCTTCGGGCCTTACGGCGAACCCTGATCAAGACCATGCAAAGGATGAAATTTGACTTCTCAAACGAAGAGTTCAGCGAATTAATTGCTGCTGCGAAGGAAGCACAGGTTCGCTGGAAAAAAGCCAGAACTTTATGGAAAGTGGGTCATCACGCCTATCTCAAACACAATGAGCAGGAACTGACGAACAACATCAACCGGTTCAAGCAAACCGAGCAAATGCTGGTTGATCGCTACAAAAGCGTGACTGGAGACGACTGGCATCGGTGAGCTGTGCAATCACAATGACCTGTGTCAATCCAGAACGGCTGAGGCCAAATCTCTGGCGCGCAACACCCATTCATTCACACAGTCAGCAGACGCTGCATTGACCTTTCCCGCTTCGAAATCTCGATAGAGATCAGCAATCTTCCAGGCGCTGGTGCGTGGATCATCAGCAGAACGTGGGATCAGATGCAGATGCAGATGTCGGGCTCCCTCACCGAAGGCGATGGCATAGACACGTTCGCAGCCTGTGACCGCACGTACCAACTGGGAAGCACGTTGGACAACAACGCCCCAATCCTGCGCTTCCTCAGGGACAAAGTTGATTGGGCCACCACAGTGTCGACGCGAATCAAGCAGGCCCCAACCGGCCAGCGGGGCAGGGCCGGTTGGGGCAAGAGGCTTCGGCTGGCGGAGAAACCATGGGCATCGGCAACGACCTGAGCTCACTCTGTCTGCGTCCCAGAAAAGGAGGGGGTTTTCGATTGCAATGGGCTCTATAAGTCAGGGAAGCAGAAGGGGTCGCCTTCATGTCCATCCGTATTGGCATCAATGGCTTCGGACGCATCGGGCGTCTCGCCTTCCGACAGGCCATGGCCTGCCCCGACGTGGAGGTGGTTGCCATCAACGACCTGATCGAACTCGACTACCTCGCCTACCTGCTGCGTTACGACTCAACGCATCGCCGCTTCCCAGGTGAAATCAACGTGGTGGATGGCCACTTGATGGTGAATGGCAGTCACATTCGCGTCACGGCCGAACGAGACCCCCGCCAGCTGCGCTGGGGTGAGGTGGGAGCCGACTACGTGCTGGAAAGCACTGGCTTCTTTCTGACCGCCGACACCGCCCGCCAACACCTTGAGGCCGGCGCCAAACGCGTGGTGATGAGCGCTCCCTCCAAAGACGACACGCCGATGTTCGTCATGGGAGTGAATCACAACTCCTATGCAGGAGAAGACATCGTGTCGAATGCCAGCTGCACAACGAACTGTCTGGCACCACTCGCCAAGGTCGTGAACGACCACTACGGAATCGTCAGTGGTCTGATGACCACCGTGCATGCCACCACGGCAACCCAGAAGCCAGTTGACAGCCCTTCACTCAAAGACTGGCGAGGTGGACGAGGCGCGGGGCAGAGCATCATTCCCAGCTCAACGGGTGCTGCCAAAGCCGTGGGTCGTGTGATTCCAGAACTGAATGGGAAACTCACAGGCATGGCGTTCCGGGTACCAACTCCTGATGTCTCCGTCGTCGACCTGACCGTGAATCTGGCCAAACCAGCTAGTTACGAAGAAATCAAGACAACCATGAAAGAAGCCTCACAGAACGGTCTTTCCGGCATCCTTGGTTACACCGAAGATCCAATCGTATCCAACGATCTTCTGGGAGAAAGCTGCACCTCAGTATTTGATGCTGGAGCAGGCATGGCGCTCAATGATCAGTTCATGAAACTGGTGGCTTGGTACGACAATGAATGGGCCTACAGCTGCAAATGCATTGACCTGATGCAGCACATGGCCAAGCATTCTGCTTAAGCAAGCAAGAGGAAAATCGTTCAGTCAAGAGATCTCAGAACGTCCTTTCGAGCTGTTGCGTCTCAATCAAGCGTGCCAATGCTTTCTGGCATGTCCAACGCAATGGAACCCAAGGAGCCGATGAAGAGAGCTCGTACAAAAGATCCATCTGGTCATCAAGTTGCAGTTCAACGCAAGCCCAGGCAGCTGCAATTCTCGACTTCGTATATTGGGGCGTGGTTTCGGCAAGAGCAGACCTGACAAGATCACTCTTTTCGCTGAACTTTCGCAAACCAACAAGACAACTCAGATAATAGTGAGTGACATAATCAGACCAGAGTCTTTCCTGCATACTTTCAATCACTGCAAGGCATTCGCTGCGATCAATCCGCATCAAACTCGCTGCAGCACCATACTGTCGAGCTTCATCACGATGGCTGAGATTCCGTTCGATCTCATCAGGATCTGATCCACATTCCCACTCCGGTCGAATGTCTAACAACAAAGGATCATCGCGAAGCAGCTGTTCAAACAAAGCCTGATTTTCAGGTTTCGAGAGAGACTGGTTGCCATCAACGATCTGCAAGAAACTTTTAGCTCGAAGCGACATCGATACAGGTGCACGAACCAAGACAGGCAGCAGGCTTTCATCCCCGGAATCACCAATATCAATCACCGCAGATCTCCGCTTTCCAGCAACAAGGTCAGTAAGACAAGCGACCAATGGTTTCATCAAACCGACTTCCCCATAAAGCTGTGCCAGATAAGCCCTTGCAGCACCGGAGACCAACAGACTTTCGTGATCGCACAAACCGCCAATCCGATTCTTTGACTGCGCACTTTGAATACGAAGCCTCGTGAAAAGCTGAATCACTGCACGAGCTTGCGTGACTTCTCCATCCAACAGATTCAGAAGATGACTTTCCTCTTCCTCATTTGGCGACCAGCCAATTCTGATCAATGCCGACAAGGAATTAATCACTGCTTCGGTATCAGTACACCTCAGGACTTCAACCAATGCAGGAATGGCCTTGGGATCCTTCCTTCTACCCAATGCCTCGACAGCCTTACGTCGAGTGATCCTGTCAAATAATTCGTCAACCTTGAGATCGGTAGTTGCCCTGATCAAGGCATCAAGAGTTTCATCACAATCACACAGGCCTAGCCTCGTGGCCGCAAAATAACGATCAGAGGGCCTTTGAACAGAATCTGTTTTAGCAAACAATAAATGAAGCGCATCAGACTTGGATATTCCCTGAACCAAAACATCAAAACGCTCTGCCATACCGCTGCAGCATTAAACAATAAATTTTAAACTATCGTCAAACCAAGGATCACCAAAACACCTTAGGGGATGCGTTACAGTTTTTAATTTCAATGTATCCCCCAATCAATAAGCATCAAAAACGTTGCCGGGATCAGGACAATCAAAATCAGACTTGCCCCAACATCTTTGACCAAGGAAATAACGCCTAACTTCCGGAGAAGAGAACACTCGCAAAATCAAGAACTGACCTTGAACCAGAGCATTAAAATAATTACTTGGAGCGATGGTCAACTAATTCAATAAGATGTGCATCATGCTTATTACAAAAGTCAGAAACACACTCACGCAAAATATGTCCGATCGAAACTCCCTCGGTATAACAGAGAAGTTTTAATTTCTTATGGAGCTCGTCACCGAGCTCAAACGTGACTCTTTTCATCCGAGGACAGCAGACCTGATGAGAGCGTAAAGCGAAAAGCTCATTACATTAATCATAGGTCTTTTCATAAAAGATAGTCATGAAAAAACTGATCAGTTCACAAAGCTCAACAGTGAGGATGCATGGTGCAAGCAAATATTGCAATCACAAGCTTCACGACAATAAGAGAATCTAAAAGCAGTACATTGATTAAAACATCCAGGAGCCCAATGTCTAAGGCTGCGCTGCATGCTTTTATTGACAGAGCAAGAGAGGACAAGACATTCCGAGAGCAGTTAGCGGATCTCGGGCCGCAGCAGATCATTGACTACGCGGCGCGCAATGGCTTCGTGTTCTCAGACGAGATCAAAGGGCGTTTCATCAATCGGTGGGCCGGTGTGTATTTCTGCCCTCAGGCCATCGAAGTCGGCATTCTTTGCCCTGGATTAGTACCAGAAGGATATAAAAACCTCATCCACTATGCGCAATCAACCTGCAGTTCATCTGAATTAAAAGAAGAAGAGCACGACTTCAGATCTGGACAAAAATACTAATCAGTCATTCCTACAAGGAAGAAGTTGATCCATACATATTCAACGAATCATCTCTTCGCGAAATATTAGTGGGTCATAGTTTTAGAGCCTGCCTCCATGTAATTGGAATCAAAAACATTGAGTACCCGCACCATTGTGGATCAAACTGGCGCGAAAAGCACGCCAGTGCTTGCAATGAAAAAGCCTGACCAACAGCCAGTTCGCATGTCTCTCATATAGGGGAAGGCTGCGCGAATCGATCAGCATCAATACAACCTGCACTGAAGTAATTAGCAGACATACCATTCTGTCGATCGATCACTCAAGCTCAGAGTTATTGAAAGGATTCCTGCGCGAAAGCAGGGATGTTAATTAAGCCAGTAAAAAGCCCCCTCGGGAGAGGGGGCTTTCCGATTCAGCTAAAGCTGAATCTCTTGGAGACTTCAGCCTCAGCCGATGGCGGGAGCTTGCAGAGCCACAGGAGTGGACTCAGCAGCAGCCAGGTCGAGAGGGAAGTTGTGAGCGTTGCGCTCGTGCATGACTTCCATGCCGAGGTTGGCGCGGTTCAGCACATCAGCCCAGGTGTTCAGGACGCGGCCCTGACCATCAAGGATGGACTGGTTGAAGTTGAAACCGTTCAGGTTGAAGGCCATGGTGCTGATGCCCATGGAGGTGAACCAGATGCCGACAACGGGCCAGGCAGCCAGGAAGAAGTGCAGGCTACGGCTGTTGTTGAACGACGCGTATTGGAAGATCAGGCGACCGAAGTAACCGTGGGCAGCCACGATGTTGTAGGTCTCTTCCTCTTGGCCGAACTTGTAGCCATAGTTCAGTGAATCGTTCTCGGTTGTTTCACGAACCAAGGAGGAGGTCACCAGTGAACCGTGCATGGCGGAGAACAGTGAACCACCGAAGACGCCAGCCACACCAAGCATGTGGAAGGGGTGCATCAGGATGTTGTGCTCGGCCTGGAACACCAACATGAAGTTGAAGGTGCCAGAGATGCCCAGGGGCATGCCGTCAGAGAAGGAACCCTGACCGAAGGGGTACACCAGGAACACAGCGAAGGCTGCAGACAGCGGTGCGCTGTAAGCAACGCAGATCCAGGGGCGCATGCCGAGGCGGTAGGAGAGTTCCCACTGACGCCCCATATAAGCGGAGATGCCGATCAGGAAGTGGAAGACAACCAGCTGGTAAGGACCGCCGTTGTACAGCCACTCGTCGAGAGAAGCAGCTTCCCAGATGGGATAGAAGTGAAGGCCGATGGCGTTCGAGGAGGGAACAACAGCACCAGAGATGATGTTGTTGCCGTAGATCAAGGAGCCAGCAACGGGCTCACGGATGCCGTCGATGTCCACCGCGGGAGCGGCGATGAAGGCAATGATGAAGCAGACGGTGGCTGCAAGCAGACAGGGAATCATCAGCACACCGAACCAGCCCACATAAATGCGGTTATTGGTGTCGGTGACCCACTGACAGAAATTTTCCCAGCTGCCGCGGCGTCCGCTGCGGATTGCAGTAGCCATGAAAGGAAAGAGAACGGAGATGAATCAGCCTTCCGATCGGTCGGCAAAGATTCGTTTCAAGGTTATGGAAATGTCGACTTTTGACCCGTCATTCTCATCAATCGAGTCAACTCGCAGCATTCATTCATGACGGCTTCATGAAGGCTTCATGAAGAAGTCTGAAGCAATTCTGGTCGCCCAAATCATGCGGGGGTGCAGCTGTTGCGTTCCTGAATCCATTCATGGGCCTGCTGGGCGAACCCAGCGAGGTTGAGGCGCTCCTGCTCTGCAGCACGTGCCACCAGCAGCGGAGCCTGTCGCTTCAGCTCCTCCAGATCGGGCTCAGCGACGCCGGCATTCAAGGCCATCCAGTCGGCCATGGAAACGCCCACCACGCGGGTTAGGTAAGCAGCACTCAATCCCTGCATGGCACCTGCGGCGATCCAGCTGGCCCCATCAAGCTTGGCCAGTCCAAGCAGCGCCTGGCCGCTCAACTCCACAACACCCTGAGCCAGAGCGGCGCTGCCCAGCTGCCGGGCGACCACCTGCAGCACCTCGGAACTCCAAGGACAGCTCCAGATCGTGGCCATCTCCTTCACCATCAAGCCATTGCCGACGGCAACAGCCAGCAGATCAACAGAGGGAACCGGTGAAGCGATGACAACGCCAGCGACAATCCACTGACTGCGCTGCAGCAGCAGGCGGAATCTCTCTCTTCGCAGCGTTTCAAGATCAGCTTGCCAGCGCCGATGCAGGTTGTTGAGCAAGCGTTGACGCGTGCCCTCTCGAACCCGTTCCGCACGCATCAGCTGTTGACGAACAGGCTGGAGCACACCTCGCAGTTCGATGGCTTCACCAGACCAAGGAAGCAGGCACTGATGCCATCGCTCCGGCAATTGACAGCGCAAAGCCTCCAGATGGTCTTCAGCAGACCTGTCAACTGAGGAGCGCAGCAGCAGCCAAACAGGGCGATCCGCAGGCAGCTGGTCCAACCAGAGCAGGTCTGCAGCACGCAGAGGCAGGGGCAGCACATGCAGCAGCACATCCAGCTCCTGCAGATCATCAGGCCAGCTCCAAGAAGTGGATGTCACCGGTAGGGGATTCGCCAGGCAGAGATCGAGCGAGGCCGCGCCCGCCAACGCTTGCTGCAACTGAACCGTAGCGGGCACACCGGATCCCTCAGTGGCCACCACACCCACACTGAGCGGGACATCAAAGCCTTCGATGCGCCGCAACTCCTTTTCCCGGGGAGAACGCAATCCCTGCAGTTCCAGCACCACCTCAAGCTCCTCGAACTGATTCAGCACCAGCTCGCAGCGCTCGATCCAACCTTTGAGGGATGCCGGCTCACGAAAACGGGGTTGTTTTGGAGACCTGGACAACCACCACAGGCCTGCAACAGCAGCAACACCCAGCCCACCCCCAGGTACATGCACCACATCCGACAGCAGCCACTGACCGGTTCCGATCACGCCGACAGACAGCAGGACACGCCTGATCACACCGGACGTCATGGTTCCATCACCCAGTGATAAGGAGCGGATCAATTGGACCGGGAACTGCACTGGGATCCTCCAGATCTGGCCTTCTTAGCTCACCTCCAGTGATACAGCCCAGAGAATCGGCCGCCTGCAATCGATCAACAAGTCGAATTGCCTCGCTCACAGGAAACCTGCAAAGGGGGCGAACCGCTGGTGTCGACCGCAGGCGATCAGGTCAAAGCTGTTGGGAACGAATCAAGTCACTGTCAGAAGAGCGGTGATGCGTCACACTTGCGCCTGACTCCAGGCCCCAGGCCATGACTGATTCCTACAGCGATTCCCGCCACCAGGGCGGACAGGGTGACAACGGCCGCGATGGCGGTCGTGGAGGCCGCGGAGGACGCGGCCAGGGCAACCGTGAGGGCGGTGGCTTCAGAATCAGGCTGAGCGACAACGAAATGCGCTCCGCACGTGCGCTGCAGGAGGCCTTAAATCTCCGCTCAACCGTTGCGGTGCTCGGCTTTGCAGTGCGCACACTCGGCCAGATGCTGGAAGAGGGGAAGCTGGAAGAACTGGTGGCAGCGCAACGCACCCAAGGCAACCGAGGAGGTGGCCGGCGTGATGATGACCGTGGCGGACGCCGTGACAATCGCGGAGAAGGTGGTCGCGGATCAAGACCGGATCCCTTCGCGCGCCCTGCCAAACCCCAGCCCCCCGCTCCAGAGCCCGAGCCTGAAGAACCTGCAGAAACAGCAGAGGCTGCTGCTGAAGCCGACTCAACTCCTGAACAACCAATAGGAGATGACAGCGCAAACCAGGACAGCACAACAGAGGCCTGATTAATGGGGCTGCCTCGTGTTCTTTCGGGCGTCCAGCCGACGGGCGCCCTTCATCTGGGCAACTGGCTAGGAGCGATCCGCAACTGGGTTGATCTTCAGAAGGATCACGACACGTTTTTCTGTGTCGTCGATCTCCATGCCATCACGGTTCCTCACGATCCGGATCGCTTGGCCCAGGACACCCTCAGCACTGCAGCGCTGTATCTGGCCTGCGGACTGGATCCCGAGCGCTCCACTGTTTTTGTTCAGAGCCAGGTAGCTGCCCACAGCGAGCTCTGCTGGCTACTGAACTGCGTCACGCCTCTGAATTGGCTGGAACGGATGATCCAGTTCAAGGAAAAGGCGGTCAAGCAAGGCGACAACGTGTCGGTGGGCTTGCTCGATTACCCCGTGCTGATGGCCGCCGACATCCTTTTATATGACGCAGACCTGGTTCCGGTCGGCGAAGACCAGAAGCAACACCTGGAACTGGCCCGCGACATCGCACAACAGCGCATCAATGCCCGCTTCGGCAAAGCTGAGACCCCTGTACTCAAGGTCCCCAAACCACTGATCCTCAAGGAGGGCGCCAGGGTCATGAGCCTGACGGATGGCCGCAGCAAAATGAGCAAGAGCGATCCCAATGAAGGCAGTCGCATCACCCTGCTGGACCCTCCGGAGCTGATTGCCAAAAAAATCAAACGGGCCAAAACAGACCCTGAGCGTGGCCTGGAATTTGACAATCCCGACCGTCCCGAAACCGACAACCTGCTGGGGCTCTACGCCATTCTCAGCGGCAAGGGGCGCGATGTCGTCGCCAAGGATTGCGCCGAGATGGGTTGGGGGCAGTTCAAACCCCTGCTGGCGGAAGCCACGATTGCCGCTCTTGAGCCGATTCAGGAGCGCTACCGCTTACTGATGGACGACCGCGCCCAGCTGGAGACAGTCCTGCAGAAGGGTCGCGAACGGGCCAGCGCCGTGGCTGACACCACGGTCAGACGAACGCGGGACGCCATGGGATTCCTCAGCGCCAGCTGATCAGTCCCAAAGCAATTAAAAAGCTTTGCTAATACTTAAAGCTCGATGAGAGCAACCAGCGCATCAAAGAGCACTCAGGCAAGGGGTTGCACGCCACCAGGCCGGTCTCGCGAGTCCAGTACCGAGATCCGGCTGAGTTTTTCTGCCTAGGCATATCAACGGCAACGCGTCAAGAGAGCGCATGGGGCCCTCGCCATCAAGCCATGCCATTGACGAGGGTGGCGACTCCTTTGTTCGGAGTTATCTCGGTTGCTGCATCGATTCACTCACCGGATCCAGCCCATTGCCCAGGCCGCGCCAAAGGTCCTCGGCCTTGGCACCATCAGCGTCGGGCTGGCGCTTTCCGTGGGACAGAGCCTGCAGGCCGAGCGCTCGAGCGAACGCAATCAGCACAACCGGATGGTGGCTGAGGCTCTGAAGCCGCAGCGATCGCTGAACACCACGAGCGACAACATCAGCGCAGCGAACCTCTCAGGCCAACCCGCAGCGCATTACGTCATCACACCTGAACGTCGCGCACTGCTCAACACCATCCGCTTTGCAGAAGGCACCTGGAAGGACGGCAAGGACCAGGGCTACCGCATCCTTTATGGGGGTGGTCAGTTTCAAGACCTCTCCCGCCACCCTGAACGTGTTGTCGTGAAGCGCTATTCCAGTGCCGCAGCAGGGGCGTATCAGTTCTTGCCAACCACCTGGCAGGAGGTGGCCAACAGGCTCGACCTACCCAGCTTCGCCCCAGAGCATCAAGACCAAGCAGCGCTGCATCTCGTCGAAAAGCGTGGCGCCTTGAAGGAGATTGACCGTAATGGCCTCACCAAAGCGGCAATGAATCGGCTCGCCCCGGAATGGGCTTCCTTTCCGACCCATGCCGGCCAAAGCGCCTATGGACAGCCCGTAAAAAGCCATGCCGAGCTTGTGGCCTTCTACATGACCAATCTGAGTCAGCTGCGCCAAAGCGCCTGATAGCCAACCATCAATGATTCCGGGCTGCCCCAAAAGCTGCCCAGACAGCTCAAGCCCTGCGGCTCATCCAGAAGACCGCTAGACACGCGCCGAGAGAGCCCAAACCTCCATGACCAGTTGATGCCAGGGATCCATCGCCTGCATCGAGACAGCGACCGGTTCAGAGGAGGCCTGCAAGAGAGAACTTGTCGCCGCGATCGGACGCTTTCCGTCGGCAAGACGTTCAGCCAACTCAAGACGATCACATGACGACAGGACGCCGTCAGGACATTGCTCAAGTATTACTTTGCCCCCTGGTAAACCAGTGGTCGAAATCAGCTAGCAACGAAGCAAGAAGTGGCGCGAGCAAGTCACCACCTTCAAGTTCAGAGGGCAAGTGAAACGAGCCTCGCTTTTTTGCGAGCGTACATCCACTAATAGGATGTCCGTGGCTTGCCAGCTGTGGCAGTAGCCATCGATCAGATCTCAGGACTCACGCCTCCATGCCCGTCGTCACCCTTCCAAACGGAACCACTAAAAGTTTTGACGGGCCAGTCACCATTGCAGATGTCGCGGCATCCATCGGACCCGGGCTTGCCAAAGCAGCTCTCGCAGGAGTGGTCAATGGTGAATCCTTGGATATGGCCATGCCAATCGATAAGGATGTTGATCTGCGCTTGTTAACAGCAAAAGATGCTGAGGGAATTGACATTATAAGACACTCTTTTGCTCACCTTGTAGGGCATGCAGTAAAACAGCTCTACCCGGAAGCACGGATGGCCATCGGCCCTGTCATTAAAGACGGATTTTATTACGATATTGCCTATGAAAAACCCTTCACTCCAGAAGATTTAGAAGCCATAGAGCAACGAATGAAAGAACTGATTGCCAAAGATTATGAGGTCAATGTTGAAGTCGTCAATCGCAATCAGGCAAAACAAGCATTCGAATCCAGAGAAGAACCCTACAAGCTGGAAATCGTTGAAGACATTCCCGACGGCGAAACAATCAAGCTCTACCATCATGAAGAATACACAGACATGTGTCGTGGTCCTCACGTCCCCAATACAAGGCATTTAAGACATTTCAAACTGATGAAAGTGTCTGGCGCTTATTGGCGAGGTGACTCCAATAACCAGATGCTTCAAAGAATCTACGGAACGGCATGGGGCACAGAAAAAGAACTGAAATCGCACTTAAAGCAACTCGAAGAAGCTGAAAAACGAGATCATCGACGCTTGGGCCGCCAGCTCTCGCTATTTCACATTCAAGACAATGCGCCAGGAATGGTCTTTTGGCATCCACCGGGGTGGGCGATCTACCAAAAGTTGCAACAATATATCCGCAGGAGACTTCGAGAATCTGGCTACCAAGAAATCAGCACTCCACAAATTGTGGATAGAACTTTGTGGGAGAAATCAGGGCACTGGGATAAATTCAAAGAGGACATGTTTACAACATCCTCTGAAAACAGAGACTACGCGGTCAAACCGATGAATTGTCCGTGTCATGTTCAAATCTTCAACCAGGGATTACGCAGCTATAAAGATTTACCAATCAGGCTCTCTGAGTTTGGTTCATGTCACAGAAATGAACCATCAGGAACACTGCATGGGCTAATGAGAGTCAGGAACTTCGTTCAAGATGATGGACATATCTTCTGCTCAGAAGATCAGATTCAGTCTGAAGTATCAAACTTCATCGACCTTGTCTTTGACGTCTACAAAACACTTGGCTTTGAGAAAATTTCGATTAAACTATCAACCCGTCCTGAGAAGAGAGTGGGCAGCGATGAAGTCTGGGACAAATCTGAAAAGGCGCTACAAGACGCCTTAGAAAATAAAAATCTGGAGTGGGAGCTATACCCTGGCGAAGGTGCTTTTTATGGGCCCAAGATTGAATTTTCTCTCCAAGATTGCCTAGGAAGAGTGTGGCAATGCGGAACAATTCAGGTTGATTTTTCGATGCCTGATCGACTCGATGCAAGCTTCATCGGGGAAGATGGATCTCGCCATACCCCAGTCATGCTGCACCGAGCTATTCTGGGCAGCTTTGAACGTTTCATCGGAATTCTGATTGAAAACTACGCCGGCGAGTTTCCGTTCTGGCTTGCACCGGAGCAAATTAGAATTCTTCCAGTGAGCGACGACGCAAGAGGCTTTTCCGAAACAGTTCAGACTAAATTGCTCAATCAAGGCATCTCTGCCACTGTGGATGAATCCGGAGAGCGCCTGGGCAAACTCATTCGCAATGGAGAAAAAGCCAAGATCCCAGTTCTTGCAGTAATTGGAGCCAAAGAAGCTGAAAACAATACCGTCAGCCTCAGAAGTCGAAAGAATGGCGACTTAGGAGAAATATCTGTTAACAAATTGATCAATTATTGCAATCAAGCAAATAACAATAAATCTGAAGATGCTCTGGTTACGGCAGTTCATTCATGAGACTGACTGACTTTAGTCGATTGAGAACTGCACCTGTTCTCCATGCAATGGAAAAGGCCTTAATTGTGACTGAGCTTCAACAGCAGATGATGTTATATCGATGGTTCACCGCAGGAATCATGGCGTTAACGGCTGAGCAGGCTGTTCGATCACTTCGCCAACTTGAACAACATCAAGCCTGGCCAGCTCATGAGCTGATTTCCGGTCCCGAACTGGATGGACCGGTTTATCTCAAAGCCAACCAGCAGACCTTGACTGCCAGATTACGCATCGAGCACGGGTTAGGGGAAGGAATCCTGATCAGCGGTCACGGCAACGACAACACCGAGCCAAGCACCACATGGGGCCCCCTCCCGCTGGATTTCTTTGCATCCACTCCCTAGATCATTCGCCATCCGATGGCTGAGTCGATCCAATTGGTTGCCGAGTAGCAAGGCGAGCTCCAGCCTGAAGACAGCAGCCCTGATCCGCACCCATGGCAGCCAAGACCTACCTGGCAGGAGATCTTGGAGGCACAAAGACACTCCTGAGCATCTATCGGGACATTGATGGGCAGCTGAAGAAAGAGCACAGCCACCGCTACAGATCAGCGGATTGGCAAGACCTCGAGTCGATGCTCAAGCATTTTCTGGAACAAGCGCCCACCGAGCTACCAAAACCGACGACCAGTTGTATTGCGGTTGCCGGGCCTGTGCATCAGGGCATCGCAAAGCTCACCAATCTGCCCTGGCAGATGAGTGAAACATCCTTATCCGCTGCAACGGGGTTGGAACGGCTTGAGCTGGTCAACGACTTCGCTGTCTTGATCCATGGGCTATCCCATTTCAGTGATCAGCAACAGGTGGTGCTGCAGATGGGATGCAACCGATCGACACCTGCACCTGCCGGTGCTGAAAACGGGCCCGTTGCCATCCTTGGTGCGGGAACCGGCCTCGGCATGGCGCGCGGACTGCCCGCAGCTGGCGGGTGGCTGGCCATACCAAGCGAAGGCGGCCATCGGGAATTTGCACCGCGCAGCGAAGAGGAATGGGAACTGGCTCAGTGGCTGAAGCGGGACCTTGGACTGCAACGGTTATCCATCGAGCGGATTGTCAGTGGCACCGGACTCGGATATGTCATGAATTGGCTGCTTCACCGCCAGACCGGAATTCAGCATGGTCTGAAGGCTCAGGCCCAGGCATGGCGCGCCATGCCTGCCGATCACCCCGATTATCCGGATCTCCCGGCCTTGACTGGCAAAGCAGCCGCAGAGGGTGACGACCTTGCCGGCAAAGCACTGAAACTCTGGCTTGGAGCCTATGGATCTGCTGCAGGAGACCTGGCCCTACAGGAGCTCTGCATCGGAGGCCTCTGGATTGGAGGGGGAACGGCCGAGAAAAATATTGATGGCCTTTGCTCAACGCAGTTTCTGGAGCCCTTACGGTCCAAAGGACGGTTTCGTTCCCTGATCGAAGGATTGACCATCCGCGCTGTCATCGATCCGGAGGCGGGATTGTTTAGCGCGGCTTGCCGCGCACGTGATCTCGTGGAGTCGGGTGGGACACTGGCCTGAGTAGAGCAGCAGGGATGGCGCAGCCGCGAATAGGCCAGACCGTCGTGGTGGATGTACCAGCCACCACCGCCAACATCGGGCCAGGCTTTGACTGCCTTGGCGCCGCCCTCGATCTCAACAACCGCTTCACGATGCGACGCATCGAGGGGCATGGAGAGCGTTTTGAGCTGATCATCGAAGGGCAAGAGGGATCTCACCTGCGAGGCGGTGCTGAAAATCTTGTCTACCGAGCGGCTCAGCGCGTTTGGAAAGCTGCCGGTGAAGAACCGGTCGCTCTTGAGGCAAGGGTGCGTCTTGCGGTGCCTCCGGCCAGAGGACTAGGCAGCAGTGCCACAGCAATCGTGGCGGGGCTTGTGGGAGCCAACGCGCTGGTGGGCGAACCTCTGAGTCGGGAGAAACTGCTGGAGCTCGCGATCGATATCGAAGGGCATCCAGACAACGTCGTGCCATCGCTGTTGGGGGGCCTCTGCATGACAGCCAAGGCCGCCTCTCAACGCTGGCGGGTTGTGCGATGCGAATGGATGAACAGCGTGAAGGCCGTTGTGGCGATTCCGGCGATACGACTGAGCACCAGTGAAGCGCGTCGCGCCATGCCCAAGGCTGTGCCTGTGAGCGATGCGGTAGTCAACCTGGGTGCACTCACACTTCTGCTCCAGGGATTACGCACCGGTAACGGTGACCTGATCTCGGATGGGATGCACGACAGGCTGCATGAGCCCTATCGCTGGCGATTGATCAAGGGCGGACAGGAGGTCAAAGAAGCTGCAATCGCTGCAGGGGCATGGGGATGCGCCATCAGTGGTGCCGGTCCAAGCATCCTGGCCCTCTGTTGCGAAGAGAATGGTGCCGCCGTCAGCCAGGCGATGGTGAGGGCATGGGAGTCTGTGGGTGTTGCCAGTCGCGCGCCGCTTCTAAGCCTCCAAACAGCTGGCAGTCACTGGCATCCCAAGGATGCAGGCTGAGCTCAGAACTGGGTAGAAGTACTCAGGAGAGGTCTCGGGGCTGATAAGTTCAATCACAATCTTGGGAGTTTCATGGACGCCAACCTGCCGCTGATGGCTGCGTCCGACGCAGGGTTCCCCTGGCTCTCGCTGATCGTGCTGCTTCCAGCGGCTGCAGCGCTGTTGATGCCGCTTCTCCCTGGAGAAGACCAGAACACCTCACCGGTTCCACGCAATCTCACAGTTGCCGTGCTGCTGGCGGATCTCGGTCTGATGATCGCTGCCTTCAGCCGTCACTACGACCCGCTGGAGAGTCAGCTTCAGCTGGTGGAACGTGTCAGTTGGGTACCTGCGATCGGTCTGGAGTGGTCACTCGGAGCTGACGGTCTCTCAGCTCCACTCGTTGTGCTCAGTGGTCTAGTCACGCTGCTGACCGTGTGCGCCAGCTGGAACATCACCCATAAATCCAGGCTGTATTTCGCACTGCTGCTGGTGCAGGCCTCTGCCCAGGCCCTGGTGTTTCTCTCCCAGGACTTCCTGCTGTTCTTCCTGGCCTGGGAACTGGAACTAGTGCCGGTGTATTTGCTTATTGCCATCTGGGGCGGTCAGAACCGTCAGTACGCAGCGACCAAATTCATTCTCTACACAGCGCTGGCATCCCTTCTGATCCTGATCAGCGGCCTAGCCATTGCCAACTCCGGTGACAGCTTTACCCTGAACATGACTGAGATGGCTCAGCGCTCCCCAGGTGGCAGCTTCGGCCTGCTCTGCTATCTGGGCTTCCTCGTTGGTTTCGGCGTGAAATTGCCGATTTTTCCTTTGCATACCTGGCTTCCGGATGCCCACGGTGAAGCCAATGCTCCGGTCTCCATGTTGTTAGCCGGCGTACTGCTCAAAATGGGCGGTTACGCGCTGCTGCGCTTCAACGTGCAGATGCTCCCGGAAGCCCATCTGGTACTGGCCCCGGCTCTGATCATCCTCGGGATCGTCAACATCGTTTATGGCGCTCTCAACGCCTTCGCCCAAGACAACGTGAAGCGCAGGATCGCTTGCAGCTCCGTCAGTCATATGGGCTTCGTGCTGGTGGGGATCGGCGCCGTCGATGCTCTCGGCCTGAGCGGAGCCATGCTTCAGATGATTAGTCATGGCCTCATAGCAGCAGCGATGTTCTTCGTCACGGGCTGCTTCTACGAGCGCACCAAGACCCTTTCGATCCCCAACATGGGAGGCCTGGCCAAAGCCTTACCGATCACATTCGCCTTTTTCCTTGCAAGCTCCCTAGCCTCACTGGCCTTACCTGGCATGAGCGGCTTCATTAGCGAGATCACAGTGTTCCTAGGCATCACCAGTCAGGAGAGTTTCACCACATTCTTCAGAGTCACCACCATCGTGTTGGCGGCGATTGGGCTTGTTCTCACTCCCATCTATCTGCTGTCGATGTGCCGCAGAGTGTTTTTCGGACCACGAATTCCTGCCCTCGCCTTCGTGAAGGACATGCGCCCTCGGGAAGCGGCGATTGGGCTCACCTTGCTGGTTCCAACACTGGTGATTGGCATCTGGCCTCGGATCGCCATGGATCTCTATGAGGCATCCACCGATGCCCTTGCTTCTGATCTAGCAAGTCACACCGTTATTGCTGCCCGTGCCCTTCTCCCCACCGGCTGACCATCCATGAGCACCCCAGAACTGCTGCGCGGCGAAGGCCTTCCTCACTTCGAGGCCATTGACGCTGAGCAGGTCAACAACGAGATCCCTGCGCTTCTGACCAGCCTGAACGATCAGCTGGAGACGCTGGAAACATCCCTGAAGCAGCGCCTCGCCGCGACCTCACCTCTGGGCTGGGATGAGCTGATGCCGAGCCTGCATCAGCTTGGCGAACGTCTTCGCTGGAGCTGGGGCGTGGTGAGTCATCTCACTGGTGTTCGCAACACACCAGAGCTGCGTGAAGCCCATGCGAAACAGCAGCCCGAGGTGGTGCGCTTCAGCAACCGCCTCGGTCAGAGCCAGATACTGCATGAAGCTCTCAGCAGACTGAAGTCATCCCCTGCTGAACCACTCGACAGCACCCAGATACGCATCCTCGATGCGGAGCTTCTCTCGATGCAGCATCGAGGAGTGGCCCTCAGAGGCGAAGAGCAATCGGATTTCAACCGTACAAGTGAACGGATGGCGGCTCTCTCCACCGGTTTCAGCAACCACGTGCTCGACTCCACGCAGACCTGGAGCCTGGTGATTCAGGAGCGTGATCGGCTGAACGGTGTTCCAGAGAGAGCCCTGGAAATCCTTGCTGCCGCCGCCAAGGAAGCCGGTGATCAAGCCGCTGACGGTTCCGAACCGAGCGCAACCGAAGGACCATGGCGACTGGGACTGGACATGCCGCGCTACATCCCGGTGATTACTCACGCCAAGGACCGAAGCCTGCGTGAGACCGTTTACAAAGCCCATGTGAGTCGCGCCAGCAGTGGCGATCTGGATAACGCGCCGCTGATCGAGGAGATCCTTCAGCTGCGGCGTGAACAGGCAACCCGGCTGGGCTACGCCAACTGGGCGGAGCTCAGCCTCGCTTCCAAAATGGCTGATGATGTGCCCGCGGTGGAGTCGCTGCTGGAAGAGCTGAGAGCTTCAGCGATGCCAGTGGCTCAAAAGGAACTCCAGGAATTGGGTGAATGTGCCCGAAGCCACGGTGCGGCCGAAGCCGATGCACTGGCCCCTTGGGATGTGAGCCACTGGGCGGAGCAGCTCAGACGAGAACGTTTCGATCTCGATCAGGAAGCCCTGCGGCCCTGGTTTCCTCTACCCCAGGTGCTCAAGGGACTGTTCAGCCTCTGCGAACGTCTGTTCAGCATCCGCATCAAAGCCGCAGACGGCGAAGCACCGATTTGGAACGAGGATGTTCGCTTCTTCCGGGTCATGGACTGCAGCGGCGAAGACCTGGCGGCTTTTTATCTAGACCCTTTCAGCCGTCCCGCCAGCAAGCGCGGCGGTGCATGGATGGATGAGTGCCTGAGCCGTCAACGCAACGCCGATGGCGATCTCACCCTGCCGGTGGCCTACCTGATCTGCAACCAGACCCCCCCGGCTGGTGACACCCCCAGCCTGATGAGCTTCGAAGAGGTGGAAACCCTCTTCCATGAATTCGGTCATGGCCTTCAACACATGCTCACCACGGTCGAGCACCCGGAAGCCGCTGGCATCAACAACGTGGAATGGGACGCCGTTGAGCTCCCCAGCCAGTTCATGGAGAACTGGTGTCTGGATCGAAGCACCCTGATGGGCATGGCCCGTCACTGGCAGACCGGGGAACCTCTTCCGGAGGAGGACTATCAGAAGCTGTGCAGTAGCCGTACCTTCATGCAGGGCAACGGCACGCTTCGGCAGGTTCATTTCGCTCTGACCGACCTGCGACTCCACAGCCAATGGAACCCAGAACTCAAGATCAGCCCGGATGCATTCCGTCGCCGCATCGCTGAAACCACCAGCGTGCTGCAGCCCATCAAGGAAGACCGTTTCCTCTGCGCATTTGGCCACATCTTTGCCGGGGGTTATGCCGCTGGCTATTACTCTTACAAATGGGCCGAGGTGCTCAGCGCCGATGCATTTGCAGCCTTTGAAGAAGTGGGCCTGGAAAAGGACGATGATGTCGCTGCCACTGGGGAACGTTTCCGCAACACCGTCCTCAGCCTGGGTGGGAGCCTGCGGCCTGCAGAGGTCTATCGGCGCTTCCGCGGCAGGGACGCCACCAGCGCAGCACTCATCCGACATACCGGTCTGGCGGTCTCGGCGTCCCGATCAGCTTGAGGCCTGAGCCTTGGCAGACGATCTGCTCAGGTTGAGTGCAACCTGGGGCCAGTCTGCTGAAGATGGCACTGGCCTCGCTCCTCTGATCGAGCTGGAAGCCGCATTGGAACAGAGCAGCTTGCGTCGCGGCATCAGCCGTGATGTGTTTCTCAAGGAGCTGCTCAACGACCTACACCATCAGCGTTTGATCCCGCTGTTGATGATGCTTCCCAGGCGTTGGCGAGGGCAGAGCGCCAGCCTGCCGGAACATCTACGCAGCTTTGCAAGCCTGCTAGAGAACAATCTGGTCAGCCCACTGCTGCTGGCAACCCTGGCCGATGACCTGCAACACATGTTGCCCGCAGTCTCTAAACCCTCAGCACTCGGTGCCCTTGATCGCTGGTGTCAGCGACAGATCTCCATCAGCGCTGAAAAGACCCTCACACTGCCGCAGACGCTCAAAGCGCTGTGGTCAATGACGGTGGATGCATCCGAGGACTTGCCTGCAGTCCAAGAGAAACCCCCTGGCACGCTGGCGAGAATCAGTGCAATGGGCGGGGTTCTGACCTGGAGCAACCAAGGACTCTCCAATCTGCAAGCAAAACCTGAACGGCTGCGCAACCGTCTGCTAGCTCAGATCCTCAATGTGCTCGGGAGCAACCGACTAAACGGGGCAAGCCGTGCATCAGAACCATTCAGGTTCGAGAACGTCAGCAGCGGCCGTGAGCTGTTGGATCATCTGAACAGCAAGGGCTGGCAGTGTTGCGCTCGGATTCGCACGAGTGTGGCCAGTTTCGGCTTGGGCGCCAGCACCCGCATGGGTGAGCAATGGCTGCAGATACCTCTGGCGGTGCCCTATCGGACCAGCCTTCTTGATGAAACTGGCGAAGAGATCCAGGCACTGATGCCCCATTCCTCCCTGGAAATGGAACTGCAGCCTCCCAGCGGCTCACCGCTACTGTTGCAGTACTACCAGGGCGTTGAAGGATTGAACGGCTGGGCAGCCCTCAATGAGCTGCATCGTCCCTGGCAGAACGATCGGAACAATGGAACCGTCGCCTATCAAGCGACCAAACTTAGAGGCGAACAGCTGGGTGAGACCCTCAATCTCTGTGAGCTGATGGGGGCCGTGCACAACAGCGAAGCCCAGTTCAGCTCTCTCCATATGGGCGGATACGGAGTGCTGGGGTTCTGCATCGACTCCACAGCCCTGCTGGAGAAGGCCATCACGGGAACAACTCATCTGTTCCCACTGACGCTCGGAGACCTTTGGCGTCAGCGACTGCATCGCCAGTTGCAACAACAACTGGACGCTGGCCTGCAAGCGACAGACGACAGCGTGAACCGCTACCGCCTCGCCCTGGACCAACTGCCCCAGGACCTCTTTCATGACAACCAGACCCGACCTGAAGCCCATCGAAGGTTGAAAGCCAGCCAGCCACGACACAGCCCTTTCGCACTGGTTCGCGCTCTCAACGGGGAATTCTCAACGGAGGACTGAGGGCAGAAAGCTCCAGTTCCTTGCAGATGGCCTCAACCACCGAGCTACGGAACGCCGTGGAAAAGGGGCCGGAGGAGCCGTTATGACTCATCCCCTCAATCATGTAGCGCTGCAGAGAATGATGCCGTTGCCAGCAATTCCAATTGGAGAGTGGCAGCAGGGGCAGACGACCGGGATAGGCGATCCGCCCCAGAGCCGCCACGGGGTCTCGACTACCCAGAACCATGGCCACATCATTGACGGACTCGAGCGCGCCGTTGCCGCTGAAGACTCCACAGACCGTGATCACCTGAACCCTCACACGACAAAGCTGCTGGAGAATCTCAGCGATGCCGATCGCCATCTCTCCACCTCCGCTGTAACCAACGAGGACGATGCGGGACGCCTGATGAGGAATGAAGCCGATCGAATCGAGACGACGGGCGATCTTCAACGCCAGCTCATAGTTCATCACCGGTCCATAACGTCGATCTGAGGAGATTCCGACCTTGATGACGTTGTTCGCCTGCACGCAGAAGGCGCAGATGAAACGAACCAGACCATTGGGGTGATGCTCCTGCAGAGCGAACAGCCGCTGCCAGAACCATCCAGCGAAGGTAGTCGTACGCAGTCCGACGTTGGTGATCGTGTAAGCCTCGATCCCTTTCACGAGCATCGTGTCATCCGTAATCGACTCCTGCAGACAGTCAAGAAATTCACTCACCCGTGGTGGATGACTCTCTTCGCTCTGATGGATTCCATCGAGGTAAACGACATAGTGACGATGCTGACCAGAACCCTCACGTTCTGAGGCAAATAGTTGCCGGGGGTCCGGGAGGCCATGCATCCAGCCTTCCCAGAACACGAAATCCACCATCACCGAATACACGCCGACCAGGGCGACCACCACGACCAGCACGCTTCCGAACCAGGTCAGCAGTTCCAGTAACGATTCGGGTTGCAACAGCGAGGCCGCATCCCTGCGGACGGCAGTCAGACCCAGCAGTCCGAGCATGGCAACACAGACCAAGGCCACCACGAGCCAACGACGCACATGGCGAAGACGACGGCGCTGGTGCTGAACAGCGGCGATTGTTTCTGTCGAAGAGGACCCTGTCATGGCGACCTCAGGGCTGAGACCTCTGAGGCGAGCATGGCGTAGCTAGTGCGCCAACGCTGGGCGAAGAGCAAGCCCACCAGGAGCAGTGCGAGCACGAAACCAGGGAGCGCCACCACCAAACTCGTCTCCAGGGGAATGTTGTAAACCGCCTTAAGCAGCAGCAGCACATTGAGATGGATCCAGGCCAGCAAGGTCACTGCAATCAGATCACTGACGTAAGGAGCAGCTGCCAGCACATAAAACAAACCAGGCCACATGGCTGCACCCATGTGATTAGCAAAGGTGATCGGCTGTAGAGGGACACCTTCCAGAAGCATCAGCATCAAGCTGTGGCAAAGGATTCCAAGGAGAAAAGCAAGGCTGAGCACGAGCGCATCAACGATCATGTGCATCAGGATCTGCATCGGAGTCAGACGGTTGGCGAGCAACGCAAACAGATGCGAAGCGGACATCGACAATCCAACGCCGATCAGCAGACCAACACCAGAGTCCATGACCAGCAGCAGCTGCCCCATCGACTCAAGAGATGCCAACAACTGGTCAGCCATTGGCTTCAAGCCTGACGCAGATGGGGACGATTAACGATCCAAATCACCATGATCGAAAGCACGGCGCAATAGAAGCACCAGACCGAATTGAAGGTTGCGCTGTACGTAGCCCACGTCAGGAAGATCGACACGAAGATCAGCACGCCGAACAATTTCACCGCCTTGTCTCTGACGGCCAGAAGCGGCAAAACAATAAAGCCCCAATACACCAACTCACCGACAGGTTCAGTGTTGACAAAGTTGTGAAAGATGCTGCGCAGACTGGCAATGTCGTAGAGAAGTCGACCATTGCTGTGAACCGCTGGCTGAATCGCAGGCGGGTTGAAGAGCATGGGCAAATAGAACGCGATCCCGAGAACCGTGGCCACAATCGCAACCCATTTCAAGCGGCGTTGCAATCCCTTGGAGTCGGTACTGCGGCTAATCGACCACGCGCTCCACGGAATCCAGATCATCCAGAAGCAGTAGGCGAAGAAGAGAAAGCCGAGACCACCAATCGTTGCAAGAGGTTCGATGTTTCCGCCGTCGATGGCTGTCCACTCGAGGCCCTCGACAAATTGCTGAACCCCGAAGAAAAAGGGCACTAGGGCGAGAGGCTTGTAATCAGGCCGCTCATGACGCGTGGCCAGATGATGCGAATAAAGACCTAAAGGAACGAGCACGGCGGATGCCGTGAAGCTTGCCGAAGCCGAAAAACACATGCGCGGCAGGACATGGATGACACTCAAAGTGTGCCCATCAGCACAGAACATGTCACTGTTCGTGAGCCAATCAGTCGCTCAGAAGCGTTCTCAGCAAAACATCAAGAGATCGAGGATGCGACATCAACTGCTGATGGGTGAAGACAGGAACACTGCTCACGAGTCCACAAGGCAGATGGGCCTGCCATCCAGGGAACACCATCAAATCCCAGCGGCAGTAGTAACTGACGCAGTCCAATCCCTTGAGAGTCTGCACTTCATCATTGAGAGAACGCAACAGCGGACTGCCTCGTTTCATATCGGCCAACCCGGCACAAAGCCACGAGGGAATCCACTGCGCCGTGACAGTTCCCCGCTGCGGACTGCCAACACTCACAAAGCGACGGGTGCGTCGGGCACCGTCCAACTGCTGCAGCCAGACTCGCCCGATGATGCCTCCCATCGAAAAACCAAGCAGGTCCACCTCAACGTCGCCACCCCAGCTCTGACGGATGTGATCGTCGAGTTGTTCCGCCAGGGTGCGCAAGGGAACAGCGCCTAAGCGGTGCGGGAGATGGGGCACCAGCAGCGGAACCTGATGCTCCTCCAAGCGACGGACCAATCGACGAAACAGATGCGGCGTGTCCCAGAGGCCATGGACAAGAACCAGCGGTCGCCGCGATGGAGAAGGCACCGTGCTTGTCATCTCAAAACGGTTTGCGGCGCCAGCGCTCAAGGCTCACCGTACCTGCGAAACCTGGGATCGGAGCATGACATTTGCTCAGCCAAAGATGCATCGGCAAAGACCCATAGATCCCCTCAAGCTCCTCGAACATGCGCTCACTGAAATGTTCGATGGTGTGGCAAGTGATCTCGGCAGCAAGACGCTGCAAAGCCTCAACTCCCAAGCTGTAATCAGCCGTTGCCGCCAGCGAGTCAGCGGAGGCCGACTGGCTCAGATCAAGATGCAGCTCCAGATCAACACGAAACCACTGACCGTGTTCACGCTCATGGTCGAGCACCCCCACATGGGCCCAGAGGCGAAGATTGTCGACTCTGATTATGTCCAGGGGATGGGTGACGTTGCTCATCCATCCAAGTCCACATGACTGAAGTGACGGGCACCCGAGGCATAGTCAGCAGCAGTGTGGCCATCACCACGTAATCGATAGCGATAGGTCACCAACCCCTCCAGACCGACAGGTCCCCTGGGAGGCAGCGTCTGAGTCGAGATACCAACTTCGGCGCCGAATCCGTAGCGGAAGCCGTCTGCGAAGCGCGTAGAACAGTTGTGATAGACACCGGCGCTGTCGACTGAGCGCAGGAATCGCTCTGCAGTGGAGACGTTACGGGTTGCAATCGCTTCGGTATGACGTGAGCCATAGCGACGGATGTGTTCAAGAGCTGCAGCGAGATCATCCACAACACGAACGGACAGGGTCAACGCCAGATATTCCGTGCTCCAGTCTTCCTCGGCCGCGGCCTCACTGATCCCGAGAGAGCAAGCGCCTGGATCACCGAGCAGCCGCACATCTTCGGCCTGGAAAGCGGGGATGGCCTTCTCCAGGAATATCCCGGCGATGTCGGCATGAACCAGCAAAGTCTCGATTGCATTGCAGGCCGCCGGATATTGCACTTTGCTGTCCAGGGCAATGGTCACAGCCTGATTTGGGTCCGCCTCGGCATCCACATACAGATGACAAACCCCATCGGCATGGCCGAGCACGGGAATACGGGTGTTGTCCTGAATGAAGCGCACCAGTTCGTTACTACCCCTGGGAATGATCAGGTCCACCAATCCCTCAAGCCGCAGCAAAGCAAGGCTGTCTTCACGGGTGGTGAGCAGAGCGAGGGACTCGGGAGATACCGATGTGGCGACTAGGCCTTGCTGCAGTGCTGCCATCACCGCCTTGTTGGTGCACTCAGCTTCACGTCCACCCTTGAGGATCGCCCCATTACCGGAGCGGATCGCCAACGAAGCGATCTGAATCACGGCATCAGGACGGGCTTCGAAGATCACACCCACGACCCCGAGGGGAACGCTGACGCGTTCCAGCACAAGGCCATCATCCAGTTCCCGATGCAACTGACGTCGACCGAGTGGGTCAGCAAGTTCCGCCAGCTGTCGCACCCCGGCAATCGCACCTTCAAGCTTGACGTCATCGAGCTTGAGGCGGGCCATCAGTGCCGGAGCCAGGCCGCTTTGCTCAGCGTTCTCACGGTCGAGCTGGTTCGCGGCAACGATGGCGCCGCTGTTGGCACGGAGTGACTCCGCCATGGCCAGCAGCGCCTCCCGGCGCTGGTCATCGCTGGTCAGGCCCAGATCCGTGGCGGCACGGCGCAGGCCCGCCGCCAAAGACAGAAGCTCCGGGGAGGGGTCTGGAACGGCCTGCACGAGCAACATCTCAAAACGGCTTCCATCATCCCGCCTGGGGCGACGGAGAAAGCAGCAACCGTTGCATCGCCAGGCGAGCCGCACCCAGACGACCGGCACCATTACCCAGGGCACACGCCTTGATCTGCAGGCCCTCGCGACTCACCGCCTGAACACGGGTGGAGACCTCCTGACGCACCGCAGGAAGGAAATGCTCACTGGCACCAGCCAGCCCTCCCCCCACCAGCACCAGCTGGGGCGTGAACAGATAAACCAGCGAGCTGATCCCAGTACCCAGAAGCTGGCCATAGCGCTCCCAGTGGTCCCTGGCCTGAACATCCCCGCGGGATGCCGCCATGGCCAGTGAAGACGGCTCAGCACCACTGAGCCGCTTCAGCCCAGCGATACTCGCGAACTGTTCCAGCGACCCCCTGTTGCCGCTGTTGCACTCAGGTCCATCGGGAAACAGCGTGATCAGACCTGGTTCCGCGGCTGCTCCGTTGTGCCCTGTGAACAACTGACCCCTAAGCATCACTCCTCCACCAACGCCGGTTCCAAGAGTGAGCAACACCACGTCGCTGCAGCCCTGAGCCGCGCCTTTCCAGGCCTCACCGACGAGAGCGCAATTGCCGTCGTTGGCGAGGGTGACCCTTCGATTGAGGCGTGATTCAAGCCACGCGGCCAGTGGGACCTCTTCCCAGCCCGGCAGATTGATGCAAACGCGGGCCACTCGCGCTTCAGCATCCATGGGCCCCGGCAAACCAATCCCCACCACCGAAGCCAGACCATGAGGGTCAATGCACCCGATCGCCTCAACGATCTCCACACAAACCGATCCAGGCGTGGCGGGTTGGGGCGTTGGACGCTGATGTTCCTCCAACAACTCCCCTTCAAGGCTGAACAGACCGAGCTTGATCGCGGTTCCACCGAGATCCACACCCAGAACGCACCGATCTGCAACTCCTTCAGCCACTGATTGAGCCATCAATCAGAACCGCATGAACAGTTGAAGCTGACTTTGCCAAGTGCCCTGGCTATCGACCGATCCAGACAAACTCATGTTTGGGTTGAGTTGATACGTCACAGTTCCCTGCGGGGGGATGTCATTGCGGTTGGGGGCAGCCAGCACGGAAAAATCGAAGCGATCAGTGATGGACAAGCCCACATCCGTCACGAGAGCCAGCTGGGGTGGAACCTGACCAGAGACACGCTCCTCTTCATTTTGAACAACGGGACTGACATAAGTCGGATAGAGGGCGAACTGCAGCCTCTGGTTGAAGGCGTCGGTCAAGGTACCCAGAACAGGAGACAGCAAGGATTGACCAAGCACGGCGGCCAGAGCTGTGCCGGCTCCGGCTCCGGAAAGACCCGACAGTGAGTTGCCACCGATCAGCGCCATCAACTGCGGTTGGGGTAGCGCAGGTGAACTGCGCAGTTGGATGTTCTGCGCTAAACGATCAGCTGGACCGCTTGTGGCGAGCATCACTTTGATCAGCCTGAGCTGTCCTCCCGCTCCGAGGTTGCCGAGACCGTTGGAATCAAACACAGATGTAGAGAAAGCATTGTTGTCATCGTTGTTGATGGTCACGTTGTCGGAAACCCTGGTAACCATGGCGACATCCACGTAGGGGATCAGCCCGAGGGCTGGAGTGAATACAGCGACGTTCGCAGCACTGCGATCAAGGCTGAAGGTTGTGGTGAACATGGACACCCGTCCAGACAGAAGCTGCACGACGCCCTGCAGTTCCAGGCTTTGGTCAAGGGCACCATTGATGCTGAGAAGACCTTGCGTGGTGAACGTCGCCAGGGGCTGCACCTCGACTTTCAGTTTGGGACCAAGCGTGAGGCGCAGGTCACGGAATCCGATGAAGGGAAGCTTGGGCAGAGAGGCCTTGATCGAGCGACTGGTCGCCGCCTCCACATCAGCCCCCCGCAGCATCAGAGGCTCTTTGAAGTCCCACTGATCCTCGATCAGTTCATCAATGGAGACTGCCTTGGTGGAAACAGAGTTTCGAGACTGTGGATTTCTGACACGGGAAAGCAGGGAGCGGTTCGGGCGAATCGCTCCGTGACTGACCTCAAGAATTCCGCCAATCTGTGGGTTCACCACAGCTCCGGTGAGCATCAGATCAGCGCCAACCTCGACATCGGCATTCGGAATCTTGATGCGTGCCTTTTCGAGCTGGATGCGTAGCGGATTGGGCTCGGGATATGGGCGTAGAAGCGCCAGGGCACCACTGCCTTTGAGCTGACCACCCGAGCCGAAACGACCCTTGAACGACTGCACTTCCAGCCGGTCAAAGTCGAAGACCATGGAGCCGTTGACTTTGGTAAGGCTCTGGCCCTGAGCCTTGAAGGCAGCATCCTTGATCACGATGTAGCCGTTGGCCTTCGGCGCTCGAAGCGTGCCGCCGAGCAACAGGCGAAGATCCACATCACCCTTATCCCAAGACACGGTGTCATTGGTCAGTCCGGTGAGAAAGTTCAGGCCATCGCCAAGACTCACGATGCGGACATCAAGCTGCTGATCAGCAGCAAAGGGAATCCTGCCGGTGACGGTGACAGGCTCTGTGGAGGTCTCGGAGACGAGAGCCAGATCCAGCTTGAGAGCCTGATCGCTAAGCAGCACCTGGCCGCGTTTCAGCGCAATCGGGTTGGGGCCGAGGCGTGCATCCTCGAGAACCAGCTCGCTGCTGATCGCTGCCTTGGAACCATCGAGGCGGTAGGTCCCCTTCATGCCCAGTGCTCCCAGCAGTGACGTCGGCACAGGAGCGACCAGGGCCAAGAGGCTGAAGGGGAGATGAGCTAAGGAGAACTGCCCCTCTCCTCCCTGCAGGGGACCTTCAATCCGTGCAGTGAAGGGTTTCACCTGCAAGGCGTAATCCGCATCCTCACCCTCGATCCACAGATGACCTCGGGCCTTGAGATCGAGATTGAGACGACTGATGCGAGGACCGGTCAGATCGATCACCGCATCCACTTGCCCGCGGAGATCCTCAAGACGGAATGGTTCCCGTTCACGGTTCTGCAGACGGGCTTGCAGCAACGCCGTCCGGGCGTTCCGCAGGGCCTGCAATTGCCCATCGAGATTGCCGCCAAAAGTGTTGATCAGCAGCGTGCCCAGGTCGGATGCTGAGCCCTGCTCTAAGGGAGCATCCTTGTTCAACCTGGGCAGGTTGAGAGCACTGTTGCTGAGCCAGCGTGCGCTCAGTCCCCTCGCCACAGCCTGGCCCTTGAAAAAGCCATCAAGCTGTCCTTCGGCATCCACGGTGATCTGGCCCGTATCCGGCGGCAGCAGTTCGCTAGTGATGGCATAACGACTATCCGCGTAACGGCCCGTGAGCAGAATCTGCTGCAGCTGCAGGCCCATGATTCCAGGGCGACTGATGCTCAGATCACCCGTCATGGCGAGCGGTTGCAGTCCGAGAGTGCCGTCGCCACTCAAACGGCCATAAACCCCTTCCCAGCGTTGCCTGGGGGGAAGCGCCAGTTCCAGTCCATCCACCGTTAGATCAGTGGCTGTCCATCGGTAACCGGCAGGCGTTCCTTGAAGCTGCAGATCCCCCTTGCGGCGACGCAGCATCACATCAGTGGGAAGCCAGTTCGCACCAAGCCGGGCCTCAAGAGATCCAGCAATGACGGATCCCACCGAAGCCATCGACAGCACACCACCGCCGCCGGAGCGACCGAGGAAGGTTCCAATCCAGTCCTCCATGAGGCGCACAGCACCCGCCCTCGGATGATTGACGGCAAGGCGCAGATCAGGTCGCAATGCATCGAGAGGACCCAGAACCTGACCAGATACCGCAATCGTTCCGTCCATCTCTGTGCCCAGAAGAGGACCCAGACGCTTGAGGGGATAGGAGTCAAGGCGCAGATCGGCCTCCAATGGACCGGGTTTCAGACCACCTGCACCAAGGCTGAGCGGCATCCTTGCGCTGGCGGTGAAATCAGGACTGCGGAGCTGCTCAAGCTCCAGCAGTCCTGATTGTGCAGTCCATCCAGCCTGCAGCGACCATTCCTGCAGCAAGGGATTACTGGCCTGAGCCATCTCCAGAGACAACTCAGGCTTCAATGATTCACCGCTCAACTGAAGCATTCCCTTCAAGGGAGCTGCCGTACCGAGCAGAGGCGAGACGAGAGGAAGGCGCTTCCAGGCAGGCCCCGCCAGCTCAAGCTGCTGGGTGGCAACCCGCAGCTGAGGATGCAACTCACCTTTGGCCTTCACATCCACACCAGGCGCTTGAAGAGCAAGCCAATCCAGCGTTGCCGACCAATCCTGGCGGTCCCGCCAATCAGCACTCAATTGAGCGGTAAGGCGAAGAGGTCCGTCCACCGGAATGGAGTCAGGCAAGGCCCAGAGACCATCGACGCGCAGCTTCGGTTGAGACCAGTCGCCATCGAGCCGAAACGCCAGATTGCGATCCTGATCCAGTTCCTTGAAAGCTCCCTTTAGAGCAAAAGAGCGGTTGAGACGCACGTTGCCGCCGAGAGAAGCCCTGTAGGGCCCGTAAGTCCATCGACTGTTCGGAACTTTGAGTGTGTCCCCGCGACAACTGACTAGCAACTCTGGAGACTCCAGCCTGTGCTCCATGGCCTGGCCACTGAACTGCGCTCTCTTCAGAGACAGCCCCCCGCTGCAGTTGGCTCGTCCCCCACGCCAGCCCAGACGCAGGTTGCCACCAAGCTGGCCCTGCATCTGAACGGGCAGATTCAACGGCAACAAGCCCTGATAGCGCTCCAACTGAATCCGTTCCAGTTGGGTGGTGAGCTCAAACTCCGGGCGGACCCAACGGCCTCGTGCCTTGACGGTGATACGCCCCCTGTCTGGAAGCAAGAGATTGAGGACGCCATCAGCCCTGTGCTCATCAAGACGGATGCCGCTCCAACCAGCAGCTGTCAAGCTGAGACCCGCAGAGTCGATCTTGATCCTGGCGGGATCGCTGAAACGCACCTGCAGATCCAAGCGGGGTGGGTCGCCTTGCTCTGGAAAGGGTCCTGGAACCCAGTAACGGCCCTGGTCATTGCGCCGTAGATCGAGCTGAGCTCCTCTTACCCGCACCGTGAGAACGGGCTTGAATCGCAGAAGACTGGTGAAGGGATCGAGCCCGATGGTGAGGCGCTGAATCTCTGCATTCGACTGATCGAGTGGACCTTTGCGGACCTGAACAGGACCTAGAGCAAGTCCCTGCAGACCCAGGCCGCGATAGCGACCGATGCTGACGGGGTGACCAAGAGGCTTGGAGATCTGAGCCTCGATGTCTGGACGCACCCGCTGAAACAGCGAACTGGCCCAGTGATCGGCGGCAAACCACAGCACCACCCCACCGATGAGGGATCCACCCAAAACAGACAGGACGAGCCTGTTACGCCGCATGCTGGTTGGACCTCCTCGCATCGATGCCCGTCAATACGCCGGAGGTCGACGCAATATAAGGACCACATTCCGAGCAGACCAGCCCATGCCACTTGAGGAATTGCTCTCCACCTCCAGCATCTGGCTCGCCAAAGGCGGGCTGGCGCTGTTTGGCTTGACACTGATCGCCTTCATCGCCCGCTGGGGCATCCGTTTCCGACTGGTGGGAGTGAGCAGCTTCACGCTGCTGTTGTCGGCCAGCTGCTGGGCTTTTGGTCTGAGCTACACACCCAGCGTCAGCGTGGAGGGAGCACTGCGAGCCCCGGTAGTTTTTGACAATGGTGATGATCTGGTGGTGGCTCAGGCCAAGGCCGATTTTCCAGACGAAGCGATCGAACCGACCCTGCAGCAATTGGCGGGGAATGTCCGTCCTGGCGGCCGCAACAGCCCTGAGGTGACTGTTCGTTTACGTCAGCTCCAGCCTGAGGGTGAAGGAGCTTCCAGATCAGTGGTTCTGGGCGAAACCGTTCGCAACTTTCGAGCCGAATGAGACCAGAGGATCCCTTACAGGAGCTACCCCAGGGCATGCGCGATGAACTGAAACAGCTGCTGGCTTCCGGCATCACCACCTGGGGGCAGCTGAAGTCTCTTGACGAGCTGCAAATCAGTCGACTGGCCTCCAGCGGTCGGGCGTCAGCACGCAACCTCAGACGTCTGCAAGGCATGGCTGATCTGGCCTGCGCGTTGGACCTGGCCCCTCAGGATGCTGCCCTGCTGATGCACGCAGGACTGGCCACCGTGACAGCGATCGCTGGGGCCACCCCACAGGACTTGCTCACCCGCACCGGACGACTGGAACGTCAGCTGCGAAGCGGACACCCCCCAGTTGTGGATCTTGCCGTGGCCCGCCGCTGGATCCTCCGTGCCAAGGAGAGGCAAAACACGAACTGACCGTCCAGACCAGCAAGCTCCGTCTCACCCGTTTCAAATGAGGGACAGATTCGGACAGAGGTTCCGATGCGTTTCCTCAACAACCTCAGATTCGCAACAGTTGCCGCAGTTTCAACCCTGCTTGCGGTGAGCCCTTTCAGTCAGGCCCAGTCGTCTCTTTTGGAAAGCGTTAAGCGCAATCCCGGTGAAGCCGAGGCACTCTGCCAACAGTTCAAATCCATCAATGCCCAAGGGGAGTCGGCACTGTCCAGCCAATCCATTGCTGTGATTGCTGGCCAACGCAACCTCAACAAGACGGAAGCTGAAATTGTTGCGACCTACGTGATCGGACTCAATTGCCCGGATGTTCGCTGATGCGTCACTGATCACCCGCGACGGCGTTGAGCTGGTCTCGCGAGTGTGGCGACCCTGCGGAGAAGGCCCCTGGCCTGCGCTGTTGATGAGACAGCCCTATGGCAAGTCCATCGCTTCAACCGTCACGCTCCCTCACCCGGAGTGGTGGTGCAGTCACGGCTTTGTTGTGGTTGTTCAGGATGTGCGCGGCCAGGGAGCGTCGGGAGGACATTTCCGCGGCTTCTCCCAAGAAGCGCACGACACGACCGACACCTTGAGTTGGCTGAGACAAAGGCCAGAGGTCAATGGTCGAGTCGGGATGTACGGCTTCTCCTATCAAGGCCTGACCCAACTGCTTGCGCCTTCGGAGTGCCCACCACCCGATTGTCTGGCACCGGCGATGTGCGGCCTGGACGAACGGGACCACTGGAGTTGCGACGGCAACGCCCACTGGTGGCATCTGGGGCTGGGTTGGGGCTTGCAGCTGGCCAGTCTCCAGGCCAAAAGGCGGGGAGACCATCAGGCCTGGGACGAGATGCGACGCAGCCTTGAAGACGGCAGCTATCTGCGTGAAGGCATGTCGATGCTTGAACACCACGATCCCGAGGGCATGGCCCTGCGCTGGCTCAAGCAAAGCCCCGAACGGGACAGCGACTGGATCCAACACTCCATGCCACATCGATGGCTGCAGCAACCGATGCTGTTACTTGGAGGCTGGTGGGATCCCCATCTCCGCGGCGTGATTGCTCTTGCGGAACAAGCCAGAGCAGCGGGAGGGCGACCTGAACTCCACATCGGCCCTGCCACCCATCTGCAGTGGTGGGCAGAGAGCAGCGAACTGCTGCTGAAGTTCTTCCAGCGGCATCTGATCGACTCTCCCTGCGACTGCGCCCCCCCGCACAGTGCGGATGACATCGTCGTCTGGCTGTGGGACCAAGTCAGCGACAGCTGGTGCGGAGCAGACGATCTGCATCCAGCATCGATCACCCCCCTATCCCCGGTCTCCTCACAACCTTTCGATCAGCAGCGCTGGCATCTGTGCAGTCGAGGCCTCGCCTGCCTTGACCCAGAAGAAGGACAGATCCTTGACGCAGCATCTGACCGTGGCGGCAAGGTGGTGATCGTGCATGACCCATGGCGGCCTGTACCCGCCATCGGTGGACATCTCAGCCCAAGCGCCGGGCCCTGCGATCGGGCATCCCTTGATCGTCGCAGTGACGTGGCGGTGTTCACCGGTGAACCCCTTAAGGGCGCCCTGCCTCTGCAGGGCAAGCCGAAGCTCAAACTTAACGTCTGCGCAGACCAGCCTGGATTTGATCTTTGTGTGGCATTGTCGCGCTTGCCTCGTGGCAAGAACACGGTGCAACAGCTCTCGACTGGGATGCTGCGAATCCGCGGACAGCAAGCCTTCGAGCTCTGTGAACGGGAGCTAGACCTTCAGCCGCTGCTTGCCACGCTCGAACCCGGCGACAGGCTGCGTTTATCGATTGCAGGAGCAGCCTGGCCAGCCATTGCCATCAATCCTGGGCATGAGGCCGTGGCCTGCAGCGCACCCAGTGCCGATTGCCGTGTGATCAGCATCGAGTTGCATCTTGAGATGGCTCAGTTGTGGATGCTGCCTCTGCTGGCGCCCCAACACCTGGGAACTCCGGCAGACTGATTCTACCGTTCTGACGATTGCCGTGAAGTTCACCTCCTGTCTTCTGGCAGCTGCCATGGCCACCTGCACTGTGGAGATGATCCCTGCGGCAAGCGTCCGAGCAGAGGTCCAGGTTGCACAGGCCCTAAATGCGCCGCGGACCAATCTCACTCCAAGCCAAGCCCAAAACGCCGCCAAAGAACTGCTCACATCGATCCAAGCGAAGAACGCGCATGGGATTTACAAGTTGTTGGCGACGCCCCTGAAATCAGCCACCAGCGTGGAGGCCATCAGCCAGCGGCTTCAAAGCGCGCCCATGATCGAATCCTTCCGAGTGGTCTCGGTCAATCCAGGTCTTGACGACACGACCGTGGAAACCGTGGCCATCACCAACAGCGGCACCCGTGAGCTGCCTCTATTACTGGTGCTCGATGACGACGGACAACTGCTGGCCTGGAAGTGGGTCGAGACGGTGCTCCCGATCGAACAGACCGCACTGCAGTTTGTGCAAGATCTGGATGACGGTCGTTGGATCGCAGCCCGGTATTACCTGGACCTCGACTTTCAAAAGGAGATCTCCCCAGCTGACCTCAAACGCAAGTGGTCGAAGCTGGAGCGGGTTCTCGGGGGGGTGAAGAGCGTCAAGAGCGCGCTTGCAGCCTCGAGCAACAGTGAGCAGCAACTGGTGTTGGTCACAATTGAATTCGTCAACATGACCGACAACCTCTTTGTGATCTTCAACCGCCAGGGGCGGATCATCAACGTCGACTTCTCAGCAGATCTGGTCTGAAATCCCTGGCAGGAAAGGAGTTTGAGCAGGCTTTCCGCTTAAGCTCCCGGCCTACGAAAGCTCCGTCGTCATGACCATCACTGTGCAGGACTGGATGGTTGAGGATGCCCAGCGACTGGCGGAGTGTCGTCACGACCACCCCCTCTCCATTCTCGGCCCTCAATCGCAAGACAACGGTGGCTGGGTCATCCGTGTCTGGATGCCCGAAGCCGACAACGTGACTCTCCTGACCGGTTCAGAGGAGATCGCCATGGCAACTCCACACCATCCCTGGATCTTCGAAACCGAGGTCAATCTCAACCCAGGGAGTACCTACAGGGTGCGCGTAAACCGTGGAGGGATAACCCATGAACAGCATGATCCGTGGGCCTTCCGTCAGGAATGGATGGGCGAAATGGACCGCCATCTGTTCGCGGAGGGGAATCACCACCACATCTGGCGGCGCATGGGTGCCCATCGCTGCGATCAAGACGGCGTCCAGGGTGTGATGTTCTGCCTGTGGGCTCCCAACGCCCGCAGCGTCAGCGTGATCGGCGATCTCAACAGCTGGGATGGTCGCCAGCACCCCATGCAACAGCGCCTCGGCGGGATCTGGGAGCTGTTCATCCCCGGAATGGCTGAAGGAGAGCTCTACAAATACGAAATCCGAACCCACGACGGCCACTGCTAC
Source organism: Synechococcus sp. MIT S9508 (assembly GCF_047303045.1). Taxonomy (NCBI): domain Bacteria; kingdom Bacillati; phylum Cyanobacteriota; class Cyanophyceae; order Synechococcales; family Synechococcaceae; genus Synechococcus; species Synechococcus sp. MIT S9508. Next base: position 1,420,126 of record NZ_CP138941.1, on the reverse strand, counting down.
CAAAAGGCCGATCCCTACGGCTTCCAGCACGAAGTGCGTCCAGACACAAGCTCCCTGGTGAGCCATCTCGATGGTTTCAACTGGACGGACAGCAGCTGGATGCAGACGCGCGACAGCAGCAATGTGCTGGACCAGCCGATCTCTGTGTATGAGATGCACCTTGGCAGCTGGATTCACGCCTCCGCGGAAGAGCCTTTCATTGAGGCCGATGGCAGTGCCAGGCCACCGGTTCCCGCAGCAGATCTCAAACCAGGTGCTCGCCTGCTCACCTATCCGGAACTGGCTGATCGCCTGATTCCCTACGTCAAGGAGAGGGGCTTCACCCACATCGAACTGATGCCGATCACCGAGCATCCATTTGATGGCTCCTGGGGTTACCAGGTCACTGGCTGGTATGCCCCGACCAGCCGCTACGGAACCCCGGATGAATTCCGGGGTTTTGTCGATCGATGCCACGCCGAGGGCATCGGCGTGATCATCGACTGGGTGCCAGGTCACTTCCCCCGTGACAGCCACGGTTTGGCCTTTTTTGATGGCTGCCATTTGTATGAGCACGCCGATCCACGCATCGGCGAACACAAGGAATGGGGCACGCTGATCTTCAACTACAGCCGCAATGAAGTTCGCAACTTTCTTGTGGCCAACCTGGTGTTCTGGTTCGACCAGTTCCACATCGACGGCATCCGGGTGGATGCGGTGGCCTCCATGCTCTACCGCGACTACCTGCGGCCGGACGGCGAATGGCTACCCAATGAGAACGGCGGCCGTGAGAACACTGAAGCGGTGCGTTTCCTTCAGCAGGCCAATCACGTGCTCTTCCAGCATTTCCCAGGAGCACTGTCGATTGCGGAGGAATCCACCACCTGGCCGATGGTGACCCAGCCCACCGACATCGGGGGCCTTGGCTTCAACCTGAAATGGAACATGGGTTGGATGCACGACATGCTCGATTACTTCGAGCTGGATCCCTGGTTCCGACAGTTTCATCAGAACAACATCACTTTCTCGATTTGGTACACCTACACCGAGAATTTCATGCTTGCCCTAAGCCACGATGAAGTGGTGCATGGCAAGAGTCATCTCCTGCACAAGATGCCTGGAGACGACTGGCAGAAATATGCGAACACGCGGGCTCTTCTGGCCTACATGTGGACTCACCCAGGCAAGAAAACCATCTTCATGGGCATGGAATTCGGTCAGCGAGCCGAATGGAATGTGTGGGGCGATCTGCAATGGGATCTGCTGAACCACGAACCGCATCAAGGGCTTCAACTCCTGGTGGGGGATCTCAATGCTCTTTACAAGGCCGAACCTGCTTTATGGAGGGATGACTTCGATCAGTTCGGCTTCCAATGGATCGATTGCAACGACAATCGCCATTCAGTGATCAGCTTCATGCGCAGGGAAAGCAGCAGCGGAACCTGGCTGGTGGTGGTTGCCAATTTCACTCCTCAGAGTCATTCCCACTACAGAGTGGGCGTGCCACTGGCGGGCTTCTACGAGGAGATTTTCAACACAGATGCAGCCAAATACGGCGGCAGCAACCTGGGCAACATGGGAGGCAAACCCACCGATGAGTGGGGCATTCATGGATACGAGAACTCTCTCGATCTGTGCCTGCCACCGCTAAGCCTGATGGTGTTCAGACACGATCCGAAACGCAGCTTGAGCGCTCTTGAGCAAACCGAGAGCGTCTGAAACCAGGCGAACGATGTGACGAACAGCTGAGCATGCCTGGAATCCAGCGCTTCTGCACAGTTTCTTCAGGTAGGTTTCCGACTGATTTGATCCCGGCTTGATGAGCAACTCTCTGCCTCTGTTACTGCGTGCAGCCCGTGGTGAAGCGGTGGAGCGTCCTCCGGTCTGGATGATGCGTCAGGCCGGCCGTTACATGAAGATCTACCGCGACCTGAGGGACAAGTACCCCAGCTTTCGCGAGCGCTCTGAAAATCCAGACCTCTCCTACGAGATCTCGATGCAACCCTTCAGGGCCTTCAAGCCAGACGGGGTGATCTTGTTCTCCGACATCCTCACGCCTCTTCCTGGCATGGGAATCGACTTCGACATCATCGAGAGCAAAGGGCCTCAGATCGGTGATCCGATCCGCAATCTCGACCAGGTCAATGCTCTGCGACCCTTGATTCCCAGCGAATCCATGCCATTTGTAGGCGAAGTGCTGGGGCGTTTACGTGAGAGCGTTGGCAATGAGGCGGCTGTGCTGGGTTTCGTTGGTGCTCCCTGGACGCTGGCTGCCTACGTGGTGGAAGGCAAAAGCAGCAAAAACTATGCGGTGATCAAGGCCATGGCCTTCCGTGAGCCCGAATTGCTGCATAAACTGCTCGACCATTTCGCCGAGTCCATTGCCAACTACCTGCGCTATCAGATCGATTCCGGGGCACAAGTGGTGCAGATGTTCGACTCCTGGGCAGGGCAACTCAGCCCAGCCGACTACGACGTCTTCGCGGCTCCTTACCAGAAAAAGGTGGTCGACCTTGTCAAGCAGACCCATCCCGATACCCCGTTCATCCTCTATATCTCCGGCAGCGCCGGCGTGATCGAAAGGATGGCCCAGACCGGTGTGGACATCATCTCCCTCGACTGGACCGTGGACATGGCAGAGGCCTGTGCACGCCTGCCTGAACACATCGGTGTACAAGGCAATGTTGATCCCGGCCTGCTGTTCGGAACCCCTCAGGCCATCGAAGCCCGAATCGATGACTGCGTTCGCAAGGCCAGAGGTCGCCGCCATATCCTGAACCTCGGCCATGGAATTCTTCCCGGCACACCCGAGGAGAATGGAGCTGCCTTCTTCACAGCAGGCAAGAGCGTGATGGATCGAGTCGGGGCTCTCGCTTGAGTCAGACCACAACTCCGTCGCGCATCCTGATCACGGGTGCCAGCGGCTGCGTCGGGCAATACACCACTTCATGGCTGCTGGAGAACAGCGACGCAGAGCTGCTGCTCTGGCTGCGTGATCCCAGCAAACTCACTGCCGTTTCTGCGGATCATCCGCGGATTCAACTGCTGGTGGGCGACCTTCGCGAAGCCGATCGATTCGCATCTGAGCTGGCCAGTGCGCACCGCGTGATCCACACAGCCACTGCCTGGGGGGATCCCGAACGGGCTCAGCAAGTGAATGTTGTGGCCGTGAAGCGAATGCTGTCACTGCTCAATCCATCCTTGGTCGAGCAAATCACCTATTTCTCAACAGCCAGCATCCTGGATCGGCATCTGCAGCCCCTCACCGAAGCACTGGCCTACGGCACTGAATACATCCAGACCAAAGCCCAGTGCCTGAAAGATTTAGAGGAGCATCCTCTCGCCGAGAAAATTGTCACCGTCTTCCCCACCCTGGTGTTCGGAGGCCGAGTGGACGGCAGCAGTCCTTTCCCCACCAGCTACCTCACCGAAGGCCTCGCAGAAGCCAGCAAATGGCTCTGGCTGGCTCGATTCCTTCGGGCCGATGCCAGCTTCCACTTCATCCACGCAGCAGACATTGCTGCGATTTGCGGCTATCTCGCCACCCATCCCCATCAACGCAACCCGGAGCCCGGCCAGGGTGCTGTACGCAGAATTGTGATGGGACAGAAGGCCATCAGCGTGAATGAAGCAGTGGCCAGCCTTTGCCGCTGGCGTGGGATTCGACGAACTCCTGGTATCCCTCTCTGGCCCTGGTTGATCGAAACACTGATCAAGGTGCTGCCGATCGAGGTCAATGCCTGGGATCGCTTTTCCATTCGTCAGCGCCATTTCATTCACGAACCCGTGACCCAGCCAGAGCGCTTCGGCGTCAAAAGCCATGCCGCAGATCTTGAATCGGTCTTGCTGGATTCAGGTTTACCGAAACGGGGATCACCCTGAGATACGCCTATAATGAGGCAACTTCAACAGTCGTCATGCTGAAGAGCCTTAAATCGATTTTCTACACCGCCTTCGCTTTTGTGCTGGCCTGCACCGTGGGTGTTGCTTCCGCAAGTGCCGCCACCGTTGAGGTGAAGCTTGGCGCAGATTCAGGAATGCTGGCTTTCGAGCCCAGCTCGGTCACGATCAAAGCCGGTGACACCGTCAAGTTCGTCAACAACAAGATGGCCCCTCACAACGCCGTCTTTGAAGGTCACGATGAATACAGCCACCCCGATCTGGCATTCTCCCCCGGCGAATCCTGGGAAGAAACCTTCAGCGAAGCCGGTACTTACGACTTCTATTGCGAGCCCCACCGCGGTGCTGGCATGGTTGGCCAAGTGATCGTCGAGTGATTTGTTCAGAAAACACCTGATTTTTCAGGTTTCAACATATTCAGACCCCAGATTGTCAACGTTCAACCTGGGGTCTTTTCTTGTTGTTGATGATGGATAGGTTTGGCATAGAGATGAACGCCAAGGGATGCCAAACCCTGCTTCTGCACTGGCACTGGTCCTCAGCCTATGCCTCACTCTCGGAGCGGCTCTGCCGGCAAGAGCCATGACTGACGCTGATCTGTCTCATGGAGCCCAGCTGTTCTCAAGCAACTGTGCTGCCTGCCATATGGGTGGCGGCAATGTGATCAGAGCCACTCGCACCCTGAGCCAGGCGGACTTGCAGGCCTACCTCGATTCCTACAGCCAGCATCCGATTGAAGCAATCGAGCATCAGATCGAGAACGGCAAAAATGCCATGCCTTCCTACGAAGGCAAGCTGAGTCTCACGGAAATCGATGATGTCGCTGCATTCGTCGAAAAACAGGCTGAAAAAGGATGGTCACGATGAGCAGAGAAGCATTGAGTGCCTTTGTGCATGCGCTCGAACACAGTGAATCGCTCAGACGACAACTGCACGGCTGCTCAGACGATACTGAGATTGTGGCTTTAGCAAGAAGTCTCGACTTCGCTTTGAATCGTGCCGACCTGGTCGCAGACGATCAGACATCAAAGATGGAGAGCTGGTTCAGCCGCAGTGCTCTGGGAATCAGAACGCACGGCAGCACAGACTGAACCTTTGTGGCCCAGGCCATGCCAGTCGTCACCCTGCTGAGCGACTTCGTTGATGGAACCTCGATGGCGCTCAGCGAAGACACCGAGGCGCCAAGTCTCAATAACTAAATGGTCCGCAACCCAGGTCAACTCTGGGCAGGCATCCAACATCGACGCCTAGCGAGAAACCTCACTCGCCGCCGAAGGGGACCTGGAACGCTGTATTACCCGCCTACAGAGACTGCCCAGGCTTACGTCAATGCCTACCTACAGAACGAGACGGGGTCGAGCGAAGAACAAGAGCAGCAGCACGCCATGCAGACCAGTGGCATCGAAATCGCACCCCATGCGGGAGAAGCGATTGAGTGCAAAGCACTGTTCAGCCGCCAGCAACGCAACCTCACCCGCCAGGCGCAAGCCAAAGGCTTTGGCCGAGAACAAACCGCGCCAGGAAAGTAGCAACCAACACACTTTTAACTTCCTTTAAGGATTTCAAGTGGGTGCTTTCCGGCGTCCTGCTGATCAACGAAAGTGCATTCGCTCGAGAATGCTCATGAACGACACCGTTCACAACCGTCGCGGGACCAGCCTGAAGTGGGAAACCAACGGAGAACTGGCTGGAGCCGATCTTCGCAACATCCTCCATCGACTTCAGGAAGCCGACCCCAATGCTCAGGGGTTGAATCAATGCGACCTGCTTGATCGGCCGCTACAGAAGTAACTGAACTGGCCTGGACAACGATCGTCAATGACTGAGATCAGAACAGCTGGGCCATGCGATCCACACTGGATCCGATGCATTCGACCACATATCCTTCCAACCCCTGATCATCACGGCCTGGCCTGAGCCTGAAGAGATAGGCATTCACCCAGGCCGTTTCGGTGTTATTGACATCGTGACCGCGGTCGACAAAACCGGGTTTCTGATCAAACAGATGGAGAAGAATCGCCAGCACATCCTGCCGGGACAGGCTTTCAGGATCGATCAAGGGCAGCTGATCCCTGATCTCAAGAAACGAAATGGAAGCCGAATAATCGAAATCCTCCGGCACCACAACCGACATCAGCACCTCCTCGATGCTGGGATGGTAAATGCGACAGTCGCAGCGACTCTTCGTCAGCCATGAGCCTTGAACCCAACGACCGCAACCACTGGATCGAAGAGATCGCGTTTCTTGAAGCCCGCCTGAATGGCAGCCAGGGGGACATCGATAAGGAGGATCGTGCCGCCTGTGAAGAAGCCCTGGAGGCAGCAAAAGTCAATCTTGCGGCCTGTCGCTGAAACAGGCCTTACGACCGAAGGGTATGGCACGGAGAGACAAAACTCTGTCGCTTCGCGAAGAGCTGCTTACGAGGCCTTGAAGCACTCTGCAGGCGAATCGTTTCAGACAAGAGCTTGGCCTGCAGCGACTTCTGACGGTTCTCCTGATCACGCCAGTACTGCTGGATCGTGCGCGGCCAGTACTCAAACACACGATCCAGCTTGGGGGTCTTGTCGCCGGAGATATTGATCACGGACATGCAGCTCACCATCAATGAGGTCATCTCCATCACCTAGCCACAGTCCAACGGAGTGGCAGCAATCTCGTGATTGAAGCGGGAATGCTGTCTCAGAGCGCTACAACAGTGCTGCCATCTCCACTGTCTCAACGCTGGCTCGTCGACCTGGTCGCATCCATTTCGCTTTTCAGATCACAACAGGGAAGCTGCTGGTGATACTGGGCGGGTTCGCGCATCGCCCAGTACTCATCTACAACACCCAGAAGGTGTGCACTGATCCGAGTCAGCCATGACCGTCTTTTCATGTCTTCATCCTGCCGAACAGAGGACGATTCAGCCACGGATACCAGCCTGCCGGTCAGGGTTCCTTAGCCTGCGATCGGATTCTGACTGTTGAATCCATTGCCTCCACTCAGAAGCGGTGGTTGGCGATACAGACTCAACCAGAGCGTTGTCGGTCCAGTAGTCGGGTGAATCGAGAATCCCCAGATGCAGGGGACAGGACGGGGCAGCCTTCACAACCCACTCCTTCAGATTTGCTTAACCATGGCCTAGCCGGTGCCTGAGTTGCAAGTACGCCGAGACGCCGTTGCAACCCTTTATTCCTACGAGCGAGCCGCCGTCAGCACCGCCAGATAGAGATCCTCATCAACCTCCCGGATGTCGTACTCAGACGGCATGGTGCCGTGATGATGTTCATGGACCACTGTCCAGCACATCCTCTCCAGGTCCGAGGGCGACGGTCCATAGAGCTCTTGCACTCTGACCACCAATGTTGTGACCAGAGTCGGGTTCACAGGGGTTCCATCCACCTTGATCGCTGCAGGATTCGGTGGACCCTACCGATCTGGATCGGTTGACCGCATGCTGGCGTGCAGACCGAACCAACTGGATCGGTTCCCCCTGGCTCGAGCATGGATAAGACCCATACGGTGACATCAGTACCAACGGACTCATGCAACCCACGGCCGAACAATTCACTGAAAAGGCCTGGGCCGCGATCCTCTCGGCCCAGAACCTGGCCCAGAAGCGACGCCATCAACAACTGGAGACCGAGCACCTGATGCTGGCACTCCTCGAACAGGACGGACTGGCCAGTCGCATTCTCGAAAAAGCCGGTGTGACGCCATCCGCTCTGCAGAGCAACCTGGAAGCCCATCTCAGTCAGCAACCGGCGCTGCAGTCTCCGCCAGAATCCGTTTATCTGGGCAAAGGGCTTAACGCCCTGCTGGATCGTTCCGAATCTCTCAAGCAGGGGTACGGAGACAGCTATATCTCCATCGAACACCTGCTGCTCGCTTTAGCAGAGGATTCTCGCTGCGGACAACGCCTGCTGAGTCAGGTGGGTGCTGACGCCAAAGCCCTGAGAACTGCCGTTGATGCCGTGCGCGGCAGCCAGACCGTGACCGACCAAAACCCAGAAGCAACCTACGAATCACTGGAGAAATACGGACGTGATCTCACGGCAGCAGCCCGCGACGGCAAGCTTGATCCCGTGATCGGCCGCGACGAGGAGATCCGCCGCACCATTCAGATCCTCAGCCGCAGAACCAAGAACAACCCCGTGCTGATCGGCGAACCAGGCGTCGGCAAGACCGCCATTGTCGAAGGCCTGGCACAGCGCATCGTCAACGGCGATGTTCCTCAGGCGCTGCAGAACCGACAGCTCATCGCCCTCGACATGGGGGCCTTGATCGCCGGGGCCAAATATCGCGGCGAATTCGAGGAGCGGCTCAAAGCGGTTCTGAAAGAGGTCACCGACTCCGAAGGACAGATCGTTCTATTCATCGATGAGATCCACACGGTGGTTGGGGCCGGTGCCACAGGCGGCGCCATGGATGCCAGCAACTTGCTCAAACCGATGCTGGCCCGAGGTGAACTGCGCTGCATCGGCGCCACAACACTCGACGAACATCGTCAGCACATCGAAAAGGATCCAGCTCTTGAGCGTCGGTTCCAACAGGTACTCGTAGACCAACCCACGGTGGAGGACACGGTCTCGATCCTGCGCGGACTTAAGGAACGTTATGAAGTGCACCACGGTGTTCGCATTGCTGACAGTGCACTGGTGGCTGCCGCCGTCCTCAGCAGCCGCTACATCGCCGACCGCTTTCTGCCAGATAAGGCCATCGATCTGGTGGATGAATCCGCCGCGCGACTGAAGATGGAGATCACCTCCAAACCAGAGGAGATCGACGAAATCGATCGCAAGATCCTCCAGCTGGAGATGGAGAAACTCTCGCTCGGCCGAGAATCCGATGCCGCCAGCCAGGAGCGGCTGGAGAAGCTCGAGCGGGAACTCGCAGAACTCTCAGAGCAGCAAAGCACTCTCAATGCTCAGTGGCAGCAGGAGAAGGGAGCGATTGATGAGCTCTCCAACCTCAAGGAGGAGATTGAGCGTGTGCAGCTGCAGGTGGACCAGGCCAAGCGCAGTTATGACCTCAACAAGGCTGCGGAGCTGGAATACGGAACACTGGCCACACTCCAGAAGCAGCTGGCTGAGAAAGAGGCCGCACTGAGCGAGGACAACGACAACGGTCAGGAGAAGTCGCTGCTGCGTGAGGAGGTCACCGAAGACGACATCGCCGAGGTGATCGCCAAATGGACCGGTATTCCTGTGGCCAAGCTTGTGCAATCGGAGATGGCCAAGCTGCTCGGGCTCGAGAACCAGCTACACGAGCGAGTAGTGGGTCAGCAGCAGGCCGTCACCGCCGTCGCCGATGCGATTCAGCGTTCACGCGCCGGGCTCAGTGATCCCCACAGACCAATCGCCAGTTTCCTGTTCCTCGGTCCCACCGGTGTCGGCAAAACCGAGCTGTCCAAGGCCCTGGCAGCACAGCTGTTTGACAGCGAAGACGCAATGGTTCGCATCGACATGAGTGAATACATGGAGAAACACACAGTCAGTCGTCTGATCGGTGCTCCTCCTGGATACGTCGGCTACGAGGCGGGAGGACAGCTCACTGAAGCCGTGCGCCGTCGCCCTTATGCCGTGATCCTCTTCGACGAAGTGGAAAAAGCGCACCCCGACGTTTTCAACGTGATGCTGCAGATCCTGGATGACGGTCGCGTCACCGACGGTCAGGGCCGAACCGTGGATTTCACCAATGCCGTGCTGATCCTCACCAGCAACATCGGCAGCCAGTCGATCCTGGATCTGGGCGGTGATGACGGGCAGCACGACGAAATGGAACGGCGGGTGAATGACGCCCTTCGCGGTCATTTCCGTCCTGAATTCCTCAATCGGCTCGATGATCAGATCATCTTCCACAGCCTGCGCAGAGACGAACTACGCCAGATCGTGAGTCTGCAGGTGAACCGCCTGCGTCAACGTCTCATGGAGCGCAAGCTCGGTCTGAGCATCAGCGACAACGCCACCGATTGGCTTGCCGATGCCGGCTATGACCCGGTGTACGGCGCCCGTCCGCTCAAGCGTGCCATCCAGCGTGAGCTGGAAACACCGATTGCCAAAGCCATCCTGGCTGGACGTTACGGCGACGGAGATGACGTCACTGTGGATGTGCAGCCGACCAGCGGCAGCGAAGAGCAGCGGAAACTGGTGCTGAGCTGATCACTGACCCGATTGGTTCGCAGTGCCGAACCAATCGGGCAGAGCCTCGTAACAAGCGCCATTGGCCTGGTTCTCACGAGCCTCCACTTTCCAGCAGCAGCTGCGGCCGGCATCACGTTCTTGCAACAGGGTGTTGGCCCAGCCCCACACCAACCGCGCAGTGGCTTCCATCCCAACGTTGTCCATCACCCGCAGATCCAGAGCACCCTGCTCATGCAGGCTCTGCCATTGCTGCATCAACGGATCATCAGCATTCACCAAAAAGGTGTGATCGAACTGGTGCCTGAGCTGCTTCTCCAGGGGCCTGAGACTGGAGAAATCCACCACAAACCCACATGGGTCGAGGTGGGTCGCGGCGAACCACACGGTGAAGCTGCGGCTGTAGCCGTGGACAAACCGGCAATGCCCGGGGTGCTGCCACTGCCGATGGCAACAGGGGTACTCCTCGAAATGCTTGCTGCAGGTGTAACCAGCGGAGGGCAGAGGCATCGGGCGGAGAAGAGGGACGGCACTGCGGCAGGATTCTTCCTGTCTATATCTTCAGCAAGCGCAGGCATGACGCTACAAAGTTGACAGTGAATCCCAAGAAACGCGGCTGACTGAAGCTCAATATTCTCATTGAGATTCCCCAGCTGGCGCCAGATAGCGTCCATACCAAGCCAGCATCCGTTGCATCAGATCCAATTGATTGTTTCGGTCCACGAATCCATGACCTTCTCCTGGATAGATCACTTTCAAGGTCGTGACTCCAGCATCCTCAACGGCACGATGCATCTGATGAACCTGACCCGGGGGGGTGCGTTGGTCACTGTCACCCACATAAAACAAAACGGGTGTTGTCACCTTTGACGCATGCTTGAGCGGAGAGCGCTGCCATGCCAGTGATTGTTCAGGGAAAGGTGGCTCGCCGAGGTGAATGGTCAGATACTGAGGGATATCAGTGGTGCCGTAAAAGCTGATCAGATCAGCCAGGATTCCGCCGGACACCGCTGCCTTGAAACGTGTTGTCTGGGTGATGCTCCATGAGCTCAGATAACCGCCATAGCTATAACCACCAACACCTAACCGGTTGGGATCTGCAAATCCGTGCGCAACCATTGCGTCGACTCCACTGATCGCATCCACATAATCAATTCCGCCTAAATCACCTGTATTTGCATTGGCGTAATCAACTCCAGAACCCAGTGAACCCCGCACATTTGGGAAAAAAGCGATGTAACCATTGGCAGCCAAGACCTGGCCCCAATCCGTAAAACCATCCGACCATCCGATCTGCCACGCCGATGTCGGACCACCATGCAGAACCGTCACCATCGGATAACGGCGACCAGGTTGATAGTCAGGGGGAAGAACAAAAAATCCATGCACTGTTTGACCATCATCTGGATTGCGCCATTGCAGCTCACGCACCTCTCCAAATCGGATCTGATCAATCTGCGGATTTAAACGCGTGAGCTGTTTGGGAGCCTGACCTGCATCAACGAACCAGAGATCTGGCGGAGTCGATGCAGAAGCTTTGAGCAGAACAACTCGGCCCGATGAATCATGAGCGGTGTATGTGCCCTTCTCAAACAATTTGGCGCCAGATGGAGTTAGCCGCTGGATGGCACCCGTCTCTCGCTCAATCCTTGCGAGAGTCGTCTGGTTCCCCTCCAACAACTGGCCGAAAAGAAAGCGGGAGTCAGCAGACCAGCGTGTATCTCCGATCGTGGCTCTGACATCATCGATGACAACCTGAGTCTGACCATCGCTGGTTGAGATAAAAGCCGGAGACCAAGCATCTCCGGGTGATCTCCAGACATCCACATGGATGAGCTCCCCGTCAGGCGACCACAACACGGGAGAGTCCCAACCGATGCGATTGGTGAAACGGCGCTCAACCGCAGCCAGGGAGGGATCAATGATCACGAGCTGCCTGGCACTGACCAGATCCGAAACCTTGGCTGTTGGAGAGGTCAGAGCGGCAATTCGGGTGCCATCCGGTGACCAGTCAAAGTCGATCACATTCAGGCCAGACGGTGAAATCAGCGTCACCTCGTCTCCTGAAACAGACAGCTGATAAAGCTTCGTCAGAGGTAGGGGCCGGTTCGATGGATGGGGGCCGCTGTCGGAATGATTCAGATCGTCTGAAGCAAGAAAAGCGAGAGTGCTGCCATCGGGCGCCCAACGGAATGCGGAGATCTCTCCGCTCACCCGCGAGAGCTGACGAACCTCGGCGCCAGATGAATCGCTCAGAAAAATCTGTGTTGTGGATCCGTTTGACTCTGCTTTGCCACGTTTGGAGAGAAAGGCCAGCGTTCCGCCATCCGGAGACCATCGAGGTGACCAGTCCCGCTGTGGACTTGAGATCCAGCGTTGGGGAGGAGCGCTGCCGTTTGTTGGAACTCTCCAAAGATCCTGATCACCACGCCAGGGTTGACCCTCCTTTTGAGGTCCTGGCTCCTCCAAAACGAAAACCACCGTCTCGCCATCAGGCGAGATCTGCGGGCTTGAGGCCTTTCGGATAGTCAAAAAATCGAGAGGTGTTGAACTGCGCCGTTGCGAAGCAGAGGTCGCAGTGGCGAGTGCGCAGGACAGCAGCACAAGGCCACTGCTGACAATTGCTCGCTTGAGACCAGATCGCATCGCAACGTTCAGAACTCTGTAATCAACGTATCGATGCTGACCTCAGTCAACCAACGGTTCCAGAAAGCCAGCCTCGACCAATTCGGGCGAATCGATAGGGGGACAGGCACTGCGTCAGGATTCGTTCTGACTCCATCTGCAGCAAGCGCAGCCCGATGCAGCCCCTCACATCAGCCTTCATTGATCAGCTCCGTTTCAATGATGCGGGTCTGATCCCTGCAATCGCCCAGGACTGGCTGGATGGTGCCGTGCTGATGGTGGCCTGGATGAACAGGCACTCCATCGACCTCACCCTGAGCAGCGGTGAGGTCCATTACTGGAGCCGTTCGCGCAAAGAGCTTTGGCACAAGGGCGCCACCAGCGGCCACACTCAGAAAGTGAGAAGCATCCGCTACGACTGCGATGCGGATGTCATCCTGATCACGATTGAACAGACCGGCGATGTGGCCTGCCACACCGGCGCTCGCAGCTGCTTTTACGAAGACAGTGATCAACGCGCCCCGGGGGGGCCGGAGTCGCTTGCCCCCCCGGCGGATGCCTGCACGGAGCTGATGCGCGTGATCGAAGGCCGCCGAGATCAACCGGAGGAAGGCAGCTACACCAACAAACTGCTGGAGGGAGGTGACAACAGCATCCTCAAAAAAATCGGGGAGGAGAGTGCGGAATTTGTCATGGCTTGCAAGGACGACAACGCCGACGAGATTGCTGGAGAAGCGGCCGACATCCTCTTTCATCTGCAGGTGGCCCTAGCCCATCACGGTGTGAGCTGGCGCCAAGTACAGGCCGTCCTGGCGGCCCGGCGTAGAGCCCCGCGCAGACCTTAATCATTGTGTGCGTGATCAAGGTGTGCAGGGAGACTCAGAACTGATCACCACTTCATCTCCAAGTTGCACAGTTTGGAGCAGATCCGTCATCACCGTCTGATCCACATTGATGCAGCCACCGGTGATCGACTGCCCCACCCGGCTGGGATCGTTGGTGCCGTGAATCGCGAAGCTGTACCAGCGGAATTTGCCGTCGTAAGTGTTGAAACGAAATGGCTGTGGCGTGGCAGGCACAGGCGCCAGGCTGATGTATCCATCGCCGTACTCCCCCGTTTCACCATCACCCTTGAAATCGATGGAACTCATGTTGCGAAAGAGGTTCTCGCGCAGATAGGTCTCAGTCTTTCCGGACTCCTTCACCAAAGCGGGATCCATCACAAAGCGATCCTTACTGAGGATTGCGTTCACGCGAAAGGTGCCCAGCGGAGTCCAGCCCTCTTCAAAGGTTGTTCCAGCGCAGGCGATGCCGTTGCGGCCGTAGCCAACCTTGAAGCGACGATCTTCCCGTCCCTGATTGAGCTCTCCAGTGCTGGCGGAGGGATTGGCAGCATCCAACTGAATGCGGATGCTGTCTTTGGCGGTCCGTCCGTCCCTGGGAAGAGGACCCGAGGAACCACATCCGGCAACCGAAACGAGCACAACGCTCATGAGCAGTGAACGCATCAGGCTGCGTGAGCGCAGCAAGGTCGCAATCCTCAAGTCCAGCAATTGTTCACTGCAGGCAGCATGCCGAGTTTTGAGCGGCCTGACAGAAGCTTGAAGCGTGCGTCAAAAGCATCATCATTGCTCTGCGGCATCGGCAGGCTTGAAGGGCTCACCGAAACGGCTGGGCTGGTCACGCAACCAGTTCAGCGTGCTTCGATCCCCGGCGGATGGAGCGAGCACAGGCGAGGCTCCTTGCACCGGAGCAAGGGCATCAGCCGGATCAACGCTGTGCCCCCAGAGACCAAAGGCATGGCCCAACTCATGCAACGCGGTGGCCTGCAGGGACTGCGCCCTCAGCTCCGGTGAGACCAGCACGGTCACGCCTGGTTCCAGTCGCCAGATGCCTGCGCGACGCACTTCCAGCAGTTGGAGCACAGCACGACCATTGCTGGCTCTCCAGCCCCCCGCCAGCTTGCGCCGCGGCGGCCGACGGCGTTCCACCCGAATGTGAGCACGGTTGCGATCACTGACACGCGTGATCGGCAACAGAGGCATCCATTGATCCAAAGCGGCATCAATGGCATTCAGCCAACGTCGCTCCCATTGATCCGCCACCTCACCAGCTGCAGGCTCGACCCAGACACACCAGCGAGGCAGAGATGGAATCCCGAAAGCCGTTGTCGCCAAACGCGCCCCGTATCCAGGTGCTGTTTCGGCAGCCGCAGCAGTGAAGGGATGCCCCTCCAGCTTGCGAACCTGCTGAACCGGTGGACAGGGGGCATCAAGCATCGAACTCGTTACTCAAGCAGCGGGAAGACCAACACCCCTTGCCATGAGTGTGGCGAGCATCGGAACCATTGCAAATCCCACCAGCTCCACGTTGATGATCCAGCCAAGACGGGTTGCTAGCGCCTCTCCCACCTTTGGCAACTCGCCCTTGCGCAGTGGAATCGCCCAAAGGACATAAGTAACCGTGGGATAGAGCGACAGCCCTCCAACACTCAGATACAAACCGACCTTCCACCAAAACAATGGGTTTTCGGTGTAAAACTCGCTGCCCTGACCGAAATAAAGCACCCGCAGAATTCCAGTCACCAGCAAAGCGAGTGCTGCAATTCCATAAATTATGTCGGTGATCACCATGGCCGTTGCGGTCCTGCGATCCGGATCAGGACGAATCAGCCGGCGCTCCACCACCAAGGCTGCGAAGCAGAGCATGAAGCTCAGGTAGTGGACGTAAGCCACTCCAGCACTCTTGGCAATCTCCGGAGTCAGCGCAGAGGCCAGCAACATGAGCTCGAATCATTTGTTGCTGGCGACAGTAGCGGCTGAGAGGAAGCCTGCGTCGCTTTCATTGGGAAGGTCTGCACAACCAATTCAAGGCAAATATGAAGCGAAACGAATCACACTATGAACAAAACTTGAATTCGGTACAAATTCAGAATTACGTCTGAAATGTGAATTCCGCAGTCTTCATTACACGCGCCAAATAAAAAGGCTTTCGCCCTAGGTTCAATAAACCTGGCAACCATGTGATGGTGAGTTCACTGAGTGCATTTCTAGGCGAAATCGGCAGACATCAACTACTGACTCCTGAACAGGAGTTAACGATGGGTCGCAAAGTTCAAGCGATGGTTGCTCTGAACGAGCGCTGTCAGCTTGCCGGCGGAAGTGGACCCGCATGTGTTTACAACGATGAAGAGAAGCGCACGATTAAGCGGGGAGAAAGAGCCAAAAATCAGATGATCACGTCCAACCTCAGGTTGGTCGTGAATCTTGCGAAGCGATACCAGGGCAAGGGACTTGACCTACTGGATCTGATTCAGGAAGGCACCCTTGGACTCACACGCGCCGTCGAAAAATACGACCCAACGCGTGGTCACCGTTTTTCCACCTATGCCTACTGGTGGATTCGTCAGGGCTTGAACCGCGCTCTTTCAACGCAGAGCCGCACCATTCGTATTCCCGTGAATGTGAATGAAAAACTCACCAAACTTCGTGCTGCCAAGGCTCGACTGATGCAGAGCAATGGCTTGCCTCCAACATCAGAACAACTGGCGGAGTCGATGCAAATCTCCCTCAGCGAAGTGGAAGATCTTCTGGGTTGTGAATTACGCAGTGTGACGGTCAGCCTTCAGGGGGTCGTGAAGTCAAAATCTGATCCTTCAGAGCTGGTTGACGTTCTCCCTAGCGATGAAATTCCACCGATGGAACGGGCGGAAATCGCTGAAAGGACGGCTTCGGCCTGGAAGCTGTTGGACAAATCCAATCTCACGCCCAAAGAACGGACGGTCGTGATGCTGAGATTCGGCCTCGATGGCAGCCATGAATGGCGCACATTGGCTGAGGTAGCCCGGCACATGAACTGCAGCCGTGAGTACTGCCGCCAAGTGGTGCAACGCGCTCTGCGCAAACTGCGCAAAACCGGCATCCAACACGGCCTTGTCGAGATGAGCGTCTGAACGGGAACCCACCCCCGGAGATTCGGCTCACCTCCTGGCAGATTCGCCTGGAGGGGTGAGATTCTTAAGGCTGACCGCGTAACCGCCATCGCCATGACATCGAGCTCCCCTTCAGGCACCACGGAGTTCAACGCCGGGTTCAACGGTGAGGGAGTGGATGCCGAAGTGCTCGACAGTGAAGTCATCGATGAGTCTGCATTTCGGCAACTGCTGAAGCGGGCTGGACGATCGATTGCTCGCCCAGCCCTTGAAGCGCTGGAGATGATGCTTGATCCGGCAACGCCTCCTCAAGCCAGGTTCACCCTGCTGGCAGCTCTCACTTACCTTCTCGTCCCCACAGACCTCATCCCGGATCTGTTACCAGTGGCTGGTTTCAGTGATGACCTGGTGGCCATCACCGCAGTCATGGGTCTATGCCGGAATCACATCACTCCCGAGATCAGGCAACGGGCGCAACGCAAACTGGATCAATGGTTCCCGATCCACCGCCCATGAGCCGCTGGTCACGTGAGTTAGAGGACGACCTTGCAGCACTGCTGAAGGACTGGCTCAAGCAGCAAGGGCGTACCCAGTCGGACCTCCGCCGCAGCCTCAGAGCGACATCCACCCGGATGCCAGCCCTGATGGAAGTGCTGCAAAGAGAGCATGTCCTTGGGGGCATGCCTCGATTAGCAGCCCGGCTCTGCTCGATCGAAGCTGAGTGGGCCGCTGATCCAGGAGCACCTGCGCATGAGGGTTCAGGATCCAGCCCCGCTCAGACCAATGCCGATCCCTTCGGTCAGTTGGATCTGCTGCTTAGAGAAATTAGAGACGACTGCACCGGCTGAACACGATCGCAGGCAACATGGGGATATAGATTTGATTCTCCATGGCATCCGTCCCGCAACGACTGCTCGGCGTCAGCCTCCTCACCGCTGTCAGCGTGACGCTTCCTCAAGCCGCGATGGCTCAATCAGAGGTCTGGTTGCTGGGCCCCAACAGCCGCACCGGTGAACAGAGCACAGTTGTTCCCACCGACTGCGTCGAAGCAGCGGATGGATCGATCACCTGCAACACCAAGATCGAGAACCCCCCTGGCGACACACCCGCCAAGCCTTACTTCAACCCGTTCAGCAGCAACTGAGCACAGTGATTCAATCCCGCCGCACACGTCGAAGTTTCCTTCAATGGGTTGATGCGGGTGAAAAGCAGGTCGCCATCCTGCTCACCGCGATCACTGCTGTTGTGATCGCTGCTTCGATCGTGCAGCTCACAATCCGGGTTGCGTTGTCGCTGATCACCAATGAACAGGATTCCTACTGGCTCGGTGATGGTCTGATTC
This sequence comes from Synechococcus sp. MIT S9508, assembly GCF_047303045.1. Lineage (NCBI taxonomy): Bacteria > Bacillati > Cyanobacteriota > Cyanophyceae > Synechococcales > Synechococcaceae > Synechococcus > Synechococcus sp. MIT S9508. Next base: position 1,402,229 of record NZ_CP138941.1, on the reverse strand, counting down.
GCATCCTTGGCGATCTGCTGACCGTACTCATTGCCCTTGAAGTGCTGCAGAACATCACCAGTTACCTGCGTCGCCATGTCGTGCAGATCGAACTGGTGCTAGTCACCGCACTGACGGCCGTAGCCAGAAAAGTCATTGTGCTGCCCAAAGGTGCGGAAGATAAGCCTCAGCTATTGATCGGCCTTGGTGTCTCCGCTATCGCGTTGGCGGGGGCTTACTGGCTCGTTAAACGATCGAATGAACCCGATACTCGCCCGGACTCTCATTCCAATAAAGAGCGAGCCATACCGTTCCAGGATCAGCATCCGTCCTCTCAACCCGATGACGCCGACCGGCTGGAAGCATCAGCTGATCCCCAACGCTGAGTTCAATCCATTCCTCTGGATCTTCAAGACGTAAGCGAGCGCTTCCTTTCAACAGGGTGAGCCACTCATTCTCTTTCTGTTGATACCAGAAACCATCAGGACTGCGCGATCCATTGGAGCTGATTCTCATCAGCCTCCAATCCCGGCCTGAACACAACTCCTCCTCTGATTCCTGCCCTGAAGCTGAAGGGGCCTCCGCCAGCAGATTCGATCGACGTGGCGACTCAACACTCGGCTCTCCCCAGCGTCGGCCGATGCTGTATCCCCAAGACCGGGCCAGTTGCACAACCGCATTGTGATCAGAGCATGAGGCCAACTGACGACGTCGTTCCGGATCAGCATCAAGACTGCTGACTAATGCGTTGAGCTGTTGAACCTTCAACAGAAAACGCTGCAGATCCTCTTCCGCCATCAGATCAGGAACAACTGTTGTGATCCTGACAACCCGCAGATTCAGATTAAGCCATTGGCTTGCACCGAGGCAGACTGAAATCACCGGCTGATTGACGATGAGAACTCTGCTGGCAGGGGCCCTGATGCTAATCACACTGCTTTGGCAGAGTTCAAGCGCCTGGAGCCTGAGTGGATCAGGAGCGCAACTATTTGATCTGCATTGCGCTGGATGTCATCCCAACGGTGGCAACATCATTCGTCGAGGACGAACACTAAAGCTCAAGGCTCTCGAAAAACGAGAGCTCAACAATGCTCAAGCGATCGCGCAGATTGCCCGTGAAGGGGTTGGCCAAATGAGCGGTTATGCCGATGTTCTCGGAGAAGGGAATGACGTCGTGGTTGCCGACTGGATCTGGCAGCAGGCTCAGAATGCCTGGATCCAGGGATAAACATCCAGATGAGTCCAGATTCCTTCTCGCCAATAGACATCTGCTTCAAGCAGAGCTCGCACAGTTGATTCACTGTCGCACTCAAAGACTGCGAAAACGTGTGTACTGCCAACAGTCGGTCCGAGAGTGATCAATGTCCCACTTTCCTTGAGGGCTTTAAGCCGCTCGAGATGCTCATCGCGAAACGGAGCTCTTTTTTCCAATGCGTTGTCGCAATAAGTCCCCCAGAGAACGAAGCGGGCCATAGTTTCACCTCCGGTTAAAAAAATCTGCGCCGAATGGTTGACGCATACTGCACATTAAGCGCTATGTTCAGAAGGTAGATTGTTTTTATGATGATGCTCACTGGTACTGAACTCCTTGCAAAGGTCAAGGATTTAGGTGACGTCTCCAAGACAGACCTGGCCACTGCCTGTGGGTATGTCTCAAAAAAGAAGGATGGTTCTGATCGCGTTAACTTCACAGCTTTCTATGAGGCTCTTCTCAATGCCAAGGGCATTGAACTTGGCGGTGGTTCCGCTGGTATTGGCAAGGGTGGTCGCAAGCTTTCCTACGTTGCAACTGTCCAAGGGAACGGCAACTTGTTGATCGGCAAGGCTTACACCGCCATGCTTGATCTCAAGCCTGGTGATGAGTTCGAGATCAAGCTGGGTCGCAAACAGATCCGCCTCGTTCCCGTTGGTGGCACAGACGAAGACGAAGAGTGATTTTCAGCCGGCTGCTGCACGCAGTTCACGGCAAAATTCTCCTGCTTCCGCCGCTGCACAACAAGGTTGCGCAGCGGCGATTCTTTTGACTAACGCACTGCCAACAATGGCTCCATCGGCGCCCCATGCCCTCACCTGACGGACCTGCTCAGGACCGGAGATTCCAAATCCCACAGCAACAGGACCGGCTTCACATCGCTTCAGAGAAGTAACTAATTGGCCGACACGTTCTTGAAGACTTGATCGTTCTCCGGTGACACCCGTCACAGAAACCAAATAGGTGAACCCACGGCTGGAAGCAGCAATGCGCTCCATCCGCTGTTCAGGTGTCGTGGGAGCCACAAGCAAAACAAGATCAAGGCCATGTTGTGCTGCAAGTGGGGACAAACGTTCCGCTTCCTCAAGGGGGAGATCAGGCACAACCAACCCAGAAACACCAGCGGCGGCAGCTTCAGAAAAAAAGCGTTCCGCGCCTCGATTCAGCAGTGGGTTGCTGTAGGTGAACAGCACAACCGGCATGGTGAGTTGTTCACGTAATCCACTCAACAACTCCAGCACTTTTGCCGGAGTTGTGTTTTGTTCAAGAGCTCGGTGAGCTGCAGCCTGGATCACTGGTCCATCCGCCAGAGGATCGCTGTAAGGAATGCCAAGCTCCACCACATCAGCTCCATTGTTCTGAAGACTGAGCAACACTTCAGCTGTGCTCTTCAGATCAGGATCACCAGCCATCACAAAAGGCATCAGTGCTAGACGCTGCTCACTGGCGGTCTTCACAAAGACCTCTGCAATGCGTGAGGACAGCTCTGCCACGGATTCTGAAACTGTGATGCAGGCGAGCCTAAAGGTCGACTGAAACTACTCAGAGGCCTGAGTGGTCTCCTCTTCAGCAATGGAGGCCATCAGTGCTTGCTGCTGCTCGGGAGTCATGGCATCAAACCGCTCCTGCAGCTGTTGAGCGGTGAGCTGGTCGTAACCGCTGCGATAGCGACGGCGTTGCTGCATATAGGTCATCCGCCCCGTCACCACTCTGAACAGATAGGAGCTGGTCCAAATCACCACAACCACAACCAGAAGCGCCTCAGCGGCAATACCCGCAGAAAACCCCTCTAATCCAAGAGCTTCAAACAGCCAGTAGCCCAAACCACCAGCCAGCAGAAGGCCAAGGCCAAGTTTCAGGACACCAGCACGCGTCAAGGATCAGACCTCACCCTGACCGCTGAAGCGGAGATTAAGGAATGGAGCAAACACAATCAATCCAGGAAAAAACAGGAACACAAGGGAATAGATCCCCAAACGCTCGTATTTACCCATCACGGTCCAGCGACGTGTCATCCAGGCATAAAGCAGGAGAGGGACGACTACCAGGTAGGCACCACCAAGAGCCACATATGCTCCGATCACGAGCAAGGTATCCAGGGAAACCGCGTTGAGGAGAGTCTCCATGGTTTGCAGAATGGGCCTTCTTGGGGGAATCTAGAATGCCATCACGGTGCCGGTGGCTCGTGGGGGCGTGGCGGAATCGGTAGACGCACGCGACTTAAAATCGTTTGGGATGAAAATCCTGTGGGGGTTCAAGTCCCCCCGCCCCCACCACCGGCAGTGAAATAAGTCCTTTCGTCATGGGCATTCCAGATCACCCTCATTCACTTCGCAAACATGAGGGTGTTTCGTTCATATCAACTTCGGCGATCTCCGACGCACAGCTGGGCGAAGAATCTGCGGGACTAATGCGTTGAGCTGATCCAAACTCAACAACCGAATTCAATGCTCCAGGGGAGAATCTCTCCTCCATGAAATAAGACAGGCCATTCAGTCTCTGGCATTGACTCTTCACCTGTTGGCGGTGAAGAAGGCTCACGCAGCTTGAGAGGAACCTGTTGATCACGTCGAACCAGGGTGACAGTGTCTTCGTTTAAGGGGAGTCTGTAAAAGTTGGGCCCATGTTCACTGGCAAAGCCTTCGAGTCGACCCAAAGCATTCTCCTGCTCGAAAATCACGGCATAACTCTCCAATGCATGAAGGGCATTGAAGATGCCTGCACAACCACAGGATGACTCCTTGCCAGAGCGGGGATGGGGGGCGGAATCCGTGCCGAGGAAGAAGCAGGGCAGACCACTCGTTGCAGCCTTTACCAACGCCCTTCGATGGCATTCCCTCTTCACGACCGGAAGACAATAAAAGTCACTGCGTAGCCCACCCATGAACATGGCGTTGCGGTTGAGATGCAGATGATGCGGAGTGATTGTGGCGGCGATGCGGTCATCACCACTCTGATAAGCCTCTCGGATATAGATCGCCGATTCCTCGGTAGTGATGTGCTCAAGCACGATCCGCAAACGAGGATGGCGCTGGCGCAACGGTTTCAGATGCCGTTCGATGAACAGGGCTTCACGGTCGAAAACATCAACATCAGGGTCCGTGACCTCACCGTGAATCAGCAGGGGCATGTCGATGGCCTCCATGCAGGTCAACACCGATGAGATCCTGGACAGATGACTGACACCGGCTGCTGAATTGGTGGTTGCATTCGCTGGATACAGCTTGGCCGCTCGGAACACATCCTGAGCGAATCCCCTCGCCAGCTCATCGGGATCGAGATCGTCTGTGAGATATGCCGTCATCAGCGGCTCGAAGCTGATCCCCTCAGGCAGAAACTCAAGAATCCTGCTGCGATAGGCCTCCGCTGCATCCACCGATGTCACCGGTGGGCGCAGGTTGGGCATCACGATGGCCCGGGCAAAGGTTCTGGCTGTGGCAGGCAGCACAGCCCGCAGCATGGCTCCATCCCTGAGGTGCACATGCCAGTCGTCCGGACGGCGAAGCACCAGGGACGTTGGAACCTCCGCCAAGTCAGACCTCCTGAAGGACAGGGAGCTCCCCCACCGCACGACGCAAAATCTCTTCCCGATCTTCGCTCACATGATTCTCAGGCAGAAGCTCAAGCAGCTTCAGCTTCTCGAGACGATTGCGTGTGGAGCCGTTCATCACAACCAGATAAACAGACCGACCCACTTCAACAGCTTCCTTAATGGCGTTTTCAAGGGCCAATGATGCAGTCACTCCGAGATGGGAGACCTCCGTCAGGTCGAACAGAACGGCTTCGCAGTCTTCAATAGCGTTGTGTTCACGACTGATGGTCTTGGCCACACCGAAGATCATTGGACCTGTGAGCTGGAACAGCAACAGCCGTCCTCCCGCCTGATCCAGCAGTGCTTGCTGATCCTCAGGAAGTTCAACGTCATCGTCGGTCGTACTGATGGTTTTGACACCTCGTGCCTGCAGGGCCGTCATCCTTTCAATGGTGAGGACATTGGCCACGAACACACCGATGAACACGGCCCAGATCAGGTCAACCAGCACGGTGAGTGCAATCACCCCATAGGTGATGCATGCCGCCTTGATCGAAAGGTGGTGAGCACGCTGAAGGAAGCTCCAATCGATGATGTCGAAGCCCACCTTCAAAGCGATTCCTGCCAGCACCGCCAGAGGAATTTGCGCTGCCAGCGGCGCTGCCAGCAGGATCACCAGCATCAGGATCAGGGCCCGGACGATCCCGGAAAGGGCCGAGCGCCCCCCCGCCTGAATATTGACCACGGTGCCCATGGTGGCTCCAGCTCCTGGCAGTCCACCGAACAGACCCGAAATCACATTGCCGAGGCCCTGGCCAATCAGTTCCTTATTGGAATCGTGCTCCGTACGGGTGAGGCTATCTGCCACCACCGAGGTGAGCAGGGCATCGATGCATCCCAGCATGCCGAGCACGGCACCATTCACCACCATCAACCGGATCTGATCACTTGAAAAGGTCGGTGGATTGAAACTGGGAAATTCGGCTGTGAATTCAGGAATCCTGCGCAGTTCAACGTCACCGAAGAGAGTGAGCGACAACAAGGTCCCCACCACAAGAGCCAGTAGCTGAGGAGGGCAGAAGCGCTTCAACTGCTCGGGTGTGAACCAAAGGATCAACAAGGTGATCACGGCCAGTCCCAGCTCAAGAGGCTGAACACCCGACAACAGCGCGGGGAGAGAACTCAGAGTCCCGATCACACCGCCGGGAGGGCTGCTCTGTCCCAGGAAGGGAGCGAGCTGCAAAATGACCAGGATCACACCAATCCCAGACATGAAGCCCGAGATCACCGTGTAGGGCATCATCGTGATGTAGCGGCCCAAACGGAAAAATCCGAACAGGATCTGGAACACGCCAGCCAAGACCACCACAGTGAAGGCCATCGCCAGTGCAGTGCCCTTGTCGGGAATCTGGCTTGTGAAACTGAGAATGACGGCGGTGAACACCACCGTCATGGGGCCCGTCGGCTCGGAAATCAGTGTGGGAGTGCCACCGAAGAGCGATGCCACCAGGCCGATGATCACAGCGCCCCAAAGTCCGGCAGCGGCTCCCGCGCCGGAGGCCACACCGAAGGCGAGGGCCATCGGCAACGCCACGACGGCTGCCGTCACACCACCGAAAAAATCCCCACGAACGTTGCGTGTACTGATGTGATTCAGAAGCACGCCAGACCGTTTCGAATGTGGCGGAATGCTAATTCCCTGTCAGCGCAATGGACTGAATCCGTGCAGGCTCGTTCCCTTATGAGAACTGGGTGGCATCGCACAATGAGAGCAGGCTGCGACGCACGATGCCCGAGTTTCTGACATCCGCCCTGGAGGTCCTCATCGGGATCGGCCTGTTGTTTGCAGGCGGAGAAGTTTTCGTCCAGGGAGCGGTGACGCTCTCGTTGATTTTCGGAATCCCTCAACTGGTGATCGGACTCACTGTCGTGTCGATCGGAACCAGTGCTCCTGAACTGTTCGTGAGTATCAATTCCGTTTTGCGTGGATTGGATTCCCTGGCCGTGAGCAACGTCGTGGGCAGCAACATCTTCAATGTGATGGTGGTGCTAGGCAGCAGTGCTGTGGTGATGCCACTGTGCGTCGAAAGCCGTCTCGTTCGCAGGGACGTGCCGTTAATGATCGCGGTGTCCGCGGCGGTCTGGGGCATGGCCTCGGCTGGGAGGGTGACCTGGCAGTCGGGCGTGGCACTACTGCTGGCCCTTGTGATCAACTCAATCTGGGAAATCCGCACAGCCCGAGAGGAGCCAGCAGGTGTTGAAGGAGCAGAACCCGATGTGAATCCCGACCAGGGCAAGCGCGGCATCCTCAAAGCGGTGTTGTCACTTTTGCTGGGAATTCTGCTGCTGAGTATTGGGTCACGGGTTCTCGTCAGCGGTGCCAGCGGCGCCGCTACCTATCTGGGCGTCAGTGAAGCGGTGATTGGACTCACGATCGTGTCCGCCGGCACCTCAATGCCCGAATTGATCACCTCTCTGGTGGCGGCCATCAAGGGCAGAACCGATCTGGCAATCGGCAATGTTGTGGGCAGCAACCTGCTCAACCAGCTGCTCGTGCTGGGCGCTAGTTCCGTGGCAGCGGCTGGCGCCGGCGGTTTGCAGGTGAGTCCCTTGCTGATTCAGCGCGACATGCCGGTGATGGTGCTAACCGCACTGGCCTGCATGCCAATCTTCTGGACCAAAGGCCAGATCACCCGACTGGAAGGGGGAATCCTGCTGGCCCTGTACGTGTTCTACGTGGTGGATCAGGTACTGCCTCGCACGTTGCCCACCTGGCAGGACGAATTCCGACTGGTGATGCTTTGCCTCGTGGTTCCAGCTGTAGTTGTCGTAATTGTTGTTCAAGCTGGTCTGTACTGGCGACAGCTACAACGCAAGCGACTGAAGCAACCCAACGAGCCGAGCTGATTGCGCGGGCTCATCGAAAAGGCTGTGTCAAATCATCGCGAGCATTCGTTCATGAAGGGCTGACTGCTCACTCAATGCTGTCCATCCTTGAGGGACGTTGCTCGGCTTGCCGATGCTCGAGCTGCTTCCACCTCTCAACGACAAAAATCTGCCCTGGCTGGATGTCATCCATCCAATCGTCGTGCACTTCGTGATCGCGATGGCGCTGATCACTGTTGTGTTCGATTTGCTGGGTGTGATCACACGAAGGCGAAATCTCTTCGAGGTGAGCTTCTGGAATCTTCTAGTGGCGACAATTGCAATCTTCGTCGCCATCATTTTCGGTCAGATCGAAGCGGGCCTGGCCAGCCCCTACGGAGCAGCTCGCGACATCCTCAACTACCACAGCACCATCGGCTGGTCCCTGGCAGGCGTGCTGGGCCTATTCACAGGATGGCGCTACGTGGTGCGTCAGAAGGACCCCACCCGTCTTCCCGCAGGATTCCTCGTGCTGGACGGCGTGCTCGCCACGCTGGTGTTCTGTCAGGTGTATCTGGGCGACATGCTCGTCTGGATCTACGGGCTGCACACGGTCCCAGTTGTTGATGCCATCCGCAGTGGAGCGGTGTCATGAACTCCGAGATTCTTGGCCTGTTGATGGCGATTCCCTCTCCGATCAATCAGATCGCCGATCAACTGGGAGCCAATGATCTGCCTTACTCAATCCCGATCCATCCGAATCTCGTGCATTTCACGATCGGCTTGTTTGCGATCGGAATCGCTTTCGATTTCGCCGGTGCCTTTTACCCGTTGGAGAAGCGGGTGTTCCGCTTTCTTGCCCTGCCGGTGACCCGAACGGGTTTTCACGACGTGGGCTGGTACAACGTGCTGGCCTGCAGCGTGATCACCTTTTTCACGGTGGCTGCAGGCTTCTACGAAATGCTCCTGGCAGTGCCTCTTCCGGGGGACATTCGCACTGTGATCGGGCAGAACGCCATCAACACCATGCTCTGGCATGGCATCGGAGGCGTGGCCCTGCTGCTGATCATCGTGGCGATGACCATCTGGCGTGGCTACCAGCGCTTCGTCTGGCGGAAAGACCTGGGACGTCAGGTGACCTGGATGTATCTCTTCTGCGGAGCCACGATCCTGCTTGTGATGGGCGTTCATGGAAGCCTCGGGGCATGGCTCGCCAGTGAATTCGGGGTCCACATCACAGCGGACCAGCTGCTAGCTGCAGGAGTCGATCTCAAGGAGGCTCTGCCATGACATCCACTCGCCGGAGTCCAAGGAAGGGCCCGCCGCTCAAGCTTCTCGCCGTGGTCCTGGTCTGCACTCTGATTGATATTGCAGCGAGTTATCAGATCTCCCGCTGGGCCTACGGATGGCTGCCTGTCCCAGCGTCCACGGCCGCTCCCTATGTGGATGATCTGTTCAGCCTGGAAGTGGGCATCGGGGCTTTCATCTTCATCGGCTGCGTGGGTTTCATCATCTGGTCCATACTTTTCAGCAGGGCCGAAAAGTATGACGAAAGTGATGGTCTGCCAATTGAAGGCAACACGAAGCTAGAAATCATATGGACCGTGATTCCCTTCGTCATTGTCATGGCTCTTGCGTTTTATTCCATCCATGTGAATGAAACGCTGGCCACACTTGGTCCAAAGCAGAAATATGACGTTGCCGTCAATCAGACACCTGAAACGGTTGCCACCCTGGATGCAACTCGCGAGGTCGGCCCAATCGAAGTGATCTCAAGGCAATGGTCATGGGAATTCATTTATCCCAATGCAGTTCGCAGTTCCGAACTGCATCTTCCTGTGAATCTGAGGGCCAATTTCCTGTTGAGTTCGAATGATGTCATCCACAGCTTCTACATCCCAGCCTTCCGTCTTAAACAGGACATCATTCCAGGGAGCGTCATCTCCTACAGCCTTACACCCACAAGAGAAGGACGTTTCAGGCTGCGCGATGCCATGTTCAGCGGCGCTTATTTCTCCCAGAACCAGACGAATGTGATTGTCGAATCCGAGGAGAACTACGACGCATGGCTGACAATCACAGCCAAGCTCCCGATGGTGCAGGGACTGAGCCCGGGTACCCCTCTCTATGAGAAACGCCTCAAGGAGGGCAACCGCGGCTGGGCCACGGTTGCTCCAGCTCCCCCTCCCCTGGTCAACGACCCCGGTAATCCCGAAGCGCCCCACGACTCCTGAAAAGATGACGATCACCGATTACGACCCAAGGGTGCTGAAGGCGAGCCACCCCGTTCCAGGTGCTCCCGACAACTGGAAGCGCTTCTTCAGCTTCAATACCGACGCCAAGGTGATCGGCATTCAATACATCGGTCTCTCCCTTCTCTTCCTTCTCCTGGGTGGGTTGCTGGCCATGGTGATGCGAGGGGAATTGATCACTCCACCGGCGGATCTTGTGGACCCCAGTGTCTACAACGGTCTTTACACGATGCATGGAACGGTGATGCTGTTCCTGTTTCTGTTCCCGGTCCTGAACGGCTTCAACAATCTGCTGATCCCCACGATGATCGGGGCTCCGGACATGGCCTTCCCCAAGTTGAACGCCTTGGCCTTCTGGTTGGTGCCGGTTTTTGCTGTCGTGCTGCTCAGCAGCTTTTTCGTGCCAGGCGGCCCTGCCTCATCGGGCTGGTGGTCCTATCCACCAATGAGCATTCAGAACCCTCTGGGACATTTCATCAATGGTGAATTTCTCTGGATTCTTGCCGTAGCCATTTCCGGCGTTTCCTCAATCATGGGTGCCGTCAATTTCGTCACCACGATCATCGGCATGCGGGCTCCGGGCATGGGATATTTCCGCATGCCGGTGTTTGTGTGGACCGCATGGGCCGCGCAGACTCTTCAGCTGATCGGTCTTCCGGCACTCACCGGTGGAGCGATCATGCTCCTGTTCGATCTCAGTTTCGGCACCAGTTTCTTCAGACCTGAAGGGGGTGGCGATCCCGTGCTTTACCAGCACTTTTTCTGGTTTTACTCTCACCCGGCGGTGTACGTGATGGTGCTTCCGGTATTCGGAATTTTCTCGGAGCTAATCACGGTTTATTCGCGCAAACCACTCTTTGGCTACAAGTTCGTGGCATTGGCCTCGTTCATCATCACCTTTCTGGGCCTGATTGTCTGGGTGCACCACATGTTCTACACCGGAACTCCACAGTGGATGCGCAATCTATTCATGGTGACCACCATGCTGATCGCCGTCCCCACCGGAGTGAAAGTGTTCGCCTGGCTAGGAACACTCTGGGGAGCGAAGATCCGTCTCACCACTCCCATGTTGTTCGTTCTGGGTGGACTTGTGAATTTCATCTTCGGAGGCATCACCGGAGTCATGCTCGGCACGGTTCCGATCGATATCCACGTCGGCAACACCTACTTCGTTGTCGCCCATTTCCACTACATCATCTTCAACACCATTGGATTCGGAATCTTCGCAGGCATCTATCACTGGTTCCCAAAATTCACGGGCCGGATGTACTACGAAGGACTGGGCAAGATCCACTTCACGCTCACCTTCATTGGCGCAACCCTCAACTGGCTTCCTCTGCACTGGGCAGGCCTCTACGGCATGCCGCGACGCGTTGCCTCCTATGACCCCGAATTCGCTCTCTGGAATGTGATCGCCAGCATCGGGGCCTTCATTCTTGGTGTGGCCTCCATTCCCTTCATCCTCAACATCGTCAGCTCCTGGGCACGAGGTCCGAGGGCAACCCCCAACCCCTGGAGAGCCATCGGTCTGGAATGGCTGCTTCCATCTCCTCCACCTGCCGAGAATTTTGAGGACGACATCCCAACGGTGATCAGTGAGCCCTATGGCTATGGAATGGGACATCCCCTTGTCGAGGATGAGGAGTTCTACATCCGCCGCTCGCTGGAGGCATGACCTGATGACAGGTGCCAATCCAGATCTACCTCTCAATCACACCCCGGGGCATGTCCAGCACGATGGCCATAATCTCACCGGATTCATCATCTTTCTGTGTTCAGAAAGCATTATCTTCATTGCATTCTTCGCCGGTTATGCCGTGCTGAAGATCACGAGCCCTGAATGGTTGCCCGATGGGGTTGAAGGGCTTGAAACAACAATGCCTCTGATCAATTCGATCATTCTGGTGAGCTCAAGCTTTGTTGCTTATTTTGCGGAGGTTTATCTCCACAAGAAAAACCTCTGGGGATTCAGGGCGATGTGGCTGCTCACGATGGCCATGGGCAGCTATTTCGTGTATGGGCAATATGTTGAATGGTCGGAACTTACATTCACACTCAGCAGCGGTGTTTTCGGCGGAACTTTTTACCTGCTGACCGGCTTCCACGGTCTTCACGTGATCACTGGGATTTTCCTGATGGGATTAATGTTATTCCGGTCTTTTCTCCCAAATAACTACGCGAAAGGTGATATGGGGGTCACTTCAGTGAGTCTGTTCTGGCACTTCGTGGATGTCATCTGGATCATTCTTTTCCTGTTGATTTACGTATGGCAACGCACGACCTGAACAAGCCGATTCTTCCGGCCGTCAAAGTGACAGCATCGCCATGATTATCGACGACCGCCATTACAACATCATCATCATCGGCAGTGGTGCCGGAGGAGCAACCCTGGCGGGGTCCCTCAGCCGAGAAGGCCGCAGTGTGCTCGTGCTCGAGCGAGGCGAAGCGGTGGAAGAGGGTTGGCAAACCCGACCACGGATCAAAGATGAACAGTGGTTCGGACCGGATGGGGATCCCTTTTCACCCCAGACGTTTTATGCCGTAGGCGGAAACACCAAAATCTGGGGAGCCGTGCTCGAGCGCATGCGCGAAAAGGATTTCACCGACCTGCCCTTGCAGGAAGGGGTTTCGCCGGCATGGCCATTCGATTACGACCACCTGGCTCCTTACTACGACCAGGCTGAAACGCTATATCGGGTCCACGGCAAAGCTGGCGTCGATCCCACGGAACCATCACGAAGCAAGGATTTTGAACATTCACCTCGCGCGGTGTTGCCGTTCCTGGAGGAGCTGCGGGAAGGTCTACTGCGCCAGGGATGTCAACCCTATGACCTGCCTCTCAGTTGGTCAGACGATGAAGGGGATCCCGTTGGTGATGCCGAGCTATGCGGACTGGCGCATGCCGACACCGGCAATCTGCACATTCGCCACAAAGCCAAGGTTCTCAGGCTGCATGTGAATCCCAGCGGACAGGAAGTGAAAAGAGTGGAGGCGGATGTAGAGGGAGAGATCTGGCTGTTTTCCTCGGATCTGGTTGTGCTTGCGGCTGGCGCAATCAACACACCGGCGATCCTGCTGAGATCCAGAAGTGAACGAAACCCCGGCGGCCTCGGCAATAGGTCTGACCAGGTGGGCAGGAATCTGATGAACGTGCAGATCACCTCCATCCTGCAGCGTTCCGCGGCACCCAACAGCGGGCGTTATGCGCGTTCCTATGGAGTCAACGACTACTACTGGGGAGACAAGAATGTGAACTTCCCACTTGGACACATTCAGGCGGCTGGAGGAGTGCTTCAGGACGCATTGTTTGCCGAATCACCACCTGTCCTGTCGCTGATCAGCAAACTGATTCCGAGCTTTGGGATCCAACGTCTCGCCTCCCGGACGGTGGCCTGGTGGGCCATGACGGAAGTGCTCCCCGATCAGGAGAACAGAGTGTGGATGAACAAGGAGCAAATCCGCATCAATTACCTCCATAACAACCGTGAAGCCCATGACCGACTGGTTTACAGGTGGATCGATACGCTCAAATCCGTGGAGGCTGATCCGTACACCAAGGTGGTGACGTCAGAGCCCATTCATCCCCGCGGTGAAGCCCCTCTCAGCGTTGTTGGCTTTGCCTGCGGCACCTGCCGCATGGGTGAGGATCCCGCCGCATCCGTTGTGGACGCAACTGGAAAGTGCCATGAGCTCGACAACGTCTACATCGTCGACAGCAGTGTGTTCCCAAGCTGCCCAAGCGTGGGGCCTGGTCTTACCACCATCGCCCTGGCACTGCGCATGGCAGACACGCTCCACGCAAGACTCCACAACTGACTAGGAGATCTCAGGGGTGGCTTGGCTGTCAGGTCATGGTGACGAATTCCTCTGACACCGTGGGATGCAGAGCCATCGTGCGGTCAAAGTCGGCCTTGGTCGCTCCCATCCCAACCGCGATCGCTGCCATCTGAATGATCTCAGCGGCATGCTCACCAACCATATGGCAACCCAGCACTCGCTCGGTTTCCGCTTCAATCACAAGCTTGAGTAGGCAGCGGGGGCCGCGCTTCGGAAGTGCCTGCGCCATGGAACGGAACCGGGCTCTGTGAATCACGACGCCATCGGCGCCGTACTGAGCAATGGCGTTTTCTTCCGACAATCCCACCGTTGCCAGCTCAGGCTGACTAAACACGGCACTGGCCACCAGCTCATGGTCCACCTGACGCGGACGGTCTCCAAAAATGCTGTCAGCGAAGGCGCGACCCTCATCAATCGCCACTGGCGTGAGGCAAATGCGATCAGTCACATCACCGACGGCGAACACATGGGAGACGTTGGTGCGCTGATCAGCATCGACGGGAATGCGATGCCCCTGAGTCGATACGCCCGCTGCATCAAGATTGAGTCCCTTCAAGAAAGGCCGGCGTCCTGTGGCAAGCAGCACCCCGCCACAGGCGATGCGATCTCCACGATCCGTGCGCACCACGAGATCTCCCGGCATTCCCTCAATACTTTCAGGGCTTGTTGTGAACTGAAGATTCACGCCCTTCTCCGCCATACCTTCTTGAACCACTCCAGCCAGTTCGGCGTCGAAGCCCCGCAGCAGATGCTCACGCCGCACAAGCTGGGTGACTTCAACACCAAGACCGCTGAGGATGCCGGCGAATTCGCAGGCGATGAAGCCAGCACCCACCACAACCATCCGTTCAGGGAAACGTTCCAACAGAAACATGTCGTCGCTGACCCAGCCCAGCTCGACTCCTTGAATATCAGGTCGCTGAGGGCGACCGCCGACACCGATAAGCACCCTCTCAGCCTGCAGGCGGTGCTGCGGGTCACCACCGGGATCAGTCGAGACAAGGATGTGATGGTCGTCCTCGAACCGGCCCCAGCCTTGGATCAGGGTGACACCGGCCTTCGCCAGAAATTCAATGTGCATGGCATTGAGGCGATCCACCTCAGTACGCACATTGGCCAGCAACTGTGCTGAATCAATGCGGACCTCAGAAGGATGGACGCCATAACTGGAGGCCTCCTCCATCTGCTCCGCCATCTGGGATCCATACACCAGCAATTTCTTGGGGACACAGCCCCTGATCACACACGTGCCACCAACGCGGTCACCCTCCACGATGGCCACGCGAGCACCATGACGTGCCGCCCGCTTAGCAGCCGCCAAACCACCGGAACCAGCACCGAGCACCACAAGATCAAACGACTGGTTCACCGCAGCTGACGTTCAACTACCAACCATTCTGATGGGTTTGGTTTCCAGCTCTTCACAGGGTGCGATTCAGATCAGCAAACCAAACAATCGCTGAGATCCGCATAGGGTTGAGTCAATCGAGACCTGGAGTCCGGTGTGCATCTGCCTCGCTACGACCGGATTCCTGATCATGACGATGACCACAGCCTGATCGAAGTCAGGGTGAGTGATCTCCAGCCCACGCAAATGTGCGTTGGGCTGGCGGAAGTTCGCAGCCGTCAGAGGGACTTCAGCCAGGAAAGCCGGAAAGAACGTCTCGAATATCTGCGCGGCAAGCCAGTGCCCCTGGTGCGCAACCGCCTTGGGCAGCTCTGGATGGTGGATCGACACCATCGCCTGAGGGCACTGCTGGAGATGGATCCCACCGTCACCACCTATGGCTACGTGATCGCTGAGATTGAGAGCGACAGCCGCGATGCAGCCCTACTGGCCCTGCAGGATCGGGGCTGGCTCTATCTCCATGACGGACGGGGCAACGGTCCCTGGGAACCCTCGAAGCTGCCCCATTCACTGCTGGGCCTTGAAGACGACCCCTACCGCAGCCTCGTCTGGAAACTCAAGAAGGAAGGCCTGATCGAACCACAGCGCTTAATCCCGTATCACGAGTTCCGCTGGGGGGCATGGCTGCGAACCCGCCCTCTGCCGCCGTTCAGTTCCTCCCAGCTGGACCCTGCTCTGCCAGCTTCCCGGCGACTGGCTCAGTCCCGAGCTGCAGCTCATCTGGCCGGCTGGACCGGAGGAAACTGAACCAATCAGCAATGACGAACAAAGGGTCGACGTGAGGTCCCCATCAGTGGTGACCAAGGGAGGAAGCGTCACGATCGTCGTTCAGGCAGGAATGATTTCAGCCGATGCGATCGACATGTTCTCGCATGCAGCCGTTCCCTCAAGCCACAGTTAGCGCTTGCGGCGTGAATCGATCTGAAGCAGATCACGCACCCTCTGCACCTGACTAGCCAGCTGTGGATCATTGCCGAGCTTTTTTTCCACCTGCTCAATGGCGTACATCACCGTGGTGTGATCCTTTCCGCCGAAGGTTTCACCGATGCGCGGCAGGCTGAGGCCGGTGCCCTGACGCATCAGGAACATGCCCACCTGCCGGGCCTGACTGACGGCCCGGCGACGACTGCTGCTGCGCATGTCATCCGCAGTCACCCCGAAGACCTCTGACACCTTGTCGATCACCTGCTGTGGTGTGACGTCAACACCCTGACCGCTGGGATTCAGCATGGGAGCGACCGATTCAACAGTCATCGGCATCCCGGTGATCGAGGAAAAGGCGACCGCCCTGGTGAGCGCTCCCTCCAGCTCACGGATGTTGGAGGTGAAACGACCAGAGATGTACTGAATCAGATCTCTTGGCAAGGCAACACGTTCCTGTTCGGCCTTTTTCTGAAGAATCGCCATACGCGTCTCTAGGTCCGGAGCCTGAATATCAGCGATCAAACCCATGGAGAAACGAGAGATCAGACGTTCCTGCAGTCGGGGGATCTGGCTAGGGGGACGATCGCTCGCGATCACAATCTGTCGACCTGCCTCATGCAGCGCGTTGAAGGTATGGAAGAACTCTTCCTGCGTGTATTCCTTTCCCTCGATGAACTGAATGTCATCAACAAGGATGAGGTCAGCGGCCCGGTAACGATCGCGAAAGGCCTGCATGCCGTCTTTGCGGATCGCCACGATCAGGTCGTTGGTGAAGGTCTCAGTGGAGACATAGAACACCTTCGCCTCAGGATCGATCTCGAGGCGGTAATGGCCGATGGCCTGCATGAGGTGGGTCTTACCGAGGCCGACCCCTCCACAGATGAACAGCGGATTGAATTCGCGACCCGGGGCCTCAGCGACAGCGAGGGCAGCGGCATGGGCCATGCGGCTGTTAGGCCCCACGACAAATCGGTTGAACACGTACCGCATGTTCAGCCCCGGCAGACGTCGGGGCGCCTTCTTCGCTGGGGTTGGCGGCGCTAGAGGAGCCGGCACAGCTGCTGCGGAAGCTGCCGCAGTGACAGCTGCAGGTGCCGAACCTGCCTGGAGGTCCTCGGCATCACGCGCCAGAACCGACACCGTCACAGGCTGACCAATGATTTCACCAGCCACGTCCGCGATGGCGCTCGCGTAGTTCTTGCGCAACCAGTTTCTGGCAAAGCTGTTAGGCGCCAGCAATGTCAGAGTCCCCTCCCTGAATCCACCGCACTGAGCAGGGCGGATCCAGGTCTCGAAGGTCGGCTTGCTGAGGTTGCTCTGAAGGGCCTGCTGAACCTTGCTCCAAAGCTCACTGCCCGTCAGCACTACACCCTCCGAATCACGGTGGCTGAATCTACGCACTCCAGGCCGATCGGTCCGTCTTTAATGAGGTGCTGACGACATCACAGATCTTCATGGCCTCCGCCATCCAGCGTCCACTGCAGCGCGCACTCACGCTCATCGGCGTCGGCCTCATCGGCTCCAGTCTCAGCGGCTGCGGAACCGCCTGGAAGCAACGCATCGGACTGGATCAGGCCCCTGCCAGCGACCCCTTACCTGAGGTCAGCGATGGCCCCCGCTCAGCCCCCCTTCAACCGGGAAAAAACATCATTGTTGAAGCGGTGGATCGGGTCGGTCCCTCAGTGGTGCGGATCGATACGGTGAAACGTGTCGTGAACCCGCTTGGCAACCTCTTCGGCGGCAGAGCACCGATCCAGCAACAGGCGGGCCAGGGATCCGGATTCATCACGCGTTCCGATGGCCTGATCTTCACGAACGCACACGTTGTGGAGGGCGCGGACCAGGTCTCGGTGACACTGCCCGACGGTCGAAGCTTCAGCGGTCGCGTTCTTGGCAGTGACCCACTCACGGACATCGCTGTGGTGCGCGTGGTTGCCGACAAACTGCCGGTCGCTCCCCTCGGCAATTCCAACAATCTCAAGCCCGGGGAATGGGCCATCGCCATCGGCAATCCCCTTGGCCTCAACAACACGGTGACGGCTGGGATCATCAGCGCCGTGGATCGCACCAATGCCATTGGAGAGGGGCAAAGAGTGCCCTATATCCAGACCGATGCTGCCGTTAATCCAGGCAACAGCGGCGGGCCGCTGATCAACGCCGCTGGTCAGGTGATCGGCATCAACACCGCCATCAAAAAGGCCCCCGGAGCCGGCTTGAGTTTTGCCATCCCGATCAATCTGGCCAAGCGAATCGCGCAGCAGATCATCAGTACCGGCCAGGCGTCTCACCCCTTCATTGGCGTCCGTCTCCAGAGCCTCACGCCCCAGCTCGCCAAGGAGATCAATGCCGCGGCCAACAGCAATCTGTGCACGGTGCCTGAATTGAACGGCGTGGTGGTGATCGAAGTGGTGGAGAACAGCCCTGCTGCAGAGGGCGGAATCCGCCCCTGCGACCTGATCCGTGAAGTGAACGGCACCAAAGTGCAGGATCCTTCTCAGGTGCAGCTGGCAGTCGACCGGGGCCGTGTCGGCCAGGCCATGCCCATCATTGTTGAGCGCGACGGCGAAAGCCTCGAGCTGATGGTGAAACCTGAGGAACTCCCGCGGCAGCAGTAATTCTTGGCGGGCTAATTCGATGACCGAGCCCATCCTGGTGGTGATGACTCGCTGGCCCGCCAGCGGGCGCTGCAAACGTCGCCTTGCAAGCACGCTGGGGGCTTCGCAGGCTGCAGGGATCCAGGCGCGGCTGATCGCTCACACCCTGGCTGTGGCCCAAGGTCTCGCCAGAGATGGAACGCTGAGATTGCACATCGCCATCAGCGGTGCCGGCTCAAGAGCCTGCCGTCGCTGGCTCGCCTCGATTCCTGAGGCCAGCATCAGCGCACAGGGAAGAGGAGATCTTGGCAATCGCATGCGCAGGGAGGTTCTGCAGGCACGTTCCACTGACCCTGCTGCTCCGGTGATTCTGATCGGCACGGATCTTCCCGACCTGGCTGCAAAAGATCTGATCAAGGCTATCGAGCTTCTTCGCCAGTCACCACTGGTGATCGGACCATCACGGGATGGTGGCTACTGGCTGTTCGGTCTGTCGGCAACGACACCAGGAGCACCCCGCTGGCCCTTTCATTCGATCCCTTGGGGTAGCGACCAGGTCTTTGGCCTCACTTGGCAGCGAGCCTGCCAGCGCGGTCTGAAACCGGCACAGCTCGACACACGCAATGACATCGACCAGCTCGAGGATCTTGAGGGATGGCTGGCATGACCAGGCAAGCAGCTCTGAGCGTGGTCATCCCCTGCCTCAATGAGGCAGAACGGCTGCCGTTGCTGCTGGCGGACTTGCAGTGCGTTGGGAGCGGTCTGGAGATTCTGCTAGCGGATGGGGGGAGCAGCGATGCCACACCGGAGATCGCAGGCTTGGCAGGTGCTCATCTGATCAAAATTCATCCCGCTGGCCGTGGCCGTCAACTGCGCGCCGCAGCGGCTCAGGCTCATGGCGACTGGTTGCTGTTCTTGCATGCAGATAGTCGTCTTCCCCTTCAATGGTTCAGGGGGGTCAGCCCGCTACTGCAAACCTCTGCCGCAGCAGCTAACGCCTGGTATTTCGATTTTCGAATTGCTCCCTCCACAGCGTCGCGACGTCTGCTGGAGCAGGCTGTGGCCCTGCGCAGTCGCTGGCTACAGCGTCCCTACGGTGATCAAGGGCTGCTGCTGCATCGCGAGCTTTATCACCGTTGCGGCGGCTTTGCCGAGCTGCCGCTGATGGAGGATCTGGATCTGATGGAGCGCCTGAGCCGCATCGCTGATCTCAAGCGGATAGGCCTCCCACTGACCACCGATGGCCGACGTTGGCAAGACGACGGAGTCCTACGGCGCAGCTGGCGTAATGCACGGCTGCGTCGGCGCTGGAAGCAGGGCGAGTCTGCGGAGCGGCTAGCCGAGGATTACTACGGCACTCAGTTCGCATACCAGAAACCGCAGCGATGACCATTGGGCTCAAGGTCCCAGCCCAGACGTTTATAGAAAGGCAGGACCCCTGGATCGGCGAACAAGGTGGCGCGTTCAGTCCCAAGAGCGCGCAGAGCATCGAGGATGTAATCCATCAGCTGACTGCCGAGACCGGAGCCCTGGTACAGGGGGTGAACAGCAACATCCCAGATAGTCGCTTCGAGCACCCCATCGCCTGTGCAGCGCGCAAAACCCACTAAACGTGGGATCCGGGCATCGTGGCGCCAGAGACCAACCCGGATCAGGCTGTTGTCGAGAGCCTTGCGAACCCGTCGGACAGGTCGCCGGCTCCAGCCCACCGCTTCCAGAAGCTGCTCCAACTCCACCAAATCAAAGGGTCGGTGCTGGCTGAACACCAGAGTGAGCTGGCTGGCAGGGGTCGCACACAGCTTCGCCTGATCGCCATACATCACTTGCAGTGTCTCTGGCGTAAGGGAAGAGTCGTCGATCACTGACGATGCTGCATTGTCACGATCTTGGCGCACGGAAGGTGCGGAAGGCGGCAAGGTGGATGGGCAAGTTCTGCACAGATGCCTGCAAGTCAACTGCTGATAGCTGTTCATGGCTGGCTTTTGAGCAAGCAGGTCTGGTCGCCACTTGCCGCATGCTGGAAAGAACGCCATCCAGAGATTGAGCTCTGGTGCCCTGATCTGCCTGGCTTCGGGGATGCGGAGCGCCCCTCAGGACTGCTTCCCAACCTGTCGGCCTACGGCCGCTGGCTGGCAGACGACGCCATTCATAGAGCGAAGGGACGACCATTCGTGCTGTTGGGCCACTCACTCGGCGGCAGCGTGGTGCTGCATGCCGAAGCACATCTGCGACGACAGAAACAGACCGGTTTATTGGGCGTTGTTCTGCTGGCAGCAGGGGGAGGGATCTATCAGCCACGGCCCTTTCGTCGACTGCGCGGCTTCGGGAAATTGATTCTGGAGCTGCGTCCCGATGGCCTGGCTCAGCTACCAGCCCCCCTTGGAACCCTTGGACCGTTCAAGGCCGAGCGGCGGGCTGCCCGCGGACTGCTGGTGAACAGCACCAGCCGGGGCGCTGTTCGAGAACTGCCAGGATTGGTGTCTGACCTAGCCGTCGACAGCCTCTGGATCAGTGGCGACAACGATCAGGTGATGGAACCTGGCTATGTGCGCCATCTGGCGGCTTACAGCCCTGGGCATGACTATCACCAGATCGCTGGCTGTGGCCATCTGCCGATGCAAGAGAAGCCGGAGATTCTGAGCGACATCCTGTCCAGCTGGATTGAGTCTCAGAGCCTGGCAAGACCCCGTTCCTGAAGCTCGGCGAGTTCAGCATAGAGACCGCCCTGAGCGCGCAACTGCAGATGGGTTCCCTGCTCGATCAAACGGCCACGACGCAGAACGAGGATCCGATCGGCGGCCTCAACGGTGGCCAGACGGTGAGCAATCACAACGGCGGTTCGGCGCTCCAGCAAGCGGTCGAGATCTCTTTGCAGGGTGGCTTCCGTGGAAGGATCCATGAAGGCGGTGGCCTCATCCATCACAAGCACATTGGGATTGCGAATCGCTACCCGAGCCACAGCAAGCAGTTGACGTTCTCCAGAGCTGAGGTTGCCCCCGCGCTCGCGCAGCTCCGTGTCCAGCCCTTGAGGAAGCCGGGCCAGCAGTGAGCTGAGGCCGAGATCTCTGCAAACATCCTTGAGCTGCTTGTCATCGATCTCCCGGTCGAGTCGGAGGTTGTCACCGACGCTGCCACTGAACAGAAAGGTGTCCTGGAGAACCACCCCCAGCTGACGACGGAGATCCGCCAGAGAAAGGTTGCGGATGTCGCGTCCATCGAGAAGGATGCGGCCCTTCTGGGGCTCATAAAGCCTGCAGAGCAAGCGGATCACCGTGGTCTTTCCAGAGCCGGTGGGGCCCACCAATGCCACATGCTCACCGGGCGCAAGCCTGAAGCTCAGATCCTGAAGAATCGGCTCATCAGGTCGATAGGCGAAATGAACACCTTCAAACACCACTTCGCCGCGGGCCGAAGGCTTCACCTGCAGCGGAGCAGTCAAGGTTTCAACAGGCGATTCCTTGGTGTTGCCAGGGCCCGCAAGGGTGTGATCTCGAATTTCCAGTGGCTCCTCGAGCAGTTCTCCGATTCGCTCAACCGCGGTCAAGCCACCCTGAATCTGGGTAAAGCGCTCGGCCATCTGCCGCAGTGGATCAAACAGCCGCTGTGAATAGAGGATGAACGTTGTCAGGATCCCCAGCCCCATAGCCCCGGAGGTGACCATCCAGCCCCCCAGAGCCAGCACAATCGCCACCGCTCCGAGGGAAACCCACTCCAAGAATGCGGAGATGCTGCTGTCAAACAAAATCGTTCCATTCACCGCCTCGCGATAGGCCAGGCCGGTGCGTTGGAAACGGTCACCGTTGAAGGCTTCACGGCGAAACATCTGAACCACGTCCAGACCCTGCAGATTTTCCTGAAAATCTGCATTCAGCTGCGACAGCTCCTCACGCACCCGATAGTTGGCTTTGCGGTAGCGCCCCTGCAACCAGAGCACAACCAGGGTCACCGGAACCTGAGACACGAGCAAGAGCAACCCGAGTCGCCATTCGATCAACAACATGGTCACCGCAATCACGGTGAGCGTGACCAGATCGCCAAGAACGCCAACAGCCCCGCTGCCAAACACCTCAGCCAGTGCATCAACATCACTAGTGAGGCGCGTGAGCAACTTGCCCACTGGCATGCGGTCATGGAACCGCAGGGAAAGATCCATCGCATGGGCGAACAGATCACGGCGAATTCTGGCTGTGAGTCGCTGCCCTACGGATTGGATGTTGTAGCTCTGCACCCCCTGTAGAGCCAGACGCACCAGCACAGAAATCAGCAGAGCACCAATGATCAGCCGCAGGGCCAGGGTGCTATCGAGGGGCTGCAGGATCGGAGCGACCGACTCGTTGGTGGCACCGGAGACGGTTCGCAGAATCGAGATGGCCTGACCGACAAGCAGCGGCTGAATCGCGCCGGCGAGCGCCACCGGAATCAGCAGAATCAGGGTGAGCAGCAGACGACGACGGTCGCGTCCGAGGTAGCGCCCCAGCCGACTGATGCGCTGAAGATCGGAACCGGCCATCAGGTCGTGCTCACCATCTCCCTCTTGGGAGCATCCATCGCCTCGATCACCTGTTGCAGCTCTCCCTGATCCAAGCGCAGCGACAGCGGATGGCCAACGAGTCGGGCCGTGGTGTGGAAGAGGTCTTCAATCGCCACCAAACCGTTATCCCTGAGGGTTCGGCCTGTGGCGACCAGGTCGACAATTGCTTCGGCGATTCCTGTGATTGGACCAAGCTCCACGGATCCTGTGAGGTGCACCAGCTCAACCGGGAGATCGATGGAATCGAAATACTGCCTGGCACAACGGGTGAATTTGCTGGCAACACGGCAATGCGGCGGCAGGTCGGTGGGCCTCTGGTAACCACTGCTCGACTTGACAGCAACGGACATGCGACAGCCGCCGAAACCGAGGTCGACCAGATGCGCCACAGGCATCTGGTGCTCGCGCAGCACGTCGTAACCGACCACACCAAGCTGGGCTTGGCCGTAAGCCACATAAACCGGCACATCACCGTTGCGGACCAGCAGAGCTCGGGCCCGGCCACAGACCGAAGGCACCATCAGCTGGCGGTTGTCGGGATCCAACACTGCCGAAAAATCAAGACCGGCAAGCTGGAAACGTTCCACGGACTCCCGCAGCAGCGCGCCCTTGGCCAGTGCAACGGTGATCATGGAAGCTTGCATCGCCCAAAACTTTAACGATGGGCCACCCCTGTCAGAGCGACGGAATCAAGCCGCTGCCGGTCCTGCAGGACAACGTCGTCTGGATCTGGACAAGGGGACGCGAGGCGGTAGTCGTCGATCCCGCCGTTGCCGAACCCGTGAGGCAATGGCTGGTGGATCGCACGCTGGAGCTCACCGCCGTCCTTCAGACCCATCACCACGCCGACCACATCGGCGGTACACCCGATCTGTTGCGGCAATGGCCTTCCGCTGCGGTGATCGCAGCAGCTGCCGATCAGGAGCGGATTCCTTTCCAGACGGTGTCGGTCGAGCCCGGCACACAGCTCGAGCTGCTGGGACAGCCCGTCTCGGTGATCGATGTGCGAGCCCATACCCGGGCGCATCTGGCTTATGTCCTGCCCGAGGGGTGCTCCCCGGAGCTTCCGACGCCAGTGCTGTTCTGTGGCGACACCCTGTTCGGGGCAGGCTGCGGTCGTCTGTTCGAAGGATCCGCCGAAGACATGCACCTGGCCCTCAAACGCCTGCAGGATCTTCCGGACGACACCATCGTGCATTGCGCTCACGAGTACACCGAAGGCAACCTTCGCTGGGCCCACGCCCTAAGACCTGATGATCAGGCCATCGCCGCACGCCTAAGCACGGTCCAAGACCTGCGCAGCCGTGGAAGTTTATCCCTGCCCAGCACCATGGGTGAGGAGCGGCGCACCAACCTGTTTCTGCGAGCGTGTTCAGTGCAAGAACTGCGTGAACTCAGGCTGCACAAGGACAGCTGGAGCGGCTGAGAAAGGCTCAGCAGGCTCGAGTCACCAGGGCGCGTCGCTCAGGATGCAGCAAGACCGATGAACCGGGCTGAAGACGCAGACGACAGCTCTGGCCGCGTTGATAGTCCTCGGAAAGCGGTCTCAGCAGCCGCAGCTGCCGGTCACCGCTCTTCACCCTGTACATCCAGCTGTGGCCAAGGAACTCGCGCCCCACCACCTGATCCTCACCATTGGCATCCTCCAGCAGCGCGATAGCTTCGGGAGCAACCAGAACCGTTGCCTCCTCCGGCAGGGCATCGGCCTGAAGATCACCAGGTCTCTCCAGGTCACCCAGAGGGCAGCGCAGACAACCGCCGGCGGCATCGTTCCAAACCGGCAGAACATCGCGCTGAAGCACAAAGCTGCCCACGAAGGGAGTTGCCGGTGACTCCACTAGCTGCTTCGGGCTGGCGCACTGATGCAGAAGTCCGTCGCGCAGCACAGCCACCCGACTGCAAATTGCCAGGGCCTCCTCCGGGTCATGGGTGACCAACACGCCGCTGGCGTTGCAGGCACTGAGAACGGATGGCAGTTCACTGCGCAGGCGCAGCCGAACCTCCACGTCCAGGTTGGAGAAGGGTTCATCGAGCAGCACCACCGATGGCGCTGGTGCCAGAGCTCTAGCTAAAGCCAGACGTTGACGCTGACCGCCGGAAAGCTCATGGGGATAACGCTCTTTCAACCGTTCCAGACCCAGCAGCTCCAGAAGCCAGGACGCCCGACCTGTGTCCTGCCCGCGGCGAAGACCGAAACAGGTGTTGGCCCAGGCATTCAGGTGAGGGAACAGGGCATAGTCCTGAAAAACCATGCCCACTCCACGGCGTTCGGCGGCCAGCGAGCGCTGAGGGCTGGCCACCTCGCGGCCATGAAGGCGAATACTGCCGCGGATTGGTCTTTCAAAACCGGCGATCAATCTCAGAAGGGTGGTCTTGCCGCAGCCGGAGGGGCCCAACAACCCCACAAGTTCACCGCCCTGCAGGCTGAGATTGATGTCCTGAAGAGTCCACTCCGCTCCGGAAGCGTCATAGCTGTGCCAGAGACCATCGATCTCGACCGGAAGGGACTCCATCGACACGAAGCGCGAAAATGCAGTCCCATTGTGATCCCTCTTGATGTCAACCACCACCCATCAAGCTGTCACCACACCTGACGCGCCGGCTCCGGTAGGGCCATACAACCAGGCCGTGCAGGCTGGCGGATGGCTCTATTGCTCGGGCCAGATCCCTCTAGACCCAGCAACCGGAGAGATGGTGGGCGGCGGCGATGTGGAAGTGGAGACAAGGCAAGTGCTGCGCAATCTGAAGGCCGTTTTGAGCGCTGCGGGAACTGAGGCCGCCAAGGTCGTGCGCACAACTGTGTACCTGGTCGATCTCGCCGATTTTCAGGCGGTCAATGCGATCTATGCCGAACTGTTCGGAAGCGGTGTCAGCCCTGCCAGGGCATGCGTTCAGGTCGCAGCACTGCCCAAGGGATCAAAGGTGGAGATCGACTGCATCGCCTGGCTTGGATAAAGCGATCCGGCGGTTTCATAAGTTAAGAGAAGAACCGAGCGACCTTCATGGCCCAGGCCAAGCTGACCATCGGCGAACTGGAAGCGGGCTATCCCTTGTACTGCAAGGCGTTACGACGGCTGCTCAAGGAAGGTCGAGAAGTCAAGGACATCGAAAAAACCGTGTGCTGGGGCCATCTGGAAACACTCAACCGCTGCCTGCCAGGGCGTTACAAGGCCCCCTCCTACCTGATGGCACTGATCAAGAGAGATCTAGAGCAGCCCACCCCGAGGTGAGGGAAGCTCATTCGGCTCCATTGGTCAGTGGCTGGGAAGGATCGGCTCCCTCCACTTCCCCCTGAAACACACGACTGGCAAACACATCCGCTGCTTCGATCGTGATCAAGGCTTCACGACTGAGAGGTTGGCCGCGGTGCGAGAACAAGCGGTTGGCATGCCGCAGTCGCAGACGATCGAGGGCATTACGGATTGAACGTGCATTGGCGAAGAACGGCAATTGACGCCGCCGGCTGATGTAGCTCTCAAAAGCTTCAACCGCTGCGTCGCTGAATTGATACTGCTGTTGTTCCAGCAACAGTTGAGCAATCGCCATCAATTCACTCTGGCTGTAATCAGGGAAGTCGATGTGGTGAGCAACCCTTGAAGAAAGTCCTGGATTGGATTGATAAAACGCTGTCATCCGGTCTTTGTAACCGGCAAAGATCACCACAAGATCATTGCGCTGGCTCTCCATCTCCTGCAAGAGGATCTCAATCGCTTCAGCTCCATAATCCCGCTCATTTCCTGGTTTGTAGAGGTAATAAGCCTCGTCAATGAACAGAACGCCTCCCTGGGCGCGTTTGATCATTTCTTTGGTTTTCGGGGCCGTATGCCCCACATATTGACCAACAAGGTCATCCCTGGTGACGGTGATCACATGGCCTTTGCGCAAGTAACCCAGGCGATGAAGAATCTGCGACATCTTCTGCGCAACAGTTGTTTTTCCGGTTCCTGGTTGACCGGTGAACGACATGTGCAGGCTGGGAGCTTTGCTGAGCAGATCCAGGGACTGGCGAGCCTGATCGACCAACAGCAAAGCGGCGATCTCACGGATTCTGGTTTTGACTGGCCACAGACCGATCAGCTCGGTGTCTAAGTGTTCGAGAACCTCTCCGACTCCCGACGCAATAAAGCTGGCCTCAAGATCAATCGATGAGTCCATCAATCGCCGCGGCGAAGGCGTGATCTGAATCGGTGAGGGTCGCATCCTCCGCATCCTCATCGGGGCGCAAAGTGATGTTCACATAGGTTTTCCCAAAGCTGATATCGGGATAGCGCTTGCTCACTTCACTGAACTCACCGAGCCGATCAAGAAAATCACGGGTGGAGCTGTAGCTACCGAACTCGAATCGCTTCTCCAGACAGACCGGTCGCTTGCGTTCATTCCAAGCTTCCATCGACAACCTCGAGGCCTCTCCGAAACTTAAAGGAGAGCGCCCCTCTGGCAGCCCATCAGGCGTTCTGACCAAGCAGACGCGTAGGCATGATTGGCCGCCTGCTGCTCGGGGTCCTGGGTATCGAGAGGATTAGGCATCGTCCCGGCGATCGCTGCGTTAGTGACACAGAACATCGACTTCTGGAAGCTGATGCAGATCTGAACATGGGCATCCGCCTGGGCACGGCCGTGATGGTCGTACCAGCGGCTGAGCTCCTCGGGAAGGTTCCGGTACATGTCCGACATGCACAGGCTGGGAGGAATTCCAGCTCCCATACTCGGCAAAGGATCGGCGTACAGAGCTCCGTATTTGAACAGGCTCTGGTCGGCCGCGATCTGACGGGCCTGGGCGTTATAGGACACAGTTCCCAGAAATGGCATCCCTCGAAAGAACACCGCCTCCACATAAGGGACGGCGACATCCACAAGGAAGGTGAGACCTGCTTCCGGGGGGAGAACCCAGACGGACTCTCCACCCACCATGACCTCGTAGGTGATGGGATTACCTGCGGCCGTAACCAGACCATCGCGGATGTGGTGAACCACATCCAGCACACAGGCCACTTCACCTATGCGATAGCGGCGTGCCAGATCGATGAAGATGTCACTCATCACCCGCCAGAACAGGCCGAGCGCATAGATCGTCGTCATCGACCGGATCGCCTCCGGTGCAAATCCCGGATAAAGAGTGTTCACCAAACGCAGAAGCGGATCCCGCTTGGAGCGCAAGGCAATCACGCGGCGGCATACATCCTGAAACGGCTCTGAATCGAAATAGGCATCCATCCCACCGGTGCCATGCCAGAACATCGCCTTTTGGCAATACTCGGCATATTCGAAATTGATGCGGTCACCCATCAGGTGCTCCCAGAGGCGTTTGGCAGTCAACCCTTCGTGAAAGAAGCGGAACACCGGAAACGGGTTGAGAAGCTGAGTCTTCCCCTGATGAACAAGATTGCAGCTGTAGGCGTCTAGGACGAGGCCATAGCTCTCCAGCACGTTGACGACCTGCAGCAGATGATCAGGGGTGTCAGCAAGCAGCGGTGTATCCGAGAGCAAGCGCCTGATCAGTTCCTCCTGATCGGGGAGCGTGGGTTCGGTGGCTTGAGGTCGGGCAGTGGTGGTCATGAAAGCCCTCCAGGCTTGACCAGTGTGGCGAGTTCACTGAGCTGGGCGGTGGCTGGCTGGCTCAGGCCCACGAGCAGATTGGGAACAACACCAAGCAGAAGGATCAGCAAAGACATCGAAAGAGCAGGGATCTGCTGAGCGAAGGGAACCTGATTGAGAATTTTCGGATTCTGATTGGCGCCGGGAGCCACGGCAAGACGACCGAAGAAAGCTCGATTGACTAGCAGCAGGAAATAAACGGCCGTCAGACCTGAACCCACCATCGACAAAAGGGTGGCCACAGGGAACATCTCGAAACTGCCCTTGAACACCAGGAACTCGGAAATGAAGCCGGCCATGCCGGGGATGCCTGCACTGGCCATGACACCGATGATCATCAGAGTGCCGGTGAGTGGCAGACCACGCTGAGGATTCAGAAGCCCCCTCAGCACATTCAGATCACGGGTGCCGGTGCGCTCATAGACGACACCCACCGCAAGGAAGAGAACCGCGGAGATCAGACCGTGACTGACCATCTGAAACAGAGCACCAATCAGCGCGAGGGGGGTGGCCGCAGCGGCGGCGAGCAACACATAGCCCATATGGCCCACGGAGCTGTAGGCCACCATCCGCTTCATATCGGTCTGGGCGATGGCTGCCAGCGATCCATACAGCACTGAAACTGCAGCCCAGCCAGCCAGCCATGGAGCGGCCACGGACCAGGCCTCCGGGAAAAGGCCGAGGCAGAAACGAAGAAGGCCATAGGTGCCCAGCTTGAGCAAGACCCCGGCCAGCAGCACTGAAACTGGAGTGGACGCCTCGGTGTGCGCATCTGGAAGCCATGTGTGGAAAGGGAAAAGAGGAATCTTGATCCCGAAGCCGATCAGCAGACAGGTCATCAGGACCAGCTGGCTGGTCAATCCCATCTGAGTCGTGAGGATCGGCCGAATTCCGAAATCAACGCTCCCCGTTACTAAGGCGATCCCCAGGAAGGCCGCCAGAATCAACACGCCGGACACGGCGGTGACGATCAAGAACTTGGTGGAGGCATAGGCCCTGTTGGCGCCACCCCAGATGGCGATGAGCAGCCAGAGAGGAATCAGTTCCAGTTCATAGAACAGGAAGAAGAGAAGAAGGTTCTGAGCAAGAAAGGCTCCATTCACAGCTCCACTGATCACCAGCAGAAGGGCGAAATACACGCGGGGACGATTCTCAACTGAGCGCGAGGCAGCTGCTGCCACGAGGCAGAGAACCCCATTCATCAGCACAAGCGGGAGCGACAAACCATCAACTCCGAGGCTGAATTCAAGGCCCATCTGCGGAAGCCAGGGAAGAATCTCCACCAGCTGCTGGCCGGGCTCGACAGCCGAAAAGGGGATCAGCAGACCAAAACTGAGCAGGCACTGGACCGCGAGGGTGACCAGGGTGAAGGTCCGACTGCGACCGACACTCTCAGTGTCGGAACTGTCTGCATCCGGCAGAACACAGATCAACAATGCGCCCAGGAAGGGGATCAGAAGAAGAATCGTCAGCATGATGACCTCACTGCAGAACCCAGCTCAGAGACATGAGCAGCAGCACGATGGCACCGATCACTGTGAGCACATACGACTGGGTCTGACCACTGATGCTCAGCTTGAGGCCTTCGGCACTCGACAGGGAGAAGCGTGCCAGACCATGCAGCACTCCATCGACGACATTGCGGTCAAACCAGCCTGCGAGCTGCGAGAAGGTGGCTACCACATTGACAATGGTGACTCGGTAAAAACGCTCGGTGTAAAAGTCGTAGGCGAGCAGATCCTGAAACCAACGAAGAATCGGATTGAGCGAGCGTGACCAGGCTTTGTTGAGGGGAACGAGAGCCCCGACAATCAACCCGGCAGCACCACTCGACACCACCAGAGCAGCGGCCCAGAAGGGAAAGGCCAGCAGACCATCGAGGGATTCCAGACGGATCAGCAGGAACGGCGTCAGCACCACGATCACGGTGAGAGCCACCATCGGCAGCGCCATCTGCCAATTGATCTCAGCGGCTCGACGGGTCTTGGCAAGTGATGGACCAAGAAACACCAGGCGGAACACCCTGGTGAGGTTCAACGCTGTCAGGGCATTGGTGATCAGGAATACCGGCACGAACACCACGGCTCTGGCACCGACCAACTCCACAGCTTGGGCAAGGCAGAGGAATCCACCGAGTGGAAGCAATCCGACGAGCCCAGCGCCACCAACCAGAAAGGCTCCTGTAGTGGCGGGCATACGACTGGCCAAACCGCCGAGCTCGGTGATGTCCTGACAGTTGGTCGAGGCGATCACCCCACCGACACTCATCGACAAGAGAGCCTTCGAGACGGCGTGGGCATAGAGCAGCAGCAATGCCAGCACGGGCACCTGCAAGGAAATCGCGATGAACACCAAACCGAGATAGGCCGTCGTGGAGTACGACAGCGTGCGCTTGATATCAACCTGGGCAATCGAAACAAGGGAACCGCCGACGGCGCTGATCGTGCCGATCACCTGAAGCACTACAAGAGTCACCGGCGCGTGCTGCAGCAGGGGCATGACCTTGAGCAGCACGATCGCACCACAGGTCACCACAACGGAATTGCGCAGAATCGAGGCAGGGTTCGGACCCTCCATGGCCTCATCAAGCCAGAGGTGCATGGGGAACTGGGCGCACTTGCCGGTTGGTCCTGCCACCAGTCCAAGACCGAGAAGAGTTGCAGCCAATGGCGTCAGGGTGTCCTGGGCCGACCAGCTGTAGAGATCATCGAAGCTCGTAACGCCTGACCAGGCGGTGAGGGCCACCACACTCATCAACAACATCACGTCACCGACGCGTTTGGTTAGAAACGCGTCGCGGGCTGCAGTGACCACCAACGGCTGGGCATACCAGAAGCCCACCAGCAGATAGGTGGACAGGGTGAGCATCTCCAGAAGGAAATAGCTTTGAAATAACGAATCGCTCAGCACAACTCCCGACATAGCGCCCTCGAAGAAACCGAGCAGAGCAAAAAAGCGAGCTAGAGCCCATTCCTTGTCGAGGTACCCCAGCGAATAGATCTGGGAGAGAAGGCTCAGGCCAGTGATCAGCTCAAGAGCGGAAACATTGGTGAGCGAAAGGCTGAAGCTGATCTCAAGATTGAGATCACCCACAGTCAGCCAGGGCATGCCGATCAAGGCAGGACCGTTGGCCATGACCTCCCTGAGCACAAGACTGCCGTGAACCACGGCCAGCAGGGTTAGCAGGATATTGAGATACGCCGGAGGTCGATGGGCATCTCTACGGAACCATCCGAAGGCCCAGGGAAGGGACACCAGCATTCCGGCGAATCCATAGAGAGGAATCAACCAGGCGGTCTGAAGAGGCAGCGAAAGAGCTGGAGTCAAAAGCAACGAGACCTGAAGGGCCGTTGTGGTGCGTGTTGGCCGGGGAATCTAGTCCGAAATGATGCAGAGAGACGTTATTGATCAACTACGTCTTCGCACATTGGTCGGCACAAGCGCAGGCTCCACTTCCTGATGGGGACGGGCAATGATGTGGGCCGCCACGAGGCCGTCGCCGACACGCTCACAAGCGTCAGCACCTGCACGCACCGCGGCGTTTACGGCACCGGTCTCACCGCGCACCATCACCGTGACGTAGCCGCCACCGACATATTCACGGCTGATCAGCTGCACTTCGGCAGCCTTCGTCATGGCGTCGGCAGCCTCGATGGCTGGCACCATGCCGCGGGTTTCAATCATGCCGAGGGCGACTCCCTGCACAGACGGCTCAGGAGCAGCTGCGACGGACTTGGCGGCGCGACCTGAGCCTGATGAGCCTGAGGAGGATGAGGCGCGACGGGTGCTGCCACTCCGTGCCGCCACGGCACGGCTGGAGCCAGACCTTGCAGTGGTGCTGCGACGGGTCGTTGTAGAGCGGCTACTTGCAACCGGAGTCACATCCACAGTGGCTTTAGAGGCTGCAGGATCAGCCGTCGAAGAAACCGGTTTGGATGCAGAACTGGTTGTGGCCCCAGCTGAGGCCTTGGCCGTCGTTGATGTGGTCGAAGCTGCAGCAACGGCTGCGGAAGAGCGACGACGGGGAGCTGGGGATGCCATGGGGAAGATTTCAGACGGATGGAATGGAGGGACGGGACGCGATCAGTTATCCATCCGGCATCCAGTGGTCGATGATTCCACCGATCGTCAGATCCGTGAGCACGGAGCTGTTTGGGCATGCAAAACGGGCAGCTGAACCACTGGAAGTGAAAACCCAGTTGCCCTCTCGAGCTCCGACCGGGTCAACAGCAACCATCTGCTTGCCCTTGTTGTTCTTGAGAATGCGCAGGTGCATGTGATCCAACCCCGCCAGGCGGTAAGAGCAGACCAGTGTCCCCATCACCTGCATGATCTCCATCAGGTCTTCTCTCCTGGCTTGGTGGAGGGGGATGACTTGGAGGCTGCAGGAGCTGAAGGGGGTGCCAACGACGGTTTGGGTGGATCGGGCTCCCAGTGGTCAATGATGCCCACGATGGTGAGATCACTTGGATAAGACTTGCTGCCGGCAGCCTCGCGGGCGGCGGAACTGCTGACGCAGATCACCCAGTCGCCGGGCTTGGCCCCGACTGCATCGACAGCCACTTTCTTCGTGCTGCCGTCCAGAACCACCTGGAGATGCTTGTGCTCGAAATCCGGAATCCGGTTGGTTGAAACGAGCGGCTTCAGGACCTTGACAATCAGCATGGTCAGTGAGCCTCCTGCTGGACGGGATCGAGTGTGGAACCTACCGCCACCGCGGGGAGCGGCTGGTCACGGTCGCGGATCGTGAGAAGCGTGTGGAGCAGACCTTCGCTGACGAGCGCTGAATAACGCTCATCGATGGCCTTCTGAATGCGCTGGCAATCGGCGATGGCACGCTCCCGCGCACCGGGCACCTTGCCCGAATAATCGAAACGCACCACGACCGGAATCGGCAGATCGCGGGCGACATTGAGTCCCTTGAAGATTTTCACACCGACATCAAGATCAGGAGCACCTTGTTCAACGGTGTCGAGGTGAGCGAAATAGGTGAGGTTGCGCAGATGCACCTCCTTAAAGCCGATGCCAACACCGATGAAGCGCTCTGCATGGCCGGCGTCGGGATAAGCGCCGTGATGAAGCGATCGAACGTAGTCCTGCTGGGAGATGTTGCTGACAAGCAATCGAGTAATGAACCGAACCATGCCTTCATCGGGAGCGGATGACACATGGGTCTGAACAGCCGCCTGGACAGCATCCCTGGCCTGCTGCACCGTGAGCGGAGCGGTGCTTTCGTAAAGCGATCTGGCACAGAGCCACTGATCCAGTCGGATCTCACCGTCCTGATCAGGAACATGAACGCGAATGGCATCGGTATCGGTGTCCAGACCGATCAGAAGCAGATCAACAGAAGCACCACAACAAAAGCTGTTTTCAACGGCTTCACGGAAGTCATGCAGACGCTGAAGTCCTGAGGATGCGGCCAGAGCATCGTCGCTGCCATGGGCTGCACAACCCTGATGCGTTGGATCGAGGGAGCTGAAGTGATAAGCCACCACCTTCAGATACCGCGTTGGCGCATGCGCCTCATTCGGAACCTGCTCACGGAAACGACGATGTTCGGTCTTGATCCAACGATTGACCGTGTTCTCAACATCGAACATGGCTCCGGCATGGGAGCGCCGGCGCACAGCACTGAAAGGGATCCTCAGCGCATAGGCGATCGTGTGAGCCAGGCGACCATCAGCGCAGGGTGTGACGTCCAGCAGATGAAAACCGCAGTCGAGGAGAAACGCATTGAATTCCTCCGAAGCCCGGCTGCCTGAAGCGGCTTCCAGGGGATCGTCCTGGAAAAAACGTTCACTGAACAGCTGGTGGGACTGGAAGACGCACCATGCAAACAATGCGCGCATGTCGAGAGGTCTCACCCAAGACTTCTCAAGGATGTGATCCGGAAGATCGAAACCCAGTTCGGCGCGGGCCAGCCGCTGAGCCTGCGCAAGGAAGTCTGGTTCGTGCTGCAGAGCAGAGACCTGCTTCAGCAGAGGCACAATCCGATCGAAGCGACCCTTCACCTCCAGTTCGTAAACCTTGAGGCGTTCATTGGCCGACTGGTCGGTCAGCGGATGGGACTCCACCGACCAGGGAAGCGATGTTCTGCTGAGGTTGACGGCAACCGAAGTTCGAGATTCTCCACGCTTCACCCAGCCGGGCTGCTGGGGAGTGGGACGACGGCGGTCAGCCTGGGAACGGATACGTCCGCCTGAGACGGAACCTCCATTCAGCAAAGCAGCCTTGCCGGATGTGGTCAGGGCCTGGCGGCGCAGAAGAGCCGACTGTCGTGCTGTGCTGCCGGAGGGCGAACTGACCTCCCCAGGTGAAAAGGATTCAGCCTTGGCAGTGTCTTGAGCCAGTGAGGCCTGGAGCTGTCGCCGGGTTGGAGCAGTGGGCGCAAGAGGTCGCCCGCCACGGGAAGGCATGGAGCGAACCATTTGCGAATCAGCCCCTTGCGCCGCCAGAGACGGTGATCAGAGAGCCTTTGTCGGTATTGCCGTGGGATCCGGTCACACGGCAGACAGGCCACTCGGCTTGCTCATTTCGCTTGCGCTCGAAGGGAGCCATGGCACCCATGGGACCAGGACGGCTGGGGTTGCGCCGGCGGGCTGAAGCACCTTCGGTACCGGTGACATGCTCGCCACGGTCCCAGTCATCTCCAGTGACCTTGGTGGAGGAGCCCTCACCCGTCACCCGGGAGGTTGGCTCATCAGCAGGTTCACTGACAACGGCCACAGTGGGCTGGAAGTGCCGGCGCTGAAAGTCGCTGTTGTCAAAGCGGAACTGCTCGGTGCCGGTGACCTTGCCGCCTGCCATGTCAAAAGGGCCGGTGATGCGATTACCTTGCTCGTAGGACGTTCCGGTGACGTAACCCTGAGCATCACGCTGCAGTTGAGCGGCGCGAGCTGGTGAGGTCACGCTGAAACGGGTCCAGGCAGCACCTTCAGGCGATTGACCGTGGGTGTCGGTGCCGGCCGGAGCCTCTGCACCACAGGCTGCGGCCAGTTGATCTGCTCCCACGTAGGGAGTACCGGTCACCGCTTCACAGGCACCACGCTGATCACCGGTCATCACTCCGCCCACTCCGGGCTGGATGCCGGTCATGGCGGCTGAGGGTGTTCCAGGACGGACAGGTGTGCGTTCTCTGATCGCCTGGACTGCGGGAGTTCCGCAATGCTGGCCTGCTTGCTCAAGACCGGCGTAGGGCGTTCCGGTCACGGCCTGACAGCTGCCGGGCTCATCACCGGTCACACGCTCGGAACGGCCCGTACGGGTCCCGCTCACAACCTGATTGCGGTTGGTGATGCTGAAACCGACCTTGGCGGCCTCCGGGTCAGGTTTTGCTCCGCAGAAACCATTGACCTGCTCAGAGCTGATGTACTGATCACCGGTGACGCGGTGACAGGATCCGAACTCATCACCAGTCACCTGGGAGGAACGGCCAACCAAGGTGCCGGTCACTCCCGTTCCTGACAGAGTGGCTGACAGTCCGACTTTTGCGGCTGGGCGACCATCGGGAAGGGGATCTGACCCGAGGTACTGATCTCCGGTGAGGCTGCGGTTGGCTCCGGCTTCATCGCCGGTGACGCTGGCAGAACGGCCAACCATCACACCACTCACAGGGCGGCCCTCCAAGGTGAGACTGTGACCGACCTTGCGAGGGGATGGGTTGGACCCACCACAGTAGGCAGCGGACTGATTGGCGGAAATGTATTCCGTGCCTGTCACGCTTTTGCAAGTGCCAGGCTCATCGCCGGTGACCTTGCCCGATCGACCGACCTCATTACCGGTCACACGATTGCCATGACTGGTGGCAGTAACTCTCACCTTGGCAGGTGTTGTGGGCTCGGGGGCCTGCTGACAGAAGGTCTGGAAGACCTCAGCGCCCAAGTACTCAGTGCCTGTGATGGAGCGACAGGTGCTGGCCTCATTACCGGTGGTCTTCAGCGAACGGTTGGCCTGGGTCCCGGTCACAGTCTGTCCGGATGGCGTAGTGCTTTCTCCCACTTTCCAGTGAGCATCAGCGGCGGCAGCCTGCTTGGCACCATGGCGATTAGGGCCGGTGGGACGGGTAACGCCAGCGTTCTGCTTACTGATTGCACCGGCTTTGGCCCGCAGCTCGCGCACCTGCTGAGCGATCTCCCGGCTGGAGAGATCAGGATTAGCCTGACGGGCCACAGCGGCTGCGCTGGTGGGCTGCTTACCTGCGGTTTTGCCATGTTTTGACATGGCATCACGACGCGCCAGCACTAGGGCACGGCTGGGATTTTCGATGGAACGCCTCTTTGGGGTGACTGAGCGGCGCTCAAGACCGGCACGGCGATCACCGGAGCGCGATGTCAGCTCAACGGTGACGGCTGGACGATCAACTTTTTCAGCAGCAACAACCGGTGCAGGGGCAGGAGCTTCACGGGCCACATCTGCACGGTTGCGGTCGCGGCTGGATGCTGCGGTCTTGCCGCGGCGAGACAGGGCTTCACGACGGGACAGAACCAGATCGCGACTGGGGTTGCGCAGCGCCTTCGCGTTTGAGGTGTGGGAGCGTGCGGGCGTCCGAGTGAGAGAGGCCGCACGCTCGGGAGCTGCCGCTATGGGAACAGTCACCGCTGGTTCGTTCACTGACGTGACTTCCGTTCGGGTAGGACGAGCATCGGTTGCAGTGCGCACGCGGTTGTTACCACCGGCGGCGGCAGACGCCTTCTTACCAGAGGTCGTCAGCGCTTTGCGGCGCTCAAGTGCGAGTTCTCGACTGGAAAGTCTTGCCATGTCCGCCCGGTGAAGTCGTCAAAGAGCTGGGAGCTGATGCTCCCGAAAAGAATCTGGAGCCCTGAACTCAGATCAGGGCTCGGAACCAAAGGTTCGAAGGATCAGCGTCCTTCGAAAACCACGAAGCAAGCACCCTGGCTCTGGGTGTAGGCGTCGTAACCGACGATGCGCACGTGGTGGTCGGGGTAGGCGCGATGGCAAGCCTCGAGCTCACTCACAACAACATTGAGGTCCTTCTCACCAAAGAAGGGCAGCTTCCAATAAGACCAATAGGTAGCCATGGAGTTGCTGGGATGGACGTGCTCGATGAGCGGGCTCCAACCCTGGGCAATGATGTAGGCGATCTGGTCGTAGATCTCGTCCTGGGTCATCGGCGGAAGAAAGCCGAAGGTCTCCAGGGTGGCGACTGTTTTGTAGTCACCCACGGTGCTCTGGAAAGGCATGGGGATCCTGGGTGTAAGTAAAAAAAGGTGGCCGGTTCAATCAACCGGCCTTGGTTGCGATCAGTTCTGAACGTCGAGCTTGTCGACGGTGTCGAACTCGAACTTGATCTCCTTCCAGGTCTCGAGGGCGATCGCCAGCTCAGGGCTGTGCTTGCCGGCTTCCATAAGGATGTCGCGGCTTTCTTTCTCGATCTCGCGACCGGCATTGCGTGCCTTGACGCAGGCCTCGAGGGCCACACGGTTGGCAGCAGCACCTGCAGCGGAGCCCCAGGGGTGACCGTGGGTACCACCACCGAACTGCAGAACGGAGTCGTCACCGAAGATCGCCACCAGTGCAGGCATGTGCCACACGTGGATGCCACCGGAAGCAACTGCAAACACTCCAGGCATGGAACCCCAGTCCTGATCGAAGAAGTTGCCGCGGCTGCGGTCTTCAGGCACGAATGATTCGCGCAGCTGGTCGATGTAGCCGAGGGTGGTCTGACGATCACCTTCGAGCTTGCCGACCACGGTGCCGGTGTGAAGCTGGTCACCACCGGACAGACGCAGACACTTAGCGAGAACGCGGAAGTGGATGCCGTGCTTGGGATGACGGTCGATCACCGCGTGCATTGCACGGTGAATGTGCAGCAACATGCCGTTTTTGCGGCACCACTTCGACAGACCGGTGTTGGCGGTGAAGCCACCGGTGATGAAGTCGTGCATCACGATCGGCATACCGAGTTCCTTGGCGAACTCAGCACGTTCGTACATCTCCTCGGGAGTGTTGGCGGTCACGTTGAGGTAGTGACCCTTGCGCTCGCCGGTCTCCTGCTCAGACAGCTTGATGGCTTCGGCAACGAATTCGAAGCGGTTCTGCCAACGCTGGAAAGGCTGGGAGTTGATGTTCTCGTCGTCTTTGGTGAAGTCCAGACCACCACGCAGGCACTCATAGACCACACGGCCGTAGTTCTTACCGCTCAGGCCGAGCTTCGGCTTGATGGTGCAACCCAGCAGAGGACGGCCGTACTTGTTCATCCGGTCGCGCTCGACGCAGATGCCATTCGGGGGGCCGTAGCAGCTCTTGATGAAAGCGATCGGGAAGCGAATGTCCTCGAGACGCAGGTGGCGCAGAGCCTTGAAACCGAAGACGTTTCCGACCAATGAGGTCAGA
This sequence comes from Synechococcus sp. MIT S9508, assembly GCF_047303045.1. Lineage (NCBI taxonomy): Bacteria > Bacillati > Cyanobacteriota > Cyanophyceae > Synechococcales > Synechococcaceae > Synechococcus > Synechococcus sp. MIT S9508. The sequence continues at coordinate 1,363,104 of NZ_CP138941.1, read as the reverse complement.
ACGTTGGTAATGGAACCCTCTTCGAACAGATCGAGGGGGTAGGCGATGAAGGCATAGAAGGATTCCTTGTCTCCAGGGACATCCTCAATGCGGTAGCAGCGGCCCTTGTAGAAATCGAGATCGGTAAGGAGCTCGGACCACACGGTGGACCATGTACCCGTGGACGATTCAGCAGCCACAGCAGCGGCGACCTCTTCCTTGGGCACACCTTCCTGGCCGGTGCACTTAAAGCAGGCCAGCAGGTCAGTGTCTAGGGGAACGTAATCAGGAGTCCAGTAAGTGTCTCTGTACTCCTTTACCCCGGCGTCGTACTTCTTGCTCATAAGAAAAGTCCGTTAAGTCGTTGAAGGCGGGTGAGTCGTTGAAACCTCAAAATTTCAGAGGCTCAGACGATCTCAGTCCTTCTGACCGAGGAAGTTGCCGTTGCCTAGTGCAGGCTCCACTTCGCGGTGAGGGCGAGCGATGATGTGAGCAGCCACGAGGCCGTCGCCAACGCGCTCACAGGCATCGGCGCCAGCACGCACAGCAGCGTTCACAGCACCGGTTTCGCCGCGCACCAGAACGGTGACATAACCGCCACCGACGAACTCACGACCGATCAGGCGCACTTCGGCTGCCTTGGTCATGGCGTCAGCCGCTTCAATCGCAGGAACGAGGCCGCGTGTCTCGATCATGCCGAGAGCGATGCCCATGGTTTCGTTTGCCATTACCTACCGGGAATAGGGGGGGATGTTCGCCGGTGAGACTGCTCTGCCAATGGGCGCCCCGTCAAGAGCTAAAGCGCTTTCTCGGGATCACTGTCCGTAGTGAACCTGATAAGCCCTGCTGATCACCCTGTCAGGGACTGATCTAAAGAACTGTGCTCTCCGAGGTCAGCACGCCAACACATGCGGTGGCAAGACCGAAAAAGGTCCCTAACGATACAGGCGGAAATCTGAAAATCCGGGCTTTCCGGGTGGGATGTTCAACCTCTTCAGGTTTCCTGTGACGACTGAAGCTCAAAAGATTTACACCTGATCACACACAATGGTGCTCCACTCCAGGAGCAGCGCTTTGCGCACGCTGATCATCGCCAGTGGTAATCCACACAAGGTTGCTGAGATCGAAACGATGCTTGGCCCGATCGATGTGTCAGTGCGGCGCCAACCCTCCGATCTGGATGTTGAAGAAACTGGCAGTACCTATCTAGAGAATGCCCGGCTGAAGGCCAGTGCCGCGGCGGCAAGAACCGGTTGCTGGGCTCTGGCAGATGATTCCGGACTTGAGGTCGACGCCCTCGATGGAGCTCCTGGGCTCTACACGGCACGACTCGCCCCCAGCAATCAGGAAAAACTCTCGAAGCTCATGCAAGCAATGGCGGACGTGCCTTATCGCAGTGCGCGCTTCAGAAGTGCCATGGTGCTCTGCTCACCTGACGGGGCCTGCGACGAGCAAGCGGAAGGCATCTGCTGGGGTGAACTTCTGTCTGCACCGGCCTATCCAGGAGGAGGCATTGAATCCTTGTTCTGGGTGCGTGAGGCCGGCTGCAGTTATGGAGAACTGAACACCTCACAGCTGTCCAAACTCGGGAGTCGAGGCAAGGCCGCCCGCGCTCTGGCACCTGGCCTACGCAAAAAACTGGAACTGGACTGAACGTTCAGCTCCGCGCGGCGCGTCGATTCACCAAATCAATCGCACGCATGGCGGCAGCCGCGGCCTCCTCCACATCACCCTCTCGCCCCGCCAGAGTAAGGCGTCCGAAAGCGCCCACAGCCTTCACATCGACAAGCGTGATGTTGGATGCCTTCTCCGCTTCATTGGCGGCAATCAGCACATAGCCCGCTGGCTCTGTCTCCAGAATGAACATGCTCATTCCGGCCTCGATCATGGAGCCACGGCGATTGATTCGGTTGATCAGCACAGCATGGTCAGGAGTGATCGCACGAATCACTTCGGTCCAACTCACCTCAGCAGGAGTTCGCTGGTCAACCGAGCTGCCAATGGCCTCAAGCACAACATCACCGGAATGGAGCACAGTGCTCTGGTCTCGGTGATAAAGGGCCATCGATCCGAAGGCCCTTTCCACCACCATCTGTCCGAGTCGCACATTGCTGGCCTTTAGAGCGATGTCGGTCACTCGATGAACAGCCATACCTGGCGAGACTTCCAGCCACAGGCAGGCATCCCCTGGAATCGGCAAAAAGCCCTGACTCACCGTTCCCATGTAGGCAGCCAACTGTGGCTGCAGTGAATCGATGAACACATGGGTGCGCAGCTCGATTGACTGCACAAGACTATTTTTCCGATTGAGCCGAGAAGACTCCGAGTCAGTCGTCACGACGCAGCTCGCTCCTCCGACAGAGGGATTTACCTCCGTACCGGTGACGAGAGCGCTCCCGCCAACCCGCCGCTCTCTGGCGTCGAAGCCGGCGAAACGATTCATGGCGCGGATCTTACCGGATGCCGATCGACAAACAGCGCGCAGGTGCTTGCACTGCCCCACACAGCCGATAACTTCGGGCCAACTGCCCTATGAGCCATGGCTTCCGCCCGTCGAAAATCAGAGGAACCTGGCCAGCTTTCCACTGAACTCAACGCCGAACAGGCCCTGGGTCTGGTCAGCTACAGCCTGATGCAGCGTCTTGCCGGCGAAGGCCAGCCGGAGATGCCCTGGTTGGACACTGATGACAGCAGCCATGCCGGCATGGTTCGGAAGCTTCGCCAGAGACTGGAACTCACCGCTTTAGCCGTCAATAGCGGAGCTCCCTTAACAACGACTGAAGTCACCTATCTGCTCGGGGCTCGACCCGGCACAGAATCTGTTGAGAGGGGAGGCCTGACAGCGCGGCGTGTCAGTCGCAATGTCTGGCGCCTGAGCCGAATAGACGGCTCGGATGGGCGTGGCAGCGGCAACTTCGCTGATGATCGCTTCCGCCGTCGACTCTGAATCCCACTGATCAGGACTTCGGCTTCTCATCCGCCTTTGCATCGGCGCTGTCATCCGCAGCATCGATGCAGACCGTTGTGGATACCAGCTGTTCACGCGCCGCGAGCAGCGGAGCAGCCTTGCCCTTCAGTTGATCAGCCGCTTCTGCCAGGGTCAGGCCCTTGTTCTTGCTGACTTCAGCAACGGCTTTGCGGAAGAGATCCACCTGATCTCGATACTCCTTCACTTCGGCCTTTTCAAGCTGACCCTCAGCTTTGTTGAGAGCAGAGAGAGCGCCTTTGAGCTTGTCTCCCGCCTGTTGAGCATCCGCCACGGTGGAATCAGGAGTGAGACCGTTGACCTGCTCCACGGCAGCGTCAACGTCGACCTGAGCAGCACAGACGGCTTCAACACCATGAGAGACCTTCACCTCATCGTTCTCCGCCTTCTTCTCAGCCGACTGACAGGCCACAAGTGCCAGGCCCAGCGCAAGAGCGGCAGGGAGAACACGCATAGAAGACATCAGTGGATCTGAAGCGGTCGTCGAAATGTACCCAGATCGACCATTTCCGACCGCAACGATCCCAAAGAGTTTCAGACACTTGCACCGTTGAGCCGATCCGGAGTCATGGTGAAGGGAAGGACAGCTCTGGAATCCCGATGGGCGCCAATCTGCGTAAGGAATCTGGACCCCGGGAGGTGTTCTGTGGGCTGACATCGATCGTCTGGCTGCATCGACGCATGCCCGATGCCTTTTTTCTGGTGGTGGGGTCGCGCACCTGCGCCCATCTCATCCAGAGCGCAGCGGGCGTGATGATCTTTGCTGAGCCCAGATTCGGCACAGCCATCCTCAATGAACGAGACCTCGCAGGCCTGGCTGATGCCCACGACGAACTGGACCGTGTGGCCCGTGAGTTGCTGGCACGACGCCCCGAGATCCGCACACTCTTCCTCGTGGGTTCCTGCCCGAGCGAGGTGATCAAGCTCGATCTTGCCCGCGCCTCCGAACGCCTCAACGAGGAATTGCAAGGCAGGGTTCGTGTGGTGAACTACTCCGGAAGCGGAATTGAAACCACATTCACAGAGGGAGAGGACGGCGCCCTGTCAGCCCTGGTCCCCTTTCTGCCGAGCACCGACAAACGCCAGCTTCTGCTTGCTGGAACCCTGGCTGATGCGGTTGAGGACCGCCTGGTTCACCTGTTCGCCCGGCTCGGAATTGAGACTGTGTGCAGTCTTCCACCAAGACAGTCCACGGAATTGCCGGGTGTGGGTCCAGGAACCACCGTGCTACTCACCCAGCCCTTTCTGAGCAACACCGCACGCTTGCTGAAGGAACGGGGCGCCAAGGTGCTGAGTTCACCGTTTCCGCTCGGGGCGGAGGGCAGCCGCCGATGGATGGAGACAGCTTGTAGGGATTTCAACCTCCCTGGAGATCGAGTTGCTGCAGTGCTGGATCCTCTGGAAAAGAGAGCGCGCATGGCGCTTGCACCCCACAGGGCGGAACTAACTGGGAAACGCATCGTGCTGCTGCCGGAATCGCAGCTTGAAATCCCCCTTGCACGCTTTCTGCAGCGCGAGTGCGGCATGGAATTGGTGGAGGTCGGCACGCCTTATCTAAACCGAGAACAGATGGTGCCGGAACTGGAACTGCTGCCGGAGGGCACCGACGTGACGGAGGGTCAGCACGTGGAGCAGCAGCTTGACCGTGTTCGCGATCAGCACCCGGATCTTGTGGTGTGCGGGATGGGACTGGCCAACCCCTTGGAAGCGGAAGGCATCACCACCAAATGGTCGATCGAACTCGTGTTCAGCCCGATCCACGGCATCGATCAAGCCGGAGATCTGGCCGAATTGTTCTCACGCCCGTTACGAAGGAGGCAACTCATCCATCCAGCACTGCATCCACAGACCTCGAATCCTTCCATCCACGCCTGATTCCCATGCAACTGACGCTCTGGACGTACGAAGGACCACCGCATGTGGGGGCCATGCGCATCGCCGCCTCTATGCGCGGCGTGCACTACGTGCTGCATGCGCCTCAAGGTGACACCTATGCCGACCTTCTGTTCACGATGATCGAACGGCGCGGGCAGCGCCCACCGGTGACTTACACCACCTTTCAGGCACGCGACCTAGGAGGCGACACAGCCGAACTGGTGAAGCGCACAGTGCGTGAAGCGGCAGAACGTTTCCGTCCGGATGCACTGCTGGTGGGTGAAAGCTGCACCGCTGAACTGATTCAGGATCAACCGGGCGCCCTGGCTCAGGGCATGGGACTGAGCATGCCCGTTGTGACCCTGGAACTACCCGCGTACAGCAAAAAGGAGAACTGGGGAGCAGCAGAAACGCTTTACCAGCTTGTGCGCAATCTGCTGAAGCCCCAGGTGCCTGATCAGCCGCAGCATGATCCCAAGGCCTGGATAGCCGTCGGCCGGCGACCTCGGGTCAATCTGATCGGTCCGTCCCTGCTGGGATTTCGATGCCGTGATGACGTGCTCGAAATCCAGAGACTGCTCACCGTGCATGGCATCGATGTCGGAGTGGTCGCACCGCTTGGAGCGGAGGTCAGCGATATCCAGCGAATCCCCCAGGCAGATCTGAATGTGTGCCTCTATCCGGAGATCGCCGAATCAAGCTGCAGCTGGCTTGAACGCAGCTTCGGAATGCCCTTCACACGCACGGTGCCAATCGGCGTCGGTGCCACCCACGACTTTCTGGTGGAGTTGCACACGCTGCTGGGGATGGATCCACCCACAGGAGAAGAAGGGTATCGCTGTTCAAGGCTTCCCTGGTATTCGGAATCCGTTGATTCCACCTACCTCACAGGTAAGCGGGTGTTCATTTTTGGCGACGGCAGTCACGCCCTGGCGGCAGCTCGCATCTGCAGTGAGGAGCTTGGATTCAAAGTGGTTGGCCTTGGCACCTACAGCCGCGAGATGGCGCGGTCGGTCCGTGTTGCTGCCAAGGAGCTTGGCCTTGAAGCCCTGATCAGCGATGACTATCTGGAGGTCGAGGCGGCCATGGCCGACGCCGCTCCCGAGCTGGTGCTTGGAACCCAGATGGAACGACACAGCGCCAAGCGATTGGGAATCCCTTGCGCCGTGATCAGCACGCCGATGCATGTGCAGGACGTTCCTGCTCGCAATAGCCCTCAGATGGGATGGGAAGGCGCCAATGTGATTTTCGACGCCTGGGTGCATCCGCTGATGATGGGTCTTGAGGAACATCTGATCGGCATGTTCCGCCATGACTTTGAGTTTGTGGACGGACATCAGAGCCACTTGGGGCATCGCGGCGGGACAGATCAAGCCGCCGAAGAGCACAGCCCATCCCCCGTGGTCATGAGCCATGAAGAGCAAGGCCCGGTGTGGACTGCCGACGGCGAGGCGGAACTGAAAAAAATCCCCTTCTTTGTGCGTGGCAAGGTGCGCCGAAACACCGAAACCTATGCACGCCAGGAGGGGCGCCTGGAGATCAGCAGCGAAACGCTCTATGACGCAAAAGCCCACTACAAGGCATGAGCAAATTCACTCATTTCTTTTAATCAATCCAAAGAAAATACGAGAGTCAAGCATTTCTGAAACGAAGGATCTTTTATTTCTTGGTGAATATCAGCCGGGATGCATGTGTTGCTGTTGAATGAGATTGATCCCTTTTGCAAAGGTCCTGCATGACCACGACCCTGACGCGGCCAGCTGACGGAGAAGGCAGTGTGCAGGTCCTTCAGGACCCGTCGCTGAACATCCAGGAGGAGACCCTGGTCATTGCCGTCTACGGCAAGGGCGGGATCGGCAAATCCACTACCTCCTCGAATCTTTCAGCCGCCTTCTCAAAACTGGGCAAACGGGTGCTGCAGATCGGCTGCGACCCGAAACATGACAGCACCTTCACGCTCACGCACAAGATGGTGCCAACGGTGATTGACATCCTTGAGGAGGTGGACTTCCACAGCGAAGAGCTCAGACCAGAGGATTTCGTGTTCACCGGATTCAACGGCGTGCAGTGCGTTGAGAGCGGCGGTCCACCGGCAGGCACGGGCTGCGGTGGCTATGTCACAGGGCAAACCGTGAAGCTCCTTAAAGAGCACCATCTGCTGGAAGACACCGATGTAGTGATTTTCGATGTGCTCGGGGATGTGGTTTGCGGGGGATTTGCGGCGCCGCTGCAGCATGCGAACTACTGCCTAATCGTGACCGCCAATGATTTCGATTCGATCTTTGCGATGAATCGGATCGTCCAGGCGATCCAGGCCAAAGCCAAGAACTACAAGGTGCGGCTGGGAGGTGTTGTCGCCAACCGATCGGCAGACACCGATCAGATCGACAAGTTCAATGAGCGCACAGGTCTGCGAACCATGGCTCACTTCAAGGATGTGGATGCCATTCGCCGCTCCCGCCTGAAGAAGTGCACCATCTTTGAGATGGACGACGACGACGAGGCAGTGCAAGCCTGTCGACAGGAATATCTCAACCTTGCACAGAACATGCTCGACAAGGTCGAACCCCTCGAAGCCGTCTCATTGAAGGATCGCGAAATCTTCGACCTGCTGGGATTTGACTGAGCTTTAGGTTCTGGCGCTCAGCCCGACTAACCCCATCGACAGCTCCCAGACCCTGCAGGCGGTCTGGGAGTCGGTGACCTTGTCGGACAAGTCCTGGCTGAACTGCTGACCGTTTTTCTTTTGACGGTTGCCCCAGCTCCAATGCACCCCGGATTCGGCAAAGTCCGGATCAGCAACCACCAGGGCAACACGCCTACCTGCCAGCGGCTGGGAGACATAGCCACCGGTGATATTCTTCTGAAACCAAGGAAAGATTTTTCTGAACAGCCTCGGGGCGTTTCGGAAGAGCGGAGTGTCGGCAACACACCCTGGGTACAGCGAAGTGAAGCTGATACCGGTTTCGCTGTGAAAGCGACGGTGCAGTTCCTGCGTGGTGATCATGTTGCAGAGCTTGCTGTCCTTGTAGGCCTTCCCGGGCTTGAATGACTTGCCGCTGGCCATCGAAACAGGATCTTTGAAACCGGCCTCGAAACCGGAGAGATCACCGAGATCGGCAGGCGCAGGAATCGGGATTTTGCCTCCAAGCTCCTTGGAATTCGCTGTGACAGTGCCAAGAATCACCACACGGCGAGAGGGGTGCGTCGAGGCCCTGAGACGCTGCATCAACAACTGAATCAGCAAGAAATGGCCGAAGTGATTGGTGGCCATCGAGATCTCATAACCCTGAGGTGAACGTTCTGGCTGTTTCAGCTTCGGTTTGTAGACGGCAGCGTTGCAGACCAATACATCGATCTGCTCAGGCAGTCCCTCCACCGCCTGGCGGACACTCTCCAGATCACCAAGATCCATCAGCACATGCCTCAACCGCTCAGTGGGCAGGTCGAGCTCATCGGCAGCGGCGGCGGCACGCTGAGGAGAACGGTTAGCAGTGATCACAGTCCAGCCCTGTTGCACGAGAGCACGTGTGGCATTCAGGCCAACCCCGGATGTGGTTCCGGTGATCAGAACAGTGCCTGGAACGGGCATCGGGGGATCTGTGCAGATCGCTCAGTCTGCCGTTCAGACCATGGGTACAACAGCCACCGGTCACGAATCTCTGCGGGCAGCTGTCAGCCCAGAGAACAGACCGTCAGCGCAGCAGAGTCAGCGCCAAATCACCCGTAAGCGATTGGGAGCAATCCATTGCTCCTGCTCATCCATCAGACGTTCGTCCCCACCGAGAGTGAACAGGGTGTCAAAGCGCTGTTGCAGCCCTTGCAGCTTGGTGGCTTCCACATCCACCACAGCCGCCAGCTCTCCATGGCGGTCGAGCCGTTCCTGATAAGCCATCGACAACCGCACAACACTCACAACGCCCAGAAAGATCAGACCACTCTTCACGGCAAGCGCCAGGGCACTGCACAACAGTTCCCTCCGATCATTCTGCTGCTGAAGCAAAGCTGCCAGAGAGGCAGCATCAGGCGCTGAAGAAACGGCTTTCTGCATGTCCGCTTGTAACGCGGCGTACCGTTCGTGCCAAGAGGCCCCTTAAAGCTCAGGCGCGATAGAGGCTCACGCAAAGGCGGATCGCGAGGATACCGGCGTGAGCAGCCACCACGAGAGCGATGAAGATTTCGGCCTGGGTAAGGGTGCTGACCATGACGGAAGCTTGAAACCTTCGCATTCTTTCCTGCGCAGGCCTCGGGGCGCCATCATTCGCAAAGGCCTGTCACACCCGCATGGAAGCCTTGAGTCCTGATTCCCTGGTGACGATCGACGCAAAAGCGATCAGGACACTGAACCTGCAGGCTCTTTCAGCCTGGATGGAACGACCTCTTCAGGAGCTGCTCGATGCCGGCGCTGTCCTGGAATTTCGCTACGACTGGCCCCGTGAGGTCGACGACCCAAGAGAACTCAGCGAATGTCCTGAGCCTCGGCTGTGGGCTCTGCGGGCAGACGCTCACTACCCCTGGCTGCCTTTGTTACTGGATCGGACCGGCGGAAGCCTGGCTCAACATGTGGCGATGTTGGTTCCCCACGATTTCAGCCCCAGCGAAGGAATCCGTTTCGACCCCCAGGCCCTTGAGCTCTGGATCACTCACCGACTGATGCTTCTAGATCAGCATGGGGCAGATGCGGGGATTCCTGGACATCAACGCGGCAATCTTTCCTTGATGGCGGCAAGCCTTGGCTTCGAGTTAGATGGGGGGTTCTGGGAGCTGCTGGACCAGGCGCGATGACCGCGAGGAGAGCCAGATGTCAATGGTGCTGCCTAATGCTGGCGGGGTTTCTTCTCCAGGGCTGCTTGAGGAGATCGCCACCAGAGCAAGCCCTCACAGCACCAGCGCAAGCCTCCATCCCTGCCGCGATTTCAGAATCACAGCCACAGGAACCTCCACCACCAGGGCAGCTCGGCCCAACCCCAGAGCTAATTTCCAATCTGAGCCAAGCGCCTCTCTCTTTGTCAGCTCGACGCACTGAAGACGAACGTCAGGATGGAGAACGCGTCTGGAAACTTGAGCTTCATCAAGACGATCGACGTCTGGCCAGCTGGGAGGCCGTGAGCGGATTTGCTTCCAGCCAATCACTCGATCGCCGCTGGTCTCCTGGCAATGGAGCCCCCCTGCCTTCGGGCAACTACTCCTTGGGTCTGCCTGAAGCCTTGGGAGACGACATCTGGCTCACCCTGACGCCACGCTTCGAAACGACCCGCTCCGGCTTGGGCATCCATGGTTGCGACCCCGGCAGTGGCTGCGTCTGTCTTCTAGATCGCACCTCACTGGAGGCACTCGCAAGTTGGGTAAAAACATTCCAGATCCAGTCACTGACCGTGTTGAACTAAGCCTTCAAAGAAGACTGCACGCAGGATGCGCACAATCCACGTGTTGTTCACACAACACCAGCACCGCGAGACGCTTCCTAAAACCAGATGGAATTCATTGGATCGATGGACGCCAACATCTGGATGGATATTGGCTTTTTGTTAGCTGCCTACTCAGTGGTGGCGAACGATTCGCTTCAGACACTCGGCACTTACATCTCATCTAACAAAAAACGCACTCCAAAGGTGGTGCAGATGATTTTCATCTGCACCGTCACGATCTTCGTGCTGATGCTCGGCTGGTCCATCAACGGCGGCGACCCTGCTTGGGGACGGCTGGCAAAGTTCCCGACTCCTGAAACTTTCACCTGGGCCTACATCATTCCTCCGATTGCGGTGCTGGGGCTGACCGCCTGGGGGGCACCCGTCAGCACATCCTTTCTGGTGCTTTCCGCATTTGTTCCCAAGAACATCCCAAAACTTCTCGAAAGCTCACTGGCTGGTTATTTCCTGGCGTTCTGTCTCGGACTGGCGGCCTGGGGTCTTGGAATGTGGCTACTGGAGCGTTGGGTGTTCCGGCGGACCCAGGAAGGCAAGGATTTCAACAAGGTTTGGTATGGCCTTCAGTGGTTCTCCACCGGCTTCCTCTGGAGCACGTGGATGGTGCAGGATCTCGCCAACATTTTCGTCTTCCTTCCCCGCGAGCTTGGATTATTTCCGATGCTGGTCTGCACCGCCATCCTCTGCATCGGACTGTGTGTGCTCGTCGCCATCGGCGGTGGTCCGATTCAGGATGTGCTTCGCAGCAAAACCAACACCACTGATCTGCGTTCGGCCACGGTGATCGACTTCATGTTCGGACTTTGCCTGCTGTACAAGGCATTTCTCAGCAGCTTCCCGTTAAGCACAACGTGGGTGTTCTTGGGTTTGCTGGGTGGTCGTGAAATCGCCCTGCGCATCAAAGAACAGGAATTCGAATACGTGTTCACCAACCGATCCGGAGGCAGTCTCGGCAAGATCGTCGGCAGCGATCTCTGGAAAGCGTTCATCGGCATGATTGTCAGCCTGGTGATCGCTCTTGGCCTTCAGCCTCTGATCGCCTGGACTGGGGGCTGAGTTCAGTTCAGGGAGAGAGCGAGGGCGATGGCCCTGCGTCCGCTGTCGATGGCTAGCACCAATGCCAGAAGCCGTAAGAGCCAGGCCAGCATTCCCGGCCTGACCCGATCCAGGCGAGATGCGGTCCACTGGGCCGAAACAGCAGCAACGCCTCCGAGCAGCAACCCCATCGAAGCCAGTCCCCGTCCTTCCTGCAGAAACTGGAGCGAGGCTGCACTGGCCGAACAGGCCACGGCCAACGTGCTCAGTCGAATGGCCTGACGGATGGGCATCGACAGTCCACTCATCATCAGGGGCACCATCAACAGCCCTCCGCCCAGTCCAAGCAGTCCTCCGGACAGACCCGCCACAGCACCGACCGCAGACAACCCCCAGGGAGATGGACCCTGCCCATCACTCGGATGAGATGCCTCACGATCGGCTCGGATTGAGCCGGCCAACACCACATACAGCAAGGCCTGCAGAGCCAAGAGGTGCCAGCCGGCAACCAGACCACCCAGACGACTGAAGATCAGTGCGGTCGCAAAAGCCGTCAGGCCAATCACCAAGGCAGGCTTCAGCGGCAAGGAACGGCTCCGCCAATGGGTGTAACTGCCGCCGATCGCCGTCGGCACGATGGCAAACGTGCTCGTTGCCAGCGCTTGGTGGGGGCTGAGCCCCATCCAGAGCAGAAGAGGCGCGAAGATCAGACCACCACCGATTCCCAGCAAACCGGCCAGAGCTCCTGCCAAGAGCCCCAATGGCACGGCCAACAGCACATCCGCCAAAGTCATCGCTGCCATGACGCTGCCAGCATCCTGCCGGTCCGAGCACTCACGCCACGGTCGCCTGCTGCCCAATCTCACGCTCAACGGCGCCGAACAGATGGCCTTGGATGCCCTGCTGCTTCAGCAGTGCTGGGCCAAAGGGCATCAGCAACCAGTGCTGCGCTTCTACGGTTGGAGAAGGCCATCCCTCTCCCTGGGCAGGCATCAACGGGACATTCCAGAGGCTTGGCGAAACCTTGCCAGGACTGGTGAGCTGGATCTGCTTCGCCGCCCCAGTGGTGGCGGTGCCGTGCTCCACGCCGGTGGTCTGACCTACGCACTGGTGTGGCCTGAAGCACCGCGACAGAAGCGGGAGGCTTATCTGCAGGTAAACCACTGGCTCACCGCAGGCTTCGCAAAACTGGGCGTCAGTCTCAATCCAGGCGTCGCCCCTGCAGAGGCCGGCGCCGTGAACTGCTTCGCCCGTTCCACAGCGGCCGACCTTGTCGATAGTCAGGGAACCAAACGCATTGGCAGTGCCCAGTTCTGGCAGCACGGCCATCTTCTGCAGCACGGTGAAATCCCTCTCAACTCACCGGCGGATCTCTGGCGAACCGTGTTCGGAACCGACCCTCCGCAATGGAGGCCAGCCGCGCCCGATGCCTCGGCAGTCGAAACAGCGCTGATCTCCAGTTTCAGCGAGGGTCTGTCAAATCACGTCTGGACTGATCAGCCTCTGAGCAGCGAAGAACGCACCTTGATGCAGCAAGGTGCTGAGCGTTATCGACTGGATGCTTCAGCACTTTGATCATCAAGAAGCCCTGAAGCACGCATACTCTTCACCACCTGGGCCAGGGGCATTCCGAACGGATAAGTGTTGGAGCGGCGTGCCGCAGTGAGCATGGCCTCCGGCAGTTTCACGGATAAACCCTTGAGAACGGTTTCGCCCAGATCACTGCGATCAAGGGTTCCGTCGGGCAAACCGGCAGGGCCGAGCACCAGCAGACGCCCCTGCTCCGTCTCTTCCAGAGCAAGGACCGCCTCCCAGAGAGGTGCTGCCTGCTTGATCGAGGGCAAACGCTCCAGGGGCTGAAGATGATCAGCAATGGTCTGGCGATCCCATTGCTGAACAGGTAGGTCCTTGAGCGGCTGATCCGTGATGAAGCCAATCCATCGACCGCCTCGACAGACAAGCACCCAGTCCGCGATGCAGGGATCGTCGCTGTCCACCGCTCCCAGACGCAACTTGCTGAGACTGCGCAGACTCTGATCCGCCTCCACCACGCGGAAGCGACGGGAGGTCGCCGGTCCAACGGTTTCCCGCTTGAGAACCTGTTGCAGGGCCAGGGTCTGGGTCTGACTTCGGGACGCGCTCATTCCGAACCAGCCGAGAAGCACGAGCCACAGTCCGGCGAATCCACCTCCCCTAAGCACAATCCAGAACCCGATCACCAAGGCGAGGAGAGATAGGAAACGACCACTGGCGGTCGCCACCTGGATGCCTCGACGTTGACTGCCGGTCCACTGCCAGACAAGGGATTTGAGAATCAAGCCGCCATCCAACGGCAACCCCGGCAGCAGGTTGAACAGCGCCAGCACCAGATTGAGCCCCCCGAGCTGAGCCACAAGATTTCCCAGAAGAGGGCTGACATGTTCAGCGGAGTGAACACTGAACAGCAGCACAGCTCCAAGAATCAGACTCACCGCTGGCCCGGCGGCAGCCACCCTCAGTGAGCCCATCGCCGTGGAGCATTCCCGTTCCACCCGAGCGACTCCACCCATCAAAAACAGGGTGATGCTGCTCACCTTCACTCCCTCGCGCAGGGCCACAAGGGAATGACCAAGCTCATGCAGCAGCACAGAAACGAACAGCAGCAGCGCAGTGAGCAGCCCCATCGACCAGCTGATCCAGTCAGCACCGGCCGCAGCTGGGAGTTTGGCAACCTGCTGCTGAAAGGCCATGGTGAACAACACCAGAACAATGAACCAACTGGGATGGACCCTCAGAGGGATCCCGCCGATTCGCATCAGTTGCCAGCCATCACCCAAATGCTTCTCCGGCGGGCTGGCCGGCAGTGTTGACTCAATCCTAGAAAGGACATCCAATGCTGCTCCCCGATGGTCGATCAGGGCCTGTCTCTAAAGATCTGCGGTCTGACTGACTGCGACCAGGCCTGTGAGATCGCTGCCATGGGGGTTGATGCAATCGGCGTGATCGGAGTGCCAGACACTCCGCGTTTCGTGGAGCCGAATCAGCGCAGGGCCATCTTTCAGAGACTGACCCAGGAGCATCCTGCGCTGAATCGGGTCTGGGTCGTGGCAGACCCCAGCGATGAACTGCTGGCATCGGCACTATCGGGAGAGGGACAGCCCTCGGTGGTGCAGCTGCACGGGGAGGAATCGCCGCAGCGATGTGCCGAGCTGCGCCGGCTGTATCCCGGCACTAAATGGTGGAAAGCCCTACGCCTGCGTGGGGAAGCGGATCTCAACGGCATCGACGCCTATGCAGCCAGCGTGGATGCCCTGCTTCTGGATGCCTGGAGCCCGAAGCAGTTGGGAGGGACGGGGCATCGCCTCGATCCTGCCTGGCTTGAGCGGCTGGAGACACGGATCTGCAGCGATCTTCCCTGGTGGCTTGCTGGAGGGATCAGCGCCGAGTGGGTCCCAACACTGGTGCATCAAGCGAGCCCCTTTGGTCTGGATGCCTCAAGCCGCCTGGAGCACAGTCCGGGGGTGAAGGATCTCCGTCGTGTCGAAGCACTCATTGAGGCGGTCAGGGTCAATTCGGGCAGCCGGGGATAAGTTGAGTCTCCCCTCAACAGCACCCATGTTCCGGGCTACGTCACTTTGCCTCACCCTGATGGCGGCAGTCCCTTTCGGGGCCTCAGCCCAAGGAATGCTGCCGGGATGCCGACTAGAGAACGGCAGTCTTCAATGTGTGCCAGGCCTGACGGCCAGCCCAGAGAAACAGATTCAGGTGCTCGATGGACAGATCAACCAGGGGCTTCAGCAGGAAGGACATCTGGAGCAGGCGATTCAAGGACTGCAACGCTTCGTGCTGGTCGGAGAGGCCAGAGAAGGTGCGCTGCTGAAAGCGGAACTGCAACTCCAGGGAGCTGACGTGGATGAACTTGAAGTCCACTGGTACCGGCGCAGTGGCCAGGGGAATTGGACGCTGGTGGAATCTGGCTCAGGCCACAGCTATCAAGTCGGTCCTCAGGACCGAGACGACAGGCTGATGGCTGTGTTGGTGGTGCGAGGCCGTGACGGCAAGGTTCAACGAACCAGCAGCAACGTGATCGGTCCGATCAGTGATTAAGCGATTGGGGTGCTGCTTGCGTCACCCCAATCCCTGCAGAACAAGTGAGTGCTCCGATCAGTTGCTCAGCAAAGCTTCCTGCTGGCGCACAAGCTCAAAGAATTCCTGCTTGAGGCTGGGATCATGACGGAAGTCACCTCGGACAACGGAATTGACCATGCTGGTCTGAGGCTCTTTCACACCACGCCATTTCATGCAGTAATGCTGAGCCTTGATGATGATCCCGAGGCCCTTGGGCTCGCAGAGTTTCTCGATTTCATCGGCAAGGATCATCACTGCCTCCTCCTGGATATGAGGCCTTGAGAACACCCAGTCGGCGACACGGGTGAATTTGGAGAGACCGATCACTCGGGCTCCTGGCTTGATGCCGACCCAGCAGTTGCCCATGATTGGCACAAAGTGATGAGAGCAGGCGGAACGGACTGTGAGAGGTCCGACCGTATAGATCTCATCGAGCTGCTTCACGTTCGGGAAGCTGGCCACCTTGGGTTGTTGGTGATAACGACCCTTGAAGACCTCCTGGATATACATCTTGGCGACCCGTTCGGCCGTCTCTTCGGTGTTGTGGTCGTTCTCGATATCAATCACGAGGCTGTGCAGAAGATCACGGAAGCGATCTGCCACTTCCATCTGAAGCTCCTCTAATTCTCCAGGGAGAATGTGATCGGCGATGTTGTCATTGGCGAGGAAAGAAGCCCCACGCTCACGCAGACGTTCGCGAATCACCTCGGAAATCTTGGCGTCAGTAATGGCGAACTGACCACGGCCCTTACTGCGAGTCGGATGCGAACTCAATTGACTGAGCGCAGCGGTACTGGTTCCGTTAGTGGAAGTAGGAAGTGTAGAAGTCATCTCTTTCAGAAGTCAGAAAGCGCCTGTAGCTGGCATGAGGGTTAAATCCTCAACAACCTGCGTGGCAGGCTGTTGGGCCAAGTGAAGAAGGGCGGCAGCGGCCTGATTGACGGGCAGCATGGCACGTCGGTCGAAGTCACTGTCGACGGTCGGGGAGTCCCAGAGGGAGGTATCGACCGCACCAAGCGTGAGAGTGCAGGCACGAATGCCATGAGCACGTTCTTCCTCACCCAGGCAGCGAGTGAAACTCGCCAGAGCAGCTTTGACGGTGCAGTACGCCCCCCAACCGGGGAATGCGTTTCTGGCAGCGTGGCTACTCACGTTGATCACCAATCCACCGGCTGGCCTCATGGCAGGGACAACAGCGGAACAGACCTGGAAAACACTGGTGAGGTTGAGTTGAATCAACCAGTCCCAGCGGTCTAGGGGCATCTCAAGCAATTCCCCGGTCCAGGCAGCACCGGCGTTATTGATGAGCACTGAGGGACGGAGCCCCTGATTCAGCAATTCACCAATGCCGGGAGCGATGGCGGATGAGTCGGTCAGATCGATCGCCTTGTAAGCGACACGAACGCCACCAGCACTCAATTCCGACTCGAGAGACTGCAATGCAGCCTCACTGCGGGAAACAAGAAGCAAGTTCCACCCCGCCTCGGCAAAAGCCTTGGCAGCAGCATGACCGATTCCACGTGATGCACCGGTGATCAGAACGGAAGGCAAGAAATCCGTGCAATCAGGTGCACCCTAGGCAGCGAAACCTCCTTCCGGCGAGGTGGCATCGAGGAATCGCCCCATGGCCCTGAATTTCATGTAGCGCTGATCTCTCAGGTCATCGACGGACAAAGCCAGCAGATCGTCGAGATGGCGATTCAGTGCTGCCCTCAGCGTTTCACCCGCTTCAAGGGGAGCCCAATTGTTACCACCAGCAGGTTCAGGCAAAACTTCGTCCACCACACCAAGGCTGAGCAGATCCTTACCGGTGATACGCAACGCAGCCGCAGCCTCTGAAGCCTTCGCCGCATCACGCCAAAGAATCGAAGCGCAGGCCTCAGGGCTGGCCACCGTATAAACGCTGTGCTCAAACATGATCAACCGGTCCGCGACTCCGATGCCGAGTGCCCCGCCAGAGCCACCCTCTCCGATCACCGTGGCGACGATCGGAACCCGCAGGCTGAACATCTCGCGCAGATTCACGGCAATGGCCTCACCCTGCCCCTGCTCCTCCGCCAACAGACCGGCATAAGCCCCGGGCGTGTCGATGAAAGCCAAAATCGGCAGACCAAAGCGGTTGGCATGCTCCATCAGGCGCAGAGCTTTTCGATAGCCACCCGGAGTGGCCATGCCGAAATTCCGCGCCACGTTCTCCTTGGTGTCACGCCCCTTCTGATGGCCGATAAGAAGAACCGATCGTTCCCCTAGCCGTCCGATCCCACCAATCAGTGCCTGGTCATCACTGCCACGGCGATCACCATGCAATTCAACCCAGTCATCACAGAACATCTGGATGAAATCGAGGGTGCTTGGCCGATGAGGATGCCGGGCAACCTGAATTTTCTGAGCCGGGCTCAGGGAACGAAAAATCTCATCACGACGTCGGGCTGCGAGCGTTTCCAACTGCAGCAGTTGCTGGCTGACGTCGACCTCTGAATCTCTTGCCAACTGACGGATCTGCTCGATCTGCTGTTCGAGCTCCACCAGCGGCTTCTCAAAATCAAGCAGGGGGCGACGTGCCATTGAGGAGGGAGAAAACGACTTCAGACAACAACAGCCTGAGGCTGTCCTTGGAGATTGAGGGTGGAGAAACCGTGACGGACCGATGCGGCACCGATGAAATCCATCTTCTCCAGAGTGATGTTGTTACGCCCCCAGCTGAAATTTGTGTGACACTGCTCGAACTCAAGCAGCATCGCTTCAGCGAAGCAGGCGAACATCTGGCGCTGAGGTTTTTCCATCTCAGCGATTTCCATCATTGTCCAGCCGATGTCACTGCCGAATTCAACAATGCCTCCCTTCAGCACATGAACGCCTTCACAGGCGACCTTGGCATCGAGATTCTTCGGATAGCCCCCATCGATCATCAGACAGGGTTTTCGCAGCGTGGCTGAATCAATTTCAAGAGTGCGCGGCATACTCGCGACCCAGACCACGACATCAGCCTCAGGGAGCGCCTCTTCAAGGGTGAGGATCCTTCCACCATCCAGTTCCGACTGGAGATCCTTGAGGGGCTGCTGCTGACGTGCGACCAGCAGAAGCTCAGCAACACCCGTGCGGTTGGACAGCCAACGGCAGACAGCACTACCGATATCTCCGGTGGCACCGACCACGGCAACCTTGGCTTTAGAGAGATCGATGCCCAGAAGAGGAGCGTTGTTCTCAACCTGGCGACTGATCACCCAGGCCGTGTGGGTGTTGCCCGTGGTGAACCGCTCCCACTCCAGGGTTGTGCTGCGCACATGCTGATGCTGGAGAAGGTTGAAGTTCTCAAAAATGATCGACGTAAAGCCGCCGAGAGCTGTGATATTGATGCCCTTTTTCTGAGCAAGCTCCATGGCGTTGAGCACTTTGCGCCGAGCCGTTTTGAAGCGGCTCAGCATCTCAGGCACAAAGCAGGAATCGATGTAGGCACCGGAGATGGTCTTGCCAGTGGCACTTGTGACCTCAACGTTTTCCACCAGCTGGGGAGGCGCACTGCACCAGACGTCAAGATCGCCTCCGGCGATGTGATCGAATCCGAGATCCGAGGCCTTGCGCCTCGCCGCCTCAAAACTGGTGGAGTGCCCGATCAGACCAAACATGTACTGCCGACGGTCGTACGTGTACGCATTGAACTCAATCTCACCCTGATAAGGGCAATTCGCTCATGTTCCCATGAAGGCAGTCTTGAAGGAAAACGTGCCTGTGCTTGAACCGGACCTGAGCCTTCCAAACGGGGCCTAGAAGGCTCAGGTCCTACAGGAGTCAGAGAGCTGCGGCGGCCATACGAGCAATTTCACGCATGTTGAAGCCGATCTCGCTGAGAGCTTCCTGATAACCGATCAGAAAATCCTCGATCAGATCTTCCTTCTCCATGTGGAGAGTGGCTGCGTCAGAAGCGACCTGGTCGAGCATGGAGCGGATCAGTGGAAGATTCTCCTTGTTGGCAGCAAAGAGTTCTTCCTTACTTGCCTCAAAATTGTTCTTCAACCACAGTTCACCGTAATTGAGATGGAGATATTCATCCTTGACGACACCCTCAGTAATCTTGCGAGCGAAGGGGTCAGCAACTGGGATGTAGATGTGGTATGCGGAAATAGCGAAAGCTTCAATCAGAAGTGCCTGAATCAATAAACAGGTCACGACTTTGTCTTCCTTCAGAGCTTTCTGAAAATTCTGGTGAAGAGGTCCAAAGAACTCTTTAGCAAAGGGCATGTCGGCGGTCACACCAAGGTTGCGACCGCATGACGTGAAGCCCTTCATGTGCTTCATCTCCATCTTCGCCAGTTTGGCGAGTTCGTCTTTGTTTTCTGGGATCAACGTTCCCAGGGCCATGTAGTTGTCGTAGGCCTCCTGCTCCCCTTCAATCACGATCGCATTGATGCGGCTGTAGGCGTCCTTGTAGGCCTCAGTGGTGAAGTCAGGCAATTGCTCTGCCGATGCATCCCGCTCGTCAAGGACGGCGACCTCGGGGCTGACGGGAGTCGGCATAAGTCTTTCCGTAACGTTCAACGCGGTTGAGTGTAACCAGTGTTGCCGAAATTGGATGTTCGATTGATGGAGTTCAGATACGTCGCTGATCTCCACAAGGTGGCCAACTGGAGGCCATCAGGCTTGTGAAGAGTCGATGCCAATGAGCCACAAGCGCAGTCTCCAACTGACTTCCAAGCATCGTGTCCGCGCCTCGACTATCCCCGACAACACCGGAGCGGCTGAGGTCGGCGGTGAACCAGGCGAGGGGTGCGGGACCTTCAAGGCTCCAGCCTTCAGGAGGAGTCGCTGCCGCCGTCTCGCTGGCATGGTCACCATCGAGCGGCCTCTGTTCGCCGACCAGGGAGGGCTCAAGCGCCAGCATCAGACTGGTCTCAGCCAGCCCCGCATGCAATCCATTCGCCAGCTCATCAGCAGGCACGAGGGACTTGAGTTCTGAAACTCCACTCCAGAGAAAACAGGGAAGTACGGCCATTGAGGGAGTTTCAGCTGCCAGTTCTCGGGCGGCGGTTTGCAAAAGACCGATCTGACCGCCATGGGCGTTGAACAACACCAAGCGCTTCACACCCTGGTCTGCAAGCTGTTGACCAACTTCCTTGACAAGCCGAATCAGCAGTTCAGCACTGAGGCTGAGTGTTCCTGGAAAGCCGCGATGTTCAGGAGAAAGACCGATCGCCTGAGTTGGCAGAGCCCAGATCGGCATCTCTTCGGGAAGCCCTTCCAGCACGCGATCCAGAATGCGTTGCGCGAACAGCGCATCCGTGAGCAGGGGGAGCTGAGGACCATGCTGCTCGAAAGCGCCGAATGGCCAGACAAGGGTTGAACCGCTCCGCTGCAGTGACAGAGAAGCCTCCGGCCAAGGCATGCAGCCCAGCCGCCTGGAGTTTTGTCCACCATCGACGCTCATCCTGAATCAACCTCCTGCTGTCAGACTGACCTGCCAAGGACTATGGGTTCCATGGCAGGAACAGAACGTCAGAATTCCCGACTGGATGGTGGCAAAGCTGCTGCGGCTTCGGCGCAGCCGCCACGAAAACCGCTTCAGGTGATGCATATCAGCAAGCGGGAAGAGCAAGATCGCCTGCGCAAAGAAGCTGACGAGGCTCGTGCCGCCGCAGATGCGGCAGCGATGCGTGCCGCAGAGCTCGAGCAGGTTGCACTTGCCGCAGAAGGTGGCCAGTCGGTTGCTCCCAGCCCCCCTGCGCCTCCCAGAGGGCCACAAGCATCTGCAGCTCCATCACGCGATGCCGACGACGATGATCTGGCTGGAATGACCATGGCCGATCTCCTTGGCCCTGCTGATGCAGGACGCAAACTGAGCAATGCGCCCACTAAATCATCCACTGCAGCAAGCCGCAGCGTTGACGATTTTGATTTCGATGAGGATGCCTTCCTTGCAGCGCTCGATGCCAATGAGCCTGTAGGCACAACCGGTGAAGTGGTCACAGGCACCGTGATCGCGATGGAAAGTGATGGCGTCTATGTCGACATCGGCGGCAAGGCTCCAGGCTTCATGCCCAAAAGCGAATGTGGGCTGGGGGTCATCACCAACCTGAAGGAACGCTTTCCCAAGGGTCTCGAGATAGAGGTACTGGTCACCCGTGAACAGAATGCCGATGGCATGGTCACCATCAGCTGCCGTGCCTTAGTCCTGCGCAAAAGCTGGGACAAGGTCAAGCAGCTCGCCAAGGACGGCAAGGTGGCTCAGGTCAAAATCACTGGTTTCAATCGAGGGGGTGTCACCTGCGACCTCGAAGGGCTGAGGGGTTTCATTCCCAGATCTCAGCTTCAGGAGGGCGAAAACCATGAAGCACTGGTTGGCAAGACTCTTGGCGTCGCTTTCCTGGAGGTCAACTCTGAGACCCGCAAACTGGTCCTGTCCGAGAAGCGCGCTGCAACGGCCGCTCGCTTCTCAGAGCTTGAGGTTGGGCAGTTGGTGGAAGGTCAGGTGGCCTCCATCAAGCCCTATGGACTGTTCATCGATCTAGGAGGCGTCAGTGGACTGCTGCATCAGTCAGTCATCACCGGAGGCAGTCTGCGCTCACTGCGCGAAGTCTTCGGTCAGGGCGACACGGTGAAGGCTCTGATCACCGAACTTGACCCCGGTCGAGGTCGAATCGCGCTCAACACTGCCCTGCTGGAGGGACAACCAGGGGAACTTCTCGTCGATAAGGACACCGTCATGGCCGAGGCTGCCGATCGAGCCAACAGAGCCCGTAACGTCCTCAGGCAGCAGGAACAGTCAGCTGGATGATCACAGCTTCCATGTCTGCCGGTGACGCCGGCCCCCAGTCCCGGACCGATCGTCAGGCCGACTGGGAGCTGGATTTCTATTCAAGACCCATCCTGGAAAAAGATGGGAAGAAGCGCTGGGAGCTGCTGATCATCAGCACCCCGGAGATCAACAGCAACGATTGCTTCCGCTTCGAGAAGCTCTGTCCGGCAAGCGAGGTGAATTCCACCTGGCTGGCCGCTGCCCTGCGCGAAGCCTTGGCTGAGGCTGAAGAGCAGGGCTGGAAGCCACCGCAGAGACTGCGCGCCTGGCGCAGTGCCATGAGAACGATGGTGCAGCGTGCGGCGGCTGAACTGCTGCTGGAAGTGGTATCGAGCAGGCGCACCTATGCCCTGCTCGACTGGCTTGATGAACGAGAGCGGACGCTGTACCCACAGGAAGAGGGCTTCATGGCAGGCCCCCTTGCCCTGCCGCCGTCCCCTGTTGAAACCCCACCTTTGCCCTTGCCCGAAGCCGTCCGGGGCGACGCCTGGACCTGGGCTGGGCTGCCGGTCGGCAGCTTGAAGGATGCGAATGATTGGCCTCTTGGCTTTAACGGTCTGCTGCAGGTCCCCCCCTCTCTGGAGGCAAATCTTGAGGTTCCCGGGCTGCGTCTGTTCAGTCGCACCAGAGCCCTAGCCCTCGCAGGTTGGCTCGGAGGGCTAGAACCCGTGCGGTTGCGGGTGAGCTCCCGCCAACTGATCCTTGACGCTGGTCAGGACGACTCCTGGCTGGTCAGTGATCTGAGCCAACAGGAAGCCGAGCAGATCGCCGCCGCGCTCGAAGCTTCCTGCCTCAACCTGCATGGCCTTCAATTCATCGCTGTGCAGAGTGCACCTGAGAGTGAACGGTTCGAAGGCTTCTGGATGCTGAGGGATCAGCCTCAACCATGAGCTCCGCTCAGGGAGCAAATTCTGGCGCTGAGACAGAGGATCCTCTCGCTCAGCCCGACAGCCGCTTCAACACCCTGCCGGGCTGGACATGGGTGGGCTGTTATGGCGGTTATTACCTCACAGCAGATCAACTGGATGACGCTGGCTTTGAGCATGGGTTCTTCACCCGTCGCTGGCAGGGTCGTGGTCCCGACGAGCTAGCGACCTACCTGTCCTGCGGTGTCTCCGTTCATCGACCCCAGCAAGTCCATGGAAACGTCGTGCTTGAGGCCTCCGCTGCGGCATCAGCACCATGGCCCGATGCCGACGGCCTTGTGAGCGATCGCGGAGGGCAGAGCCTCTGGGTCTGTGGAGCCGACTGCACTCCGGTTCTGCTCGCTGATCCCAAAAGCGGGCACGTTGCCGCATGCCATGCCGGCTGGCGAGGCGTGGCCAGCCGTATCCTTCCCGAGGCTATCGCCAGGCTTGAGCAACGAGGCGCCTGCAGAGAACAGCTGATCGTCGCCCTCGGACCAGCGGTCAGTGGTCAGCGCTATCAAGTGGAGCAGTCAGTGGCCCTTCAGGTGGGTGAAGCATTGGCAGCCGAACCCAGATCACTGGAGGAGCTGCAGAGGCAAGCCGTGATTGATTCCGATCCCGAGCAAGGTCACTGCCGATTGGATATCCGACAAGCGGCCCTGCAGCAACTGAAAGCCGAAGGGATTAACCACACAAGGATCAGCACATGTCCGCTCTGCACGGTCGCTGAGCCCAGCCTGTTTCACTCCTGGCGGCGTGATCAGGTGAAGGCGGTTCAGTGGAGTGGAATCGTTGGACAAGCTGCGATCTGAATTCCGCCGGCATCAGTTCGATATAGGCGCCAGCAGACGCAATGCAACCGCTTCAGCAGCACGGATGCCATCGATCGCTGCTGAAAGGATCCCGCCCGCGTAACCGGCACCCTCACCGGCAGGCGTGAGACCGAGCACATTGAGCGACTCCAGCCGATCATCCCGAGAGATGCGCAACGGCGAAGAGGTACGGGTCTCGACCCCAGTCAGAACGGCATCGGGGTGGTCGTAACCGGAGATTTTCTGACTGAAGGCCGGCAGAGCTTCCCTCAGGGCAACCACCATCGGTTGCGGCAGAAGCTCGGCAAGATCTGAGGGTTGGACCCCAGGTTGATAAGAGGGGCGAACCGATCCGAGAGACGTGGATGGCCTTCCGGCCACAAAGTCCTCCTGTCGCTGCACCGGGGCGCTGTAGTCCTCACCGCCGAGCTGGAAAGCGAGGGATTCAAGTTCACTCTGGAACACCAGGCCCGCAAGTGGATCTCCAGGCCAGCGCTCATGGGCCTCAAGGTCTGCATCCGACACAGGGATCACCAGCCCGCTGTTGGCGTTGCGTTCGTTGCGGGAATGCTGGCTCATGCCATTGGTCACAACACGACCTGGTTCGGAGGTCGCACCCACCACAAACCCACCGGGGCACATACAGAAGCTGTAGACGCAGCGGCCATTGGCTGCGTGATGCACCAGCTTGTATTCAGCGGCTCCAAGCAAGGGATGGCCAGCGGCATCTCCCCAGCGGGCGTTGTCGATCAGCGACTGCGGATGCTCGATCCGAAGACCAATCGCGAAGGGCTTCCGCTCCATGGAAACACCGATCCGATCCAACATCGAGAAGGTGTCCCTCGCCGAATGTCCAGGAGCTAGAACCACCTGACTGCAGTCAAGACGGCTGCCATCGGCGAGTTGCAGACCAGTGATCCGCATCGACTTGCCGTCGCTGGCGTGGGTCGGTTCCAGCAAAAGTTGTTCCACGCGGGAACCGAAGCGGACCTCACCGCCCAGAGCCTCAATCTGAGCGCGCAACCCCCTCACCACTGTCGCCAGCTTGAAGGTGCCGATATGGGGTCTGTGACGAGTCAGGATGTCGCGATTGGCGCCACAGTTCACCAGTTCCTCCAGCACTTTGCGGCCGTAATGAACGGGATCGCTCACCTGGCTGTAGAGCTTGCCATCGGAAAAGGTTCCAGCACCCCCTTCGCCAAACTGCACATTGGATTCGGGATTGAACGTCGATTGACGACGCCAGAATCCGAACGTGTCTCGGCTTCTCTGCTTCACCGCCTGTCCGCGCTCCAGCAACAGTGGGCAAAATCCCATCTGCGCGAGCAGCAGTGCTGCGAAATATCCACAGGGTCCTGCCCCAATCACCACAGGCCGCGCCCCTGACGCATCAACCGCACTGGAAGGAGCGCGGGCAACAAATCGGTAGGACTCATCAGGACTGCGACGAATGCGCCGGTCAGCCGAACGACGACGCAGCAATGCTTTCTCGCCCCGTACCTGAACATCCACGCTGTAGATGATCCGGATTCGATCCCGACGACGGGCATCAATGCTCTGCTTCACCAACTGATGCGAGATCAGTTGCTCGCGAGGCACTCGCAGGCAACGCAGAACAGCCTGCTCGAGATCATCCTCCGTATGGTCCAGCTCCAGTCGAAGCTCGCTCAGGCGCAGCACGAGCTCTCTCCTTTCCCGACCCCTGGTACAAACACTACCGAGCGGAGATCAGAACGATTGTTCGCCCCCCTAAGGGGACTGCTCTGTTGGGTCGTCCTTGGTCTCAGCTTCGGGGCTGCCACCCTGAATCGCCAGCGAAAGCAGCCCGGCAACCAGTAGCAGACTGCCGATGCCGATCGCGAGAGAGCGGTTGCCAGACGCCGCGTCACCCCAAATGGCCGTGCTCAAAAAAGCTGCGCCCAGAAGCACACAGGGCACCATGACAATTCCTGAGGCAATGCGGTTGCGTGCCATCTCATACTCCGGGGCAAGTGACCTGGGCCAGACCTTCACTCACCAGCGCCGATCCCAGATCAAGGTCATCTCCGATCGGAGTGACTCTGGCCAGCAGGACACCATCTGCACTGCCCTCCGGCCGCAGATTCACCCGTCGGCGACGGGGAAGCGCACGACGCATCCAATCCTGCGCTTGCGGCTCATCCTCGGGATCCACCTGAACACAAGCCAGTTGCACGCTGTAATTACGATTGCGGTCACCAATCTGAAGCAGCGTTGCTGAGCGCACCTGCAGAACCTCGGCGGCAAAAGCCTGGGGAGGCAGCACGAGCAACAGCATCAGGCTTAAGACAGCTGCAATGAGAATGCCGACTCTCACTGGCCTCCTGAATTAGAGGCAGAACGACCTGAGTCCTGGAACGCCAACTCAGGATGGGCCGGCAGACCCACCATCTGGGCATTACTGCAACCGGGTGGAACCATCGGATAGCAATTCTCACCCCGACGAACATGCACATCCACCAGGGTTGGATGCGGTGACGCGAACGCTTCCGCGAGTCGGGTGTGGAGATCATTGCGCTCAACGATCTTCATCCCCTCCACGCCAAATGCTTTGGCCAGAGCTTCGAAGTCGGGCATGCCACCCAGCATGTCCGAAGCGGAATAACGCTCTTCGTAGAAACTCTCCTGCCACTGACGAACCATCCCCTGCCAGTGATTGTTCACAATCACCACCTTCACCGGAAGCCTGTATTGAGCGAGGGTGCCCAGCTCCTGGATGTTCATCAGCACACTGGCATCTCCAGCGATGCACACCACCTGTCGATCAGGACAAGCGACCTGGGCACCAAGAGCTGCAGGCATCCCGTACCCCATCGTCCCCAGTCCGGCGCTGCTGATCCAGCAACGTGGACCATTGCGCAGGTACTGAGCAGCCCACATCTGATGCTGTCCCACATCCGTCGTGACGATGGCGCCGGGGGCCAGATCGCGGACAGCCATCAGCACTTCCTGGGGGTAAATGGGCCCTTCCTGAGGAGGAATGGAGAGGGGGTAACGCTGTTTCCACTCGCGGATCCTCTCCAACCAGACGCTGGTTTGAAGTTCGAAGGAACGGCGCAGACTCAGATCCACCAGCGCGGCAAGGCTGGTGCCGACATCACCGAGAACGCCGACATCAGGGCGCCTGTTCTTGCCGATCTCAGCCGGATCGATCTCGAAATGAATCACCCGGGCATGCGGGGCGAAGGTATCGAGCTTGCCGGTCACCCGGTCATCAAAGCGAGCACCGACAGCAATCAGCAAATCGCAATCGGTTACAGCAAAATTGGCGTAGGCCGTGCCGTGCATACCCAGCATGCCCAGCGCTAGTGGGTGGTTCTCGTCAAAGGCGCCCTTACCCATCAACGTCGTGGTGACGGGAATCTGGTAGCGCTCTGCGAGCACGGCGATGCTGTCGTGAGCGGATGAGGCAATTGCGCCGCCCCCCACGTAAAGGAGAGGCCGCTGGGCTTCGGCGATCAGGTCAAGTGCTGCCTCGATCGACTGGAAATCAGGTGCTGGAGTGGAGCCGAACCCAGCAGGAACGACGGATCCTGGCTGAACCGGGATGTAATCAAACTCCTCCTGGCCAACATCCTTAGGGATATCAATCAAAACGGGACCGGGTCGACCCGAGGCGGCAATGTGAAAGGCCTGAGCAACCACCGAGCCGAGATCTGCGGGGTTTCGCACAACCCATGAATGTTTCACGATCGGCAAGGTGATGCCGAAGATGTCGGTTTCCTGGAATGCATCGGTTCCAATCGCCGTCCTCGGAACCTGACCGGTGATCACCACCATCGGCACAGAATCCATCTGAGCGGTGGCAATGCCCGTGACCAGGTTGGTCGCCCCAGGACCGGACGTTCCGAAGCACACACCGACTCTGCCGGTCGCACGCGCATAGGCATCAGCAGCATGGGTTCCGCCTTGTTCATGACGCACGAGGAAATGACGCAACCAACCCTCGCTCTCTGCCACATGCAGGGCGTCGTAGATCGGAAGAATGGCGCCGCCTGGGTAGCCGAAAATCGTATCCACACCGTGCAGGCGCAGAGCATCCATCAAGGCCTGGGCTCCGCTCATCCGGCGACTTCCATCACTGTTGGACGCTGTGTCGGCCGTGGGAGCGGAGATCAGCGTCACTGTGTCGTCACGGGGAACTGACCCTCAAGATTAAGGGCCGGCCTGTCGGTTTGCCGGAGTTCAGAGCAGTCCGAGTGCATGCAGAGGACCCTGGCCACTGATGATCTCGAGCAGAAACGCGGAGAAGCCCAGCATGGCCAATCGCCCGTTCCAGACTTCGGAACTGTTGTTCCAGCCCCACTCCCATTTCTCCTGGGGATAGAGCTTCACCTTGGTTGGCAGTTCAGCTGCAGCATCAAGGCTGACTTCAGGGCCTTCAAGGCTGGTGACCACAAGATCAGCCAATCCCTCGATGAAGCGGGGATAGGTGTCGAGAGCACGGACGCGCCGGAAATTCACCACACCGGACTCGGTGGCGAGTTCGCGGTACTCGATGTCAATTTCCTCGAGCGTTTCGATGTGCTCGCTGACAAAGCTGATCGGAACCACGACAAGATCGTTGATTTTGGCTTTGCCGAGCTCTTCGAGGGCTTCTTCGGTGTAAGGCTTCAGCCACTCGACCGGACCCACACGGCTTTGATAAGCGAGGGTGTGAGGGTTGTCGTGGCCCAGAAGCTCCTCGAGCCTCTTCATGATCAGAGCCGTGCAGGCCTCGATTTCCTGTTGATAAGGATCACCGGCTTCTTCGACATAACTCTTCGGTACGCCATGGGCACTGAAGAAGACATGAGCCTTGTGGGGGTCATCGCTATTGCGGACTTCCTCAGCGATCAGCTCAGCCATCGCGGTGACGTAGCCAGGATGGTCAAACCAGCTGCGGATGCAGCGGATTGGCAGCTTCTCGAAGACACCATCCCCCTGACGTAGGCGCTGGAGCTCCCTGAAACTTGAACCACTTGTGCTGATGGAGAAGTGTGGGTAAAGCGGCAGCACAACCACCTGATCCATTCCGTCGGCCTTGATATCCGCAACGGCAGACTCTGTGAAGGGATGCCAGTAGCGCATGGCCACGTAGCTGGTGGCCTCGATACCCCGTTGCCGCAGCAGGCTCTGCAGCTCTCGAGCCTGCTGCTCGGTGATCCGACGCAGTGGAGAACCGCCACCGATGGAGCGGTAGGCGCTCTGTGACTTGCCGCTGCGAAGGGTGCTGATCAACCAAGCCAGAGGCTTCTGCAGAGCTGGAATCGGCAGCCGGATGATCTCCGGATCCGCGAAGAGATTGAAAAGAAAGGGACCTACGTCCTGAATCCGCTCAGGGCCACCCAGATTGAGCAGTACGACACCGACCCGAGCCATGTCTGGAAACGATTGCAGGGGTTGAGAGTAACCCGCGTTAACGGCATCTTGACGATGTCCTGAAGGAAAGGATGACTCCCAGCGAGCCTCTTGAAGAGATCAGGCGAAATTCGAATACAGCGCTGGCCTCGATCGGCATCGGCTTACGTATCGAATGTCGCGGTCGCCGGTTAAACCTGCGTGGCTTGTTACCTGGGCGTGAAAAACCCGGCCAGCGATCGGTGCAACGTCTCAGCCTCGGCCTTGAGAACGACAGGGATGGATTGCGCGAAGCCGAACAGATCGCTCGGGTGATTGATGCCCAGCTCAAGCGCGACCAGTTTCGATGGGAGCAGTGGATCAAGGCGCCTGCGCAAACGGCGACCACATCCGGCGCTGCAGCAGGAACTCGCCATCTGCTGGATCAGCAACTACAGACCTTCGAGCAAGCCTTTTTTGCTGATCCACGTCGGCGACGCTCACCTGCTGGCAGTCGAACCACATGGACAGGTGCCTACAACCCCTATCTGCGACGACTGCGCACTCTGGCCGGCAAGGACACGGGGCGAATCGGCGCCAAGCTGCTGCTTCAGACCCTGCACAGCTACCCCGATGGAAGCCGCAGTCGCCAGCAATGCAGCACAGCCCTGGGCAGCCTGGCCAGGCACCTGGAACTGGAACTGCCCGAGAACTGGCGAGCAGAGGCGGCCGGCTATGGCCTGCATCGAGCCCGCTTCCGCCAGCTCCCAAGCGACCAGAAAATTCTCGAGAGCATCCTGCGGATTCCCAATCCACGCTGGCGACTGGCCTATGGCCTGATGGCCACCTATGGCCTTCGCAACCATGAAGTGTTCTTCAGCGACCTCTCCGCACTAAGCGACGCGGGAGATCGCGTGATCCGGGTCTTGCCCACCACCAAAACGGGTGAGCATCAGGTTTGGCCTTTCAACCCGGACTGGGTCGAGCGGTTTGACCTTCTGAAACTTGGACGAGAGCCGCAGGCGCTACCGGTGATCAGCACTGATCTGAGGACAACGACCCTGCAGCAGGTGGGACGCCGGGTCACCGAGCAATTTCGGCGCTACGACCTTCCCCTCACCCCTTATGACCTGCGTCATGCCTGGGCAGTGAGAACCATCCACATCGGTCTACCTGACACGGTCTCCGCAAGAATGATGGGCCACTCCGTGGCCATTCACACCCGCACCTATCACCACTGGATCACCCGGCGCGATCAGCAGCAGGCTGTGGACGCGGCCCTGGCACGACAACAGGCGTCATGAGGGATCAATGATCAAGGCTGGCCATGCAGTTGCAGACAACAGCTGCGGTTTGGATTGCGAGAACGCATCGCAATCACAACTGATTATCGGCTTTCGGTGCCGCAGAACGCGTCACTCCAAAGTCAGGATGAACGTTCTGGATGACGCCCCTCTCATCCATTCCTGACCCTGATGACCTCGTTTCTGCGGCCCCTGGCCTATCGCTACCGCTGGATCTACGACACGGTCACGGCGATCTCATCACTGAGCGTGGGTGGAGTCGAGCAACTCCGCAGTCTGGGGGTGGAGGCCCTGCAGTCCAGGCTTGAGAGCGGTGCACCTGTGCTGGATCTCTGCTGCGGCAGCGGTGAGGCCGCAGCGCCATGGTTGGCGGCCGGCTTCAGTGTCACAGGGCTTGATCTCTCTCCGCTCGCCCTGACATTGGCCGCCCGACGCCACCCAGGCCTGAAGCGAGTGGAGGGATTGGCCGAGGAACCACCGTTCCAAGATGAAAGCTTTCATGCCGTTCAGCTGAGCGTTGCGCTGCATGAATTTCCTCGCCGCGAACGCGAACTGGTGCTGCGCCAGAGCTTGCGCCTGTTGAAACCAGGTGGCTGGCTGGTGATTGTGGATCTGCACCCCGCAGGACCATGGCTGCGACTGCCGCAACAACTGTTTTGCGCCTTGTTTGAAACCGATACGGCCACGTCCATGCTGGAGGACGACCTGCCGTCTCAGCTGCAGAAGCTCGGTTTCACTGCGGTGAAGCAGGAGTTATTGGCAGGGCAAGCCCTGCAGCGGCTCACCGCGGCACGCCCAAGCATCGACGCACCTTCTCCATGAGCAACATCAATCTTGACCAGACAGCAGCGGAACTGGGTATGGGAGGAAAACTTGCACCCGAGAAGGACGATGCCGGCTACCGAAAGCGCATGGAACGACGCCAACAGGTGCAACGCCAGCGCGTCGAGGAGCGCAACAAGGAGAAGGGACTGATCCTGGTGTTCACCGGCCACGGCAAGGGCAAAACAACGGCAGGCCTGGGGCTTGTGCTTCGCACCCTCGGCCACGGCGAACGGGTGGCGGTTGTGCAATTCATCAAGGGTGGTTGGGAGCCAGGCGAAGCCAGGGCGCTACAAGCCTTCGGCGACCAGATCAGCTGGCATGCACTAGGGGAGGGATTCACCTGGGAAACCCAAGACCGCCAGCGTGATCAGCAACTGGTCACAGAGGCCTGGCAAACCGCCCTGGACCATCTGCGTGACGAGCGCATCAAGCTGGTTCTGCTGGATGAACTCAATGTGGCCATCAAGCTGGGCTACATCGAGCCAGACACCGTGATTGCTGGCCTGAGGGAGCGACCTGAGCTGTGCCATGTGGCCGTCACTGGACGCGGAGCACCGGCATCACTGATCGATGCAGCCGACCTCGTTACGGAAATGACCTTGAGCAAACACCCATTCAGAGAGCAGGGTGTGAAAGCTCAGGCTGGCATCGAGTACTGAACCTCAGCCCTGATCCAGATCGCGTCTGATCAAACCCGATGCAGCAGTCAGCACCGACAGACCACTTACCAGCAGAGCACGATGAACAATGGGATCACGCCAGCAGGAAGGATCCTGACTAGCGCGATCCAGAGCGGAGAGGGTGAGGCGTGCCATCACCGAACTGCGTCCACCGTTCTCGTCAGACATGGGGGCTTTGACGTTTCCCTATCCAAGCGGCTCCGCTGCGTACGCGCCAGTGGCGGGACCGTCCGATCCTGGTTGCTACTGTCAGCTGGATCAGGTGGATGAATGGCCTACGCGCGTGCACTCCTGAAACTCAGCGGAGAGGCGCTGATGGGAGACCAGGGCTACGGAATCGATCCCGCCATCGTGCAGTCCATCGCTGAAGACGTTGCCAAGGTGATCGCTGGCGGCACCCAGCTGGCGATTGTGGTGGGCGGAGGAAACATCTTCCGAGGCCTGAAAGGGTCGGCCGCAGGAATGGATCGAGCCACAGCGGATTACGTGGGCATGCTGGCCACCGTGATGAATGCGATCACGCTCCAGGACGGACTGGAGCGCGCAGGTGTACCAACCCGTGTGCAGACCGCCATTGGCATGCAGGAAGTCGCCGAGCCTTACATCCGCCGTAAAGCGATCCGCCATCTCGAGAAAGGACGTGTGGTGGTCTTCGGCGCTGGTTGCGGCAATCCCTTCTTCACCACCGACACCACGGCAGCTCTGCGGGCAGCCGAGATCAATGCGGATGTGGTGTTCAAGGCCACCAAGGTGGATGGTGTCTATGACAAGGATCCCGCCATCCATGCCGATGCCGTAAAACAGGAGCACCTGACCTACCAGCAGGTTCTGAGCGGTGAACTCGCCGTGATGGACAGCACGGCCATCGCTCTTTGCAAAGACAACAACATCCCGATTGTTGTTTTCAATCTGTTTGAACCTGGCAACATCGGCAAAGCCGTGGCTGGAGAGCCGATCGGTTCCCGGATCAACAACTGACAAGCGTTATGACGAAGCAAGACCTCGAAGCGAGCATGCAGAAGTCGGTGGAATCCACCCAACGCATGTTCAACACCATCCGAACAGGACGGGCCAACTCGTCTCTGCTCGATCGCATCTCGGTGGAGTACTACGGCGCCGACACACCACTGAAATCGTTGGCCACGCTGACCACACCGGACTCACAGACCATCCAGATCCAGCCCTTCGACATCAGCTCGCTGGCGGGAATTGAGAAGGCGATCGCCATGAGCGAACTGGGCTTCACCCCCAACAACGACGGCAAAATCATCCGCATTAACGTGCCACCACTCACCGAGGAGCGGCGCAAGGAGTTCTGCAAGCTCGCCTCCAAATATGCCGAGGAAGGAAAGGTTGCCCTGCGCAACATCCGCCGCGACGCCATCGACAAAATCAAGAAGCAAGAAAAAGAGGGTGAGTTTTCCGAGGATCAAAGCCGTGACGAACAGGAAACCATCCAGAAAACTCTCGAGAAGTTCATTGCACAGCTGGAGAAGCACTTGGCCGATAAGGAGGCCGACATCCTTAAAGTGTGATTACAACTGACGTTGCCGTGATCGGTGCCGGAGCTGCCGGCACTTCAGCTGCTTTTCACCTTGCTCACGCAGGGCATTCCGTCACCATTCTCGAAGCGGAGACCCGGACCCAGATCAAGCCCTGCGGTGGAGGTATGGCCTCCTCTGTGCAGAACTGGTTCCCTTTCGACCTCAGCCCTGCGGTTGATGATGTCATCCGTCAGGTCGACTTCAGCTGGTGTCTGGAGGATCCCGTTGTCGCCGAACTTCCCGGTGAGGCACCGTTCTGGATTGTGAGGCGTGAGCATCTGGATTCCTTGTTGCTTGAGCAGGCCGTGAGCGCTGGTGCCACCGTTCAGCGACCATGTCGTGTGACAGCGCTCGATCGCACCGGCGAGTGCTGGACGCTCACAGCGGAACAAGGGACAACTTTGAAGGCCCGAGCTGTGGTGATCGCTGATGGCTCAGGGTCTCCCTGGCCGCAACAAGTCGGCGTCGGCCCGAGCTCCCTGCACATGGCAAGCACACTCTCGGTTCGTCTGGAAGGGCTTGGAACGCTCGCTCCTGGAACGGCACGTTTCGAATTCGGGCTTGTGCACCACGGGTTTGCCTGGGCTTTTCCGCTGGCCGATGGGATCAATGTGGGAGTGGGCACCTTCATCGGTCGTGATGTCACCGATTCGGAGACGATCCTGAATGCACTGCTGCCTGACCTTGGCTTTGCAGCCGACGCAGGTCTTCGGCAGCAGGCCAATCTGAGGGTCTGGAACGGTCACAGCCCGCTCCATGCCGACGGGGTGGTGGCGGTTGGCGATGCCGCATCTCTCTGCGACCCCTTCCTTGCAGAGGGGTTGCGACCAGCTCTGATGAGCGGCTGCGAAGCCGCAAAGCACCTGGACCACTGGCTGAAGGGCAAGGAACAATCTTTAAAGGGCTACTCAAAGGCGATGCGACAGCGCTGGGGCGACTCCATGGCATGGGGTCGTCGGATTGCCCAGGTGTTTTACCGCTTCCCCGGTGTGGGCTATCAGCTAGGGGTCAAACGGCCGACAGCTCCCAGACGGATCGCCCAGATCCTCTCCGGAGAGATGGGCTATGGCGATATCGCTCAGCGGGTCATTCGCCGGCTGTTGCTGCAGCGCAGCTAGAGATCGAAGGCCAGCTGCTGCACCGATGGATCACTGACGCGGCGACGTGATCGTCGTCGGGATGGTGCCGGCAAACCAGCCCGCCTGGAGCCATGCCGCCGCTGAATCGCATCGGCATGACGGTCAAATCCAGCTGAATGCCTGATCGCGAAGATCCGCTCCTTGGCCTGTCTTGCTGAATCGGCACAATCCACAATCGGCATAACGCCGTTGAGCGCCCAGGGTTCATGAAGATGCACCGTGGGAATGTGCGCCAGTTCAGGGCACCAGCGGCGGATGAACACGCCGTCCTGATCGTGATCACGACCCTGCTTGATCGGGTTGTAGATCCGGATCGTGTTGATGGAGGTGCTGCCCGACTGCATCTGGCATTGACTCCAGTGAATCCCCGGTTCGTAATCCACAAACTGACGGGCGAGGTGCAGGCCGCTGTCCCTCCAGGGCAACCAAAGGTTGTAGCTCGCAAACGACATCAACATTGCCCGCATCCGGAAGTTGATCCAGCCATTGGCCCTCAGAGCCCGCATGCAGGCATCTACAAAAGGCACTCCGGTTCGGCCTTCTGCCCAGGCCGATAGACGCTCGGCATCAGGATCTCGGAGATCACGCATGAAAGGGTGAAAGTCCTGCCACTCGATTGAGGGTTGATCCTCAAGCTTCTGGATGAAATGACAGTGCCAGTGAAGCCTCGACCCAAAACTGCGCGCCCCGCGTCCCCGGCTCGCACGACTGCGCTGAAGAACCTCACGCATGGACAGGCAACCCCAGGTGAGATAAGTGGAGAGCCTGGAACATCCTGTGAAGGCCATGTTCGGACTGGAGATGGATTGGCAGTACTGCCCCACCCGTTGGTCCAGGAAATG
Organism: Synechococcus sp. MIT S9508; assembly: GCF_047303045.1. Taxonomy (NCBI): domain Bacteria; kingdom Bacillati; phylum Cyanobacteriota; class Cyanophyceae; order Synechococcales; family Synechococcaceae; genus Synechococcus; species Synechococcus sp. MIT S9508. The sequence continues at coordinate 1,327,515 of NZ_CP138941.1, read as the reverse complement.
CTCGAGTTCGTTCAGACCGGCATGACGGCCACCATGCTGGCGATGAGGGCATGGATCAGGCTCGAGTCCCAGGTCAGCAGCCGAAGGCACTTCACCGGTTGAGACCCCCTGCAGTGGCTCGAGACGGGTGGGAGCAGGCGTGATCGGTTCCGCCATGCGCTCTTCCCAGCGCCGGGCCCATCCACCACGTGTCCGCAACGGGCGGATCACACCAAACTGCGGAATCTCTCGCCAGGGAATGCTGCGCTCCCTGGCCCACGCCGCGACCCGCCTGTCTCTGGCGTAGGTCCAGTCATTACCAGTCTCTTCATGACTCCAGAGGCCCGACACTCCGAGCTGACGCCTGGCACGCTCAAGCACTGTCACTGCATCCCCGCAGCGAATGACCAGCGGCTGGCCAAGAGCGGCCATGGCCTGCTGAAGGTCGAGCAGAGCTTCCCTGCAGAACTCCCACTGACGACCTGACACATCCTGCTGGCGCCAAAGATCAGGCTCAACGATGTAAAGAGGCAGCACGTCTCCAAGAGCCAGTGCCTGGATCAGTGGCCTGTGATCCTCGAGCCGCAAGTCACGCTTGAACCAGACCAGCTGCAACGCCATCTACTGCGGAACAGCTCCAAAACACTCTCAAGAAACTAGTCAGATTAAGATCAGGCTTGGGGTGCAATCTTCAGATCACGCAGACGGGCATCGACTGAGGCCAGAAGCTCGACGGCAAACATGGGCGACTCCTGAACGGCAAACAGAAATTTCTCGCGGTTCATCTCGATCAGGCGGCAATCGGTTTCAGCCTTTGCCGTGCCCAGTCGACGATGGCCTTCCATCACCAACGCACCGGCACCAAAAACATTGCCAGCTTCGATCAGTTCATACCCCTGCTGGCCGTTTTCATTGGTCCAGCTCAGTCGGACTCTTCCCTCAAGCACACCGAACATCGACGCACCAGGGTCGTCAGCCTTAAAGATCACGTCGCCGGTATGAGCGCCATGCACCTCACTCTTCTGAGCAAGGGCACGCATGGTGTCGAGGAGGGCATTCACGGAGAAACAGTCAGAGACGACAGGACGATCAGGCTCTGGTCAGTGACAGAGCAGATCCGAAGCCGCACCGCACCTCTTCCTGAGTAAGTCTGCCGTCATGATCTGCATCCAGAGCATCAAACACAGCATCACTGCCCAGCCATTCATCACGCGTGATGCAGCCGTCACCGTTCATGTCATTCAGCATGAAAATCTCCTGCACGGCATGACCGAAAGCCTGACCACCCTCAAGTTCCGCGAGTCGATGGGCCAGCATGCTTTCAAGCGTTTCAATCGCTTTGCTGAAGCCCTTGATGCCTTCGCCAAGTTTGTCTGTGGCCATCCGATCAGAGGCCATCAGGCTGTCGAACTGCTCCTTGTCGACGTGGATCTGAGGTTCACTGTTTGAGGGGTTTGTCGCATCGAGTTTGCGATTGAGAATGGCCTCACTGGAACGCAGCTGATCCAGCAACTTGGGTGAAATAGTGAGCAGGTCGCAACCGGCAAGCTCGGTGATTTCATCGACGTTGCGGAAACTGGCCCCCATCACCTCAGTCTTGTAGCCGTAGGCCTTGAAGTAGTTGAAGATTCTGGTGACAGACAAGACACCGGGGTCCTCCGGACCGGGATAAGAATCCCTTCCTGTCTCGGCTTTATACCAGTCGAGGATGCGGCCAACGAACGGCGAAACTAGAGTCACGCCTGCTTCAGCGCAGGCTGCCGCCTGAGCAAAGCCAAACAGGAGCGTGAGATTGCAGTGAATACCTTCCCTCTCAAGCACTTCAGCAGCTTTGATGCCCTCCCAGGTGGAGGCGATCTTGATCAACACGCGATCATTACTGATGCCGGCGTCGTTGTAGAGGCGAACCAACTTGCGACCCTTTTCAATCGTGGCGGCAGTGTCGTAACTGAGCCGAGCATCAACCTCGGTGGACACGCGGCGGGGCACGATCTTGAGGATTTCCTTGCCAAAAATCACGCTGATTTCATCGAGCGCCTCGCGCACCACCGTCTCAACGGGTGCACTATCGCCGATCAGATGACGGGAGGATCGCAGGGCCTCATCGATCAGAGTTTGATAAGCAGGGATCTGAGCAGCAGCGAGAATCAAGGATGGATTCGTGGTGGCATCCCGTGGTGTGAATTTGCGGATTGCTTCAAGATCACCCGTATCCGCCACCACAACGGTTATCGCAGAGAGCTGCTCAAGAAGAGTTGCCATGTCTCTAAAGGCTTGTTGCTTGTAACGTAGCGGTGTTTTCAGAGCTGGCATCCCAACGAAAGCCCAGCAAGACGAGGCACTTCCACCACTTCAACCTGGTTGCGCCGAAGCTGGAGTACGCGCAGTGCTGGGCGGAATCTTTTCAATCACCAACAGACCATCAATGATTGATTTCGCAACCGGAAGAGCCACCGTGGATCCATAGGCGTTGTCTCCCTGGGGCTCATCCACGACCACCAACACGACGTAGCGCGGATCGTCAACGGGGAGAGTCGCCACAAAACTGCAGATCAAAGCGCCGGGAACATAAACGCCGTTCAGAGCCTTCTGAGCGGTGCCCGTCTTGCCACCGATGCGGTATCCCGGTGTTCTGACGCCCTTGCCGCTTCCTTTCTCCACCACTGATTCCATCCAAGCCATCACAGTTCGCGTGACCTCAGGTTTCAGCAGTGGCTTGCCTTGACGTGATCCAGGTGGAGCCAACGCATCGCCGGCTCTCAGACCTCGGGTGATATGGGGGCTAACCAGACGGCCGCCGTTGGCGAGCAAGGCATGCAGCTGCACCAACTTCAACGGTGTCAGTGAGAATCCCTGCCCAAACGACGCCGTTGCCGGCTCGATCGGCTGGGTGGTGAACTGCTCCTTGGTCTTGAGCTGACCGGCAACGGCACCGGGGAGGTCGGTGTCGGGCCGTGCATCCAGGCCAAGTCGACTCAACCAGTCCCAGTACGTCGAGGAGGGAAGCTTGCGCATGGCCTGGACCATGCCGACGTTGCTGGACACTTGCAGCACCGTGGCAAAGTCGATCAAACCGTTGGCTCGACGGTCATGATTGTTAATCGGCCACCCGCCGATCGTGACAGAACCGCTGTCCTGAACACGTCCTGTGGTCTGAATTGCATTTTCCTGAAGAGCAAGCGCCAGGTTGATGGGCTTGAAGGTGGATCCGGGTTCATAGAGATCCTGTACCGACCATTCTCGGAAACGACCTGCCGGAAAACTCCAGTAGCTGTTCGGGTCGTAAGTGGGCACCGATGCCAACGCCAGCAACTCACCGTTGGTGACGTCCATGACAATGGCTACTCCTTTCTGGGCTTTCCAGGTTTTGATCTGAGCAGCCAGGGCCTTCGCAGCAACGGCCTGAAGACGCGCATCGAGCGTGAGCTGCAGTCTCAGATCATCCCCAAAGAACACTCCGGCATCAAGATTGTCGGGCAACGGAGTGCCATCGGCTCCTCGACGAAGACTTCGGGCCTGTTCATGGCGCTGAAGTTCGTCATGTCGGCTTTGTTCAAGACCTGCCTGAGGCTCACGATCCTGATTGAGAAATCCGACCACATTGGCGAACAAATCACCCTGGGGATACACGCGGTAGGGATAGGACTCAAGGTCAACGCCGGAGATGCCAGCGGAGCGGATTGTTGATGCAGTTTCTGGATCAAGCCCCTCGATCAACTTGATCCCAGAAGGACGGTCTCCGATTCGCTGAAGGATCTCCGCCTCGGTGAGTGTCAGTAACGGAGCTAAACGTGCCGCAACATCGGCAGGTGGGCGAATCAGAGTCGGGACATCGCCGGGAAGATTGAAGTAACGCGGATGCAGCCAGAGTCGGTAGCGCTCTTCGTCAAGAGCAACAAGACGCCCGGTGCGATCAACAATGGGGCGACGGGTCCCCAGCGGCTGCGTTCGCTGGGTCTGCACTGAACGCGCACGAGCCTCGAGCTCGCTGGCCTGAAACACCTGCAGCCAGGCCATTCGTCCCATCAAGCCGACAATGCCCACACACAGCAGCGCGAAGACAGATCGCATGCGTCCCGCCGGGACTGGCTCCAAAGGCACAACTCTCCTGCGCTGACGGCCGGCTCCTGGCCGTGAAGACTTGGTGGAACGGCCCATGAATCAGTAGCCGTGATGAATGGTGCGCTTCATGAGCGAACCGAGCATGGCCAGGTGGTCGATCCCTGGCTTAGTAGAAGCCGATGAGGGACGGTCGAGATACACCAGATTGGCCACCGTGGTGGGCACCATCTGATTGGGGGTCTGAGAGCGCTCCAACAAATGACGTTCGAGCATGGCCGTGGATTCGGTCAGACGATGGGCCTGCTCCCTGGTCATCTCAAGCTGACGGAAGGCGAGGGTCCACCGATGCTGCCAATGCAGCGTGAGCCCACTAAGGAGAAGAACTGCCGCGAAGACTCCAATCAGGCTGCCGTCTGCCGTGCGGTGTAAACCGGCCAGTAGAGGGGACTTGCGTGCAACACGACGTGCAGAGAGCGATCCCTGAATGACCTCGAACGGACGTCTTGAGGCCTGACGTTGCGCGGAAGACGGTTGTGACTGCGGAACCGCGACCACGGACAAGGTTGATCAATGCGCCAGTGAACCACCTGAGAGAGGACACCGCAAGCCTGAAACCTTGACCAGGACTGAAGATTGGCTCAGCTCCCTAACAACACGAGATTCAGGAAGGTCACGCCGTTCCAGAGTGCGTGCATCACCACGCAGGGAAGCAGCCGGCCGGTGCTGAGACGGAGCAGGCCAAGGCCGAGTCCGAGCACCAAAAGCGGAGCCAGTTCACCGATGCTGAGATGAGCGATTGCAAAGACCAGAGCACTCACGAGCACGCCTCCCAATCGACCTAGAGACTGTCCAAGCACAGGCAACAGCACACCGCGGAAGATGGTTTCTTCAAACAGCGGCGCCAGAACCACAGCCGTGAGAGACAGCAGCAACAGGGCGAGGGGGTCCTGACTTTTGAGGACGATCTCTAGCAATGGGTTGCTGCCTCCCTGATCCCCGATCACACGAGTGATCAACCAACCGGTCAGAACAACGGGAGGCAAAACCATCAGCCAGCCTCGCCCCCCCTGAAGCAGGGCCCTAGCAACAGGCTGAATCCCCCACTGCAGCCATCCTTGCGGAGGCCTCTGTGCACGGTCCAGCTGCCCCAGCTGCTGACGCAAGATCAGCAGGGGAGGTACCGCCAGGGCGACATAACCCAGAAAAACATTGATGCCCTGCGTCAGAGGTGCAGAAAGACCGCGCGTGAAGGCCGAGGAGATCGGAATGACCAACAGAGGCATCAACACCTCACCGAGCACCACAAAACCGCCCGCCACCAGCAGAACCATGTCCAGAACCCTGAGAGGAGGGGCAAGCAGAGCTGGCCAGGAGGGCAGTCGGCGTCGCAGCAGTTGCCATAGATGGCGCAACAGCAAAAGTCCACCGAGCAGCAGGGCCAGCAGGGGAAGCAGCTCACTGATCACCAACCGGCGGGCAGCCCTTGTCGCCAAGGCCTGATCGAGACAGCTCTCCTCGTCACCACCCAGTGCTTCACAGGCGAGTCGACGGGTTAGCGGGTCGGCAGTCAGGAGAAGCAGCCTGGAACGCTCATCCGCTGAGACATTGCGCTTATCGCCTTCCGCGAGCGCTCTCTGAAGCTGCCGCAGATCACTGGATTGGAGATCCAATTGCTGGAGACTGCGCCGATGCTCGGGATCCGTCTCCAGGGCTGTGAACAAAATTTTCTGGCGGTCATCCAACCGCTCCAGCGGAATTTGCCGCAGGCTGTTGAGCAGGGAATCGGAGGCATCTGTTCCAAGCAGAAGGGGTCGCAGAGGCGGGGCAATCTGCGGTTCTGCCAGCAACGTCAGTTCCTGTTGCTCCAGCGACAATGCAGGCGCAACAGAGGGTTTAGCGAAACTGTCCACCAGCCCTAGGGCCCAGATCGTGGTAGCAAGTACCAGCGACAAAATGGCAAGCAGCACCTTCCAAGACGAGGCCGCCGTTGATCGTCCGGAAGGTGGGCTGGTCACACAGAGCGGGCAATTGCCTTGAATTCTCGTCGGTAGCGCTGCCACAGCCGATGAAGAGTTCACCCTGGGCACGCTCATACGATGGCGGCGCTCTTTCAGCATGTAGCGGTGCCCCTGCGTCTTCTCCTCGTTCGCCACGGTCTCAGCAGCTTCAATGTGGAGCGGAGAATCCAGGGGCGAGACGATCTCTCCACACTCACTGCTTCAGGACAGGAGCAGGCTCGCCGGCTCGGGCAGGCGCTTGTCGATGTCCCCGTTCAGGCGGTTTACAGCTCTCCGCTGAAACGGGCTGCATCCACAGCGGCGGGAATCCTCGAGAGCCGGGACGACGGACTGGAACCAAGCTTCGATGACGGCCTGCTGGAGATTGATCTCGAGCCGTGGAGTGGGCTGACTGCGGCCGAACGCTCGGAACGCTTCCCAGAGGACTTCGCCACCTGGAAACAGAAACCGGAAGCTCTGGAGTTAATCAGAAAGGACGGGAGCCGTTATCGCCCTTACGAGGAGTTGATGAAGCAGGCCCGACGCTTCCTGGAGGAATTGGTCAGGCGGCATCCCGTGAACAGCGATGACACCGTGCTGCTGGTGGGGCATAACGCCATCCTGCGCTGCCTGATCGTGAGCCTGCTGGGAGATCCGGAACGGGGCTTCCGTCGACTCCGCCTCGACAATGCCTCACTCTCGATTTTCAATCTCAGCCCATGCGAAAACGGCTATCAGGTGCAGATCGAGTGCCTGAACAGCACCGCGCACCTCGACCCTCCACTTCCTGCCAAAGGCGGAGGATCACGACTCATCCTTGTGCGACATGGCGAAACGAACTGGAATCGAGAAGGTCGCTTCCAAGGACAGATCGACATCCCTCTGAACAGCAATGGTCATGCTCAAGCGGAGGCTGCGAGGGGCTTTCTGCAAGACGTGTCCTTGCAAAAGGCCTACAGCAGTTCAATGTCACGCCCACGCGAGACAGCTGAGGGCATCCTGAAATCTCACCCAGGTATCTCCATCACGCTCACGGACGGACTCATGGAAATCGGTCATGGCCTCTGGGAGGGCAAGCTTGAATCAGAAATCAGCGCCGATTGGGGAGATCTGCTGGAGGAGTGGAAACGCTCACCCGACACAGTGCAGATGCCTGAAGGGGAAACAATCCAAGACGTCTGGAATCGCTCCGTTGACAGCTGGAATGCCATTGCATCCAGTCTCGACGCCACGGAAACCGCCCTGGTGGTGGCCCATGACGCTGTGAATAAAACAATCCTCTGCCACCTGCTGGGGCTCAGTCCTGCTGACATCTGGGCCGTCAAACAGGGCAACGGAGGCGTCACGGTGGTCGACATGCCATCCGAACCGGGCCAGCCTGCAGTGGTTGCCTGCCTGAACCTCACCTCCCACCTCGGCGGTGTGCTTGATCGCACGGCGGCCGGCGCGCTCTAACACTGAATTGATGACCGAGATGATCCTGCTTGACCCCGTGAGGGTGCTGGTCGGGCCCGACCAGCCGCTGCAGGAAAAGGGTGCAGCCCTGCTGCGCGAGGGACGTCTCGAGGCATTCGGCGACCAGGCCCGCGAAGCGGCTCGAACAGCGGGAATCGGCTCGACTGCTGCAGGACATCAGCTGCTTGCTCCATGCCTGGTCGATGTTCATTCCCTGCTGCCGGAGCCGTTCCAGGGCCCAGGCGAAACTCTGGAAAGCCTGGTGCGATCGGCCGCTGCAGGCGGTTATGGACAGCTTGCTTTGCTACCTGAGGCATCAGGGAACCGACGGGAACTGCCAGATCGACTTCGCGGATTTGAGCGATCCGACTGTGACGTGGCTGTCCATCTCTGGGGAGGCTTCAGCCAGGGCGGTCAGGGCGAACAACTGACTCCCCATGCCGATCTGATCGAGGCAGGTGCCGTTGGCCTCTCGGATGGCAACAACATGCCGCCGGTCCCCTTGCTCGACCGCGCCTTTACCCTCGGAGAATCAGGTGTATCTCCTGTTCTGATCCCACCCCTTGATGCCGTTCTGCGCGGGGAGGGCCTGTTGCGGGAAGGCCCCGAAGCACTACGGGCTGGCTGGCCAACCGATCCTCTCAGCAGCGAAACACTGCCCCTCAGCCAGCTCGCTCAGCTTCAACAGGAGCACCCAGAGCGCAAGCTGACGCTGATGGGTTTGTCCACCGCAGCAGGAGTTGGTCTGCTGAAGCAGATGAGCTTGCGTCCTGCCGCGACCGTGAGCTGGTGGCACGTGCTGACGAGTAACAGTTCCAGTGCAGCCACGGCAACCTCATGGTTTGTTTCACCGTCCCTGGGCAACAGAACAGATCGTGAGGCACTGGTCGAAGGCCTCAGCGAGGGCCTGATCCAGGCGATCGCTGTCCATGCATCACCGCTTGATGATGAAGAGTGCCTGCTGCCTCCTGATCAGCGCCAACGTGGGATCGCCGGTCATCAACACGTGCTTCCCTCCCTCTGGCAAACGCTTGTGGTGTCGAGCGGCTGGACAGCAGAACGGCTCTGGGACGTGCTCAGCTTCGGTCCCTCCCGAATCCTGGGGGTTGAAGAGGAGTGTCTGACACAAGGAAGCAATCGCTGGATTCTGTTTGACCCCGATGTGACCTGGAGACCCACGCGATCAGATCCATGGGCTTCGAAGGCAGCCAATCAGCCCTGCCTCGACCAGCCGTTAAGTGGACGCGTTGTGCAATGCGGGCTCAGGACCCCAGCGTTCCCAGCCGATTGAGAGGCCAGAACCGCCAGAGCGCTCGGCCAATGATTTGGTCTTCAGGCAAGAAAGGACCTCCTGGCCAATAGCGCCCATCCCAGCTGTTGCTGCGGTTGTCACCAAGCGCGAGCACGTGCCCTTCAGGCACCGTCACATTCAGCGTGCGGCAGAGGCTCATCCCTTGTTCATCAACAGGACAATACTTGGTCACATAGGGCTCATCCACGGGATCTCCATTCACGCGGACTTCACCTCGCGGGTTCACGGAGACCTGGTCTCCACCCACAGCGACAACCCGCTTGATGTAGGCATCGCATGCAGGATGGCTCAGGCCGGGGATCAGTCCCAGAAGAGGAAAGTTGGCCAGGGCACAGCGGAAGGTGGGGGGAGATCCAGCGGTTTTCAATGCTGGATCAAAAGCATGCGGTGAGTTGAACACCACAATTTCGCCGCGCTTGGGCCCTCGTCTGGCATAGGAGAGTTTTTCCACGAGCAGCCTGTCCTGGATCTGCAGACCAGGCAGCATCGAACCGGAAGGGATGAAGCGTGCTTCAGCCACGTAATGACGGATCCCGAGATACAGGGCCAGAGTGAAGATCACAGGCCCCCAGAAATCCCAGAACGGATGTCCTTTTTGGCCCTGTGACTTGGAGGGAGCCGCAGACGAATCCGATGGAGAATCAGCTTGTGAAGGCGAAGCGTCGTGCTGGGCGTCTGGCAACGGAAACCTTGCTGACCTTGGATAATCCAAGATAGGCCTGATGGCGATGGCCTCCTAGCCTCAGCTGAGAACGCTCACACCCATGGTCAGACCTCGGTGGCAAGGTGTGAAACCCTCCGCAAGCCGTCGCTTCTGGCTTGGCTGGGACCGACTGGTCGCGGGGATTGCAGCTCTGAACCTCGCCTGGGTCGTCTTCGACATGACCTATGTGCCGCTGCGCAACTTCTGGCTTCAGCGCACTCTATTTCCCCTACCTTCGATCAGCTTTGCAGTTCCCCTGCCCTGGCTGCCTGACATCACACCCTTGTATGACCCGGTGAAGGGAATTGAGCCTCATCAAGACACTGAGGCCTACATCCAACATTTTCAGCGCTTGGAACGCACTGCCGCGGCCAGTGGTATCAACAGCCCTGCAGCCAAGCAGCTGCGTTTGGAAATGGTGGTGCGCAACAGTCAGCTGATCGATGAAAACCCTTTTGTCAGCTCCAACAAAACGGGAACGCTGGAGAAACTCAAAAGTCGCCTGAGGGCCAGGGCAGGCATGGATTCAGCCAAACAATCTGCCGCCCATCTACTGGGAGACCGCTATCTCACGGATGAACGATGGGCAGCGGAACGAAGGTTCTGGCGCAACAACATTCTTCCCCTTGCTTCCACGAATTACTGGCGCGGCACGGATGAAAACGGGCAGCCGATCGATCTGTCATGGAGGATCGATCTTCCTTTCCAGATTCTCTTTCTGCTGGACATCATGCTGCGCGCCATTCGGCTGAAGCAGCGCTATCCCGCCATCGCCTGGAGAGATGCACTGCTGCGTCGATGGATTGATTTGCCACTGCTGATTCCGTTCTGGAGGCTGCTGCGCGTCGTCCCCGTTGCAGAGCGCCTGTCCAGCACACGCATGATCCAACTGGAACCCCTGAGAGCCGCGGTGAGCCGCGGCGTGGTCGCAGTACTCGCTCTCGAGTTGTTCGAAGTGATCACACTGCGCATCCTTGATGCTGCGCAGGATGCGGTGCGCTCACCCCATTGGCCCGACAAGATCCGTCGTCTCTGCAGCCATCAGAGCATCGAATCGGAGGGGGAAAGGGAGCTCGCTGAACTGCTGCGCCTCTGGCTTCCATTGGTGTTGACCCAGGTCGGGCCAGGCATGCGACCCCAGCTTGTGGCCCTGGTGAGTCATGCTCTGCGACGCAACCTTGAAGACAAAGCAATCCCAACGCCGCTGCGAGCACTGCCTGGGATTGACAAAGCCGAACATCAGCTCAGCCTTCAGCTCTCGACAGGCCTCGTTGACTCTCTGTTGAATCTCTCCCGCAACGCAGGCGATCGTTTTGCACAGAAGGATCCGGTGCTTCAGGAACTGGGAATTCAGACCATCGACCGATTCTGGGAGGAACTAGCGAAAACTCTTGAGCAGGGTCCAGTTCTTGAACGCAGCCAAGAACTCGTGGCGGCATTTCTCGAAGATTTCAAGAGAAACAGCATGAATCAACTGAGGTTCCAAAAGGATGTCGATGAACTGATCACAGAGCTCGATGGATTGAACTTCAGTTCAGAAGCAGCTCAGACCAAGCCTCGGGCTTGAAGCCAACCAGAAATCGACCGTCCGGGCATTGCACAAAAGGACGCTTGATCAGCTTTCCATCGGCAGCCAATGCTTGAAGGGCCTGATCATCGGTCATGGCTTTGACCGCATCAGCACCAAGGGCCCTGTAGCTCTGTCCACTGGTGTTGAACAAGGGCTTGACCTGGCCAAACTGCCGATAAGCCTGATGCAGAAGATCAGATGAAGGAGGAACGAGCGTGATGTCGATCACCTCGTATTCGAGCCCTTCATTCTCAAGCCACAAAAGCGCTTTGCGGCAAGTGCTGCAACGGGAATAACTGAAGACTGTGAAACCGGCCACAATTATTGGTTCAGCAGGCTTTTCACAGCACCAATAAGGCTGTTGGAGCCTTGACCAACTCCATCGCCGGGACGTGAACGGATGGTCACATCACCGTTCACCGTCGTGCGGCAGCTGAGGCGGTAATTGGCTGGTCGATCCGCCAGATAAACCTCTTCAACATCACTGAGAGGGGAAAGGTTCTGAGCTCCCTCAAGAACTTCGACGACGCAAGTGCCGCATTGACCAACACCACCGCAATTGTTGAGGTTGTTCAGACCTTTGTAAGGGTTGACACCAGCCGAGAGAGCCGCTTTGCGCAGGTTGGCACCCTCAATACAGCCAATTTGCTGGCCTTCCTGCTCAAAACGGATGGTGGGCACGGATCTTTTACATCAAAGTGTCGCTTAATTTACAAGCCTCATGGTGGCAACCGAGGATTTTGCCGCCAACCTCTGCAGAGCGAGGTGTTCATTCTGAATCGATGACTGATCAGGCGGAAGCCGCCTGAACGCAGGTCTCCAGAAGGGGCTGAACCGCATCCACGTCGCGCCAACCGCCGATCTCGGTCACACGACCTTCCATGTTTTTGTAAGTGCGAAAAAATTCAGCGACGTCCTCAAGCTGACTCGGCGCGATCTGAACAATGCTCTGAATGGCCTGCTGACGTGGGTCAGCAACAGGCACACAAAGAATTTTGCCGTCGTAATGGCCCATATCGGTCATATCAAGCACCCCAATCGGTCTTGCCTGAATCAGACATCCAGCGAAGGTGGGTTCCGCCATGATCACCATGGCATCAAGAGGCGATCCATCCTCAGCCAGGGTGTTGGGGATAAAGCCGTAATCAAATGGATATCTGACCGATGAATGCAAAACTCGGTCGAGGGCCATGACCCCAGCTTCTTCAAAGTATTCGTACTTGTTGCTGCTTCCCGCTGGGATCTCAACGATCAGATTCACCAGTCCTGGAGACGGAGATGGGGTAAGAGCCCTGAGATCCATAACTCTCCTGAACAGTGACGGAGGAGTGGGTGGGGCGATCGGTCAGCACAGCGGCCAATGGAATGCCTAGCCCTGTAACGGCGAGAGTGAACCCGAGAACAGCAAGAGCGGGGATGGCCACGAACTGCGCTGCATGCGCAGGGTGTTTGGGGGCAGGCTCAGGGTCCATTCAGTGGTGGTCGGGGACATCCCAGACTTCATGCAAAGTGCTCAGAAGTCATTCAGGACGTCCGAAGACGGCCTTATAGGGAGATTGAGCTGTGAATCCGAAGAATCAAAACTCTTCTGCATTCTGACATCACTGCAAGGCTTATGCAGCAGGACGATCCTGCCGATCACGACGGGAGGCAAGATCAGATGGAGCTTCAGGGAGGCCATCAAGGCGGGCCCTGATCAGTCGCAACTCATCGAGAATTGCTCCAAGCACTTGCTGCGTAGCCGTGGAGGGTGAGTTGAGAACCTCAACGGTGACCTCTTTGATCCGCAAGACATCCTTGGCAAATCGAGCAACCTCGTTGGGATGAAACAGAAGCGGATCTTTCTGATCGCTTCTGTATTCAGGATTGAGCTTGCGGGGATTAAAAACAGGGTTGAGGTTGCGCGGATCGGTGTTGGTGTAGCGATACACAGATGCACGCGATCGATTCAACGACTTCTGAACATCGTCGATTCCAACCAACGCATCCGACTGAGAAAGAACAGCCGCAGCATCATTCCGAAAATCCGAAGATTCACTCACGGCCGGCACTGAAACGTCTAACGACCGAGGAAACATGAGACAGCGCTGGGACAGCTTGGATTTGGCAGACCATAGCAGCTGAGACTCAGGACGCCAGCATCGATCACAGCAAAAGTGACAGTTCCTCGATCGACCGTTTTCTTGGCGGTGATAGCTTCCTGACCCCCTCTATAAATTCCTGTCATGCGCGTCTCCCGCCTGTCGCTGGTGACGTTAAGGAACGTGCCCGCTGACGCTGAAATCCCGTCTCATCAATTGCTTGTTCGAGGTGGTTACATCAGACGCGTTGGACCAGGCATCTATGCCTACCTCCCCTTGATGTGGCGGGTGCTGAGCAAAATCAGCACGATTGTTCGTGACGAGCTTGACAGCCTCGGTGCACTTGAGACGCTGCTTCCCCAGCTCCAACCCGCCGAACCATGGGAACGCAGCGGTCGATGGCAGGGCTACACCGCCGGCGAGGGCATCATGTTCCACCTGGAGGATCGCCAGGGCCGAAGCGTGGGCCTCGGCCCCACACATGAGGAAGTCGTCACGGAGCTCGCTGGGGAGCTGCTGCGCTCCTACAAACAGCTGCCCGTCACGCTTTATCAGATTCAGACCAAATTCCGCGACGAGATCAGGCCCCGTTTCGGGCTGATGCGCAGTCGGGAATTCATCATGAAGGACGCCTACTCCTTCCATGCCGACGAAGCGGATCTGGAGCAGACCTATGCACTGATGGCCGGGGCCTATGCCCGCATCTTCAAGCGGTGCGGTCTCAACGCCGTGGGAGTAGATGCCGACAGCGGCGCCATTGGAGGAGCTGCGTCCCAGGAATTCATGGTGATGGCGAATGCGGGCGAGGACCTGATTCTCTCCACGCCAGATGGGAGCTATGCCGCCAATCAAGAGAAAGCGGTGTCACATCCGTGCCCAGCAGAAGCACTGCCTCCTGGCGAGGAACGAAGCCTTGACACGCCTGGACAGGCAACGATTGAGGACCTCTGCTCTGCCAACGACCTCTCCCCATCTCAGACCGTCAAGGTTCTGGTGCTGCTGGCCCGCCTCGAGGATGGTCGAGAGCAACCGTTGCTGGTCAGCCTGCGAGGAGACCAGGAGCTGAATGACGTCAAGTTGACGAATGCCGTGACCCAGCGGATGGGTTCCTCCGCACTGGAGATTGCACCGATCAACCCAGAGCAACTCCGGAAGCAGGGTCTTGCATCACTGCCCTTCGGCTCGATCGGGCCCGATCTTGCCGACAGCACACTGAAGGAGTCGCGAAGCTGGGAAACCCGATTTGAACGCCTGGCCGACCCAACCGCCCTGGATCTTGAGCGCTTCGTCTGTGGCGCCAACAACGCCGATCAGCATCGCTGGGGAGCGACGTGGAGCTCCATGCCCGCTCAGATCCAAGCTGATCTGCGCAATGCCAGAGCCGGAGATCGGTCTCTCCACAACCAGGAGCAGATCCTTGAGGAGCGGAGGGGCATTGAAGTGGGCCACATCTTCCAGCTCGGCAGCAAATACTCCGACGCGCTCGAGGCCTGCTTCACCGACAAAGAGGGCAAACAAGCGTCGCTGCTGATGGGCTGCTACGGCATTGGCATCTCTCGCCTCGCCCAAGCGGCAGTGGAACAGCATCACGATGACGCGGGGATCTGCTGGCCAGTGAGCATTGCGCCCTTCCAGGTCATCGTTGTTGTCGCGAACGTGCAGGACGCGACACAGCTGGCCCTAGGAGAGTCTCTCTACGGATCGCTGCAATCTGCAGGAGTTGATGCCCTCCTGGATGACCGCAGCGAACGTGCCGGAGTCAAATTCAAAGACGCCGATCTGATTGGAATCCCCTGGCGGGTCGTTGTCGGTCGCGAAGCCGAAGCCGGACGGGTCGAAGTGGTGGAGCGCTCCACCCGCTCAAACAGCACCATGTCGCATCAGGACGCATTGACCCATGTGCTCAAGGCCGTCCAAGCT
The DNA here is from genome assembly GCF_047303045.1 of Synechococcus sp. MIT S9508. Lineage (NCBI taxonomy): Bacteria > Bacillati > Cyanobacteriota > Cyanophyceae > Synechococcales > Synechococcaceae > Synechococcus > Synechococcus sp. MIT S9508. The sequence continues at coordinate 1,312,436 of NZ_CP138941.1, read as the reverse complement.
CGCCCCATGGTCTAGCGAGCGATGCTTCGCCTTAAAGTTCACCAAAATTTTCCTGCCATGCGAATAGAGCTGCAACGCCTCAGCCGCCAACTCAGGGGGTTCACTTTGGCCCTATGCCTTGGCCTGACCCTGATGCTATCCGCCTGTAGCGACAGCATTTCAACGATGACTGGCGATTACGTCGAAGACACAGTGGCTGTGGTTCAGTCGCTGCAGACCACGCTTGCACTCCCCTCTGATGCTGAAGGGTTACAGGAGTCGGAGCAGGCAGCACATGATCTCATTAATGACTACATGTCGAGGTATCGACCAAGGCCCCGGATCAATGGCCTCAGCTCCTTCACCACCATGCAGACAGCCCTGAATTCTCTGCAAGGTCACTACAACACCTACACCAACCGTCCGGTACCGGAAGCACTGCGGACTCGTGTTGAAAAGGAGTTGAGCAAAGCCGAGAAATCCGCTCTCCGAGGCACCTGACCACTTCAATCCGGGAGGCGTTTCATAATCCAATCACAATTTCGCAACTCTCTTTGACCTCAGGCAGGTGAATCTGAGAGAGTTCCGGATTGTGCAGAATGGCGGCTTCGGGCCGCGGTGTCTTTGGCCAATGTTGTCGTCATCGGTGCGCAGTGGGGTGACGAAGGGAAGGGAAAGATCACAGATCTCCTCAGCCGTTCCGCTGATGTCGTTGTTCGCTATCAGGGCGGAGTCAACGCTGGCCACACCATCGTTGTGGACGATCAGGTTCTGAAGCTTCACCTGATTCCCTCTGGAATTCTGTATCCCGATACCGTTTGTCTCATCGGTTCAGGGACCGTCGTCGATCCCAAAGTGATGCTTGGCGAACTCGACATGTTGATCGAGAACGGGATCGACATCGCTGGGCTGAAGCTCTCCTCCACGGCGCATGTGACCATGCCCTACCACCGCCTGCTCGACCAGGCGATGGAGAAGCAGCGCGGCGATCGACGCATCGGCACCACTGGACGGGGCATCGGTCCCACCTACGCGGATAAATCTCAGAGAAGCGGCATACGGGTCATCGATCTTCTCGACGAAGCACGTCTGCGTGACCGCCTTGAAGGCCCACTGAAGGAGAAGAACCAGCTTCTGCAGACCATCTATGACATGGAACCGCTCGATGCGGAAGCGGTGATCAGTGAATATCTGGCCTACGGCAAACGGCTGGCTCCCCATGTGGTGGACTGCACCCGCGAGATTCACAAGGCAGCACGCGGTCGCAAAAACATTCTGTTCGAGGGCGCACAAGGAACGCTGCTCGACCTTGACCACGGCACTTATCCCTATGTGACGTCTTCCAACCCTGTGTCAGGCGGGGCCTGCATTGGGGCTGGCGTGGGTCCGACCCTGATCGACCGAGTGATCGGTGTGGCCAAGGCCTACACGACCAGAGTTGGGGAAGGGCCATTCCCCACCGAACTCGATGGCAGCCTCAATGATCATCTCTGCGACCGAGGTGGTGAGTTCGGCACCACCACCGGCCGCCGCCGCCGCTGTGGTTGGTTTGACGGTGTGATCGGACGCTACGCCGTTGGCGTGAACGGCCTTGATTGCCTGGCCGTCACCAAGCTCGATGTGCTGGACGAACTCGACGAACTTCAGGTTTGTGTGGCCTATGAACTGGATGGGGAAAGGATCGAATACTTCCCTTCCTGTGCAGAGGCGTTCGCCCGCTGTCAACCGATTTTCGAAACGCTACCGGGCTGGCAATGTTCAACAGCTGAATGCCGCACCCTTGAGGATCTCCCCGAGAAAGCCATGGCGTACCTGCGCTTCCTGGCCGATCTGATGGAGGTTCCAATCGCCATCGTGTCACTGGGTGCCGGTCGGGATCAGACCATCGTTGTTGAGGATCCAATCCACGGTCCAAAACGGGCACTGCTCAGTGCCTGATTCCGGCAGAGCCCATCAGGCGTAAGACTGCCGCAGTCAATACCAGTTTGTTCATGGCCGATTCCTCCCGTTTCCAGCCCAACGCGTCCCTGGATGTGGTGGGAATCGGCAACGCCATCGTGGATGTACTGGTCCAGACAAAAGACGGTTTTCTCAGTGAGCACGGACTGCAGAAAGGAGGAATGTGCCTGATCGATGAACAGCAGGCAGAAGCTCTTTACAAGTCCAGTGGTCCTGGACTGGAAACCTCCGGCGGATCGGTCGCCAACACCATGGTCGGTATCGCTCAGCTTGGCGGCCGAACCGGGTTCATCGGTCGGGTGCGAGATGACCAGCTTGGATCGATCTTCAGCCACGACATTCGTGCCGTAGGCACTCGATTTGAGACCCCCTCCGCCACCAAAGGCGCGACCACCGCACGCTGTCTCATTTATGTGACACCGGACGCAGAGCGCACGATGTGCACCTTCCTCGGTGCATCAACTCAGCTTGAGCCGGAGGATCTCGACCTTTCCATGGTCAAGGAGACGAAAGTGCTCTACCTCGAGGGCTACCTCTGGGACAGCCCTGCAGCCAAAAGGGCCTTCATTGCGGCCGCGGAGGCTTGCCGTGCCGCCGGCGGGAAAGTCGCGCTATCCCTCTCCGATGGCTTCTGCGTGGATCGCCACAGAGAAAGCTTTCTCGAGCTGGTGAACGGTCATGTCGATGTGCTATTCGCCAATGAAGTGGAGATCAAATCCCTCTACCAAACCGAAGACTTCGACACCGCAATCGAGAAGGTCCGCGGTTGTTGCTCGGTGACGGCGGTGACACGCGGAAGCGACGGATCCGTTGTTCTCAGCGGCGATCAGCGCTGGGACATCGGAACCTACGGACTCGGCGAACTGGTTGACACCACTGGTGCCGGTGATCTCTACGCCGGAGGATTTCTGCATGCCTTCACCCAGGGCCATTCACTGGAGCGCTGCGGTCAGCTGGGAGCACTGTGTGCCGGTCAGATCGTCACCCAGCTGGGTGCTCGTTCCCAGGTCTCGCTTCCAGAGCTGCAGAAGCAGCATCTGGACTGACAGCACCCAGCGCCCACGCCGCATAGGCAGCTCCAGCCTGTGCGGCCATCTGGAGAATTTCGGGAGTGTCGTGGCTGTGCAGTGCCTCCAGAGCTGAAAGCAGCTCTTCCAGGCGATCAGAGCTTGTCTTGATCAGCAACTGCACTTCCTGCGCACGCTCAATCTTCCCCTGCCAGCGGTAGCAGGACTGCACTGGCATCGAGGTGATACAAGCAGCCAACCGACGGGTGATCAATTGCTCAGCAAGCGCATCGGCCTTGATCTGATCAGCCTCCGTGGTGAGGACCACTCTCAGGTCCGTTGACATGGGCATCCAGCTGTCGACACAACTGCTTCACGCTATGAACAACGTCAACTCCAGGCATCGGGTTGGGTCGTTTCAGCTTCCAGAGCCGAATGGACTGGCGACGGGCCAGATCACTCCAGAGTTGATCCGCAGCTCCACCCGACTGACGACAAAGCACATCGCTGATCTGCCAGCGACGGCAGAGTGCCGCTTCCAACCCCCCAGTGCGATCACCGGTCCCAGGCCTCAACACAGCCAGCCGTTCGCCAGACAAGCCCGCAAGACCAGCCTGGCGTACGGCTTCAGGTGTGGGCAGGACCCTGGCATGAACCAAGGCTCCTGCCAGCCTGGCTGCCGTCGCTGCGGCGGCCAGCTGCCGCGCGCCTACGGCAAGAAGCAGATGGTGGCCCGCAAGAGCACAGTCAGAGAGATCACTGACTGTTGCGAGCAGTGATTCATCCGACACGGCGTGGTCAGGCCGTTCGAATCGAAGCAGCGGCAGATTGCACCTGGAGCAGGCCAACTGGAGTTGAGCACTGATCTGCAGAGCGAAGGGATGGGTCGCGTCCAGGACCAATGTCACACCCCTCGCCGCCAGGTGTTGCTCGAGAGGGTCTTGAGATGGGAATGGCCCCACATGCAGGTCATCCAGATGAATGCCGGCATAAGCCCTTGCCGCAGCTGCACTGACAACACTGATACTGACGCGATGACCAGACTCCTGCAGAGTCCTCGCGATTCCTGGTCCTTCGCCGGTTCCGGCAAAGACCAGCACATGGTTCTGGCGATTCCGCCAGCGGTGCATCAAGATGGCGCTCACCGACCAGGCCGAGGATGAATCACTGCGTACTTGAGGTGGATGTTCTTCAGGCTCCCACCCTGCGATACACCCAAGACAATCAGACACCAATCGCTGAAATGGAGGTTGGTTTTGATGCGTTGCGTCCCGATGATCCCAGAGGTCAACTGAAGGTGGTGGGATGGGGCAATCTTGCCCAGGATCTGCAAAATCGCGTGCAGGTCGGCCAGCGCCTACTGATCGAGGGCAGGCTTCGGATGAACACGGTGCCCCGTCAGGACGGTACCAAGGAAAAACGCGCTGAATTCACACTCGCCAGGCTGCACCCGGTGTCGGATGGTGCAGGCTCCACAGCTCCAGCCCAACCTGCAGCGTCAGCTCCTGCGAAAAGGACTGAAGCTGCTGCTGCGCCCACAGCTGCGCAAGAGCCTGCAGCGCAGTGGAATGCCGCGCCGTTGGTTCCAGACACAGATGACATCCCGTTCTGAACCACAGCAAATTCTGTTCAGCGCTGATCGGCGCCGTAGCTGAAATGCTCTGAGGCACGCTGTAACAGCTGGCCCAGCTCACGCTCGAGTGCGGCCAGGTCCAGGCGGAATTCCTGCCATCGCCCCCGGTCAATCTGTTCCAGCAACCAGGCCCTGTCCTGCTCAAGCTGCTGAATCAGCGCCGTTGCATCGTCCATTGCGTTCTGATCCTGGTCTTGCGCTCGGGTGCTGTCCATCAACTGCGGCCGCAGGCCCATCCATCCTGAACCCCGCACGGTCAGAATGGCGCCACTTCCAATGCCGCATGAACGATCTGCTCTCGCCAGGAAGCCTGGTCACCATCGCCGGAGGTGTGCTCACCGTGGTGGGTGCTGTGGCCTACGGGACCGGCGCCGCCAACTTGAGCCTTCCGACAATTTTTTACGGCATTCCGATCCTGCTGGGTGGACTGGCCTTGAAGTCATCGGAATTACCACCGGCCAAGCGCGTCACGCCAAAAGCGCAATTCAAAGGAGAACGTCAGGCTGCCACTCCAGAACTGGGAAAACTTCTCGGCGATGTCACGCGTTGGCGCTATGGCCAGAAAGCCCATCTGGAAAGCTCTCTGGAATCTCTCAAGCTCTGGGATGAAGACAACCCTCCTCAGCTGCTGGAGATTGAGGAGATCATGCAAAGCGGTCATTACGGACTGCGATTGCGTTTCGCCTGCGAGGCCGTTCCTCTTGAGATCTGGCAGGAGCGAAGAGACCGACTGAGCCGCTTTTTTGCCAAGGGCCTCGAGGCAACCATCAAACCTCTGAGTGGAGACCGACTGGATTTGCTGCTTCTGCCAGTGGGTGTTTCGACATCGGATCAGCAAGGTGAGTCCGGAGAAGTGGCGAATGGATGATGCCCTCAGGGTCTCTGTTCTGAGTGAGGCTCTTCCGTATATCCAGCGATTCGCAGGCCGCAGGATCGTGGTCAAGTACGGCGGTGCAGCCATGGCCCATTCCGAACTGCAATCCGCCGTATTCAGAGACCTGGCGTTGCTCTGCAGTGTCGGAGTTCAGCCGGTTGTTGTGCACGGCGGTGGTCCAGAGATCAATCACTGGTTGAAGCGACTGGCCATCGCGCCGGAATTCAAAGACGGTTTGCGTGTGACCGACCCTGAAACTATGGACGTGGTGGAAATGGTCCTGGTCGGGCGAGTCAACAAACAGATCGTGAATGGACTCAACCGACTTGGCGCCAAAGCGGTCGGCCTGAGCGGCAGTGACGGCAGTCTGGTTGAAGCCCGCGCCTGGGGAGATGGCAGCCACGGGATGGTCGGCGATGTGGCCAAGGTCAACCCCGACGTGCTCGAAGCCCTGCTGGAACGCGGTTATGTGCCCGTGATCTCCAGTGTGGCCGCCAATCCCGATGGAGTGGCCCACAACATCAACGCCGACACGGTGGCTGGCGAAGTTGCTGCCTCCCTGCAAGCCGAAAAGCTGATCTTGCTGACCGATACTCCAGGCATCCTGCGCAACCGAGAGGATCCAGGGTCTCTGATCCGTCAGCTGAAGCTTTCAGAAGCCAGGCAGTTGATTCACGAGGGCGTGGTGGCCGGGGGGATGACACCTAAGACCGAATGCTGCATCAGAGCACTCGCCCAGGGAGTTTCCGCTGCCCACATCGTGGATGGGCGCGTCGCCCATGCCCTGCTGCTGGAAGTGTTCACCGATGCAGGCATCGGCACCATGGTGGTGGGACGCAGCTGAGGGATGAGCACAGGGCTTGCGGCAGCCGAACGGGCACTCGAACGGGGTGATTACGGCCTGTGCTTACGCCTGCTGGAACCGCTCGCCGCCGCCAACCCGATCACTGAACCCGAAGGAGCTGCCATCCGCATGGTGATGGTGACGGCCTGGATGGGACAGGGCGAGGAACGCAAAGCGATCTCCACCTGTCGTCTGCTCACACGCTGCAAGGATCCTGATCTACGCAACCGGGCTCGTCAGTTGCTGAGTGTGCTCGAGGCTCCAAGCCTTGAGCGTCCTGCTCGCTGGTCGATGCAGTTACCGACGCTGGACATGGCTCCCCGCATGGGGGAAGGGAGCCCCAGCAGCAGCCGACGACGAAAGCCCACTCCACCACCTCCTCCACCAACCGGTCCCACCCAGGCCCCATCAGCAGGTTTTGCCGTGCTGGTGCTGACAGTGCTGCTCGGGCTGACCCTGTTGCTCAGCGGATGCGTGCGCGTCAAAGCAGAGATTGATCTAGCGGGTCCCGATCGCCTGGCGATGAGCTGGCGGATCAACAGCCTGAATGGCCACAGTCTTCCCTGGCAGCAGAACTTCGCCAAGGCGCTGCGTGCCGAAGGCCTGAACTGGACAGTGCAGAAAGACCGAACGGGCTCTCTCAACCTGATCAGCCCCACCCTGGGTTCCGACCAGGCCGCCAGGCTGATGCGCAGCAGTGTGGAGCTGGCTGGACGCAGCGCGGGCGTGACCCTTCCCACACCCGACTTGTCAATCGTGGAGAGGAACTGGTTGATCGGAGTGCAGCAGCAACTGAATCTGCGCCTTGACCTCTCACCCCTCGCCGAGTTCCCCGCAGGAGATCTGCAGGTCAGCATCACCCCTGTCCATGACCTCCAACAGGTCAACAGCAGTCCCATGACCGGTCGGTTGAAGGGGGATGTTCTGCTCTGGGTCCTCGACAGCGGCAGCGTCAATCAACTGCAGATCCGCCGCTGGCAGTGGAGCCCGCTAGGGCTTGGCAGTGTACTGATAGGCCTGCTGCTGCTGCTGAGTTTTCTGCTCCAGTCCATGCGCGTTCGACTCGGCTTCGGCTATCCCGAGCTGCCGTCCTGATTCAAAGCTGCAGAGGATCCGGGTCAACGGAAAGGGAAACATCTTTGGGGAGCCCTTCCCAAAGACCGGTACCGGGGGGCAGGGGGATCTCACTGTCCTGGGGACCGTGGAGAAGCAGCTGCCAGCGACTGCGGCCCGCCACCCGAGCCACAGGCGCAGGTGCAGGACCCAGCAGTTGCCAGCCTGCAGCGGCACAGCCTGCACGAATCCTTTCAGCCAGCAGGGTTCCCGCAGTCGCCGTATCGCTCGCGGACTCTCCCGAAAGGCGAATCAGGCAGGCCCGCGCAAAGGGAACCAATCCGGCTTCGCGGCGCAGGGTCGATTCCTCCTCCAGAAAACGTTCGTAACGACCATCCACCAGGTGTCGGATCACTGGGTGGTCAGGGCTGTAGGTCTGAACTAGCACCTCACCGGGCTTCTCCGCGCGCCCAGCCCGGCCAGCGAGTTGAAGCAGAAGTTGCAGGCACTGCTCTCCAGCCCTCAGATCAGGTCGATGCAAAAGACCATCGGCGGCAAGCACTGCTGCCAGAGTCACGCGTGGCAGGTCCATCCCCTTGGCCAGCATCTGCGTTCCGACCAGCACATCGGCCTCACCCTCCGCAAACTGGTCCAGCAGTCTGCGGTGACCATCACGACCGCCTGTGGTGTCGCGATCGAACCGCAGCAGACGCAGGTCACTAAGTTCCTCGCCAAGACGCTCCAACACCCGTTGTGTTCCTGCACCAAAGGGCTTGAACGCCAGGGAACCGCATGACGAGCATGCGGGTGTGATGGGTGCTCGATGGTCACACCAATGACAGCGCAGCCACTGCTGCGCGCCCCGACTGCCGTGAACCGTGAGAGGAACGTCGCAATGAGGACACATCACCACCTCTCCGCAGCTGCGACAGCTCAGAAAGGTGCTGTATCCACGCCTCGGCACCAGCACGACAGCCTGCTCCCCTTTCTCTGGGAGCTGTGCCAGCCGATCCATCAGGGCACGACTGATCAAGCGTTTATTGCCCTCGGCTAATTCATGCCGCATGTCGATGATCCGTACAGGTGGCAGTGGCTGGCTGGAAATCCGCGAGCGCAGCCGTGCAAGAACCAAAGATCCATGAGGCTGGAGACGACTCCAACTCTCGAGCGAAGGAGTCGCGCTGCCAAGCAGCAGACGGCCGCCCTGCAGCTTGACCCGCTCTGAAGCCATGACCCTTGCGTGATAGCAGGGCATGGGTGAGTCCTGCTTGTAGGAGTTGTCATGTTCTTCGTCCAGAACCAAAAGGCCCAGCGGGCGCAGGGGAAGGAACACAGCGGAGCGCGTGCCCACCACCACCACAGGGTCGCCGCTCACGAGACAGCGACGCCAGGTGCGAACCCGCTCACGGGGGGTACAACCGCTGTGATATTCCAGAACCCTCTCTCCGAAACGCTGTCGGCAACGATCCACGAGCTGGGGAATCAGGCCGATCTCGGGAGTGAGCAGCAAAACGTGACGGCCAGCCACCAGCTCTGCTGCTGCCAGCTGCAAGTAGACCTCGGTCTTGCCGGAGCCGGTGATGCCCCAGAGCAGCAGACCTCCACCCTCAGGAAGTGATTGAAACCTGTTAACCACAGACTGTTGCTCATCGGTCAGCGAGCGCGGTGACTCCAGCTCAGCAGCCCTGGCTGCTGACTGGTCTGATGCACGAGGGCCGCTCTCAGATTTGCGTTGCCGGCGGATCAGGCCCTTGCTCTCCAGGCTCTTGACCGTGCCCGACTGAAACCCCTCCGCCAGCAGGTCCCGCTGCCAGGCGCCACCGCCTCGGCGTTCGAGCTCTGCCAGCAGTGCGCTCTGCCTGGTGGCCTTCGGGAGAGCGGAGGGATCAGCAGCCTCAAGCCGCTCAATCCACCAGAGCTGGCGCAAGGCAGGGGTCGAACCGGGCCGTTGGCCCAGCCATCCCGGAGGCAATGCCGCCTTGAGCATGCGAAAGGGACTGGTATGACAAAGGACCGCCATCGCATCGAGCCATGACCGCCAGGATGGGTCGACTGCAGCGCGCTGCACCAGCTCTTCAACGGGGTTGAGCTGTAGACCATCGCTGTCAGCAGAATTCGCCTTTGCTGTGATCAATCGACAGCCCGTGACCAACCCCTGCAGTCGACGACCTCGCAGCCGGACCACCACAAGATCACCCAATCCCACGCCGAGACTCAGGCTGTCGCAATAGATAAAAGTACGCCCGTCACGACCGGCCTCCAGCCAGACATCGACCTCCGAGAATGACTGCGCGGCAGGCGGGCTGGAGGATTGGTTGACGGGGGTTGCCGACATCACATGTTTTTCTTAAGATACAGATGTTGGACAGCTCAACAGCTGTTGTCGGAACAGAGCAGAGTTCCGTCCAGTGGGAAGACACGAAGCTCGAGCCAGGGTTCATCCCGACGGCCGACCGGTCTGCGAACGCCCCTGACAGCCCTGCCCCTGCCCAAAGCCCACCAATTGATTCTCGATCACTGTCTTAGTCGTCTACCCCTCTGCTTGGGGCAGATCTGAAAGCCGTGATGCGCCTCCAAGCCGAGCTTGGTTGCGATTTAGTTGACTGCGTTAGTTCCGTACACCCTCACCATCCCAATCCCCATGAGTCCTGCTGCGAGCAAGTCAGCTCAGCCCACCGCTGCAGCGCCCAAGACGGCCTCCTCCAAAGCGGCGTCGTCCAAGGCGGCTCCATCCTTCGTGATGCTGGCGGATTCCAAAGGACTAGCGAAGGGTGTGAGTAAGAAGACCAAGTCGGAGTCCAACACTTCAGCTGCAAAGTCTTCTGCAACGAAGGCCGCCGCGAAATCGAAACCGGCCACCAAGAGCAGCGCAGCCAAGAGCGGGACAGCAGCCAAGAGCGGGACAGCAGCCAAGAGCGGGACAGCAGCCAAGAGCGGGACAGCAGCCAAGAGCGCATCAGCTGCCAAGAGCGCATCAGCTGCCAAGACGGCCAAGACAACGAAAAGCGCGAAAACCTCTGCTGCAGCAACACGTGCCAAGAGCGCGGCCGCTGTCAAGCCCGCTGATCTTGATGCTGCCGCTGATCAGTTGCTGGCCAAGACCTCCGGCAACCCTTCTGCCAGCAAGGAGGAGAAAGCCAAAGCAGACGCCAAGGCAAAGGTGCTGGCGAGCATCAAGGTTGGCCCCAAAGGGGTCTACACCGAAGATTCCATCAGGGTTTACCTGCAGGAGATCGGCAGGATCCGCCTGTTGCGCCCAGACGAAGAAATCGAACTGGCCAGAAAAATCGCCGATCTTCTTTACCTCGAGGAGCTGGCGGCTCAGTTCGAAAGCGACAACGGCCGCGAACCTGACAACAAGGAGTGGGCGGCATTGGTTGAGATGCCGTTGATTCGTTTCCGCCGGCGACTGATGCTCGGCCGTCGGGCCAAGGAAAAAATGGTTCAGTCGAACCTGCGCCTTGTGGTGTCAATCGCCAAGAAATACATGAACCGGGGCCTGAGCTTCCAGGACCTCATCCAGGAAGGCAGTCTGGGCCTGATTCGTGCCGCGGAGAAATTCGACCACGAGAAGGGCTACAAATTCTCCACGTACGCCACTTGGTGGATTCGCCAGGCCATCACACGGGCCATCGCTGATCAGAGTCGAACGATTCGCCTCCCGGTTCACCTCTACGAGACCATTTCCCGCATCAAGAAGACCACCAAAGTGCTCAGCCAGGAGTTTGGCCGCAAACCGACGGAAGAAGAGATCGCAGAATCAATGGAAATGACCATTGAAAAGCTGCGCTTCATCGCCAAGAGCGCCCAGCTTCCGATCTCCCTTGAGACTCCCATTGGCAAAGAAGAGGATTCCCGCCTTGGCGACTTCATCGAAGCCGACATCGAGAATCCGGAGCAGGACGTCGCCAAAAACCTCTTACGTGAGGATCTGGAAGGCGTGCTGGCCACCCTCAGTCCCAGAGAGCGCGACGTTCTACGCCTGCGTTATGGCCTTGATGATGGACGGATGAAAACCCTTGAGGAGATTGGCCAGATCTTCGATGTCACCCGTGAGCGGATCCGCCAGATCGAAGCCAAGGCATTGCGCAAGCTGAGGCATCCCAACCGGAACGGGGTCCTGAAGGAATACATCAAGTGATTGCATCACAGCAGCTCTCAGATCAATAAAGAAAGGAGGCCATTGGCCTCCTTTCTTTATTGGAATCTTCCTCAGGCCTCAACCATTCAGTGCGACTCAATGCTCTCGGTAAATTCCTGAAATGCCTTCTTCAAACGCTCAACGGGCGTTTCCGATGGAGGACATTCCTGGTTGGTGGAACGGGTATAGGCCTGAAGAATGCGTGCTTCAGGTTCTAGCAGTGCTGCGACTGCAGCCTTAAGCATCACAACATTGCGCTGAGGCGTTAAGCCAGCCAGATAGGAGTGCAGGGACCACGGTCCTGAGTCATCCTGCTTTTCCAGTCGCAGGGGCCGGATCAACTGATAAGCCCGATCGCCATCGGAATCAGTGGTCTGCCTGAGGCGTGCCACCAGCATCACCCCACTCGTCAGCAAGACCAGCCGAATCGATCCCTCACTCAACAAAGGCAAGAAAGGTACCGATTCATCCGCCTGAACCAGAGAGGAGCCGGCGGATGACTGGTTCAGCTTCACCCCGTTGACCACAGGACCAGGCATTACGACCCTCGAGAACGTCTAAATCGTAAAGCTGCTCGCCTTGGAGAGTGGGCGATGCCGCTGAGATGGAAGGCCTAGAGGCGACCGCGGGCCTGCATTCTGTGAAATCTTGAACGGAACTGGGCCTTCGACTCCGTAGGCTGAATGGCTGTTTCAACGTGCCCATGGCTCTCGAGCAACTGCGCATCGCCTCCCGCCGCAGCCAGCTGGCCATGGTGCAGACCAACTGGGTGAAAGCCGAACTGGAGAAAGCCCACCCAGGCCTGGCGATCTCGGTGGAGGCCATGGCCACTCAGGGCGACAAAATCCTGGATGTGGCCCTGGCGAAAATCGGCGACAAGGGCCTGTTCACTAAGGAATTAGAGGCCCAGATGCTGGTGGGTCGAGCGGAGATCGCCGTGCATTCGCTCAAGGATCTACCCACCAACCTGCCCGATGGGCTGATGCTCGGCTGCATCACCGAGCGGGAAGATCCCGCGGATGCCCTGGTGGTGAACAGCAAGAACGCTGATTACACGCTGGAAACGTTGCCGGAGGGATCCGTCGTGGGCACCAGCTCATTGCGCAGATTGGCTCAGCTGCGGTACCACTTCCCCCATCTTCAGTTCAAGGACGTTCGCGGCAACGTCATTACCCGACTCGAGAAACTAGATGCTGGTGGCTACGACTGCCTGATCCTCGCGGCGGCAGGCCTGAGTCGACTCGGATTCGGAGATCGGATCCACCAGATCATTCCTGGCCACATCTCACTCCATGCCGTGGGACAGGGAGCCCTTGGCATTGAATGTGTCACAGACAACAAAGATGTTCTCAATATCATTCAAGTGCTTGAGCATGGCCCCACCAGCGGACGATGCCTGGCTGAGCGGGCTTTCCTCCGGGAACTTGAAGGCGGCTGCCAGGTGCCTATTGGAGTGAACAGCCGCATTGATGACCATGAACTGGTTCTCACCGGAATGGTGGCCAGCTTGGATGGCAAGCGAATGATCCGTGATGAACGCCGTGGCCCCCTCGGCAATCCTGAGGATGTGGGCCTGAAGCTCGCAGCAGACCTGAAATCTCAAGGCGCAGGCGAGATCCTGAAGGAAATCTTCGCCTCGGTTCGCCCCGAAGCCTGACAAAAATCAGCGGGTGATCATCACTGGCGTGCCCACGTCCACCAGCTCGTAAAGCTTCTGAACGTGGGCATTGAGCATGCGTACGCAGCCATTCGACACCGCCGCGCGGATTTTCACCCAATGAGGCCAGGGGGTTCCATGAATTCCGAATTGGTTGGGTCCCTGCTGTAGGAATCCGATCCAGCGATGCCCAAGTGGGCTAGCAGGCCCTGTCACGGGATGAACCCGGCCGGATTTCGTGCTTTCGTACTGAGGATTGACAAGCTTGGTCTCGACCCGGAACACACCCGTCGGAGTTGGAGTCTTGGGATCACCAATCGCCACAGGCCAGCTCCCGATGGACTGACCAGCGCGGATCACACTGATGCGTCGCTGCTTGAGATCGAGGTGAATGCTGGTCTCAGCATTCAGGGAATGCACTGTCGCTGAAGCAAACAACGGTGTCTGCAGCTGAGGCGAAGCAACCGCTGGACCCAGTGCAACCAGAGCCAAGGAAACGGCCCCAAAAACCGCCAGCGAAGAACAACCAACGCACTTGAGACGCATTACCAGACAGCCAAGACTCACTGGTCTCAACGTATCCACTGGTCGAAGGAAAAACCGCACACCAGTGGAGGACTTTCTGAAGAAACCTCTTCAATCCATCACTGACTGCAGCAAAGCCTGCGGTATCCAGCCTCTTCAGGGCAGCACCGAAAAAGCAAACCAGAGCAGACAAACAGCAAAGGCAAGATTAATGAGATGGCGTCCTGCTCTCAGATGCTGGGGATTGCGCTCACGGTCAAAAAGATGCAACACCGCGGCCTGCAGCATGTAGATGCCGAACACCAGGATGAGCGAACCAAGAGTCATGGTTCCCCAGTCCAGACACGAGGCGACCAAAGCGACCACACCCCAGGCGAGATTGGCGAATCCCACCTCGATCTGGAAATCATTGCGCTTGCCGAGATCCCAGCCCATCCGCACCGCATCGCTGCGATGAAAGACGGCATGACGGACGAATGACAACAGCCCCACACCACCAACTGACCAGAGCGCTACCCACTGAAGGGCAGAAGCAATCTGGCCTGAAGACAGGGCATTAAATCCAAAGAAGAGACCGATGCCACCCACAATCCAGGTGACCTGCATCAGCAACTTGGCAATCCGGGGATGGGTGGGCAGCATCATGTTGAACTCGCAGAATGCGTAGATCAATCCACGAGCTTGGGATCGATCTCAGCCAGATAACGAGCCTCACAGGTCTTGATGATCTCAATGGCTTTGTCCGTACCGAAGAATCCATTCACGGTGCAGGTTCCTGGCTTCTTCAGATCCTTGTAATGCTCCCAATAATAAGTGGTTTCCTTTTTCCAGTGATCACCAAGATCCTCAAAGCTCTTGATGTGATCCATGCGCTTGTCATCAGCCAGCACAGCGATGACTTTGTCATCAACCTCACCACCATCGTCAAAGGTCATGATGCCGATGATTCGAGCTTCAACGATCGAACCTGGAACCAAAGGCTCAGTGACATTGACGATCTCAATATCAAGTGGATCTCCGTCCTCATCCCAGGTCCGGGGAATGCAGCCGTAAGCGAATGGATAGGCCAGAGAGGAATAACCAACCCGATCCAACTTCAGATGACCGGTCTCGGTGATCAGCTCATACTTGTTGATCGTGTTCGAGTTGAGCTCCACGATCGTGTTCAGACGCAACTCGGATTCGTCAGCAAAGGCCGGCAGCACATGCAGCAGGTTCGGCATGCTGCGGCTCGGAGCCTGGTCGAGATTGGCCATGGAAGACGGCGTTCGGAGCGGTGATATTACGAGCACGTCTCAACGCAGCTTTGTGCTCAACCGTATGGTGCAGCTTTGACATTCACCGCAGGCTGATCCAGCACAAAGCACGGGGCAGAGGGTTAGGCCCGGATGGTGAACAAGCGCTCCAGCTTCGCTTCCAGGTAGTTCAGGAAGGGATCACTTGAGAGAGATCGGCCGGAAACCTGCTCGACGAGCTGTTCAGCATTGAGGGCTCGCCCGATGGGATGGACGTTGTCTCGCAGCCAACCGAGCATGACGCTGAGATCACCACGGCGAATATGCTCTTCGGGGGACCCAATCGCCGACGTCATTGCCTCGCTCAACTGCGCGCTCACCAGGTGCCCAAGTAGATAGGAGGGGAAATAACCAAACAGACCTTCGCTCCAGTGCACATCCTGGAGGCAGCCCTGCGCATCATCTGCAGGGGTGACCCCCAGCAATTCGCGGTAACGACGGTTCCATTCGCTCGGGAGATCCTCCACCGGTAGACCCTTTTCCAGCAGAGCCAGCTCAAGATCGGTTCGCACAAGGATGTGAAGTCCGTAGCTGAGTTCATCCGCTTCCACCCGGTTGCAACCGGGAGCCACCGGATTCATCGCCTTCCACAGATCCGACGATGACCCCAGAGGTGCACCCGCAGCGGCAAAACGTTCCCACCAGAGTTCTGCAAAGGGTTGACTGCGGGCTACCCGGTTTTCCCAGAACAGCGACTGACTTTCATGCACGGCCATCGACGTGGCCTGACCGAGAGGCCAGGCGAACCACTGATGCGCAGAGGTCGGCAGTCCCTGCTCGTACAACGAATGGCCCCATTCATGGGCTGTGGCCAGAAAACAGGACAAAGGCTGACCAGCCACCACACGCGTGGTGATGCGGAAATCGCGAGGACCCAATGTGATTGAAAAGGGGTGTGGCGACGCCGCGACGCATGTGATCCCTTTGTCCCTGCCCCAGTCGCTGAGGAGCTGATCACACAGTTGCTGCTGAGTCGATGCTGGCAAGTCCCAGCTGAGAGACGACGGTCTTGGACTGCCCTTGAGTTGCTCCAACAACTCAGGCAAACGTCTGCGCAGCGGCGCGAACAGATTTTGAAGCCGCTGAAGCGTGAGGTCAGGCTCAAACGGCTGCGCGAGGGTTTCCCAGCAACTTCGCGGTTCTGCCAGCTGACGGGCCTGTTCCTGCCGCAGCTCCACCATCAGACGAAGAGCTGGTGCAAACAGAGCAAAGTCGGAAGTCCTGCGGGCCTGTTGCCAAAGGTCGTAACCCTGGGATTTTGCAGTGGCCAGAGCACTGACAAGATCAGGATCCAGTGCCTGCTGCCGCTGGAGATCCTGCTCAAGCAGATCCAGGTTGCGGGCATGGCTAGTAACAATCTCAGGGGGATCTCCACTGTTGGAGCGGGTTCGCCACTCATCACGGGCTTCCGCGATCAGCTCCGCGTAGTGCGCAGAGCTCTGGCGTGCATGGAGCTGGCGAGCCAGCAGAGCCAGTTGCTCACCCCGCCAAGCTGCACCACCGCTTGGCATTCGGGTGTTTTGATCCCAGTAGAGCGTCCTGGTTATGGAATCCATAACCTGGGTTTCGTGAAGGTGCGAGCCAAGACGATCCCAAGCCGTTGTCCCGGCAGCCATTGGCTTCATCGATCTAAAAAGACCTTAACCAGCTTCCAGATCGGAGCACAGAGACCAGAACGGAAATGCCTGATCGATCTGGCTTAAAGCCATCAACCGTCAGGACAACTCCTGATCGTCACTTGCACTGGAATCGGGTTCCCCACCTTCAGCTCGCAGAGCCCTCTCGAGGGCATTGACCTGGGCTGTTCGTTCAGGGGATTCAACAATCACGTTGACTTGTCGGACAGCGACGAGCTTGCGCAATAGCAGAGCGATCAGCCAGGAGGCCGTAGCGAAAACTGCTGCGAAATACAGGAGTCGCATGATCTACCAAGATCTGGCGGAAACGCTGTTCTAATTGAAACGGCGTTTCAAGGGCGTAGTCGAGATCGACAGTCCGCTTATGGCAGCTCTCCATCGTCTTCAGGAGAGCCGATCTCCTGATCCTTTTGTTCCTCGAGCGTCAGCCGTTTCAACTGGCGCTGATCATCCTGGCGCCTGAACAGCTCGTGAAATCGATTGATCAGATAGTCGACGTCTGTCATGAACCAAGCCCTGCTTCGCAAGCTGACCGCACACTCAACACATTGTCCCGCGGATCTGGCGATTGATTCAGTCTTTGCGGCAATAGCCACCGCCCATGGGGTTCCAACCAGACGGACAGTTCTCATCCATCGCCGGGCGCAGGGTGTAGCTCATCAATCCGAGAGCGCTGCACTTGCCGTTTGACATATCGATGTAGCCCATCGGGCACTCAGCAGTGAGTTTCTTGACCACGCGTTGCGCCCTTGCCGGAAGCGGTGAAACGCTGACCATGGGAACAAGAATCAGCAGAAGCCAGCCCAGTCTGTTGAACATCGAATGACTAGAACCGCTGCTCACGCTCCAGGCTAGAGCTGAAGTTCAACGATGATGTCCAATGGCAGCACTGCTCAGCCTTCAGGAACGCGAAGACCTTCGCGCCAATCTGACGCAGTGGCAGGTGGGGGATGAGCGCCTCAAGCGCCAGTGGCAGTTCAGCGATTTCAGTGAGGCATTCGCCTTCATGACCAGGGTTGCCCTGTTGGCGGAATCGATGCAGCACCATCCCAACTGGAGCAACGTCTACAACCGGGTGACGATCGAACTGACCACGCACGACCTGGGAGGGCTCAGCAATCTGGATGCCGAGCTGGCGCGATCCATCGACGCCTTGCTGTAAGCCGCTGCCAGAATGATTCTTAGACAGGCAATTTTCCTATGACATCCAGCGTGAAGAGAGCCGCTGTGCCGGTGACGATTCTCACTGGCTTTCTTGGAGCTGGGAAAACGACGCTTTTGAACCACATCCTGAGCAATCAGGAGGGTCTGAAAACAGCTGTTCTCGTGAATGAATTCGGGGAAATCGGCATCGACAACGAGTTGGTGGTGAGCACCAACGAAGACATGGTCGAACTGAGCAACGGTTGCATCTGCTGCTCCATTAACGGCGAGCTACTAGAGGCCGTCGACCGCATCCTCAACAGACCCAAACCTGTCGAGTACCTGGTGGTGGAAACCACGGGTCTGGCTGATCCACTGCCAGTTGCCATGACGTTCCTGGGCAGCGAGCTGCGTGATTTGACGAGGCTCGACTCGATCATCACCTTGATTGATGCTGAGAACTTCGGAGCAGAGGCCATTGCCAGCGAAGTCGGCCGATCACAAGTGATCTATGGCGACATCCTGATGCTCAACAAGACCGATCTTGTCGATGAAGGGCGCGTGAAGGATGTCGAACAACAGCTGCGCGACGTCAAAAAGGACGCACGCATCCTGCACTCAGTCAAGGGGGATGTACCGCTGCCCCTTCTCCTGAGCGTGGGTCTGTTCGAATCCGACCGAGTGGTGAACGAAAGCCATGACCACAGCCATGACCATGAGCATGAGCATGACCACAGCCACCATGACCATGAGCATGACCACGGCCACAGCCACAGCCACAGCCACCATGACCATGAGCATGACCACGGCCACAGCCACCATGACCACGGATCCGCGGATCATCTGGCCATCGAAGGCTTCACGTCACTGTCCTTCTCAAGCAGTGATCCCTTTGATCTGAGAGCCTTTCAGAATTTTCTCGACAACCACCTGCCCGAAAGCGTTTTTAGAGCCAAAGGAATCCTCTGGTTCAAGGAAAGCGAGCGACGTCACGTATTCCATCTGGCAGGCAAACGCTTCTCAATCGACGACAGCGACTGGACCGGAACCCGCAAGAACCAACTGGTGCTGATCGGCCGTGGACTCGACCATGACGCCCTGAGACATCAGCTTCAAGAATGCGTTGTCGTGCCTGTTGATCAGTAAGTGCAGGCGAAGTTGCCCCGTATTCAGCAAACACGATTAGGCTGGCATGCAATGAGGAGAGGGCATGGTTGAAGTTCTCGCGGCAGGTGGTCTGTTGATGGCTCTGGCGCTTGCCTTCTGGCTGCTGCTCGATTCCGATGACGACAACGGTGGTGGTGGCTTGATGGAACCCGCCCTTGTTCCGATCCCCGTGCGTCGCAGCGACCGCTGAACAACACGTTTGAATTTGATTCACTGCTCAAACCCTCGCTTTTGCTGAGGTTTTTTTATGCATGCAGCCGAGTTATTGAATACCCTTCTCAAAACTGCTGCTGCGCCTGTTTTGCCAGCCTTCCTTCCTCGACGCATCAGATTCGGTCTGGATGGAAATCGCCACCCTGGCTGGATTCAAGCAACAGACCCGAAAGCGGGCTCAGCCCCTGAACACCCGTCGTTGCAAGTAATTAAAACGTGAACAGCGACAGATCTTCCAAGGCAGACCCTCTTGATCAAGGAGTTCTCGCCAGGACACGCCGCATGGTTTCAGGCCGCTTTTTGCTGGTAGCGGGAGCCGTTGCGATTGCGTTCCTTGCCCTGCTTCCGGTCATCGGTTTGCTGGGCGAAGGCCTGCGAGGCTTCAGCACGGGAAACGCCAGTCTGGGCCCAGACGGACTGCTCCAAATCCGTGGCACTGTCGTGCTCCTGCTCGGCACGAGCCTTGTGGGAGGGGTGATCGGTACCGCCAACGGCTGGCTGCTGGCGAACTGTCGTTTCCCAGGTCGCCGCTGGCTGCGGATCGCCCAGCTGCTACCGCTGGCCAATCCGTCGTATCTACTGGCGGCGACTCTGGTGGATATCGGCAGTCTGGAGGGAATCACCATCAACGGGATGGGATGGGGAATCGCGGTGATGGCGCTGACCACCTACCCCTATGTGTTCTTGCTCAGCACCGAAAGCTTCACCATCTGTGGACGCCGGCAACTGGAAGCCTGCCGCTCACTAGGAGTTGGGCCATGGAACAGTTTCCGCCGGATCGCACTACCCATGGCCCTACCAGCAATCGGAGCCGGCATTGCCCTGATGGGCATGGAGGTCGTGAATGAGCTTGGGGCAGTGGAACTGCTTGGCATTCCCAGCCTATCGGCAGGAATCGTTCAGGCCTGGAGGATGGAAGGCAATCCCACGGGAGCTGTGGGACTCGCCCTGATCACCCTCTGCATCGTGCTGATCCTT
The DNA here is from genome assembly GCF_047303045.1 of Synechococcus sp. MIT S9508. Lineage (NCBI taxonomy): Bacteria > Bacillati > Cyanobacteriota > Cyanophyceae > Synechococcales > Synechococcaceae > Synechococcus > Synechococcus sp. MIT S9508. Next base: position 1,292,331 of record NZ_CP138941.1, on the reverse strand, counting down.
CTGTTCGGAGAACGTCGTCTGCGCAGCCGCAGCCGACGCTGGTCCGAAGGTGTGGCCGGAGGAGAATCTCCGGCATGGATGCTGAGCGGCGGACGGGCCTTCTCAGCCCAGGTGCTTGGAGCGATCCCGCCTCTGATCACAATTGGCATTCCGTTGGTGTGGGGCGGAATGAACTGGCAGCAGTTGGCCACCGGCCTGACACCCGAATTGCTGTTGCTCACCCTGCGCACTCTGGGCCTCGCGCTGGCAGCGACCCTGCTGGCGGGCGTAGCAGCCCTGTTGCTGGCCATTGCCAAACGCTGGAGTCGTGCCAGATGGCTCAGAGGTGTGACGTTTCTGGCGGGCATGGGATATGCGATTCCAGGTGCTGTGTTGGCGCTCGCCCTGCTGGTGATTGGAGGACCCTGGCAATTGTCTCCAATCCTGCTTCTCCTCTGGGGATACAGCGACCGCTTCCTCGCGGTGAATAAGGGTGGAATTGATGCAGCTCTGGAGAGGCTTTCTCCCAGCCTTGACGAAGCAGCAACAGGGCTGGGCTTGCGTTGGCCGGCCGTGCTCAGACGGGTTCACCTGCCACTTCTACGAGGCCCAATCCTTGTCGGCAGCCTACTGGTGTTCGTGGACACCGTGAAGGAGCTTCCGCTCACATTCGCTCTACGACCTTTCGATTTCGACACGCTCGCTGTGAGGGTCTATCAGTACGCAGGCGATGAACGACTCGCTGCTGCTCTCTGGCCGGCACTGATGATTCTGGTTCTGGGTCTGATTGCTTCATCAGCCCTGGTTCCCCGATTGGATCGGGATACGGAGTAATTGCCTAGCTCAGAAGGTGAATCGCTCGGGAACACAGTCCGGTCCATGCCGCGGTGCCAGAACGGACAGCCAGCTGCTCTGCAAAAGGTGAAAACCATCGTCACTCACCAGCACCAGCGAAATTCGACCGTCTTTCATCACCGGCCCCCAGGTCATGCCCTACCAGTTGGCTGATGGCAGAGCAGCTGATGGCAGACCATCGGCCAACAGATCCCAACTTTGCATCGCTTGAATCGGCGGAGCTGACGGTGACTCGCTTCCCGCCAGACGCAGAACCTGAAGATGGGCAGACCACCCCGCAGGCAAGGCAAAACTGCGCAGCAGCCAAAGAACTGCTGCATCTCCCTCAAGGCCCAGCAGTTCGGTCAAACAGTGCTTCCGACTGGCCGATGCACCTGCTGGTCCAATCTCGAATCTGCCAATGGGTTCGAGCAGCTGATCCGGACCGGGGCGGAGACGAGCGATCCGAACCCAGTCCTTACCCTGTTTCTCCCTGTCCTGAATAAGCGGAGCTTCGGCTGCCAAGACCAGATCACCGGATGCCATCTGCGTGAGTGATTCAGGTCCTCGATTGGATGCAAGTCCCTGCCCCTCCTTCTCTTGCCAATCAGCAAGGAGCGGGACCTCGCGCTGCAGGCGTCCGTTCAAGAGGTTGTAACGCTGCAGTCTTGCCCTTCTCTGAGGGCGTCGGCGCCCCTCACTGACAATCCAGACGTGATGGCCATTGAGCACCAGGCCCTCACCGTCAAAGTCTGCCGGCAGAGGCGCCCCCTTTCGATCCCTCAACAGCAGACGTCGACCACCCTTCAGCGATGCCTGCTCACCCTGCAACAGACGGCTCAGGCCAGTGAAAGAAACCAAATAGCCAGTGGTTGCGTCGCTGAGTAACCAGAGGCGGTCATGCTTTCGCTGATAGGCCACAGCGGAGAAGCCACCCACACGCGCTCCATCCAATCCCCGGTCTGGGAGTTCAACGTTGTGAATCAACTCCCACCCAGCCCCCAGAGGGCAGGGAAGTGCCTGTGCTGGCGATGGTAAAGCCGGCAAGACTGTGACCATCATGGTTTTAGCTGCCAGGGTCGACTGGAACATCATCACCACCACAGCCACAGCCGGCAGGCATTCCGCTCGACGGTTGTGCTCAATGCCTGCCTGAGCGGTTTGCAGATCGCCGTGGGGATTGCTTTCGGATCGATCGCATTGATCGGCGATGCCCTGCACAACGTCGGTGACGTGATGGGCCTCCTGATGGGCTGGGGCGCGGAGAGCCTGAGCCAGAAACCTGCAAAGGGGCGATTCAGTTATGGATTCGGACGCTCGACCCAGCTGGCAGCCGTCGCCAACGCCGTGTTGATCTTGATGGCCTCCGCGGTGGTCTGCGTGGAGTCCGTCCAACGGTTCCGTCAACCGGAGCTAGTGGTGGCCTGGCCGGTCGCCATTGCCGCAGGCGCTGGTCTGTTCGTGAACCTGGTCTCTGCCCGTCTGTTCGGTTCCGATCATCATGGGGATCTGAACCGTCGAGCAGCAGCTCTTCACCTCCTTGGCGATGCAGCCGTCTCAGCTGCGGTGCTGCTGAGCGCATTGGTCGCCGGAATCACCGGCTGGAGATGGATTGATCCACTCACAGGTCTTGGAGTCGGCCTGAGCGTGGGATGGCTCGGAATCATGTTGCTGCGCGATGGTCTGGCCGAATTGATGGATGAGATTCCCCATCGGATCGATCCGGCAGTCATTCTGGCCGATCTGCAAGCCATGCCTGGCGTGCAGGGTGTCCACCACCTGCACATTTGGTCCATCGGCGGAACGCGCATTGCCCTCACTGTTCACCTCCAAAGGGCTGCTGACCTTAGTCACCAGGATCCGCAGCTACTGAGCGAAGTCAGGCAAGCGATGCGCCAGAAGGGCATCGAGCACTGCACTGTTCAGCTGGAAGAGCCCGGCGAAGACTGCGGGGAAGCGCTCAGCTGATCCCAACGATCGGCAATCAGCCGGTCCACCTTCACACCTGCCGCGGCCAGCAGATCCGCAAGAGTCACCACAAGGCGATAACTGAGTGCCACTGCAAGCAATGCTGCCTCCGGCACGGACGAACCCAGGCGCAGAAGCAACACTGCCTCAAACACACCCACCCCCCCTGGAGCAGCAGGGACCACAAGTCCTGTGACCCACGCCAAGGCAAAGGCTGCCATCCAGTGGCCAATCGGCAGCACCGAGGTCAGCCCGAACACCTGAATGCAGCACCAGAAACCAGAGAAGCGGGAGGCGATGAACACCAGCTCGGCCGTCAGCGGTGCCCAGGGATAAACATCACGCCCACTGCCCAGCTGTTCCAGAGGAGGCAAAGAGCCCAGATCAGGATCAGAGCGGTTGAGTTGCCTTAAACGGCTGCGTTCAAGCCTGCAGAGCAAAGGTTCTCTCCAGCGTGGCAACAGCATCAAAGCGGGGAGCGGTGTCAGCAAGGCCAGGCCGTTCTGCCAGCCACCGAAGGGAACCCAGAGCAGGGCTGCCACTGCCATCAACATGGGCTCAAGCAAAACGGACACAAGTGCCGGCCCCGTACCAATGGAAGGGCCCAAGGTCCGCACACGCTGAAGGAAATGCCACACCCCGCCGGGCAAGTATTTGAGCAAATTGCTGCTCAAGTACAGAGATACAAGCGGTGTTGAGCCTGAGCCATGGCCCAGCCATTGCACCAGAACCTGCCAGGCACCTGCATTTGCAACCAAACTCAGCCAACTGAGGCCGAGAGCAAGCACAAGCCACCACCAGCCCTCAGACGTGATCGACATAGAGCGCAGTCCTACGGCATGACCCACCAGCGCCCAGCCCACAAATCCGAGCGTGATCAGGGTGATCCACAGCTTCAGGCCTCCGGGAGGCTTCACCGACAGCAGGGATCGGAAACGCTTCAGCATGTCCACTCCTGCTGGGCATTGAACTCAATGGGTTCCTGAGAAAGCTGCTGCCAGAGAGTTTCTGGAGGGAGACCGGCGCGCTGTGCAAGCTGCTGGAGGGCATCCCGCTCGGGCTTCACGGACTGGGTTCCATCCGGCTTCAACATCTGCTTGGCCGCCAGCTCGCCCCATGGAGTGTGGAGGACTCCTCCACGACGCGGCAGCACCCAGCGCCCCTGACGTCGTTCGCGCAGTCCCAGCGTTGGACTATCCCTCCACCAGATCCGGCGCAGATCCGCTGCCTGATCAGGCAGCACCAGGGCCGTGACGGCAGTTCCTGGGCGACCCTTCTTCATCTGCAACGGACAACAGGCCACGTCTAAGGCACCCGCATCACGCAGCTGCTGAATCAGCCATGCCAAGGCTTCAGCCGACAAATCATCAATCCAAGCCTCCTGGATGATCAGGTCCTGCCAACGGGGCTGGTTGATTTCAACAGGAGGCAGAGGGTGCTGGCGAATGAGGCGCAACAGGTTGGGACGGTCCAGCTGACGATGGCCAAGGCCAGTTCCCACCAGCTCTGGAGCCAACTGATCTGGCCATCCGAACCCATCAGCAAGCACAGCCATCAAAGCCAGACCGGTCGGAGTTGTGAGCTCAGCTTCCGGCCAGTCATCGCCGCAGCGCAGTTGGACACCATAACGTCGCGCCAGCTCGAGAACTGCTGGAGCAGGGACCGGCAGTCGCCCGTGAGCTGTGGCAACCGAGCCCCGTCCCGCCGGAGGGGGGACGCACAAGATCGACAGCGGCTGGAGATGCTCCATGGCAGCGCAGACACCAACCACATCCACCAAGCTGTCAATGGCTCCAACTTCGTGGAAATGCACCTGGTCAGAGGGAATGCCGTGAACGGCTGCTTCAGCGTCAGCGAGGGCCGTAAACACCGACAGCACCCGCGCCTGCAATGAAGGAGCAAGCACGGCATTACCAATCCTTTGGCGCAACTCTCCCCAGTGTCGATGCGATGGATTGGGGTCTCGCCCTTCAACATCCACACGGAGTCCACGCAAACCGCCGTTTCGGGCCTCCTCAACACGAAGCACATAGGCGTTCTCAAAGCCCAGCCCCCGCAGAGGGGCATGAATCACCTCAGGGGGGACCCCCAGATCAAGACAGGCTGCTAGCAACATGTCTCCGGCCAAACCGGTGGGACAGTCCACCACGTAGGCAGCGGCGTTGCCAGGGGTCATGTCAGCTCCGGATCGAGGCCCTCCAGCAGCCTGTCAGCAATGACATCCAGATCCTCAAGACGCTTTTTCAAAAGCTGTTCAACCTCACGTCGAGCACGGCGCTGCTCGCGTTGCGCGGTAGCCACATCCTGACCTGACAATCCCCAGATCCTGCCGAGCAGTGCCCGATCATCAGCCCCGCCACGAGCGGATCCCTCCAGGAGGGTCTCAGCCACCATCCCTGCCTGAAGGACACGACTCCAGCGGCGCAGGTCTTCCAGGGGTAATCGAACCTGATCCGGAAGCTCAAATTCGGTGGCTCCATTGCTACGCAGGCCTGCTTCCAGACAGGAACGAGTGCCCACCAGAACACGACGCACCTTCATCTCCTCCTCACGCGCAACCAGCCAGTGACCTGCCTCATGGCGCGCCACCCGTCGCAGACGCATCTTTCCTCCAGGGAGAGCTTCAGCCAGAAGATGCCCGCCCATTCCCTCCAACTGAGAGGCATCGATGGTGAGTCCAAGCAAGCCGCCACCCACGAGCAGAGCGATCCAGGCAGGCGAGAGACCTACGAGCGGTCCGAACACCGCGAGCCCTGTGCAACCGGCCACCGCCAAACCGGCAGTGGTACTGGAGACCGGAGAGGCATTCATCAGCTGCTAGCCGTCCGACTGCGGTCTGCGGGACGGCGGGAGGCACCACCGCGCCCCTTGCCACCACGGGTGGGCATCGGTGCGATCACCTCGGCGGACTGAACTTGAAGCATCTGTCCCTGGCGACGCACATCGAGGCTGACGAAATGGCGCAGGTGCGCAAGCTCAATCTCACCACTGAGTTGCAACTTGAACGGCAAGGGCCGAAAGCCGTCAGCGCGGGGTTGCTGACGCACCTTGACCACTACCTCCGAAGCTTCCGGCTTCGTATAGATGAGCTCGCCCCTGATCGAAAAATAATCGTCACCTTCAGGCAACGCATCGATGGATGTGTCACCAGATTCCGTCTCCGCATCCGAAGCTGAAAGAGTGCTGGGCTCCCAGATTCCAGCGATCTGGAGATGCAACTGACCGGCCTCCCTGCACCGCGGGTACACCACCCAGAGGTGAGGCTTGCCCATATCGAGATGACGGCGCATCAACGTCAGCATGCGGCCCAGAACAACGGCATCAATCTCATTACCGTCGCCATCAATCAAGTGGCCACGGGTGCTCTGATCTTCAGATTCGGGCCGGAATACTCCGCGCACGACGCCGATTGCCCGGTACTGCAGCGGCTCGGTCACCGCGGGAATGGGATGGTCGCGCATCAGATTCAGGGGCATCCACTGGCCCGCGGCAACTCTAGCCAGCTTCGACAAAGAGCCTCAGACTGGTCGGGCGTTCCCACGACACGGTGCCGGTTTACAGCCGTCAAACAACGGAAACTCTGGTGAAGCTGGGCGCAGTCTCATGCCTTTGTTTGATCGCAGGCTGGATGGTGAACCAGATCTGGCCCGAGACGCCCTCTGCAACCACGATCCAGAGCCAGTCCTCCCACAACGACGTCTCAGGGCTGGAGATTCTCAAAATCCAGGTTCAGGAGCATCCGAGCGACTGGCGCTGGGCACTTTTACTGGCTCGCACACACTACGAGAACGGAAATCGCGAAGCAGCGGTTCGCACCCTGAGACCTTTGCAGCGACTTCACCCCGATCGGCTTGAGGTGATGACCCTATGGGCTCTTCTCGCACAGGAGACCGACCAGGTCATAGAGCCAATGAAGCAATTGAACAAACGTTTCGACTCCCTGCCAGCTGAACGGCGACTGAAACTGGGTTTGCTACTGGCCGACCTCGAGCGCTTGTCCGGAGAATCAAAAGCTGCTGCCGATCGCTACCGCAATCTGATCAACGACAACCCCAAACGACCTGAACCATTACTGGCATTTGCCCTGCTGAAACGAGATCAAGGTCGAGGAGGCGATGCCATCGCTCTACTGCGCAAGGCCATGCCCTTGAGCAAAAATCTGGCCTCAACGGGTATGGATCTCGAGACACTTGAACTGCGCTGGGCGCTCGAAGCGGCGCGCAATCGACCGGCAAGCCCAGGCCCTAAGGCTGTGACAACTCCCTGAGCGCCTCATCAATGGCATCAACTGGATCGGTAGCATCGTTCATGGAGGTTGCTTGACGCAGAGACCGCATCAACTCCATGGGATTCGTGACATCCAGCACCGATCCCTTCTGCTTGGATTCACCTGGAAGAGTGTTGTAGATATCGCGGTCTTGGTTGCGCTCGAGCACAGTCGGCTGTGACATCGTGGTCTGAGACTGAGCAGTAGGAACAACCGAAAGCAAACCGCTGCAGATAGCGAACGCAAGACCAGAGATCACGCGGAGCGATTGCATGAGATCAAATGCTCGGATCAGAGTGATGCTAAGGGTCTCCAATCAGGTGCATCAGGGTTTCAGTGCAGATCGCAAGCTGGAATGTCAATTCGATTCGCACGCGACTGGATCACGTCCTCCGCTGGTTGGATCAGAGCGGTGTTGATCTGCTGGCCCTTCAGGAGACCAAGGTCGATGATCCGCTCTTTCCGCTCGAGCCCTTCCGCTCAAGGGGGTACGAGGTCAGCTTCCATGGTCAGAAGTCGTACAACGGCGTGGCCCTGATCAGCCGGCAGCCTCAGGAAGATGTGCGCTTGGGGTTCATTGGAGAACTGGAGGCTGATCCTGAAGCTGAAGAACTGAGCCAGCAGAGGAGGGTGATCAGTGCTTTGGTGGATGGGATCCGGGTGGTCAACCTCTATGTGCCAAACGGCTCCAGCCTCCAATCCGAGAAATACGACTACAAACTGAAGTGGCTCTCATGCCTTGAGAGATATCTGCGAGCAGCTCAGACCAGGGATGAGCCCCTCTGCATGGTGGGTGATTTCAACATCGGACCCGAAGCCAGAGACCTGCATGACCCTGATCGTCTCAGCGGCGGAATCATGGCTTCAGACGCCGAACGCAACGCCCTTGCTCAAGCGCTTGGAGATGATCTCAAAGACGCCTTCCGGCTTTTCGAAACGGGCAGCGGTCACTGGAGCTGGTGGGACTACCGCAGTGGTGCATGGAACCGCGACAGCGGCTGGAGAATTGATCACATCTATCTCAGCTCCGACTTGCAGGAGCTTGCCCTGAGCTGCCAGATCGATAAACAGGAGCGCGACCGCGAGCAACCCAGCGACCATGCGCCCGTGGTCGTTGACCTCTCCTGGGAGCTGGAAGAGGAGTGCGAGGACGATCCGGACAGCTTCGGCATGGATTAAGCCACAGGCTGTTTCGAAGCAATCTGATCGCAAAAAGGCGATTCCCAGGCGCTGATGCTTCGGTCTGAAACAAGGGAGGGCAAGTTCATGCTCGATCCGTCACAGTCTTAAACAAGCCGTTCTTGCGCAGGTGATACAACGCCGCATCAGGCTGAAAATCGGCTCAAATCCTGCTCAGACGCTGTTCATGCACGGGTTGATCAGGAGCTCAAACACGATGCCGAGGCTGGTATCACAAGTTCCGGAATCCCCTCTTCGTACACAGATCAGCCGATTTGGCACGTTCTTGGGTCAGGATGTGGCACGGTTTGCATCGGCCCTTTGGCATCCGCCCCCGTGACAGCACCAAGCTTGAACACCAGTCGCTCCCAGGAGCTCTTCAGTGCCGCCCAGGCTCTGATGCCTGGTGGCGTGAGCTCCCCAGTGCGTGCATTCAAATCTGTGGGTGGCCAGCCGATCGTCTTCGATCGGGTCAAGGGCGCTTACGCCTGGGACGTTGATGACAACAAATACATCGACTACATCGGCAGTTGGGGACCCGCGATCTGCGGTCATGCCCATCCAGAAGTGATCAGTGCGCTGCAGGAAACGATTGAGAAGGGCACCAGCTTCGGAGCTCCCTGCGCACTTGAAAACACGTTGGCGGAGATGGTGATCGACGCCGTCCCCAGTGTGGAGATGGTTCGCTTCGTGAACAGCGGCACAGAAGCCTGCATGGCTGTGCTGCGTCTGATGCGCGCCTTCACAGGTCGCGACAAGGTCATCAAGTTCGAAGGTTGCTACCACGGCCATGCGGACATGTTCCTGGTAAAGGCCGGTTCCGGTGTGGCCACCCTCGGCCTGCCTGACTCACCTGGCGTCCCCCGCAGCACCACCGCCAATACCCTGACCGCGCCTTACAACGATCTGGAGGCCGTCAAGCAGTTATTCGCTGAAAACCCTGATGCCATTTCAGGTGTCATCCTCGAGCCCATCGTTGGCAATGCAGGGTTTATCCAGCCTGAGCCTGGTTTCCTCGAGGGTTTGCGCGAACTCACCAAGGAAAACGGCGCTCTTCTGGTCTTTGACGAGGTCATGACAGGCTTCCGCATCAGTTACGGCGGAGCGCAGGCGCATTTCGGTGTGACCCCTGATCTCACCACCATGGGCAAGGTGATCGGTGGAGGGCTTCCCGTAGGGGCCTACGGCGGTCGACGCGAAATCATGGAGATGGTGGCTCCTGCAGGCCCCATGTACCAGGCCGGCACCCTGAGCGGAAATCCCCTTGCCATGACGGCGGGCATCAAGACACTTGAGCTTCTGAAACAGCCCGGTAGCTACGAAAAGCTCACCGCCACCACTGAAAAACTGGTCGCTGGCATCAAGGAAGCAGCAACCTCTGCAGGCCTTCCGATCACGAGTGGAAGCGTGAGCGCCATGTTCGGCTTCTTCCTCTGCGAAGGGCCTGTACGCAACTTTGAAGAAGCGAAGGCAACAGACGCTGAACGCTTTGGCAAACTGCATCGCGCCATGCTTGAGCGTGGTGTTTATCTGGCTCCGTCAGCCTTCGAAGCAGGGTTCACCTCCCTGGCCCATTCGGACGCAGACATCGAAGCCACGATTCAGGCGTTCCGCGACAGCTTCGCTGCGATCGCCTAGAGCCTGAATCTGGGTCACTGCCGATGCCACTTTCCAGCAGCGGCATGGGGAGCCGGTTCAAAAAGGCGTTGATCGGGCTGCCCCTCGTGGTTGCATCACTGCAGACCCAGGAGAAGCCTGTGGTGGCATCGTGAGCTTGGACCCTGCCAATACCTTTATCCAACATTTATCGCAGGTGGCTCGCGGAGCCAAGGCATCATTCCTGGCCGACAACTTGACGTGCTTGCTTTGGAACTGGGTCGAACCAGTTTCAGCCCAACCATCAACCCTTGGCTGAGCCACGAGGGAGCGATTGAATTGAATGATTCCTTTGATGTTTCAGAAATCTTGCAAATTCAACCAGTGAAGCAATGGATTATTAATCCAGGCTGTGAAGGCAAAGTCCCAGGAATCTGGGCCGGAGGCTTACAGATCAATTTGAGTCTCTAAAATTCAGCGATAGTTCTCGAACTGAAGAGGCACATCCAGCTCATCCTCTTTTGAACGCAACAACTGAATCACCTGCTGGAGATCATCCTTACTCTTGCCTGTCACTCTGAGACTGTCTCCCTGAATCGCCACGGTGACTTTCTTAAGCTCATCACGGACAATCTTGCTCATTTTCTTAGCAAGTTCCTGACTGAGTCCCTTCTTCAATTGAACGGTCTGCTGCACACGATTACCACCCACTGTCTCTGCCGTCTGGAAATCAAAGATCTTCAAAGAGAGATTTCTCTTTGTCGCCTTGGCTCGCAGAATATCTTCAACAGCTTGAAGGGTCATGTCACTGGCCGTAGTGATCACAATCGCGGCGTCTTCAAGATTGATCTCTGTACCAGAATCCTTAAGGTCATAGCGCTGAGAAACGTCCCTACGAACTTGATCAAGCGTATTCACCAACTCCTGACGGTCAAAATCAGAGACCACATCAAATGAATACGAAGCCATTGAACAATCGTTAGTGGTTGAAGGTTAGCAACGCTCTTGAAGCCGCTCTCAGCATGAGATCTAACAACAGACGGATAGCCATAAAAGCGTCATCTTCAATCAGCAACTCCGTTCCAAACCACGCTTCAGGCAGCCAGAAGGACAACGGACGCAGACGACTTGGGGATCCAGTCGGGTTAATCGCGTCGATCGAGAGTCGATCACTATCGTTTTATCCGCAATTGCCTTGATTGTGTTCATCACGGACTTTCTCACCCAGACACCCTCGGCGCCCTATGCCTTGTCGCTTGTGTTCTCGGGAGCTGTAGTGGTCGCCAGCATCATTCCCCTGGGTGCTGCCCGTTCACAGGCGGACTTCACCCTGGACGACATGAAAGCTCCGAGGGCCATGTTCGAACGACTTCCAGACTGGGGGAAACGAGCCAGCTGGGCCCATCAGAACAGCTTCGAAGCTTTCAGCCTTCATGCTCCAGCAGCACTTCTAGCCCTGATCGCCGTGCTGCAAATCGGCGTGCTTCAGGGCCTTGCCATCCCCGCAGCTCTGCTCCAGCCCGTGCTACGTCTGATTTATTTGCCGGCCTATGTGGCCAATGTTCCGCCCCTGAGAGGACTGTGCTGGGCCGGTGCTCTGCTTTGCACCGGAATCCTCTACATCGAAGGAGCCAAAGCTCTTCTAGCTGCCTAATCCTTGCCTTGCTGGAATTGCTTCAGAGCAGCAAGCAGTGAGGCAGGTGACTGAGGATCCACCATCAGCACGCTGCCGGCCGGCGAGTCAGCCATGCGCTGCCCCATGGCCATCCAGTTTTCAGCCAGCATCAGGCGCACTGCCTCTTCCGCTTCCGGGCTCTCAGACAGTGCCCTGGCCATGACGCGTGCCGCTTCGGACTTCGCTTCAGCCATCACACCTTGCTGCTTCGCCTGGGCTTCGGCCTCCAGCAGAATTGCCTCCTTCTGGGCACGTGCGTCAAGCACGAGAGCCTCAGCACGGCCACGCGCCTCATTCAACTGGGCTTCCTTTTCTCCTTCGGAACGCAGAATCGCAGCGCGCTTCTCACGTTCAGCAGTCATCTGAGCCTCCATCGCTTGCTTAACGCCCGGCGAAGGATTGATGTCGCGCATTTCAACGCGAGTCACTTTCACACCCCATGGATCGGTGGCCTCATCAAGCTCCTTCAACAGAAGCTCATTCACCTCACTGCGAGTGGTGAAGGTCTGGTCGAGATCCAGCTTGCCCATCTCGGCACGAATCTGGGTCAGCACCAGATTCACCATCGCTGCCTGCAGATTGTCCACTGCGTAATACGCCTGGGAATGCTCGAGCAACTGCCAATACACCACCGCATCGACCTCGATGGAGACGTTGTCTCGCGTTATGCAGAGCTGAGGGGGGATATCCAGAACCCGTTCCTTGAGCGACTCATGACTGACCACCCGTTCGACAACGGGAATCACGACAGAGAGCCCAGGCTGCAACTCACGGTCGAACTTGCCAAGCCGCTCGACGAGACGCGAGCGGCCTCCGCTGGTGACCTTGACGCTGCCACTGCCCAGCAGTGCGATCAGGATCAGTGCAGGCAGGCTCAGCAGCGCTTCCATGACGAATGGATGTCTGAAGCGACGCTAGTCCCCAAAGTGAGGGGAAGCAGCCACCAGACATGCCACCTCTTTGGAGTCCTTTAATCTGGTTGCTGGTGGCTGGCGTTCTGCTGGCGGTGGAGCTGGTGCAGCCCAGTTTTGATGGCTTGATGTTCGGCGTCTTCGCCGGTCTTGTCGTGTCCGTACTGACAGCCTTGCTGCCGCTGCAGGTTTGGATTCAGATCATCCTGTTCAGTCTCCTCTCAGTGCTGGGAACGCTTTGGCTGAGCAGGTGGTCTGCTCAACGCAATCCACGGCCAGGACGGCGACTGCTGAACGACAACACAGCCGAGGTCTTGGCCCCGATTAAGCCCGGAGGAGAAGGGAGGGTTCGCTGGCATGGCCAGAGCTGGGCTGCCAGTTCACTGGATATCGAGACTCCTCTGCATGCCGGAGATCGCGTGCTTGTGATCAGTAGGGAGGGAACCAGGCTCCAGGTTCTGCCAACCCCTCCTTCGCCTTAAACGTCAGTCAAAAAAGAGCAGGCTGACCACCTTGCCCATGTCTTCGGCATTGCGACAGCTTGCAAGCAATGTCTCGCTGTCATGGAAAGCCAGGCAAATCAGTTGGTCACAACGACTGATGATGTCCTGGTTGCAGAGGCTGCTGGCCATCGGCAGGGGCAGATCGTCGTGTTCGGGCTTTTCGATCAGGTGCAGAACCGTCTCCAACTGATCACGGATCTCTGGCCCTTGGCGACTCAGACTCTGCGGCAGAAGCACCGTGAGCTTGGAGGCATCCACAGCCAGGACGCTTCGAATCACGGCTGCATTGACCCCCTGCGCACCGGATGTGACAAGAGAGTGGCCTTCCTGAGCCAGCGATCGGGCGATCAGCTCGATCAGATGAATGGCGACCACGGGAACATGACGACTTCCGAGGATGGCAATCCTCCGCGCTCCCTTGTCTTGGAGCAAGGCCAATTCCTGGGCAAGGGTGTCGACCCTGTCCATTGCAGGAAGATCAAGGGATCGGCTCAATGACTACCTGCGAGCGTTCCTAGACGCTAGCAGCGGTGAACCCTGTAGGGACCATCACTTTGAGCCGATCACAAGGTGTTCCAGTCCCACGGCACTGAGCAGGTCTGCAAGCCGGCAGTGTTCTTCCACAAGACGGAAGGCATAAGTCGCTTTCACCGCTTCGTGCAGTCGCACGTGACCGAACGCCTGCTCGATCACTTCAACGGTCCCGAGTGTGTCCTGCTCGACCTTAAGCAGGGGAACTTCCAGTTCATCCGCTCGACTGATCAACTGAGGGAGTGGATCTCCAGCACCGGTCAAAATCAGACATTGCGTGGAAGCCTCCAGGGCTGCCAGCTGGATATCGGTGCGATCTGCTCCGGTCACCACAGCCATGTTGCGGCGGCGGCGGAAGAACTCCATTGCTGAATTCACATTCATCGCCCCGATGCTGAGAGTCTCCACCAACAGGTCGAGCTTCTCTTGGCAGCAGATCACCCGAGCATCGAGCCGACGCACGAGTTCGCCCACCGTGACGCTGCGCAGCAGAGGAGAACGGGGCATCACACCAAACACCTTGATTCCAAGCGCCTGAAGAGACGGCACGACATCACGTTCCAGGCTTTCCACATCATCAGGAGTGACTGCGTTCAGCACCACCCCGCGGAGTCGATCACCGAGCTGCTGACTGGCCGCCAGCAACGCATCTACGCTGCGACTGTCTTCCCAAAGATGCACGAGCACCACCGGTGAGTCGAGATCGCGGGCCAGTTGCACCAAACTCAGGCCGTAGAGCAAACCCTCATGGAGATTGCCGGCGGCTTCCAGCAGGGTGACACTGTTTTCTGACTGCTCAAGACTGGTCCTGAGTTTCTCAAGACCTTCTCCAGCAGCCAAGGTTCCCTTCGCAAGCCGTTGCTGTGCAGTCTCGGGAGACAGGAGATGCAGAGAGGGGATCAGGTCCTGATGAGGCAGACCGAGGGTCTCTCCAACGAAACGGACATCGTCATCGATCAACGGCGAAGGCAGAACACCTTGATCAGACTCCCAGTCCAGACTTGTGGCAAGCGGTTTTCCAAAAAGAACCCGAATGCCGACCGAGCGCAGATGCCTTGCAATCCCGAGCACTAGGGCGGACTTGCCGCTGAAGGGTTCACAGGATCCGATCAGCAGCGTTGAGCCCATCAGGGAGATCTGAGGTTGATTCCCACAATTTAAGGGGAACCATCCTCCTCAATCTGCTCGAGCAACAACCACTGCCAGAAGCTGTCCGGCAGATCCTGACGGCCAGCTTCCACAACTTGCATCAGCCAATCGAGCAGTTGATGCGCAGGGCATTCGAACGGATACAGCTGATCACCCTGTTCATGAAATCGCAACTCACAGCGGCACGTCTGCAGCGGGGCATTGGCAGGACTCCAGGTCAGCAGGTATCGATGGGGCTGAGAACCAATGCGGACACGCTCTCCATCGAACTGGCCCAGGGGCAGCTGTTCAAGAGCATGCCTGAGGGACTGCTCTCGACGAAGCCCCCCGCAATAAGGAGCGAACAGCGCCAGTTGAGCGTCACTGGACGGACTGGACAACGTCATACCGTCGAGCTGTCCCAAGCATGCACCAGTTCACCGCCATGGCCCAGCCTTTGCGAAGGACCTCCGACTCAAGCTCCATGGCAGAGACCTGGTCAGGTCGCAGGGTGGGAATCACTGGAGCAGGAGGTGAACTGGGTCGTGCACTCACGCGCCGACTCAGACAAAAGGGCGCCTGGGTCGTTGCTCTGAGTCATCGCCCGAAGCCAACGGAGATGAACAGTCTGACCGGACCACAGGAGTGGGTTTGCTGGAGCTGCGGAAAGGAAGAGGAACTCGATCCCACCCTGAGGGGTCTCGATCTGCTTGTGCTCAACCACGGCATCAACCCCGGAGGCGACCAAAGCCCCGAGAGCCTGAACAATGCACTTGAGATCAATGCGCTCAGCCAATGGAGGCTTCTGCAGCGCTTTGAGCAGCTGGAGAGGAACCTCCAGCAAGACACATATCCACCGGAACTGTGGGTGAACACATCGGAAGCCGAGATCCAACCGGCCCTGAGCCCTGCTTATGAGCTGAGCAAGCGCTTGATCGGCCAACTCGTCAGCCTGCGCTGGAGTGCACCGCGTCAGCAACGGTCCAGGCTGCCGACCCTTCGCAAGCTGGTGCTCGGTCCGTTCCGTTCTGACCTCAATCCGATCGGTGTGATGTCAGCTGATTTCGTGGCAGGTCAGATTCTTTGGCAAGCCGACTTGGGACTGCCACTGATCATCGTGACCCCCAATCCACTCACTTTGCTGGCGATGCCTTTGGTTGAACTGGGGCGTTTGACCTACAACCGACTGTTGTGGGCTAATCGCCACGATCCGTGAGGATCTCGCATCCGTCGGATGTCACGACAATCGTGTGTTCCCACTGCGCAGACAGGCTGCCATCGCGAGTGACCACAGTCCAGCGGTCCTTGAGCGTGCGACAGGCTTTGCTGCCGGCGTTCAGGATCGGTTCCACAGCCAATGTCATGCCAGGTCGCAACTTCACGTTCGGCAGAACGTCCGTTCGGAAGTTGAACACGGAAGGTTCTTCGTGGAGATTGCGGCCAACACCATGACCCGTGTAGTCCTCCACCACACTGAAACCAGCTTCATGGACACGATCCTCAACGGCTCCAGCGATATCGAGCAGGGTGTTCCCCGAGCGGATCTGAGCCAATCCGGCCATCAGTGATTCCTGAGCCACCTTGCTGAGGGCTGCCGCCGGATCACTGACCTCTCCGACACAGATGGTGACGCAGCTGTCGCCGTGATAGCCCTCGTAAAAGGCTCCCGTATCCACTTTGAGCAAATCGCCGGCATGAATCACCTTTCTGTTGTTGGGAATGCCGTGCACCACCTCATCGTTGATGCTGGAACAGATGCTGGCGGGGAACCCGTGGTATCCCTTGAAACTTGGGGTTGCTCCCATTTCCCTGATGCGCCGCTCGGCATGGGCATCCAGATCGGCGGTGGTCTGGCCGGGCTCGACCATCTCCATGATTTCGCGGAGCACAGTCGCCACGATGCGACTGGCCTTGGCCATGATTTTCAGCTCTCTCGCCGACTTGATCTCCACTCCCCGACGCTGCTGGATGCGCGGGCCTGTGGCAGTCACGCTGCCGGTTTTGGTCGAAGCAAGCAGATCAGCGAACAAGTTCATCGGTGATTCCTTCGGGCAGTCCCGACGTCCTGCTGTCACGCTATCAATGGTGACGAGCTAATGCCGGTGGCTCTCTGGATGGCACGACTGCGGCGCTGGCACAGCAGGGTGGCGCCCTTGGTTCTTCTGCCGTTGATGACCACAGTCATCACAGGTCTGAGCTACCGGGTCGCGCGCGATTGGTTCGGGGTGAGTCGAGACAGCGCCCACTGGCTGATGAGCCTGCATGAAGGGGAATGGCTGGGACCGCAGCTTGAACCCGTCGTGGTTGTTCTCAATGCACTGGGAGTGCTCTGGATGTTGATCACCGGCGGAGGAATGATGCTGCAGTCTTGGAGAAACGCTTGGAAGAAACGCTCAGTGGACGGTGGGCCGGCAGGGTAAGCTGGTTGTTTGGCGTGATTACTCGGAGCTGGGATGGCAGCGGACCAGAAAGACACATCTGCACAAGACAGCGCAGACGTCACAAGCACTGAGAACGAGTCCCAGAAGACTGCTGCTCCAGCCGCAACGAAGGCTGCACGCCTCAAACCTTCTGAGCTGATCAGAGAGTTTGAGCAAGCGCAGCAGAAAACCGACCTTCCCGACATCTATGTCGGGGACACTGTTCGTGTCGGCGTTCGCATCAGCGAGGGCAACAAGGAACGCGTCCAGCCCTACGAAGGAGTAGTGATCGCCAAGCGTCACGGCGGGGTCAACCAGACCATTACGGTCCGTCGGATCTTTCAGGGCATCGGCGTTGAAAGAGTCTTTATGCTGCATAGTCCTCAAGTTGCCTCCATCAAGGTGGAGCGCCGAGGTAAGGTACGTAGGGCGAAGCTTTTCTATCTGCGGGAACGGGTGGGCAAGGCCACCCGCGTGAAGCAGCGCTTCGATCGCTGAGGCTTAGGCCTCGTTCAATCCAATGCCATCACTTTTGTGATGGTCGAGGGGCCAATCGCCTTGCGCCGTTAGTTCAGTTGGTAGAACGCAGGTCTCCAAAACCTGATGTCGGGGGTTCAAGTCCTCCACGGCGCGTCCGATGGCCCCTTCTGCAGTTTCCTAGTTTCGAGCATGGAGTTGGATCTTCAACCTGGTGATGTGGTCAAGGTCCTCGAATCAGCCGCACTCGGCTGGGTTCGTGCCCGTGTCATTCGCGTCAAATCCGGAGGACGTGTGGTCGTGCAAAGCGACCAGGGCCGTGAGTTCACTGCCCGTGGCAATCAAGTTCGCTTAATCGAACCTGCAGGTTTCCGTCCCTGACCAAGCTGAATTCGTCCCTTCATGGGATCACTGAGGCCGGTGGCAGCTGCCACCGGTTTTTTATGGCGTCCGCGGGTGTGCTGTCGGTACGAATCGTTACTGGTGGTTGAGCAAAGATTCAAGTCCGATTGAGAACGCTGCCAGAGCTTGAAGAAGAACCCATGCTCTGCATGACATCCACACGTTGGTTCAATCTGTTGATCCCCGCTTGACCAAGGCTTCCAAGGATCAATTGAACGGAATCTGAAACACGAACGCATCGCAAAGGTTGGTGGCAATCCAGGCGTGATGGGTTCTGAAGCCAGTTGTTCAGAACCCGACCAACGCGCTTATTGACGGAGGGCAGGGCAACAGTCGATACTTTCGATGTCGCGCGAGCGACACAGATCAGATTCCAACGGACGAGCACCGTCGATCTGAATCAGATCTGGGACCGTAGTTCAACCGGTTAGAGCACCGCCCTGTCACGGCGGAAGTTGCGGGTTCGAATCCCGTCGGTCCCGTTCTTCATCCCGAGCCCCGCAATGGTGCGTGTTCGTCTGGCCCCAAGTCCAACGGGCACTCTCCACATTGGAACGGCGAGAACAGCGGTCTTCAACTGGTTGTTCGCGCGACACCAGAAGGGCCAGTTCCTGCTGAGAATTGAGGACACTGACAAGGAGCGCTCCAAGCCGGAATTCACCGCGAACATCCTCGATGGACTGGCATGGCTAGGCATCGACTGGGATGAAGATCCCACGATTCAGAGCGAGCGGGTCCACGAGCATCGGGCTGCCATCCAGCTGTTGCTCGACCGCGGCCTCGCCTATCGCTGTTACGCCAGCGAAGAGGAGCTCGCAAGCATGCGAGAGGCCCAGAAAGCTGAGAACAAAGCACCTCGCTATGACAATCGACATCGACAGCTCACGGCCGAGCAGGAGGCGTCGTTCCAAGCCGAGGGCCGTGAAGCGGTGATCCGCTTCCGGATCGACGACAGTGAAGAGATCCAGTGGCGTGACCTTGTCCGAGGGCCAATGCATTGGCGCGGAGCTGATCTCGGCGGTGACATGGTCATTGCCCGTCGTGCTCCAGCCGATCAGATCGGAGACCCTCTCTACAACCTTGTGGTGGTGGTCGATGACGCGTCCATGGCGATCACGCATGTGATCCGAGGCGAGGACCATATTGCCAACACCGCCAAGCAACTTCTGCTCTACCAGGCTCTCGAGCTAGCCGCGCCGGTCTTTGCCCACACCCCGCTGATCCTCAATGCCGAGGGACGCAAACTCTCCAAGCGTGACGGCGTCACATCGATCAATGATTTCCGGTCCATGGGTTATACGGCGGAAGCGATCGCCAACTACATGACCCTGCTGGGCTGGTCCGTTCCCGAAGGCATGGAGGAACGCTTCACCCTCCCGCAGGCAGCCGAGGTGTTCAGCTTCGATCGAGTGAACAAAGCAGGTGCGCGTTTCGACTGGGACAAGCTCAACTGGCTCAATGCACAGGTTCTGCATGGCCTCACACCGCAGCAACTGCTTGATGACATCTCGCCGCTCTGGAGAGAGGAGGGATGGAACCTGCCTGAGGACGTGAGCTGGAGCCTGGCTTTATGCGAACTGGTCGGCCCTTCTCTCACCCTGCTGAAAGACGGCATTGACCAGGCACAACCCTTTTTTGCTTGCCCTGAGCTTGAGGACGATGGCCTCAAGCAACTGGAAGCCGATGGAGCCAAGGTCGCGATCGGTCAGCTTTTGGAATCACTTGAGAGTGATCCATGGGACGGCAGTGACACCGCAAAGGCTCAGTCACTGCTTGCAGATGCCGCAAACAAAGCCGGCGTAAAAAAGGGCGTTTTGATGAAATCGTTGCGTGCTGCTCTACTTGGCCGTCTCCAGGGGCCGGATCTGATCACGACCTGGTCATTGCTGGCCAGGATCGGGCAAGACCTGCCCCGGCTCAAGCGCTGCCTCACCTGACACCTCAGGCTCGGATTGAATCAAACCCAAAACGCGTGCCAGGGGTTGGGCTGTCAGACCCTGGAATCCCACAGTCATCAGGATCGTGAGGAACACCAGACCCTGAAGTCTTCCTGCGCCGAGAATCCCTGCCTGCTCAAGACGAATCGAAAACAGGGATGCCACGGCGGCCGTGACAATTCCTCGCGGCGCCAGCCATCCCATGAACAGGCGTTGGCGCCAGTCCAGTGGCAATCCAATCGTGGCCACGCCCACTGCCGCCGGACGCACAAGCAGCATCAGCACCAGAACACAACTGATACCACCCCAACCCAGCGGACTGAGTTCAGCCCACGACACATCAGCCGCCAGCAGCGGGAACAGCATCGTGATTGCCAATCTGGCCAATTCGCGGATCAGCTCGTCGAGCTGTGCAGCCTGTGTTGAGGGACGACGGCCCACCACAACGCCTGCAGCGACTGATGCCGGCAAACCGGACTCGGGTAACAGCCATTCGCAAATGGCAAACATCAGAAACAGAACGCCAAGGGTCAACTGCAGCCGTAAGCCCACGGCATGCTCTGAAGGCAAACGTCTCAACAGCTCCGCCAGCAGCCATCCAACCGCAACTCCAATCAGTACCCCACCACCGAGGCGCGACAGCAGACCAATCGCAAGACCTCTCCAGCCGTAGAGATCGCCAAGCAACAGCTCAAGCAGCAGCAGCGCCAGAACGGCTCCCACAGGCTCGAGCACCAGTCCCTCCGCCTCCAGAACATCCCCAAGGGGAGGAGCCAGGCGAATCTGTTGCACGATTGGCGTGACCACCGTGGGCCCCGTTCCCAACACGATGGCGCTGTAGACGGCAGCTACTGACCATCCCAGTCCAGCCAGCCAATGCGCTGCCAGGATTCCCGCACCCAGCGACAGCAACAAACGCAGCACGGAAATCCGCAGCACGGTCGCCTTGATGGTGTCGCCGGGCAAGCGCAGATTCAGCCCTCCATCAAACAGAACGAGACTGACAAGCAGGCCAACGGTTGTCTCGAGCCCCTCTCCCAGGTCCAGAGGCTCCACAAGGCCGAGGCCAGAACGTCCGATCAGCAGTCCTGACAACAGCAACAGCACCACCCCTGGTAAGCCTGACAGGGCGGCGAGCAATCGCGCACCGGCCCCGGCAAACACCGTGATGCCCCAGAGCAGTCCGAGCCTCTCAGGCGTCATCGATGGATGCGAATTGCGGTTCCACACGCACGCCGATGATCGCTTCGGGACGGATCACCAGATATTCCCCTTCGAGATCGCCGAGTGGGATGTTGACGAAAGCCTGACCACTCCCGCCATTGACCAGACCCTGATACCACTCTTGGAATGTTTCGAGAGTCGGGAAATGCACCACCTCTGTTTGACCTCCCGAGAGATGAAGCGAAATCTTGTAGCGGCGAGGGGTGCGTGTCATCAGCGAACCGTACAGGCCCAGGGGAAAAGCTGGCTCCCCGCAGCCATATAGAGCGGGTGTCGAGGTTGCCCGCTGCGGGTGGTTCCGATCACGAGTGGAGAAGCCCCCTGCAGGCGCACAGCCAGAGCCTTGGCGAGCATCATCTGCACCTGCTGGTCACGGCAATACAGGGAGCCCGACGCACCCCAACCCAACCAGAGGTCGCAGGTGGGTGCGCGGGACCATCTCTCAAACCAGCGCATCAGCACGCGGTCGGAATGCTGGCCGACGGGATCACTGCAACGACGCAAAGCTGTTGGGGCTGGTGAGATCCTCCCGAACAGATTGAGGACCACCAGCTGGTGATAGCCCCAGTTTCGAGCGAAACCCTGGAGTCGCCTCAGTGTGGGGTCATCACGACCAGCATCGGCCAAAGAAGGATTGAGACCAACAAACAGGAGCTCCCTGAAAGGGTCAGTCTGCGACGGCCTGCGGATTGAACGACGCAGGACCCAGCGGTAATGGCCGCAGGGACTGAAGGCGGCATCAGCCGTTGAGCAAGGCAAGTGCAGCTTCAAGAATCCTGCCGCTGGCTCGACCATCTCCGAAGGGGTTCACGGCCCTGGCCATCTGTTCATAGGCCTTCGGATCATCGAGGAGGCATGAAGCCTCACGGGCGATCGAGTCACTGTCGGTCCCGATCAATCGAGCGGTGCCGGCATCAACAGCCTCGGGTCGTTCAGTCGTGCGACGCAGCACCAGCACTGGCTTCCCCAACGCAGGAGCTTCCTCCTGGAGGCCACCGGAATCGGTGAGCAACAGTGTGCACCCTTTCATCGCAGCGACCAGCCGGTCATAGTCCAGGGGCTCGCTCAGGACCACCCTGGGATGGTCGCCGAGCAAGGCACGCAGAGGCTCGCGAACCGTGGGATTGCGATGCAGGGGCAACAACAGAATGGTGTCCGGATGACTGTCAAGCACCTGAAGCATGCCCGCGGCGATGCTGTTCAGGCGCTCACCCCAGTTCTCGCGGCGATGGACCGTGGCCAGAATCACGCGCTGATTGGCCCAGTCGATGGGCAGATCAGAGAGTGCCGGTGCCTGCTCAGCCATGCGCAGCAGCGCATCGATCACCGTGTTGCCAGTGACCATCACACGACCAACCACACCGGAGGCGTTCAAGTTGGCTTCCGAGCGCTCCGTGGGAGCGAAATGCAACTGGGCAACTTGGGAGATCAGACGGCGATTGGCCTCTTCTGGGAAGGGGTCCAAAAGATTGTCTGTTCGCAGACCGGCCTCCACATGGCCAACCGGAATCTGCTCATAAAAGGCAGCTAGGGCTGCTGCGAAGGCCGTGGTGGTGTCTCCCTGGACCAGAACCAACCCCGGGGGGAACGCCTGGAAGTCATCGCGGAGGCCCTGAAGAGCCGCGCAGGTCACATGCGTGAGGGTCTGGCGCGGCGCCATCAGATCAAGGTCCTGATCGGCCTTCAACTGAAAGAGATCCATCACCTGCATGACCATCTCACGATGCTGTCCAGTCAGAACCACCCGTGTTTCGAGAGCTGAACAGCCTCGGAATTCATTTATGACTGGGGCAAGCTTGATGGCTTCCGGGCGGGTGCCAAGGACGATGGTGACGCGGGGCCTGGCAGCCATAAACCGTGTGTTAATGGCGAAATCCTAAGCGGGTTTCACCCACCTCCCAGCAAGCCTTCACTTGCCAATGGCCCAGCTTTGGCGAAGCTGAGCGAAGACGTCCAAAACTTGTGTGAGCAAGCCGATCTTTCCACCGGGCTTTCCCGCTGGTGCCGTCTCCACACCAGGGCATCCATCACCTGCAGCCGCAGCGATCAGCGACGGGAAGGATGAGACACCCAGCCTGGAGCAAATTGTGCGCATCGCCCATAACAAAGGACATTCAGACGTTCATCTTGGCGTCGGTGAACGTCCTCGATACCGGGCCCGGGGTGAGATGCTGACGACTGAGTGGCCCTGCTCAACTCAGCAAACCTTCCAACGCTGGCTGAAGGAAATCCTGACCCCGCAGCAGATCGATGATTTCCATCAGATCAAGGAATTCGATGGGGCCCATGCGTTTCCTTTCGTGCGCGTGCGCATCAACCTTCTGGACTCTTTGCGTGGGCCAGCGATGGTTCTACGGCTCATTCCCCAGACGATCCTGACCCTTGAGCAACTCAAACTGCCCGATGTTCTGCGTGAGCTGTCCTCACGCCCCAAGGGTCTCGTCCTGATCACCGGCCCGACCGGATCCGGGAAAAGCACAACGCTTGCGGCGATGATCGATTGGATCAATCGAAACCAGAATCGACACATTCTCACCATTGAGGACCCGGTTGAGTTCGTGCACACAAGCCAGCGGTCACTGATCCGACATCGGGAGGTCGGACTGCACACCCTGAAATTTCACAACGCTCTGAAAGCGGCACTGCGTGAAGATCCCGACGTCATCCTCGTCGGTGAGATCCGCGACCAGGAAACACTGAGTACAGCGCTGGAGGCCTCTCAGACCGGGCATCTGGTGTTTGGAACACTGCACACCAACTCAGCAGTCAAAACCGTGGAGAGGGTGCTCGGCATGTTCCCGCCTGAGGACCAGGAGAACGTGCGGCGTTCTCTGTCGGAGTCTTTGCTCGGCGTGATCTCACAGGGTCTGATTCGTACCACAGACGGCAAGCGGGCGGCCTTCCACGACATCCTGATCAACACTGAGGCCTGCAAGGACTACATCCAGCGGGGAGCCTTGGATGAAGTGGAGGAAATAATGAAACGCAGTGGTTTCGACGGCATGATCACCGCCAATCAATGCCTCCAGGATCTTGTGGAGCAACAGAGAGTCGAACCTGACCATGCTGTCGCTCAGAGCTTGAAACCGAATGAACTGGCTCAGGCCCTGAGGGGACGGGGATGACAATCACATCCTATTGTCAGGAGGCAGGCATGACAGTGGTTGAGGCCCTGATCACAAACAGAGTTCCGAGTGCAATCGACAAACCGAGCATGGCAAGTCGGCCATTCCAGATTTCGGCCTGAGGGGTGAAACCTCTACGCCAGGCATTCAATTCACCGGAATCAACCTCCTCGACGTTGTTCTGCTGGCGCGTCTCGGCCTTGATAGACATCACCGGAGTGCAAGTCGCGACACCCTATGCACTGAAATTCAGAAAGGCGGATTCGATTGATACAGAGGAGCGCAGTTTTCGAGAGCCCAGCGTGCTGAAACGCCCAGAGCCAAAGAACTGGAAATGGCTTCGGAGTTCAGACGTCCAAGGGCAGCAGCTCCCACCATCGCGGCGTTATCAGTGCAGTAGCTAAGCGGCGCCAGGTGTACATCAACCCCCTGCTCAGCACCTCTTGCATGCATGCATTGACGCAACCGTTGATTGGCCGCAACTCCACCCACCATCACCAGTGTGGACAGGCCGAGCTCGGAACAGCAGCGGAGGCTGCGATCGACCAACACATCCACAACGACTTGTTGGAAGCTGGCGGCCAGATCCGCCAGGGGAAAGGGTTCGTCCCAAGTCCGACAAGCCTCCACCTGACGAAGCATCGCCGTTTTCAGGCCGCTGAATGAGAAGTCGTAGGGGTAAAACCCCCCTCCGGGTTTTGAAACACGGCCTTTCGGCAAGCTGAAACGGCTGACATCCCCCTGAACGGCAGCGGCCTGGATCGCAGGTCCTCCTGGGTACTCAAGTCCCAGCAGACGTGCGACCTTGTCGAAAGCTTCTCCAGCGGCATCGTCATGACTGCGCCCGAGGCGCTCCAGCACTCCCGTCGCATCGACGCGAATCAATTCCGTATGTCCTCCGCTCACCAGTAAAACGAGATAGGGCGGCGCTGGCGGGGATAATGCCAACCGAACCGAGGCCAGATGGGCTTCGAGATGGTGGATGGCGATGAAGGGTCGGCGATGAAGCGCTGCCAGGGTGCGGCCCGTCACCGAACCCACCATCAGGGCCCCGACCAGACCTGGGGTGACAGTGGCTGCCACCGCATCCAGATCGCTGATCGACAGTCCCGCGTCATTGAGCGCTTTCTCGATCAAGTGGGGGAGGGCTTCCACATGCCGGCGTGAGGCGATCTCCGGCACCACGCCGCCCCATTGGGCGTGCTCCTCGATCTGAGACGCAATCCGATGCGACAGAACCCTCAGGCGACCGACGCTGTGCTCCACAACAGCCGCGGCAGACTCGTCACAACTTGTTTCGAGGGCTAGGACCTTGGCCATGCAGGTCAACAGCCTCCACTACTGTTAATTTGATACATCCTGCCTCCCCAGGGCAGGTTCAACAGGAACCGTTCCGATGCGTCGTTTCTTCGCCCTCGCGCTGTCGGCCCTGCTGGTATTCGGCTTCGCACCGGTCGCCAGAGCTGATGTTGCAGGACTGACTCCCTGTTCTGAAAGTGCACGATTCCAGCAACGTGCCAGTGCAGCCTCAACGCCACAGGCTGTCGCTCGCTTCAAGATGTACAGCAAGGCCTCCTGTGGTGAAGATGGTCTTCCTCATCTGATCGTTGACGGTCGCTGGAACCATGCTGGTGATTTCGTGCTTCCCGGACTGATGTTCCTATACATCACAGGAACCATTGGCTGGGCTGGTCGTGACTATCTCAAAGCCATTCGTGGTCGCAAGGACCAGAACATGCTCGAGATTCAGCTGGACATGAAATTGGCCTTGAACTCTGTTGTCAAAGCTGCAACATGGCCTGTTGCTGCTATTGCAGAGTTCAACAGTGGCAAGCTGACTGAGAGTGATTCGAAAATCACAGTTTCACCCCGCTGATTACAAGATCTCATCTCTCTGAACTGTTCAACGATGAAAAAATTTCTCTCCACTGCACCTGTGGTTGCCGCCATCTGGTTCACATTGACTGCGGGCATCCTGATCGAGTGGAACAGATTCTTCCCAGACCTGCTGTTCCACCCGCTCTAATCGCTCAGGCCTCGGCAAGCTCCATCAACCGCTCTAGATCAATTAGAGCGGTTTCCAGGTCATCGTTGATGACAACAGCATCGAACTCCTGCTGAGCTTGGAGTTCAGTTTTGGCGCGATCTAGACGCTTCGCAATCGCGGTTTCCATTTCGGTGCCGCGGCCCCGGATTCGTTGCTCGAGTTGTTCAAAACTTGGGGGTGCAAGAAAGATCTGCAGAGCTTCAGGGAAGCTGCGACGCACCTGACGAGCACCTTCGAGTTCAATTTCCAGCAAGACAGGAGTTCCTAGCTCAAGTCTCTCCATCACGGGTTGCTTCGGAGTTCCGTAGCAGTTGCCGGCGAATTCAGCCCACTCCAGCAACCCTCCCTCGCTGACCAGTTGCTCAAACGATTCGCGCGAGTGAAAGAAGTAATGAACACCGTCCTGTTCACCCTCTCTTGGAGCACGGGTGGTGGCGGAAACAGAAAGCCAGAGCTGGGGATGACGCTCGAGTAGGCGTGCCACCAGAGTCCCTTTGCCAACGCCGCTGGGGCCTGTCAGCAAAGCGAGCCTGGCGCGGCGGTCGGTCGTTGCCATGGCTTGTGTGCGGTCAGGCAGCAGGGTAGGAAGGCACCCCAGTCGAAAGGCCACCCGCTAGCGATGGCGAAGAGCACGCTTCAGGTGATGGACCTCACCAGCCTTCGGGCGGTGCTGGCAGATCTGCGAGCACAGATCATTCCAAGTCGCTTTGAAAAAGCACAACAACCCAATCAGCAGAGCCTGCATCTGGGCTTCAGAAACCTCAAAGGAATGGTGTGGCTGGAACTCAGCTGGCAGGCAGACGCCGCCAGATTGGTTCAGATTCCATCACCTAGCCGGATTGGCAGTGGCAGCACTCTGGCTCAACAGGTTCAACACGGCCTCAGGCAGCTGGCCCTGGTGGAACTGGAGCAGCGAAACTTTGAGCGGGTTGTGCTGTTTCATTTCGCTCCACGCCCTGGCGAGGTGAGCGTGCGCACTTTGGTCCTGGAGCTGATGGGACGTCACAGCAATGTGCTGCTGCTCGATGACCAGAAACGGATCACCGCCATTGCCAGGCAGGTCAGACAGCACCAGTCACGGGTCCGTCCGCTCAGCACTGGGGACCCCTATATCCCACCACCGGCACTGCAGAGCCTGCCGCCAAGCTGCGAGGAACCGTTCGAACAATGGCGGCGCAGACTGACCTTGGTGCCGGTCGATCTCGGCAAAGCGCTGCGCGACACCTATCAAGGCATCAGCCCCGCGCTAACGAAGCAACTCATCAACTTCTCCTCGAAGGATCAGGCACCGATACCGCTCTCAGCCAGCACTCCTGTCGAAGAGATCAGCGACAAGCAATGGCGATTGCTTCATACGCGCTGGAGGCGATGGCTGAACCAACTCAGTTGTGACGACTTCATCCTTCAGCTGGATGAGGCCGGCGGCTATCGCGTCTGGAACGACCCGGCCGACTCATCGAGCAACAGCGAATCACTCAGCCTGCGTCTAGGGCTCTATTACCGGAAGCAACTTAACCAGCGACAACTGCTGAAAGAAAGCCAGGACCTTCAACAGCTTCTGGAACAGAGCCGACAACGAGAACAGGCTCAGCGCCTCGAGCAGGTCGAGCGGCTGAAGGCCACTGGCGGCGCCGATGATCTGCAACGTCAGGCGGATTCCATTCTGTGTCAGGCCGCTCCCGACAGGGGAAGCATTGAGCAGGCCCAGAAGCTTTACCAACGGGCGAAGCGACTGCGCAGGTCCATTCCCTTAATCGAAGAGCGACTGGTCCACCACGATCAACGCCTCGCGCTGATTGACGGCAGCGCAGGCTTTCTGGCAGACCTGATGCAGGCGGACTGGGACGAGGCAGGCGACCGCAACCAACAATTGCTTGAGCTGAAGGCTGAACTGGAGGAACTGCTCACCCCTCGCCGTCGCCGTCGCCGTAGCGGTCCGCCACCGGGGCAACCTCAGCCACTGGAGATCCGCTCTCAGCATGGACTGGTGATTCAGGTGGGGCGTAACCATCGCCAGAACGAATGGATCAGCCTGCGTCAAGCTCGTGCAGGGGACCTCTGGTTTCACGCGCAGGAGTGTCCAGGCAGCCACGTGGTGCTGAAGGCCTCAGAAGCGGCCGCTGGCGAACCAGACCTGCAGCTTGCGGCAGACCTTGCCGCCTGGTTCAGTCGGGCCAAGGGCAATAGACGTGTGCCGGTGGTTATGACTGGCGTGGAACATTTGCAGAGAATCCCGGGCACTGCTCCAGGAACCGTGAGACATCGTCAAGCCGAGTTGGTCTGGGCGGAACCGGACCGTGCACAGAAAGCCCTTGAAGCTTGGGAACCCCTAGCCTGACTCCAGCCAACTGCTCGCTCACCTCTGACGCCGATCACGCCTGAAGAGTCCCCGAAGCTGTCACCGCCGCCGCCGATTCGGATCGGAGTTCAGGCCGGTCCCCCCAACGACGTGGAAATGCCTCTGGTCGACCACCTGGAGGAGCTGCGTCAGAGGGTGCTGCGCAGTCTTGCCGCAGTGGTTGTCTGTGCCTTGGCCTGCCTTGTGGCGGTGCGTCCTCTGGTCAGAATTCTGGAAGAGCCTGCTGGTTCGATCCGCTTCCTGCAACTGGCTCCTGGCGAATTTTTGTTCGTGTCTTTCAAAGTTGCCGGCTATGCAGGTCTCACGCTGGCACTGCCCTATGTGCTGTATCAGGGGCTGGCCTTTGTTCTGCCAGGCCTGACCCAAGGAGAGCGCCGGTTGATTGCGCCGTCGGTGGCTGGATCAGCCGTTCTATTTCTGGCCGGCCTTGCCTTTGCCTGGTGGGCTCTAGTGCCTGCTGCGCTGAATTTTCTCGTCAGCTACGGCGCCGATGTTGTGGAGCCCATCTGGTCGATTGAGCGCTATCTGGACTTCGTGCTCTTGCTGATGCTGTCGACGGGACTGGCCTTTCAGCTGCCTGTTCTGCAGCTTCTTTTGGGAGTCTTCGGCCTGGTCAACTGGCAACGCATGCTTTCAGCATGGCGCTGGGTCGTGCTGATCTCAGCCCTTGCCGGCGCTGTCCTGACGCCGTCGACAGACCCGGT
This sequence comes from Synechococcus sp. MIT S9508, assembly GCF_047303045.1. Classification (NCBI taxonomy): domain Bacteria; kingdom Bacillati; phylum Cyanobacteriota; class Cyanophyceae; order Synechococcales; family Synechococcaceae; genus Synechococcus; species Synechococcus sp. MIT S9508. The sequence continues at coordinate 1,263,065 of NZ_CP138941.1, read as the reverse complement.
CACCATGTTGCTGCTGGCTGGGGCGATCACCGGTCTATACCTGATCGGAGTGCTTCTTGTCGCAGCGGTTCAACGGTTCAGAGCAGAAACTCCTCCAGAGTCCCCTCCCCCTGCAGCTGCAGACTGAGCGCCTTTCCAAGTCGCGGCTTGTCCCGCGTCGTGAGCAACCAGTCCCGGACAGTCTCCGCTTCCCCCAGTCGATTCACAATTTCCAAGACTTCCGCGAGATGAGCCCGGTAGTCAGGCTCATCCAATGGGAAGGACTGTTGCTCGAGATAGGCCCACATCACCTGGAAGTACATCCGTCGGCGCCTGGTAACCAGCTGCAGGTCGTAGCTGGCTTGCCAGCGAGAGCGCAAAAGGTCGATGACTTCATCGACGCTCAGAGGGAGCGACTCCAGCGGGGAGGAGTGATCAGTGCGCACTGAACAAGACCTTGAACATCAATGAAAATCCAGTCTCCGCAAAGTGTGACATGACCTAATAGAGCCCATAATGGGCCCCATCCAGTGCCCAACGAACGTCAGATATGACTCAGATGCCAGCCGCTGATGTGCCCGGAATGGGCCGCAGGCAGTTCATGAATCTGCTGACCTTTGGGACTGTGACCGGCGTCGCCCTCGGAGCGCTCTATCCGGTGGTGAATTACTTCATTCCTCCACGGGCTGCAGGAAGCGGCGGCGGCACCAGTGCCAAGGATGAGCTCGGTAACGCCGTAACACTCAGCGGCTGGCTCAGCAACCACCCCACAGGTGACCGCAGCCTTGTTCAGGGTCTGAAGGGTGATCCCACGTATTTGATCGTTGAAGGGGAAGACGCCATCGGCAGTTATGGCATCAATGCCATCTGCACCCACCTGGGCTGTGTTGTGCCCTGGAACAGTGGCGCCAACAAGTTCATGTGCCCTTGTCATGGCAGCCAGTACGACGCCACCGGCAAAGTTGTGAGAGGTCCGGCGCCACTCTCGCTGGCCCTGGCCAATGTGAGCGTTGAGGACGACAACGTTTTTGTCAGCCAATGGACCGAAACCGACTTCCGAACAGGTGAGAAGCCTTGGTGGGGCTGATCAAGAACCTTTTGCCCACCGCTCTCTCCCGAAACACGCCTCCGATGCGCCGCATTCTCCCCTCACTTTTCGCAGCCCTGATCCTGGGCCTTGCCGTGTTCACGGCTCCATCAAGCAGCTGGGCCTACCCCTTCTGGGCTCAGCAGAACTACGCCTCGCCAAGAGAAGCCACTGGCAAGATCGTGTGTGCTAACTGCCACCTCGCCAAGAAAATCACCCAGGCAGAGGTTCCTCAATCCGTTCTTCCTGACACGGTCTTTAAGGCGGCAGTGAAAATTCCTTATGAGCAAGGGCTCCAGGAAATCGGAGCCGACGGCAGCGATGTTGGCTTACAGGTCGGAGCTGTCATCCAGCTTCCTGATGGCTTCACCCTGGCCCCACAGGACCGCTGGACCGATGAGATCAAGGAGGAAACCGAAGGTGTTTATTTCACGCAGTACAGCGACGATCAACCCAACATTCTTCTCGTAGGTCCGATTCCAGGTGATCAGCACCAGGAAATCGTCTTCCCTGTCCTTTCTCCGGATCCAGCCACCGACAGCAACATCCACTTCGGCAAATATCAGATCTTCGTTGGAGGTAACCGAGGCCGTGGCCAGGTCTATCCGACCGGAGAAAAGAGCAACAACACCGTTTACACCTCTCCCGCTACTGGAACCGTCTCATCAATTGAAGACGGCGACAATGGGGCCAAGATCATCAGCATCGCTAGCGCCGACGGCGAGACCGCCACTGAAACCATTCCCGTGGGTCCTGCTCTGGTTGTCGGAGTCGGAGACGCCATTGAAGCGGGTACTCCCCTGACCGACGATCCAAATGTGGGTGGTTTCGGACAGGTTGATGCTGAAGTTGTGCTTCAGAACCCCGTTCGGATTTATGGTCTGTTGGCGTTCTTCGCAGCTGTTTCGCTGGCCCAGATCATGTTGGTTCTGAAGAAGAAGCAGATTGAGAAGGTGCAAGCCGCTGAGGGTGTCTGAGCTCAGTGTTGATCCCTGCAATTTTCACCTCCCCCGGGCCCGAGCTGTTTCAGCTCGGGCCTTTCGTACTGCGTTGGTACGGACTGCTGATTGCGGTTGCAGTCTTGATCGGACTCAATCTCTCCAGCTGGCTGGCGCGACAGCGCGGCCTGGATGCCAATCTGATCAGTGACCTGCTGCCAATCCTTGTGCTGGCAGCAGTCATCGGTGCGAGAACGTATTACGTCGCCTTCGAATGGGATTCCTACCAACGCTCATGGTGGGATGCCTTCGCAATCTGGAAAGGAGGCATTGCCATCCATGGAGCTCTCTTAGGGGGATCGCTGGCGGTGATTTTGTTCTGCCGTTGGCGACGGGTGTCGTTCTGGAATGTTTTGGACGTGTTGGTGCCCTCTGTGGTGTTGGGACAGGCCATTGGCCGCTGGGGAAACTTTTTCAATTCAGAGGCATTTGGAGTCCCCACCGATCTGCCATGGAAACTTTTTATTCCCGCAGCAAACCGGCCAAGTGTTTTCAAAACTGCTGAATTCTTCCACCCCACATTTCTCTACGAATCCCTCTGGAACATTGGAATCTTTGTGTTGTTAATGGTGCTTTTCCGGCTCGGCCGCCAAAACAAAATCTCCCTGCCATCAGGAGCTCTCAGCTGCATCTATCTGCTCAGCTACAGCCTTGGCCGCATCTGGATCGAAGGCCTGAGGATCGACCCGCTCTGCCTTGGCGGACAACCTCCGTTCTGTGATGGTGGCTTGCGCATTGCTCAGCTGATGAGCCTCAGTTTGATGTCCATCGCCGGCTTCGGTCTGTTCTGGCTGTATGGACGCAAGTCGCCACTTCCGGATCCCGGCCTCAAGAAGGCAGACCCTTCATGAGCATGATCTCAATCGTGGGTGCTGGCCCGGGAGCACTTGATCTACTGACCCGCCGTGCCGAAGACCGCATTGCCCATGCTGATGTTTTGATCTGGACTGACTCACTTGTGTCGCCTCAGATCGCGGATCTTGCGCCTGCCAGGTGCGAAAAGATCCGGACTAGCACGCTCACGCTTGAACAGGTTCTTCCACTGATGATTGAGCGTGTGAGCACCGGGAAGAACGTGGTGCGTCTTCACGATGGCGACCCCTGTCTCTACGGAGCGCTCAGCGAGCAGGTCAGCGGACTTGCCGATGCAGGAATTGAAGTGGAAGTGGTTCCTGGCATCAGCGCATATCAGGCAACAGCCTCGGCTCTGAAGGCGGAACTGACCATCCCAGGCCTTGTACAAACCATCGTGCTGAGTCGTAGCGGAGGCCGAACCGGCGTTCCGGAACGCGAAGAGCTGAGGCACCTGGCCAGCCTGCGGGCCTCGCTCTGTCTCTACCTCAGCGCCCGCCATGTGGACGAGGTCCAGTCGACGCTTCTTGAGCATTACCCCGCAGACACCCCGGTCGCCATCGGATACCGGGTCAGCTGGCCTGATGAATCGTTAGATCTGGTGCCTCTCGATCAGATGGCAAAGGTCACACACGATCGCAATCTGATTCGCACCACGCTGTTTGTGATCAGTCCGGCCTTTCGTTCAACCAATCTGCGATCGAAACTCTATTCGCCTGATCATGACCACTTATTCCGGCCCAAGCGATAAACAATCCGGACAGGTGGTGTTTTAGGATTGATCGATCGGGCGATTAGCACAGTGGTAGCGCACTTCCTTCACACGGAAGGGGTCACTGGTTCGAATCCAGTATCGCCCATGCATCTCAAACCTTTGCTTGGCAGGGTTTTTATCTCATTATCATGCGCAGTTATTGAGCAACATCAGCATTAACAAAGGCCAGAGAAACCGGGAATTAAAGAATCATCAGAGAGATGAATTGTCTCGCATTCGAGATTCAAATCATAGGATGTGATGCATCTCAAGGGATGCGGTCTTGGCCGTCTTCAGTTGTCACTCCTGTCGTTGAGCTGTGATCAAGCTTCAGTGATCAGAAACCTGCTTCATGCACAGCTCCGATCAGGACAAGTCCAACTACATTCGGTGCAACACATTTCTGTTGTCATGGCAAAGGGCTACTGGATCAGCACAGGCACGATTCACACACCACTGGCCATGGTCCCTTACATCAGTCGACTCACTGAATGGCTACCCACCGTCGGGGCCAAATTTCTGGTTCGCGATGTTCAGTGTGATGTTCGCGAAGGCACCCCTGGTTCTTTGAATGTGATCATCGAGTTCCCATCTCTCCAGTCAGCCGTGTCGGCCTATGAGTCAACGGACTATCAATCTCTGATTGAGCTACGAACACCCCACTCGGACCTCACCCTGTCGATCTCAGAAGAATTGACTGCCTAGATCTTCAAGGTGTTGATCACTACGGATGTTTTAAAGACTTTCGTGCAAGATCAATCCGTCTTCGGGTCATCAACCGGAGATGCGTCGAACCAAGGAGGGGTGGGACCCTCCTTTTTTTTGGCTCATGAGCACCACTTGGTATCACGACAGAAGTCAATCCGCAGTTCCGTGAGTGGATACGCCAAAATTCTTGCACTTTCTGGGTCATTCGATGCTTGGAATGAAGAACCCGATTCTTCAAAGAATCTGGGCAATCATCACTTGGCGATGGCGCATGCAGATCGCCCTCAATGCGCCTTTTGCGCTGCTCTGGGTTGCTGATAAAACCAATCCAGCAGTGCATGCTTTCAACATGACAGCTCTCTCAGCCGTGCATGCTGAATGGCTGGCACCAATGATTGGCATTGCTTGAAGTTTCAACGCGCAGCTCCAATCAGCGTTGACGGAGCGTGAGCATCCAGAGCCAGATGGCGAACAATGTCCCAACGGGAATCACGATCACAAGCAGCTGAGCAATCACCAGATTGCGAACGTCTGGGTCCATGCTCAGAAGGGAATGACAAGCGACCAGCGTTTGCGTCTGTACCGCCAACGCTTGCCTGAGTCCTCCGCCTCTGGCACTTCACCTGCTAAAAATCCTTTCGGATCTTCAGGGTTGTCGCTGACTTCAGCAGCACGCTCCTTCGGCACCTCGTAACCAACAAATTGATGGGCTTCTTGCTTGCAAAACTGCACTGGATTTTGCAAAGTGCTGGTCCACAGACCAGTTCTGCGGATGCTGTATTGACCAGCGGAGTCCGCCCAGCGATGACAGGCACGCGAGGCAGACTCCGGCGACTCATAGCGGCCCAGAGCCCCGATGAAGTTGATGCGATTGGGGATCTGAGTGTCCACCAGAACATCTAGCAAAAGTTGCGTGATCCGCATTGATTTCATCATGCTGAACTCCCTCTCTCACGATCACCGAAAACCCGCATGCCAAGGGAGGAAAGAATGAATTCCGATGTGGCAACTGTCTCTGTGTGCCTCGTGGCACTGACAGAACTGAAAATCGAGCTTAATTTCACTCCAACGAATTCAGTAAGGGTCGGATGTCGTTATCGGATTCCGAGCAGGCGAAGGATGGAGCAACCTTCTCAACCCTGCAGGAGATCGGTGACCTGCTCCGTCAGGCCCGCGAAACACAGGGCCTGAGCTGCGATCAACTGGCTCAATCTTTAAAGATGGGCAGCGAACAGTTGCAGGCTCTGGAGACAGGTGAACTGGAGAAACTTCCAGAACCGGTTTTTATCAAAGCGATGACCCGCAGGGTCGCTTCCAAGCTCGGCCTCGATAGCGACTCCCTGATCAGCAGACTTCAAGACGTTTTGCCAGCGCCTAAGACCACGACCAACCTGTCCGGTGCTGATGCCAAAAGCGATGTCGCCAATGGTCGTATCTCGACGAGTTCGGAAAGCAGCAAAAGGCCTGTGATGCCTTGGCAGCGCCTGGCCCTGGCCGCTCTGGCGATCGGCGCTGTCACCGGTGGAGCGATGGTGGTGGCCAGTCAGCGTCGCTCCGTTGAGCTTGCCTCCATGAAGGCTGTCACGGTGGTGGAACAACCCACTGCGACACCCCCTCCACCCGTTTCACCCGAGGGCAAAGCTTCAGCACAGATCTCCATCAGCAGCCCAGAACCCAGCTGGGTCTCAATCCGTAATGGCGAAGGCGTGGTTGTGTACGAGGGAACCCTCTCTGAGAGCAAAATCCTCCCTGCAGATTCACAACTGGAGATCCTCCCCGGACGTCCTGACCTGGTTTTGATTAGTGAGGGAGACGCTGCACCGAAGCCGCTCGGACCCATCGATCAGGTGCGCTGGTACAAACTCAATCCTGAACTCTGATCTTGAGGCGCAGACCGGTGACATCCCTCACCAGAGCTGCACAACTCTCGAGACTCCACTGTTCAAGGCTGAGGTTCTGATTCACACGCTCCGGCACCAGCTCCAGGATCAGATCACTGCCTTTCACTTCAGCTTTCAACGTCTGAACCACAGGATCGGGGCGTCGATCCAGCGCAGCGGCCAAACGCAGTAACAACGCCATCTCTGACACTGTCCTGCGGTTAGCCCGGGTCTGAAGCGCCTGCCAGGACTCATGACGCTTCTTGGGGAGACTGCGGCGGTGATAACGGGCGATAGCCGCGATCATCAGATGTTCGGATTCGGAATAACCCAGCAGCTCACCGTGGCGAATGAGATACCAGGAATGCTTGTGATAAGCACTCAGGTTGATGTGCTGACCACAGGCATGAAGCATGGCTGCGGCCCAGAGGAGATCCCGACCGGATCCGTCATCTCGGTGCAAGGTCTTGTGGGTGCTGTCGTAGAGAGTGAGTGCGTGACTGGCAACCCGCTCGGCACGGGCCTGATTGACCGCAAAACGTTGCACCTGATGGACCACGGTGCGCTGGCGGATACTGCTTTGAAAACTGAAGCGGTCTTCGAGAAGGCCATGGCGCAGCATCCAATCCACGATCAACCCTTCGCGCAACGCCCGCTCGCTCAGAACCAGTTCATCGACTCCGAGCATCTGCATGGTGGTTTGCAGGATGAGCGAACCCGGCACGATGATTTCCGCGCGCCGATCATTGATGGCCGCCAGACCACGGCGCTGCTCCGGTGTCATGACGGCCAAACGGTCCACGACACGGTTCAGGCGCTGCCTTGAAACCTTGTATCCATGAAGCTTGAGCGGTGGCCGGTCGTCTTCGCTAGCGGCCAACGCACCTATAGCCATTGCCGTGCCGCTGGTCGCGACAAGCACCGGAGTCTCTCCCGGCTTGATCCGTCGGTGCACCTTGTCCACGGCTGGTTCCAGCGAGCCCTGGATGAACGCCTGCAGGAATGAGCGACGTTGGGGAGGGATCGGATCATCCTTGACGAAATCCCGCTGCAGCCTCACGGCACCGACACGCGTGCTAGTGAGTGCGCGGGCGTCCCGACCGTCCGCCAGGATCAGCTCCGTGGAGCCTCCGCCGATATCGAGCACCAGATGGGGACGATCGCCGAAGGGCATGCCCGACAACACGCCCAGGTAGATCAGTCGTGCCTCCTCCGGACCACTGACCAGATCCACATCCAGGTCGAGTTCATCTTTGATGGTTTGCAGGAAGTCCCTGCCGTTTGGTGCCTCTCGTACAGCACTGGTCGCTGCGACAACGACCTGCTCCACCTGATGGCTTACAGCCAGCTCGCGAAAACGGCGAAGGCTCTCCAACCCTCTGGTCATCGCTTCAGGGGTCAGTTCACCGGTCTCGGGGTCTCTTTCCCCCAGACGGGTATTGGACTTTTCGGCCAGATCGATGCTGAACGTTCCCAATGCCACATCCACCGAAGCCACGAGCATGTGGGTGGAATTGGTGCCCACATCAATTGCGGCCACGGTTCTGACTTTTGGCGATCCACCCGGATCACGGTGCGATGACTGTCTCGCCATCTGATTGTTGGGGTCCACCGCGGCCGCTGGGGAAGACTCGGCACCTGACATGGCGCACCGTGATGGAGACGGGCCCACTCTGCCATCGGTGCTCCGGGCCGGGTGGCCGCTGATTAAGGTTCCGAAAATTCAAGCTTCGGGTTCTGCGCACGTGACTGGCACGACCTTTTCTCGCGTCATGTCGCCCTGGGTGGCACTACTACGATGGAACAAGCCGACTGGTCGCCTGATCCTTCTCGTGCCAGCGGGCTGGAGTTTGTGGCTCGCACCGGACGCCCCGCCCCCTGCAGCACTGATCGTGCAGATCCTGATCGGCGGCCTGGCCGTGAGCGGGGCCGGTTGCATCGCGAATGACCTCTGGGACCAGAGGATTGACAAAGAGGTCGAACGCACACGCCAACGTCCCCTCTCCAGCGGTGCATTGAACCGGAGCCAGGCGACTGCTGGGCTCGTGCTGCTGCTGGCTCTATCCCTGGGGGTCGTGCTCAGCCTGTCGTCCCAGATGCTGATCTGCCTGCAGCTGGCCGTCCTAGCCCTCCCCCCGATCCTGATCTACCCATCCGCAAAGCGCTGGTTTCCATTCCCTCAGGCACTGCTGGCCATCTGCTGGGGCTTTGCTGTGCTGATCCCCTGGGCTGCCTTCACAGGCAGCATCAGCCCGTCGATCCCCCTGATCGGCTGCTGGTTTTCCACCCTGTGCTGGACCTTCAGCTTCGACACGGTTTACGCCATGGCCGACCGTCCGGATGACAAGCGGCTCGGCCTGCGCAGCAGCGCATTGACGCTCGGAGGCAACGCCATCCGAACCGTGCGAGCGGGATATGGGCTCACAGCAGCGTCGCTGGCTATTGCCGCTGCAGCAGCTGATGTGGGGATCGTTTTCTGGCCCTTCTGGGTGATTGCCACCATTGGTTTGTGGCGCTCCACACAAACCCTGCAAGCCAGTGAGCAACAGCCAGCAGCGGTCTACGCCCGCCATTTCGGACGTCAGGTCCAGATCGGTACGTTGCTGCTCATCGGCCTTGTGCTTTCACGTCTGGTCTGATGCCGCAATCCGCACACCCCTGGTCATTACCCAGTCCTTTGCAGGTGGGCGACAGCGTCACCATTGCTGCTCCAAGCTCGGCGGTCTGCGATGAAGCCAGCCTGCAAGCAGGGATCGCCGTGCTCGAGTCGTGGGGGCTGAACGTGAACACCCCGACCTGTCTGGGGCGACACTGGGGCTATCTGGCAGGACGCGACAGCGTACGATCCAGCGACCTGTCTGCTAATGCGGGGAGCCCACTGCTGGCCTGTGCCAGAGGGGGCTGGGGAGCCGCCCGTCTTCTGGAACGTGGCGTTCCCTGGAAGGAAGGGTGGTTTCTTGGATTCTCCGATGTCACGGCCTTGCTCTGCAGCCGCATGGCGAGCGGCTTTGGAGGCGGCATCCATGGACCATTGGTCACAACGCTGGCTGGCGAACCTGCATGGAGCCAACAGCGTCTTCATGATCTGCTGTTTGGGCATCCAGTTGCGTCCCTTCAAGGGACGAGCTGGGCTGAAGGCACGGGATCTGGGCCATTGATCACGGTGAATCTCACGGTGGCATCCCACCTGCTCGGCAGCCATCACCTACCCGATCTGCGTGGCGCAATCCTGGTGATCGAAGACGTGGGTGAAGCTCCCTACCGCCTTGATCGAATGCTCACCCACTGGCGGCTGATAGGCGTTCTCCAGAATCTGGCAGGCCTTGGATTCGGTCGATTCAGCGGTTGCGATGACGCAGAGAACAGCGATCCAGCTCACTCGTTCAGCCTGGAGCAGGTTTTGCGAGAACGCACTCAGGACCTGGGGTGTCCTGTGGTTGCGGATTTACCCGTGGGTCACGGAAACGGAGGCAATGCGGCTCTGCCGTTGGGCGTTCGCGCCCAATTGGATGGCATCAACGCCACCCTGACTCTGCAGCTGCCGAATCAACGCTGAGCAAGCACAGCCTCCGCCACGATGAGATCGAATGGCGTGGTGACCTTGATGTTGGCGGGACCAGCATCCAGCACCCTGACTGGCCATCCCAGGCGTTCAAACAAGGAGGCATCGTCGGTGACCGACCAACCGAAAGCCCTGGCCTGGGCATGGCCTTCCCGCAGGGCAGCAACAGCAAAACCCTGGGGCGTCTGTGCGGCCCAAAGCTCAGCCCGATCCGGTGTTTCAGTGATGACTCCCCCTCCATCCACACGCTTGATCGTGTCGGTGACCGGTGTCGCAGCGATCACCGCATCCCCACCAAGAACCGCTGCAGCGCAGCGGTTAAACAGGCTGGGATCGACCAGACAGCGGGCACCGTCATGGATCAGGACATGCCGCGCTTCCCCGGGTAATGCGACCAAGCCTCGCTCCACCGATTCCTGGCGTGTGCTGCCACCTTCGATCCAGGCAACAGGCTTGGGTGCTCCATGCAGAAGGGGGGCAATCTCGTTCTGATCCGCAGGCTGACCGATCACCCCGATCCAATCGATGGCTTCAGCCGCAAACGCCGACCGCAGGGTCCAGGCGAGCAGCGGCCTGCCCCGAAGCATCAGCAGCAGTTTGTTGCGATCAGCTCCCATACGCCGGCCGCTGCCCGCTGCGGCAATCAACAGATGCACAAGCGACTCCTGCTGCCAGCAGTCTGAAACGGCCTCCATACAATCAGCTCGCACCACCTGTGCTGCTGCTTCATGCGCGTTCTCGCTCTCAGCCCCGGAAGCCTTCAGCAACAGCTCGAGCGCCTGCCGGCTCTCGCTGCTGCCGCTGATCAGCTTGAGGCAAGCCTTCAGGTGGCCTGCGATCCATCCCATCGCGGGTTATGGACCATGCTTCCGGCGGTGAAGAAAGTGATTCCCTTCCCCTTCGAGGCGGATCCGAATCTGTCGGATTGGGCCAATCTTCTGGGACTGGTCAGGGAGCCTGACTTCCAGGCATGCCTCAATTTCGCCACCGGAAGGCAGGTGAATTTAATGCTGTCAATGAGCCATATCCCCATGCGGGTGGCCACGGAAGGCTTCGCCAGTACGGCATCCGCCACGGTGGAATCAGGCTGGACACCCCAGAAGCTTGAAGCTTTTCTGTCCCCGATGGGCGTTTCTCTGAATGCCGATGCCTTCCGCCTCAGCCTGCCTGCGAGTGCCATGGAGAAAGCCCGCAGTGCTCAGCCATCAGGAGATGGCCCCCTGCTGCTGCTAGCCCCCGGCGCATTCCCTGGTGACTGGCCTCAGGAACGCTGGGCGTCACTCCCGGAGACCATCCGCAACAAGCTGCCCCAATTGCGCAGCCTTGTTCTGCCGACCAACCTGCCCGTCGCCGAGCGAGCCGCTGCCGTGGCCTGCGCTGATGTCGTTCTGAGCAGTTGTTCCCTAACCCAGTTGATGGCCACCTACTGCGGGCTGCCTCTGGTTGCCTTGGGCGCCAAAGCGGACCAGCTTCCCGAAAGAGAGATGATTCGCAGACTTGATCGCGAGGATCTGTCCTCACTCACGGTCTCTGACGTGATGCAAGCTCTCGGCTTCTGATGATGCGCTCCCGGCGGAGCAGACGACACGATCTACTCAGTGGCCGTAGCCGTCAACTGAGACACCTCGCGAGGCCCTGGTTAGTGCCAGGTCTTGCACTGACCGTGTTGGTCCTCGGCGGAGCCATCGGTTACCGAATCACCGAAGGATGGGATTGGGGAGATTGCCTCTGGATGGTGCTGATCACGATCAGCACCATTGGCTACGGAGAAGTGGAGCCTCTGTCCCAGCCAGGGCGGTTGGTCACGGTGTTGATCATTGCCGGAGGACTGCTGGTTGTTCAGCTCTCGATTCAGCGCGTGCTGGGGTTGTCAGAATCCGGATACTTCCGTCAGGTACGGGAGCTGAGGTTTCGCCGGATGCTGCGGCGCATGCAAGACCACGTCATTCTTTGCGGCTACGGCAGGATCGGTCGTGAGATCGGTGAGCAGCTGCTCCTCGAACAAGCACCGGTGCTCGTGGTCGAACTTGACCCCTTGCGAAAACAAGCTGCTGAAGAACGCGGACTCCAAGTGCTCCAGGCCGACGCCACCCTGGACGAAACCTTGATGGAGGCAGGGCTCGATCGTTGCCGAAGCCTGGTGACCGCACTACCGAGCAATGCAGCCAATCTCTACGTGATCCTGAGCGCCCGCGGACTTGAGCAGCGCTGTCGTCTGATCGCACGGGCTGACAGCGAGGAAGCGGCGGCGAAACTTGAACTGGCAGGCGCCAGTGTGGTGGTGAGCCCTTACGTGGCCGGTGGTCGGCTGATGGCGACGACGGCCCTGCGACCACTGGCGGTCGACTTCACGGATCTACTTGCGGGATCCGACTGCGAAATCGAAGAATTCCGCCTCAGTGAAGACCCCCTACTGATGAGTCAGATCGCCCACCGCAGCCTGCAGGACCTTGACTTGGCACGACGCACTGGAGCCATGGTGCTCGCCATCCGTGACAACAACACCCTGTTGGCCAATCCCAATGGCGAAGTCACCTTGGCCCCAGGACAGATGCTTGTGGTGATGGGAAGCAAGCAGCAACTGCAAGATCTTCGTCAAATTCTTGGCGATGCCATTGACGAGGTGGAAACGATGCGAGGCATGCAAACGAATGAATGAAAGCTGGTCCTGCAGGTCCGTACGATCAGCGGATCACAGGTCCTTGCATGAACAGCATCCGCACCCTTGATGGCCAGATCGCTCTGGTAACCGGCGCCAGCCGAGGAATCGGTCGCTCCGTTGCCCTCGCCCTGGCTGAGGCGGGTGCGGAGGTGGTCGTGAACTATTCCAGCTCACCTGATGCAGCCAATGCGGTGGTCAATGAGATCAAGGAAGCTGGTGGTCAGGCCTATGCCCTTCAGGCCAACGTTGCCGAGGAGGACGCTGTCAATGGCCTGATCAAGTCCGTGATCGAGCGGAGTGGCCGGATCGACGTCTTGGTCAATAACGCTGGCATCACCCGCGACGGTCTGCTGATGCGGATGAAGACCGAAGACTGGCAAGCCGTCATCAATTTGAACCTGAGTGGTGTCTTCCTCTGCACCAGGGCGGTGACCCGCCCAATGCTCAAGCAGAAAAGTGGACGGATCATCAACATCACCTCTGTCGTTGGCCTGATGGGCAATGCTGGACAGTCCAATTACGCCGCAGCCAAAGCCGGCGTCGTGGGGTTCACCAGAAGCACCGCCAAGGAGATGGCCAGCCGTGGCATCACCGTGAATGCCGTGGCTCCGGGCTTCATAGCCACCGACATGACCAAGGACCTGGATGCGGAAGGCATTCTCGCGGCCATCCCCCTGGGTCAATTCGGAACCCCGGAACAGGTCGCCGGGACTGTGCGGTTTCTGGCAGCTGACCCTGCTGCGGCCTACATCACCGGTCAGGTTCTGCAGGTTGACGGCGGCATGGTGATGGGCTGAGCAAGGTCAGCTGCGGCCTGCTGCGTTAAGGCTCAAGAGGTTGACCCAGTTCATCCCTCAATTTGCGGATCCGCTGCAGCAATCTGAATCTGCGGCTGCGCTCTGTTGCGGTAAGAAATATCCGCAACGGCACGTAGACCAAGGCCATGATCCCGGCCAGACCGGCCAGCAGAACAAAGAACAGTGCTCCTGAATTGGCCATGAATCAACGCTAACGAGCGCAGCCCCCTCCAGCAGAGATCAGCGCCCGATGATTCGGCTTTCCCCACTTCCAGCAGGAAGTCAAGAGTCCTGTCGTTGTGGGACATTGACGAACGGGTAAGTGTCGATCATGGCCAAGCTTCTCAGTTTTTCGGATGAATCTCGCGCTGCGCTGGAGCGGGGGATGAATGCTCTCGCCGATGCAGTGCGCGTCACTATTGGTCCACGCGGTCGCAACGTGGTGCTTGAGAAGTCATTCGGAGCACCCGACATCATCAATGACGGCGACACGATTGCGAAGGAGATCGAGCTCGAGGATCCCTTCGAAAACATCGGCGCCAAACTGATCCAGCAGGTGGCGTCCAAGACCAAAGACAAAGCCGGAGATGGCACCACCACAGCGACCGTGCTGGCGCAAGCCATGGTGGAGGAAGGTCTGCGCAACACGGCAGCAGGAGCCAGCCCGATCGAACTTCGCCGTGGCATGGAAGCGGCGGTTGAACATGTGGTTAAAGGTCTTGCTGAGCGAAGCCAGGCCGTCAGCGGAGATGCCATCCGTCAGGTGGCCACGGTCAGCGCCGGCGGCGATGAAGAGGTGGGTCAGATGGTCAAAGAAGCGATGGATAAGGTCAGCGTCGACGGAGTGATCACCGTCGAAGAATCCAAATCGCTGGCCACTGAGCTCGATGTCACTGAAGGCATGGCCTTCGACCGTGGCTACAGCTCCCCTTATTTCGTCACCGACGGTGACCGCCAGATCTGCGAATTCGACAACGCACTGCTGTTGCTCACTGACCGCAAAGTGAGTGCAGTGGCCGACCTGGTACCGGTTCTAGAAGCCGTTCAGCAGTCCGGCTCTCCCCTGGTGGTTCTGGCCGAAGAGGTGGACGGGGAAGCTCTGGCAACCCTGGTGGTCAACAAAAACCGCGGCGTTCTGCAGGTCGCTGCTGTGCGTGCTCCATCGTTTGGCGAGCGCCGTAAAGCTGCACTGGCAGACATCGCCATCCTCACCGGCGGCACAGTGATCAGCGAAGACCGGGCGATGACCCTCGAGAAGGTCACACTCGCCGATCTCGGCCGCGCCCGCAGAATCACGATCAGCAAGGAAAGCACGACGATCGTCGCTGGCGAGGAAAGCCGAGACGCAGTGACAGAGCGTGTGGCCTCCATTCGGCGTGAACTCGACAACACCGAGTCGGAGTACGACCGCGAAAAGCTCACCGAACGCATTGCCAAACTCGCTGGTGGCGTTGCCGTGATCAAGGTGGGAGCACCCACCGAAACGGAGCTCAAAAACCGCAAGCTGCGCATCGAAGATGCCCTGAATGCCACCAGAGCCGCCGTTGAGGAAGGCATTGTTGCCGGGGGTGGCTCCACATTGCTGCAACTGGCAGGAACCCTTGATTCCGTTGCTGCTGAGCTGCAAGGTGATCAGCGAACTGGCGTGGAGATTGTCCAGCGCGCCCTGAGTGCTCCCCTCAAGCAGATCGCCATCAATGCCGGCGCGAACGGGGATATCGTCGTGGAGCAGGTGCAACGCTCCGGCCAGGGATTCAATGCCGTGTCGGGCAATTACGAGGATCTACTGCAGGCGGGCATCCTTGATGCCGCCAAGGTGGTCCGCCTTGGACTTCAGGACGCTGTTTCGATTGCATCACTGCTGATCACAACTGAAGTGGTTGTGGCCGACAAACCTGAGCCCGCTGCTCCGCCAGCAGCCGGCGGTGATCCCATGGGTGGAATGGGCGGCATGGGTGGCATGGGCGGTATGGGAATGCCCGGAATGATGTAAAGCGTCAACGCATGTCTGGTTCTGCTCAGAGAACCTGAACCAGGCGTGCGTGAATCCGACAAACTGCCAGTGCTTCTCGCGGGGGCTTGCTGCAGAGATGGCCCAGCTCTCTGTTCAGAGCCTGGAGCTCGCCCATCGGTAAACCTGCAACAGGCAGAGCCAGAACCAGTCCGCCGACCATCGCCGGGAGGGAAATCAGGCGCAACATGGCATGAGTCTCGCGGGACTCAGACAGTCTGCCTTTTCAGGTGCCTGCAATAGGCCGCCACCTGGAGATCAACACCGGTGATGGCTGTCCCAACAACCACCGCGTCCGCGCCACCATCGATGGCATCAGCTGCGATGACAGCCGAAGCGATGCCCCCCTCGCAAACCAGCAGTGTTGAAGAGGGAAGCTGCTCTCTCAAGGGATGTAACAGGTTCATGGCCGGCGGAGACAGCTGAGCGGTGTCTTCTGTGTAGCCAAACAGGGTCGTTCCAACCCAATCACATCCCAGAGCCGCAGCCCTCAGGCCGTTTTCAACACTGTCGACATCCGCCATCAGAGTTGCACCAAGCTCTGTTCTCGCTTGCTCGATCAGCATCTCAAGCTCTTGGCCCGAGGGCCGCTTGCGGGCGGTGGCATCCAGCGCAATCACATCGGCACCGGCAGCCCAGACAGCCCTGATGTCCTCCCAACGAGGCGTGATATAAACGGAGCTGTCAGGGAAGGAGCGTTTCCAGAGGCCCACGATCAGAGCATCCGGGCAACGCTCCCGAACCGCTCCGATGTGCTCCGGGCTCTCAAGCCTCACCCCGACGGCACCATTGCGAAGACTGGCTTCGGCCATGGCGGCGATCACATCGGGATGACGCATCGGAGAACCCTCCGGGGCCTGAACCGAAATGATCAAGCCGCCCTGGAGATGGTCCCGGGACAAGCGACTCTCGGACGAGACGACCATGACGTCTCAGGACGCTTTGGGCAGATCATGCTGGCTGACAGGTGTCAGCCAGCGGCGTAGTCGTTGAGGACCGGCCGCTGGAACCGGGCGAAGACTCGGGGCCGGCGTGTCGGCGCTGATCTCAGGATCCACTACGCGACCCACGTCATCCAGACAGTTTTTCAACAACGCGCTGAAACGATTCAGCCCAGGACTAGGGGGCTCAGATTCCACAGCTGATGTTGCTTCGGGTTTGGCCTCAGGTGCATCAGGCGCTGCACTCGATTCAGGCGAAGCGATCGGAGCAACCTCAGCCACTGGCTGTGCCATGGATGGTGGCGAAGAGTCTTCAGAAGCCAGCAAACCTTCCGGCAGAGAGTCGACACCGAAGCGATGAACCCACTGCTGTTCCAATCGGGTCAGCAACGGTTGATCGTCCTGTTGCAGCGCCTGTTCAATCAATTGCTGAAGGCTGATCTGACGAGGGTCCTGATGCTGGTAAGGGGAATGGTTCACGGAATCAGGCAAGCTTGCGATTGAGCAGAGGGCGGATCAGGAGGAACAAGGCGGCCGTCAGCAGCGTCAACACCAGAAGGCAGGTGGTGCCTGTAACGGATCCGTAAGGCGCTTCCAAGAGAACCGATGACAGATCAAGCGGGCCGGCATATGCGGCACGAATGGGTTCAATCGCGAAGGTAAGGGGATTTAGCGATGCAAGCCAGCCCAGCCAGGGAGGCATGAAACTCAAAGGGGCCAATGCCGTGCTCGCGAACAGCAGGGGCAGGTTGGCCACAAAGATCACCGCAATCAGTTCGATGTGACCCGGCAGGGCAAAGGCCAGTCCGAGACTCAATGCTGTGACTGCGAACACCAGCAGCAGCAACGTGACCATCACCAGCAGCAAACCAGCCGCGCCTGGCCACCCATAACCGAGCAGAGATGCCGTGAGCATGATCGCCAGGCTCTGCACAAGACTCAACGTCGTGATGTAGATGACAGAAGCCAGAACAATCGAACTGCGACTGCGCAGCGGAGCGACCAAAAGGCGGTTCAGAAAGCCGAATTCACGGTCGAACATCACTGGAAGCCCTGCATTGAGCGCAGCACTGAACGCGGTGAACACAATCACCCCCGCTCCGAGAAAACGCCCATAGCTCATGCCTCCCGGCAGCAGTCCCTCGGGTGCGCGTGAGAACAGCGCACCAAACAGAACCAGCCAGATCAATGGCTGGAGCACACCGGCTACCAACGTGGAAGGCCGCCGTTGCAGCTGAAGGAACAGACGTCGCGTGAGAGCGAAGGTTTCCTGCAGAAGCTCGGCAATCGCCGAGCCGTTGTCGGAGTTGGAGGGATTTGTACCGAGGGCAGGACTGGTCATTGAAGGGACGGAAACTGAGAGAACATCAGGGGAGGCATCAACGCATCGATTGGCGTCGCTCCTGCTTGGGATCGCGCTGACCGGCCACGGCAAGCTCGGCATCCATCAGCGTGCGACCGGTGGCCTGCAGATACACATCGTCGAGGCTGGGACGACTCTGTGACAGGGAGAACACTTCGAAAGCCTCGCTCGCCAGGCGTTGCTTCAGCGCTGCAAGGACATGCTCACCATCGACAACGAGATTGAGTGAATAACCCTGAGCGCGATTAATCACGATCCGTCTCACGCCGTCCACCACTTCGAGAAGTTGACGAACGCGTTCCGCTTCCGGCTGATCACTGAATTCGCGCACTCTCAGAGTCACCCGATCTCCACCGAGCTCACGCTTGAGGGCTTCTGGAGCACCCTCTGCAATCACACGACCGGCATCGATGATCGCCATCCGATCAGCAAGTGCTTCCACTTCCTCGAGATAATGACTGCTCAGCAGGATCGTGGTCCCCTGATCGCTAAGGTCTCGAAGCACCTCCCAGATCACAGCGCGACTTTCGATATCGAGACCGACCGTCGGCTCATCCAGAACAAGCAGCTGCGGTTGATGGAGCAATCCGGAAGCAAGATCCAGGCGACGTCGCATGCCGCCGGAGTAGGTGCCGCAGCGACGGTCGATCCAGTCACCCATCGACATCCGATCCACCAGTTGATCAATCCGGTGATTCCGATCCTGCCGCGGCAGATGGTAAAGATCACCCTGGAGTGCCAGCAGTTCGCGGCCAGTGAGGATCTTGTCAATCGCCACCTCCTGAGCCACGTACCCCATTAGTTGACGAACCGTTCGAGGTTCCTGAAGCGCATCAACCCCAGCAACAACGACACGTCCTTGATCCGGGGCAAGCAGTGTGGCCAGGATGCGCAGTGCGGTGGTCTTTCCAGCTCCATTCGGCCCCAACAATCCGTAAAGGCAACCTGAGGGAACCGACAGGCTGAGTCCACTCAGAGCCGAAACGGTCCCATAGGACTTTTCCAGTTGATCCAGCTCAAGCAGTGACATCCCGCCCACAGAAACAATCTTTTGAAATCTAGGAAGCAATCCCAGGGAATCCCGCACTCAGCGTCATCAACCATCCCCTGAGCTGAAGATCGAACAGGGAAGCAGCAGGAAGACGGCTGATGATCAGCAACAGGCAGATCCCGAAGAGATAAAGAATCGACCAACGAAACAGCCCTTTGGCTCGATCAATGCTGTCAGGCTCTTCCCCGAGTTTGCCGATCATCTGGAGCAAACGTCCGTTAAAAGGAAGCAGCAGCAGGCCATAGAACAGTCCTCCCTCCGGCAGTGCCCAGATACCGAGCATGCTGATCAACACCGTGGCCCAGCCATAACGGCGAATGGCGCGAGCAGTCACCACGGGCCCCTTCACCACAGGCAGCATGGGAATGCCGACGGCTCGGTAGTCATCACGCAGAAGCAGGGCCAAAGCCCAGAAATGTGCCGGCGTCCAAACCATCACGAGCGCGAAGAGCCACCAGCCACTCAGCCCAACATGTCCGGTGGCTGCCGCTGCACCCACCAGAGGGGGGATGGCACCAGCCACACCGCCAACAACGATGTTCTGGGGTGTCCTTGGCTTGAGCAGTGCTGTGTACAGCAAGACATAGCTGCAGAGCCCAAGCAAAGACAGCCCGGCGGCGAGACAGTTCACACCACTGACCAGCAATGTTGCCGCCGCCAGGGTGCAGGAGATTGCACCGATAAAAGCGGCTGTTGGCGACAGTCGACCCGAGGGCAGCGCACGGCCGCTGGTGCGCTGCATGCGGCCATCAAGTTCCTGCTCCCACAGACAGTTGAGGACTCCTGCGGCTGCGGCCGCAAGAGCACCTCCACCAAGCGTGCAGGCCAGCCGCGGAGAGGAGAGTGGCCAGCCCTCGGTCAAGGCCATGCCCCCGAGTGTCGTGGCCAACAACAGAGGAATCAGTCGCGGCTTGGCCACCTCAAGCCAGGGAGGAAGCTTGACGCGCTTACGCGATGGAACAACCTGTTCGCGCGTGATTGGAACCGAGGGTGCAGCTGTGGTGGAACTAGCCATGACAGGCCTCCAGGGCAGAAGAGTCGAGAACGACGGGAAGTAGATCTGATGGAGCTGGTTGACGCCTGCAGGTCAGCCCTGCGAGAACGGCAACCAGAAGACAAGCCACGAGCTGATGAGCCACGGTCACTGCTGGCTGTGAAAGGCCAAGACGCAGCGTTGTGACACCAAGGCCGATCTGCGTGCCCACCAGCAAAGGAGCCGTCAGCAGAAGCGGCCACTGCTCTCGCCCCCAGCGCCCACTGAGCAAGGCCACCAGCACGAACAGCAGCACACAGAGAGCAGCCGGCGTGGCCGAGGCACGATGCCAAGACAGCCATTGACAAGACTGGCCGGCCTCAAGACAGCGCTGTGAGGCCCAGGACGTGGCCATGCCAGCACCCAGAAGGCACTGAGCTGAAACAGCCAGCACACTGAATGAACCAAGAACGATCCACCAGCGAGGGGCAGCAATGGACTGGGGAGATGCGAGAAGAGTCTGGGTCAGACCACTGACCGTGATCACCAGCGTGAGAGCCAAGGCCAGATGAGCCGTGACCACCCCGGAAGGCAACAGATTCAACACCGTGAGCGCTCCAAGACCTCCCTGCAGCACAACCATCAACACCAGAAGCCCGCTGAGCGGCAGCAACCATCCGGGCAGGTCGCGGCGGTACCACCACACGACTGACATCTGCACAAGTAGTGCCACGCCGACAACAAAGGCGTCGAGACGGTGAAACCATTCGAGGAAGACCTGGACGTTCATCTGACGACCAGGCAACAAACTGCCGTAACACAGAGGCCAATCCGGGCAGGCAAGACCTGCCTCCATGACCCTCGTCGCTCCGCCGATCACCACCAGAGCCACAAGGGCCACCACAAGATGGGCAGCCAACTGAGCCAGGCGGAGACGAATCGGATTGAGAGTCGATGCAGTCAACGCAAACTCCTTAATGGAGATGGTTATTCACGGAACGTAGCCGTCTGTATCAGAACGGCACGATGTGTAGCCGACTGCAACATCTGCAATCTCAGACTTGATGCGACTTTGCTGACAAGAGAGACCTTGAACTCAGAAAAACCGAAGGATTTTCAGGCTTGCTTAACAATCAGCGCGTGGTGATTATTAACCAACCTCCATAGCCTGAAGAGACACAAATTGAGGTTCGGGGTGCCCATCCCCTCAGCAATACTCACCCTGGTCTTAGGAATGCTCCTCGTCCTCGGGGGGCTGTGGATCGGTCAGAACATCAACCTTCTTCCAGTTGATGCCAGTGCCAACGCTCCGATCTACGACGAGTTGTTTCGCGTTTTGTTCAGCATCGGCACAATCCTTTTCGTAGGAATAGTCGGATTAATTCTTTTCAGCCTTGTGCGTTTCCGTCGCCGCCCCGGACAGCTCGGCGATGGATTGGCCTTGGAGGGAAATCTTCCACTCGAAGTGTTCTGGACTGCAGTGCCGGCAATCGTCGTTCTCTTCGTTGGTCTCTACAGCTACGACATCTACGAACGCATGGGAGGGATGGTTCCACTCGGACATGGCAACCATGGTTCGGAGACGGTGGCTGATCAGCGCGTCTGGGGTGGCATCGGCTCGACGCAGGATTCCCAGACAGCCACGACGGCGGGGATCCCACCCTTTCCCATCGAGGTGACAGCGATGCAGTTCGCATTCCTCTTCCATTACCCCGATGGTGACTTCATTTCCGGAGAAATGCATGTCCCTGTCGACCGGCCGGTTTCACTTCGGATGGAGGCCAAGGACGTGATTCATGCCTTCTGGATTCCGGAATTCCGCCTGAAGCAGGACGTGATCCCGGGACAGCCGACCGTGCTCGACTTCACTCCAACCCGCACGGGCAGTTACTCGATCGTTTGCGCAGAGCTCTGCGGTCCTTACCACGGAGGCATGCGCTCAAGCGTCGTGGTCGACAGCGCAGATGACTTCGACACCTGGCTCCAGTCCAACCGAAAGCTCCCCGCTGCTGAAGCATGACGATCACAGCTCCGCAAAAAACAGCGCCTGCGTCACCTTCTCTGCAGCCAACGGGATGGCTTCGCTATCTGAGCTTCAGCGTCGATCACAAGGTGATCGGCCTGCAATATCTCGTTTGCGGATTTGCCTTCTATCTGATTGGTGGCGCCATGGCGGGCGCGATCCGAACCGAACTACTGAGTCCGGTTTCAGACTTCATGGCCAGGGATGTTTACAACCAGATCCTCACCCTGCACGGGACGGTGATGATCTTTCTCTGGATAGTTCCAGTGGTCAACGGGGCCTTCGGAAATTATCTGATTCCCTTCTATGTGGGTGCCAGGGATATGGCCTACCCCAGACTGAATGCGGTTGCCTTCTGGCTCATTCCTCCAGCAGGACTGATGCTCATCAGCAGCTATTTCATCACGGGTGCTGCCCAGTCGGGCTGGACAGCCTATCCACCGCTCAGCATCACAACGCCTGCTACCGGTCAGATCATCTGGATTCTGAGTGTTCTGCTTCTGGGTGGAAGTTCAATCTTCGGCGGCATTAATTTCATCGCTACGATTCTCAAGCTCCGGCGTCCTGGGCTGAAGCTGATGCAGCTTCCGATGTACTGCTGGGCGATGCTTGGCACCAGCATTCTGGTGGTTCTCTCCACCCCAGTTCTCGCCGGCACACTCATTATGTTGAGCTTCGATATTGTTGCTCACACGGGTTTTTTCAATCCTGGGATGGGAGGAAATGTTGTTGTTTACCAACACCTTTTCTGGTTTTATTCTCACCCAGCGGTCTACATCATGGTGCTGCCTGCCTTTGGCCTGGTGAGCGAAATCCTTCCGGTTCACTGTCGAAAGCCTCTGTTCGGATATACATCCATGGTGTATTCGATCATGGCCATCGTTGTTCTTGGATTGGTGGTGTGGGCTCACCACATGTTCACCAGTGGCACTCCACCCTGGATGCGTCTGTTCTTCACGATTGCGACAGCCTTCATCGCGGTTCCAACCGGAATCAAATTCTTCAATTGGCTGGCAACACTCTGGGGAGGTCGAATCAGTTTGAACAGTGCTGTGCTGTTTTCCTGTGGCTTCATTGTGAACTTCGTGCTCGGAGGAATCACTGGTGTCGCACTCGCACAGGTTCCGTTTGACGTTCACGTTCATGACACCTACTTCGTTGTTGCCCATTTCCACTACATCGTCTATGGAGGCTCGGTGTTTGTGATTTTCGCTTCGATCTATCACTGGTACCCCAAAATCATCGGACGCATGCTCGATGAGCATCTCGGCCGTTTGCATTTTCTGCTGACCTTCGTTGGTTTCAACCTCTGCTTTGCTCCCCAGCACTGGCTTGGCCTCAACGGCATGCCTAGAAGGGTTGCCGAATACGACCCGCAGTTTGAGCTCGTCAATCAGATAAGTAGCGCAGGAGCACTGCTGATGGCCATCAGCACCCTTCCTTTCCTCTGGAATGTGATCGCCAGTGCCTTTTACGGTGCCATCGCAGGCGATAACCCCTGGAGAGCACTCACTCCTGAGTGGCTGACTTCATCACCACCACCGGTTGAGAACTGGAAAGGAGATCCCCCTCTGGTGACCCATCCCTACGGCTACGGCACCCCCGCCGACGAAATCGATCTGAACTCCGCCAGCGGGAGTGATCTTTGGAGAAGCGGTCAATGACATCACTGACTCCTCAAAACGCTCAGCTCGATCACATTGATGATCACGGAGCAGAGCACGGAGCTGAACATCCGGATCACCGCATGTTTGGCCTGGCCGCCTTCCTGGTGGCTGATGCCATGACCTTCGCAGGCTTCTTCGCCGCTTATCTCACCTTCAAGGCAGTCAATCCGTTGATGCCAGGTGCGATTTATGAGCTTGAACTGCCGCTGCCAACACTCAACACCATTCTGCTGTTGGTGAGCAGTGCAACCTTTCACCGCGCTGGCGTGAATCTGGGCAGACAGAACAACGAACGCTGCCGGCTTTGGCTGATGCTGACTGCTGGTCTAGGCCTGGCCTTTCTCGCCAGCCAGATGGTGGAGTACTTCAGCTTGCCCTTCGGGCTCACTGACAATCTCTACGCCAGCACCTTTTACGCCCTCACGGGCTTCCACGGTCTGCACGTCACCCTGGGGACCCTGATGATCCTGATTGTGTGGTGGCAATGCCGCACACCTTCAGGTCGTGTCAGCGCCAGCAATCATTTTCCGCTCGAGGCCGCCGAGCTCTACTGGCATTTCGTGGATGGAATCTGGGTCATTCTTTTTGTGATTCTGTACCTGATCTAACAAGCATCGAGATCGAATCAAGTGAAAGAACTTCGACGGAATCCTTGCCCGGGTTGCAGTCTGGAGTCAGAATTGATGTGTCTTTTCCGATAGACATGCTGGTTGGAGAGGAATTACTGAACAAGGCGCGAGCTCTCAGCAACCGCCCTGAAGATGAAATCGCCCGAGGCTGCGGTTATGTCGGTCCTAGTGGCCGCCTGATGCGCAAAAGTTTTTACAGAGCCCTGGTGGAAGCCAAGGGGTACAAACTTCCCTCCAGCAATGGTGGTTCAGGTGGAGGCAGCCGAGGACGTCAGGCTGAGTTCCGTACGCGCGTTCATGGCAACGGCAATCTTCTGATTGGCCATGCCTACACCAAACGCCTTGATCTTGTTCCTGGCCAGGAATTCAAGATTGAGCTGAACAAGGATTCGGGCACGATCACGCTTCTGCCGCTTGCCGAATCGAGCTGACTGACGAATCTCTGACTGAACAGTCTGGGATTCTTCACCCAAGGAGACAGCGATCAGCTGCTACTTGGGTTTGATCTTTCGGGCTGTTGTCTCAGGCTGTTTTGTTCAAGCGATGGCAGGAGGATCCTGGCCTTTATCGATGCTGGAACTGAACGCAATCAGCTCGATTCCGCTGAACAGGAAGCTGATGCCGACCAGCGTTCCGAGCACCCAGAGCAGACCCCAGAACTTAAGGGTGACGATCAGCAAGCCCAGGATGAAGGTGATGACGCCGTTGGCAATCGCCCATCCAGCGCCGGGCTGACCGCTGTTGGCCAGTCCGTTGAAGAAGGCCACGACGCCCTCGACAAGGAAGACGATGCCAATGGCCAAGGCGAACGCAGCAACTTGCTCTGCGGCTTCACCCGGATCACGGAAGTTACTGATAATCGAGGCGCCGGCCACGATGAACAACGTGGACACCACCAAACGCCAGAAGCAAATCCAACGCCCCATCCGACCGGAACGAGCAAGGTTGCTGATCCAGCCGACCACACCGCCGACGAGGAACAGCACGGCAATCACGCCTGTGGTCCAGAACGAAGCGATGACAGGGAAAATCAGGGCCAGGACGCCCAAGACAATCAGAAGAATGCCCTCTGCGATCGAGAAGGCTTTGAAGGTGCCCAGGGATTCGGAGCGGTCCTCGGAATTCATGAACAGTTCAGAGTGAACAACATCCGAAAGGTATTGAGACCTCTGAAATCCCGCCATGATTTGTGGACGCCGGTCAACCCCAGCCGTGCTCTGCAAGCCAGGCAGCGCTGATCGGGGGTGTTTTGTCCTGGGGGCCACGGGCACTGATCAGCCGCTCCGTGTAGCGAGCCAGCAGATCGATCTCGAGATTTACCTCATCGCCCACCTGCAGGTCACGCAAGGCTGTCACCGACCACGTATGAGGAATCACGGCAAGCCAGAACCGTGCCCCTGCATCAGCACAACCCGCCACCGTGAGACTGATGCCATTCACCGCAACACTGGCCTTATCGCAGATGTAGCGGCCAAAGTCCGCATCCCGCCAGCGCAGTTCCAAATGCCATGACTGGGGCAGAGACTCCACGGCGACCACCTCACCGATGCCGTCCACATGGCCGCTCACAAGATGTCCACCCAAACGGTCGGACAGACGCAGAGCAGGTTCGAGATTCACAGATCCTCCTCCAGCGGCCTTCGCTCCCAGAGTGGTGCGCTGCAGTGTCTCCTCGCTCACATCCGCCAGAAAGCCGTCGCCCACCAGTGACGCCACCGTGAGGCAAACACCGTCGACGGCGACGCTGTCACCAAGCTGAAGTGGAGCAAAAGCACTACAGCCCTCAACGAGCAGAGCACGACCACGTCGCTCGACCTGACCGACCGCCTGGACCAACCCCGTGAACATTGCCCATCTCCATCCCCTCTGCACTGGTCATAATCGAGAGAGCGGCGGAGCCGTACTTGATCGAGATGAGCGTGGCGGGAATCGCCCTGGATGCCAGCAGCCGCAGTCCGATCGTGCTGCTGCGGGACCCATCCCGAAGTCGCCAGGTGCCGATCTGGATTGATCAGGCACAGGCGCACAACATCATGGCTGGGCTCAATGACTCGCCACAGCCCAGACCCCTCAGCCACGACTTGATGGCTGCATTGCTCGACGCAGGGGGATTGCAGCTGGAGCGGGTGATCATTCACGCGATTGAAGACAGCACCTTCAGGGCCGTCCTGCGCCTCTGCGACAGCGACCACGACACCACGACGGCCGAAACGGATGAGCTTGAGGCTGCCCTGGATGCCGATGACAACCTTCTGGAGATCGATGCACGACCCAGTGATGCGATCGCACTGGCCATTCGCACCGGCAGCAGCATCTGGATGCTTGAGGAGGTGGTTGCGGAAGCCTCGATTGCCGTCGATGCCGAAGCGGATGCGGAGGATCGTGATGAATTCCGTCGCTTCCTCGACGGGATCAGTCCCGCCGCCCTGGGACGACACCTGGAATCACGCCAACCTGGAGATCCCAGAGATACCCAGGGCGACACCCAAGACCCTTGAGCAGCACACTCCCCCGGCCTGTGCTGCGCCGCTCATTCGGTGACGGGGCCGATGTGAGCCTGTTCACGCTCGGCACCATGCGCGCTCTCCAGTCTCCGGACCAGATGTTGCAGGTGTTACGCGCAGCTCTTGCGGCTGGTATCAACCATCTTGAGACAGCACCGGCCTATGGGCCAGCTGAAGCCTTTCTGGGCATGGCGCTGGCTCAGCTGAACAAGGAGGGCTTGGCCCCGGCAGACGGTGGCTGGGTGATCACCAGCAAGCTTCTGCCTGGGCAGAGTTTTCAGGCTGGGCGTGAGGCTCTCGAGAGCAGCCTCGGCAGACTCAGGATCAACACACTGGACAACCTGGCCATTCATGGCCTGAACCTGGACAGCCATCTCGACTGGGTGCTCTCCGGCGAGGGAGGCCGGCTGATCGACTGGGCTCTCACAAGTGGCAAGGTCCGCCAGGTGGGCTTCAGCAGCCACGGTTCCAATGCTCTGATCGAGCGTGCAATCGCCAGTGATCGCTTTCGGTTCTGTTGCCTGCATCTGCATCTACTTGACCCCACGCGCATGCCTCTGGCACAGCGGGCCCTCGAGCGGTCAATGGGCGTGCTTGCGATTTCACCGGCAGACAAGGGTGGTCGCCTGCAGGCACCGAGTGATCTTCTGAAAGCTGACTGCAGTCCCTTCCAGCCGTTGCAGCTGGCTTATCGCTTTCTGCTCGCAGCAGGCATCAGCACACTCACCGTGGGAGCCCAGAGCGCCGCTGACCTCAAACTGGCTCGATCACTTGCAGCCAGCGACGGTCCATTGGATCTCGAGGAGCAAAGGGCGCTTGCACAGCTTGAACAGCTGCGGGAGAGTCGTCTGGGGCATGAGCTCTGCGGCCAGTGCCGTGCCTGCCTGCCATGCCCCAATGATGTTCCGATCCCAGAGCTGCTGAGGTTGCGCAATCTTGCCCATGGCCATGACCTGATGGAATTTGCCGGGGAGCGCTACAACCTGATCGGCCGTGCCGGGCACTGGTGGGAAACGGTCGATGCGAGCCAATGCGACCGCTGCGGAGACTGCCTGCCACGCTGCCCGCACCAGCTGCCGATCCCTGAGCTGTTGGCGGAGACCCATCGACTGCTGGCAGCCGCACCGCGACGGCGGCTATGGGGCTGACGCCTCCCAGAGCTGCTGCAAACGGTGCTGCTCTGCAGCATCAGGTGGCAACAGCATCCAGCTTTGTGCCCAGACCGATGGCTGCGGAAGCACCAGCGGGCGCAGTCGCAGCGGAATCCGACCTTGCGCTCCAACAAGCTCACCCCTGGGCAGCGGCGGAATCCAGCCCTGTGCCAACAATCGAGACAGCAGCGGTTGCTTCCAGGCTTTCAGCACCCAGTCCTGGGGGATGGGTTCAGCGGTCTGGGCAGGACGAACCAGCAGCGTCCAATGCAATGGTGCGCCTTGCTCTGGCAGCACAGCCGTGAGCCTGGGATCACGCTTGAGGGCCGCCATGCAGCGCTGCAGAGGCAGCACGACAACCCTGGCATCGCCCTGCAGCAGCCAGTTCATGCCGAAACGGTCATCAAAACTGAGAGCCGACGCACGCAGGCGTCGCAAGGCATCGCCATCTCCCATTCTCTCGGCGAGAGAAATCAGCAATCTCGGGCTGGAAGGCAGCAGCAGCTTGCCCTTGAGCTGCGGGTCGAGCAGAGCGTCCCAACCGGCCTCCAGTGAAGGAGATGTTTTGCCATCACGCCGAATCACCATGACCCACGGGCTGAAGGCCACCGGCAACAGCAGGCTCTTCCAAACCAGTGGAGCCTCGTTGAGGAAGCGTTGGCCAAGAGGGTCGATCCTCGACTGAAGACCATCAGCAGCGATCGCCTGCAATCGCTCAGGGCTGATCACCGACAACCAGCCGTCGGTCAAAGCCAACAGATCCGTTGGCGACGGCCACGGACTCTCCAGAGCAGTCGCCCCTGAAAGCGCATCGAAACGCCAGGGGCCCGGCAGATCACGACGCCAGATGGACGGCAGAGTTTCTGCTGATGCACGCAGCGTGGGAGCCGATCCTCCCCGGCTGCAGCCACTGAGACCGGCAGCAGCTGTCACAGCAGCGAACTGAAGAAACCGACGACGGTTCAACAATGGCGCCGGGTCGACAACAGGCTTCATGGTCCGAACCTACGGGGCGACAGTGCCTGGATGGCCGGCCGCGAGCAACTGATCGACGGCCCTATCACAAGACTGCACGAGAGTGTCGACGGAAACACCTCTCCATTGAGCCAGAAGAGCAAGGCCACCGGCACCGACTCCTTCCTTGACGTGGCCCTGCTCGAAGTCGCGCAGGCGCGCATGGCGGCTCGCAGAGAAGCGCAGGCCAGCGGCATAGGCCTGCAGTGAAACGGAATAGTGCTGCTCCAAATTGCTGAGCAGCGTGAACAACGAAGAGTTAGACGTTGCAGCCTGCAGACGCTCAGCAGCAAGCCATGCAGTGGTACCGATCAGAACCCGATCGCAGAGCTGCTGACGACGATCAATTGGAACCGCATGAAGCGCCAGCGCAAGCACTGCGGCCATTTGACTGCCACCGGCAAGCAGAACGGGCTGATCCGAATCGAGCACCCCGAGCAACAGCCCTGTGGCAAGGGCCTGAAAAGGGTCACCAACGGCCGCGAGCAAGGCCTGTGCATCGATGCTTGGGGGGCCAGGCAGGCGCGAGAGCCCCTCGCTCACCAGCTGCTGCTTCAACGCCATCGGTGGATGAAGAGCACTGCCACTAACCAGTGCCTGAACAGGCAACCCAAGCCCCGTCAACACGGCCAGGGCTGTAGTGGTGCCGCCAGGAACACATTCCGCCAGCAGCAGTGGACGACGCAGTCGTTGCCCAAGACGCCGACCACGATCCAACAGCTGCTGCACCCGTTTGGGCTGCATCGCACGGCCGCTGGAGACGCAACCAGCAGGACCGGAACCTGGATCTTCAAAGCGGAGATGGGGGAACTGCGGTGACATCGGCAATCCGAGCGCTGCAACCTGCGGATCGAGACCGAGCTGCTGGCAAGCCACCCAGCTGATCAAGGCTGGTGACACCCCCGCTGGAAGAGGTGGCAGGCACCAGAGCGGAGGAACGGATGGCCCTCTCAGCAGCAGCTCCGCATCGGCCAGAGCCGTTGTACGGCGTGCTGCTGGGGTACAGCCCGCCGCGGAGATTCCCGGTTGTTCAGCGGTCCTTGTGGACGCGAGCACCAACAGCAGATCCGGCAGCGGCTGCGCAGAATCAGACCAGAGGCTTGCAAAGCGAGTTGCTTGAACCGTGGCCGGCGAGCCGGTCAGACGACGCACCCCAAACGGAGAGTCAGAGAGGGTCGAGGGCGACCAGTCCATGAAGCAGCGGTGGAGGGTCAGGGACGGGGGCCTGCAACCGGGGGAAAATCCAGTAGGCCAGGGCGTGGAGAGCGAGGACATACACCAGTTGCTGAATGAGCACAAGTGCGAGAGCCATCAGCTGAACCAGCAACAGATCAGGTGCAAGCGATAACTGCAGTAATTCCAGCAACCTGTCCAGAAGGCCTGCACCAGCTCGGGTGATAATCACCCAAAGGTTTTCACCCACCAACAGAGAAAGCGCAACAACCCTTACAAGGAATCCGGCAGCACCGATCAGCAGGCCGATCCCCCAGCTCAGCCACCAGCTGCAGCGATGCAGCCAGCACCAGCCGAGCCAAATGGACAGCAAGCCATAGGGAAACAGCATCAAGGGTCCACGCACCGGCCCCATCAAGGCGATCAGCAAAAGAATCGCCACAGCTAGGCCCTCGACCCCGGCACGGGCACCTCGACGGACCGCCAGCAGGGCGAGTGGCAGAGGCAAGGCAAGGCGGAACAGAGCTCCACCCACCGGGAGGTAATAGAGCGCCAGCCAGATCAAAGCAGACGCGGCCGCCAGATAGGAGGATTCCATCATCCGCAGGGCCTGGCGATGGCTGAGGGCTGGTCGCATCAGGAAGCAGGCTTCGGCTGGAGGTTGGAGGACTGATTCAGATCGCTGGCGGGCACTTTTTCGATGGTCTCCACCTCAAAACCAATGCCAGCACGCCGAAGAGCCTCCGTGACTCCCTCCGCAGGAGCAGCTGGATCTGCGGCTGAGAGGCGAATCATGATGCGATAGGGCAGGGTGCGCTCCGGAGTGGATCTCGGCTTAGGGCTATCGGTCGCAACTGCCGGTGCTGGCGATTGCTCGCGGTCGGATTTGCGGTCGGACTCTTCGGACTCGGTCGCGTCCCCATCCTTGCTCACACTGGCGGTTGGCTTGTCGTTCTGGTTGACCTTGGACTGCTGCTCGCCCTTGTCGGCAACCACGCTGGTGTCTGGATCGGCCTGGGTGCCAGCTGGGCTGACATCCCCAGCCTGAGAGTCAAAGCTTTCAGACAGCCGCTGGCCGAATGATGTGCCATCACAGGCCTGCAGCAGCATCAGCAAGGGCAACAACGACCGAACGAACAGCCTGATGCCCATCAGGAATCGGCAGGGCGAATCACGCGCACGGCACTGGCACGCAACCGACCTGACTTCGTTGTGGCGGGAGGCTTCTTGGCCGCAGGCTTCTTGGCTGCGGGCTTCTTAGCCGCAGGCTTTTTGGCGGCAGGTTTCTTGGTGGTGGAAGCCTTACGGCCACCCTTCTTGCTGGCGGCCTTGGCCTCCAGCAGCTCCACCGCCTGCTCCAGGGTGATGTCGTCAGCACCCTTGCCTTCAGGAAGCGAGGCATTGACCTTGCCCTGTTTCACATAGAGACCGTATGGGCCGTCATAGACCTGAACCGATTCATCACTGCCCTCGGGCTTACCGAGATCCTTAAGCGCAGTCCGACCGCCTCGACCACGCTTGGGCATGGCCAGCAACTCAAGCGCACGGGTCAGTCCCACTGCGAGGACATCGTCATCGCCCTTCAGCGAGCGGTAGTCCTTCTCATTCTTGCCCTTGTCCCAAACCACGTAGGGACCGAAACGACCCAGTCCAGCCTGAACCCTGCCACCGTCAGGGTGCTCTCCCAGCAGCCTGGGCAGCCGCAGCAGCCCCAGAGCATCATCGAGGCTGAGATCCTCTGGCTTCACTCCCTTGGGCAGTGATGCACGCTTGGGCTTCGGGTTCTCATCACTCACCTGCCCGCGCTGCACATAGGGACCGTATTGACCAAACAGCAGATAAACGAGATCTCCGGTTTCCGGATCTTCACCTAAGGCCTCAGGCCCATCAGCCTTCTGCTTGAGGATGAGCTCGGCCTGATCGTGATCGAGATCGGCGGGGGTGATCTCACGCGGAAGGGTGGCCTTGATCAGCTCCTCCTCACCGTCGTCTCCAACACGTTTGGCTTCGAGATAAGCACCAAAGCGGCCGATTCTGACCACACAGGGAAGGCCCTCGAGGTCGATCGTGCGTGAAGCACCAGGGTCGATATCGCCCTCCCGCAGGTGCACCTGGGATTCCAACCCCTCGTTGCCCTTGTAGAAGCTCTCTAGATAGGGCAGCCACTGCACCTTTCCGTGAGAGATCTCATCAAGGGTGTTCTCCATCCTGGCGGTGAAGGAGGTGTCAACCAGATCGGGGAAGTGCTCCTCGAGCAGAGCCGTTACCGCAAAAGCTGTGAAGCTCGGCGTGAGTGAATTGTTCTGGATCGCGGCATAGCCGCGATCCACGATCGTGCCAATGATCGAGGCATAGGTAGAGGGCCTGCCGATCCCCTCCTTCTCGAGCATCTTGACCAGGGACGCTTCTGAGAACCGAGCCGGAGGCTGGGTCTGGTGGCCGAGCGCCTCAACGTCTTTGAGCTTGGGAGAATCCCCCTGTTTGAGCGCTGGCAACAACACTTCCTGGCCTTCCAGGGCCGCATCGGGATCATCACTGCCCTCCACGTAGGCACGGAAGAAACCAGGAAAATCAATGCGCTTTCCACTGGCACGGAACACCGCATCAGCAGCACTTAGATCAACGGACAGCATGGTGAGGCGGGCCTCAGCCATCTGGCTGGCGACGGTGCGCTTCCAGATCAGCTCATAGAGAGCGAGATCTCTGCCATCGAGACCTGTCTCCTGTGGAGCACGAAAACTCTCACCGGCAGGACGAATCGCTTCATGCGCCTCCTGTGCATTTCGGGCCTTGGTGCTGAACTGCCTGGCCCCCTTGCTCAAATAGTCCTTGCCATAACGCGATTCCACACAGCTACGGGCAGCGCTGATCGCCTGATCAGAGAGATGCACCGAATCGGTGCGCATGTAGGTGATGAAACCACGCTCATACAGACCCTGCGCACAACGCATGGTTTCCCTGGCAGAAAGCCGAAGCTTGCGGTTTGACTCTTGCTGCAGGGTGCTGGTTGTGAACGGCGGAACGGGCCGTCGCACCGTGGGTTTTTCCTCCACGGACGTGACGCTCCATGCCTCCGACTTAACCGTTTCGGAGAGCGTCAGGGCATCGCCTTCACTCAGAAGGCGGACCTTGCTCCCGGCCTTGAGCTCGCCGGTGTTTTCATCAAAATCATTGCCGGTGGCAATGCGCTGCCCCTCTAGGTGGGTGAGCTTGGCGTCAAAACGACTGCCGGTCTGCTCGAGACCAGCCTTGAGGTCCCAGTAACTACCGCTGCGGAATGCCCGACGTGCACGTTCCCGTTGCACCAGCAGACGCACAGCCACGGACTGAACACGCCCCGCAGACAGGCCCCAGGCCACCTTCTTCCACAACAGCGGCGACAGGGTGTATCCCACCAGACGGTCCAGGATGCGTCGCGTCTCCTGGGCATGCACGAGTTCCATATCCAGCTCACGGGTCTGGTCAAGAGCCCGGCCAATCGCCTCCTTGGTGATCTCGTGAAACACCATTCGTTTCACCGGAACCTTCGGTGCAAGCAGCTGCAAAAGATGCCAGCTGATGCTTTCACCCTCTCGGTCTTCATCAGTCGCCAACAAAAGCTGATCAGCACCTTTAAGAGCGTCCTTCAGCTCCTTTACCGTTTTTTTCTTGTCCTTCGGCACCACGTAAAGGGGCTCGAAATCAGACTCGGTGTTCACTCCGAGATTGGCCCACTTCTGGCCCTTTTGCGCTGCTGGAATCTCACTGGCGTTGTTCGGGAGATCGCGCACATGCCCCATCGAGGCTTCCACCCGGAAGTCCTTGGGAAGGAATCCACGGATGGTGCGGGCCTTGGTGGGGCTCTCAACGATGACCAGGGTGTGCGCCAAAAGAGGGCAGATAACCGTTCCCTTCTCTATCGCACCGCCGCTCCAGTTGCAGCGAATACGCGCGATGCCACAAGGAGGAACGGAAGCGCGGCTAAAGTCGCCCGAACCGCTCTGCCCTGCGCGCGCCATGCCCGAGATGGGTGCCTTGCTTCTCGACACCCAGCCTTTGGCAGCGCCGGGTGATCTTCTCAATCTTGCGCTGAACGCCGGTGCGATTGCCCCGGAAGGCGCAGTTCTGCTGGCGATGCTGGCCACCCTGCTGGTGGACTTAGCAGGCGAAAAAGTCTCTGTGCGCTGGGTCCCACCCATTTGTTATGCAGGTCTGGGCACAGCCCTGGTGTTGCTTGCCCTGCAGTGGAACGCTCCACTGGAGCCATCGTTCCTGGGCGCATTTCTTTCCGATCACCTGGCGATTGCCTTCAGGGCCGTCGTGGCTTGCTCAACTCTGCTCTCCTTGCTGATCAGCTGGAGGTATGCCGAACAGGGAGGAACCCCTGTTGGTGAATACGCCGCAATCCTTCTGGCAGCAACACTTGGAGGCATGCTGCTCTGCGGTGCCACCGATCTGGTGAGCATTTTTGTGTCTCTGGAAACCCTGTCAGTCGCCAGTTACCTGCTCTCCGGGTACATGAAACGCGATGCGCGCAGTTCGGAAGCAGCGCTGAAATATTTGCTGGTGGGTTCTGCCGCAGCTGCGGTGTTTCTTTACGGCTCCTCACTGCTTTATGGACTCAGCGGCTCCACCAGCCTGGAAGCGATCGGGCAGTCACTGCTGACCAGTCCGACACCTCTAGCTGCTCTGGCACTGGTGTTCGTGTTGGCAACCGTGGCGTTCAAGATCGCTGCAGTGCCTTTTCACCAGTGGACACCAGACGTCTACGAAGGATCTCCAACACCGGTGGTCGCCTTCCTGTCTGTGGGTTCAAAAGCCGCCGGTTTCGCCTTGGCTCTGCGCATCCTGGTGGGCTGTTTCGGCAGTTTCGACACGCAGTGGAAGCTGCTGTTCACCGTTCTGGCGGTGCTCAGCATGACCCTCGGCAATGTCGTTGCGCTCGCCCAGACCTCGATGAAACGGATGCTGGCCTACAGCTCCATCGGTCAGGCCGGCTTCGTGATGATTGGCCTGGTGTGCGGCACCGAGGACGGTTTCGCCGCCATGGTCCTTTACATGGCGGCCTACCTATTCATGAACTTGGGGGCCTTTGCCTGCATCATCCTGTTCTCGATTCGCACCGGCAGTGATCGCATCTCCGATTACGCCGGTCTCTACCAGAAAGATCCTCTGATCACGCTTGGGCTCAGTCTCTGCCTGCTGTCACTGGGAGGAATTCCACCGATGCTGGGTTTCTTCGGCAAGATCTATCTCTTCTTTGCGGGCTGGGCTGATCACCAGTATCTGCTGGTGGTGGTGGGACTGATCACCTCAGTGGTGTCGATCTACTACTACATCGGGGTGATCAAGATGATGGTGGTCAAGGAGCCCCAGGAAGCCTCCGATGCAGTGAAGTCCTATCCGCCAATCCAGTGGAACACCATTGGACTGCCTCCACTGCGCGTGGCACTAGTGACCTGCGTGGTGGTCACCGCAGTTGGTGGAATCCTCTCCAATCCGCTATTCCAGTGGGCCAATGATGCGGTGGCAGGAACCCCGATCCTGCAACAAGCGATCGCCAATGCCTCCGGAGCCACCCTTGGCTGACGGAGCGCCGGCTCAACGCTCCCCCGTTGCTGAATTGCGTGGAGTCGACAAGATCTATGGAAGCGGAGCTGGCCTGGTCAGAGCTCTTGATCAACTTGATCTAACCGTGTGCAAAGGCGACTATCTCGCCGTAATGGGTGCCAGCGGATCCGGCAAAAGCACTGCGATGAACATTCTGGGCTGCCTCGACCGCCCAAGCAGCGGCTCCTATCACCTCAATGGGAGTGCAGTGGAGGAGCTTGATGACGATGCCCTTGCGGATCTGCGCAATCAACAGCTGGGTTTCGTGTTTCAGCAATTCCATCTACTGCCTCACGCGACGGCTCTCGAGAACGTCATGCTGCCGATGATCTACGCAGGGCTTTCACCCCAGCAGAGACGGGACAAAGCTAGAGAAGCGCTGGACCGTGTGGGCCTTGGGGAAAGGATGCAGAACAAGCCGAATCAGCTTTCCGGCGGTCAACAGCAAAGAGTCGCCATTGCGAGGGCCATCATCAATCAGCCTGCTCTTCTTCTCGCCGATGAACCCACCGGCGCCCTCGACTCACGCACCACGGATGACGTACTGAACCTGTTCGATGCCCTGCACGACCAGGGCATCACGCTGGTGCTGGTCACCCATGAAGATGATGTGGCGGCTCGTGCCGAACGGGTGGCCCATTTCCGTGACGGCCGAGTTGAGCGCTCTGATTAGGCTGGTTCGTGGGTGTACTGGATTGCATGGTCTCCACAGCCACTCCGAAGACCAGGCTGCTGCTCGTCGATGACGAGGCTCGTCTCACGGAACTCCTGAGAATGGAACTGGAGGTTGAGGGGTATGAAGTGGATGTGGCCGCTGATGGAGCCACGGGCCTGATCCGAGCCCGCACGGAACCATCTCCTGACCTGATTGTTCTGGACTGGAATCTTCCAGATTTCAGCGGTGTGGACATCTGCCAGCGAATCCGCAGCAGCGCCATCACCACACCGATCCTGATGCTCACCGGCCACGACGATGTGGCTGATCGTGTGACAGCCCTGGATGCTGGGGTCGACGACTATCTGGTGAAGCCTTTTTCGATTGAGGAATTAATGGCACGACTGCGGGCCATGCAACGACGTGCCAGCACGTTCTCTGCAGGGTCTGGCTACGGAGATCATCCCGAAACTCTTCAGGTTGCAGACCTAGTGATGAACACCAGCACAAGGGATGTGACCCGTTCAGGCCAGTTCATCCAGCTGTCCGTGAAGGAATACGAGTTACTCAATTTCCTGATGCATGGTCAGGGGAAAGTGCTCGAGCGCTCTGAAATCATGCGCGGAGTCTGGGGTGAGAACTTCTACGGCGACGACAATCTGCTCGATGTCTACATCCGCTATTTGCGCCAAAAGATCGAATCGAGTGAACGAGCAACCTTGATTCACACCGTCAGAGGTGTGGGTTTCATCTTGCGAGAAGAGCGTCAGGCTCAGACGTCTGAATCTTGAGAACGCTCGAGACTGGTCATCAGTTGCCCCACCAGCAGTGACACGGCATCGGCGCCAGAAGCAGTGAGCGGATTGAGGTCCAGATCGCCAGGGTCAACAGCCACCCAGCCGCCGGCCTCAGGCCGACGCAGTTCAAAATGCAGATGAGGTCCGGTACTGAGGCCGGTGCTGCCCACACGACCGATCACCTCACCCTGGCGAACCTTCTGGCCGGACTTCACGTAGATCTCTGAAAGATGTCCATAAAGGGTCCGACGTTTGGACTGGGCATGATCCAGCTCCACAGCAATGCCATAACCACCCGCCAGACCGCTGCTCAGCACGTTTCCTGACAACGCAGCGACCACCGGGGTCCCTTCAGGAGCAGCCAGATCCTTGCCGGCATGCATCAACCATCTTCCGATGATCGGATGGATCCGCCAGCCGAAGTCACTTGTGGTGATGGCTGAACCGATGACCGGAAACAGCAGCTTGCGATCGCCGTTGCCAGAGATCGAAGCCGGTCGGGGCGATACCGCAAACACCGTCTCGAGACGGAACGTTGCAGCGGAACCTGCCAGCAAAGCCTTCACCGGTACTGAAATCGGAGGAAGCGGTGTGCCATCGAAACCGCGTCTGGACAAGCCGGTCAGCGTTTCATCATGGTCTTTCCAGACAACGCGCGGTTGCAGGCGATAACTCCGGCGGCGCACGGCCACACCACTGCTGCATTCCTGCTTCGACAACGCACCGCTTCGGCAGGCCTGCTGGAAGGCTGGAACATCAATGGGTCGGAACTGTTCCCCGGTTTGAATCTGGCGACGCTCGAGCGGTGTGATGACACGATTTCGCTCTAGGGACTCCAGCGAACGGTCGAAGCTGAGCGGCGGCGGCAGCGGCTTGAGCTCAGGAGGGGTCACTGGCCCCTGCAGAGCAGGAATGGACAACAGAACCGATGCGGCAAGCCAACGCAGAACCAACGGATAAAGACGGTCTCATCGAGCGAGACTCTAGAGATCCTGATCAGGACTGTCTGTCCAACGAGTCCAGCTGGTCCTCCGGGTCCCTTGTTTCAGAAGCAGACGACCGTCCATACCGATACCTCGCACTTGCCAGGACTCTCCCGTGCCTGGATCAGCCACCGATGCAGCCCAGAGACGCTGCTCGGCCTGACGGACCACCATGTTGGGCTCAAGCGCCAACTCGCAGGCGCGGTCGAGTGCGCGCAGCACGGCTCCTTGCCAGATCCTCAGCCGACATCTCCCTGAACAAAGCAGTTCCCTCAGGGAGATCGCTCCAGGAGGAACCGGATTATTCACATTGAGCCCGACCCCGATTCGAGCCAGACGGACCCGACTGCCGCGGAAGACCAGAGAGGGCAGCACACCGGCCAGCTTGCGGGACTCAATCATCAGATCATTGGGCCACTTGATGGACACCTGCAGGCCAGTGGACTCGACCTGCTCCGCCAGGGCAAGGGCCACGGTGAGACCGAACAACCCCGTTGAGCATTGCTGCTGAGGCCAGGGGAGAGCCGCGCTCAACCAGACACCGCCCATCGGCGCCATCCAGCGACGTCCGTACTGTCCATGGCCACGGATCTGATGGTCAGCCAACACAGCACGAGGAGAGAGGCCAGACCAGGGCCGCTGCACCAACCATTGAGTCAGCTCACTCTCGGTGCTGGCACACACGCCCAAGCGCCTCAGCCACCAAGCATCATGACCATGCCGGCGTAAATCGTGCAGCAGTCGCCCCCGGCCCGTACGCAACAAGGTCAATGGTGCTGCTCCCACCAGGGATACAGGCGAGCGACAGCTTTCTCCAGCTCTTCGACCGGACGGACAAGAGCCAGCCGCAGCCACCCACGACCCACATCACCAAAACCGGAACCAGGGGTCAGCGCTACGCCGCAGTGCTCCAGCAGCTCAGCCGCAAGCTGTTCGTCGCTCCAGCCCTTGGCACTCGCCCATTCCGGGATTGGCATCCAGAGGTAGAGAGCCATGGATGGCATCGGCACGATCCAGCCGAGATCAGCCAAGGCCTGTCGCATGCGATCGCGGCGCTGGCGATAAATGGGCAGGAGACGTGATGGCCAGTCGGCATGTTGATCCAGCGCCACCACTGCGCCCCGCTGGAGGGCCTGGCACTGGTTGAAATCAACGACACCTTTCAGCTGGCGCAACGCATGAATCAAGGGAGCAGCTCCCACCGCAAACGCCAACCGGAAGCCCCCGAGACACCATCCCTTGGACAAAGAGAAGAATTCAATTCCCCGCTCCCGCCAATGGGGGCAGCGCAGCAGAGACGGGGCATCACCCTCCAGCGCCAGATCCACATAAGGGTTGTCGTGGGCCAGCACTAAATCGTGTTGAACCGAATGGTGCATGGCCTCATCAAGCCAGGCCTGCTCTCCGGTGCAGGCGGTGGGGTTATGAGGAAAACCGAGCACCATCAGACGCAATTGCTGCCATTGGTCAGCGGAGAGCGCGTCGAAGTTTGGAGCCCAATTCCGCTCAGCGGTGAGCGGAAGGGTGTAGATGTCTGCATCCGCCAGTTCCAGGCCACCCCGGTGAGAGGGGTAGGAGGGGTCAAGAATCAGAGCCGAATCACCGGGATCAAGAACTGCAAGAGGCAGATGCGCTGTGCCTTCCTGCGATCCCACCAACAGGAGCACTTCCGTCTCAGCATCCACTGGAACGCCGAACCGCTGCTGAACCCATGCGGCAGCCGCACGCCTGAACGATTGTGTCCCTGCATGGAGGCAGTAGGAGGAGCTAGAGGGATGCTCAAGCACCTCGGCCATCGCTTTCACGGCAGCGAGTGGTGGCTCCAGATCAGTGGAGCCGAGAGACAAGTCAATTAGACCCTGATGCTGCTGCCGTTCACTCTCGACATAGACCGACTTGCGCCGGTCGTTGCGATCAAAAACACCGCTACCGAGCCTTGCGAGGCGATCAGAGGTGATCATCAAGAGACGTCTTCGGTTCAGGGCGGGTGTTCACGTCGGCCGATCACGACTCCGTGATCAGATCTTGTCAATGGATCGGCGGAGCTCTTCAAGGTCGTTGTCGACCTCAGACACGTTCACCGGCTGAACAGCATCCGCTTTGCCCTGATCAGCTGCTGGCAATGCAACAGCTTCGGGCCCACCCGCCAGTTGCTGGCGAAGGGCTGCAAGATCATCATCAACATCATCTCCACCCTCAAGGGCTGCGAACTGGCTCTCCAGATCGGCCCCAGCCAGTTCAGCCGCGGCCTGACTGCTGGCTTCCATCGCCTGAACCTTGTCTTCCATCCGCTCAAAGGCTGCCATGGCGGAATTACTACCCATGTTCCCCACGGCACTCTGGAGCTGCTGCTGAGCCTTGGCCGCCTGGGCCCTGGCCTTGAGCATGTCCTTTTTGGTGCGCGCCTCGGCGATTTTGCCCTCGAGTGCCACAAGACTCTTCTTGAGGGTTTCCACTTGAGCGTCCTGACCCTGTACCTGCTTGGCCAGAGAGGCAGAGGTCTCCTGGAATGTTTTGCGACGGGTGAGTGCCTCTCGTGCCAGATCCTCCTCGTTCTTCTTCAGAGCGAGCTCCGCCCGTTCGTACCAGGTGCGAGCCTGAGATTCCGCTTGATCGGCCTGATTACGAAGGCGCTTCTGACTGGCGATCGCCATGGCGACAGCCTGGCGCAACTTCACCAGATCCTCCTGCATGTCCGCCACGGACTGATCGAGAATCTTGACGGGATCCTCGGCCTTGCTCACGAGATCGTTGACATTGGCGCGCAGCAGTCGGCTGAGCCGGTCGAAGAAACCCATGGATCGGGGCGAGCAGCAGTTTGAGGGTAGCGAGCAAATCAACAGTGCCTGCCTAAGGTCGGCTCAAATCGGCAATTGGCATGGGTCGGGCCCCGAAATCGCAGCGACGCCGCTTCGGGAAAGGGGAAGTGCTGATGCCACCTGAACCGGCACCCGTTCAGGCGATCAGCGGATGTCTGGAGGCTCTCCAAAGCAGCTGGAGACAGGAGGGTTCACTTGCTGCGCTCTGGCAAGACTGGCCGAAACTGGCGGGCGATCCACTCTCCAGCCATTGCCAACCGCTAGCCATGCGGAGTGGAATGCTGACCGTGGGAGCCAGCCATCCCCAGTGGCGCCAGGCCTTGCTTTACAGCAAACCGCAGCTGCTCGCAGCCATTCGTGCCGCAGGCCATCCCGTGCGCGATCTGCGGATTCAGCAACACCATCCTGCGCCGCGTCAGGTGGTCGGAGATCCGCTCGAGGAGTGGAAACGCCATCCCAGTCGTATTGATGTGCATGGCATCGCTGCATGTCCACGTTGTGGAACACCCTCACCGATGGGAGAGATGGCCCAGTGGGGCCATTGCAGTTTCTGCCGCCGCATCGAGCTGAGCGAGTTGTCGGAACCAGCTGAACGCGATCAGTAGCGCTCGGGTCGTGGTCTTGTCCAGGTGAGATCCACACCCTCCTTGCGCAAATCCGCAGCACGCTGCTCAAGTCGAGACCTGTCCAAACGCCACAACTCGTAGATGCCGGCGCT
Organism: Synechococcus sp. MIT S9508; assembly: GCF_047303045.1. Taxonomy (NCBI): domain Bacteria; kingdom Bacillati; phylum Cyanobacteriota; class Cyanophyceae; order Synechococcales; family Synechococcaceae; genus Synechococcus; species Synechococcus sp. MIT S9508. Next base: position 1,221,725 of record NZ_CP138941.1, on the reverse strand, counting down.
CCCCAGTTTTTGCGGCTTGAGGCCCTGCCAGTGCTGCTTGGCTGCCGTCCCCTGGTTGATAACAACCAGCACCGAGGGCGACGCATCGACCTCCGTGCGAGGCAAACCCTGGAAACCTTGTCGCTGCTCACGGCTGAGACGATCAGCGAGGTTGACGAACGCAGACTTGGATTGGCCTTCGTAGAGCACCACCTGGTCTGTGTAGAAGTGGAGTGAAGGCTTGAGCACACCGACCATCGCCAGAGGTTCCCCTGGCCGGCGTTGCGCCACAACCTGTTGTGCGACCTGGCGCACCGGCAACTGACGAACCCGGTCCCCAAGCTGGATCATCGGCACGAGCGCAATGAGCTGAAACAGCACCATGGGTCCCTGCCAGGCCAGCAGTCGTCCGGGCACAGCGCCCCAGAAACTCCTGGTTCCAACCAGGACGGCAACCACGAAACACACCGCAGCCCTGATCACCAAGCCACTGGCCAGCAGCTCAGCCGGCAGGGTGGGCATCTCCGGATCCTGAATCAGTGGAATCCAAAGGGGCGATGCCAGCAGACCAGACGACAGGATCACTGTGCAAAGCGCCGTTGAACACCAAGCAATCCACAAACTCTTTCGTTGCTGAAGAGACGGGGGAAGAGCGGTCAGAGCGATCAGCAAGGCGGCGGCAGGTGTGGCAGGAAGCCAATAGCTGGGCAACTTGGTTGCCGCTGCAGTGAACAGCAAAAACACCGCCAGCAACCAGCAGCCGGCGAAATGACCGAGGCTGTCGCGGACGGGAATGCGCCGCAAGGAAGCACCTCCCGCGAAATCGGCAATCACTCGTCCCAGCCCAAAGACCAGCAGCGGGGTGAAGGGAAATGACGCCACCACCAGCACAGGTCCGAAAAACCACCAGGGCTGCAGATGGTCGTTCACAACGCTGGTAAGTCGCTGAAGATTGTGATAGCCAAAAAAGCTGTCCCAGAAAGGCTGGCCCTCCACCAGCAGCTCGGCTACATACCAAGGAAGACTGATCAGGCCTGTGATCACAAGTCCTTGCAAAGGCCTCAGAGACGTCCACAGACCTGAGAGATCCCGGCGAATCAAGGCGAACAGCACAAGGGTGATGCCTGTAAGCACAACCGCCACCGGACCCTTGGTCAGCACGGCGAAGGCCAGAACAATCCAGGCAAGCCACCAACGCCGACCCGATCCACTCGCATAGCAGCGCCACTGGCAGAGAAGGCTGAGAGCGAGCATTCCAGTGAGCAACGAATCACTGACAGCGGTTCTGCTCCAGATCAGCACCAGCGGAGACAGGCCAAAAGCCAGGGATGCGGCAATGGCCGTCCGACGAGGAAACGAATCGCCCCGCACTGGATAACGCAGCAGGGTGTCCCCAAGAGCGAGCATGGTCAGCACCGAGGCCAGGGCTGAAGGCAAACGGGCCGCCCAAGTGCCGAGAGGGTCCCAGACACTCCCTGCCGGCAGGACATATCCCAGGCCCATCAGCCAGTACACCAGGGGTGGTTTGTCGAACCGAGGCAAGCCGTTGACCCTGGGTGTGAGCCAGTCACCGGTCTCCGCCATGGCGCGGCCCGACGCCGCGAACAATGGAGGCGTTTCATCAACGAGACCGGTGCTGCCGAGCTTCCAGCAGAAGATCGCTACTGCCAGCACAAGGATGAGCAGCATTCCATGCCGTCGCTGCCGAACGGTTGGAAGAACGACCGAAGAAGTCGGAGCTGATGAATCCGCTGTCATCAGGAGATGGTGCCATCTCCTGGTGTCAGTCCCCTGCGGATCCAGGCTTCGACCCGAGTGGCCAATCCCTCCTGACTCGCGCAGCGCTCAACCCAGCGGCGGCAGGCAACACGGTCGATGGCCGAGGCCTGAAGTGTCGCTCTAGCAAGAGCTTCCCGATCATCGGGAGCCACCAGCCAACCGGTTTCGCCGTTCTGAATGATCTCTCCAGGACCACCGCGGTCGTAGGCGATCACCGGCACACCACAGGCCAAGGCCTCAACCACAACATTGCCGTAGGCCTCGTTCCACTTCGGTGTGTTGAGCAGCGCTCTGCATCCGCCAAGTTCACGCTGCAGCTCTGCGGTGGGCTTGAAGCCGCACCACTCAATTGTTCCTGCTGGAACAGCACTCTCAACGCGCCTGGCATAGGCGTCGTCCTCGACCAGCCCCCAGACACGCAGTGTCTCACCAAGCTGAGCCGCAACCGATGCCGCATCCTCAAGCCCCTTTTCAGGCGCTACTCGTCCGGCCCAGCCCAGTGGACCATCCGTTGTGAACTGCAGCTGATATCGGGAGAGATCAAAACCATTACCCACCACCTCAGGCGGCTCAATCAGGGCGAAGTCGTCGGCTTGCCGACAGGTGTGAAAGGCGAGGCGGCGCTGATCCCAGCGCGCCAGATCGGCCACAGCACAGTCCATCACCGCAGACACGGAGCCCATGCTCACCAGGTGAAAAATCTTCGGCTCGACGTGGGGAGTCAGCCATAACGGCAGCCAGTCGTATCCAAAGTTGAGGAATGCATCAACATCGCTGGCCAGTTCAAGCGCCCGATCCCAGAGTCGAGGCAGCACAGCATCACTGGGAATCTCCATCGGAGCGTTCCGGTCCGCATGCTGCCAACTCGGCTGATCAACACCCGCAACGGTGTGGAGGGTCACTCGCTCATCCTTCACCGGTGAAGAGGAGCCTTCAGGTGCAACGAGGTGCAGGCGATGGTCACGCTGGGCAAGGCCCTTCACCAACGATCCCAGCGTGAGCTCAACACCACCGCCCCGGCCGCTGCCGAGCTGTCCGACAGGTGTGCTAACCAGCACAAGAGTTAGAGAACGATCGGTCATGCCTTCAGGTCTCCAGGACGCGTGATCGACGCCGATACCCAGGGCTCCCAGAGGCGCTGTCGCTGACTCACCAACAGCACAGAGATCAGCACCAACAGCACTGCCAACCACTGCAGGCTGTCGAGGCGTTCTCCCAGCAACACTCCCCCGGAGACGAGTGCAAACACTGGCGTCAGGAAGCCCAGCGTACTGAAACCGGTGAGGTCCTCGCGGTTCGCGAACCAGAAAAACAGGGAATAGGCCAGAGCACTGCCGAGAAGCGAGGCATAGGCCATTTGAGCCCAGTCGAGGGCCGACCAAGCTGGGATCAGAGCTGTGCTGGCGTCGAGACCATGCCAGACGAGCAGAGGCACTCCACCCAACACCATGTGCCAGCCGGTAACAGCCACGGGATCACTGTTTTTGCAGGCGAAGCGACACAGCACAGTGCCCAGAGCCATCGCCAGTGCCGCCAGCAGCATCCAGCCCGTGCCGTCCTGCCAGCCGGTCTGCAGATCGGAAAGATCAGCCTGCAACCACCAGTGCTGGAGCAGCGGTGCCGGGACTCCAAGACAGACGATGCCGGACAGTCCGACCACAAGGCCAATCCAGCCGATCGGATTGATCGACTCTGCGAACAGCCAGCGCGCGAGCAGAGCCACGATCAGCGGCTGCGAATCGATCAAGACTGATCCGAGGCCTGCACCAGTGCCCTGCAGCCCTTTGGCCAGAAAAAACTGGAAGAGAATTGCATCCACGAGAGTGAACACCAGAAACCAGCCACGATCAGCAGGATCAACGCTCAGCCGCCTCCCCAAAAAAGGCACAGCGATCAGCAGCACGATGCCAGCAGGAAGCAGACGCAGACAGGCCACCAAAGGAGCCCCGCCCGACTCCACCAGAGGGGCCATAGCCGCCATTGCGGTACCCCACAGAGCGAAGGGCAACACCATCAGCAGCCCGCGCTGCAGGGTCGTCATGGAATTAGGCCGACAGGGTCCTTTTTAAGATCCGGCGAGTTGAACAGAGGATCATGGGGTGGCTGTGGCGCCGCAAGTCCAAACGCCGCATGGCGCGCATCGTCATTGAGGGCGCGATCAGTGGCTCGACACGACGCAGGGTGCTGAAGGCTCTGCGCGACGTGCAGGAGCGGGAGTTTCCAGCTCTCCTGCTGCGCATCGACAGTCCAGGGGGAACAGTCGGCGACAGTCAGGAAATCCATGCAGCTCTGCTGCGGCTGCGCGAAAAAGGCTGCAAGGTTGTGGCCAGCTTCGGCAACATTTCTGCCTCAGGAGGTGTGTATGTCGGCGTGGCAGCCGATTCGATCGTGGCCAATCCCGGCACGATCACCGGCTCGATCGGTGTGATTTTGCGGGGCAACAACCTCTCGGAACTGCTGGCGAAAGTCGGTGTCCGCTTCGAAACCGTGAAGAGCGGTGCTTTCAAGGACATTCTTTCTCCTGATAGAGCCCTCAGTCCGGAGGAGCGCGAGCTGCTCCAAAGCCTGATCGACAGCAGTTACGACCAATTCGTGGGCGCCGTTGCCGAGGGCCGTGGGTTGGACAAGGACAAGGTCCGAACCTTCGCTGATGGGCGGGTGTTCAGTGGAGCACAGGCCAAATATTTCGGCCTTGTTGATGAACTGGGCGACGAGGAACAGGCTCGATTGGTGGCAGCCCGTTTGGCTGAGCTTGATGAAGAGCGCTGCCGGCCGGTGACCCTTGGCAAGCCGCGCAAGCGTCTCCTGCAGGGCTTACCTGGATCAAGTCTGCTGCTACGACTCGATCAGTTACTGACCACGGAACTTGAGCTCAGCGGCCAACCCCTCTGGATGTACAGACCATGACAGCCCCCCGGCTGCTGCGAGGTCTGCGCGGTGCCACCACCTGCGCTGATAACAGCGCAAATGCCATTCGAGAGGCTGTTGCCGAGCTGGTGGATGCCCTGATGGATCAGAACGGTCTGGATCCCGAACAGCTGGTCTCGGTGACGTTCTCCGTGACCTCCGACCTGGACGCCAGCTTTCCCGCAGCGGCGGCGCGCCACCGATCAGGCTGGGAGGACGTGGCCCTTCTGGATGTGCAGCAGATGGTCGTCCAGGGGGATCTTGCACGTTGCATCCGGCTACTCGCCCACGCCTGGATTCCTGCTGATCGGCAGCTGCACCATCCGTACCTGAGGTCAGCCGCGCGTCTACGCCCGGACCGATCTGGTCACAACTGACAGATCAAGGGCCGACCCCCGAAGCACCTGCATTCGGAAGATTCTCAGGACAATCCGTTCACGACTCACGGCATTCGCGCCGACTGCTCCCGAATCACGATGAAACGACTTTTTCCTCCCAGTCCAAAACTCAGTGCTGGTGTGACAGCTCTGATCGGCTGCGGAATCATCGGCGGAACGGCTCTGCTGCCAAGCTTGATCAAGCCTGCCGTTGCACAGAACACACCTTCCCTTCTGGAATTCAGATGGGATTCAGACGCTGGTTATCGCAAGCTCTACTTCGTACAAAGCAGCCAACGCCGAAGTGATCGCTCTGAGTACTACTTCATGCTGCGCAAGAAGGATCGCAAGACCGCGATCCTCAAGCTAAGCATCACTGTTCCCAGTTATTTCGATGCAAAAATCCGTCCGGAAGCTTTATCCCTTTGCAAAATGAAGCTGGGAGGGGTGCTCGCTCGAAGCAAATGCACAGAAGTGCTGCCGGCGGTGTTTGAAGTCAACGAGAAACAAACGGCGATCGAAGTTTTTCCCGACACTCCGATCCCGACTGGCGGCACCTACGCCGTCGTGATGAACGTCTTCAACCCGAGCCAGGGGGGAATGTTCCAGTTCAATGCCCTAGCGCAAGCCCCCGGAGACGTTCCCATATCTGGTTACCTCGGCAGCTGGCTTGTGGATATCGACTGACCCCGGCTGATAAAGTCGCCCCTTGACGAAATGCCGGGTGCCGGAAAAATCCCATGACGAAACGAACTCTCGGAGGCACAAGTCGCAAGCGCAGGCGCGTTTCCGGTTTCAGAGTGCGCATGCGTACGCACACTGGACGTCGTGTGATTCGCAGCCGCCGCAAGCGCGGACGTTCACGCCTGTCCGTTTGATTGGTTCGGATTGCTTCGATGGTCCTGCCGGCATCCATGCGTCTGCGCGGCCATCGCTGTTTTGACCATCTGCATCGAAAAGGCAAACGCTTCCACGGCACCTTGATGGTGCTGAGAAAGGCTTCAGCCCAACATTCCTTGCTCAAACGCCCGGCGACTCCGATGGCGTCGGTCAGCCCGAGTACTCCTGAAACCTGCAGAGTGGCTGTGGTGATCAGCAGCAAGGTGAGTAAGCGCGCCGTGATCAGGAATCGATTGAGGCGACAGCTGCACGATCACCTGCGTTCAAGATTCGAACACGCACCAGAGCACGCCAGCGCCTGGGTTCTGGTCAGTTTGAAGCCTGGAGCAGCCACAGAGGATCACGACTTGCTGGAAGAATGCGACAGATTGCTTGTACAGGCGGGCCTGAAGTCATGACCAGCTCAATACAGGAAGACACCTTCTACGAGGGCGGCCCTGCAAAAGGAGATCTCATCTTCAACGTTCTTCTGGGCTTCACCCTGATTGGCCTGCCATTCACCGTGGGGGCCATCGTGAGGACTCTGTGGCTGCGCTTCCGCATCACCAGTCGACGGGTGTCCGTGAGCGGCGGCTGGATGGGCAAGGACCGCAGCCAGGTGGTCTACAGCCAGATCCGCGAGGTGCGCTGCGTACCCCGTGGTTTTGGCGCATGGGGAGACATGGTTCTCGTGCTCACGGATGGATCACGACTGGAGCTTCGTTCGATGCCGAACTTCCGTCAGGTCGAGACCTACATCCAGGAACGCATCAAAAGCAGGCCCGAATCCAACGGTTCCAGCACTGACAGCATTCCAAGCAAAGGCTTCGCTGCCTAATCCTGAGCGTCAACGCAACGGCCTCGACGCTGTTGCACACTGGCATCACCCTTCACCGCCCATCGGAACGCCATCGTGATCGGTTACATCTCCGACAATCTGCTGCTGCCGATCCTGGATTTCTTCTATGGACTGGTGCCCAGCTACGGGCTCGCGATCGTGGCTCTCACGGTGGTGATCCGCCTGGCTCTGTTTCCGCTCAGCGCAGGATCCATCCGCAGCGCACGGCGCATGCGCATCGCCCAGCCGGTGATGCAGAAGCGGCAGGCCGAGATAAAGTCCCGCTTCGCCAGCAATCCTCAGAAACAGCAGGAGGAGTTGGGCAAATTGATGAAGGAATTCGGCAGCCCGCTGGCCGGTTGCCTGCCCCTCTTGGTGCAGATGCCGATTCTGTTTGCATTATTCGCCACGCTGCGTGGATCACCGTTCGCGGACGTTCCCTACACCCTCAATCTCAAAGTGCTGCCCGCCGAGCAAATCGCGGCGGTGGAGCCAAAACCGTTCAGCAGCGCGAGCCATTCGATTTTCGTTACGGAAACTGATCACGTCCCCGTGATCGCCAGCCTGCCCGGTGGAACCAAGATCGGCACTGGTGACAACGTCCAGATCCAGCTCCAGACCAAGAGCGGAGAGCCGTTCGCAGAGGTCTTGGACGGGGTCGAGAACGGCAAGTCTTTCCTGCCTGATTGGACGGTCACCAAAGGCGAATCGATCGTGTCGGTCTCCAAAGCTGGAGAGATCACCGCGCTGGCTCCTGGTGATGCGACCGTTGAGGGCAAGATCCCCGGTCTGGCCGCCCGCAGCGGTTTCCTGTTCATCAAGGCTCTTGGACAGGTGGGCTTCTACACCGACGGAGCCGTCAACTGGGATATCGCCATCCTCGTGGGCTCCTTCGGTCTGAGCCTGTTCATTTCCCAGCTGCTTTCAGGGATGGGCATGCCTGCGAATCCGCAGCAGTCCACAGCCAACAAGATCACTCCGGTGATGATCACAGGAATGTTCTTGTTCTTCCCTCTGCCGGCCGGCGTTCTGCTTTACATGGTCATTGCCAATATCTTCCAAGCCCTGCAGACCTTCCTGTTAACCCGTGAGGCTTTACCAGACAATCTCCAGGCCATCCTTGACGAACAGCTCAAGCAGCAACCGGCACCAGCCGCCGCCGGTGGCGTCCCTGGAAGCCGTTTGCCTTTCGAGCCAAAGGGCGGCAACAAATGATTCCCGGCCTTGAGCCGGTACCGCTCAGGGAGCTACAAGCTCTGGGAACCTCCAGGGTCTGGTCAGTGGATGGTCAACTCGATGAGATGCCCAGCCTCACCCCCGTGCGAGGCACTCTCAGGGCAGAACATCTCGGCAATCTCCTCGAGGTTGAAGGGTCGGTGCAGACCATCGTCTGCCTGCGCTGCGATCGTTGCCTCGGTCATTTCAACCAACAGCTCAGCGCTGTCTCCAAAGAACTGATCTGGCTGGGCCAAGAACCGAGCGACGATCATCTCGCCGAAGAGGGGCTCGATCCGACTTCACCCGATGGCCTCATGGAGTGCCTGAACCCGCGAGGTGATTTCGAACCGGAACGCTGGGTTTTCGAACAGCTCAGCCTTCAGATGTCGGTCGTCAATCGCTGCGGGGAGCATTGCCCAGGAATGCCGCAAACATCATCGGACACTTCCTCAACCAGCAAGGAGACAACACCTGATCCCCGCTGGCAGGCCCTGAAGGATCTGCAGTCGTCGATGCAACACAACGGGACGAACCATGACTGATAACTGGATCGCACAGCTGGATCTCTTGATCCGATCAGGCACACCGTTGATTTGGATCCGCAGCCATGAGGAAGAGCGCGTGGAAACGCTGCTGCGTCAGACCTCGGAGCGACTTCCCGATCGCACACTGACCTGCTGGGATTTCGTGGGAGGCCTCAGTGGCGCCTTGGGCCAGGAACAGCTGGGTGCCCGACAGCCGATGGCGGTGCTGCAGTGGCTGCAGGAGCGCTCCCCTTCCAGTCCAACCCTGCTGCTGCTCAAGGATGTGCACCGGTTCTGTGAGGACCCGGGAATCGCCCGCATGCTGCGGAACCTTGCCAGCCAACTGCGAACCACGCCACACACCTTGATCGTGACCTGCGGGCAATGGACGCCCCCAGCCGACCTGGATGAAGCCCTCACGCTGATGGATCTGCCCTTGCCCCAGGAGCAGGAGTTGCGAACACTGTTGGCCAACATCGCCAGAGCCAGCGGTCGGGCCCTGGAGGCTGATGTGCTCGAGGAACTCACTCATGCCTGCTGCGGCCTGAGCGAAGCAAGGGTGAGGCATGTGGCCGCCAAAGCACTCGCACAACGTGGATCACTCAGCCGCGAGGACCTGGTGGATGTGCTGGAGGAGAAGCGGCTTTCCCTGGCCCGCAGCGAAGTGCTGGAGTTCTGCCGAACCGATGCAACACCTGGCGACATCGGCGGGCTCGAAACGCTCAAGCATTGGCTTGATCAACGACACAGAGCCTTCAACGACGATGCACGCCGCTTCGGACTTCCCCTGCCTCGAGGAGTGCTCCTGGTGGGACCACAGGGCACCGGCAAGTCCCTCACCGCCAGAGCAATCGCCCATAGCTGGTCGATGCCTCTTCTTCGACTGGATGTGGGCCGACTCTTCTCCGGACTGGTTGGAGCCAGTGAAGCCAGAACCCGCGACATGATTCAGCGGGCGGAAGCGATGGCACCCTGCGTTCTCTGGATCGATGAGATCGACAAGGGATTCGGCAATGACAGCCGCAGTGACGGAGGCACCAGTCAGCGCGTTCTGGCCACCGTGCTCACCTGGATGGCAGAGAAACGCTCTGCGGTGTTTGTGGTGGCCACAGCGAACGGTGTGGAGCGTCTACCGGCGGAGCTACTGCGTAAGGGACGATTTGATGAAATTTTCCTGCTGGATCTGCCGTCAAGAGAGGAGCGTCTGAGCATCCTCAGCCTTCACCTACAACGGCGTCGCCCTGGCCTCAATCTGCCGCTGTCAACCGTGGTCGATCGCACGGACGGCTATTCCGGCGCTGAATTGGAACAGGTGGTAATTGAAGCTATGCACCTGGCCTTCGCCGATATCCGTGAACTCACGGAAAGTGACATGATCCTGGCGGCATCGCAACTTGTGCCCCTGTCACGCACGGCTTGGGAGCAGATGGAAAGCCTCAAGCAATGGGCCAGCGCCGGACGGGCCAGACCCGCATCATTGCGAGCCGTAACGAACCCTGACGCGGCGTAACAATCCACCCCCTCAACCCGAGACGAACCCAGTCAGGCTCCGTAAGTTCCAGGAACTGTCGAAAGACTGGAATTGAACCGTTCCTCTGAACTCACCACCCAATTGGCAGCTGCCTGCCTTGGAGCCGGGGTTATCACCACGGTTGCCGTCGCTCAAGGCCAGAACCCAGTCACAGCACTTGGAATCACACTGTTCTCAGCCGTGGCGGCTGTGATGGTTGGCCAGGTTTTCTGAGCCCAAACAGAGCTCTGACAGCGGACGCCTAGGCTGCCGGCGCGATCATCCGAACCCCTGTGCTCGATCAGCGTCTGGTGCGAGAGAACCCTGAGCTGATTGCGACTCAGCTGGAACGCCGAGGCCTGAATGTGGATCTCAGCCCTCTGCAGCAGATCGCACAGCATCAAAGGGATCTCGAAGAAGAGCGCAGCACTCTTCAGGCGGAGGGCAACCGCATCGGCAAGGATGTCGGGCAAAAAATCAAAGCCGGGGCCGATCCCAAAGGGGCTGAAGTCGCCGATCTGCGTCAGCAAGGCAACGCCATCAAGCAGAAGGTGTCCGTTCTCGAGGACGAGGAGAAGCAGCTCGCCTCACGCTTGAAGGAACAGCTGCTCACCTTTCCCAACCTGCCATCGACCGACAGCCCTGATGGCAAGGATGAAAACGACAACATCGAGGTGCGCAGCTGGGGCGTCCCACGCCAACAAGAGGGCTTGGAAGAGCATTGGGCCATCGCTGACCGTCTTGGCTTGCTAGATAGCGAGCGATCCGTGCGGATTGCCCAGAGCCGATTCGTGACCCTGTTCGGCCAGGGCGCTCGCCTGGAGCGCGCTCTGATCAACTTCATGCTCGACCTGCATGGCAGCAAGGGCTACCGAGAGGTGCTGCCACCTGTACTGGTGAATAGCGCCAGTCTCACCGGATCAGGCCAGCTGCCGAAGTTTGCTGAGGAGAGCTTCCGTTGTGCTGAGGACGATCTCTGGCTAACGCCCACGGCAGAAGTTCCTGTCACCTCTCTGCATCGCGACGAAATCATTCCAGGAGATCAGCTGCCTCTGAAGTACGTGGCCTACAGCCCATGCTTCCGCAGGGAAGCGGGGAGTTACGGCCGAGACACCCGAGGACTGATCCGCTTGCACCAGTTCAACAAAGTGGAGCTGTACTGGTTTGTGCACCCCGACCACTCAGCCGAAGCTCACGCGCAGATCACGGCGGATGCGGAGGCGGTGCTTCAGGCTCTGGAACTGCCCTACCGGGTGCTGGAACTCTGCACAGGTGATCTGGGATTTTCCGCGTCGCGCACCTACGACCTTGAAGTGTGGCTCGCAGGCGCCGGTGCCTACCGGGAGATCTCCAGTTGCAGCGTCTGCGGTGATTTTCAGGCACGGCGTTCCTCGATCCGCACCAAGGAAGGGAAAATCACCCGGCTGGTGCACACCCTGAATGGCAGTGGTCTGGCGATCGGCCGCACCATGGCAGCTTTGCTTGAAAACGGTCAGCAGCCCGATGGCAGTGTGTTGCTGCCTCAGGCACTCGTGCCTTACTTCGGTAGGGACAGAATCCAGCCAGAATGAGCCGACTGAAACGGGTTCCATGAACGTTCTGGCCTCACTGCTGGCTCTGGGGCTGTTGATCGTCATTCATGAAGCGGGCCATTTCCTGGCTGCCCGACTGCAGGGCATTCGCGTCAACGGCTTTTCCGTGGGATTTGGGCCGGCCTTGCTCAAAACCGAGCAGGGCGGCGTGATCTACGCCCTGCGATTGCTCCCCCTGGGTGGGTTCGTTTCATTCCCCGAAGACGATGAAGAGAGCGACATTCCCAAAGATGATCCGGATCTACTGCGTAACCGGCCGATTCCTCAGCAGATCTTGGTGATCAGCGCAGGCGTGCTGGCCAATCTGCTGCTGGCCTGGTTGGTTCTTGTGGGACACACCGCCACCACTGGAGTTCCTGGAGAACCAGGACCAGGCGTGATGGTGATGAGCGTGCAAGGCGGTGAACCGGCAGCTCTCTCTGGACTCAAACCTGGCGACCGCATCCTGTCGATCGACGCCATTGATCTCGGCCGTGGAGAGCCGGCCGTCCAGGCCGCCGTCGACCCGATCCGCAACAGCCCTGGTCAGCCGCTCAAGTTGCAGGTATTGCGTAACGATGTGCTCACTCCGCTTCAGCTGACGCCAGCCGACCAGCAGGGTGTCGGTCGTATCGGCGCTCAGCTTCAGGAAGTCGTCAGCGGCTCCACCCGTCCCGTGCGCTCGCTGCTGGAGGCGATCAGCGTGTCTAGCCAACAGTTCGGCGGGCTCTTCAGCAGAACGGTGTCGGGCTATGCAGGCTTGTTCACCAATTTCGGTGCCACCGCTCAGCAGGTTTCAGGCCCCGTGAAAATTGTGGAAATGGGAGCCCAGCTCTCGAGTCAGGGAGGCTCGGGTCTAGCCCTATTTCTGGCGCTGATCTCGATCAACCTGGCCGTCCTTAACGCCTTGCCCCTGCCGCTGCTCGATGGCGGACAGCTGGTGTTTCTCCTGTTAGAGGGTCTGCGCGGACGCCCACTGCCGGAACGGTTTCAGCTGGCTGTGATGCAGTCCAGTCTGCTGTTGGTACTCGGCCTCAGTGTGTTGCTGATCGTGCGTGACACGAGCCAGTTACCGGTGGTGCGTCAATTGATTGGCCAATGAAACTGTATGGTTGCTGATTGAACTGCTCCTTTTCACTCGCTGCATGGCCAAGAAGTCGATGATCGCCCGCGATGCGAAGCGCAAGAAGATGGTTGAGCGCTTCTCAGCCAAGCGGACTGCCCTGATGGCCGCCTTCAACGCAGCGCAGGACCCCATGGAGCGCCTTGCGATCCATCGCAAGATCCAGGCACTACCCCGCAACAGTGCACCCACCCGTATGCGCAACCGCTGCTGGGCCACCGGCAAACCCAGGGGTGTTTATCGCGACTTTGGGCTTTGCCGCAATCAGCTGCGCGAGCGTGCCCACAAAGGTGAGCTTCCTGGCGTGGTGAAGTCGAGCTGGTGATTTGTCGAGAGTTTGCTCAAAAGTGATGCAGTTGAGGAGGTGTTTGAACACCTCCTTTTTTGATGGATGTCACAGAGCGATTCAAATTGGATTCAGTGGGATTGACGTTTCAATCCTGTGAAGTGCCAGAATCAACCTTGACAGAAAGACATAAACAACAGTGCAAGGTCAGACACAGTCGATCTCCTTTGACGGTCGGGAGATTCGGTTGACCACGGGGCGGTATGCCCCCCAGGCCGGTGGCTCAGTGATGATCGAATGCGGTGACACTTCGGTGCTCGTCACAGCCACCCGATCCAAAGGGCGCGAAGGCATCGATTTCCTTCCCCTCATCTGCGACTACGAAGAACGCCTTTACGCAGCAGGGCGCATCCCAGGAAGTTTCATGCGCCGCGAGGGCAGACCTCCCGAGCGAGCCACACTGATCTGCCGTTTGATCGACAGGCCGATGCGGCCTCTCTTCCCCAGCTGGATGAGAGACGACATCCAAATCGTGGCCACCTGCATGTCTCTCGATGAGCGCGTCCCTGCGGATGTGCTGTCGGTGACTGGCGCTTCAATGGCAACACTGTTAGCGGGCATTCCTTTCCAAGGACCGATGGCCGCGGTACGGGTTGGCCTCTTGGGCGACGACTTTGTTCTCAACCCCAGCTTTCGAGAGATCGAACGCGGAGATCTCGATCTGGTCGTGGCCGGCACCCCCGATGGCGTGGTGATGGTTGAGGCCGGGGCGAATCAGCTGCCTGAAGGGGATGTGATTGAAGCGATCGACTTCGGTTACGAAGCTGTCTGTGAGCTTATCAAGGCTCAGGAGTCGATCCTTAAAGACGCTGGAATCGAGCAGGTGAAGCCCGAGGCTCCCAGCGAAGACACCACCCTGCCTGTTTATCTGGAGAAGGCTTGCAGTAAGTCGATTGGCGATGTGCTCAGCCAGTTCGATCAAAGCAAAGCTGAGCGCGACGAAAAGCTCGATGCCATCCGTGATCAAACAGCGGAAACCATTGATGGCCTGAAGGACTCCGACCCCGTCCGTCAGCTGGTTTCAGGCAACGGCAAAGCACTGCCCACCAGCTTCAAAGCCCTGACCAAGAAGCTGATGCGTCAGCAGATCGTCAAGGACGGCAAGCGTGTTGACGGCAGAAGTCTCGATCAGGTGCGTCCAATCAGCGCGGCCGCCGGCGTGCTGCCTAAGCGAGTGCATGGCTCTGGCCTGTTCCAGCGCGGCCTCACGCAAGTGCTGTCGACCGCAACCCTGGGCACACCCAGCGATGCCCAGGAGATGGACGATCTCAACCCCAACACGGAGAAGACCTACCTCCATCACTACAACTTCCCTCCCTACTCGGTGGGCGAGACCAAACCGATGCGTTCCCCTGGCCGGCGCGAAATCGGCCATGGAGCTCTTGCCGAGCGGGCCATCTTGCCCGTGCTGCCAGCGAAGGACACCTTCCCCTATGTGGTGAGGGTGGTGAGTGAGGTGCTTAGTTCCAATGGCTCCACCTCAATGGGTTCAGTGTGCGGCAGCACCCTGGCCCTGATGGACGCCGGTGTGCCCTTGAAAGCACCCGTCAGCGGCGCCGCCATGGGTCTGATCAAAGAGGGCAAAGAGGTTCGAATCCTCACTGATATCCAGGGCATCGAGGACTTCCTCGGCGACATGGACTTCAAGGTGGCCGGCACCGACAAGGGCATCACCGCCCTGCAGATGGACATGAAGATCACCGGTCTGGAGATCAAAACCATTGCCGAGGCCATCAACCAGGCGCGTCCTGCCCGTCTCCACATCCTCGAAAAGATGTTGGAGGCAATTGACACCCCCCGTGATGGCATGTCACCCCATGCCCCTCGCCTGCTCAGCTTCCGCATTGACCCGGAACTGATCGGCACCGTGATTGGTCCTGGTGGCCGCACGATCAAGGGCATCACCGAGCGCACGAACACCAAGATCGATATCGAAGACAGCGGCATTGTCACCATCGCGTCCCATGACGGTGCGGCGGCTGACGAAGCTCAGAAGATCATCGAAGGTCTCACCCGCAAGGTGAATGAGGGCGAGGTGTTCAGCGGTTCGATCACCCGGATCATTCCAATCGGCGCCTTTGTGGAGATCCTTCCTGGCAAGGAGGGCATGATCCACATCTCCCAGCTGTCAGAGGCTCGGGTCGAGAAGGTTGAAGACGTGGTGAAGGTGGGCGACGAGGTCACCGTTCGTGTCCGCGAAATCGACAACCGAGGCCGGATCAACCTGACCCTGCGCGGTGTACCCCAGAACGGCGAAGACACGGAGCCGGAACCTGCTCCAACACCTGTTGCGCCCCTCTCCTGAGGGGTAGCCTCAGACCTGAAAACCAGGATCGATTGTCTGCATGACCTCTGCCGCTCGCTTTTCAAGCGCGGCATGGGCTTTTCCATGGCTGGCAATCAGACAACCCGCCTGACGCACATCACCGGTGTTGTAAGAGAGCGGTCGACCATCCGCATGGGTGAAGGCACCACCAGCCGCCAGCAACACGGCCTCAGGGGCTGCCATATCCCAGTCTTTGGGAGCACTTTTGCCTGAGAGCGAGATGTAGAGATCGGTCTCACCGCGCAGGATGGTGGCCACCTTGCAGCCCACACTGCCGACTGCCTTGGAGCCGGCGAGAGGCAGAGCCGCGATCAGTCGCTCCAGGCGATTATCCCGATGACTGCGACTCGCCACCATGATCAGTTCTCCCTCAGCATTGCGGTCGCTGAAGCGCACGGGGCCGCGCTGACCGGTGCGATTTTCACACCAGCTGCCATCACCCACCAGACCGAACCACAGCTCATCCGCCTCCGGAAGCAACACCACACCCAGCACCGGACGCTGACCCTGCACCAGCGCCAGATGCACCGCGTATTCACCAGTGCCTTGCAAAAAATCCTTGGTGCCATCCAGAGGATCGAGAATCCAGAGCCATTCGGCAGGCAATGGCTCGCCCTCAGTGAGTTGCTCCTTGGCCGTCTCCTCGCTGAGCAAGGTCCAACCAGCATCAGGAAACGCTGCATGCAGACCCTCCAGCAACCATTGATTCACGGCCAGATCCGCCGCAGAAACAGGTCCCTCACCACCATGGTCAACACTCAGTGCCCGTGAAAAGCCATGGGGAGGCTGCTCACCGCGGGCATAGGCCCGCAGGATGTCTGCAGCTCCCCAGCAGAGAGGGCGCAGTGCCTCTAGAAGGCTGTCCTGACTGATGCCGGCAGGCAGGTTCATCGCAGTCGGCATCATGGAGTGATCTGGGCGGAGCCATTGTGAAGCAGCGCGCCGAACCGGAAGCTGGTGTTCTGTATCTGGTGGGCACACCGATAGGTCATTTGGGTGACCTTTCACCGAGAGCACGGGCGCTGCTCATCGCCGTAGACATGATTGCCTGCGAAGACACCCGCCATAGCGGACAACTGCTCACAGCCCTGGGATCGAAAGCGCGCCGCTGCAGCTTTCATCAGCACAACACGCACAGCCGCATTCCCCAGTTGCTGAATGAACTCAGCAGCGGCCACAGCGTTGCCGTAATTAGCGATGCCGGATTACCCGGGATCAGTGACCCTGGAGAAGACCTTGTGGCTGCAGCACGACAAGCCGGCCATGCCGTGATCTGTATTCCCGGCCCCTGCGCTGCCACCACAGCGCTGGTCAGCAGTGGCCTTCCCAGTGGCCGCTTTTGCTTTGAAGGGTTTCTGCCTGCCAAGGGGCGCGAGCGACGCGAACGATTGACAGCAGTGGTTGCAGAACAACGCACCACCGTGCTTTACGAGGCTCCCCATCGCATGATGAAACTGCTGGAAGAACTCCAGGAACTCTGTGGTGATCAACGGGCTCTACAGGTGACCCGTGAACTGACCAAGCGACATGAACAACAGGTGGGACCAACCGTGATCGCGGCCCTGACGCATTTCAAAGAACAACCTCCCCAGGGTGAATTCACCCTGGTGCTGGGTGGGGCTCCGCAACAGGCACAAGTCGCCATGAATGACGCTCAATGCCGCGAGCAACTCGCAGCACTGATCGAGCAAGGCATGAAGCCCAGTGATGCAGCGAAGGATCTGGCCAAGAGCGCCGGAAGATCACGACGTGAGCTCTACGCACTACTGCATGAGGAGCAGAAACAGGCAGACTGAGCAAAGCTTCGCTGAACCCGCGGCATGTTGCTGCGCCTGAGACTGCTGCTGATCACCCTGGGCGGCAGTGTCGCCTTGCTTGTCGTGCTTTGCCTTGGAGCACAGAACCTGAGTGAGCGCTACAGGCTGAAACTGGGCGCTGGGACGACAGCCCCACTCCCTGCAGGGTTCATTGTTGGCGTCAGCACTGTGCTGGGAGTGATCAGCGGTGGCAGCCTCGCAGTGGTGTTGATGCCGAACTCACAACGTTGAATCAGGCGTCGAGTGAATACAAGGCACCTTCGAGCAGGAGGCGGGTGATTCCCCTGGCAAGCAGGTGGCGAGACGTGCTCTCAAACACCTTGGTATCAGGAACCTTGATCACGCGCTGACTACGTCCGCACTGACGCTTTGCAGAACGTGGGCTGGAATACAGGCAGAGGGCCTGGCGGACCAGCTCCTCTGGATTCAGAACACCCAATTCAGGGAACTCACTGAGCGGCCTTGGATCCAGCTCAACGGTCTTGTCCACCAGCATGTACACACTATCGGGGAGCACACCGGCGGCAAAAGGTCGACAGCTGACCTGCTCCCTGCTGACTTGCGGTAGATCCACAGGCAGAACGGCGATCTCCTGAAAGACATCATCCGATGTCCCATCGAAGGCCTCGTCATCACCGACATCATCAGCATCGTCGCCTCCAAAATCATCGGCATCATCAAGGGCGAGCGGCGCACTGCCATCGCCTTCTTCTGCCTCCAACTGCTCAGGCTCAACAAACCGCTCAGAGAGTTGCCCAGGACCCTTTGCAGCTTCAGGCAGCTCAGGGGCACCCACGGGATCAGCCTCGGGTGTGGTTGTGGCAGCGCGAGCGCGCACTGACTTGAGTTCGTCGTATTGCTCTGGAGTCAGCAGAGCGCGAACCGTGCGGCTGACCGTGTTGGGACTGCATCCGTAAAACGCAGCGAGGACAGCGCTGGACTCGCCGGAGCGATAACGGACTAAAAGCTCCTGCTTTTGACTGTCAGTAAGCCGGCTGGGTGCCATGGAGCAATTTGAGCAGCCTTCAACCTTAGATGCAGCTCTTTGGTTTGACTGCAAGAATGCCTAGGAGGCTCCCTTAGCTCAGCTGGATAGAGCAACTGCCTTCTAAGCAGTCGGTCGATGGTTCGAATCCATCAGGGGGCGTCAGTCATTGGAACGGCTTTCAGCCTTTGCTGAAAGCCGTTTTTATTTTTTGTGCCCAAAACTGTGCTCAAAGCCGGGCACGTCCCACCTAAAGCGTCCAATGGCGGTTAAAGCCAGGCCAGCACTGGGAAAATAAGCTTTTATTGGTGCGGTGTTGTTTTGTCGGGAGATCGATAGCGACTACTCAACGACCCCTGCTTTCCCCTTTCGGGTCTTGTATAGCTCTCAGCCACAACGCGACGGCTTCAGATTTCCCGACAGAAGAGCGCGTCTTTTTTATTCACCTGACTCGCTGTCAGAGGCTCCTTTTCGGCACACCCATTCTGGCAGTGGGTTGCCGTCTTTGTCCTTGCAATCCTTAAGGTTGCTCATGTCAATGTTACATCCAACGATGACAAAAGACAGAGCAAGAATGCCTAGTATTTTTTGATACATGGTTGACTGATTTTTTCTTTTTGCAGCCTACTGGCTCAATATCAGACCAAGCCCAATGCTACGAACAACTAAGCCCCCCCAGCTCACGCATGAATCGTGGCTTGATTGGTTTGAAGTGTTTTAACGGGAGATCGATAGCGAATACTCAACTTCCCCTGCTTTCCCCTTTCGGGTCTTGTATAGCTCTCAGCCTCGCTGTCATGGCTTCAGGCTTCCCGACAAGGGTATTCGCTAATCATTAACGGCGAGTTGTATATGCATCAAGCAGATCACTTTGAATATTCATGTAGCAGCCTTTGCTATCAGTGCAGCGGCATCCACTTAAAACGTCAGAGGAGAAGGAATGATTATACAGAGCTTTAACGAGATTTACAGTAATGAATGAAGCGTCGACAACAACAGCGGCAGAGAGAGGAGAGAACAGCTTCATTCGTTCAATATGAGTGGGGAGGTCAAGCAAATAAAGCTTTAAACTTTTACTGCTATCGCACCCTGATGCTGGCAAAACCATTGTCGGCTTAGTTGCAATTTATTTAATAATTTTATCTACCAAAATATCATCAAAATACACCCGCACCTTGTGAAACATTTTGCCGTCAAACTCTAATATCCAAACATACTGATTGTTGTAAGGCTCACCGTTTTTAGAAACAGCCTTGGAGGTCATCTCCAGAACAGCGAAGGAGCCATCCATGATGACATTGTTTACCCTCCACTGAATGCCTCCATCCAATGAAGACTTTAGCCTTGAGATCGCAGTATTGATGAATTCAATCCTAGACGTATAAACACCAGCAAGGACACTTGAGCCTGTTATAATCCATTGGACGTTCTCCGCAACATAATTGGCTAGGAACTGATCGATAGCACCAATTTCAAGCAATTGAATAGCATTATCAACGTAATTACGAGTGATCTGCATGGCAAAAGCACGGAGCGATTTTTTATTGTACCGGATCTTGGCAAGATCTTTGTCATTCAAATTATTTTGGGATATCGCTGACTCAGGAAATCGCAATACATAGTGCTATAGAGAAATTCAAAAGCCAAATAGAATGATCGACAGTTCAAGCTTTTTTTAAAAGGATAAGGGACTTGTCATCGCTTGATAAATTCTGCTCCATGTGCGTACTTAACATTGACGGGCATGTCAGCTTCGCAAAGCGGGCAGGCCTCTTCAGGCCATGCTGGAAGACTGATTTCATCGAGATAAATAAAATTTTTCACCCCAAGCTCTTGCGCTCCAACATTACCTCTATTCACATAAGCTGCAATTCCAAGTGGGTTACCACCAGCTTGTGCTATGGCTTGGTAAGTAAGCTGCACTGAAAAGCCTGTGTTGATAATGTCATCAACAATCAGAATAGATTGATTTTTGATGGCCTCGACGTAACCACGCTTTATTTCAAAGTCAATGGTTTTCCCTTCTTCATTAATGACTCGTTCAGTGAATACACAGCGGCTGCCAAGCGCCAGTGCTGTGTATTGAGCACAAATGACACCGCCAATTGCAGGTCCACAGACAACATCAGGCTGTAAGCCATGACGATGAATTTCTTGGCCGAGCAATTGTCCTAATTCATAGGCCAATTTAGGATTCAAATTAATGAGATCCTTCGCGATCCATCCAGATCCATGGTCTCCCGATGCATAAACAAAGTGATCATTTTTGATCAGTGTTCCACTGGACTCCAGAATTCTTCTTGTTGCTTGTTGTGTTGACTGGCTAGGCATCGTCACGGCACGCGAACATGCCCCAAGCTTGGCAATCCTGTATGGATTGAACCATCACAGGCCTACATGATTGTCTTCAAACTCCCCGCGCCCCGACCCGCCCACTGAAGACAAACAAAAAACCCCACTAGTGCACTAAGCGGACCTACCAAGCGGCAATGCTTTTCCGCAAAGCTCCATTAAGAAGGGGCCCCCCTGGGCCCCTGAAGGTCGTTGAGGTGACTCCCGGTGACCTCTGACCTCGTGTCATTTCTAACCGCGCTGTATCAGCCAGAACATCGGTGAAACTACCTGTTTTCAGCAGTCCGGGATCACCTGGGCTGACACCGCTTCCACCCGTCTAACTTCTGCATGGTCTCGCAGACTTCGATTGCGTTGTGCCTGAGTATCGGTCTGATGACTGGCTGACTACTGCCGCGTAATGCTCGGGTCTGGACGATGACCCACTGGCCATGCGGAGTGGGCGAATCATTCGTGAAGCTGCAGACATTCCCCTGCTGGTCATTCAGCAACCAGCCGACGCGTTCTTCGGTGCGTGCCTATCGACGAGTGGGCTTTCCTTATTGGGCATTGGTGAAGTCTGGCGAAACCGTCTGCCCACCAAGCGAAAGACCGACTGCTCAACAGGAAGTCGGTCGATCCTGAAACGAACTGGAGCCACTGCCTGAGATGGCTCCAGTAATGCCCTTTTCAGGGTCACCCCCAATCGACCACAGGCATTAAAAAGCCAGTCATAGCCGTGAAAACCCGTGCTACGACTGGGCTCAAAATTGCCTTCTAAGCAGTCGATCGATGGTTCGAATCCATCAGGGGGCGTCAGTCGTTACGGGGTTTTCGGGAGTACCGGGAACACTTTTTTGTTGCCTGCCCGAGGCTGCTCTCACGTTGCACTCAACCAGCAAGCAGTAATAGCTAAACAAGAGAAAAGCCATTGGAAAGATATGGAGTGGCACCAAACCGCTAACTGCATTGAAAAGAGACTTCAAACCATTCAGCGGATGCACAGGTTGAATGGAATTTCAGAACTCATGGCACTGGCTGATTACTGCACTAAATACAAATTAACGACTAAGTGCATCACAAAAGAAAAGCACGATGCCCTTATCGACCTAGAAAATAGCGATGGAGCATGGGTTCTTCATCGGAATGGAGGAATCAGACTGAAGATCACATCTGAATCAGGAGAAGTAATTCTTAGCCTTCGCATTGAAGACAACATTTGGAATAGCTATGCCGAGCATGTAGCCGACTGGCACAAGTTAGCTGAAAATGCCAAAGCACTATTCCAAATTCCATCCAAGAACTAAAAACCGGCGAGTCAGCGAAGATCAGAGACCCAAGAGCAAGAAGAGTTTCACAGCCAACAGAATGAAGTGGTCGAAGACATCAAGCCGCTCGCAGGGAATGACTAAAACCTAAGCCTTGAGGCACGTTTTACCCCAGTTGAATACCAAGACCCAAAAGAAAACAGCTCCACCCAACGCCACCTTCCAGGTATGACTGGAAAAGAAACCATCTCTTTCAATCTTCTTTGCTTTATTTTCATCGGTACCATAATTAGCGGCAAGAGTATGTACAAGACCGTACAACTGTAGACAAACAGCAAGGCCTACAATTCTTGAAATTTCCGCAAACAATTGGTTCATGGCAGGCCTGACATTACAGAAAGACTACCAAGCAAGCAACAAAGCTGATTAAAGAAGTGCAGATCAATGACCACAAACAGACTAATGCTGACCGCTTTATCTCTGGGCGTACTCATGGGCCTACTGGCAATCGCTCAAGGAATGATGACCAACACCAGTAAACAGAATGAAGCGATGCCAGCGACAGAAGCATTTAACTCAAAATAGTACCCAGAAAGAATGCCAACAATTCACCCTGCCAACCCAATCAAATAACACTGGTCAATGATCTGCTGAAATCAATAACGGTAGCGCTTAGCCACTTCACCCTTGCCTTTTGCTCCTTGCTTATTCTGCCAGACGCTTGTGATAACTTTTTTATTTTCATAACCGAGGATTTGGCTGATCGCGCTGTCTGTTCTGCACCAGCGGGCAGTGACTTGATGATCAATCATTTCAAGACCCTTCTGATCCTCCTCCACAAGAGCAGCGAAAAAATCAATCTGGAATGCTCTTGTTTCTGCGCGAAACTTTTCGGCATCTCTGTAAGAGCTTAAATCTTCCTTGTCGATCGCACTCAAAGCGAGTTCCAACTCTTTGGCTCTATCAACTGGTTGAGCTGGCTGCTCATCTCTGAAGCTAGCAATCGTAACTTCAGCTCGCTTCACTCTCCACTTTTCACAGGCTTCTTTTGCTTTCTGCTCAGATGAATAAAAGCATCCCACAAGACTGGTCGAAAGCAGGGTGATGAACAGCGATTTCATCATTGGCTCGATGAACAACCAAGGCCTTGCTCTTGCAGTCAGCTTACCAAAGCGATACGAGTGAAGCCCACATTCTTATCATTGTGGCCCCACTGAATACTTGCTCTTTCATTTGAAGCACATTCAAGAGATGTAGTGGAAATATTGCCTTTATCGTGGTGACGTTCAATTCAGAACCTGTCAGTTGATGCGCGCTAGTGGTCGCTGACGAACTGGGAAAGGCCTCCAAGCAAGTTCGCCTTTAGGACCTTGCTCGAGACAAGGTATGAGGCGAATTGGCTGTGTTCAAACATCGAGAGGCAAGGCTGTGATTGGACAAACCAGGCTGTATTGCAGCAAAGGTGAGGCATTCCGCCTCGTTGAAGTGCCAAGGGAACAAGCATCCATCGGAGCCAAAAGGCTCAACAAGCAAGGCTGGCAAGTTGACGTGCAACAAAAACAGCCGGAAGCACCGCAGGAGCCCAATTCGGCACATCGACCTAAAACCAGGCGTGATAGAAGACCGTCCTCAATTGAGAGCAATGATTCCCAACATCCATTCTCGAGACGATCAACCTGTCTTCAATGCCTCAACCGATGACAGCCGTGTGCGGGCACGTCTGGGAATGATGGTGTTTTGGGTTCTGGCATTGCAAAGACACCCACAAGAAAGATCACCAGTTCTGACCTATGGGGTGTGCGACCGAACCAGAAGCGCTTTATCGCTTCAATAACTCAGGACCTTGAGCACACTGAAACGTCATGCTGACCTGCACTGAGCATGCGATGGAAAGCCTCTGTCACAAGCGCCACAGGGCGACTGCTCTGCATGCGCAAAAACTCCTTCAAAGGCCACGCTGGTCAACGCTGCAACATTTGACCGTTTACAAACCGTTACGGTTCGACTATTTTGTTAATAATCTAAGGTTGATATCAGATGGTCAACTCGCAAAGTTCAGCCCAAGCGACGTCAACCTTGAACTACGAAGAGCTCTTGGAAGAAATGGAAAAACTCGATATCGCAGACCTGCTCTTGATTCACCGCCGAGTCGCGATGCGATAAGTCCATTTTTCAAAGCATCTTAATATCAAAAGATTGCATCAATTATTAGCATTGCAAAACTGAAATTATTTAGAAATCGCAAAAGTTCGGCGCCCAAATAAAGTCGCCAATTAATTCACATTCATGTTTATGTGAATTAGCTCAACTTACGAATGGTCATAATGTTGCTGAAATGATTCGTACTGGAATTCGCTGAGACGCGATTCGCCGCAAAAAAATAAAGGCACAATTTATGTTTTGAACGGTGAATCATGATCAGCACGTTACTTTTGAATAAAAAGTTGGTGCAAGTCTGATCACAACAACTACTGATGTTAGAGGGGGTGACGGAGACAGTGCTCAGGCGGAATCATCAGCAAATCCTTCTAGTCCTGAAAACAGGAGGATGAGTCACCGAACTCTCATCTGAGTTCGGTGACATCAGGATTTAGCTGCAACACTCCAGCTGATCAAGGGGTGCTTCAACAGCAGCTCAACCTCGGACCGTGGTCTTTTGATTGTGCTTAACAGGTCGCTGACGGCTTTTCAGAGCCTTCAGCATCCCCTTCTCAAGAGACGTCAGCTTGGGAGAGGTCTCATGCATCGCTGCCCTAGCACGCTCCTTAGCGGCATCCATAAACCTCTCAGTCTTGTCCTTCGCTTCAAAAGCCATGGTCTTCCAACGGTCCTCCATCAAAAGTTACACACACAACACGACGGTGTCCGCAAATCCATCCAATCTTCTCGGACTGAATTTGACGAACTGCCTGAGTAGCCATCTGATCCCTCTGGCGTTGAGCCATTAGGCCTAACCAGCTGCCATAAGAAAGTCCTGGGAACAGTCAAAACCCGATCGTGACAAGTGGGGCTGTGTCATCCAACAAAGTTTGGCCACTCAAGTCAGAGGATGCCAGGCAGAGCAATACACACGCTCCTCGAACAACATACGAAGCACGGTTAAGGCCAGAGGCTCAATCAAAAGCGAGGCACAAAACGATGGCTATCAGTCAACAAAACATTCGCAATCTTGATCTGAACACAATTCGTAGAAAGCCAATTCAGCAAGGCGAGGGGTTCTCAGACACCCGATTCGTCAATAACTGAGGTCAAGATGGCTCACCCTGAGAGGATGCCTCACGCTGAATCTCTGCACGACGCCACTTGACCCAAGCCTGACCGAGAATGGTCGCCTTTTGGGTATCGACACGACCAAGATCAGCATTGCCAGGAAATTGACGCTTTTCTGCGGCGAGCAGCTCTTCTTGTTCGTCGTTGGTCAGCATGGGGATCAACTCTTAAGGCAACTCATTGTAGAGAAAAGATGAAGCATGCCTGCGAAACAACAGTACTCAATCTTTGAATAGGTTCTAATGCTTATGGCCCTTTCCAAATTCAGACCTTAGAAAACATCTACGCCTTTGGCGACATCAGGTTGTGAGGTTCTGAACAGCAAAGCTGGAGAGCCATGCCATCAAGGAATAACCGACCTCCCTTTATCGGGGTCAAAGCAGGAGACTTGGTTCTCGTGCAGTCAACGCTCAATCCTGACCCAACTGATACTGACTGGTGGATGGGATGGATCGTTGGAAATCCAGATCAATTCAATGAAATTCACGGTGTGAAGATGTTGGCTGTTGTCGATACCGACAGTGGGGAGCTTCGACATGTCAAGGCCGAACAGACAACACGATTAAGCCTTGCAGGCATGGAACAGAACAAAGTTGTGCCACTGGTCAGAGGATGAACGTGAATGACGCTAAATGAGCAGTCAGAAAGAGCAAAATAACAAGCATCATCCAGGTCGTCCAACCTTAGTTTTAGGAATCGTGCTTCTCATTGCACTGTCATCTCTAATGGTTGTTTCAGGCCAAAAAGGCTGGGAAAAACAAACACTATTAACACAATCGTTCGAAAGATGTATGGAGAAAGCACCATTGAAAAACTCATCAAAATTCCACGCTTCAGAACAAACATGACAACCACAGGATCTACAAAAAAATTTTGATGAATTCAATCAAATCTTCGATGCAACCGGTTTACCCCCAATCTGGAATGGGAAGAGACTGCTTCCTTGGAAGGAATTCCACCAGAAATCCATTCAGATCGCCAAGGAGTGTCATCAAGAACTTGGAATCACACGACCACAACAGGAGCTACGCGGCTCTTACTCCAAGCCGGTGTGGGATCCAATGTCAGACGTCTGGCAATCTGATCAAGCCCCAAGCTGACCTCCTCACTTGAGATGTCGAACCTTGAGCATTTGTTCAAGAGCGGATCATCATTGGGTTGACGTGCGTCTTCAGCCCCCCCCCCCCACCACCACCAGAGCTCATCAGCACTGATCGAATGATCCACGTGATGGTGTGAGCTGAGGCAACGGGAAGCAGATCCAAAAAGACATCATCATGGAGTTGCAGAGGGGCGAGGGACCAGTGGCATCCAACACTCAGCCTCTAGCAGGGCTCACCGAACGCCAACGCCTTGGACTACGTGATGTCCTACTGGATGTCAGCAAAGCCAGAGCCTGGTCATGGGAGCTTCCAGTGCTCCTGAGAGATCGATGCTGGTTGCGACTCGATCGCATACGACTCAGCGAGCTGATGAGATACATCCCTCCTGATGGACGCGATGAAGCGCCTGAGCTGATGCATTACCAGCAACTGATGGCGCAAGGAATCGATCCACTACTGGCTCAACAGAATTGTTGGCTGGAATTTGGGATGGAAGATTGTCAACGGGCTCTGCATGCCTACTGGCAGAGTCGCGACAAAACAAACCATGGGTGGTCAGCACAACGGTATCGACAGCTTGTAAGCCTTTACCGCGACCAGATTGAACGAGGTCTACCGTCAGTACCGATGCTGATCCTGGCGCGCAGGGAAACTGATGAAGAACATCAAATCCACTGGATTACGCGCACGACTCCGATCAAAGACCTCGTCAAAATAAGGCCCTATCACCTCTGAGACAGATTCGTATTGCCACCATCATGATCTCCACAACTGCTAATCTGTAGCACTTGAACAACATTAAGCCAAGACATGACAGAACTATTCAAGATATCACGTTAGGCAGAGATCAACAGAACAGGATTAGAGAGGGCTTGGCTCAGTCCTAGTCGCCAGAACGATGAATTGCTGTTTAAAAAACCCAGCGGGAGTGCCGCACAAACAGAAGAGCGATCAAATGCTACAACTTTGCGTATGAAGTCGCTCATGCACGGTCAAAGCGCAGTGTTAATCAATGACAGAAGAAGAGATTATTCCATGAGGCCAAGTTTTTACGAATTTAAAGCCAACTATGACGGACAGCCGGAGCAATGGAAAAAAAGACTCATGGCCATTTATGTGACCGATCAAGATGCAGCCATCGCGGCATGGACACTGATCATGTCGATGGATGATTTAATGTTGGAAGTTGAAGAAACCGCCACTTTTCTAGACCAGATCTACTCCAAGAAATAAATATTCAACAATCACCATCAACCAATGAAAGCATCAATAAATTATCACATGTCACCCACGATATTTAATAAAAGATTGGCATCGTTGATTCATTGTACCTGGGGCTTGATTCTGGCAGCGGTCTTATTACTGACATCACCCAATAGAGCAAATGCAAACACGCAAAAATATAACGTCGTCACCGATGAATTCTATGGGCTCAATGCAGAACGAATCTTACTTGTCCCCGTTGCTGATGCAGCCGATCAAACCGTGCTAATGACGGGCAAATGCCCAAGCAGGGCACCGAGCGACCTCTATCTTGAAGACGGACCAGAGAATGCCAAAGAAAAATGGTTTGTTGTAACTGAAAAGGATCATATTGAACCTGATCAAACAATATGCTTATCAGGAAATTTACCAGCTTGGTTCGAAAAAACAGCATCACTTCATTAGAATCAATATCAATCAAACCAAGCATGACAATCCTTCAAACAAACCCTGCAGATTGGTACTCATCGGTCCAATGGGCAACCGGATATGCGATCAAAAAAAGAATAGAAAGAACCATCAATGCCTTCGGCAAGGCGTAGGGACATATGGTGATGACTCCATCCAGGGGTCATTAGGCAATCCGTAGCTAAAGAGTAGGAGAGACGATCATGTCACCATGGCAAAAAGAACAACAGTCCTTTCGGATTTCAAAGCCTTTATCAACAAAGGCAACGTGGCCGACTTAGCCGTTGCTGTGATCATCGCAGGTGCATTCGGGAAGATGGCTAATGCAACTATCAAATTAATCATGACCAATGCACTTGAACCAGCATTGGAAAAAGCGAATGTTCAATCCTTAGCACAATTGCCAGGGGGAGGAATTATTCTGGCGACGATTAATTTTATTGTCATTGCTTTTGCCTGCTTTATTGTTGTGAGATTTGTTGAAAAAATGAAGCGTCAAGAAGAAGTCGTTGAATCATCAAAGCCTGACCCCCAGTCTCAACTGGCATCAGCTATCACACGTCTAACCGAGGTCATGGAAGAGCGCTCTTTTCAAGATTGAAATCATTGATGGTTGATGATCAACAACGAAGGCTTTTGAAAGGATGTAAGGCATTAACAACGTCATATCTTCAAGCTCAGCGGCTGTTTGTTATGCAGCCTTACGTCGTCGCAAAGACAAGTTCGGAATGGAGCGTTTGAAAGTCTCGACCTTCTCGTCCAAGCTCTTCCTTGCTGAGGCCAGCAGGGCTTCGCTGACCCAGAAGCTGTAAAGCTGAACAGCGGTCACCAAAAGGACTGCACCAACGATAACCAAGACAAGGCCTGACAGTTTGCTGAAATCCATTGAGCATCACATGCATCCCTCTCCTCAATAAACATGATTCTCGGGACTGTCAGCATTCCCGCTGGTTCAGTCGCGAATCGTTAATCCCGTCGGATGTTTGGGATCGAGCAGTCAGGCTAGTATTGACTTGGAATGTCTTATGCGCTCAGCCATAGATCTTACCTATGGCTATTGAAATATCATCATGAATCATGATCTCAATGAAGAGCTAAATTCACGCTCAATTGAATTAGAAGAATTATCGAAAATGCTTCCAGATGATCGAATCGCAAGAATTGTCTGGTCGAGAATCCAAAACGATTTAGAGGAAAAAGATAGTCTTATCTATGGAATACAATACTGCATATCAAATATTTATCATTTCATCAAGTCACAGATTCAAGAGAACGCACAGACTCGGTCTGCGCTTGTTGGCTGCAGAGAGCTGATTGAACATTTGGGATGGAAGCCTGCGGATACATTCGCCCAAGACAACTCAAAAATTATTTTTATAGACTACATCAAAGAAGTTGTGGCAATGTACACAGACACACGACAACATCATTGTGAAGAAGCCCAGTGCATTCTGGCAATAAATATGATTCACATGGTTTTAAAAGACATTGAATACGTCATCAAAAAAAGACCCGCTCAAGAGAAGCGCCTGCTACCAGCATTAAAAATTGCGGCTAATTTGAGAAATCAAATGCTCGACATTTTCGGGTACAATCCCACAAAAACAGACGCTAATTCCTCATAACGAGGAAAAAATCGACAGGCATAGCACTTTTCGCAACAATGGCCTGCCTCTCTATATGATCTAAAAGAGTCTTTAGCATGACTCTGCTGTTGTGAACGATACTTTCAATATCCCAATGAAATCTGGCCATCAATGACGATCACAATTTACGGAGGGCCGCAAACGCGCGCTTCAATGCCCCGGTGGTACCTGGAAGAGAAAGGCATTCCCTATGAACTCGTCGACATCGCTCTGAGTTCTGGTCAGAACTTGCAAGCCGACTTTCTTTCGGTGAACCCTTTTGGGAAACTTCCGGCAATGTGCGACCAGTCGGTCACAGATGCAGCAGGAAGGCCAACCACCTTGTTCGAATCAGGTGCGATTCTGCTTCACCTTGCCGAACATCACGGCAGAGAAGCGACGAGTTCATCTGAAAAGTCTCTGATCAGCCAGTGGACTCATTTCGCCAATTCGACTTTGGCCTTTGCCATTTTTGTGCCAGACCAGAAAACGAAAATACTTCCGAGGCTTCTCAAGCAACTCAACACGCAGCTATCAGAGGGCTTTCTGGTCGGCAATACCTGGGGTGCTGCTGACTGTGCGGTGACAGCTTATCTTGCCTACATCAAGCTATTTTTTCCGAATGAAGATCTAAGCCCTTATCCGCAGATTGACATACTCATCGAGGAGACCAAACGGAGACCTGCCTACAAAAAAGTTATGGGAATCGGTTAAGCGATTCCAAAGTTCTCTCAACTTATAACAAGACCGCAGATCTAAAGTGCATCAAACCAATCGACATCACATGATGATGAGCCTTGTTACGCGAGAAAGCACCATTTCTCATCCTCATCGTCAGTTCTAGCAGTTTGAATACTGCAAAGCCTCGCGGTTACAGATGGATCAATCACATCCAAAAACACCTGCAACG
Organism: Synechococcus sp. MIT S9508; assembly: GCF_047303045.1. NCBI lineage: Bacteria > Bacillati > Cyanobacteriota > Cyanophyceae > Synechococcales > Synechococcaceae > Synechococcus > Synechococcus sp. MIT S9508. The sequence continues at coordinate 1,191,368 of NZ_CP138941.1, read as the reverse complement.
TGGGTGCTACCTATTTCAATCGCCTTCACTGGTCTATGCATCTTCGGAGCAGGCTTGGTAATCCACGAACCTTTGGAAAAAATTGCTACCCGTCAAAGTCACACCATCATCATCAAACAGGCAATAACTGAACCTCTAGTCATCGAACCCAGCAGACCATGATCAGCGATTGAGTCTCTGTCATCGACAAGGCTGAAACTCAATACGACAGAACGGCCCGTTCCCTCGAGAGCCCCTGAACGGAGCAGCCGCAGAACAAGACCTCTCAATCAAGCACTCACTCACCTCTGAGCTCAAAAGCCTCCGATGCGCTGTTCGCTGCCTGAGGTTTCGCAGGACACAGTATAAATACTCATTACCATTCATAATTGCCGCCATCCACCGGTTTAACGCACTGACGATCTGACAATGATTGCGTTTCTAGCCTTGTTCTGGGTGTTCGTGCTCGCGGTTTATTTCCGCTTCCGGGATGATGGAATGAATCCAGACAGCTGATGCTGATCGCCGTAGCCCTGCTACTGCTTCTCTCTTTCTGCTTGTCAGACGTTGAGAGATAACGAACGGGTGCACCCCTTGTTCGCAAAACAAGGGGTCCATCACTGTGTCTGAGTAAACAAAGCTGAAAACAACGAGAACTGCGTGAAACAAACGAGATCATCAGAATGAACAACAGAGTTTTATCAATTCATGGCGAAGGGCTACTGGCTGGCAAGAGGCACCATCAACGATCCCAGAGGCTTCATGGTGTACGCCGCCGCCGCCTAACCCTATCTCCAGAAATGTGGGGCAAAAATGTTTATCCGAGATGCGCACAGTGACGTCAGGGAAGGGAACCCTGGCCTTCTCACTGTTCTGATTGAATGTCCGAGCGTTGAAGCAGCGAAAGCCGCCTATGAGGCACCTGAATATCAGGACATGGTTCGCCTAAGAACGAATAACAGCGAAGCCTGTTTCAGCATTCTTGAGGAAGGAGACAAGCTCGCATATTGAATTTAACTAAGAATCAGAGCCGTGAACGCAAGAAGTCAACCACGAATCCAAGAAGGTCATTTCACCATTCATGATGATACAAGTGATGCAGACTGATCAAGAACTCCATGCCATTTTGTAGACCTAATCGTGGTCTTGACAGGATGCGATTGGTCGTCTACGAAACAGCCGACACTGTGCTCCTCTGCAGTGTCGGACTAGACGGGGAGAATGGATTACGACACTGCGAAGGGACTCATTCGAGCTTCCTAACAACCTTTAGCGCTGATGAATCTTAGTCTTCATCCATTCAATAATATCCTGCTCTAACCACACTACTGTCCGTGAACCAATTTGAATCTGCTTTGGAAAACTACCTTTTTCCATGTGAGTATAAATAAACGTTTTGCCAACACCAGTCATCTCAATCACCTGAGAAAGCCTAAGGAATCGAGGTGTACCAGCGTCATTGGCCAAGGCGAATGATATTCGATATGGACATGGAACAACTCAAGAGCTCAGGATTTGATGACATCATGGCTTGGATGAGCATGCCCACCACGAGCAACAGCCCTGCCTTGGCCTTGATGAGAATGAGCAATACCAAGCTTATGCAGCCTTGAATGCTCTTCAATCTGATCTGTCAGCTGCGCAGAGCCAGCACCAAATGCGGTGTAAATCCCATACAAGAGCGTTCCTAAGACCAAAACGGCCAGAGAACCAATCATTAAATATGCGGAAAGATCTTGATTTGCAAGCTCCATGAATTCCCTTTCATTCAAACTGAATTTTGCCCGCGCAAAAAACCCTTGCTGTAACGATTGCTTCGCCAAACATTTACAATTGGCATCAATACAGCCATTAAAGGTTAACACTCACTCGTCAATTCCTTATGCCCACATTGGACGAATGCAACCAACAGCAAGACAACACGATGCAGATCTACGTGAGCAAATGCGCAATAAAAACATGCAAAAGTATGACTTCGTCGCGGCCGCCAGGATTCTCTCTCAAAAAAATAATCAACAGTCGCTCCTGAGGCTTTAGCGGCGAACTTCTGCGAACTTCCGCGAACTCTAAAACCGTGACTTCAAGCGAAAAGCAGCGAAAGGGCTTTCATGGCAAAGGAGCCGAGTATTGCGTAGTCAATTTCTTGGCTTTTGGCCACAGCAGATCAAGCCATGCAGCGCCGAGATCATGGCCATGAGCTGGCGCGACAACGAAAGCTCAATAGAGCATTGGTATCACCCATCGCTCAGCGAAGGAACCAACAGCTGATGGTGTGATCTCTGAATGATCAAACAACGCTCCACAACAGGGCATTCGCACCGTGACTAACTACGGTGGCTAGCTGTAAGATGAAGCTGCTTAACCGCGTTTTAACCTTCCAAGCACGATTGAGTGACAAGCCCCTGAAAGCAGGTGAAATAGATGAACCCAGACAAACAGCACCGCAAACTTGTGAGGCTCAAGCTGAAAGCAGAAGAGTGCTTAACGAGGGAGCAAGCTCAAAAAATCATTCGCAAAGCGGATAAAGCTCATAGAAAGCTCTCTGAGGGCCAGAACAAGGCTGCTTAACGGCGTCAAGGGCAACCTCATTTTTGAGACTTTCGAACCGGTAGAGATGCGGGTCGACAGATGGGGTGATTGTGGTGACGATCGGTTGAACTGCCACCGTCTCTGGTCCATGGACGAAACCACACTGGCAATGGAGGAGCATTGGCCCGTTGAGGAGCAGCTCAAACGAGTCAATCAAGCCTGTGATCAGATCGAGCAGATCCTTGATGACCTTGTTCAGGACACCGCATGTTCCAATCATGCGATTCGCGATCTGCTGAGCACACTGTCAGAAGACTGGTCTGACAGCCAGCAACTGGAAGCCTGTTGATCGAGGCCATGTTGCACAAATTCAAGGCTGGTGGCTCAATTCATTGCTTTTCATGCAGCATGCGATGCCAGGAGCTGAGGCCAACTGATGCCAGGCTGTCAATCCAATCGTCGACAGGTTCGATTGGTCGTCTAACTGCGACTCCGATGCTTCCACTCAATGGCAGCATCGGACTAGGCGAAACCATACACTCGCTGGATCCGTAGCGGAGGCTGGCTTGAAACCCAGTCATGACACGACATCGGCAGGTCAGCAGAGGAGTAATACCTAATCCTTGTAAGTGCGTGTGTTTACTCTTTCCTTGGACGTCGAACCAGGGTTAGACCAGAGGAAGAACAAACGTACTTCCATGCCGACCTATCCTCCCTTGGGGCCGCCCAGCTCAAACCTCATTGATGCAGCTTCGCCTTTTCTGTCGATCCGACCTGGTCAATTTGTCATCGTAAGAGAGCTAACTCCAGCCAGTGAAAGAGTTGATATCGAAAGAAACTGGTGGCTTGGACAGGTTATTTTTTGCGAGGGATGGGAGAAACATTCAAGGCTGAACTCGCTTTTTCAGGTCGCAGACGTTGATGACGGAGCCATTCGCTGGGTTCATCCGACCCAGGTGACCCACGTTCTGCACGGACTGGACGGAATTGGGCAGGAAGGCTGGGATGGGTTCGAGGATTAATTGATTCTCAGCAGCAGCAGTCAGAAAAAAAGGAGGCCTTCGCGGCCTCCGTCTACCTATCACCAAAGGAGAAGTGCTCGACGCCTCTCCTGCCTTCAGTATGTGTATCGCAAAGAACATGTGCCTGAGATCACATACTCATTGCCGAAGGGCAGCGTTGTCTGGTAATGGGTTGGCAAAACCAGCAATCTGTTAGCTCAACGTTTGAAGTCCTGCCGCAGGGCCACGATCAACAGCCAAAGGATCATGTCCAGTGAGTGGGAGTGCAGCGTCAGCTCGACTGAGGGCTCCTCGGCTGATTCGGATAGAGCCTCAGAGAAGAATGAGTTTGGAGACGATCACTTTATCGATGCATCAGGAGACCATGGATCTAGATAGATCACGGAGGAGATTATTAATTTGCAAACTAAATTAGGCTATGAACCAGGCCAATGACTCAGACAAGAAATACATCGCCATGGCTTATAGCCTGATGGTGTCTGTGTACATGCAAAGCGCTAATAAAGTCCTTGTCATTTAAAAAGCTTGAACTGGTGATCACTTCGCATTCATGCACTTTGCGGCTGATCCACCAGAGCTGCAGAGAATTCTTGAAAAGCAGCAGCTGCATCTTCCGGGCTTGAGTTATATTTTAATTCCCATTGCTCAACCAGAGCACGCATGTCTTGCCACATGTCGACCATGGCGAGTGGATAGAATCCGGAGGATTGGGAAGAAGTCTTGGACATGGATGAACAATAGGCACCAGACGACCTCCTTCTAATTGATCAGCAGCGATATTGCTGATCGGCGATCGGCGGCAGCAAGAATCAGCGATCTCAAATCAAGTCCGCTCCGCGCCACGCAAAGAGGCATGATTAAGAGAAATTCTGCCCTAATTCATGTCGCGAGCTACGCAACTCTTCAAAAAACTCGACAAATTGCTGAGCAAGCACGACACGTTTGGGAACAGCCCGGAAGCATTTGTCGATGAAGTGCTTTACAAGCTTGATGATGAAATCAAGGCGATCCATAGCAAAAACAAGCCGGAGCACTGGGCTGCGATCTATGTAGAGCGAGACCGCTCTCGCATCAAAACAGCCGTGCTCAACAAAGTGATGGACCGCAACTCGGGGTAAAACCAGAAGAGAGAAGTGCTCATCAAACCTCTGCCCTTCTGGCATCAATGATCCGGGCCAGTTCCAGCATGTATCCAGCAGTACACCAGCGACCATGGCTACGAGCACGGTTTTCGACGTCTGAACGGATTTCTGCGGTTTCTGCCATCAACAGATCTAATTCACTCTGAGGAAGCTCATAGAGCTCTTGAAGCTCCACCTCACGGCCCAACAGGTGACTACGAAACCATTTGCGCACCTGTTCCTGAAGCGGGATTTCCTGTGACATGCAACCGAAGCAGCAGCGACCAGTCTGACCGCTGAATCCATATTCAGGACTCAGCTTGCATGCTTCAAAACCTTGCCCATTGAACCAGAGCTCGGTTTATTGAGGCAGATGCGCACACTGGATGACTCGCGTTCTCAAAGACAATTGGCTACCGCTTGCCATTGCAGCACTATCCCTCAGCGGGCTGCTTTGGCTTGAGCTCATCGCTGTATAGCCCTAGCCCACTTCCCCTCACCGCTGACATAGGACACAATCGACAATGACTGAGAGGGCTGTATGTGGGTCGCATTGCTTCTAGCAGGACCAATAACACCGCCGATGCCAGCATTGGGCAAGCCAAAACCCATACCCAAACAACAACCAAGCCTGCAAGTAGAGACCTTTCAATTAAAAATTGATCAACAGAGATTCGATTGCTCAGCCGGGGCCTTAGACACAGGAAATAAAGCTCCTCACGCGTACAGTCCGTCGAACAATCGCTTTGAAAGCGAGCTACAAATTCATGGCGCTCGCTGCAAAACCCGCTTCTAAAAGGGTGTCTGAATAGCGAAAATCTGCAAAAAGCAATCTACTGAATACAATCAAACCAATACAAAATCAGAGTGGCTCATCCGGCCCTGGCAGAGGTTTTCTGTTCTTCCTTTGAGGCAACAAAGATTTCAAGGAACCAATCATGTCATTGGTCCTAGAAACGAAGATAAAACTGCCTAGAAAGAATACTGTTGCAATCACAAAAACAGTCGTAGTCAGCGCATCAAGTTCAAGATTTCCAATCACCAAACCAATCATGCTTTGCGGGCCGAAACAACTCAATATTGCGGTGCATTAACAGTAGCCTCCGCCGCTGCGTTAAGGCAACAACGCAACAAACACCGCTCCCTGCCTGCGACCAAAAGCAACAGCGCTGAATGCGATTGCATCAAGACATTGAAATCAAGCCGAAGAGATCAAAACGGCGAGAAAGCGAGTCGCCGGACGCGATCGGTGAGTCAGCCCACGCATGAACACGGCTTTTTGCGGGCCGACCAGTGAACCTGCAGGAGAACTAGATGTGGTCGGATGACTAGCCATTACCGTAGACCTGGCTTAAAACAAATTTCAAAGAACACCCAACACTCACGATGCGACCATCACTCCTGATTCTGCTCGCTCTGCTCGTGGCACCAAGTGCTGCACTTGCCCAGAAAAAAATCCCCAAAGCTCAGGGACATAACCAATGCCCCCTGGGTTATGTCAACACGCTTGGTACAACATGTGTTTCACCGATCTATTATCAGGTTGCACCCACGAATGGAGAAGCCTGCAAGGAAGGGTGGATGAACATCGGAGCCGGCTATTGCAGAAAAAAGTGAGCTCCAATTAATTCTCAATTTGAATTTCTAGCCCTTGGCAAGATCAAACCTCCGTTGCTAGACGTCGACTAGTCGGCAACGGAGCCTCTATGAGATTTTTCTTCAAGTCCTCGCTGTTGATCGCGGCAGGAATGGTTGGCATGACAGCGATGGCTGCGCATGCCCAACCCCGCACAATTACCGAATGTGCGCAAAAACTGACCGCGCGAGGATTCAATGTGATCGACAAAGATATTGATGATGGCCTCTACGAATTTGAAGCCATCAAAAACAACATAAAGTGGGATGTAAAGATGGACCAACAATGCAACGTCTTATTAGAGCGAATCGACGACTAACATTCAGCCTTAAACTAGACTAATACAAACGCTGATTGGCTTATTACTGCTAATTTTTACATTAAACCCAATGAATGAAATAGGCCCCTGCTCACAAATGCAAGGATGCAAATCGAAGTGAATGCCACGAGATTAATGGCTGCGATATCGAAGACAATCGGGCTACGCTCCGCTTTCTGAGACGCGCCAGAAGAGAACGATTGATTGATATCGTCCCAATAAGCAAGCACAAAACCTTTTTTGGCCGTAAGGCTTCCAGCACCAGTAACGATTTGACTTTGACCCTGACTTGCCAGCTGCTGACGGTCAATCTTCTCAGCCTCACGCCTGAAAGCGTTTTGAAACCAGCTGACGTGACTCAAAAAACCGATTGTGAACCAAAAAATCAGTGAAACACCAACCAAAGCACTAAGCATCACCATGCCTAAACGCCTCTCCTGCATCAACTAACTATGAATCATCTTCTCGATGCAATCCAAACGAGCGTCGGTTGATATAGACAGCAATCATTTGCAATGATTGGCAATTATGCGTAAAATTATTTACAACTGCCTGTATCAATCACCTCTTATGCAAGGTCTCTAAGCCGGCTTCAGTACGCGGAATGGGAACGATCAGGATTTCCCAGATGGCAGCTGTGCACGGTAATCGTCGGCAACTACATCCAGAAGCCCTAAGACATAGCGATCGCTCGCTCCGATTTCAGATTGAAGGGTCTGAAGACTCATTCGGATATCTTCGATCGCGCTGTTGATTTGATTTTCAAGCTGTGACTGGCTTGGCTGCCATTCTTCTGTCAATGAAGTTGACGAGGCAATTTTCAAGTTTGTGGAATCTTGGTGCTTCGGGGGCATGGAACCTCGCCGTGGAGCCTGAGAATTCCGCGCTTGGTAAGCCATGTTGATCCGTTTTGGCAAAGCTTTTCATCGAAATCCCAGGAAGACTGTCAAATAGCTAACGATCGAAGAGTTCATCGACGACGCAGCAACAAAAACAGATCAGCAAAGCCCTAACAGACAAGCGGATTAGAGCGAGCGACTTGGCTAGATGACCCGATTCAGCGGGTCAAGAACCACGCTTGCGCCCAAGCACTTTTCTCGTCACCACACCGTCTTCTTTCTGATAAAGAACAAGGCGGTTCTCCTCCAATGTATTCAAGCTCAGGATGCCTCTAGAACGATATTGACGATTAAATGGAACCACCCATGATGTACCCATGGCCATCACATAGATCAATTCTTGCCGATCAGCACTGATGCAAAAACGCACCTTCGAATCCTTATAAACACCAACATCGCTGACATATTCAGCTTTGAAAAAGTCACAACCCTGAGCACGCTGAAATTCGTCTTTGATATTGGCTAGTGCAGAGCTGTTCAAACTGAGGCCGAGCAGCGCCAAGACCCCAATCCCTGGGATGCACTTCATAACCCCTCACGCGTTTCAGAACAGAAGCAGCATGACGCGTTATAGCAGCGATGCAAGCCGGTTTAAAGCCAGCAACAAGCAGAATGATCGTCGTCAACAACGCATCGCAGCCAAGGCCAGGGATTTCAATCGCTACTTGAGCGTGATCTGATCAATACATGCTGTTCTGAGCGGGGCAGTAATTTTTCGCCATCACAGAGATCAGTCTTGTCAACACGCGACTTCACAGAATCTGAGGATGCGAAGCCTCGATTCACTGATCCAGTATTTCTCCAACATGCTCAGGCCAGTGTTGGGCCATGGTGGGAGGATCGCATTCGTGCACTGATCAAACAGGATTGCGCTGAAGAAGCCGGTGCTCTGTTCAGGGAGTTCGAAACACCTGAAAAGGGCTTCTAACGTTGTACGAACTGACCCAGCTCAATCCTCCAGCAAAAGCATTGAGCGCTCACAAGCTGCTGAGTCGCTGAACAAGAGGGAGCACTGGGAGCCTGATGACAAGTGATCCTGAACCAAGCAAATCGCAACGACTTGCCATCCCAGCAAGTCATACTCATGATGTTCTCATCTGCAAGGATCATTGATGAGTAACCGTCTCGTTCGTGCTCACAAGAGATTGATCGTCAAAATACAACAAAAGACTGGTCTATCTGATTATCAGATCTTGTGGTTAGCCTTTGCCAAAGGGATCGTCGCTGGCATTGTGCTCTCGCTCATCTTATTTTAAAAATCGACAACAACACTCCTCAATCTTTAATGATATAGCTCTAAGATTTTCAGCTTTTCTACTCACATGATGCCGAACACAGGAAACGATGCAGTATCTAATGCTAAAAACATCAAAATCAACAGAGCTCTGACTTACTCAGAAATGATGAACGAAGGAAGGCAGAACATTCAACCTAGGGATCGAAAACAAGGAGATGGACTTCAACAACGAGTGGAGGAACTTGAAAGAAAAGTGGAACACCTTCAGAACGTGATCCAACGCCAAATTCGCCTTGGCAGAATGACCGAATAGAAAGCAAAACAAGTCAAAAGTCGATATAGATTGACGGATTCCTTTCAGGTCAATCTTATTTTGCGATGAAAAAATTACGGCACTCTCCGGGCCGATCATCAGAAAGATTATGAGATTGACTCGAAAACCTACGACTTTGCAGAACGGATGTTCAGGCTGATGCAATCAAGACTGTCGTAGGTCTCAACACCAGAGTCTGGATTTACGCCAGTAGCCCTAGAACACATGTCCTCTCGCTGAGGAGCATCAATAATGGCACCAGAAAAGTCAGCCCCGTCAATCGTCGTCGCCATAAAAAAGCTCTTGGTCAAAACTGAATCTCTGAAGTTCACGTTTGTGAGGTTTGCCTCTTCAAAATGCGTTGCATAGGCGATACTGCCCTCAAGATTTGCACCCTCAAGATCTGCTCTTTGCAGAGTCGCCACACTAAATAAAGCACCTCTCAGATCAAGACCAGACAGGTCATAATTGGCTAAGTCGTATTTGACAAACTCCTTGGTGATCGGCTTTCCGTCTTCATCTCGCTCGTAAAAAGGAAATTTCTCCTTGAAGGCCTCTGTCGCCTGATCGCTTCCCTGCAGACTTCGATCAAGCCCAAGATCTGGAAGACCTCCACCGCTTGGATAAATCGCCAATGCCTTTGATGGCAACATCAACAGCACGCCGAACAGAATCGCAACAAAGGATCTAAACAACGGCCTAACAATGCGATTAACTAATTCCATCAGGCACTCCTTTTATTGAAAAACTTAAGGCAAGCAAGTGCGGCACTTTGACAACATGACCCGCTGAGGTGAAACAAATCGAGCAGTGACGGGAGAAATATCTCACTACGCTGAATCTCATTGATCGCCTGCACAGGTCCAAGATGAGGTACCAAAAATCATGCGCAACGTAAGATTAAGGAAGAGTTTTCTATCAAAATTGGAAGATCAAACTCAAGCACTTCTTGCAGAACTGATTCGACAGGCTCTCATCAGGATTCACAGCGGTGAAGCAGGTGCTGACTCAGCACTTTACAGGGCTATCTACACCCTTCAGGAGCAAAATATCATCGAAAACATAGCTTCGACGTTGCAGTAAAGATCGAATTTACTCAATTATTAAAAAGGCCCTGGAGGCAAAAGGTCAACAAGACCAAAGTCTTGCGACAAAACCCAGGACAAGAAAAATCAACTTACTAAATAAATATAGCTAGAGACCAAATTCATCGATAACCAAATCAAAGCCGAGAAATATACCGCGGCAAAGACAAACTCTTCAACAAATTCAAATGAATTCATGCGTTTAGTAAAGCGTTGCTCTACGGATAAATTGCATTGCAGCAAGCGCACCTAAAAAGAACACTGTTGGAATACCCAATGCATTCACGGCCAGGGTCCTGACGGTAAACACAGGGTAACCTCCATCTTTCCTTTGGAAAGGCGCCAGAGGGCTATCGATCCACTCTTTACGATTCTGAATCGAAGGCACTCCAAAAAACTGTTTCCCCCAGACAAGAATTTCCCACCTGGTCAGCCAAAACGCGGTGCTGATGACCGAGAAAGCTATTGGGGAAGCAACCAATAGGATCTTGTAGTTGAACACAACAACAACGTCGTTTCAAAGACATTAGAGAAGTGTCTTGTTCTCTAGGTATTGATTGATGCACCATTTTGGCCTCAATGCATCAATCGCATTGACTCATTTTTGTCAATCAAATTGATGGCGACAAGGTGATATTTTTGAACCGCCTAGGCGTCATTTGCGCCTCAAAAGCGATCTAAATTGACCAATCCGCCTTGTTTTGCGCCGACAGGGCCAATCCTGATGCGATGACGAGCAACATAAACATTGATTTTAAATCATAATTTTACTCACCACCAATACAGATGTTTCAAGCAAAAGCTTCGTGCAATGAAGACATTCGATCATTTTAAAGATACATATTGATTCATTGACAAGACCGAAACCAAGTCATTCCTCATAACCAATTTGCTGATTGATCAAGACACTTCTTGAGCACAAGTCTGCAAAAGCAGCCCCAAGCCCCCAATCGCGTCTGCACAGGGCTGGCATGACAGCCTTGAGTCAACAAAGACTCACGCCCCGCCTGAGAACTGCATGGACAACACGCTGGTGTGTGGGCCTACGACAGGACCAGCGACAGTGCTGCTGGCCCATGGTGCCGGCGCTGGTATGGAGAGCCCTTTCATGCAGCACATAGCCGAAGGACTTGCGCATCAGAGGTGGCAGGTAATCCGCTTCGAATTTCCCTATATGGCCCAGCAACGCATCAGTGGTCGCAAAAGACCACCCAACAAAGCCGACATCCTGTTGCAGTGTTATGCCGAGCAAGTGAGCTCTCTGCTCGCGAAGCGACCGCTGATCATCGGAGGCAAATCCATGGGTGGGAGGATCGCCAGCCTGCTTGCCGATGCGTTGTGGAGCCAAAACAAGATTTTGGGATGCATCTGTCTGGGCTATCCCTTTCACCCTCTTGGCAAACCAAAGACATTACGCGTGGAGCATTTGCAGAATCTGCAAACGCCAACCCTGGTGATACAGGGAGAGCGGGATGCGATGGGCAACAGGAAGGACGTGAACAACTATGGGCTATCAGAGCAAATACAACTCGCCTGGATGCCCGATGGTGATCACAGCTTCAAACCACGCAAACAATCAGGGCATAGCGAACTTCAGAACTTGAATCTGGCTATTGAACACATGCATGACTTCCTCAGCAAGGTGGTGCAGCCAGCACGCTGAGGGTGGTCCATCACGTCTGGTTGCCACCCAGCATGTCGTCGTACCCCTCATAGGGGTTGTATTCCGCCCAGCCAGGACTGGCCTGATCCATCAGGCCGAACTCACCGTCAATCATGTCGGCCCGGGTGTTGCCATAAGGAACTGTGTTGCAAGTGATCCCACCACCCGCAACAGGCTGGCAGTCATCAAAACGCACCTGCCCCCGAACAGGATTGGCCAGACTGGTGCCGATCGTGACCAGAGCGACAACGCTCGTTAGAAACACGCGCACGACGCTTGATGCATGGAACCCCATTGTGAATGGGATCGTGAGCAGTGGATCAAAGGCCTGCACAGAGGCGTTCACTATCCCGCAATGTCTCAAAAACTTTCTGACCCCGTTGTTCAGCAAGCTGCACCATCACCACTTCCGCCTGCAGACCAAGTAGCAGGGTCTGGCAGGGATAGAGCTGGCGATCGGCGGCACGACGCTGCATCGCCTCAGTGAGCATCAGAGCTCGATCACAGCTGGATGCATCAGCGGTCTTAAAACATGCCAAAAGAAGCGGACGCACTCCATCCAGAGACGCTGCATGAACCGGCGCTGCAACACTGCCAATCACAAGAGCGATCGTTCCAGACATCCACGCCCTGAGCAAATTGTTCAAGAGGTTGTTACCCAAGAGGTGTAAAGAGAGCAACGACTTGACGTGCTTCCAAGCATTCACAAACCAACTCTTGAGCTGGCCGCGAGAACAACTGAAAGAATGAGATCACTCGATCGATGATCGGATGTATACCGACTGGACCGCAGTCGCACTCTTACTGTTCACGGCTGTACCCCTGTTGGCTGTCGTGGCAGCAGCGGCATTTTTTATTTGGCAAAAGCGGAAATCACCGCTTTCTTGATGACCACTTCTTTGAGCTTTTCAGATCGCTCCTCGAGAGAGCCAACGACAGAACGCGCTGGGTATGTTGATGTTGTGGGAGAGGCGACAGGCCGAAGCACACCTCTGCCCAGACAGTCATGACAGGTCCGGAAGCGCTGCTCGCTGATGCGTTGAATGCCACTGCCTCCGCAGCTGGAGCAGATCGCCATGCCTGAACCCAAAAACCCAACTTCAGTGTGGAAGCCACAAGCGGCTGCGATCCCGAAGGATTCCTTAAGAATCTGCCTCATCCCAACATCCCTGTAGCGGCAGGGGTCGAGCCTGAATCTCTTGCAGCAGCTCGCAAGCCGATAAGGAGCAGTGCTCGTCGACCAAACCCAGCGAAGCGGCCAGCCATCCCACCACCCGCTGCGATGACCACTGCTTCTCCTGAAGAGGTGCCAACCCTTCGGCCTGTTCACGTTTGGAGAGCTTCTGCCCTTCCGAATCGCAGAGCAGCGGTGTGTGTCGATAGCTGGGCGATTGCTCCTCCAGCGAAGCGATCACCGCCTGCTGGGCAATACACACTGCGGCCAAATCAGAGCCCCGAACCACCTCGGTGATACCCAGTGCCAGCTCGTCCACTGCAGTTGAAAGGTGATAGGCAATAAATCCATCGGCGCGGCGCAGAACCAGATCACCGCAGCGGGGTTCATCCACGGCCTTCACTTTCAGCCTCCAGGCCGGCAGGCGTCCATCCTGCAGACCCCAGCCCCTTGCCATCTCCCTACAGGTTCCTGGATAGCGCCGACCGGCACCAAGTTGACGTCGACTGCAACGGCAGGGATACAGCAGCTGGTCACTCCGAAGTGCAGAGAGGCAGGAGTTGTAAAGCCTGAGCCGCTGGCTCTGCATGATCACTGGACCATCCCAGTGCAGTCCAAGCCATTGCAAGTCTTTGAGAGCTGAGTCGACTGCGCCAAGCCGAATGCGCGGAGTGTCGAGATCATCAATCCGCAGCAACCATTCACCACCCTGAAGACGGGCCTGCAACCAGGAGATCAGCGCCGTGCGCAGGTTGCCCAAATGCAGGGGACCTGAGGGAGTCGGAGCGAAACGGCCGCGATAACCCAGGAGACGCTGTTGACGCCCTTGCTCAAAAACGGCCCGGAGACAATCAGGAAGGTCCACACAAAAAAGGGTGGCCCGAGAGGACCACCACGATCAAGCGTTCAGGCAGTCAATCAGCCCTGAACACGATCCTTGAACATCTTGCCTGCGGTGAAAGCGGGCACGCGCTTGGCGGGGATCTTGATCTTTTCGCCGGTCTTGGGGTTCAGACCCTGACGGGCAGAGCGCTCACGAGGTTCAAAGGAACCGAAACCAAGGATGGAGACCTTTTTGCCCTCCACAACGGAATCGATGATGGTTTCGATGGCGGCATCTACCACCAGAGACACATCGGTCTTGGTGAGCTCGGTGCGGGCGGCAACCAGGTTGACGAGATCGGCTTTGTTCATTGGGTGGGGGAAAGTGGCGGAAGCGGTTGGATCGACGATGCGGAGGTCGACATCCGCACGGCTTCCCTAGGCGGGCTAATCGTATGGAGACAATCGCTGTGCTGCAACCGAAAAACACCGTGCCGCAATGCTTTCACCGAATCTCATATGAATCAGACCGTGTCAAATGCTGCATTGGCCTGCTGATTCCAGCTGTTAAAGGGAGCCAGATGACCACCACGCAGAGCACCTAGACCAGCCCCAGAAGCCAGTGCTGGAGCGGCTTCTGATGGAAGCCACCGGCATAATTGACGCAGACTGTGCTGCTGCCGAGGCCAGTGAAAGGTGCGCCGGTGCTGCAAAGGTGCCAATTGATCTTTGGCCACTGGCACAAGCAAACGTCCGCAGAACAGCACATTCACAGGCAGCGGCGCATGCACAACGGCATGACCAGGCGTAGGGCCTGGCGTCCAGAGCAGTCGCAGGCCTGAACGTGTGACGGTCTCCTCGGAGAACGTTTCGAGCTGCTCAACGCCCGGCAACAGATAAGCCTCCTGTTCCTGGACGAGCACGGGCCATTGCATGCGCTGCTGCAGACTCCGCAAGCGTCCATGGCTCTCTCGACTGGTGAGAAGGATGCGGGCGCAACGGCCTTGCGCCAGTTGCCGCAGAGCCTCCAAGCTGGCTTCGCTGAGCGGCGGACAGTCGATCAGAACGGGCTCAGGATCCACGTCGAGCCACCAGGACGAGCCACCACGACAGTCGCGGTTAGGCGGAAACAGCCAGAGATCAGGCCGGATTTGCACAGGCGGGCGGCCTGGCTCCAGCGAGGAGGTCATCACAGACACGATGAATCACCGGAGCTATCACTACTTTGAAGGCTTAACCCGCCTCCTGGGAGTGGATCTTTGAGCACGGTCCGGCGAGGCAAGCCTTGGCCTCTTGGCAGCAGCATCACCGCCGATGGTGTGAATTTCTCGGTGGCAGCGCCAGGTGCAAACCGGGTTGAACTGCTGATTTTCTCCACCGCTGAAGCCAGCAGTCCGGATCAACTGATCGATCTCAACGACAGCAACCACCGTTCTGGCGATTACTGGCATGTGGAGGTGGAGGGACTGACGGCAGGTTGCTGCTATGGCTATCGAGTGTTCGGGCCGCTCGCACCGGGAGGCCATGGCTTCCGGCCCGCGAAGGTGCTGTTGGATCCGTGTGCGCGCGCGATCACGGGCTGGTCGATTTATCAACGCGAAGCCGCCACCGGTGCTTCACCGAACACCCATTGCTGCCTGAAGGGACTGGTCTGCGAACGGGACCGCTTCGATTTCGATGCGCATCCCAGACCTCGACACAGTTGGCAGCAGACGGTGATCTACGAGCTGCATATTGGAGGCTTCACCCAACGCAGCGACAGCGGCGTAGCTCCTGATCGACAGGGCAGCCTGCTGGGAGTGATCGACAAGATCCCTTATCTCAAGCAGTTGGGCGTCACCACGATCGAACTGCTGCCCGTGCAGGCCTTCGATCCCCAGGATGCGCCTCCTGGGCGAGACAACATCTGGGGCTACAGCCCACTGAGCTGGTTTGCTCCTCATCAGGGCTATGTGGGCGGCGGTGACCCCATGAAGGCCAGAGATCAGATGCGCGATCTGGTGGCGGCCTGTCACGACGCTGGCCTGGAGGTGTTGCTTGATGTTGTCTACAACCACACCACCGAAGGCAACGCTGATGGCCCCACCCTGAGCTGGCGTGGCTTCGCCGATCGCACCTACTACCACCAGACCGATAAGGGTGATTACCAAGACGTGAGTGGCTGCGGCAACACCATTGCCGCCCACCATCCGCTCAGCCGTGAACTGATTCTGGAGTCGCTGCGCTGCTGGGCACTGGAACTGGGAGTGGATGGCTTTCGCTTCGATCTCGGCATTGCCCTGAGTCGCGGCGAAGGTCTGAAGCCATTGGACAAACCCGCACTGTTCGAAACGATGGAGGCTGACCCGCTACTTAGTGAGCTCAAACTTGTGAGCGAGCCCTGGGACTGCGGTGGTCTCTATCGACTGAATGACTTCCCGGCTCGGCGCATCGGGACCTGGAACGGGCGGTTTCGTGATGCCTTGCGAAGCTTCTGGAAAGGCGACGAGGACAGCACTTGGGCCATGGCACAGCGCCTGCGCAGCAGCCCTGATCTCTATGACGGCAAACCTGCAGGTTTAGGCAGCTCCGTGAATCTGCTCACGGCCCATGACGGTTTCACACTGATGGATTTGGTGAGCTTCAACAGGAAGCACAACCTCGCCAATGGTGAAGACAACCGCGACGGTGAAAATCACAACAAAAGCTGGAATCACGGAGTTGAAGGTCCCAGCAGTGACCCTGCCATCACTGCTCTGCGCAAGCGTCAGCAACGCAACATGCTGAGCACCCTGCTGCTGGCGCGCGGCGTACCGATGCTGTTGATGGGCGACGAAGTTGGCCGCAGCCAGGGAGGCAACAACAACACTTGGTGCCAGGACACACCGCTCAGCTGGATGATCTGGTCCGAGGAGCACTGCGATACGGAGCTGCTCATCTTCGTGCAGCGACTGCTGCGACTGCGCTCAGAGCTCGCCGAGCTGTTGAACCCAGTGATGAGCCACTACGAACCGCAACAGCAGCGCCGCAACAGCGATCCCGATGGTTTGTGGCGCCAGTGGCATGGGGTGGAACTGGGCAAACCCGACTGGGCCAGCTGGTCCCATTGCCTGGCAATGAGCCTGCATCGCGGCAAACGGGGAGCAGTTCTCTGGGCTGGCTTCAACGCTTACTTCAAGGCCATGCACTTTGATCTGCCCCAGCCGGCATCTCCCTGGCATCGCCTGATCGATACGGCCCTTCCTGCAGGTGAGGACCTTCCCCAGACCTTGGAACCTTGGAGTCCGGACGGCGTCCCCCTCGAAGCCCGAAGTCTGGTGGTGATGATGGCTCGGGAGTACGCCGACAACATCAAGCTCTAAGAAGCAAGCCCAAAGGCCTGGAGCAATGCAACAAAGCGGGCGGCGGGAATCGAACCCGCATCATCAGCTTGGAAGGCTGAGGTTTTACCACTAAACTACGCCCGCATTAATACAAACGAACCAACCTTCGAGAGGGCGGAGCTGGTGCGTTCATATCCCCAAGCATTATGACGGTCAGCGAGCCCCCTCATTCGGATTGACCACTTCTGCAGCTCGCCCTGAGGGCTCCCGCCGCCGTCTGATGTTTTCGTATGGACTTGGAGACGCAGGGACCGGACTCGCCGCGACAACACTCGGCTTTTACCTGTTTCCCTTTTTCACTTGTGCAGCAGGCCTTCCAGCGTTCATTGCTGGCTCACTGCTCACGGTGATCAAAATCTGGGATGGCGTGAATGATCCGCTGATCGGCTGGATGAGCGATCACACCAAAAGCCGGTGGGGGCCAAGACTTCCCTGGATGCTTGGGGCCGCCCTGCCGTTAGGCATCAGCTTGGCCGCCATGTGGTGGGTTCCAGAGGGAGACATCAGCCAACGCACGCTGTATTACGTGCTGATGGCCATCCTGCTGATGACCGCTTACACAAGCGTGAATCTGCCCTTTGCCGCGCTCTCTACAGAACTCAGCCCAGACACTGCAATCCGAACCCGTCTCAACGCAGCTCGCTTCACCGGTTCCATCATCTCAGGAACGATGGGGTTGCTCGTTGCCTTTTTTGCTTTGCGCGAAGGCGGAGGCGGCTATGTCTTGATGGGACAAATCACTGGCACGATCGCTGCCATAGCGACCTTGCTCTGCTGCTGGGGTTTGGCCCCCTATGCCAAAAAAGCTCAACAACCAAGTGGCAATAAGGAGCCTCTACGCAAACAACTTCATCGCATTCGCTCCAATTCCCGTTTTCTGATGGTGCTGGGGCTGTATCTGCTGCTGTGGTTTGGCCTCCAGCTCATGCAGGTTGTTGCACTGATCTGGCTTGTTCAAGTCATTCACGTTCCGGCAAGTATCGCCACCTTGCTCTTGCTCGCTTTCAACATTGCGGCCTTGATCGGACTCCAACTCTGGAGCGTGCTGTCCAACCGCCATGGGCGAATCAAGGCTCTCGGCTGGGGGTCGAGCATCTGGATCACCGCTTGCCTGCTCTCGATGGCCCTATCTCCAATCGCTGAAAACAGTGGCCGAAACGCTTTGATTCCCGTTGTCACACTGATCATGCTGGTTGGGCTGGGCGCATCAACGGCCTACCTGATTCCTTGGTCTTTACTTCCCGATGCGATCGATGCTGATCCAACTCACCCCGCGGGTCTTTACACCGCATGGATGGTGTTCGGTCAAAAACTGATCATCGGGCTGAGTATGAGCGTGTTTGGCACATTGCTCTCTCTAACTGGATATATCTCCACCAAGAGTTGCGACGGAGCCTTAAATTTTATCGAACAGCCTCAAACAGCTCTGATTGCCATCCGCCTTTGCATGGGCCTCATTCCAGCAGTTTTAGTAGGTCTGGGACTTGTGGTGATGCGACGCTGGCCTGACCGCGGCGCCCATATGCAACGCGCATGATTTCATCTCGCCTCCGAGCCCGCATCCAATCGCCCCGCTGGCTAAAGAGGCTGGGCAGCAGCTTGATCATTGGCGGACAGGCAGTCACCGCCACCGCCAAGGGAAGGATTAATACTGTTGATCTGCTGGATCAACTCCAGGAAGCCGGACCTGGAAGCTTCCTCATCGTGATCATCACGGCACTGGCTGCGGGCACGGTGTTCAACATCCAGGTCGCCAAGGAACTAAGCAACATGGGCGCCAACTCCACGGTTGGCGGCGTCCTGGCGATTGGCCTAGCTCGTGAGATTGCCCCTCTGCTGACGGCCACCCTGCTCACAGGCAAGGTGGCCACCGCCTACGCGGCACAGCTAGGGACCATGAAGGTGACCGAACAGGTGGATGCCATCACAATGTTGCGCACCGACCCGGTGGAGTACCTGGTCGTTCCCCGCCTGATCGCCATGGTGGTGATGGCCCCGGTGCAGTGTCTGTTGTTCTTTGCTGTGGCAATCCTGGGAGGCCAGATCAGCAGCACGGAGATTTACCAGATTCCGCCCGCTGTGTTCTGGACCTCAGTGCGCACCTGGCTCGATCCGGACGATTTGCCGTTCATGCTGGTCAAAGCCTTAATTTTCGGCCTTCAAATTGCGGTGCTGTCCTGCGGCTGGGGCATGACCACCCAAGGAGGGCCGAAAGAGGTTGGCACCAGCACCACAGGTGCCGTGGTGATGATCCTGGTCACCGTGGCCCTGATGGACGTCTTCCTGACTCAGATCCTCTTCGGAGGCTGAAGCAGCTTCTTACCACCATGACCACAACACCGTCTGAGCCTGACCAAAACAGCGTGAGCATCAGCCCCAGCCCCCGTCTGGCGCTGCTGATCATCGTCTTCAGCCTCTGCCTGCTGCCACTGCCGTTCAATCCATGGCCGACCGTGGTGGTGGGGCTGTTTGGTGTTTTCCTGTTGGTGCAGACCTACAGCCTGCGGCTGGAATTCACTAACGACACTCTGGTGGTGTGGCGAGGCAAGCAGGAGCTGCGCAGCTTCCCTTACGCCGAATGGCAGAGCTGGCGACTGTTTGCCCCCTGGCTACCAGGCCTGTTCTATTTCCGCGAACTCAAGAGCATCCACTTCCTGCCGATCCTCTTCAACCCTGCTGAGCTGCGGCAACAGTTGGAACAACGGGTCGGCTCCCTGGAAACCCCGAAGCCCTAAGCCAAACCAACACTTGAACACAACGAGAACGTTGTGTTTGGGCCATGAGCCCCGCAATCCGCTGAAATGAGTTGAGGAGAAGCCGACCATGCCTGACGACAACGATCTGCCACTCCAGGACACGCCGCAATCCACAGAGGCAGCCAACGATGCATCCAGCGAGGCATCCCACACAGCCAGCGAAGACGTGCAGCCTGCGTCTGAAACGCTGATCCAACTGGCCCTGGTGGATCTGCAGAAGCGGCGCGACGGCCTGCAACAGGAGATTGAAAGCCTCCAACAGCGCAAGCAGCAACTGGAGAAAGACATGGCCGCCAGCTTTGCTGGCCAATCCGATGCAATCGCCAGACGTGTGAAGGGGTTTCAGGAGTATCTGGGTGGAGCCTTGCAGGGGCTGGCCCAGTCAGTGGAGACGCTGGAGCTAGTGGCGCAGCCTGTGGTGGTGAAACCTTCACCACTGGATGCCCAGGCAGCTGAGGCCGCCGCCGAACAGGCCATAGCGAACAGTGGCGGCGCGCCGGCTCTGGCCGACACCTTCCGTCCTGATGAAGAGCTGATCCGAACCAACCTCAGACGTTTTCTTGAGCAGCCCGACTTCTATGCCGAACCCTGGAAACTGCGCCGCAGCCTCGACGACAGCGACATCGCTGTACTCGAAGACTGGTTTTTCAATCAGGGCGGCAGGGGAGCTCAGGCCAGCCGCGGCAATCGACCTCGCAACGTGCTGCTGGGGGCTGCCCTGATCGCCGTCATCGGCGAGCTTTACGGCGATCAGTTCCAGACGCTGGTTCTGGCCGGACAACCCGAACGGCTGGGTGACTGGCGACGAGGCCTGCAGGATGCGCTAGGCCTGGGACGGGAAGATTTCGGCCCCAGCAGCGGGATCGTTCTGTTTGAACGTGGCGATGCCCTCGTGGAGCGCGCCGACCGGCTGGAGGAGCGCGGTGAAGTGCCCCTGATCCTGATCGATGCAGCGCAACGAGTGGTGGACATTCCCGTGCTTCAGTTCCCGCTCTGGCTGGCGTTTGCAGCCGGTCCAGGCGAAACCTATGACTACGAAGACGACCTGCTCTGATGCCCTTCTTCACGCTGCTGCTGGGTTACCTGCTCGGCTCCCTACCCAGCGGCTTCCTGGCCGGCAAATGGTGCAAGGGCATCGACCTGCGCAGCATCGGCTCCGGCTCCACCGGCGCCACCAATGTGCTGCGCAACGTGGGCAAAGGCCCTGCTCTGGTGGTGTTCCTGGTGGATGTGGCCAAAGGAGCAGCCGCGGTTCTGATCGCTAGCGCCCTCACCCAGAACAATCCACTCAACGACTGGATCCAGGTGCTGGCCGGTCTTGCAGCCCTGGCCGGCCATATCTGGCCGATATGGCTGGGATTCAAGGGCGGCAAGGCCGTTGCCACCGGACTTGGTTTGTTCCTGGGCTTGGCCTGGCCAGTGGGGCTGGCTTGCTTTGGGATGTTCATGGCCGTGTTCAGCCTCAGCCGGATCGTGTCGCTCGCCAGTGTGGTGGCCTCGCTCAGCCTGCCGCTGCTGATGGCCGCCGGTTCCGGCAGTAACGCCAATCTGGTGGTGGCCCTGGTGGCAATGGCGCTGGTGCTCTGGCGCCACCGCAGCAACATTCAACGGCTGATCAACGGCACCGAACCCAAGGTGGGCAAGAAAGACTGAAAATCCAAACCCTGGTTGCGACACAGGGAGCTGCTGAGGTGCCTATTCCCTCCCTCCATTGAGTGAGAGGGCTAGCTCTTGCTGGTCAGCGATCAGCACACGAGCTCTGCGCAACAGGCGGCAAACGCCGCACTGGGATCCTCGGCCTTTGTGATCGGCCGGCCGATCACCAGCTGACTGGCGCCAGCTGCAATCGCCTCAGCAGGCCCCATCACACGGGCCTGATCGCCCACTGCGGTTCCTTTCGGGCGAATGCCTGGCGTGACCAACGCAAACGGTTCGTGGTGCCGGGCCCGCAATGCCTCGGCCTCCAAGGGTGAGCACACACAGCCGCCGATGCCGGCAGTCGCCGACAGCTGCGCCAACGCCGGCACCCGTTCGGCAATGTCCTGGGCAATGGCGAGTTCCCGTTGCAGTCGCTGCTCCTCCCAGCTGGTGAGCACCGTCACCGCCAGCAGGGTGGTGGCGGGTTGGCCAGCGCCTTGGGCCCCTTCAACCGCCGCGGCCTGGGCCGCCTTGAGTGCTTCGCTGCCGGCGCAGGCATGCACCGTGATCAGTTCCGCCCCCAGTGCCGCTGCCCGCCGGCAAGCCCCCGCCATCGTTGCGGGGATGTCGTGAAATTTGAGATCGAGGAACACCCGCAAGCCCTGCTCGCGCAGTTGCGCCACCACCTCCGGCCCAGCCTGCACAAACAACTCCAGCCCCACCTTCACCCAACGCAGCCCCTCCACTTGGCCGGCAAACGCCAGCGCCTGCTCGGGCGCCATGCCATCGAGGGCCACGATGATCCGATCGGCGGGGTCAGAAGTGAGCGACGGGGCCAAGGCAAGTGGGTAATCCGTATTCCATCCTGTCGCGCCGGCGTTGAGATGCCTTAGCAGGCAGCCCGGCTAAATCAGCCCCATGCAGGTCAATCTCCACGACGCCAAGACCCATCTCTCCCGTTACGTGGAGCAGGCCCTCGATGGAGATGACGTGGTGATTGCTCGGGCCGGCAAACCGTTGGTGAAGCTGGTGCCTGTGGACACCACACCGCGTAGGCGAAAGCTGGGGTTCATGCGCAGCCAAGGCATCGCCACCGCTGATGTGAAAGGAGACTTTGCTGCCGACATCAACGCCATGTTCAGCTGATGTCCAGCCGGAAAGCCCCGCCAGGCTGCTCGACACGCAGCTGCTGATCTGGCTGGCCTTCACACCAGATCAACTGCCATCCACGCTGATCCCAGAACTGGGAAATAGGCAACAACGCTTTTTCATGAGTGTTGTCAGCCTCTGGGAGGTTGCGATCAAATGCTCGCTCAACCGGGTGGACTTTCAGTTCGATGCTGCTGAATTACGCGAGCAGCTCCAACGGGAAGGTTTTGAAGAGTTAACCATTCGAGCCGAGCACTGCCTGGCAGTTCAGACCCTGCCCTGGCACCACAAGG
This sequence comes from Synechococcus sp. MIT S9508, assembly GCF_047303045.1. Classification (NCBI taxonomy): domain Bacteria; kingdom Bacillati; phylum Cyanobacteriota; class Cyanophyceae; order Synechococcales; family Synechococcaceae; genus Synechococcus; species Synechococcus sp. MIT S9508. The sequence goes on along the minus strand of NZ_CP138941.1, from coordinate 1,168,371 downwards.
ATCCCTTTGATCGTTTGCTGATTGCTCAGGCTCAGCAAGAGCAAATCAAGCTGCTGAGTTGCGATCAGAGCCTGAGCGAATACGAAGCGAGCGTGACCCTGCTCAGGAAGTGAGCCTGCGGAAGGTCTTCTTGCCCAGCTGCAGCACCTTGCCGTCCAGTTCCGCCGCCGAGGCGAACTCCTGATTCGGGTCGGTGATCTTCTCGCCCTCCAGGCGCGCCGCACCGCCCTTAATCTGGCGGCGAGCATCGCTGCTGCTGGCGCAGATGCCAACAGCACTGAGCAGATAGAAGGCCTTCGCAGGAAAATTCACTGCTGAAAGAGAGGCTTCAGGCACATCCGCTCCGGCATCACCGCCACTGCTCACCAGGGTGGCTGCATCGCTCTGCGCTTTTTGGGCTGCCTCCATGCCATGCCGGCTGGCGGTCACCGCCAGAGCCATCGCCTTCTGCTTCTCGCGTGCGTTGTCCGGCAAATCCTGCGGACTCAGATCGGTCAGCAGGGTCACGTAGTCATCGATGGCGGCATCGCCGACCTTCTCGAGCTTGGAATACATCGACAGCGCGTCTTCCTCCAGACCCACCGTGTTGCCAAGGCTTTTGCTCATCTTCTGCACGCCATCCAGACCGACCAGAATCGGCAGCAGCAACCCGAACTGGGTGCCCTTGTTGAAATGGCGCTGCAGATCGCGGCCCATGGCCACATTGAACTTCTGATCAGTGCCGCCCAGCTCCACATCGGCATTCACAGCCACGGAGTCATAGCCCTGCAGCAGCGGATAAAGGAATTCATGCAGGGCGATCGGTGCACCGCTGCCGTAACGGTTGGAGAAATCGTCTTTGGCGAGCATCTGACCCACGGTGGCCGTACCCAACAAGCCAATGACCTGAGGCAGATCCAAACCTGCCAGCCACTCACTGTTATGGCGCACCTCCAGGCGGCCAGGGGTCTCGAAATCAAGCAGTGCCGTCTGCTTTGGCTGCCCCTGGCCCAGCTGTGCCAGGTAGGTGGCGGCATTGGCCTCAACCTCTTCAGCGGTGAGCTGCACCCGTGTGGCACTTTTACCAGTGGGGTCGCCGATGCGGGCAGTGAAATCGCCGATGATCAACACCGCTGTATGCCCCGCATCTTGAAAAGCCCGCAGCTTGCGAAACAGGATGCTGTGACCCAGATGGATGTTGCTGCCAGTTGGGTCGATTCCCAACTTGATGCGCAGGGAGCGGCTCTCTTTCTCTGCCTGCCTCAGCCGCGCCGCCAGCGACTGATCGGCGTCATCACCATCGCCGGCTGGAAAAAGATCGGCCATGCCACGCGACAGCCATGCCGGCAGAGACGGTGTCGAGGCCATGGGCGAGGGAGCGATTGCGGGCTGAATCGTACGGGCCGCTTCAGCTGGGTGGCTGTTCCAGCTGACTTTTCATCCGCTCCAGGGTGCCTTGCATCTGCTCAAACATCTGCTCCGGGGTGATCCCGAACTGGCCCAACTGGCTGCGCAGCTGCTCCACCGTGAGCTTGGCCTGGAAGTCTTCCGACAGCTCAAAGCGTTTCATGAACACGCGGTAGCGCTCCATGAGCTCCTCCATCGTGTCGATGAACTTCTTTTTGCCCTCGCGGTCAAACTTGCCGTAATCGGAACCCAGCTGCATCAACTGCTGGTAGTCGCCGAACAGACGCTTGGCCTCCTCCTGCACGATGTCTGAGTCGAAGAACGCCATGGCCCACCGATCAACTGGTGTGATTCTGGACAATTTGAGCTCCCCGTAACAGTGCGGATCCACACCCCCCGATTCCGGTCAACATAAATTGGTCAGCGGCAACGGCCTCGAGCCTCTCCCTTCCTTGGATCTCAGCGAACGGATCCCGTCTCTGCAACAACGGTCCCGCCAGGGCAACAGCCTGCTCAAGCGAAGTCGCACCGCCATCGCTTCCGCTGACCTTGTGCTGCTCAGCAGCTGGACGGCCTGGTTCGAAGGCCAGGGCCCTCTGGTGGCGGCCTGCACCAGCGAGGACGACTGCCTGCTGAGGCTTCAAAGCAGCGCGGCCAATCTGTTGCTGTGTACGGACACCCTCGAGGGCGGCAGTGGCACCAGCCTCGTGCGTCGGGCGAGAGACCACAACCCCGACATCAAGGTGTTGATGCTGCTTCAGCGCCCCATCCCGCGCACGATCCTGGATGCCATCGATGCCCGCTGCCATGGGATCTGCTCGGCTCAGGCCACCGGAACGGGCACGGTGGCTGCAGCGCTCACGGCCATCGAAACCGACGGGCAGTATCTCGATCCACTGATCAGTGGCGTGTTGCACCACAGCAGGCTGCGCTGCAGCGGCGATCAAGTGCCACTGCAGGAACTCACCATGCGGGAAGAGGACGTGTTGCGCGGCCTCTGCCGAGGCATGACCAATCAGGAGATCGCCGACGCTTTATTGGTGTCGATTGACACCGTGAAAACTCATGTCGGCAGCCTGCTGCGCAAGCTGCCGGCCAGGGACCGAACCATGGCTGTTGTCACAGCATTTCGTGAGGGGCTGGTGCAGGTTCCCACCAGGCCGCCGCGCTGGACCTAGGGTCCTGGCCAGGCTGCAAAGGAGAAACGCGGCGATGGCTCGCCGGCACTGGCTCGATCCACTGGCCCGCAAGGTGCTCCAGGCCATGGGTGATCTACCCAAGGATCCATTGCGCGTGGACACCAGCCCTGCGCCTTCAGAAGAAACAACGGTCGCTCCGAGTTGGTGCATCGACGTGAACAGGGCCACGGCGGAACAATGGCGCCAGTTACCGGGCTGCAGCGACGTGATGGTGGATCAGCTGCTGCGGTTACAGCAGGGCGGAGTGCAATTCAGCCAGATCGAGGATCTGGCTCAGCTGCTCGATATCTCGGAGAGTCTCTGCGAGCAATGGAGACCCCATCTGATTTTTCGCTGGCACGGCGATGCCCCGCAGTTACCCAAGCATTCACCGCTGGATCTGAATGCCGCCAGCCCCATCCTGCTGGCCAAAACCCTCCCGTGGCCCGATGAGCGGCTGGAACGCCTGATCGCCGAACGACGGCGCGAACCGTTTCAGAACCTCGCGGATCTACAGGAGAGACTCTGCCTTCCCCCGGCAACGGTAGAGGCTTTGATCGGGCGTGTCCGATTCGGGGCCAGACCAGCCGGCCCGAGCCTGCCGCCGCGAGGTTGACGGCAATGCCTTCCTCTCCTCGCCAGGGCAATCTTTTCGAGCAGCCCGCCCCTGCCTCTCATGAGAACGAACCTGCTGAATTGGCACTGAATTGGCAGCAGCTAAAAAGCTGGCAGGAACGCATCCACAGCTTCCAGAGCCCTCTCTTTGAATCCGACAGCCCCAGGCAAGAGCAAAGCAGCCTGTTCGGCAGTGAGCAGGCTGAAGCGGCCAGGGTTCAGCCTTTGTCGCTCAAACCGCTGCCGCTGAGTTTCTGGCGCTGGCCGCAAAGCCCCCATCAAGGGGCGGCGTTGTACTGGGTCATGGATCGACCCGCCGGCCTGAAACACCCAATCCTGCTTTACATCGGAGAAACCATGGCGGCCGATCGGCGTTGGAAGGGGGAGCACGATTGCAAGGCTTACCTCGCGGCTTATCAGGAAGCCTGCATGCACTGCGGTCTGAGCTGCAGAACCAGCATTCGTTTCTGGGGCGATGTGCCCAGAGCCACCAAGGCGCGGCGGCAGTTGGAACAGACCCTGATCCGTCGCTGGCAGCCACCGTTCAACAAGGAAACGCGCGATCGCTGGGCCACGCCGTTTCAAGCCGACTGAGCACAGCTCCTAGCATCGGTTCAGGCAACGGCTCAGGCATCAGCTCTCCATGAAAATCTCCCTCTCTCCGGCCACCCCTGAGGCCTGGAGTGGTTCGGTTCTGGCGCTCGGCATACCCCAGGACGATCCCCAAGGCCTTTTGGAGGCGATGGAACAGCGCTTCAACATTCAGCTGAAGGAGTGGCTGAAGCAGAAGCCCTTCACAGGAAAGAGCGGTGACTTAGCCAGCCTTCAATTGCTGCGCGGTGACTGCACCACCCTGGTGCTGCTGGGGCTGGGAGAGGCCGGATCCATCGAACGCGACAGCCTGCGCATGGCCGCTGCGGCCGCCGCCCGCGCAGCACAGGGCCAGGGAGGCTCCCTTGGGCTGTTGCTGCCGTGGGGATCCGTAGACCTCATCGCTGATGCCACTGCCGCTGCTGAAGCTGTGCGCCTGGCGCTCTACAGCGACTTGCGCTTTCGCAGCAAGCCCGAACCCAGCCCACGGCCTGAACAGGTGGAGCTGCTGGGCCAATGGCCAACGGGCCTGAAGCAGACTCTGGAAACAGTTCATCCGATCTGCGCCGGCGTGGAGCTGGCCAGGGAACTGGTGGCGGCACCACCCAACAGCGTCACCCCGGAAGAACTGGCCCGCACCGCGGCAGCTTTGGCCCATGAGCATGGTCTTGAGCTCACCGTGCTGGAACAATCCGACTGCGAGGAGCGAGGCATGGGCTCCTATCTCTCGGTATGCCAGGGCTCGGACATGGCTCCTAAATTCATCCACCTCACCTATCGGCCCAGCGGAGTCGCCAAGAAACGACTGGTTCTGGTGGGCAAGGGACTCACCTTCGATTCCGGCGGATACAACCTCAAGGTCGGTGCCGCCCAGATCGACATGATGAAGTTTGACATGGGCGGAAGCGCGTCGGTCTTTGGAGCGATGCGCAGCATTGCTGAGCTGCGCCCTGCAGGAGTGGAAGTGCACATGGTGGTGGCCGCCTGCGAAAACATGATCAACGGCTCCGCGGTTCACCCCGGCGACATCGTCACGGCATCCAACGGCACCACAATCGAGATCAACAACACCGATGCGGAGGGACGCCTCACCCTCGCCGATGCCCTGGTGTATGCCTCCAAGCTCAAGCCCGACGCCATCGTTGATCTGGCAACGCTCACCGGTGCTTGCGTGGTCGCCCTCGGTGATGAGATCGCCGGACTCTGGACCCCGGATGATGCGCTCTCGAGTGATCTGGAAACCGCTGCAAGCGATGCCGGAGAAGGACTCTGGCGCATGCCGATGCACAGCTCCTATCGCAAAGGCCTCAAATCGCTGCTGGCCGATATGAAGAACACCGGACCTCGCCCCGGTGGATCGATCACCGCCGCCCTGTTCCTCAAAGAGTTCGTAGATGCCGGCATTCCCTGGGCCCACATCGACATTGCCGGAACGGTCTGGAGTGACAAAGGTCGCGGAATGAATCCCTCCGGAGCCACTGGCTACGGGGTACGCACGCTGGTGAACTGGGTCATGAAACAGGCCTCAACCGCCGAGGCCTAAATTCACCTGTGAGATGTTCAAGCTACATGGCCTCCAGCCCTCTTCGCTGGTATGTACGCGCCCAGCTGGGTGTTTTGCTGTTGCCGGCAGGTCTCTGCCTGTTCGGGGAGGCTGTCAGTCGCAGAACACTCCAGCTGGCGGGAAGCGACGGTGGTCCCTGGTGGTGGTACGGCACGCTCAGCCTGATCGCCATTAACGCGGGCGTAGGGCTGATGATCGAATCCGGACTTCTGCGTGGTTATCCCGGGCGCCAAAAAACAAGGCCAGAAACGCAGGATTGAGAAGCCGAATGATCTGAGTCTTCAGAGCCTGATCTCTCTCAGGACGCAGCAACCATCGTCAGAGAGCGAGGATTTTCGAGCGCATGAATCTGCCAGCGTGCCCTCTCCGAACAACTGGCCATGACGCGCTCTAAATCGTCGGAAGCCTGTTTCGGGGATGGATACGGACCAACATGACGCGTCACGAGACCGTCTTTGATGGTCAGCAGATACATACAGACCTTTCACAACTCACTGCAGAATGGTACGCAGTCCAATCTGTATCGTCGATGGCGTAAAACCCGCACCTTCACTGAGAAGTAACTGAATCGGAGCGCAACGATCGCTACAGAATTTCCTCAGATTCCCGCAATCAAACCATCAGAAGTTGATGCGCCCCGCTGTAGACAACGATCACTTCGTCCAAGCATCTCCGCTGCGAGCTTGGTCACCCCAGACCTCATCGAGGCGTTTATCTCGTCCGCAAGCCCAGCGGTAGTACTTGTACTTCACTGAATTCAATTCGGCAAAATTCTGGTGGTAATCCTCAGCAGGCCAGAACTTTTCAAGAGGTTTGATCTCCACCTTGAGAGCGGATTCAGATACACCGAGCTCCTTGGCAGCTGCTGATTGACTAGCAAGAGCCTCGCTGGTCTGTTGATCATCACCGGTGAAAATCATCGGTCGGTAGGAGTCGCCACGATCACAGAACTGACCTGCACCGTCGAGGGGATCCACATTGCGCCAATACGACTGGAGAAGCTTCGGATAACTGATCTTTTCGGAGTCAAACAGCACTTCCACCACCTCCTGATGCCCGGTGGTTTCAGCACTCACCTGGTTGTAAGTCGGCTCGGAAACACTGCCGCCGCTGTAGCCGCTTTCCACCGAGATCACTCCTGGAAGCTTCTCCAGATCACTCTCCATGCACCAGAAACAGCCCCCAGCCAGCACGGCGCTCTGCTCCTCAGCAAGCACTAAAGCAGGTGAGACCAGGAGCAGAGCTCCCACAACCATCGACAACAGGATCTGAATCACAAGCGAGCTCAAGTAAACAGCTGATCGAGAATGGCGGCAGCAGCACGATCGGTCACTCCCGGCTCCCCCAGCGTTTGGCGCAGTCGTTCATAGCCACTCAGCATCGTTTGGCGCGCTTCAGGGTTCTCCAACAGCGGAATGGCTTTGGCAAGCAACTGGTCGGCAGCAAAGTCTTCTTGCACAAATTCGGGAACCAGACGCTCATTGAGCAGCAGGTTCACAGGCGAAATGTGATCAACATGGAAGCCCAACACATTGCGCGCCACCCAGGCCGTCAACCGGCTCACCCGGTACCCCACCACCTGGGGTACCCCTTGAAGAGCCAGCTCGATATTCACTGTTCCCGACTTTCCAAGCGCGAGATCCGCCGCGCTGAATAGGGCCGGTTTCAGCGCATCCGCATCAGCGGCTGGAATAACCCGTCCACGTACACCGGCGGCTTCAAGCCCTTCCTGCAGGTGACGCTCGAACCGACTGAGGCCTGCAGGCACCATCACCATCAGCTGGGGATCACGTGCCTGCAAACGTGCAGCCACCTCAACAAGCGCAGGCATCAAATAGCGCAGCTCCTGCGACCTGGATGCGGGCATCAGCAACAGCAGCCGTCCTTTCGGATCAAGACCGAGCTGTCGACAAGCCTCAGCACGGTCGGGCTTGCCTGCGGCAAGATCAAGCAGAGGATGACCAACCCAGGTGACCTGCGCACCATGGGATGCATAGAAGGATGCTTCCTGGGGGAAGATCGCCAGGATGCGATCGGTAAAAGACAAAAGGCTGCTCGTGCCGTTGTCATTCATGCGCCAAGCCCATTCCTGTGGGGCGATGTAGTAGGTGATCGGCACCTCAGGCAATTTGCGGCGCAGACGCTTGCCCAGACGCACATTGGCGCCCATGTAGTCAATCAGCACCACTGCATCAGGAGGCCTGGCACTGAGCTGCTTATTGACACGCGACTGCAGCTTCAACGTCGGCACGACCTGGGGAAGATGCTCCAGCAGACCGATCGAACCCAGTGGAGCCGTATCGGCAAGCAGTTCCGCACCGGCTGCATGCATGCGTGGTCCGCCCAGGGCCAGCACCTCGAGATCGAGGCTCCTCAGGCGAGCTTGGCGATGAAGAGCCTGAACCAGAAGGCTTCCTTGAAGATCACCAGACACCTCACCGGTGCTGATCAGCACACGCACCATCAGCGACCACCGACAGCAGGCATGGGGCCACGCCGTCCTTGACTGATCGATCCCTCGAGGAAGGAGCAGAGATGATCGGCCAGAGGCATCAGGGGCTGCTCACGGGCCAGCCGCAGACCTTCAGCGATGACGTTATCCGAGCGATAGAGCAGTGCCCAAACATCCTGAAGCTGTTTGATTTCCTGACCCTGATCCTTGCGATCAAGTCCCCGCCTGCGCAGACCCACGCGGTTGAGGCCGCGCACTCTTCCAGGATGACCCTCAACAAGGCAATAGGGAGGCACATCCCTGTCCACCCGTGTCATGCCTCCAACCATAGCCATCCCGCCGATCTGCACGAACTGGTGGATTCCCAAGCATCCACCGATCACAGCCTTGTCCTCGATCAGAACATGACCGGCAACTTGGATGCCGTTGGACATCACGATCCCGTTGCCCAGAAGACAGTTATGTCCCAGATGGCAATAGGCCATCAACAGGTTGTGGTCGCCGATGCGGGTCTGCTCACCCTCGTCCGTCGCCCGGTTGATCGTGACGCATTCACGGATGGTGTTGTGATGTCCGATCACCACCTCTGTCGGAGCTCCCTTGTACTTGAGGTCCTGAGGCTCAAGCCCCAGGCAGGCACCAGGGAAGATCTTGTTGTGGTCACCGATCACAAGTCGACCATCAAGCACCGCGTGAGGCCCGACCCAAGTGTTTGAGCCGATGCGAACATCAGGGCCCACAACGGCACCAGGACCGATCACGACACCGGCGGCGAGCTCGGCACGGGAATCGACCACCGCAAGCGGATGAATCTGGGGAGGACGGTCCTCAGCAGTCACGGCGGGGGATCGCTGTTCACTCATCATGCTCAGTCAACCAGCGAGAACATGAGCTCACCTGAGCAGACCAGCTGACCATCCACCGTGGCCTCCGCCTTCACCTTGCCAAAACGCTTGCGTTTGAGACTCAGCAGCTCACAGGTGATCAGCAACTGATCACCGGGAATCACCGGACGGCGGAAGCGAACGCCATCGATACCAGCAAACACAAACAGACCTTTGGGCAGATCGGGCATCTGGGTGACGATCAGGCCGCCCACCTGGGCCATGGCCTCAACAATCAACACCCCGGGCATTAACGGGCGCCCGGGGAAATGGCCCTGGAACTGAGGCTCATTGAGCGTGACGTTCTTGATGGCCACTGCTTTTTCTCCTGGCACGTGCTCCAGGACGCGATCCACAAGCGCGAAGGGATAGCGATGGGGGAGCAGTCCCATAATCTGCTCCGCTGTGAGCAGAGGCTGGGCTGCGGCGGTAGCGGAAGAGGAAGTCAAATCGTTTCAGCGCTGAGCATCGGATCGATCGGCCAGGACCGCTGCCAGGTCGGTGTGCAGACCATGGGAGCCGCGGTAGACCAGCACTTGCGCCCGCGGAAAACCCACAAGCGCCAGATCACCGATCAGGTCCAGAAGCTTATGGCGCACCGGTTCATCGGGATAGCGCAGAGGTGGATTTAGCCATTGGTCGCCATCACAGACCAGGGCATTATCGAGGGCTCCACCTTGAATCAGCCCCGCTGCACGCAGTTGATCCACCTGCTCACGGAAGCCGAAGGTGCGGGCTGGAGCGATCTCTGCCACGAAGCTTTCTGGCGTCAGCTCAAGGGCACATTGCTGACGACCGATGGCCGGCTGGGGAAAATCAATCACACCCACCAGCATGAACTGTTCAGCAGGAGTAGCGGTGATCACACTGCTGCCTCGATGCAGAGCTATCGGTTGCTGCAGCTGCGGCCGAGCGGGAGCAGGTGTTGATGCCGGGGCAAGACCAGCCTCAGCGATGGCTTCCACCCATCCCTGAGAGGAGCCGTCCAAAAGGGGAATCTCGCTGCCTTCAACTTCGAGATGCACGTGCGTGAGACCACACCCGGCGATGGCTGCGAGCAGATGTTCCACCGTGGCGAGTTTGCGATCACCCAGCTCAAGGGTGGTGCAGAGCGGACTGTCTCGCACCTGAGAAGGCTTGAGCTTGAGCGGCTCACCGCCGTTTGCTGGCCAGCTCACCCAGACGCCCGGCTGAGGCGAAGGCTGAAGGGTGACGGAGACCTGATCACCGCTATGCAGGCCGATGCCGCTGCGGCTGGCTGGTCCCTCCAGGGTCCAGGCTCCGTCGTAATCCTGAGGCCAAAAGCCCATCAAAATTTCCAGCCGACGCCCAAATTGAAGCGGTAATCTCCAGTGAAGTTTTGGCTGGCCACTTCCAGACGCAGTGGCCCCACGGGCGTGGTGACGATCACACCAACACCTGGAGAAACACCCGAGCCAGGTTTATCCAGCAGCTCGCCAGGCTTACCGGGAACATTGGATTGAGATCCGAAATCCGTACCTGCATCGATAAACACTTCGCCGGCAAAAATACTGAAGATTGGGAAGCGGTATTCGATGGTTGCTTCTCCGAAACTGCGACCGACAGCCAAATCACAATCGAACCAGCCACGAACTGAATTGGATCCACCCAGGCAGAAGGCTTCATAGGGAGGTAAATCACCGATCACGGTGCCCGCCTTGACTTGAAAAGCCAAGGCCTGAGGGCAGTTCTCCGGTTCACCCTCCTTAGGACGACAGCCTTTGGAGAACTTCAACCATTTAACTGGAATGAAATGGGTGTAGCTGGTGCGAACGCGGTTAAAGGTTGGCGAGTTCTCTCCAATCGAAACGTATTGCTCAGTGCCAAAACTGAAAAAATTACCCGAAGTCGGGTTTCTACCGTCATTCAATGTGTTGTAAGTGGTTGCAAGTCGAACACTCGCAAGAGTATTTCGATCGGCACAATTAAACGAGGTACAAATGACTTCGTCATTGTCTATTCGATCATTTTTAATCTTATCGTTGGGTATTCCATAGGGCCTGGTATCACCTGCATAATTAATCGGACGAACAGCCTGAAGATTTAGCCCAGCCAGAATCTGCCAGGGGACCTTCTTAAAAGGATCTCCACCATTGAGCGGACGGGAAAAAATTACGTTGCCACCAACACGCTCTAACGCGATTGAATCACCCTCGTAGTCAAACCAGCTGGTGCTGCCAAATTGCTCAGTGGCATCAGTAACATTACCAAATTTACTATTAGCCGGATTGTTAGTAGAGTCAATTGAATAGGAATACTCAGAATTGTTGTTCTGATATTCGCGAAGACTGACAATGTCTCCATTGTTCTGGCTCTGGAAGACCTGAGGAACTTCCCGGCTCAGGAACACGGAAGTCCGGAAAGAGGTGCGATGGCTGTCTCCTTTGATCCAAGGGTCGGAGAAGGTGAGGTTAGCCAGCCCGCCGAACTGTCCGTAAGTGACATTGAGTGCCAGGTCCCAGGCACGCCCAAACAGATTGCTATCGGAAAGCTGAACCTGACCAAAGACGCCCTGACTTTGGCTATAGCCAAGACCACCTGAAAGGGAGCCAGTGGACTGCTCGACGATGCCGAGAACGATGGTGACGAAACCTGGCTCACCAGCCACAGGTCTCAAGGTCACCTTCACATCACTGAACAGCGAGGTGCCGTACAAACGCCGGATGTCGCTCTCGAGCTGATTGCGATTGAAGGGTTCTCCTGGCTTGATGGAGATCTCCCGACTCACAACCCAAGGCTTGGTCTTGCCGTTGATCGGCTCTCCTTTCTCGTTGGTGTCTTCCCCTTCCTTGTTGATGAATTTCACCTCGATACCCGCCACGCTGCCGATCAGCACTTTCAGCTGCACGACGCCATCAGGACTCACCCTGGTGGGCCCACTCACGCGAGCGAGTGAATAACCCTGATCGGCGTACCACTTCTGCAGCTGCTTCATGCGCAGCTGCAACTCATTGAGGTTGAGCGTGCGGCCGTAATCGGAACTGAAGGTGTCCTCAATAACCTGGGGCTCAATCTTGTTGTCCTCAGGTTCGAGAACAACCTCAGTCATCACAGGATTGGGCACCACCTGAACAGCAAGCTGAACACCCAAGGGACCGTTGACCGGCTCAATGCGTACGTCTGAAAACCATCCGGTGGCGTAAATGTCATCGAGATCAAGCTTCAGCTCCTCCCTCGTCACCCTGCTTCCAGGGCGCACACGCATGGCGTCGTAAGCAGCGAGCTCGAGACGCTCCTGTTCGGGGTGTCCATCGATGCCCTCAATGATCACCTCGGTAATCAGCACCCTGGGCTGTTCAGACCCTTCGTCAATCGGCTCGGCAACAGGTGTTGCTGCAGGGACAGGGTTGACCTCAATCTGCTCGACCTCGATCTGCTCTTCCGTTATCTCTGCCTCTACACCCTGTGGATCAACCGCTTCAGCCTCAGCAGCAACCTGAATATCTTCAGCCTGGGCTTGAAGGGGCAGGCCACTAATCAAGGGCAGAGCGAGGGCAAACCCCACTGCACCTCGCCGAACGGCGTTCTTGGTTCGGCTGGAGGAGAAAGCGACCATTGGGGAGACGGAAGTCGGCCGAGCCGGCCACAAACGTCGCTGAACTTAACTGCAGTTGCGGGGTGTCGGGCAGGCCCCTTGTACCCGTTTGCAGACCTCCCCGTAGGCCTCGATCACTCCACCTAGGTCCTTACGGAATCGATCCTTGTCGAGGATGCGCTCCTCCGCATCTGTGCACGACAGGTTCCAGAGCCGACAGGTGTCAGGGCTGATCTCATCAGCCACAAGCAGCTCACCGGCAGCATTCAGCCCAAGCTCAAGCTTGAAATCCACCAGCTGCAAGCCGATTTCCTTGAAAAAAGGAATCAGCACCACATTGACTTTTCTGGCGAGAACCTCGATCCGCTCCCGCAGCTCGCTGGAGACCAGTCCCAGCAATGCCAGGCGAGCATCCGTCAGCAACGGATCACCGAGACCATCATCCTTGTAATACAGATCGAGCAAAGCCGGCTCAAGGACTGTGCCCTGGACAATCGGCGTCTCGCGACAAAGCGAGCCAGTCGCGATGTTGCGCAGCACCACCTCAACTGGAATCACCTCGACGCGCTGGACAACCATCCAAGTCTCCTCAGCGATTCCGCAGTAATGGGTGGGAATTCCCGCCCGCTCCAGCACTTCGAACAAACAGGCTGAAATCCTGCAGTTGAGACGCCCCTTGTCTGCCAGCTGAGCCTTTTTCTGAGCATTGAAAGCAGTGGCATCATTTTTGAACTCCACCAGAACTTGCTGGTCGCTTGAACCGGCATAAATGCGCTTGGCTTTGCCCTCGTAGAGAAGGTCGCCGTGGGGAATTGTCATGGCTGCTCATTGACGCCGGTCGCGCCGGCTTCAGGTGATGGTGATTCTCCCAGCGCGGCGTGGCCACCCGGTGCCTGTGGAGAACGCAGTTGCTGCTGCAGCTGCTGGTGTTTATGAAGAGACACTCCTGGCAGATCCTGATCAAGATTCAACAGAGTGAAGCGATCATCCACCCTGGTTGCCAGCCGCCGCAGACGTTCCCGGGGACGATCACCGCTGCCGCCACTGGCAAGCTCAAGCCGCAGCTGCAACCGCAGCAAGTCCTCCGCCTGGTTCCAGGCCTGCTCAGCCGCCGCCTGATCGAGAGCCGCCTCGATCAACGATGCGCTGCGTTCGGACTCCATCACACCCAGCAGTTCAGCCGCGAGACCCAGACGACGTGCCGCAATGACCCCTGTCGTCCGCCCGGCAAGCAAGGTGATCACAGCCTGATCGGGCTGCCCGGAGGCAATCTGCGCTTCGGCCAGAAGATCAAGAGCTGATCGAGTGGTGGGCAGTCCTTGCCCATCCAGACCCACCACAAGCTGCTCCGCATCGAGCCTGGTGAGATCTCCTTCCGCCAAACGCAACAGCGCCAGGACAATGCGCTCCTGGTCCAATGCCGCACTGGCAGCCTGCCAGGACAACAGCAACCATTCCCGACGGCGAGGGCCTGGACCGGGTCCGTAGCGACTAAGGACCACCTGTGCGCTATCTGGCGCCTTGCAGGACATCAGAGCCCTGGCATTGGCCATCACCACATCAAACGTCTGCGGGGCTGGCGCAACCAGCATCAGTCGATCACGCAGCAACTGGAGACGTTCATTGGCTCCAAAGCTGGCCGACTGCTCGCAGGCCAGTTTCAGATCAGCAAGACCTCCTTCGATCAGCACAATCTCAAAGGCCTCCTGGGGCATTGGCGCTGCGAATTGGAGCGACACCGAGGAGCCAGGCCCTGCAGAGCCTGGCACCGCCGCCAAGAGAAGTGAAAGAGGCAGAGGGAGCAAACCCATGGGCCGGAAGGCGTTCAACAAAAATGGGACGATCTCTCCGCCATCAACAACAGCGGAGGGACGTTCAAACCTAAGGGCCTCCGCCCGAAACGCTTGCCTCCATGGCCCATTCCAGCTCCCGTCCTCAGACCCTGCCTCCGCTCCGACATCTACTCGTGGTGGGTGGTGGTGGCCGTGAACAGGCTTTGGCCTGGGCCTTGCGCCGCTGCCCAGGAGTTGAGGCTGTGTGGGTGACTCCTGGAAATGGAGGAACCGAAGACCTCGACGGCTGCAAATCGCTAGCGGTTGGGGAACAGGATGCCGCGGGCCTGATCAAAGCCTGCAGGGAGCAGGCGATCGATCTGGTAGTGATCGGACCGGAAGCACCCCTGGCCGCCGGGGTGGCCGACCGTTTGCGAGATGCAGGACTGGCGGTGTTTGGCCCCAGCGCCGAAGGAGCCCAACTGGAAGCAAGCAAAGCCTGGGCGAAGGCTTTGATGCACGAAGCCAAAATTCCCACCGCGGGGCACTGGACTGTCGCAAGCGCCAGTGAGGGGCTGGAGCTGCTGGAAGAGCTGCAACGACCACTGGTGGTGAAAGCCGATGGCTTGGCAGCCGGCAAGGGAGTGACTGTCGCCGAAACCCTCGAAGAAACTGCCGCAGCGATCCGTGAGGCCTTTGCTGGACGCTTCGGCTCCGCAGGCGAGCGGCTGGTTGTGGAAGAACGCCTTCAAGGTCCTGAGGTGTCCGTTTTCGCTTTGTGCGATGGCGAGCGCATGGTGCTGTTACCGCCAGCTCAAGACCACAAGCGGCTGCTCGAGGGCGATCGGGGGCCGAACACCGGAGGCATGGGGGCCTACGCACCCGCTCCATTGCTTGATCAGTCTGGGCTCGATCAGGTGCAGCAGCTTGTGCTCAAACCCACTCTGCAGGCCCTGAGAGAACGGGGAATCCAATACAGAGGAGTGATCTATGCCGGCCTGATGCTGACCCAGCAAGGGCCCCAGGTGATCGAATTCAACTGTCGCTTCGGTGATCCTGAATGCCAGACCCTGATGCCCCTGATGGGTCCTGAACTCGCAAAGGTTCTGCAGGCCTGCGCCCTCGGCTGTCTGGATCAGGCACCCGAACTCTCGGTTGCCAAAACATGCAGCGCTTGTGTTGTCGCAGCCGCTGAGGGCTATCCCGAGACTCCACGCAAGGGAGATCTCATTCAGCTGCAGCCTGATCCCGACCAACAGCGGCAACTGTTTCATGCCGGGACACATCGTCAAGACGATGGCCAGGTGATAACTGCCGGAGGACGGGTACTAACGCAGGTCGCCCAGGCGGCGGACTTTGATCAAGCCTTCGCCAGCGCCTACGCAGGACTCGCATTGGTGCGGTTCAAAGGGATGCAGTTCCGTCGCGACATCGGTCACCAGGTGCGCCGGTCCTAGGCTAGGTCGATGTGATTCGGCGGAATGGCCAGCGATCCAGCCACGGCTCAGAACGAGGCCCCTGCGGAATGGGCAACTCCAATCGCCGGAGCTGAGCAAACAACCACGAGGGGGTTTTGGCCGCAGGCCCGCTCCTGGTGGGCCGAATTCAGCCTTCAGACCAAACTGCTAGCTGTGGCCACCCTGGTGGTGAGCCTGATGATGACGGGCATCACCTTCTTCGCGCTGAATGGGATTCAGCGCGACACGGCGATGAACGACACCCGTTACGCGAGGGATCTAGGCCTGCTGCTGGCGGGCAATGTCAGCGAGCTGGTGGCTGAAGGTCGTGATCGCGAACTCGCCAATGTCACGGAAACCTTCTGGCGCTCGAGCAGAAGCCTCCGCTACATCTTTTTCGCCGACCCTGACGGCATTGTCTATCTGGGTATTCCCGTCAGCGGCAGTGATGATGCAAGCAATGCAGATCTGCGCCTGAGCCGGCGTCTGGAACTGCCTGATGAACTGCGCAACCGAACTCAGAATCCGCTGGTCCGCCAGCATATGACGCCCCAGGGGCAAGTCACGGATGTGTTCGTGCCGCTGGTTGAGAACAACAACTACCTCGGCGTGCTGGCTCTTGGAGTGAACCCCAACGAGACCGCTCTCGCCAGTGCCGCCCTCACCCGTGAGGTCACGGTGGCTGTGTTCATCTCAATCTGGGTTCTGGTGATTCTGGGCGCTGTTTTTAACGCGCTGACCATCACGCGTCCGGTCAAGGAGCTGTTGAGAGGCGTCCGATCGATTGGTGATGGTGACTTCCGCGCTCGCATCGGCCTGCCGATGGGTGGCGAATTGGGAGAACTGTTGGATGGCTTCAACGCCATGGCCTCACAGCTGCAGGACTATGACGCAGCGAACATCGAAGAACTACAGGCAGCTCAGGTCAAGCAGGCGTCGCTGATTGCCACCATGGCCGACGGCGCGGTTCTGCTCGACGGTGATGGTCGCATCGTGCTCGTCAACCCGACGGCGCGACGCTTGTTCCGCTGGGAAGGTCGCAATCTCGAAGGCCAAGACTTTCTCAATGAGCTGCCGGAACTGCTGTCCGTTGAACTGCATGACCCGCTCGATGCCGTGTTCTCAAAGCAAACGGACACCAATGAGCTGCGCAGCAGTATTGGCGATCCACCGAGGACCCTGCGTTTCGTGATCCAGGCGGTGCGCGAACCAAGCGGCGACACCCTCAAGGGCATCGCCGTCACCATCCAGGACCTCACACGGGAAGTGGAGCTGAATGCCGCTCAGAGCCGTTTCATCAGCAACGTCTCCCACGAACTACGCACACCGTTGTTCAACATCAAGAGTTACGTGGAGACTCTCCACGACATGGGAGACCAGCTCAGCGAAGAGGATCGAAAAGAATTTCTTGGCGTTGCCAATTCGGAGACAGATCGCCTCACCCGACTCGTGAACGACGTTCTCGATCTGTCCAGGCTGGAATCCAATCGCGTTGTGCAGTTTTCTCCAGTCGATCTCCGTCCTGGCCTGGAGCAAGCCCTGCGCAGCTATCAACTCAACGCGAGCGACAAGCAGGTTGAGCTGAGCCTGGAAGCTGACCGCGACCTCCCCGATGTTCTGGGTAACTGGGACCTGATCCTGCAGGTTCTCGACAATCTGATCGGCAATGCTCTGAAGTTCAGTCGCAGCGGCGGGCGACTAACGGTCAGGGCTTACACCTGGCCAGACAGCTGTCAGATGACACCTTCGGAAGCAGAGATCCACAGCAACTATGGGCCCACCTGCACCCTGAGTTCACCATTGCCGAAGATCCGGGTTGAAGTCTGTGACACCGGCTATGGCATCAGTGAAGAAAGCCAGCAACGCATCTTTGAGCGCTTTTACCGGGTTGAGAATGCTGTTCACACCGAGGTGGGCACTGGCCTTGGACTGTCGATCGTTCGAGGCATCCTCGAAAAACACGGCAGCATGATCTCAATGGCCAGTGAGCCTGACGTTGGCACCACATTTTGGTTTGAGCTGCCGCTAGCTCAGGAAGACCCCGAGGAGTTGAGGTGGAAAGCTGAACGCCAAAGTGACGACGAACGCCTGGCTTTGACGCAGAACACAGAAAGCTGATCAGGCGTCGGGAGCGACGCCGCGAGCGATGCGCGCGAGCTCACTGCGCTCATCACTGCTGACCCGATTCGGCACCCCAGAAATGATCCGTTCAAAGTTGGAGAAGGAATCCTTGATCTGCGGACCGTTACCGGTGATCACAAACTCACGGATGCCCTTGTCATGCCAGGAACCACGCATCTTGAACACGTTGACGGCACGGGCCATTTCTCCACGGATCTCCACGTACTGCAAAAGCAAAATCGTGTCGGTGATGGTGGAGATGTGGGAGTCAGTGATCGAATGGCTGCCCATGAACTCCTCAGAGGTGTTCGTGAAGAAGCCAGCGATTTCTTCCTGTTTCGCGTATCCGGTCACGCCGATGACGAATTGACGGAAGGCGTTATGGCTGACGCCGCGAGCGAGGGCAGACAAGGAGTCAATAGCCATCCGTGAAGGCTTGAACTGACTGATCTCCGTCTTGATGATCTGCAGGTGATGCTCGAGGCCCGTCGATTCCGGATAAGCGCAGATGATCTTGAGCAGACCGTCCTGCTCCATCTGTTCGAAATCGATGCCCCAGCTGGTGCCGTTACGGAGCAGCTGGGCACGCGACTCCTCATAAGCGAACAAGATGGCGCGTTCTTTATTGCGGCAAGCATCCTCGATGAAATTCGAGACCAGCAGGGTCTTGCCAGTGCCCGTGGCTCCTGTGGCGAGAATGATCGAGTCTTTGAAGAACCCCCCGCCGCACATCTCGTCGAGACGGGGAACGCCCGAACTGATCCGCACATTGGACGAGCGCTGGGTGAGTTGCATGGCACCAAGCGGAAAGATGCTGATCCCATGCGCACCCATCGTGAATGGGAACTCTCCCTTCATGTGCGTGGTGCCGCGCAGCTTGAGAATCTCCACGGTGCGCCGCCGGCGTTCTCCTTTGAGCACATTGCGCAGGATCACCACGTTGTCGGAGACGAACTCTTCAACTCCATAGCGAGCAATCGGCCCATATTCGTCGATGCGCTCTGTGGTCATCACGGTGGTGACCCCGATTTCCTTGAGACGAGCAATCAGACGGAAGATCTCGCGACGGACAACGAACACAGCGTCGTATTGCTGAAACACCGCGGTGATCGAATCGATCGCCACCCGTTTCGCCTTGTATTTGCGAATGGCATAGTTGATCCGCTCGATCAGACCGGACAGGTCGAAACTTCCGGCCACATCCTGACCATCGGGATCGGGAGAAGCATCAAGGATGAACAGCTTGTCCTGTTCAACCATCTCCTGCAGATTCCAACCGAAGCTGGCGGCATTGCGGAGGATGTCGAGCGGCGACTCTTCGAAGGTGACAAAGATCCCTGGTTCGTCGAAGTGGGCGACGCCGTTGTGCAGAAAATGAAGAGAGAAAACCGTTTTGCCGGTACCGGAGGTACCGCTGATCAGCGTGCTGCGACCGATAGGAAGGCCACCATGACACACATCATCAAAACCTTCGATCCCTGTCGGAAGCTTCTGAACCTGCATCTGTGGAGAACCACTGGAGCTGGAGATCTGCATAACGACGCTCTTATGGCTGCAAGGTAAGGAAAAAACGAGTCATCACCTGCGAGTGCACGGGCAGGCTTAAGAATCTGATTCGCCTGTCTCCGCCTCTTCCAACGCATCCATCAACGATGAAGTGAGGTTGTTATCGGTGAGTTCGTCGTAGAGAAGGTCCAAACCGATCAGCACCCGCTCACGATCGGACAAATCGCCGATGATCCGACGCACCGGCGGCGGGAGGATCTTGGACAGAGTCGGTGTCGCGAGGATTTTGTCCTCCTCCGCCAACTGCGGATTTTTGAGCACATCAATCACTTTCAGGGCATAGACGCCTTTGAACTCCGTCTCGAGGATGTTGCGCAGAGTCTTGAGCGCCCTCATGGAGTTCGGCGTGTTGCCGGCCACGTAGAGCTTGAGGATGTAAGTCTTGCGTGGGCTCATGGAGCCACCTCCGGATCGGTGAGAACGCGACGTCCCCCTGCCGCGGGTGTCAGGGAGACCTCCGGAGGGATCGAACGTCGATACATCTCGCAGAGGTGAGCCATGACATCGAGCAGAGCGAGGCGATAGTCCTGAAGAAAATCGTTTTTATGCCCTTCAAGTCTGAGCTGCTTCCAGAAGTCGTCAATGAGATTCATGTGGATCTCCACAGCTCGGGTGATGGGCAGATCACCGAAAAAGGCTGTGTTCACGAAACTCTCCAGTGCCTGGTTGGCCGCAGCCGGATCCCTGAAGTAGCTGATCAACAGGTCCCGGTAAGTGCGCTGCAGCGACTGAACAAGGTCCCGCTGCTCATCAGGAGGCAGATTGGCAAGAAAGCGCGAGGGGTCTCGCTTGTAGAAGACGCCCAGATAGCCGAGGCGCTCCTGCAGACGACTGGACAGCTTCCAGGCACTGCCTTCCATCGCAGGCATGGCGTTCTGTTCAGCACCGTCTTCGGGCCTGGCATCCTTCTGGCCCTGGCGCAGGAAGCGTGAAATAGAGGCATCAACGTTGTACCCAAGCTGCTCCAGCTGGTCTCCAGGCAGATGGAGCTCTTCAGGGTGGTAATCCACGCGACCCATCAACTCACCCACCACCACGGCGGGGAACAACAAACCCTCGCTGCTGAGGGCTTCACGGGTCTTGTCGTCCAGCAGGCACTGCTCAATGACAACGGCATCCACCGCTTCGCGCTGGCGGGAAAGCAGTTCCACAACACCCTGACCAGACTCGACTGCACCAAGATCCACGGGTGAGTAGCGATTCACCGGCAGCCATTGGCAACAGACCTCAACGAGATCTCTCGTTTGAAGCAGCAAAGCGATCGTGAGTGCCGGACGAGCCATCCACCGCGACAAGGTCCTGAGCTGAATCTTGACGAAAGGGACTAAGAAGACCGAGGATCTTTGTTTGTCTTTCGATTGCGGTTCAGGCCAAATCGGCTTGTCCGAGCCTGACCGCGTCTCTCAGCACATGGCCGAAACCAGCTCCACAACCTCTGCAGCTCCCGAAACAGGGTCCTACGCGATCGTCGAAGCCTCCGGTCAGCAGTTCTGGCTGCAGGCCAATCGTTACTACGATCTCGACCGGCTCAATGCTGAGGTCGACGCAACCGTCACCCTCGACAACGTTCTCTTAGTGAAGGATTCCAAGGGCACAACTCTTGGCAAGCCTTATGTCAAGGACGCCAGTGTTGAGCTGAAGGTGATGGCGCACCGCCGCGGCCCCAAGGTGATCGTTTACAAAATGCGCCCCAAAAAGAAGACCCGTCGCAAGAATGGTCATCGTCAGGAGCTGACAAGAGTCATGGTTCAGTCGATTTCCGTAAGTGGCAAAGCCATCAGCTGATCATCCAGATCCACGTCAACGAAAGTTCTCCTCTTCAAAATCCTCCCCATGGCTCATAAGAAAGGCACAGGTTCAACACGCAACGGCCGCGATTCCAATTCCAAGCGTCTCGGCGTGAAGGCTTACGGCGGAGAATCCGTCACCGCCGGCTCCATCCTGATCCGTCAGCGCGGCACCTCAGTGCTGCCTGGAGTCAATGTGGGTCACGGCAAAGATGACACTCTCTTTGCTCTGACCGATGGCGTCGTGAAGTTCGAGACGATCAAGCGCGGTCTGCGCAATCGGAAGCGCATCAACATCACAGCTACGGTCTGACCAGAACGACCTCTCCCGTCACGGGCTCCGCTCCGAGCTCAGAGCCAGACGGGTTGTCAACACAAGACCAATCACAGTGAGCCCCAGAACAACCCATGTTCTGGGGCTTTGTTCATGCAGGGCATCCGCAAGTTCCAGAGGCAGAGCGAGACCGAGCACCCCGACAAGCAACCATTCGCCCCAGCGGCGTCCAACCCAGGTGGCCCAGGCCGCTACAAGGATCAAAGCGGCGTAGAGCCCCGAGACCAAGGCCAGACGCATCAGACGTGTTGGGCCCAGCAGGGTTCCCTTCGCTGCCAGCGAAGAAAGGAATTGACGGTCCGCATTCCCCCAGGTTTCGGCGAAATCAGAGAGTTCGGCGTAATGAACATCACCAAACACGGCGGCCAGGCTGATCGCGAACAGAGCCCCAGCGAGCAGCAGCTTCTTGATCACAATTAAGCGAACCACCAAGCGCCCTTGTCCGGCGATCTGTGCCATCGATCTTTTCGGCTAGACGTTCTCAAGCGGACGGTAGACCCTTGTTGTGATCAGCAAGGGATGAAACAGCTCGAGGAAGCGACTCTGAAGGCAGCGGAAAAAATCCTCCACCAACTGCGGTTCATCGAAATGGAAGGGGTACTCACCGTCATGCCCTTTGAAGAAATACCAGTTGAGTAGTGCCCGGCCGCCTGGAGTGAGGCGGCGGTGAAACTCCATGAGCTGCGCCGAGGGGTCGGGCAGGTGTTCCAACACATCAAGGCAAACCACCGTGTCGAAACGCCGCCCCGGAAGGCTGTCGAGATCGCGATGGACACTCACACGCTCCTGAAGTCCCAGACGGCAAGCACGATCCTGCACGAATGCACGGTTCTGTGGATTGAGATCGACAAACCAGACATGCCGAACGCCCTCCAGCCCCGCTGCAGCGAGAGCATGCGTTCCGATCCCGCCTCCAAAATCAAGCACGTCACCATGCGCAAACTGCTGCTGCAGACGCAGGGTGTCGGCGATGTAGTCGGCACTGCTGAGATGCCATGCTGCCAATTCGAACAAATGGCCCGTGCCAACGGTGTCCTCATAGAAATCAGCAGCTCGCTCGGGGTCGAAAGCTCCCGGATGCATCGCCGCCAGATCCTCCGTGCTCTGGGGCAATCGCTCGGCAACATCCGCCGCTGAGAGCGACAGATAAGACGCCAGATGCTCCTTTACGGAGAAGCCATTCTCGAGAAACTCCTGAATATCCACACCAGCGGAGGCATTGAGTGGCTGCATGGAGCTTCAGGACGCAACCGGGCAAACCTACGTGCGAGCCCACTGGTGCCAAAGGCAAGGTGCCACAGTCGACAGCTGGACATAGCTCGCACCTTGACTGCGCCTATCGGCTTCGCCGTCATTGACAAGCCTGCTGGGCTCACCTCCCATGCCTGCGTCGCTCGCATCAGGCGGCTGCTAGGCATCCGCAGGGTTGGCCATGGCGGCACTCTGGATCCAGCGGTGACAGGCGTGCTGCCGATCGCCGTGGGACAGGCGACAAGACTGTTGCCGTACCTACCAGGTGAGAAAACCTATCGAGGCGTGATCCAGCTAGGGATCAGCACCAACACCGACGACTTGCAAGGAGAGGAACTGTCCAGACAATCCGTCCCCGAGCTGGGCTCAGAAACACTGGATCAGGCACTCAGTCAGTTCCGCGGCGCCATTCGCCAACAGCCCCCTCAGGTCTCAGCGGTCCATGTGGATGGTGAGCGGGCTTATGCCAGGGCCCGTCGCGGCGAGCAGATGGAGCTTGCAGCACGGTCTGTGACCATTCATCAACTGCATCTCTTGGGATGGGATGCTGCACTAGCCCAGTTGAGCGTGGAGGTGCACTGCTCAGCAGGCACCTACATCCGTTCACTGGCCAGAGATCTCGGAGCAGCAATCGGATGCGGAGGTTCTCTGGCCAGTCTCAGGCGGACCCAGGCCCTCGGCTTCCATGACCACCAGGCGGTACCTCTGCCTGATGCTCCAGACGTGGTCGGCCAAGGCGAAATCACCTTGCTAAGACCCGAGCTGGCCTTGCCTCATCTGCCTCAGCGCCTGCTCACTGCGAGCGAACAGCTGGACTGGAGCTG
Source organism: Synechococcus sp. MIT S9508 (assembly GCF_047303045.1). Taxonomy (NCBI): domain Bacteria; kingdom Bacillati; phylum Cyanobacteriota; class Cyanophyceae; order Synechococcales; family Synechococcaceae; genus Synechococcus; species Synechococcus sp. MIT S9508. Next base: position 1,145,033 of record NZ_CP138941.1, on the reverse strand, counting down.
TGGGCGCAGGATCACTCCTGGCATCAGCGGCACGGCGGATGCTGTGGTCATTCTCAGTGAGGGTGGGCGCATGCTCGGACTCGGTGTTCCCGATGCAGAAGATGGTCTGAAACCGAAGGTGGTGTTTGAAGCTCGGGGCTGATGCTGCAACCTCAGTAATTTGCTTTGAAGCAGACGGACGCCGAAGCATCCGATGGCAGGCCACAGCAAATGGTCCCAGATCAAACGCACCAAGGCGGTGGTGGATGCCAAGCGAGGTGCTGTGTTCACCAGGATCGGACGCGAAATCACCGTGGCTGCACGCCAGGGCAGTGACCCCGATGGCAATTTCCAGCTGCGCACTGCGATCGTCAAGGCCAAGGCCGCTGGCGTACCAGCGAGCAATATCGAACGAGCCATCGCCAAAGGCTCTGGCAAGGCTGGTGACACGGAACAGCTTGAATCAATCCGATACGAGGGTTACGGCCCGGGCGGAGTGGCTGTGTTGGTGGAGGCACTGAGCGACAACCGCAACCGCACAGCAGCGGCTGTGCGGTTGGCCTTCAGCAAACACGGCGGCCACCTCGGTGAAAGTGGATGCGTGAGTTATCTCTTCCAGCACCGCAGTGAAGTGAGCCTCCAGGCCGCGGTAATTAATGAGGAGGCATTACTGGAATGCCTGCTCAATTTGGAGGCCGATGGTTATGAACTCAGAAGCGGCGAAGAGGCCTTGGTGCATGGTCCTTTTGCAGCACTCGAATCCCTCCAGAACGGACTCCGCGATCAAGGCTGGGAAGTCTCGGAATGGTCGCACTGCTGGCACCCTCTCACCCAGGTGAGACCGGACAACGAAGACAACATCCAACAGTGCCTGAAGTTGCTTGATGCCCTGGAGGAACTCGATGACATCTGCAATGTCAGCGCGAACCTCGAACTGAAGGACGAACTAAGGGATGAGCTGAGCGTTTGATTGGGTCAAAACCACCGCCACCGGGAGTGGCGATCAGCAATCGATCCCCTGCTTTGACCTGAAGCTGCACGCATCCATCCAGCACCTGCACAGTTCCATCAGCACGGGTTAACAGAGCCGTTCCTGTTTCACCCGGTTCTCCACCTGTCAGACCAAAAGGGGCGACGGTCCTGGAACCAGACAACAAAGCTGCAGTCATCGGTTCCAGAAAACGAAACTCCCTCACCAGGCCGTCTCCTCCTCGCCAGCGGCCAGCTCCACCGCTGCCTCGGCGGAAGCCGAAACGTTCAAGCCTCACTGGAAATCTCTGCTCGAGAATCTCGGGGTCCGTGAGCCTGGAGTTGGTCATGTGCGTCTGCACACCGCTTGATCCAGAGAAACCCTTGCCTGCTCCTCCGCCTCCGGCGATGGTCTCGTAATACTGCCGACGCCCGTCACCGAAGGTGAGATTGTTCATCGTGCCCTGGCCCGCGGCCATCACCCCGAGTGATGCAAACAGCAGATTGCAGAGAGCCTGCGAGGTTTCCACATTGCCGCCGACCACTGCAGCCGGTGCGCTGGGGTTGAGCAGGGAATCCTCCGGGACAATCAGGGTTAATGGCCGAAAACATCCGGCATTCAGGGGAATCGGCTCCTGAACCAAACAACGGATCACATACAGAACCGCAGCCTTGGTCACCGCCAATGGAGCATGGAAATTGTGCGTGCCCTGGGGACTTGTCCCACGGAAATCGAGCAAGACTTGTTGCCGTTTCCGATCGACCGTCAAGGCCAGCTTGAGCTTGGCACCGTTATCGAGCGCAACCTCAAAGGTCCTGTCTTCAAAGCAGCCGATCAGCCTCTGAACGCTTCGCGCCGCATGGTCCTGAACATGCTGCAGATAGCGCCGAACTCGCTGGCGGCCCTCAAGCTGCAGAAGCTGATCGAACAGTTCAGTCCCCAGATAATTGGCGGCTGCCTGGGCCTGAAGATCTGCCCAGAGCAGTTCGGGGTCTCTGGGAGGTGAGCTGACCCCCTCCAGACACTTATTCCAGGCCGAACGATCCGGCGTTCCCCGTGGGTTCAAGAAGTGATTGCGCACCAGCAGACCTTCCTCCTCAATGCTGGAGCTGAAGGGAGGCATCGAACCTGGTGTCAGCCCTCCTACATCCGCGTGGTGCCCGCGACAGGCCACAAAGGCGAAGGGATCGGGGTCTCCCTCCACGAAGCAGGGTGTGATCGCGGTGATGTCGGGCAAATGAGTGCCACCGTGAAATGGATCGTTGCTGATCACGGTGTCTCCGGCCGACAACGCAGGCCTCTCCCCTTGGCGGATCTGACCCAGAAGATCCTCAACCGCATCACCCATCGAACCCAGGTGCACTGGAATATGAGGAGCGTTGGCGACAAGCGCCCCCTGTGCATCGAACAGCGCACAGGAGAAATCCATCCGCTCCCGCATATTCACGGAACGACTGGTCTGACGCAGCCGCTCTCCCATGCGCTCAGCAATTTGCATAAAACGGTGATGGAAGAGGCTGAGATCAACAGGATCCGGGTCCAAGTGCTGGTCGGAACTCACTCCACTGGCATCCGCCCCGGCAGAGGACCGTTCAGCGGCAGGCCTCGATGAAGCCTCGAGCAGCACACTGCCGTCAACCAGCAGCCGGGCCGTCCAACCTGGCTCTAGGACGATGGCCGCCGTGGGGTCCAGGATGAGCGCGGGCCCCGATAGAGGCTGATCGCTCTTCAATTGCAAGCGCTCCAGCACAGGCAACTCACACCAGCCCTGCTCTCTGCAATGAACGCGAGCACGCTGAACCATGGTTGATCGAGTGACCGATGCAGTGGCTGCGGTTCCATGACATTCAAAGGTTGATGGCGAGGAGCTCTCCGCGATCGCATCCAGCACCTCCACCTCAAGGCGTTCGGCGATCAGGGGAGCCGTACGAGGCGGCGCATAGCCAAACCGACGTTGATGCGCCTGGTCAAACAAGCTTTCCAGCTGATCCTGATCCAGCTCTTCCAAAGCTGATACCAGGGAGAGCATCAGCCCTTGTTCCGAAGAGGTATCGCGCAGCTCAAGCCTGATCTGATGCTCTGGTGTTGTTGTGGAAGCTGCCGTGAGCTTCTGCAACTCCAGGAACGCCGTGTTCAGATCCGACCTGACCATGGCGGGCAGCTGAGCGAGCAGAGCAGCATCCAGAGGACGGCGGATCGATCGCTGATGCAGCTGACGCTGACGGGCCTGCCCAAGGCCATAGGCCGAGAGCACACCCGCCAGAGGATGCAACAGCACCTGACCCAGCCCCAGAGATTCGGCCAAGCGACAAGCCAGCTGCCCTGCGGCACCGCCGTAGGCAATCAGTGCACCTCCACGGATGTCATGCCCACGGAAGAGCGACACGTGGCGGATCGCTCCCGCCATCGCCTCGACAGCGAGGTCAAGAGCACCTTCGGCCAGCTGCTCGGGAGCCTGACCCAGTTGCGATGAAAGCGCCTGGAACTGATCCCGGGTCGCCTGAAGATCAGGAGTCTGATCGCGGTCCGGTCCGAACACCGCCGGGAAGGCAGTCACCTGCAGTCGGCCCAGCAGCAAATGACAATCCGTGATGGCCAGAGGTCCACCTCGGCGGTAGCAGGCTGGGCCTGGGTCAGCACCTGCCGAGCGTGGACCCACCGTGAGGCGACCGCCATCGCCACTGACAATCGATCCCCCTCCTGCCGCCACGGTGTGGATCGGCAGCCGCGACGCTGTCAGCTGAAATCCGGCAATATCCGTTTCAGCACTCCGTTCCCACTCCCGGTCGGCAGCGCCCGCCGGCAGGCAAAACACATCCGTGCTCGTGCCCCCCATATCCACACCCACTAGGGCGGAAGCACCAAGGCCAGCTTGTTGAGCGGCAGCAACAGCTCCGACCATGCCGCCGGCCGGACCCGACAGGATCGTGTCTTTGGCAAGCAGCGAACTGGGGTGCTGCAAAGCCCCACTGGATGTCATGACCCGCAATCGGGTCTGATCCCCCAAAGCGGCTTGAACCTGTGCCAGGTAGGCGGACAGCACAGGCCTGACGGCAGCCTCCACCAGCGTGGTTTGTCCTCTGGGAACCAGGCGCGGCAGTGGGCTGGCCTCATGGGAACAGACCACCGTCTTGAACCCCGCGGTTCGCACTAGCTTCGCCAGAGCCTTTTCATGCACAGGATCACGCCAGGCATGCATCAGAGCGATGGCACAAGAGCGGATCCCGGCCTTGTGATGACGCACAAGCCTCTGCATGAACCCATCGTCGAGCCGCAGTGCTTCCAACTCCCTGCCTTCCGCATCCAGACGACAGGGGACCTCTTCAACGGCGGCCAGCAGCGAAGGTGGCTCGGGAATTGCCAACGCAAAAAGATGCTGACGGTGCTGGTCACCGATCAGCAACAGGTCCTCCAGACCGCGATTGGTCACAAGCAACACAGGCTCACCAGCTGCCTCAAGCAGTGCATTCGTGGCCACGGTGGTGCCCAACCGCAGTTCCTCGATCAATCCAGGATCAATCCGCTGCTCCGAAGTGAGCCCCATCAACTCGCGCATGGCCGCAACAGCCGGATCTCCGGGAGCGTCCGGCTGCTCAGACAGCACCTTGCGCACCAACAGCTGGCCAGAAGGATGACGTGCCACCAGATCGGTGAACGTGCCGCCTCGGTCAATCCAAAACTGCCAGCGGTTCAAGACAACAGCGGAAGGTGGGCACAGGCCGCATCATCCACCCAGAGATGCACGCTCGAGTGACTTTGCAGCCAGCTGGCGGGAACTTCGGAACTACAAGGGTCAAGCAACGCTGTGCGCAGAATCTCCGCCTTGGCCGCTCCGGTCACGATCAGATGGATCTCGTCGGCAGCAAGAATCTCATCCAGACCAAGGGTGATGGCCTGCTCAGGCACCGCTTCGGAGTTTCCGCCGAAAGCACTGGCATTCTGAATCCGCGTGGCTTGCTGCAACGTCACCACGCGGCAGCGACTGCCGGCTGGAGACGGCGGCTCATTGAAACCCACGTGACCGTTACCACCTAGGCCCAGCAGCTGAAGGCCGATCCCCCCTGCCTGATGCAGCGCAGAGCCATAGCGTCTCGCCTCCTCGGCAGGATCCTTGGCCATTCCATCCGGCAGCTGCAGCTGGCAGGGAGAAAGGTCGAGATAACAACCCAACTGGGCATGCATGTAAGCGGCGAAGCTGCGGCTATCGCCTGGCGACAGACCCACGTATTCATCAAGGTTGAAACTCAGCCAGCAGCGCTTCAACTGTTCAAGCTGCGGCGCCGGCCATGTCATCAGACGCTTAATCAGAGCCGCGTAGAACGGTTCCATTGTCCTTCCGGTCGCCATTCCCAGCGGCTTGAAGCGCTCATGGTCAAGGGCCGTGGCGAGATAGGCAGCCACATGATCCACAATCGCCTCCATTAATGCGCGCGGATCCGGGCGGTGCTGCACTGCACATCTGGACAGAAACTGGGGCACGCAACGATCGCTGCAGGTCAACCCATCAAGGCTGGCTCCGAACCGGCCCTGAATGCCACTGATGGGTCATCAGCCGGTCGGTATGGCCTGATCGTTGCCCCGCGGTAGTAGTGATGGAGAATTTCACGGAAATCAGCGCCCTGACTCGCCAGACCATGGGCTCCCCACTGGCTCATGCCCACACCGTGGCCATAACCCTGGCCTTCTGCTTCCAGCACAATCGTGCTGCGAGAAGTTTCTGGAGTTCTTCCAGCGGGGATCAATGAGGATTGGCGCAAGCTGACTGGAGGAGGGGGCAAGGGAGGTGCTGCAATGACGCGACCGGCTGGTCCCTGATCAGCCGCTCCGCTGAAACCACTGGCGGAATCCCGCCAGAGTCCGATCAGCTGAGACGGAGCTTGCGAATCCTGATCCACAGGATCCAACGGCTCGACTGCAGTTCCAGCATCACCCTGCAGCAGGGAAAAGCTCACCATCGTGCTCTTCAAGCCCAGCCGCTGTCTCAGTTGGCGGCCCGTGAGCACCAATGATCCAAGCGGGCCTTGAATCCGCGCTGAACGCACCCTGCCGGTGGAGCTGGTGCTGAGCACACGCAACCGCTCCAGTCCGCCAGTCTCCTCAAAGCGGCGGCGTAGATCACCGGCCTCGAAACGCTGGTTCCAGCGATGCACAGGACTGTGCTGGTCATGATCTTGAACACTCACGAGGTAGGGGAGCTGGTTTTGCCAAACCTCGCCACTGGGCTCAGTGGATCCCCCTGAACTGCTGTGAAAAACAGCATTGATCAAACGGCCGCCATGCACCAGAACCAGCGAGCGCGTTGTGGCAACCGCTTCCCTGGTTCTTGGAGTTTCAGATTCGATTCCCTTGTAGACCTGGCTGCTCACCGTGGCCTTCACATCGAAATCCGCCTTGCGTCCTCGTTGGCGGAGGGCGTAGGTCCGAGCAGCGACCGCCTGAGCCTGCAGAGCTGCCAGCGGCCACTTTGCTGGCATCTCACTGCCCACAACACTGGGAAGGTACGTCTCGATACCCAGCTGATTGATCGCCCGGATCCTGCCGCCGCGGACCACCAGCAGCAGGTCACCGCGATAACGGCGGCGCCCGAGCCACATACCGCGAGGGTCAGTCGTGCTGATCCGAAGCGAGGCATGGCCATCGGCCCGGCCATCCGCGATCGTCAGCCGACCATCCCGCAAGCGAACCTGCAGACGCTGAAGGCGGCGTTCGTTGTTGGCGAGGCCGTGCACCAGCAGGGGATGATCGCCATCGGCGCGCAGGATCAACTCCGAACCTTCGGCCACCAAAACACGCATCTGCGGCTCCTGAGCGGTCACCGCAGTCCTGGCTTCAGCAACCAGAGCAACCACTGCAACCGGCAGCATCAGAGCCACTCCAGCAGCAGCCCGACCGATGGAGATGTGCAGAACCACTCGGGAGGCCAATGGTTGCTCAGTGTGCCCCGCCCAGCGGACTGCAGCCAGGCCTTCATGGCAGATTGACCATTGAGCCCACCATGCCGTGCAGGTCACCTTTCTGGGCACCAGTTCTGGAGTCCCAACCCGAGCCCGCAACGTTTCAGCGGTGGCCGTGCGACTGGCTCAGCGCTCGGAACTGTGGTTGTTCGACTGTGGTGAAGGGACCCAGCATCAGTTCCTGCGCAGTGATCTGAGGCTGTCGCAGCTGCGCAGGATCTTCATCACGCACATGCACGGTGACCACGTTTTCGGTCTTCCAGGCCTGCTGGCCAGTCTTGGCCTGAGCGGCAGCAGTGGTGGGGTGGATCTATACGGACCCGATCCTCTCGAGAGCTATCTGGAGGGAGTATTGCGAACTAGCTCAACCAGGATCGGGTATCCCCTCGAGGTGCACCAGGTCCGCAGTGCCGCTGAAGCGAATCGAATCATTTTTGAGGACGCAGATCTCACCGTGCGGGCGACACCGCTGCACCATCGCGTTCCTGCCTATGCCTATCGCGTTGAGGAAAAACCGAAGCCCGGTCGCTTTGACATCCAAAAAGCTCAGGAATTGGCGATCCCCCCCGGACCGGTTTATGCGTCCCTCAAGCGAGGGGAAACCGTCGCTCTGGAGGATGGACGGCAAATTGACGGCAGAACCCTGTGCGGGCCCGAAAAAGCTGGAGCAAGTCTTGTGTACTGCACGGACACCGTGTTCTGCGAAGCAGCCGTCACCCTGGCGAAGGGTGCAGACCTGCTCATTCACGAATCCACCTTTTCCCATGCGGAGGCCGACATGGCCTTCCAGCGTCAGCACTCCACTAGCACGATGGCGGCCCAGACCGCGGCTGAAGCGGGTGTCGGCCAACTTGTGCTCACCCATCTCAGCCCCCGCTATGCGCCTGGGAACGCAGTGACAGCAGACGATCTACTGACAGAAGCCAGAGCCATCTTCCCGAACACGGTCCTGGCAAAAGACTTTCTCTGCCTCGATGTATCCGCTTCATCACGGACTACATGCTGCAACAGTTCGTGATCGGTGGAGCCTGAACAGCGTCAGTTTGATACTTCAGCGTGATACAAGAGCTTGGTGCGCTGTATCCATCTGTCTCGGGCATCCTTCATGGTTCCTTTTCTCTCCAACCTGCGACAGTCGCTGAGCCGACTGCTGATCGTCCTGCCGGTGCTGGCTGTCTTGTGGATCAGCTCCCCCGCTCAGGCCGCCCCGTGGGATGCCGAGATACTGACCGTTCCTTCCGACCCTGAAGGCACCGCGGTGACCTTCAGCGAACAACAGGTCAAGGCGGGACGCAAAGTGTTCAACACCAGCTGCGGCACATGCCATGCCGGCGGCATCACCAAGACCAACCAGAACGTTGGCCTCGATCCTGAGACCCTGGCACTGGCCACACCATCGCGCGACAACATCGCCGCGCTTGTGGACTACATGCAGGATCCCACCTCCTACGACGGCGAGTACAGCATTGCAGATCTTCACCCCAGCATGCGCAGCCGTGACCTGTATCCGGCAATGCGTGATCTCACCGACGAAGATCTAGAGCTGATGTCGGCCTACATCCTCGTGGCGCCGAAGGTGCTTGGCCAGGAATGGGGCGGCGGCAAGATTTACTTCTGATTCACATGGATCGATCCGGTCAACGCCGGATCTATCAGCTGAACTGATTGAACAACATGTGGGCCTTCAGGGCGCAAGATTACCCGGATCCATGGATCGAGGGCGACGGCTGTACCACCACTCCTGCATCTCAGCCGTGAAGCGCATGGGGAAAAGAGTGAGAACAGTGACCGTTGGTCTCGATCCAGGTTGAAGCAGTTCAACGGAATAAGACGGGCAACGACGCGAACCGAGATCAGCAACAAAGCGACGGCCCACCCGGCGCCAGCTGGGCTCCTTGCTGCGCCATGCCAGCCGACAACAGGGCCAGGGGAGTTCTTCGCGGTCGTAGAGGCGGCAGCAGGGCCCAATCACTCGAAAGCTGTACTGGCCTCCAGGGCTGGTGTGCACCGATCCATGGTCAAGCAACCGTTCCACCTCAGGTCTCAACGGTGCGGCGGGAACGGCGGTCATCGGCAAGAGAGCCACATGGCACCACACTGACAGCAAAAAGCCACCCCCGCGGGGAGGTGGCAACGAACCCTGTCGTCAGGGCTTGTGATCAAAAGGCCTGGAGCTCAGTAGAGCTCTTCCTCAGCATGGGTCTTGATGGTGCAGTCGGAGGTGGGATAGGCCACGCAAGTCAGCACGAATCCGGCTTCGATCTGATCGTCATCAAGGAAGCTCTGGTCGGACTGATCAACAGTACCCGAGGTGATCTTGCCGGCACAGGTGGAACAGGCACCCGCACGGCATGAATAAGGCAGATCAATGCCTTGCTCTTCAGCGGCATCGAGGATGTACTGATCGTCGGGAACCTCAATGGTCTTGTTGAGACCCTCGCTTTCGGCGACCAGGGTGACCTTGAAAGAAGCCATGGATGGAGTGAATTTGCAGAGGCTCGTAACAAACGAGCCTGCCGGACTGATCATTTCTACATCGTCCAGGCGTCAAGGCACACGCTTCGATGCCCGTTTCGGTGTAAGCCCAATCAAAATAGAAGAATTTATAAGGCTCACTTATCAAGGCTAGCGCCGAATCTCGAGCAAACCCCATCGACCTTGCTCAGCAAGCGGCTCAACCGACCAGCCCAGGCTCCCCAGCACTTCTATGAGCCTCGGTGCCTGTTCCACCAGCAGGCCACTCAGCAGCCCCCGCCCCCCAGGGCGGAGCACAGATTGAAAGTGAGGCGCAAGGGCCTCAATCACCGGAGCAAGGATGTTGCAGAGGAGCAGATCTGCAGGCTGATCCTCAAGCAGCGTCGCCAGCACCTCTACCGACCCCTGGCTCACCCTGATCGCATCCACAGAACGGTCATTCAAAACTGCGTTGTCTGTCGTTGCGCTTACTGCCAGGGAATCGGTATCGACAGAAAGCACTTGACGAGCCCCAAGCCCGAGTGCAGCAAGTCCGAGCACTCCACTTCCGCAACCCAGATCCGCAACCCTCAAGCCTGAAGGGGGCTGTTGCTCAAGTGCTTCAAGACAGAGGCGGGTGGTGGGATGACTGCCGGTTCCAAAGGCACTGCCTGGATCCATCCTCAAAACAAGCCTTTGAGCATGCTCATCAGGCACATCAAGCCAGGCCGGCAGGATCAGCAGCCTCTCACCCACAGGGTCTGGCTGCCAGTGCTGTTTCCAGCTGAGGCTCCAGTCTTCATCAGCTAATTCATCCCAAACCGGCTGAGCCAGAGCGAGGCCGAAGGTTTCAGCCAGAGGCATAAGACTGCTGATCAGCTCAGATCGCTGGTCTTCAGGCCACTCATGGGCCGGCAACCAGGCCAGAAGAGTGCGTTGATCTGGCGTCTCAGGTGCATGTTGTATGGCCACCCGGTGCAGACCGAGAACGTTCAGCTTCCAGAGAAGCGACTCCTCCAGCTCAGTCTCTACCGGCAGAGACAAACGCCACCACATCACAGCGTGACGGGATGGGCTTCCTGAATCCCGTTAATGCCGTTGATGGTGGCCAGAAGCGCAGGCGGAATCGGGTCATCAATACTGAGCACCATCACGGCATCTCCCCTCACAATCCTGCGCCCCACCTGCATTGAGGCGATGTTGACGTTGTGTTCACCCAACAGCGAGCCGAGATGGCCAATGATTCCAGGCATGTCCCGATGGCGGGTGAACAACATGTGTCGGCTCGGCGGCACATTCACCGGAAATTCATCGATGGTGGTGACTCGCAGTTCACCATCCGCGAACACCGCACCCGTCACACTGTGACCACCCTGTCCACCGCGGGTCGTGAGCTGCAGGGACCCCCCCGCAAAATCGCGGCTGGCATCGTCTTTAACCTCCAGCACGTGGATCCCGCGCCCCTTGGCCTCGAGAGAGGCATTGACGTAGTTGATGCGCTCTCCGAGAGCGCTGGTGAGCAGTCCCTTGAGTGCTGCCACTACAAGGGGCTGGGAGGGATGATTAGCGAACTCACCCTGAAGACGCACCTCCAGTTCCTGGACCTGGCCACCGCTCAGCTGACTCACGAGTAGGCCGAGGGTTTCGGCGAGCTGCAGGTGGGGTTTCAGACGCTCCATGATCTCGGCGCTGAGACCTGGAATATTCACGGCACTGCGAGCTGGGAGTCCAAGCAGCACATCGCGGATCTGCTCAGCCACATCGGTGGCCACATTTTCCTGGGCTTCCTCTGTGGAAGCCCCGAGGTGAGGCGTCAACACCAGCCCGCGCTCGACTGCACGTAGTGGAGAGTCCTGGCCCAGAGGTTCAGAGGCGAAGACATCCAAACCGGCTCCAGCAATCACACCGTGATTAATGGCTTCGGCGATGGCAGCCTCATCAACGATGCCCCCCCGAGCACAGTTCACGATCCTGGCCGTCGATTTCATTGAGCGGAGAAGTTCCGCATTCACAAGATTTTCGGTATCGGGCGTTCTGGGTATATGCAGCGTGATGTAGTCGGCCTGACGGAACAGATCCTCCAGGGTCGTGAGTCGGACCTGCATCTGCTGAGCGCGGTCAGCGGAGATGAAGGGATCGAATGCGATCACCTCCATCCCCATCGCTTTGGCAACCTTGGCAACATGTGATCCGATTTTGCCCAGACCCACAACCCCAAGAACCTTTTTGTAGAGCTCATTGCCCACATATTTCTTGCGGTCCCAGGCACCGGCTCGCATGGAGGCATGCGCCTGTGGCACGTGGCGAGATAGCGACAACAACAAGGCCAGGGCATGCTCCGCTGCCGCGATCGTGTTGCCCTCGGGTGAATTCACGACCAGCACACCTCTCTGGGTGGCGGCAGGAACATCAACATTGTCGACCCCCACGCCGGCCCGACCGATGATGCGCAGACGGTCCGCCGCCTCGATCACATCGGCGGTGACCTGAGTGCCCGAGCGGATCATCAGAGCGTCATAGTCACCGATGATTGACTTGAGCTCGTCCCGAGACAGGCCTGTCCGCTGGTCCACCTGGGCAACCTGCCCGAGGATGTCGATCCCAGCCTGATCAATGGGGTCTGAAACAAGAACTTTGGTCATCCAGCGGCGGAGAGAAAGCCGTTCAGAAGTTTAGAGATCGGTCCGAACATCAGTGTTGAAAAGGGAGATTGACTCACTCCGAACCCAAGCCCCCCGCTGAAGTCCTGGACTTCCGTGGAGAATGGAAGTCCGCACCGCTCCGCTTATGCCTGTCTGCGTCCTGGTGCTCAAAGAACGCACCGCCGCCGAGACTCTTGTCCAGGACCTTCAGGAGTCCGGTAAACCGCTCATCCGAGTCGTGCTGGTCGCGCCTGAACAGGCTGAAGGCAATGAAGCGGGCCGCCTCAAAGCGGAGCAGATTGACCAGGTCGATCTGCTGAACCCGAGCATGGCCCGCAGCCGCCGCCAGCGTTCCATGTCTCGCTGGCTGATGCCCTTCGGCTTCATGGCTGGGCTGACCTTCACCCAGATCACCACGCTCGATACCTTTGCGCGCTTCGGTGCTGTCGGAGAAGCACTGATCGGCGGCCTGCTCGGCATGGGCTCAGGATTGATGGGGAGCTACGCCGCGGCAGCAAGTGTTCCCTCCGACAACGAGGACGGAGTCCGTATCCTGCGCAACCGCCATAACGAGCAGTTTTGGTTGCTACTGCTTGAAACCCCAGCAGGCCTTGAAGTGCCCTGGCAACTCGTTCAGAAAGTTCGTCCTCAGCAGGTGGTCCGCCTGAGTGAGCTGTGAGTCTTCCTCGTGAGACGTTGATCGAAGGGCTCGCTGAGCCAGAGGCCATGCATCGCATGATCGAACAGGCGGAAGAAGTGCTGCGCACCTGGCAACCGAGCTGGAGCGGCTTTTTAAGCGGCCCTGAACTGGAGGACTCGCGCCGCCTCGAGTCGCTCACTGAACTGCGAGTGGTCCGCGACGGTGGAAGACCAGACACCGAACGCTGTCGTCTCCAGCTCAGTCGCAGCGATCAAGAACTGCCACCAGAACCGACTCCAATCTCTGGATTGAGGCTTGAGGGTAATTTCCTGTTTGATCGGGCTGAACCGCAAGACATGCGCCAGGCCCTGATTGATCTTGGTGCAAAAGCTGATGGCCTCGGCGATCTTTGGCTTCGGGGAGATCGTGGCGCCCAGGCCGTATGCACACCAGAGGCCGCACTTCATCTCAACGGCCTGACCGGACAAGTGCGCGACGTCATGCTGACCGTCGAGGCGGTCAGCATCGACGACTTGCAGTGGCCTGCCCAACGACTGCCAAAGCGATTGACCAGCGTGGAGGCATCCTGCCGCCTGGATGCCATCGCCTCAGCGGGTTTCGGACTGTCACGCTCCAAGGTGATTCGTCAGATCAAGGATGGAAAGCTGCGGCTCAACTGGCATCCCGTTCGGCAGGCGAGTCGTGAGCTGAAAGTCGGCGACCGACTCCAGCTTCAGGACCGGGGAAGCGTGGAAGTCTTAAATCTCGAAATCACGAAACGCGATCGCTGGCGAGTGGAGATGCTGCGCCGGTGAGCTGCTAACTTCAGTCCCATCCGGTGGGCAAGCGCTCAACCGTCACCGCAGATCCTCTGAAGGGTGAAAATGCGGGCGATTAGCTCAGAGGTAGAGCACTACCTTGACACGGTAGGAGTCACTGGTTCGATTCCAGTATCGCCCACTTCCCTCGTGAGCAGAGAACGAAAAGCATGACCTTGAGTGTCGTGGTCGGACTCGGACGCTCTGGAATCGGTGCAGCCCGTCTGCTCAAGGCCCAGGGATCTGAGGTGTTGGTTCTCGAGAAGGCTGAGAACGTCTCTTGCAGGCGAAAGTCCGCGGACCTCAGACAGCAGGGCATTGATGTCCAGCTCGGACAACCTCTGGAGATCTCCAGTTTCGAGCCCTGGCTCGATGAGATCGATCAGGTGGTGATCAGTCCTGGCATCGCCTGGACGCATCCAACTCTTGAGGCCTTACGAAGCCGGGGAGTTCCGGTGAAGGGAGAAATGGCTCTGGCCTGGCAGACCCTCAAGAAACATCCCTGGATTGGCATCACCGGGACCAATGGGAAGACCACCGTGACCCATCTCCTCCACCACGTGCTCAACCATGGGGGGTTAAAGGCTCCTATGGCCGGGAATGTGGGGTATTCCGCCGCAGAACTAGCTCTGGGTTGCCTTGAAGGCTCCAGCCCTCTGCCCGACTGGGTGGTCATGGAGATGAGCAGTTATCAGATTGAAGCGGCCAACGTCGTCGCTCCGCGCATCGGGATCTGGACGACGCTGACCCCTGACCACCTGGAGCGACATGGATCGCTAGACGCCTATCGAGCGATCAAGCGCGGACTGCTGGAACGATCCCAGCTGGCGATTCTCAATGGCGATGACCCTGAGATCAGCCGAACTCGCGGCGGCTGGGGAGACACCCAGGTGAGCTGGGTCAGAACCGGCCAGATACGCTCAGACAGCGCCAGCGATCGGTTGAGCTTGAGTGACGACGGCTGGGTCTGCGAAGGAGAGCGAAGGCTTTTCTGCGCCGATGCTCTCGCCATGCCTGGAGAGCACAACCGTCAGAACATGCTTCTGGTCACTGCAGCTGCTCTCGAAGCTGGATTAGCTCCGGAAACCATTGAATCAGCGTTGCGCTGCTTCGATGGGGTTCCCCATCGACTCGAATCGCTCGGAACCGTTCAAGGCGTTGCTGTGTTCAACGACAGCAAGGCAACCAACTACGACGCAGCTGCCGTGGGTCTGCAGTCCGTACCCAATCCGGTGGTGCTGCTGGCAGGAGGTCAGACCAAACAAGGCGACGCTCAGCATTGGCTGCAACTTCTGAAGGAGCGCAGCAGCGCTGTTGTGCTATTCGGCGCCGGAGCAGACGAACTGCGTGGCCTGATCGAAGCATCTGCCTTCCCCGGCGCTGTCAGCACGCATCGAGGCCTGGAAGAGGCTGTTCCGCACGCTCTGGAACTGGCCCGACAGCAGCAGGCTGCAAGCCTTCTGTTGTCGCCTGCATGCGCCAGCTTTGATCAGTACTCCGATTTTGAAGCTCGTGGCAATCACTTCCGGAAGCTGATCGAAACGAATCGATCAACCTAGTCTGGGAAAAATTTCGTAGAACGCGTGGCCTACTGGCTGATGAAAAGTGAACCCGATGTTTACGGGATTCATCATCTTGAGAAGGAGCAGACAACTCTCTGGGACGGGATTCGCAATTACCAGGCGCGTAATTTCATGCGCACGATGGCTGTTGGCGATCAGGCCTTCTTCTATCACTCCAATTGCAAGCCCCCTGGGATCATCGGCCTGATGGAGGTGACGGAAACAGGACTGGTAGATCCCACTCAATTCGATCCATCATCGAAATATCACGACCCTGCGTCGAAACCTGAGGCACCACGCTGGGACTGCGTGCGTCTGGCCTATCGAGGCAGATTTCAAGACATCTTGAGTCTTGAGGACTTGCGTCAGTCCTATCAACCGGAAGAACTAGCCGTCGTTCGACGAGGCAATCGACTGTCGATTCTTCCTGTGGATGACCGAATCGCCCAAGACCTCCTCAAGCGACTTGGCTCAATTCAATGAACCAAGGGAACATCGCCTGACAGAGCGAATTCCTCTCACAACCATCATTCCCAGAGCCTGGGTCGGTTTCAGCCAGGCTCCCTGGCGCTTTGTGGGCCTCACAGCTCTGATGCTGATCACTGTCACAGGCCTGAGTTTGATCTCTAAGGATCTTCAGCAGGGAGATGGCTGGTGGCAGACAACCATCAGCGATGTGCTCTTTCTTACAACGATTCCCACGACGCTCCTAGCAGTTGTGGCCTTGCTGCGCCTGGCCGACCAACTGCTTCCTTCGATCCAAACGGCACAACAGGACGAGCCTGTCCAGGAGCGTCAACAACTGCGATGGATCTTCCGGCAAACAGCCGCCCTAGTGCTACTGGAAGGGGTGATCCTCATCGGAGGCCTGAATTCCATCAGGATCATCGGCGCACTGATAGCCAGGCAGAGCGGCGTGCTCTCGACTCTGTTTCTGATCGCTGGAGCACTTGCACTGAGCCTCTGGACCCTGAGCCAGATCCTGGCCCTTCCTCTTCTGATCCATCACGGTCACCGTCCACTGGCAGCGATGGAACACAGTCGCCGGCTGGTTCAGACCAATCGGCTGAAAGTTCTGGCTCTGCTTGGTCTGATGATCGGGGTCAACCTGATTGGCCTGATGGGAGCCTTCCTCGGCCTGCTGCTGAGTCTTCCGTTCAGCGCCTTACTGCTGATGGCAAGTTGCAGGACTCAGACGCCCTGGGTCAGGGATTCTCGACGGAACATGTTGCCCACATAAAGGCGCGTGATTTCTCTTGACTCCACTCCGTGCTGAATCAGGAATCCGGCCAGAGCGGCCTGAACCAGGCGGTATTGATCCCAGTTCGGGCAGCGTTCAATGAACGCAACCATGGCTTGCTGCAAGGGCTGAGGAAGCTCGGACTGAAAGCTCACTGCTGACTCCTCAGCAGCAGTGGCCGCCTCGACAATCTGGTCTGGTGCTGATGCCTGAGCCTGCTTTAACTGATCGGCCAACTGCATGCAAACGCTTCGAATGCCAACTAGTTCTCCACAGATGCCGGCCCGAGTCAAGAAGCAACTCAGGAGCCATTCCCACTGACTCTCCCAGTGAGACTGCAGCCGCCAGAACCATTTCCAGCAAGCGATCTCCTTCTCTAGCTGCGAAAGAGCCATCGGCGTGATTCGTCAACCAAAACCGACCCCCTGAATCCGGTTTTCCACAAACGTCGGCTATACCAACCCAAATGCTCTGAAGCCTGTGGAAAAAGCACCTTCCAGCGTGGGAAAGACCGGGGGAAAACCAATGAAGAGCCATTGATTAGCTGCTCTAATCTTTACTGCTGTCCCACACCGTTCTCATCGCCTCGGCGATGGCCTGCGCAGCAGGGTCAGGCCAGCAGACCTCGAGGCCACGAGCCTGAACACCATCACCGCGGCAGATACCCCGAAGCGACCAGCGCGAACGATCACCTTCAAGGCAAGCCCACCAACTGCCACGCTCCAATTCCACGCTGATGGATTCCTCCGCCATGAGCTGATCGCAAATAGAGCGATGTTGATCTGTCAGATCAGCGATCAGTGAAGCCAGCTCGCACGCCTCACTCTCCGTGAGTTCGAGAGCCCAGTGTTCTCCGCCAATGAGGACGGAAAACACTGAGCGGGAGGGGTCCCTGGACAATCTCCAGCCTGGGCCCTCCTGTTGAATCATCCAGGAAGGAGATCAGGCTGATCCTGTTCGTCACTCAGCTCAACGATGGCGCGTTGCACAGGCTTCACGCTGGACTCTTCAAGCAGACCATCGAAATCGTCGAAGCGACGCTGCTTGGCACGGAAAGCAATCCGAACAGTGGTCAGATAACGATTGCTGGACTGACGGATCAGGCTTTCACCGCGCTTGGCGAGATCCTGATGATCGACTCCGGCAGAGAGCATGCCAAAAACGCAAGAATCCTGAATCCTAAGTGAGCAGATCGCTGTGGAAAGGAACATGCATGGGATAGCTGCGTTGCGGACGCCCTGGAACCCTCAGAACGATCTGGCGACCCAGCCCCATCGCTGCCAGAGGTCGACGTAAATAACTGAGTAGTGCGCTCACCTCCTCGAGGTGCTGCGCATCTACACACTCGATGCGGATGCTGCCCCAGCTGCGTGACATCCTGCAGTCTCGAAGCGGTTCGAGCTCAGCCTCGATCTGCGGATCCTCCCGATAAAAGGAAAACACCAGCCGTCTTAAGCGATCCATCGTTACTCCCCGTAGCCTCGACCTGACTCCAACCTGCCCATAGCGGTGGTTCAGCCCCTCGCTGCCGAACAAAACCTTCAGGTTTCCGACGCGTCTTACAACGTCGGCACCCTGGCGATCGACCTAGGAAGCACCACCACGGTGGTGGCGTTTCAGTCTGCTGAGCGTTCTGAAATAGATCTGCTCGATCTACCTGCCATTACCCGTGAGACAGGAGCGATCCCATCGCTGATCTGGGCGGAGGATGCGGTCTCAGGTCCAGCGCTGGTCGGGCTTGAGGTGCTTGAAAACGGCCTGCATGAACGCGATGCCCCTCAGCTCCACCGCGACTTCAAGCGTTGGATCGGCATGGCATCAGATCCGCAGAGTGCCGAGAGACGGCTCAGCCCGGAACAGGCTGGCGCGCGGCTTCTGACTGAAATCTGGAAGCGGATGCCCCCTGAACTCAGCATCGAACGCTTGGTGCTGACAGCCCCCGTGGATCAGGGCTCCGGCTATCGCGACTGGCTTCTGAAAGCCTGCGAACCGATGCAGGTTGCAGAGATCGCTCTTGTGGATGAGCCAACGGCAGCTGCACTCGGCGCTGGTCTGGAAGCTGGATCCAAGCTTTTAGTGGTCGATCTCGGCGGAGGAACTCTGGATCTGTCCCTGGTCGCTCTCGAGGGAGGTGAAGGTCGTGCCGCCCCAGTGGCCCAGCTGCTTCGCTTCCGCGGTCAGGACCTCACCAACAGCCGTCAGACACTGCGTCAGGCCAAAGTGCTCGGCAAAGCCGGCATCAACCTGGGTGGCAGGGACCTTGATCGATGGATTCTCGACGAACTCTGTCCAGAGGGCCTGCCGGAAGAAGGCAATGGTCTGATGGCTCTGCTGAATGCGGCGGAACGCCTCAAATGTCGCCTGAGCGATCCGAAGATCCTCAATCGGGAGAGCCTTACGGAAACAGCCAATAGCCCGGATCTTGACGCTCCGAGCAAACTCTCGATGGATCGACACAAGTTCAGCCGACTGCTCGAGGAGCGAGGGCTGTTTGACGCCCTTGAAGGACTGCTCAGCAAGACCTTGCGTGATGCGGAACTCAACGGCTGTCCTGCCGAAAATCTCGACGGTGTCGTGGTGGTCGGAGGAGGCGCCCATCTTCCCCAGCTGCGCGATTGGCTCACCGAGAAGCTTGCGCCCACACCACTGCTGACACCGCCGCCGATGGAGGCGGTTGCCTGCGGCGCCCTGAGCCTCACTCCAGGAGTTCGCATGCAGGACCTGCTGCAGCGTGGAATCTCACTGCGCTGCTGGAACCAACGCAGCAACACCCATCACTGGCATCCCCTGTTCCTACCGGGTCAGCCCTGGCCCTCCAGCAAGCCGTTGGAATTGATCTTGAGCGCCAGTGGTCCAGACCAGCAGTCACTCGAGCTGGTGCTCGGAGAGTCAAGAGGGGAGACAAGACATGAAGTGGTGATGATCAATGGACTGCCCAAGGTCATTGAAAAAACCGATGGGTGGGATGACGTCACAAGGCGGCCAGACACCGCCTGTGAGCTCCCCCTGGACCCTCCTGGACAACCTGGAGAAGATTGCTTGAAACTTCGTTTCCATCTCAATGATCAAGCGGAACTGATCCTGGAGGGAGAGGATCTGCGGACCGGAGAAAGCCTGGACCCGAGACCACTCGGGACCGTGCGGTGATCGTGCCGTCCACAAGAACGTGTGTGTTGGCGACAACATTTATAGAAAGGAGTTTGTCGTTCCCTGACCACCCTTGGCGCTGCGTCGCCATCTCGCGAGGTTTTGGCTGATCGCCACACTGGGTGGTGTCGCAGCCCTTTGTGGTTATGCGTACTGGTGGGAACAGCAGTTACCGGGTCGCCTGCGTGAAGCAGCTTCACGGGAAGATCTTGAGGCCTGCCTGAGCTATGGCGAACAGCTGGCAGCACTGCGATGGCTGGACCGGGACGCACCCAGTGAGCAGGCGGTCTGCCGTCGCCGCCAGGCTGAACTTGCCTGGGAAGGAGGCGAAAGCAGTCAAGCACTCACCCTGCAGTCACAGCTTGTTAATTCGAATGTGGGCAGCGAAGAGCAACGACGCAAAGATCAATACAGATTGCTCCTGTGGCGCCAGACCCTGCGTGAGCGGGCATTGGATCAGTTCCGAGCGGGAGATCTCAAACTGGCCCTCATCACCCTCAAGCCTCTGGAACAAAAGGGCCAGAGGCCGGGAACACAGCTAAGCGACAGCCTGCGCGAGACCTGGAATCGCAACAAAGTCGATCACGAGCGGCTGAGGGACAAAGTGCAACGACAGCAGTGGTGGGAAGCACTGAGCGTGCTGAATCAACTGGACCACCCCTGGTGGCAGGACCATGCCCTACCTCTTCGCAGACAGGTGGAGGAAGCCATCCAGAATCTGCGCGATCGGCAGGAACATCACAGCCATGGGGCTCTACCGGCTCACACGGTGGATCCTGAACGTCTGAATACAGCTGTCGAAGAGCGGCTGTCCAGCGGCATGGATCCGTGGAGTGCTTTCGTTGCCGGGTGTGCTGATCTGGGCGGCGTTCTTGTTGAGGAAGGACCAGAGAGCCTCTGCAGGGCGAAGAGACGATGAAGACCGTGAGCAGGCAGGAAATTCATTTCTCCGCCTGCACACTCCTGAGGAAAACGCCTTCTTCTCCATCAATATCCAAGAGCCTGAGCTCGATGGTTTCGGTCCGCCGCGTGGGAACGGATCGACCGCAGAAGTCAGGCTGAATCGGCAGCTCCCGATGGCCGCGGTCCACCATCACCAGCAGCATCACCCTGCGGGGCCGTCCCCAGGCCTGGATCGCTTCCAGCGCAGCACGCACGGTACGGCCGGTGAAAATCACGTCATCAACCAACAACACATCACGACCTTCGACACTCACCGGCAGCTCTGTCGCCTGCACAGGCCTCATGGCCACTCGCTCGAGATCATCGCGATGGAAGGTCGGATCGAGCGTGCCCTGGGCAATCGCCTGACCGCTCTGCTCTTGAAGGAATCGCGCCAGCACTGCTGACAACTGAACGCCACGGGTGGGAATTCCCAACAGCAGCAACTGCTCGACCTCTCCCACGCATTCAAGAACCTGGGAAGCCAGGCGCGACAGAGTTCTGCCGACGCCCTCGGCTGAAAGGATCTCGATCCGCTCACTGTTCCCAGACGTCACCATGACCGATGCAGTGGGGTAGATGACTGTATGTCGGATATCACCTGCCAGATCCGCAAAAGCTGACCATCGTCAGCAAAGGAGTTCACCAGGGGCGGGATCCGGGGGTAACTTGTGAATCTAGAGAAGACCTTAAGAACGGATAGAGCTGAGTGAACGTTGCCGATCGCCATACAGGACGACCAAGCAGGGAGCGATCCATTGCTCCAGTTGTTCTGGCGATCCTGGACGGGTGGGGCGAGCGCAGCGATGCCAACCACAACGCCATCCGAGCCGCCAGTACTCCCGTAATCGATGCGCTGCGTCACGCTTACCCCAAGACGCTGATTGAGGCAAGCGGCGCCTATGTGGGATTGCCCGATGGACAAATGGGCAATTCCGAGGTTGGGCATCTCACCATCGGCGCGGGCAGGATCATCCGCCAGGAACTCGTGCGGATTGGCGACACGGTGCGCGACAACCAGTTGCGTGCCGTTCCGAAACTGCATGAACTGGCCGAACGTCTGCGTGCAAGCAACGGCACGCTTCACCTACTAGGCCTCTGCTCGGACGGTGGCGTGCACAGCCACGTTGATCACCTGTGCGGACTGCTGCGGTGGGCAGCCGACGAAGACCTGAAACACGTTGCGATCCATGCGATCACCGATGGACGGGACACCCCCACGCAGAGTGCTCCGATCTACTTGAAGCAGGTTGAGGACACCATCCAGTCCTGTGGAGTGGGTGAAATCTCCAGCATCTGTGGCCGTTACTGGGCGATGGACCGCGACCGGCGCTGGGAGCGCACAGCCCGCGCCCATGAACTGCTCACCTCCCCTGAGGTTCCAGTAAGCGAGCTGTCGGCGGCTGAAGTGCTGCAAGCCAGCTACGACGGCGGCACCACCGATGAATTCGTGGAACCGACGCGTCTACAAGCAACCCATCTGAACGATGGCGATGCCCTGCTTATGTTCAATTTCAGACCCGACAGGGCCCGCCAGATCATTCAGTGCCTGGCGAGGAACGACTTCGCCGATTTCGAACTCCCCAATCAACCTCAGCTGGACGTGGTCACGTTCACGCAGTACGAAGCCGGGCTGCCTGTGGAAGTGGTCTTTCCACCCGAGTCCCTTGATGACCTGCTGGGCCAGGTTGTGGCATCAAACGGACTGCGCCAGTACCGAACGGCGGAGACAGAGAAATACCCCCATGTCACCTATTTCATGAACGGTGGCGTTGAGCAGCCTCTGGAAGGAGAAGACCGTCATCTGGTGCCCTCCCCACGCGTCGCCACCTATGACTTGGCCCCGGCCATGAACGCCGAAACCCTTACCGTGAGCTGCATCGAAGCCATCGAGAAGGGCGTTTATTCCCTGGTGGTGATCAACTACGCCAATCCAGACATGGTGGGACACACCGGCGTGATGGAGGCCGCCGTCGAAGCCATTGAGACAGTGGACCAGTGCATCGGACGGTTGCTCGATGCCGTGGGACGCATGGGAGGAACGATGATCATCACTGCAGACCATGGCAACGCCGAGCGCATGCAAGGCGACGATGGTCAGGCCTGGACGGCACACACCACCAATCCCGTTCCTCTGATTCTTGTGGAGGGAGAACGCAGAAAATTGCGTGGCATGGGGAATGCAATCCGCCTGCGAGATAACGGCGGGTTAGCTGACATCGCACCCACTCTTCTGCAACTGCTCGATCTCGAGAAACCCGATGCCATGACCGGCAGCACTCTGATCGAACCAATCGAGACACCTGTGCCCTCCACCGCTCGCCTGCCACAACCGGTCTGATCGGCTCGGACATAAAATCAGCCCATGATTACCACCGTTCTTTCCTGGATCTGGATCGGCAGCGGCCTTTTGCTGATCCTGTTTGTGCTGCTGCACAGCCCCAAAGGTGATGGCATGGGTGGGCTTGCGGCCAGTGGTAGCACCTCGTTTACCAGTGCCAGCAGCGCTGAAGCGACCCTCAACCGCATCACCTGGACCACCCTGGCCATCTTTCTGACCCTGGCAGTGATCCTGAGTGCCGGTTGGCTGAACTAAGTCAGCAGGGCCGGCAACAACAGCTCCAAGCGAATCGCGACTTAATGAAACTGGGGAGAACCAATCCTTTCCGGATAGGCCTCTTCACCGTGCTCACGCACATCAACACCAAGGTTTTCAGCATCTTCCGTTACTCGGAACGGAAGGCCAAGACCTCGCAAGACTGCTGCGATCAGCAGCGTCCCAAGGGCCGCCAACCCATAGGCCACAAGCACAACCTGAAACTGATCAGCGATCAAGCCAAACCTGCCCTTCTCGGCAAAAACCTGCGCTGCAGGGTGAGTGGCGATCAGCTCAGTGCTAGCGAAGACACCGGTCAGGATCGCGCCGACTGTGCCACCGACACCGTGGACTGCAAAGGTGTCGAGGGAATCATCAAAACGCAGCGAAACCTTGAGCTGCACAGAGCAATAACAAAGCAGACCAGTGATCGCACCGATCGCCATCCCAGCAGCTGGCGTCACAAACCCAGCTGCTGGGGTGATGCCCACCAGACCGGCCACAGCCCCGGTCGCCATACCGACAGCAGTGGGCTTGCCATCACGCCATGTTTCGATCAATGACCAAGCAACCAAGCCAGTTGCTGCAGAGATATGCGTCGTAGTGAAGGGGAGTTCAGCACCACTGACACTCAGCTGACTGCCGCCGTTGAAACCGAACCAGCCAAACCAGAGCAGACCAGTGCCGAGCAAGATCTGAGTCACATCGTGAGGTGGGCGCACCGAATTGGGCCACTGCTTGCGCCAGCCAACAAGGCCAGCAAGCAAGAGAGCAGAAACACCAGAGCTGATATGCACCACCGTGCCTCCAGCGAAATCAAGGTCTTTCCCAAGGCAACCACCTCCCCAGACCATATGAGCAAGAGGGGCATACACCACCAGGAGCCACACGGGGGTGAAGACGCACCAGAAGCGAAAACTGATCCTCTCCACCAAGGCCCCTGAAATCAGAGCCGGAGTGATGATCGCGAACATGCCCTGAAAGAGAGCGAAGCTGAGTCCAGGTATCGCCAGGCCAGGCCAAATGTCAGGGACGTTCTCCAACATGGCGAAGGAGAAGGGATTGCCAATGACGGCATTCAGAGCTCCGCCGTCGGAGAAGGCAAGACTGAATCCGAAGCTGACCCACACCAGCGTGGCGATGCCCATCATCACGAAGCTCATCGCCATCGTGTTGAGCACATTGCGAGCCTGAACGAATCCTCCGTAGAAAAACGCCAATCCAGGAGTCATCAGCAGCACAAGTGCCGCCGAGGTGAGGATCAGAGTGTTGTCGGCAGACGAAAGTGATGCATCACCTGCGTACGCAGGCAGCAGGGCAGAACTCAGCAGCTGAAATGCTGGAACCACCAGAAGGGCGATCAAAAATCGCCTCAGGCGAGGCTGAAACACGTGTTTCCCGTAACCGTCGATACCATTTCAGACCCTCTGCGCCAAAAACTGTTCACCGCGAACATTTTGAGGGGCAGGGAGAGTGGAGGCGTCCAGATCCGAGACGTCGACAAAAGCGCCACGGGCCGCCTGAATTCAATCCCTAGCTGACAACAACAAAGCCCCGCAACAGCGGGGCTTAACAAGCCGCCGAGGCGGCTTTGATCGAGAAGCTGCGACTCAGTAGTCGAAATCGCCACCGCCCATGCCGCCACCGGCTGGTGCGGCGTCTTTTTTCTCGGGCATGTCAGCAACGATGCATTCGGTGGTCAGCACCATGCCTGCGATTGACGCAGCGTTCTGCAGACCGGAACGCGTCACCTTCGCGGGATCGACAATGCCGGCAGCAAGCATGTCGACATAGTCACCGTTGGCCGCGTTGTAGCCATCGTTGAAGTTCTTGGCCTTCACGTTTTCAGCCACAACAGCGCCATTGACACCAGCGTTCTCAGCGATGCGCATCAGTGGTGCAGTCAGAGCTGCAGCCACAATGTTGGCTCCGATCAGCTCCTCTCCCTCCAGGCTGGACGATGCCCACTGCTCGAGTGTGGGAGCCAGGTGAGCAAGGGTGGTGCCACCTCCAGGAACGATACCTTCTTCAACAGCAGCCTTGGTCGCGTTGATGGCATCCTCAAGCCGAAGCTTCTTATCCTTCATCTCGGTCTCGGTGGCAGCACCCACCTTCACCACAGCAACACCACCGGCGAGCTTGGCAAGTCGCTCCTGAAGCTTCTCCTTGTCGTAGGTGGACTCGGTTTCGTCCATCTGCTTACGGATCTGCTCACACCGCGCTTTCACGGCCACATCGTTGCCTTCGGCCACGATCGTGGTGGTGTCCTTGTTGATGGTCACGCGACGCGCAGTGCCAAGCATCTCGATCTTGGCGTTCTCAAGCTTCAGACCGGCGTCTTCAGTGATCAATTGACCATTGGTCAGCACAGCCATGTCTTCCAGCATGGCCTTACGGCGGTCACCAAAACCGGGAGCCTTCACCGCAGCCACGTTCAGGACACCGCGCAGACGGTTCACCACCAAAGTGGCAAGAGCTTCCTTCTCGATGTCCTCAGCGATGATCAGCAGAGGCTTGCCAGTGCGAGCAATCTGCTCGAGCACGGGCACGAGATCCTGCACGAGGCCGATCTTTTTGTCGGTGAGCAGAATGTAGGGCTCGTCCAGGACGGCTTCCATTCGCTCAGTGTCGGTGGCGAAATAGGGAGAGATGTACCCCTTGTCAAAGCGCATTCCCTCGGTGACCTCGAGCTCGGTGGTCATCGACTTGCCCTCTTCCAGGGAAATCACGCCTTCCTTGCCAACTTTGTCCATGGCGTCGGCGATCATCCGACCCACTTCCTCGTCGTTACCAGCGGAAATGGTGCCCACCTGGGCGATGGCATTGCTATCGGCAATCGGCTTGGCGTTTTCTTTGATCTTGTCGACCAGAAAATCCGACGCTTTGTCGATGCCCTTTTTCAGGGTTATGGCATTGGCACCCGCAGCAACATTGCGCAGGCCAGCCTTGACCATGGCATGGGCAAGAACGGTCGCAGTGGTGGTGCCGTCACCAGCTGCGTCATTGGTCTTGGATGCAGCCTGACGAATCAGAGCAACACCAGTGTTCTCGATGTGGTCTTCGAGTTCGATCTCTTTGGCGATGGTGACGCCGTCATTGATGATCTGGGGAGCACCGAACTTCTTTTCAAGAACAACGTTGCGACCTTTGGGGCCGAGAGTCACAGCAACGGACTCGGCCAGGATGTCAATGCCCTTTTCAAGAGCGCGGCGAGCGTTCTCGTTGTAAATGATGCGCTTGGCCATGGGGGCGGAAATGGATGGAAAGGAATAGTTGGTGACTACCGACCTGTCTCAGACGCGTGGCAGTCAGGAGGCAGTCAGTTGACGATGGCGAGAATGTCCTTCTCGGACAGGAGCACGAACTCATCGCTTCCGAGCTTGATGTCGGTGCCTGCGTACTTGCTGTAGAGGACCTTGTCGCCGACGCCTACTTCAGGAGACTGGCGGGAACCGTCGTCGTTGCGCTTACCAGGGCCAACTTGAACAACTTCGCCCACCTGAGGCTTTTCCTTCGCGGTGTCGGGGAGCAGGATGCCACCGGAAGTTTTCTCCTCGGATTCTGAAACCTTGACGAAAACGCGATCGCCGAGGGGCTTAACAGTGGAGACGCTGAGAGAAACAGCTGCCATGGGTTCTTGCAGGAGCAGGGACAGTGCGCCGAAGCGCCGATGCGACTCGAGCTGGCACTCAAGGTCGACGAGTGCCAACCTATGTCCGGGTTCTGCACTTCGGCCACGGGACAAGCGTGCGGGTGACCGAACCACGCCCCCCTCTCTCGCGACGGTGGTATCGTTGCCCCGCTCAGGAAGGGTTAGCTCTAGACGCTTCCCTCTCACACCCCCTTACTTATGGCCGCTGCTGCTCCCGCCTCCGCCGGTACCAAGGGCGTTGTCCGCCAGGTGATTGGCCCGGTTCTGGACGTGGAATTTCCCGCCGGCAAGCTGCCCAAAATTCTCAACGCTCTCCGCATCGAAGGCACCAATACCGCCGGGCAGGCGGTTGCCCTGACCGCTGAAGTTCAACAGCTGCTGGGCGATCACCGTGTTCGCGCAGTTTCCATGAGTGCCACCGACGGACTTGTCCGTGGCATGGAGGCCCTCGATACCGGTGCACCGATTTCAGTGCCCGTCGGCGAAGGAACCCTTGGCCGCATCTTCAATGTTCTCGGCGAGCCTGTCGATGAACAGGGGCCGGTTAAATCCAACACGACAGCTCCGATCCACCGCTCAGCTCCCAAACTGACGGAACTGGAAACGAAGCCCAAGGTCTTTGAGACCGGCATCAAGGTGATTGACCTCCTGGCTCCCTATCGCCAGGGCGGAAAAGTGGGTCTTTTCGGTGGTGCCGGTGTCGGCAAAACCGTGCTGATCCAGGAACTGATTAACAACATTGCCAAGGAACACGGTGGTGTTTCCGTGTTCGGCGGTGTGGGTGAGCGCACCCGTGAGGGCAACGACCTTTACGAGGAATTCAAGGATTCAGGTGTGATCAACGCCGATGACCTCTCCAAGTCAAAGGTGGCGCTCTGCTACGGGCAGATGAACGAGCCTCCCGGTGCTCGCATGCGTGTGGGCCTCTCAGCCCTGACGATGGCCGAGCATTTCCGTGACGTGAACAAGCAGGACGTGCTGCTGTTCATTGACAACATCTTCCGTTTTGTTCAGGCCGGTTCAGAGGTGTCCGCACTGCTCGGACGCATGCCTTCCGCTGTTGGATACCAGCCAACGCTCGGCACCGACGTGGGCGAACTTCAGGAGCGAATCACCTCCACTCTGGAAGGATCCATCACCTCGATCCAGGCGGTTTACGTCCCTGCGGATGACCTGACTGACCCAGCTCCCGCGACCACCTTCGCTCACCTAGACGCCACCACGGTGCTGAACCGTGGCCTCGCGTCCAAGGGCATCTATCCCGCTGTGGACCCGCTCGACTCCACCAGCACCATGCTTCAGCCCGCTGTTGTGGGCGACGAGCATTACCGCACAGCTCGCAGCGTGCAGTCCACGCTTCAGCGCTACAAGGAGCTCCAGGACATCATCGCGATTCTCGGTCTCGACGAACTCTCCGAGGACGATCGCCGCACCGTTGACCGTGCTCGCAAGATCGAGAAATTCCTCTCCCAGCCATTCTTTGTGGCTGAGATCTTCACCGGCATGTCCGGCAAGTACGTGAAGCTCGAGGAAACCATCAGTGGTTTCAACCAGATTCTTGCTGGTGAACTGGATCACCTTCCTGAACAGGCTTTCTACCTCGTTGGCAACATCGACGAAGTCAAGGCCAAGGCTGCAAAGATGGCCGAAGAAGCCAAGTGATGGCATCTGGGGCATGAGATTCATGCCCCAGATGCCTTTCATTTTGAGCCCAAGCTTTTAACCCAAACACTCCATATCCATGTCCCTCACCCTCCGCGTGCTGGCACCAGACCAGAGCGTGTTCGATGGCTCTGCTGATGAGGTCATTCTCCCCAGCACCACTGGGCAGCTGGGCATTCTTCCCGGCCACGTTTCACTCCTGGCAGCGCTTGATGTGGGCGTTTTGCGTGTCCGTCAGGACGGCGGTTGGAAATCCATCGCCTTGATGGGTGGGTTTGCGGAAGTGGAAGCGGATGATGTCACTGTGTTGGTGAACTCCGCTGAACTGGGAAGCTCGATTGATGGCGGTTCTGCTGAAAGCGAACTGCAGGCTGCACGTAGCGCAGTCAGCAAATTGGAAGGCCAGCCAACCTCGCCTGAAAAAGTAAAGGCCCAACAGAGCCTGAACCGCGCAAGAGCCCGCGCCCAGGCAGCAATCAATCAGAGTTGATGATCTATGCCTTGCCGTGAGGGATCACTCTCAAGGCAGAGGATGATTTACGAGATCAAATGTTTGATCTTGCAAATCAATGCTGTTCAACTTTGAGATTCACCAGCAACCAGCAAAAGGCTTACAACTTCTGATTAATCAGGATTCCTTCCAGGAAGGATGCTGGATTAAGCGCGATATTTTCAGGCGATCTGATCTCAAAATGAAGATGGGGCCCTGTACTGCGGCCTGTGTTTCCCATCTTTGCAATCAAATCACCCCGACTAACAGTCTCACCGACTCGAACAAGAGCTTCATTGCAATGCGCATAACGCGTCCTGTAGCCATCGGGGTGCTTAATTTCAACCATCAGCCCATAAGCACCGAGATAATCCACGAAAACAACCTCTCCACGCCGTGAAGCAAAAATGGATGTTCCAACGTGATTAGCGATATCGATACCTGAATGATGCCGCGACCAGCGCGGCCCGAAGCCCGAAGTGAAAACACCTGAAGCGGGCAGAGAATAGGCCTTCAGCGACAACTCATTCAGGTAGTCGGCGAAGGATGCAAACGAACAGACTTGAGCAACAGAATCGGGCGCCGCTTCAAAGCTTTCAGCAGCCCAAGCAGATTCAGACAGCGGGGCAGAAGCGGCCTCGACTGCGGCAGACTCATGCAAACAATGCTCCTCAAACAAAGCGGCCATGGATCGCTTGTTCAGCAGTGGCGAAAGAGCCTGAAAAACATTTTTCCCACTCTTGACATGAAGGGCTGACTTTTCAATTTCCTGAATTTTGAATTGAGCGAGTCCATTCAAAATATCCACACTGGATGTCACCGCGAACGTTGCAGAGGACAACCCAAGCGCGAGCAAAGGAGAGAAAGAAATCAACCCATTAAAAATATTCCGTGAGAGTGTAACAGACTATTGCGGAGACCTGACGGCCAAATTCGACGTAATTGGTGATCAATATCACCATCAAAGAATCAAGCAATCATTCTGATGAGTGGCAGCATCAAAACCCACTCATCGAAGACCCACCCTGAAGCAACACACTATTCCAGGCTAGAGGCAACAAGAGCAAAGCATCGTTGTACACAATCAATTCAAATCGGCGCCGAGCAGGCGTTCCAAATCATCCAGTCATTGAGGCAAAAACTGTATAAAAATTGCCCTAAAACGATTTCTCGACATAAAAAAGCAGGCAATTGATTGCCTGCTGAAATCAACACAATGCTGATTGAGCTGAATCAAGCGGTACCACAGAAGGTCACATCGGGGAACTTAAGCTTGGCATCGTCCAGACTCTTGCCCTTGCCCTCTTCCTGCCAGTAATTGATCACTTCAGTGGCTTTGTTCAACACCTCAACACGTTCGTTATCCGTGATCCAAGACTTGCCTTCGAGCTCACTTTTGAGAGTCTCCCAGGCGTCTTCACGAGGCCAGAAGAAATAAGCCGTCAAAGGACTGGGCCCGCCACCAACAATTTGATCAACGGCAAGCGCCACGTTGTCGGGCAACCAGAGAATCTTCAGCAGGAAGCGTCCCTCATCAGCCTTCGGGGTGTATCCCGATGGCACACCATCAGCATCGATCGTGGCTGATGCCAATGCAGCACTGCCGCCACGCATCACTGGACGACCTTCCTTTGGCTCCTGCTGCTGATCGGCCTCTGCGCTCTTAGGAGTCTCCGTGCTCTTAGGAGCCTGATCAGCTGCTGCTGCCTCGGTAGCGACCTCTTGGTCGACGGCAGCGCCTTCGGAAACCGTCATGGTGTCAGCGCTCAAGAATCAAGGACAAAGAACTAACCTACCAGCCGCCAAAACCCATCCCCCTGGACCGGCACGCATCCACCAGCCAGCTTCTGCTGTTCGATATCGACGGAGTGATCCGTGATGTATCTGGCAGTTATCGCAGAGCCCTCCAGGCAACCGTTGAGCATTACAGCGGTTGGCTGCCCGCTCCGGCCTGCATCGATGCTCTCAAGGGCGAGGGACGCTGGAACAACGATTGGGATGCAAGCCTCGAGCTGCTGCGCAGGCACGGCACATCACTGCCAGCCAGACATGACCTGATCGATGTCTTTAGCAATTTCTATTTTGGCGGCGATCCCGATGGCGATCCAGGCGCATGGACGGGGTACATCAGCGATGAACCCTTACGAGTGCAACGCGACTTCTTTACCGCGCTGGATCAGAACGGCTGGGGTTGGGGATTCGTGAGTGGCGCGGAACCTCCTTCGGCACGCTTCGTGCTGCAGCAGCGTCTGCAACTGGTCAATCCCCCCCTGATCGCCATGGGCGATGCCCCTGACAAACCTGACCCCACAGGTCTTGTGCAACTCAGCGACAGACTTTTACCCCATCGCAGTGGAGGCGTTGTCGCCTACCTGGGTGACACGGTTGCTGATGTTCAGACTGTTCTCAACGCCAGAACCCAACGACCGGATCGGCAGTGGATCAGTCTCGCAGTGTCACCACCACATCTTCTGCCCGGAAGTCAGGAACGAAGCGCTTATGAGCAGCAGCTGATGTCCGCCGGTGCGGATCTGATCCTGCCCAGTACTGAAGCAGCGATCCAATGGTCGAAGGGCAGCAAAGGAGCTGACAACCAGGGGCACTCAGCGTCCATTCGCTGACGCAGTCCGACCCTTAGCGCTCCATGTCTGCAACAGCCTTGAGAGCTCCGGCAGTGAGTACTTCATGACCACAGGAGACGTCCTCAAGGTCCCTGACCGCGACATCGTCCTCAATGCGGATACCGATCCCCTTCCAGCGCTCGTCAATCACAGGCTGTCCTTCGGGAACCGCAAGACGGTCACTGATGTAGAGACCAGGCTCCACCGTTAGGACGATGCCTGGTTCCAGCTGCACATGATGCTCGCCGAGCCGATAGGCACCGACGTCGTGAACATCCAGCCCAAGCCAGTGGCCAGTTCGATGCATGTACAGATGCCGGTAGCTTCCCTGCTCGATCAAGCCATCCACCTCTCCCACCAACAGTCCCAGATCCACAAGACCCTGCACCAGAACATGCACAGCCGCGTCATGCACGTCCTCGGCGGTGTGACCGGGTTTGACCCTGGCAATCGCTGCTTCCTGTGCCTCAAGCACCAGGGAATAAAGCTCCCGCTGCTCTCCACTGAAACGGCCGCTGACCGGAAATGTCCTTGTGATGTCGCCGTTGTAGTAGTCGCGGAGGGAGCAGCCGGCGTCAATGAGCAGGAGATCCCCGTCCTGTAGGACTGCACTGTTGTCGATGTAGTGCAGCACGCAGGCGTTGTCACCGCCGGCAACGATCGAGCCGTAGGCGGCTCCACGGGCTCCCAGCTCGAGGAAATGCTGTTCGATCAGAGCCTGAATCTTCCGCTCGGTCATTCCGGGACGCACGGCAGCCCTGGCCAGCTCATGGGCGGAGGCGGAGATCCTGCACGCCTCACGGAGCCGTTCCAGCTCAGCGGGTTGCTTGCGCAAGCGCATCCGATGCAGCAGCGGGCAGGGCGCCACCAGAGCCTGCGCGGCACTGCCGGTGCGTGAAACCCGATCGAGCTGCGCACTCCACGAACGCAACACCAGAGGTTCGATCGATGGATGACTACCAACACGAAAGGCGATGCCTTCCGCACCATCGAGGTACTGAGGAAGCAGGGCATCGAGCTCCACGCGCGGATGGGAGAGATCAGCTCCGAAGCGCTCCACCGCACCCTCACAACCCCAGCGCCGACCGGTCCAGACCTCAGCAGCCGGCTCGCGGGGATTCACGAAGAGCACAAACCGCTCACCCTCAGGGCGATGTGGCAGGAACAAGGCCACGCAATCGGGCTCATCAAACCCTGTCAGATACCAGAAATCGCTGTTCTGGCGGAACGGCCACTCCGTATCCGCATGGTGTGTGACCAGCGTCGCGCCAGGGATCACCGCGGCGACCCCGCCCAGTTCAGCCAGGAACCGCTCACGCCGATCCGCGAACAGCTGAGCATCAACAACAGGGGCGAGATCAGCCACGACAGAGACAGGGCACCGGAGAAACGTCAGGATGGCAGTCAAAGCGCCCGAGCATGACCTCCGACCTGCTGATCCTTCTCTTGTTGGTAGTGGTGGTGCTGACCGGATCCGCCCTCTGCTCCGGAGTGGAAGCAGCGCTGCTCACCGTGAATCCGGTGCGCGTGCATGAACTTGCGGCCCGGCCGAAACCGGTAGCCGGAGCACGCAGGCTGGCCCAGCTGAGGCTGCGTCTGGGTCGGACTCTGTCGGTGCTGGCAATCACCAACAACGGCTTCAACATCTTCGGAAGCCTGATGCTCGGTGGCTACGCCTCCTGGGTGTTCACGGAAAAGATGGAGGCGGGCAATGGAGCTCTGGCTCTGTTCTCGGTCAGCCTCACGGTTCTGGTGATCCTGCTTGGGGAGATCCTGCCCAAAGCGATCGGAAGCCGCCTGGCATTGCCGGTCTCCCTGGCAAGCGCTCCGGTTCTGCATTGGCTGGGCGTGATCATGCGACCTCTGGTGCTACTGCTGGAGCGACTGCTTCCGGCGATTACCGAAGAGAGTGAGATCAGCACGGATGAGGAAGAGATCCGGCTGCTGGCAAAACTCGGATCTCAGAAAGGGCAGATCGAGGCCGATGAAGCCGCAATGATCTCCAAGGTCTTCCTGCTCAACGACCTCACTGCGCGTGATCTGATGACACCGCGAGTGGCAGCTCCAACACTGGATGGCGCCTGCAACATCGAGAAGTTGCGTGTTGAACTGCTTGAAAACGAAGCGCAGTGGTGGGTGGTCCTGGGCGACGCGGTTGACAAGGTTCTCGGCGTCGCCAACCGTGACCGTTTGCTGAGCGCCTTGGTGCGCAACAAGGGACATCTCACGCCAGCCGATCTCAGTGAGCCGGCTGAGTTCGTTCCCGAAATGATCCGAGCCGACCGCCTGCTGACCGGCTTCCATCGCGACAACAGCGGTGTACGTGTCGTGGTGGATGAATTCGGTGGCTTCGTTGGCGTGATTGGCCCGGAGGCCGTACTGGCCGTTCTGGCCGGCTGGTGGAGAAAGACCTCAGGCGAGGTAGCGCCATGAGGGCCATGGAGGATCGCTGCAGAGATCTGCTGCAGGGTTGGAGAGACAAGCTTGAACTGAATCGGCGCGAACAGGGTCTTCTGGCCGGCGCGCTCCAGCTTCTGGATCGCCAGCTTGAACGCCTGGATCAAAGCAGGCTTCGGATCTCGGTCTTCGGCCGAGTGGGCGTCGGCAAGTCCAGCTTGGTGAATGCCCTGGTCGGTCAGCAGCTGATGGCCACGGATGTGGCCCACGGCTGCACGCGTCAGCAACAGGCCGTGGCTTGGCCAAGAACTGTTCCAGGCCTGCTGAAAGTCGAACTGGTCGACACCCCTGGCATCGACGAAGTGGATGGTCCGGCTCGGGCCCGACTGGCGGCCAGGGTAGCGCTGCATGCCGATCTGGTGCTTCTCGTACTGGACGGCGACATCACACGTGTGGAACTTGAGGCCCTGGATACGCTCCAGACCATGGGCAAGCCGGTGTTGACGGTGCTGAACCGCAGCGATTGCTGGCCAGAGGATCAACTGCCGGATCTGCTGCGCAGCATCCACAGCCGACTTCCAGCAGGACTGCCGACTCCACTGGCGGTGTCCGCCGCACCGCGCCGGGCTGTTCAACTGAGCGATGGCCGCATCCGCAGCCGTGAGCAACCGGCCGACGTGGACGCACTGGCGAGCGGTCTCAGCCGTCTGCTGGAACAACACGGTCAGAGCCTGCTGTTGCTCAACAGCCTGAAGCAGGCCACACGCATTCAGCAACAGTTGGAGACAGGCAGATTGCAGCGACGCCGGAGGGAAGCCCAGGGACTGATCGGGCGCTACGCCGCGCTCAAGGCCACCGGCGTTGCTGCCAACCCGCTGCTGCTTTTGGATCTGGCTGGGGGATTCGCCTGTGATGCGGCCCTTGTCCGCCAGCTTTGCTCTCTGTATGGCCTTCCTCTTGGCGGACCAGCGGCCCGCAAATTGATCCGCCAACTGAGTGGACAGAACGCTCTGCTGGGGGGAGCACAGCTGGGGCTCCAGGTCGTCTTGGGCGCGTTGCGCCAGCTGTTGCTGCTGGCCGCACCCTTCAGTGCTGGCCTGACACTGGCCCCTGCCGCACCCGTGGCACTGGCCCAGGCGGCACTGGCCGTGCACACGACACGACGCACCGGTCGGATGACGGCACGCTGGCTACTGGAGGAACGGGGCCGAGGGCGCCGACTTCAGCCAGGGCCAGCCACTCTGATGCGGCGGCTTGCACAGTCGGATCAAGGCATCGTCGAGCTGATGCAGGAGTGGCCCCAGCAGCAGACACGTCCACCGCTGCCCTCGCTGTTGCCCTGACCATGGCGACAACGGCCAGAGCTGAGATTGCACTGCTCGGAACCAGTGCCGACCCTCCGACCGTGGGCCATCAGGCGCTGCTGGAAGGACTGTTAACCCAGTTTGACCGAGTCGCCACATGGGCCAGTGACAACCCGATGAAACGCCATGACGCCGATCTTGGTCAGCGTTATGACCTGCTGAAAACCCTAGTTGAGTCGATCGCCAGCCCCCGGCTTCAACTAGCCCAGGAGCTGAGCAGCCCCTTTGCCGTCACAACACTGAAACGAGCCAGCGAACGTTGGCCTGACCACCGCCTCTGTTTTGTCGTGGGAAGCGATCTCGCTCAACAGATCCCAGCATGGAAAGAGTCTCAGCGCATGTTGCAGCAATGCAATCTCGGCATCGTGCCCCGTGAGGGATGGCCCCTGGAACCGTGCACTTTGGAGACCCTTCGCCAGATGGGTGCCTCTGCGCGAGTGGTGCCTCTGGTCATTCCCGCGGCTGCCAGTTCACAGGTGAAACAAAAGCAGAAACGACATCAGGTGCCGGAATGCCTCTGGCCGCTGCTGCTGAAGCACAATCTTTATGGATTCAATGCCACCAAACCTTGAGTGCCGATGCGCGTTGCCCTGGCCCAGATCAATCCTGTTGTGGGCGACCTGCTGGGCAATGCCACCCGCATTCTGCAAGGCCTCGACAGCCTGATCGAGACCACGGGCCGCCAACCGGACCTGCTGGTCACGCCCGAGCTCTCGCTCTGGGGGTATCCACCAAGGGATCTTCTCTTCAGCCCCACGCACCTGCAACGGCAACGGGAGGCCCTCGACACGCTCCGCAGTGGCCTGGCCGCCCGTCAGTCGGACATCGCGCTTCTGGTGGGAGTCGCTGATCCAGCAGACGATGCCTTACATCCTGCGCTGTACAACGCCATCACCCTCGTGCAAGTCGGCGGTGATCAGGTGGTGGCCCGCAAGCAACTTCTGCCCAGTTACGACGTCTTCGACGAAACGCGTTATTTCAGGCCAAGCCGTGGAGCTGGACAGATCACACTCCATAACGGAGACCGCAACTGGCGACTGGGGATCACCATCTGCGAAGACCTGTGGGTCGACCAAGAACTACATGGCCGTCGCCTCGTGGGACCAGACCCTGTGGCCGATCTGATCCCCGCGCGGATCGATGCACTCATCAACTGCTCAGCCTCACCCTTTGGCCGCCGAAAGGCTGCCCTGCGGCGTCAGTTGGCCGCACGTGCGGCGCAGCGCCTTGGCTGCCCAGTGGTTTACGTCAATCAGGTGGGAGGTAATGACGAACTGGTGTTCGACGGAGCCAGCTTCGTGATGGGCAGCAACTGCGAGACGCCGCTTTTGCAGCTTCCGGACTGCCGAGAAGCGATACAGATCTGGAATGCCGCAGACAGGGCACCATCTGCAGCCAATCAATCAACCGTGACGCAGCGAATCCAGGCTGAACAGCAGGAGATGGAAGCGCTGTTCCGCACTCTGGTGACTGGAGTGAAGGACTATGCCGGCAAATGTGGCTTCCAGAACGTCCTGCTCGGCCTGAGTGGAGGCATCGACTCAGCGCTGGTGGCGGTGATCGCTGCCGCGGCCCTCGGGTCCGATCAGGTGCAAACTCTGCTGATGCCATCTCCGTGGAGTTCAGAAGCTTCACTCGCAGATGCCCTCAACCTTGCGGATCGACTGGGAATCACCCACACCATCGTTCCGATCGAAACCCTGATGGATGGTTTCCAGACGACATTGACCCCAGCCCTGGAGAGCGTTCCCTCAGGGGTGACAGCCGAAAATCTGCAGTCGCGCATCCGCGGCACTCTGCTGATGGCCATGGCCAATCAGCAGGGACAGCTACTGCTCACCACCGGGAACAAATCGGAGCTCGCAGTGGGCTACTGCACCCTCTATGGCGATATGAACGGCGGCCTGGCCGTGATCGGTGATCTGTACAAATCAACCGTGTTTGCGTTGTGCCAATGGATCGACAGCAGCGAGGCAAGCCTCTGCCGCAAGGACCTATCCCTGCCGGCCGAGGGAGCGCTGATCGGCAGCGCAATCCTCGAGAAACCTCCCAGTGCCGAACTGCGCCCAGACCAGAAAGACAGTGACTCACTCCCCGACTACGACCGTCTTGACCCCTTGCTGATCGACATGATCGAACACCGCCTTAGCGGACAGCAGCTGATAACTGCTGGCCACGATCCTGAAGAGGTGCAACGGATCGAGAGCCTGTTCAGAAGGGCTGAATTCAAGCGCAGACAGGCAGCACCGTTGCTGAAGGTGAGTGCCCAGGCCTTCGGCAGTGGCTGGCGGCTGCCGATCGCCGCCGTCTGAGCTACATTGAAGAGACGACTCCGTCCTCCATGGCCCATTCCGTTCTGACGGCCCCGATGGCCAGTATCGGGGTACCCACTGAGATCAAGGCCGATGAACAGCGTGTGGCGCTCACCCCGGATGCGGTCCGCGAACTGGTAACCCACGGCCTTGAGGTGCGGATTCAGAACGGAGCCGGGGCCGGGGCAGGCATTAGTGACGACGCTTTTGCAGCGGCAGGAGCCAGGCTTGTGAACCGGGAGGAAGCCTGGGCGGCTCACTTGGTGGTGAAAGTGAAGGAGCCGCAGCCGGAGGAGTTCAGTCTTCTGCGGGACGACATGGTGCTGTTCACATACCTGCATCTGGCGGCTTACAGCCAGGTGGGAGAGGCCCTTCTGGATGCCGGCACCACAGGTGTGGCCTACGAAACGGTGCAGTTGGAGAACGGAAGCCTTCCGCTACTGGCCCCGATGAGCGAAATCGCAGGACGACTCGCTGCGCAGGTGGGAGCAAGGCTTCTGGAACGGCCCAATGGCGGCCGCGGCGTCTTGATGGGTGGTTGCACCGGCGTGCGCCCGGCCCGCGTTGTGGTGCTGGGAGCCGGCACAGTGGGTTGGAATGCGGCACGACTCGCTGCAGCGATGGATGCCGAGGTGCTGCTTCTGGATCGCTCCCCCGAGCGGTTACGCAGCCTTGAGGCCGACCGCCGTGGGCGGCTGATCAGCATGGTCAGCAGTCGTGGACTACTGGAGCGTTTGGTACCAACCGCGGATCTGCTGATCGGTGCAGTGCTGACCCCTGGCGGCCGGGCACCAACTCTGGTGGATGAGGAGATGGTCAAGCAGATGACGCCAGGATCAGCAATCGTCGACGTCGCTGTTGACCAGGGAGGGTGTGTGGCCACGAGCCGTGAAACCACGCACACGGATCCAACGGTGTTCATCCACGGCGTGCAGCACTATGCCGTTGGCAACATGCCCGGGGCCGTGCCCTTCACCTCCACCGAAGCTCTGGTCAGCGTGACCCTGCCTTACATCCTCGGCATCGCAGGCCGAGGCCTCGAGGAGGCCGTCACCGAGCGTCCAGAACTGCTCTCGGGTCTGAACACTGTCAAGGGAGCGGTCTGCCATCCAGGAGTCGCCAAAGCGCTGGGGGTTCCACCGCGCCACCCGATGGCCTGCCTGCGCTGATCGTTCAGTCCAGGGAGCGGATGTAGAGCCACTCCCCCGTCGCTGCACCATTTCGTCTGCGGAACAGCGAGTGTTCCTTCAACACGTGGCGTTGCCCACCGGCGCTGAAAACGGCCTCGAAACGCACGGTTCCCTCAAGATCATCCGAACAACCAGCCTCAGAGGCAAGCACCTTGAGGCCATGCCATCGAGTCTGGCGGCAACTGGCCCGCAGTTCTCGCTTTCGCTCAGCAGCTGCACTGGCGGCATCAGGGTGGGTGGCGATCAGATAATCCACCTCCGAGAGCGCGTAAGCGGAATAGCGGGATCGCATCAATTGTTCGGCGGTCTCCGCCTTCAGCCTGCCTCGATGAAGCGGTCCACAGCACTGAAGCAGTGGATCTCCGCTTCCGCATGGACAGGGACGCTCTCCGGAATTTGCAAAGCCCAGTGCCATCAATTCAGCTCCTGCATGGCAGGCAGAGGTCGAACGAGAGACGCCGTGGCGATGCCCTCGCGCAGGGCGGTCACCAGGCCCGCGGCTTCTGGGTAGGAACTGGCTTTCAGGATCTGATTCCCACAACCCAGAGCCTCTGCACTGACCGACAGCACGCCTGGATTGTTCACCGCGATCACAGGAACGCCACGTTCCAGGCTGGCAAGCACAGCCTCCCCTCCAAGCGCACCATCCGGCACCACAACGACACCCAGCTGGTCGGCGACGAGATCATCTCCAGCCATCGAACAGCCTGAGGACAGATCCAGCAGATCAGGCGCCCTGCTCAGACCCAC
The DNA here is from genome assembly GCF_047303045.1 of Synechococcus sp. MIT S9508. Lineage (NCBI taxonomy): Bacteria > Bacillati > Cyanobacteriota > Cyanophyceae > Synechococcales > Synechococcaceae > Synechococcus > Synechococcus sp. MIT S9508. The sequence continues at coordinate 1,105,651 of NZ_CP138941.1, read as the reverse complement.
CAACACACAGGCAAGAAAGGTGTAGCCGAGTTCCTCCCCTGCAGCACGGGGATCAAGGTCAACGTCGAGGGGCAGGGCCTCCAACGCTGGCGCGTGAGCGCAGGGAATCTGCAGATGCCGAACCAGCAGATGACTGATCACCGCTTCAGCGCCGGCGAAAGCATCGACACCCGTGCCGTGGCGATAGGCCGCCAAAGTCTCAGTGTCCAGATCGTCGGGGAATCGAGCCACCACTGCAATGGCGGTGGAACCTGCCGCCTTAAGGCGCTCTGCCGCTCTCAGGAGCGTATCGGGTCGATCCAAAGTCCCCCAGCTTGTGCCGCTGTCACCGGCAGCCAGATGCACACCCAGAGGCTCATCAGTGAGGACTACCGCGTTGATATCAAGGCCAAGACTGGCCCTGCAGCCCTCCGCGACCTGACGATGTCGCAGCAGCAGGTCCGATTCGATGCCGGCATCCAGCAACAGGCCGATGCGCTGACTGCGCCTCGGGCGCAGTCCCCAGGCAGCTGAGGCAAAACGATCGAGGCTGTAACCCTCCACATAGTGAATGCGTGGATCACGCCAGTACAACGAGGCTCCATTGATCACATTGGGATGGGTGATCAGGCAACCGCTGGCTGCCGCCAACAGGCGGGCACTTGGCAGGGCATCGCCAGCGAACCCACCGATCTCACAGCCGATACCCGTCGGCACAACCATCAGCGTGGGCAACGGCGCAGCGAAGACCGTCATGGGTTGATCAACACGGCTTCGACCTCAAGCGCAACCTGGGATGTTTCAGCGGAGTGTTGGATGGAGGTGATCGCCCAGCGCAACGGCTCACCCTCCCGTTGAAGCTGCTCGAGAACCCAGGCGCGAAGATCGTCGATAGCGCACAACTCGGGACTGATCAGCGACAACCTCCTGAAACTGAGCTTCATGACCAAAAGGCAAAGACCGAAAACAAATCAGGTGCCATCGCTGTGATCCTCGCAACCGATCCACTGCGCAAGTTTCAGGCCTCAGTGCTCGGGTTGACCGGTGCATTCGAGCAAGCCAGCAACACCGACAAACACTCTTTCCTCAAACAGATGTGAGAGAGGCACTTGAGAATCTGCATTCCAGCAGCGGCAAAGAGCTGCGCGACATGGATTACGACAGCTTCATGGAACTGCCGCACGCCGAGGCTTGAAAACATCCCTGCTGATAGATGAACAGAACCCTGTTGAAGAATCAGCTCTGATACTGACCGAACTGAGCCTGATACAGGGCATCCTCCTGGCCAGCCACCGCCATGAGGTCACTACGAGGGAAGGAAACACAGAGAAGAGCGAAGCCCTCATTGCGCAGATCCTCCTTGACCCCCATCGCATCAGGCTGGTGAACCTCACCCTCTTGGATGCGTGCAGCACAGGTGGTGCAGACTCCCGCGCAACAGGAACTGGGCACGGGCACTTCGGCCTCTTCAGCAGCGGACAACACGGTCTGGTTGTCACGGCACTGAAAATGGTGACGCTGGCCATCAAGCTCAAGGGTGATGGCATAAACAGCAGATGTGGTGTCGCTCATCTTTCTTGGAACACTCCCAACGATGGCTTCTGCTCAGCGTAGAGGCCGCCTGAATCCACCTCAGCGTCCTTGCATCAGCGCTGGCAAAAAAAAGCCGGCCTCATGGCCGGCTGAACGATCGAAAAAATGAGGCATCAATCCGCAAGCGGATCAAGCCATTGCAGCGGCGCCACCCACAACCTCAAGAATTTCCTGCGTAATCGCCGCCTGACGCGCCTTGTTGTAATCAAGGGTGAGCGTCTTGGCGAGAGCCTTGGCGTTATCGCTGGCATTGTTCATCGCCATCATTCGGCTTGCAAGCTCAGAGGCTGCAGCCTCCTGAAGAGATCTCAGCAACTGGTTCTGCAGGTAAAGGGGCAGAAGGGCATTGAGCAATTGGTCAGGGCTCTGCTCAAACACAATGTCCGAAGGCAGCTGGGGCTGGGTATTAGCCGGCCCTGCACCCGATTCAACCCGGAGCTCTCCGTCTTTGGTCGTGAGACGGAAAATCTCGTCATCAGCCTCAGCAATCCCCTGAGGATCAAGGGGGAGCAGAGTCTGAACAACAGGATTACAGCTAACCAGGTTGATGAACTTGGTGTAGATGATCTCAACACGATCGGTGCTCTCGGAGAGGAACTCAGCGAACACCTCATTGGCGATCGATCCTGCTTCATCAGCTGTCGGGACCTGCTCAAGACCAGTGAAGGTGGCCTGAATGGGGTAGCTCCGATTCGTGAAATAGCTGATGGCTTTACGACCGATCAACACCAGATCAACCTTGTAGCCCTTGCCCTGAAGCTCAGCAAAACGCGTCTCAGTGCGTTTGATGATGTTGGCGTTGTAGCCGCCACAGAGACCTCGGTCGCCGGTGACAGCGACCAGGGTGATGGTCTCGACATTGCGCTGCTCGAGAAGGGGAGCATCGGCATCTTCGAAACGCATACGTGCCTGGAGGTTTTCAAGCAAACGAGCGAGCCGATCCGCAAAGGGGCGACTGCGCAGGACCTGCTCCTGAGCACGCCGAACCTTGGCCGCAGCCACGAGACGCATGGCCTCAGTGATCTTGCGGGTGTTCTTAACAGATTTGATCCGATCTCGGATCTCCTTCAGATTTGCCATGTCTCAGGGCCTCAGTTGGCGGAAGCCAACATGGTGGAGGTGACTTCGGAAATAGCCTCCTTGAGAATGGTTTCCGCCTCAGGGCTGAGCACCTTCTCGTCCTGAACCTTCTTGATGAACTCAGGCTTGTTGCTCTTCAGGTACTCGCGTAGCTCCCGGGAGAACTGAACCACCTGATCCTCGGGGACATCATCAATTAGGCCCTTAACGCCTGCATAAACAATGGCGACCTGCTCAGCCAGGATCAGTGGACTGAACTGAGGCTGCTTGAGAAGCTCACGAAGACGCTTGCCGCGTCCGAGCTGTTTCTGCGTTGCTGCATCAAGATCGGAAGCGAACTGCGAGAACGCAGCCAGCTCATCGAACTGAGCGAGCTCGAGCTTGAGTGTGCCAGCAATTTTCTTGATGGCCTTGGTCTGGGCAGCACCACCAACTCGGCTCACTGAAATACCCACGTTGATGGCAGGACGCAGACCCGAGTTGAACAAATCGGAACTGAGGAACACCTGACCATCGGTGATCGAAATCACATTGGTGGGGATGTAGGCGGAAACGTCACCAGCCTGGGTCTCAATAATCGGCAGAGCCGTCATGGAACCCTTGCCCATGGCATCGGAGAGCTTGGCAGCTCGCTCGAGCAAACGGCTGTGGCAATAGAACACGTCGCCGGGGTAGGCCTCACGTCCGGGCGGACGACGGAGCAGCAACGACATCTGGCGGTAAGCCTGAGCTTGCTTGGAGAGGTCGTCGTAGATGACCAGGGTGGCCTTGCCCTTGTACATGAAGGCTTCGGCGATCGAAGCACCCGTGTATGGAGCGAGATATTGCAGTGCAGCAGGATCGGAGGCGTTTGCAGCAACGATCACCGTGTAATCCAGTGCGCCGCGCTCTCGCAGAACCTCCGTCACCTGGGCGACGTTTGCAGCTTTCTGACCAATGGCGACATACACACAGATCACGTCCTGATCGGCCTGATTCAGGATGGTGTCGATCGCGATAGCAGACTTGCCGGTCTGGCGGTCACCAATGATCAGCTCACGCTGGCCTCGACCGATGGGAATCATCGCGTCGATGGCGGTGATGCCGGTCTGCATGGGCTCATGCACCGACTTGCGCTGAATGATGCCCGGAGCGGGAGACTCAATCAGACGAGTCTCAGTCGTTGCGAGATCACCTTTGCCGTCGAGAGGAACTCCAAGGGAATTCACGACACGACCCAGCAGAGCATCGCCGACAGGAACCGACGCGATCTTGCCGGTTGCACGAACGGTGCTGCCCTCCTGAATGCCGAGGCCTTCACCCATCAGCACGGCGCCGACATTGTCATCCTCAAGATTGAGGGCAATGCCTTCAGTGCCGTCTTCAAATTCAACGAGTTCGCCGGCCATCACCTCTTGGAGGCCGTAAACGCGGGCGATGCCATCACCCACCTGCAGGACAGAACCAACGTTGCTGACAGAAACAGACTTGTCGTAGTCCTCAATCTGCTGTTTGAGAATCGCGCTGATCTCGTCGGGACGGATGGAAACCATGGCTGGTAAACCCTTTGACGGGGAATAAGAGAAAAATCTGAAGGGTGAAGAAAAAAACGGTCAGCCCGCCTTAGCAAGCGAGAGACCGAGTCGCCTTACTTGGCCGGAAAGACTAGCGTCGATGACCTGAGAGCCCACATTGATCACGAAGCCGCCAATCAGGCTCGGATCGATGGTGAGGTCAATCTCAACGGACCCGCTGCCGACCATGGACTGAACCTTGGCGGTCAGCGATGCCTTTTGAGTGTCGGTCAGGGCCTGAGCCGAACGGACATGGGCCAGCGAAATCTTGCGGGATTCGCGGTAAAGCTCGAGATACCGACTCAGAACGGCATCAAAAGCGGTGAGGCGGTAGCGATCGGCCAGAACCTTGAGCAGATTCAGCAATGAAGGCTGGATCTGCTCGCTCAGGAGCTGCTCAAGGGCTTTCTTCTTGGCCGTTGGCTCAAGCACCGGAGAGGTCATGGCATCTCGCAGTGACTCACTGCTGTCCCAGAGAGCAATGAGCTCCTTGCACTGGGCTGCCACGTCATCAGACTCATTGCGAGCATTGGTCACCTGCAACAACGCTTCGGCGTAAGGGGTGGCCAAGGTATTGAGAAGGGGCATCAGGCATCCTCCAGATTGTTGATGGAGGCGTCGATGAGACGGGCTTGAGCCGAAGCATCGAGACGTCCGGGCAGATCGGCCATCACTTTGTCGATGGCGGCCAGAGCAGCTTCACGCCGTAGCTCCTCGGTCAGACGAGCACCTTCGGCGTTCAGATCAGCAAGGGCATCCTGCTTGAGGGCAGCCATTGCCGCGATGGTTCGCTGCTCACCGTCCGTGCGGATGGCTTGTGCCCTGGCTTGGCCATCGGCACGGATCTTCTCAGCTTTTTCTTTGGCAGAACCGAGGTCGGCCTGCGCCTTGCTCAGCTCTGTGGTGGCAGTTTTGAGCCTGTTTTCAGCATCGTTCAATTCCTTGAGAATCGATTCACGACGACGCTCAAGAATGCCGCCAAGCAATCCCTTGAGGAAGTAGACGAGCAACCCGATGACAATGACCAGATTGATCAGGTTTGTCTCAAGGGGGTTGAGGTTGATCGCGAAACCACCCTCTGCAGCAAACAAGGTGACAAGAGACATCATGAAACAGCCAGCAGACGTTGAATGATCTTTGTGCTGAACTCATCGACCTTGCCCATCAGCTGCGACTGAGCCTGCTCACGCTGTGCCTCAATCTCACGACGGGCTTGTTCCCTCGTGCGATTGGCATCGGCTTCAGTTGTCGCGATGGCCTCGCGATACAGATTGTCAACCTCCTGCTCAGCTTCGAGGATGGCGGCCTGAGCGGCCTGGCGAGCGCCTCGGAGTTGTTCAGTGAGTTCAGCCTCAAGACGCTGGACTTGCTCAAGCTTTTGCTTGGCATCAGCAAGGCTTGTGGAGATGTAACCCTCACGATCTTCCACGACCTTGCCGACCGGCCGGAAGAAGAGGGAATTGAGCAGGAAGGTCAGGAGAACCACCTGGACTGCCATTAAAGGCAAGGTGGCATCGAGGTCAAAAAGACCTCCCTCCGGCACCGCTGCTTCAGCAAGCAGAAGCCAGGTCATGAAAGAGGAGCGCTGAGGAAAAGCTGATGAAGAGAAGAAGGATCACACCTGGGAGCTGCCATCAAACTGAGGGAGCTCCCAGGAGATGGATCAACCGGCGAAGGGGTTGGCGAACAGAAGCACCAGAGCCACAACCAGGCCGTAGATCGTCAGCGACTCCATGAATGCCAGAGAAAGCAGCAGGGTGCCGCGGATCTTGCCTTCAGCTTCAGGCTGGCGGGCAATACCTTCAACAGCACCTTGGGAAGCGCTGCCCTGACCGATACCAGGGCCGATAGCCGCCAGGCCAACAGCCAGGCCAGCAGCAACGACGGAAGCTGCGGAAGTAATGGAATCCATGTTGAGAGCGTTGGGGGGGGATGCGCAGTAGCGCTGAGCAAATGAAGTGGGGATTGGTTCCCCCTGCGCAGGGACACTCTCTGTTGCAAGAGAGCGGGCCCGAGTCATGAGCGTCGGACCTACGCGCAGAAGTGTTTAGCAGATCGCCTTAACGGCGAGCATTTGTCACCTAGTGGTGTTCATGCAGACCTTCGCCGATATAGAAGGCAGCCAATGTCGCGAAAATCAGAGCCTGGATCGCACTGGTGAACAGTCCAAGCAGCATCACAGGCAGAGGAACGATTAGAGGAACCAGATAAACAAGAACTCCAACCGCAAGTTCATCTGCCAGGATGTTTCCGAAAAGTCGGAAAGACAGTGAAAGAGGTTTTGTGAACTCCTCAATGATCTTGAAGGGAAGCATGATCGGAGTTGGCTCTACATAGAGCTCAAAAAATCTCAGACCTTTTTTGCTCAATCCCGCATAGAAGTAAGCGAGAGACACGAGCAGAGCCATCGCCACTGTGGTGTTGATGTCTGCCGTAGGAGCACCCAGTTCACCTTCAGGAAGTTCAAAAACTTTCCAAGGAATCAGAGCGCCACCCCAATTGCTCACAAAAATGAACAGGAACAAGGTTCCAATGAAGGGCAGCCACTCTCGATAATATTTTTCTCCGATCTGATCACGAGCGAGATCACGCAGATAATCCCAGAGGAATTCGAGCAGGTTCTGCACGCCTCTTGGGTCGCGATCCAACTTGCGCGTACCAACAAGGACGAGAGCAAGGAGAGCGCCGATCAGGATCCAGGAACTCAGAAAGACCTGGCCGTGAAGATTGAGGTTGCCGATCTGCCAATACAGATGGTTCCCGACCTCCAGTTCAGCGAAAGGCAGTGTGAAAGGCAGCAAAGCCATTGAAAGCAGAAGGGGATGCGCGAGCTCAGCCGTCAATGACGGTCTGAAGAATCAAGGCGGGTTTATAGAGAAGGAAGCCGATGAAAGCAGGAAGGATCTCAAGCTGAGGGAACTTGGCCGCTGCAACAACGAGCAGCACAGGCACAACCAACTGAAACCGACCCACTTGACGGGAACCTCCGCCGAGCCGAGCCACGCTGCGGGCGAGGAGGCGCAGGTAGAGAACACCAGCGCAAGAACCCACCAACAGGCTGCGGGCAACCATGGCGTCGAAACCAACCAGAGCGACAAGAACCGCAACTAGTGAAACCGCCAGAGTGGCCAGCATCAGGCGTTGTTGAAGTCTGGCGTAGTCGGCCATTCCAGAATCGATCGCAACGGTTGCCGCGGGTGATTCTGTGGGGTCGTTAGCCAGCAAACAGTGCCTGAGGAAGCGCGCGGAATCTATCACGCGTTTTCTCACGCTCAGGTTCTGGAAGCTTCCAGAAGCAGCAGCCGGCGCGACAAGAGACCTCTTGCCACTGAAACGGTCTCAGGCCCGAGGTTGAGGTCACCCAAAGCCGTTTTGGGCTGGCGCTCAACAGCTTCAAGCAATGCCAGCTCGGATGCCGAGAGAGCAATCGGCTCCAGATCCGGACCCAAAAGGCTGGAGGAAGGCCAACCCCATAAACACGACTGTCGCCGACCAATGGCCTGGAGCAAGGCTGAATCGTCCTCCCAGCGGTTGGATTGCACGGGTTGCTTGGCCACAAAGAACTCGAAATGACTGATCTCAGGGTCGAGGTCTTCAACCAGCAGCCACTGTTCACGCTCAGGGAGCATGGCTGCACGCTCCAGCAGTTCACCTGACAGCAAACGGCTCAGATCCCATACAGCGGGATTCGAGAAGCCGGCGAACTGAAGTCCGGCGGCTTCGATCAGGTCGAAGAGGCGCCTGAGGTCGTAACTGGTCTCCTGCGGATGGAGATACATATCAGCGAAATTCGAATCGGCAGCGGTATCGATCAGCCAACGCTGCTCATAGTTCTGGCGCAGACGATTGCCCTCAGGCAAAACCTGAAAGAGTTCACGGCCCAGACGCAGACCTTCGGCTCCGCTACCAGCACCCAATCGGCACAACACACGCTGGGTTCGATGAATCTCCCAACGTCCCCCATCGGCGTAGAGGAACAAGTGGATCAATCCTGTGTCTGCCAACAGCGAACCCAGAGCCTTCATTCCCGCCAGCGGCTGGCGCAGGTGATGCAGAACGCCCACGGAATTGATGTAGTCAAAGGGTCCCTCACCCTTGAGATCGAGAAGACTGCGCTGCTCCTGACGCAACGCATCCACCTGATCCGCGGCACCGGATCGCTGCAAGCGTTCACGGGCTACTTCAAGAGCTCCCGCACTGATATCCACCGCCAGGATCTGCGCTCCTGGATTGAGGTGACAGAGGTAATCCGTGCTGACGCCCGTCCCACAACCCGCATCAAGAATTCGCAGAGAAGCCGCTGGATCAGCCTGCGATGGCACTGCACCATGCACTGCTGCCAGAACGCTTTCATGGCACCAGCGCCAGTTGTAGCCGGGAGGCGGTCCGTCCTGAAGCGGATCCCCCGGATATGGGAACCGGTCATAAAAGTCACTCACCACAGGGGTGGCGGCATCCGAGGGCTTGGGGTTCATCGGCGCGTCGGTTTCCGATCTCATTATTCGGTCTGAACCATTTCAGGGTGGGCATCGAAAACGGGTCTGAAGGAGCAACCCCTGCAAACATTTGTTCATGCCTGTTCGAGAGCCCTCGGGACGAGCCGTAACGTGGCCGAATCCGGCTTGCTCCCGTTCATGACCGTGACCGCCAGCAGCGGCAGCCCAAGGGTTTCCCCACAGCTGTTCGACACCCTGCCGCTCTCCAGCGTTCGTCAGGCGGAACAACAGGACCGTTTCCCTGACGGGGGCGAACTCGACACGTTGATCACCTTCTTCCGCAGCGGCAATGACCGCCTGGAAGCTTCAAAGATCATCGCCAGCAACGCTGAAGCGATCGTCGCCCGCGCGGCCAACAGGATTTTTGTCGGAGGAACTCCACTTTCGTTCCTCGAGGCGCCACTCAGCACAGGCGAAGTGTCCCGGGCACAGGCCATCGATACCGCCCCGCTGGCGGCTGACCAGGCCGCCTTCGAACAATCCGTGCGCACCTTCACGGGTGACAGCAGCATCACCAAGCGCGGCAATTTCTTCACCCGGCTTCTCGATGTCGGCGGCGGCGATGCCGATGTACGCGTCGTTCTGCCCACGGGTTTCACCGCCATCAGCGTGGCCAAGTACGGCCCTGCATTCATGCGCAAATCGGTGCGCGACCTGGGCTGGTTTCTTCGCTATGTGGGCTATGCATTGGTGGCCGGAGACCCAAGCATCCTTGCGGTGAATACGCGCGGACTGCGCGACATCCTTCTCAAGAACTGTTCTCTGACCGCCACCAATGTGGCCCTTCAGGAGATGCGAGGAGCCTGCGCAGAGCTGCTTCGGGAGCGCCCAGAGGCCCGCCGACTCACCATCGACTGCTTCAACGTGCTCCTGAAGGAACTCGCCATTGCGACGCCTTCCACAAAACAGAAGCTCGGCAGCCGTGTCAGCCAAGGGCTTCAGCTCCCAGCGATCTACGCCCTGGCATCCGAATCAGCACAGCGTTTCGAAATGCGCCCTGGCCTGTCCGGAGCGGAGAAAGCTGAAATCATTCGAGCCGCCTACAGACAGGTCTTTGAGCGCGACATCGCCAAGGGCTACTCCCAGACCCCCTGTCGTTCAGAAGCCAGCCAGCTGGTGCAGGGCAAGATTTCAATGCGGGAATTCATCCGCGCGTTGGGCCGAAGCAAGGAATACCGGAATCAGTTTTACGGACCCTTTGTCAACAGCCGGGTGGTGGAACTGGCCTACCGCCATTTCCTTGGACGCGGCGTCAGCTCGCTCGAGGAATTCCGCAAAGCCTTTTCGATCGTCAGCGACCAGGGACTCAACGGTCTGATTGATGTGATCGTGAACAGCAGCGAATATGCGCAAACTTTTGGTGAGGAGACTGTTCCTTACTTGCGCGACCTGGGTGAAGAGGCACAGGAGAGTGCTGGCTGGGGCTCGAACCGACGTTTGTTCCGCTTCAGCGCACCGTTCGAGGGAGCACCCCAATACGTCACGCTGTATGCCTCTTACCGTCAGCCTCTCGCTGATCAGCATGTTTACGGCGGCGGCAATGATCCCGTCGGCAATCAGTACGGAGCGATCTTCCCTTCAGACACGGCTTCGGTGACGACGCGTCCCGCACCCTTCAGCTACGACACCCGTCGCCTGCTGGTGAGCAATGGCATGGCGCAACCGGGACAAATGGACAGTCCTCAGTTCCGGGGCAGCCGGCCTCGCAAGGTAGGACCGCGAGTGGTTCGACTCCAGCAGATCTCCACAGGCGGTTCGGCGCTTCCACGCCGCGGCGGCCAGCCGAGTATTCGCAACACCGAATCCTCAACCCAGGCGGTGATCAAAGCCGTCTACATCCAGGTGCTTGGCAACTCCGGCTACGAAGGAGAACGCCTCAACTCCCAGGAAGCCCGTCTGGAAAACGGAGACATCAGCCTCCGCGACTTCATCCGTAGCGTGGCTCGCTCGGATGCCTTTCGCCGTCGCTACTGGGAAGGCCTTTACATCGCCAAGTCCATCGAAGTGATGCACCGCCGCCTTCTGGGCAGGCCCACCTTCGGTCGCTGGGAGATCGATGCTCTCTTCGACACCGCAGCTCGCCGAGGGTTTTACGGATTGGTCGATGCCTTGATCGACAGCAAGGACTACAGCGACTGCTTCGGTGAAGACACCGTTCCATACGAACGCTTCATTACGCCCAAAGACCTGACCACCCGTCGTGCTCCGGGATTACGCAGGACATTGGATCCCTCGATCGGGGCCAGAGTCAACGTGTCAATGACTCCACGGCCAGAAGCGATCCGTCGCGAAGCACTCCGAACGACCGGTGACGTCACCAAGAGAAATATCGCTGACAAGAGTCAGCGCAGCCGCTTCGGCGGAAAGTGGACAGCCGACATCAGTGGCTTCACTCCCCCGGAACAGCTGGCCGCTTTCATGCTTCGGCGCTCATCCGGTTCCGCAGCCACGCTGAACCAGTGGTCCCGTCCATCCCAGTCCAACCGTGGACAAGCTGGGCTTCAGGCGGCACTTCCTCTTGGCGATGCCAGTGGTTACAAGCGACGCGAGGGCCTTCCCACCCAGGCATCCCTCGCGCGGGTGTCTAGTGAATCCGAGCTACGCGAGATCCTTGATGCGACTTACCGACAACTGTTGAATCGCGTGCCACTGGAAACAGAGCGCCTGACGTCAGCTAAGTCATTGCTCAGAAATGGGCAGATTGATCTCGATGGCTTCGTCGAATCAGTTGCCCTGAGCGAACCATTCCAGGATCGACTCTCGCGGATGGCGCCACTTCGTGCTGCCACCGCAGCGAGCATCGCTCTGCTTGGAAGAGCCTCCACCCCATCGGAGACCAGCCGTTTCCTCCAGGTGAGAGCTGCATCTGGCCAACCGACTGCCGTGCGCAATCTGCTGGAACTCCGCGCCGAAACCGGTTCTGAGCCTTCGGATGTACCTGGGCTCAGCACACTGAGCTCACGCAGTGGCGTGCCGCAGTCAACCATCACTCGAACGGCAAGTCTCTACGGCGGGAATGCGGGCCTGACCCCACGACCCGATAAAGCACTCTGAACATTCCGTTCAAAAGAGAGTTTTACTGTCAAAGAACATCAATTAACGTCAAAGTGGAGTGACTAAGCCCTCCTAGTTTGTGCTGGCTGTTTATAAAAAAGAACCTCAATAAACAACAAGAAGTTCAAACAGCGCAGGGCACACTGGCAATGAAGATCTGTTACCGGGACACAGACTCTCCAGATCGCTGCCTGAGAATTAAGGAGGCAGATGTGTCCCTCGCCTTGCGAGGAGCATGCATTCCACAACGGAAGATCAACAGATACAACATCTGATGGCATTCCGACTCGGATCTCCGCGATTCGAGGCACTGCGGCCCTTAAGCTGCTTCACGATCTCAATCGAGATCACCACACCACTCACCGGATATCGGCCTCCTACGGGTGGCTGCTTGCTTCGAGGTAGAACTGCATGAGCATCGTCTCCAACTCGATCATCAACGCGGACGCCGAAGCCCGCTATCTGAGTCCAGGAGAACTGGACCAGATCAAGGCGTTCGTCAGCGGAGGCCAACGTCGCCTGCGAGTCGCTCAGGTTCTCAGTGAGAGCCGTGAACGCATCGTCAAGACTGCAGGCGGACAGCTCTTTCAGAAGCGTCCTGATGTCATCTCTCCTGGCGGCAACGCCTACGGAGAAGCAATGACCGCAACATGTCTGCGGGACATGGATTACTACCTCCGTCTTGTGACCTACGGCGTAGTCGCTGGTGACGTGACCCCGATCGAGGAGATCGGCGTGATCGGAGCCCGTGAGCTCTACCGATCCCTCGGAACTCCCCTCGAGGCCATGGCAGAAGCCGTTCGTGAGATGAAAACCGTGGCAATGGGCATCCTTAGTGGTGCTGATGCCGAGGAAGCCGGCTTCTACTTCGACTACGTGGTGGGCGCTCTCGCCTGATCACCGGAACCAACGCCCCTTCACGTCACTCCTGAGTCCATGCAAGACGCGATCACCAACGTCATCAACAAGTCCGACGTCCAAGGTCTCTACCTGGATACGGCATCCATGAGCAACCTCGAGAGCTACTTCGCAAGCGGTGAGCTGCGCGTGAAGGCTGCCGCTACCATCAGTGCGAATGCTTCCGCCATCATCCGCGACGCTGTGGCCAAGGCGCTCCTGTACTCGGACATCACCCGTCCTGGTGGCAACATGTACACCACCCGCCGCTATGCAGCCTGCATCCGCGATCTGGATTACTACCTGCGTTACTCCACCTACGCCATGCTCGCTGGCGACACCTCCATTCTTGATGAGCGTGTGCTCAATGGTCTGAAAGAGACCTACAACTCCCTGGGAGTCCCCATCGGAGCAACAGTTCAGGCGATTCAGGCCATGAAAGAGGTCACCGCCTCACTGGTCGGCCCTGATGCTGGCAACGAGATGGGTGTGTACTTCGACTACATCTGTTCCGGTCTCGGCAACTGAGCCCCATGCGGTTGTTCAAAGTCACCGCCTGCATCCCCAGCCCTGAGAAGGTTCGGACGCAGCGCGAATTGCAGAACACCTTCTTCACCAAGTGGGTTCCCTACGACAGCTGGTTCGCTGAACAACAGCGCATCCAGAAACAGGGTGGACGCATTATTAAGGTGGAGCTCTGCACCGGCGGGCAACAGGTCAACGTCGGCAACTGAAATCCAATTCAAAGGTGTGTTCAAACCCGGCCTCTGGTCGGGTTTTTTGTTGTGATCCCTTGGCAAACCGGCCTAAGGACGGCTCAATACATGCAACACCTCCGATCGTTTTGAGCAGCCCCACCGTGATCTCCAAAAGGAGTCGATCCTCACGTCAGGGCACCCTGCGGGAACAGCAGAAGGCTGCTGCTGAATCCAAGCCTTTCTGGGAGCGGTTTCTTCCGCTCGACTGGTCGCTCTGGCCTGCGGAAGCACGCCTGCTGCTGACACTCTCGGCCATCTGGAGCCTGGCAGGCCTGCTGGTGCTCGCGTCAGCCAGCTGGTGGGTCGCGGCCCGTGAACAAGGAGAAGGGGCGTACTACGTCAAAAGGCAGCTGGTGTGGATGGCAGCCAGCTGGAGCCTGATGTCATTCACCGCATCGATCAATTTGCGGCGCTGGTTGAAATGGGCGGGGCCCGCACTCTGGATTGGCTGCCTATTGATTGCAGCGACCCTGGTAATGGGAACCACCGTGAACGGCGCCAGCCGCTGGCTGGTGATCGGCCCAATTCAGATTCAGCCTTCCGAACTCGTGAAACCGTTTGTAGTGCTGCAAGCTGCAAACCTGTTTGCACACTGGAAACGGACCGGGCTGGATCAGAAGCTGCTTTGGCTGGGCAGTTTTGGGATTCTGGTGCTGCTGATTCTCAAGCAACCCAACCTGAGCACAGCTGCGTTAAGCGGCCTTCTGATCTGGCTAATGGCCTTCTCAGCAGGACTTCCGCTGTTTCAGCTGTTCGGGACGGCCATCGGAGGAGCACTGCTGGGCACCGCCAGCATCCTGATCAACGAATACCAACGTCTACGCGTGATCTCCTTTCTGAATCCATGGAAGGATCCGCAGGGTGATGGATATCAACTCATTCAAAGCTTGCTGGCGATTGGCTCGGGCGGGGTTTTCGGCCAGGGCTTTGGTCTCTCGACCCAGAAACTTCAATATCTGCCGATTCAGAGCACCGACTTCATCTTCGCGGTCTACGCCGAAGAATTCGGACTGGTGGGCTCCTTGCTGCTGCTTCTCTTCCTGATGTTGATCGGCTATTTGGGACTGCGCGTTGCCCTCCGATGCCGCAGCAATCAGGCCAGGCTCGTTGCCATCGGTTGCGCGACACTCTTGGTAGGCCAATCGGTGATGAACGTGGCCGTGGCATCCGGAGCAATGCCGACCACCGGACTGCCACTGCCGTTGGTGAGCTATGGAGGCAACTCACTGCTTTCGAGTTTGATGATCGTGGGACTTCTGATCCGCTGCTCTCTGGAATCCACAGGCTTGATCGGTGGGCGAGGCCAAGCTCAACGACTGGCATCGGATCAACGCCGTTCACGCCCTGATCGATAGGCTGAACTCCGAGTTTTTCTGAACCGGCTTCACCATCGCCTTCCTCGACCTGGCACTGTCCGATCTGGCCCAAAGCGGTGAAGACCTACTGAACCATGCACTTCAGCAGCCTGGTCCGCTCAGTCTTGGTGCCGTTCTGGTCGTGGGAGCCCTCACCAGCCTTGGACCGTGCTCACTGTCGCTGCTGCCGGTGACGCTGGCGTACCTAGCCGGATTTGAAAGCGATCAACCTGCTTGGCAGCGAAGCCTTGCATTCTGCGGAGGCATCGTGGGG
Organism: Synechococcus sp. MIT S9508; assembly: GCF_047303045.1. Taxonomy (NCBI): domain Bacteria; kingdom Bacillati; phylum Cyanobacteriota; class Cyanophyceae; order Synechococcales; family Synechococcaceae; genus Synechococcus; species Synechococcus sp. MIT S9508. The sequence continues at coordinate 1,090,612 of NZ_CP138941.1, read as the reverse complement.
GCCCTGGTGATGCTGGGCAGCCTAAGCGGACTGCTGGGTGGCATTTACGGCCAGGTGCCTGGTCTGATCCCCACCCTGGTTGCGTTGCTGGCCGTGGTGATGGGGCTCAACCTGCTTGGAGTTGTGCGACTGCCCCTGCCGGCAGGCCCAGATCCCAATGCCTGGAGCCGCAAGGTGCCAGCACCGCTGGCACCGATTGCCGCTGGCCTGGCCTTCGGTCTTGCCGCTTCTCCCTGCACTACTCCTGTGTTGGCCGTTCTTCTGGGCTGGATTGCCAGCAGTGGCAACGTAATCACAGGACTGGTTTATCTCAGCAGCTTCGGAATCGGCCAGGTGCTGCCTTTGCTGCTTGCTGGAAGCATGGCGGCGTCCCTTCCCAAGCTCATGGCGATGCGCTCGATCAGTCGCTGGATCCCCAGCATCAGTGGTGTCGTGCTGCTCACGATCGGCACGCTCACTTTGCTGACGAGGCTGGTCTAAGCATGCGTTTGTTCAAACGATTGCTGGCAGTGCTCTCGAGCCTGCGTCTGGCCATTCTGCTGTTGCTGCTGATTGCACTGGCCAGTGCCGTAGGCACGATCATCCCTCAGCAAGAAGCACCTGAGCTCTACCTGGAACGCTTCAATGCCGACCCATGGCTGGGATTGATCAACGGAAACCTGATGCTGCAAGTGCAGCTCAATCACGTTTACTCAAGCGTCTGGTTTCTCTCGCTGTTGGCACTGCTCGGGCTGGCACTCACCTTGTGCAGCTGGAGGCGTCAATGGCCGTCACTGAAAGCGGCTCTGCGCTGGACGGATTATTCCCGCCCACGCCAACTGAGCAAACTGGCCCTGGCAGAGACCGTCGCCTGCAGCGACAGCAGCGCCGCACTGAATGATCTGGCCTTGGAGCTCAGAGAACAGGGATGGAACGTGAGACAGCAGAACGGTCGACTCGCCGCCCGACGAGGCGTCATCGGTCGCGTGGGCCCTTTGCTGGTTCATACAGGTCTGGTCCTGCTGCTAATTGGAGCAGCCTGGGGTGCACTGGCAGGACAACGGCTGGAGCGATTTCTCGCCCCTGGACGCTCACTTGATCTGCTGAGTCCAGCCGGCGAGAACAGACTGAGCCTCACCCTGCAGGATTTCGCCATTGAGAGAGATCCCGCAGGCCGACCGGAACAATTCAGCTCGACCTTGCTGCTCAGCCCTCAAGGGAATCAACAAGAGGAACGAACGATCAGCGTGAATCATCCTTTGCGATATCAGGGCATCACCGTTTACCAAGCGGACTGGTCGCTGGCGACGATCACCGTGCAGCTTGGCCGCAGCCCCTTGCTGCAACTGCCATTAAGCAACTTTCCAGAACTTGGCGACCAGATCTGGGGACTGGTTCTCCCCACACGTCCAGATGGGAGTGAACCGGTGTTCCTCAGCACCGGCAGTGAACAAGGTCCCGTGCAGGTGTTTGATTCAGACGGAAGTTTGATCACCAATCTCAGACCCGGTGGAGACGGGGCTGAGGTGCGAGGACTGCCGCTGAGAGTGGTCGAGATCATGCCGGCCAGCGGACTGCTGCTCAAGCGTGATCCAGGCGTGCCACTGGTTTATGCAGGCTTTGCGATCACGCTGCTAGGGGGTGGGCTGAGCATGGTGGCCACACGTCAGATCTGGGCTGTTGCTGAGACACAGCAAGCCAAGCTTCACGTCGGCGGCCTTTGCAATCGAAACCTTGCGGGCTTTGCCACAGAGCTTCCCCTGCTAATTAACAGGGTTGGCGCTCTCCATGGCTGACGCGCACCACAGTGTGCACGTTTCCGCGGGGATAGAAATCAGCCTCCAACTGCATCCAAACCGGATCGCAAGCCTCAACCAAGTCATCGAGGATTCGATTGGCGACCTCTTCGTGGGAGATGGTGCGATTCCTGTAACTGTTCACGTAGAGCTTGATGGCCTTCAGCTCAACGACCCGAGGCCCGGGTTGATACAGAAGTCGAAGCACAGCGAAATCGGGGTAACCAGAGAAAGGACAGAGACAGGTGAATTCAGGCAGCTCGATCGAGACCTCATAGGCACGGCCCTGGCGAGGATTCTCAAAACAGATCAGCTCTGCATCGGCAATGGCCCGTTCCCCATAAAGGGGAGTTCGGGTGGTTTCCGCGGGGGATGCACTCATGGTCGAGAGACGACACAACGGTTTGTGAAGACCTTAAAACCCGACATGAGTGTCGCAAGCGCAGAACAGACCTTGGAAATTCACGATTTCGAGCCTTGATTCATTCCAAACTGTTCACCATGAACAACATTTATGCGGTAGTAATGCATTGAAGGACAAATCGTTGAGCTCGGGCCTGCTCTTACAGACCTCTTCAGCCGGAACTAGCCACCCGCGTGGCGAAGCAACGCTCCTTCCCACGAAGCGGTCCCGATCAACGATCGGAGCACTCACCACCCTCTTCGATGCCACTCCTATGACCACTACACAACGCACCTATCGCGGCATCCCCTACAACCCGGCGCAGCATGAGCGCCTAAGCCCAGCCAGGGTTGATCACACCTATCGCGGTCAGCACTACGACGCGCCTCTTTGCCATGCAGCGGCGGCTGAGTCAACCGTGGAACTCCATTACCGCGGCAGCGTTTATCAGCACCGCCGCGAACAGGCCAAGAAGCCACTCAACTCCTGATTCGGTATCAACGCGTACATCCGTAAAAGCATCGGCAAGCCGTAATGGGGTTGTCGACTGAGGCTTCTACATGGATCTCCGCTTGCTCGCTGAAGGCCCTTCCTTCCGGTTGGTCCCAGCCAGCGTTCATGGAATCCTCTGGCTTCAGACCCATTTCGAATCCGAGCACTGGGAACTCCTCGCCGAAGGTCACGTGATTGTGAGTCGGACGGACGCTGAAACACTGATGTTTGACGCCTCTGCAGCCGGCCTGAGCATGAATCCACTTCCTTCCCTGATCCCTACCCAACACTCCTGAGCTCTTAGCTTGTCAAAAGCCGGATAACAGCAATGAAAAAAGTCGAAGCGATCATCCGCCCTTTCAAGCTTGAAGACGTCAAGCTTGCATTGGTGAATGCGGGAATCGTCGGGATGACCGTGAGCGAAGTCCGTGGTTTCGGCCGCCAGAAAGGGCAGGTTGAGCGTTATCGCGGTTCGGAATTCACAGTGGAATTCCTGCAGAAGCTCAAAATCGAGGTGGTCATCGACGATGCTCGTGTTGACACCGTGGTCAATGCTATTGCCGAAGCCGCGAAGACCGGTGAAATCGGAGACGGCAAGATTTTCATCTCACCGGTTGACACCGTGGTTCGGATTCGTACAGGCGATCGCGACGGATCAGCGCTCTGAATCAAGTGCTGCTGCCATCACTCACTCAAGGTTGCTGAGACCAGCTTCTCAATCATTGGAGTGTCGACCTCGTGGTCGATGTAAGAGGTCAACCACAGCAGATATTCATGGTTACCGGCTGGTCCGGTCAGGGGAGACGCCACCAGCCCCGATGGCTTCCAGCCAAGCGGCTGAGCTGCTTCGATCACATCGTTAATGGCATCAATGTGGGCCGCTGGGTCACGCACCACACCGCCTTTACCGACCCTCTGCCGTCCAACCTCAAACTGAGGTTTCACCAACACGATGGCCTCGCAGTCCTTGGCATCAAGGCCCTCAGTGATCATCAGACCACGCAGAGCTGGAAGTACTAACGAGAGCGCGATGAACGACACATCGGCCACGGCCAGTGTCGGGCGTTGATCGGCTTCCCCATACAGCTCCTCGGCTGTCAGACGCCTCAAGTTGGTTCGTTCACGCAAGACCACCCGCTCATCGGTGCGCAGGCTCCAGGCGGTCTGGCCGTAACCGACATCAATGCCATAGACACGGCTAGCGCCGTGCTGCAGCAAGCAATCGGTAAAACCACCAGTTGAAATTCCACCATCGAGACAGACGCGTCCGCTCACCTCAACGGGGAAGACCTGCAAAGCACCCAGTAGCTTCTCTCCACCCCTTGAAACGAATCGCGGCGGTTGCTCCACCTGAACCAGCGACTCTTCCGCCACTTCCTGGCCAGGCTTCTCAAGACGCTGTCCATGAACATCACGAACCTTGCCGGCACGAATCAATCGCTGGGCCTGCTGGCGTGATGCAGCCAGGCCCAAAGTGAGCAGATGCAGATCCAGTCGGCGTTTACGAGCCATTTCTTCATAAAAGCAGAGGCGAAATCCGAACAAACCTGCGTGGTTCTCCAAGGAACCCAGACAACTCCTTGAGGATCGATCCGAACCGCAACACGGTTATGTCCGCCAAGCAGCAGCCACGGCACCGCCCCAGACCTCTCAACGTGGTGGAACTCCTGCATCCCGGAACCTTCGTCACCATCGAAAATCACCCCAACGATCTCCCCCCCTTCCAAGTGATCGAATGTCGAGGTGGACGCTGCACGGTTCGACAACAAGCGTGGGGACAGCACGTGCAATGGGAAGTGGAACATCGGCGCCTGCGTTCTGCCTGAGAACCTGGAAACGAACCTGCGTCACCGTATGGTCGAGGATTGACCGTTTGTCTGCGATCCCTTGATCGAGCGCTACACCTTGCCCGAAATGGGCGCGATCTGGACCGATCAGGCCAAGTACCAGAGCTGGCTTGATGTTGAAGTGGCTGCCTGTGAGGCCAACTGCAGCCTGGGACGCGTTCCCAACGAGGCCATGGAGAACATCCGCAGCAAGTCGGCTTTTGAGCCAGCACGGATCCTCGAAATCGAAGCGGAAGTGCGTCACGACGTGATCGCCTTTCTCACCAACGTCAACGAGCACGTCGGCGATGCAGGTCGCTACATCCACGTAGGAATGACCAGCAGCGATGTGCTGGACACCGGTTTGGCCTTGCAGCTCAAGGCTTCCGTCGTTCTGCTGAGGAATGAACTCAGCGCCCTCGACGCGGCCATAACCAAACTGGCGTCTGAACACAAGTCCACCGTGATGATCGGGCGTTCCCATGCCATTCATGGTGAACCGATCACATTTGGCTTCAAGTTGGCTGGCTGGCTGGCCGAGACCCGCCGCAATGCCGAGCGACTCGAACGGCTGGAGCGGGATGTGGCCGTGGGTCAGGTGAGCGGAGCCATGGGCACCTATGCCAACACTGACCCAGAGGTGGAACGTCTCACCTGCGATCGGCTGGGCCTCACCCCCGATACCGCGAGCACCCAGGTGATCTCTCGCGATCGACATGCCGATTATGTCCAGACCCTGGCACTGATCGGCGCCTCACTGGATCGCTTTTCCACTGAAATCCGCAACCTTCAGCGGACGGACGTGCTCGAGGTGGAAGAGAGCTTTGCCAAAGGTCAGAAAGGCAGCTCGGCCATGCCGCACAAACGCAACCCCATTCGCAGTGAACGCATCAGCGGTCTGGCCAGAGTGCTGCGCAGCTATGTCGTCGCCGCATTGGAGAATGTGGCGCTCTGGCATGAGCGGGATATCAGCCACAGCTCAACCGAGCGAATGATGCTCCCCGACTGCTCGGTGACACTGCATTTCATGCTGCGGGAGATGACAGCTGTGGTGGCAGGTCTAGGGGTGTACCCCGGCAACATGCTCCGCAACATGAACGTGTACGGCGGCGTGGTGTTCAGCCAGCGGGTGCTGCTCGGGCTGGTGGATGCAGGTATGAGCAGGGAAGATGCCTATCGAGTGGTGCAGCGCAATGCTCACAGCGCCTGGAATAACGATGGGGGGGATTTCCGCCGCAACCTTGAAGCTGATCCGGAAGTCACAGCCAAGCTGAGCCCCCAGCAACTAGACGATTGCTTCAGCACCGATCTACACCAGGCAAATCTGGGGGTGATCTGGGAACGCCTTGGGCTTTGAGGCCTGGTCTGAACCATGTTCTGGACCCCCTATGCAGACTGGATTTACGTGGTCGTCAGCGTCAGCGGCATGCTGCTGATCATTTTCCTCGTGCTCAGACCCGAAGCGGGTCCACGTTCTTAACGCATTCACCTGCCCTGCGATGTCAGAAGCGACCAGGATCGAACACGACAGCATGGGAGCCGTGGAAGTGCCCGCAGAGGCTCTCTGGGGAGCGCAAACACAACGGTCTCTGAAGAACTTCGACATTGCGGACGACCTCTTACCTGCGGAGCTGATTCATGCTCTCGCCCGCATCAAACAGGCAGCAGCAAGCGTGAATGCTCGCCTCGGCGTCATCAGTGAGAGCGACTGTGCCGCCATCGCGACGGCGGCTTCAGCGATTGCAGACGGTCAGCATGATGATCAGTTCCCCTTGCGCGTCTGGCAAACCGGCAGCGGCACCCAGACGAATATGAACGTCAATGAGGTGATCAGCAACCTGGCGGCTCAGGCTGCCGGTGAGCCGCTTGGCAGCCACCGGCCCGTGCACCCCAATGACCATGTCAACCGTTCCCAATCCACAAACGACGCCTTTCCTGCGGCAATTCACGTGGCAGCCGCCGCAGGTGTCGAACATCGACTGCTTCCTGAACTCGATCGATTGATCGATGTTTTCGCAGCCAAAACCGAGCTCTGGAAAGACCTTGTGAAGATCGGCCGCACCCATCTGCAAGATGCGGTTCCGCTCACCCTTGGACAGGAGGCTTCAGCGTGGCGCGACCAGATCGCGGCCGCCCGCGCTCGCGTTGCATGCAGTCTCGCGGAGGTCTATCCATTGCCACTCGGCGGCACCGCGGTGGGAACGGGCCTGAATGCTCCCGATGGTTTCGCCGAACAGGCTGCTCAGGAACTGGCGCAACTCACGGGACTCGCTTTCAGCTCAGCCCCCAACAAATTTGCTGTGATGGCAAGCCACGACGGGCTAGTCCATGCGATGGCACAGCTGCGCCTGCTTGCCGGGAGCTTGCTGAAGATCGCCAATGACATCCGCCTTCTGGCCTGTGGTCCGCGCGCAGGACTCGCTGAGTTGCATCTGCCCGAGAACGAGCCGGGAAGTTCAATCATGCCGGGCAAAGTGAACCCAACCCAGTGCGAAGCGATGGCCATGGTTTGCACTCAGGTGATCGGCCTGGATGCTGCAGTGGCGATGGCCGGAGCTGGCGGCCACCTACAGATGAATGTCTACAAGCCGCTGATCGGCTTCAATCTGCTTCGATCGATCACCCTGCTCACGGATGCCTGCCGCTGCTTCCGGGTGGCCATGGTCGAGGGAATCGAACCGAACAGGGCCAGGATTCAGCGTGATGTTGAGCAGTCCCTCATGCTGGTGACACCTCTGGCTCCGATGATCGGGTACGACAAGGCCAGTTCAATTGCGAAATACGCCCATGAGCAGGGTCTGAGCTTGCGCGATGCGGCTCTGGACCTTGGCTATGTCAGCGCTGAGGACTTCGACCGCATCATCGATCCCGCTGACATGGCACGTCAGCAGGGCTGAAGAAACCGCTATCAGGCGGCCCGTTCCGTAGCGGGATTGAGACCCTCTGACTCCGCTGCGGCAGCCTTCTGCAAATCATCAGCTTCGGCAACAGGAAAACGGTTGATCGCCTTGAGGGCCTGACGGGCATGGCTGCGTAGCTGCTCACTGATCGCTTCGCAGTAGGGAACCTGTGCCAACAGATCCACCGTGCGGCGCATGATCCGCACCACATCACCTTCATCCAGAGAGGTGTTGGCAATCAGGTCATTCCAGGCCGTGCCACTGGCCCATGCCGCCACCAGTCCCATCAGCTCGGGCTCCCACCAGGCCGGGACAACAACCTGATGACGTTCCTGTGCGCGCAGCAACTCACGTCGCAGACCGGAGAGGTCGTGCAGTGCCTCCTCGGCACGGGGTGGCGCTGGGAATCCGCTCCAGAGGTCCGGACGGTTCACCTCCGTGCTGATCGCTTCAAACACGGCGGCCAGCTCTGACGGCGGCAGATCATCAAGGTGACCGCTCATCAGGGCCAGACCAAGCCAGAGTTCGTTGTCGCCTCGGAGAGCCGCCACGGTGCGACCGATCTCCGTGGGTTCGAGCTCATCAAGAGCTGCGAAGTGCTGAAGGATCTCCATCAGAGCGAGAAAGGTCTCCCAGTGACGGTTGGCGCGATGGTGAAGCAGTTGCTGCCGCTCAGTGATCTCCAGCTCCAAGTCCTCCATGCGCCGACGGTGCTTCTTAAGTTGCTTTCGATCTCCCCAGCGATGGGCGGGGTGAGCTTCCAGATCGGCTTCAAGGGTCTGCACCGTCTGCGCCTGGGAGAGCACTTCTCCTGCCAGGTCGTACTGAGGGGTCGTCATGTCATGGCGCTGAGCCATATGCCCCACTGCCAGAGCCAGACCACCGCTGCTCTGATCCCCATGGCGGAGCTCACCGGAACGACCGAGTTCTGGAGCTAAGACGCCATCCACTTGCAGACAGCTCAGCTCCGCATGCAGGCTCACCACCGCCTGACAGGGCAACATCAACCAAACGTTGTCGATGGTGAGGCAGAGCAGCAGCGGGAACTGTCCCGGCCCCTCGCACTTCTCCACGATCACCGCCGGAGTAACGCCACCACGCAGTTGCGGGGCCTTCAGGCTGACCAGCGTTCCGACGCTCGCAAACTGCAGAGCCAGCGTGAGCTCATGCGCCAGGGTTTCCTCGGCCTGTTGCTGAAGGATGCGCATCAGTCGCCGCTCTTCACGCAGTCGCCCACGCCGTTTTTCGTAGTCCTCGAAGTCTTCCCACGGCACATCACCGGCCGACCCCTGCAACTGCCCAAGCTGCAGACGCAACTGCTCAAGGATCTCCTCCTCCTCGACCAAGTCCAAACTGGCCAGATAGCGGCCGAAACTGCGTTCCACCAGCTCGCGCGCCTTGGCCAGATCATGGCGCTGCAGCAGGTTGAGGACCATCCCATAACTGGGGGTGAACTGGCTCACCAGCGGATCTGGAGGACTCGTTGCCAGCTGACCGGCTTCGCGAACTCCTTCGAAACGGCTCTGCACCGTGACCACATAGCCTTGGTAGTCGAGTCCACGCCGTCCTGCTCGACCAGCCATCTGCAAAAACTCACTGGCCATCAAGGGGCGATGGCCACGCTCTGTGCGTTTGGACAGTGACGCAATCACTGTGGTGCGCGCGGGCATATTGATGCCCGCCGCCAGTGTTTCTGTGGCAAAGACCACCTTCACCAGACCTTGCTGGAACAACTCCTCAATCAGCTCCTTCCAGGCCGGGAGGACTCCTGCATGGTGCGCAGCAATGCCACGCAGCAGGGCATCAGCGTGAATGCCATCGCGAACAGCTTCAGGATTGGCTGATGTGTAGGCGTTGAGACGCTCACGGATTCGGGCCTGCTCCGCCTCGGTTACCAAGCACTGCACCCCCAGGTCGCGAACGGCCTTATCGCAACCACGACGACTGAAGATGAAGTAGATGGCTGGCAACATGTCGCGCTCGGCCATCTGGGCCACCACAAAGCTGATCGGTGGCGGTTCGGGCTGCGGAGGCCTGGGGGAACGGCCCTTGCGCTTGTATCCCTTGGGAGCTCGCCAGACCTTGCAGTTGGGATGAAGGCCTGTGCCCTGCTCATTGAGCAACGGGTGCAGCCCCTTGGCACTGCAGAATCCGAAATGCAATGGCACAGGCCGAAAGTCACTCAGCACAAGCGTGGTGGGACCGTGCACCTTTTCGATCCAATCAGTGAGCTGCCCGGCATTGGCCACCGTGGCCGAGAGCGCCACGAGCTGGACAGGCGGCGGTGAGTGAATGATTGATTCCTCCCAAACGGTGCCGCGCTGAGAGTCATTCATGTAGTGGCACTCATCCAGCACCACGGCCTCCACGTCGGCGAGTGGATCGTCGTGCTCGTCCGCCTCGGCATAGAGCATGTTCCGGAAGATCTCCGTGGTCATCACCACGATTGAGGCATCCCTGTTAACGCTCAGATCACCGGTCATCAGGCCCACGTTCTCCGCACCGAATTGCTCTCGGAAATCGCGCAGCTTCTGGTTGGACAGAGCTTTCAGTGGTGTGGTGTAAAAAACTTTCTGGCCATGTGCCATGGCGCGGTGGATGGCGTACTCACCGATCAGGGTTTTTCCAGATCCTGTGGGCGCACTGACTACCACGGAATGGCCTTGGTTCAGAGCGTCGATCGCCTCCAGCTGAAAGTCATCCAGCGGAAAAGGAAACAACTGCGACGGATCCGGCGACCCTCCCTGCACGGGCTCTGAAGGCTGGTTGTCTTGATCCGCCATGAGTCAATCCTAGGGACGCCGCCAAAAGGGCAGTGCATCCCCAACACGATCGGCGTGGACCGAGACTGCATGCATGAGCACTTCTTCGGCCCGTCTCCGTCAGCTGCGCACCTGGTCGCCTGCCAGGAAGCAGGAGCTTGTGCAGGCCGTCACCGCTGGTTCGGCATGTGGCCCGGAGCTGTTTGACTTGGCGAGCAACGATTATCTGAGCCTCTGCCGGCATCCTTCCCTGATCGCCGCGGCCGAGGCGCAATTGCGATGCAGCGGCGTAGGAGCAGGCGGCTCACGGCTGGTGAGCGGCAGCCGCCCTGTGCATGACCAATTGGAGTCAGAGCTGGCGCAATGGCTCGGCCGCGAAAGAGTGTTGCTATTCCCAAGCGGGTTTCAGGCCAATCTTGCGGCGGTTAAAGCCCTGGCAAACAGGCATACCACCGTTGTCGCGGATCGGCTGATTCATCACTCACTGCTGGTGGGCGTGCAAGCCAGCGGTGCCCGACTCCGGCGTTTTGTCCACAACGATCTTGAATCGCTGGAGCGTCTGATGCTGCGCTGTCGCAGCGAGCATCCAGACGCGCACCTGCTGGTAATCACTGAAAGCCTGTTCAGCATGGAAGGCACCAGTCCAAGGGTGCATGAGCTGGCAACACTCTGCGAGCGCCATAACGCGAGCCTGCTCCTGGATGAGGCCCATGCCCTCGGTGTACTTGGCGAAGGAGGCCGTGGCCTCGGCTTTGGAGAACGGAGAGTGACGATGCTCAGCGGCACCTTCGGCAAGGCTTTCGGCAGCGGCGGAGCCTTCCTGGCCTGCAATGGCGAGCTTGGAGAGCAATTGCTTCAGGAAAGCGGAGCCTTCCGATACACAACTGCACTAGCACCACCCCTGGCTGCAGCAGCTCTTGCCGCTCTGGAGCTGATGCGGAACAACCCCGACTGGGGCCAGACACTGGTGCAACGCAGCAACACCTGGCGTGACCGCCTCGTCGACGCAGGCTGGGCGCGACCGACAGGTGGCGGGCCGATCGTGCCACTGCTCGTTGGAGAGGATCAGCGATGTCTGAATTTGCAACGCCATCTCGAACTCTCGGGCCTTTTAACCGCTGCAATCCGCCCACCCACCGTTCCGGAAGGCAGTGCCCGGCTACGTCTGGTTCTGCATCGCCTCCTTCCCGATGAGACATTGGAATCACTGCTGAGGGCCCTGTCAGATGGCCAGGTTTGCTGATGAAACAGGTCATCGCCATGCATGGCTGGAGCAGCGACAGCACAGCTTGGGCTCCATGGGAGCGTCATTTCAGCCATCGCGGCTGGCTCTGGCAAAGCGGCGAACGCGGCTACGGCAACAGGCGATCTTGCAATCCAAACTGGGCAGAGCCAGCCAGCGGCGGCACAAACCCATACAAGGCCAGGCAGCGCAGGGTCGTGATCGCCCATTCCCTCGGCCCCCATCTTCTGGAACCCTCTGTGCTGAACCAGGCCACGGATGTGGTGCTGCTCGCCAGCTTCGGGCGATTCGTTCCGCAGGGGCTGGAGGGGAGGGCGTTGCGCACTGGCCTTCGGGGCATGCAGAACGCGATCGGCAGTCCCGGAGAGGCCACGATGCTCAGAACCTTCCTGAAACGCGCAGCGCAACCCGCTGATCTGTGCGGTCTGCCACTTGGACCGGAACAGCACGGACTCTCCCAGCGTGGGAGGGACTGTCTGAAAGATGATCTTGAGCGCCTGATCAAAACCTCGGGCCTGCCAACGGGCCTGCCAAAAACCGCCCGTGTGCTGGTAGTAGATGGGATGGATGATGCGATCGTTGCGCCGGCAGCAAGCCGTGAACACCTTTTAGCTCTCACGAGCCACCTGCAGGATGCGCCCGAGCAATGGCAGCTCCAGGATGTCGGTCACGCACTGCTGGTCCCGGATCTGCTCGTGCGGGTCCAGCAGTGGCTGGATCACAACAGTCGAGCAAACTGATGGCCCCCATCGACAACTGGGGCGACAAAGTCCTCAGCCGTTTCAATCAGTCGGCGCAGAACTACAACGCCTCAGCAACGCTGCAGCATGCTGTGGCCGGACAGCTGGCGAACCATTGCAGACAACAGGCCGTCCCCAGAGGACTTTGGGTCGACCTCGGCAGCGGCACCGGACACCTGGCTGAGGCGCTGGAAGCCCGGCACCCAGGGCAACGTGTACTGCGTGTGGACGGCAGCGAGGCCATGCTTCGCCAACAACCGCTCTCCTCCAAAACCCAGCAATGGGATCTGAGAGGACCGTTGCCACGATGGCCTGAGGCTCCCAGTCTGCTGGCATCAAGCTTCTGTTTGCACTGGTTACCGACACCCGGTGAGGTGATCCGGCATTGGCTGCATCAGCTGGCTCCGGGGGGATGGTTGGCGGTAGCACTGCCGGTCGAAGGTTGCTTCCCTCAGTGGCATCGGGCCGCGGAAACCACCGGCATCCCCTGCACAGCTCTTGCCTTCCCAGCGATGGAAGCCTTGCTCCGATGGGTCAGGGCGGATCAGATCAGGATGCGGGAAGACATGCACTGCAATGCTGTAGCTCCAACCCTGCCCAAGCTGCTGAAACCGCTGCGCAAGGTTGGAGCGGACTGCAGCACGCAGCCGTCGCTGCCGGTTCGAGACTGGCGCATACTGCAGCAGGCCTGGCCCGATCATGATGGTGCGGGACAGCTCAGACTCACCTGGGTGATCCAGTTGCTGCTGATCCAAAGATGAGACCGAGCTCAGCTGCACTGCGCCTTGTGGTCTGCGGCACCGACACGGATGTGGGCAAAACAGTGGTCAGTGCACTGCTGGTCCAGGGGCTCAATGCTGTGTATTGGAAACCGGTGCAGAGCGGTCTGGAGGACGGCGGTGATCGTGAGCGTGTGGTGGAGCTGATCGACCTTCCCTCCGATCGCTGGATCGCCGAGACCTATGCCTTCCAGGCAGCTGTTTCACCCCATTGGGCAGCGGAACTCGAAAACAGACGCCTTGATCCGACGCAACTGACGCTTCCAGCTACGGGGAACAGGCCACTGGTGGTGGAGACCGCCGGCGGACTGCATGTCCCACTAACTCGCTCCTTGCAGCAGATCGATCAGCTGCAGGAGTGGATGCTGCCCATTGTTCTGGTGGCCCGCAGCGGGCTGGGCACACTGAATCACACCCTGCTCAGTCTTGAAGCGCTACGCAACCGCAAGATCCCTGTGGTCGGCTTGATTCTGAATGGGCCTGCCCATGCCGACAATCCGCGAACTCTCAGTGAGATTGGCGATGTTCCTGTGCTGGCGGAACTGCCCCCCCTGCATCCTCTCAACGCGGAAACTCTGCGCCATGCATGGTGCGACCAAGGCCTCGGCCCTAAGTTCGAGGCATTTGCGAACCATCCGGACAACCGATGACAAGCCGTCAGACTTGGGCCACAGTTGCCGTTGCGCTCCTCTGCGGCGGCATCCTAGTGCTGTTCACCGATGTTGAAGTGCAGCTTGTGCGCTGGTTCAACTGCGGGCCGATCGCAACCCTCGGAGAACAAGACAGCAACGTCTGCAAGTAGAGAGCTCAGGCAATGATTTCAACCCATGGGTCGAGATCTCAAAGGGCATCTGCCCATAAGTAGGGCCACGTGGCGCACGGCCATGGACAGAGTCCATCCCTGACGAAGCTGTTCATGAATCTGTTCAATCTGGGAGGGTGACCAGCCACGCATTTCAAGCCGCGCCTTGATCGAGGGCCATCCACCTTCAAAAAAAATGCTTCGACAACCATCGCTGCCAGGTCCACAGCGAGGGCGCTGCAAAGCCGGCTCCACAAATCGATTGGATGTTGACCGCACTCGATGGTTGTCTGTCTGATTCATGGCCATAGCTGGCCTCGCAGTCCTGCGCCCATGATGACCACAGGCCTTCAAGCGTGCCCAGTGTCACGGAACCATCACCCCAACCTCTGGCCACCCTTCACGTCGATCACCACCACGCCGGCTCTGGAGCAGGTGGTACGCGGTGAGGGGGCCCTGCTCTATCGAGCTGAAGGACCACCTCTGATTGATGCGATCAGCAGCTGGTGGGTCACGCTTCACGGCCATGCCAACCCGGTGGTTGCTGCTGCAATCGCTGAGCAGGCCGCCACGCTTGAGCAGGTGATCTTCGCGGAATTCACCCATCCTCAAGCGGAACGACTGGCATCACGCCTGGCCCAGCGAACTGGACTGGATCGTGTTTTCTTCTCGGACAACGGCTCCACCGCGGTGGAAGTAGCCCTCAAAACAGCCGTGCAGTGGTGGCACAACCGCGGCGAACCACGCCAGCAACTCATCGCATTCGATGGGGCTTATCACGGCGACACCTTCGGAGCGATGGCGGTCGGAGCACGCAGTTTGTTTAGTGAACCGTTCGATCCAATGCTGTTTCCGGTGCGACGGGTTCCCTGGCCCCAGACCCACTGGAATGACCAAACGGTAGAAGCCAGTGAACAGAGGGCTCTTGATGACCTGGCACTGGCTCTGCAAACGCCCACCGCGGCGGTGATTCTCGAACCGCTCATCCAGGGTGCTGGCGGCATGCGCATGGTTCGGCCTCAGTTTCTGCAGGCCGTGGAACAACAGGTCAGACGCGCCGGCAGCCTGCTGATCGCCGACGAGGTCCTTGCCGGTTTTGGTCGTTGCGGCCGCCTGCTGGCATCCCAGCGAGCGGGAATCCAGCCGGATCTGGTGGCACTATCCAAAGGACTCACCGCCGGATTCCTGCCGATGGGCATCACGATGGCCAGCGAAGCAATCTTTCAGGAATTCCTCGGCAGCGATCCAACCAAAACCCTGTGGCATGGTCACAGCTTCACCGCCAACCCACTCGGCTGCGCAGCGGCCAATGCCAGCTTGGATTTGCTCGAAGCGGACCCTGCCTGTCATGAGCAGTTTGAACAACGCCATCAAGTCAGGCTGGAGCGGTTGGCCGACCATCCCAGGGTGCAACGCGTCAGGCTCTGCGGCACCATCGCCGCCTTTGATCTCGTCACCGACGGTGAGCAGGGGTATCTCAATCCTGCAGGCAAGGTGCTCCGCGGCCTCGTGAGAGATCAGGGCGTGCTGATCCGTCCCCTCGGGGATGTGGTTTATCTGCTGCCGCCGCTCTGCATCAGCGACGACCAGCTGGATCAGTGCTACGACGCTCTTCACAGTGGGCTGGATGCTCTGCCTGGCCGATGAGCCCTGGTCGAAACCACTGATGCTCACGGACCAAGACGGAGTGCAGCTTCCACATCCTCTCGTGTCAGGCCATAGGGGTAGGAACAGGAGCGGGTTGGCTGCTCCGAAGTCCAGATCACTCCAAGATCCTGCTGATCGAGCCTCAGCAGTGCACTCCAGGCTGGCTGCTCCCAGACCCAGTCGCAGGGGTCCTGATCACTGCGGGTGGCGCCCAGCGACTGCAACCACTGCTCAAGTGCCCGCAGGGAATGCTGGTTGAGCGGCGTGTCCGCTGAAGGAAGTGATGCCATCGGAATCACCGGGCTGCGCATCCATGAGCTGAGTCTGCTCCTCCACTAGCCAACTCGGCTGCACCTGAAGTTCAAGTCCTCGGCTCCAGGCCACACCAACGCCAAGCAGCAGACAAAGCAGCAAAGACCCCAGTAACAAGAGCAGTGAGAGCCATTCACCACCGGAGAGGGGACGACGCTGACCGATCGCATGAGGAACCGGCAGGGAAGGCATCACGGTCTGATGTATCGCGTCCCTTTCCCGCAGCGCAGCGTCGTACACACGACGACGACGTGGATCGGCGAGCTGCTCATACGCTTCTCGCAGCAGCCGAAATTGGCGAGCCGCATCCTGTGCCGGCAAACGGGTGGTGTCTGGATGCACCGCCTTGCTCAAGCGACGGAAGGCCTGGCGCAAAGAATCAGCATCAGCACTGCGAGAAACACCCAGTCGCTCGTAATAGGTGATGTCCTGAGCCTGAGGGGCCATTGCGTTGAGCAGCACCTGGGCTTCAACGCCATTCTAGAAAGGTGTGACGGTTAGGCCGCCATGCCGGACACATCGCCGTTCGCCAATCCGGGAACCGAGCTCTGGAAATTGCTCGGATGGAGCCCTGATGCCGGACAGCTAAGACAGTTCATTGAGCTTCAGCAGCTGCTTGAAGACTGGAATAGCCGCGTCAATCTCACCCGGCTGGTGGAGGGGGAAGATTTCTGGATTGCTCAGGTTTTTGACAGCCTCTGGCCTCTGTTACCCGAGCTGATGAGCCCAGACACTGCTCGCCGCTGCATCGATGTGGGCACAGGCGGAGGCTTCCCTGGCCTGGCTGTGGCGATTGCTCTTCCAGGCGCTGAGCTGACCCTGGTGGATTCAGTGGGACGCAAGACAGCGGCCGTGGCTGCAATGGCGAAGTCGATGGGCTTCGGCAATCGGGTGCTGGTCCGCACAGAACGGGTGGAACGCACGGGTCAAGATCCCAGCTGTCGAGGCATGTTTGATCTTGCGATGGCCCGTGCCGTGGGCGCAGCTCCGGTGGTGGCGGAATACCTCGTGCCGTTGTTGCGCAGGAGCGGAGAGGGCTTGCTCTATCGCGGGCGCTGGCACGATACGGATGACATGGCGCTCCAATCAGCACTGAAGCCGCTGAGAGCTCGCTCTCTAAGGCTGCAACGCATGGAACTGCCCTGCGAGCGAGGAGCTCGCACCCTGGTCAGGATTGGTCCTGAAGCAGCAACACCCAGGGCCTACCCACGGGCCACAGGCATGCCCAGCAAAATGCCCCTCGGGGTTCAAGCCGACGACAGTCGCTCCTGAACAGAGCCGCCCGCCCGCTCACGCAGGCTGCGCAGAAGGCTGGGAATACGGTCCCTCCAGGGACTGTCATTCAAAACCGACAACAGCAGCTCCTCACTCACGCTGGCATCAAGCGCATCGGCATTGGCTCCCGGAAACCAATGACCGGCACGACCCAGCAAGCCGTAACGCGCCTTGACAAAGCCCTCCAGATCCCATGCCTCAAGCAGGTTGTGCAGCCAAAGCAGCATCGGCAGGTTGATCTCCCCTGGTGTGTCCTGCCATTCGGGCAATCCCTCTCTCCAACTTGTCAGCCAAGAGGCACCAAGGGCATCGCATTCCGCAAGTCGAAGGCGAGATTCGATCGGCGCCACCAACTCCTCCGCCTGATCCAGCAGGGAAACCGCCTCGAGATGCAGATCAAGGTCTTGGGGACGTGCAGCACCAAGGCTCAACGTGTGCACCCGCGAATCACGGAGGCAGAAGAGATCATTGAACACAATCGGATGCAAGGGTTGCGTGAGCTCCAGCAGACGGGGACCGGGTGTGTGCAGGTGCCCACCCTTATCGGTGGGACTGATGATGAACACGCCCATGTCCTGACGACTGGCTGCTGCGATCGCCGGCTCGTTGTCCTGACGGATGAAGTACCAGTGCAGGTTCACGTAATCGAAAACGCCCGTTTCGATGGCATCAACAATGAGATCGGTGTCTCCATGGGTGGAGAAGCCCACATGACCGATCCGGCCTTGGGCCTGCCAGCGACGCACGACATCAAGGCAGCCTCCGGGTCGGATCGTCTGATCGAGATGGGAATGGAGATTAATGCCATGAATCGAAAGCAGATCCACACGATCCACATCGAGACGGGTGAATGAAAGTTCAAGATCAGCTTCGAAAAGCGCCGCATCTGACTGAGGTGGAACCTTGGTCTGCAGGATTCGCGATGGATCAGGACAATCCGGCAGGGCCCAGCCGAGCTGTCGCTCTGAACTGCCGTAGTGGCGGGCGGTTTCCACATGATGAAAACCCTTCTGCACTGCTCGTTTCAGCGTGCTCTGCAACAACTGCTGGGATTGAGCTGTGATCGCATCGGCCTCAAGATCACTCCAGCTCTGCTGAAAGCGCATGCCTCCCAGTGACAGCACTGGCATTGAAATCTCGGTGCGCCCGAAGCGACGGGTTGGCAGATCGGAACTCCCCATCAGCCGTGATGAGTGTTACGAGGAAGCTGACGACGTGGTCGAGCTGGAGACGGAACACCCATCGGCAGCAGTTCCTGAGCATCCAGCTGACGCTTGAGCCCTGGCAGATCATTAAAAGCAACCCAGTGGATGCAGTCCACAGGACAGGTCTCGATCGCTTCCTGGATGCAATCAGAGGTATCGCCATCCTGACGAACTGCCCTGGAGCGCCCGAGATGAGGCTCAATCACAAAGGTGTTCGTGGCCACATGCGCGCAGTAACGGCAACCAATACAGGCCGCTTCATCAACCCACACCGCCTTGGGCTGAAGCCTGCCGCCCAGAACAGGCTCCAATCCTGTCCGCTCGTCTTGATCAAAAGACGTTGCGACATAGGCGACAGCCGCTGGATTGTTCACAGGATTAACCTTCTGGACAAAAGACCTGGTTCAGGCGTCCCAACGGGTCACCACCAGCTCGATAGATCCATCCTGGCAATCACGCTGCTCTGTGACATCAAATCCTTCATGACGCGTGGCTTCCAGCACTGACCGCAGTGCATAGCGCTGCGTCAGACGGGAGAGAAAACGCTCAACAGGCACAGGCTGACGCCACAAGTCCAGATCAGTGACGAACTCGTAGGCATGATTCGATTCATTCCATCGGAACCCGAAGTCGGCACCACCGTCAACGGAGACTGCCAGCTCAGCTTCGACGGTCTGTCCTTTGTAACCACGCACGGTCTGCTGACTGTCGCCGGGCGTGTAGCCCAGATCCTCGAGAGCTCGACGCAGCGGAGCCAGCTGACGGAGTTCGGTTTTAACAGTACTGAAATGAGACATCAGGAAGGCTCGACGGACTGGGACTGGGACTGAGTGACGGGCTGGGTCGAAGTGAAAGCTTCGGAAGTGGGCTGGCGTCGTTCAACAGTGCCTAGCGCTGTTTCAAGACGATCCGTGAGTTGCAAGCAGGCTTCACCGGTGACCCCTTCAACCCGCTCTTCAACACGACCATCGGGGCGAATGCGAAATCGCACTGTGCGCTGAGGCATGCTCCATCACAGAATTGAAAGCATGTTAAGGGGAAGTGATAGGAGCCGGAGTTCCCTGTTACGTGATCGGATCAGATCAAAAGACCTTCGTCCAGCAGAGTCTGAAGACGATCCACGAGCTCGGGATTATCGAGCTGCTCAAGGGCAGTGCGGGCTTCATCACGCACCGTTGTTTCACGATCCTGAAGCAGAGCTGCCACGAAAGCTTCAACCATCTCATCCTGACGGGGTTTCACAAGCTGATCGTGAAGCCGTCCCAGGGCCCAGATGCAGTTGCTGCGCACAACGGGTTCACTGTCGATCTTCAGGCTCAGCAGCAGCTGACCTGCCGCGAGATCAGCCTTCACAGGAGAGGTGCTGCCAGCCTCCGCGAGTGACACAGAAGCCCAAAGACGCACAGATGCCACATCCACCTGCAGGGCCCTGATCAATGGATTGAGCACGGGCGCATCCGGGTAATTACCAAGACTCCACGCCGTGGCCTTACGGACGTAAGCATTACTGTCGAGCTGCAGAAGCCGCAGCAGAGCTTCCACAGCCTGCAAGGAAGGGTTCCGACCCAGTGCATAAACAGCACTCATCCGCACCACTGGACAGGTTTCATCGAGCAGTGGCAGGAGCAGGGGAACGGCACGGGGGTCGCGATGTTCACAGAACACCCTCAGTCCCTGAA
Organism: Synechococcus sp. MIT S9508; assembly: GCF_047303045.1. Lineage (NCBI taxonomy): Bacteria > Bacillati > Cyanobacteriota > Cyanophyceae > Synechococcales > Synechococcaceae > Synechococcus > Synechococcus sp. MIT S9508. The sequence continues at coordinate 1,070,772 of NZ_CP138941.1, read as the reverse complement.
GGCGCTGGTCATGCCCCTGCTTGAGCCATTCCAGGCCCTCATCACAAGCTCGAACCGCCTCTAGGGCATCGCCTTCCGGATCATCCGGGGCAATCTCATCGAGGGGATCGCCCATGAGCTCTGCGGCGAGTTCACGCGCCAGCACATCAGGATCAATGGCCAGCTCAGCCATGAGCTCCTCGTTCTGGATGCTGGATGAATCGCCCATCTACTAATCGTAATCTCAGCTGATCGGAGCGGGCGCCAGCATGTCGCCTGGGAGCCAGATGCGAGCGCTCACAGCGACAAGGGCCAGCGCGAACAGTGCCACGATCAAGATGGGAAGCAAGGTGCTGCGGAAAAAAGCCAAATCGCTGCCGGATGTCTGAGCATTGTGACTGGCGCCCGATCAGACCGGAGCAGCGGATCGTCCGGTCCAGCGCAGAAGCATCCAAGACACCACTGCCAGAACCATGCCGAACCAACCCATCAGCTGCTGATGCAACAGGAATGCGCCTGATCCAAGCAAAGCTCCAAACAGCAACCCAGAACTGAATAGAAAACGAGCCAAAAGATCTGAGAGGGATTCTGATGCGGTCGCCTCAAGGCCACGGCGCCACTGGCTCCAGCCAGGTCCCGGAGGACGAACCTTCAGCACGAACCGTTCCAGAACAGCCGGGGACTCCGGCGGGGTCAACAGCATCACCGTGATCCAGACAACCGCCGTGAAGCCTGTGGTCACCATCAAGCGTTCTCCATAGTCAGCGATCTGAAGCAGAGGAACCACCGAGGTCACCAGGCCCACCACAAACCCGCAGAGCATGGCGGCCAGCTCGGCTGCGGCATTGATCCGCCACCAGAACCAGCGCAGCACGAGGACGACACCCGGGCCGGTGCCGATGGCGATCACCAGCCGAAAGACCGTGCCGATGCTGTCGCTGATCAACGCGGTGACCACACCCAGCACCAGCAGCAACACACTCATCAGCTGACCCACCAACAGAAGCTCCCGCTGAGAAGCATTGGGCCGCAGGAAGCGCTGATACAGATCGTGAGTGAGGTAACTCGCTCCCCAGTTAACGGATGTACTCACGGTGCTCATGAAGGCAGCCACCAGAGAGACCACCACCAGTCCGAGCACCACCGGGGGCAGAAACTGAACCGCGAGTGTCGGATAGCTGAGTTCCCAGTCGGCCTGGTCAGGAAGCAGCACCAGGGCCGCCAGGGCCACAATCACCCAGAGCCAACTGCGCAGCAGGTAGTTGACCACCAGGAACACCCAGCCTGCGAGCCGCGCCTGCTGTTCATCCTTGGTTGCCAGCATCCGTTGGATGAACTCACCACCGCCGTCACTGCGGCGGAAACTCCACCACTGCACGGTGAGGTAAGCCAGAAAGGTGGAGACACTGATCCCCGCACCACCGATCCAGTCGAAACCATCGGAGCCCAAGCGCCAGGGCACGATCGACAACAGTTCAGGGCGGCCCAGCGCATCCAGCTGATCCAGCAGTGATTGCATTCCCCCGGCAGCATGAACAGCAGCCCACGCCACAGCACCTGCCCCCAGCAGTGCCAGCAAGAGCTGAATGAAATCGGTGATCACCACGGCCCACAATCCACCGGCAACGGTGTAAGCGAGCACCAGGGCGGCCACGATGATCAGCAGCACCAACGTGTCGGGAAGGCCACCGGCTGCCTGAATCGGCTGATCGGACACGATGCCAAGTGCCTCGACCACCTTGCGCATAGCGAGGAAGGCATAACCGATGCCGATGCAGTTCACCGGTAACGCCAGCAGAAAAGCCTTGATACCGCGCAGCCAGGCAGCGGCAGGGCCTCCATATCGCAGCTCCGTGAATGCGGCATCAGTGAGCACGCCGCTGCGTCGCCATAACGGTGCGAACACCACGGCCATCGCCACATGCGCCAGCCCGAAGCCCCACCACTCCCAGTTCGCCGCGAGGCCCCGCGTGCCCACGATTCCCGCTACATAAAGAGGGGTATCGATTGAAAACGTGGTGGCCGCCATCGAAGCACCGGCGAGCCAGCCGCTGAGCCGCCTGCCAGCCACGAAGTAATCGTCCTCACCACGATTGCGTCGAGCCAACCAGAGACCGAGGGCCAGCGTGGCCGCCAGATACACGATCAGAATGGTCCAGTCGATCGGAGCCATGGAGTCGCGCAGATCATCGCAGTCTCCCTTACTTCTGTCGCGATCGCCTCAGCTGACCACAAGCCGCATCCTGATCCAGGCCTCTGCTGGAGCGCAGGCTGACAGCCACGCCACGGCGTTCCAGCACGCTGCGAAATCCCTCGATGCGTTCACGTGATGGCCGCTGAAACTCCTCTTCCTCAATTGGGTTGTAGGCAATCAGATTGACGTGACTCTGAAAGCCGCCGACACGATCAGCCAGTTCCTCGGCATGCTCCGGGCGGTCATTGAGTTGTCCAAGCAGGATGTATTCGAAGCTCACCCGCCGGCCGGTGACCTCCAGATAGTGGCGGCAGTCGTTGAGCAGAGCGTCATAGGGATAGGCCTTGGCGGTGGGGATGAGATCTTCCCGCAGCTGCTGATTGGGCGCGTGCAGACTCACCGCAAGGGTGAATTGAGCTCTGCCTAGGGTTTCAATGGCTAACTCAGCAAGCTGAGGCAAAGTTTTTGGCACGCCGACGGTGCTCACTGTGATCCGGCGCTGGCCGATGCCCAAATCATCACTGAGACAGCGGATCGCCTCCAGCACTGCACGGCTGTTGAGCAGAGGTTCGCCCATTCCCATGAACACAATGTGAGAAGGACGGCGATCCATCACCTCCCGCACACTGAGCACCTGGTCGACGATCTCATGGGTCCGCAATGAACGCTGCAGCCCATCTTTTCCCGTGGCACAAAAACGGCAGGCCATTGGGCAGCCCACCTGACTGGACACACAAACGGTCAGACGTTGATCCGTGGGAATACCCACAGTTTCAATGGTTTCACCGTCATCAGTGGCCAAAAGCAACTTGGTGGTGGCATCGGAAGCCACAGAGCGATGCACCTCTTTCAAGCGACCGATACTCACCCCCTGATCGCTGAGCGTGGCTCGCCAAGCCTTGGGCAGAACAGTGATGTCATCCAAGGAGTGTGCACCCTTGGAATAAAGCCAGTCGTGAAGCTGACGCCCGCGGAAGGCTTTCTGCCCCTGGGACACCACCCAGTCCTGGAGCTCGGCTGCGCTGCAACCGAGCAGAGCTTTGCTCACCAGATCAGTAGACCGTGTCCAAGCTTGATTTCCACCGCAAGTAAGGCAATGAAACCGAGCATGGCCATGCGTCCATTCAGACGCTCGGTGTGAGTGTGGAACCCATACCGAGGCAGACGACGAACGGGAATCGTGGTGGGTTCAAGCATGAACAGAGCCGGCTTCAGCGCACAGTTTGAAAGGGACAGGGTGATGGACGCGAAGGCGACCACAGATTTCACTCATCGCTGAGAAGTCCCTCCTCCTGAAGCCCCTCAACCGCCTCAGCATCGACCACCTGCTCTTCCTTCAGCTCATTATCAGCATCAGGGCGGGCAAAGGCGGCGAAGTTTGCACCGCCCTCGATGCCATGACGGCTGCGGGTGGCCTCAAGATCGGCATCGCTCGGGTCATCCAGAACCGCAGTGGCATCTTTGACGGGAGCTGCAGGCATGTCGACGGTGTAGTCCGGACGGAGGTTCTGCATACGGCGGTAACCGACGGGATCCTCGGCAAGGATGTCGGGATGGGGACCGGCTTCGGCACGAAGCTCCTCTTCGAAGCCACTGAAACCGGTGCCTGCAGGGATCAGGCGGCCGATGATCACATTCTCCTTGAGACCACGGAGCCAGTCGCTCTTGCCCTCGATGGCAGCTTCAGTCAGAACCCGTGTTGTCTCCTGGAAGGAGGCAGCGGAGATGAAGCTGTCGGTGTTGAGGGAGGCTTTGGTGATCCCCAGCAGAACCGGAGTGAATTCGGCTGGAGCTCCGCCAGTGATCGACATCGCCTGATTGGTGTCCTCCACCTGACGAAGCTCAATCAACTCACCAGGCAACAAGGTGGTGTCGCCCGCATCCTCGACCCGCACTTTGCTGGTCATCTGACGCACGACCACCTCGATGTGCTTGTCATCGATTGAAACGCCCTGGGATTTGTAGACGTTCTGAACCTCCGTCACCAGACGATGCTGCAGGTTGGCGATTGCCTCCTGGGCAGCATCCATCAACGGCTTGCGGCTGCGCAGATCCTCGAAGAAACACTCCAGCAGCTCATGAGGGTTGATCGGACCGTCCGTCAGCAGCTCGCCGGCCGTCACTTGCTGACCATCGTTAACCATCACATTGCGGCCCAGCAGGATCGGATACTCGCCGATGACATCGTCGGTCTCGATGACTGTCACCACAGTCGTTTCGTCGTCTTCGCCCTGCTTGATCTCAACGGTGCCGGGCTTTTTGCAGAGGATCGCTGACTCCCGCGGGCGCCGGGCTTCCAGCAGCTCTTCGATTCGGGGCAGACCCTGAACAATGTCACCGGTCTTCTGACGTTCGAACACCAGCAGTGCAAGACCGTCTCCCCGCTGCACCAGATCGCCGTCGCGGACGTGCAGGAGGGAATCCGGTGAAATCATGTAGGGACGCCCCAAGCGCAGCGTCACGGACTTGGCATCCACCTTTTCCACCTCGCCGCAACAATCAGCGGGCTGACCTTCGGCGAGAAGATCACCGTCAACAATGCGCTGACCCACAGTCACCGCAGGCTTGGCGGACGTGCTGATGGTCACGGTGTCTTCCGCACGCTCAACAATCAGGCGGCGCACCGGCTCACTTTCAGTGGCTTCAGGCATCTGGGCGACACCCTCCTGCTTGCAGAGGATCTGAGTGGTGGCCACCACGTCACCAGCCTTGATCGACTGACCGTCCTCAATCTGGAGTTCGGTGTGGGTGGAACCGTGACTGGAGTCGGAAATCGTGTCGCGGCGGACCAGGATGCTCTCCAGAATCACGAGCTGAAGGCGCTCGATCGTCTTGGCACGCCTGTCAGGCACGCGTTCCACATCCACCGTCATCTGCGGCGTGGTATCGAATGTTTCGAGCATCAGCTGTGTGCGCAACAGCTCCACACCCTCAACGGACTTAACCAGCTCGTTGTCTTTGAACGACAGGCGTTGGGTTGCCTTCAGGCCGAGGTGAGGACCATTCGGCTGCTTGACATGTCCAAGATCAGGGAGCTGTGCCTCGTTGGGGATGGTGTATTCCTCAACTGGACGCAGCAGTAGACCTGAGCCTTCTGGTGTTTCAACGGTCTGCACGTACACCATGGCGTCGGTGCTGATGCCCTTGGCGATCGGTTCACCGGGATTGACCATCACACCGTCACCGGTGAAACGCTCAAGAGCTTTTTTCTCAGTGCAGAGATGGAAGCTGCCGCTGCGCACGATGATCTCGCGCAGGATGTCGTTTTTCTGAGTGACGGTGACGATGCCAGCCGTCTGGCTGAAGATGTCTTTCACCACCTCAGTACCGGCTTCGATCCACTGACCGTCAGTGATCATCAACAGGGAGATGTCCTTGTTGATCTCGTGGGTTTCCTGAGGAATCCAGAGAAGGGTTCCGCCCTTGTTGACCTCGTAGCCGTTCTTGGCAGATCGGGCTTTCTTGATGGCGAGACCGGGAGCGAAACGCACCAGTCCACCGGTCTGGGTGCGGAAGCGATCGTCGTTGAGTTCGGCGACAACTTCGCCACTGCCGATTTTGCTGCCGGGGATCGTGTTGAGGCGGTATCGGGTGCCGTCTTTGGCCTCCAGATTCCAGATCTCACCAGCGTGGGTGGATTCACCCTGCAGCTTGAAGTCACGCAAGGTCATCGACGTGGTGACAATCTGCACCTCACGTGAATCTCCAAGGGCTTCACGCAGGCGGACGGCACCGCCGTACTCACTGGCCTGACTGGCTTCCGCGAGCACCTGAGCTTCCGTGACCTGAGCGCCAGCGGTGACCACAGGCTGGGCATTGGGGGGAAGGTTGTACACATCCCCGGCGAGCACCCACATCCTTCCGAGACGCTGTGCTTTATGCGTGATGTTGCCCTGGCGGTCGGTGACTTCCCTGGGCTGAATCGTGGGGTCGTAGCTGACCTGTCCAGCCAGATCACAGATCACGTCCTTGGTGGCCTTCTCAACGCTCTTCTTGACTGCACCAGCAGCGATCTGAGCGACGGTCACGTCCGTGGCGATCTCCTGGCCGTTGTCCACAAACAGCAGCGAACCGCTAGTGATCTCGATCTTCTGAGCCTTGCCCTTGCCGGAGGGATTGATGGTGAGCTTGAAATCAGCTTCGGCCTGCTGAGCATCGACCCCATGGGGGGTGCGGTAGGGACGCACGCGTGATTTCGCACCGAACTCAACGGTGCCCTCAACCTTGGAGCGGACCACGCCGGATTCGGCGGTTGACACACCGCCGGTGTGGAACGTTCTCATGGTGAGCTGCGTTCCAGGCTCGCCAATCGACTGAGCAGCGATGATGCCGACGGCTTCGCCGAGATCCACCAGCTCGTTGTGTGCCAGTGCCCAGCCGTAGCACTTACGGCAAACCGAGCGGTTGGCTTCACAAGTGAGCGGTGAGCGAACGCTCACTGCCTCCACCCCGGCCTTCTGGATCCGCTGCGAGAGGGGGGGATCGATTTCGGTGTTGCGCTCGGCAAGCACCTCACCCTCGCCAGTCACCACTTGATCAGCAGTGAGACGACCCACCAGACGATTGCCGAACTTGCCGTTCTCTGCCTTCACCACGATCCGACGCATCGTGCCGCAGTCGTCCTCGCGCACGATCACGTCCTGGGCGACGTCCACCAGCCGGCGTGTGAGATAGCCGGAGTCAGCTGTCCGCAGTGCCGTATCCACTAGACCCTTGCGGGCGCCGTAGGAGGAGATGACGTATTCGGTGACGGTCAGGCCTTCACGGAAGTTGGTGCGGATCGGAAGGTCAATGATCTCCCCCTGAGGGTTGGCCATCAGGCCACGCATGCCGACCAGCTGGCGCACCTGGGACATGTTGCCCCGAGCACCGGAGTTGGCCATCATCCACACCGAATTGAGTGGATCGTTCTGGTTGAAGTTCTTTTTGACCGCATCCACCAGACGCTCGTTGGTCTCCGTCCAGGTGTCGATGACCTTGGTATGACGCTCAACTTCCGTGATCACACCAAGGCGATAAGACTCTTCAGTGGCCGTGATCAACTCTTCCGCCTCTCCTAGAAGATCCTGCTTCGCTTCGGGGACCTTCAGATCATCCACAGAAATGGACACCGCAGCCTGAGTGGCGTATTTGAAGCCAAGATCCTTGAGCTGGTCTGCCATGGCAGACGTGGCCGCCGTGCCGTGATGCTTGAAAGCCCAGGCAACCAGTTGCTTAAGGCCCTTCTTATCAACCACATGGTTGCGGAAGGGTGGGGGAGTTTTGGCTAGGGCACGCGCCTCCTTAGCGGCGGCGGCGGCTGCCTTAGCGGCCTTGGCAGCCTTGGAAGACTTGGAAGACTTGGCGGATTTACGGGATTTGGAAGGAGTGGAGGTCATGACAGCGCTGAGAAATCGTGTTGTTGGAGTAGGTCGGTCTTGATCGTTCAGGTGGCTGCCACTGCATCAATGATGGTGTGATTCATCACCACACGGCCCACGGTGGTGAGGATGTAGCGGCTGATCAGAGCTCCCTCTTCATCAAAACGATCACGGCGGTAGGTCCACTGCTCAAGCCTGGTGCCGTCGGAGAGGGTTTCACTGCTCAGGGGCTCATCGCGCTCGTCGTCGTCCTCAACCTCACCGTTGAAGCGAACCCAGACCCACTCATGCAGTCCCAGACGATTGTCTTCCAGAGCATGAATGACGTCCTCTAAACCAGAGAACGTGCGACTGCGGTCCCCGAATTCAATCGGACTCATCTGCGGCTGAAGCGCCGTGAGGTAGTACGTACCGAGCACCATGTCCTGCGATGGTGTGATGATCGGTTCGCCGGTGGCAGGAGAAAGAATGTTGTTGCTCGCCAGCATCAGCATGCGGGCCTCGGTCTGGGCTTCGATCGCCAGGGGCACGTGAACAGCCATCTGGTCACCATCGAAGTCAGCGTTGAACGCAGGGCAGACGAGAGGATGGAGCTGGATGGCACGGCCATCCACCAATTTGGGCTCAAAAGCCTGAATGCCGAGTCGGTGCAGAGTCGGTGCTCGGTTGAGCATGATCGGATGCCCCTCAATCACCTCCTGAAGGACCTGCATCACCTCGTCATCCGCACGCTGGATGAGCTTCTTGGCGGCCTTGATGTTGTTAACGATGTTCTGACGGATAAGACGATGGATCACGAACGGCTGGAACAGCTCGATCGCCATCTCCTTCGGCAGGCCGCATTGATGCATCTTCAGTTTCGGACCCACCACAATCACGGAACGACCGGAGTAGTCGACACGCTTGCCGAGCAGGTTCTGACGGAAGCGACCTTGCTTGCCCTCAATGATGTCGCTGAGTGACTTCAGAGGTCGGTTGTTGGCACCGACGACGGTGCGACCACGGCGGCCGTTGTCGATCAGGGCATCCACGGCCTCCTGCAGCATCCGCTTTTCATTGCGGACGATGATCTCTGGGGCAAGGATCTCCTGCAGACGCGCAAGCCTGTTGTTGCGGTTGATCACCCGGCGATAGAGATCATTGAGATCTGAGGTGGCGAAACGACCACCATCCAGCTGCACCATCGGGCGCAGATCAGGAGGAATCACCGGAATCACATCGAGCACCATCCACTCGGGACGGGCATTGGTGGCAATGAAGTTGTCGATGACGCGCAAGCGCTTGATCAGCTTGGCGCGCTTCTGACCTTTGCTGCTGGCGATGTCCTCACGCAGCTGTTCAGCCACCTCATTCAGGGTGAGATCTTCCAGCAGCTGCTTCAGAGCTTCCGCACCGATACCGACCACCGGCTCGTTCTCAATCTCAGAATCCTCGGCATAGATCTCATCCTCGATCTCCAGCCACTCGTCCTCAGTAAGCAACTGCTTGTACTTGAGATCCTTGTGATCACCAGCATCCAGCACCACATAGCAGTTGAAGTAGACAATCTGCTCCACATCGCGCAGAGGCATATCCAACAGGATTGCCACGTAGCTGGGGATGCCCTTCAGATACCAAACATGCGAGACAGGGGCTGCAAGCTTGATGAAGCCCATGCGGTGCCTGCGCACCCGGCTTTCAGTGACCTCAACGCCACAGCGCTCACAGACAATGCCGCGGTGACGTACCCGCTTGTATTTGCCGCAATGGCATTCCCAGTCCTTGGAAGGACCGAAGATCTTTTCACAGAACAGCCCGTCCATCTCGGGCTTGAGGGTTCGGTAATTGATGGTCTCAGGCTTGGTGACCTCGCCCACCACCTGGCCATTGGGCAAGGTGCGCTGACCCCACTCCATCACCCGATCAGGTGAGGCGAGTGTGATCTTGACGTAATCGAAGTGGTTCTCGGTCCGGAGGTTGCTGTTGGTCATTGACGGTTAAGGAAGAGGGAGCGGTTTGTCGGTTCGTTCGTTGATCCGTCAGTCCTCGTCGTAGTCAGCGACACCCAGAGATTCGTAGGTGGGCCGACTGGGGGTGCTGCGACGTGGATTCACGTCCTGCATCAGGTCCACTTCCTTGCCTTCATCGGTGAACACGGCAATGTCAAGACCCAGCGACTGAAGCTCGCGCATCAGCACCTTGAACGATTCCGGCGTCCCAGGGCGGGGGATCGGCTTGCCTTTAACGATGGCGTTGAGAGCCTCGTTGCGTCCCTGCATGTCGTCGGACTTGACAGTCAGCAGCTCTTGGAGGGTGTAAGCGGCGCCGTAAGCCTCGAGAGCCCACACCTCCATCTCTCCGAGACGCTGACCACCCTGCTGGGCCTTGCCCCCCAGAGGTTGCTGGGTGACCAGGGAGTAGGGGCCGGTCGAGCGAGCGTGGATCTTGTCGTCCACCAGGTGAACCAGCTTGAGGAAATGGGAGTAACCCACTGCCACAGGCTGATCAAAAGGCTCACCGGTGCGGCCATCAATCAGCTGAAGCTTGCCGGGGTCATCCGGGTTGTAGATCCACTCCTTCCCAGGCTGTTTGGCCGCTGTCTTCAGGAAGGTTTCGACGGTTTGCTGGGACATTTCAGGGCCATACATCTCATCGAAGGGCACAACCTTCACTCGGCAGTCGAGATTGGAAGCGGCCCACCCCATCAGGAGCTCGAACACCTGGCCGACATTCATTCGGCTGGGAACGCCGAGAGGATTCAGCACGATGTCCACAGGAGTGCCATCGGGGAGGTAGGGCATGTCCTCACGCGGGAGGATGCGGCTGATGATTCCCTTGTTGCCATGGCGGCCGGCCATCTTGTCGCCAACCTGGATTTTGCGGCGTTGAGCCACATACACACGCACCACCATGTTGGCGCCGGGAGGCAGCTCATCACCCTGTTCGCGGGTGTAGATGCGTACATCCACGACACGTCCACGTTCGGTGCTGGGCACCCTCAGTGAGTTGTCGCGCACGTCACGGGCTTTTTCACCGAAGATCGCGCGCAGCAGTTTCTCCTCAGGGGGCTGATCGGATTCACCCTTCGGCGTAACCTTGCCGACAAGAATGTCGCCGCTCTCCACAAATGCTCCGATGCGGATGATGCCCATCTCATCGAGGTTGCCGAGGCTTTCCTCTGCAACGTTGGGAATCTCTCGGGTGATCTCCTCTGGCCCCAGCTTGGTCTGACGAGCCTCGATCTCGTACTTTTCGATGTGCACCGAGGTGTAGAGGTCGTCATTGACCAGACGCTCACTCACAAGGATGGCGTCCTCGTAGTTGTACCCCTCCCAGGGCATATAAGCGATCAACACGTTCTGACCAAGAGCGATCTCACCGCCTTCACAGGCTGAACCATCTGCAAGCACCTGACCCACGATCACCGGGTCTCCCTGTCGAACAATCGGACGCTGGTTCAGACAGGTGTCCTGATTAGAACGCTGGTATTTCTGGAGGAAATGGGTGTGTTCGAGACCTTCTTCGTCCTGCACCACAATCACTGTGGCATCAACGAAGGTAACGGTGCCATTCACCCTGGAGATCGGGACCATCCCCGAGTCGCGGGCAACCTGGGTTTCCAAACCTGTTCCTACCAGCGGACGCTCCGGACGCAACAGCGGCACAGCCTGACGCTGCATGTTGGAGCCCATCAATGCGCGATTGGCGTCGTCGTGTTCCAGGAAAGGGATCAAGGAGGTGGCAACAGAGATCACCTGCACGGGTGAGAGCTGCACGTAGTCCACTTGCTCGGGGGGGACCTTCTCAAAATCCTGCCTGTATCGGACAGGGATCAAATCAGCGAGGATCGTTCCGTCGCTGTCGGTCGCCACATCTCCAGGGGCGACACGGCATTCGTCCTCGAGATCCGCTGACAAATAAATCGGATCGCCCTGCTTGAGCACCCGCCCCTCCTCGACTTTCCAGAAGGGGGTTTCGATGAAACCGTATTCATTCACCCGGGCGTGGGTGGCAAGTGAATTGATGAGGCCGGCGTTAGGGCCTTCAGGCGTCTCGATCGGGCAGAGACGGCCGTAGTGGGAAGGATGGATATCACGCACAGCAAAGCCTGCACGCTCCCGGGTCAGACCTCCTGGACCAAGAGCTGAAATACGACGCTTATGCGTGAGTTCAGCCAATGGATTCGTCTGATCCATGAACTGACTTAGCTGACTGGAGCCGAAGAACTCCTTGATGGCGGCGACGAGCGGCTTGGGATTGACCAGCTGGGCAGGGGTGAGCGAGTCGGTCTCACCGACCGTCATCCGTTCCTTGATGATTCGCTCAAGGCGGTTCAGACCAACACGCACCTGGTTCTGAAGCAGCTCACCCACGGAACGGACCCGGCGATTACCCAGATGATCGATGTCATCGAGGCTGGCACCACCAACATCCAGCTCAAGATTGATCAGATAATCAAGGGTGGACAGCACATCCTCATGGGTGAGGGTGCGCACGGAGTCTGGAATCGTGAGACGGAGCTTCTTATTGATCTTGTAGCGACCCACTCGACCGAGGTCGTAGCGCTTGGGATCAAAGAAACGGGTCTGCAGAAGCTGCTGTCCCCCACTGACTGATGGCGGCTCACCCGGACGCAGCTTCTTGTAGAGCTCAAGCAAAGCCTGATCTTCGGAGCTGATGCCCTCGTCGTTGGCGGCTTCAATCGACTTTTTGTAGTACTCCGGATGCCGGAGCTTGTCGATCACATCGTTGTCCGACAGGCCCATGGCACGCATGAGCACGTGAGCGTTGATCTTGCGGGTCTTATCAACCCGAACGTGCAGAAGATCGTTCTTATCGGTCTCAAACTTCAGCCAAGCACCGCGATTAGGGATAACGCTGGCGTTGTAGGTGCGACGTCCGTTCTTGTCCATTTCATCTTTGAAATAGACCCCAGGGCTGCGCACGATCTGGTTCACGATCACGCGCTCTGCGCCGTTGATGATGAACGTCCCCCGCTCCGTCATCAATGGCAGCTCGCCGATGAACACCTCTTGTTCCTTGATCTCGCCTGTCTCCTTGTTGACCAGACGGCAGGTCACATACATCTGTGAAGCAAACGTCGCATCACGACGCTTGGCCTCTTCCACGTCGTGGCGAGGGCGCTTCAGCCGGTACTCGCTACCTACGAAATGGAGTTCGAGCTTGCCGGTGTAATCGGTAATCGGTGAGAAGCTTTCAAGCTCCTCGATTAGACCTCTCTCAAGAAACCACTTGAAACTGGCACGCTGTACCTCCACCAGATCGGGCAGATAGGTGGCGGTCTTGGCGACCTGAATCGCGCTGCTGCTCATGCGGAGACCTGCAGGTATCGGAGGGGACAGTGGGGCCTGAAGGAGGCAGCCGGTTCAACCGTGGAGTGAGCTTTCAACCAAAACAGCGGCTGCCGCCCCTTAGGCAGGGACGACCTCCGCAATTGCTGGCTTCAGAAGACTCGGGTCAGAACAGCTGACGTCGTCAATGCACCGGACGGTAATGGACGCTTCGGGAGCCCAAGCACAGAAAACCATGCTTGGCCAGGCCAATAAGTCATCTTACACTTTCGCGCTTCTGCAACCTCCAAGGTCAGGGAAGCCTGAACAGACGCCTTGCATTGGCAGTGCTGTCCTGGGCTACCTGCTCAAGCGACTGCTGGCGTAGTTCGGCAACACGTGTGGCCACCGAAGCCACAAACGCAGGCTCATTGCGTTTGCCCCGACGAGGCACCGGCGCCAGGAACGGACAATCGGTCTCCACCAGGAATCGATCCTGAGGAACCTGCCGCGCACAGTCATGGGTCGGCACCGCCTTAGGGAACGTCACGGTGCCGCTAAAGCTGATGTAAAGCCCCAGCTCTAAAAACTGATGCATCTCCTCCGGGGTTCCTCCCCAGCAATGCATCACGCCGGCCGGACAACGTCCCTCGAGCCGTCGCGCACGCAGTTCCGTCAACATCGGCTCTGCCGCATCGCGGCAATGGATGATCACCGGCAGGTTGAGCTCCACAGCAAGATCGAGCTGGGACCGCAGGATCGCAAGCTGCTCATCCAAATTCTTGTCTCGGAAAAGATCGAGACCGAGCTCGCCGATGGCCACCACCCGACTGTCATCGAGTGCTGCCAGGCGCAACACATCGGGTGTGTCCTGACTCCAGTGTTTGGTATCCAATGGATGAACACCTACGGAGTAACGCATCTCCGGAAATCGATCCGCCAGCGAGCGGATGGCCGGGATCTCACTCGGCTCGACACAGGCATGCAGGAGCGACGTCACACCGGCCCCCCGCCAACGTTCGGCGACAGCCTCAAGATCATCTTCGAAGGTTCGAAAGACGATGTGGCAGTGGCTGTCGATTAACACCGGAGTGGTCATCGGATCCTGAAACGCGCCTTCAGGATCCATTTTGCAGGGATTGAGTCCTTAGACCCGACCCGGACATCGCGAGTCAGCCCGCAGCAGGAGCTGGATCAATCGCTTTTTTCACGGCAACCGTCAGTCTTGCTTTCTGGTGAGCGCCGGTATTGCGGTGCAGCACGCCACGCTTGACAGCCTTGTCGATCTTGCTGAAAGCAGCATTCATACTGGTCTGAACACCGGCTTTCGCTTCATCGCCGGGTGTGGCGGTGTAAGCGTCACAGGCACTCAGGCAACGCTTCATCAGAGTGCGCATGGCCGATTTATAGGCCTTGTTCTCGAGGCGATTGCGCTCAGCGATCTCGACGCGCTTCTTTGAGGACTTGTTATTGGCCACAGAGGCGGATTTCTCATCGACAATCCATAACCTTAACTCAGGGACCCTTGGTTCCCATCGAGGTCATTCGCAGTGGCCCTAGCTTGAAGAGACCTGATGACGGGCGTTGATGACCACCCTGAGCACAGAGCCAGCTGCGAGCAGTCTGCCCAGGTGCCTCGAGAGCGCAGCCGGGGCTGAGCAACAACTGGATCGGATTTCAACCCGCACCACTGGCCAGGCCCAAAGGGAGGCAACCGCAACGGTCGAAACCATCATCGAACGCGTCCGCCATGAAGGCGACCGTGCCCTGATGGCGCTGACTGAACAGTTCGATGGTTTCCGTCCGGAGCCGTTGCGCGTTCCAGCGATTGAGCTGCAACAAGCCTGGGAGAGCAGCCCCTCAAATCTGAGAGACGCCCTGGAACTCGCCCATCGTCGGATCCAGGATTTTCATCAGCGTCAGAAGCCACAGGATCTCGATGTGCAGGGCGTTCATGGCGAACGACTGGGACGGCGATGGCGACCGGTGCAGGCTGCGGGTCTCTATGTACCTGGTGGGCGGGCCTCCTACCCGAGCACGGTGCTGATGAATGCAGTGCCTGCAAGAACAGCCGGCGTGGAAAAAGTGGTGATGGTCACTCCGGCAGGACGGAATGGCCAGGTAAACCGCACGGTGCTGGCGGCAGCACACCTGGCAGGGGTGCAGGAGGTCTATCGAATCGGAGGCGCCCAAGCGGTCGCGGCTCTTGCCCTGGGCACCGAGACCATCCCCCGCGTCGATGTCATCAGTGGGCCAGGAAACCTCTACGTGACTCTCGCCAAAAAGCTGGTCTACGGGCAGGTCGGAATCGACTCTCTCGCTGGCCCCAGCGAAGTGCTGGTCATCGCCGACGGCTCGGCCAAAACTGCTCAAGTCGCTTCGGATCTTCTGGCGCAAGCAGAACACGATCCACTGGCTGCCGCCATCCTGCTCACCACATCCCAGTCGCTGGCGGATGCCCTGCCTGCGGAGCTCGAAGCTCAACTCAGCAAGCATCCCCGTGAGGCCATTTGTAGGCAATCCCTCGGTCAGTGGGGGCTGGTCGTGGTCTGCGACAACCTTGAAACCTGCGCACGCCTCAGCGATCGATTTGCACCGGAACACCTGGAGCTGCTTGTCGAGCGACCGAGGATGTTGGCGGATCGCATTCAGCAGGCAGGCGCCATTTTCATCGGTCCCTGGAGCCCCGAGGCGGTCGGTGATTACCTCGCCGGCCCTAACCACACCCTGCCCACATGCGGTTCAGCGCGTTACAGCGGCGCTCTGAGCGTAGAAACCTTCATGCGCCACACCTCAATGATCGAATTCAACAGGGAAGCCCTTGAAGCCACGGGCGGAGCTGTGGTGGAACTCGCCGACAGCGAAGGACTGCACAGCCACGCAAACTCGGTGAAGGTCCGGCTGGACTGACGATCAGCTTGCTTTGTCCAATCGACGAACACCGGCCACACCGTCGTTCACTTCACCAACAAGCACCTCATCAGCAAGGTTTACAAACAACCCGTTCTCCAGCACACCGGGGATGTTGTTGATGCTTCGCTCCAGATCCACAGGATTGATGATCCCTGCTTCAAAGTGAACATCCAGCACGAGATTGCCCTGATCGGTCACCACGGGTCCGGCCTTGCGATGAGCCATGCGCAGTTCGGCTTGTCCATTCATCGCCGCCAACTGTTGTTGGACCTGACGCCAGGCACCGGGGAGAACCTCAACGGGCAGAAGAAATTCAAGATTCAGGCGATCCACCAGCTTGGTGGAGTCCACAACAACAACGAAACGTTCAGCGCGAGCCGCGACAAGCTTCTCTTGGACGTGACATGCACCGCCGCCCTTGATCAGCTGGAACGCAGGATCCACCTCATCGGCACCATCGATGGCCAGATCGATCCGATCCACAGCATTCAGGCTGCGCAGGGGGATACCAAGCTCTGCAGCAAGCACTTCACCCTGAAACGACGTGGTGACTCCGACGATGTCCTTGAGCTGTCCGGATGCCAGGCGCTGCCCGAGCCCCTTGATCATCAGAGCTGCAGTGGAACCAGATCCCAACCCCACGATCATGCCGTCACGGAACTGTTCAACCGCCGCTTCCGCGACGGCCCGTTTCATCTGGTTCTGAAGATCTGACATCGCTCAAGTTTTAACCGGCGAGACCGTAGCAAGAGTTTCAGCCGAATCCCGGCAACGGTTCAGGTTTGACAGGCAGCTGAAGGTCTTTTTCACCACGGATGATCTGCAGTGTGAGGGGCTGATGGATCTCAGCCTGATCGACCTGCTGGAGCAGTGTCTGGGGATCATCCACAGGAACATCTCCTGCCTTGACCACCAAATCACCGCGACGCAAGCCGGCTCGCTGAGCAGGACTGTCAGGAAGAACAGACTGAACCAGAGCACCCGAACGTTCAGGAAGCTCAACCAGTGCGTTGGGATCCCGGTTGTGCTCCCGGGCGATTCTCGCCGTGAGAGGAATTAATTGGAGCCCGAGATAGGGATGAACGACCTCTCCGGCCTGTTGCAGCTGTTCAGCAACACGGCTCGCCAGATTGATGGGAATAGCAAAGCCAAGTCCCGCGCCAGGGCCGGATCGCACCAGGGTGTTGATGCCGATCACACGACCATCAGCATTCACCAGGGGCCCTCCTGAGTTTCCCGGGTTGATGGCTGCATCGGTCTGGATCAGATCGAGACGCTTGTCGTTGAAACCGAGGCTGCTGATGTTGCGATGCAAGCTGCTGACAATTCCGAGGGTGACGGTTCGTTCGAGGCCATAGGGCGTGCCCAGAGCAATGGCCCAGTCACCGACATCCAGCGCATCGGAGTCACCGAGCCTGGCCGGCTTCGGAGACTCACCACCCTCCAGCCGAACCAGCGCCAGATCTGTGACTGGATCACGCCCGATCACAACACCATCCCGTTGATCGCCGTCGGCCAGGGTGACATTGACCTCCTCCACCTGCTCAACAACGTGGGCATTGGTGAGCACCAACCCCTCCCGGTCGATCACAACTCCGGAGCCCTGACCACGCTGACGCTCCGGTCCATAGCCGGGCTCACCGAGCAAATCCCTCAGCAGCGGGTCGATCAGATTGGGATCAAAGGGCTGGCGCTCCACGACCCGCTCCGTATCGATTCGGACCACTGCCGGAGCAACGTTGCGCACTGCATCTGCCACAAAACTGTGAGTGCCGGGAAGTGCATTGGCTGCAAGCACCCTGGCCGGCAGGAAAATGAATGACAGAGCAATGGAAAGGGTTCCCAACCACCTGAGAACCCATTGCTTGGACAATCGGCCAGGAACCACAGACAAGAGCGAAATAACTGCGCTCACGCTAAGGGGGCCAATCAGAACATTTGGGCTGAATCAACGAGAGCGAATCCAGAATTGGGGTCATTCATCAGAAGAGCTGTGCAGAGTCGGCCTTCCATTGGCTGATCGGAGCTCAGCCGCAGGGATTGATCAAAACGTATGCGAACTCCACGCGGAAATTGGGGGGTTGGCAATCCTTTAAAATGAAATCACGGCCCGGTGAGATCCTCTCTCCGGGAGGGTGATCAACGCATCCACCATCGGGCCTGAGCCCGAGACCACCCTTTCCCTCGCCCTTGCCTCATCCACTTCTACCGGATCTCATTTCTTTGGCCAAGGCCACGGCTGAAAGCCATGGATTTGCACTGGTTAGCGCCCAAGTACTGACCCATTTGCAGCCGATGACGCTGCAGGTGCAGATCCGACGCGGCAATGGAGATGACGTTTCCCTGGATGACTGCGCTGGTTTCAGTGCACCAATGGGAGAGGCCATCGAAGCCTCTGCTTTGCTCACGGAGGCCTATGTTCTGGAGATCAGCAGCCCCGGGATTGGGGACAGGCTCCAGTCGGACAGGGATTTTCAGACCTTCCGGAGCTATCCCGTTGATGTCGTCCATCAGGACGACGAAGGCAGGGAGCAGCGTTTGTCGGGAACCCTGCTGGAACGCACCGAAGACCACGTGCAAATCAACATGCGCGGCCGGGTCAAACGGATCCCGAGGGATTCAGTGATCAGCGTTGAACTCACAAGCCCCACAGGCTGACCAGATCACAACCGCTCCCGATTTTCCTCTCCTTCACTCCTCCTCGTCACCGCCATGGCACTCGTTCTTCTTCCCGGCCTCACGAACCTGATTGATGACATCAGTGAGGAGAAGAAGCTTCCTCCGCAGGTGGTTGAAGCCGCTTTGCGGGAAGCACTGCTCAAGGGCTATGAGCGCTACCGCCGCACTCTGTATCTGGGCATTGGGGAAGACCCGTTCGACGAGGAATACTTCAGTAATTTCGACGTCGCTCTCGATCTGGAAGAAGAGGGCTACAGGGTGCTCGCCAGCAAGATCATCGTGGAGGAGGTTGAGAGCGAAGACCATCAGATCGCACTGGCTGAAGTGATGCAGGTGGCTGAAGACGCCCAGGCAGGAGACACGGTTGTCCTGGATGTCACACCGGAAAAAGAGGATTTCGGCCGCATGGCTGCGGCCACAACCAAGCAGGTATTGGCCCAGAAGCTGCGTGATCAACAGCGACGCATGATTCAGGAAGAATTCGCCGACCTTGAAGATCCAGTCCTGACGGCCCGAGTGATCCGCTTCGAACGCCAGTCCGTGATCATGGCTGTGAGTTCAGGCCTGGGGCGCCCTGAAGTGGAAGCGGAGCTTCCTCGTCGTGATCAGCTACCCAATGACAACTATCGCGCTAACGCCACCTTCAAAGTCTTCCTCAAAGAGGTCAGCGAGGTGCCAAGGCGAGGTCCTCAGCTGTTCGTGAGCCGAGCCAATGCCGGTCTTGTGGTGTATCTCTTTGAAAATGAGGTGCCGGAAATCCAAGAAGGATCCGTGCGCATCGTTGCCGTAGCGAGGGAAGCCAATCCCCCTTCACGATCTGTGGGTCCCCGCACCAAAGTTGCCGTGGACAGTATCGAGCGCGAGGTGGACCCTGTCGGAGCCTGCATCGGCGCCCGCGGCTCCAGGATTCAACAGGTGGTGAATGAACTCCGCGGAGAGAAAATCGATGTGATCCGCTGGTCACAGGATCCTGGCCAGTACATCGCCAATTCGCTCAGTCCCGCAAGAGTTGATGTCGTTCGGCTTGTCGACCCCGTCGGTCAACATGCCCACGTGCTGGTTCCTCCGGATCAGTTGAGCCTGGCGATTGGGCGCGAAGGTCAGAATGTGCGGCTGGCAGCACGACTGACCGGCTGGAAGATCGACATTAAAAACGCGAGCGAATACGACCAGGCCGCCGAGGATGCCGTTGTTTCGGAACTGATAGCCCAACGCGAGCAGGAGGAGGCCTTACAGCATGAAGCCGAGGAACGACTCGCTGCTGAGCAGGCCGCCAGAGCGGAAGAAGATGCCCGCCTACGCGAGCTCTATCCCCTGCCGGAAGACGAGGAGGAGTACGGCGAACAATCGGACGAAGCAATGGCTGATGCTGACATTTACGAGGAGTCAGCTGAATCAGAGGCCGCTGACTCAGAGCCATCGGACGCTGCCACAGGCCAGGAAGAGGGTGAGACTGAAGAGGTGGTTAGTGATTCCAACGAGGAAGGAACCCGGTGAACACCTCACGCCCTGTCCTGCGTCGGTGTGTCGCCTGCCGAGAGCTGTTTGATCGCAGCATTCTTTGGCGGGTCATCCGCGACCATCGGGACGGGGTTCTCCTGGATCAGGGCATGGGTCGTTCGGCCTATCTCTGTCGTAAGGAGAGCTGTCTTGAGGAAGCACAGCGCCGAAAACGCCTGCACAAAGCCCTGCGATGCCAGGTGCCCGACAGCGCGATTGAGGAGCTGAGAACGCGGCTGAAACCAAACAAGGAATCAGCCGCTGAGGCAAGATGAACACTGGCCCCACCTTGTGTGGTGCCCCGAGCACCACGTGCCCGGACCGACCGGAGACCTGAATGACCAGCAGCGGCAAAGTCAGAATCTATGAGCTGTCCAAGGACCTTGGCCTGGACAACAAAGACGTGCTGGATGCCGCTGAGAAGCTGTCCATTGCGGCCAAGAGCCACAGCAGCTCGATCAGCGAATCCGAGGCAGGCAAGATCCGCACGATGTTGAAGAGCGGTGGTGCTCCCCGTCCTGCTGCAGCTCCCTCGAAACCCGCACCAGGGAAGTCAATCCTTTCGGTGAAGAAGGCCGCCGGCGTTGAAGCCTCTGCACCAGTCAAGCCAGCCCAGCCGAAACCGGCTCCTGCTCCAGCAGCACCCACCCGTGCTACAGCTTCGCCCCAGCGACCGCCTGCAAGGCCCGCCGCTCCTGCAAAACCTGCAGCACCTCAGGCCGGTGCGCCCCCGAAAACAACGGCGCAAAAACCCGTAGCACCACCACAGACACTGGTTCGCAAGGAACCTCCTCTGAAGCAGCCTGCTCAGAAACCGGTTGAACGCCAATCTCAGGCACCCCAGCAGCCGACACCTCGACCCGCTGCTGCCCCAGCACCAAATCGCACCGCCAGCAGGCCAACCGCGCCGCCGGCCAGACCTAGTGCGCCCTCACCCTCAACAGCAGCGAAACCCCGCAATACGGCGCCGATCCGTCGGGCACCAAGCGAAGGAGGTGCGCGCCCAACTCCTCCACCGCCAGGACGGCCCCAGCCCAAATCACCGGTGAACCGAACGGTGCCAGCCCCGCAGAGGCCGGCCAAGCCTGAAATGGTTGGTCGCCCCCAACCGAAGCGGCCTGGAACAGGTGCCCCCCCAAGACCAAGGGCTCCCCGACCCGGAGCTCCCGCTGGTCAGCGCACCGGCTCACCCCAGCGGCCAGCTGGAGCACAACGTCCAGGCGCACCCACTCGACCGGGTTCACCATCTGGCCGCCCAGGTGCCGGACGCCCCGGAAGCACCCTTGAGTTGGTGGGCAAGCCGATCCGTCGCGACAGCACTAGCAACCGTGGTGAAGGAGGGCGGCCTGGTGCGGGGCCTCGCAGTGGAGCTGGCTCCAATCGACCTGCAATGCCGCCCGGCATGCGGAAACCGGTGGCTCCCGGTGAGCTCATGCAACTGCAGAAGCCCACGGGTCGACCAGCCGTACCGCCACCGCGCCGTCCCGATGGCACTCCTGTCTCACCCCGTGGGGATGGCCCGAAGGCCACACCACCGGTTAATCGGCCAACCCCCTCTCCTGCAACGGCCCCACGTCGTCCGGGCTTCCGTCCTGGAGCAGGTCCTGGCGGACAACGACGCCCCGGCCGCCCCGACTGGGATGACAGTGCAAAGCTCGAAGCACTGCGCAATCGCTCTCCTCAGAAGCAACGCCAGAAGGTACACATCATCGGCGAAAACGATGATTCGTTGGCAGCGCAGACCGGTGGTTTTGCCGGTGAACAGGAAAACATGGTGTTGTCGGCGAGCCTTGCTCGTCCCGCCAAACCCAAATCCCAGCAGAGAACCACACCCAAACCTGTGGCGGCCATGCGCAAGCGGCGCAAGGAAACCGCTCGCCAGCGTCAGCGCCGCAGGGCCATGGAGTTGCGTGCAGCACGAGAAGCCAAGCAAGTACGGCCGGAGATGATTGTTGTGCCGGAGGACAACCTCACGGTGCAGGAGCTCGCCGACATGCTCAGCGTGGAGAGCTCAGAAATCATCAAATCCCTCTTCTTCAAGGGGATCATCGCCACGGTCACCCAGACCCTGGATATGCCAACGATCGAAACGGTGGCCGAGGAATTCGGTGTGCCGGTCCTTCAAGACGACGTTGAGGAGGCGGCCAAGAAGACCGTCGAGATGATCGAAGAAGCAGATCGGGAACACCTGATCCGACGTCCACCCGTGGTGACCGTTATGGGCCACGTTGATCATGGCAAAACAAGTCTTCTGGATGCGATCCGCAAAGCAAGGGTCGCCGCTGGAGAAGCCGGTGGAATCACCCAGCACATCGGTGCTTATCAGGTCGAGATCGAACACAACAACGCAGCGCGCAAGCTCACCTTCCTGGATACACCTGGTCACGAAGCCTTTACGGCCATGCGTGCAAGGGGAACCAAGGTCACGGACGTCGCTGTTCTGGTGGTGGCAGCCGATGACGGTGTCCGCCCGCAGACGCTTGAAGCCATCAGCCACGCCCGCGCTGCAGAAGTGCCGATCGTGGTGGCCATCAACAAGATCGACAAGGAAGGAGCCTCTCCTGACCGCGTCAAGCAGGAGTTATCTGAACAAAACCTGCTTGCAGAGGAGTGGGGCGGCGATGTGGTGATGGTGCCTGTGAGCGCCATCAAGGGAGAGAACATCGACAAGCTGCTGGAAATGCTGCTGCTGGTCACCGAAGTAGAAGACCTGCAGGCCAATCCCGATCGCATGGCCCGCGGCACGGTGATCGAAGCGCACCTCGACAAGGCCAAAGGTCCTGTGGCCACGCTCCTGGTTCAGAACGGCACATTGCGAACAGGTGATGTGGTGGCAGCTGGGCCAGTGCTTGGAAAAGTACGGGCGATGGTCGACGATGCGGGAATGCGCCTGAAGGACGCCGGTCCCTCCTTCGCAGTGGAAGCTCTCGGATTCAGCGAGGTCCCCACCGCCGGCGATGAATTTGAGGTCTACGCAGATGAGAAGTCCGCACGGGCCGTTGTCGGCGATCGAGCCTCCGACGCCCGAGCGACCCGCCTCGCCCAGCAAATGGCGTCTCGCAGGGTTTCGCTCACGGCAATGTCTGGACAGGCCAATGAAGGAGAACTCAAGGAGCTCAACCTCATCCTCAAAGCCGACGTCCAGGGTTCTGTGGAAGCCATTCTCGGTTCTCTGGAGCAGCTGCCCAAGGACGAAGTCCAAGTGCGAGTTCTGCTTTCAGCACCTGGGGAAGTCACCGAGACCGATGTGGACCTCGCGGCTGCTTCCGGAGCCGTGATCATTGGCTTCAACACCTCGATGGCTTCAGGCGCCAGAAAGGCTGCTGATGCCAACAGCGTGGATGTCCGTGATTACGACGTGATCTACAAGCTGCTGGAAGATATCCAGTTGGCGATGGAAGGTCTTCTCGAACCCGAGCTTGTCGAGGAAGCCCTGGGTGAAGCTGAAGTCCGCGCCGTGTTCACCATTGGCAAGAGTGCTGTGGCCGGTTGTTATGTCACCACTGGCAAAATTCAGCGCAACTGCAAGGTTCGGGTCCACCGCGGCAAGGAGATTGTCTATGCCGGCGATCTCGACTCACTGCGTCGCAACAAAGACGACGTCAAAGAAGTGGCCACTGGTTTCGAGTGTGGTGTGGGCACCGATCGTTTCGCTAACTGGCAAGAAGGCGATCGCATCGAAGCCTTCAAGATGGTGACTCAGCGCCGCAAGCTCACCACCTGATGATCAGCCGCCGAGAGCCACTGCTCTGGCTTCAGTTGATGGCGCTAGCCGTCATTCCTCTTGAGCTCGAGCTGATGAGGCTCATCTTGGCCGGACCTGCATACGGTCCGGTCCCAGCTCTCGAGCGTCTGCTGATCTGGGGCCTGGCTGTCGTCGCACCCGGCGTGCTGCTGTGGCGGCGCTCCGCCGACTGGGCATCACTGCTCCTGGTTCGCATTGCGCCTGCCAAGCGAAGTCTTGATCAAGGCCGCATCAGCGCCATTCAGCAGCCACTTGGCCTGAAAGCAGCTTTGATCATCGGCATTGCGCTATTACTGCCGCTGTTTTGGTGGGTCGACCAATCGGCTCTGTTGGTCGTGAACTTCTCGCCCACGCAGAACAGCAGCCGGTTGACGGCGTTGCTGCTGGCTGGACCGTTGCTGACACTCATCCTCTGGCAATGGCAACAGCTCTTCCAGGCCATCTGGCTGTTAACGCGCAGCGACCAGAGCTTCGCAGACCTCACGCCAATCATCCCTGCCGAGCTGCAGACCACCCACCTGTCCCTTGGCCTTGGGCTGCTGCAACCGCCGCTTCTGGAATGGGAGGCCGCAGAGAAACGTGGACAGCCATCAAAGGCATCACCCAAAGACGAGAGCGAAGACGAACTCAAGCCATCAGCACCTGATCCAGCGCCCGATCCCCAAACTGATCCTGCTGAAACCGATGCTGATGAGATCGTCATGGAGGACTTGCCTGAAACGAACAACGAGGATCAAGAGGTCATCTCAGGAGACGATCAAGACGCGGATAACGCAGTGGCCTCTATTGACGTCGAAGCCATCGACGTTGAACAAGAGCTCCTCAAAGAGCCCGACGACGACTATCAGAATGGCGAGGGCGCTTCATACAGCGATGTCGCCGGCAGCAATGCTGAAACTGATCAGCAATCAACTCAGAAACCAGCTCTCGATTCAAAACCGAACTCTCAACCAGAATCCGCAGAGACGGCAGCCAATTCAGACTTACTTGAACAGAGCTCGGAAAAGAGCAAAATCAGCTCTGCAGAAAACGACGATGAAATAGCTTCAGCCGTCGCCCCGATCACGATCGAACCAGAGCAATCCCCCGAAGAGGACCACAGCCCCGACCTGAATGGCCAGGTCAGTCCCAACATCACTGGTGCCAGCACTGATGCTGAAGCTCATCACGAAGAGGCCGAGACCTCCGGAAGCGAACAAGGCGATCCAGAGCAACCGTCGCAGCCCACGCCAGGGGGTGCGTGATTCACGCAGCAGCCGTTCCCGCATGGCCGGGTCCAACCCCTGATCTCCCTCGGGTTCAGCGCTCAAAAGCTGTTTGCGTGAACCTGAATGTTAATTTCCTAAGGCCGCCGATGTAGCTCAGCCGGTAGAGCAACGCTTTCGTAAAGCGTGGGTCGCCTGTTCAAGTCAGGTCATCGGCTTCGGTGTTGAACCCTGTTGCAGTCGAAGACTTCGGCTGCAACAGGGTTTTTTGACGCCCAACCAAAACAGACCGTCTCGCCTTCTTTCATCCTGCTCTGCCTGCAGCTCCGGCTTCCATGCATCCGCGTCTAAGAGATCGGATTGGAGCTGAGGCACGGGTTAGAGAGATCGTGGCCCAACCCAAACAGCTCAGCCCGCAGCCTCTCCTGAAATTTCAGCGCAATGGTTGGTAGCTCCAGATTATTCCTTCTGAAAAGTATTTAGATCTGTCAAGCAACACCACAAACCAGCTGGTTTGTGAAGCTTATGTCATGAACCTGTGCAACACAGGAAGGAGGGAGCTCTGAAACGGCAACCTTTCGAAATGCTAGGCCTTCAGATTTCCTTTAGATTTGGCCCAACGTTGTTTCTGGGCCCCGCCCTTCGACCCATGGCCAAGAGTAAAAAAGAATTGGCGTTTCTTGGTGGCACGTTCCTGTTCGGACTTGGAGCCTTGGAAGTGTGCCTTCGGTTCGGAGGGTTCTAAACGAACACAATCAAGACAGCCACTCAGATATCGTCCGTCGGCAATGAGCACGAAGCAAGTTTGCTCGCATAAAAAAAAGCCCCGCATTGACGGGGCAAGGATTCACGAAATCCGATCACTGAAATCAGATCGCGCAATCCACCAGCTTGGTGGGTGACATGTGTGCCGACGTGACATCACAACCCTCAGACGAAGCAGCAAAAGAATGCTGAGCGTCATGAAGACGACGAGCTTTGAGCTCTTTTTCTTTGATTATTGCGAGGGTGTTCATTAGAACCTCCTACAGCGCCTCAAACCCCGTTGCCTGCTTGAGATCGAACTGCGCCCTTCTTAGGGCCAACGTGTTTCAACCTTAATCGATCCAGTGGGACATGTAGAGGTGAATGCCGAACAACTTGTCCCGGGAAGACCGCACTGCCCACAAGAGCACGACTCAAGCCCCATAAGTCATGGCTCCAAGCATTGGAGAGCCTGCTGAGGAGGAACGCCAAGCGCGATGCACACACCTCCTGGAAGCGTCGGCGGATAAAGACCACACAAGGGCACCAACTGAATCCAGACAATGGATAGCAGCGCGATCAAGGCATCGCATCCTCACTGGCTGGGAATCATGGACTACGGATGATGGCCTGTTCAGACGGTTTCCCGTTATGGTCACCGCTGCAGGAATAGATTCAATGGGTGACTACACCGTTGCAATTTGGGCCACCATCGGGCTTGTTGTGGTGTTCACGGTGCCAGTCGTCTGGCAATTCATGCAACCCAACGACGATGACTTCGGTGATCTTACCAAGCGTCGCAAATAAACGTTCCCTGTGACTTCACAGGACAGTTGATCCCCATAGAGACAACAGAAGGAATGGTTGAGAGTTTAAGTAGCAACCTCAATTAGCTCAAAGCTAAAGCGAACTTTAATCGTTGCAAAATCAACCTTCTAACTTCAAGCCTTCCTATGCACTGGGCTGATCCGCACATCGATTTCGATTAAGGCAGGACATGAAACGAGTCACTCTCATTACACCCAAAACAATGCAATTTAGGAGCGAGCCAATAAAAAAGAATGGTGCTAATTCACATCAAATTGCTACTTTATAGTCTTTCTATATCGATCCTAGAAACATACATTATTTTTTAAAATTTGACCGCTGCCGAATTAGTTCTCAAGCTGAGACTTCCTTCCTTTGGAATGGCTGTGCTTTGAAGACAGCTGCAACAAACTCGATGCTTTTTCCTGTTCTTCAACTTTCGCTAAACGATTCACAAGATCCCAGGTGTCTTGGGCAGACATTTCACCATCTGCCTCCCACTCCAAAGAAGACAAATCAGAGGGAGACATCGCGCAGAAGACGGCTCCATAACTTAATGGAAGGACTGCTGGAATTCACCATTGCAACAGCAATCAAATCTTTAATGATTTGGAAGTTGGTACTGGCGAATACGATCACCCTTGATTTTGGCTGAGTGAACTCTCCCCAGCGCTCGTTGCCAAAAGCTGTGGCAAAAGCACGACCTTCCGAAAATCCAGAAAAACTCATAAAACGATGTACAGCAGTGACGTCATTGCATTCGTTGAGTCGTCGGCTCAGCTTGTGATGCACATAACAGCAGACAACCAACCGTTGAAAAGCTCAGAACAATTCGTGAATCCTTAGATCGGAACTCTTTGCGTCACTCGAACCTGAACAGGTGAGCGCCAACAATCAGACTGCCCTCACCATTGACGAGTTCATGGAGTCGGGCAGCTTGTCCAGCCGCAAAATCAGTCAACTACGTCGCAGTCACATGCGCGATGCCACCTTGGACGAGGTGTTCATTGTGCTCAGTATTGGAGCAAGCCTGATCTCGACCCTGGGCCTGCTTGCTAACAGCTCTGCAGTGGTCATCGGCGGCATGGTGGTGGCTCCATGGATCATGCCTCTCAGGGCCGCAGCCTTCGCCATCCTGCTGGGGGAAGTAAGGCTGCTGGGTCGATCTCTGCGCACTCTGCTGGTGGGGGTTTTGAGCACCACGATGCTCTCCTTTCTGCTCGGTTCAGTCACTGGCTTGCCACAATTCGGGACTGAGGTTCTGGCCAGGACTTCGCCCAATTTGCTTGATCTGGGAATCGCACTCGTGGCAGGAGGTCTAGCGACCTATGCGAAGTTGCGAAGCGATGCGGTGAGTTCGCTGGCGGGAACGGCAATCGCCGTGGCTCTAGTGCCTCCTGTCTGCGTGATGGGACTGTTGCTCTCTCACCAAAGCTGGAGTGATGCCCGCGGAGCTGGATTGCTTTTCGCCACCAATCTTCTGGGAATTCTCACGGGCGGGTTGGTCCTGATGGCCTGGAAAGACCCCGAATTCCGCCATGAGCTGATCCGAAGTCGACTCAGTGTGGCCAGCTTCACACTCACAGGCCTGTTGCTGATTCCACTGGGAGGCAGCTTCATCGGATTATTGACTCAAGCCAATCGAGAAAATAGGCAATCCATGGTGGAACAAACGGTCCGTAAATTTCTTGTCAATGAAACTCTGACCTTCAGCGATTCGGAATTAGTTGATGTGGAGCATGTTGACATTGACTGGAAAACAACCCAAAAGGGTAAGAATAAAGAAGAAGGCATTATTCGGATCATTGTTCGTGTGACAGATCCCGACCTTCCGAGCTACAAACAGGTCACCTTGGTACAAGAGGAGATCAACAAACTCTTACAGAGTAATTACCAGCTTGTCGTCCAACGCACCGCTGTCGATGTGGTTGGGCCGAAAAAAATGATTCCTCCTGCTCAGGAATTCGAGCAGTCTGAGATCGAACGACCCTCACCAATCAAACAGGCTGAGGCTGGCCAGCCCGAAAACAATCCGCTGTCACAAAATTCCGGCAATGCGTTCGATACCCCATGACAGTTTTGCTGAGTGGACACCATCTTCTTGCCAGTTGCTGAAGGGATTACAGGACTCAACCTTCAGCAAATCATCCGGAATCTGATGCCATCCATGCATTGATTCCGGCCATAAACTCGGCAGATGAACCCGACCGGACGCCGAACTTTTCTAAGGCTGATCGCTGGCGCAGCTCTTTCAGGCGGCATCCTGGATGGCCTGTCGCGAAAAACCGGATCACAACAGCTGGGCTCAGTCACCACTCAGACCCTTGACGGGTTGAAACTGGGCTTGATCAGCGACCTCAACGGTTCCTACGGAAGTACGAGTTACAGCAGGGCCGTTGAGCGTGGAGTGGCGTTGCTGTTGCGGCAACAACCCGACCTCGTGCTTTGTGCTGGAGACATGGTGGCTGGCCAGAAAAGATCGCTGACCAACAGCCAGCTCAAAGCGATGTGGACTGGTCTTGATCAAACGGTTCGAGCACCGCTTCAACAAGCAGGGATTCCTTTGCTCCCCGCCATTGGCAATCACGATGGATCGAGTCAACAAGATCAAGGAGGCTGGATCTATGGGCGTGAGCGCCAGCAGGCTGATCTGTTCTGGCACGAGAATCGCGGAGATCTGCAATCCGGGTTCATACAAAGCGAGCGATTTCCCTTTCAGTACGTATGGAGACGTCCTGGACTGTTTTTGGTCGTAATCGATGCCTCTTCAGCCAACGTTGATTCTTCACAACGACGATGGATCGAGGCAGCATTGAACTCCACCCATCGCCAACCTGACGATCTCTGCATGGTGATGGGCCATCTGCCGCTCACAGCCTTCAGCGAAGGAAGGGCGCGCTCTGGAGAATGCATAGCCAATCCACAGGAGCTGGCCGGTTTGATGCGGAGGGGTGGGGTTGATCTGGTGATCTCGGGTCACCACCACGCCTGGTACCCCTCTGAATCAATGGGTTTACGGCTGCTAAGCCTGGGAGCAATGGGCAGCGGACCACGCCAGATCATCGGCAGCAGTGTGACTTCACCACCATCTCTGACGCTTCTTGAGTGGTCTCGACCCTCGAAGCTGATTCGGGAAACAACCATTGATCTCAACACCATGCAGCCCATGGACAGTGATGGTCTGCCTGCGCAGGTGAGTGTTTCTGGTTTTCCCGTGGCTCTCCGCAGAAGCCTGCAATGGCAAAGCGGATCACTGAATGACTGATCTGAGAGCTCACTGATCCAGCAGCTCACTGACCGACCAGCCAGCCAGTAAAAAGCCCCCTCTCCCGAGGGGGCTGTCCGATTCAGCTAAAGCTGAATCTCTTGGAGACTTCAGCCTCAGCCGATGGCGGGAGCTTGCAGAGCCACAGGAGTGGACTCAGCAGCAGCCAGGTCGAGAGGGAAGTTGTGAGCGTTGCGCTCGTGCATGACTTCCATGCCGAGGTTGGCGCGGTTCAGCACATCAGCCCAGGTGTTCAGGACGCGGCCCTGACCATCAAGGATGGACTGGTTGAAGTTGAAACCGTTCAGGTTGAAGGCCATGGTTGACACGCCAAGGGCGGTGAACCAGATGCCGACAACGGGCCAGGCAGCCAGGAAGAAGTGCAGGCTACGGCTGTTGTTGAACGACGCGTATTGGAAGATCAGGCGACCGAAGTAACCGTGGGCAGCCACGATGTTGTAGGTCTCTTCCTCTTGGCCGAACTTGTAGCCATAGTTCAGTGAATCGTTCTCGGTTGTTTCACGAACCAAGGAGGAGGTCACCAGTGAACCGTGCATGGCGGAGAACAGTGAACCACCGAAGACGCCAGCCACACCAAGCATGTGGAAGGGGTGCATCAGGATGTTGTGCTCGGCCTGGAACACCAACATGAAGTTGAAGGTGCCAGAGATGCCCAGGGGCATGCCGTCAGAGAAGGAACCCTGACCGAAGGGGTACACCAGGAACACGGCGGAGGCAGCAGCCACAGGTGCGCTGTAAGCAACGCAGATCCAGGGGCGCATGCCGAGGCGGTAGGAGAGTTCCCACTCGCGACCCATGTAGCAGAAGATGCCGATCAGGAAGTGGAAGACAACCAGCTGGTAAGGACCGCCGTTGTACAGCCACTCGTCGAGAGAAGCAGCTTCCCAGATGGGATAGAAGTGAAGGCCGATGGCGTTCGAGGAGGGAACAACAGCACCAGAGATGATGTTGTTGCCGTAGATCAAGGAGCCAGCAACGGGCTCACGGATGCCGTCGATGTCGACGGGGGGTGCTGCGATGAACGCAACAATGAAACAGGTGGTGGCAGCCAGCAGGGTGGGGATCATCAGCACACCGAACCAGCCCACATAGAGGCGGTTGTTGGTGGAGGTGACCCACTCGCAGAACTGCTGCCAGCCATTAGCGCCGGAGCGCTGCTGAATGGTGGTGGTCATGAGAACGGGAAAGAATGTCTCCGAGGAGACGGTTACGGAAGGGCAGGAAGCCCTGCCAAGCATGATTGTAAAGCAACATTGCGCAAGATGTCGCTTGCTTTATGAAGCCGACGTGAAGAACCATTGAGACCTCGCTCAGGCACGGCCCGCCCAAAGCCAAAGCCCCTAAAGGATCGCTTAAGGTTCTCAGGCTGCGTCTCAGGAGACACCTGTGGTCCTCATTCGTTGGTTGATCGCAGGACAGCGTCTTGAGGAAACCGTTCCCACCAAGGCAGCGCGCCACAGGCGTCATGAACTGGAATCTCAGGGCGCAGTCGTTTACTGGAGTGAACGACTGGTCGAAACTGGCTGAACACCCACACTGAATCAATCCATAACGCCGCGGTCATGCATCCCTCTTCAGCCCCCGCCGTTCGATCGCTGGCCATGGCTCTCACCGTCTTCATGACAGCGGCTCTGACCAGTGCCTGCCAGAAACGGGCTGACACTCAGCCATCAACCAACATCAGTCGCGACGCGCAAATCAGTGAGCTGCAAAACCGTGTCGACCAGCTTGAACGACGAGTCAGCAAAAACATGCCTGGTAGTGATGACAGTGGAGAGCGTGTCCCACCCGGGCCGATCAAATCCATCACCTTCCGCAGCGGCACCGCCGACGATCGGCTGAGGATCTATTGGGAAAATGGCAAGGTCAGCAGCTTGCCCTGCACGCTCGAACAGGGCACATGGGCCTGTGGATAAATCTCTAGGGAGTGAATTGGATCACCAGTCACAGCGAGACATGCCTTCCCAGTCCCGAGAAACACCATTCACGAACCATGGGCATCAGGCTGTGAGCGCAGACAGGAAACCCATGAACCGACTGCTGACAACCGCCACCGGGCTTGCGCTCTGCCTGGGAAGCATCGGTGCTGTGCAAGCGGCACCCTCTTTGCCAGTCGCACAGCCGAAGGCAGCGAACCTCGCAAGGATGCGAGCGGAGTCTTTGAACGGTGGGCTCGCGTCCTACCGCGCCGCAGCATGCATGTATGAGACAGGGGCAAGCTCATGCCTGATCTCCAAATCGGATCAGGGGTTTCTGTTCGGTTTCCTCGGCGGCCCACCAGGCTGGCAGCAGCAATCACCCCCGCGTCCCACTTTGGAAACGAGAGTGCTCGTCTCACAAGACGGAGAGCGGATCCTGGCTGTTCCTTACAACGGTCCGATCCCCTGAATCCCCGGTCAACAGACCACAACGGATTAGTTGACAGACGCTGTTGCTCTGTCTCCGATAGAAGAGTCTTAACCAAGGTCATGAACCTCTCTTCCTTAACCGCCCTGGCTGTGATCGCTGGAACAGGGGCTTTTGCCGGCGCTCCAGTCATGGCACAGGCACCATTGCCAGCATCCCAGGTGCGTGCCTTAAATCTGGCGCGCAACACAGCTGTGACCGAGAACGGTGGGCTCAGCGTCTACCGCCCCCAGCCCTGCATGTTCAAGACCAGCTCGGGCGGCGGAGATTGTCTTGTCGATGACTCTCCAAGC
The DNA here is from genome assembly GCF_047303045.1 of Synechococcus sp. MIT S9508. Taxonomy (NCBI): domain Bacteria; kingdom Bacillati; phylum Cyanobacteriota; class Cyanophyceae; order Synechococcales; family Synechococcaceae; genus Synechococcus; species Synechococcus sp. MIT S9508. Next base: position 1,038,391 of record NZ_CP138941.1, on the reverse strand, counting down.
GGTTACACCTTCAGCTTCCTTGGTGGAAATCCTGGCTGGCCTGAAGACGGCAGCGCTGCCACCACGGAAACCGAAATTCAGATTGCTCCAGACGGTCGCAGTGTCCTCAGCATCATTTACAACGGATCGCCGCGCTGATTCCCGTTCAACAGGAGGGCAAGGGCCTCTGTCCAGCTCTTGGACAGAGGCCATTCTTCGCGGCTCGTGAGGCTGAGGGCAATGGCCTTTTCCGCGTAAGCCGCTTCATTAATGAAGACGGGAATCACTCCATCCGGTCCCTCATAGGCAATGGTTGTTCCCTGAGCCGAAACAAACAGAGGATCACCGCAGCGCAGGGGGATCCAATCGCGATCCTGCAGCTGTGGATGAATCAAGGCTGCAGCTTCACCTGAGGCCTGTCGAGGCAGATCAAGGCTTTTGAGATGACGGTGAAGCACAAGCTGGTGGGGATAGCTGGCTTCGCCGGAGACAACATCAGCAATGGCCTGAAACACCGCCTGAAGCGCCAGCTGCGTCTGTTGAACGATGTCATGTCTGCGAACACTTTGAGGCACTGGCCCCACTTCAATCACAAGTCCGCAAGGCCAGCGCTCCACCATGAAACCCTGTTGCGCGACATCGGCTTCATGCAGATAGATCTGCAGCCCCAGCGATGACTGGACCAGCGCAGCTAGGGCCAGATCAGCTGGCCTGCGGCCGTACACCACCAGGCAGTTACCCATCGCAGCTGTGGTGCTGTGCAGATCAAACACCAGGTCACAGGGTGTTTGGCCCTCAGGCCCGAACTTGCGCTGCAGTTCCAGAGCCCTAAGCATTTCACGATCGCACTGCTCGGGGTTGGTCGCGCTTTGCTGCAGGAGATCGGGACGGAAGGAACGATTGAGATCGCGATCGCAATAACGACGACCCACGGCGCGGGCCTCCGGATTACCAATCACTGTTTGGACGACACATCCACACGCGTCAATCAGCTCCTTCTGAACAGCCCATTGCTCCAGAAGCCAGGGAGCATTGACTTCATTGCCGTGGGTACCAGCCACCACCAGCACTCGGGGGCTTGCCATCAGGTCGCTGCACTCATCCATAGCCTGAAGGACAATCCCTTGAAACGGAACCGTGATGTCGATTCCTCCACTGATCGTTCGCAGTGTGCGAAAGGGCTGGCAGTGGCAGTGGCGACGCCTGATGACAGGGCTAGGGCCCGCGGATGACCAGGGCAACTACCAACGGCCAGACAGCGCTCCGATGCAAACGTCGGTCCCGGAGGCAGAGGATCTGCAGGAGCGAGACCCAAACCGACGACCGCGGCTGCTGATCGGACGCAGCTGTCCATGGGCACACCGCGCCTGGCTGATGGTGAAGTTGCGAGGTCTTGAGAGCAGTCTCGAGGTGATCACCGTCAAGGCTGACCACGAGGAGGGACGATGGCGACTGGATCCCAGCTGGCTGGGCTGCACTAGTTTGTTAGAGCTGTATCGCCGCTGCGGGGCGGAACCCAGTCTGCGAGCGACGGTGCCGGTGCTGGTGGATCCTGGCCGCAACGAACAACACCAGCCACGGCTTCTCGGCAACGACAGCACGCCACTCAGCTCGGCTCTGAATCGCTGGCCTACAGCACTTGAAGCCCCAGACCTGGCTCCTGTCAGCCTGCAGGAACGGATTGAAAGCTGGCAGCAGCTTCTACAGCCAGCTGTGAACGACGGGGTTTACCGCTGCGGCTTTGCCCGGAACCAGTCGGCCTATGACCAGGCAAGTGCCGCCATGGCTAATGCTCTTGAGAAGCTTGAACGAAGTCTCAGGCAGGATGGTCCATGGCTTTGCGGTACGACCCTGACCCTTGCCGACGTGCGCCTGTTCCCAACCCTGATTCGCTGGGAGGCTGTCTACGCCCCCCTGTTCGGATGTAGCGCAAAACCCCTTTGGATGCTGCCTGAACTGTGGAAATGGCGACAACGGTTCATGGCTTTGCCTGGAGTGGACGCCACCTGCGACGCAGCAGCCTGGCGCCATGACTACTTCGGCGCCCTCTTTCCTCTGAATCCCGGCGGAATCGTTCCGCAAGGCCCGAAGCTGAGCACACTGGTTAACAGCACCATTCCCCTGCCATGACAACCGCCGATCCCCAGTTCGACGGAATGTATGGACCTTTCACCATCACGTCGACGGACAGAGAGGAGGTTCAGCGTTACAGGATCTGTCTGCTGGTCAGCGGCATCTCACTGAGCGCAGGGCTGCTGCAATGGTGGCTGGTTGGGGGGCATTGGGCCTGGCTTTGGCTTCTGCCTCTTAGCATCAGCCTCGGGCTGGCCCTGCAGTGGATTCATATTTATCTGCGGCCGCTCCACCACGCGCTGCAGCTGTTTTGGCTGCTTGGCTGTCTGGGTTGGCTGGTGCTGATGCTTCAGACATCAGCCCATGAAGCCCTCGACACGCTGGCAAGCCAGCCCCGATGGCTCCTGGCCATTGGACCGATGTTTGCGGCTCTCACCGGCATAGGCTTCAAGGAATTCTTCTGCTTCCGTCGTCCGGAGGCCGTGGGCCTCACACTGCTCCTTCCTGTCGCTCTTCTGGGAAGGCTGCTGGGGCTGATTGGCAACGGCCCTTGCGGGATGTTGGTGCTGGTCGCGGGGCTGCTACTGGTCGTGCTCGCCGTGCGGAAGTTCGGCATGGAGGCAGCAGCCGATGTCGGAGACAAGAGCGTGTTTGCTTATCTGGACGCCCAGCGCGAGGTCGGAGGCTCGTGAGTCTGATCAGCCTGGTTGATGCTTCCAAAGATTTCGGCATCCGAACCCTGTTCGAGGACCTCACGCTGCATATCCGTGAAGGGGACAGGGTTGGATTGATCGGACCGAATGGAGCCGGTAAATCCACTCTTCTGCGGGTTCTGTCAGGAAAGGAACCACTTGGAGGCGGAGAGCGGCGCTGCTCCTCCCGTCTGAGAATTGAGCTGGTTGGTCAGGACAGCACGGTGGAGCCTGGGCTCACCGTGCTGGAACAGGTGCTGGCCGGCTGTGGAGAAAAGCGGGAGCTCCTGCTGCGCTTCAGCGCCGTCTCTGAGGCGGTGGCCCAGTCTCCTGATGACACAACGCTGATGCGAAAACTCGGTGCTCTGAGCGAACGCATGGACGAGGAGGGAGCCTGGGGGCTTGAGCAACAGTGCCAGGAGGTGCTGCAGCGCCTAGGAATCAGCGATCTACACCGCCCGGTGGAGGATTTATCCGGGGGCTATCGCAAGCGAGTGGGCCTGGCCTCGGCACTGGTTGCCGGCCCAGATGTGCTTCTCCTGGATGAACCGACAAACCATCTGGATGCAGCTGCTGTGGAATGGCTGCAGAGCTGGTTGGATCAGTACCCAGGAGCTGTGGTGCTCGTTACACACGACCGTTATGTGCTCGACCGTGTGACACGCCGAATTGTGGAAGTGGAGCGGGGACAGGCCTCCAGCATTGATGGGAATTACAGCGCTTATCTGCAGCGCAAAGCTGACCAGGAGGTCTCAGAAGCCGCTGAAGCTGCCCGATTCAAGAGCGTGATGCGACGGGAACTGGCCTGGCTGCGTCAGGGCCCGAAGGCGCGGAGCACCAAGCAGAAAGCTCGCATTCAGCGAATCGAGGAGATGCGGGCAGCACACCCGAAAACCAATCGCAGCCAACTGGAGATGAGCAGCGTCAGCCGTCGGATCGGCAAGCTCGCGATCGAAGCTGAGCAACTGACGGTCACCGCAGATGGCCAGGCCGACGGCCCGGTCCTTCTGAAGGATTTCACCTACAGCTTCAGTCCCGAGGATCGGATCGGGATCATCGGACCCAATGGCAGCGGCAAATCCACCCTGCTGGACCTGATCGCCGGACGGCGGCAAGCCACTGCTGGCAGTCTCCGCCTTGGGGAAACAGTGCATCTCGGCTATCTCGACCAGCACACCGATGCACTCACAGAAGGGCGTGGACTCGAGCGCAAGGTGATCGAATTTGTCGAAGAGGCCGCATCTCGAATTGATTTAGGAGGAGAGCAACTGAGTGCCTCCCAGCTGTTGGAGCGATTTCTATTCCCGCCCGCTCAGCAGCACAGTCCGCTCAGCAAGTTGTCAGGAGGGGAGCGACGACGGCTGAGTCTGTGTCGAATGCTGATTCAGGCTCCCAACGTTTTGCTGCTGGATGAACCCACCAACGATCTCGATGTTCAAACGCTGAGCGTTCTGGAAGACCTGCTCGAAGACTTTCGCGGCTGTGTGGTGGTGGTCTCTCACGACCGCTACTTTCTGGATCGAACCGTCGATCGTCTGTTCTGCTTCGAGCAAGGACGTCTGCAGCGTTTTGAAGGCAACTACAGCGCCTTTCTTGACCATCGCCGGAACCAAGAAAAGAGTGCCGCGGCTGAAGGCAACCGCAATCGCTCCAATGGGGAGCAAACCAGCAAAGAGCTGGCTTCGAAGAACCAGGGTCCACGTCGACGCAGTTTCAAGGAATCACGAGAACTGGAATCACTGGAACATGAACTACCTCAGATGGAGCAGCGCAAAGCAGACCTCGAGCAAGCCATCTCCAGCGGCCAGGGCGATCTCACCAGCCTGAGCCACGATCTGGCCAGCCTGCTGGAAGCGCTCGAAACCAGTGAAGAACGCTGGCTGGAACTCAGTGAACTGGTTCCCTGAGAGAACGGCGACGACGACGAGGATGCGTCAGTTCTCCGCCAGAGTCACCAACCACACCCACGTTGGAGTTCGTCAAGGGAACAGGACAGCTCAATGGCGTGGAGGGGCGACCACTCCACGGCGCTGGTCTCACTGCTCGACCAGAGGCTTCCGCCAGTTTCATCACGGTGGGGCGGTAATCGTCCGCTGAGCGATGCAAGGCCATCTGGTCACCCATGCGACGCAGGTAAAGATCATGCGACCAAAAAATCCGGTTGTGCTCGAAGGCCTCGCAGGCGGCCTGTAGTGAGCTGAAGCGCTGACTCACTAGCCCTGAAGGAGCACATTGCTTCCACTCAAGAACCTCCTGAAAGCTCAGACCGCAACGCCACTGACGCTGTTCTGAGAGATAGCAGAAGTTCTCCGGACCATTGATCCAGAACATGCGGCCCTCTTCATCCATGAAGTGGCGCCCCTGTCGTTGCCTGATTCGCACCATGACCACGAACCCTTTCTTCTTTGCTGGTAGCCGAGGTCACTCGACAAGGTCATGAGTGTTGATACGGAAACGAGGTCTGATGTCTGGCAGCTGGCAGCACAGCGCAACGGCCGTATGGTGTGGGCGTCGACATTGGTTGGGACACGCCAACGACTCCATGAAATCCATCGACGAGCACATCAAGAAGGACCAGAGCGAGCTCGAAGCTGCCAAGGCAGAGGGCAACGATGCCAAGGTTCGCCACTTCAGCGAAGAGCTTGAGTCCCTGCAGGACTACAAGAAGGAGCATCCCGGCGACAGCCACGATCCCACTCCCATTGAGCTCTATTGTGAAAACAACCCGGAAGCTGATGAGTGCCGCGTTTATGACGACTGAATCGTTCGCTGCACGATCAACTCAATAAAAAAGCGGGGAACGATCCCCGCTTTTTTATTGAGCAGCCACGATCAAGAGCTCGGCATAGTGAACCATGCCGCTTGGGTCACTGATCTTCGTTGAAATCGGCAGGGCTGCCTGTGAGGCTGCACACCACGGCTTCCTCTGGCTTCATGGCATGCACTCCGGCAATTGGACGACCGCGACGGCGCAGGGCCTCGATTTGCTGGGGCGTTTGACAGCGAGCGATCAACTGGCCCTGGGTGTCGAAACAGGTGAAGAAGGTCATCGGACGTTCTCTCATTGTTCCCTTTATCGCCATCCAACGCTGAACGCACAAGTCTTCGTGGGAGCCCGAACACGCTTCTCGACAAATGGATGAAGTCCATGGATGAAGCAAATGGCTCAGACGCCAAGTTCCATCCAGACCTGATTCAACAGATCTTTCAGTCCTTGACCCATCACAGCTGAAATCAACAGTGGCCTCCGACCACTTTCTTGTTCCAGAGCCTCCACTAATGCGTCGCGACCCGACTCATCCAGAAGCTCAAGCTTGTTCACGACGAGCAAGCGCTGACGATCCACCAGGCCATGGCCATAAGCCTCTAACTCCTTCTCCACCACCTTCAGATCACCCAGTGGATCATCCGCCCCTCCATCCACCACGTGAATCAGCAGGCGGGTGCGCTCGATGTGGCGAAGAAAATCATGCCCGAGTCCGGCACCCTGGGCGGCACCGGCAATCAGGCCAGGAATATCGGCAAAGACCGTGCCATCTCCGGTCGGACGGCGCACCACACCGAGATTGGGCACCAAGGTAGTGAAGGGGTAATCGGCGATCTTGGGACGGGCTGCAGACAAAACGCTGATCAACGTGCTTTTGCCGGCATTGGGCAAACCGATGATTCCGACCTCGGCCAGCAGCTTCAATTCAAGCTGGAGAGGCCACTCCTCTCCGTCGCGACCTTCAGTGCACTTTTCGGGCGCACGGTTGCGGTTACTCAGATAGTGGGCATTTCCCAGACCGCCGCGGCCTCCGAACGCCACCATGAGCTGCTCTCCAGGCGCGGTCAGATCACCCATGAGGATGCCGGTGGTGAGATGTCGCACCTCCGTTCCGCAGGGAACATGAATGACCAGAGGCTGGCCAGACGCACCGGTGCAGCGATTGGGGCCGCCCCGACGACCATCAGTGCCTGCAAACAATCGCTTGTACTTGAAATCCAGCAGCGTCTGAAGATTCGAGTCAGCCTCGAGGACCACGTGGGATCCATGCCCCCCATCACCGCCTGAGGGACCACCGGCTGGAACGTACTTCTCACGACGGAAGGCCACGATGCCATCACCGCCACGGCCGCCACGGACGGTGATGCGCGCCTGGTCGATGAACTGCACGAAAAGCTTCGATCGGGACCAGTCACCAACCCTAGGATCGCGAGGCACGGGAGATTGAGCTTGGCCGGCGTTCGCTTCGAGGCGCTCAGCAAGAGCTATCCAGGTCGTGGTGGTGAGGGGCCCGTCGAGGTTATTCGTGACCTCTCACTGTCGATTGAAGATGGTGAATTTCTGGTTCTGGTCGGTCCTTCCGGCTGTGGTAAGAGCACCTTGCTCAGGCTGATGGCAGGCCTTGAGACACCCAGTGCGGGTGAAATACTGGTGGGGCAGCAAGCTGTAACCAAGCTGAGGCCTGCCAAGCGCAATGTGGCGATGGTGTTCCAGAGCTATGCGCTGTATCCGCATCTCAGCGTTCGCGACAACCTCGGGTTCGGACTGCGTCGCAGCCGCCACCGCAGTGCCATCGAGCAGCTCCATGACCAATTGCATCGCAGCACACGCGAGCTGCCGCGCCTGCTTCAAGTCCGATCTGAACGGGAAGCGAAGGTGGAACATCGGGTGCTGGAGGTGGCCCGGGCTCTCGAATTAGATCAGCTGCTGGATCGACGGCCCAAGGAGTTATCCGGTGGTCAGAAACAACGGGTGGCTCTCGGGCGAGCCATGGCGCGTCAGCCGGATGTCTTTCTGATGGACGAACCGCTGAGCAATCTCGATGCCAAGCTGCGCGGCAGCACCCGTACTCGCATCGTGGACCTCCAGCGTCAGCTGGGGACCACCACTCTCTACGTGACCCACGATCAGGTGGAGGCCATGACCATGGGTCACCGGATCGCCGTACTCAATCAGGGTCGGCTTCAGCAACTGGGCACACCGATGGATCTCTACCGCTGGCCATCAAACCTGTTTGTGGCCCAGTTCATCGGCAGCCCTCCCATGAATGTGCTGCCAGTCCAGGTGGGTCGCAGCCAGACACTCCACCTGGGCGAACGCCGGGTGAGTGTGGAGGGTCCCCTCAGTGCGGCACTGGCAGGTCTCGAGGGCCAACGGCTCCATGGCGGCATTCGTCCCGAAGATCTCAAGGTGGCACCTGCCACCAACCGAAACCTGCAGGCAGACGTCAGTCATAGTGAAGTGCTGGGCAACGAACAGCTGATCACTTGCAGGCTGCTCGATGGGGAGCACTTGGTGCAGGTCAGGGCAGATCCGGGTCTCAGAGCAATACCAGGAAGTCGCATTCATCTAGATGCTGATCCCCATGGATGGCGCTTATTTGACGACCAAGGGGACGCCATTCCCGTGCCGACACCCCCATCAGAACGAGACGACACCCCGGTGCTTCCCGATCTGACCTGAAGCGAAGCCCTCTTCAGTGCACCCAGATGACACTGCATCCAGCGCCACCATCACCCTGCTCAGCATCCAGCACACGCTCCACGTAGTCCAGTGAAGCCAACCAGTCGCGCAAGCCACGTTTGAGGCGACCGGTGCCGATGCCATGGATCACCCAGACAGGGCCATTTGCCCCTCGCAGAACGTCGTCAACAGCAGCCTCAGCTTCATGCACACGCATGCCCCGCACATCAATTGTGTTGCGTGAGGTCCGCACCTCAGCAACGCCACTGCCTCGGCGCGCCTTGATCTGAACCACGGGTGCTGGAGGTTCAGGTTTGCGTCCATCAAGACTCTCCACAGCTGAAAGCTCAACGGTGCTTCGCATCACCCCACAGCGCACATTCAGCTGCAAGCCATCATCAGAAACAGCCAGCACCTCAGCAGCTTTGCCGAGTGCCAGAACACGGATGCGATCACCCACCTGAGGTCGCCAACCCAGATGCTGTCGTCGCTCTTGCTCAGGTCGATGACGGTCCTCGAGCTTGCGCAGACGCTGACCGGCTTTCCGTGCCGTTTCACCATCGGCCTGATCGTCACGGAGACGACGGATGAGCTGCCGTACTTCCTTCTGCCCTGAGCGAATCGAGGTCTCGAGGCGCTGCCTGCCCCGTTCCTGCCGTTCAGCGGAATGTTGTTTCTGTGTCTCCCAACGCTTCAGCAGCTCTTCATGCAGCAGTTCAGTTCGGGCCAACAGGGCAGCTGCATCCTCGGCAGCAGCCTGCTGACGCTGACGTTGTTCCTCTAGTCCACGGATCACAGTGTTGGCCTCCCCATCCCCGCGTGGTGAGAGAAGGCTGCGAGCTTGATCAATCACCCCGGCATCTAGACCGAGCCGCGTGGCGATGGCGAGAGCATTGCTTCGACCAGGAATTCCCCAGAGCAAGTGGTACGTCGGAGAGAGGCTTTCACTATCGAAAGCAACCGACGCATTCTCAAAACGGGGATCGTTGTACTTGAGAGCCTTGAGCTCACCGAAATGGGTCGTGGCCACGGTGAGCCTGGCACGATCGGCCAGCTCACGTAACAAAGCCGTGGCCAGAGCACTGCCTTCGCTGGGATCCGTCCCAGCTCCCACTTCATCAAGCAGCACTAGAGCAGGAGCTGGGCCCGAGCCGATCGACTCCAGGATGCGACTGATGCGCTTGATATGGCCACTAAAGGTGGACAAGCTCTGCTGCAGTGATTGCTCATCGCCGATATCAGCGAGAACCTGGGCACACCAAGGCAGGGTTGGGCTGCCGGTGCAGGGGAGCCAGAGCCCTGCACGTGCCATCAGTGCAGCAAGCCCAAGACTTTTGAGCGTGACGGTCTTGCCACCGGTGTTTGGCCCAGTGATCGCAACCACCCTCAGAGAAGCCGAGACATCAACGCTGAAGGGAACGACCGATGGCCCCTGCTCTTTGCGCTCCTGCCACACCAGCAGAGGATGACGCAGATTCTGCAGTGTGAACGGAGCATCACTGGCGGCCTCGAGCCGAGGGGGAACAGCACCCAGCCATTGCCCGTAACGACCTCGTGCCAGAGCCACGTCTAGATCCAACAGCACCGCCATTAGTGCGAGCAAACCATCGACCTGCTCAGCAACAGCAGCACTGATTTCGGCGAGAACACGCTGCTCCTCCTCACGGATCCTGCCGTCGAGATCCGCCAACCGATTCCCCAGATCGACCACCGAATTAGGCTCGACGAACACTGTGCTGCCCGAGGCGGAACTGTCATGAACCATGCCCGGACACTGGCCACCAGCTCCAGCTTTCACAGCGAGCACAGGTCGTCCATGCCGCTGAGCGATCACCGTGTCCTGAAGATGTGCTGCCCAGCGGCGGATCACATCCTGCAACTTGTCGCGCCTGCGTGAACGCAGCTCTTGCCATTGCCGACGCAGTCCCTCCAGCTTGGCACTGGCCCGATCGGCGACGCGACCTCCTTCTTCAATGGCGAACTTCAGGCGTTGTTCCAGCTCCGGCAAGGTGGCCACATCCGAGAGCAGAGCAGTGCACACCGGCCTGAGCTCAGGATCATCGATCTTTCGGCGCAGACGACGCGCTGCGGCCAGGGTGTCGGCAACTGCGAGCAGCTCCTCACCGGAGGCAACACCTCCTTTGCTGCAACGCAGCAGAATCAGATCAAGGTCAGCCACCCCTTGGAAGCTGAGGCCTCCATCTAAAAGGCCATCCAGGCTTGCCATCTCCTGCGTTTTCGCCTGAAGGATGAGGCTTTCAGGAAGAGATTCCGGCAGTAAACCTTGGCAGCAGTGACGTCGCCCCTGGAGCGTGCTGGTGAAGCTGGAGAGATGCTGGCAGAGGCGCGGCCACTCGAGCAGCTCCAGTGTTTCTTCAAGAGCGGACATCAATCGGGCTGAGCGACTCCAGGTTGATTCGTGGGGATTCCCCCCGGAGGCTCATAGAGCATCTCCAACCAGTTGCCTTCGGGATCGCGTAGGTAAAAGGATGCCGTGCCGTCGCGATGGTCATGAACACCACCCACCGCGACACCTGAAGCCTTCAAGCGGTCATGAACCACATCCACTTCTGCGCGATCGCGGAAATGAAAGGCGAAATGGGGACCTGCAGCCTTGTATTTAGGCCCCAGCAAAGCCAGACCATCGCGGGAATCACCAGCTTCGAGGTAGCACCAGTCGTTGGCCTCCCAAACCATGCGCATGCCAAGGCCGGTGTAAAAACTCACAGCTCGTTCCATGTCGCTGACGCGGATGGCGACATGACCAAGGCGCTGCACGGCAGACATGAACGATCTCATTCAGCCCACATATTCTGTAGGTCGCAGCCCCCGGAGCGGTGGCCTGACTGTGAATTCAATCCAGGAAAGGATCGAAAGCCCTCAGAAACGAACGAGTGCTCAGGCAACCCACACCAGAGACTGCCAATCTCAGCTCCTGGTCAACACGATCATCCCTGCTTTAACCATTCAGCGGCATCGCAAGCGTGATAAGTGAGGATCAGATCAGCTCCAGCCCTTTTAAAGCTGAGCAGCGTCTCGAGAACCACGGATCGCTCATCAATCCATCCCTTCTCGGCCGCTGCCTTGACCATCGAATATTCACCACTGACGTTGTAGGCAGCGATGGGCAGCTCCGACTCCAAACGGAGACGATGAATGATGTCGAGGTAAGCAAGACCTGGCTTCACCATCATGATGTCGGCCCCTTCCTGTTCATCGAGTTGGGCCTCGGTGATGGCTTCCCTGGCATTGGCAGGATCCATCTGATAGGTGTCCTTGTTTTTAGGAATCGGCTTGCTACCCGTCGCGCGCGGGGCTGAATCCAGTGCTTCGCGAAAGGGGCCGTAATAAGCGGATGAATATTTAGCTGTATAGCTGATCACACCGACGTGCTCAAAGCCTTCATCGTCAAGGGCTTCGCGGATGGCACCGACTCGACCATCCATCATGTCGCTGGGCCCGATGAGATCAGCACCTGCACGGGCCTGCATCACAGCCTGTTTGCAAAGCTGCTCAATGGTTTCATCGTTGAGCACAACGCCTTGATCACTCACGATGCCGTCATGGCCATCACAGGAATAAGGATCCAGGGCGACATCCGTCATGATCGCCATCTCAGGGATCTCCTGCTTCAGCTGGCGGATTGCACGAGGGATCAGACCATTTTCGTTAAAGCACTCAGCCCCGTCCTCGGTTTTAAGTCCTTCAGCCACCTTGGGGAAAAGCACCACGCAACGGATGCCCAGATCCCAGGCACGTTTCACCTCACCAGTGAGTTGATCAAGGCTCCAGCGACTGGCGCCCGGCATGGCGCCAATCGGCTCCACTCCAGCACCTTCATGCACAAACAACGGATAAATGAAGTCTGCTGGGGAAAGACTGTTTTCACGGACGATGGCTCGCAACGCCGGCGAGCGGCGCAGGCGACGCGGGCGGTAGGTGAGGTCCATCAGCAGCCTTGATCGGTGCAGGAGATCGTAAGCGGCAACAGCCGTCAGGGTCTCAAAGACGAGCGCTCTGTAGCCAGTCGCTACGGGGATCGTCGGTTCGGGCTTCTCTGAGCTGCTCCAGCAGATTGCGCTGCTGATCCGACCATTGACTGGGCCACTGCACGCTGAGATTGAGGAGCAGATCACCACGACCGGCTTTCAAGGGCCAACCTTTCCCTTTCAGTCGCAGGCTCCTGCCAGGCGATGTGCCGGCGGGAATCGAAACCTCAGCCTCACCGTCAGGTGTCATGACCTTCACCAGGCCACCAAGAGCAAGCTCATCAATGGAGACGGGCAGGTCCGCACGTAGCTGATCACCATCGAGGCGCCATACCGGGTGCGCCTGCACCTCGAGACTGAGATAGAGATCTCCGCGGCGTCCGGTTCCCGGCTGCAAATTCCCCTTGCCTTTGAGCCGAAGCCTGGATCCTGTTTTGACCCCGGCAGGGATCCTGACTTGAACCCTCTCATCATTCACAGAGAGAGTTCGCTCAGCACCGCGGAAAGCCTCGGCGAAGGTCACTTTCACACTGGCTTCAGCATCGAGATTCAAGGGAGTCCTCGAGGCCCCTCGGGGGAAACCACCACCAGGGAAACCACCGCCGGCGAACCCGCCTGGAGCGCCTCCAAAGCCTGCATTACCAGGGCCGCCGAAACGACCCAACAGGTCATTGATGAAATCGTCGAAGTTGCCGTAGCGGCCAAAATCAACGTCAAACCCTCCGGTACCCGCTCCAGCACCAGGAGCTCCGGCCTGATTCCAGTACTGACCAAACTGTTCATATCTGCGGCGCTTATCCGGATCGGAAAGCACCTCATAGGCTTCGCTCACCTCCTTGAATTTGGCCTCAGCATTGGCATCGCCGGGATTCACATCGGGGTGATATTTACGCGCCAACTTGCGAAAAGCCCGCTTGATCGCATCGGCATCAACACTGCGCTCTACCCCGAGCACCTTGAAGTAATCGCGGTATCCACTGCCGGCCATGGTGATCGCTGCGCTCCTAGAGCTCCGATTGGTCTCAGTGTCCCAGTTCCGTCCGGGGTTCGGCACCGATGAAGGAGGCCGGATGCCCGTACGTCGGAACGCACGTACATTTCGCAAATGCTCAAAGTTCTTCTGCTTGGCGCACTCAGCAGCCTCAACATCGCCTTCATTGGCAATGGCACAGCCAAAGCAAGTCCCGATCCCGGCGCTCTGGCTGACTTTCTGAGCCGAACCAAGGTCATTTATTACGGATCCTGGCGCTGCCCGGCATGTCAGTACCAAGCACGACTATTCGGCGATGCGGCAATACATCTTCCCTACGTGGAATGCGGGAAACCAAAGGAACTACCGATCCAAGCGGCTGCCTGCAAACAAGAGGAAATCCGGGCTTATCCCACCTGGATCCTGCCCAACGGTGAGCGGCGGGAAGGTGTGCAATCCCTGGAGGGCCTAAGGATCTGGTCTGGAATGCCCGGGACCCCCTAACACGATGACCGCGAGCAGGCGTCCCCTGATCAACGGCTTTCAATGGCGACACTGGCGGGGAGATCTCACAGGTGGTGTCACTGCTGCAGTCGTGGCACTGCCCCTAGCCCTGGCTTTCGGCAATGCAGCGCTAGGCCCAGGAGGGGCGATTTACGGTCTCTACGGAGCGATCATCACAGGCTTTTTTGCGGCACTGTTTGGCGGAACGCCGGCCCAAGTGAGCGGACCGACAGGCCCGATGAGTGTGACGGTGGCAGGCGTAATTAGCAGTCTCGCGGCAGTCGGAGCAATCCGGGAGCTCAGCCAGGGAGACATGCTTGCCATGGTGATGGCCGCAGTGGTTCTTGGAGGATTGCTGCAGATCCTGATGGGGGTGCTTCGCCTCGGGCGATACATCACTCTAGTTCCCTATTCCGTGGTCTCCGGGTTCATGTCGGGGATCGGCGTGATCATTCTGTGCCTCCAGATTGGCCCTTTGTTGGGGATCAGCAGCCAGGGAGGAGTGGCGTCCTCGCTGCAAATGGTGAGCACTAATTTCACGCCCAACCCCGCAGCTGTGGCGGTCGGCATCGCGACACTTGTGGTGGTGTTCGCCGCACCAAGACGGGTAACCAAAGTGATCCCCTCACCGTTGTTGGGCCTTCTGCTGATCACGCCACTCGCGCTGTGGCTATTTCCAGAAGACCTGCCTCGCATCGGTTCGATCCCTGAAGGAGGACTGAGCTTCAGCGCTCCGAACTGGAGCAACCACCTCCCGCTACTGCTCAAATCGGGGCTGGTGCTTGCTTTGCTCGGAGCGATTGACTCGTTACTCACATCGCTAGTGGCTGACAACATCAGTCAGACCCGCCATCGATCAGACCGGGAACTGGTGGGTCAAGGCATTGCCAACAGCATCTCAGGACTGTTCAGCGGGCTCCCAGGTGCAGGAGCAACGATGAGAACGGTGATCAACATCCGATCAGGCGGACGAACACCGCTGTCAGGCATGACGCACTCCGTGGTGCTGCTTGTCTTGTTGTTAGGAGCCGGCCCACTTGCCGAAGGCATCCCAACAGCACTACTAGCGGGAATCCTGATCAAGGTCGGGCTGGACATCATCGACTGGGGCTTCCTGCTTCGAGCTCACAGGCTGTCGTTCAAAACGGCACTCGTGATGTGGGGAGTCCTCTTCATGACAGTGTTCTGGGATCTAATCGGGGCCGTTCTTGTAGGAATGTTCGTGGCCAATTTGCTGACGATTGAATCGCTGACGAATCATCAACTCGGCAACATGAACACCGGAACGGGGCATCTGACGACGCAAGAGCAGGGTTTAATGAAACGTTGTGGTGATGATCTGATTCTGTTCCGAATGCAAGGCCCGCTAAGTTTCGGCGCAGCGAAGGGAATTAGTGAACGGATGATGCTGGTAAGGCACTACAAAGTGCTACTTCTTGACATCACAGATGTGCCACTTCTAGGCGTCACAGCAAGCCTTGCCATCGAGAGAATGGTTAAAGAGGCTGAACGACAGCAGCGCAGAGTAATGGTGACGGGGGCAAGCGGAAAAGTCAAACAAAGACTGGCGCAATTTGGAATCAAACATCTAATCGACGAAAGACATGAAGCATTAGATCAAGCGGCAGACTGGATCAACAAGACGAACAACTGACTCCAGAAACCAAGCAAAAACTCCTTCTAATATTAAAACAAATAGTCAGGAATAAAAGAGAGACTGAAAACTCATCAAAACAAAATAATGCAAATTTACCGAGTGATAACAACAACAGCCTGCGACGAGAACACAAAGATCAGAATTAAAATCGTCAGACCAATACGACTACCTAAACCACAAATCAAACCAACAACAATCGATACAACATCACGTAAAAACGTCGGAGGCGATAATACAAGCGAAGGATAAAGTTTTTGAAAAAGAAGAAGGTAGCCACGACCTTGACGGGCAAGCAAAACCTGGAAGCGTTTATCGACTACATCGAATCTGACTCACTCAAACGCAAGAAATGGCTGTCACGCGCCAGAGAGGCTGAATTCAACCAAGCATTGCCCGAATATCGCGAAATGACATCGCCAAAAGGGATGCCGTTGCAGATGTGACGAGAGCCGTGCTAAAAACAGCAAGGTCAACACAAAATGTCACAAGCTTGTAGCAAAATTACAGGAGAGCGCGTCACATACAACCAAGAAGCGCGTCAAAAGCGGGAACAACCTTGGCCGGAAGCAAGGATGATGATCGAGTTATCCAATTCCTATGGCTTTCACGATTTTCTTTGCAACATCAACGGGCAAAACGGAAGATATTGCCGATCGCCTGAAGGAACTTCTGGGGACTGATGCCAAAGATGTAGACAGCATCAGCGGTGTCGACGAATTGGCTTCTGCAGAAGCTCTCGTCTGCTGCATTCCAACCTGGAACACAGGTGCCGATGAAGCACGTTCAGGTACAGCCTGGGACGACCTGATTACTGAAATTCCTGATCAAGATTTCGCTGGTAAGCCCGTTGCGATTCTCGGACTGGGCGACTCCTCAGGTTACGGCGACTATTTCTGTGACGCCATGGAAGAGCTTTATAGCGCATTCCAAAAATCTGGCGCAAAACTGATTGGTCAAGTATCTCCTGAAGGTTATACCTTTGATGAGTCAAAGAGTGTGATCGACGGTAAGTTCTGTGGACTGCCTATCGACGAAGACAACGAATCTGAACTCACCGACCAACGCCTGTCTTCCTGGGTCGCGCAAATCAATTCAGAAGCCTGATCATCATTGGTCAGGGAATAAATGAAAAGCGCCTTCGGGCGCTTTTTTTATTGCTCATTAGCGATGTACCCAATCGACACGGATTTCTTTACGCTGATTTAGAAATTTATCGATCGACATTGCCGCAATGCAACCATCCGAGCAAGCAACAACGGCCTGCTTAAAAGGGGTATTGCGAATATCGCCAATCGCCCAAACACCGTCCAAACCTGTCATCATGTCATCGTTGACTTGAA
Organism: Synechococcus sp. MIT S9508; assembly: GCF_047303045.1. Classification (NCBI taxonomy): domain Bacteria; kingdom Bacillati; phylum Cyanobacteriota; class Cyanophyceae; order Synechococcales; family Synechococcaceae; genus Synechococcus; species Synechococcus sp. MIT S9508. The sequence continues at coordinate 1,021,738 of NZ_CP138941.1, read as the reverse complement.
CACCACCTTCTTCAGTCAAAGGAATCTGACCATGCAAGTAATCGGTAATTGGCAAACTACCAGACGAATAAACAAAGACACCATTCACATCCAATTGAGTATCTTCATCATTACCTGATTCTTGGAGCTTAACTGCAGTTACCCCAGAATCGTCACCATCCACAGAAGTCAACCGTGTTCGCTTCCAGTGCTTCACGTTTGGCGCGGATTGAAGCTGAGAGAGGCCGGTGCAATTTGTATTTGGCTTACTGTTCGTGATCCAATGAACAGTCGAAGCAAATTTGGTTAAAACAAGAGCCTCATCAATGGCCTCCTGATTAGAACCATAAACTGCAACTTGCTGATTTTTGTAAAATGCACCATCACACGTGGCGCAGTAACTGACACCACGACCAAGAAACTGATCTTCACCAGGGAATGTGGATGTGCGTCCCATTGCCCCAGTTGCTAGAACAAGAGTTTTCCCTTTAAAGGTTCCTTCAGGCGTATAAACTGTTTTTTCAGAGCCAGATAAGTCAATTCCATAGACTTGAACCTGCTGATAAATTGCACCATAACTAATTGCCTGATCTCTCATCGTTTTGAGCAAATCAGCACCAGAAGTATCTGCTGGAACGCCAGGATAATTTGCAATTTTATGGGTAATTGCGAGCGCACCAACGGCTGGATTTTTATCTAAAATATAAGTCTTCAATGAGGAGCGAGCTGTATAGAGGGCACAGGCGCAACCAGCTGGACCACCGCCAACAATGATGACATCAGCTTCGAAAATATCCGACATAATTAACTCCGAGCGAGAGAGGTGAAGTCATTGGAACTAAGCTCACGGTCAATCCATGGACCAGGAACCATTTGAATGAATGCTGTAATCAGTTGGGCTACATGTTGAGATTGATCAAACTGAAAGAAATGGCGACCTTTTTCCATGCAAACAAATCGATCTCCAGATTTTAGCGATTTAGACCATCGGTCGCGTGAATTAGTGTCAACAACAAAATCTCTTTCACCATTCAAAACAAATGTTGGCACCTCTCTAGGTGTACTTAAATCTGGAATATGCTGTTGATTGACTATAGAACCTTGAATAAATTCATTGTCTAAACATTTTGCCAAAAGGCAAGGAAACACCTCAACAGTACGAGGATTTTGTTGGGAGAAGAGCAAAGACGACAAATGTCTCAAAATGGCTTGCCTAGAAGATGGCAATTGACTCCGCATGTCCAAGTAGTGAGAGGACCAGTGGTTGGCTGAAAGGGTATCAACAGAAAGCAGTGTAAGAGATTTTACCAGATCAGGGTACTTTTCTGCAAAAAGACAAGCAATCGTGCCACTGATACCGTGGCCAACCAGATGCATCGGCTCGGAGGACCCAACAAGGGTCTGTCGAAGCAGGTCATGCACCGTGGCCACAGAGCAAGACTCATCGAGATCATGCTGAAAAGACCATCGCTGTACAGCGAACGATCGACTTAGTAATTGAGCAACACGCTTATTGAGACAATGCAAGGTCGGTTGCAGATCAATCCAAAGGACCTTGTCTTGAGGCATATGTTGCACCATTTCATTTAGTTTGAAAGAGTGCGGCACTGGCACCGAAGCACAGCTAACAAGCCGTCGTATAAAATGGAATCACGCTACGTAGACAAGACAACTAGGTCGCAGGAGTAGCAACAGAGATTGATCCTTGTGAAATCCTCTGCTTGAGGTGCTTGATGAGCTTCTGATCAATCTTGTCGGCAGATTGCTCAAGACAGATGAGAGATTGATAAGCGCTATCAGAGATGAATCCAGCACATGTTGTCTCAAGGTATAAATCAACCACCTTGGAATGAGTGGCGAGCAATTCAGATTGACTACCAGACAAGAGAGTGACACGCAATCCTTAAGCAAAGCTAAATGCATGGAGGCGGGCTTTCAGGTATAAAATGAATCATGCGGAGGGGTCTTATTAAGCAGTTCGACAATTAGCAAAAAAACGATGACACCAGACGCACCGAACGCAGCAAAACAGATCGAAACATCCTGAAGCTCACAGTCTATGCAAGGATCAAGCATGAATCAAAAGGGCTCAAGTTGTTGACGAGAATGTGAATTCAATACCAGAACATTGTCAACATCTGAGGTATACAACACCTCTTTGCGTCAACACTCAATGGTTCAAGACAACAAGTCAATCAAGGGGCAAGAAAAAATAGACAAAAAAAAGCCCCTTAAACAGGGGCTTTTGCAGTGAACTGACCGTAATGAGGAATCAGTTAATTTTTGCCTTATCCATGGATTCAAAAGCATTCACAACGCTCTTGAAGTTGAAACCCATGCCCCTGAGAGCATGCCAGAGATGTCCCTGAAGGAAGAAGAAGGCAAGGTAGAAGTGAGTGTTCGCCAACCACGCACGAGCCGTGTGTGCATCTCCCGGAAGAGTGGACGTGTCGGTGAAGTAAGGAGAGAAGGCGAAATTCAGTTTCAAAGGAGCGCCATACAATTCGACGGGATAAATCGTCGTATTTTGTGCACACCAAATCGCTGTCACAAAACCCATTAATGCAATGCCCGCGAGTGAGTAAGAAAGGATCGACTCACCGTTGTAGATCAGGACTTTTTTGAAAGGACCGAAAGGGGAACTGATGATATGCCAAACACCACCAATTGTGAGAATGAACGCAAGAACAGCATGACCACCCATCACATCTTCCAAACTACTGATAGTCAGGAAGTTTGTCTGATAGCCCCAGACCATACCCAAATCAATATTGGGCTCAACAGTACGAACAGCTCCAAGTGAGGCATCGTAAATGCCGTGGACTCGAGCCCATTCAACGAAGGCGATGACACCCAGACCAAGGAAAATCAGGTGATGACCAAGGATAAAAGTGAGCTTCTTGGGATCATCCCAGCTGAAATCGAACTTTTTGGCGCGCCCAGTTGATTCGGAAAGATCCTTAGGAGCACGAAGAGTATGCCAAATACCAGCAGCGCCAAGAACTGCTGAAGAAACAAGGTGGGTTGCAGCCACCACAATCAGGGGCTGTGAGTCGACGATGACTCCGCCATCCCCAACACCGAGCCCCAAACCAGCCAGGTGAGGAATCAAAATCAAACCCTGCTCACCCATCGGCAGGGAGCCGTCGTATCGAGCGAGTTCAAAAAGTGTGAATGCTCCGGCCCAGAACATGATGAGACCGGCATGTGCAGCATGCGCAGCGATGAAAGAGCCGGAGCGCTTCGCTACTCCAGAATTTCCCGCCCACCAGTCATAAGTGACTGATGAATTTCCATACGATTGCATTGGGAAAATGAAAGGCAATCACAACCTAATAACCGATCAATTTGCTCTAATCGTCCGTTAACAATAGTTTTCAAGGTAAAAATTTATGAGACGAGCCATGAATTCTTTTTTAACTCGAGCTCGTAGCGTATGACAGCCACGCGAGCGGAACGTCACGAAAAAAAGCGAAAGCTTGTGAAAAGTAAATATTGCTAGGTGGAATGACATCAGTGTTGTAGGAACGAGAGATGCCATACCTTAAGACCAGCAAAACATGGCCTAGAGCCAGGACTGTGAAACGATCATGAAGGGAGAAAAATATTTTCAGCAGTCACAAATGATGAAGAATTTAAACAGCTTTAATAACAATTAGAAGTAACAGTATTGATATGATCAAATCTTAATGATGGCCATTGGAGCCCAAGCAGCAAAGACTAGGAGCGGCACAATACACACACCAAGTTGAAACGAATGTGACAAGCAAAATGCATGGGAAATCAAACAATAGATCAAGAAAGAAAAGCAGCATCAACTTTGTAAGCAAGCCACTAGGTAGAAATACAGAATTCAAAATCTACCGTGGGAACAATCATTGCTGACACAGAAAGATCGCTTAAAAGCCGATAATTGATCATATGATAACCTCAGAATGTCAGTGAGCTCATCGAATCAAATATCTCGAAGACTAGGGCCAAGTGGAGGTTGGCGAAGTAAACGCGTGAGAATTGCTATGGCACTAAGGCAACAAGGATGGTCTTACAAAACAATCTCAGAACATCTATTTGTGTCGCCAAAATCAATCATGCGTGATATTAAGTGCTTTGTCATTAATCCAAGAAATTTACCTCGACCTTAAAAGGCCAAGTCTATGTATTAAAAAAGAAAAAAGTTGGAATTGATTGATCAACAATCAAATCCATGAAGCAAAACAGCTTGAAGGGAGTCAAAAAGGGATTGAGGAGTTGTCAGCCCGACAACTCCTTAATCCAGATGCCGGTGCCCACCTGCATCATACTCAAAACAGCCATTAAGACTGATAGAGCAGCGATTATCCAAGTCGCAAGCCAATTGTGAACGAGAAACAAGCGAAGATCTCAACATTTTTAACAGAGCTGAGAATCATCAAGTTCAATTGAAGGGTTTAGATGCTACAAAAACTAAAAATAAGTCGGCAATGGCAACGATCGATCGGGTTTCAGCCACTGGCAAAACTCACTAAGTGTCATGCGGGGAAAAACTAAAACCAAACAAACAGCATATTGAAGAATGGTCGACAACAAGTCAGTCATCACTCACAAATTGAGTCGATGCATTACAACACGATAAATTAGATAGTCAAAAAAAAGAATATGCAAGAAGGCAGGCTAGAAGATAAGAATATCGAAAAACATGTAAGTAGATCCTTCAAAAAGGGCATTTAGAAAGCACAACGCTCCTCTCTATTCGAGTGAAGCATTGTGCAGAAAATATAGGATTAGCTGTATGCCTTAGCAATCAGAGGACCAGCCTGATCATCAGTCAGAACAGGAGTCACTTCCCAATCAAGATATTCTGCCCATTCAGCAGCATGTTCATAACATGCATCAGCATTATCTGCATCGACTAAGATCCAACCTTCGACGGAACCTGGGCCATGAAAGCGCTTCCAAGATTGACAGGCTGGGAAAGGCGCACCAGTTGATAAAAACTTCTTGGCTGCAATCTCATGGTATCCAGTCTTAAAAGACCAATGCATCAAAAAAGTCATAAGAAAAAAAATTGACCTGGACAGGATCGCACAAAATCAACAAAAAAGATAGTTGTGAATGGACCTGAATTGTCACTATCAATACAACCCACGCAAGTAACAAGGACATAAAAGCCAATGAATCAATCGGGATCACTCAAACAATGACAACACAAACAAGCCAACCCCAAAAGCAAGGAATAGACCAAGCGCGACAAACACGTTCTTGATGCAACCCCTTCACTCTAAGTAAAAACACTTATCTAGCGCGAGGTGCTAAGCCAAGGTTTGATACCTGCAAGTTAACCATATGCAAACATTTGCAATCAAGAAACAGCAAAGGAGCTGGGTTATCGGCAGTCAACAAATCAGAAAACCAAGAATTTAAAGTACAACGCTGGAAAACCATCCAGCGGTCTGACCTAATTAAAAGAAACAGAGATAGGTTTGATTGACAAAGATCGATCTTCAGGATTAACTTTCGATACTACGTTCGAGAGGTAGAATATCCTCATCAGAAGAGTCTTTAGATATTGTTGGAACTGGTATTGCGACTTTAGCTTTTGCTTTTTTAATCGTAAATGGAGGAACTGCAAATGATGGAATTGGCACACGCACAGAAAATTGGCTAGTTCCTACAGGTACATTATTAATAGAACCTATTCTAGGACGATTAGGTAGCACTTCTTCGCCAGAAGCATCATAGATAAACGCAAAAACATCAACATCCTTGATCAAACTTTTAGCAGTACTTTTAATTTCCCCATCCAAAATATAGCACCCTGAACGATAGCCTTTTGGCTGTTTAGAGGCAGGATCAGCAGTATCACATTTCACGAGGTCAAGCTGGCTTAATTCAAGATCGAGCGATTCGGCAGAAGGAACAACAGTAAAAAAAGACAAGCAAAAGACAAAAACAATTGACAGAATAGTGTTTTTCATGAAAATCATAATAAACGCAATCTCTTGTGCACAATGCTGCATATCAGGGAAAACAGCAAATGCAAATTAGCGAAGGCATGTATCGATTGAATCACTGAGACCGCACTGCAATAAGAAAAGCAGCACGCAAAAATCTAATCACTTGATTAAAATCAAACAAGTGCGATCATTACGTTTGTATGCATAGATCTAGCATGAAAAGAGTATTCAGAACAAGCCGTCAGACTCTGATTGAATAATTGAACAAAAATAACGTACAACAATCCCACAAGAAGGCAAATTCCAGATGTCAAAAAACAAGTATTCAAAGGGAGATTCGATTATTCCTTTGAATAAAAGCCACGGCGCTCAACATATCTCTTGAATCGCTTTGATTCATATAACCAAAACTTTTCTTTATCGAGAACAAAGCCCTCGGCCAAGGCAATCGCAACGACATGATCTTCATTATTCGCCTGTGCGATTTTTTGCTGAAGAGTCGCATCATCCTTGAGCCTAGAAAGGAAAGCACAAAGATCTTGTTCTGACTGCTGACACTGCTGAAATCTTCCCATATAAAAGGGCATTGTCTCGCGAGAGTTCATAAACAGAACGAAAGGAATCTCAAGATACAAGCAATTGACAAGCCAATTACAAATGAATAACTATCTTAAATTAAGATAGTTACATCAACTGTTTAGCTTTATTGAATAAGTTGAATTTAAAACTCAGCGAAAGAGATGGCAACAGACGCAACCAAGAGCAAGCTATTTTTAAGCTTTAAGCAAAGACAAGACCGACAAACTTAGGTCTCAAAATCGAAACAATGAACAAATTTCAGCGTATATCTTCATTTGACAAGATTAATAGTCCATCGACGACCACCCATTCGATCGTCTTCAGAATAACAATTAGCCAGTAAAACTCCATTAGCACTACGGACTATACATTCAAGACCATCTTTAGTTGTGACAAAGCTAGAAGCATTGGGGCATACAAGATGATTTGAACCACTACTCATAGCTTTAACAATACGCGCCCAAATAAGATCAATATTTTCGTCAGTAGGGGTAGCAAAATGCATAAAGACATTTATAAACTAAGTTTATGATAGACAAACTAACGACTCACGCAATGTACTGATGGTCACAGCAGGTGGGACTTGGGGACGATCCTGCACTGAAATCATCGTTCAAACCTTAGTTTATACAAACAAGTCAATTAAATTCTGAGAAATGACTGCTTTAAAGTCATGACACTATTTATTTTTTAACCCGCGAGGCAATATCCATATAATCAAAACCATCTAAATCATCAATCTCCTGTGGTGCAAAGCCCTGTGGTTGAACAGTTTTGGCCATACTCAAGAACTCACTGATGTAACCGCGTCGGAGGGTACGCGCAGGAATGCGCTTTGCAGAAAGGTCGCTAATGGTTCAAAGCTCAAGTGCAGCCATTATAGAACTTCATGAATTCATACGAAGAAGGCTTTTCAGTGCATCGGACTCAGAGCAAAAACTGGCGCACAACATAGTCCGCGACGACAGCGGGCTCAAAGGCTGAGGGCAAAATCAAGGCGCTCCAAAAGCTGATCGTCGCGCCAATGAAATCTCAAATCACCGCAAAGGTGAGGTCGACTCGTAATAATTTAGACGCAAAGACATACAATAAGATTAGGATCAGCTGATTAGACAACATCGCTAAGCGCATATCGCAAAAACTTAAAGACAGAAATAGGACTCAACGTCATCCAGATTTCATTAAATGTCAGGCGATCTGATGACACAAAGCACTGGGATTCGTAGCGCCGATTAAATCTATCTTGACGAATCGATTGATCTCGTTGCTGGTCAAGTTTCCTTTGCTGATTCGCAAAGTCTTCCTGAGCAACAACGGCCTCATCAATGACCAAGAACCAGCTTTCACCACCTTTCAGAGCTTTAGAGAGCCACTGAAACAAACTGCTGATCACAGATAGTAATTTTTGCATCTAATCAAAGAGACATCTGATCATAAGACCTGTTCTTCGCTCTCCTTAGTGCTCAGCAACACATGGGTGGAGAATTGACCGTTGCTATTGATGACTTCGGTTCGAGAATCGTCCGGTGAACAAGCGAATCATGCTGATCTATGCTGGCATTTTTATTGCAGGCTTTCTATTCGTCTCAACAGGACTGGCCTACGAGACGTTCTGAGCAATGGTCAAAAATAGAATTTAGTGCTGACAGCAATCCATGCAATATGTCGCCAAACAGTGAAAATATTCTAAATAACTTATAAATTTCAAGACGACAACTAATCCAATAGCAAAGCTGCCAATAGCAAGTGGCTACTATTTAGAAAGAAAATGCTACTCGTAACGAATAGGACTCAACACATGGATCGTTCAAAGCAAAATAACTACCCAAGAACTGTGTATGACAATGCCTGGGAAGATCTAAGTGTGATGTACGAAAGCTGGAAAACAGTCCACGGAGTCGATCGACAGTTCTGCATCGATATGATCCAAAAATTTGCCAACTATCTTGATCATGAGAAATACTAGAATCAACGCAAATACAAAATACTAATTATTAATAAAAAGAAAATATTGCCATCAATTTTACAATATTTAGTACAAGCTTGATCATAAGAGTAGAGAGCTCGAATAATCAAAAAGTTCCTCAAGTTGAAATTATGGCCGACAAACAGACTCCGTAAAGAAAGCCACTGCAAAGCGAAGCAAAAACCCAGCATACGGACCTGAGAAGTGAGATATTCACAAGATAAGAAACAAGATAAGCAGCTCGAAGGATTGGATGCACAAATGCAACAACAACCGCAAAAGCTGGAAGCGGAAGACCATTCATAGCAACAAGAATAGCCAGGATAGCTACCGGAGCATGCAGAGAGAATGATTCAAAACTATTTTGCTGAGACCAGCTGGCTCTTTTCCCCCAGGCGAGATAACGATCAAACATTGCACGTAGAGACGAAAGATCACTCATCTCAAACTGAGCTTTAAAGCGAGCCTCATAAAGCGGCACAATACTCAAAATCACCATTCCAAATAACAGAACAAGCGACCACGCGTAAGGCGCTACATCATCGGGAGGGGAAAACTGTGCCAAGAAAATTGATTAAAAATTTAAATTGATGTATTCCAATCCACCACTCTAATGAGCATCATTCGTTAAAATAAGTTGTTCTATTGATGCCTATGCAGTAATGCTGAAGCTGATGCTGGTCAACGCGAAAACCTCTATTGCCTCTTGACGCATCATTGAGTCTCGGTTGTTCCACACAAGTGACCAAAATCGGGGATGCTCCCGTATTGAGCCTTAGAGATCATCACATGAGATGTTCAGGCTGTGTGAGGCCACAATGAATTGCATTCAAGCCACGAACTCACTAGCCTAATCCAAAAGATGTCCAGCGCGTGCTCATCAACCCGAACGAACTTCCTCTTAAGCAAGCAGCTGACCGATGCCAAGCGCTGTTAAGCAGCAAAAAAGTTTTGGTTTGTAGTAAAAACAGATTAACACTGACTGCTTTATGTCTTTGCACGCCTATTCTACAATCACTGATTGGTGGGGCAACCACTGAAGAGGAAGGAATAGACTTACAGCTAAAATTCAACCCTGACCTTTTGATTACAAGCGAAGATCTTGAGAAAGGATATGGTATTCGTCTTGTAGAAAGAATCAAAACACACAATCCCAAAATTACTGCCCTGATTTTTCTAGGGCGAGAAACAACTGATGTTGTCCATGAAGCGATGGACGCTGGAGCAGATGGAGTTATGTTCATGTCATCGGTGGGATCAGGGCATGGAGACTTCATTAATGCACTGACCACGACAAACAATGGTGGTGTCTATTATCCGAAATCAGTTCGTGCGGCCGCTACAGCAACGATCAAACAACCTCCTGAGCTCATCGATCCATTGTCTGAACGCGAGAGTGAGGTTCTGCGCTGCATTATCCAAGGGATGAAAAATTCTGAAATTGCAGAATCGTTATTCTTGTCTTCAGAAACAATCAAAAGTCATGTCAGTACTACAATCCAGAAGCTAGGAGTTAGAGATCGAACTCAAGCTGCTGTTTTTGCCCTCACTCATGGTTTGGTCGAAGTCGATATTTAAGTTGTGACCAACCTGATATCACTCAGTAAAGGCAACGACTCTCTTGAGGGCATGAATCAAGCTTGAATAGTCTTGCGATGACGTCTGCCATTCGAGCAACCAAGCCACTCGCAACAGACGCATTGAACTCTTAGAGTATTTGTACTTAGTTCACCTCTATGACGAGTTCAAATCTGCTTGTTCTGTTCGTCAGCTTTTCGACTGCCTGCCTCGTTCTGAGCATTTACAAAATCAACCAGACAGCTCAGTGAGTTGTCGCAAATGATTCTCCGGACAAAGTTCTTGCTGTGAAAGCCAGGCTTGTCTCAAAGTCAACCCTCATAGGGCACTCCAAGAAATCAAGGGAAGTCGCCGAGAGCGATCACCAGACTGACGACCTACCCCCCACAGAGGTCTTTACTTTTCGCAACAGCTTGCGTAAAGTTCTGTAAATGATTCAACCGCCATGTTTGGAACAACTGATCTCCTGGTTCTTGTCGTGAGCTTTGGGGCAGCCTGCTTCACGCTCAGTCTCTATAAAAGCGCTAAAGCAACGTCCTGAAAATTCAAAGCAATCTGGCATAGCAATGAACCACTGCTGCAGAGTTTCCCTTGGCTAATAATGTTTATAGCGAAGATAATTAAAGGACTATCTTAAAAAAACTGCTATATAATTATATTCTGTTTGCGACTGAGAATTGACCAACCCCATTGTCAATACCGCAAATTAAAGAATTGCGGCTTTACACACCTAGCAAACATATGAATTGAGCGCTCGTAACATATACTTGAAATCAGTCAAGACCAAGTTAAAGATTCAAAAATTGCATAATCAAGCAGCGAGGTAGGTGTGACTGACTCCCCTAGACGAGCAAATACCACTGTTTCGCTATAGATCTAATCAGCAAGCCAACGCGTGATTACCGTCCCTTCATAAATATGGCCAGAAGCCTCAACAATTGGTTTGGTCTGCGGGTTCATGAAAATATCATACAGAACATTTTCCGGCCCTTGAAAGATGACGGTTGCCCTTTTTGGGTTTTCCTGAGAAACACCGAGATAGAAAATCTTGACACCCATTTCTGAGAACATGATCTGCTGCTCAAGTGCTTCCATATAGGCTTTGTATTCTTGGAAGGTATTGCTGAGCTCGAAATCGAGAACAGTGGTTTCGATCATTGCTAATTACACCAAGAGTTGATTCAGCCAAGGATATGCAGTGAGAGCTGTGATGGCATCGAACCAGTCAAGGCAGTAATCATGGCGTCGTCCAATAAAGCTGACCTCGCCAACGCTATCAAGTGGAAGCAGCTCTGAAACCAATCCCAGCAAGCCTATGCATGTGAAGCAGAGGCTGACCAAAGCTGAGTGCCCTGTGCTTGAACTATTGAGCAGCCAGGTTGCTGCGGCATGAGGAGAAATTGTTATCGCACCTTGACTGTTCCTGATGCAACTCTAGAACTCTGGGAGAGGCACGATTCGAATGGAAATCCACACTGCCCATGCCGAACCAATTGGTGAATTTATTCGCGAGGGATATCACAAGCCATTTCGCGCTTTAGCATGTCCAATTGGCCCCAGCTGTAAATGGACCGGTCCAAAAGAAGAGGCAAAAGAAAGCTGATCCAGGCGGTACACATCAAAAAGATTGCGTAGTGGTATCAATTCAGATGCTTCCATAGGTCCCGTAGCAAATTTCAAGTGAGGTCACAAAAACCGAGAGAATTTCAGCCTTGATTTTGCTTTTGATACGCCGGAATGCATTCATTTTTATTGAACAACCCAAACTAATTTCAAACTAAAGAGGCAGGATTGGGAACAATGAAGTCAGCAATACCTGGATCATTAAATTTTGGCAAAAATCACCGAGGTCTTCCTCTTAAGTGCTGCACCAGGCAATTCCCCTCAACAAGCAAGCTGGCGTTGGTTGGTCGAGAGACAAAGAAAAGGACACCTCTCGATCCTTTTGGAGTCGTTGCAAACTGCCACCTCAACCGTTCGAAGATCAAAACCGTATTGAGAAGCTTCAGATACGAGGGCAACAGCAGAGAAAGGCGATAATAAAAAGGCACTTGGCATCGATTGATGGCATCTAAGTTCTTCCATGTTCACCATGAGTTTCGGGCCGGGAAAGCCCAGCAATGGTGGGAGACAGCTCAGAAAGCCATGGCTCCGGGAGGAGGCTGGGATGAGGCAGTCGCGAATAATTTGAAGGATGGTTTCTATAACCATTGCTTCTGCCCGGTTGGTCCAGAAGGACCTGCGTTCTGCATCTGGGAAGTGCGTGAGGACATCACTGCGCAGCAGTTCCAGGATTTCATCGACGGTCCAAACGGTGTGAACTTTGGACTTGGAGCATGGATGAATATCTGCAAAGAGATCAACGTCGAACTGGCTGGGAATCCCCCTTATCCGCGCAAGTTCTGAGCACCATCAGGACACTGGCCTGGATCTGTTCGATCTAGTCCTTCACAAGGCTTCTTGGTCGATCTGACATCTGATCTCTTCTGCTCGCTCTGAGCTGCGAAGACGAAACGTGAGCTCAGGCTCTAACGAACCGAATCAAAGGTGATTCCCATCACTCTGGTCAGCACGAGATAGCCGCCCCAAGCGATCACGTTCAGACCGATTGCCCAGAACCAGACCGTTTTGGTTGTTTTGCTGGTGTCCTCATCCATAAGTCATTGGCTCGTCATCCCATGAGCACAACACCATGCTCAACATCACGGCTCAGGCTGCAGCCTGCTCTGTTGTGTTGCGAAGAACTTTCTCTTGTAGTTGCTGAACAGCGCAAAGGGCCTCATGGGCAGGCCACCCATGCTTGTTCATCAGCTCCTCCACCAAATAGTCGGGAGAGTTCGAGATTCGAGCGTTGAGATCAGCCACAGCCCTGTCGTCACGGGCTAGTGCATCGAGTCGGAGTGATCGAAGTTTTTGAAGACTTGGCTGATTCATCCCCACACTCTGCCTGTTGGTGGTTCCTAACCACCAACAAATGACTGTGGAACACAGCTCAAGTGGCCGCTCCATGGTCTGATGACCTCTAACCAGACATGCTGACGGGGGCCTTCCAGCCCCTGAAAGTCATTTGGGTGATAGCACTGAAACAGCGTTAGTCACACCAAGGGATTTCAACTCAAACCCCCGTTATGACAGTACTTCTGGATACATGTCAGTTGCGCAGGAGAGTCGAGGAGAGTAGTTTTATCCCGAGATTTATCCCGAAACTTGGCCCAGAAGTCAAAGAAGCAGCCATGGGAGAGATCACTGCAAGCGTCTGCGCACTGGCGTGGATGGGGATTGTCTGAGCATTACGGAAAGGTGCGACTAAAGCTGCAATTCCCGGCAGGGACGGGCATAGCCAGCGCATCAGCAACGCTTCCATACCCATGGGCGGAAAACAGCATCCAGCCTGTGCAAGGTCTGCTGACGCGCATCTATGGCCCGGTCATGGAAGGCGGCGTCACGTTGAAAGCCGCCATCTCTGACGTGCTGGCTGTCAGTGACCACAAAGCTGACGAGGTGGTGACTCCATGGCCCGGGATCATCACCGCGTTCAAGGATTACAAGCTCACTCAGGGCAACCGAATTGCTGAGACGACTTTCGACTCAAGCTATGGGCGCTATCTAAACGTCGCCCTGGTGCACCTTCAGGGCCGCAAAGCAGCACAGACAGGCAAAGAGCTGACAAGGCGTGTCCTGGCCCATCCGAGGGTCAATCAAAAGCCTGGGATCAAGCAAGGCGAAGAACTCAAGCCTTGGATCGAAATGCCAAAGAGTCGGCTGGAGTGCTGCCTAGCTCTAAAGAAGTTTCTGGAATACGCCGTTGCTGAACACCGGCAACCGCAAACCTTCCTGATTGGTGAGAAGGACTATCTGGAGCTGCGTGGTGCTGACGGCAAGCGCAGAAAGAAAGCAGTGCTAACTGATGAGCAGGTGCTGGAGCTAATCCGACTACTCCCAAAAACCTGGGGCAACGTCGTGAAAATCAGCAGGGTTTTTGGTGTCCGGCCATGGGAGATCTCGTTCATCGCCCTGGCCACCAATGACGCAGGAGAGCCACAGCTCCGCGTCACTAAGGGCAAGACCTACACAACACGCGGCGGAGTCAAAGAAGAGACCGAGCCACGCTGGCTGGAGGCCGTGGCCGTCGATGGCACCACCTTTGACTTGGAAGAGAACTGGGATCAGCTCACACTGCCCCCAACAGTCAGCGGCAAGACCCTCGGAGCGTTCCTTAGGCGTCTGCCCTACTGGCAGCAGCTCGTGGCCGAATACGAGGCCAGAGGTGAATGGCTGCGGCCATACAGCTTCCGGGACACATTCAGCGTCCGGGCGCATGGCTACGCCATTGACGACACGATGATCGCCGCGGCCCTTGGACACTCGGTTGAGGTTCATCACCGCAGCTACAGGACTTCGGAATGGAAGGGCGTGCGCAGTGCTTTCGCTCAGGCAAGCAGTAAGCGGAATTAAGGATCGACGCTTGTAGCCCTTGGCATTGCTAGTACAGGCGTCCTGTTTTCGTGCCTATGTCGGTTGACCATGGGGTCTACAACTCACCAGAGTCAGAGCGGCCCATCTTTTTGGATGTCGCTCCAGGCATGACGGTCATCGTCAAACACGACCTTCAGACCGGAGAGAAGGCCGAGAAGGATTGGTGGATGGGTGAAGTCATCCATTGCGGCGGTGCTGCCCGTGATCCAAAGATCCACAACCTCTTTCAGATCGCTGATGTCGATACCGGAGCGATTCGCTGGGTGAACGCAGACCTCGTCAGCCACATCCTTCCAGCAACTGACTGACGAAAACACCCGTTTAGGGGATGCGCCTTCACCACTCCTTCAGCGACGTTGTCTTGCTATTAACTAATAATTACTGCGCTCAATCGTGCCAGATATTGGATGGCATTTAGGCGTAATAAAGCAGTGGTCAAAGAATTAAAAAGCCCCTGCTAATGCAAGGGCTTTGAGTGTGTAAGCTCTGGTATGTTACTTGAAGAAAGACACGAGACAAATAAAGCCAGGACGAGTCATTTTATCTCCTAGATAGTTGTTGCCGCCAGCAATGCCTTCCAGTTCTTCACCTGAAAGTTCTGATTGAGCGTTCTTCAAGTCATCAACAGAGATACTAAACCCAGCCTCTTTCGCAATCGCAGCAACAGTATCATTGTCAGCAGCTGCTTTGAGCTTTTCCTGAAGAATGGTGTCTGCTTTGACCTTTTCTAGAAAGGCTTTGAATTGCTCTTCTGACATTAGGAATGCGCAGTTAAACCGGTTATAGCAACGAACAGTTGCAAAGTTTATGATTAACACTTATTGCGCTCAATCGTGCCAGGTATTGAAGGCTGATTGCTGGTCTTTTTATGCGTAAAATATAGTAAATACTAGTATTAAAAGAGCCTATGACATTCATCAGTTATATCAAGCCGTGGTCATCTTAGTCCCACCCAACTCTCGTTACAATGCATTGTTTAGTCCCCCCACCAGCAACACCTTCCAGCTCTTCTTCTGATAATTCTCTACCTCTTGATTGAGACTGCTTCAAGTCGTCAGCAGAAATCATAAATCCCTCCTCTTTGGCAACAGAAACCACAGCATCATTGTCAGCAGCTGCTTTGAGCTTCTCCTGAAGAATGGTGTCTGCTTTGACTTTTTCGAGGAATGCCTTGAGTTGCTCTTCTGACATAGGTAGCAGGTCTGTTCAGCAGTAATAGCACTGGTCTGCCGCGGTGTTAGATTTTTTCTTTATCAAAGACAATCAATGGGATAACCCATTAAAGGCACATCTGCTTCATGCCACTTAAGTTTCCCGCCAGCAACACCTTCCAGCTCCTCTTCACTGAGCTGACGGAGCTTGTCAGCGGAGAATTCATGACCATGTTCATTAGCAATGCCTACAACATCTTCAGGTGACTTGGCTGCTTTTAGTTTCTCCTGAAGATTGGAATCACCTTTGACCTTGGCGAGGAATGCCCTGAGTTCTTCTAGGGACATGGTTATCAGGTCTGTTCAACATTCATAGCAACGGTCTGAATCACCACCTAGGCGGGCAACGCTTCCACCCGCCTGACTTCTGCATCGTTTCCCAGGCTTCGATGGCGTTATGCCGCAGGGATCACTTTCTCTCGGACTTAAGCATCGACCGGATCTTTTGCTCAAGAGTCACCATCGCCAGGTTCAATCTGCCGGATAAGGCAAACCAGCTGGCAAGCCCAGTAATGGCAATCGCTGCGACACCCCAAAACAAGAGTCCAGCTCCTGCGATGAAGAAATCACGCTTGCATGCCTCAAAGTCAGGTCCCGGCTTACATGCAGGCTCTATTGCTCTAAATCCTTGATCACGCCTTGCGCCGCCGTAGGAACTTGGCAAGCCTCAATCAACTGCTGCTATCAGGACTAGCCAAAGTCATCGACTAAGTCACCACCTGTGCGGGCAACGCCTCCAAACGCCTGACTTCTGCATCGTTTCCCAGGCTTCGATGGCGTTATGCCTGAGCGTCAGAAATTGTTGCGCCACACCTCCATCTTCAGATCGGTCATCGACATGCCTTGATTGTTAACCCCATCCCAGAGCGGAACATCCAGGAACCAGGCCAGTTGATCAGCGTCGCGACGCAGTCCGGCCAGATCAGCGTGATCAATCAGATTGAGCCGTCCACCACGACGATTGACCAGATTGAGTTCATAGCTCTTGTAGAAATATCGGTGTCGCAGATGCGAAAGCCCCTGAGGAGCAAATGCTCCTGAAGTTGAAACGCTTTCCCCCAGCAATTGAATGGCATAAATCCCACTGAGACTGCCACCAACAGCTGCGGTTGATCGAGCCGGAGGGGCTGGGGGAGCACCTTTCGGCCGAGCTTGCCAGGCCATCCTCTGCTCCCAGAAACGACCGGATCGGAAATCGAAAACAACCGTCCGCAGCGTTAGTGCATAGATGGGCATAAAGATCAAAACGACGGTCAGCCAAGCGAGCCAGCCGGTCGTTACGACATCAGTGGACGACAGAACGTCTCTGGCGATCTGCCAGACGATCAGGATCAGCCCCGTTGCCTCACTCACAATCAGCAATGGCCTGCTGTGAGGAAGGTTCGGTCGCAATTCGGCCCAGCCTTCCGCCTCATGGACCACTAGGCGATGGGTGCGCCATGCATGCCCGTTCCTGGCGAGAGGTATCCACGATGTTCGCTGGAGAACAGGGTCTGACCGCATCGTCATTGACGTCTCCAGAATCGGTCCATTCCTGCAGATTCCAAACCCTCACACCCATTTCTCGATTCTGACCCCGCCCAGGACTGACTCAGCGCCATACCACCCACCGCGCAGCGGGCGGGTCTCGACGACAACCCATTGAGCGTGTGCCGTGGGCGAATCATTCGTGAAGCTGCAGACCTTTCCCTGCTGAGTGTTCACCAGCCAGCCGACACCCTTCCTTGGTGCGTGGCGATTAACTAGCGGGTGGTCCTTGGTCGGCATCCGGAAACTATCGAGATGGCTGCCTGCATCGCTGACTGAAAGCAGGGCAAACCTGCCCCCGGGTGCAAGCATGGAAAAGATTGAGACGTCACGTATGGGCATAGACCAAAAGCGAGCTATCAATGGAGATATCAAAAAGGGTTGTTATGACAAAGAAATCATTAGCGACAATCATTTATCTTGGAATTATATTTGGCTTTATCCAAGGATCGTTTGCGAGCGGGATGCAAAAAAGCGAATCTATTGAGTTCAAAGAAGGGGATACAACAAGATACGCAATCATCAGTTTTACGGAGAATGAGTGCAAGATTTTTGGCGAAGCTGCTCGACGCGCTCAGCTTTACTCATGCTTCGCAATAGTTCTTCCGGGTGGAAAGGTTTCATCAATTACCTACATGCTCACTTCAACAGATGCAAAATTAAAAGATAATATTAGCTGCAGGCTTTCAGACAGCAAAACCCAAGCGACTTTATTCCATACAAGATTTAGTGACAACCTTCCCCGCAAGGGTCTTGGCGCTTTTGCAACATACGCACAAGCGAGAAACACAACCGAAGACGGCAGCATTTACTACGGTGACATTGCCTTTCCGGCATGGTGGCTTAATCAAAATAAGCACGTAGATGCTGGGCTGATAGATGTCAAAGCAGATGATATTTGCGGGATTAGTTACTATTTCAAGCCTTCAACGAAGCTCATAAACTTAATCTCAACTTTTTGAGTGCCGCCATTTCAGGGCGCCTGACTTCTGCATGGTCTCCCAGGCTTCGATGGCGTTATGGCGCAGCATCCGTCTGATCACCGGCTGACCACTGCCGCGTAACGGTCTGGTCTCGACAACAACCCATTGAGCATGAGAAGTCGGATTGGCGTTGGTGAAGCTGCAGACCTTTCCCTGCTGAGTGTTCACCAGCCAGCCGACACCCTTCTTTGGTGGGTGCCTTTCAACCTGCGGGCGGTCCTTGTTCGGCATGTGGACACGAAGGCGAAACCGTCCAGAACTCCGCGATGGAATTCTTTCCGCAACTCCGGTTGAGACGGTCGCTATCGGTAGCGATGCGACGGGTGACCGGGGGATCCTCTTTGATCAGCGCCTAGGGCACACATTCGATTAAGGGCCGCAATGGCACCACCTTCGAGCTGGAAGAGAACTGGGATCAGCTCACACTGCCCCGAACAGTCAGCGGCAAGACGCTCGGGGCCTTCCTCAGGCGTCTGCCCTACTGGCAGCAGTTAGTGGCCGAATACGAGGCCAGAGGTGAATGGCTGCGGCCCTATTCATTCCGGGACACATTCAGCGTCCGGGCTCACGGGATCGTGAAAGACGACACCCTGATCGCCGCGGCCATGGGACACACAGTTGAGGTGCATCACCGCAGCTACCGAACGTCAGGATGGAGGAGTGTTCGGAAAGCCTTTGCGGAGGCCAGCTAATGAAACGACTCCTCCTAGCTCTGCCGCTGCTGCTCACCGCTTCTTGTGCTGGTGCCGCAGACATAACGACAGAAGAGCCTTTTCAGATCACCTGCACTTGGACAAAGGACGGTGAATCTGGGGACGATACTTTTTTTATTGACCCGAAATTAGACATAGCCACGATGGAATATGTAGATAGCGAGGACGGGAAGACTTATGAGTTTGAGTACATCGTCACCAAGGTGACTCCAACCAAAATTGTGATTAGCACTGAGTGGAATTCACCGGATGAACATACAGAGAACCACTGGCGAGACGAGAACGTCATTGATCGCAGTTCAGGAGAACTAACACCCTTTAGTTACGAGTTGGGCAGAGAACTGCTATCTCAGGGCTGGGAAGGAAAGTCGGTTGATCTTGATTACGAGTACGACTGCCAAAAGCCAACTAGGGATTGAGCCCCTTAGCCTCAACCTGAGCCCTCAGTTCATCCAGCGACTGACTGACGAAATCACCCGTTTAGGGGATGCGCCTTCACCATCCTTTCAGCGACGTTGTCTTGCTATTAACTAATAATTACTGCGCTCAATCGTGCCAGGTATTGAAGGCTGATTGTTGGTCTTTTTGGAGTGATTGAAGCAATAAAACTATCGTCGTACATCTATCTTCAAAGCTAGAATTCTAAGAGAGCACCACCCCAGTAAATTCGCCACCACCAGCCACCCCTTCCAATTCCTCTTCAGAAAGCTCTCTTGATGGAGCGTATCGTCTCAGAATCGATGGAGCGTTCTTCAAGTCATCAGCAGAGATGCTAAACCCAGCGTCTTTCGCAATCGCAGCAACAGCATCATTGTCAGCAGCTGCTTTGAGCTTTTCCTGAAGAATGGTGTCTGCTTTGACTTTTTCGAGGAATGCCTTGAGTTGCTCTTCTGACATGAGTAGCAGGTCTGTTCACCATTCATAGCAACGGTCTGAATCACCACCTAGGCGGGCAACGCTTCCACAGCGGTGACGCTGCGTTGAATCGAGTCACCAACATTACTCAGCACTCGTCGTTATTTCTCATGGCATAAGAGGTCATTTCATAAGAGTGAGTATCTATCCGAGAAACGCCTGTCTGAGAGTTCCAGCATCCACTAATCGTAAAATCTTCAAGCGATGAATTAGTAGAAGTTCTTGCCCAAAATTGAGTCAATGAACCGTAACCACCACGATGCTGCATACGGCAATGCCCATTTGGAGAAGTCCAGTGAGCATTGAAGTTGCTTTGATTGTCAGAAAGCGCGCTTGAAGCCTAGACAGGTGGATTTTTTCGACAATATTCAGGGTTAGGCTTCTTGCATGCTGGGACGTAAATCTCCTTTTCGATTAGCGCAATCCGATCTGCATGTTCTCCATTGTTCAAATGATATGTTTGTGCGGCTCTGTGCAGCCTGGTTTTCCTCTTCGCTGTGAAACCTGGAACCAGTAGTGATCGCAGCAGCAAATTGATCCGCCACTACCCATATACCTAGATGATGATCAGTAATCCTCTGGTTTAAGCAAACCTTGGCTTAGGTCGTTGATGCGGCGGGCCTGGCTGTACGGTATATCCAGAACGGGTGCTGTTTGAAGCGTTGTTCCAGGTCATACATCTGTTGCCTTTGCAGCAGCGTTATGTGGTGGAGTCGATGCATGGCATTGTTGTAATTCTTGCTTGCGTTGCTGTTGAGGTTATTGAGGATCGAGCCAATGGATTCTGCGGCTTTGCTTGCGCTCCATATTCCATTTGTGCTGCCGAATGAGGACAATGGATCAAGCGTTGCGGCTGCATCTCCGACACTGAACCAGAAGGGGGAAGCCGCATCAAATCCACCCCCAGAAAATTGTTCTCTGCACTGGCAGTGAAGACGAAAGATCCTTGGTCTTTGAAAATGGCGCCACTGTGATTCTTGGATCCAGCTTTTCAGGTGAATCGTGTTGTTCAGTCGGTTTCGCAGATATTCGGCTTGCCCATGGTCAGCTGTGATGGTGGTCGGGTGCTGAAACGAGGTAATTGAGATTTTGTTAAGGCCCATTGTGGCTGCATACCACCATCCCTCGGGACAAGCTTCAACGAGAGATCCTGTATTGCTGTGTTCTGCTTCCGTGTTGTTCTTTGACAGGATCCAATGATGGCATTGAAGGATATCAGTGGTTGTTACTTTCACTGGAATAGAAAAACGGCTTGATGGACCATTGCCATGGGCCAAAATAAGGACATCTACGGATCTCACAGCTTGGTGATTGATGTGCAATTGCCAGATATTTTTTTGGCGTTCAATCCGTTCAACACGCCCTCGAATCAGTTCGCATGATGTGCTTTCAGCTTTTCTGGACAGAATCTCAATCAAGGCTGCTTTGTTGACAAGCTGCGTGTCATTCGACTGTCGGCTCATACGCTGCTTGGAACGGCTCAAGAGTTGATTTGAGCCCCAGCATGAACTTTGTACATGTTCTGGAAAGCCATGGTCATTGATAAAAGTTTCCAGATCGATGAATTCCGCCAGTCGTTCAAGCCCTTGCCAGCTGATTGATTCAGGCCACTCCAGTCGATTGCTTAAACGGACGGTTGGTTTAATCCATACTGTTTCAATACCTTGTTGATGCAGGCATAGGACTGCCACACAGCCGGAAATGCCACCTCCGATGACAGCAACACTCATGGTCGATTTTTGTCGCTTGGAGACGGTAAATCAACCAGCCCCCGCCCGGTTTCGACGAAAAAGTCTCCAGAGATATCCGCCAGTTGCTGTGTATCGAGAAGCGTTGGGGATCTTCGTACGATAAATCCCATCCTCTGCCATAGAGAAATCATGTTTTCGATTCCATCCCAGTACCCCTGATTGGCGTGATAGCCCACACCCGCAACGCGTCTCGACCATCGTTTTCGCTGTGAAGCAAAAAGCATGCGCTCGCTTCGGCTCAGATTTGGATCGTTTGCACGTTCAAAGAGGTGTTCTGGAAGCACATCAATCGGTACATTCGCTGGCCACCAGGTTGCCGTTGGAAAGTCACTTTCCGTATCAACGTTCTGACAACTAAATGCATCACATTGCCACGGAATTCCCATCCACCGTGTGAGGTCTCCGGGCATCTGCTGAGCTATCGGTGATGGCTCGTCATTGAACCCTTGATGCAGGATTGTGCTTGTTAATTCTGGACCGAGGTCTTGGCTTAGGGATCTACGATTCCCGAGAGCAATGCGGAAGGGTTCGCTCTGTTTGTTGTAGTAACGTTGATACATGGTGGGATGACGCAGGTTGTAGGTCAGCTCAACACCAGGATGGAAGGCACCACCGGAACAGGCTTCCAGTGCGGCCTGATTTAAAGCCTGTGGCTGTTGTGCGACAGGAATGTCATCGAAGGTTTTGATGGTTTCCTGTTGGATTGTTTGATAGTCATTGACGAACTCTCCCTCCGCCCAGAGCTTCAAGTTCAAATATTGCTCTTCCGTGACGCTGAACATATCCATGGGTCCATCTGGATAGTCGACTCCATCACCTTTCATCCATGGAAGGACGCCTTCGTTGGTTGCATGGCTGCTTTTGCGTAGATGGGCTGGGGTTCTGATATTGGTGAAAATTCTGTTGCGCGCGCTTTGGCTTGTTCTGCTGTTGTCCGCCAGTGTTTGCAGAGCTTCCTCGCTGTTGATCGATCCGATATCGACCCAGCCCTGACGCAACAGAGCGGCTTCAGATACCCATCGCATCATGTCAAGTCGCCGCAGGATCGGGTAGATGTCGCGGCGGAAAGAGACATGGTTAGAGCTTTCGCTCCAACCTTGCCTGATATTTAAGCCTTGAATCAGATCATGCAGCGTGACGATCGGGGTGATTTCCGGCGCAAAGTTTGGCCCAGCACATGCCACCCATGCATGCTCGGCCTGAATGGTCTTTCCATTTGATTTTATACGCACCCTGGCAAAGATCGGACCATCACACCAATCATCAATCCACTCATCATTGTCGGCAAAGCTTGTAATTTTTTGGCCTGTTGGGCTGATCGATATTCCGTCACCAGGAAAAACAAGCAGCCTTCCATTGCGATCTGTCTGCAGATGTCCAAGCTTAACTTGTTGTGATTGCATGAACTCATCCACGCATTGATATTTTCTTTCTTTCCCGCCTGTATTGGTATTGGTGCCAGAGATTTCAACCAGTCCGGGATTGACAACCAGTTCTCCTTCGCGTTGTTGGCTTGATTTGACCTGTCTGTTCCTTTTTTTTCCCGGAATGGGTGGTGCAAGCTTGCCATTATCGAGTGGATTATAGAACTCGTACCAAGCTGCCTTTGTATTTGCAAGGTGTGTGCCCCAGGTGATATCTGCCTCATTAGATGTGATTTCGCCAATGACGTTATTGTTCTTATCGAATGCATAGATTCTGAACCTTTGAACCTGCTTCTTCACCAGGGATGTGCCATCTTTGTAATGATCCCTGTCTTCCGGAGGGAGTCCGGGAATTTCGGGTGCGTAAAACCATTGGCGACTTCCACCGACTCTGCAGATTCCAATGGCTGGAAAAATACGGAGAGAGCTTATGTCTGTTGATTGAGATGATGGCTGCTCTGTCTTGGAGATCGATGGTCTCGGGATGAGGGTTGATGCGGCAACCGCGCTGGCGGATAATGATAAGAACTCGCGTCTTTTGATCATTTATTAACAAAGAGCAATTCTCATTATGATCGTTCTATCTATTTTGTCAGTATCTGTTATCTTTTATCCCGCTGTTTCGTCTCAACTGCACTTACGGAAAGTCACTAACTGAGCGGGCAACGCTTCCAACTGCCTGTCTTCTGCATCGTTTCGCAGGCTTCGATGGCGTTGTGGCGCAACATTCGCCTGATGACTGGTTGACCGCCACCCCGTAACGGCCTGGTCTCGCAACAACCCAGTGGGCAATACCGTTGGATTGGAGTTGGTGCAGCTTGTTGATGCTTATGTTGCAAACCGCTGACTTAAGCATTTTTGCTACCTGGCCAGGCGCCGCGGGTTGTTTATGTTTCGCAAGTTCTCAGATCTCAAGGCCCCCTTTCGACGGCATTAAGCCCTGCGCTTGAAGCAGTCGGGAACGCCAATCAATGACTGACCTGACACTCAGCATTTCCGCTGCATTGCGCGATGCGCAGCTGCAGCGTCTGGAAGCGGCTCTAGCTTCAAAAGCTTCGGCCAAGAACAACATCGTCAAAGACAAGGGGAAGCCTGCACGCGACTGATCGTTAACTGTCGCTCTAAACCCCTGATCGGAAGGCATATTGAGTTCATCCAGCGCTTGCTGGTGACCTCAATCGTTTTGCTGTGGAGACACTGCTCTCAATCCTGCTTGGCGTGGCACTTGCCTGGGTTCTGGTCAGGATCATCGTCTTAATAAGTGACCGAAGCAGGTGTTCTTGGCGGTCGCATGAAGACTGACTTGTTCCTGTCTTGATGCGAGGGAGCGCTACCAGCCTGCTTTTCAGCCCTCAGCAGGGCGATTCATTTTGTAGATACTTAGGACCAGGCAGGCGCAAGAAAAGCTGACGAATAGAACAAGAAGGTTCTCGCTTGTCATGAAGGAGAAGTAAGTACAAATACTCTCCCGGAAAAATAATTCGGCCGCAAGGTGGTGCATCATCCACAACCTGGGATTGCATCTCTTTCACTCATCTGACCTCAGCATGGTTTCCCATACCCCAATCGCGTTGTGGAGAAACATGCATCTGCGGCACCAAGGACTGGTGGATGGGTCAGGTCATCCACTGCGGGGGAGCTGCTCAGGATCCGAAGATCCACAACCTGTCCCAGATCGCTGATGTGGATTCAGGTGTGATCCGCTGGGTCAATGCCGACCTGGTCACCCATGTGACTCCGGACTGCTGAGACTGCCAGCTATGTTGACTTGCTATTAACTAATAATTACTGCGCTCAATCGTGCCAGGTATCAAAGGCTGATTGATGGTGGGTATGGGGTGATTGAAGAAATAAAAAGCCCCTGCAGTTGCAGAGGCTTTGATGAGTAGGCTCTTGAGTATTAACCAGTAGGCCTCACACACTAGTAGGTAGGCCGTAACCGTTTACAGTAAGTGCCAGTCACACGGCCCAGTAGAGCAGCTATAATGCCCACAGCTAGCGCCTCCACCAGCCACGCTTTCCAGTTCCTCTTTCGAAAGCTCTTGAGCCTTCTTCAAAATTTCAGCAGAGATACTAAATCCAGCCTCTTTCGCGATAGAAACCACAGCATCGGCATTAGCAGCTGCTTTGAGCTTCTCCTGCAGGCTGGTGTCTACTTTGATTTTTTCTAAGAAGGCTTTGAGTTGCTCTTCTGACATAGGTAGCAGGTCTGTTCAACGATCATAGCAACGGTCTGAATCACCACCTAGGCGAACATCGCTTCCACCCGAATGATTTCCGTAACTGGAGTTACGTCAAAAGCTTCTGAATAAGAAATTTCAAACCTATTTATAGTTGGTCTCTAAATCAAAAGATGTATCATCAGTTAGACCACACGGTCCGTTAAGTCGAACATCAGTAGCAGGAATAATTCCTCCGTTTCGTACAAAATCTAAAGTTACATTAAAAGCATTTTTGCAGGACTCACGTCCAAAAGCAAACGCAGCGGCGCCTAGTGTTCCGTCTTCTTTCTTGTAGTACAAGCCCATAACTTCAGAGCGTTTTCTTTTAAGACCGGTAGCAGCCTCTCGGAAACGATCACCCGTGAGACCGCTGTGATTTGTTCCAACGAATACCTTTCGAATCGAATTAAGCGGAATAAAATTATCATCTACATAGAGTCTGCTTGGGGTTATAGCAACTGCGCATTTGCTAGTACTTTTTGATCTATAACCACAATATGCCTCAAAAACAATAAAGTTCTGGTGGTAATAGCTAAGATCACTTTTGGTAAGTTCCGCATTGCCCAAGCCAGCTCTTACGGAAGGCGCGAACAAAATTGCAACCAAAAAGAAGAACTTCATCGGTCGTAATCAGTATTACGGAAAATTAGCGCCGCCAGCCATAGCGACCACGGTTGCTGCTGTTAACGCCGAGCCCCAGCAGCGAATCCAACTCTCTACAAGCGCCGACAGTGACGGATGGCTGCTTGTGTTTGACGCCTTCACCGGCAGCAGACATCAGCTGGTGAATGATCCAGCAGAGCATTTCCTGGCGTTCAAGCCCAGTGGCATTCACGTCTTCGCGGACTTCAGTCCATGCTGTTTTCAGCAAGCGGTACGACTGACGACGGCTTAACCCCCATTCCAGTGCCGCATGTTCGACGCAGGTGCTGTTGGAGCTGCCGCTGAGGATCAAAGCCTTCAGGGCAGCAACCCGAGATTTCATCGTGGCGTTGGTTGCCTTGCCAATGGCCAATCAGCCTCCGTGTCCAACAGGTGGGCGAGCAGTTGTCGCTGAGTGGTCGCAATGATCCCGGCAAACATCGGCACCAACTCCGGCAGAGCGTCCGGGTAGTCCTTGTGAGTTTCCGCAAGACAGATTGCGACCTTGCGGAGATCGGAGGAGATCATTCATCAAGTAACTGGAGGATTAGGCACGCCATCATCCAAACAATGAAGAACCCTCTGAGACTCATCCCGAAGCTGCCTAATCACCAAATCGCCAAACAACAAAAAGTAAAATCTGCGACTCATTTAGCCACATAGATGATCTTTCTCATTCTATCCGTAGAGCCAGAATGAGCAAGACAGAAAAACCTCTCTGGGGTTTAATAGCCTGGCAGAGAGCGCTGCCTCCATCCCCTCTTCTTTACGCTAAAATATCAGTGCGGGGGTGCCCTGCGATCTCAATAAAAAGAGGGGGGTAGATGACAAACTACTCCCCCTTTTTTGATGCCAGATTTCTACAACTCTTCAAGCAACTTATCACATAATCCATCGCTATAAAATGATAGGTATCACGATCCAGGCAGACTCTTTTGATTGTCAGGGTTGGTATTCTCAGCAACCCTCTGCAAAGCGATAACAGCTTCGATAAATACCCTTGACAACAACAAGAGGAAAGCACAGAGAATTACAAACCAAAATCTCGTGGAAGCATCAAAATAACGAATGAAACAAGAAGCAATTAAAACGGACCAGAAAATCCAGTGGCAGAACCAAAACACAATGGCTCCAATGTCGATAGTCGTAAATTTGTAAAACTCGAAGTCGCGCAGCATTATCTTCAAGATTCTTCGAATCTTACCAACCAATCCACTACCCCAAGAAAGAGCAATGGTTATCACCAAGCCTCCAATAATGGAGACATTTTGAACTCGCTCAAAGTCTGACGAAATCCAATCGTAGGCAGAAACAATAACTGCACAAGCCACAATCAGCGTGATGGCTACTGCGGCAACTAACTTAAAAATCGCATTATTCCTGTCAGTAGGGTCGCTACTGGCGAGGTCTTCTCGAAGTTTTTCGATGTAGTTCATAATGAATAAAAACTTTCGGCAAAATTAGTGCCAGCCTTGAGGATTAGCAATTAACTCAACATTTTTAGACAAAATATTGATTCATAGATACTAGAAGTAGGCAGCCATCTATCCCAGCCGCAACGAACTGCTGTCGCCCGGATTAGCCGCGACATAACCGCCGGTGGTGGATGCAGAGCTGTGGCCGAGGGTGGCCTGAAGCGTGAAGACATCAACTCCTCGCCGGATGCTGTGAGTGGCGTGGGTGTGCCGGCAACGATGGGGATAAAGGTGCACATCGGCAGCCCTGCCCCACTTGGCCATCCGAGCAGCAATGCCCTGCCGAGTCATCGGCCCCTCACGCCTGTTGCTGGGGAACAACCAGTCATCAGGTTCGCCGCGGCCCAAGCCCTCAAACAAGAGGAGCGTCTCTGCGCTGACGCGGACCGTTCGGGCCTTGCTCCCCTTGCCCAGGAGGTCGATCTGACCGCCACCCTCAACAGGCTCAATATCCCTCCATCGCAGGCGGCACAGTTCAGAAACCCGGCAGCCGAGTAGGTAGCTGCCCTTCACCATCACGAAGTCCCGGCGAGCTGTGGCACTGCTGTTGGCAGCGTTAGCGATGGTGGCCAGCACCATGCCGAGATCGTCTTCTGACATCGGCTTGGCCAGCTTCGGCACTACATAGGTGGAGCGCCTGGGCAGGGGATTGCGAGGGATGCCAGTTACCGCTGATCGCGTGGGTTCTGAGGCCCAGCGGTAAAGGCTGGAGACAGCACTGATCCGGCGGTTAAAGCTGCGGGGCTTCAGCTCTTCGGCAGCGACCTGTTCCCGCAGTTGGGACACCCAGTCATCAACCAGCGCAGGATCCAGCTCCCGCAGATGCAGATGCGGGTGGTTCTGATCCCGCCAGCGGGTGAAATGCCGCAACTCCCGCCTGTAGCCCTCCTGGGTCTCCGCGGAACCAGTTCGGCTGCATTGTGTGAGGAAACGCTTGAGGAGGAGACGGTCTCCCCAGATGACAGCCCCGGCCTGAGTGGCATCAAACAGACGGCTGACATAAGCCAACGCCTCGGCCTTATCCATACCTGCCAAGACAGGCGGAATGCTGGCATCACTTTTGGCATCACCGCTATTTTTCGGGAGTGGCGTAATCCCGACTTCGCTTGCGGTGGAATGGTGGTGAGGGCCTTCCAGCCCTCGTGAGTCAATTGGGTGATACAACTGTCCGCCGCCTAGTCGCAAACTGCGGTCTCAGATTTAACCCAGTCATAGCAATGGAATCCGAGGGAATCCCACGGAAGGCGGGTTGAAGCTAAGGCCATCCTGGGTCACAATCAGGGTCACAAAACGGGTCATTTGGCTGATTTCGGTCCTGGTTTCCAGAGTGCGGTGAAGTCGGCTTACCCCGGCTGGAGCGTTGTGCGGCACACCGCCACCAGCAAAATCCGACTGCGTGTCCGATCAGGCGATCGATGTGTTGGGGAGCAAGCAGTTCTGCCCCTCACCTGGGAGGCCCGCAACGTGGCGGAGGCGATGCAATGGATCGGTCGGATCTACAAGGCGGTTCACACCGAAGATCACAGCCTGAAGACCGCACGCGATGCGGTGCTGGGCAAGACCACCACCCATGCCGAGAAAAAGGATTGGACCTGGATTCAGGTCTGCGAGAAATATCGGAACCACCTCCAGACTCGGAAAAACAGGATCAAGGACAGCACCTTCGAGGCGTCCTATGGCCGCTACTGGGAGGTGATGCTGAAGCTGCTTCGCAGCAACACACCCCCGCGCACCGGCGCTCAACTGTTGGATGCAGTGTTGTCTGCTCCCAGGGTCAACAAGAAGCCCGGGAAGATGTTCGGCACTCCGCTGAAGACCTGGGGCGAGCAAGACGCAAGCCGGTTGGAGTGCTGCCTGGCGATCAAGAACCTGCTGACCTACGCGGTCTCGATGGACTACCGCCCAGGGATGTGGCTGATCCCAGAGGCCCTGTACGAGGACCTGCGGGGCTCAGACAGCGCCGCCGCTGCTGTGAAGGGGAAGAGCGACCTCACTGACATTGAGATCCTGGAACTAATCCAGGCCATCGAACAGCGAAGCCCAGGGTGGGCATCAGTGCTGCGCCTTTGCGCCACGTTCGGATTGAGGCCCTGCGAGGCAGACAGGAGCCGCCACTTGGAGCTGAGAACCAACAGCCGCGGCCAGGAGCAGCTCCACTGCAGCTATCAGAAGAAGGCTGGCAAACGCCTCACACCGCAGCGTTGGCTGGTTCCCCTGCCATTCATTGATCACGGTGGCGAGAAGGTCTGGTGGGACGGCTGGCGGGGCCTGAACGATCTGCCATGGCCCCCGGTCGAGAGAGTCGATGGAGCAGCCCTCGGCAAGTTCCTGCGCCGACAACCGGAATGGAAATCACTGGTCGCCGAGAAGGCGAAACAAGGGCTCCAGCTCAAGCCTTACGCCTTCCGTGATTCATTCACCCACCGGTGCGCACGCTTCGGAATCGCTGATGCAGACGCGGCTTTGGCCAGCGGGCACTCGGTCAAAGTTCACCGCGAGAGTTACATCAACACCAGCACCGAAACGATGTTGGACGCGTTCGAAAAAGCCGCGGGACGGAATTGAAGGGAAATTAGGGGTAGACGGGAAGAAAACGTCCTGCTAGATATGAAACATCACTCGAAAGTTGCCCCGCCGATCGTATATCCGGTGGGTTCCCTTTCTGAGAACCTGACTATCGATTATTCGGTGGGACGAGGGGAGTTGATCTAGTCCAAGCCTCATAGATCACCCCCGTTTCGCCCATGGCTAAGCACGACAAATACGCACAACTCAGGTCAAAGAAAATCAACGGCCGGACTCTCAAGTTCCCCGCTGGCACTTCCAAGATCAATCGAGATTGCGTGGAGTTTGTTGCTGCAATCATCGCCAGGGCTCATGCCCAAAATCCAGATGAGAACTGGCTTTATAGGTGTGAGCCTTGGGTTAGAGAAGCCATAGCGATGCGCGGATAACCCCCACCTACACAGTGAACAATTGGGTTGACACCGCGAGGATGAAACAGATCCTCGGCATCAGCGACAAAACACTTCTAGCCCTCAAGAACAAAACCACAATGTTCCGCGAGGGGCAGGACTGGCGACGCAAAGGCGCATCAGCCCGCAGCCCTCTTCAGTGGAATAGTGAGGCCGTAGAGCGGGCTTTCACCAACTGGAAGCGCCCTGCGCCCAGCACCGTGGAAACCTTCGAAGCAGCGGAGGCAAAGTGATCAATAAGACAATCAATCTCTGGGCCTGATCCATGAAAAAACCCGCCGTTCTAGCGGCGGGCCTGGATCTGAATAGCTACGAATCAAATCTAGGCCCGACCGCCGGGGAGCAAGTGTCTTCCCAGTCTTTGTCTGTCTTGGACAGGGACTCATGTCCAATTCTCAATAGCAAGCCAGTCCACAACGGGACTGATCCGCGACAGTCTCAGAAAACCCGGCGACAACGCAGTCGCCACGGTCGGACGAGACGCCAATTTGGCCGCGTATCTGCAATACAGGCAGAGCAGCGGCATGGCCGCATAACGCAATCATCCAGTCGTCGCACCCCTTGCCCGGTTTGCGGCAGGTGCCGGAACAGTCATTGCCGTTGGGGTGATGGCGTCTGGCATTGCTTTATCGGTGACACCAACCACCCACCCAGCAACATCCGCATCGGCGATGTCATCGACATCAATGGTGAGCAGGCCGCACTGGTTACCACCGATGGCGGGCACTCTGGCAACAGCTATGTCTTCCGCGCTCACACTGCGCTCGGCAAGACACGGATCCGGCAGGTCGCCAAGCAGGCCCCGAAGGACTCCAGCTACATGGCCTGGATAGAGGTCGTCATCGCCGACGCCGATCTTGCACTCGCCATCACCGACTTCCAACTGCACACCACTCCCTGGCCAGAGCTGCAGCATTTGCTGGCACTGATCACCAGCAGCGCCGAAGCCGTATCCGACTGCTTGGTGAAGACCAAAGCCAAGCAGGGCTGGGAGCAACAGACCGCAGTCTTGGAGCGGGCCTCCAGGGCACTGATCAAACAGAAGGCCATGGCCGACCACTTCCGGTGGCACTACCTCGGGGAGGTGGAGTGATGGGATACGTCGAACACCCCAACCTCAGCGCAGAGCTGAAGAACAGCACCGGTCCTACCGCCGTTGGCTTCGGCCCTGCTGCCGACATCAAGACGATCAAGGCTGATGCCCTGCGGATTGTTCAGGACGACTCGATCGAATCAAAGGATCGAATGGTTCACCTGAAGGATGCCACCCGCGATGTTGAAACTGAGTTCAGCAACCAGGAGCTGAAGCAGTACATCTGGGATGCCCGCCGAGAGCTGGCCGGTGCGGCCAAGCCGGTGCCCCGCGGCGGGAAGCTCAAGCTCTCCAAGGCCCGATGGTTGTGGACAGGTGTGGTGATGGCAGCGACCACCACACTCGTGATCGCGTTGCCGAAGGTCGGCAAGTCGCGGCTAATGACGATGGTGCTCGGCCGGATCCGGCGCGGGGACCATTCATTCCTGGGGCAGGCGCTACCGGGAGCGGAGCCGTTGATCCTGATTGTGGGTCCGGATCAAACCGAAAACGACTGGCAGGAGTGTCTGCTTCGCGCAGGGCTTAGCGATGCAGAGGGCAACGTCGACGACGCCATCGTTGGCGTGTTTCACAAGGGCTGTCCCTTGCACTTGGACGAGAGCGGCATCGATCAGATCGTGGAGTTCTGCAGGGCCTTCCCCGACCTGATCATCCTTTTGGATTCCTACGCCGCGGCCACCGCTGCGCTGGGCCTGGAGGAGAAGAGCGCCAGCTATGCCGACCCGCTGTTGGATTTGCAGGAGGCGATCGCGCCGTACAACGCCAGCCTGATCGTCATTCACCACAGCAACCGCCACTCGGCGAAGGGCCGAGCATCAAGCGCCTCCCGGGGCACCACTGCTCTCCCTGCGGCAGTGAGTCAGACCGTGAGCCTGGCGTGGGTCTCTGATCCTGAGGACAACCCGCTGGCCCCAGCGGACTATCGGGTCAAGGTCACCACAGAAGGTAGAGCTGGCAGGCCGTTGGACTTGCTGATCGAGCAAGTCGATGACGGCTCCAACTGGATCAGCCATGGCTCCGCTGCGGAGGTTGCCCGGCAGCAAGCAATGGAGGAAATCCTCGACAAACTCCCCGAGCGGCAAAGCGGTGCCCTCAGAGACATGACCCATCACTGGGTCACCACCAAGCTGGGCATGGATCGGCCGCACCTGGGCGCTGCGCTTGGCCTCGATCGAAAGCGGTCCAAGGAAGTTATGGATGCGCTTCTACAAAAGAAGTTGATCCAGTTCGACCGGGAACGTTCGGCACGAGGTGATGGCAGGGGTCAGCCGACCAGGTTGTTCAGACCAGTCGATGCAGTGCTGCCCTTCTTCCCCGCTACGGACCTATCGGACATATCGGACCCTGTTTCGCCACCGGCCTCAGAGCCCCTGTCCGAAAGGTCCGAAAAGTCCGATGCTCCACAAGAACGGGCATGTTTGGAGTGCGGCAAGACCTTCACGGCCAACACTCGAGGGCGGCCGGGTAAGTACTGCAGCACCAAGTGCAAGGACAGGGCGGCCAGTCGCGCTCGGCGTAACCGTCTTAAAGACAGTGACGCAGGACAGTTCGGCTGATCTGGTGAGACTCGGGCCCTGCGGGGCCTGGGCTCTCAGCAGATGAGATGAGATTTGAGCCCAGTGAGATCTGTTTTTTCGTGTCCAACCCTGGTCCAATAATTTCCCGTCTCAGCCTGCGAATGAGATCGAGATAGGACTGGCACAGCTGCAGAATGGGTGAGAGGTGACCAACACGGCATGAAACCCTTTTTCACTTTGCTGACTGCTTCAGCCCTTGGCATCGGCTTCAGCTGCCCATCTGCAATTCAAGCCTCACCCCTCATTGATGAAGTTCTGCTCGCCCAAATGGCTTGGGATGACGAAGTAGAAGAAATAGATGCCGAACCTGTTGACCGCTCTCAAATCAAAGATGGATCAGGAAAAAATACCTGGATACCTACAGGCTTCAACGAGAATAAGGTTGCGGTGATGTGGATCAGGGTTTCCACTTATAAACCATTGAATGAAAACTCTTTTAGATTTCGATCCAAATTTACAACTGAAAAAGGGCAAGTTGAAGGAAAACTAGATATTAATTGTAAAAATAAAGACTTTTACTTTCGACCGACAGGTGTTTCAATACGGAATGCTCCTTGGGCCGTTATCCCCAAAGGATCAGGCATTGAATCCGTAGCACTGCTTTACTGCAAGCGAACAGCAGCAAAGGAAGATTGGGGTTTCACGCCTGAAACAGCCTTCCTGTGGGACGCCCCCATACCCACTACTCCTCCTGACATGGCTAGTGGTGAATGGATAAACCACTACGACAAACCAGACGGAGAATCTTATTACAATGACGGGGTGAAAAAGGATGGAAATGTAATTCAATTTGCGATGTATTATAGGACGACAAAAGGAGATATGTCAGTAAAAAACAGAGACGAAGCAAAATATGAATGGATAAGAACTAGTTGCGAAAGAAATATTGGGTCAACCTATGCACAATTAGATCAATCAGTCCCAGGAGTATGGATGCCTCCAACTCCAGGTGCTCCCGGTGGAGCAATCATGCTTGTCAGAAAAAAATTCTGTAAGTGATCAACGCTGGTAGTACTGGTTCGGCGACCGTTGGTTGTGCTTCCCGATCCCGAGCATCGCGCTCAACTCACGCGCAGCAGCAACAGCAGCACCGATGTTGTTTGATTCCATCCCGCGAGCCATGCATTCCTGCAGGTTGTGGATCAAAACCGTGGCCATTTGAGGGTTCGTAGCGTCCACCGCCTCGAGGTCCTTGTAGACCAGATCCATTGCCTTCGCTGCGATCCGCCGGGCCGTACGCCTGCTGACCCCCTCGGATTCGGCCATCCTGGCCACAACGTGGCTGATGGAGTGACCCTGCAGGATCCATCCTGCTGCCTTACGGACGCGGAGCTTATTTTCGGTCTGGGTGGTCATGGCTAGTTACCGGATAGTTACTCCGTGCTGATGAAGACCATTCGGCGTCTTGCTGCTGCCACAGCGTCGGGCGCATTGCTGACGATGGGCGCATTTATTGGAATCGAAGTGCTCAATCCGGCTAATAGCTCTGCTGGAGAAACTTGGATAGTTGTATGGCGCGAATACAGTCCTCCAAAGCCAGGCACTATGGGTGAAGAAATGGGTTGGTATGGAACTATCGCTTGGGTAGATGCCAAGTCGATTTTGCGTAGAGGAGACATGGTTTATTACAACATCGCCTTCGACTTTCTCAAAGCAGGAGGAGTTACCGAATCGGGTCCTGTTAATGGATCTGGACGGGAAACAAATTGTCGAAAAAAACTGAGTAATGGGCCAAGAGGATGGGAACCATTTGGTGATGGTTGGAATGCGGCGGCTGCCAGATTTGCCTGCAATTTCTGAACGCATCACAGCAACCCCGCACCGATAAAAGCTTCTTCGACCTCACTGATGGCAGCGGGGTCCAGATCCATTTCATCGATTGTGGTTTGCACAAGACGACGTGTGATCTCAAACCACTGCTTGCGTGTTGCTGACTTAGGCCAATGGTCAACGCCATCAAGCAATGGAGTGCGGGGGATGTGATCAAGAAGGTTGGTCATGACGCCAACTCCCATCTGCAGAATCCCCCAATCAGGGGATGCGCCCATCCATGGCTGCGGTGGATGGTTGGGATAGCTGCAAAGGACTTATGGGCATGCTTGCCCCAGGACATTTTTCGATCAACCCTGACGACCATGAAGGTCGAGAGATGGTCACGAAAATAAGGGCTGATTCCGCTGGTCAAGAACTCAACGTTGAGTTCAAAGCAACGATCAACATGGAGATGTCTGCTTTTGAACAGCTCGCGAAAAAGAAGTTCAAAGGTGTCTACTGGTTGAGCGAAGAGCCAATCGAACAAAAAGACTGATCGCATCACGGCAACTCCCGAGCATCAAGCTGGCGCTGCAAGCGTTCGCGTAGATCAGCGGCAGCATCACGGTTATCCAGCACCCCACCAGCAAGCTGTTCAAGCTCACGGTTCAGGGTGCTGAGCTTCCCGTCGAGATAGGCGATGTGTTGCCTGACCTGCTCCTCATATCGATGAAGGTTGCTGGGAAGCCAACCAAGCCAAGTCCAATCAATAAATGCCTGAGGCATTCCAGTGAAGTTGCGATCCTGAGCCAGTTCAAGATCGCGATAGTGCAGCAGGCGATCCATGACCCGCCGGGTGTCAGCAGGGCTGATGTAGAGCCAGCCAAGACAAGGGTGAGGACGACTCAGCATCAGACGCTCCGGTAACCGCGTTGCCAGCTAGCCAGTGACTGGCGGGCTTCACGGTCTTGGCGTGCCTGCCGGTTTCGTGCTGCCAGCTGCTCGGTCTGCATCCGAAGCGCCTCTGCCCGCATGTTCTGAACTTCCCGCTGCTCATCGATGCGGTGCTTCACCGAGGCATCCAGCCCGCAGTAGTGAGCCAGCGCAGCATCAGAACGAGAAATCAAAGTAGCCAAAGTGAGATTTTCTTGGATCGCTTTGAAGTTCACCGGCGTTCCATATTTCCTGCCAGGGAGAAACCCTTTCGCACCTGGGATCTGTTCAATCCTGGCCTCTAGTCGCCGGGCAACAGTCTCCACCTCAGACGCTTGCTGGTAGGACTGATCAATAGCCTGATCTACATCAATCATTCGCTGACCTCAATTGCAACACGACGGCTTTGGGGATTGGACATTGGGCAGCCCTGCGGGACCGAGGGGCAGTCATCATCAATTGATTGCTTTTGAAATGCAGCCTCTTGCTGCAACTCAGATAGCACCAATTCAGCAAAGATGGGAAGACTCCGTTTAGGCATCGTTGAACTAAACTAAGGACACAGATGTTTCATCTGTCGGCGTAGGTGATCCTCACGGGGCGGCTTGATGAACCGCCCCTATTTTATTGCATTGCAATAACAAATGAAAGGTATCTAGACCAGTGCTCACCTGACTTCTGCCAACTTCCCTAGAACTCCCTGCTTCTCACCAGCAGTCGCTTGTGACCCCAGGCGGGTCACTTAGGCCGGAAACGACCAACTTCGGGTCACATTCTGGGTCACACAGCCAAAGCCTCGGGAAGATCGCATCCAAGACTCCAGTGATTGCAATAGTTGAGGGGGCCTTCCAGCCCCCGCGAGTCAATTGGGTGATAAGGCTGACTTCACCCCATCTCCCTTAAGGGTCAGGCAGCAACAGGGGCTGCTTGACGGGAGAAACGAACGATGTTGTTCGCAGTTACGGGTTTGCTCTTACCGAGCAGGCTTCAGTCACCCTCCTTATGCCCCGTCGAAACCATTGCAGCCCCGAGAAGGGGGAATGGAGCTGAGCGGAATCGAACCGCTGTCCGGAACACTGGTGTGGATCACCTAGTCCGGTCGAGACCGGACGTTGTCATTCTGACAGCAGTGGTGAAGCGGAGCAGGAAGTCTTGGGGAGTGGGTACCGACATGCGCCGCAGTTGATTCATGGCGTCGCCGTATTACCCCAAGGTCTCGAGGAGATCGGCAGCCAGGAATTGCAGACACTCGGTGCCAAAGAGGTCACACCATTCCGTCGTGCCGCAGCATTTCAAGCCGACATGGCCTGTTTCTACAGGCTTCACCTGCAATGCCGGCTGCCCTTCAGGTTGTTGCGGGAGATGGCACGCTTCCGCTGCGACGGTCGCGATTCGCTTTACGACGGAGTTCAGCAGGCCCTCGACTGGGAACGCTGGCTGCATCCGTCGATGAGCTTTCGGGTGGATGTGACCGGAACTGCTCCCGGGCTGAACCACAGCCACTTCACGGCGCTCCAAGTGAAAAATGCCTTGATTGATCGCCAGCGTGATCTGTGGGGGGAGCGGTCGTCGATCGATCTGGACGAACCCGATCTCTGCCTGCATGTTCACCTGCATCGTGGTGATGCGAGCCTGAGCCTGGACGGCAGCGGCGGCAGCCTGCACCGCAGGGGCTACAGAGCCGCCGTGGGGGTGGCTCCACTGAAAGAGAACCTTGCCGCAGGGCTGATCAGACTGACTGGCTGGGACGGAAGCACCCCACTCACCGATCCCTGCTGCGGTTCAGGAACGCTGCTGATTGAAGCTGCCGCGATGGCACTGCAGCGATTCCCTGCTCTGCATCGCAACTTCCTCCTGGAGTCATGGGCGGATTTCGATCCAGATCAGTGGCAGGCAGAACAACGCAGAGCCCAGAAACGGCAGCAGCCCATCAACAATCCACCACGAATCATGGGCTATGAGCAGGACTCAAAGATTGCCCAACAGGCACGCGACAACATCAGCGCAGCGGGTCTGGAGGACGTGATCGAAATCGTTGAAGCAGATTTCAGGGATGCACCGGCTCCAGAGGCAGACCACGGCGTGGTGGTCTGCAATCCGCCCTATGGGGTGCGACTGGGCCACACCACTGAGCTCCAAGAGCTCTACAGAGAGCTCGGAGCAGTGTTGAAAAAAAATTACGGCGGCTGGGATCTGTGGCTGCTCAGCGGCAATCGAGAATTAACCGGAGCTCTGCGCCTCAAAGCAAAGCGCAGAATCCCCGTGAACAACGGTGGATTGGATTGCCGCTGGCTGCACTACGAGCTGAACAAGCGCTCATCGGATCCAGTCCTTCAGGAGAACTGAACACAGACGATTCATTTACCGAGAACAGCCCTCGTGGTTCGCATCAGACCTTCCAGTGTCTGAGGCAGATAAGGCCCTTTGGCGAGCTGACCGCCAACCCGCAGGCTGAATCCAGCTACCACCACATTGAGGATCGCCATCGCCAGCAGCGCTTGGATCAACGACCAACCCCAGGATTCCAGCATCCACACCAGTAGGGCTGCTTCAACAGCCACAAGGGCGAGCAGCATCAGCGTGCCCCCCATGGCAAGAAACACACCGCCACTGATCAGGCGCCGTTTCTCGCGATCCACCTCCTGCAAAGCAATACGGACATGCAGATCCATCACTGAGCCTGCGAGTGCTGTAACCCGGGCGGCAGCGCCAAGTCCTCTGGAGCGCGATTGCTCGGAACGGGGCAGTTCACTCATGAGGATCTCCGTCCACCGGTCAGTAGGGCACCCACCAGAATCCCTACACCAGCAGCAACCGCCAGTGACATCAGGGGGCTGTCGCGCACCGGTTTCTCAAGCTTCGGCCTGAGAGTGCGGTTTAGCTCATCGAGCAGATGCTCAAGCTGCTCCTCCAGCGGATCAAGGTTGTCAGCGAGGTTGCGGGTGCGATCTCCGGCCTGATGGAGCAACTCCTCAAGCTGAACAGTGACAAGGCTCGCAGCCCGGTCGCTCTGGGCAGAAATCAGATGAACTACCTCATCGAAACTGCCGCGGGTGGCTTCAAGTGCTTGATGGGTGACTTCAGGCCAGCGCTTTTGGATCTCTGGCAAGAGACTCTCAAAGCGATCCCGAAAGCGGTAGGCCAGATCCTGGGTGTCCGCAGGCGCATCGGCTGATGAGGGTGCTGAATCCATGGCGATCCTGACGGCCTACCGCAGGGTAGGGGTGGTAACTCTGAGATGACACCCATTGGCATTGGTGGGCCATCAGTTGCGCTACGCCCTGTTGGAGCATTTAGGGGCCCCGGATGACCCGGGCGGCTGCCACCTCGATCTGTTGCTCGAGGACGGAGACAACTGCCGCAGCTGGCGCTTGGAGGCAATTCCGCAATTGGACGGTCCTGCGGTGCAAGCCACACCGTTGCCACCGCACAGACTGGTATGGCTCGATCGGGAGGCAGCTTCCGTATCCGGCAACAGGGGTTGGGCACGTCGCGTCGTGGCAGGCCCAATGCGAAGCGCCTTGCCCGCTGATCCCAATCAACCCATCCAGGTGGAGCTGGAAGGAATGGCTGTGATTGGCCTGAGCGAACCCGTTGTTCTGGAAATCACAGCAGAGCGGTGCCGCATGCGCACGCCATAGGACAGCTGCACTGCAAACAGCACTTGAGCTTTTTCAAGGCTCCGCTAATTTCAGAAAGCTGACAGCCGTTGCCCCTGTTGGTCCACATCAATCAGGTCGGGCTGACACAGTTCAAGTCCTTCGGGGGAGCGATGAGCATCCCCCTGGAACCCGGTTTCACGGTGGTGACCGGGCCAAACGGATCTGGCAAGAGCAACATCCTCGATGGAGTGCTGTTCTGTCTTGGCCTGGCCAACAGCAAAGGGATGCGTGCCGATCGCCTGCCTGATCTGGTGAATAGCAATGTGCTGAAGGCCGGCAAATCAGCAGAAACGACAGTGAGTGTTCGTTTCGACCTCTCTGAATGGCAGCCTGACGCCGCCGAGGAAGGACTGGAACCCCCTGAGGAGGGTCCTTGGATCCGGTCAGATCAGACGGAATGGACCGTTACGCGCAAGTTGCGGGTGATGCCAGGAGGCTCCTACAGCAGTAGCTACAGCGCGGACGGGGTCGCGTGCAACCTCCAGCAATTGCAAACCCAGCTGCGCCGACTGCGCATCGACCCTGAGGGCAGCAATGTAGTGATGCAGGGGGACGTGACCCGCATCGTTTCGATGAGCAACCGCGATCGGCGTGGCCTGATCGATGAGCTGGCCGGTGTGGCACTGTTCGACACCCGCATTGAACAAACCCGGCGCAAGCTCGATGAGGTTCAGGAGCGCCAGGAGCGTTGCCGCATCGTTGAGCAGGAACTGCTGACGGCCCGACAGCGGCTTGAAAAAGACTGCGCCAAAGCCAGGGCTTATCAGGAACTCAAGGACCAGCTCCAGCAGGGCCGCAGGCAGGAGCTGGTGTTGGCCTTCGAAGCGGCTCAGGCTGAGCGCCGACGCCTTCAGCAGCGACAAGAACAGCTCAGCGCCAAGGAGGAGAGCGATGCCCGCTCAATCGAACAACGCGATCTCAGCCTTCAAGATGCGGCGGGACGACTGCAGACCCTTCAGGAGAGCGTCAAAGCCCTCGGCGAAGACCAGCTACTGAGTGTGCAGGCAGAACTGGCGGGGCTGGATCCACAGAGCCGCGAACTGGAACGGCAGGCAAGCCAGCATCAGCAGGAGGGAGAACGCCTGCAGGGACTGCGCCATCAGCTGCAAGCTCGCCGCGGCCAGCTGCAGGCTAAAACGGAAGACCTACGCCTCAACACCAACAACGGCTTGCTGGAGAAAGCCGAGCAGGACTGCAGAGATGCCGAAGCAGCCGTGGAGCTCTCCCGGCGGCGGCTGGGAGAAGTAGCAGGCCGCTCAGGCACCTGGCTCGAAGAGCAAAAGCAGCGCTCCGGCCAACGCCAGGAGCTTCAAGGTCGGGTCACACCGCTTCAGGAGGAACGCCAACAGCTGCTGGAACGGCTCCGGCAGGACGAAGAACGACAACTGGAGCTGAAACAGGACAGAGATCAGGACGGGGCGGAAGATCAGCGGGTCCAGACGCTGCTGGAGCAGCTCGAGCAGGAGTGGCAGACGCTGCTGGAGTCGATTCGCAGCGGCAGAGAGCAACTTCAGCAACTGCTGGAGTCGGTCGCGATCCAGCAACGCACCCGTTCCAGACTCGAGCAGGAACAGACACGGCTCGAGCGCGACATTGCCCGCCACGACAGCCGTCGGGAAGCCCTTCAGGAAAGCAGGGGAACTGGCGCACTGAGGCTGCTGCTCGAATCGGGCCTGGAAGGAATTCATGGCCATGTTGCGCAGCTTGGTGAAGTTGATGAACGCCATCGCCTGGCCCTTGAAGTGGCTGCCGGCGCAAGGATGGCTCAGGTGGTGGTGGACGATGACCGCATTGCGGCTCGCGCGATTGATCTGCTGAAAAGTCGCCGCGCCGGTCGACTCACCTTCCTGCCGCTCAACAAGATCCGAGCTCCTGGCGCGGGAGCGATGGCTGCTACGGCTCGTGGACGCCGGCCCCAGGCGGATGAAGGGAGTGGCCTGATGGGACGCGCTGTCGACCTGATTCGCTACGAAGCGATCTATGCAGACGTGTTCGCCTACGTCTTCGGTGACACTCAGGTCTTCAGCGATCTGAACAGTGCCAGACAATTCCTGGGCCGTTCACGGGCCGTCACCCTCGAGGGTGAATTGCTTGAAAAAAGTGGGGCCATGACCGGCGGAAGCTTCTCGCAGCGCGGAGGCGGGCTGAGCTTCGGCGCCAGCAGTGATGGCGATGAAGCGGCCCCCCTGCGTCAGCGACTGCTGGAGCTGGGAGAGAGCCTTGCCGCCTGTCGACGGGAAGAACATAGGCTGGTGGAGGCAGTGGATCAGCAGCGGCCCTCATTGCGGCAGCTGGAACAGCGCCAGGCCGCTCTGGAAGCAGAACGCGAGGCCGCCAAGCGTTCCCATGGACCACTACTTGAACGCGTGCAGCAGCGTCAGCGCAAACTCTGCGAGCTGCAGCAAGCCCAGCAGAAACACCGCCTCAGGCTGGATCAGCTCGAAACGAGCCTGAACCCGCTGCAAACGCAACTCAATCAGCTCAATTCCCAGGAATCCAGCCTCGAAGCCAGTGGTGATGCTGAAGGCTGGCAAGCTCTACAGCAGGACCTAGAGCGGGTGGATTCTGGTCTTGAGGCCGCACGGCAGCAACGCGATGCACTGCTGCAGAAAGAACGCGACCGACAGCTCTCACAACAGAGACTCGGAGATCAGCAGCAGGCGATTGAGCGGGAGGAAACATCGCTTCAGCAGGCGGTTCAGGCTCTCTCGGAAGCGCATGGCCGGTGGCGTGAACAGCAACAGGCGTTGAAGACCCGCAGGGATGCACTGGAAACTCAGCAGCAGGAACTGCAAACCCGATTCGGGGAAGAACGACGCGCCAGAGATGAAGCCGAGGCTGCCGTCGCTGAACAGCGGCAAGCACTGCAGCAGGCCCGCTGGGAACTGGAGCGCCTTCGCGAGGAGCGCAGCTCACTCGAAGAGCAGCTGCGCAACGGCGGACTGCGCTTGGAGGAGCTGCGGGCAACGCTGCCTGATCCCCTGCCGGAGATCACCGACGAGCTGCGTGAAAGTGGTCTGGAGAGCCTTCAGGAACGCCTGCAGCAATTGCAGCTGCGGATGGAAGCCCTGGAACCGGTCAACATGCTGGCCCTGGAAGAACTAGAAGAACTTGAACAACGTCTGGGTGACCTGGGCGAACGGCTGGATGTACTCAGCCAAGAGCGGGAAGAACTGTTGCTTAGGATTGAAACCGTGGCCACGCTGCGTCAGGAAGCCTTCATGGAAGCCTTTGAGGCGGTCGACAGCCATTTCCGCGAAATCTTCGCCAGCCTTTCTGATGGCGATGGCAAGCTTCAACTCGACAACCCAGACGATCCGCTTGAGGGTGGCCTCACACTCGTGGCCCATCCCAAGGGCAAAGCCGTCAGACGCTTGGCGGCAATGTCTGGTGGAGAGAAGTCGCTCACCGCACTCAGCTTTCTTTTCGCGCTGCAGCGCTTCCGCCCATCACCGTTCTATGCCCTCGATGAGGTGGACAGCTTCCTGGATGGCGTCAATGTGGAACGTCTGGCAGCCCTGATTGCCCGCCAGGCCGAACAGG
Source organism: Synechococcus sp. MIT S9508 (assembly GCF_047303045.1). NCBI lineage: Bacteria > Bacillati > Cyanobacteriota > Cyanophyceae > Synechococcales > Synechococcaceae > Synechococcus > Synechococcus sp. MIT S9508. Next base: position 978,829 of record NZ_CP138941.1, on the reverse strand, counting down.
CTCAGTTCCTGGTGGTGAGCCACCGCCGCCCCATGATCGGAGCTTCCACTCGCACCATTGGCGTGACCCAGGCCCGCGGTGCCCACACTCAGGTGGTGGGACTTCCCGATGCAGCCTGAACAGCCAGCGCGGGGTCCTTGCGCCAAAATGTCACGCATCCCTCCGGCTGAGGCCCGCGGTTGAGCTTGTCGTCAACTCCGAATGACCCCCTGGCGAACGTGCCCAGTGACCGCCTCTGGTTGAGGTCGGAACTGATGGGTACGCAGGTCATCACCCGCGACAGCGGTCGACGCCTGGGCGTTGTAGGAGAAGTGGTCGTGGATATTGACCGCCGTGAAGTGGTGGCCCTGGGATTGCGCGACAACCCGCTCACCAGGTTCCTGCCTGGCCTACCGCGCTGGATGCCCCTCGACCGCATCCGCCAGGTGGGGGACGTGATCCTTGTCGACTCAGCCGACTCCCTGAGCGAAGGCTTTGCCGCTGATCGTTACAGCCGCATCATCAATTGCCAGGTCATCACGGAATCAGGGCAGCAACTCGGCCGAGTCCTGGGCTTCTCGTTCGACATCGAAACCGGTGAACTAACCACCCTGGTGATGGGGGCTTTGGGTGTGCCACTGCTGGGTGAAGGGGTGCTGAGCACCTGGGAGATTCCGGTCGAGGAGATCGTCAGCAGCGGTGCTGACCGGATCATCGTTTACGAGGGCGCCGAAGACAAACTCAAACAGCTCAATAGTGGATTCCTGGAAAAGCTGGGAGTGGGGGGTGCCAGCTGGGAGGAGCAGGAGAGGGAGCGCTACCGCCTCAATGTTGTGCCCGTCGAGAACCAACTGAGCTCTGGTCAGCCAGCTGAGACGGCACCACGCCAACTTGAGGCCTCTCAGAGCGAACGGTTTGAGGCCGAACAGCCGGAACTGGAATATGTGGAGCTGGAACAGCCACGGGAACAGGACATGCGCCGGCGCCGCTACCTGGATGAACTGTCCATCGATGAACCCGAGCCCTACAGGGAGCCAGAGCGCTATTCCAGGCGCGAGCCGGAGCTTGACGATCGTCGTTACCGGACTCAAGACCAGGAAGAACGGGCTTATCGAGAGCCCGAGCCCTCCAGCTATGCAAACCCCATTGGCGAACGCGATCCATCCAGCTATGGAGAACGTCCTCGCTATGACGAGCGTCCCCGTCCGGCGTCACGCCGCCCTGTAGAACGCCCCGGAGCGCCACTGGATGTGGAACCAATGGAGATGCAACCCATGGAGCGCCAACCCCTAGACCTGGAGCCGAAAGCGCGCGAACCATGGGATAACGAGCCACCACAGCAGGCTTCCGGCGAGCCTGTTGAAGATCCCTGGTGAATCAATCAGGCCAGTGCAAGAGTCTGATCAGGAGCAATCCGTTCAGGAATGAACACCATCCTTGAACTGCAGTGACGCGCTGTTGACGCAGTAGCGCTGTCCCGTGGGTGCTGGTCCATCGCTGAAGACGTGTCCCAGATGCGAATCACAGCGTGCACAGACGATTTCTCTGCGCACCATTCCATGGCTGAAATCTTCCTTGGTGATGATGGCCCCGGAACTGACTCCCTGCCAGAAACTGGGCCAACCGGTACCGGATTCAAATTTGGTGCTGGAGCTGAACAAAGGGGTATCGCAACAGATGCAGTGGTAGATGCCGTCGCCCTTGTGATTCCAGTAAGCACCGGTGAAGGCCCGTTCAGTGCCTCCTCGGCGAGCCACCTGGAACTGCTCAGGAGTCAGCTGCTGCTTCCACTCCTCAGGGGAGCGTTCAACGCGATCACTACCGGAGGTTGATGGCGTGGTCATGCACTGATCGGAACTGCGTATCAAAAGCTAGTCGGAAAGAGCCTTTGGCAGCAGGCTCCTCACCTCTTCAGCCAGAGCCGCCACCGCTCCCGGCTGTCCCCGCAGCGCCCTGAGATCCTCGCGCTGACCCTGCAGCCGCTCAGGTTGCTGCAACCAGCCCGATGCCTCGGCTGCGATCTGCTCGGGTGTGATGGCGCCAACCCGCTCAGGGACCACCATCCGGCCTGCGGAAATATTCGGCCAGGCCAGCAGACCATGGTTTCTCATCCTCCAGGCGCTGAGCAGAAGGCCGATCAGTCGCTGTAATCCAGGCAAGCGGGCCAACAGGCCCATCCAACCGTCCCAGGCCTGCATCACACCCAGATGCTGGGTGGGCACCAGCACAATCATGGGCACTCCCAGAGCTCCCAGTTCAGCAGTATTGGCACCCACCGTGGTGAGTGCCAGTGAGCATTGACTCAGCACTCCATTGGCAGGAGGGTCCTCCTGCAGATGGATGAGTGTGCCTGCCTCGGTCAGCATGCGCCTCCAGGGCCAGCCATCCCCAGGGGGGAGCACCTCGCTGACACCGGCCGTATACCCCTCCGCGATGCGATTGGCAGGGCCTAAGTAACGGAGCAGGTCCTCAGCACTGGTGGTGGGTGCAACGGGCAAAAGGAATCGACAGCCTGGGCGTTGCGCCCTCAATCGATCGGCGGTTTCAAACAGAAAAGGAACACCCACGCTGAGTTTGGCTGGCTTGGATCCCGGCAGCAGCGCAACCCATTCCCCTTCAGGCAAAGGATCGCTTGCTCTGGCATGGCTGGACAGGTCGGCCATCAGATCACCCACAACCCTGCAACGCGAACGAAAGCGCTTCGGCAACTGCTGTTGCACCTCCGGAGCCATCGCCGCAATGCGGTCATTCCAACGCGGCCAACGGGCCACCCATTCGGCGTAGGTGATGTGTCGATAACCCAGTCGTGCGGAGAGCAACACACTCCAGAACTGATCGCCACCGAGAAAAACCACCACTCCTTGAGCGGGCCATTGACCGAACCGAGCCGGATGAAGCAATAGAGACCAGAACTGAGCCGCAGGAATAATGCGATCAAACTGCTGCCAGCGGACGGCAGCCTCAGCTTCCATGCCTGTGGCGTTGGGGCATGGCACCAGCACCAACCTCAGGCCGAGAGGCGAATGCATGGCTCTGGGCCTGAGCAGCAATTGTTGGTGCAGCTGTTCCGCCAACGGGCGAACCCAGGTGCTCAGCTCGCCGGGTCCGTTGGACACGAACACCACAGAGAGCTTTGGATCCGTGGATCGGAACGTCAAGCGAAGCGGATCAGCTTTTGGAAGAGAAATGCGGATGGCGAGACTTGAACTCGCAAGGCCGAAGCCACACGCCCCTCAAACGTGCGTGTCTACCAATTCCACCACATCCGCGTGGTCGATTCAGCCCCTCGGGCTTCATCAGGGACCGATCATACCGGCTGGGGTGCCTGTTAATGCTCTCCCGGCTGCCCCCTCAGGGAAGGGATGAACGCGCAAGCACGGACACTGATACGATCCGCCCTGGCTTGGTAACTGCGGGATGCCCATCGGCAAGGTGCTGATCGCCAACCGCGGCGAAATTGCTCTCAGAATTCTGAGGAGCTGCCGGGAGATGGGGATCGCCACGGTTGCGGTTTACAGCACCGTTGATCGCAACGCTCTCCACGTTCAACTGGCAGATGAGGCGGTTTGTGTTGGCGAAGGCCCCAGCAACCGCAGCTATCTGAACGTTCCCAACATTCTTGCGGCAGCCACCTCCAGGGGCGTTGACGCCATCCATCCCGGCTACGGGTTTCTGGCCGAAAACGACAAGTTCGCGGAAATGTGCCGCGACCACGGCCTCATCTTTGTGGGACCGTCGCCCCACGCGATCCGCTCGATGGGCGATAAGTCCACCGCCAAAACCACAATGCAATCGGTGGGTGTTCCCACCGTTCCCGGCAGCGAAGGTTTGCTTTCAGGAACCAAGGAAGCGGCTGAACTCGCAGCCAGCATGGGTTATCCCGTGATGATCAAGGCCACGGCTGGTGGCGGAGGCCGAGGCATGCGACTCGTCCAGAGCCCTGATCAGCTCGACACGCTCTTCAAGGCAGCACAAGGGGAGGCAGAAGCAGCCTTCGGGAACCCTGGGCTGTACATGGAGAAATTCATCGACCGCCCGCGTCACGTGGAAGTGCAGGTGTTGGCCGATCGGCACGGCAACGTCGTTCATCTCGGCGAACGTGACTGCTCGATTCAGCGCCGCCACCAGAAACTGCTGGAAGAGGCGCCCAGCCCAGCCCTTGACACTGAGCTGCGTCTACGCATGGGCGAAGCGGCTGTGGCTGCAGCACGCAGCATTGACTATGAGGGCGCCGGAACCGTCGAGTTCCTGCTGGACCGCAGCGGTGGGTTCTATTTCATGGAAATGAACACCCGCATCCAGGTGGAGCACCCTGTCACTGAGATGGTCACAGGCGTTGACCTAATCACTGAGCAGCTGCGCATCGCCGGAGGCGAGCCGATCAGCGTTCTTCAAAAAGACATTCAGTTGCGTGGTCACGCGATCGAGTGCCGCATCAATGCAGAGGATGCGCGCCACAACTTCCGCCCCGCACCGGGACGGATCACCGGTTGGTTACCCCCTGGAGGTCCTGGAGTGCGCGTCGACAGTCACGTGTACACCGGTTACGACATCCCACCCTTTTACGACTCTCTGATCGGCAAGCTGATCGTTTGGGGAACTGATCGCACCCATGCGTTGTCACGCATGAAGCGAGCCCTCAATGAATGCGCTGTCACGGGGATCCCAACAACGGTCGACTTCCACCTGGAGATGATCGAACGACCGGAATTCATTAACGGCGACGTCCACACTAAATTCGTTGAACAGGAAATGCTCCCCTGACCTTGACCTGAACGATGGCCATTCAAGCGATGGCTTGGGAACGCATCAGGATCTGTGAAAGCACACCCTGCTGACCCACCAACAGCTCACGCACGAGGCTGACCAAGCCGAGCCAGATAACCGGTGTCACATCAACACCCCCGATCGGTGCCACAACACGACGTGTGATGGCCAGCACAGGCTCTGTGAGCCAGATCACCACAGCCCAGACCCCTGAGTTGGAGTCGGCCTTGGGATACCAGGTGAGCACGATCCGCATGAGAAACATCAAGCTCCATGCGGCCAGCAGCAGACCCAGGATCAGATGCACTGTCGGCAGAACCTGAAGCAGTGTCGGCGTCACAAAGCTCAAAGCAACGGGATCAGCATCGTAGAAAGTCGCCAACGATCCCTAAGATCGCTCTTGCCTTGAATCCAGGGTTTGGTTCCGGCCCGATCGCTATGACTCCCTCCCTCACCAATTTCCTTCTCAGCCTGGTCGCGGGTGCCGTGATCGTGGTGGTGCCTGCTTCCATCGCACTGTTCCTCTTCAGCCAAACCGACCAGGTGGACCGAAAGCTCTGAAGGGACTGGCGCACTTCGTAAACTTGAATCAACAGTTCCCGGTTTCGAAGAATCCGGTGAACGCTTTTCGAGGTCCTAATCGTGGTTAACGCCAGTCTTAATTGGGCCAGCATCGTTGGCATCGTGCTGGCCGTTGGCGGCGCAATGCTGTATTTCATGCGCAGCTTCAAGCCTGCTCTCGCTCGCGATTACGACGTTTTTTTTGCGGCCATCGGCCTGCTCTGCGGCGGAATTCTCTTCTTCCAGGGCTGGAGACTTGACCCGATTCTCCAGTTCGGACAGTTTTTGTTGGCCGGCACAACGGTTTTCTTCGCCTACGAGAGCGTTCGTTTGCGAGGAATCTCAGCAGAGCAAGCACGCCGCTCGGCCTACTTCGATGACGAACCGCCCGCCAGGGGGCAAGCCCCGGGAATGCGCGGCGGGTACGACGACTCCTACGACAGCTTCGACGAACCTCAGCCACTGAGACGCCGCTTCGCAGGCCAGGAATTTGATCGCAGTGAAGGCCAGGAGGACGACTTCTACCGCCCACGCCGAAATTCCAGAGCAGCGATTCCTGAGCAAGCCGCCAGTCGACGACGTGGCAGGCCTGAAGAACCCTCCAGCTGGAGGCAGGACAGCGAGCAGGATCGCCGCATGGCCCGCTTCGGCAATCGAGACGACGACCGCCCATCAACGGGCCCCAGCTTCGGTGATCGCCGTAATCAGCGGGAGGACCAGCGACGCGGCAGCAGGCCCAGCGCGGCTTCTGCCCGCGAAGGAGGACCATCAACCGCCTCGCCTCGCGCATCTTCCGCTCGTACATCCTCCGCTCGCCCATCCGAGGAGTCACAGGGATCAGTATCCCGTTCGCCTTTTATCAATCGCTCAGCAGCGACAACACCGCCTGGAGTTCCTCAGGGGACACCGTTCCGTCAAGCTGCTGAAGATGCGGCCTACAGCCCAAGCAGACGTCAGCCTGGCCAGGGGACCCCGCCCGACACGCGTCCCCAGGATTCAGGACGAACGCCTCCCCGCAGTTCGCGTCCAAGGGACAACAGCTCCCGCTTCGACGACTGATCCGCTCCCCTGCGCTGCTGCTGCTGATTGGCCTGCTGATGGCAGGGTGTACCGGCAGAACTCAGCGAGCTCCAAGTTCCCTTCTTCCTGAACAGCAGCAGGAGCCCGCCCTCAGTGGAGACGGCAGCAAGCTGGCTGTGATTGTTGACCAGCGCGGCAGACCGACCGTGCAGTTAAAAGACCTTCGTGGCGGCGGTCGTCTGCAGCTGCGCCATCTCAACGGGCAACAGCCCCACAGCTCTCCTTCCCTGAGTTGGAATGGTCGCTATCTGGCGGTGATCATTCAGCGCGGCAACCGACGGCTTGTTTTGATCGAAGACCGACTCAGTGGCCGAGCCCATCCGCTTCGCCTCCCCTCAGGTCGTACTCCCGTGCGACTGAGCCTCTCGCCCGATGGACGTCAGCTAGCGGTGCAGACCGCCGATCGAGGACGTTGGCAGGTGGAACTGCTTGATCTCAGCGGACTGCTCGAACCGGATCGACGCGGTGGGCTACGCCGCTCAAATCCGGCAGAGCTTCAGCCATGAGAGCTCAATGGCGGCGATTGATGGCACTGCTGCTTGGGGTTTGCCTGATGGGCTGTGGTCCATCCGGTCTACGCCCCGAGCGTGGCATCAGCAGTGCCCTGCAGCGCAGTTCAGACAGCCGGCGATGGCCCTCCATGGGCAACCGCTGGTTGGCGTCGATCGCCAGTCGCAACGGTCGGGAGCGCGTCGAGCTTGTGGATCTACGCAACGGTCAGCCGGTGCCGCTGCCTGGCATCAATCAGGCGGATGCCCAGCCGATCAGTGTCAGCGTCAGCGCTGATGGCAATCGCATTGCCCTTATCCGCAGCCGAGATGGACGCACGGAACTGATGCTCTACCGCCGTGGTGTGGGAATCCTGCAACGCTTACCCGTGGAACCCGCAGGAGTTCCCAGAGAGGTCAGCCTGGATGGGTCAGGACGTCTCCTTGCTGTGCAGGTGAGCCGCCAGGGGCGATGGGATGTGGATCTGATCCGTTTACCTTGATCCACGATTGCCGCTCAGGGCACCAGACCGGACCAATGCAGGAAGGTGTCGTGGCTCAGCGCTTCCACAAGCAGCACTGAAAGAAAGCCGATCATGGCGAAACGGCCATTGACACGCTCTGCATAACCGCTCCAGCCGAATGCAGGAACATCACTTGTGGTTGCTGAGGGTGTCTGGTCGGCAGGAGCCTCAGGAGGCTTCGCTGAGTCGGTCTCGGAAGTCATCGGGGATCAAACGCGGCCGAATTCATAGCCTGCCGCGGGAAGCAGACGCCATCCTCCCTTGCCATCGAGTTCAAGAACCGTGTCATGGAACTCTCGAAGAGTTGGCCTGTGGCCAACACTGATGAATGAAATTTCACGTCGACAAAGCAGTTCATAAAGGTGCCGTTCCGTTGCGACGTCCAGAGCGCTGGTTGCTTCATCAAGCACCACCATGTGCGGAGCATTGAGAAGCAACCGGGCAAAGGCGAGACGCTGCTGCTCGCCCAGGGACAACAGGCGCGGCCAGTCCTGCTTCACATCTAGATCGGGATAGCGGTTAACCAGATCAGGCAGCCGCACTTCCTGGAGAACGGAGCGGAACTGATCAGCATCAAAGCGATCGGGCTGGAGTGGATAGGCCAGCTGTTCACGCAGGGAACCCAGCAGCATGTAGGGCTTCTGGGGGATAAAGAGCATGTCGCCGGCGGGAGGACGTTCCAGATGACCGTCACCACTGACCGGCCAGAGTCCACTCGCCAACCGCAGGAATGACGTCTTGCCGCAACCTGAAGGGCCCACCACCAGCAGCCGCTGGCGGGCCTCCATGCTGAGGCTGAGGTCTTTGATCAGAACCCGGTCGCTCTGAGGAGGCACCAGATCAACATGACTGAGTAGTAGCCGACTTGCCTCGACCTCCTTGGCGTCATGAAGAGTGCCGAGTTGATCGTCTTCACTGCGGTGCGTGATCTCATCAACCCTTCCCTGAAAACCCTCCAGCCGGGAAATGCTGGCTGAAAAGGCTGCCAGACGATCAATGTTGTTGACGATATAGCTGACTGAAAAAAGCACCTGAGAGAAGGCGATGCTGGCCTGTCCGAAAACACCAAAATCAACCTCCTTAGCGAAGTAAATGGGTGCGATAACCAGCCAAGGGAGAAAGCGAGAAAAGTAATCGTAAGAACGCTGAATCACACTGATCAGCGACTCCCAGATAATCAGTCGGTTGTAGTTGGTGATAGCGCCGTCAAGTCGGCGATTGGCCTCCTTCCCCTCTTGCTTTTCGCCGCCATAAAAGGCAATCGACTCGGCGTTATCGCGGATATGGACCAGCCCATAACGGAAGTCGGCTTCCAGCTTGAGCTGCTGATAATTCAAGGCCACCAGCTTGCGGCTGGCATAAACAATGAGAGTGGTTCCAACGACCGAGTAAACGATCAGCAGCTGGGCAAGACGACCATTGATTCCCCACAGCACAAGGATGAAACTGAAGAAGGTGAGCAGAGCCGTGATCACCTCCACCACAACACTCAAGCTGGTGATCGTGAAACTGCGGGTATCGTCGGCGATCCGCTGATCAGGGTTATCGATATCAGAAGCGTTCTCATCGTTGGGATTGAGAACGTAGTAAGCCCGATTGGAGAGATAGCGACCTAGTAAACGCGAGCTGAGCCAGCGCCTCCACATCAAACCCACCTTGGGGATCAGATAGCTCTGCACCGCGCGAATCGGCAGGGCAAGAACCAGGCAGAACGCATAGATGGCGACGATGTTCCAGAAACTTGAGACGTCGTAGGCAACCAGTGCGTTCTCGATATTGCGGGCGATATAGCTGATGCCGACGTTGATGCCGTTGATCACCAGAATCAGCAGGGCGATCACACCAAGCAGCAACCAGGGAAGCCAACGGCCTTGCCGGAGTTTGCTGCGGAACGCAATGAAGAAACCGGCACCCGCCAGCGAGCAAGCGAGCACGACCGGACCAATCCAGCCTGACCAGATCGATCGAACGATCTCATCGACTCCGGGGAGAAAGCGATCCTGCAGTGTCGGGATCAGTTGATCCGTCAGTGCCACAACAAGCGTGAGCAACCCAAGCGTGACTCCGATCACCACAAGCAGCAGTGAGAGCACCAGCAACAAGAACTGCCAGGTGCGAGTTTCCTCCACAGGGAGGAAATAGGGCTGGGCCAGGCGCTGCAGCTTGCCCAGCTGCGCACCCAGTCCCTGGGCAGGACGCCGAGGGGTGGTTGTCATGAAGTCATTCTCACTGAATCTGCATCAACCGGGGGGCCAGTCCAGTGCGCGACCTCCGATCACGTGCACATGCAGATGAAACACGGTCTGGCCTGCAGCGGCACCACTATTGATCACCGTTCGCCAATCCTTGAGCCCCTCCTGCTTGGCTAACCGAGCCGAAACAAGCAGTAGATGCCCCAGCAGAGCAGCATGCTCTTCGCCGACATCCTGAAGGCCCACGACCGGCTCACGCGGAATCACCAGCACGTGAACGGGAGCCTGGGGAGCAATGTCGCGAAAGGCGAGGCAATGCTCATCGCTGTAAACCTCATCGCAAGGAATCTCACCCCTCAGGATGCGAGAAAAGATCGTGTCCTCGGCCATGGCACAGGGGCTGGGGGTCGTGCAGGTGATGGGACAGGCAGGGCATCAGATCCCTGAACCGCTCATCATTCCAATGCTGGCACGCTGCCTCAGTGCGTCCCTTCTCGGTTTCGATGCCATTCCTGTGACCGTCGAGGTGGATCTGGCTCCAGGGTTGCCTGGCCTTCAGTTGGTGGGCTTGCCGGATACCGCCATCCAGTGTCGCGGGAGCGCGTGAGGGTGGTGGTGAACCTGGCACCTGCAGACCTGCGCAAGGAAGGTCCCGCCTTCGACCTTCCCATCGCATTGGCTTTGCTCGTGGCGAGTGGGCAGCTCTATGCACCTGTTCTCAATGGGCTTTGGTGTGCCGGAGAGCTGGGGCTGGATGGCAGCATCAGGCCCTGCAGTGGAATCCTGGCTATCGCCTGCCAGGCGGCTGAGCAAGATGCCCGCGCGCTTGCCGTATCGGCAGATGATGCAGCCGAGGCCTCCCTGGTAACCGGCCTGCTGATCCGCAGCGCATCCACGCTTCGAGAGCTCGTGGAACGTCTTCGTAGTGGCCGAAATGGAGCGCATCAACGCAGCAGCCAATCCGCTCAACCAGTCATTCAGAAAAGCGCTTCAACCTCTGAATCAACCCATCAACTGCTGCACCTTCCTGGACAAGATCTGGCTCGTCAGGGACTCGCCATCGCTGCTGACGGAGGTCACCATCTGTTGTTGGTGGGTCCGCCTGGATGCGGCAAAACAGTTCTGGCCCATCAGTTGCCGTCTCTGCTTCCTCCTCTGGACAGGGAGGAAGCCCTGGAAATCACCCGCCTGCATTCGATTGCCGGACTCATCCGTGGGAAAGGGCAGCTGATTCAACAACGACCCTTTCGAAGCCCACACCACAGCGCAACAGCTGCCGCATTGCTTGGAGGGGGTGCCCATCTCCGACCAGGAGAACTGAGCCTCGCCCACGGTGGAGTGCTGTTCCTAGATGAACTGACCGAATTCCCTCGATCAGTGCTCGACCAGCTACGCCAGCCCCTCGAGGAAGGCGTGATCTGGTTGAGCAGAGCAAGGTTCAGCTGCCGCTTCCCCAGCCGGGTGACCCTGGTCGCTGCGGCCAATCCCTGTCCTTGTGGATGGTCAGGCGATCGCCGCTGCATCTGCAGTGAGCTGAAACGTCGTCGCTACTGGGGGCGGCTATCAGGACCACTGCTCGACCGGATGGATCTGCAATTGAAACTCGAACCAGCAAATCACGACAGTTTGCGGCGAAGCATGGCTGAGGAGTCCCCTGAGCAGGATCCGACGTTCAACGCGGCCTCAATTCGTCGCGCCAGGGTGCGAATGCGTGAGCGCAATCCTGATGGTCTGACCAACAGGGAACTCAATGCTGAGGGCCTGTAGCAACATTGGCGATTCAGTACAGAGACCATCTGCCACTTGGAGGAGGTGATCCGGGTACGACGTTTGAGCATGCGCAGCGGACTACGTCTGCTGCGGGTTGCCAGGACAGTGGGCGACCTCTGTGCCAGTGACCAGGTGTCCATTGAGAATCTGGCCTTTGCTCTTCGTTTCAGAAGTTTCGATGTTGCTCAGCCATGAAGCTGACCAAGGTCCAGGCGACATCAGGCTCAACGGCTCATCGAGCTGACCTGGGATCATCCCGATAAGGCTGAGGTCCGATGGATGGAGGAACAGTCATCTTCTCTTCTCTGGGATTTCCCATGGCATGGGAAAGGGTTTCAGCCATCCAGGAGCGGAATGCATTGAGTGAACGACCCATGGTGTTGATTCCTCATCTCTTCCTTCAGTCTCGACAGGACAGAGGAGGAAGCCAACAGGCCGAAATACGGATTTTCGGCCCTTTTCCAAAAACTAAAACTGCACCAACAAAGAACTAGATGTTGATCGACTCACCGGCCGAAGCTGATTCAGCGACGGCGGCGACGCTGCTGAGCTTTGCGCTTGTACTTCTCGATCGGTGTTTCGTGGTGACGCAAACGCTTGAGATCAGCGAAGATTCCAGCCTTGGAGACCTGACGCTTGAAGCGACGCAACGCCGATTCGATGCCTTCGTTTTCGCCGACCGTGACCTGAGTCATTCAACAAGCAAGAGATTTCCAGCGCACTAACCTAGCAAGTGACCTCAAGAGGTCTATTCGGTTTCGTCAGGGACAGCTGTCTCAGCCGCACTGCCTGAGTCCGACTGCACGCCATCGCGGTACACATAAAGATGTCCGAGGGTGCGCTTGCCGTATTGACGGCGCATCAGCCGCCAGCCTGGCTCGAGCTTCAGCTGAACGAAATTGTTGCCGAAGCCGCCTGCCCGAGCCACTAAAAAAGTGGGTTCCGATGGATTGCGCGTGGGCAGAGCCATCAACTGAACGTCATTCGCTGACTTGATCACCGTAAGGCGATAGCTGGTACCCAGGTCGTCAGCGCCGATGCGCAGCGAATAACCGTTGCCGTCGATATAGCGATTGCAGATACCCGTGAAATCAAAGGTTGCCAGCAACGGATCCACCACCCCCGGAGCCACGCCACTCACCGAGTAACAGGGACGAGCACTCGTGCGTTGCTCGTAGATGTTCAGCTGGGATCGTTCACCGGAACCGATCGGAGCAGAGACCAAAACAAACTTTGTTGCATCGACCTCAGCGGTCGTGAACAGGGAGCCCTGAGCACGCACCGAAGAGATAAGTCCTGTGGCGACAGTGGCACCGAAAACCGAGAGAGCGGCAGCGGCGATCCGTAAACGGGCCATCGAAGCAAAAGAATGTATCTGGATCGTAAAAGTGCCGAGGCTCTTCGGCTGCCTAGATCAGGCCGGTTTGTTGAGTCGAATCGCAACCAAAAGTGACCCAATCGTGGCCGGGAGTGTCAGCCCGAGAATCCATCGGGTGAGCGTGACACCAAGATCAGGATCGCCATAGGCAAGTTCGAACACACTTCCTGTGGCAGCGATGCCGAGAACACAGGCCAGGGCCAGGAACAGCCCTGCAAGGGGTTTCATCGGCATGGCATCAGGGGATGGAACGCACGTCTGTGGACTGGAAGCCGTGGTCCTTGAGCTCCTTGAGGAGTCCGTCTTTGTCGGTGACCCGATCGACGAACAGCACCCCATTGAGATGATCAATCTCGTGCTGAATGCAGCGGGCCATCAGGCCATCGGCTTTCATCGTGCGCGGTCGACCCATCTCATCGCGAAAACTCACCTGCACCGCGGTGGGTCGCACCACATCCAGATAAACCCCAGGGATACTCAGACAACCTTCTTCGTAGGTGTCTAGCCCTGCACTGGAGGAAATGATCTCGGGGTTGATCAACACCAGGGGCGGTGTGCTCGGGGTTTCCGGATCGAGATCGATCACCAGCAACTGCTTGTCGACGCCCACCTGGGGAGCGGCCAGGCCAATGCCACGGGCCGAGTACATGCTGCGCAGCATGTCTCTGGCCAGATCCCTGACCGTTTCATCAACCTTGCCGACACGGCGGCCCTCAACCCTGAGCGCTTCAGCACCAAGTTTGTGGATGTGAAGCGGAGGAGAATCCAGAGGCTTCTTAGGCACGGCCACTGAAGAACTGGTCTTCTCGGCGGATCGTGCCAACTGGGCGAAGCTCCTGGCCAAGGTCTCAACCTGAATCAAAACTGTGCTGATCTTAGGCAGTCTTCCCATTTGGATCCGATTGCAGCGATGAGCAGCTCTCAGCCCCTGTCCGCGAAGACCGCCCTCGGACGCCTGCCCGTTTTGAAATCACCACGGATTCTGGGCAACTGGGTTCTCTGGCTGGAGCAGCGACCTCATGAGAAAGGACGGACCACAGCCATGATCCGCCCCTGGCTCCAGACCGATGCAACAGCGAAAGAGCTGACGGCAGCACCCGCCAACCTGCGCTGCCGCATTCATGAATACGGCGGTGGAGCCATGGCCGTGGCCCTGATGGGAGACAACCTGCTACTGACCTGGATCGACGACGGCGACGGCTGTCTCTGGCAGCAGACCTGGCGTGGATTGGGCAGTGAGGATTGCGCAGCCCTCACAGCGAAACAACCGATTCGCATCAGCGCACCAGGCTCATGGGCCCTTGGAGGAGGCCTGATTGATCAGAAACGGCTGCGCTGGTTGGGAGTGATGGAGTGCAACGGCCGTGACCAGCTGGTGAGCGTTGCCCTGAATCAGAGCGATCAACATCCCAAGGTGCTTCACGCAGCCGATGATTTCGTCGGCTATCCGGCGCTCAGCGCGGATGGAAGCCAGCTGGCCTGGGTGGAATGGCGACAGCCCGCCATGCCCTGGGATGCCAGCGAGCTTCGTTGCACCTGCCTCTCGCCAGAGGGACAGCTGATGCAGGTGCAGACCCTGGCCGGGAGCCGACCGGATGCCGAGCAGGCCATCTCCGTATTTCAACCCCTGTGGCAACCCGACGGCAGCCTGATCGTTGCCGAAGACAGCAGTGGTTGGTGGAACCTGATGCGGCTTGCCGATCCCGCCAGCGGAAAGCGCAACTGGGAGCGTCCCTGGCCCATGCAGGCGGAAACCGCCATGCCCCAGTGGGTGTTTGGGATGAGCACCAGTGCCTGGGATGGCGAGCAGTTACTGGCAGCGATTTGCTCTGAAGGTCGCTGGGAGCTGAAGCAGCTGAGAAGCGACGGCACGATCCTCAACCTGGATCAGCCCTTCGATGATCTGGCCGATCTCCATGCCGACGCAGGACGGGCCGTGGTGATCGCCAGCAGCTGCCAGATCGGCCAGGGTCTGCTGGAGCTGGAGTTGAGCACCGGTTATTGGCAGCACACTCCAGCCGGCGAGGCCGCACTACCAAGCGAAGCCATCAGCAGCGCCGAACCGTTGTGGTTTGAAGGCGCTGGCAACCTGCGCACTCACGCCTGGTACTACCCGCCCCTGGGTGGAGCCAGCAGCGAGACGCCCTTACTTGTAAAAAGCCACAGCGGACCAACCGCTATGGCTGGCCGCGGCCTCAACCTTGGCATCCAGTTCTGGACAACCCGAGGCTGGGGAGTGGTGGATGTCAATTACGGAGGGTCCACCGGATTCGGGCGGGCTTACCGGGACAGACTGAACAGCGGCTGGGGGGTCGTGGACGTCCAGGACTGCGCCGCCGCTGCAATGGCTCTTGTGGAGGCCGGCCAGGCCCATCCGCACAAGATCGCCATCGAAGGAGGTAGCGCCGGTGGATTCACCACCCTTGCCTGCCTCTGCTTCACCGATGTGTTCCGGGCAGGAGCATGCCGCTACGCCGTCAGCGACCTCACCTCTCTGGCTTCGGAGACACACCGCTTTGAGGCCCGCTATCTCGACTCGCTTGTGGGGGCCTGGCCTGAGGCGCGGGCCCGGTATGAGCAGCGCTCACCGCTCCAGCATGCGCAATCCATTCGCTGCCCAGTGATCTTTTTCCAGGGTCTGCAGGACAAGGTGGTGGTGCCGGAACAAACGGAACGCATGGCCGCCGCTCTAAGCAGCAATGGGCTTCCTGTCGAGGTGCAGACCTTTGCAGAGGAAGGTCATGGCTTCCGCAACAGTGCCGTGAAGGTTCAGGTTCTGGAGGCAACGGAGCGTTTCTTCCGTCGTCAGCTCGGGCTCTGATTCGCCTGACCGTAGTGAAGGCCGCGGAACTGGGCATGCACCGCTTGCATCTGGTGCGTGGAGAGCAGCGGGGGCTCCCCCAGCTGCAGAGCCTGCAGATACATCCGCGCCAGGGTCTCCACCTCAACCGCCACTCGTAATGCGGACTCCAGATCTTTCCCCAGCGTCACCATTCCGTGCCTGGCCAGCAAACAAGCATTGCGTTGGGCCAGAGCATTCACCACGTTGTCGGAGAGTTCCTTCGTCCCGAAAGTGGCATAGGGAGCACAACGGATCTCATCACCACCAGCTACGGCAACCATGTAGTGAAATGCAGGAATGCCGCGGTCATGGCAGGCCAATGCCGTGGCATGAATCGGGTGGCAATGAAGCACCGCCATGGCTTCGGGGCGGCAGCTGAGCACATCCGCATGAAGGCGCCATTCCGACGACGGTCGCCGCTGCTTCTCTTTCAGGGGTTGTCCAGACAGATCCATTGCCACCAGATCACCAACCTCCATCTGTTCATAAGGAAGGGAACTGGGAGTGACCAAAATCCCCTCATCAATCCGAACCGAGAGGTTGCCGGAAGTGCCCTGATTGAGGCCTGTGCCATTGATGCGGCGCGCCACAGTCACCAGCTGTTGCCTCAGCACTTGATCATCGAAGCGATCAGCCACAGCCATACAGACTCTTCAGCCCCTCCTCACTGGCATCCGCCACACCCCGATCGGTAATCAGCGCAGTGACAAGCCGGGCAGGAGTCACATCAAAGGCAGGGTTGAAGCCATCACTGCCATTGGGTGTGAGCTGCACCTGAGCCAGAGTGCCTGCCGCTGGTCCATCGAGCAGACGGCCCTGAATTGCCGTGACCTCCTGGGGGGAGCGGGCTTCGATCGGGATCTCCGCCACCCCGTCATCCAGGCTCCAGTCAATGGTTGATGCGGGGAGCGCCACATAGAACGGTACCGCGTTGTCATAAGCCGCCAGGGCCTTCAGATAGGTCCCGATCTTGTTGCAGACATCTCCACGGCGGGTGGTGCGATCCGTTCCCACAATCACCGCATCCACTTCACCGTTCTGCATCAGGTGACCTCCAGCGTTGTCCACGATCACGGTGTGGGGAACTCCTTCTCTGCCGAGCTCGTAGGCCGTGAGCGATGCACCCTGGTTGCGCGGTCGGGTCTCATCCACCCATACATGAAGATCAAGACCGGCGCGTCGGGCCTTGTAGATCGGGGCTAATGCCGTACCCCAGTCAACCGTGGCCAGCCAGCCAGCATTGCAGTGGGTCAACACCTGAAAAGGCTTGTTTTTGCGGACTTCTGGCCTGGCCGCCGCGAGCCGCTGGAGGATCTCGAGGCCGTGGTCACCGATGGCGGAGCACATGGCCACATCCTCATCAGCGATCAAACCGGCCTCCTCCCGAGCGGCAACTGCCCGTTTCGCCGGAGGCAACGCCAACACACGATCACGCACACGCTCCAGCGCCCAGCGCAGATTCACAGCTGTGGGGCGCGTGGCATTGAGTTGGTCAAATGCCGCCGCCAGGGCTGCATCACTGGCGTCATTCTGCAAAGCCAGCATCAGGCCATAGGCACCGGTCACCCCGATCAACGGAGCGCCACGAACCACCATGGTGCTGATGGCCGCAGCCGCCTGCTCACAGCTGCTGAGGGAGCGGGTTCCGAAGCGATGGGGTAACTGGGTCTGATCAATCACCCAGACCGAGCGACCGTCCGGTTCCAGTCCGATGGTGCGCCAGGCCTGGCCATCAATATTCATCCGGATCGCGTCGATAGACCTGGGCCAATCTGCCTGTCCGCTTCACAGCATCCCCGCGAAGCACTCAACCCGTGATGGCAGCGACTCATGGCCAAGGCCATGCCCATGGCTCAGGAATTGTCACGGAAAAATGTGATCACGCCCTGCAGCTCATCAGCAAAGCGATCGATCTCCGCCATCGTTGTGATGAAGCTGAGGCTGGCGCGGGCTGAACCGGTGACTTGATAGTGGCGGTGCAGTGGCTGACAGCAGTGATGTCCGCTGCGAATGCAGATCCCAGCAAGATCGAGCATGGCGGCGATGTCGTTCGCATGAACACCATCCACAAGAAAGGTGGCGAGAGCACCACGACCAGGCTGTTGCTGAGGCGTTGGGCCAAGAATGCGCAGACCGTCAATCGCCTGCAGACGATTGAACAGATGCCACGTGAGTTGCGCTTCCCAAGCGGCGATGTTTTCAAGACCGATCTGCTCGAGATAGCTGAGCGCAGCGCCCATGCCCACGGCCTCACCAATGGCGGGCGTGCCGGCCTCGAACTTGTACGGAAGATCGGCCCAGGTGCTGTGATCCAGATGCACGTCCTGAATCATTTCTCCACCGCCAAGGAAGGGCGGCATCTCCTCCAGCAGGGCTTCTTTCGCCCAGAGGAAACCCATCCCGGTGGGTCCACAGAGCTTGTGCGATGAACCCACCAAGAAATCAGCTCCCAAAGCCGACACCGAGGTGCGTTGATGAGCAAGGCTCTGACAGGCATCCACCAGTACCAATGCACCGGCTGCATGTGCTGCCGTAATCACCAGCTCCAGAGGGTTAGAACAACCCAGGGTGTTGCTGATGTGCACAAGGCTGACCAGTCGTGTGCGATCGCTGAGTTTGGAACGGAAATCGTCAACATCCAGTTCACCTGTTTCGGTGACCCCGACATGGCGCAGAACACAGCCCGTTCGCTGAGCCAGGAGTTGCCAGGGCACCAGGTTGCTGTGGTGCTCCATCAATGTGAGAAGAATCTCATCCCCTTCACGCAGATTGGCGTTACCCCAGCTGCGGGCTACGAGGTTGATGGCCTCCGTGGCATTGCGGGTGAACACAATCTCCTGAGGACCAGCTGCTCCGACAAAGGCGGCGGTGGTGGTGCGTGCCGCCTCAAAATCCTCGGTGGCCCTGGCACTGAGCTGGTGTGCACCTCGATGCACATTGGCATTATCACAGGCGTAGTAGGCCTGCATCGCTTCGAGAACTACCCGGGGTTTCTGGCTCGTGGCGGCGTGATCGAGATAGATCAGAGGGTCGCCCTGAGAGGATCGCTGATCAAGAATCGGGAAATCAGAACGAGTCCGTTCCGCTAGAGAGACGCCGGTATCACGAGACAGTGTGGTCATAGGGGTCGAGAGGGGTCAGCGATCGCTCCGGAAGCCATCCAGGCCTTGGCAGCTCCTGGCAGGCGATCCACCACTTCGCAACAGAAACCTCTGAGTAGCAGCGCAGCTGCTTCGTCGCCGTCAACTCCTCGACTCCGAAGGTAGAAAAGTTCCTCCTGCTGCAGCTGGCTGATCGTGGCGCCATGTGCACACTTCACATCGTCGGCAATGATTTCCAGCTCAGGCTTGGCGTCAACACGCGCACGCCGCGACAGCAGCAAACTGCGACTGAGTTGGGCTGCATCCGTCCGCTGTGCCGCTCTGGGCACCTGAATAGCACCGTTAAAAATGCTGTGGGAACGATCAGCCGCAACAGCTTTCTGCAACTGATCAAGCTCACCCTCAGGACCACCGAAACGCATGCTGCTGTGCGTCGCGAATTGTTCGTCAGCTGTTGTCAAAGAGAGGCCATGGATCCCTGTGGTGGCCTGACCCTCTAGTTGCAACACACGCGGTTCGAGGCGTCCGAATCTCCAACCTCGACAAACACTGGTCAACGCATAGTGGCTGCGAGGCTCCTGTTCGATAGCAAGGTGAGCCATCAGCGACGCGTCACCGTTGCCACTAGCAAGAACACCGTGATTCAACCGCGCGTCTTGCCCCAGATGCACCTCCAGCACATGGCTATGAGCGCATTGCCCATCAGATGATGAAGATCCTGATGGGAAGACCTCCAGAAGCTCCAGCTCCGCATTCGACTCCAGCAGCAACAACACCCGGGTGGCAGTCAGACCAGCCCCGGTGGCAAGCACAAGTTCCAGATCGGAGACCTTGCCGCAAACCCGCAGAGCGAGAACGTGCTGGCTGTGAGCATGATTGAGCTCAACGGGCCAGGCCTCGGAGCATCCGCAGTGATACAGGGTCTGGCCGAGGTGACGATTCAGCTCAGCATCAGTGAGAGGGGTCATGCCCTCCGGAAGCGAAACACCGTCCAGAGGATCCATCTGTCCTCCGAGCACCAGCCGCGTCACACCATCTGACACCTCAGGCATCAAGGGGTTGGAGGTCTCGCTGACCTCGGGAAGTGTGGCTAAAACCTCAAGACGTTTGAGATCGGTGAGTCGCCAGGCTTCCTGTTTACGAGTGGGCAGTCCCAGCCGTTGGAGGGCTTCCCGTCCTCGCTGCTGCACCGGTGCCAGCACACTGCTCACCATGATCAGGCCACTTCCTCGGCAGCGAGCTGCTTATCAACCCAGTCGTAGCCAGTTTTCTCCAGCTCGATAGCCAGATCACGGCCGCCGGTGCGCAGGATGCGGCCGGCGGCCATCACATGCACGTAATCGGGTGTGATTTCATCGAGCAATCGCTGGTAATGCGTGATCAGGATCGTGGCGTTCTGCTCACTGGAGAGCTGATTCACACCACCAGCCACGATGCGCAGAGCGTCGATATCCAGACCGGAATCGGTTTCATCCAGGATCGCTACCACCGGTTCCAGCAGTGCCATCTGCAGGATTTCATTGCGCTTCTTCTCACCACCGGAGAAGCCCTGGTTGACGCTGCGCTCGAGGAATGCAGGATCCATCTGCACCACCTTGAGCTTCTCGCGCACGTGGTCTTCAAAGTCAAAAGTGTCGAGTTCTTCCTGACCCCGCTTTTCGCGGCTCGCGTTGGTGGACACGCGCAGAAATTCCAGATTGCTGACGCCGGGGATCTCAACTGGATATTGAAAGCTCAGGAACACACCAAGCCGAGCACGCTCTTCTGCCTCCAGTTCGAACAGGTCTTCTCCGCGGTAACGAACACTGCCGCCGGTGACCTGATAGGCGGGATGGCCGGCCAGAACCTTGGAGAGGGTGCTTTTTCCGCTGCCGTTTCGGCCCATGATCGCGTGAATTTCACCGGCTCTGATCTTCAGATTCACGCCTTTGAGGATGGGTTGATCCTCTACAGAGGCATGCAGATCATTGATGTCGAGAAGAAGCTCAGCGTCGGGGCGAATCACAGTTAAAACAGAACAGGGAAGATGATCGTCAGAAATTGAGCCTGAAAGGCGGGTTCAACCAACAGACCCTTCAAGCTTCAGGGCAAGAAGTTTGTCGGCCTCGGCGGCGAACTCCATCGGCAGCTGGTTAAACACATCACGGCAGAAACCACTGACCATCATCGAGACGGCCTCCTCGAAACCGATGCCGCGGCTCTGCAGATAGAAGAGCTGATCTTCTGAGATTCGGCAGGTGCTGGCCTCATGCTCCACTGCAGATTCAGGCTGCTGAGAGCGGATATAGGGATAGGTGTTGGCTGCAGCTTGATCTCCGATCAACATCGAATCGCACTGGCTGTAATTGCGCGCACCTTTTGCCGCAGGTCCGATCTGCACCAACCCGCGGTAACTGTTACTGGAATTGCCGGCACTGATCCCTTTGCTGACGATGGTGGAACGAGTCCGTGCACCGATATGCACCATTTTTGTGCCGGTATCAGCCTGCTGTTTGTTGTTGGTGAGCGCTACTGAATAAAATTCACCAACAGAATCTGCCCCCTGTAGCAAACAACTGGGATACTTCCAAGTAATCGCTGAACCAGTCTCCACCTGAGTCCAGCTGATGCGACTGCGTGCGCCACGACACTGACCGCGTTTGGTCACAAAGTTGTAGATACCGCCAACGCCGTTCTCGTCACCGGCGTACCAGTTCTGAACAGTGGAATATTTGATCGACGCATCATCAAGGGTCACCAGTTCGACCACCGCCGCATGGAGCTGGTTGGTGTCGAACATCGGGGCAGTGCAACCCTCGAGGTAACTCACGGAGGCACCTTCTTCAGCCACGATCAGGGTGCGCTCGAACTGTCCAGTATCTCCTGAATTGATCCGGAAATAGGTGGAAAGCTCCATCGGACATTCGACACCTTTGGGAATGAATACAAAGGAGCCATCACTAAAAACAGCGGAGTTGAGAGCTGCAAAATAATTATCGTTACTCGGCACTACAGAGCCGAGATATCGCTCAATCAACTCTGGATGTTCTTTAACAGCTTCACTAAAGGAACAGAACACAACGCCATGCTCAGCAAGCTTTTCCTTGTAAGTGGTGGCAATCGAAACACTGTCGAAAACGGCGTCAACAGCAACATTGCTCAGGCGTTTCTGTTCACTCAGAGGAATCCCAAGTTTGTCGAAGGTCTCAAGCAGCTTGGGGTCAACTTCTTCGAGTGAGCTCTTTTTAACCTGCTGCTTGGGAGCTGCGTAATAAACGATGTCTTGATAATCAATCGGGTCGTAACCCAGCTCAGCCCAGTCAGGCTCTTCGAGTGTGAGCCAATGCCGGAAAGCCTTGAGACGGAAGCGAAGAAGAAACTCAGGCTCTTCTTTCTTGCTGGAGATGAGTCGCACGATCTCCTCGCTGAGGCCCTTGGAGATCTTTTCAGTCTCAATATCAGTAACAAAGCCGTACTTGTACGGCTGGCTAACGAGATCTCGCGTGGAGGTGGACGTCATGAGCAAAGAGCTCCCGTCAGGTCGTTTCTGTGACGGGCCAGCTCCTTTAGAAATATGGCCAGAACATCACGATCGCCAAAAAAGAAAGTGCTGGTGCGTTTCGCGCCGGTCTCAGCGATATTGCGAATAACGTCCAAGCTCTCCATGGTTGGCTCTTGATTGCCGGCGAGGGCTTCAGTCATGGCGGCGAACGTTGGCAAGAGTGTCGAAGCCAGGGAGATACGAAACAAAATGGTTTCGTATTTGGAGCCTAGAGCACGGATCCATCACCCGACCATGTGACCATTGTGACGGACGTCGGTTCTAACCGGAAAACCCTGCCGGCGCGGCGCCACCAGGAAACAATGACCAGACAGGCACCACCTCCACCTGGGTCAGGTCGTGATCGACTCGGCATCCAGAGCCGCTTTTAGGAACCGTTAATTCAGGCGATCACCCAATGGAAGCCTGGAATGACATCAATGGATGCACGCCGTTCTCACCATCAGAGGCGGTTGCCACCCTGATCCAGTGCGAAGAATCAAGAGCAAGCAGTTCGGCGGACGTTGCAGCGACCAAGCCTTGTTCTGAGATCGTTCTCCACGCCTGCCCGGCATGACCCAAGGCAATTGGCGCGTTCCCGTGGCATGGTGAAACCATCACCCCGATCTCATGGGCGCGTCAGCTCAGGCTCCCACTCGTGAAGCAACGCTCACCTTGCTCCTGCGGCAGGGTGAGATCAGTGCTGGTGCTCTGGCCAACGAACTGGGGATCTCGGTTCAGGCGATGCGCCGTCATCTGCGCACCCTGGAAGAAGAAGGACTGGTCGAAGCGAGCTCGATTACGGCTGGACCGGGTCGGCCTTCCAACCAATGGAGACTCACGCAGCAAGGCCATCAACACTTTCCAGATGGCAGCGACACCTTTGCGCTGAATCTGCTCGAGTCGATGGCGACAAGCCTGCCGCCTGAGACCTTGGCAACCCTGCTCGAACGACAGGCCCACGAGAAAGCACATCAGTACAGGCACCAAGTCGGCGAAGGACCGCTTGAACAACGCATTCGCAGATTGGTCAGCCTGCGCAGCAATGAAGGGTATGTCAGCGAAATGGTGCAAGCGGAGAACGGGCACGGCTGGTGCATCAATGAATTTCATTGCTCAGTCCAGAGAATCGCTGAAGAATTTCCAGCTGTCTGCGACCAGGAACTTCAACTGATTCGGATGACATTCCCTGACTGTCGGGTGGAAAGAGTGCACTGGAGGCTGGAATCAGGACATTCCTGCGGTTTTCAGATCAGCCCATCAGGCGCGATGTCCAACGAATCCACACCCGGATCCCACCCGTGAGCATTGATCCAGCGCCGGTTTCAGGCCCATTGGACCGGCAGCAGATCGAACGCATCGACGCCACGCTTCTGCCCGCCGTCGACCGCCACCTTCTGCGGCTGCAGGCCCACTGTCTGGCGACGTTTCAGCAGATCGCCATGCCGCTGCAGCAAGGGCCTTTGCCAACGCGGGATCACTGGCAGGACTGGTGTGATTGCCAGCCTCAGCTGGCCAACGATGCGGAGTTCCGGGAACAGCTGATGATGCAGTTCACGGTGATTGCGAGCCAGCTTGAAGAGCTCGCCAGGCAGCTGCAGCTCACTCCACTCGAGCTCCATCTCAACGATTTGATCCAACACGCCGAAGCAAACAGCCGTCAGCGCTTGTCGAGCTTTGAGTGAACCGATTGCTGGATGCACTCCGAACATCGCGAAGCGATCGCTCTCCTGCGATCATCCAAGAAAGACCGTCCGCAGCCGATGACCCTGGACATCCCCGACGCGCCGACATTCTTTCGACTGAGCTGCGGAAGCTGGCGTTCTCAACGGAGCGTGCATCACCTTTTGCACCGTCGCAGCGAAGCAGGCGGCTCGCTCATCGTGGTCGAAGACCTGGAACTGAATGATGAACGTTTGCTGGCCATGGCACGCCAGCACCAGCAGGATCCTGGACTGATCATTGGCGGCAGCTACGTGCGCTGGAGCGCCTCGATGGCATGGGACCGCAATGGCGATGCTCACGACGGTGAAACCTGCTTCGCGTTGATCGGAGACAGTGAGACCGCTCGCTCCGGCACCATGCTCCGGGATCAGGGCTACGCAGAAAAAGCGCCAGCAACGTCGACCTTTGAGATGGACGACCGGGATGGGCTGATTCTCTGCACGAGCTACGAAATGATGACCGTCTGGGAACGCTTTAGTTTCTCCGGCCCCGACGTGCGTATCCGTTCCAGCACCGTTGAGGGACTATCCAATAACGCGTCCTTCTGCGTGGAAACCAGGCTCAAAAACGACAGCTCAACCACCGGCTCGCAAGGGATGACAGCGCTCGTATCACCCTTCGGCTGGTAAGTGTCTTCTGTTACGGACTGTGAGTAGGCAGGAGGCCGCAAGGGAGTGTGATGACTCCCACTTATACGATCCAGCCAGTGTGTTCCGACTCGAGTGGCCATTCCTCTTCTTCAGTACGCACCAACCACGCAAAACAATCGCGTCGCAGCTCTAAGCGTTGCTTCTGAAGAAACCCAGCGTTCCCTTCAGATGGACATCTCGATGGACGCTGACAACATCGAGACGGTTATCGAGTCGGCTTACCGCCAGATCTTCTTTCACGCGTTCAAGAGCGACCGCGACAGCTTCCTGGAATCACAGCTGCGTGATGGGCAGATCACCGTTCGCGACTTCATCCGCGGGTTGTGTCTCTCGGACACTTTTAAAAGAACGTTTTACGGCTTCAACTCGAACTACAAAGTGGTTCGTCACCTTGTCCAGAAAATTCTGGGACGCAAGACCCACGGTCGCTCCGAGGAGATCTCCTGGTCGATTGTGATTGCGACCAAGGGCGTCGAAGGCATCGTGGATGCCCTTCTCGACAGTGAGGAATATCTCGACGCCTTCGGCTACGACAACGTTCCCTTCCAACGCAATCGCGTGCTTCCCGGGAGGGAGTTGGGTGAGACACCCTTCAATATCACCACCCCTCGTTACGACGAGTACTACCGGGGAATTCTCGGTTTCCCCAAGATCATCTACACCGGCAAAGCCAAGAGCCTTCCGGCACGCGCCAACCGCTCTCGCGGTGGTTTCAGCGAAGATTATCTGCCTTGGGTTCGAGGCATGGCCGTCGCAGGCTCAGCCTCTCCCGAAGGCAACCTCGAGATGGATTATCTCTCGAAAGTTCCTTACCGCAGCATCGGCCGCTGAATCGCGTCCCCAGGCGAAGATGTTGGAGCGGAGTCCCCTGTGGGGCTCCGCTTTTTTGTCTGCAGCGTGAGACCTGAAACGGATGCGGTCTGGGCAGCTCATGCAGTCAGAAGATGCTGACCACGAGCGATCCAGCTCCCTGAAAACGGGAACTTTCCAGCAAACTGATCCCAAAGAAACCCGGTAGCCCGACCGTGACGCAAGCCATCACATCCCTCGCCCGCATGACCCTGCGTCAGCTGCGTCAGATGGCCAGTGATCTCGGCGTTACTCTCTACAGCCGCAAGAGCAAGGAAGACCTGGTCTCCGCGATTGCCGAAAAGCAGGAACGTCGTGGCGGTGATCTCAAGGCCATCGAAGCGGAACTCAATCCACCCTCGCGCCCCTCGTCCGAGACCCGCGTTGTCTTCCTCCCCAGAGACCCCCAGTGGGCTTATGTGTTCTGGGAGATCTCAGACGACGACCGACGCCGCGCTCAAAGCGAAGGCGCCGCACACCTGAATCTTCGCCTGGCTGATGTCACGGGCCTGCAGGACGGCTCGGCGCACCCCCACACTCTCCAGGAAGTGCCTGTAGATAGTCACAGCACCGAGTGGTACCTGCCCGTTCCTCTCTGCGACCGCGACTACCGCGTTGAACTCGGCTTCCGCGCGGGCAGCCAATGGATCTCTCTGGCCTTCTCATCTGTTGCCAGGGTTCCGGCCCTCCACCCCAGCGACCAGATCCTCGATCAGTTTGTACCTTTCAGCCTCGAAACAGCTGCTCCTGCACCGGCACCAGTCAACACACCCAGCTTCGAGCCCACCGACAGCGGCTTACATGAGCGTCTCTATCAGAGTGCAACCACCCACTTCCGCAGCCGCCGAGTCGGTTCAGAAGTTCTGCACGAACAGGACTCACTCTCCGGGGATCAGCGTGGTCTCAGTGATTCCGGGGCTGGCTTATGGGCAAGCGGCCTCAATGAGTCCGGTCTCGGAGGAGTGGCCCCTCGCCAACGCACCTTCTGGCTTGTGGCTGATGCGGAGCTGATTGTTTACGGCGCCACTGATCCTTCCGCTCGCCTGACCATCGGCGGTGAGGAAGTGCCTCTCTCCAGCGATGGAACCTTCCGCATCCAGGTTCCCTTCCGTGACGGAGAGCAGACCTACGCCGTTGAAGCGATCGCTGCAGATGGTGAGCAGAAGCGCAACATCACGCTCAACTTCGAGCGCGTCACCCCTGAAGACAACAGCAACCCTGCCAGCGAAGCCAAAGCTGAGTGGTTCTGATCCTGTGAGAGTGAACCGAAAAGCCCTGCGCTGGACTGTGGCCATTACCCCCGTTGCAGGGGCCGTTGCATTCCCGGTTCTTGTACCTCTCACGATGGCAAAAGTCGGGATCGGTGCTGGTGTTGGCCTGGCACTCGTGCTCAGCAGCCTCTGGTTTGTAGGGATGTTGAAAACCTCTGAAATGCCTCACTGACGGATTCGTCAGCAAGATGTTGGGCGGTGGAACACTGCCAGCAGTCGAAACCCAGCAGGTACTGAAAAGGCTGCTGAAACATGTTCATCGACTTGGCTTATTGCCCCTGCTGACACCAGTGTTGCTGAGCTGCAGCCAGGCAGGCCAAGTGGTGGGAGCAGGCATCACTGATCTGCCCTTGCCGCAAAACTTCAGAGATTTCAGCGAATCTGGCTCAACTCAGACATTGATCAATCCAGGCGATGGCTTAAAAGAAATCTCACCCCAGCTCAAAGATCAATCACTGAACTGCGTTTCTGAAATCGTCGGCATGACCGATCTCAGGTCAGAATGCCGCGACGTGATGGGCCATCCCCGTGAGACTGCCACTGTTCCTTTTGGGCTTGGCCTTGCTGCTGCCCTCAACAGCTCAAGCCAAGCCAAAAAAGGTTCCTTTCCCGACCAGGGAAGAACTGCGTTCACTCCAGCTACTGGCCTATAGCTGTTCGCGCGCCAACGACCAGGAGAGCTGTAGCAAAACTCGCAGCCTTGCCGATCCGCTCATGGACAATCCCAGACTGTCGGCTGCCTGCAAAGACACCGTCTGGGAATTGGTGCAGGCCTCACAGGTGGTAACCACCAACAGCTTCCAGCGCCGCGACAGTATCGATCGACCGGCACGCCGTCTGACGTTGGTCTGTTCAGCACCCGAGAAACCGAAGCAACCTCCTGCACCAGCTAAGACTTAAGTGCTCAAACACCTTCTGTTCCTGCACACAAATAGAGAAGGCCGGGGTTGGGGTGATTGATCTCCATCACACTTCAGAAGCCTTGACGCCTGAAAAGTAGCTGCGACAACTGGTCGCGCCGACAACCCTGAACAGCATCTGGCGTGTAAGGGTTCCCGGTATCCGCTCCCGTCAGGGATGACCGCCTCCGCCTCGGCAGAACCCGCTCCAATCTTCGTGCGGCTCGAAGCCCCTTTCACCGACCAGAAGCCGGGCACCTCCGGATTGCGCAAAAGCAGTGCTCAATTTGAGCAACCGCACTATCTCGAAAGTTTCGTTGAGGCTGTGTTTCGCACCCTTCCGGGCGTGCAAGGAGGCACGTTGGTGCTCGGAGGCGATGGCCGTTACGGCAATCTGCGTGCCATCAATGTGATCCTGCGCATGGCCGCAGCCCATGGCCTGAGCAAGGTGATCATCACCACCGATGGCATTCTCTCCACACCGGCCGCGTCCAACCTGATCCGCAAGCGAGAGGCCATTGGCGGGATCATCCTTTCAGCCAGCCACAATCCAGGCGGCCCCAATGGCGATTTCGGAGTGAAGGTGAATGGAGCCAACGGTGGCCCCACACCAGGATCCTTCACCGATGCGGTGTTCGAGTGCACCAAGTCACTGGAGCGATACGCCATTGTTGAAGCTCCCGAGCTGAGTCTCGGGACTCCAGGAACGCACCACATCGGTGCCATGGAGGTTGAGATCATCGATGGTGTCGATGACTTTGTGGCATTGATGCAGCAACTGTTCGATTTCGATCAGATCAGGGATCTGCTGCGCAACGATTTCCCGCTGGCCTTCGACGCGATGCATGCTGTCACGGGTCCCTACGCCAAACGTGTCTTCGAGGATCTGCTGGGAGCACCAGCCGGCAGCGTGCGCAATGGCATTCCACTTGAAGATTTCGGCGGCGGGCATCCGGATCCCAACCTCACGTACGCCCACGATCTGGCGGATCTTCTCCTCAAGGGAGACGACTACCGCTTCGGTGCAGCCTGCGACGGTGACGGCGACCGCAACATGATCCTCGGTCACCACTGTTTTGTGAATCCCAGCGACAGCCTGGCCGTCCTCACGGCCAATGCCACGCTGGCTCCGGCCTATGCCTCAGGCTTGGCAGGCGTCGCGCGCTCCATGCCAACCAGCTCCGCTGTTGATGTGGTGGCGAAGGAACTGGGCATTGAATGCTTCGAGACGCCAACCGGCTGGAAGTTCTTCGGAAATCTGTTGGATGCCGGCCGCATCACGCTCTGCGGCGAAGAAAGTTTCGGCACCGGCAGCAACCACGTGCGTGAAAAAGACGGTCTTTGGGCCGTGCTGTTCTGGTTGCAGATCCTCGCAGTGCGTCGTTGCAGCGTGGCGGACATCATGAGCAGCCACTGGGAGCGCTTTGGGCGGCACTACTACTCACGTCATGACTATGAGGCAGTACCCACCGACGCAGCCCATGGTTTGTATGACCGTCTCGAAGGCCTCCTGCCTGGTCTGATCGGCCAACCCTTCGCCGGTCGCACCATCACTGGGGCCGACAATTTCAGTTACACCGACCCTGTGGACCAGTCGGTCACCCAGGGCCAGGGCCTGCGCATCCTTTTGGAGGACGGCAGCCGCGTTGTCGTGCGCCTCTCTGGCACTGGAACCAAGGGAGCCACCATCCGGGTGTATCTCGAGAGCTATGTGCCCAGCAGTGGTGATCTCCATCAGGATCCCCAGATCGCCTTGGCCGACATGATCAGCAGCATCAACTCGCTGGGGGAGATTCAGCAGCGCACAGGAATGGACTGCCCCACCGTGATCACCTGAGCGTCAGCGACGCCGCTGCCCCCGCCAAGTCGTCTTCTGCGAGCGATACTCCTCCTCGGATGCACTCTCCTGGAGCTGACGCATGCTCTCGATCGATGAGCCAAACAGCATGGCGGAGGCGATCACGACGCCTCGGAGATAAAGCAATCTGGTGCGAGGAATCTCGGCCGGTGTATTGCGAATGAATGTGCCGAGAAAAATCGTGAGGATGACGCCGATGCCGGTACCGATGAAGGAAGCCCAGAGCACCTTGAAACCGTTGAATCCAGAAGGCGCAGAGTTGCAGGATTGGGGCTTCAGATCGCGTCTCATGAGCTACTCAGTCTCGAGTCTTGCGTAGGCCCCAGCAAAGACTTGAGAACGACATAAAACACCGGCACAACGAAGAGCGACAGAACGGTGGCAATCAACAGACCACCAAACACAACTGCTCCGAGGGACGTCTGACTACGGGCGCCGGCACCACTGGCGAAGATGAGCGGCATGAAGCCGAATAGGGAGGAAATCGCTGTCATCAAGATCGGCCTGAGGCGGCAACCTGCGGCAAAACGAGCAGCCTCTAGTGCATCGGCACCAGCCTGCATCCGCTGATTCGCCATATCCACGATCAGGATTCCGTTGCCAGCAGCCAGGCCGATCAACATCACCAGACCCACCTGGGCATAGACATTGAGCACCTCACCCCGCAAGGCCAGGAAGGCGAGTGCTCCCAGCATGGCTGTCGGTACCGTCATCAGAATGATCAGCGGATCGGAATAGCTTTCGTATTGCGCCGACAGCACCAGATACACCGCCAGGATGCCAAGCGCAAAGATCACCACCGCCAAGGCACCGGCCTTCACTTCCTCACGAGAAATCCCAGTCCAGTCGAAGCTGAGGCCCTGCGGATTGATGGTCTCAAAGATCCCCTTCATCGCTGTAATCGCCTGACCAGAGCTCTTTCCGGCCGCAGGCGTCCCTTCGATCTTGATGGCTCGATAGAGATTGAAGTGAGGCACCACCGTGGGGCCAAGCGTTTCACGCACGCTGAAAAACTCCGCGAGCGAAATCAGATCACCGTTAGAGCTTTTGACGTACAAGGCTGAAAGGCGCTCGGGAGTCGCACGGCTTTCAGCATCAGCCTGCACGTAGACCCGACGCACTTTGCCCTCCTGAAAGGTGTCGTTCACATAGAGGCCGCCGAAATTGATGCTGAAGGTCTGCATGGCAGCTCCGAAGTCAACGTCAACCGCGGCCATGCGATCGCGATCCACCTGAATCTCGATCTGTGGCGATTCAGGAGCGAACAGCGTGTAGACACGGTTGAGATCGGGGTCTGCGTTACCCGCCTGGATCAGTCGCCCTGCCGTGCCATAAAAATCAGCCAGGCTGTAGGCCCCACCACTCTGATCGAGAAGCTGAAACTCGAATCCACCGCCAGTGCCATAGCCAGGGATGGCCGGAGGTTCAACAACAAACACCCTGGCACCATCCACCGAACGGGCAAGCTTTTGATTGAGCCTCTCCACGATCGCACCCACGGTCTGATCCCGTTGCTTTCGCTCGGACCAGTTCCTGGTGCCAAAGAAGAACAGGCCCTTGTTGGGACTGTTGCCATCCAGGCTTGCACCGCTAAACACTGATGCCGCAGTGATGTTCTTTTCCGTACGCAGTACGGCAGCCACCTGCTGGTTAATCGCTTCAGTGACCTGGGTGGAGACGCCCTCCGGCGCTTGCACCACGCCAATTGCATAACCCTGATCTTCGATCGGCACAAACCCACCGGGAATGGTCCGAAAAGCAACGGCCGTGAGCAGGATGCCGATGCCGAGGATGCTCATCACCAGTCGGCGACGACCGAGAGCCCACTCCAAAGCGGAGGCGTAGCGGCTCTCCATCACGGCATAAGCGCTGTTGAACTTGGCGAAAATGATCGGTGTGAACCAACCCAGGGTGAGGCCTAGAGCTGGATAGAGCGTTACTGGAATGACCCGACTGACCCCCACAAGAATCAAGCCGGTCATGGCTCCACCAAAGGTGAAAGGCAGTGTGACCGGTCGATCGATCAAGCGCCCCAGCAGCAGACCAATCAAGGCACCAACCGCCATCGGGATCAGCACCAGAGGTGCTCCAGCACCGACCACCAGCAATCCATACACAAAACCGATCACCGTGCCGGCGATGGCATAGCTCCGCCGTCCAGGATCCTTTGATTCACGCGCCAGCAGCAGTGCTGACAACATCGGTGAGAAGGTGAGAGCGTTGAAGGTGGAGATAGCGATCGAGAAGATCACCGTGGCTGCGAACTGTTTGTAAATCGTTCCCGTCGCGCCAGGAAAAAACAGAACTGGCAGGAACACTGCGAACTTCACCAGCGAGGTGGCGATGATCGCTGAGAACAGCTCGTCCATGGTGGCTTTCGCTGCCTCCAACGCCGTCATCCCCTCCGATTTTTTGGTGGAGGTGTCCTCGATCACGGTGATCGCATCGTCGACCACGAGACCCGTAGCCAGCACCAGACCGAACAGCGTCAGCTGATTCAGGGAAAAGCCGAAGCCAAGGACCAGGCCAAAGGTGCCGATCAATGCCACAGGGATCGCGATCCCCGGAACAAGCGTGGCCTTCCAGTTCTGAAGAAACAGAAAAAGAATCAGAACCACAAGCACCACCGCGTCCCGCAGGGAATTCACCACGCCCTGGATGGAGGCGCTGATGAAGTCGGTGTTGTCGTAGATCTTCTCCATCTTCATGCCCACAGGCATGGTCCTCTCAAAGTCGGCCAACACCTGCTTCACGCCATCGGAGACCTCGAGAGCATTACTGCCCGAGAGCTGATAAACAGCCAAACCAACAGACGGAACACCCTGAAGATCGGTCGCGCTGACGGCATATGACTCACCACCAAGTTGGACGCTGCCCACATCTCGGAGGCGCACCAAACCTCCCTCCTCAGCGGTTCGCACCACCATCTGCTCGAATTCCTCAACGCTGCGCAGGCGGCCCTGCAACTGCACGGTGAAGGTGAACTGCTGCCCTTTCGGGGAGGGCTCACCACCAACCTGGCCAGCAGCGACAAGACGATTCTGACTGGACAACTGGTTGACCACATCGCTGGAGGTGAGGCCAAAACTGGTGAGCTTGTCGGGGTCAAGCCACAGCCGAAACGCCAGTTTTCGATTGCCGAAGTAGGTGAGGTCGCCGACACCACTCACCCGCTTGATGGCATCGGTGAGGTTCAGATCCAGCAGCCCACTGATCGTCTCAGCGCTGTAGGTGATCTGGTCAGGATCCGCGCTGCCAAAGTTGTAAACGAGCAGAATCGAGTTGGACGCTTTATTGACGCTCACGCCGGCCTTGCGCACCTCCTCAGGGAGTTGCGGTTCTGCCAGAGCCACACGGTTCTGAACATTGACCTGGTTGATGTCACCGTTGGTGCCGCTGGCGAAAGCCACATCAATGGAGCTGACCCCGTCGGCGGAACTGTTGGACTTGATGAAGTCCATGTTCTCGACACCGTTGATCTGCTGCTCAAGAACACTGGTGACACCCTCCTCAACAGAGACGGCATCGGCACCGGTGTAGTTGGCCCTCACCTTGACGGTGGGAGGAGCGATGTCCGGGAGGTTTTCGATCGGAAGAATTGGAATCGCAATCAATCCCACGATCACGATCAGGATGCTGCAAACCGTTGTGAGAACGGGCCTGGTAATGAAATTATTAGAGGCGGACATGACTCAGTCGCTCAATTCTGCACCTTCACCGGCACACCGTGACGCAGGCTCAGAAGATTGCTGGTGATCACGTTCTGGCCCAGCTTCAAACCTTTGGTGACCGGATAGCGATTGTTCTGGAGGGCACCGAGATTGACCGGCGTTTGCAGCGCAAACAGGGTGGCGGAAGGAATCACGCCCCGGTCAATCCCCCGTTTGATCCTGGCCAGATCAGCCTTACCAGGCTGCGCTTCAAGCTCCTTGAGAGTGCCAAGACGGAACACAAAACTCTGACCGGACGTCTGCGTCACGGCAGCGAAGGGAACGGATGGCTGCTGACGGGAGTCGAGCTGAACCCTGGTCCGCAACCTCTGACCGTTGCGCAGCTTGCCATCTGGATTGGGAAATTGAGCCCTCACCAGAAGGGCCTGGGTTCCGGAGTTGATCCCAGGATCAACCGACATCACCGAGCTGCTTGCCATCACCTCATTGCGACCCGGAAGACTGAGCAACACCGGTAGACCAACCCTGATGCGACTGGCATAGGAAGACGGCACCTCCACCCTGGCCTCCAGGATGTTGTTGCGAATCAACTTGGTGAATGGGTCGCCATTTCTCACCACATCCCCGACCTGAACGGAGACGTCCGCCACTGTTCCAGCGATCGGTGACTGCAGATTGCTGTAAGCCAGCGTGGCCTCCTGAGCTCTGACCTCTTCTCGCGAGGCGATATAAATTGCGCGCCGCTGATCACGCTCTGAGGCTTCCGCGGCACCAAGCGGCACCAAAAATTCATAGCGTTTCAGCTCAAGCAGATCCTTCTGCTCTTTGGCTTTCAACCCGGCCAGTTTGGCCTGCTCCTGAGCTTGATCAAGGGTCATGAGCAACTGACCTGCAGTCACCCGATCTCCCTGAGTGATCTTCAATTCAATGATCCGGCCTGATGCCTGAGCCGCAAGCTGAACCAGATCGCCGGCCTCCAGGGTGCTGACTGTGTCGACATCCTCCGTGAACACAGCCTCGCGAACAGCGGCCTTCTTCACTTCTGGAAGGGGCCTCTGCGCATCGCCGCCCTTACCGCAGGCAGCGAGCATGAAGGCCGTCAGGACCAAGGGGATCAGGGGTCGGTTGAGACGCACAGTCAAGACTCTGTCGGTCGCATTATGACGGCGCTCTTGATGCCAAAGGCTCAACTTGAGCAAGAATCGTCTCACCGGGAATCGACGCCGTGGGCGGACCTCTGAAACAGGATCTGTTCAGCCATCACTGCGAGGCAGCTCGGCAGCGGCAGGCTCCCCTTGCCGATCGCCTGCGGCCGCGCAATCTCGATGAATTCGTGGGTCAGGCAGCAATCCTGGCGGAGGGTCGCCTGCTGCGGCGAGCCATCTCAGCCGATCGTGTCGGCAATCTGATCCTGCATGGCCCGCCGGGAGTCGGAAAGACCACCCTGGCGCGAATCATTGCCAACCACACACGAGCCCATTTCAGCTCTCTCAATGCCGTGCTGGCGGGCGTGAAAGACTTGCGCTCCGAAGTGACCGATGCCAGTCAACGCCTCGAACGCCATGGGCTGCGCACCATCCTGTTTATCGATGAGGTGCATCGCTTCAACAGCGCCCAGCAGGATGCATTATTGCCATGGGTGGAGAACGGCACACTCACCCTGATCGGTGCCACGACAGAAAACCCCTTTTTCGAAGTCAACAAGGCGCTGGTCAGTCGGTCCAGGTTGTTCCGTCTGCAGAGCTTGGGGCCGGACGACCTCAGTCGTTTGCTACTGACTGCGCTGCACGACAAAGAGCGTGGCTATGGCGATCGTCATGTAGAGATCAGCGCTGAGGCCTCGGCCCATCTCGTCAATGTGGCGGGAGGTGACGCACGCAGCCTGCTCAATGCACTTGAGCTCGCAGTGGAAAGCACCCCTGAAAATCAGGATGGCGTGATCGCCATCGACCTTGGCATTGCTGAGGAATCCATTCAGCAGCGCGCCGTGCTCTACGACAAGCAGGGTGATGCGCACTTCGACACGATCAGCGCATTCATCAAATCCCTGAGGGGCTCGGACGCCGACGCAGCACTGTTCTGGCTGGCACGAATGATTGAAGCCGGTGAAAACCCCCGTTTCATTTTCCGGCGCATGCTGATCTCAGCTGGGGAAGACGTGGGCCTCGCGGACCCCCAGGCCGTGGTGGTGGTCGAAGCCTGCGCCGCGGCCTTTGAGCGCATCGGACTGCCGGAGGGACTGTATCCATTGGCCCAGGCAGCTCTCTACCTGGCATGCACTGAAAAAAGCAACAGCACCAGCGGCATGTTCGAAGCACTGCGTCAGGTCCGTGAAGCACAGCGTCAGGAAGTGCCTGCCCATTTGCGCGACGCCAACCGCGATGGCGATGCCTTTGGTGACGGCAAGGGCTATCGCTACCCCCACGCTTTTCGTGAACACTGGGTGGCTCAGCAGTATTTGCCAAGTGCCCTTCAGGGTGAAGCCTTCTGGTCACCTAGTCGCCAGGGCTGGGAAGGACAACGACGCGAACGGATGCTGGAACGGCGCGCTGCTCAGCTCGCAGCCTCAGCTGAGGCTGTCGACGAACACCCGCTGTTGGTGAGCAGCGGACCGGAGCAACCACAGCTGGAACGGTGGCTGCAACGTCAACTGTCAGTGGATGGCGAACGACTTCAGGAGCTGCGGCAGAAACTGTGGTCCGATCTCGGCTGGCAACGCACGGATCGCGTATTGATCCTTGGCGGGCGTTCGCTGCTCTGGTCGCTTGATCCCCTCGGAGCCGTGGCCGAAGGAGGACTCACGATTCTCTGTGCATCTTCAACAGAACAGCGACGACTGGAAGCACAGCTGAAGTTGCTTGATCCTCTCAATCATCCGGCCATGTTGGCCGATGCTTCCGACCTGGAACGACTGAGCCCGGACCACCAGTTCGAAGTGGTCGGCGGGCGGCTGAATCAGGAGGATCTCAATGGTGCTGACTTTGAAACGTTCTGGGCCCGTGTGAGCTCCCGCTCGACAAGCGGCGCTCAACTGAGGCTGTTGCTGAGTGAACCCCAACTT
Organism: Synechococcus sp. MIT S9508; assembly: GCF_047303045.1. Lineage (NCBI taxonomy): Bacteria > Bacillati > Cyanobacteriota > Cyanophyceae > Synechococcales > Synechococcaceae > Synechococcus > Synechococcus sp. MIT S9508. Next base: position 942,643 of record NZ_CP138941.1, on the reverse strand, counting down.
GGGCCAGCTGGGGGACTACTGGAGCTGCTCATAAGTGAAAAGAGAGCGAGCACATCGATGTCATCACTTCAGACCCTGGCTGCTCTGGAATCCATCTGGCTAAGCCAAGAGGAACAGCGTCAGAGGCTGCTAAGCCAGCTTGAGCGCTGCGGCTGGGTCACGAACCAGAGCAGCTGGCAAGAATCCCTGAAGCTCTCCATTGAGCCGAGCCTGATCGAACGATGGCTCGGAGAAAACCGTCCTTACCGAAAGGCTCTTGAAAAAACCGGTGAAGCCAGTGAAACCGAACTATCAGAGCTGCGTCGCGAACTCTTACAGCAACGTGGCAACCATCTCCCCCAAAGTCTTCGTCACTGGCGAATCGAAGGTCGACTGGCCTGACACCTTGCATCAAAATCTGTCATAAAAAAGCCCCGGCGATGCCGGAGCTTGAAGAGCAAAGTTGATGAACCGGTGAGGGTTCTCAACAATCACCAGAGGCCGCGAACAGGTGCGGTACGAACAGGCTCAGCGGGGAGGATCTGGTTGGCCTGCACGCATGCGGGCAGGAACACATACCAGGACAGCAGGGAGGTTGCCTGATCGCCACTGAGACCGTCCTTACAAACGTTCTGAGCACCGTCAGAAACGCCGTTGTCGTTCAGACGGAAGTCAACGGGCAGCTGCCTCATGATGCCGGCAGAGGAGATTTCTCCATCAGCTGCATCGAGGATGATCGCGGAACGAAGAGCGACCACGGCGGTCTTCTTCTTCTGCCAGTAGGGGAAGTAGCTGCGGGTCTGGTCGTCCAGGAACTTCACACCATCGGCGGAGTACAGGAAGCGAGAAACACCAACCAGATCTACGTCGTAGCTCTTGGACATGCCCTCTTGGATTTCATCAGCAGTCCAACCGGAGTTGTTCAGGCCAGCTTCAAGAGCACGGTCAGTGATTTCGCCGTCGTTGAAGAACTTGGCGAAAGATGAGGCTTTGGTAGTCCAGACAGCGCCACCTGAGACCCAGCGCACGGGGCGCTTGGTGCCAGCTTCAGCGGCGACAGCCAGAGTGGAAATGGAAGCGGCGGCGAGAGCGCCGGCTGCAAAACGGGTGAACACGGACGGCGAGAAAAGACGTCTTTTTAATCCTATCCATAGGAAAAAGACTTGCCAACAAAATCACCGCCCCATAGCGCAGATGGGGAGAAATTCGCCTCACAAGGACCATCTCGGCAAGACTCATGTATCTCAGTAGATGCTTGGATCTCACAGCGAAGCATCAATGTTGATTCCTTCATTCAGTGGAGTCCATCCCAAACAGCATTCATGTCGATCGAGCTGAAGATTGTTCACGCTGCGCAGAGCACACAGTCCTGCAGAAATTCCTTCTCGGAAACGACAACCCCAAGTCGCCATTCCCCCTGAGACCACAACTGGGCAGCAACATTGAGATTCAAACCGTGATGCACAGCAGTACGAAGGTTGGAGCCCACCTCCCAAAAACCAAGATCCTGCGCCAAAGAACCTTGTTGCCACTTGATCGCAGCCTCCTTCAGAAGCCATCGGTCCAAAACCTGCTGTCGCAGCTGGTCGCCTTCCAGCTCCATCAGCTCACCCTGCTCGAACTCGGTGAAAAAACGGCGCACTAAGGCCGCTGCCGCATGGATCTTTCGATCGGCACGCTCCAAGTCAACTCCGATGGGCTTTTGAGACCAACCCAGCAGACAGGCATCAGCACAGTGGCTGAGGCTGACATAGCCCCACCCATCCGGAAGCTGAGGTGGAGCACCCGGTGGTGCGGTCAGCGGCACCTCCAAAGATTCAACACCATGCAGGGAAGACAGACAACTGCGCATCCAGCCGCGTGAGGCAAGGAACTGCTGTGCCCGAGACGCCGTCAGGCCTGCGGCACAAGCACGCTCCTGGCTGCTCACAACAAGGTCGCCAGCCGGAGCATCAAGAGCGATCTGCTGCATCCACAACGCAGTTACGCTGCCGCCGACAGTCCGGTTATCCATGACTCTGCAGATCGGCGATCCCGCCCCTGACTTCACACTTCCAGATGAGAACGGCGAACCCCTCACGCTTTCATCTCTGAAAGGACAGCGAGTGGTGATCTATTTCTATCCCAAGGATGCGACGCCAGGCTGCACCAAAGAAGCTTGCAACTTCCGCGACCGCTGGAGCGATCTCAAGACCAATGGCATCAAAGTGCTGGGCATCAGCAAAGACAACGCTTCATCGCACACACGCTTCATTGCCAAGCAAGAACTCCCCTTCACCCTGCTCACCGACGAAGAACCATGCGCAGTGGCCAGCAGCTACGAAAGCTACGGCCTGAAGAAATTCATGGGCCGTGAATTCATGGGAATGATGCGTCACACCTTCGTGGTGGATGCTGAGGGCAAGATTGAGTTGATCTACAGAAAGGTCAAAGCCGATGCAATGGCTGATCAAGTGCTGAGCGATCTGGGGCTGGGCTGACCAGCGTCACCAGCGACTGCATCACCAGTTCAGGGGCATGATTCAGCTCAAGCCCCTGGGTCTGCAGAGCTTGCACCAGCAGCGGAGCATCACCGCCGCAGAGCCAAAGCGGAGAAGGATCGAGGTCCTGGGCTCGGAGAATCAAACCGACAAGACTTTCGATCACTCCCCGGCGCATCGCCTCACACGAATCCCTGGGGAACGACAGGCCATCGCAGGGATCCTGCCTCTGGTCGTCAGGATCTGTCAGCGCCTGAGTGCCTGCTGCCATGGCCTGCAACTGCAGCCTCAATCCGGCCGCAAGCCAGCCGCCATTGAAGGCACCGTCTGCAGTCACGCGCGTGAGGCTGAGCACGGTGCCGGCATCAACAACCATCAATGGGCCAGCCTCTGCTGACTGGGTCCAGGCGCCCCATCCCGCCAGCGCCCTGTCGATGCCAAGCCAGTCCGGCACATGTCGAAGCGGAATCCCATCCAGGCAGAGACGCCTGTCTGGCCTGAGCACGGAATGGGCAGGTAAAGGTCCCACTGCCGCCCACGAGCAAAGTGGTGGAGATCCCTCCAATAGCGACAGTTGCGGCTGGGAATGGCTGTAGCTCCAGACACCGCTCCTGGATTGCTCGGCCCAGTGCCAGCGACTATTGCCGATCAGCAGACAGCGCTGCTCAGAGGCCATGGTCAGATGCCATCGCCCATCACTCCGGGCACGTGGATTCCGCACTCCTGACGCTGTCCACCGAAGCGGGTGCCGCGGCCCTCGGACTCAAGGCCGTCTGGAGCACTGGAATGCCAGTCGCCAACGGTGGAATACCCCTGATCGAAGAGCGGATGCTGAGGCAAGTCATGCTCCTGCATGTAATAGAAGACATCCCGATTGGTCCAACGCAACAAGGGGCGTAGAGACAGACGCTCACGAATCGGATCGAGCACAGTCATGGTCTTGCGCAGCTCTGTCTGGCCGCGTCGCACACCACTGGCCCAGCAGCTCACCTCGCGTCCACTCAGTGCTGCCTCCAGCGGCTCCACTTTGCGGAGACGTAGATACAGATCGAGGTCCTGCTCTCGTCCGGTCTCCCAGAGCCTTCCGTGGACTGCTTCCATGCGGGCAGGAGACATCGAAGACTGCGCCACAACGAGCCGAGTGCCCAGTCGCTCGCAGAGAGTGCTGGCATAGCGATAGGTCTCGGCGGGCAGATATCCCGTGTCCACCCAAATCACAGGCACGGTCTCTCCTCCGGAGAGGCGGCTGAGCATGTGCAGCAAGACAGACGACTGGATCCCAAAGCTGGTGGTCATCGCGAAGCCAGACCCGAATCGATTGAGTGCCCACTGCAGACGCTGCAGAGGCTCCAGCGGCTCCAGCTCCGCGCGAAGGGTTTCGAGACCGGCAGCCTCTGTGCCGGAATCCACACCACCAGCGGTGCTGATCATGTCTGTGATGCCCTGGCTCATGCACTCCATCCTCCAATGCCGAGGTGACCACAGGTCTGCCTATGGTTTCAACACGCACCAGAGAATGCCTTGACTCCCCCTGCCAGCGGGCAACTTCAACCGATCGTGGTGATCGGTGGTGGATTTGCCGGATTGTCAACGGCGCTTGCCTTCAGTCGCCTGCATCCAAGACCAGCGGTAGTGCTGATCGAACCTCGTGACCGCTTCGTCTTCGTTCCTCTGCTCTACGAATTAATGAGCGGAGAGCTGAAGGGATGGGAGGTTGCACCTGACTACGCATCGTTGCTGCAGGGACATGGGATCAGTCACCTGCAAGACCGTGCCAGCTCCATCGACCTCGATGCCCGGTCCGTCACCACAGCATCGGGGCGCGTCCTGCATTACAGCCAGCTAGTGATCGCCACAGGTGCACAACCCGCAGACTTTGGAATCCAAGGAGTCCGCGACAACGCCCTGAATTTCCATACCCTCACTGATCTACAACCTCTGCAGGAGCGAGTTCAGGAGCTGCGTCGGCGCCCATCAGGCACGAGCTCCCTGGTGATTGCTGGTGCGGGTGCCACGGGGGTTGAACTGGCTTGCAAGCTCGTGGACATGCTCAACGGTGCCGCCACAGTGCAACTCGTTGAGCTCGGTGATCAGATCCTGCCGAGATCGAAGGCCTTCAACAGGGAGCAGGCCGAGAAAGCCTTGAAGAAGCGTGGTGTCACGGTTCACCTCAACACCAAAGTGGAGTCTGTGAAAGCGACTTCGGTGATGTTAAGCGGAGCACAGGGCTCGTCCCAGCAGAATCATGACGGACTGGTCTGGACCGCAGGCAGCCGTCCCAGCATTCCTGACATCTCTCCCAAGTTGGAGCTCCATCAGGGGCGACTGCCAGTGACTGAATCGCTCCGCCTGCAGGGTTATCCAGAGGTTCTGGCTCTCGGAGATATTGCTGTGAATCCTGATGCCAATGAGCTTTCCAGCTGGCCTCATTCGGCTCAGGCAGCCATCCAGCAAGGTAAATTTGCAGCTCAGGAGCTGAAGGCAAAGCTGCGGGACCGTGATGCAAACACTTTTGTGTTCAACGATCTCGGCGAAATGCTCAGCCTCGGCATTGGCGATGCCTCGATCACCGGCCTAGGCCTCACCGTTGCCGGTCCTCTGGCCTTCAAGCTACGCCGACTGACCTATCTGACCCGGTTACCAGGTCTGTCGCTGGGGCTTCGCGCAGCCGGAGCCTGGCTGGTCAGTCCTTGAAACAGGCTCACCTGGCAGGACGAACCAGGGGGCTGCGTCCATCACAGCTCAAACAGCTGGATCGTCTCAGCCATCGTCGCCACCCCGATGATTCCGGCGCCGACGTTTTCACGCTGGAGCGGCTTGCCGAGCTGGCTGTGAAGCTCGAGGAAACACTGCATCTGCTGATCGACGACCGTGGCGTCTGCCGACTGCTTTGGGTTGGCCCTCTCGGAGAATCCGATCGACTGGACCGACATCTTCAGGGCGGCTCCAGGCGCCGCCCCAGGCAATGGCGCCTGATCAGCACGCTGCATGAACGGCGTTCTCCAGACCTGGTCCCTGATGGTCGCGATGCGGTGATCGCCCTGGATGTTCAGCCGGAGTCGTGGCTGCGTTATCAGGCAGTGATCTCTCCCAGTGGCATCCGTTCCGGTGCCCTCTGGGTTCCAAATCCCCAAGCAGAGAGCGGCTGGAGTTGTGGCGAAACGGGCGATCTAACGATTCTCTGCCACTGCGACACCCCTGCGGGGCAAGGAGATCCGCATAGCGAACCCTTTCAGTCAGCGCAGGAGCACACGGCAACGGTGGACCAGGTGCTGCTGCTCACTCTCACCGGCACGGACCCAGCACGGAACGAGCGTGAGCTGGCCGAACTGGAAGGGTTGGCCCGCAGTGCCGGTGCAAATACAGTTGCCGTCTGCCGCCAGCGTCAGGGACAGATTAATCCTCATACCCTCTGGGGCAGAGGCAAACTCCAAGAGGCTGCTCTGGACATCCGCAAGCACGGCGCCACGCTCGTGATCACCGACAGAGAGCTCACCCCTGTTCAAGCCAGGAACCTGGAGCGGCTACTGGACAGTCCCGTCATGGATCGCAGCGAGCTGATCCTCGACATTTTTGCCCAGCGGGCCTCCAGTGCTGCAGGTCGCCTGCAAGTGGAACTGGCCCAACTCCGCTACAGACTGCCAAGACTTGCCGGACGCGGATTGAGCCTGTCTCGGCAGGGGGGGGGCATTGGCACCCGCGGACCTGGAGAAACCCAGCTTGAAAAAGACAAGCGTGCCATCAGCCGACGTATCGAACACCTAGGCAGGGAATTTCGCCAGCTGGGAGCACACCGAGCCCGGCTGAGAGAGCGACGTCAGGACATTCCCAGTGTGGCTCTCGTTGGGTATACGAATGCCGGCAAGTCATCGCTACTCAATGCGCTGTGTGATCGCGCTCAAGGAGGCCCGGTCCAAGCCGAAAATATTCTGTTCGCGACCCTCGATCCCACGACACGTCGGCTCTGCTTGCCGAGGGCTGGAGCAGCACCCCGCGAGCTGTTGATCACCGACACGGTGGGATTTATCCGTGAACTGCCGGCCCCTTTGATGCAAGCCTTTATGGCCACGCTGGAGGAAACCCGCAATGCAGACCAGCTCCTGCTGGTGGTGGATCTCGGAGATCCCGATTGGCAGGGACAACTCAAAGCTGTGCACTCCATCCTCGACAGTCTTGGCTGTGAGCAGCCCAGACAGGTGCTGGCCAACCAGATCGACCGATGTGATGCAGAAGCTTTGCAGCAGATCCGTGAACTGGAGCCCGAAGCCCTCTACCTCTCCGCCACGCAGGGGACAGGCCTGAGGGGTCTGCGAACATGGCTTGAACAGACGTTCTGGGAGTCCACACCAGAAACAGTCAGCCCACCTGTCACGGAGCCAACAGGCGCACCCCCCAATGGTTGAGCTCAGTGCCGCTCTGCAGAACGGAGACGCTCTGGTCACGCTCGCTGTGCTGTTGATCGCGGTGGCCCTGTTCATCAGCGGAGCCATGGCGCCAGAGCTGGTGGGGCTGCTCAGTGTCTCGCTGCTGATGATTGGCGGAGTGCTGACCCCTCTACAGGCCCTGAGCGGCTTCGGCAGCCCAGCACTGATCACGCTGATGGGACTGTTCGCCGTTTCAGCAGCCCTGTTCCGCAGCGGCGCCCTTGATCGCCTGAGAGAACTGATTGCCTCCGAACGCATCCGTACTCCTAGGCGCATGGTGGGTCTGCTGACCCTGGTGGTGGCACCGATCTCTGGCGTGGTGCCCAACACCCCGATTGTGGCCAGCCTGCTTCCGGTGCTGGAGAGCTGGTGCCAAAAGCGAGGGATCGCACCATCCAGGGTTCTTCTGCCTCTGTCATTCGCCACACTGCTGGGCGGCACCCTGACCCTGCTGGGCAGCTCCGTGAATCTGCTGGCCAGTGACGTCAGCCAACAATTGGGCTATGGGTCCCTGGATCTCTTCAGCTTCAGCGCCATCGGCGTGCCGGTCTGGCTCGCCGGAGCGAGCTACATGCTGCTTGCCCCTCGCGCCCTGCTGCCAGACCGAAATGTGCCCGATGATCAGCTCAGCACTAACCAGTCGCTTACTGGATACTTCACCGAAGTCACCATCCCAGGTTCGTCCTCGCTTGTCGGACAGACCCTGAGGCACAGCAGGCTGCAACGTCGCTTCGATGTCGACGTTCTCGAGCTGCAGCGAGGTGGCGAGCGGATCCTTCCACCCCTGGCCGACCGCTGCATCGAGGCGGAAGACCGCCTACTGCTGAGGGTCACACGCGCAGATCTGCTTCGCCTGCAACAAGACCACACGATTCAGCTGGCCTCCGCCAATCGTCCTTCCGCTGATCATCTCGACGTAGTCAACGCCAAGCCAGCCATGTCCAGCGAAGGCGCAGACGGTCAGAAAACCGTGGAGGTTCTGCTGCCAGCTGGGTCCACATTGGCTGGTGCAAGTCTGCGGGAGCTGCGCTTTCGACAACGCCATAACGCAACGGTGCTTGCACTCCGCCGAGGTCAGCAAACGGTTCAGGAGCGACTTGGCCAGGCTGTTCTACGTGAGGGCGATGTGCTGCTGCTACAAGCCCCTCTGGATGCGATCCGAGGGCTTCAGGCCAGCAACGATCTGCTGGTGCTCGACCAGCTTGAAAACGATTTACCCACCATCCGTCGCAAGCCTCAGGCCGTGACCATTACGGCTCTGATGCTGCTGGTGCCCACAGTCACCTCCGTGCCCCTGGTTGCCGCAGTGCTGATGGCCGTTGTGCTGCTGGTGCTGATGGGATGCCTAAGAACAGGAGAGGTTCAGCGCTCGATCAGACTGGATGTGATTCTTCTGCTCGGATCTCTTTCCAGCTTCAGTGTGGCTCTGCAGACCAGTGGCTTGGCCAATGCCATGGCGTCCGACATGGAGAGGCTGCTCCTGAACTGGCCGGCTTACTGGGCGTTACTGGTGATTTTTCTGGCCACCAATCTGATTACCAGCGTGATGAGCAATGCCGCCTCGGTGGCACTGCTGGTTCCTGTGGCCACGCAGCTCGCACCCTCTCTGAGTCTTACCCCCCAGGCTCTGTTGCTCACTGTGCTGTTTGGCGCCAGTCAGTCGTTTCTCACTCCGATGGGATACCAGACCAACCTTATGGTTTTCGGACCAGGCCGTTACCGCTTCTTCGATGTAGCTCGCTACGGAGCCGGTCTCATGTTGCTGATGACCTTTCTGGTTCCAGGACTGATCCTTGCCCAGGCGGGAGGAGGCTAAGCGCATGGCACTGCCTCGGGCCATTCATCGCACTCAGGCTTGGCACCGGCGCCTCACAGTGCCCCAGTTCACGGTGGTGACTGGATTGCTGGTGATCACCCTGGGGACACTGCTGCTGTCCAGCCCGCTCTGCTCCAGCACGAGTGTCGGACTCTGGGAAGCCTTGTTTACAGCAACCTCCGCGGTCACCGTGACAGGCCTCACCGTGATCGACGTCGGCAAGGATCTGACCGTCGTCGGCCAAGGCGTTCTGGCGGTCATGATCCTGGTGGGAGGCCTCGGACTGATGGCGATCACCACATTCCTGCAGGGATTTGTGGTGCGGGGAGCTTCCCTACGACGTCGCCTGGATCGTGGCCAGACCCTCGATCAATTCGGCGTGGGTGGCGTCGGCGGCACGTTCAGAAGCATTGCCCTCACTGCAGCGGTGCTGATCATGGTGGGCGCCGTTGTGCTCTACACCTACGGTTTTTCAGACCTTCCTGCGGGTGGAGAAAGGCTGTGGGCATCGTTGTTTCACAGCATCTCGGCCTACAACAACGCGGGGTTCGGCCTCTGGAACGACAGCCTCGAGAGCTACCGAACAAATCGGGTGGTGAATGCCGTGATCATGCTGCTGATCGTTCTGGGTGGACTCGGCTGGCGTGTGACCAGCGATCTCTGGAGCAACCGTCAACGACTTAAACGCCGCAATCTCAGTCTTCACACGCGACTGGTGCTAAGAACCTCGATTCTGCTGATCCTGATCGGGACCTTCGGGCTACTGCTGACTGAATCCCTCTCCAAAGGGCACATCCTCACCACGATGGGCTGGCCTGAGCGGCTGATGAGCGCCCTATTCGAATCCGTGAGTGCTCGCACAGCTGGCTTCACCACTGTTCCACTCTCCGAACACAGTGTTTCCGACTCCGGACTATTGCTGCTGATGGCCCTGATGTTCATCGGAGCCAGCCCTGGCGGCACTGGTGGAGGCATCAAGACCACCACGGTGGCAGCACTGATGGCCGCCACGCGATCCACACTTCGCGGTCAGGATGATGTCGTCATCCGGCATCGTCAGATTCCCGACAAGGTGGTGCTGAGGGCCGTGAGCATCGTGATGGCATCGCTGATGTTTGTGCTTGTGATGGCACTGCTTCTTGCCCTCACCACCAATCAGAACGGCGAAGAGCCACTCACCTTCCTGGAACTGCTGTTCACTTGCATCTCAGCCTTTGCCACCGTGGGGATGGACCTGGGCGTCACTGAACAGCTCGGGCGCTTTGGTCAGCTGATCTTGGTGGTGGGAATGTTTGTGGGCCGACTGGGGATCCTGCTGCTGCTGAGTGCCATCTGGGAGAGCTTCGACCGAAACCAGCTGCAGCGCCAGAATCGGATTGGTTATCCCCGTGAGGATCTCTATGTCTGAACGCGACTCGTTGGGGCTAATGCCATGAGGGATTGGTGGCACTGGTCGCCTGCTGAAGACAGCGACCCCCGCAGCTTCGGAATCGTGGGCGTCGGACGCTTCGGCAGTGCTGTTTGCCGCCAGTTGATGCAGAGCGGAGCAGACGTGCTTGCAGTGGACCGTTCCCCGAAGGCGATCGAGGAACTCAGGCAACTTGAGCCATCGATCGAAGCAAGGGTCCTCGACTGCACTGACGAGGAATCGCTCAGGGAAGCAGGCATCCTCGACATGGACACCGTGGTCGTGGCGATCAGCGAACCGATCGAAGCCAGCATCACGGCCACCCTGATCGCCAAAGACAGCGAGGGCACTCGAGTGCGCCGGGTGATTGCGAGGGCCACCAGCGATCTGCACGAAAAAATGCTGAAACGCGTTGGTGCCGACCGCGTGGTGTTTCCTTCGCGGATGCAAGGAGAGCGCCTGGGTCTTGAACTAGTTCGGCCCAATCTGATGGAGCGGTTGGAGCTCGACGAGCTCAACTCGATCGAGGAGATCAAAGTGCCGGAGCGCTTTGTTGGTCTCTCACTGCGCGATCTCAACCTGCGTAAGAACTACCGCGTCAATGTGCTGGCAGCCGGCCCGGCTGCCGACCTGATGGTGAATCCACCCGCAACACACGTTCTGATGGAAGGCCACGTTCTGGTGGTGATGGGTTTGACGGATGACCTCCAGAACCTCCCCCGCACCTGAGCGGAATCATGCGCGTTCTCGGGCTAATGAGCGGCACCAGCGCCGATGGAGTGGATGCAGTTCTAGCTGAGTTCAGTGGACGATCAAGCCGCCCACGCTGGACCCTGATCCACAGTGCTTTCTGCCCTTATCCCTCAGATCTACGCAAGCGCATGCTGGCCGTGGCCCAGGGTGAAGCAGCGCCTGCAGCGGCCTTTCTAGAACTGGCTGAAGCGATCACTGATCATCAGGCAAAGGCTGCTGAAGCATGCGATCCCGATCGTTCAGCCAGCCTCGTTGGCTGCCATGGTCAAACCATCTGGCACCGCCCACCTGACTGCGACACAAGAGGCCAGAGCCGACGTGGCAGCAGCTGGCAGATGCTTCAGGGTCCGCTGCTCGCACAAATACTGCAGCGACCTGTGGTGTACGACTTCCGAGCCACCGACTTGGCTCTGGGAGGGCAGGGTGCACCCCTGGTACCCATGGCAGATGTGGCTCTGATCGGCAGGATCGAAGGCTGGCGGGCACTACTGAACCTTGGCGGCATCGCCAACATCACCCTGATTCCCCCATCACGAGGTCCAGACCGGAAACAACCTGTGCTCGGCTGGGACTGCGGCCCCGCCAACAGCCTGATTGACCTAGCGATGACCGTCTTTAGCGATGGGAAAGAGCGCTGTGACAAGAACGGAGCCATGGCTGCGCTGGGGCAGGTGATGGGTGAGCCGCTGACGAGCTGGCTCCATGAGCCCTATTTCCTGAAGAGAGGACCGAAGTCGACCGGTCGGGAGCTGTTCGGTCTCAAGGATCTGGAACGGAGGCTCAGCGAGCTTCAACCGGCCTGCCCCGAAGACCAAATGGCCACAATCACAGCGTTGACAGCTGCAGTGGTAGCTCAGGATCTACAGCATCTGAGCGATCTCGACCTTCCCCTGCCCGTAGAGATGGTGGTGGCCGGTGGAGGGCGCCGCAACAGAACTCTGATGCGGGAATTGCAGGCGCGTTGCCATGGCCTCAGAGTGCGTCCAAGCGACGAGTTGGGACTGCCATGCGAGACGCGCGAAGCCCTGGTGTTCGCGCTGCTGGCCTGGTGGCATCACCGCAATCATCCAGGCAATGCGCCATCGATCACTGGATCTCAACGCAGCTGTGTTCTGGGGGTCCGCGCCGAACCGGCCTGAACCCTCTCAGCCGGGTCGGTGCAACCGCAACCGCCTGGGAGCGCCCCGGAGTCGACGAGGCTGCTGCGCCTCGAGAGCGGAACGCAATCGCTCCGTGGATGTCGGAGCTGGCACCACTGCGGAACCGGACTGCTCCAGCCTCTGAACCCCCTGCTGAATCAACACTTTGGCCATGTTGCTGACGGTTCGGGACTCCTGCTCAGCAAGAGCTGTGAGGCGAAGACAGAGATCTTCTGGCAGAACCACCTGAATCCGGGGCGATTTCGGCTTCCCGCTGGATGAGGTTTGGCGGGTCGCCACGAATCGTGAGTCAGAGATACCTAAAAGTGTACTGAGATGCGCAAGGGTAGTATCCAGCACTATGATGCGGTCATCAATTCACCCCTTCCACGCGGCTCATCACCCCAGGACTGCACTTCAACGATTCCGCCAGGACTGCCATGCCACGCACAACCAGCCAGGCCCCCAGCACCCGTCAGCCAGCCCCTCGCAACCGAAGGGCTGGCGGCTCGCGTAGATCCCGCCGTGCCGCTGAAAACAGCGATGTACTGGTCTCGGCTGTGATTAGTTCCTATCTGCTCACACACCTGCACCATGTGCTGCAGCGAGCTGAATACGGAGCTGTCCAGGAAGGCAGGGTGTCCCAGGCGGCCAACTATGCGCAGCTCCGCAAGGTTCTCTGCATGGATGCGCGCAGCATGGAGGATGCCTCCGCAGCGGGCCTCAAGGAAGCCGATCTCGACCAGGCTGCCTAACAGAGAAGGTCCATGGGCGCTCAGGGCGGGCATGGATAGGGTTGATGGAGATGGTTGTGCTCCATGAGCAACGCTGCAGAGCTCTACGCAAAAATCGAACAGGACCGGGATCTGACACGCGCCTTGTTCAGGCAGGCTCTTCAGAATCCTGACGGAGCCGTTCAGACCATCTGTCAGGTGGGAGAACAGATGAACCTTTCAGTGACCCATGACGAGGTCAAGGCGTTCATCAACAGCCTGGATGACGAACTCAGCAAACAGTGGCTGGTCAAAGCGAGGGGCGGTCTCTGATCAGTTGGCTGGACTGGCTGGGTGAAGCCGGAACAGGCAAACGATCCCTGCTGCCACCTCCCCCGGCCCAGCTGAAGAACAACCAGTAACTCACCAGAGCCAGCCCTGCGGCCACTACCAGGGCGGCGACCTGCTCCAGCCTTCGCATCAACGCAGCTTCTCTCTATGAGCACAGTCTGCCCCACACCTCGACGCGAGATGATGTAATTTCTCCGCGTCTTCACCGGTGCTGCGACTCGAGCACGTCAGCAAGATCTATCCCACAGGGGAAGTGCTTCGGGACGTCACCTGGGAGATCAAACCAGGCGATCGCATTGGCCTTGTGGGTGTCAACGGCGCAGGCAAATCGACTCAGATGCGGTTGATCGCGGGCCATGAAGAGCCGACCAGCGGCTCGGTCGTTCGCCAGGGGGAACCACGCATCGCATTCCTGCAGCAGGAATTCGATGTCGACCCCAATCGCTCAGTGCGGCAGGAACTCTTTCAGGCGTTTGGGGAAGCCGCCAGGGTGCTGAACCGCCAGCGCGAAGTAGAGGAGGCAATGGGCTCTGACCAAGCAGCTGAAGATCCCGACCACCTCGATGAGTTGATCCACGAGCTGGGACAACTGCAAAACCGATTCGAAGCCCTGCATGGCTACGAACTTGATGCTCGCATCGACAAGCTGCTGCCCACGATCGGCTTCACGCCAGACAGTGCGGAGTGTCAGGTCGGGGACTATTCGGGTGGCTGGCAGATGCGCATCGCCCTCGGCAAGATTCTTCTTCAGGAACCGGATCTACTGCTGCTCGATGAGCCGACCAACCACCTGGATGTGGAAACAATCCAGTGGCTTGAGGGCTACCTGCAAGAACAAACAGCAGCCCTGGTGGTCATCAGTCACGATCGAACCTTTCTCGATCGAGTCTGCAACCAGATCGTCGCCACCGAAAGGGGAATCTCCAGAAGTTATCTCGGCAATTACACCGCGCATCTGGAACAGAAGCAGCTGGAAAAGGAGGCGACTCAGGCGGCCTTTGACCGTCAGCAGAAGGAGATCGCCACCCAGCAGGCCTACATCGATCGATTCAGGGCTAGTGCCACGCGAAGCACCCAGGCCAAGAGCAGGGAAAAACAGCTCGACAAGGTGGAGCTGGTTGACGCTCCGATCGAAAGCGTTGGCGGACCAAGTTTCCGGTTCCCGGATGCACCCCGGTCCGGCGCCCAAGTCGCTCTGATGGAGAACCTCACCCACAGCTACGGCGACCAAATCCTCTTTCTCGGAGCGGAACTCGAGGTGGAGCGAGGGGATCGCATTGCTTTTGTCGGGCCGAACGGAGCGGGCAAATCCACGCTTCTGCGACTGATCATGGGGATGGAGTCACCGGATGAGGGATCTGCCCGCCTAGGCGAACACAAAGTGATCGCGCGTTATTTCGAACAAAACCAGGCAGAGGCTCTGGACCTGAGCAAAACCGTGATCGACACCATGTTTGAAGCGGTACCGGACTGGACGCAGACCCAGGTGCGCTCGCTGCTGGGCAGCTTCTGCTTCAGCAACGACACCGTCTTTAAAGAGGTCGGCAAGCTCAGCGGTGGCGAGAAGGCACGGCTTGCACTGGCCCTGATGCTGCTGACACCTTGCAATCTCCTGGTGTTGGACGAGCCCACCAACCATCTCGACATCCCAGCCAAACAGATGCTGGAAGACGCTCTCTGCGCCTACGAGGGAGCGGCATTACTCGTGTCTCATGATCGTTATTTCATCTCCCGTGTTGCCAATCGCATCGTTGAGCTGCGGGATGGCGAACTCGTGCTTTATCGAGGGGACTACTCCTATTACGTTGAAAAGAAAGCCGAGGAGAAAGAGGCCGCCGAAGCCGCCCTCAGGCAGGCGCAACAGGACGCAAAGAGAAAGGCCAAACGCGAGAAGCAGAAAGAGCGAGACGCGAAACGTAAAAGTGCGGCATAAGTCCAATCCAGCGGCACGCAAGACGAAACTTCACGAACTGTTAGGCAGGAAGACTTATTTCACTTTACCCGCCCTGAACGTGTGCATAGGCTGACATCACCGATCCCGGCACTCGATGAGAAACGCTGAAATTCAGTCCGCCGGTATCCAAGACGTCAACCTGAGCAGCCCCAATCCAGCAGGAGACCATGAGCAGACATGGGATGCCGTGGAAACCTATTTCGAGTGCATCACCACATGCTCCCTAGACGATGGTGAATGCATCACACGCTGCGTTGAGCAACTGAAGGATGCGGATGACGCCTGACCCAGATCAGGGCATCTTCAGAGCACGCATCTCAACGGGCCTCACCGTCACTGGCAGTTGCCTTCCCTGTCGCCGCACGCTGAGGATCAGTGGCTGACCAACACCGCTGCGATCAATGGCTGTCACCACTTCAGCTGGATTACGCACGGCCTGTCCGCCCACTGACACGATGACATCGTTGACCTGAAGGCCGGCCAGAGCTCCTGGTCCACCAGGCATCACCGAGCGGACAACTGCGCCGGGTGGCACGGTCCCGCCAGGCATTGACGCTGGAATCGTCGACAAACCGATCCCCACCATGGGGTGACTGGCTCGTCCCTGGTTCACCAGCTGCAAGGCGATCGTTTTGGCCCTGTTGATCGGGATCGCGAATCCAAGGCCGGCGCCAGGACCCGAGCGCACCAATGTGTTGATCCCCACGACCTCACCCGCGGAATTGAGCAAAGGGCCACCGGAGTTCCCGGGGTTGATCGCCGCATCGGTCTGAATCAGATCCAGACGTTTGCCCTGGATTCCAAGCTGGGAGACGTTCCTGTTGAGGTTGCTCACGATTCCCAGGGTCACGGTGTTCTCAAGCCCGAAAGGATTGCCGACAGCGATGGCCCAGTCGCCAACGCGCAACCGATCCGAATCGCCAAGCGGAGCGGTTGGCCAGAGACCTCCTCCCTGGAGCTTCACGACCGCGAGATCGGTCACCGAGTCCTGACCCACCACCTGGCCGGACACGCGTCTGCCATCAGGCAATCCCACCATCACCCGATCCGTGTTCTCAACGACATGGGCGTTGGTCAGCACCAGTCCCTGCCCATCGAAGATCACACCACTGCCCTGACCACGTTCGACTCGGGCTCTGGGAGCCGCCGAGCCCTGCAAGCCGAAGAATCGCTGAAAGAAGGGATCCATTAACAGTCCATTTGGCAACCCAGATCCATGGGCTGTTCGCACCGTTCGCTGCGTTTCCAGCGTGACCACTGCAGGACCGCTTTTCGCCACGGCCGCTGCCACAAAGGATTGAGCTGCCAGACCCGCTGAAGCTGGAACCTGAGGTGCGGCAAGAGCACTCCGCTGCGGTAAGGCCAGCCCAACCGGAGCCGCCAACGACAGCCCCATCATCAGAGGCAGGACCCGCCGGCGGACACGCGTCACCGCAACAGGATTCTTGACAGAGATAGTGGGTGCCACAGCCATGGAGAGGGCAATGAGGAATGTGGAGAAACTGACCTTAATGAGGTCAATCCACTGCGGATAGGGGGGCTCTCCCTTGATTCCATGACCAGATGCAACCAACAGTGCGCCATGAACGAACACAACTGGGCCAGCAATAGCGATGATGGGGGGCGAGAGAGGGTGTGTCCCAGCTCGACAACCGCCGTCATCCCATGATCAGCAGTCTTTTTCCCCTGATTTACGGACTGGTCTTCCTAGCCTTGCTGTGGCAGGCCTTCCGGGTGATGGGACGAGGGTTCAGCGCAGCGGTGCGTTCTCCAGGAACGACTGAAACCCCTTCAGACCGAACGGGCAAAGTCACCATTCATCCGGAACTGCTCGATGGTGATGGCCGATTGACCGAGGAGGACCTGCTCACGGTTCGATTCAGTGGTGAGGATGAGGCTGGCGAACCTGGTGTACGCCCGAATGAATAGGCTTAGATAAGTGAGCTGCTTGGCAGCTCGACTCGGACTCGTAGGGGGAACCTCCTGTTGGATCAAAGAACACGGATCGTTGCCGCGGTGATCAAATCTGTGAAACTCCCTCCCCGCTTTCGACTGCGTCTGCTCAAGGAAGATCCTGTGCGTCTGGAACTCAGCCTGACGCCCGCCTACGGCAAGGATCCAATCCAGGTGGGGCTGGTGGAATCACTCGATCTGGTCGCTCGACGCGACCGCGAAGGGCGAATCCCCAGGGATCTTCAGGGCACCTGGGACTGGACCGTCAGGCATGGCCAGGTCAGCACCGGTGGCTGGAACCCTTATTTGAAAGAAGCCCTGCAGACGATGTTCGAGACAGGACTGCCTGCGATCGTCTACGAGGAACTCACCGGAGAGGATTACCACCCGGTTGATGGGGCTCGTCACGTGCGCTGACCGCCCTCAGGGGGCTGGTGCGATTTCCCTTCGGCAGCTCGTTGCGTGTAACGCCGTGCCTACAGATACAGCCAAGCCGTTCAACATCGGGCTAAAAGTCTCTAGTTAGGCCTTTAAGGATTTCTTCATGGCCACGCTGAAACACCGCAGCGCACCGCTCATCCGCTTGCTCACTGCAATGGGTGCATTGACCAGCATTTTGCTGCTGGGGATACTCAACTTCGTCAGCTGACGCCGATCGTCGCCCTTGGGTTCCTTTCCCATTGATGGTCTTCTGCCTGAGCTCTGCGCTCGATTGCACAGCTCTGGAACGCTGATCCTTCAGGCACCACCTGGTGCAGGCAAGACCACCCGAGTTCCTCTGGCATTAATGGGGGAACTGGTCCACGCTCCGCGAGCTGAGGGCCGCATCCTGCTCATTGAGCCGCGACGACTGGCGGCGAAAGCGGCTGCGACAAGAATGGCTGAGTCCATCGGCGAACCAGTGGGCAAACGCGTGGGGTACTCAGTCCGCAACGAACAGAAACGCTCAGACGCCACGACCATCGAAACCATCACTGACGGGCTGTTCCTGCGGCGTCTTCAATCACAGCCCGACCTTCCTGGGGTGGGAGTTGTGATCTTCGATGAATTCCACGAGCGCCGACGCGACAGTGACGTTGCCCTTGCACTACTGCGAGAAGCCAGACGCTTGCTGAGGCCGGATCTCAAGCTGCTGCTGATGTCAGCGACCCTCCAGCTCAAAGCGCTGAGTGCTCAGTTCGATGCTGCTGACACGCTCACCAGTCAGGGACAAGCGTTCCCGGTGGAGACACGCCACTGCCCGCCTCGCAACAAAGAGCAGCTTGAAACGCATGTGCTGAGGGCGCTCGGGGAGGAATTGTTCGAACTCGAACATGCTCGTCACACGGCAGAAACTCCCCCTGGGGTGCTCGTCTTTCTCCCCGGCGTGCGTGAGATCGAACGGTGCCGGCAGAAGCTCATGGGAGTGCAGCATCTGCAGAACTGGCAGGTGCTGACACTGCATGGCCAGCTCTCCCTCAAACTTCAGACTGAAATCCTCAGGCCCTGCGACCAGTGCTGGCAGGGACGCATTGTCCTCTCGACATCCATCGCGGAAAGCTCTCTCACCCTGGATGGCATACGCCTTGTGGTGGATGCGGGCTTAAATCGCCACACGCGTTTTGATCCAGGCACCGGCATGGAGGGGTTGGTGACCGTGCCAGCCAGCGTTGCCAGCGCGGATCAGAGGCGGGGACGAGCCGGTCGTCAGGGACCCGGACGCTGCGTGCGCCTTTGGTCAGCAGCTGACGAGCAACGCCGACCAGCCCAAGACCCTCCGGAACTGCAACGGGCCGATCCACAACCCACCGTTCTTGACCTGGCGCAGTGGGGTGCTGGTCTGGGAGAAGAGCTCGACTGGCTAGAGCCACCACCAAAACCACTGCTCCAGGAAGGGCAGCAACAGCTAAAACAGCTGAAACTGCTGACGGATCAGGGGCGGATCACAGCCATTGGCCAACAAGTGGCAGCGTTCGGCATGCACCCAAGGCTGGGGCTGATGTTGATCCAAGCGAGGCGTTGGGGACTTGAATCACTGGCCTGCGATCTGGCTGCGCTACTGAGTGAACGTGATCTCCCCGGAAGCCGGGATCATGGGTGTGACATCGGCCATCGTCTGCAGCGGCTGAGAGACACAGCGCGCTCCAATCGTCACGACGGCCTCGGCAGCATGCGCCAGCAGAGCCGGCAGTGGCAAAGACAACTGCGTGGGATCAAGCCACCAGAGGCGCCGTTGGCCTTGAACGACCCAGAGGACCTCGCTGTCGCCCGGCTGATCGCCACGGCATTCCCCGAGTGGCTTGCCCTGGCTCGACCAGAACGACCAGGAGCATTCCTGCTGCGACAGGGTCGTGGCGCTCTACTGCCAACATCAGACCCCTTGTGCAGCGCCGAAGCCCTGGCCATCGCCCGACTTGATCTAAAGAAGCGCGATGCACGCATTCGCCTGGCGGTGCCCATCAGCCGGCGCTACCTCGAAGACATCGCGTCTGAACAGGGGGAGTGGCATGAACAGGTTATGTGGAACGACAAACAGCAGGGACTCCGCGCTGAGCGAGTGCTGAGCCTTGGTGCGATCGAATTGCAGCGCCAGCAGCTGCCCCGCCCCTCGGCCGATCTGGTGAGCCATGCGTTGCTGCAGCACCTTCGCGACCATGGCCTCAACCCTCTCCCTTGGACTGAACGCTGCGAACAGCTGCGTCGGCGCCTTCAGATTGCCCACATCCACCTGGGGTCGCCATGGCCCAATCGCACACTCCAAGAACTGCAGAGAGCACCTGAGCTTTGGATCAATGAGGCCAGCCTGAGCTGCAAGAGCTGGCAAGACCTGAACAGCGACGACCTGATCGAAGCGTTGTGGAGTGATCTCAGCTGGGCACAGCGACGGGAACTGGACACCTTGCTTCCCGAGCGGCTGAGGATTCCGAGCGGCAGAGACGCCAGAGTGACTTACGGAGATGACGACGCCGTGCTGTCGGTAAAGCTGCAAGAAATGTTCGGCAGCAGCCAGGGACCGATCCTTTTGAACGGAGCATTGCCGGTGACCCTTGAACTGCTGTCCCCAGCTGGCCGTCCCTTGCAGCGCACCAAGGACCTTGCGGGCTTCTGGGCCGGCAGCTACGACGACGTGCGTCGTGAGATGCGCGGCCGGTACCCGAAACACCCGTGGCCGGAATCACCGATGACAGCTGTTCCCACTAGCAAGTCAAAGAAGTGGTCGTAATGTCGCATTCACGACAGGCAACAAAACTCCATTGTTTGTTACATTGGTTGAAGTCACGGATCACGACCCATGTCTGACAACGCATCCCGCTTCGGCTTCGTCAACTTTGCTGAAACCTGGAATGGCCGCCTGGCCATGATGGGCTTCGTCATCGGCCTGGGTACCGAGCTGCTCACCGGCCAAGGCATTCTGTCCCAGATCGGCCTCGGCTGATCGCGACATCACGCACTGAGAGCGATAAGCACTCCAAAACCCCATCGGCATGCCGGTGGGGTTTTTCAATGTCTGCCGTCACTGCGAGAGAGTATGCAGAGTTGTTCTCTGCCCTTGCCCCGTTTCTTCGCCGGCAATCGCCGCGATGGTGCCAGGTTGCTGAGCAGTGCACTGGTGCTTCTGTCGATCGGGCTGACCCAGCTGGACCAGCAATGGGGCCGCATCCTCAGTGTGATCGCTGGTGCTATCTGCATCTACTGGGGTTTCGCCTATCGCCGCCTTGATCGCTAACGCTATCCCCAGCTACTCCGTCAAGGAGCTCAACAGCGCTATCGGCTCACTGCTCGAGCGTGGTTTCGCCCCCCGTTTTCTGGTCCAGGGCAGTGCATCACGACCCCAGGTCAAGAAGGGACATCTCTGGATGAACCTCACCGATGGGGAGGCCACCATCACGGTGGTCTGCTGGGCCTCACGGTTAAACCAACTCGATTACGTGCCGGCGGACGGAGACGGCATCACGGTGGTGGGAAAGCTGAATTTCTGGGCGGCACGAGCCAGTCTCGCCGTACAAGCCATCGACATCCGCCCGAGTCTCTCCACCGTGGAGCGACGCTTTGAAGCTGTCAAAGCGCTGCTGGCATCAGAAGGGTTGATTGATCCAGCAGCACGAAGACATCTGCCGTTAGTCCCAACTCGAATTGCGCTGTTAACGAGCGTGCCCAGTTCAGCCTTAGCGGACATGCTGAGAACAGCCAGAGAGCGATGGCCACTGGCCGAGCTGCTGATTGTTCCTATCCCAGTTCAGGGCTCCGTCGCTCCACAAATCTGCGCAGCACTGGAGCAACTCAACCAGGTGCAACCTCAGTTGAAGCTGGATGCTCTGGTTCTGGCCAGAGGAGGAGGAAGCCGAGAGGATCTCATGGTGTTCGACGACGAACAGGTCTGTCGTGCCATTGCCTCTTTCTGCTGTCCGGTCGTAACAGGTCTGGGGCACGAAGACGACCTCACCGTGGCCGATCTGGTGGCGGATCACCGAGCTGCCACCCCCACCGCGGCGATCGTCAGCCTCTTTCCGAGTCGAGACTCAGCCTTACAAACAGTCCGGCAGCAACGTTTGCAGTTGGTTCAACAACAACAATGGCGTTTCAAGCGAGAACGAGAGCGGCTGCGGCAGAAGCATCAACTGCTGCAAAGTGTTCAGCCACAAACTGTGCTGCAGCGCAGCCGACTGCAGTTGGATCAACGCCAGCAACTGCTGAAGGCCCTCTCACCCGATCGCTGGTTGAGGCGAGGTTTTGCCAAGGTGATGCAGCTCAACGGCACAGTGTTGGATTCGGTGAGTGAAGCCAAGCCCAATGACGATCTGGTGATTCAGCTTCGAGATGGGCAGATTGGCGTGACTGTCCAATCCGTTCAGGCCAAGATTGGATCCCCCTGACCCAGATGAAACCCTCTGAATTGAAATTGATGCCAACGCCCACTTCTCTCCATGCCGAAAAAATCCCAAACGATCAAGAACGATCCACAGGCGACTTGGCGCAAGGAAGCTGAAGCACTGAACTATGAGGAGGCGCTTCAGGCTCTCGATCTGCTCCTAGCAAGACTTCAGGATGAAGCTCTACCGTTATCCGAACTTCAGAGCAGTTATCAACGAGCAGAGATTTATCTGAATCGATGTGAACAACTCCTCAGCCAAACAGAACAGAATATTCTTCAACTCGATCAAGAAACATTGACCACTGAGACCTTTGAGCAGCGGAATGATGCGTAGTGTTCTGATCTGGAGCTATCTGTTTCTGGCCGTGCTGGGTGCCGTCTTGCCCTGGCAAGCCAATCTGGAATTCATGCAGACGGGAACGGGCTCAGGCTTCGATCTCAGTGGCTTCATCAAGGATGCCAATCTGACTGCAGCGTCACGATCCCTCAGCCGCGATCTGATCATCGGCGCCACGGCATTCACCATCTGGATCACCATTGAAGGGCGCCGTTTGCAGGTCAAACGCTGGTGGGTCTCCTTGCTGCTCTGCGTCACCGTGTCGTTTGCCTGCGGTGGACCCTTCTTTCTGCATTTGCGTGAACGCCGTCTTGTGGAGCTTGAAAAAGAGAACCAACCGATCGATCCAATGCCTGAGTGACCAACCCAACCAGATCCACCTCAGTTTTCTACATCTTCCGCAGTCACATCAATCGTGACAGAACTGGCAGGGGTTGAATCAACTTCAACCTTCGAGTTGGCAACACTGGAGGCATCGGCTGTTGAAAAAGAAGACCCACAAACGGCACAAACTGGGGTTGCCTGCAACGATGCTGAACCGCAGTTGGGACAAAACTGCATTCGGCTTTGCAACACCTTCCACCCAATCCAACCCACACCCCCGAGGATCACAGGGAGTGTCAGCAGAACCAAGGCCACTCCGCCAATCACATCGATCAATGCTCTACCGAGAGGCGTCGGCAGCAACAACAAGAGGGCCAGGAGCCAGACCAGAGGAGGCAGTCGACCCATATCAACCAAACCCCGTTGAACGAAGGATCTCTATGATCTCTGATTCAGGTCAATCTGGAACGACAGGAAAGAACGGATCACCGCCCTTCTTCATACGCATATTGGCCAGCTCCACACTCCAGCACTGTCCGAAATAAATCACAACGCCAACCATCCAGATCCACAATGTCAACACAAGGACTCCGCCGATAACGCCATAAGCTTGAAATCTAGACCCCAGTGACAAAACACTTCGACTGACAGCAAGATTGAGGATTGTCAGCAAAAACCCGATCAACAAGGAGCCAGGAATCAATGGCACAAAAGGAACTTTTCGACTTGGAAGCAAGAACTGCAACAACAAAGCCATGCCTGAGAAACCCAGAAAAGGAATCAACAATCGACCAAACTGAAGCACAGGCAAATCAGGAAAAATATCGGTTAGCCAAGGCAAGGAGCGAGCCAGTTCATCAACAAACGCCGCCGGTGCCATTCGCAGATTGACGCTGATTTGATCAACAACGATGAGAAGGCCTATCAAAATCACAACGAAAAAGGCTTCGATTCTCACCCGCACAAAGCGATAAGCCTGAGCTCCAAGCGGCAATGCATCAGGCAATGGCTGCAACACATCACGCCATAAACGGTCAGCTCCACGCTGCAATGTCAAATAAACATTGCCAGCAGTGACCAACAAAACGGCTGCACCAAGGAGGCCAGCACCAAATCCCTGAGAAACAAGTTGCTGAAGAGTTTGGCGAATGATCTCAACCGCAGGAGGCGGTAGCACACTGCTGACATAGATCAGAATTTGATCATCAAGGTTCGGCTGGCGTCCAAGAAGCCAGGACGCCAAAGACAATGAAATCAGCAGAATCGGGAAGATTGACTGAAGTGTGTAGTAAGCGAAAGCGGCACTGAGATCAACACAATCAAAAGATGCCCAACGCAGACAAGCCCTCCAAAGAGAGCGGCAAATTTGACGAATCGACAGCATCATCGCCATGAATTCTGTCAAAGTTATCGATCCAAACTAGCGCGCCAGGGCACAAAAAAAGCCACCCCTCAAGGGTGGCTTTCTTCGCATCACATGCGTGACAGAAATGTTTTACCTGGCATCGAGCTATTTTCTCAGGGGGCTACCCCCCAAATATCGTCGCCGCTGCTGCGTTTCACAACCGAGTTCGAGATGGATCGGAGTGGTTCCACAACGCTATGGACACCAGGATAGAAAACATTCCCAAGGTTGAACCCTGAGAACTGCATAGGACATAACCAACAACTTTCATCGTTGATCATGCGTCTGAATCGAATAAATCATCGCCTCAGGCAAGAACCAAATCATGGTCAAGCCCTCGGTCTATTAGTACTCCTCCGCTGCATCCATTACTGGACTTCGACGTAGAGCCTATCAACGGGTGTTCTTCCCGTGACCTTACTGGGTTACCCCATGGGAATACTCATCTTGAGGTGGGCTTCCCACTTAGATGCTTTCAGCGGTTATCCACTCCGCACATGGCTACCCAGCGTTTACCGTTGGCACGATAACTGGTACACCAGAGGTGCGTTCCTCCCGGTCCTCTCGTACTAGGGAGAAATCCTCTCAATATTCCTACGCATACACCGGATATGGACCGAACTGTCTCACGACGTTCTGAACCCAGCTCGCGTACCGCTTTAATGGGCGAACAGCCCAACCCTTGGGACCGACTTCAGCCCCAGGTTGCGATGAGCCGACATCGAGGTGCCAAACCTCCCCGTCGATGTGAACTCTTGGGGGAGATCAGCCTGTTATCCCTAGAGTAACTTTTATCCGTTGAGCGACGGCCCTTCCACTCAGAACCGTCGGATCACTAAAACCGACTTTCGTCCCTGTTCGACTTGTAGGTCTCACAGTCAAGCTTCCTTCTGCTTTTGCACTCGTCAGCTGATTTCCAACCAGCCTGAGGAAACCTTTGTGCGCCTCCGTTACCTTTTAGGAGGCGACCGCCCCAGTCAAACTGCCCACCTGATACTGTCCGCTCCCCGGATAACGGGTGAACGTTAGAACCCTAGCTCTGAAAGAGTGGTATCTCACCATTGACTCCCTAGTACCCACGAGCACTAGATCAACGTCTCCCACCTATCCTGCGCATTCAGAGCCCGGGCACAATACCAAGCTACAGTAAAGCTTCATAGGGTCTTTCTGTCCGGGTGTATGTAGTCCGCATCTTCACAGACAATTCTATTTCGCCGAGCCTCTCTCCGAGACAGCGCCCTGATCGTTACGCCTTTCGTGCGGGTCGGAACTTACCCGACAAGGAATTTCGCTACCTTAGGACCGTTATAGTTACGGCCGCCGTTCACCGGGGCTTCAGTCGCCAGCTTCGCTTACGCTGACCGGCTTCCTTAACCTTCCGGCACTGGGCAGGCGTCAGCCCCCATACATCGTCTTGCGACTTAGCGGAGACCTGTGTTTTTGGTAAACAGTCGCCAGGGCCTTTTCACTGCGACCACCTTGCGGTGGCACCCCTTCTCCCGAAGTTACGGGGCTAATTTGCCGAGTTCCTTAGAGAGAGTTACCTCGCGCACCTCGGTATTCTCTACCACCCCACCTGTGTCGGTTTCGGGTACTGGCAGTTATGCCTTAACGGGTATAGAGCTTTTCTTGGAAGCATGACATCACCGACTTCGCTGCCGTAGCAGCTCGTACTCACGCCTCAGCTCGGAACGTTTTCGCCGCTCCTCATAGCCTCGAACGCTTGAACCAGTAACCAACGTCTGGCTCGGCTAGCCTTCTCCGTCCCTCTTCCCAAAACATAACCGGTACAGGAATGTTGACCTGTTATCCATCGACTACGCCTTTCGGCCTGACCTTAGGACCAGACTAACCCTCCGCGGACGAGCCTGCCGGAGGAACCCTTAGGGTTTCGGTGCATGGGATTCTCACCCATGTTTTCGCTACTCAAGCCGACATTCTCACTTCTATGCAGTCCACGCCCGCTCACGCTAACGCTTCGCCCCACATAGAACGCTCCCCTACCATAAATCCGCAGCTTCGGTACAACGCTTAGCCCCGTTCATTTTCGGCGCAGGATCGCTCGACCAGTGAGCTATTACGCACTCCTTTGAGGATGGCTGCTTCTAGGCAAACCTCCTGGTTGTCTGGGCAATCCCACCTCCTTTATCACTTAGCGTTGATTTGGGGACCTTAGCTGGCGGTCTGGGCTGTTTCCCTCTCGACCATGGAGCTTATCCCCCACAGTCTGACTGCCTCGCTACACACAGGGTATTCAGAGTTCATCTCGATTTGGTACCGCTCTCGCAGCCCGCACCGAAATGGTGGCTTTACCCCCCTGCTGGAGCACGAGACGCTACGCCTCAACGTATTTCGGGGAGAACCAGCTAGCTCCGGGTTCGATTGGCATTTCACCGCTAACCACAGCTCATCCAGTGACTTTTCAACGTCAGTTGGTTGGGACCTCCACTTGGTATCACCCAAGCTTCATCCTGGCCATGGTTAGATCACCCGGGTTCGGGTCTATAAATACTGACAAACGCCCTATTCAGACTCGCTTTCGCTATGGCTCCACCATTTCCGGTTTAACCCGCCAGTACCTATAAGTCGCCGGCTCATTCTTCAACAGGCACACGGTCACCCGATTAGTCGGGCTCCCATTGCTTGTAAGCTCACGGTTTCATGTTCTATTTCACTCCCCTCCCGGGGTTCTTTTCACCTTTCCCTCGCGGTACTGTTTCGCTATCGGTCACACAGTAGTACTTAGCCTTACGAGGTGGTCCTCGCGGATTCACACGGAATTTCACGTGCTCCGTGCTACTCGGGATACAGCTAGGTCAGTTCAGTTTTCGTGTACGGGGCTTTCACCTTCTTTGGCGTGTCTTTCAAACACTTCCACTAACATCCCTTTTCCACATTGCTGTCCCACAACCCCGATGGTCGAAACCATCGGTTTAGGCTCTTCCCCGTTCGCTCGCCGCTACTCAGGGAGTCGTTTTTACTTTCCTTTCCTCCAGCTACTAAGATGTTTCAGTTCGCTGGGTTGGCTCGTGCCAGCCTATGGATTCAGCTGGCCGTTCTAAGGGTTGCCCCATTCGGAAATTCCCGGATCAAAGCGTGTTTCCAGCTCCCCGAGACTTATCGCAGGTAACCACGTCCTTCATCGCCTCTGTGTGCCAAGGTATCCGCCGTGAGCTCTTTGTAGCTTGACCATTCATCTCCAAAACGCTTGCTGTCGTTGAAACAGATTCTGAACGATTCATTGCTGAATCAATCATCAAACTCCCAATTGCTCGACACAATTAGAAGAACGTTATGGAGTCTCGGCTCTTGCTCAAGAATTGACATCATCCTAAAAAAGAATGATGCATCCATGAGAGATGCTTTATTCTTACAGACTTTTTCCTATGCAGTTGTCAAGGTTCTGCTAGACATCAAACTGATAAAACAGTTCGAGCCCAGCATCTTATCAACCAAAAGGTCGTGATAATTCACGTCATTTCAGAATGACAGGAAGCTGGGGTCATGCCAGCGGACAGATCTAAATCACATCACATTCGAGTTCACCTTCCATCATTCAGAAGATGGAGATTGAGTTCGATCAGTGGAGGTTAGGAGACTCGAACTCCTGACATCCTGCTTGCAAAGCAGGCGCTCTACCAACTGAGCTAAACCCCCAACACCGAATGGGCCATCCTGGACTTGAACCAGGGACCTCACCCTTATCAGGGGTGCGCTCTAACCACCTGAGCTAATGGCCCAGGAAGACTCAACCCTTGTGGGATGTGACCTAGACAAAGTTTAGGAACTGAAAATTTCCATCAAGCAATCCATATCTCTATGCATTCTTGACTTCAAAATTGAGGTACCGATCGACCTAAGGTGACAGGATTTTGGCCTAAGAATTAAGTACTCAGACATCAAAATCATTGTTTGTCTCCCTGTTAGGAGGTGATCCAGCCGCACCTTCCGGTACGGCTACCTTGTTACGACTTCACCCCAGTCATCAGCCCCACCTTCGACGTCCTCCTCCACAAGGGTTGGAGTAACGGCTTCGGGCGTGGCCAACTTCCATGGTGTGACGGGCGGTGTGTACAAGGCCCGGGAACGTATTCACCGCAGTATGCTGACCTGCGATTACTAGCGATTCCTCCTTCACGTAGGCGAGTTGCAGCCTACGATCTGAACTGAGCCACGGTTTATGAGATTTGCTTGTCCTCGCGAACTTGCTGCTCTTTGTCCGTAGCATTGTAGTACGTGTGTAGCCCAGGATGTAAGGGGCATGATGACTTGACGTCATCCACACCTTCCTCCGGTTTATCACCGGCGGTCTCTCTAGAGTGCCCAACTAAATGCTGGCAACTAAAGACGTGGGTTGCGCTCGTTGCGGGACTTAACCCAACATCTCACGACACGAGCTGACGACAGCCATGCACCACCTGTCACTGCGTTCCCGAGGGCACTCTCTCGTTTCCAAGAGATTCGCAGGATGTCAAACCCTGGTAAGGTTCTTCGCGTTGCATCGAATTAAACCACATACTCCACCGCTTGTGCGGGCCCCCGTCAATTCCTTTGAGTTTCACACTTGCGTGCGTACTCCCCAGGCGGAACACTTAACGCGTTGGCTACGACACCGAGGGGGTCGATTCCCCCGACACCTAGTGTTCATCGTTTACGGCCAGGACTACAGGGGTATCTAATCCCTTTCGCTCCCCTGGCTTTCGTCCATGAGCGTCAGTTATGGCCCAGCAGAGCGCCTTCGCCACTGGTGTTCTTCCCGATATCTACGCATTTCACCGCTACACCGGGAATTCCCTCTGCCCCTACCACACTCAAGCCCAACAGTTTCCACTGCCATGATGGAGTTAAGCTCCACGTTTTAACAGCAGACTTGAAAGGCCGCCTGCGGACGCTTTACGCCCAATAATTCCGGATAACGCTTGCCACTCCCGTATTACCGCGGCTGCTGGCACGGAATTAGCCGTGGCTTATTCCTCAAGTACCGTCAGATCTTCTTCCTTGAGAAAAGAGGTTTACAGCCCAGAGGCCTTCATCCCTCACGCGGCGTTGCTCCGTCAGGCTTTCGCCCATTGCGGAAAATTCCCCACTGCTGCCTCCCGTAGGAGTCTGGGCCGTGTCTCAGTCCCAGTGTGGCTGATCATCCTCTCAGACCAGCTACTGATCGATGCCTTGGTGAGCTCTTACCTCACCAACTAGCTAATCAGACGCGGGCTCATCCTCAGGCGAAATTCATTTCACCTCTCGGCATATGGGGTATTAGCGGCCGTTTCCAGCCGTTATCCCCCTCCTGAGGGCAGATTCCCACGCGTTACTCACCCGTCCGCCACTAACCCGAAGGTTCGTTCGACTTGCATGTGTTAAGCACGCCGCCAGCGTTCATCCTGAGCCAGGATCAAACTCTCCGTTGTAGATCAAGTCCTCTTAAAGGCTTTCACCTCTTCAACTTGATTTGCTTTACCCACTCATCAGCACTGGCGCACTGATTGCAGTTAAAACCACCTTCCTCTGACAGAAGGGTTCTTAAGAGTGCACTTAGAATCTCTCCCTCGTGACTTTCCAGGATCTCAGATCCGGTCGTTGCTCCACAACGCGCACACCGACAACATTAAAAGCTCGTGAAAACTTCCAATCTTGTAAGCACGCTGCTTCTTTGCAACTAAAAATTGTTGACGGGACCTCACACTTACATCGCTATATCATCAAGCTCAATCACCAAACCTTTCAGCTCAGCAACCGAAACTCGACGCGATGAAAGCGTCAGTTCCTAAACTTTTCGATTGTCCAGGTTCTGCCGTCGCGTTCCCTATCAGGAACGGTTGGCGGTGCGGTCTCGCGACCGCTTGTGAAACCTACAACACCGTGGGATCGCTCCCTCTTGGCCTTGTAAGCACCTCTAAACATTACAAGCTCGCGCTCTTCATGTTCAGTGGCTGCGCTCCAGGCTTCCGCCTGCCGCGCAGTCCAAAAACATAACTCACAAACATCCCCTAACGCAACTGATCAGCCAATCAGGGAAGCAGCAACGACTCTCCCCAGGGCCTGAGACGCTCAAGTTCAGCCTGCGAACTCGCTGCGATCACAGGAAAACTGACATCGGAAAGATCTTGTCCAGGCGTCAGCGCCGCCGGATCGTGATCAAGCCATTGCAGGGGACAGCCCAGTTCGCTGAGAACCAGCCAGGCTGCTGCCAGATCCCAGATCTTGGGTGTGGCCTCCAAGGCTGCAACTGTCTGTCCCATAGCGACGCTGACCAGATTCAGGCTGGCAACACCAAGCAAGCGAATTTTTCCGGGGAAAGGATCCTGATGCCGGCGTTGCAGCACCCGAATTGCTCGACTACAGAGCGAAACACAGGTACTGCCTGACTGAAGACGAGTCTCTGGAGAAAGAGCGTTGCCGTTGCGCCAGGCTCCTCGCCCGCTAATCGCCACAATCCGTTGACGCAGAGAGGGGATGTCTAGAAAAGCCTCAGTCGGTCGGCCGTCGACAAAACGAGCCACAGAAATCGCCCAATAAGGGATTCCGGCAGCGAAATTGGTGGTGCCGTCGAGAGGATCTACGACCCAGAAGGCAGAGGAAGATGGACATGCTTTCTCTCCCTCCTCACTGAGGGTGAATTCAGCGGGAGCCAGCGTAGAGAGACCGTTAACCAAGGCCTCATCGCTCCATCGGTCACAAGCGGTGATCAAGGATCCATCTGCCTTGGTATCGGAAACGATGTTTCCGAAATCCTGTCTTTGCCGATCTGCGACCCTGTCGAGCAGCTGATGAACGGCGAGTAACTGCTGGGGGTTGAGGAATCTTGAGGTCAACGTTGCCTCATCATCAAGATCCCAGCAGAGAAGCTTGGCAGGCGGGTATAAGCGGAGTTGGCTCGATCGGAAACTCTTCTATCGATAATGATTGAGATTTTTCGGCGGGTAAATCCAAACGCGGACAGGATGCAACCTCATCCAGTCCGGTATACCTCCTCAACTCGGAAATAGTGATGTTGTAATCACTAAGTGCCTCTACATAACGCAGCTGAGCTCTGGTAAGGTCCCTCTGATTATCAACCACCTCACGCTGCGTCGCTACACCTGCCTGGAATCGAAGCCTGGCTAGACGCAACGCTTCTCGCTGAGATAACACTTCTCGAGAAGTTGTACGGATTGCTTGTTGGTTGTCTCGTAGATCGTAGAAGCTTTGCTCAACTTGAAGGCGAATTTTTCCACGTTTATCGGCAAATTCATAAGCACTTGCATCGGCAGCCTGCTTGTTTCGTCGATACTGAGCACGAGCGCGTCCCCCATCAAAAATATTCCAAGTTGCCGCAAGACCGACGGTATTGTCAGCGGTCCAACCGTAGGCATCAGTATTAACGGGAGGGACAGCTCTGGACTGACCTTGGAATCTCTGTGAATTAAAATTATTAAAGATACTTAGGACTGGCTGCACTCCAGACAGGGCAGCATTTGCGTTACTATTATTAATTGAAATATCAAGAATAATTTGATCGAGCTCTTCTCGGAAGGCATAGGCCGCAACGATACTTTCCTGAAGTGATGGCTGCCAAATCCCAACAACTCGTGAGGGCGAAGCGGCAGTCGGAGTTACATCCTGCGGCAAATCAGTAATCCTTGCCAAGTCCCGACGGGATCGGGCCTGGAAATTAAGATTACCGGTCAGAATATCTTGGTCTCGGGCAAGTTGAGTTTCAGCTTCAAGCACTTCGAGCTTGGTTGCGACTCCTGCCTGATAACGAGCACGTGCATCTCGCAAGCTAATTAGAGAAGCAGCCACAGACTGCTTGCCAACATTCACCTGTTCGTCATAGCGCTGGAGATCGTAATAGGCAGTCGCCACAGATAGGCGAAGATCTCTGAGAGCGATGAGGTAAGAGTCTCGAGATTTCTCAAAAGTATCGCGTGCTGAGGCAATCTCAGGAACACGGCCAGGATCAATCAAATTCCAATTCAGCTGAGCAGCGAAATTGGCCGTAGAAATTTTACTTTTAGTGAGGGTTCCGCTCTGCCCAGAAGCGAAAGATTGCTGTTCACCAGCTAGGTATTGAGGCAGACCGTTAGCGGTGAGATTGAGAGTTGGATACCAACTGGAGATTGCCGCTCTCAAGCTCGACTTAGCCTGCTGCACCTGGAGAGCCACGGCTTTCAACCCTGGATTGTTGACTTCAGCCAGCTGTTCAACTTCAGCGAGCGTGAGCGGTCTGAGCTCTCGAATGCGCACTTGACCAGGCTGATTGGGCAGAGCAAGGCTCGGTGGTGCGTTCAGTGAATCGAGCGTGTCCGGCAGTGTTGTTGCCGCTGGAGGCAACAACGAGGGGTCTGCCTGAGGCCTGGATCCCTTCAATTCAATGGCCGTCGGCAGGGTGCTCTGATCGATCAGAGCGGCACTGTTGTCTGGGGACACTTCCAAAGACTCTTGAGCGGAAGCAACTCCAGCGAGATGAAAGGGCGCAAAGCCTGCAATCAGAAAAAGGCTTGCAGCTGTCCGGCGCACATTGAATCCTGGTCTTGGAGAACTTTAGGTGGTTTTTTCTAGATCTCCGAGCACTGCAGCCACGATGTCAGCTGCTCCATGAACAATCCGAATCGGGACAGGAAGTTGTGCCTGAACCTGGTCCAGAGTCATGTCATCGAGAAATACAGGCTGGCCCTGCCGCAACATCACTGATGGCAACAGCAACTGATCCCCCAGGTCCTGATCCTTGAGGCCATCTAGCAAATCCTGACCAGTCAACAAACCGGTGACCACCTGATCCTGCCCCCAGTAGGGACTAGGAAGACCATGCATCTGCAGGCAGACGCCTTCAATCCCGTTGAGGCGCTCAGTGACGGTCTCCAGAGCCTTATCCACGAGACGACCCACCACCCAGCTGCTGCGCAGTGGCTCAACAACACGCTCTGGCAATGATTCCGTGGCTTCATCCAGCGATTCGAGGAACGCCCTGATCGTTCCAACACCATTTTCTTGCTGAGGGAGATCCTCGTAGCTGAGGCGAGGGGGAAGGGGACGACCCGCAATCAGATACCACTCATCCGACAGCCAAACAAAACGACTGCCGAAACGCCCTTGGAACTCCGACTGCAGCGGTTCCACTGCATCAATGACCCTCGAGGCATCTTCAGGGGTGACGGCCCGTAACCCATCACCAGGCGGACGGAAGCGCGTCAGGCCCACCGGCACCACTGCCGCTGAAAGCACAGCAGGCCACTCAACACCTGTAAAACGAGCGAGATCGCGCAGAGTGTTGACGAGTGCATCACCGTCATTGAGACCTGGACACACCACCACCTGCGCATGAATCTGCAACTTGCGCTGCGCAAACCATTCCAGCTGCTGCAGCAGCTTTCCTGCTCGTGGATTCTCGAGAAGAGTGGAGCGCAGATCGGGGTCTGTTGCATGCACTGAGACGAAAAGCGGTGTCAGCCGTTGCTGCTCAATTCGCTCCCAGTCGGCATCACTCAGGTTGGTGAGAGTGAGATAGGAACCGTAAAGAAAGCTCAGTCGATAATCGTCATCTTTCAGGTAAAGACTGTCTCGATGGCCAGGCGGCTGCTGGTCGATGAAGCAGAAGGGGCAACGGTTGGTGCATTGACGAAGGCCATCAAAGAGAGCTTCGGTGAAACCAAGCCCCAAACCATCGTCGGCATCCTTCTCCAACTCGACGCAATGCAGCTCACCGGCGCTGTCACGAACCTCAAGCGTCAGCTCCTCCTCAACAATGAGGTAGCGGTAATCAATGAGATCTCGGGGACGGACGCCATTGATGCTGAGCAGCTGATCTCCTGGTTCAAATCCCAGTTCCTCTCCAATGGAGCCTGACTCGACTGAAGCCACAACCGCAGGTTCAGGCTGTCGTGAGGGGCTTGCAGGATCCAGAGCCGTGACAGCAACTCCTGCGGAAGGCTCATTCCACACAGCAAGGAGGCAACTGCTCTCAGTTTGGGCCGGCGGCGGACCACCAGACCAGCAGTAACACTCCGAAAAGGAGTCGGTAGATCACAAAAATCCAGGTGCTGTGACGTTGCAGGTATTTCAACAGCCAGTCGATGGCCAGCCAGGAGACCACTGCTGCAGAAACAATTCCAATCAATAGAGGTAGCGGACCACCGGCGCTGGGCTCACTGAATGCATCTTTTAATTGCACCAAACCAGCCAGGGTGATGGCTGGAATCCCCAGCAGAAATGAAAATCGGGCCGCATCCGGACGCTTCCAGCTGTCGAACAGCGAGGCGGTGAGCGTGCTTCCCGATCTGGATACCCCAGGGATCAGAGCGAGCACCTGCGCCAGACCCACCACCAGGCCATCACGCCCTTGCACCTGATCGAGTCGCTTGAGGCGCGGGCCAAGCTTCTCTGCTAGGGCGAGTAGCAACGCCATCACAATCGAAACGACGGCGATCACCGGTTCGCTGCGCAGAGGAGACGTCTCATAACCAGGCCAGAACAATTTGATGACAAGCCCCACCACCAGGATCGGCACAGTGCCAATGGCCATTGCAATCCCCAGGCGGGCTTCCGGCTCACGCCACTGACCTCTCCGCAAGGCAGCGCTGATGCCCTTCCAAACCCCCACAAGGTCGTCGCGGAAGTAGCCGATCACCGCAACGATGCTGCCCAGCTGGATCACCGCTGTGGCCGACACACCGGGGTCCTGCCAGCCGGCTAGAGCGGGCACCACCTTCAGATGGGCCGTGCTGCTGATCGGGAGAAACTCAGTCAGCCCCTGGACGACTCCCAGGACGATATTTCTCCAGATGGCCTCGAGCAGTCCGGGTTCTGACACGTCTGGCGTCCTGAACACAAGTTTGAGGACGCTATCGCCAGGCCCAACGTCCGATGACATCAGACGCCTCACAAAAACGCTCAATGAGGCGCAAATCTTCTATGGTCACAGTCCTTTCTTCACGTTCAGGCGGGGGTGGATCGTTGTTCAGTGGGCTGATACGCAACCAAGCCCTTGTTGAGCCGGTCCAGCCGATCGCTCTTGGGAGGGTCGGATTACCCTTCTGGGCATCGATGCTCGTGGTGCTGCCTGTCTTTGTGCAGGCTCCATGGGTGCGCGAACAGCCCTTCAGCTCCTGTCTGTT
Organism: Synechococcus sp. MIT S9508; assembly: GCF_047303045.1. Taxonomy (NCBI): domain Bacteria; kingdom Bacillati; phylum Cyanobacteriota; class Cyanophyceae; order Synechococcales; family Synechococcaceae; genus Synechococcus; species Synechococcus sp. MIT S9508. The sequence goes on along the minus strand of NZ_CP138941.1, from coordinate 907,662 downwards.
CGGTTTTGTGCTCCTTTCAGTGGGCGTGATCACCCACTCGATCGCACCCAGTCGATGGAAGGACTTCGGCGCTCTGCTGGTTGGCTTCAGTGGCAGCTGGCTGGCTGGCAGCCTTTTCTGGGGGTGGCTCGCTTGCCACCCAGTACTGCATCTCCCTGTGGAAGCGTTTGCCTTGCCTCTGGCAATCACTGGCCTGCAAACGCGATGGCGTCTTGGATGTGTCTTCTATTTGGCATCGCTGCTAGGCACAGCTTTTACGGATCTGGCCATGGCACTCACCGGTGTGATGGCTCTCTGGCCTGCAGTGATTGCAGCATCCCCTGCAGAAGCCTCTGTTCTCCTCCAGGACGCTGCGGCCTTCGTGCTGAGGCCAACCTCTCTGCTGACGGTGAGCGCTGCAGGAATCATCATTTTTCAGCTTGTTCAGTACTGCAGATCTCGCAGCAGCCTGTCCGTGGCATCAGATCGAAGCTGGGCTGTAGCAGCAGCAGTGCTGTTCACAACCCTCTTGATTGATGGCTTGTTTCTGTCGCTGTCTCTGCTCGCGCCAGAACTCAGCGGCCTGGTCTGAAACGAACTGCAAAAAACTGCGACTCCTTGCAACTGATCCCGGCAATTGCACTTGTATGGTTTGCAAGCCGGCAGTGCCGGTAATCATCCCGTTCCGATCTTCTAGACGGAGAGTTCCATGAAGCGTCTGCTGTCCTGGCTGACAGGCATTCTTGTGATGGCAGGCCTGCTAATGGGCCTGTTACTACCCGCGAGCGTTCAGGCGGCTGACATCCGCAACGTGGCTGACGACAAGATCGCCGAGCGTGGCGAGAAGGTGGATCTCAACAATTCCTCCGTTCGTCGCTTCCAGCAGTTCCCTGGCATGTATCCCACACTCGCCGGCAAGATCGTGCTGGGTGGCCCCTACGACAGTGTGAATGACGTTCTTTCGCTGGATCTCACCGATCGGCAGAAAGAGCTGTTCGAGAAGTATCGCGACAATTTCACGGTGACCGAACCATCGATTGCTCTCAACGAGGGTTTCGATCGGATCAATGATGGCCAGTACCGCTGAGGCAGCTCACTGAAAACGCCGATCGCCACTGATTGGATTGCTCAGATTGCGGTCAAACCGCCGGACAACCCGGCGGTTTTTTGGTGCTGACATGAAACCCTTGGGCACTGGCAGCGAACCCATCCCCTCAGGTCCCTGGGACGTCGTGGTGGTTGGTGCTGGAGCCGCAGGCCTGATGACCTGCCTGGAGCTGCCAGACGGGCTTCGAGTGCTGCTGGTCAACCGCAACACCAGCCAGCGCTCATCAAGCCGATGGGCCCAGGGCGGGATCGCATCCGTCACTCGTCGCGATGACAACAGCGGCAGCCATGCGACAGACACCATCCATGCCGGCGCAGGTCTTTGCGACGGCGATGCTGTTCGTCTGCTCGTTGAACAGGCACCGCACTGTGTCGACAGGCTGCTCGAGCTGGGGATGGATTTCGATCGGAACAGCGACGGGAGCCTGGCCACAACCCTCGAGGCTGCGCACAGTCATCACCGTGTGCTGCATGTCCAGGACCGAACCGGCCATGCTCTGGTCGATGTGCTTCGGCAGCATGCCGAGCAGAGGCCTGGGTTGCTGCATCGGCGGGGTGTTCGCGTCAGCCAGCTCTGGGTGGAGAACGGACACTGCTGCGGCGTCCAGGTTCTGGACGGGTGCAGGCTGCAATGGATTCGATCGAGAGCCGTGGTCCTCGCCACTGGAGGCGGAGGGCACCTCTACACCAACACCACCAATCCAGCTCAAGCCGCAGGAGAGGGCATCGCCCTGGCCTGGGCTGCAGGGGCCGCGGTTGAAGATCTTGAGTTCGTTCAATTTCATCCCACAGCTCTGAAGCTTCCCGGAGCTCCCTGTTTTCTGATCTCCGAGGCGGTGCGTGGAGAAGGAGGACGACTCGTGGACGCCGCGGGGAACAGTCCGGTCACTGACCTGCCAGGGGCTGATCTCGCTCCAAGAGACCAGGTGAGCCGTGCACTCTTGAAAAGCATGCGCCTCCAGGGCATAGATCACATCGGCCTGGACCTTTCAGGGATCCCCCGCGACCAGGCCGAGCGCCGCTTCCCCACCATTCTTGAGCGCTGTCGCAACCACAATCTCAATCCTCTTGAGCAACCAATCCCCGTGGCGCCTGCAGCCCACTACTGGATGGGAGGCGTCGCAACGGACCTCAATGCCGCGACATCGCTGCCAGGCCTCTACGCAGTTGGGGAGGCGGCCTGCACCGGGCTGCACGGTGCCAATCGTCTGGCGAGCAACTCCCTGATGGAATGCCTCGTCTTTGCTCGCCAACTAGGAGCGATCGACCTGCCAGCTGTTTCAGAGGATGAAAGAGAACACTGGAGGAACCGGGGAAACAGCATCAGCACCAGTGAGATCCATGCCCGCAGCAACACCAGCATCGGCGAGCTAACGCGCAGCATCGATCAGCTGAGTGAACAGTGCTGGGATGTGGCAGGAGTCAACCGCTCCCGCGCGGGGATGCAGACACTGCTGCAGATGACCAGGAGTGCCATGAGTCCGCTGGAGCGGGAAGAATTGCTGTGCATCGTTCATCGCCAATCCCATCAACAATTGCTGGAACTGAAGGAGCCCAGTCGCCAGGAACTGAACCTGCTACTCGATCTCATCCATCGTCAGCGCACCACTGCCCTGCTCCTGGAAGCCTGTCTGTTTAGAACCGAAAGTCGGGGAGGACATTTCCGCAGTGATGCCCCCTGCTCCCTTCCCCAGTGGCGCCGACACAGTCGGCAGATGAAAGGAGAAGGGATTCAGACCCGCAGCGTCACTGAATAACCAACAGGCGTGGCAGACATTGGGCTACTCAGAGGTGGAAGGGCCTTCAGAAGTTGGTGTCTCCCTTGAAGCCGGACAAACCTGCAAGGGTTTTCAGATCTTTGACGCCTGAATCAAGCTTTCCATTGATCTCCCAGGTGGGGAAGCCTTCGATCTTCTTGCTCTGGCAGAGGGCGCGTTGACTGTTCTGACCATCCTCAGCACATTCAACGACGGTGAGCTTTTTGGCAGCTTCTAAACCGAAGTCCTCCTTCTGCTCATGACAGTGAGGACACCAGTAGGCGCTATACATGACAGCTCCCATGGCGGTGAGATGTTCAGCCAGCGCGACCTTGGCAGGAGTGCTTTCGGTCGTCACAAGAGGAGGTGCACCAGGGCCGGTCACGGCAGCTTCGGGGCGTTCAGGGTCCAGAACCGAGGCCCAGATCAGACTGCCGAGCAACACTGCCAAAGCCAGGAGAATGCCCCGAAAGAACAACTGTGAGGGGTCGTCCCATCCACCGCCGATCACGGAAAGGATCAGCAACAGAATCGACAACGTCGCTGAAAGCACACAGAAAAAACAGAAAGCCTGAATCTTGAAGACCATCAAGCCAAGCAGCACCAAGCTGAAGACAGCCATTCCCAGGGAAACAGTGAACAGTCCCCACCAGGTGCGCCGGGACAGCTCACTGCGGTTCTCCATCAATCCCGGCAGCAACGGCACAAGAGCCATCACCAGAACAGCGAGGTAAGCAAGCAGACCGGCAAAGGACAACGGAATGCTGAAGCCATCCGTCTGAACAAGGGTCCCCCAGGGGCTATTCAGGACTGTGTCGCACCCATCTCCGCCCATCGGACAGGTGAGGTCACCGAACATCCCCCAACGCTTAAGGGTGATCGAAGCGGTATCGATCACCCCGACGGTTGCCAGCACCGCCATGCTGATGCGTGCCCATTTGAAGCCCTGATCCTGACGACGTCGGCTGGTGAGTCGGGTGGTACCCATGCGCACGAAACTGATTGCTGAAATTTTGGCAGCAATCAGCGCGAGATTTATGGTGAGAGTTGATGCGTCGTGCCCATGTCACCGGACCAAGCTCCCGGACGCGACATGGTCAGCACACGCCCGACCGTGGCTTTCGCCCATTTGGGATGCGAGAAGAACCGGGTCGATACTGAACACATGCTCGGCCTGCTGACGCGAGCGGGCTATGGCGTCAGCAGTGACGAAAGTGACGCCAACGTGGTGGTGGTCAACACCTGCAGCTTCATCCAGGAAGCCCGGGAAGAATCAGTCCGCACACTGGTGGGACTCGCTGAGCAAGGCAAGGAACTGATCATCGCCGGCTGCCTGGCGCAACATTTTCAGGAGGAGCTGCTCGAGTCCCTGCCGGAAGCCAAAGCCATTGTGGGCACTGGCGATTACCAGCACATCGTGGAAGTGCTTGAGCGGGTCGAAGCTGGAGAACGTGTCAATCGGGTCAGCAAAAACCCGACGTTCGTCGGCGATGAAACACTGCCCAGATATCGCACCACTGGCGAAGCGATTGCCTATCTCAAAGTGGCCGAAGGTTGCGACTATCGCTGCGCGTTTTGCATAATTCCGCATCTGCGCGGAAATCAGCGTTCAAGAACGATCGAATCAATCGTTGCAGAAGCCCATCAACTGGCGGAACAGGGCGTTCAGGAACTGATTCTGATCAGCCAGATCACTACCAATTACGGGCTGGACATCTACGGACGTCCTCGGCTTGCAGACCTGCTCAGGGCCCTCGGCGAAGTGGAGATTCCCTGGATTCGGGTTCATTACGCCTACCCCACAGGCCTGACTCCTGAAGTGATCTCCGCTTACAGGGATGTCCCCAACGTTCTTCCCTATCTCGATCTGCCTCTCCAGCACAGCCACCCCAAAGTGCTGAGAGCCATGAACCGTCCCTGGCAGGCGGATGTCAACGAACGATTGATGAGTCAGTTGCGGGAGCAACTGCCGGATGCCGTGATGCGCACCACGCTGATCGTGGGCTTCCCCGGTGAAACAGAGGAGCAATTTGACCACCTGGCTGGGTTCCTTGAAAGCCAGCGATTCGATCACGTTGGGGTTTTCACTTATTCAGCGGAGGAAGGGACCGCTGCGGCCAAGCTCCCGAATCCCGTACCAGCCGAGATTGCCACCGCCAGGAAAGATCGGCTGATGACCCTGCAACAGCCGATCTCAGCCGAAGCCAACACCCGCTGGGTGGGACGCACCGTGGATGTCCTGATCGAGCAGCACAACCCGACCACAGGAGCCATGATCGGACGCTGCGCTCGCTTCGCACCTGAGGTGGATGGCGAAGTGCAGGTTCAGCCCCGTGCTGACGGCTTGCAAGCACAACCGGGAACCATGGTTCCAGTACGAATCAACGGAGCCGACATCTACGACCTGAGCGGCGAGATCGTGGGGGCAAGCGAGATGGTTGCGTCAGCTCGCAGCAGCCATTGAGCCACCCTTCATCACATGCAAGCCAACGCATTATTTTCCTGATCGCATCCGGCTTGAGCACTGCCGGTTCCTTCGCAGGGATCACGGCCAAAGGCTGGATCCTGATGGATGAAACCAAAGCACCCATGGTGCTGGCGCTGAATTTTGCCGCACTCTCCCTTCCCACAATTTTGGTAAGCGGCCCGGCAGGCGTGCGCACCGATCGTGTTGGCTGTGAGCGGGTATTAATCCAGGCACAGTGGGCACTGCTATGCGCAAGCCTGCTGGGAGCGCTTTCCATCCCGATCTTCGACGGACAAGCACAGGTCTGGATGCTGCTGGCCAGCACCTTGCTGGTGGGCATTGCCGGTGCCTATGAACTCACGGCTCGCAATAAGTACTGCGCTCTGCTGGTGGACGACAACTCCGAGCTGGCACCCTTCCTGACGAGCTTCTCGGTGGTCTTCAACGTCGGCAAGCTAATGGGCCCCCTTCTGGGGGGCCTACTGATCACTCTGGCGGGTCCGGCCACGGCGCTCACTCTGGATGCAGCCACTTATCTGTTCCCGATCGCCAGTGTGATCTGGCTGCTGAATCCGAAAACGGAACTGGAGGAGCGCAGTGCTCCTGGGAAAAAGGCGTCGTTACGGGTGGCCTGGCGGGAATGCGGCAGCACCCTGAGGCACGTGCTGATGTTCACCGGCTTGATGTGTGTGGTGGGGTTCTTCCACCCTGGACTTGGGCCCTTGATCGCCGCTCGTGAGCTCGGGAATGCACCGATGGATCTTGCAGCTTTCACCAGCGTTCTGGCCCTGGGAAGCATTGCTGGTGGACTGCTGCTGCAACGCAACAGTCATCGTTTCTGCCGAAGACCCTCTCTGACCCTGGCAGGGTTTGCATTAGTCACCGCAGTGGCTCAGCTGGGGATGGCCATTGGAGGTGATGTGCCCTTCTTGCTTGCCATGACTCTCTTAATCGGAGCAGGTACCGCAGGGCTTCTGAGCAGCAGCAACCTGATCACTCAGGTGGGTTCGACCCAGATCCTGCGCGGGCGGATGGCAGGTCTTGGTCAAATTGCCTTTCTGGGTGGCGGTGGGCTTAGTAGTCTGATCGCCGCGCAAGTCACGGTCACTTTTGGTCTTCAGGCAACCTTCACCATTAGTGGCACTCTTGGCATTGTTTTGGCGCTGCTTGAGATCTGGCGCCGCGGCGGATCTGTGCTGACTGAAGTCAGATCAGTTTGATCCGGCGCAGAACAAAACTGATCGTCACAGCAGTTGCCAGCCCTGCTCCGACCAAACTCACGTAGATGAGGACGCCCATGAATGTCAAAGATTGCAAGACCTATTACATCAGACATCAGGCCTGGAATTACCCAATCCCCCTTAAGCTTCTGCACAACGAAATCAAATAGAAACGGAAGGTTCTGTCCGCAGGGTCGACCGCAAGTAACAGACAGACCACCTTCTCGCTCCGGATCATGCGCACCCTCTTTATTTACCCCCTCTTCCCGAAGACCTTCTGGAGCTACGAGAAGATTCTGGAGTTGGTAAATCGCAAGGTGCTGCTGCCTCCTCTGGGGCTAGTCACTGTGGCAGCACTCCTGCCCCAGGAGTGGGATATGAAGCTGGTCGACCGCAACGTGCGAGAGATCACTGATGACGAATGGAACTGGGCCGAGCTGGTCGTGATCTCAGGAATGATCGTCCAGAAAGACGATATGCAGACCCAGATCGCCGAAGCCAAGCGACGCGGACTCACCGTTGCTGTTGGAGGTCCCTATGCGAGTTCAACGCCGGATGCTCCGGAAATCGCCGAAGCAGACTTCAAGGTGCTCGATGAGGGTGAAATCACCCTGCCGATGTTCATCGAAGCGATCCAGCGAGGTGAGAGTGGTGGGCGGTTCAGTGCGGAAGGCGACAAGCCTGATGTGACCTCCACTCCCATCCCCCGCTTTGATCTGCTGCAGCTCGAGGCCTACGACTCGATGAGCGTTCAGTTCTCAAGGGGCTGTCCGTTCAATTGCGAGTTCTGCGACATCATCGTTCTCTACGGACGCAAGCCACGCACGAAAAAACCGGAACAGCTGATCGCAGAGCTCCAGTATCTGCATGACCTCGGCTGGAGGCGATCGATCTTTCTGGTTGATGACAACTTCATCGGCAACAAGCGCAACGCCAAGCAGCTACTCCCCCAGATCAAACAGTTTCAGGAAGAGCGCGGCTATCCCTTCAGCTTCGCGACTGAGGCCTCGGTGGACTTGGCCGACGATGAGGAGATGATGCGCATGATGCATGAAGCGCGCTTCGAGAGTGTCTTTCTCGGCATCGAAACTCCCGATGAAGCCAGTCTCGAAACCTCCAGAAAACTCCAGAACACCCGCAACCCTCTGGATGCTGCCGTTGACAGGATCACCGCAAACGGCATCCGTGTGATGGCAGGTTTCATAATCGGTTTCGACGGTGAAAAAGACGGCGCCGGCCGACGCATCGTTGAGTTCGTGACCAGAACCGGAATCCCGGCGGCGATGATGGGCATGCTGCAGGCCCTTCCGAATACAGCGCTTTGGCATCGCCTTGAGAAAGAGGGCCGACTGATCCAGGACAAGTCCGCCGCCAAGGGTGTGAACCAGACCAACCTGCTCAATTTCAAACCCACCCGACCCATCCGGGACATCGCCAACGAATACGTGGATGCCTTCTGTGCGCTCTACGAACCCAACGCATACATGGATCGGGTTTACTCCTACTACCTGAAGATGGGAGCTCCCCGCTGGAAGGGCACATCAAAACTGCCCACCTGGACTGATATCAGAGCTTTGTCCATCGTGGTTTGGAGACAGGGAATCAAACGGGACACTCGCATTCGCTTCTGGCGTTACATGCTCAGCATGGCTCGACGCAATCCAGCCATGTTGGAGCAATTCCTGGTGGTGCTCGCCCACAACGAACACTTCCTTGAGTACCGCGCGATCGTTCAACGCGAAATTCGCGAACAGCTGGAATCTCTCCCTCCCGAAGAACCCAGCACATCCCGCGAACTGATGACGGCCTGAACTGATTCAGTCCTGCGTGTAGGCCACTCCAGCTTTCAGGCAGGCTTCTGCTTTTTGCAACTCTCGGCCTAGATACAGAGCATGATCCAGACGGCTGACGGGACGAGTTCCATCAGCCTCCGTCAGCGCAATGCCCAGCTCCTTTGCGGTTCTGCCACGGAAGCTTGTGCTCGGCTTACGGGGGCCACCGCCACGGCAGGCCAGAACCTCTCCTGTTTCCGGGTCAATCGCACGGCCTCGCTCATCAAGATCATTGCTGTAATGCTCAGCGACGAGCTCGCCGGCCTCGGCATCCAGCTTGATCAGGAAGTAACCAGACGGGTCGAGCTCGATGAATCGCTGTGAAAGCTGATCATCAAGTGAGGAGGTGACTTCTGCCATCATCACACCTTACAAATGATCGCCTCAGGCCATCAATTCAGGCGGCTTGCTGCGGAAGGGAAGCTCGTCATTGATGGCCTCGATCTCCTCTGCCATCAGACCATTCGCCCTCGGTAGCCAGGAACGGATCAAACCATCCATACGCGGGTCATACCAGCGATGCAGGCTGGTCCGGGCTTGAGCCACAAAACCACGTCTGCGCTTGTGACTGCCACCCGCTCCTGGATCAAAGCTGTGCAGGCCCCGACGCAGAGCCCACTCGATCGGAGCGTAATAACAGACCTCAAAATGCAGGCAATCGATCTCTTCTTCACTGCCCCAGTAGCGCCCCCAGAGATGGGACTCATCCTGAATGCACAGAGACATCGCTACAGGCTCAACGGGATCTCCGCGGTGGGCACTAAACAGCACCACATGCCCTGCCAGAGCGGGGTCAACCAGTCGATCAAAAAATGTGCTCTGAAGATATTTGCTCCCCCAAGGGCCCCAACGGGCGCAATGCTGTTCGTAGAAGGAATGCATCCTCTCCAGCAGCTCAGGCGTGAGTTCTGGTCCGGTCAATGGGGTCACGACCAGTCCTGACTGGTTGACCGCCTTGCGTTCCCGCTTGATATTGCGCCTCTGATTGGCATTGAAGCTTGCGAGATAGTCGGAAAAATCCTTCTGTCCTTCTGCTGACCAAAGACTCTGGTGATTCACCCATGCCGCACAGCCAGCAGCTTCCGCCAAGGGCTGCCAGAGAGGGTCCACGTAGAGAAAGTTGCAGCTGAGAATGTTGTTGCGAGCAGCAAACTCATCAATCAGCTGCAACATCATGACTGTGATGTCCTGCGCATCTTCATCGGGATGGATATGGAAGCGATAGCCCTGAACAGGGCTGACGGGGCTCATGCCGATCAGCTTGGGGTAGTAGCGCAGTCCCAAATCACCTGCCAGGCGTGCAAAAGACTGATCGAAAATGAATTCGCCATAGCTGTGACCCTTGAGATAAAGAGGAGCGATGGCAATCAGGCTCTCTTCGCCCCTCCAAAGCGACAGGTGCAGTGGCTGCCAGCCCTGATCCGGAGCCACACTGCCTGAGTGTTCCAGAGCCTCCAGCCAGGACCAGCGATAGAACGGGCTCACTTGTTCTGCAAGCAAGTCCTCCCATTGCGACTGGGGAATTTCATGGATGCTGCGATGCCAACGAGCCGTGAGCGATGCCATCCAGGGCCAATTGAAACGCCTCGGCAATGACACTAACCAGCGCAACCCGAAGGGGAGACAATGAAGACGCGATTGGGCCGTGGTCATGCCCAAATGGACTCGGCAAAACCTGAGATGGGCCACAGCTCTGTTGCTCTCGCCGCTGCTTCTAGAAGTGAGCTCCGAGCATCAAAACGCCAAAGCGGGGCTGTTCCAGCCGTTGATTCAGCTGTTACAACCTCGGATTGAACGTCTGCTTGTGAGCGAATGCCGTCATCTAGCTGAACAGACTCTGGATGGAGTTGCTGCCGAAATCGCTCCGAAAAGCTTGTTAAAGACCGCCGTCGAGCAGCCCTGCCGGACACTGGCCCGCCCTGTGAGTGAGTGTCTGGTCAGAGAAACCAGCCGCAGTGGCAGAGAGCTGGGAGTTTTGACAGAAATAGTGAGAGGCAGAGTCGGCGACGACGCGCTTGTGGTGATAAGGCGTTGCCTGGCCTCCCTGACTGGTCTGCCCCAATCCAGCCTGAATCAGAGGCCCGTTCAGGCATTGATGGAGCGATTCCGTCGGTAATGCACCAGGAGTTCATGGTCTGCAAGGCAACGCGCCTCCTCCAGAGTCCACGCCTGTGGACACGCCAGCGACGCTGGTAATGGAGTGTCCGACTGCAGCAACCAGTTAAAGGATCCGCCCAGGATCCTGGGGCTCAGGGTCAATTGCAACTCATCAACCGCATCCTGGGCCAGGAAAGAGTGAATCAAAACAGCGCCACCAAGTAGGACCAGCCGGAACCAGCCTTTGGAGGCCAGATCGTTCAGCGTTTCGCTCCAACAGGACGACAACCGACAACAGGACTGGAAGCCAGGAGCAGACCCGTCGCATCCAGACAGCAGATGACGTTCGAAAGGTTGCTGGAAAAAAGGCCACTCCAGAGGAAATCCAACCTGACGACTGACCACCAATGCTGCTGGCTGAGGCGAGCGTCCTTGGACTTGACGCTGGTTCAGCAGATCACGATCACGGATCACACAACTGGAGTGATGGGCTCTGAGTGTGCCCGCTCCAATCAGGGCTGCATCACTCCAGGCGAGCGCCTCCTCAAGGACACGACGATCAGCCAATCCACCCAGCTGAGCAGCTCCTCCGCTCGGTGGAGCCAGACGACCATCAAGACTGACAGCCAGCACCAGACGAACCGTGGGGCGCTGAATCGATGAGGAGAATTCAGACAGGAAGTGCCGCCTCAAGCGCCGAAGGAGTCATCTCCAGCTGTGGAACTTCGGCGTAAACCTCAGCCGCATTGTTAGGGCTTTCTTGAAGGCGCACTTTGTGGAGATTGGCACCAATCGCCTTGATGGGAGACGAGAGGCGATCGGCGATATGAAGGGCGATATTTTCAGCGGTGGGGACGCATTCAGCGAAAAAGGGCACATCCTTATTCAGGAATGTGTGATCAAACGGCTCGACCACAAGGTCGTCCACGAGGCGTTGCAGCGCGGACAGATCGCAAACCATGCCTGAGCGCGGATCGATGGAGCCTCGCACCGTGACATCTACCAAATAGTTGTGACCATGACCGTGGGGACGTGCGCACTTGCCGTAGATGCGCTCGTTCTCTTCCTGGCTGAGTTCAGGTCTTGCCAGACGATGGGCAGCAGCGAAATGGGTGCGGATCGTGAGAAAGGCGTCCATGGGATGTCCGAGATAGTCGGCCCAGAGGCCTGGTTGTTCGTAAAGGCGCAATGCCGTGATGGGCAGATGGGGACTCAGACGAGCCCAAATCTGCCGGACGATGGCCTCAGTGGTGGGTAAACAACCCTCCGGCTTGGACACATCGAATTCGGGCCAGGCGTCGTTGAGAAAGCGAAAGTCGAGCTGACCGGTGACCTCGCTGCGGATGGCGTGCTTCACCTCCGAGAGATTGAGCACCATGCCATGCGAATCAAGGCCACCGGCCATCGACACGATCAGCTCATAGTTGTGACCATGCCCAGGAGCCAGTGCACAGGGGCCGAAGCGCGCGGCATTGTCATCAGCGGACAATTCAGGCAACCAGTACCGGTGGCTTGCACTGAAACAGGCGCGTCGTGTGATCACGCAGCCACGTCCGCGGCCATGACGTGCAATTGACTTCATTTCAGTCATGTGACGGTCCGGCCAGAGGGCATCCTAATGAGCTAACGGCAATTCCGAGTCATGGCGGAGACCACTCCAACCCTGCGGCAGCGTCTGGGAGGACGCAGTCTCTATCTCGTGGGCATGATGGGCAGCGGAAAAACCAGCACCGGCAGGCCTTTGGCGGAGAGGCTGGGGTATGGATTCGTCGACGCGGATGCGGTGATCGAGCAAGTGGCTGGCTGCACCATCTCCGAAATCTTTGAACGTGATGGTGAAGAGGAATTCCGCAGCCTCGAAACGCAGGTGATGCGGTCCATCAGCGAACGTCATTCCCTTGTCGTGGCGACCGGTGGCGGCGTTGTCACCCGGACCGAAAACTGGGGAATGATGCACCAGGGCATTGTGATCTGGCTCGATGTCGAACGCCGTCAGCTGCTACAACGCCTGCAGAGCGACTCCACGCAACGGCCGATGCTGATGACAGGGGATCCTGCCGAAACACTTGACGAGATTCTCAAGCAGCGACGCCCTCTGTACGACGAGGCCGATCTCACAGTGGTGATCGAATCCGAATCAGCCGACGTCGTTGCAGACGGAATCATTCAGCTGCTGCCGGAATTAATCAAGGATCCACCCAAAGAACGTCCGGAATGAGGCTCAGGAGCCGGGTGGATCGAGACGCACCGCATACCACTGCAGAGCGATGCCAGGCGAGATTTCCAGTTCACAGGCTGTATCCAACAGGCGCAGTGCCGCCTGTTCCGGGCTCTTGCAACTGCTGAGATCCGAAGGCCAGGGGTCCAGATCCTGCAGTCGGCCGGCAAGCCATGTCAGGGTGTCGGCCGCTGTGAGCAGCTGTTCAGGTTCGCCTGGCACCAACACCACGTAGTGATCGAGGGATCGAATCAGAGGGTCGGACATGGCAAAAGCGTTGTTGACACTGCTAATCACCATGCTGCTGCAGCTTGTGTCAGTCCAGTCCGCCGCCGCGGCCAGTGATCGTGGAATCAGCTTCCTTGAGCAGCGCTTCGAAAGCTGGCCGCAATGGTCCCTGCCGGCACCTCTGCCTCGCCCCCGCGCCAAACAAGACCTGATCTATCCCGACTGGTTTTCAGGGATATGGGAAGTGACCAGTGAGGCACTGGATGATTCAGGCCAACCCATTCCCAACGATCCCCCCCTGGTGCACGAGGTTCGTTTCCTGCGCAACCGTCGCAGCGAACTCATCGGTGACCGCCCTTTCAACGCTGCCGCAGTGGGAAAAGCACTGCTTGGCGAGCAATTGCTGTCGGTCGAACAGGACTCCAGCCAGGTGAACCGTCAGCTAGCGAGGTTTCGAGACGATGTGTTGCTCGAAACCACCGTGATTGGCCGGCGAGAGACGAGCCCGAAAGAGGCCTCTAATTTTTTCAGCGATGAACTCGTCCTGCAGATCCTGCACGGGCCGGGGGCGCCGAGACTGAGCCGGATTGAGACTCTCACGCACTATGTGCGCTGTGGAGATGACATCTGCGCTGACCAGCGTCAGGTAAGCCATGCAGGGCCAGGGCTCAAAACCGATCAAACGCTGGAGGGACGCAGCAGCCGTTTCAGACTGACGCTCAGACCACTGGCGCTGGAGCAAGGTTGATCAGCCGGGTCTCCAGTTGATCGCGCCAGCGAAACAGATTCTGAAGACGGGGATGATCACTAATCCCCGGAACCCCTCGGCCGGCGAGTGATTCTCCCGAGGAAGCAGGAAAACGCAGCAGCGACAACTGGGCAGCAACCGCAAGATCCGCAAGGCTGATGCCATCTCCAACCAGATAGCTATTGAGATCCACGCCATCGGCGACGGCGCACAGACTGCTGAGCATCGACGCTCTCTGCTCCTGACCAAGCAATTCTCCAAGACTGCTGAGCCAACCACCTGGCAGACCCGACATCACCTGGCGCACTGGTGAGGGGACATCATCCGGAAGCAGCACGTCGCGCAGCTGAGCATCATCGGCAGCCGCCTGAACAAGCGCAGCCCTGACGGCAGCAGCAAGAGTGGTGTCGGCCCAATCCTCAATCAGCTGCATCTGAGCATGCTGGCGAGGATCCGCTGGAATCAAAGCTGGCTCAGGCCTGAGTTCCTCCAGATATCGGCAGATGGCACTGGAATCGGACACCACCTCATCCCCATCAACAAGAACAGGGACCTGCCGCTGACCGGAAAGACGGAAGAGTGAAATCTGACCGATGCCAGGCGTGATCTCAACCTCGCGAAAACTGAGTCCCTTGGCTTGCAACGCCATCCGCACCTTGAGGCAGAAAGCCGAGTGACGAAACTGATGAAGCTCCAGCATGTCCAAGCCAGGTCAGGCGCTGGAACGGTAGCCATTCAGATCTGCTCCTCGCCATCGGATCTGGAGCAGCCTTCACGACTAACCCCCACCTTGCTCAGAATCCCCTCGGCATTGTTCGCCCACTGGATAGCGAGACATTCCTTGGCGTTGACTGTGAGCTTCGAGGCGATGCGGCTCCGATGCGTTGCTGGGTCGAGACACCAGTGGATTGACCCGGCTTCGACGCTTGAAGAGGGGCCGCCAGCACGTTGAACGCAATCGACCAACGCTCTCCATCACCCCGGAAGGGTGCAACGGAGTGGGGTTGCCAGGCGGGGAAGACGTAGAACTCACCTGGCACGGGCAGCACGTAGTGAGCCATGCCGGTCCGAAACGACTGCAGATGCCAATCCTCAGGACCGTGAAAGCAGAGCTGACCGTCAAAGCATTGGCCATTGATTTGTGGCGGCACTTTCAGAAAGATCACGCCTGAAAAACTGCCCCCATGGGTATGGGTGGGGTTGTAGTCGCCAGCTCGTTGACAGTTGAGCCAGAGATCCACCATCTGCAACTGATAGCGACCAGGCACCCATGGACCGCGGCCCTGCGGAGGCTGACGACCCATCACATGGGCGATCCAGCGGTCACAGGCAGGGAGCACATGCGTTGAACACAACTGCTGGATCGCGGGATGCCCCCCACTGAGCTCACGTTGCTCGCTGAGTTGACCCGCCAGCTTGACTGAAGCGTCAGGACTAGCGCCCGGATAAGCCAGAACATCGGCGCTGATGCTGAGCAACTGATTGAACAGCTGTTCCGGCAGATGGCCCTTGAAAATGGATCTCGGGAAAAGATCGAGGATCTCCAAGCTTCAAGCAAAAACTGAAGTGCACAGTGCCAGCGACAACTTGAGCTGACTGTCCACAGCGATGACTAATGGCTGATTGCCGATTCAGCTGAAAGGGTGAAGCGGATGTGATTTCACTCCCAGATCACAGTGCAGCGATATCTCGGATCCAAACGGACCTAAATGGTGGCGCAGGAGGTATCAGTCACCTTTTTCCCTTGGGGCACTTTGCTCCGAGCCTGATTAACGGTGATCTCTCGATCCATGCCCTCAACCGTGACTGATCCGGCACAGGCGCCACCGCAGAACCCCAGCAACAGCAAAGCCTTGAAAAGGAAGGAACCTTTCATTTCCAAGCTCAACAACATTCAATCCTCCTTAGCAATCATGTCGCCTACTAAAGCCGCTCGAACCGATACCGAAGGGGCTCCTCAAGCAGACCTGCTTAGAGCCTGCAAAGGTAAAAAAAAGGAGACTCGATGCCGACTCCCCCAATCTTGGTGTGATTTAGAGGTCGTCAACCTCCCCTTAATTGGATCAACAAAAATTACTAGCCGCTATAACAAATGACTTACTCCCGCCTCGGAGTGTTCCTGAGTCCAAGGTCGCCTGTGTGAAAACCCCTGAACCAGAAGGTCATTCTTCTTCTGTATTTGCTCCGGATAGACTGAAATGTGTCAACAAAGTCTTCTTATTGA
The DNA here is from genome assembly GCF_047303045.1 of Synechococcus sp. MIT S9508. Lineage (NCBI taxonomy): Bacteria > Bacillati > Cyanobacteriota > Cyanophyceae > Synechococcales > Synechococcaceae > Synechococcus > Synechococcus sp. MIT S9508. The sequence goes on along the minus strand of NZ_CP138941.1, from coordinate 891,785 downwards.
GAACTTACTGCTTGTCATTGAGTGCCCTCTCTTTGCCGCAAGTCTCAGCCATTCCGGAACCACCGGCGGAGTCCCCAAGACACCCTGCAATAACTGGACATGAAAGAATTTTTCATCAACGTGACGCGCTACCCGCGCTACTTGATCGCTTTCAGCCTGGGTGTGATCAATTCAGTCGCAGAACCACTCGCACGTCGTCGCAGCAATCCGGTCACAGCCGTCGCCCTAATCGGCGCTCTGATCAGTGGGTTCCTCAGTCTGAGCTTTGTACTGCGTGCCATGGTGTCTTCAGCACCGCAGAGCTGACATGGCCCCGGGACGTCGGGTTGAACGCGTTGCAGCCCTCATCCGGAGAGAGATCAGTGAGCTACTGATCAATGGCATCCGCGATGAGCGCGTGCATCAGGGCATGGTGAGCATCACGAACGTTGAGGTCAGCGGCGACCTTCAGCACTGCAAAATTTTTGTCAGCGTGCTGGCGGACGACGAAGCTCGCATAGAGGTCATGGATGGTCTCCAGGCCGCCAGTGGCTACCTCAGGGGGGAACTGGGTCGTCGTCTGCAGATGAGACGAGCGCCTGAAGTGGTGTTTCAGCTCGACCGCGGCCTCGAGAAGGGAACGTCCGTTCTGCACCTGCTCGGAGAACTGGAGCGAGAGCGTGAGGTGAAGGGCACCCCCCCCGCCGGCAGCAACGATGCCGAGTCTTCAGACTTCAATGACTGAGGCTGAGCGTCGCTGGGCTGTGGCCAGGCTTTTGGTCATCCGTGCCAGCGGCCATCGTGAAGACCGGCAGAGGCAGTACCCACGTTGGGAGCACTGCAATCGTGAACTGCAGCGACTGCTGAAGTCGGGAGTTGGCGGGGTGATCCTGCTGGGTGGCACAGCCACGGAGCTGCAGCAGCGATGTAGAACGCTCCGCAGCTGGAGCGACAGCGAAGACCTGCTGCTCTGCGCCGACGTGGAAGAAGGAATTGGCCAGAGATTCCCTGGTGCTTCCTGGTTGGCACCACCGATGGCGCTGGGCAGGCTGCATCAAACCAACCCGAAACAGGCTCTAGAGCTGGCTGAGCGTTACGGCCGCACAACCGGGGAGCAGGCGCAACGTTGCGGCCTCAACTGGGTGCTCGCTCCGGTCTGCGATGTGAACAGCAATCCTGAAAACCCTGTGATCAATGTGAGGGCATGGGGCGATCAACCTGAGTCCGTTGCGGATCTCGTGGCAGCGTTTCAACGTGGCCTTGATTCCGCTGGTGTTCTCGGCTGCGCCAAGCACTTTCCCGGTCACGGCGATACACACCAGGATTCCCACCTAGCGCTGCCTCTGATCAATCACGGACGCAGCCGGCTCGACCAGGTGGAACTGGTGCCATTCCGGAGATTGATCGACTCGGGAATCGCCAGTGTGATGACAGCACATCTACTGATTCCGGCCCTGGACGACTCGCAGCCGGCGACTTTGTCAAAAGCGGTGCTGACAGATCTACTGCGATCAGAGCTTGGTTTCACTGGCCTTGTCGTCACCGACGCACTGGTGATGGAGGCGATCAGCAGGACGACAGGTCCTGGAGAAGCCGCGGTTCAGGCCTTTGCTGCTGGAGCCGATCTGATCCTGATGCCCGCTGATGCCGATGCGGCGATTGATGCAATCTGTGCAGCACTGGCAGAGGGAAGGATCCCTGAATCCCGCCTGCACGAGTCACTAAAGCGACGAACAGAAGCCTTGCATCGCTGCGAAAAGCTCTGCTTCAGCGACACCGAGGTTGAGCTCGAATCAGCAACAGACCGCGCGTTGTGCATGGAACTGATCGACAGCTCACTGGAGGTGCAGGGCCCACTGCTTTCACAACATCGTGATCAAACCGGTATGGCCTTGATCCGGGTGGATGGCGTTCTCCCCTGCCCATTCCTGCATGCCAGTACTGCGGCGATCACCACACCCGAACGCCATGGATACAAAACTCTGATCTGCCACGAGAGGGGGATTGAGCCCTGGAGCACCGAGAAATTCCCCGCCGGGCCGCTTGACCTGGAGCGACTGGGAGAGGGGCCCGTGTTCCTGCAGTTGTTTCTGCGCGGCAATCCATTCCGCGCCGGCCAGCAGCGCCAAGAATCCTGGGCTGAAGCCATCCAGCAGTTGCTGGGAGTTGAGCGCCTATCGGGCTTGGCGGTCTATGGCTGTCCCTACCGGTGGGACTCTCTGCGCAAACTCATCCCGGACAGCATTCCTGCGGGGTACAGCCCGGGTCAGATGCCTGAAGCACAGCAGCAGCTCTTGAATCGGATGTGGGGTTTGAAGGAGGAGGCGCACGAACGCCAAGACTTCACCGACTAAACAAACGAAGCCTGTCGAAACCGCAGCGTTGGAACCGCCTTAGCCTCTGCGGCAGTGCTCATCACCAACATGCTCAGCCTCTCGATGATCGTGCGCGATGAGGAAGCGCGGATCGAGGACTGCCTCAAGTCTGTCAAGGGCTTCGCGGATGAGATGGTTCTTCTCGATACCGGCTCAGTGGATCGCACCATCGCATTGGCAGAGGCCTGCGGCGCTCGGGTGGAACGGATGGATTGGCCAGGAGACTTTGCGCCGGCACGCAATGCGGCCCTAGAGCTCGTGAAGGGTGACTGGGTGCTGGTGCTCGATGCCGACGAAGAGCTCCGCTCAGAAGCAATCCCGCAGCTCAAAGCCTTGATGGCACAACCGGATGTGCTGGTGATCAATCTGCTGCGACACGAACTGGGAGCCGCAATGGCTCCCTACTCCAACGTGAGCCGCCTGTTTCGCCGACATCCACGACTGCGATGGAGCAAGCCCTACCACTCGATGATCGACGAGAGCGTGGATGCGCTGCTCAAGCAGGAACCCGGCTGGCGGATTGCCAACTGCACCGAACCAGCTCTGCTGCATGAGGGGTATCGACCGGATCTGCTGGCTGGATCGGATAAGGCGGACAGGCTGCGTCAATCGATGGAGAGCTGGCTGAAAGACCAGCCGAATGACCCTTATGCCTGCGCCAAGCTCGGAGCTCTGGAGGTCAGCGACGGCAACCGGGACAGGGGGCTCAGGCTTCTTCGCCACGGCCTGAAGCAGTTGCCCGAAGGCGATAGCAGCAGTGCTGAACGCTATGAACTGCTGCTCAATCTCGGAATCGCTCTGACTTCAGAAGACAGTGAAGCTGCCGTGAAGTGCTATCGAGAGGCGCTTCAACAACCGCTGGAGACCCGTCTAAGCCTGGGTGCGCGTCTCAACCTGGCGGCCTTGCTGATGCAGCGCAACGAACTGGAGGAAGCCATTCAGCTCACCACAACCGCCTGTCAACGGGCCCCCGAAGTGGCACTCGCCTGGTACAACCTGGGGCTGATGGAGCGCCGTCGTGGCGATCTGATAGCTGCGATCAAGGCTTACGAGCGATCCCTGAGCGTGAATCCCTCCCACGCGGAAAGCCATCAGAACCTGGCCGTGGCCAGGCTGTTGGGGGGGGATATCGATGGTGCTCGCACAGGCTTCCGCCAGGCCATCGAGCTGCTGCGCGCACAGGAGCGACAGGAAGAAGCCAACGCGCTGCATGCCCAGGTGCATGGACTGGTGAAGCTGGACGATGAGGCCAGCGCATGAGCGCCGATCAAACCCAGCCTTTACTGGGAACCACGGTGGTGATCACACGCGCCCGTGAACAGCAGAGCGAAGGCCGCAGGCTGCTTCAGTCGCTTGGCGCAAGGGTTCTCGATCTACCGGCTCTGGAAATCGGCCCGCCTGACAGCTGGGCTCCGCTCGACGATGCCCTCGCTGACCTAGAGAACTTTCACTGGTTGATTATCTCCAGTGCCAACGGTGTGGAATCCGTGGAGTCGCGGCTGCAGCTCAAGGGACAAGGACTGATGCAACGCCCCGAAAGTCTCAAGATTGCAGCCGTGGGAAGGAAGACTGCTCAGCGTTTGGAAGAACTTGGGGCACCGGCCGATTTCGTACCGCCCACATTCGTCGCCGACAGCCTGATTGATCATTTCCCTGTGTCTGGCTGGGGGTTGAGAATCCTGCTGCCGCGGGTGCAAAGCGGCGGACGCACTCTTCTGGCAGAAGCCTTCGGAGAAGCCGGCTCAAGGGTGGTGGAGGTGGCGGCCTACGAATCCCGCTGCCCAACATCCATTCCTGCAGACACCCTGAAAGCACTGGAGAATGGAGAGGTCGACGTGATCAGTTTCAGCAGCGGGAAAACCGTCACCCACACCGTGCAGCTGCTGGCGGATGCCCTCGGACATTCAGACATTGAGCAGCTGTTCAAAAAGCCTGCAGTGGTTTCAATCGGGCCACAAACCAGCCAACGCTGCAAAGAACTACTGGGCAGAGTGGATCAGGAGGCGACACCTCACGACATGGATGGACTGGTACAGGCCTGCATTCAGGCAATGCAGAGTCGCTGAGATTCTCTGGAGATTGAAAGACTCAAACAACCTCGATCCAGATCGATGCTGTTCACGGTCCAACCGATCGGCAGCAGGGCCGCAGCATCACCGGGGCAACGGCCGCGGGGTCCAACGCAGACCGTCCCGGAAACCTTAGAGAGGCTGACAAGCGCTCGCAGTTCAGCACCGACGGCCACCACACCCCTCAACTTGAAATCTGGACCGGCTGCCGCGTCCGGATCGACCTGAGAAGTCATGGCCGTCGAGCTGACAATGGTGGGCGCGAAAGGGTCAGCCCGACCCTCCGGAACGGATGACAAGACCTGTTCACGAGTGGGCAGGGGAATCAGGCCAGTAGCAAGTGAGGAGGGCCTGGGCAAAGACATCTCTGGCGCAGGCTGATGAGACGGCAGCATCTCGGCTGATGGCGCTTTGTTGTCTTCCTGTCCACATCCGCTAAGGCCACCTAGAACGACAACCGAAAGCAAAGACGCCCAAGAGACTGAGGCCGAGATACGGGAGGCCGTCACCTCAGCTCTGCGCTGCGTATCCGCTTTCCACCAGATCGCGGAATCGATCAAGGTTGGCCTGAAGTTCCTTCGTCACGATTCCACCAAGAATGCTGGGTTCCATCAAGGGGGCCAGAACACCTGGCAGTTCATAGGTCACGCTGAGCTTCACGGCCGTGAGCTGAGGTTGTTCGGCGTAGAAGCGCACCCCTCCTTTGGTGGGCAGACCTCCGACCGATTCCCAATGGAGTTGCTGAGCTTCAACCCTCTGAGTGATTCGGGCCTTCCAATGAAAACGGAAACCCTGTGCTGCCAATGTCCAGTCGGTGAGGTCGGGATCATCGAGGGTTTTAACGGATTGGATCCAGCGCATCCATTTGGGCATCGCCTCCAGATCGCTCCAGACATGCCAAACCTGATCAACGGGAGCCTTTACTTCAGTGGTTACGGAATGTTCGAGCCAACGTCCCATCGATTCAAGCCACTGCGGTGTTCACGGCAAGTCGAGCCGGTTGCCCCAGGATGGCAGCAGCGGCAAGATGTCCGCTCATGGTGGCTCCTTCCATGGAGTCGATGTAATCCTGGCGGGTATAGCTCCCTGCCAGATAAAAATTGCTGATCGGCGTGCTCTGGTCAGGTCGGTAAGGCTCCATTCCTGGCGCTTCCCTGTAGAGAGACTGCGCCAGCTTCACCACATTGCTCCAGGTGAGTGTGAGGTTTGCGGCGGAGGGGAACAGCTCCCGGACCTGGCGATCGGTGTGCTCAACAATGTCTTTAACGGACTTGCGCATCCAGGGATCGCCAGGGGTCAGAACACACTGCAGCAGAGACCCCTCACCTTGCTTGCGGTAATCCTCCGGGCTCGCCAGGGCAAGATCGGCAAAACAGCTGAAATCAGCATCGGCCGTGTACAGCAGGTTGTTGAGACCAGCGGGGTGATTAAGGTCGCGACGACTCACATCCTTGCTCTCGCCGAGTTCCGTAACCCAACCGTCGTAGCGCAGCTGGACCGTGGCCACCGGAACCGCCTCGAGATGATGAATGGCCTCAAATTGCGGGAAACGACGCCATTCGCCTGGGAGCAGGCGCTGGATACCGGGCACATCACATGCGGCCAGATAGGCATCGGCAACAACATGCTGTTCGCCATCAGGGGTGCCCAGCTTCAGGCCAGTCACTTCGGGGTGATCACCGTCACTGAACTCGACCTGCTTCACCGGATGGCGTAGATGCAGCTTGCCTCCACGCTGTTGGATGTAATCAAGAATGGGGCCGGTCAGCCAACGATGGGGTGATCCCTTGAGCAGGTTGAGTTTGGAGGCCTCGGTTTTGGCCGCAAACATCATGAAGATGGTCAGCATGCAGCGGGCGGAAATCGTTTCGCAGTCGATGAATCCAAGCGCGTAGGCAATCGGGTTCCACATCCTGCGGATGCTCTCTGGGCTGCCGCCATGGCCCACGAACCAGTCCTTGAAGCTGACCGAATCCAGAGCTCGGATCGTGCGCATCGCGCCTTCGTAATCGACCAGACCTCGAACGATCGGACTGGTGCCGAGAGCTAGAGCATTGCGCAGTTTGTCGATCCAACCCAGCTGGGGGGTGGTAAAAAAGGCTTTAAGCCCGTTGAAAGGGGCACCGATGGGGAATCGGAAATCCAGTTCCCGCAGGTCACCACCCTGATTGACAAACAAATGGGTGTGATCCTTGGGCAAGAGATTGTCGAAAGCACCCACCTTGCGCATCAACGCGAACAGGTTCGCGTAATTGAAAAAGAAGACATGCAACCCCATCTCGATGTGGTTGCCATCCGGGTCCACCCAGCTGCCCACCTTTCCGCCCATGAAAGGACGAGCCTCATAGAGATTTACCTCATGGCCTGCATCCACCAAATCCACAGCAGCGGAGAGGCCAGCCAGCCCAGAACCCACAATCGCGACCCGCACCGTCATCAGTGCAACTGCGAGGACTCTATGAATTGATCAGGCTCAACTGCTTTAGGCAGAACAAGCGAAGGGTTCATAAAGTGAACACAGGATCCAGTGCCAGTGCCCCCGATGTCCAGCATCGAAACCACAGCTGAGACAGCGACAGCCAGTGAGTCTCATACCGCAAGAGACGGAAAAGGCATCTTGATTACAGGGCCTGCCATGCAGCAGCTGGCCAGACTTTGCAGCGATCAAGGAAGCCAGCAGGTTCTGAGGGTGGGCGTGCGCTCGGGAGGCTGCAGCGGCATGAGCTACACGATGGATTTTGTCCCTGCGACAGACATTCAGAACGACGACGAGCGATATCAATACGAAGCACCCGATGGCGCCTGTTTTGAAGTGATCTGTGATCCCAAAAGCCTGCTCTATATCTACGGAATGCAATTGGACTTCAGCACTGCGCTGATCGGCGGCGGCTTCAATTTCACCAACCCCAACGCCACTCAGACCTGCGGCTGCGGAAGCTCCTTCGCCGTTTGATCCATCGAGGAGCATCAAGCTGCTGTGGGAATCTGAAGTCATTGCCCGACCGATCAGCACTCCATGGAGTCCAGCCAGGAAAGTCTCTTCCAGCAGGCGATGAACCGTTACCAGCAAGGAGCTCCTGCGCAGGAGTTGCTCGCTGATTTTGAGACCATCACCGCAGCGGCCCCTCGCCAGTCAGCAGGCTGGACGTGTCTGGCATGGCTGCAGTTACTGAGTGATCAGTCAGAAGAAGCTCTGCGTTCTGCGCGGATGGCCGTCAAGCTGAACAATCAGGATCCTCAGGCCCGCATCAATCTGTGTCTGGCGATGCTGGAGACCAAAGCCAAAGGCGTCAGGGATCAGATTGAAGTGGTTCAGCAGGTGCTGGCACTTGCACCCGAAGTTGGAGCTGAACTGAAGGAATCCATTGACGACGGTCTCAACCGCCGACCGGAGTGGCCGGCACTGCTCAAGGTGAAGGCCTGGTTGGAGCTCTGACGTGGGCCGACTGCTGCTACTCAGCAACGGCCATGGGGAGGATCTTTCTGGTGCGCTGCTTGGACAGGCACTCCAGTGCGAAGGCCATGCAGTGGACGCTCTTCCTCTTGTGGGCAAAGGACAGCCTTATCGGGACGCAGGAATCGCACTGATCGGAGGCACCCAGGAATTCAGCACGGGTGGCATGGGGTACACCAGCTTGCGTGGTCGACTGACGGAGCTGTTGCAAGGACAGGTGGCCTATCTGCTGTTACGCCTGCTGAGGTTGCTGCGTATCGCCGGGCGCTACGACCAAGTGGTGGTAATTGGCGATGTGATTCCAGTAATGGCCGCCTGGCTCTGCAGACGGCCTGTCACGACTTACCTCGTGGCCTACTCAAGTCACTATGAGGGGAAATTGCGACTGCCCTGGCCGTGCGCTGAGTGCTTGCGCAGCCCACGTTTTCAGGCCGTGTTCAGCCGCGATCAGCTCAGTGCAGACGATCTGAGCTCACAGCTGCGCAAGCCAGTCATGTTTCTGGGCAATCCGTTCATGGATCCGATCCTGAGGGACGATCGTCGCTTGCCACAGGCACGCCGACGAATGGGACTGCTGCCAGGAAGCCGCCGACCTGAGCTGGAGCAAAACCTGGTGCTTCTGCTGAGAGTGGTGGAACAACTACCGGCACCGTTACTGAGCAGTGGTGAGCTGCAGCTTGAACTGGCATTGGTGTCCTCACTCTCCGACACTGCACTGTCAACGCTGATTAACCCCATCGGCTGGAGCCTTCAAAAGGCCGACAACGGACCAACAACCCTGCTGTTTCGCAACGCCCATCGCGTACAGATCCACCGGGGTGGATTCGGAGCAGTCCTGCACAGTTCCGATCTGCTGCTGTGCATGGCAGGAACGGCAGCGGAACAGTCTGTGGGGCTGGCCCGACCGGTGCTGCAGTTGGTGGGTCGAGGTCCTCAGTTCACTGCAGGATTTGCGGAAGCCCAGCGCCGTCTGTTGGGTCCAACCGTGTTCTGTGCGGATGGCGAAGTGGGCGCACCAGCGACCCTTGAACGCACAGCTGCACTAGCCCTCGAGCTCCTGGAGCGCAGCCATCTTGATCAACAGCTACGGCGACGCTGCCATGACGAAGCACTCAACCGCCTCGGCAAAGCCGGCGGCGGCAGCAGGATGGCGGCATCGATCTCTCAGCTGCTGCAGCCTTCCGAATGAGTCAGCCGAACTCCGAACCCGCCTGGAAACGCTGGCTGGATCGCATCCTTGTCCTGAATGTCTTCCTGGTCATGGCTGGGGCGGGATGGTTCGCTGTTGCAGTGATTGGAAGCAGTCAGGGCCTGGAAGCGCCGATGAAATTGTTCATGCGCCTTTGGGAACCCCTGTTCACACCAGCCATCGGCCTGCTGATGGGCGCAGCCGTGCTCAGCGGTTGCTGGAGCTGGTGGCAACGTCGAGTGCAACGGGCAGAGTCGGGCAGAGGAAGTTGAAACCAAGCCCCTCGAGGCGACTCGAACTCACGAACTGCCCCTCCAGAACAACCTTGGAGCCATCACCCAGTAGCAGCTGCAGCATCGGACCTGGCACCGGCAGAAGACTTGGTCTGCCAAGACAACGGCCAAGACTTCCAGCAAAGACAGCCATGGTCGCAGGGGCGGGAGCCACAGCGTTGATCACTCCAGACCAGGAGTCCGTTTCCAAGGAACTCTGAATAATCCTGCATAAGTCGCCACGTTCAATCCAGCTCATCCACTGCTGACCGGAGCCGATCGGGCCGCCGAAGCCTGCGCGGAATACCGGCAGCATTTTGGCGAGAGCCCCTCCCTGAGAGGACAACACAATGCCGATTCGCAGCACAACGAGCCGAGTTGCTGCAGGCTTTTCAGCGGCAGCCTGCTCCCACTTCTGACACAGACGGGCCAGAAAATCTTGCCCAACGGGGCTGCTCTCCTCAAAGCGTCCATCAAGACTGGTGCCGAAATAGCCAACAGCCGAGGCATTCACCAGCACGGATGGAGGCTTGGCCAGCGTGGCCAAGGCACTCACAAGATGACGGGTGGTCTCAAGACGACTGGACTCGAGGGTTTCAAGGTGCTGAACAGTCCATCGCTGTTCAGCAATCGGTTCACCAGCGAGATTCACAACGCCATCACTGGCGGCCAATGCATCATGCAGAGACGTGGACTCAGACCAGCTAGATGCCATAGCTGGATCCACCTGAATCCATTGAAGACGTCCTGCAACGTCTGAGGGGAAGGCCGCCGGTGAGGCACGGCGACTGACGATGGTGAGTTGATGACCGGCAGCCTGCAGAACGGGAATCAGACCACGACCAACCAAGCCCGTGCATCCAATCAGCAGAAGGCGCATTGCAACGGCGGCGTCAAGTGCTCGAGGTTAGGAAGCGATGGAGGGATCAGTGTCTTCAGCTGGCAAGGTGAGATTCATCTTGCGCGCCATGGGCACCAGCGCAAAGCCCTGGATGAAGAGGCCAAACAGCACCACGGCCAGAGCAAGCGGAGGCATCTCTACACCCCAGCCCACACCTGGAGTCGACCAGGCCTTGATGGCCATCGCGATGGGGACGGCGCCGCGCAGGCCTGCCCAACAAACAAAAATCCGTTCGCCATAGCTGAAGGGCGTGCGCCAGAGCAGGATCTGCACCATCAGCAAGCGCACGAGCTGCATCACCAGAAACAGCACGAAAGCCAGACCGACGGCGTGAACCACATCCTGAGGATTCACCACAAGCCCCATGCAGAGAAACAGCAGGAGCTCGGCCATTTTTGCGTAGCTGGAATGGGCTTCTTCCAGGCCGTTCTGGTCAAGATCGGCACTGTTGCCAAGAACCAGCCCCGCGACGTAGGCCGCGAGCAATGGACTGCCGCCCAGCAGCGAAGTTCCACCGCTGAGCACCATGAGCAAGGCGAGGCTGACCACCGGCAGCATCGAGGTCTGATTCAGCCCCATGCGTGTTCCCAGCAACTGCACCGTGAGACTGCCGCCGAGGAAACCGATCAGTATTCCGAGCAGGAACTGACGAATCAGATCCGTCACCAGCAAACCAGCGCCGACGCCCTCACCAGCGGCCAGTGCCAGAGCCAGTCCAGCAAGCACGACGGCAATGGGGTCGTTGAACCCGGATTCGCACTCGATCAGATCGGTGAGCGGCTTCGGCAGTCGGCCCTGAAGCGGACGGAGCAGAGCCAAAACAGCTGAAGCATCGGTGCTCGCAACCATGGCCCCAACGAAAAGACTGCGCGGGAGGAGGACGGTGCTCGACTCCGTTCCTTGCGCCAGACCGAAGCCAAAGACCACCAACGTGATCAGTGCTGCCGTGATCAGCACACCTATGGTGGCCATACGAGCCGCTGGGCGAATCACTCCACGCACCTGCTGCCAGTTGGTGGTGAGACCTCCGAAAAACAACACCAGCACAAGAGCTGCTTCAGTGATCTGCTTGGCCTGATCGAGACTCAGCAGTGTGATTTCATGACTACCGGGAACAACCACTACGTGATTTTCAATCAGCAGACCGAGCAGCAGCACCATGAGGATTCCAGGAACCCTCACCCGGGCCGCAAGGTCATCCAGCAGCACTGAAACCAGCAGCAACCCGCCGAATGCCACCAGATAAAGCGAGAGGCCGTTGTCCAAACCAACTGCGGAAGTGGTCTTGAAGGGTTCTAGCCTGAGCTGCGAATAACGACCCGTGATGGCAGAGACAGAGTCGAGCCCTGCAGCAGCTGCCAAGCCCCCCGCTCCCCTAAAAAAAGGTGCGTTGGTGCGGGTCAACCGAGCGGCCTATGCCGGCAGCGTTGAGGCCGGAGCCAGCGATCCTTATCCACCGGCTTACATCTTCGATGGTCCTGGAGAATTGTTAGTAGTGAAGGGCGACTACGGGCAGGTGCGCTGGCGGCGTCCGGTACCCGATGTCTGGTTGCGCATCGATCAGCTGGAGCCGTTCGCCTGAGGATTGAGCGATTCCTCAACTGTGGTGATGGCGGCGGGCACCGACTGAACAGCCTCAGGAAGTCGCCAGATGGCTCCGCCAAGAACAGCTGCGAGCGATTCAAGGCTCACCAGAATGGGATGCTGCCCATGTCGCTCGACTGCAGCTGAGGCCACCGAGGAAGCAGACCAAGGATTCCAGCCCGCCAGCAAAACCACGCTGCGATAAGCACTAGGCCATGGACTTTCTGGGTTGGAACTCTCCAGTCGCTCGAAATGGTGAGCAGCCTCAGCAGGCCGATTGGTCAGGACCGCCAGGAGGGCCAGACTCCAGCGAGCAGTTTCATCGGATTGATCCTGCTTGAGGCGTTCAAGAGCCGCCCTCCGCAGTGGTGCTCGATAACTGAAATGGCCATCAAGCATGTGCTCGATCGCCACACTGCTGAAGACGGGATCGAGCCCTGCAGGTCCTTGCGCCAATCCTGCAGCGAGCTGGGGAAACCGCTGTTCGAAACCCTGGGGAACCTTTGAATCGATCCGTCGCTTCCAGAGCGAGTAACTGCCTCCCTGTGGACGCGGAAACACCTCCACTTCCTCAAAGACCCCGCTCTCACGAACAGCATGATCCAAGGAACGAGCAGAACTGCGGACCGAGCCCTGGTCACCTTCAGCAAGCAAGACCCAGTTGGCATGGTCCAACACGGGCTGGATGTGATCAGTACTGCCGCCGAGCTGGCGACCCACCAACCGGCCTCCGTTGCGGCGGCCGTAGTAACTCACATTGTGCTGATTGAGATCAGGCGTACTGGGAACAACAATCAAGGTGATTGGATCAGCGAAGGGATCCGCGCCACCAGCTTTCTCAACGATCGCTCGCAGCGGATGCCGATTTCCTGGTTTCAGACGTGCATATTGGGCAGTCCAAGCTGGTGCGATCGCAACCAGTGCTCCCGCAGTGAGAGCCAATCCAGGCAGCCAGGCTGATCGAGCAGGCCAGCGTTGACTGATCCACACGCCCCACTGCCACCAGCCGCGGCTCAGCAATAACAGTAATGGCGGCAACAACGGAGCCATGTAACGGGGATCTTTATTGGGGCTGAGATTGGTCACCACCCAGCCCAGAAAGAGAGTTCCCAGCAGCCAACACCAGGCATAGCTGCGATCACGGTGATCAGAGCCCAGTGAGGTTGGCGACCTGAAACGGGTACTGATTACCAGTACAAGCCCAGCCAGCCCGATCCAAAGCAACGTCCAGCCGATCTGCGGAGGAACTTGTCGCAGATAAAACAACCAACCATCAAGGCTGAACACACCAGGATCACCCTCGCGGGCGGCAGATTCGATCACTGCCCGATTGGTACCGCCCAGGGTCGTGATCCAGTTATGCCGAAGCCAGGGGAACACCGAGACCAAAACCAACATGGATCCCACCAGCGCCTGCAGTCGCCGGCCTCTGCCAATCCGCAGGGCGGCAACAAGTGACCAGCCCAGCGCAGGAAGCAACACCAGAAGCGCGCTCTGTTTCACCAAAACCGAGAGCGTTACCGCAAGCGCAGCCCAAAGGGCTTGCCACCAGTGACCTCCACAACGCGGACTCCACCAAACTCCTAAGCGCCAAAGCGCCAACGTGACCAAAGCGGTCAAGGGCAGCTCAAGCACGTAATCAGTCCTGAGTTCGAGCAGCATCGGGGCCAGGGCTACAGCCGAGGCAGCCAGCAAGGCGAATCCCCTGGCCGATCGTCTTGGGCGCAGAAACTGGAGTGCCCAAAAGGCACTTGAGACCAGCAGCAGGCCATTCCAGAAGCTCAACGTCCATGCCGCTTCAGAAGGAAAGTCGCCAGCCACAGCCATCACCGTTCCGTTCACCAAGGACGCCAGAGGGGGGATCTTGGGCGAAAGGTCCAGGAGAGCGTTCCAGCCTTGCCAACCGCCTCCGGCCAGAACACCGATGGCACGACCATGGTCAAGCGCGCTGTTGAGGTAATCCGCTTGATCCCAGGACGGCAAACCCGCGTGATGGCTCCACCACAGACGATCAGCAACGGTGGACACCAGCCAGATCAGGATCAGGCAGAAACGGAACGGCCAAGCACCCATCAACCGATCTCCAGCCTGCGTCGTTCCTGCTGAAGACGCTGTCGACGTTGACGAGCCTCCCGCAACATCTCCCGTCCGTCATGGAGATAGCTGTCGACGTAACCCATCGTGTAACGCTCCAGCTCCGCAACGGCATCTTCTACCTGAGAGAGGCAGTGATACACGCTTAGGCCAAAGCCTCGGGCCGATGGCGGAGTCGGCAGTGATTGAAAGAGGTTTTTGACCTTTTCCAATCGGTTTCGACTCTGTTCCAGATAGCTGCAAAACGCTTCCATCAGATCATCGTCATAAGGATCTGCCGAAAGAGCTTTCAGTTCCCCAGTGAAAGGATTGATCACCTGACCGAGCAGACGGTCAATCGGGGCGTAGACCTTCTGAAGCCAAGTGGACAGTGCCTGATCTTCGCTGGCTCCCTGGCCTGATGCACGCCGTGCCGCCTGACTGGCACGGGCATTGCGGGCACCGCGGGCCCGTGCTTCCTCACGGGCAGACTCCGAGGATCCGTACTCGCGATCAAAACTTCGCCTGGCCTCGGGATCACCGATTTGCTCCCAGGCTGCATTGAGCAACAGAATTCGCTCTTCATCTCCTCCCGCATCGGGATGGTGTTGCTTCACCAAGCGTCGATAGGAAGCTTTGAGTTCGGCTTGGGTGGCATTGGATGTCACCTCGAGCACTGCATAGGGATCCTGGGGCTGATCCGAATGATCGAATAATGCAGGGCTCAAAGCTGACCATCCCTGCGCGCCGGCAGAACAGATGCAGCACTGAACATCGGAGTCGAGAGATAACGCTCGCCGAAGCTGGCAAGAATCACCACGATTCGGCGACCGGCCATCGCTGGACGCTGGCCCAACTTCAAGGCTGCAGCAACAGCTGCTCCGCTGCTCACTCCGCAGAGCAGTCCTTCCTCTCTGGCCAGACGCCGGCCAAGCTCCATACCCTCCTCATCGGTCACAGTAATGACCTCATCGATGAGTTCCTGCTCCAGCACCGGAGGAACAAAGCCAGCACCGATGCCTTGAAGACGGTGCGGACCCGCCGCTCCACCGGACAGCACCGGGCTTGCAGCAGGCTCCACTGCAATGACTTGCAAATCCTGCTGCCGGCTGCGAAGCACCCGGGCACAACCGGTGATGGTTCCTCCTGTCCCCACACCTGCAACTAAAGCATCGAGTCGCCCTTCGGTGTCTTGCCAAATTTCCTCTGCAGTGGACACTTCATGGACGAAAGGGTTGGCAGGGTTATCGAACTGCTGAAGCAGATACGCTCCAGGAATCTCGTCAACCAACTCCCTGGCGAGAGCGATCGCACCCTGCATCCCTTCATTACCTGGGGTGAGCTGTAATTCCGCGCCGTAAGCACGGAGCATCGATCTCCGCTCCGTGCTCATGGTGTCGGGCATGGTGAGAATGAGTCGATAACCGCGCGCAGCTGCAACCATCGCCAGAGCAATGCCGGTATTACCGCTAGTGGGTTCAACCAGCACTGTGCTGCCAGGCTTAATCGTTCCACTTTTTTCAGCCGCCTCAACCATGGCGCCTGCAATTCGGTCTTTCACCGAAGCAGTGGGGTTAAAGCTCTCAAGCTTGGCAACGATTTCAGCCTTGCAGCCAAAAGCCTTAGGAAGACGATTGAGCCGTACCAGAGGTGTACGACCTACCAACGCTGTGATATCAGAAGCGATGGGCATTCGGCTCAGGAGTCGTGTGCTGAATCAAATCCATCTAATCATCCAACTTGTACCAATACCGATTGAAAACGATGCCATCTCTCAAAGGAGTTCAACACGCTGCCCTTCGGATTGGAAAAGTGCTTACTAAAAACGAACTTTTTCAAATAAAAGCCCCCTCAATTGAGGGGGCAATGAAGAATCAGGCCTGAGGCTGATATCAGAAGTTAAACGTGGTCTTGATCAGTCCACCGAAACTATTGAAAGTACCAGATGTAGTGGTACTACCACCGCCACCTGTGTAATTACCCAAAGGGCGACTGAAATAATGAATTGCAGGCGTCACCGCTATGTTATCCGTGACCTGGAACATGTAGAAAAGCTCGAAGGCATAATTACCATCAGCGACGAAATCATCGTCTGAATTTCTCTTATCGATACTGGTCACAAAAGTGGGTTGGCCAACTGCAAATCCGAGTGCATTCCCTTTCAGGAAGGCATCATCCCACTGGAGGCCGACATACCAAGACTGAGAAGTCGAAGACTTAATCGGATTAGTACCGTAAGGGGAAGAGTCACCGGTTGAATTGATGCCCCAACCAGCACTAATTGAAGGGATCAACCCAGATTCCGCAGGCATCCACCATGCACTTAAGGCTGCTGAGTTCGTTACACCGTAAGTCTGAAGCTTGTTAGCGTAAGGAGTTCCGTTACCAGCATACAGGCCGACACCATTGTCGGTTGACCCGTAATTGTAAGCAGCCGCAATGCCCCATTGTTCAGGAGCATAGGAGAGCTGAACCGTTCCGTTCGAGCCAGCACCATCGCTGGCAAGACCACCAGAATTGGGGTCTGAGTTGTTTCCGTTAATACTCAGATAACTGGCACTGATGTTCCAATTATTTTTGGAATAAATGAAACCTGCACCAGCGCCAAGGGAAAGGTTGTATGTACCTGGAGCACCTGCATAGGTGAAGAAGTCAACCGTCATCTCTGAGGGATAAGCCGAAGGCCAAACAGCCAACATGTCATCCTGACGGACTTTTGCACCAGCAGTCAATTTGAAATCTTCGCCAACAGGGAACTGGTAGTAAACCCTGTCAACTTCAAGCTTATTGCTGGTGTTGTATCCGTATTCCTGGCTCCAAAGGCCTACAACTGAAGTTCCACCAGCTGAGACAACGTTGCCAGAGTAAAGATCGGAAATATTTGCGGCACGAATTCGCGTCCTTAAAAGGTCTTTGCCGGTAAAACTTGTATCAAGGAAAATTCGATAGTCGTAGGAGAATGAAGTTGCACCAGCTTTTTTCGCTGCGTAATCAGCTGTATCTACGGTTGACTCTGTAGTAGTCGTTCCGTCGTAATAGCCTTTGGCATCGCCGCCATAAGAAGCCGCGCCAACAACCCAGAAGCTGTTAACTGACATCTTGGTAGTGGTGGAGAACTGGGTTGCTTCCAGTTCGCCAACACGGGCTTCCAGACCGTCAACACGGCCTTTGACGATGGCGAGTTCCTTTTCGAACTCCTTGATCAGACGCTTGAGCTCGTCGGTCACTTCGGTGACGCGGTCGAGACAGGCGTTCAGCAGTGCAGCCGCTTCAAAGCGGGTCATTGCACGGTTGCCACGGAAAGTGCCGTTGGGATAACCAGCAACACAGCCGTAGCGCTCGATCAGGTTGCTAAGAGCCTGATAAGCCCAGTCAGCAGGAAAGACATCGTTGAACTGGTTGATGCTGGTGACCTGCTCCGCAGCAGCCGCGTCAGAAGACACAGAGGCGTAGTCGGAAACACCAGCAACATTGACGTCAGTCGCGCCAGCAGACATCGGAGCCAGAAGGCCCAGGGCAGCAGGAGCAACCAACAGTTGCTTGAACAATTTCATGGGGAAGGGTCCTCACACACAGAACCGGCGTATAAAACGCCACACCTAAATTGATCGACGAAGCAAGCTACTGAGAGAGGCTCTGTGACAGCCCAGACCTTGACTTGTAGTAAGCACTACACAAATTGGCAATTTGTGTAAGAACGGCGACGAAATCAGCCCTCTCTAGGGCGACAATTGACTACGGATCAGGGCCAAAAACGATGCCCCCGCCTGGAAATCCAGCCGGGGGCTCTCGCCGGGTCCACTCTGGCGCGGAACCGATTGATCAGTCAGAAGAAAATGCCGTCAGCCGGCGTTCTCCGCAATCAGCAGACCCTGCATCAAAGAACTGGAACTCATGGACACCTCCTCCCGGATGGCTAAGTGAACGCCGGTGATGCCTTCGAAGCCACCCAGACCGCGAACGATCGAAAATGCCTTCACATCACTGCGGTCAGGACACTTGAACCATAACGGAACCGCAAAGCCTGTGCTGATGTGGCTCCTCACCCTGTTCCTTTGGCTGCCTGGTCTAGGAAACCAGCCACTGCGCGACTGGGATGAAGGCAGGGTCGCCAGCGTGGCTCGCTCCACCATCTCCCGATGGGATTGGGGGTCTGCCGGAGGCGACTGGTTGTTGGCCTGGAAATGGGACGAGGCCTATCTCAACAAGCCTCCTGGCCTGCACTGGCTGATCGGAGCATCCACTCAGTTCTTCGGCAACAACGAGTGGGCCGTGAGGCTGATGCCATGCCTGATCGCCAGCCTCGCCATCCCCTTGTTGCTACTGCTGCGTCGTCAGCTTGGAGGGCATGGGGCAGAGAACAAGGCCATGCTTGCCGCCTTGATCTTGATGACGGTGATGCCCATGGCACGCCATGGGCGGCTAGCAATGCTGGACGGGAGCCTCGTGACCAGCGTTCTACTGCTTTGGACAGGTTGGCTTAGCAGCCGTTCTACGCCTTGGCATGGATTACTGGCAGGACTGGGAGCCACCGGAATCTTGATGCTGAAGGCGCCTGCACTGGTTGGGTTCGTGCTGATCACAGCAGGCATTAGCGTCCTGGACCGGCGCCAAAGCCACTGGAGGGCCACTTCACTTCTCTGGGTTTGCGCAGGGATCAGCCCGGGGGTTGCCTGGCATATTTGGCACCTCGCTCAAAGAGGTAGTTCTGCGCTCGTGATGTGGGGCGGACAGGGCTTCAGTCGTGTAGCTGGTGTGGTGGGAGACAGCACCGGAGCTTTCATCATGCCGATCACTGAGGTGCTCGAGGGAGGCTGGCCATGGCTGCTCCTGCTTCCGCTTGGCATCAGGTTGGCCTGGCAACAGCGAAGTGACTCAGCTGGACGCTGGGAACTGGGTCTGATGATGGGAAGCTCTGCGCTGGTGCTGCCGCTGCGCAGCCAACTGCCCTGGTACAGCCACCTTCTCTGGCCTGCCATTGCTTTGCTCTGTGCCGAAGGCCTACATCACGTACTGGTCTCCGGCAGACCCCGATGGATTGGCAAAATTTGGCTGCTGATTGGAGCAGTTTTGCTGCTTGCAAGTTTGATCATGTTTCTCAGCAGTCAGTCCATTGCAGTGCCGCGATTGGCTGTGGTCTGCGCCGGGAGCGGCCTCCTCTTAGGAGGCCAACAACTGATTCAAGCAACGCAACAACAGCGATGGCGTGGGCTCATCACACTGCTTATAGGGTGGGGTTCTGCCCTGCTTGCGCTTTGGCACAGCCAACTTTGGCTCTGGGAGCTGAATGAGAGCTGGGACCCTCGACCAGTTGCCAACGCGATCCGGGAGCTACCAGCCGACGCCGAGGTCGTCCTCGATGGACCCACACGACCGTCGATGGGCTGGTATGCAAATCGAAAAATGCTGCAGGACACTAACAAAATCCAAGGCGAATACTGGGTAGTGAGTCAGCAAGCTCCCAAGGGATGCGCAGTAGACGGGGCGCAACTGAAATCAAGTCAAGGGAAGGCCCCTTGGCAGCTCTGGTACTGCCCATTCTCTCCAGAGAACATCGAGGAAGGCCATGAAGGGCAATAGCCAATCGTTGAAACTGCCGAACCAACTCTGGCTAATCAGTCTTCTGATCGGATTACTGGGATGGAGCTGTTCTGCTACCCGACATTGGCTTCTGCAAAGCAACGCCTACGACCTAGGGCTTTTTGATCAATGGGCTTGGTTGGTGAGCAAGGGTCTGCCACCGGTATCGTCGATGGAAGGAGTCCACCTCCTGGCAGATCACGCCGCTTGGTGGCTTTATCTGAGTGGCGGGCTCTACGCCATCCAACCGTCACTGGATTGGTTACTGGCTTCCCAGGCTCTGGCGTTGAGCTTCACAGCAATTCCGATCTGGATGCTCGCAACTCAGGCGCGGCTGCCACGCAAACTCTGCTGGCTGGCTTGTCTGCTGTGGTGGCTTCAACCAGTGGTCTTCAACTGCAATCTGTTTGATTTCCACCCGGAAGTGTGGGGGATGCCTGTGCTGGCACTTGCTCTCTGGGCTGAGAGGGCGGGTCGTCCAATCCTGTGGATCACGTTGCTGCTGAGTCTGCTGGGATTCAGAGACGGACTACTGCTGATCATTGCCGGCATGGCGATTGAACAAGCCTGGCGACGTCGCTGGCGCTGGAGCACAGCTGCCACCTTGTTGTCAGGAGGTTGGCTGTTGATGCTCAGCCGCTGGCTTTATCCCTGGCTGCGTCATGGCGAAGGACCCAAAGCAGCAGCACAGATGTTTGGACACCTAAACGGCAACCCGGTTGAGGTCCTCAGCAGTCTCGACTGGATCGGAGGAGCTTTTTACCTCCTGCTCCTTGCACTCCCATGCGGTGTTCTCTGGAAACGCACATCATTACCGGTGTTGCTGATCGGATTGCCTCTGGTTGTTGTCAATCTGCTTTCTTCATCCAGCAGCTATCGCACGCTGATTCATCACTACAGCCTGCCGCTTGCTGTCATCGCCGTTGTTGCTGCCATCGACGGCCTTGCCGCAGGCGAGCGGAAAGGCCGATCCGTATCACGCAAGCGCCGTTCTTTTATAGTGGGATGGGCAATTCTCTGCTGGCTGGCATTAGCCAAACCTTGGTTCTTCACGGGGCCTTACCTTGAACGGCTCGGCATGCGTCAGGACGCGACAGAAGCCATCAGCCTCGTGCCCTCTCACGCGCGCGTGATGAGTACCAGTTACCTGGCACCTCATCTAACTCAACGCCAATGGATTGCCTTCCCGAAACAACAATCCGAAAAACTGCTAGAAACCAGCCGCTGGACGGCCATGCTGCTGAATCCAGATGATGCCGGCTGGGGTTCAACCAAAACGATCCAGACAGACTTGCTTAATCAAGCGCATCGCAATGGCTGGAAATGCCGTGAGTGGTCTTCTGGGCTGGAACTTTGCCTGGCACCCGACGGAGCACAAGTGCCCCCCCTTCACAATGGATAAGGTTGTAATCACCTTGAGTAACTAATTCTCGAACCTGCTCGCGAATTTTGATCTGCACACGTCGCTCACCTTTGAAAACTGGCGCCAGGGGAGTGTAGTAACCAGGGAAGGTCACGACATAGTCCACTGAACGCACCGCACCCTGCCGATCCTTGAATTGGACTGAATTCGGGAAACGAACCAACTCTTCCCGCTGCGCCAAAAGAGGGAGCAAAGGTGTATCAGCTGAAACGCTTACTCTTTCTGGCACTTTTGCAACCGCTTTCTTAGCTGCCTCGCGTCGCTCCAACATTGTTTGAGGAGAAACGTAAGCCCAAGGCACAAAACTATCGGGAATAATTGCCGACAAACTTCGATGAGGATTACCGACGACAGTAAGAACTAGGCTGAGGCTCAGGACCCCTGTCCAAAAAGGACGAAAACGTCGACCTTGCCAAGCTTGTGGATGAGACTCCCACCACAACACAGATCCCAAATAAAGACCAGGAACAAGTGCCAATACATAACGCAAATTGATTGCCAAAGCCGTCTGCCCTTGGGAAACCAAAGCAACAAACAACGGTCCTGAAACCAAAAGCGCTGCATCCACGGAGATTAGGGGGACGAAAAGCAAAGGCAAGCTGAGTGCCAAGAGGAATCCAAGAGTTGCAACAGGTGGAGATACCAACGCGAGGAATACTGCAAAAGGACGGCGAAAAATAGTGATCAACACACTAAAAGTTCCTCCTGAAGGATCATCCACTAGGTGACCAAATTTCTCCGTCAGAAAACGATCAGCCAATGAAGAGTCAACTGATGGCTGAATCCAACCTGTCACCAAGAGAACCCATACAAATGAGGCAATCATCAATCCCAATCCCCACCAACGCACATCTGAACGACGCACCAACGCCCAGAGACCAAGGGAAAACAACACAAGGCCACTGTCCTCCCTTACGAGCAATAAAAGAGAAGCCGAGATCAGCACCTGCCAAATTCGACTTTCAAGCAAACCCTCGACCACCAAAAAACCCAACAAAGGCAACCAGATCAGATCATGAAAATTTTCGAGAACAGGGCCAATGACAGCTCCACTTAGGAAATAAGCCAAGGTCAACCTGAAAGCGAGCTCAGGAGGCAAACGACGCGATGCAATGCGCCACAACAACAAACCAGCAACAGTGAGTGTCGACACCTGCACCAATGGAAGCGCCAAGGCACCTAGCAATGCCACCAATGGGGAAACCGCCAAGGTCAAAAAATTGGCGTGTTGACCAAGATGCAAATAATCCACCCAGGGCAACGAACCTCCTACCTGTACCGGCCCTGAAAGAACTGATGAAAGACTGCTTTCAAACGGTCGACCTTGAGCTGTTGACCAAATCTCTTGCAAAAATAGGGCTTGGTCATAACTGGCACTAAGACTCTCAAGGCGCCAAATCTGAATAAGGAAAGTGAGAATCCAGAAGCCTGAAGCAATCCAAATGATGGATCTCTGAGAACTGACTGAGGCGGGTTCAGGCTTCTGCATCAGCAAGGCGAAAACACTTTCATCAAACCAATAATATCAATAAGAATCAACCAATTATGACTCTATATTAGATTACATAAAAAACTGGGTCTTCACGATCACTAAAAAATTATTAAATAAATCCTGAAAGCAATTATATATTTATCAAAGTTACTGAGTCAAGGGTAACGCCTTGCAAGACTGAGCAAATTTTCAGAATAGCAGTGACCACATCGCCGACTTTTAGAGAAATTAGATCAGTAACTAGCTCTTGAAAAAGCAAAAAAGCGCCTGACAAAGCAGGCGCTTTTCCCTTCAATGAATTATCGATTAAAGGGCGTTTCCACGGGGCAGAACCTCTTCAGGGAAGACGAAGTTTTCGTGCGGCTGGTCAGCCGGTGCCATCCAGGCACGCAGACCTTCATTCAGAAGGATGTTCTTGGTGTAGAAGGTCTCAAATTCGGGATCTTCTGCAGCGCGGATTTCCTGTGACACGAAGTCATAGGCGCGCAAGTTGAGGGCCAAGCCGATGATGCCGATGGAGCTGGTCCACAGACCCATCACAGGCACGAACAACATGAAGAAGTGCAGCCAGCGCTTGTTGGAGAAGGCGATACCGAAGATCTGACTCCAGAAGCGGTTGGCGGTGACCATCGAATAGGTCTCTTCTTCCTGGGTGGGCTCGAACGCCTTGAAGGTGTTGGCCTGCTCACCATCCTCAAACAAGGTGTTTTCCACCGTTGCACCGTGAATTGCGCAAAGCAGAGCACCGCCGAGGATGCCGGCGACGCCCATCATGTGGAAGGGGTTGAGGGTCCAGTTGTGGAAGCCCTGCAGGAAGAGGAGGAATCGGAAGATCGCTGCCACACCGAAGGAGGGCGCGAAGAACCAGCTGCTCTGGCCGAGGGGGTACATCAGGAAGACACTGACGAACACCGCAATCGGACCGGAGAAGGCAATGGCGTTGTAAGGACGGATGCCGACCAGACGGGCAATCTCGAACTGACGCAGCATGAAGCCGATCAGTGCGAAAGCACCGTGCAGTGCAACGAAGGCCCAGAGGCCGCCGAGCTGACACCAGCGAACGAAATCACCCTGGGCTTCAGGGCCCCAGAGCAACAGAAGGCTGTGACCCATCGCATCAGCGGGGGTGGACACAGCTGCAGTCAGGAAGTTGCAACCTTCCAGGTACGAGGAGGCGATGCCGTGGGTGTACCAAGAGGTGACAAAGGTGGTGCCTGTGAGCCAGCCACCGATGGCCAAGTAGGCCGTTGGGAAGAGAAGAATGCCGGACCAGCCGACAAAAACGAAGCGGTCGCGCTTGAGCCAGTCATCGAGGACGTCAAACCATCCCCGCTGTGGCGCGCGTCCTACAGCGATCGTCATGAGGGGGCTTCATGAAGCTTTACGTAATGAGCCTAGTTGGAGTCAGCGATTCTGTGGGCACTGATTCAGAAAATGAGCGCGACATAAGTAGAAATGCTCATTACTACACCGCTGCCTTTCATTCGCGAAGATGAGCGCAGTGAAGAGATCCAACCGTGTACGTGATTGAGCTGGCTCTGCGCATGAGTCCCATGCCCGTGTCCGTGCAGCGAAAGGAGCATGACGCTGCAGAGGGGCTCTATCAACAAGTGCGGACGGCCCTCGAGCAGGGGCAGCCACGATTGCTCGAACTCACCTGCGAGAAGGTTGAAGGAAAACGGCTCAGTGTGCTGACCAGCGATTTGCTTGCGGTGCAGATTTACGAAAAAACTGCAGCAGCCGGGGGCAGCAAGCGCCCTGGCTTCTCTCTGGATGGCTGAACCTGCATGAGCTCGGATCAACAGACCGCGCGGGCAGGACTGAGGTTCGAAAGAGTTAGCTATAGCTGGCCCTGCGGCACAAAAGCTCTTGAACGCTGCAGTTTCGAGGTACCGGGCCCTGGACTTTGGATGCTCGTTGGCAGCAATGGCAGCGGCAAAAGCACTCTGTTCAGAATTATCAGCGGCCTGATCAGTCCTCAGTCGGGCCTTGTTTGCCATGACCTAAGACCAGCCCTGGTCTTCCAGAATCCAGACCATCAGCTGTTATTACCCAGCTGCGGCAGCGAGCTTCTGCTCAATCTGCCTCTCGGCTTGAGCCGTCATGAACAACGGCACAGAATCCATCGACTGATGGAGCAGGTCGGACTTGCAGGGATGGCGGGCCGTCCGATTCACACCCTGAGCGGAGGGCAGAAGCAACGCCTGGCCATCGCCGGCGCGCTGGCCAGTGAAGCAACACTTCTGCTTCTCGACGAGCCCACAGCCCTGCTGGATCCCACCAGTCAGTCAGCAATCTTGAGCACAGTCCAACAGCTCTGCCACCGTTCCAGCTCTCCGTTAACAGCTCTCTGGATCACCCACCGACTAGGCGAGCTGGATCATGCTGATGGAGCTGCCCGGATGGAGCGAGGACGAGTCGGGGGATGGCAGAACGGTCCAGCGCTGCGAAGACGACTTGAACCCCTTGCGGGACGGCATGGCTGAGGGGTAGGTTCTCCACGTCACATTCCTCGGTAGCTCAGCGGTAGAGCGGTCGACTGTTAATCGATTGGTCGCAGGTTCGAATCCCGCCCGGGGAGTTTTGACCAACTTCATCGCCATAACTCGCGGAGTTGTGGTGATTTTTTTTGAATAAATCTCAGGGACTATCGCCAACTTGAACAGCTGAACATCGCTGCAGCTGAATCGCCACCCTGGAAAATGCCTTGAAAAACGGAATTTCCTTAACAGTTGGGCTCCGAAACCGAAGACTTTCTTTAGAGGCCGCACTGCCAAGTCGAGTCGAAGCAGGCCGAAACCCTTGTAGCAGCAGCAGTTCTGAGCCAAGAGATCCACCTGACTCTCTTCAAGGACATCAATGCAAGCCACAAAGAACCTTGAGAGAATCTGTCAAGCAATGACGCGGCATACCCTCGTCCACTTTTTCCTCCGCTGCTCTGTCGATGAAGCCCTGCATCCTGCTAATCGAAGACGACCGGGACATGCGTGAACTGGTGAGTGGTCACCTTGAGCACAGTGGCTTCGACGTGCAAAGCGCCGACGATGGAATCAAAGGCCAGGCACTGGCGCTGCAGTACAGCCCGGATTTGATCCTGCTGGACCTGATGTTGCCCAAAGTTGATGGACTCACCCTTTGTCAACGTCTTCGACGCGATGAGCGCACAGCGGCCATCCCGATCCTGATGCTCACGGCACTCGGTGGAACCAAAGACAAAGTCAGTGGCTTCAATTCCGGAGCCGATGATTACTTAACCAAGCCCTTCGACCTGGAGGAGCTGCAAGTCAGGGTCAAGGCGTTATTGCGACGCAGCGATCGAGCACCGGTTGGAACAAGCAGCAACCATCACGAAATCCTCAGTTACGGTCCACTCACCTTGGTGCCGGAACGGTTTGAAGCGATCTGGTTTGACCGACCTGTACGCCTAACGCACCTCGAATTCGAACTGCTGCACTGCCTATTGCAGCGTCATGGTCAGACTGTTGCTCCCTCGCTCATTCTTAAGGAAGTCTGGGGATACGAGCCTGACGACGACATCGAAACGATCCGAGTGCATGTGCGCCACTTGCGCACCAAGTTGGAGCCTGATCCGCGCAAACCCCGCTTTATCAAAACGGTTTACGGAGCCGGCTATTGCCTAGAGCTTCCCACTGGAGCTCAGCTTGAAGGTCTACAAGACGTTTTGGCTCAGGCGCGCCAAGACCGTGAACAAAAAGATCAGGAGAGTCGCGCAAGCGCTTGATCAGAAATTGATCAAGTTTCAATCAAATTGAGTAGCGCGACCTCCCAGGCCAGCCTGGGTTGAACAAACGACAAAAGATGCTGGCGCAGACGATCCAGCCTCTTCAAACGCTCAGGCTGACTGGATGCATTCCAGAGATGGTGCTGCCACCAGTTGATCATCCAGAGCTGCTGATCTCCTTCCAGCTGCTCTGAGACATCTCGCGCCAACCCCAGAGCTTGCAAAGGCGTTGTTGGAAGGGTCCGGAGTTTTTGTCTGAGCTCTTCAGGAATGCTTTTCCACATCCGCACATGGTCCAGCAAAGCCCCAGGCGATCCACCAGCCAGGGCCAGGAGCTCTGGATGACTGGCCGCCAGGCCGAGTGCTTGCTCCCCTTGTCCTTCAGGCAATTGCGACAGCACTGAACGCATGCACTCCTCGCTAAGGCGTGTGAAACGGATCTGCTGACATCGCGATCGGATGGTGGTCAGGAGTCGTTCCGGTGCAGCGGATAACAGGATCAACAGCCCATGCCCTGGCTCTTCAAGGGTCTTCAGCAGTGCGTTGGCGGCTCCCTCCGCCATGGCCTCAGGTTGTTCAAGAATCACCAAACCTCTCGGTGACTGCAAAGGCTGGCGGGCCAGAAATCTACTTAGCTCACGGATCTGCTCCAAGCGCACCTGCGGAGGAGTTCGCTTGCTCACGCCCATTGACTCGGCTTCCGATCGTGGGATCAGACGACCCTGATGGTTGTAGGTGGGCTCCACCCAAAGCAAGTCTGGATGGTTGCGTTCTTCAAGACGCCGGCGTTCGCGCAGAGTGGAGTGACCTCCGCCCAACAAACCTTCCAGGAAACGGAGCGCTGCAAGACGTCGTCCCACCCCATCAGGTCCACTGAACAAATAGGCGGGAGCCAGTCGGCGGTTCTCCAGAGCCGCAACGAGGAGCCGTTGCGCCAGCGGCTGCCCCTGCAACTCGCCGAACAACATCTCAGTCACAGCAGTGCCTTTCCAAGCCAATCCCTCAGCCGTGTGCGAATGACCTGCTGCACTTGATCAGCGCTCTGATCCGCCGCCACCGCAGTCCAGTTTCGCTCGGCTGACAGCCGCTGGAATCCGTCGGCCACCCTGGCAAGGAAAGCCTCTCCTTCAGCTTCGATCCGATCATCGATGCGGGCACCGCGACGCTTGAGGCTCTCCTGCAATGGCAGATCAAGCCAGAAGGTGAGATCCGGAGTGACACCAGCCGTGGCGATCCGCTCAAGATCAAGAATGGTCTGCAGATCCAGTCCACGACCATCACCCTGATAAGCGATGGTGGAGCCGCTGAAACGATCGCTAAGAACCCAGTCCCCCCGATTCAAAACAGGGCGAATCAAACGTTCCACATGCTGAGCGCGATCTGCGGCATAAAGCAGCAATTCAGCGGTGGGACTCGGCGCCGACTCGTCAGGTGGATTGAGCAGCAGCTCGCGCAACGCACGACCCAGGGGTGTGCCGCCAGGTTCACGCGTGAGATGGAGCGTCGCTCCGGAGGGCATCAGACCACTGTCTGGAAGCCAGTCGGCGAGCTGACGAAGCTGCGTGGTTTTGCCACAGCCATCGATGCCCTCAAGCACCAGAAAACGTCCAGCCATGATCAGCGGACACGCAGGCTGAGGGCATTGAGAACCACCGACACGGAGCTGAGGGCCATGAGCAGTGCCGCAAGCGGCGGAGACAAGAGCAGATTGAAGCCTGGCAACAGAACGCCTGCAGCAACTGGCAACGCGATCATGTTGTAGCCGAACGCCCAGAACAGGTTCTGCCGAATCTTGGCCATCGTGCGTCTGGCCAGAGTCAGGGCTTCCGGCAAAGCCTCGAGCCGATCACCAAGCAGCACCAAATCTGCGGTGTCCTGAGCAATCTGCGTACCGGTTCCCACGGCGATTCCCAGATCCGCCGCAGCCAAGGCCGGAGCATCATTGATGCCGTCCCCGACCATTCCCACAGTCTCGTTAGTGCGCCAGTGTTCGAGATGCTCCAGCTTCTGATTCGGGAGAAGTTGCCATGCCAATTCGTCAGCTGAAAAGCCAAGCATCTGGCCGATTTTTTCGACGGCTTGACGACGATCACCACTGAGCATCCCAACGGCCAGACCTTGATCCCTGAGACGCTGCAGTGCAACAGGGGCGTCAGGCCTGAGGCGGTCATCAATCGCCACCACTCCCAGCGGCTCGGCATCGAGACCAACGGCCACGAGCGTCTGTCCACGATGAACAGCTTGCTCTACCGCCTGTCGTTGCGTTTCAGACCACAGCACACCTTCCTGCTGCAGCCATTCGGGAGAGCCCACACGCAGTTGTCCCTTCAGCGACTCGAGTGTGCCCTCCATGCCGAAACCTGGCAGGGTCCGACTGGCTGTTACCGGCAAGAGTGTGAGATTGAGCCTCTGGGCCTCCTGCAAGAGGGCATGGGCCAAAGGATGACGG
Source organism: Synechococcus sp. MIT S9508 (assembly GCF_047303045.1). NCBI lineage: Bacteria > Bacillati > Cyanobacteriota > Cyanophyceae > Synechococcales > Synechococcaceae > Synechococcus > Synechococcus sp. MIT S9508. The sequence continues at coordinate 863,203 of NZ_CP138941.1, read as the reverse complement.
CTGGTTTGTTCCAGACTCGCTGCCAGTTGGATCGTGCGAGAGGGATCGTCACTGGCCATTACCGCATCCACGAGCGGGCGACCCAGAGTGAGCGTTCCGGTCTTATCAAAGACCATCCGCTGAATGGAGGCGGACTGCTCGATCACATCTCCGCCTCTGAATAGCCAGCCCTGGCGTGCGGCAAGTCCTGAAGAGACCGTGATCACCGTGGGCGTTGCCAGACCAAGGGCACAGGGGCAGGCCACCACAAGCACGGCAATCGCCAGCTGAAGTCCCAGACCTAATGGTGTCTGAGCCCCAACGCCAAGGGAGCCATGAAGCGCAGCATCATGGCCATGGTCCATGAGCACCACAGGGACCTCCAGGACCTGCGGCCAGAGACGACTACCCAGCTGCCACCAAAACAGGAAGGTGATGAGCGCCAGGCTGACGACGCCGTAGCAAAAACGGCCCGCGACCCTATCGGCCAGCCCCTGAATAGGAGCTCGCCTGGCCTGAGCCTCCTCAACCAGGGCAATGATCCGGGCCAGGGCCGTGTCGCTGCCAACGCGCTGAACCTCCATCTCCAGATTGGCCTCGAGATTGAGGCAACCGGAACTGAGCTCCGTCCCTGGCTTGGCCTCGAGCGGCAGCGGTTCACCGGTGAGGCTCGACAAATCCACAGCAGAACAACCGTTCCTCACCACACCATCCACAGGAATCCTGTCTCCAGCGAGCAGCTGGATGCATTCGCCTGGCCGGAGCACAGCAACGGGAACCTCGCGAACCGTGTTGTCCGCCATCAACAGGCGAGCGCTATCGGGCTGGAGTGCAGCGAGCTCCTGCAGGGCTCTGCCCGTCCGCCGGCGGGCTCGCTCCTCAAGAAAACGCCCCAGCAGCACGAACCCGAGAAGCATCACGGGCTCATTGAAAAAACAAGGCCACCCCACCGAAGGCCAGATCAGCGCCACCAGACTTGCGAGGTAGGCACTGCCGACCCCAAGACTGACAAGGGTGTCCATGCTGGGCACACCGCTACGAACCGCAGACCAGCCACTGATCAGGATCGGGCGACCAGGCCCGAGCAGAGCCACCGTGGCCAGGGCAGCATGGAAGCCGAGCCTGCCGATCAACGGCAGTGAGAGCGTTCCAGCCTCGGCAAGATGACCAAGCACCGACAGCAGCAGCAGCAAAAGAGCGACCATCAGCTGTCGCCACTGCTGCCACCATCCCCTGGTCCGATCGGGCTCAGTTCCCTTGGCAAACAACCCGCTCTGACGGGGCTGTGCTGAAAAACCACGACCCTGCAGAGCCGCCAGCACGTCATCAAGCAACGGTTGCGACGACGATGTCGCCTCGCCATCGAGTCGAAGCCAGGCGCTGCGGGTCACAAGGTTGACACTTGCCTCCTGCACACCTGGCTGAGCGAGCAGCGTGCGCTCCACCGCACGAACACACGCCCCACATTTCATTCCCTCGACATCGAGGAGAACCGCATGGGAGTGAGCGGTTGGGTCAAGTGGATGGGAAGACGCTGCTGACACTTCAACGGTTCACACCACTCCACGCTAGGCAGCACCTGTTGGGTTCAGGATGGTTTCATCCGTCCGGCTTTCCGTGCCACGCAGCAACCGCAACGACAACTTCATCGACAAGAGCTTCACGGTCATGGCCGACCTGATTGTGAAGCTGCTGCCGATCAATGCCCGGGCCAAGGAGGCCTATGTGTACTACCGCGACGGACTGTCTGCGCAGAACGACGGTGATTACGCCGAAGCCCTCGAGAACTATGAGGAGAGCCTCAAGCTCGAGGAGAACCCGATCGATCGTGGAGAAACCCTCAAGAACATGGCGATCATCTATATGAGCAACGGCGAAGAAGACAGGGCCATCGAGACCTATCAACAGGCTCTTGATGAAAATCCCAAACAGCCGTCGTGTCTCAAAAACATGGGGCTGATCTACGAAAAACGCGGACGAATTGCCGAAGAAGAAGGTCGCCGCGATGAAGCAGACGTCTGGCTCGACAAAGCCGCTGAAGCCTGGACGCAGGCAGTGCGTCTGAATCCAGGGGGCTATCTCGACATCGAGAACTGGCTCAAATCCAGTGGCCGCAGCAATGTCGACGTCTACTTCTGAGGCGACCCAGGGGCTCAGGCCTCCTCCTCAGGGTTCACCCCGAGGCCCAACACGAGGGCTTCTGTGATGGACCCCGCCTCCATCAGGTCTAAATCTAAACCAGAAGCGACCGGACCCAGGCCACTCCCACGAGGCACGACGGCTCGTCTGAAGCCCAGACGAACAGCCTCCTGCAGCCGCAACTCGAGCTGGCCCACCGGTCGCAACTGACCTCCCAGGCCAAGTTCCCCGAGCAGGACGGTGCCGGCCGGCAGAGTCAGATCTCTGAAACTGGCCACCACCGCCGCGGCCACTCCCAGGTCTGCCGCGGGCTCCTCCACATCCAGGCCACCAGCCACGGCCAAATAGCAATCGAACCTTGAGAGTGGCAGGCCCATGTGCTTTTCGAGCACGGCCAGGATCTGATGCAGACGGTTGACGGCGATACCGGTGGCAGTCCTTCGGGGACTGGCATAGCTGGTGGCACTGACTAGCGCTTGCAGATCGACCACCAACGGCCGGGTGCCTTCACAAGCAACGATCGTTGCCACACCATTGGCCCGCTCACCACTGAGGAATAGCTCACTGGGATTCCCAACCTCCTCTAGGCCCTGACCACGCATCTCAAACACCCCCAGCTCATGGGTGGCACCAAACCGGTTTTTGACAGCCCGAAGCAGGCGATGGCTGGCGAAACGATCTCCCTCGAAGGTGAGCACCGCATCCACCAAGTGTTCCAGCACCTTTGGACCGGCAAGCGCGCCTTCCTTCGTGACATGGCCCACAAGCAGCAGCGCGGTGTTCTGACGCTTCGCCAGTCTCTGCAGGGCAGCCGCACATTCCCTCACCTGAGCAACGGAACCAGGTGCACTGGAGAGTTCGGCATCGTGCAAGGCCTGGATGCTGTCAATGACGGCCACATCTGGCCTCAGAGCTTCTAGTTCCTGCAGAACCAGCTCCAGATCCGTCTCCGCCAGCAATTGCAGATCACTGATGTCAGCAGTGAGCCGCTGCCAGCGGAGCTTGACCTGCTGTGCAGATTCTTCGGCACTCACATAGAGCACCACACGATCCCGTGCAATGGCTGATGCGCTCTGCAACAACAGTGTGCTCTTGCCGATCCCAGGATCCCCCCCCACCAGTACCAGTGATCCAGGGACCAGTCCGCCGCCAAGAACGCGATTGAGCTCCCCGTAACCACTGCCGATGCGCTGAAGGGGCTGATCGCCGAGGGATGCCATTGACGTGGATCGACGCGCCTTCGGTGCGGCGGTGGGATCGGCCCCGGAGCGACGGCGGCGGCCGTCGTCCTTGGGCGCCGATTGCTCCACCAAAGAATTCCAGCTACCGCAGCTGCTGCACCGCCCAAAGAACTGCCGTGTCTGGGCACCACAGCTCTGACAGACGTAGAGATTGGCCGATCGGGGCACGTCGAATGATGAAGAAAGTTGGCGCTACGTGAACGACTGAACCCGCTAATCACCTATTTGTGAGCACTATCTTCGCTCCTTGCCGGCGATATGACGGCCTCAGCACCCTCCACCTCTAAGGAAACCATCCTCGTAGTGGATGACGAGGCCAGTATCCGCAGGATCCTCGAAACCCGGCTCTCGATGATCGGGTACAACGTCGTCACGGCCTGCGACGGAACCGAGGCCCTGGAAAGCTTCCAGGAATGCAACCCGGATCTGGTCGTACTCGACGTGATGATGCCCAAGCTCGATGGCTACGGGGTCTGTCAGGAACTGCGCAAGGAGTCGGATGTTCCGATCGTGATGCTTACAGCTCTCGGCGATGTCGCTGACCGGATCACAGGCCTGGAGCTCGGGGCGGACGACTATGTGATCAAACCCTTCAGTCCGAAGGAGCTTGAGGCTCGGATCCGCTGCGTTTTGCGCCGCGTGGAAAAAGAGCACGCTGCCGGCATCCCCAACTCTGGTGTGATCCAGGTCTCAGACCTGAAGATCGACACCAACAAGCGGCAGGTGTTCCGCAACGATGAGCGCATCCGTCTCACCGGGATGGAATTCAGTCTGCTTGAACTGCTCGTCAGCCGATCAGGCGAACCGTTCAGCCGCGGTGAGATCCTGAAGGAGGTATGGGGTTACACCCCTGAACGCCACGTCGACACCCGGGTCGTGGATGTTCATATCTCACGTCTTCGTTCCAAATTGGAAGACGACCCGGCCAACCCCGAGCTGATCCTCACGGCTCGCGGCACCGGCTACTTGTTCCAGCGCATCGTCGATTCTGTTGCCTCCGAAGGATCCTGACCTCACCCCGGACGCTGCGCCGAGGATCAAAGCCCGCCGATCCAAGGCTGTTCGACGCCTTGTGATTTGGTATCGGCGCAATGCTGCAGTGACCACCCTGATGGACACTGCAACCACGTCAGCGAATGCCGCCGGGAATGTGGCAGGTTCCGTCACCTCCATGGCGGGAACTGTGGTGAACAGCGCCGGCAGCATGGCCGGCTCCGTGCTGCAACCCGTGATGGATCCCCTCCGACGCCTTCAGGGCGGGATCCCGGGCGAAGAACTCGAGATCGACGACCGCGACCGTGTGTGGGTGGCCGTGGACGGAATGGGGGGTGACAACGCTCCTGTGCCGATTTTGGAGGGATGCCTCCAGGCCATCGAACGGCTGGCCGTGAAAATCCGCTTCGTCGGCGAAATGGACCGGGTGCTGGAAGCTGCCACCGCTGCAGGCCTTGATGACGCATTGAATGCCGCGCTTGATGCAGGCCGGCTGGAACTGATCACCAGCGGCCCCTCCGTTGAAATGCATGAGGAGGCCACGGTGGTGCGACGCAAACGCGACGCCAGCATCAACGTGGCCATGGATCTCGTGAAGCGAGGCGAGGCCCAAGCCGTTTACTCCGCAGGCAACTCCGGGGCTGTGATGGCTTCAGCCATCTTCCGGCTGGGACGACTGGCCGGCATCGACCGACCCGCCATCGGTGCCCTGTTTCCCACCAAAGATCCCGGCCAGCCAGTACTGGTACTCGACGTGGGAGCCAACATGGATTGCAAGCCCTCCTACCTGCACCAGTTCGCCTTGCTAGGAGACATCTACAGCAGAGATGTGCTGCAGGTGAACCAACCCAGGATCGGACTGCTCAACATCGGCGAGGAGGAATGCAAGGGCAACGATCTTTCCGTGCGCACCCATGAGCTGCTCATCGAAGAATCACGTCTGCACTTCGCCGGCAACTGTGAGGGGCGAGATGTGCTGTCGGGAGAGTTCGATGTGGTGGTCTGTGACGGCTTTACAGGCAATGTTCTGCTCAAGTTCCTTGAATCGGTTGGCAGCGTGCTGCTTGGCGTCCTCAGAGCCGAACTGCCACGTGGACGTCGAGGCAAGGTGGGGTCCGCCTTCCTGCGCAGCAACCTCAAGCGCATCAAAAAGCGGTTGGACCATGCCGAACATGGAGGAGCACTGCTGCTGGGCGTGAACGGCATCTGCGTGATCGGCCACGGCAGCAGCAAAGCCTTGTCAGTTGTCAGCGCCTTGCGACTGGCCCATTCCGCCGCCAGTCATGGCGTGATGGATCATCTCGCCCAGCTGGGAGCTAAAACCACCTCGCGAGCATGATCAACCCCCTTGCCTGACAGGCGTTCTGGCGGACTGTGATTGACTGACGCCACTGCTTGGACCCTCTTTTGGCTGGAGCATCACCGCACTCTCGAGGCGTCGCTCTGATCGGCAGCGGCAGCGCCCAGGCAGCCCAGGTGATCACCAACCATCAGCTGGGTCAGCGTGTGGAAACCAGCGATGAATGGATCCGCAGCCGTACAGGCATCTCCACGCGACGGGTGAGCAGTCCAGATCAACGCCTGAGCGACCTTGCAGCTGATGCCGGACGATCGGCTCTGGAGATGGCCGGTTGGTCCGCTAACAGCCTCGACTTGGTTTTGCTGGCGACCTCAACGCCAGATGATCTGTTTGGCTCAGCCCCGGCAGTACAGGCCGCACTGGGCGCTTCGAATGCCGTGGCTTTTGATCTCACGTCCGCCTGCAGCGGTTTTCTGTTTTCGCTGGTGACGGCCGCTCAGTATCTGCGCACAGGCGCCATGCGACGGGCTCTTGTGATCGGTGCTGATCAGTTGAGCCGTTTCGTGGACTGGGATGACCGCCGCAGCTGTGTGCTGTTCGGCGATGGTGCCGGCGCTGTCGCCCTTGAAGCCAGCGATGACGACGGACTCCTGGGGTTTCTGGTGCGCAGTGATGGGGCCCGCGGTGGGGTGCTGAACCTGCCTGCTATCGACAGCGATGCACCCTTGGCAGACGATGCTCGCCATCGTCGGGGTGGCTACCGACCGATCGAGATGAATGGTCAGGAGGTCTACAAATTCGCCGTGCGCGAAGTGCCGGCGGTCTTGGAATGCCTGCTTGAACGCTGTGCGGTTAGCCCTGAAACAATCGACTGGCTGCTCCTGCATCAAGCCAATCAGCGCATCCTCGATGCCGTCGCCGATCGCTTTGCGATTCCCAGGGCCAAAGTGCTGAGCAACCTGGCGCACTACGGCAACACCTCAGCGGCAACCATCCCTCTGGTTCTTGATGAAGCCGTGCGGGACGGCAAAATCCAGCCTGGACACCTCCTAGCAAGCAGTGGTTTTGGAGCTGGTCTGAGTTGGGGAGCAGCCCTATTGCGCTGGCAGGGTCCCGCCTAGGCTCCCAACACCGTTGCGCCACTGTGAATGTCGATCGCCTGGGTGTTCCCCGGTCAGGGGTCTCAGAAAACCGGCATGGCCGACCCCGTCCTCAGCCTGCCTGGCGCGGAGGAACGCTTCGCTCTGGCATCGAACCTACTTGGCAGAGACCTTCTCAAGATCTGCCGGGGTGAAGGCTCAGATGCTGACAGCCCCTCCGATTTAAACGACACCCGCAACACCCAGCCGGCTCTGTTTGCGGTGGAATCGCTGATTGTGGATGAGTTGCTGCGCCAGGGCAGGCAACCCGACCTGGTGGCCGGACACAGCCTTGGCGAGCTGGTGGCGCTTTACGCGGCTGGTGTGTTCGATGCCGCCACCGGCCTGGAGCTGATGCAACGCCGATCGGAGCTGATGGCGAGTGCAGGAGGAGGCGCGATGACGGCAGTGATCGGTTTTGACCGCAGCCAACTTGAGACCCTTGTGGATGCCACTGAAGGTGTGGTGATTGCCAATGACAACAGTGATGCCCAGGTCGTGCTGTCAGGCAGCCCAGAGGCGGTGAACGCGCTGAGTGAAGCACTCACCTGCAAACGAGCCATTCCCCTCGCCGTCTCCGGAGCCTTTCATTCCCCCTTTATGGCGAAGGCGGCAGATGCCTTCGCGTCCCATCTCGACAGTGTGGCCTTCGCAGATGCGCGCTTCCCGGTGTTCAGCAACACCGACCCCACCCCCAGCCGCGATGCCGGTGAGCTGAAGCAACGACTGCGTCGCCAGATGACCACTGGCGTGCGTTGGCGGGAAACGATGGCGGCAATGACCTCATCGGGAGTGGACACCCTGGTTGAAATCGGTCCTGGCAACGTGCTCAGCGGTCTGGCCAAACGTGCCATGAAAGGGGTCACCACGTCGCAGCTTGCAAGCGTTGGCGACCTGGGTCTGTGAATGTGAGCAGCAACCTTGCAACCAACACCAGCGACCTGCAGCCACTGAAGGCGCCGCGTCCAAGCCTCACCTACAGACTGGTCAGTGGGCTGCTGGTGTTTCCAGTGTTCAGGATGCTGTTCCGCGGACGCACCCGCGGCAACAGCAACGTGCCGATGGACGGCCCCCTGGTTGTTGTGGCGAACCATGGATCGCATCTCGATCCACCCTTGCTTGGCCATGCTCTGGGACGACCGGTGTCGTTCATGGCCAAAGCCGAGCTGTTCCGAATCCCGATCCTTGGCCATCTGATCCGAGCCTGCGGCGCCTACCCGGTCAAGCGTGGAGCGAGCGATCGTGAAGCCATTCGCACAGCCACCGCCAGACTCAACGAAGGCTGGGCCATCGGCGTCTTTCTCGACGGAACCCGACAGTCGGATGGTCGCGTGAACCAGCCCATGCCGGGCGCAGCTCTGCTGGCGGCGAGGTCAGGAGCTCCGCTTCTGCCAGTCGCCATCCTCAACAGCCACAGAGCCCTGGGTACAGGTCGCAATCTGCCGCGCTTGGTGAAGCTTGAGATGCGAATTGGCACGCCCATTCCCGCACCAAACAGCAGGCGAAAACCGGACCTGGAGGCGACGACACGCGAACTGCAACGACGGATCAACGCCCTGCTCGATTATTGAGCGCTGAACAGCTGAGGCCAGTGTCTTCGAGCCCATGGCTTGAAATCCCGACCTGTGATTACCCAGGCAGCCGCACGCAATCCATCTCCAACACGCTTGCTCAGGCTTTCATCAAGGCATTGGGGCCGACAGCTGACTGGAACACCTGTCAGCCGAATACCACGGCTGCCAGCAACGATGCCGCCAACAGCCATCGCCCGTGGCAGATGGTCTTCGCTGGTGACCAGCAACAGATGATGCACCCCATCCCTTTGCAGTTCGTCCACCAGCGACGTGAAATTTCCGAGCGTGTCCTTCGCCCTGTAATCCAATCGAACCCGGTCCTGCGTGAGACCTGCATCACGCACCAGAGACTGGGCATATTCAGGGTTGGTACCCCCGCTCACGACCAGAGGCAGGTTCATCCGGCGCGCCAGATGCAGACCCATCCGCTCACGATCAGCATCGCCACCGAGCACCAGAATGTGCTGGGGCTGATGATTCGTGAGAGCAGCTTCCGCGAAGGGGCGCAGTGGACCAGCTAAAGCGGCTCCGGTCAGAACGGCTGCACAGAGCAGCAGCGAGCGACCACCAAACCCCATCAGACTGGCCCCACAGGGGAAGTGGGATAGATCGGCAGGACCGGGTCCCATGGACCTGGAAGGTCTCGGTCATGACACTCACGGCAGTAGCGCAGTAGTTGCCGCACATCTGCAGGAACATCAATAGCCATCTCAACAGCTGGCGCAGGCTGATCGCGCTCGCTGAGCAAGCGAGGGGATTCCAGTTCCTCCACCTTGGCCTTCACAATCCTGTAGCGGCCAGCGACCTGTCTCCTACGGGGCAGGGTCTGCACAATCGAAAACGGCTGGTCGCGCTGCAGCTCCGGCAGCTGTTGATGAAGCCTTGGAGCCATTAAGGCGAAACTGCTTACACCGTGCAGTGGTGTCCCCAACTGCTGAGCCAGCGTCCTGGCCAAAACAACAGTGAGACGGGTACCTGTGAATCCGCCCGGTCCTGTTGCCACGGCAAGCCTTCTGATATCTGCCCAATGATCAGCGGGCAACAGCTGCTGCAGCGAGATCACCAGCTCATTGGTGAGCGCGCGTCCAAGCGAACGACACATCACGCGGGCTTCCCCGATGGGGGCCTCTGCAGCCACCAGTGCGATCCCAAGAGTTTCTGTGGAGCTGTGCAGAGCGAGCAGCCAGTCGCTCATGTAGGCACCTCCTCACCCGGCCTGAGTCGACTCCAACGCCCTTGATCCAGTTGAAACGATCCACAGCCACGCACATCCCATTCGACACCGACCTGCCCGGCCGGCAAGTCCATCACGCTGATGTGGATTCGAGGATCCGCAGGCTTCAGATCAGGTGTCTCAGCGAGATGGGGGGCACCATGCTGACGCTCCACAGCGTGATAGGCCTGACAGCGGTCCACCCAGCGGCAGTCCACACAGATGCACATGCCCCCCCGCTCCAGTTCGTCATCCATTCTGACGGGAGATCGCGGCAGGCTGGCTGAAATCATCTGGCAGCGTTTGAAACCAGAGAGCTGGCCGGTGCGGCCCACAGAGCTCCCGATGGGATCAGTGCTGGTGGGAGGGGCCGTTCGCGATGCACTCCTAGACAGGCTTTCTGATGCTCCTGACCTGGACCTGGTGGTGCCGGACAACGCCCTCAAGAGCACACGACAGCTGGCGCAGAAGCTTGGCGGGGCCTGTGTTGTCCTTGATGAGCAACGGGACATGGCCCGCCTCGTGCTGGGGGGATGGACGATCGATCTGGCCCGACAGGAAGGGAAGACGCTGGAGGACGATCTGAACCGTCGCGATTACCGGCTGAATGCCATTGCCCTCAGCTTTGACGGCACCCCAAGGCTGCTCGATCCCACAGGTGGTCTTGAGGATCTGCAGGACGCCAGGGTGGTCGCGGTTAACGAAGCCAATCTTCAGGCGGATCCCCTGCGTTTGTTGCGAGGCCTGCGCCTGATCGCGGAACTGAATATGCGCCTGGACGCTCAGACGCTGAAGATGCTGCACCGCAACCGTTCCCTGCTTCCCCGTGCAGCGCCGGAACGAATGCAGGCTGAACTGCTGCGGCTTGTGGCAGCACCTGCTGCCGACCGCGCCATGGCGACTCTTCTGGAACTGGAGCTTTTGAAGCCCTGGACGAGGCAGAGCTCAGCCCCTGGTGATCAACAACCGCTCGGGACGGCAAATACAAGCGAACTGCTCACAGACAGCGAACGCCAGCAAGCCCTGCCGCTCGCAAGGATCACCAGGCTGCTGCCGGATACCGGACTGAAAGAGCTTCGTTTCAGTCGCCGACAGCTGCAGCGCTGTGAACGACTGCGTTACTGGATCAAGCGTTCAACAGCCAGCGGGGGATGTCCTTGTCCCGATGCCTTAACGGAGCCAGAACGATTACGGCTCCACATGGATCTTGAGCAAGATTTACCTGCGCTCATCCTTACTTGGCCCGCAGCACTACAGCAGTCATGGCTGGAGCGCTGGAGAGACCCCCAGGACCCCCTCTTCCATCCACGGCCACCACTCAATGGCACAGACCTGCAGGAAACCCTCCAGATCTCGCCTGGCCCCACTCTGGGCGCTCTGATTCAACACTTGAGCCTTGAGCACGCTTATGGTCGAGTATCAACTCGCGAGCAGGCGCTGAACGCAGCCCGATCCTGGTTGTTCCACCAAGAGGTTCAGACAGACCTGGATGGGTCCTGTGATTAACTGCCCTTGCAGTGACGACAACGATCGGCCTGACACGCAGTCTTCCGTTTCCCTTCCCCGTTTCATGAGCGTGCGTCTTTACATCGGCAATCTGCCGCAGAATTTTGAGAGCAAAGAGCTTGAAGCTCAGCTCACCAGCGTTGGGGAGGGAATTCGCTTCAAGGCCGTTCTCGACCGTGAAACCGGTGCCTGCAGGGGCTTCGGCTTCGCGAACGTCGACGACGAAAAAGTCGCTGATGCCGTGATTGAGCAGTTCAACGGCAAGGAACTCGGAGGGAATTCACTCCGTGTCGAACGCTCGGAGCGACGCGACAGCAATGCCGGCGGCGGTGGGCGACGCGGACAGGCCAGTGGCCATGCACCGGGCTCAGCTCGCAAAGCTGTCAACAAGGTTGTTCACAGTGATGCCAAAGCCGAAGAGGCACCAGATCCCCGCTGGGCAGGTGAACTTTCCAAGCTCAAGGAACTTCTTGGAAATCAGAAAACGGCTGTCTGAACAGTCGTTTCATCTGATCAGCATCACCGGTCATCTGACATGACCGGTTTTTTTGGCCTAAGACGATTAGCGAGACTGAGCGAGGACAAAAGAGCGAGGAAGATCAAGGAACTTGTTGAACTTTCCCACGTAGGCGCGCTTGTTGAAGACATCGTAATCGTGGCGCTCGATCACATCCAGAATCCCCCTGTAGAGGCGAAGGGATGTCCAGACTGGCCATCGAGCATCGCGGGACAACCAGCGCACTCCAGCCTCAGAGCGATCAAACCACGCACGAGCGCGGCTCAGCTGAAACGCCATGAGATCCTTCCAGGCCTGATTGATTCGACCTGCCATCAGGTCATCTTCGGAATATCCGAAGTGCTCAAGATCTTCCAACGGCAGATAGATCCGACCACGACCGCGATCTTCTCCCACATCACGAAGAATATTGGTGAGCTGGTTGGCGATTCCAAGGGCAACTGCGGCATCTGACGTATCAGGACGATCGCTCCAAGGCGCAGAGCTGTAAGCCTGATCCAAACCCATGACCCCCTGAGTCATCAGGCCAACTGTTCCTGCAACCCTGTAGCAGTACAACCTGAGATCGTCGAAACGGGGGTAGCGAGTCCAGGTGAGATCCATGCGCTGTCCCTCGATCATGTCGAGATAGGGCTGAATGCTCTGAGGAAAACGCTCGAGCGTGTCGACCATCACCGCATCGAGCTCATCCGCGACCTGTCCCTTGAACAGGTCGCGGGTTTTCAACTCCCAGCGATTCAGACGATCGGCCAGCTCTTCCACAGGACGAGCCTGAGCCTCAGGACTATCCATGAGCTCATCGGTACGTCTGCACCAGACGTAGATCGCCCAGATTGCCCGACGCTTCTCATGGGGGAGCAGCAGCGTTCCGAGATAGAACGTTTTGGCCCACTCGGCGGTCTCCCGACGACAGGCCTCGAAGGCTGCGTCGAGGTCCGGAGCTGCGAGAGGCATGTCTCAGGCCGAAACCGGCTCGATGGCTGGAGACGATGATGCCAGTTGATCGCTCTTACGGTCCACCGCCCCTGCACAGAGTTTGCCGCTGAGAACTGCACCTTCCATGGATGCGAGATAGCGCTGCATTGTGTAATCGCCCGCCAGGAAAAAGTTTTTGATCGGCGTGGTCTGATCCGGACGAAGCTGCTGGCAACCAGGCGTGGTTTTGTACACCGACAGAGGTGTCTTCACCACCTTGAATTTCCGCAGCGTGGCGGGGTTATCTCCACCGAAGTGGATGGGGAACAACTTGGTGAGTTCACCCATCGTGGCCTCGATGATCTCTTCATCTGAACGTCCGATCCAGTCTTTGGCAGGAGCGAACACGAGCTCCAACATCGACTTATCAGGGTCTTCGTACTCTTTGCAAGTGATGCTCATGTCGGCGTAGACGCTGAGCAGTGGCGAGCGGCTGAACAGCAGGTGATCGATATCGGTGAGCTTGCGATCGAACCAGAGATGCAGGTTGATCACCGGCACTCCACGCAGGCCGTCGAGCTTTTTGAAAACGTCCATCTGCTTCCAAGGCTGCGGGAGCAGCAACTTGAAAGGGTCCACTGGTAGAGCACTGACGTAGGCATCGGCGGTGAGATCGAAGCTCTCCTTGCCCTTGATGCCACCGATGTGGAAGGCAGCCACAGAGCCATCGTCATTGAGCTTGATTTCACGCAGCGGGCAATCGAGGTGAACCTCACCGCCAAGCGATTCGATGTGCTCCACCATCGGCTGGCAGAGCCTCTCCGGCGGTGCTCCATCGAGGAAAGCCATTTTGGAGCCGTTCTTCTCCTGCAGAAAACGATTGAGGGCTGTGAGCACAACCGTGGCGGAGATTTCATCGGGGTCGATGAAATTCAGCGCCTTGCTCATCGCTAAGAACACTTCATCGTTCACCCGTTCGGGAATGTTGTGGACCCGCAGCCACTCGGTCCAGGAATACTTGTCGCACTCTTCGACATACCCCTGCCCCCGAAGCATCGCAGGCACGAGGCCTAGGCCGAAGCTGATTTTCTCTGGCCAGCTCAGCATGTCGTTGTTTCCCAGGATCGCGGCCACACCATTCACAGGGGCTGGCAGATCAGGAAAATCAAAGCGGCTGTAAGTGCCTGGTTCCTCCTGCTGATTGAAGATCATCGAATGACTCTTCCACTGCAGCCGGTCTTCGATGTTCAACTCTTTGAAGATCTGAAGCATGTTCGGGTAGGCCCCGAAAAAGATGTGGAGCCCGGTCTCATACCAGTCACCGTCCTCGTCTTTCCAGGCTGCAACCTTGCCACCGAGCACGTCGCGAGCTTCGACCACGACAGGCGTATGGCCAGCATCGGCCAGATACTTGGCGCAGGAAAGACCTGCCAAACCGGCCCCCGCAATGGCGACACGCATGCTTCTGAACACAAGTTGAAAACAACCTTAAAAGGAGAGGTCTCCTCTCCGCTTCCTAAAGTCACTTGCAATACGCCTGCGCGGTGTTCGCATCGCTTCGCTTGATTCATGGCCGAGACCCTGCTGAAGAGCACCACCCGTCACGTGCGCCTATTCACGGCGCGGGTCGAGAATGGTGATCTGGTCGCCGACCCGAGTCAACTCACCCTCGACTTGGATCCCGACAACGAATTCGTCTGGTCTGACAGCACCGTCGAGACTGTCCAGCAACGCTTCCGCGAACTGGTCAAGAGCCATGACGGTCAAGCTCTGAATGACTACAACCTGCGTCGCATCGGCACGGAACTCGAAGGATGCATCCGCGAGCTGCTGCAGGCCGGAAAGCTTAGTTACAACCCCGACTGCCGAGTCCTCAACTATTCGATGGGTCTTCCCAGAACGCCTGAACTGCTGTGAGTCGATCCCCCTACGACCGTTCCGGCTACGACCGGAGAAGCGGTGACCGGCGCCGTGATGAGCCGCGCAGGGATGACCGTCGAGATGGCCGAGGATACGGAGGGCCACCACCTCCGAAGAATGGTGGCAACGGCATGAGCTTGAACACGGCCACCATTGCTGTGCTGGCTGGGGTTCTAATTGTGGGAATCGGCATTGGCAGTGCCGTCACCAGCACCACTCAGGGCGACCAAGGCAACATCGCCAGCTCACAACAGCTGGACATGGCAGTACCAGATCCCGAGTTCTGCAGGCAGTGGGGTGCCAGTGCCTTTGTGATGGATATCGAGATGTATACAACGCTGAATCCATCCAGCAGTTTTGTCACTCAGCCGACCCTGCAGCCTGGATGCGTGATTCGAAGAGAGAACTGGGCGGTGCTGCGCAAGGAAGGGGCTATCACCTCAGCGCAGGAAAGAGAATGCAAACAGCGCATGAACACCTTCGCCTACATCGGCTCAGTGCGTGACAAACCTGTTGTGCGGTGCGTTTACCAGACTGATATCACTCAGAACAAGTTCCTGACCCGAGGCGTGGCGGATGACACTGTCGGAATCACTCCGGAAGCTGATCAGTTCTGATCGATCTCCCCGGTTTGCTCAGAGCTGATGTCCTGAGGCACTGCGGCAGCCCTTCCCTGACGCAAGGGACTGTCAGCACTTGCAAAGACCGGCAACACATCTCGCCGGAAGGCTTCGGCTGCTCGGGAGCAATAGCGGGATGGGTTCGTGATCAACTTGAGCTGACGACGCACCTGCAGGTCGACGACGGTTGGGCGTAACAAGGTCCCGGCAGTGAGCTCACGCTCGATCGAGACCACTGGAAGGAAAGCCGCGCCCAGGCCTGCCTGAACGGCATTTTTGATCGCTTCGAATGAGTTCAGTTCCATCTCTATCCGCAGCCGCTGCACATCCAATCCGGAGCGGCCGAGCAACTGATCAACCATCTTGCGAGTGGTCGACTGCGCATCCAGGCTCACAAAACCAAGCCGATAAAGGTCATCCTTGCTGAGCTCCACCAGACGCGCGAGGGGGTGCTTCACAGGCAGCACCAGAGCCAACTCGTCACTGGCATAGGGCACAACCTGCAGCAGTTCATTCAGTTCAGCTGGTAGTTCACCACCGATGATCGCTAGATCGATCTGTCCATTAGCGACACTCCAGCCGGTGCGCCGGGTGCTGTGCACATGCAGCTGCACGGCCACATCCGGGAATTTCTGGCGGAACAAACCGATCATGCGAGGCATGAGATAAGTCCCGGTGGTCTGGCTGGCGCCAACCAGCAAAGAGCCCCCCTTGAGGTCGTGAAGATCATCTAGCGCCCTGCACGCCTCATGACACTGACTGAGAATTCGATCGCAGTAGCTGAGCAGAAGGTGGCCCGCTTCTGTGAGCTGAGCCTTACGACCGCCACGGTCGAACAGGGCAACCTCCAGCTGCTTCTCCAGATTCTGAATCTGCAGGCTCACCGCCGGCTGGGTCACATAAAGACTGTCGGCTGCCTTTTTGAAACTGCCCTCACTGACGATGGCCCGCAGGATGCGCAGCTGATCCAGGGTGAAGGGCAGATCGGCCATGGAAAGCTGCCCGAAAAACAGCAGAAGCCCAAAAACTGTAAGGGTCCCTTTCCCTACAGAACGCCAGAATCACTGCTCTCGCAGCATCTCGTTGGCTGACGCAACAGCAGGCATCCATCACAGCAGCCTGGTGATGCTGGGGTTGCTCGTTGTTTTCGCAGTGATTCACAGCGGTGGCGCAGCCTTGCGAACACGGGCTGAGGCCAAGATCGGCGCGAGAGCCTGGCGACTGGTGTTTGCAGCCCTGAGCATTCCCTCAGCCGTTGTGGTGATCGCTTACTTCCTGGCTCACCGCTATGACGGCATCCGGATCTGGAATCTTCAGGGTGTGCCAGGGATGGTGCCTTCCATCTGGGTTGTGACGGCGATCAGTTTCCTGTTCCTCTACCCAGCCACCTACAACCTGCTGGAGATCCCTGCGGTGCTTAAGCCTCAGGTGCGTCTCTATGCCACAGGAATCATCCGGATCAGCCGACATCCTCAGGCTGTCGGTCAGATTCTCTGGTGCATGAGCCATGCACTCTGGATTGGAAGCAGCTTCATGCTGGTGACCTGTGCAGGGCTGATTGCGCATCATCTCTTTGCCGTCTGGCATGGCGACCGACGACTCAAAGCCCGCTTTGGAGAAGCTTTCGACAGTCTTCAGGCCGAAACATCCGTGGTTCCGTTCGCGGCCGTGATCGATGGGCGCCAACAGCTGATGTTGAGCGAGCTGGTCCGACCGGCTCAGCTGGGCATCGCCATCGCAGTCGGGGTGTTCTGGTGGGCGCACCGCTACATCCCCAGAGGAGGCATGGCCTTTCTGCACTCGCGTCTCGGAGAATTGTTGAACTGAGCTGCCTACACTCGCTATAAGCTGTTTTGTCTGGATGCCCTCGGCTGCCGACTCCGCCTGGTTGATTCCAGTGCTGCCCTTGTTCGGGGCCCTGATCACTGGTCTGGGTCTGATCAGCTTCAACCGCACAATCAACCGTTTGCGAAAACCGGTGGCCGTGCTGCTGATCAGCTGCATTGGTGCTGCCGCAGTGATCAGTTATGCGGTGCTCTTGGAGCAACTGGGAGGAGCACCACCGGTTGAACACCTTTTTATTTGGGCAAGCGCAGGGGATTTCATCCTGCCGATGGGCTATGTGGTCGACCCTCTTGCCGCAGTGATGCTGGCTCTGGTCACCACTGTGGCCTTGCTGGTGATGATCTACTCACATGGCTACATGGCGCACGACAAGAGCTACGTGCGCTTTTTCACCTACCTGGCCATCTTCAGCAGTTCGATGCTTGGACTGGTGGTGAGCCCCAACCTGCTCGAGATCTACGTGTTCTGGGAGTTGGTGGGCATGTCGTCCTATCTGCTGGTGGGCTTCTGGTACGACCGAGACGGCGCAGCACATGCCGCTCAGAAGGCTTTTGTGGTCAACAGGGTTGGTGACTTCGGCCTCTTGCTCGGCATCCTCGGTCTGTTCTGGGCCACAGGCAGTTTCGACTTCCAGGGAATCGCCGATGGGCTTTCAGCGGGAGTGAGCAACGGCATCGTGCCGGGCTGGGCAGCTCTCCTTCTCTGTCTGTTTGTGTTCATGGGTCCGATGGCGAAATCGGCCCAGTTCCCTCTTCACGTCTGGCTGCCGGATGCGATGGAAGGGCCAACACCGATCTCGGCACTGATCCACGCCGCCACGATGGTGGCTGCCGGCGTGTTTTTGGTGGCACGTCTCGAACCGCTTTACAGCCAGTTTCCGAGCGTGGGCGTGTTCATCGCCGTCACCGGCACGATCACCTGCTTTCTGGGAGCCTCGATCGCCCTCACCCAGATGGATCTCAAAAAAGGACTGGCCTACAGCACCGTGTCCCAGCTGGGCTACATGATGCTGGCCATGGGCTGTGGAGCCCCCGTTGCCGGCATGTTCCACCTGGTGACCCATGCCTTCTTCAAGGCGATGCTCTTCCTGGGGTCGGGATCAGTGATTCACGCCATGGAGGACGTGGTGGGACATGAACCTGTGCTCGCCCAGGACATGCGATTGATGGGCGGTCTGCGCAAAAAGATGCCGATCACAGCGATTACCTTCCTGATTGGCTGCATCGCCATCAGTGGCATCCCTCCGCTGGCAGGTTTCTGGAGCAAAGACGAAATTCTTGGCCAGGCCTTTGGCACATTTCCCATCCTCTGGGTGGTGGGCTTTCTCACCGCCGGCATGACCGCGTTTTACATGTTCCGGCTTTATTTCCTCACCTTCGAGGGAGACTTTCGCGGCAACGATGAGGCCATGCAGGCTCAGCTGATGGCTGCCGCAGGCAAGGCTGTGGATGAGGAACATGCCCACCATGCGGGCAGCCTGCATGAATCGCCATGGCCGATGACCCTGCCGCTGGTGGTGCTCGCGGTCCCCTCCGTCCTGATCGGTCTGCTCGGTACTCCGTGGAACAGCCGCTTTGCCGGACTTCTTGACCCCGAAGAAGCCCTTGAGATGGCGGAGCATTTCAGTTGGGGAGAATTCCTCCCTCTGGCAGGAGCCTCAGTTGCCATCTCCGTGATCGGAATCAGCGTGGCTGTGCTCGCCTATGCCCTGCGTCGAATCGATCTAGGTGAACTGGTGGCAGCTCGCTTCCCAGCCGTGAATGCCTTTCTTTCCAACAAGTGGTATTTGGATGACATCAACGACAAGCTATTCGTCCGCAGCAGCCGCAAAATTGCACGAGAGGTGCTGGAAGTTGACGCCAAAGTGGTTGATGGCGTCGTGAACCTCACCGGCCTGCTCACGCTGGGCAGCGGCGAAGGTCTCAAATACTTCGAAACCGGCCGCGCCCAGTTCTACGCCCTGATCGTGTTTGGTGGTGTCATTGGGCTGGTGGTGCTCTTTGGTGTGCTTGGTGGCCCGATTAATTGACCTCATCAAGTACACAGTGCCTCATTCATCATCGAGGCTGGATCATGCCTTCTTCAAGCTGAGCAGACCTCTGGGAGCTGCAACTCAGGAAGAAAGCTTCAATCAATTTAGGCGGCCTGGTGAAGACCTCCTTCCGTTTCTGATCTGAATTCTGCAGATCTCGATGATTGTTCGAACTCGTGAAGCTTCCTCAACAAGGGAGCTTTTTTGTTGCTGAACCGACAGGTTCTTTATCTCTGAAAACAACGCCCTTGTCGTGCTGAATCCAGCAAGGTGACAAAGAGGGAGCTGCACGGAAATGGAGATAAATGCACCGACCATGTCAATAACCTCAAACGTTGTGGTTGTTGAGACGGTCAACGTTTTCCCGATCTTCAGGGTTCTGGAGAGATCTGATCAGCAGATCAGCACATCAACCGGCTTATGTGTGTCAACGCCTATCGAGTCAGTGTCAGTACAGCCAGGATTTCTACACTCCCAACAGTGGTGAAAGGCCTTTTCGTTGCTGGAGTTTGCCGTCAGTGCTCCCTTTGACCCTGCAGCGGATATCGCAGCAGGAATCATTCCAGCTCAGTTCCCCTGGCTGAGTCTTTCCATCCTTTTCCCGATCGTGGGCGCGTTGATCGTCCCCTTCATCCCTGATCAAGGAGAAGGGCGACAAGTCCGCTGGTTCGCTCTGGGCATCGCGCTCGTCACCTTTCTGATCACGGTGGGGGCCTATCTGAGCGGTTATGACCCCAGCTTCAGCGGCCTGCAGCTCTCAGAACGGGTCAGCTGGCTACCAGATCTGGGACTGACGTGGGCAGTTGGGGCCGATGGGTTGTCCATGCCTCTCATCCTTCTCACCAGCTTCATCACCGCGCTGGCGGTCCTGGCCGCATGGCCGGTCACCTTCAAACCCAAGCTGTTCTTCTTTCTGATTCTGGCCATGGATGGCGGCCAGATCGCAGTGTTCGCAGTGCAGGACATGCTGTTATTTTTCCTGGCCTGGGAACTGGAACTGCTGCCTGTTTATCTGTTGCTGGCCATCTGGGGGGGCAAGAGGCGTCAGTACGCCGCCACCAAGTTCATCCTCTACACGGCTGGCAGCTCGCTGTTCATCCTGCTTGCGGCTCTGGCCATGGGCTTCATGGGAGGCGGTACGCCCAACTTCGAGTACACCGTGCTGGCACAGAAGGGTTTCAGCACAGGATTTCAGTTGCTCTGTTACGCCGGTCTGCTGATCGCCTTCGGAGTCAAATTACCGATCGTTCCACTGCATACCTGGCTGCCGGATGCTCACGGTGAAGCGACAGCTCCAGTGCACATGCTGCTGGCGGGCATCCTGCTGAAAATGGGCGGCTATGCCCTGATGCGCTTCAACGCCGAAATGCTGCCTGAAGCGCATGCCCAGTTCGCACCACTTTTGGTCGTTCTGGGTGTTGTCAACATCATTTACGCAGCCCTCACCTCCTTCGCTCAGCGCAACCTCAAACGAAAAATTGCCTACAGCTCTATCAGCCATATGGGGTTTGTGCTGATTGGCATCGGCAGTTTCAGCGCTCTAGGAACGAGTGGCGCGATGTTGCAGATGATCAGCCATGGCCTGATCGGGGCCAGCCTATTTTTCCTGGTGGGTGCCACCTATGACCGCACCCACACCCTGCAGCTCGATGAGATGGGTGGGGTGGGCCAGAAGATGCGGGTCATGTTTGCTCTGTGGACCGTCTGCTGCCTGGCGTCCCTCGCACTCCCGGGCATGAGTGGATTTGTCAGTGAATTGATGGTGTTCACAGGCTTCGCAACCGACGAGGCTTACACACTCAGCTTCAGGATCGTGATCGACGGACTCGCTGCAATCGGTGTGATCCTGACGCCGATCTATCTGCTCTCGATGTTGAGAGAAATTTTCTTTGGCAAGGAAAACGCTCAGCTCACCACCAACACCAACCTGGTGGATGCGGAGCCCCGCGAGATTTACATCATCGGCTGTCTGCTGGTGCCGATCATCGGAATTGGTCTCTATCCGCGACTGATGACGGACAGCTACCGCACAGCGATCGAAGCACTGGTTGACCGAGATGTGGCCGCGATGGAGGTGATCAGCCGACCGACAGCACCTTTAATTCGGCGTGGCAGCCTGGCGCCAGCCATGCTCAAAGCGCCTCAGCTGATGTCTGGCAACGGATCCTGATCAATCACGCTGCTAGGGGCTGGCCCGGTCGATCCATCACCGGTATTTTTCCTGAAGACGGCCACAGGCTGAGATGGATGCCGGGCTGAATCAGAGAGCCGATGCCGGTGCAAGGCTCGCGATTCGCCTGCTTCAGGACGCTGCTCAGCAGGGTGATCTTGATCCATGGGATGTGGATGTCATCGCTGTGGTCGATGGCTTTCTGGATCAGCTGAAACAACGGATCGAAGTTCCCCGCCAGGTTGAGGAAGCGTTGAAGCGACGCGGCGGAAGCTATGAACGTGACCTGGCCGACAGCAGTGAAGCCTTCCTGGCAGCGTCAGTGCTGGTGGGCCTCAAAGCGGAAGTGCTTGAAGCCAGCACGTTTCCTCCACAACCAGAGGTTGAGGAGATGTTTGAGGTGGATTTTGCTAGCCAGGGATGGCTAGATCCAAGCTTCGACATCCCTCGCCACCCCGAGCGACACTTGCAACGCCGACCGGTGGCTCCACCACCGCTGCGGCGCCCGGTCACGCTGGGGGAACTGATTGAACAACTGGAATCGATTGCAGAGCAGCTCGAATCAGACGAACTGGAAATGCGCCGACGCCAGCGTCAGAAGCGCTATTCCAACAAGGAAGCAATCGCTCAGGTGGCCGCCCTCGCTCACCGAGAGAAACTGCCGGAAACCACAGCAGCCATGGGGGTCTTCCTGAACGGCTGGGAAGCAGCCCTGCAATGGGTCAATTTCGAACACCTGGTGACTCAATGGAACGACATTGCCGACGACGACCTGGATAAGGACCGCGTAGGGGTGTTCTGGGCACTTCTGTTCCTGTCTTCACAAGGCCAGGTTGAGCTGGAGCAGATGGACTCGCTACACGGTCCGATCCGACTCAAACGGCTACTTGCTCCAGGCACCATGGCCCAGATGCCTCTGACCAGCCTGGACGTGCCAGCTGTCATGCCGGCCGAGGGGGCCGTGGCCGCTTAACCACACCCTTATGTTGGCTTATCCGTTGTAAGCCTGTAACGCCGATGAAGGCGATGATCCTGGCCGCGGGCAAGGGAACAAGGGTTCAGCCGATCACACATGTGATCCCCAAACCGATGATTCCAATCCTGCAGAAGCCGGTGATGGAATTCCTGCTGGAACTGCTCAAGGAGCATGGTTTCGCAGAGGTGATGGTCAATGTGTCCCACCTGGCCGAGGAGATCGAGAACTACTTCCGAGATGGCCAGCGATTTGGAGTGGAAATCGCTTACAGCTTTGAAGGCCGTATCGAAGATGGCGAACTGATCGGTGACGCTTTGGGCTCAGCTGGCGGGCTGAAGAAAATCCAGGATTTCCAGACGTTCTTCGACGACACCTTTGTGGTGTTGTGTGGCGATGCACTCATCGACCTTGATCTCACCGAAGCGGTGAGACGTCACCGGGAGAAAGGTGCCCTCGCCAGCCTGATCACCAAACGCGTTCCGAAGGAACAGGTCAGCAGCTATGGCGTTGTGGTGAGTGATGCAGAGGGACGAATTCAGGCCTTCCAGGAAAAGCCGAAGGTGGACGAAGCCCTGAGCGACACCATCAATACAGGCATCTATCTCTTCGAACCAGAGATTTTTGAGCACATCCCTTCGGGTGAGTCCTTCGACATCGGCTCGGATCTCTTCCCCAGGCTTGTGGAGGTCGGTGCACCGTTCTATGCCTTACCCATGGAGTTCGAATGGGTCGACATCGGCAAGGTTCCCGATTACTGGCGGGCGATCCGAAGTGTGCTTCAGGGTGATGTTCGCCAGGTGGGCATTCCTGGCAAAGAGGTTCGTCCTGGGGTTTACACCGGCCTGAATGTGGCGGCCAACTGGGACCGGATTAACGTTCAGGGCCCCGTCTATGTCGGTGGCATGACCAAGATCGAAGACGGAGCAACGCTGATAGGCCCCACGATGATCGGGCCCAGCTGCCACATCTGCGAAGGCGCCACAATCGATAATTCGATCATCTTCGACTACTCACGCATCGGCGCAGGCGTCCAGCTCGTAGAAAAACTGGTGTTCGGCCGTTACTGCGTTGGCAAAAATGGCGACCATTTCGATCTTCAGGAAGCTGCCCTCGACTGGTTGATCACCGATGCCCGGCGCCAGGATCTGGTTGAGCCATCCCCTCAGCAGAAAGCGATGGCCGAACTGCTCGGGACTGACCTCACAACTGCTGCGAGCTGAGACCAGCTCGCTCCAGCACCTCAGGAATCCGCTCTTCCGCTCTCACGGCCATCACGTGGACGCCCTGAGCAATCCCGGCAAATTGCCGGACCTGCTCAGCCGCGATGGCGATGCCTTCGGCCGCAGGATCTGAGGCGGCATCCAGTCGCGCGATCAGGCTGTCTGGAATGTTGGCTCCAGGGACCTTCTGATTGATGAAACTGGCATTCCTCGCTGACTTGAGCAGAAACACCCCTGCCAGAACAGGCAGCTCCATCGGAGCAGCCATGTCTCGGCAGAAACGCTCTAGCACCTGCGGATCCATCACCATTTGGGTCTGAACGAAACGAGCACCTGCTTCGCGTTTACGCTCCAGCCTGCGCTTGAGCCCCGACCAGCTGGCACAGTGCGGATCAGCGGCAGCTCCTGCAAATAAGGCTGTGGGGCCATCAGGCAGGCTCTCCTTCACAGGGTCCTCACCCCGGTTGAAAGCGCTGACTTGCTGGAGCAGCCGCACCGACTCCAGTTCATGCACCGGGCGAACGGAAGGTTGATCACCAGCCTTCACTGAATCCCCAGTGAGACACAGCAAATTACGGATACCGAGCGCATGGGCACCGAGCAGATCCGCCTGAATCCCAATGCGATTGCGATCACGCCCTGCCATTTGCAGCACAGGCTCAAGCCCGGCGTCCAACAGCAAGCGGCACACCGCAAGACTGCTCATGCGCATCACAGCGCGGCTGCCGTCAGTGACATTGATGGCCTGAACCCAGTCGCGCAGGAGATTGGCCATGGCCAAGGTATGACTGGGATCTCCCCCACGGGGTGGCATCACCTCAGCCGTGACGGTGACGGCACCAGCCTCAAGACTGCGCTGCAGCGCTGAACCCAAACCCTTCAAATGCTTCTGATGGCCACTATGGAAGATCGCCAGTCAGGAAAGAATGCCTAGGATGGAGGAGGAAGAATCGTCGGTGTCCAGCATGGTGAATGGCGATGGACATGGGTCCTCGAACATCTCACTCTCGACACGGGAGGTCGAAATCATCGAACTGGTCGCAGAGGGATTGACCAACCAGGAGATTGCAGAGCGGCTCACCATCAGCAAACGGACGGTAGACAATCACGTCAGCAACGTCTTCACCAAGACTGGCTCCAAGAACAGAGTTGCCCTGCTGAATTGGGCCATGGATCACGGGAAAATCTGCCGCGATGGCTTCAACTGTTGCCTACTCCCGGAATCATCCGTTGACGCGTCCTGACTGCCAGCGGCAGAGGCACAGGCAGATCCATTAGGGAGCAACTGGCCAGAGAAAGGTCGAACAGCTCTGCATACGCGACACAGGCCTCCCGATCCAGTCCGATGAATCGCAGAATTCCATCGTGGTCGTAGAGGCCGTGCACGAGTCACTTCATGATTCCCAATCCAAACCTAAAGGAAAACCAAAGACTCTTTCAAGGGTCGTGGAGTGATTGTCTTAAGTCGACTCCAGACCTTGACGCTGTCTCATCTCCAGAGGCCAGCTTGAAATCGGCTGATAAGCCAGTGCTGCATTGCTCCAGAGCCCTTCGCCGGTGACCTCCCGACCACACCACTCGGGTTGGTCAACGAGATCTGAGGCGTCACTGAGCTCTACCTCCGCCAGCACCAGCGGTGCATTGTCTCCTTCAAAGCAATCCACCACCCACTCGCCACCGGGAAGCGACAAGGAAAACCGGGTCTTGATTAACCGATGGGGCGCAAGCGTCCAGAGGGCTTCGGAATCAGCAGACGGCAGTTCGTATTCGAATTCATGACACGCGATTCCCTCCGCGGGCGCCTTGAGCGTGAGCCAAGCTTTTCCATCCGCCCGAAGCCGCACCCGGACGGTGAAACCGTCCTCACTCGAAACCAGATAGCCCTGTCTGAGGTGCTGTGGCTCTCCTGCATGGGCACGCCAGCCAGACCCGGTCACAAGGAAACGGCGTTCGATCTCAAGGGGCATCGCTGAGCTGTCAGTTGGGCGAGGGCATCGTGTCCACCAGGCTCCCGGCCCAGTGCAACTTGCGTGAAAGGGTGCGGTAGTAAGAGGGCGACTGCTCCAGCTGAACCATCAGCGCGTGATGGGGAGCCCTTTGAATCACGCAGCATTCACCAGGGCACAGCACCGGCCCACTGGCGCCGTCCTTCCAGAGCTTCACTGGCCGATATCCGTCTCCAAGCGGCCAGATCACCAATCTCGACCTAGGTGGAAGCACCACCGGACGACTGGACAGACTCATCGGACAGATGGGGCTCACGATGATGGCGTCAATTCCTGGGTGAAGGATGGGTCCTCCGGCTGCCATGGCGTAACCGGTTGAACCGGTTGGAGTCGCCAGGATCAAACCATCTCCGCGGACCTGGTCAACCACTTCTCCGTCAATCTCCAGTTCAAGGGTGCAGGTGGGCGCAAGATCCTCCTGACAGGGACGCAGATACAGATCATTCAGAGCCCAATGACGCTCAATGTCATCCTCGGCCTGCCCCCCTTCTCCAGACACAGAACAGTTGAGGTCATCGGCTCGATTCACGACAGCCTGCAGCATCATGCGACGTTCCATCGCGAAATGGTCGTCCTGCAGGCGTCGCCACAGACCATCACGCCGAATCAGCCCTGGTTCATGGGTGAGGAAGCCCAGATGACCGCCGACGTTGAAACAGAGAATCGGCACGTCATAAACAGCCAGATGCCTTGCAGCACCAAGAACCGTGCCATCGCCTCCAAGCACCACCGCCAGGTCAGGGAGTTCCGGTTCAGACGCGAGCAGGCCTGGGAAGGGATCCGCGCTGAGACCGCTCATCGCCACAGACACAGTTACGCCAAGAGACTCGAGCGTCTTGGCACAGGCCTTGGCCTCTTTCAGAGCCAGAGGGCTTTCAGCCCTATAGATCAACCAGACCCGATGCAGACGCATGATGAGGGCGCCGGCCCTACCAGCGCAGAAGGTTGAAGCGTTCCATGTCCACTGTGACGCGATTGCGATAAAGCGACAAAAGAATGGCCAGGCCAACCGCCGCTTCAGCAGCAGCCACGGTGATCACGAACACTGAGAAAATCTGACCACGGATCAGCTGGCCATCCACATAGGAGGAGAACGCCATCAGATTGATGTTCACACCATTGAGCATCAGCTCGATGCTCATCAGCACCCTCACAGCATTACGACTGTTGATCAGCCCCCAGACGCCCGTGCAAAACAGCACTGCGGCGACAAGCAGATAGGCCTCGAGAGGAACGGAACCGGACAGCAGCTCGGAGAGCATGACAAGAAGGCAGGGAAAGGTCAGGAAGGTGGTTGATCAACCAGCAGGGGAGTCCGGGCCTTTTCAATCAGGCCTTGATCCGCAATTTCACCAGTGCCTGGATCGACGGCCTGAACATCGCGTCGAGCCAGCACAATGGCTCCAATCATGGCCATCAGCAGAAGAACCGAGGCCAGCTCGAAGGGAAGCAGATAGTCCGTGAAGAGGTGCTCACCGATTCGAACCGTGGCGTCTTCGCCAATCGGCTCTGGCCCTTCCGCCCACGGAGTTGTTAGGACGACCCTTGTTAACAAGGCGAAGAGGCCGGCACAGACGCCACCAGAAAGCAGGCGACGCAAGGTCAACCCTGGAATTGGAGCAAGGTCTTCTTTTTTGTTGACGAGCATGATCGCAAACAAGATCAGCACGTTCACAGCACCGACGTAGACCAGCACCTGGGCTGCAGCAACGAAACTGGCATTGAGCAACAGATACAAACCAGCCACTGCCAGAAACACGCCCCCAAGCAGAAAGGCCGAATAAACGATGTTGCTGAGCAACACCACCCCGAGAGCTCCCAGCACAACCACAGAGCTGAGCACCAGAAAGCAGATCAGTTGCGTTGACGCTGCGATCGTCATTCAGCACTCTCCTTGCGATCCGTGGACACCGTGGTCGATTCTCCCGCATCCAGTGTTGAAACAGCTGCGGCTGACTTCATGGCAGCCAGCAGCTGATCAGGTCGCTTCCCAGCCCGTGGGCGATCGGGATCCACAACATGGGGATCGATTTCGCCGGCCGGAAGGTAAGCAAATTCCCGCAGAGGCAGAACTGATGGGTCGGTGGTCACGCTGGTAGGGAGACGCCCCAGTGCGACGTTGTCGTAGTTGAGGCTGTGACGGTCAAATGCCGCCAGCTCGTACTCCTCCGTCATCGAAAGGCAATTGGTGGGGCAGTACTCCACGCAATTTCCACAAAAAATGCACACCCCGAAATCAATCGAGTAATTCCTCAGTTCTTTCTTTTTGGTGGCCTTATTCATCACCCAATCCACCACGGGCAGATTGATCGGGCAGACGCGCACGCACACCTCACATGCAATGCACTTATCAAACTCGTAATGGATGCGCCCGCGATACCTCTCCGAGGGGATCAGCTTCTCGTAGGGGTACTGCACCGTGACGGGACGGCGCTTCATGTGGTCGAAGGTGACGGCCAGACCCTGGGTGAGATTGCGCGCCGCGTCGACGGCATCTCTGGTGTAGTCACCAACCTGTTTGAGAAAACCGAACATGGCCTGAGGGAAGGGAGACGGAGTGACCGCTGAGTCAAGAGCCTAGGTAATTAAACCTAACCCCCGAAGGCGACCGGGAATGCAAGTTTCAGCGCTGCGGTCACGAGCAAATTGACCAAAGCCAGTGGCAGCAGGAACTTCCAACCAAGATCAAGCAACTGGTCAATGCGAACCCGCGGCGTCGACCAGCGCAGCAGAATGGCAATGAAAACGAGCAGATAGGCCTTCAGCACGGTCATCACAATGCCTGTTGTGCCTGTTATCACCTGGACGAGAGGAGCATCGACCGATTGCCCCAGCCAGCCGGCCAGCCATTCCACCGGCAAAGGGAAGCCCCAGCCACCGAGATAGAGGACCGAAACAAGCAGAGCTGAGAGCACCAGATTGATGTAGCTGCCGAGGTAGAAGAGCGCGAACTTCATGCCGGCGTATTCGGTCTGATAGCCGGCAACCAGCTCCTCTTCCGCTTCGGGGAGGTCGAACGGAAGGCGTTCACATTCCGCCAGGGCGCAGATCCAGAAAATCAGAAAGCCGACAGGTTGGCGCCAGATATTCCAACTGAGGATTCCCGCTCCAGTTTGCTGATCGACGATGTCGACGGTGCTGAGGGAATTGCTCATCATCACCACTGCAAGCACAGCGAGAGCGAGGGGAATCTCGTAGCTGATCGACTGTGCAGCTGCCCTGAGACCTCCAAGCAGGGAATATTTATTATTCGAGGCGTATCCGCTCATCAGCAGGCCGATCGGCTGAACGCTGCTGAGAGAGATCCACAGAAAAATGCCTACACCGACATTGCTGATCAAAAGGTTCTGACCGAAGGGAACGATCAACCAGGACAGAATCACTGGAACAACGACCAGAACAGGGCCGAGCGTGAACAACAGACTGTCGGCCCTGGCGGGAATGATGTCTTCCTTCACCAGCAATTTGAGACCATCCGCAAGGGGCTGAAGAACACCGAGTGCCCCGGCATATTCAGGTCCAATGCGCTGCTGAACCGCTGCTGAGATCTTGCGTTCGAGCCAAACGGTGACGAGAACCCCTACCACTGCTGCGACAAGCACCAACAGCATGGGTAGTGGCAGCCAGATCAAACGAGCTGCTTGCTCAGACAGTCCAAAGCCCTCGAGAGCTTGACTGAAACTTCGTTCCAGATCCAGGCCTGGACTGACCAGAGCCGGTGCGCTGGTGGCGAGGAAAGTCACCATGAGCAAAGGTGTGATGAATGTAACTTAAGTGGTGATGGTTGGAACTCGGGCCTCCAGTGGCGTCCATTGGCGCAGATCACTGCCGGTGTAGATCTGAGATGGCCGAAAGATCCGATTGGCACCAAGCTGTTCACGCCAGTGAGCCAGCCATCCGGCCACTCTTGCGATGGCAAAGACCGGCGTAAACAGATCTCTGGGAATACCCAGCTTGCGATAAACAAGTCCGGAATAGAAATCCACATTGGGATAAATCCCTTTTGGGCCGAGACGAGTTTCCGCCGCTGTCTCCAGAGCTCTGGCCACGTCGTACATCTCATCGTGACCAAAGCGTTCGAACATCTCTTCAGCAAGAGCCTGAAGAATCACCGCACGAGGATCTTTGACGCGGTATTCACGGTGACCGAATCCCATGATCTTGCGCTTGCTGGCCATGGCCTCATCGAGATAGCCTGCGGCCTGATCTGGTGTGCCGATCTCTTCGAGCATCGCCAGGACATCTTCATTGGCCCCGCCATGAAGGGGGCCAGCCAGCGTGCCGACGGCTGAGGCGACGACCGCATAAGGATCGGTGAGTGTGCTGGCGGTGACGCGGGCACTGAAAGTGCTCGCATTGAGACTGTGCTCCGCATGCAGGATCAGGCACTGATCAAAGATCCTTGAGGCCATAGGATCTGGCTCACGCTCCATGAGCATGTAGAGAAAATTGGCGGAATACGCCAGATCGTCTCTGGGCTGAATGGGATCTTGGCCTTTACGGATCAGCTGAAAGGCGGCGACCATGGTCGGGATCTTGGCGATCAGCCGAACCACCGCGTCATAGATGTACTGAGGGTCGTCGATGGCACGACGGGAATAAAACAGACCCAAAGACGCTGCGCTGGACTGCAGGGCATCCATCGGATGCCCATCGGAGGGGAAGCACTTCATCATGTCCCTGACGCGGAAACTAACGCGTCGGTGCATCTGCACCTCGTCCTCAAAGTCTCGTAACTGCTGAGGAGTGGGCAATTGACCCCAGATCAGCAAGTAGGTGGTCTCCAGAAAGCTGCAGTGGGTGGCCAGATCGTCGACGGGGTAGCCGCGATAGGACAGGCAGCCTGCATGACCATCAATGTCACAGATGGACGACTGGGTGGCAGGCACCCCCTCAAGTCCGGGGCGGAACACCAGACCCGTTCGCTCATGACGGATCTCGGCACCATTTTTCTGACTCACCAACCTCCGCTTCAGCGCAAGGGCAACTTAAACGGAGCGCGGGAGCAAAAGACGAGGCCTGAGTAATGCCTGCAGTTCAGCCTGACCCCGAGGATCGCTCAGGTCAGCGTGCCAACTGAGATGGCAGTATCCCGCCTTACGCAAGCGCAGGCTGCTGGCGGGTGCTCCGATCAGCGTCGCCGCAAGAGTGCTCAGATCTGGCTCATGGCCAACCAACAGGAAACAGCCGGAAACGCGGGAGACCAACGGCCACGGGTCACCGCCTGGCTCCAGGGCTGAATCCAGACAGATCGACTTCGCTAACCCAGCCTGGACCGCCAACTCAGCGGTCTGCATGCATCGCCGGTAAGGACTGCTGATCAGTGTGTCCGCCTGAACATCCAGCATCCGCAGTTGTCGGACAACCTCCAGAGTTCGCCGCATGCCGCGATCGGTTAGGGGGCGATCGGGATGATCACGGCCGCAGAACCGTTCTGCGGCAATGCCATGGCGCAGGAGAAGAAGATCAACCGAGCTGGAGTCGCGCACGGAGACGCAAGCTGCTCACACGTTCATCCTGAACGGAGGTGGCGTTTGGGTCAGCCCCAGCAGAGACAGCCAAACCTTTCACAGCTGGCAACAGTGATCGACCTGCCACCCCCTGCACCAGCTCCCAGGGTCGCCACTGACCAAGGTGCAAGCGGCTTGGCGCCGCAGCGAGTGCCAGTTGCTGAGACAGCACTGACTGACTCGCGGACTGCAGCTGCTGCAGCTGCTGCTGTCGCTGCATCAGGTCACCACTCTCACCGCGACGGCGCAAACCATCGAGGGTCTCTGCCCACCAGTTCACACCGATATGCCGCTCCAGAGCGACAGCAAGTTCAGCTTGCAGCGACTCCTCTCCTCGACGTCGTTGACGAGCCAGACGGGTCCAGACCTGAACAGGTTGACCTTCGCTGTCGAGAGTGGAGCCTGTCAACCCAAGCCCCTGAAGTCGCTGATCCACCACTTCGGGATCGGGACGATTCGGCCGGGTGCCTAACACCCAGCCCTGCGGCCCTTGCTGCCAAAGCATGGGCCCCTCATCGAGGCCGGCGACGGCAGCCGCGGCCCCGGTCGACAGGGATTCGATCGACTGCCGCAGAAGGGGAGCGATCCACTGAGCCAGGGGCTCATTGGCATCGGCAGCCAGAAGAGCCGCAGGATTCGTAAGCAGAGCGACTGTCTCCGCATCACCACCGGCATCTCTAAGGAACACATCGCTGTCCGCCAGCTGAGACATCCGGGGAATCAGAGGCTCACGGAAGTGGACCACGGCATCAAGCGCCAGATCAGCGCCCTGCGGTGTCAGCGATGCCACCAGCCCCTGCAGGTCTTCACGGGCAGTGATCGCTGAGGGGACCCCAAGCCAGCGGTCCATCGCACCAGGGGTGGCAATCAGAACGGCAGCACCACGACCGAAGCTCTGCAGATCAGCGGCCAGAACAGGGTCTCCGAGCTGATGCTGACTGTCCAGTTGAGAGACATCCAGCGCCTGTTCAAGCACGCCTCGCCCTGAAGCCAGCAACAGCAGATCGTCGTCGATCAAGGCCGTGGCGATCGGTTGGGGATCCCTTCCCAGCAGGGCACCGCGACCGCTGATCAGTCCCATACCGCGGTAGCGGGAGATCTGAAGATCGGTGCCTGCCAGGCTTCGGGTCTGCCAGAAACGCTGCAGAAAGCGCTTGGCCCCATCTTCATCGCGGCTGGACAGTGCCAGGACCCAACCCTGCTTGGGTTGTTCCCCGGACTGCTGTGCAGGAGCGTCAAGCACTGCAAAGCTGACTTCGGGCCCAATCCAGCCGGCCAGCTCAGTGCTGAAGTCAAGGCCGGCTAGAGCAAAGGCACCATCTCTGAGCTGACGGGTGCTGTCATTCACCAGTTGGCGCTGGCGAACGGGCGCAACGGCCTGGGCGTAAGCAGGCACCTGACGCGAGTCGACCAGCCAGTGCAGCGTCAGGGCTGCATCACTTGGCATAAACCGTGCTGCGCGGGGCAGCTCAAGGGGCCGGTCCATAATCCGCAGCGGGCTCTGACGAGCCATCGCCCACCAAACACCCAGCGCCAGGGTGAGCAGCACCATCGCCACAGCGACCAGAGCCAACAGGAACGAGCGCCCTTTCATGAACAGGCGGTGAAGCACATGGTGCTCATCTTCTATCTATCCATGGTGCTGTGCCAGCCCAAAGCCAGACTGAAGCGATGAATGGACCCACCCCAAAACCCCTCAAGGCCAGCGAACTGAACGACTGGCTCAACGACAACACCAATCTGACCGTTGTGGATGTGCGGGAGCAGCAGGAACTGGTGATCGCTCCATTTCCGCACCCGGTGAAGCATCTGCCCCTCAGTGATGCTGAAAACTGGATGGGGAGCATTGATGACGTGCTGCCAAACGGTGGTTCGATCGTGGTGCTGTGCCATGCCGGTGTGCGCAGCTGGAATTTCGGTTGCTGGCTGCTCGAGAATCGACCATCCCTGGACGTCTGGAACCTCGAGGGTGGCATTGACGCCTGGAGCGTTGTGGTGGATCCCGCAGTGCCGCGCTACTGATCAGCGCGCCAGTCAGCCGAACGGCATGCATTCATGACAGGAACCAATCTCCCTGACTGATTCTTCGTAAGATCACGATCCGCAAGGTGATCTCCGTGAAGCCGCTGCCCCGACGACAGCAGGAGGTTCTTCAGGCCACGGTCCACCACTATGTCGACACCATCGAACCAGTGGGCAGTCGCGCTTTAGTGCAGAGATTCGGAATCAAAGCGAGTTCGGCCACGGTGCGTTCGGCCATGGGAGCTCTGGAACAGCGTGGACTCCTGACCCAGCCACACACGTCAGCGGGGCGCGTGCCCAGCCCCCAGGGCTACCGCCACTATGTGGACTGCCTTCTGCCCGAACCCGGTGCGGGTGCACATCACCTGGAGCGGGAATTGACCCAGCTGAGCCTGCGCTGGGCGGCACTGGATGACCTGCTGCTGCAGCTGGCACGCCGGCTGACGGATTTCACAGGTCTGATGAGCCTGATCAGCCCGCCGCAACGATCCCAAAGCAATCTCAGAACCATTCGCCTGGTGCGCAGTGAGGACCGCCTGCTGGTGATGCTCGTGGGCGATTCCAGCCAGGCCCATCACCTCAATCTGCGGCTGCCCCACGGCAGTGCCGGTCAGGTGGAAGCCTTAGAACGCTGGACCTCAGACCAACTGGTGCAGGCCGGACAGCTGGACTGGAGCTGTCTGCCACAGCAGCTACAATCCTGCGGAAGGGCACTTCAGGACGCGCTGGAGAACGGCAATCTCTTCCAACGCCCGATCGAGCAGGCACCGTTAGTGCATGGGGTGTCGCGGCTCGTGGCTGAACCCGAATTCAGTGACAGCGCCAGGGTGAGGCCTCTTCTCGACCTGATGGACAGTGACCCGGCAGCGTTTGTTCCCGCACCTGCCTGGTCCGACGGGCGCGTTTGGATCGGACGTGAGCATCCTGAGACAGCATTGAGCCGCTGCTCAGTCGTTCAGGCCAGCTATCGCAGCGGTGACGGAGGCGTGGGCCAGGTTGCCCTGATCGGCCCCATGCGGATGGCCTACGCGACCGCTCGTGCGGCCGTCAACTCCGTTGCTGTCACCCTGGAGCGCTTACTGAGCTGAGACATGCTCTGAATCTTCAGAGTGCGTCGCCAAGCTGCTCGGCGACCGTGTTCACATCCTTGTCACCACGACCAGAGCAGTTCAACACCACTTCAGTGCCATCCGGCAGGGTTGGACAGAGGGTCTCAAGCCAGGCGAATGCATGCGCTGTCTCGAGGGCAGGAATGATGCCCTCCAAGCGGCTCACCAGTTGAAGCGCCTGGAGCGCTTCAGCGTCGGTGACGGCGCCGTATTCGGCCCGGCCGATCTCACGCAGGTAGCTGTGTTCAGGCCCAACTCCCGGGTAATCCAGGCCGGCACTGATCGAATGAGCTTCCTGCACCTGCCCGTCCTGATCCTGCAACAACAGGCTCATTGCACCGTGAAGCACACCGACCCTGCCTTCAGTCATCGTGGCGGCATGACGGCCTGTGGCGACGCCATCACCGGCGGCCTCAACTCCGATCAGACGCACATCGCTGCACTCCACAAAGGGATGAAAAAGACCCATGGCGTTGGAACCCCCACCAACGCAAGCCATCAGCACGTCTGGCAAACGACCGAACGCTTGCTGACATTGGTCCCTGGCCTCCTCTCCGATCACTGCATGAAAGTCGCGAACCAACATCGGATAGGGATGGGGGCCTGCCACTGACCCGAGGATGTAATGCGTGGTCTCCACATTCGTAACCCAGTCACGGATGGCCTCGCTGGTGGCGTCCTTGAGCGTGGCGGTGCCGGCGGTCACAGGCTGAACGCTGGCACCAAGAAGACGCATGCGGAACACATTCAGAGCCTGACGGCGCATGTCTTCAGCACCCATGTACACCACACACTTCAACCCGAAGCGAGCGCAGACCGTGGCCGTCGCGACCCCGTGCTGACCAGCTCCTGTTTCGGCAATGATCCGGTTTTTGCCCATTCGCAGGGCCAGCAACGCCTGCCCGAGCGCATTGTTGATTTTGTGGGCGCCGGTGTGGTTGAGGTCCTCACGCTTCAACCAGATCCTGGGTCCGCCATCACTGCGGCGGTAATGGGCTGTGAGCCGCTCAGCTTCATAGAGAGGTGTGGCCCTGCCCACGTAGTTGCGCAGCAGGCGGTTGAGCTCTGAGGTGAAAGACGGATCTTTCCAGGCCTCAGCCGCGGCCGTCTCCAGCTCAGCCAGGGCAGGCATCAGCGTTTCAGGCACGTACTGACCACCGAAACGGCCGAAACGACCGGAGGAGGCAGGCCTGGAGCTGAGGGCCAGATCCTGAGCGGTGGGCTTGGGTGGCAGGGTGCTGGTCAAGGTGCAGCTGACCGCGCGCGCGGCCTTTGAAGCGTTGGCTCAGCGTAAGCAGGCAATCACGCGATGCCGTGGATCACAGGCACTGATTTGAAGATTCCGGAACCCTGCCGTCCGCAGGGCCGCAGCCATATCGAGGCCGAAGTACTGCTCGATATAGGGCTCGGTGCTTTTGAGCAATGTGGCGACTGCCGCTGGAAGGCGCTGAAGCACGGAGGAGGCGGGATCCTGATCCACCATCACCAGAGCACCTCCTGGCCGCAACAACCGAGCAGCCTCCCCCAGCACGGCGTGGGTCGCATCCTGAGGCAGCTCATGGCAAACGAACTGAAGACTGAT
Organism: Synechococcus sp. MIT S9508; assembly: GCF_047303045.1. Lineage (NCBI taxonomy): Bacteria > Bacillati > Cyanobacteriota > Cyanophyceae > Synechococcales > Synechococcaceae > Synechococcus > Synechococcus sp. MIT S9508. Next base: position 827,675 of record NZ_CP138941.1, on the reverse strand, counting down.
CAGGTCAAAGGACGCATCCGCCAGACCCGTGTCCTCCGCCGCTGCATGCAACCAGCCATCCACGAGTCCCTCCCGATCACGCACACGAGCCACTGCGAGCATGTCGGGGGAAAGATCCAGGCCCTGAATCCGAGGTGCGGGCTCTTGGCGCTGCTCTGCCCGCTCAGACAACCAGCTTGCGAGATACAACGTGCTCACTCCCACTGAACAGCCAAGATCGAGCACCTGATCAATGGATCCGTTCAGGAGCGGCGCCAAAGCGCGGTGGATCTCATCCCGCAGACGGGCTTGGGCCACAGATGGTGCCAGCGCCTCGTCCGGCCAGATGCGCAGGGCCATCGCATCGGTGGCTTGCTCCGCTTCGGCAGCAGCCTGCCAGCAGAGATTGCCCTGTTCATAGGCGTGAAAACGCGCCACGTAGTAGGCGGGCGGCACCAGGCCTGGAGTGATGCTGCTCGACAACAACGGTGCTGCAGCCTTCTCGAGTTCACGGCGACGGACTCTCCAGGGAATGCCGTTGCGTTCCGCCGTTCGGATAATCATCTGACGTGCCTGGAAAAACAGGGGACGCCTCAGCAGATCAATACCGATCAAGTGTTCGATCCAGCGACCAAGGCCTTGGCTTGAGTCAGCCCATCTAGGCGTGGACGCTGAGTCGGTCATCACGAAAACGGCAGGATGGTGTCGGATGCGCAGAAGCAATGCCGAAAGGCGGGTGGCAGGAATTCAGCAACACAGACAGTCTGCAGCGGCCGAGCAGCCCCGAGAAGCAACCCACTGCAAAAGCCCAGCAAATCGTTCGGGTGCAGCCGACCCGTGGGGGGAAAGGCGGCAAGACTGTGACGGTGATCCGCGGTCTGGAGCTCAACCAAGAAGGACTCAAAGCACTGCTGAAGAAACTCAAGACACGCATCGGCAGCGGTGGCACCGCAAAAGACGGCCTGATCGAACTTCAGGGCGATCAGGTGGAGCTCGCACTGGAACTGCTCAACAAAGAGGGATACCGTCCCAAGCGCGCTGGGGGCTGAAGCTGAACGAGGCTCAAAGAGATGCAAGCTGAGGGACAATGGCTGCCCCAGACCGCCGGATCCCAATGACCGCTTCGTCCAGCCACGGCCAGCTGACCAACCAGGGTGCTTCCACCAATATCGCCTGGCATCAGGCATCGGTTGATCGAGCAGCCCGCGCTGAACAACGGGGACACCGAAGCGCCATTCTCTGGTTCACAGGCCTGAGCGGTGCGGGCAAAAGCACGCTTGCCAACGCGGTCAATCAGGCCCTGTTCGAGCGAGGACTGAGCACCTATGTGCTGGACGGCGACAACATTCGCCATGGCCTCTGCAAGGACTTGGGATTTTCCGACGCCGACCGTGAGGAGAACATCCGCCGCATCGGAGAGGTCTCCAAACTGTTTTTGGATTCTGGCGCCATTGTTTTGACGGCATTCGTCTCGCCGTTCCGTGCTGACCGCGACAAAGCGCGCGACTTGGTGAGCGACGGAGATTTCATCGAGATCTTCTGTGCCGCTGATCTGAATGTGTGCGAGAAGCGCGACACCAAAGGCCTGTATGCGAAGGCACGGGCCGGCGAAATCAAGGAATTCACGGGAATCTCAAGCCCTTATGAAGCACCAGACACTCCGGAACTCTCTGTCGACACCGGAGCGGCAGACCTGACGAACTGCGTGGATCAGGTGGTGAACGAGCTGATCTCCAGAAACATCATTCCTGCCCAGCGCTGACCTCGCTGACGACTGCACTGCTGACGACCACGTGGATGCCCTGACGCTCGGCCCAGGCATCCACGAACGTCTTGAGGCAGCTGGCGACAGGGACTGCCAGCAGCAGACCCAACAACTCTCCAAAGCCGTAAAGGTCTCCGGCCTTTGCTCCCAGGGGCAGAGCAATCAGCAGCCAGGCCGGCTGCAGCCCCACGATGCTTCCCATCAAACGCGGCTGAATGACCTGATCAACGATCTGACCGACCACGATTGCGGCCACCAGAGTCTCTAGGCCCTTACTGGGATCCTGAAAAGCGAGCAACCCGCTCACGGCGACGATCGTGAAAGCACTGGCGTAGGGGATCAGGGTTGTGAATCCGATCAGCACGGCAAACAGCACGCCATAGGGGATCTTGAGAAGGGTGAACAACACGATCTGACCCAAGGCCAGGATCAGCGCCAGCAGCACTTGCCCGCCGAAGTAGCCACGAAAGGTCCGAGCCAGAGTGCCGGTCACCAACCCACGCCACGCATCGGGCAGCCAGCGGGCCAGACCCTTCGTGATCGATTCACCTCCGATCAGGAAGAACACCGCCAACACCAGCACGATCACCGTGTTGATCGTGGTGCCGAGTGTGGCCCCGAGAATGCTGAGCAAGCTCTGGCTGAGCTGACTGGCCACAGTGCTTGCACGGGAGAGCAGATCACTGCTGAGGTCGCCAAACTCCGTGGGCAGCCCACGGATTGAGGCCCACTCCTGGAGACGGTTCACCCACTGCTGGGCCGCCAAGAGCAGTCCTGGAAGAGCATTGATCAACTGGCCAAGCTGCTCAATCAGCAGCGGCACCAGGGTCAGCGCAGCGAAGACCAATGCCCCGATCGTGGCGAGAGTGACAAGCACGATCGCCACCCAGCGGCGCATCCCTCGACCGGTGAGCCAGCGGCAGGGAATATCCAGCAGAAACGCGATCAGCGCGGCGGTGAGAAACAGTCCCGGGAAGGGAGCCAGCGGCAGGAGGAGCTGACGGATCACGAACAGGTTGAGGGTCAGCAACGGCAGCACCAATCCCCAGCGAATCCAGGCTGGCCAGGACGTCATGGTTTGAAGGAGGTGCAGATCAAAAGGAGCTCAGCTTGAAAACGGCACTCACCTCATGGCACCAAAAATGCCGGCTGGCGGCAACAGCGAAGGTCGGCAATGGCCGGAGATCAAGTCATTCGCTCGAGATAGTCACGACTGCCCAGATCCTTCAGACGGACATCCTTCTCAACAACCGTGTCATGAAGCTGCTTGCGGTAGGCCTCCAGACGTTCAGCCAGCGCACCACCCTCGACAGCAAGGATCTGTGCAGCCAGCAAGCCCGCATTCAGACCTCCGCCGATCGCCACCGTGGCCACGGGAATACCACCGGGCATCTGCACGATCGAATGCAAAGAGTCGACGCCTGACAGTGCTTTGCTCTGCACCGGTACGCCAATCACAGGCAAGGTGGTAAGTGCGGCCACCATTCCAGGCAAATGAGCTGCGCCACCGGCACCGGCCACAATCACGGCCAGCCCACGCTGGCGAGCCTGCTGGGCGAAGCTGACCATCTCCAAAGGCGTGCGGTGCGCCGAGAGCACGCGTACCTCCACCGCCACCCCCAGCTGTTCCAGCACCTCGACGGCAGGACGGAGGCTGGGAAGGTCGGAATCACTGCCCATGATGACGGCAACCCTGGGCACCGAACCTGGATCAATGGGGGGGGATGGCAACTCGGCCACAGGCAAGAACCGGAAGGACAGCGAGACTGCCATCGTCCCGCACCGGCCTGAGCCGGCCCAACCGCATGCGTCGGATCACCGATGTACGTCTGCCCCAGCGCCCCAGAAACCACGACCATGCAGGTCTGTCCTGGCTCAGCGTGGATGATCGCAATCTGATCATCGCCGCTGGTCCGATGCCGGCCGGTGGGGCGATGGCCGGGGAAAGCTGGCAAGGAGACAGAATTAGTCGTCGGGGGATCGATCTGCAAATCAATGGGGGCCTGGGCCTGGCCTTCACGGAGCTCACGCAACAGGATTTGCCGAAACTCCTGGAGTTGCTGGAGCTGCTTTGGCGCGATGGGGTCGAGGCGATCGCTCCAACCCTGGTCACCTGTGCTGTGGCCCCGCTACGCCAATCCCTGAACGTTCTCCGGCAGGCCCGTGACCGGCATCAAGCGGGCCGCTGCCAGCTACTGGGAGCACACCTTGAGGGCCCGTTCCTTGCGGAAGCACGGCGGGGTGCACACCCGTTGGAGCACATCGCTGCCCCCAGCGTCGCGGCCCTAAAGGCACGGATCGCAGGATTTGAAACCGACATCAGCCTGATCACCTTGGCGCCGGAGCAACCGGGTGCTCAGGAATTGATCAACGAACTCAAAGGGCTCGGCATCCATGTGGCTCTGGGTCACAGCACCGCAAATGCCGATCAGGCAGCCCTGGCGTTCAGACAGGGCGTCGAGATGATCACGCACGCTTTCAATGCCATGCCGGGACTGCACCACCGCGCTCCTGGGCCCTTGGGAGAAGCCTGCCGTCGCGGCGACATTGCGCTTGGGCTGATTGCCGACGGAGTGCATGTGCATCCCACCACAGCGGTGTTGTTGCAGAAGATGGCGGGGGATCAGCTGGTTTTGGTAAGTGATGCCCTGGCGCCCTACGGGCTGTCGGAGGGTGAACATCGCTGGGATGAGCGAGTGCTCTTGGTGAACAACGGCACCTGCCGACTGGAAGACGGCACCTTGGCCGGCGTGACCCTGCCCTTGCTCGAAGGCACCTGCCGTCTAGCCAGCTGGAGCGGTGATGCGGATGGTGCGATCTGGGCGTCCACCATGGCTCCCAGAGAAGTGCTTGCGGAACGCCTTGAAGACCCCATGTTGATTGGAGATGGACTGGACGATCTGCTGCGCTGGGAATGGAACGAGTCAGAACGAAAGCTGGCCTGGCGGCAGGCTGCTTAAGATTCCGCCGCTGCGAGTGAATTGATGTCCCCCGAGCAACTGCTGAATGACAAGCAGGCCGAGAAACAGGAAGTGAAGGGCTATTTCGAGACGACGGGATTCGATCGTTGGAACCGTATCTACAGCGATAGCGATGACGTCAATAAGGTCCAGCGCAATATCAGGATCGGACACCAGAAAACCGTTAATGAAGTGCTGGCCTGGATCGAGGAGAGTGGGCAGTTCAACAATGTGAGTTTCTGCGATGCCGGTTGCGGCGTCGGCAGTTTGAGCGTCCCCCTGGGGCGCATGGGAGCCGGCTTCATCAATGCCAGCGACATCTCTGAAGCCATGGCCAAGGAAGCTGAGCGCCGGGCGCGTGATGCGGGCCTGGACATGGCAAAGCTCAATTTCGCAGCCAGTGATCTGGAAAGTCTCAGCGGCTTATTCCACACCGTGTGCTGCCTTGATGTGTTCATTCACTACCCCCAGGAGGCTGCTGAAGAGATGGTGCGGCACCTCTGCTCTCTCAGCGAACAACGCCTGATCGTGAGCTTCGCGCCCTACACGCCGCTCCTGGCAGCACTGAAAGGTATCGGCCAGTTATTCCCAGGCCCCAGCAAAACCACCCGCGCCTACACCCTCAAGGAGAAAGGGATTGTGGCGGCCGCGGAAGCCTGCGGCTTCAAACCAGTGCGACGCAGCCTCAACAAAGCGCCGTTCTACTTCTCCAGGCTGATCGAATTTCACAAGGCCTGAACAGCACCTCGAAAAGACCAGGGCTCAGGATCCGTCAGGACCCGAACTGACTGTGCAGCTTTAGCAGCGCGTAGGGAGGGGTATCACTGACAAAATCAGCAGTCCCCACAGTGCCGCTGAAAGCGCCGCCCTGACCGATCAGGGTCGCCCCGTGATTGCTAGGGAACAAATCTCCGAGCGAGAGAGTCAATGCCCCTGATTCCAGGCTAGGTGTCACAGCGGCGCTGGACTGAAGCGAGCCAAGGGAACGGGTCTGGATATTGCCGTCCTTGAAGGTGAGGGTTCCCTGGGCATGGGTCAGGAACACGGTTTCGCCTTTGAGGACTCGTCGTTCAACCACCTGTTCAAGCCCATAGAAGGAACCATTCGCCTGTTCACACCCCTGCACTGCTCCGCCCAGCCTGGCCACGGCAAGTCGGTAGCTGACCGAATCACCCACCGACAGGACCGAATCACGATTGGCATCAATGAAGGTGCCTGATTCCACATTGCAGAACAGCACCTTGAGCTGTTTGGCCTGCCGCTGATCGCCCCCGGAACCGTCGGTGGAACAGCCCGCGAGCAGACAGAGCAGCGAGCCAACAAAAACCGCGGAGACCGACCTAGGCATGGCATCAACCTCTGAAATCACCCGATGCTGAAAAGTCTTGGCGAGTTTGAGCAGCATCAGAACGTCGATGGCGGCTCACAGCTGAGATGCAGATCATCCAGCTGCAGACGCCAGGCATGGAGCCGATAGCCCGCGTCTCCCGGAGTGGCGACATCACTGATGCGCTGATCGTTCATGTAGAGCGGGTCACCAAGCAGGGGAGACCCCAGTTGCGCGAGATGGATGCGGATCTGATGAGGGCGACCCGTTGTGATCGCGACCTGCAGAAGATCTCCCTGGGGGCAGCGTTCCAGCAGCGTAAATTCACTGTGGGCTTTAAGACGTCGCCGGATCAACCCATCCGCTGGGGGCAATGGTCCCCAGACCCATCCCAGCAAGGGATGGGTCCGCTCGACCACATCCGTATTCACCGCAAGAGACATCCCGAACTCAAGCCCTGCGACACGCTGGGACCAGGCCTGATAAAGCTTTCGGGTTCCTGAGGACGGCTTAAAAGCTCGCGAAAGAGCGGCTCTGGTGGTGGGCTGGCGTGCACACACCTGCAATCCGGAGGTGAAGCGACCGAGGCGATGCACGGGTTTGGCAACCAGGGGCTCACCCAGCTGGCGACCGCGCTGATCCAAAAGAGTGGAGAGCGTGTGCTGCAGAAAGCCGCCACCGGGCATCACCGGCAGTCCGGACGGTTTATTGATCACCAGCAGATCCCCGTCATCATGCACAACCGACCAGATGTCTGGGATGGCAGGCTCGATCCATGGAGGACGGCACCAGAGCAGTTCTGCTTGATCCGGCAGCGGTTGATCCTTGAGCAGAAGCTTTCCGTTGAGTCGGAGTTCACCAGCAGCGATTCGGCGAAGCCAGACGTCTTCGCAGGAGTGGGCGTAACGCTGAGCCATTAGCACGCTGATCAGCGTGCCTTGATCGTGAGAGTCAGTGATGTCTCTGTACGTCCATCCCTGATTGAGTGCGGCTGGACGCCAACCTTCAGGCAAAGGCTCTGCCTGTTGGCCTGTCACTCCACCAGACGATGCTGCAAGGCGTAACGCACCAGCTCCGTTCGGCTGGACGTGCCGGTTTTGATAAACAACCTGCTCACGTACTTCTCGACATTTCGGATTGATGTCTCCAGCTGGCGAGCGATTTCCTTGTTCATCAATCCTTCCGCCACCAGTTGCAGAACACTGGATTCCCTGGGCGTGAAATTGTGCTGCACAGGGTCGCTGGATGGCAGTGCCTCCGCCTGAGCGAGCAGAGAGCGAATCTCCGTGATCTGTTTGGCCATCTGGCCCATGTCGGCATCAGCGAAGCGGGCTGCTTCCTGCAACAGTCGCTGCTGACGCTGAGCCACGTTGGTCACGCGCGCGACCAGCTCATCCGGGTCAAAGGGTTTAGGGATGTAATCGTCAACACCCGCCAGATAGCCCTGGGTGCGATCCGCCGTCATGCCTTTGGCGGTGAGGAAGATCACGGGTGTACCGCCCAGACGCTCATCAGCTCTGAGCTTGTTGAGCAGCCCATAACCATCGAGCCGGGGCATCATCACGTCGCTAATCACCACGTCTGGCAGCATCTGCTGCGCCTTGGCGAAACCATCCTCACCATCCACAGCCGTGGTGACATCAAACCCCTCATCCTCGAGATAGGCCTGCACTGCTGAACGCAGCCCAGGTTCATCGTCCACCAGCAGCAATCGCACCGTTGGCTGTTCGGACGGTGTGGGCTGTTCAGAAGGGTTTGACTGTTCAGGCTGAGAGGCCTGAGAGGGTTGTTCGGGCTGGGAGGTTGTCAAGGCCTGACCTCATCTGGCCGGAATCTAGGAGCGTTAGGGCGCTGGCAACCGCAACACTTCCTGGGATTCGATCAACTCAGTGGAATAACCGAGCTCTCTGGCCTTGTCCGCGAGACCGGCGGGATCCTGGCCAGCGAGTTCGGGATGACAGGCCGCCCACCAAACCAGATGGTCTTCGCGCGTGGACGCATTCATCGACCCCCCAGGATTGAGTTTGCGTACATAGATGGCTGATGTACCCCGGGTCACCCGCAGCGGTTGCTCAAGTCCGCAGTTCACCGACTCAGTTGGTATCAACAAATTGTCGGGAGATTCGTGCCAGAGCTTGAACCTGCGGATTTCAGGATCCACTGAATCTCCCTCAACCGCAAAGATTCCAAGCGTGTATTGCTGAGCTCCATCACGCTGATCAATCACCACCAGATCGAGCGGGCGCGATGCCTTCATTTGCTCCAGGATCTGCTCCCGATCGAACCCCTCAGCGACAGCGGGGTGAAAAGCTGCCGACGCAAGCAGCCCCAAACTGAAGACCCAACGGATGGAGTGCATCGCGACAATCTGAGAGTCACACCATGCTGACCCCACACAGTTACTTGAGAGCAGTGAAGTTGTGATCAACCTCGATCACCAGGCCACCACACCCTGTCATCCCTCAGTGATCCAGGCGATGGAGCCCTGGTGGCGCGAGCAGTGGGGCAATCCATCAAGCCGGCAACATCGGCTTGGCTTGACAGCCGCCGCTGCAATCGGCTCAGCCAGAGAACGCCTTGCGAGCAGCCTGGGAATCAAATCCGAGGAACTGATCTTCACCAGTGGCGCCACCGAAGCCAACAACCTGGCGCTTCTGGGCCATGCCAGGGCTTGCGCGCTGTCCGACAGTGGAGCAGGACATCTGATCAGCGTGGCCAGTGAGCATCACGCGGTGCTCGACCCCCTTCTGCAGCTGAAGCAGGAGGGATTTGAGATCACGTTGTTGACTCCACAAAAGAACGGCCTGATCACGGAACAACAGTTGGAACAGGCCATTCAGTCCAACACCCAGCTGGTCAGTGTGATGGTGGCCAACAACGAGATCGGCGTTATTCAACCGATCCAGGCCCTGAGTGCCATCTGCAGCAGCCACGGCATCACGATGCACACCGATGCGGCCCAGGCCTACGGGCATCTCCCCCTGGATGCCAAAGCACTGGGTTGTGCGTTGATCAGTCTCAGCGCACACAAATTCAATGGACCGAAAGGCATCGGCGCGCTGGTGGTGAGACTTGGCACCCAGCTACAACCGCTTCAGTGGGGTGGAGGACAGGAGCAGGGCCTGCGGGCGGGCACCTTGCCGGTGCCACTGATCATGGGCATGGCTGCTGCAGCCGAGCTGTCATTACACGACCTGGATGAGCGCCAGGCGCGACTGCGGGCTTTGAGAGATCAGCTGTGGGAAGGGCTCAAAGATCGCAATCCAACGATCCAGCTCAACGGGGCGCTGCAACCTCGGCTGGCCCACAACCTCAATCTCACAGTGCCCGACATCTCAGGTAGTCGCCTGCATCGGGCACTGCGATCCCGACTGGCCTGCAGCAGTGGTTCTGCTTGCAGTCGCGGCGAGCCATCTCACGTTCTGCGATCCATTGGCCGAAGCCGTCTAGAGGCGGAAGGGTCATTGCGACTGAGCCTGGGACGCGACACCACAGCGGCAGACATTGACGGAACGATCGAGGTCATCACAACCGCAATTCAGACAATGACCCAGCGCTGAGATCAAAAGACGCGTAACACAACCTCTGGAAAAAAGTGTCAGAGAAGCTACCTTCCGCGCAAGTTCCCCAGTGATTCATGACTGAGACACCGGCCAAGCAGCGGCTCCACGTGCTTCAAGCCATTGAAGACGGATGGAATGCTTTCGCCAGAGCCCCATGGCCTTTGGTGCTGTTCACCCTGTTGGCTGGCAGCGTCTGGATTCTGTTTCAGATCATCGTGCGCGGGGCACACGCCTTAGCGAACGACAGCGTACCCATTGCTTATTTTCTCGTTGTTGCCATTGGCAGCACAGTGATTAGCCTCTGGGGAATCATGGGTCTGATCCGCGGAGCTTGGAAGTCGCTCAATGGAGCCAAGCCTTCGTTCTCTGACTTGGTGCGATGGGACGGCAATGCAGCCGGACGTTTATTCATCAATCAAATCGTTCTTGCCATCATCGTTGCCATCATTGTTTTGGTGCTTCGGTGGCTCACCAATGAATTTTTTGCAGCAAGCACATTCGCCGGCTTCATCCCCCTGATTACAGGGATGGTGATTTTCATCTATCTCTCAGTCAACCAAAAACTTTTGCCTGCTATTGCACTTCTACAAACAGGCAATCCGGTTGAAAACATTCAGAAAGGCCAAAAGATTATTGATGCCACATGGTGGTGGATGCTTTTGCTGTTGATCGTCAACACGATTATTTTGACCGTCGGAATTATTCTCAATGGTGTTGGCCTGCTCGTCGCAAGTCCCGTGGTGATCTGTATCTCGCTGGCTGCTTATCGTCAGTTGTTTGGCACTGATGATCAGACTGGTTTTCTCAACAGTTAAAAACAACTCAAAGCAACAAACGCTGCGACACCCAGCACTGCCAGCAGCAGCTGAGCAAGGCGACTAATCAGAAGCCCTGCCACAACAGCCAGACCCACCACCGATCCCTGACGCAACGCTTCAAGCCACCCCAGATTCCGGGGTGGCTTTGTTGTGACCAAGGTTTCCACCAGCGTTGCTCCAAGCCATGGCCCCAAAAAAGCCCCCAGCAGTGGCCCGCCGAACGGCAGGGCCGGCAGCAAGCCCAGCACGCCGATAAGCAAACCCACACCGGCTCCCGCCGCAGACCAGCGACTGGCCTTCAGACGTGCAGATGCCAATCCAAGAGCAAGAAGATCAGCGATGAGACCCAAGCCGAACAACACAAGCGCCAGAACAAACTCAGGCCAGGCCTGCGCCCAACCCACAGCCGCCATCCAGACAAGGGATCCCACCGGCAACCAAATCAGGCCTGGAAGCAGGGGCAAAAACGAGCCTGGAATCGACAGAAGCTGAACCAGCAGGGCAATCCACCACACCCCATCACTCGTCCAGGCCCAGGTCATGCTTCAGACCTTGGCTCGGGAGGGCTTGACTGGGGGGGGCGGCGGCGGGCAATGCGCAACTTTGCGCTGCGACTGCGCGGATTGAGCTGCTGCTCTGATTCGTCTGCTCTCAATGGCTTCCGAGTGACGCGTTGCAGGCGATCGTCACTGAGAAAGGCCGTCTTCACACGCCGGTCCTCAAGGGAATGAAAACTGATAATTGCCAGCAGGCCATCAGGCTGGAGCCAGTCGGGGGCTTGTTGCAACAAGCGGTCAAGCACCGCCAGCTCATCATTGACCGCAACCCGCAGGGCCTGAAACGTGCGTGTGGCGGGATGAATCCGACCACGGCGGGCCTTGGGTGGATAACAGCCAGCCACCGCATAGGCCAGGGCCGCCGTACCGGCATAGGCTCCGCTGGCGTCCAGATCAGCCTTGATCCTGCGAGCAATCCTCCTCGACAAGCGCTCCTCTCCATAGGCGTAGATCAGATCCGCCAGATCTGATTCGTCCAGCCTTGCAATCAGTTCAGCCGCGGTTTCCCCTCCCCCAACTTGATCCATCCGCATGTCAAGGGGACCATCCAGCCGAAAGCTGAATCCCCGCTGCGCCACATCCAGCTGAGGGCTGCTCACCCCAAGGTCGGCCAGGACCAATGCAACCGGGTGAGGAGGGGTGTAATCAGCGAAATTGGTCGCCACGATCGTGACGCGATCCCCATGATGCTCCAGCCGCTCGGCCGCCGCCAAACGGGCAGATTGATCGTGATCGAGCCCCAGCAGACGCAGCTGTGGGTAGCGATCCAGCAACAAACCGCTATGGCCTCCACCACCCAACGTCGCATCAATGAACACGCCTGACTGGCGCTGTTCACTGAGCTCTGCGGCCAGCGTTTGCATCAACGATTCGGCCAGAACCGGCACATGCATGAAGCCCTGGGCGGTACTGGATGGCAGATCGGGCATGGGTCCTTCCTAAGATCCAACGCACTTGCTCTGCCACGGCCCCATGACGCAAATGGAAACGCGCACGGAGCCGATGGTGGTCAACTTCGGCCCCCACCACCCCTCAATGCATGGGGTGTTGCGCCTTGTGGTGACTCTCGATGGAGAGGATGTTCTCGATTGCGAGCCGGTGATCGGCTACCTCCATCGCGGCATGGAGAAGATTGCCGAAAACCGCACGAACGTCATGTTCGTGCCCTACGTGAGCCGGATGGATTACGCGGCGGGCATGTTTTACGAAGCGATCGTCGTGAACGCCCCTGAAAGACTGGCGAATATTCCTGTTCCGAAGCGGGCCAGTTACATCCGAGTGCTGATGCTGGAACTCAACCGCATCGCCAATCATCTGCTCTGGCTGGGTCCCTTCCTTGCTGATGTCGGCGCACAGACGCCGTTTTTCTACATTTTCCGAGAGCGGGAGATGATCTACGACCTCTGGGAGGCGGCCACCGGTCAACGCCTGATCAACAACAACTACTTCCGCATCGGTGGTGTGGCAGCCGATCTGCCTTGGGGCTGGCTGGAAAAATGTCGCGACTTCTGTGACTGGTTCGGCCCCAAGATTGATGAATACGAAAAGCTAATCACCAACAATCCGATCTTCCGTCGGCGCATTGAGGGGCTAGGTGTGATCGGCAGGGAAGAAGCCATCAACTGGAGCCTTTCCGGCCCGATGCTGAGGGCCTCCGGAGTGCCATGGGACCTGCGCAAGGTTGACCATTACGAGTGCTATGACGACTTCGACTGGGATGTGGTCTGGGAGAAAGAGGGCGACTGCTTCGCCCGTTACAGGGTTCGTGTCGAAGAAATGCGCCAATCCCTCAAGATTCTTCGCCAGGCCTGCGACATGATTCCTGGTGGTCCAACGGAAAACCTGGAGGCCAAACGCATGGCCGAGGGCAAAGACAGCGATTTCGCCGGCTTTGACTACCAGTACGTGGCAAAAAAGGTGGCACCCACGTTCAAGATCCCCAATGGCGAGCTCTATACCCGACTGGAGTCTGGGAAGGGCGAGATTGGCGTGTTCATTCAGGGTAACAACGACGTCACACCCTGGCGCTTCAAGATTCGTGCCGCAGACAGCAACAATCTGCAGATCCTTCCTCACATCCTGAAGGGACACAAGGTTGCCGACATCATGGCGATCCTTGGCTCTATCGACGTGATCATGGGATCCGTCGATCGTTGATCAGCTCAGCCGGCGACGTTCACCTCGACTTATCCAGAGCAGGAGAAGGACCAGCAAAGGCGTCAGAAGATCGGTGTACAGCACGCTGCCGGCATTGGAAGGAGCGTTGTTCTGATCCACTACAAGCGAAGCCACGTGACCAATCCCGTCAGCGAAAAACCAACTGGCGAAAGCCACCATGCTCGCCAAAAGGTAATCACGTTTGCGATACAGGAAACTACTGAAACCGAGGATGCCGATCGTGAGATTGGCGTAAGCCACTTCGTACTGAAAAGGACTGTTGGGCCAACCAATCTGTTCTGCCAGGAACGACCCGAAGACAAGATGCATGATGAATCCATAGACACCTCCCACGCCTAGAACCCAGAACGCGATCCAAAGCAAAGAGGCTTCGGACCAACGGCTGAGAGTCCATTGCTGCCGTGTTTGCAAGGCGCCCAACAACAACGCCAAAAGCAGCGTCCACACGCCCGTATCGGCCAAGAAGAAATGCACCAATCCCCTCATCAACCCCAACCTCTCACTGATCCCAAGGTGACAAGTCCTGGCCAAAGCGACCAGAACGTGAGCTGATGGCAAGGCCCCCTTGGCTCAACCTCAGCAGAACCGTGCGCTTCGGTGATACGGACGCCGCTGGCGTCATGCATTTCCATCAGCTGTTGCGCTGGTGCCATGAGGCATGGGAAGAGAGCCTGGAGCTCTATGGCATTGAAGCCAAAACGGTGTTCCCTGGATGTCGTGACCAGGAACGCTGGCCCGACACTGCACTACCTGTCGTGCAGTGCAGCGCAAGCTTCAACAAAGCAGTGCATGGGGGAGATCAACTGCTGGTTCGACTGACGCCACAACGGATTAATCAGGGATGTTTTGAAGTTCGCAGTCAATTTCTGCTGAACGACCAGGTCGTTGCCAATGGCTTGATCAGACAGCTGGCCATCAATACACAAACGCGCCGATGCTGCCCATTACCAGACGCAATCTCACGCTGGATCGAGGCTGCAGAGATTGGGCAAATCAAAGAACTCTGAGCCAGCCACCGAGCCAACCTCTTGGCCGTAGCGGGGCAAGATCCGCCTAAGCACCCGAGGTCGATGGCGACACAATTGTGACATCGACAAGTTCAAGAATCCGCGCAGAAATCAGCCATCTGCAACGCGAGACGCCGTCAAAGAGCACTGAAAAAAATTGCACCAAAGCTAATTTGTGAGTCATCTCAAATTGGCGATGGATTTGAGAATTCTGATCGTGGCATTACCAATTTTTCTTGCCCTGGGCTGGGCCAGTTACAACATTGGTAGAGCCGCAATCGGTCAGCTTCAGATTGCGATCAAGCAATACAAAACCAATCAAACCTCCTAAAAAGATTTTAATTCCTACATCAGAGCAAACCATTCATCACCTCTTCAATCAGTGGAGTCCTCCTGCAGCATTTTGAAAGTCGCAAGTCTCAAAATTGAGCAGAGATTGCGCAGCTTCGCGATTCGTAAGCCATAGAAGCTGACCAGAATGTTCGACACCTCTGCGGCATTTACAGCACCTTCAGACGTTGAAACGAGGTTTGAAACAGCCTTTGAAAGCTCGGCCGCCTTTACTGCACCGTCTCATCACATCACCTCACCATCAGGCCTAGAGCCTTGCTTGGGCGGAGAACTGAGACTGCAAGCCATCTGGGTCGACGAAAAAGTCTGCGTTGGATGTCGCTATTGCGCCCACGTGGCGACGAACACATTTTTAATGGACCAAGAGACTGGAAAGTGCCGAGCAATTCGCCAGGACGGTGATTCAACCATGGTGATCAACGAAGCAATCGACACCTGCCCAGTGGACTGCATTCACTGGATCAGCTTCGAAGAATTGATTGAAAAGAAAAAGGAAGCAATGGTGAGAGCTGCTTATTAGGCAACTCAGCCCACCACAAAGATACTTGTAAAGACTTTCACCACCCCAACAACAATCAATCCCGAAAGGATCACAAAGGACGGAATGATATATCGGAATGCCTTATCAGAAGGACGCTCATACAGCACTTTCTCTGCGAAAGACTTCGTCGGCCCGAAGTTCAGGTGATCTTCAATCGACATCATCATGTCGTTTGAAATCAACTTTTCTTGCCAGTCATAAGAGTATCGAGGGAACTCCTGATAAACAGGTGCTTCACCCACAGCCCGACCTGGCAAAACTCTTGAAATCTCCAGCGGCACAGTGTCGTAGCCAAACCTCTGCATATACTCCTCACTATTGAGGACTAGATCAACAAAAGACTCAAATCCTTTCTCAGCAATAACAATGGAATAGGTTAATTTCTCGGTATTGTCTCGCACCTTGCGACCCAAGGCCCTGCCGATGACCTGCTCGACAAGGCGATAGTTATTGCTGCAAGCAACATAACCACGCATGAAACGATCTGATAGCAACAGACCGCGGATAAAGTCTCTAACCGTAATTGAACCATTTCTAAGTTGAGACTCAAGATAGCGATCCCTATCGCTACTCATTGCATGAAAATAAATCTGGCGATAACAGCGATTAATCACATCACCAGCGTTATCAACAACATCCCCTTCAATCGAGGGAGCATCAATTGTGCTCACACGTATGTTTTGAGAGGTAGGCCGAAAAGGCCGAAGGGGAACTGGCAACGAAGAAACCCAGTAAAACTCAGAAAAATACCCTAAGAGTTGGTTGATATACCAAGAGGACAAAGCGCAAACTAATTCACAATTCAGGCGCCGATTCAGGGGGTCGGAATAAATTTGATACGCCCATCTGTGGCAAAGAGAACGTACTCCTTTTGTGATTTTTTGCCCGAGCCATTCGCAGAGAGAGGCATCAGCGCATGCTGGATGCTCTGGTCACAGGTCAGACATGGGCCATTGCCACCACAAGCTCAAATCGCTCAACAGGCAAATCCGTCAGTCATGCGACTGAGCTCGCCAGTTCATGACCATCAGCCATGCGGCAGTTTCTCGTGAATGAAATGAAGCAGAACCGACTCAAAAGTGATATTCACAAAGCAATGATTGAGCAAATAAATGCATCATCGAGCTACACATTCAGAATTTCTGAGCTGATGACTGAGCTGATTGATGTGCGCTCAACCAGTTCTGCCAACGCGCACGCTCCCACTTTCCAGCGGCAGAGCATTCCAGTTCCTGGCATTGGATCCAATGCTGAGGACGTTCCGCTGCGGGCCATTCGGACACCAATCTGCGTAAACAGTCGAAAGCGTCCAACGACACATCAGCAGACGACCAGCGAACAAGAGCCACCAGTCGTTCACCCCACTCACGATTGACCAATCCCAGCAACAGCACAGCATCGAGCGGTAGCCCTTGCTTGCGGGCCTCGCGCAGAAGCCTCTGCTCCAGTTGTGAAGGAAACACCGTGACCCCACCTGAATGGATGGCGTCATCGATTCGTCCCAAAAGATGCAGCTGGGGATCCGTTGGTGAGCCTTCAAGTTCCGCCAAATCAGCGGAATGCCACCAACCATTCGCGTCCGACAGCGCACAGAGGCTGCCTGTGCCATCAAGCCTGGCTGTAGCCAAGCGGTCGCAGTGCACGGCCAGAGCTCCCTGCTGATTCAGTCGCAGACGCACACCGTCAAGGGGGCGCCCACAACCACCCGTGCCGGCCAAAAAATCAAGCGGCGCCTGGGCCGTCACCATTGCGGCTGTCTCCGTCGCGCCGTAACAGGGGGCAAGCCTGATGCCCAAGTCGCGCGATTGATCGGCCAGATCGGTTGGCAAGGCTGCACCACCAACCCAAATCACCGCCATCTCAGCCAACCAGGAGCGTCCACAGGGATCAGCCAGTAGCCGCCGCAGTTGGGTGGGCACCAGCGAAAGCAGCATTGGACGCCGCTGCCAGACTGGATGCTGAAGGCTGTGCTTGAGAAGCAAAGCCGGCTGTTTGATCAAAGCGGGGGAGATCCAGGCATGATCTGCGCCCCAGTGACGGGCACGCCACCAAGGCATCAGACCGCTCACGTGCTGAAACGGCAGAGGATTCCAAACCAGAGTTAAGGCTGGCTCCAAGCCGATCGTCTCCAGCCAAGACCCGCAGACATGGGCCGAGCGATCCAGATTCGACAAGGGATGGAGGCAGAGCTGTCGTCCACCGCTGCTGCCTCCGGTAGACAACACCACTCCTGGTCCAGGAGGCCAATCCAGGCCATCAACATCCAGGACTTGTCGCTCCGGCTGAACGTCGGAAGGGAGCAGTCGCACCCAAGCACCCTTGGCCAGGTCTGCCTCGAGAGTCGCAGCAGCCTGACCAGGCTGGGCAGGGTCACAGCGCAGATCCCTCAAACGGCTCATCAGCAGCCCAGCGCAGCCGCAGCCCACACCTGCTCAGGATCAGAGCTGAACAGGCGACCTTCAGGGCACCAACCTGGAGCCAGCCCTGGAGCCACGGGCGTGGGGCCTCGCTGCTGGAGCCCTGCCATCAACGCCAGCCAGCGAAAGCCGATACCCGTTTCGAAGACGGTGCTGAGCATCAGCCGCGGCCGGCCTTCCTGCAACTGGCGCAGCAGGAGTCTGGGATCTCCTTCCAATAGGGGGCGCCGCACCTGCCAGCCCTGCCACTGCTCCCGCAGAGCCGGATGCTTGAGCAGCGACTCATCGAGGGCGACAGGAACCCGCTTCGCCAAATCCTGCAGGCCTTGCAGATCATCCACTGCCAGTGGCTGCTCCAGCCAGTCCAGACGGGGATCTCCCTCCAGAACTCCAGCCCATCGATCCGCCTCAGTCCGATCCCAGCCGGCATTGGCATCCAGACGCAGATGAGCCTCGGGCGGCAGCCGGTCTAGAAGCCTGGATAATAACGACCATTCATGGTCCCAGTTCGTCGCTGCCACCTTCCACTTCACAGTGAGGGGCTCATCCACTGAATGAGTCGCCAGCAATTGGTCCAGCATCGGCAGCATGGCCGGTCCAGCGGGCAGCAGACAGGCCGAACTCGGGGCAGGAAGCCAGGCCTGAACAACGCCATCCAGCTCCGCTAAGGAAGCACCGAGCGCAAAGCCAACTTCAGCCGGCAGCGTCGGCAGCAGTGATTCGAGCTGATCTCGCTCGCACTCCACATCCCCGGAGTTCTGCCATCGCGTTAGAGCCCTTGCACAGACAGGACGGTGTTCTGGATCCAGCGGAGCCACCTCGCCCCAGCCCACCTGACCGGAGATCGCACAGGTCAGACGCAATAACCAACCCTCACGCTGCTGCCAAGCACCTGAAGCGGTCCGCAGTGGACGCAACAGGGAATAGGCATAGGAACGAATCGCCAGCCGCAGCGTCATGGACTTAACCCGGCAGCAGAACAGGGGAGCCAAACCATGGACCCAGGCTTAGACCGATGCTCAGACCGAGGCCATTGAGAGCCTGAAATCGCAACGCCAGAAACTTGCTGCCTGTGATCCGTTCAGGCTCGTGATGATGCGTGCGAAGCAACCGGATCAATGAGGAGGCCGCCGGTAACCCCAAGGCTCCCAACAGAGCGGTGAGTGGCCAGTCGCCATGCAGCACAGGGGCCCATTCCAGAGCGAGGGTGCCTGCAACGAACCACGGCACCAAGGATGCTGCCCGCGCAGTACCCAGGCGCACGACTGGAGACTGCTTGCCATGCGCCGCATCCTGCTCAACCTGATGAAAATGCGAGCAGAACAAGACCAGCGTTGTCGCCAGAGCAGGGCCGGAGCCGAGGACTAAAGCGGTGTCCCAGGGCACGACATCCGTTGAAGGGGCGATGACCAACAACGCAGCTGCAGTGGCGAAAGGACCAAAAGCGAGCCAACACAGCGGTTCACCTAGGCCCTTGTAGCCGAGACGTAAGGGAGGTCCCTGATAGAGATACCCGAGACCACAACTCACCAGCACCAGCATCAGCACTGCAAGACTGCTCCTGAGCGCAATCCACAGAATCAGCATCAGTCCCATAAGCAGAGCAAGCGTGGCCAGATGCTGAACAGGACGTGACCGACCTACCAGCGCCACTACCGAATGGGGCTTGCCCTGATCATCGACGCCGGTCTCGGCATCAAAGAGGTCGTTGCTGAGGTTCTCCCAGATCAGCAGCAGCACCGCTGCCAACAGAAAAACGAAGCCCTGGAGCCAGCGCACCGGAAAGCCTGAACCCAGTCGCCATCCGGCCGCAAGCAGCACGGGCATCACCGCAACGGAGTACATCGGCCACTTGATCGCTGCCTTCCAGAGACGCCGGCGATCGTCGCCGCGGGAGTGAAGGGTTGCAACAGCCTGTTGATCTGGCATGGACTGGACTCGTGGAGCCCTCTTCAAGACTCATACATTTGAGCAGTAATCCATCGTCCTGCCGTCAAGATGTCGGCCGCGCCCCACGACAGTTCACCTGCGGTGCACTTCAGCGACCTGCTGGAGGGTGCCATGCGTGTGTGGGATCAGCGCCAGATGGACGACGGAGTCTTCGGCTTAGCAGTACCGCTGCAGGGGCTGGATCCACTGCTGCAGCTTGCTGATCTCGAGGATGCCGATCCGTTCCGTTTCCTCTGGGATGGTGCACCAGGCATTTGTCTTGCTGCAGCCGGCCGCTGCCATCACCTGGAGATGTCAGGTCCCCGTCGATTTGAACTGGCTCAGCGTTTCAGTGACATCACGCTCGGACGCATCCTCGAGGGAACGCCTGAAGCACCGGCTCAGGCCCGCTCCCGCATCCTGCTGGCCTTCTCCTTCTTCGAGCAGAGCGGAGAACTCCAGCCACAGGGCAGCATGCCCTCGGTTCAGGCCGTTCTGCCTCGCTGGCAACTCAGTCGTCATGGACGGCACGGCTGGCTGCGTCTGCACGGCATTGCGCAACAGATGAGTGATGTGCGCTCACTCGCAGAGTCGCTCTGGCTGATGGCAGAGAAGCTGCAGTCTTGGAGGAGCTGGCCAGGCCAGAGCTCAGGCAATCTGAGCGGCAGGATCATACCCGGCGACTGGGAACGGCGCTACACCACGGCGCTTCAGAGAGGCCTGGAACTGGTGAACGGGGGTGAACTGCACAAGCTGGTTCTCGCCGTGCGCCACTCGGTGAGCCTGACCTCACCCCTGGACCCCTTGCTGTTGCTGAAACGCCTGCGCTACCAGCAAGCAGGCAGCTGCCGGTTCCTATGGCAGCGCAACCAGCAGGACAGCTTCTTCGGCGCTTCACCTGAGCGACTGCTGAGCTTGCGCAATGGGCAGCTGCGTTGCGATGCGCTTGCCGGCACTGCCGGACGCAACGACCACGCCACCTCGCTGCTCAACTCCGACAAAGACCGGCGCGAGCATGAACTGGTGGTCAAGGCGATCACCGAGCATCTCACTGCTCAAGGACTGCAGCCACGGCGTCCGCGCAGTCCGCAACTGGCCAGACACGGGCAACTGATCCATCTGCATACCCCTATCACGACTCCAGCTCCTGGCCAATCACCCCTTGCTCTGGCTGGAGTGCTCCATCCGACTCCGGCTGTGGCAGGCCTGCCCAGACGCGAGGCCATGAGCTGGTTGCGCAGCCTTGAGCCATTCGATCGCGATGGCTATGCAGCACCGATCGGCTGGATCGACTGCGCTGGGGATGCGGAACTACGTGTGGCCATCCGCTGCGGTCATGCCCGCGGCACCCAGCTCGACCTCACGGCCGGAGCTGGACTGGTGCGCGGGTCGGTGGCCGAACGTGAACTGCAGGAAGTGGGGCTCAAGCTCACCGTCCTCGCCGATCAGCTTGATCTGGTGTCAGGGGGTCGGCAAGGAGCGCAGTCGCCAATCCATTGATGACTGCTCAAGCACATGACCGAAGGGTTCCACGCGCCCGCCGATGTGGTGATGGAGAAAGTGCTCCTCTAACGCTGCCCAGGCCAAAGCATTACGGGGATTGGCCCAGCCATGCCCCTCATCAGGAAACACAACAAAATCAATTGGCAGTTTGCGAGCCGTCATTGCAGCGGCGATGGATTCACTCTCCTGCAAACTCACCCGCGGATCATTGGCTCCGTGACCCAACAGAAGAGGGCGTTGAATCTGATCCACATGATTGATCGGAGAAATGGCATCGAGGTCCACACTGCCGACACCAATCATGCGTTCAAAATTGATGCGAATGGCTTCCCAATAAGGAGGAATCGCTGCCAACAATGTGCGGAGATTGGAGGGTCCGACTTCTGAAACCGCTGCGGCAAACAAAGTTGGATCACGCGTCAATCCAGCCAAAGCGGCATAGCCGCCATAGGACCCGCCCTTGATCACCAGTTTGTCAGGGTCAGCAATGCCCTGATCCACAGCCCAGCGAACGGCATCAACAAGATCATCCTGCATCCGGGCGTACCACTCACCTTCTCCTGCCAGCAGGTGAGCCTTTCCGAAACCAGTACTGCCGCGATAGTTCACACTCATCACGTGATAGCCCCGGTTAGCAAGCCACTGATGGGTGCGATCTAAACCCCAATAATCTCTGGCCTGAGGGCCACCATGAACGACGAGAACAAGAGGCTGCGGCCCATCGCTGGAGAGAGCACTGCGCGTTAAATACGCCGGAATCCGCCGGCCATCCCGGGCCTTGAGGTCGAGGCTTTCCATCGACGCCAGGGTGTAATCGTCCAGTCTTGGCTGAACTGAAAACAACAGTTGATGCTGACGGCGATCCCGATCCCAGAGCCAGATTTGCTCGCCCTGACGATCGGAAGCGACCACAACCAACCAGAGCCGATCCTTCCTGTCGCGATCGAACACCGAGAACTCATTGGAGCCCGCCAAACGTTCTAAGGCGTCGTAATCAGAGCGCAGCGAAGAATCCAAAACGAAACGCTGACTGCGCAGATCCGTTTCGACCAGCACCGAGGGTTCGCCAGTCTCGATTTGACTCAACGCGATGCCTAACGCTCCACTTGTTGCACGGTGCACGACTTCAAAACCACAGTCGGTCGTGCAGCGCTCCAGCTCCTGACGACTCCAACGCACAAGTCGAGGTTTGTCTGCTCCCGTGCTCAGTTGCCCATACAGCCACTGACCATCACGGGTAAACCCTGCTGGCCCAGATAAGCGAGCATCTTCGAAATCGAATTTGAGAAAGGGTCGCCACTCCTTCTCACCAGGCAAGCGAAGCTCGTAGGCCTGGCCGCCATTGGCCAAGGCTTCGGTGCGCAGATAGGGATGCCACTCACCATTGAGGCGATCGACTCCAACTGGTCGACCGTCATCCACTTGATAAAGCAGTTTGCGCGCTCCACTGGCAATATCGAGCACATAAAGATCGTGATAGCGAGGATCACGATCATTGAGGCCAACCACCAATTCACCAGGTACATCGCGGTCTGAGGCAGTGACAACCGCCAAGACACCAGATGTTGGGGTGAGATCAACCGACTCCCCTGTGCGAGGGTCAATTCGCACCAGCACAGTGTTTTCATCCCCTTGTGCATCTCTGCTAGAGATCAGAAAGCGCCCATCAGCAGTCCAATCGGCAGCCTGTTGCGGCCGATCAGTCTTCCGAGTCAGCAGATGGGGCTCTTCACGACCATCCAGATCACGGACCCAGAGGTTGAGGACTCCTCGGTAAGGAGCGAGGTAGGCAATGCGGGTGCCATCAGGGCTGAGTTGAACCCCGGCAATCTCCGGATTGCCGAACAACACCTCACGTGGAATCAGCGGCGGTGTGGAGCTGGCATCCATCGCTTGACCGGAGATGGTCAGGCTTCCGGCCAGACCCACCAACAGAGCTGTTCCCCAACGCAGACCTCTTTTCAGCAAAACCTTTCCTGATGACCAGACCCCAATTTTGAACGCTCAAAGCAGGTCGCGCAGACGCGCGATCACCTGATCAGCAAGAGGCTGGCTCATCAGTCGTTCCACCTCTCGGATTCCAGTGGGACTGGTGACGTTGATCTCGCTCAGCATGCCGCCGATCACATCGATGCCCACAAAAAACAGGCCTTCTGCCCTCAGAGCAGGCGCCAGGGCTGAACAAATCTGGCGTTCCCGCTCACTGAGTTCCGTCGCTTCCGCTTGACCGCCAACCGCAAGATTGCTGCGAAATTCTCCATCGGCTGGCCGCCGATTGATGGCACCCAGCGGATCACCATCCACCAACAAGATGCGCTTGTCGCCCTCACTCACAGAAGGAAGAAAACACTGAGCCATCACGGGCAGACGTTCCTGCTCTGTGACCAATTCCAGAAGAGCCTTGAGCCCAGGAGCCTGGGACGAGACCCGGATCACTCCCAAACCTGCACGACCTCCCAGGGGTTTGAGCACAATCTCGCTGTGCGCTTGAGCAAACGACTTCAGCTCACTCACCCTGCCGGAGACGAGGGTGGGGGCCATCCAGCGACTGAAGCGCAGAGCGCCGAGCTTTTCATTCCAAGTGCGCAGCGAATCGGGGCGGTTGAGAACACGAACCCCAGCCCGTTCTGCGACATCGAGAAGATGGGTGGCGTAGAGATAGGCCTCATCCACCGGAGGGTCCTGACGCATCCAGATCACCTGGAACGTGGCCAGCGGCAGCCGTTCACGCTCGCCGGCAGTGATCCAGGGCTCAGGCTGAACCGGCATGGCCATCGCCAGAGGTTCATCACCAAGCGCGATCAGATCAGCCGGAGTACAAGCCCAGACCTCCAGCTCAGATCTGGCGGCGGCCTGCATCAGCGCAGCGGTGGAATCCTTGGCGGGATTGATCCGATCCAGCGGATCCAGCACAAACAGGTGACGCATGAGCAGCGGTCGGGTCAGAGAACTCAGGTGAGCAGCGCGTCAAGTTCACCGGCCCGCTCGAGAGCATGCAGTTCATCACAACCACCAATGTGTTGGTCGTCGATGAAGATCTGAGGAACGCTGCGGCGGCCATCGCCTCGGGCCGCCATGGCATCGCGAGCCGGCTCATCACCATCAACGGAAAACTCGGAGTAGGAGACGCCCTTGCGATCCAACAGCTGTTTGGCTCTGATGCAGAAAGGGCACGTCTGCCAGGTGTAAATCTCGACGCTCGGCATGGAGCCCTCATTACGGGACATCGATCTTATGCAGGCGCTCAGCCTGCAAACGGTGGGTGACCTGAGCATCCCGAACGAGAGGAACCAAGATTCCGCACTGATAAGGTCGCGAAATCCGTTCAACGCACACCGTTGCTCGACCTCACCGACTTCAAGCGCGACCTCTCCGAGCTCACTGATCGCCTGGGCAATGCCCAGGACTGTCTTTGACGTTCCTGCACTGAACGCCAGACAACAAGACCTTGAGCAACTTGCTGCCCAGCCTGACTTCTGGGATGACCAACAAAACGCTCAGAAGCAAATGCGACGCCTCGATGAGGTGAAGGCACAGCTGCTGCAGTTAACGACCTGGCAGGGAGCTGTCTCCGATGCCCAGGCCACGCTCGAGCTCTATGACCTGGAGGCCGATGACGACATGCTCGCCGAGGCCCAGGGGGGCCTTGACCAACTGCGCAAAGATCTCGATCGATGGGAGCTGGAGCGCCTGCTCAGCGGTGAGTACGACAAAGAAGGAGCCGTGCTCTCGATCAATGCCGGAGCCGGCGGCACGGATGCACAGGACTGGGCCCAAATGCTGCTGCGCATGTACACCCGGTGGGCCGAAGACCATGACATGAAAGTCACGGTGAATGAGCTCAGCGAGGGCGAGGAAGCAGGAATCAAGAGTGCCACGATCGAAATCGAAGGGCGCTACGCCTATGGGTACCTGCGCAATGAGAAAGGCACCCATCGCCTGGTGCGCATCTCTCCCTTCAACGCCAACGACAAGCGCCAGACCAGTTTCACAGGTATCGAGGTGATGCCGAAACTCGAGGAGGAAGTTGAGCTCGATATTCCCGAGAAAGACCTGGAGGTCACTACCAGCCGCTCGGGCGGAGCCGGTGGACAGAACGTCAACAAAGTGGAAACCGCCGTGCGCATCCTGCACATCCCCACAGGACTGGCTGTGCGCTGCACCCAGGAGCGCTCCCAGCTGCAGAACAAGGAGAAGGCCATGGCCCAGCTCAAGGCCAAGCTGCTGGTGATCGCCCAAGAACAACGGGCCGCAGAGATCGCCGACATTCGAGGCGACATCGTGGAGGCCGCCTGGGGCAATCAGATCCGCAACTATGTCTTTCACCCGTATCAGATGGTCAAGGACCTGCGCACCCAGGAGGAGACCAACGATGTGCAGGGCGTGATGAACGGCGATCTCGACCCCTTCATCCAGGCGCTGCTGCGCCAAGGTGTCGACAGCCCAGGACAGGATGAGGACAGCTGACCATGAGTTCAAAGGCCGACGGCATCGAGACTTCGACCGACAGCACCCCGACCACGCCACCGCCCAGCTTCGTGAAGCAGGCGATGCGCAACATGGTCCGCAAAGGCAGCAAGAGCCTGTTTCATCTCGGACTCACGGCCGCAGGGTTCATCGGCTTCATTCTTGTGGTCGCCTGGCTGGGGCGTCCAACGCTGCCCCAGTGAGCAGCGCACGGGCTTTTGCCATCGATCTGGCCTTCACTCCAGCGGAACAGCAGCTGATCCAGGCCGCAGAAGGAACGGAAGCCCATCAGCGTCTCAGCCAGGGAGACACCTGGGCCGCAACCCTGGATCTCTGGCTGCAACACCTGATCAGCACCGGTGGCGACACCACTCCCAGACAATTGTTGGACTGCGAGGAAATTTGTCTAGGTCTGCAGTTTGTGGATGATGCCGAGATCACCGCTTTGAACGGACGCTGGAGAGACAAGCCCAGAGCCACCGATGTGTTGTCTTTTTCAGCACTAGAAGCGGACATGCCCCCTGACGGCAGCCCCAGCGTTGAGCTGGGAGACATCATCGTGTCTGTCCCAACTGCAGAGCGTCAGGCTCGTGAGCAGGAGCACAGTCTGGAACGAGAGCTCTGCTGGCTGGTGAGCCATGGGCTGCTGCATCTGCTGGGATGGGATCATCCCGATGATTCGAAGCTGGAAGCGATGCTGCAATGCCAGGAGCAACTGGTTGCCATGGCCGGTATCGTTCAATCCCACGGTGAGATCAACTGTGAATCAACAGATGAAATCACTCCGGACCCCTGACGATGGAGCTCCGTTGAGCGAGGAGATCAGCCAGCGCAGTACCCGACGTGCCCACCACGCTGCCCACAGAGGAGCTTGGAAAATCGCTGGCGACCTGCCGTCCAGCTTCCGCTATGCGGCTCAGGGACTGGGTTACGGCTTTATCAGCCAACGCAACTTCCGCATCCACCTGGGGATCGGCAGCGTTGTGTTCTTCCTGGGCCTGTGGCTTGAGTTACCAGCGATTCAGCTGGCCGTGCTGGTCTTGACTGTGGCGGCCGTACTGGTGCTTGAGCTGCTCAATACAGCCATCGAATCTGTGGTGGATCTGGCCATCGGTCGACGCTTCCACCCTCTGGCCAAAGTCGCCAAGGACTGCGCTGCAGCAGCGGTTCTGGTGGCAGCCATCAGTTCTCTGGTGATTGCTCTGCTGCTGGTGCTTCCCCCCCTGATTCTTCGCCTTGGCCTCTAAGCGATGCTGCTTGTCATCGACAACTACGACAGCTTCACCTTCAACCTGGTGCAGTACTTCGGGGAATTAGCGGCTCAGCACCCTCTAGCCGAGGATCTGCGCGTGGAACGCAACGACGCGCTCAGCGTTGCCCAGATCCGCGACCTCAGTCCCGATGCCATCCTGTTGTCGCCTGGACCAGGAGATCCTGACCAAGCGGGGGTCTGCCTGGATGTGCTGAAGGAGTTATCACCCAACATTCCCACTCTGGGTGTCTGCCTGGGCCATCAGGCTCTGGCTCAGGCCTACGGAGGCAAGGTGGTGCGGGCGGCAGAACTAATGCATGGCAAAACTTCCCCGGTGTTGCATCGCGGTGAAGGCGTCTTCGCGGGACTGCCCCAGCCCCTCACCGCCACCCGCTATCACAGCTTGATTGCTGATCGCAGCAGTCTTCCGGACTGCCTGGAAGTCACTGCATGGCTGGAGGACGACACCGTGATGGGACTGCGTCATCGTGAGCATCACCATCTCCAGGGCGTGCAGTTCCATCCGGAAAGCGTGCTGACGGAGGCAGGGCACAAGCTGCTGGCCAACTTCCTACGCGTGGCTGAAGGACGCATTCAGCACTGCTAGCTTCCTGAGCCAGCAGGCATTCCCCCATGACCGTTTTCCTGAACAGACAGGTTCCTGGGCGGGCCATCGTCTTCCTGGCCGCATCCGCCATGGTGAGCGGAATCAGCGGCAGCGCTGTGCAGGCCGCAGGCGTTTCAATCACCAGCTATGGGCACAGCGCTCTGCTGATTCGTGGCGGCGGCCAGTCGGTGCTGGTGAACCCCTTCCGGGCCGTGGGCTGCGCTGCGGGACTCGCCGAACCACGCGTCAGCGCCAACGTAACCCTTGCCAGCTCCGAACTCCCTGATGAAGGCGCGCGGATTGGTGGTGGGACCTACCTCTCCAAGCCGGGTTCCTATCGCGTTGGCGGCATGGACCTGGAGGGATTTTCCGCTCCGCATGACCGCATGGGAGGACGTCGTTTCGGCAACGCCACGATCTGGCGCTGGCAGCAGGGAGGCTTGAGCTTTGCCCATCTGGGAGGGACAGCAGCCCCACTCAGCGGTGAAGACAGGGTGCTGTTGGGTCGCCCTGATGTGCTGATCATCGGGGTTGGAGGCGGAGCAAAGGTGTACGACGGCGAAGAAGCCGCCGATGTGGTGAGGCAGCTGAATCCACGCCGGGTCATCCCCGTGCAATACGTGAATGGTGAGGCTCCGAGCGGCTGCGACCAAGGTGGGGTTCAGCCCTTTCTGGATGCGATGAGCGGTACACAGGTTCGAAAGGCTGGACCCAGCCTCTCGCTGCCTAGCAACCTGAACGAAAGCACAGTGATCGAGGTGATGCGCTGAGTGTCCGCTCAGCGCTCAAGCTTTCGGTAACACTCCCAGAACCTCTGCATTTGCGCATGGGTGCCGATGCTCACGCGCAGAGATCCATCGAGCTGCGGCTTGCCGGCCATGGAGCGCACCAGGATGCCGGAGCTGCGCAGCTTCTGCTCCACCTCTTCGGCCGATCGCCGCGGCCATACCAGCAGGTAGTTACCTCCGTCGCAATGGAAGGCGGAACCAGATTGCGTTAACTGAGTTACGAGATAGTCGCGAGCGCATAACACCTCGGCCACATAGTGATCGGTGTAGGCCTGGTCAGACAGAGCAGCGAAAGCCGCCGTCACGGCAAGGCTGTTCACGTCGTAGGGACCGGTCACGCGGCAGACCCGATCGACCACATCGGCATGCCCGAACGCGAAACCGATACGCAAGCCCGCGAGTCCAGACGTCTTGGCGAGGGAACGCAGCACCAACAGATTGGAATGCAGCCCGAAATCGACCGTCGGCAACACACTGTCTCCCGTGAAGGCCTCATAGAGCTCATCCACCACCACGAGCGTGTCGGGCGCGGACGCCGCCAACTCCAGCACATGCTCCACCGACAACCGCGTACCAGTGGGGTTGTTGGGATTGCAGAGCATCAGAATCCGTGGTCGTCGCTCAAGAGCGTCACGGATCCGCTGCAGCGGAAAGCGAAAACCTGGCAGGACATGGGGCACTGCTTCGACGACCATCCCCTGCATCCCGGCGCAAGGGGCGTAATAACCAAAGGTGGGACTTGTGGTGAGCAGGGTGTCTCCAGGGGAGCCATAGGCGTGAATCACCGCATGAATCGCTGCATCCACACCGTTGAAGAGCCCCACCTGTTCGATGGACAGGGGATAGGCCAGCCCGGCCGGAGACGCCTGCAGGTTGGCGATCACGGCCTCACGCAACCCGTCGTATTCCGGATAGACCGCAATCTGATCCGCCGGAAAGGCCCGCAGCGCCTCAGCAACCGCCGGGCTGGGGCCAATCGTGTTCTCGTTGAAATCAAGCCGAAGCAAACCACGGCGCCCTTCCAGCGGTGCGCTGTAACCCTTGAGGCGCTCAACATCAGGGCGTGCTGAAGGCGAAGGAATCGGTGCGGTCATACCCATCAACCTTGCCAACGAAGGTCAACCAACAAGCTATCGACCTCCATCTCATCCCAACAGTCGTGGCAATCATGCCGATGATGGGAACACTGCAGTCAACGGCCTGATGCCAGCCAGCTCGAGCGCATCCTCCTCAACCGACACATTCGCCGCGTTCGCGAAACACGTCGATTACTCCTTGCTGAGCCAACTCACACCGGATCCCGAAGCCACCGTCAACGGACACGATCACCAGGTGCGTCAGGTGCGATCTGGGCACTACGTGCCGGTTACACCAACACCTCTGCCAGCACCGCAGTACGTGGCACACAGCAACGAGCTGTTCAAAGAACTGGGACTCAGTGATCAGTTGGCACAGGATGACAGCTTCCGGCGATTGTTCTCCGGCGACATCAGCGTGAGTCGCGAGCCGATGCTCCCCTATGGATGGGCCACCGGTTATGCCTTGTCGATCTACGGCACTGAATACGATCAGCAATGTCCATTCGGCAATGGCAACGGATACGGCGACGGTCGTGCCATTTCCGTATTCGAGGGTCTCTTCCAGGAACGTCGCTGGGAACTGCAGCTGAAGGGCGGTGGACCAACGCCCTATTGCCGTGGCGCTGACGGTCGTGCCGTGCTGCGCTCCAGCGTGCGCGAATTTCTGGCCCAAGAGTTCATGCATGCACTGGGAGTTCCAAGCTCACGCTCCCTGACCCTCTACGTCTCCCATGCCGAGACCGTACGTCGGCCCTGGTATTCGGATCAGTCTCGATCCATGGATCCTGATGTGCTGGTGGAGAACCCTGCAGCGATCACCACACGAGTGGCTCCATCATTTCTGCGAGTGGGTCAACTCGAGCTGTTTGCCAGACGCACCCGCAACAAGAGCCACCCCAAGGCATTGAGTGAGCTGCAGATGATCGTGGAGCACCTCATCGATCGGAATTACCACGCGGAGATCGAGCCATCGTTGCCATTCAACGAGCAGGTGGTGGAGTTGGCCAGGTTGTTCCGCGGACGCCTAACGGCAATGGTTGCTGACTGGATCCGTGTGGGGTACTGCCAGGGCAACTTCAACAGTGACAACTGCGCTGCCGGAGGGTTCACCCTTGATTACGGACCCTTCGGATTCTGCGAACTGTTCGACCCACGCTTTCAGCCCTGGACCGGTGGCGGCATGCATTTCGCCTTCTTCAATCAGCCGGCGGCGGCAGGCAAGAACTATCAGACGTTCGTGTCAGCCCTGAAACCGTTACTACAGGATCACCCGGAAGCCATGACTCGCCTCGAGAGCCTTGAGGAGGGTTTTAAAGCCGCGATGCAGGAGGCTCTCGACAGCATGTGGCAACGCAAGCTTGGCCTTGCCGACCACTCCCCAGAACTGGTGAGAGAGCTCCTGCAGTTATGCGTCGACTCAGCCGCGGACTACACGATGGTGTTCCGAGAGCTCTCAGCCATCCCTGAACAGGTAGCTGCCCTGAAGCGGAGCTTTTATCGACCCAGCGATCACCAGATTGATCAACGCTGGATGAATTGGTTGCAACGGTGGCGACATCAACTGGAACTCAACTGCGACCTGAGCGAGACATCCAGATCCATGCAGCTCACCAATCCCGCCATCACATGGCGTGAATGGCTGATTGCACCGGCTTATGAACAAGCAGCCCATGGTGACTACAGCCTGGTGCATGAGCTGCAGCAGGTCTTCGCCAAACCCTATGATTCCTTGCTTTTGGAATTAGCGGCCCGCTACGACCAACTGAAACCTGAGGAATTCTTCAACGCCGGAGGCATCTCGCACTACAGCTGTTCCTCATGAGCCACGGTCAAGCCAGGCATGCAGCGTTCAGATCAAGTCAGAGAGTTGGGCCCTGTCCAATCCAGCCATCAGAGCCAGCAGCAACAACACTCGCGCTTTCTGGGGACTGAGCCGCCCGGCGGGCAAAAGGCCAAGGCGGGCAAATTGCTCATCACGATGCACGGGCCCGGAACCACAGCGATTCGCCCTGAGCATGAGCGGCAGCGGCCCTGGCCAGTCTTCAAGAGCGCAGCGTTCAAGCACCGACAGCTGGCCAGCCCCAGTGCCCGTGAACACCAGACCCCGGACGCCGGCCGAAAGCAGGGCAGAAATCAGGAACGATGGAGGCTCGACGCAACCATGCAGGATCGCCACCTGGGGCCAGGGCTCGGCAAGCTGAAGGCCTGAGAAAGGAACAGGACGTGCTGGCTGCGCTGGAGGCAGGTGCACCCCCGCATCATCCACCCAACCCAAGGGGCCGACACCAGGGCTTTCAAAGGCACCAACCCCCTGAGTGGCGACCTTGGTGACCTCGCGAGCTGCATGGATCCAGCCATCCATCACCACAAGCACCCCCTGCCCAAGGGACTCCGGCGCTCTGGCCACCTGCATGGCCTGAAACAGATTGAGCGGACCATCAGCACTCAGTGCCGTTGCCGGCCGCATCGCCCCCACCAGCACCACCGGACGCGGGTCATCGATCAACAACTGCAACAGCCAGGCGGTTTCCTCCAGCGTGTTGGTGCCATGGGTGATCACCACCCCCGCCAGATCAGGATCGACGGCCAACGCCTCGCGGATACGCGCCACCAATCGGCGCCAGTGATCGAAGGTCAAATCCGCACTATCAACATTAGCGATCTGCTCCACCTCAATTGCAGCAAGCTGCTTCAGCTGGGGGAGCGACTGCAACAACTCCTCAGCAGTGATGACGCCTGCTGAGTAGTGATTCAAGGAGGTCACGTCACTCGCCTGGCCGGCGATGGTGCCACCAGTGGCCAACAACAGGAGCCGAGGCAGAGAGGAACCGCTCACTGGGGAACCACTCACATCCGCTCCAGAGTTGAGATTCCCAGCAGACCGAGTCCTGTTTTCAGGGTGTCGGCGGTGAGACGGCAAAGGGCTAGGCGCGAGGGCAGCGAAGCGGCGTCGGCCTTGAGCACTGGCACCTGGTCGTAAAAACGATTGAACACCTGGCTGAGCTCGAACAAATAGCTGCAGAGCCGATTGGGAAGCAGCTCCTCCTCTACCTCAGCAATCACGGCATCGAACTTGAGGAGTTCACGCACCAGAGCCCACTCCTGAGGTTCACTGAACTGCAGCTGAGCCGTTGAGACATCCAGATCGCCACCCTTGCGGGCGATGCCAGCGATCCGCACCAGTGCATAGAGCAGGTAGGGAGCCGTGTTGCCATGGAGGGCCAGCATCCGATCAAACGAGAACTGATAGTTGGTGATCCGGTTCTGACTGAGGTCGGCATATTTCACCGCCGCCAGGCCAACAGTGTTGGCCACATGATTGATGAAGTCTTCAGGCTCACTGCGCTCTTCGTCCTGGAGGCGCGAACGCAGGTCAGCTTCAGCGCGCTCCACCGCCTCATCGAGCAGATCACGCAGACGCACGGTGTCACCGGCCCGGGTCTTGAGCTTCTTGCCGTCTTCTCCCTGCACCAACCCGAAGGGCACATGCTCCAGGCGAGAGCCATCGGGAATCCAGCCAGCCCGTTCGGCCACCTGGAACACTCCCGCAAAGTGATTGGCCTGACCGGAATCGGTCACGTAGATCACCCGGCAGGCTGCATCACCATCGGGAGCTGCAGCGAACCGATAACGAATCGCCGCCAGATCGGTTGTGGCGTAATTGAAGCCCCCATCACTCTTTTGCACGATCACCGGCAGCGGCTTGCCGTCCTTGCCGCTGACCCCTTCCAGGAAGACGCACTCTGCCCCGTCGTCGGTGACCAGCAGATCAACCTGCTTCAGCCCATCGATCACCGCCGGCAGGAAGGGGTTGTAGAACGACTCACCTCGTTCACTGAGGCGGATGTCGAGCCGGTCGTAGATCTTCTGGAACTCGCGCCGCGACTGGTCACACAGGAGCCCCCATGCTTTGAGCGACAGAGGATCCCCTCCCTGCAGCTTCACCACTTCCTCGCGGGATGTGGTCTGAAACGCCTCGTCGTCATCAAAGCGTTTTTTGGCCTCCCTGTAGAAGGCCACGAGGTCACCGAGGTCGATGGCATCAGCGGTCTCGAGAGCGTCGGGAGCAACCTGCTTGAGATGGGTGATCAGCATCCCGAACTGGGTGCCCCAGTCGCCCACATGGTTCAGCCGCAACACCGGGTGGCCACGAAACTCCAGCACCCGAGCCAAGGAGTCGCCGATGATCGTGGAGCGCAGATGCCCCACATGCATCTCTTTGGCGATGTTGGGACTGGAGAAGTCCACAACCACCGGCGCAGCAACCTGGACGGGCGGAACGCCAAGCCGCTCATCGCCCAGGCGGGAGGCCACTTCCGCAGCCAGGCGCTCGGGTCGGATCGTGAGGTTGATGAACCCAGGGCCTGCGATCTGCGCCTCCAGGCACAGCTCGGAGAAGGCTGTATCCGCTTGCAGCTGCTCGACCATGGCCGTGGCGATCTGACGAGGCGCCTGCTTCAGCGGCTTGGCCAGTGGCAGAGCACCGTTGGACTGGAAATCCCCGAATTCGGGCTTGCTCGCTGGCGCCAACTGGGGGTCCAAGCCAGCCTCCCCCGCGTCAGCCCAGGCCTCGGGGAACGCCCGTTGCATCGCACCGCGCAACTGTATTTCAAGGGCGTTGGCGATGCGGAGCATGGACGGATCAACGGGCTTGGCAAGCCCTGATCATCCCCCGGCAGGTGCGAAACGCATACTCAGATCCAGCCAACGGCTGCGCGTGACAGGAGCACTGGTGGAAATCAGATCGATGCCTGTGGCGGCATAGGCGCGCAGATCAACGGGTTGAATCCCGGAGGCTTCGAGAACCACAGCCCCGGAGCCAGCCCGCTCCACCGCCAGCTGGCGCAACCTGGGCACCAAGCTGATCAGCTGCTCAGGCGTGAACTCATCCAGCAGCACAGCATCTGCTCCGGCAATCACGGCCTTCGAAGCTTCCTGCTCGGTTTCCGCTTCCACAATCACCCGCGCCGGCCATGGAGCTGAGGCCCGCACAGCGGCAATCGATGCTTCAACGCCACCCGCCCAGGCCAGATGGTTTTCCTTGAGCATGGCGGCGTCATCTAGGCCCAGTCGATGATTGACACCCCCACCCATGCGCACGGCGTACTTCTCAAGTTCGCGCAGGCCCGGTGTCGTCTTACGCGTGTCGGCAAGGCGCACACCGCTTCCCTGCAGTTCTCTCACCAGGGCCGCTGTGGCCGTGGCGATGCCGGAAAGACGCATCGCCAGATTCAGCGCGGTCCGTTCAGCCCCAACCAAGGCAGTGGCCTGACCGTCGAGTCGGAGCAGCGTGTCGCCGGACTGCACCGCAGCACCATCGGGCACCAGGCACTCGGCCTCGAGCTTGGGATCCAACAGGCGAAACAGCTGCAGAGCAAGGCTGCCGCCGCAGAACACACCCTCCTGCTTCGCGATCCAGCTCGCCTGAGCCCGCCGTCCGCTCAGGGCGGGCGCGGTGAGATCGCCTCGGCCAATATCCTCTGCCAGCCAGTGCTGAAGTTGCGCCTGAAGCCGGGGTGCCGTTAAAGGCTGCTCAACATTCATCACTGCGGAACCACCCGCTTACAGGCCTGGATCCATCATGCGGGCACGACGGTTCGGGCCAAACCTGCAGCGCTTTATTTACCAACTTCATTTGCCAATGCAAAAGCGGGAAAAAATACGGTCCAGCACCGATTCCGTGAGTTCTTCCCCCGTGATCTCGCCAAGGCTGTGAATGGCTTCACGCAGGTCAATCGTCCAGAAATCCCAGGGCAGTCCATCGGCGGCAACCTGCTCACTGCGATCAAGAGCAGCAGCAGCCACCCGTGCCAAATCAGCCTGTCGTTGGTTGAGCGCCAGCAGCAGGGAGCCGTCGCTGAGTGCGCCGCAACGATCCAGAAGAGCCTGCACCAGCTGCGCTTCCCCAACACCTGTCACCGCAGAAAGATGCACATCGGCCGGAGCCGCAAGATCACTGAGATCAGCCTTATTTCCCACCAGCAGATAGGGCACATCAGCTGGGATCTGCTCTCGCAGCAGCTGATCCTCAGCGGTCCAGCCGTCAACGAGATCAAACAGAAGCACAACCAGGTCGGCACTGGCCAAAGCATCGTGGCTGCGGGCAATACCCAGCTGCTCAACCGCATCGTTGGTGCTGCGGATCCCGGCGGTGTCGAGCAGCGTGATCGGAACGCCCTCCAGCACGATTTCACTTTCCAGCAGGTCTCTTGTGGTTCCAGGTAGATCGGTCACGATGGCTCGCTCCCGCCGACTCAGCCGATTCAGAAGTGAGCTCTTGCCGACGTTGGGCCTGCCGACGAGCGCCACCCGCAACCCCTGACGCAGGGCGACACTGCGCTCCCCATCCGCCACAAGTTGCAGCAGCTCGTCGCGCACCGACTGCAGAGCCTTCAGCAACGCAGGGCCATCGAGAGCTGGCAGATCCTCCTCAAAATCAACGCGGGCTTCCAGCTCACTGAGCTGATCCAGCAGCCGTTCGCGCAACACCTGGATCCGGCGCTGAATGCCACCATCCACCCCTGCCATGGCCAACTGCGCAGCACGCTGACTGCGGGCAGCCACCAGATCGCCGATCGCCTCAGCACGCGTGAGATCGAGGCGCCCTTTCAGGACGGCTCTCTGACTGAATTCACCGGGCAATGCACGGCGAATCCCAGGCTGCTCGAGCACACGGGCCATCACCCGCTGCACGGCCATCACGCCGCCATGGCAATGGATTTCCACCACGTCTTCAGCGGTGAAACTGCGCGGGGCCAGCATCAACAGCACCAGCACCTCATCGAGTCGCTCCACTCCATCGGCTGCCATCACGTGGCCGTAAAGCACCCGATGGCTCTCCCACAGCTGTGCACCGGGGAAGCAAGCGATCTCGCTCACCGCCCGCTGAGCATCAGGGCCTGACAGGCGAATCACCGCGATGCCGCCCTGGCCGGGCGCCACTGCTGTGGCCACGGCAGCAATGGTTTGCCTCTCCAGGTTGATCTCCTGCATCGCAGCGCTGCAACAGCCCCTACCCCACTCCCTACGATCACATCCTCAGTGCCATGCGAGAACCGCCAACACTCCCATGGGCCGGATGCTGAGAAAGGCACATCGACGCCTGCAGCGAAGTCTGCAATGGATCTGGCAACAGGAAGGCACTCCAGGACAGCGCGCCCGTGGACTCGCTGCCGGCATCTTCTGCGGCTGCTTTCCGATTTTTGGCTTACAGACACTGGTGGGAATCGCCCTCGCCAGTGTGGTGCGCGGGAACCATCTGCTGGCAGCCGCTGGCACCTGGATCAGCAATCCCTTCACCTATCTGCCGCTTTACTGGTTCAACTACCAGATCGGGGCTCTAGTGCTCGGCCCGGGTCGCGCATGGCCAGGCTTCGACGCCCTTCAGCAGGATGGCTTCAGCCAGTTGGGTTGGAGTGTGATCAGCCGTTTGCTGCTTGGTTCCAGCATCACAGGGGCCATCTGCGCGACGCTCGGCTGGTGGATCAGCCTGCGTTGGCTTCACCAGCAAGAGCGCAAACGCTGAATCTTGTCCGTTGAATCATCAAAGAGCGATCACGCCCGGTAAGCAACAGTTTCAAGGTCATCTATTTCATGGACTCGAACGCCGAAGTCATACCCACGCTCCGAATATCTCACTGACCAGCTCGAAGAACTAATCATTCAGAACTGACTTCACCAGTTGCGAGAAAGACTCCAACCAATGCCCACGCATCGGGGGCATCAATCAGGGCATCCGCATCCGCAAGCGTTCTCAACGCAGCCTCGAGCTCATCACCTTGAAGCAGAAGTCGCTTGAAACCGAGAGTGATGTCTAGAAATGCCCTCATCCCCAACTGACACGAGGTGATCGTCTCGACATTCAGGTGAACATTGACGAAGCCCGACTGCTGCATCAGCCTTCCGAGTTCACGGCCTATACGTCGGTTTCCTCCCTGCTTGGCCTGGGCTCGTGCCGCAGCCTGGGTGAAAGCACGAAAACCTTCAGGCTCAGGGACCAGAGTGAGCCAGTCGTCATCGATATCCATTATGCAAAGGCAACCTCCGGGTTTCAGCAATCTCCGCACCTGATCGAGTGCCCTGCTCGGTTGATCAAGATGTTGAAAAAGAAGCCTTGCGTAGATGAAATCGAAACTGGCCTCTGGCAGTGGAGGTTGATAGACATCACCCCGCACGAAGTGGATGGTGTTAAGGCCGACGGCAACTGCTTCAGACTTCGCCTGCTCAAGCAGTGCCTCATTGAGATCCATCGCGGTGACACGACTGGATGGATGACTCTCAGCGATCAAACGCGTGATCACCCCAGGACCACAGGCAAGATCAAGTACATCAAGACCGTCTTTCAGACCCATGCGCCGAAGCAGCTGAAGTTCAAGCTCAGCCGATCGTCGAGCCTGCAACTGCAGGCGCTCCAGCTCTCCACTCTCTTCTCCCAGAGCAGCAAAGTCATAGGAGCCTGCAGAGGAATCGGACTGCATAGCCATATGAACTCAAGGGGATTGACTGAGCTGCCACAAACGATCTGTGGTTTTCGACAGACGCTCTGAAAGCACCATCGACAAATTACGCAGCATCAGCGCTGCCGCCTCGGGATGGGATTTGATCGCACGACGAAGAAAGTTCTGAGTCAACACCAGGACGCGCAGGGAAGTGACTGCTACGACATCGGCACTGCGGCGCTGACGGCCGAGAAAGCCCATCTCTCCGAAAACCGAACCGGTCCGAAGCAGAGCAAGTGAAAGGCGCTCGCCGTTGTCCTTCTGACGCCAAACCTCAGCGACCCCCTCCAGAACAACGAATAAATCCTGCTGAGGATCTCCCTGCCTCACCAAACGATCACCTGCCTGGCATGACAAAACAGTGCCTGTTTTCAGCAGTGCTCTCACCTGTTCGTCCTGCATCCGCTGGAAAAGAGGAATCTCATTGTTCTGATCGCAGAGAGCGGCACCCACCTGATCCCAAAATTGATCCGGCTCCACCAACCGGTGATTCAACCCCTGATACATCGCGCACAGCCCCGACAAGAAAGCTCCATCACCCCAGCGATCCTCAGCGACTCGACCATGGGGATGACGCATCAGAGGAGAGCGACTGATCTTCAGATGTGAGACATCGTTGAGAGCCAGCAACATCGGCACCTGATAGCCAATCCCTGGCCAGTCAACCCCTGAGCAGAAACGTCGGTATCCCAGTTGCTCATAGAACTCCACCAAACCTGGATTGGCGTGGCAGAGATCCAGACGGATTCCAGCCTGGATGGCATCTCCGTAACAGCGGTTGAAGAGCAGTCCAAGCGGCGTGCCACCTCGGCACGCCGCCTGAAGCATCAATCTCGAGGTGTAGGACATCGACTTCCAAGAGACATGCTCTAACAAGGGCATCAAAGCCTCTGCCATCACTCGGAGCTGACTGTCAGGGTCATCGAGATCACCAAGCAGATTCAGGCGCAGCGTGCCGACCAATTTGCCCTCAGAATCACGAAGGCCATACAACCGAGCTGCTATGTCGAGGGAGTCACGAATCCAGCGACGACGATGATCCGCATCTGGAGGAGACTTTCCCATCTCCTCCACATAAATTTCATATCGCAAGGCAAAGATCTCTTCACGCTCCTCCTGAGACTGAGCCAGCACGACATGAACCTTGCAAAGGTCCGTCATTGCACCGAGGTCTTCACTGACCCGTTCGTGCAATGTCGATCACATCCGCCATCGAACGGATCTGGTGCATGGTGCGCTGCAACTGCTCGGCGCTGGCCAACTCCAGACGAAGGTCAATACGCGCCGGTCTTCCATAAGTGGTCTTGACACGGGCGTCACTGACATTGATGCGTCCATCGGAGAGGCGCATCAGGATGTCCTTGAGAATTCCCACACGGTCGATCACCTCGATGCGAAGCTGCGCTGGGAAGCGCTGCTCCCTTGCTGCCAAGACTGGATTCCAGCGAACGGGAAGTCGCCGTTCACTGGGTATCGCCTCCACATTGGAGCAGTCCTGGCGATGCACGGTGATGCCATGGTTTCCGAGGGCAACCGTGCCCAGAATCGGCTCGCCAGGAAGGGGACTGCAACAACCACCCAAACGGTAGTCGAGCCCCTCGACACCGAGGATCGGGTCCTGTTGCTCATGAGTTGAGCGGGGAGTTGTAGTTTCGGCCTGCTGGACCAGCTGGCGGGCCACATCCTCATTGCTGAGCGGCGCCTCCTCGATCGTGGCCTGCAGGCGGATCTCCTCTCGCAGCCGATTGAGCACCTGATGCAGGGTGACGGCTCCGAATCCGAGGGCAGCAAGCAGGTCTTCAGTACTGAGGAGG
The DNA here is from genome assembly GCF_047303045.1 of Synechococcus sp. MIT S9508. Classification (NCBI taxonomy): domain Bacteria; kingdom Bacillati; phylum Cyanobacteriota; class Cyanophyceae; order Synechococcales; family Synechococcaceae; genus Synechococcus; species Synechococcus sp. MIT S9508. The sequence continues at coordinate 788,275 of NZ_CP138941.1, read as the reverse complement.
TTGCATCGCTCTGCCACTCGCGTCATCGCATCGCTGCTGAGCAGCGAGTCGAATCCACTGCGGCCGAGCTCCCGCTCGAGCAGATCCTTGCCGCGCTCGATGGTTTCATCACGATGGCTGCGCTTGTACCACTGACGGATGCGATTACGAGCCGTGGGCGTCGCCACAAAGTTGAGCCAGTCGAGGCTGGGATGCGCTGTCTTGCTCGTGAGCACATTCACAAAATCACCGTTCTGAAGCGGCGTCGACAGCGGGGAGAGTCGATCGTTAATGCGCACGCCATGGCAGTGATTACCCACTTCCGAGTGAATGCGATAGGCAAAATCCACGGCCGTCGATCCCTTGCGCAAACCCAGCACGTCGCCTTTAGGAGTAAAGACGAACACCTCTTCATCGAAGAGATCTTCCTTAATCGAAGCGAGGTAGTCGTTGTGGTCGTCAGCCCCCCCTTGCTGCTGCCAATCAACAAGCTGCCGCAACCAGTTGAAGCGTTCCGTGTCTCCACCAGCGGCTGGTGAACCACCCTCCTTGTATTTCCAGTGCGCGGCGATGCCGAACTCCGCCACCCGGTGCATGTCCAATGTTCGGATCTGCACTTCGATCGGACGATGACGTCCGATCACAGCCGTATGCAACGACTGATAGCCATTGGGCTTGGGCAAACCGATGTAGTCCTTGAAGCGCCCGGGAATGGGGCGGAAGGTGTCGTGCACAACCGCCAGAGCCCGATAACAAGCCTCAACACTGGGGGTGAGGATCCTCAGGGCCGCCACGTCATAGATCTCGTGGAAGGCTTTTTGCTGCCGCTGCATCTTGGTCCAGATGCCGAAGAGGTGCTTGGGACGGCCGCTCACCTCACAGTTCTCAAGCCCGACAGCTGCCAATCGATCACTGAGCAACTGAACGGTGACTCCTAAACGTTCCTCGCGCTCGCTGCGCTTGGTCGCAACTTCCTGCTGAATCTCCCTGAAGGCATCCGGCTCGAGCAACTTGAAGGACAGATCCTCCAGCTCCCATTTGAAGCGACCGATGCCAAGCCGATTGGCCAAAGGTGCATAAATCTCCCGCGTTTCACGGGCGATGCGCTGGCGCTTTTCCTCGCGCAACGCCCCAAGCGTGCGCATGTTGTGCAACCGGTCTGCAAGCTTGACCAGCACAACTCGAATGTCGCTGGCCATCGCCAGAAACATCTTGCGCAGGTTTTCAGCTTGAGCCTCGGTGCGATTGGTGAAGTGAAGACCTCCAAGCTTGGTGACTCCTTCCACCAGTTCCCGGACCTCCGGACCGAAGTGACTCTCTAGCTGCTCAGGGGTGACGTCCGTGTCCTCCACCACATCGTGGAGGAAGCCTGCAGCAATCACACTGGCGCTGGCACCGATATCCCTGAGAAGATCAGCCACCGCCACCGGATGAACGATGTAAGGGTCCCCGCTGGCTCTGAACTGGCCCTCATGCAGCTGAAAGGCAAAATCGAAGGCCGCTGCTAGCAGAGCCTCTGAGTCGGTGGGACAGCTATGACCAATCCCTGGTGGCACGTGATCGATGCACTCACGCAACCAGGCAGGCAGGTGAATACCGTAGTCGTCGGCTGAACGGATAGGCCGATCTCTCAGAGCCACAAGACCACAAGACGGTGCAGCGGATCCGTTCCGGATCTGCACTTCGACCGTCTCGGAGGTGGCGTTGAGCATCCGACCCGACAGGTGAATCCATGGTATGTAGCCATGAGCACCTGCGCTTCGATTGCCATGACAACCGCGCCAGGGACTGTCCTGGAGCTCGAACAATTTCGACTTCGTTATCCAGGAAGCCAGGCTTGGACCCTCGATGGGCTTGACCTGCGACTGCATCCCGGCGAACGCCTTGCCCTGGTGGGTCCCTCCGGCTGCGGCAAGAGCACGGTGGCCAGAGCAGTGCTGCAACTGCTGCCTCCGGGCAGCAATTGCGAAGGAGGCCTGATCCTGAACGGTCACGATCCCCGCAACCTCAGCCTTGCCGATCTGAGGAGATTGCGCGGTGAGTCGGTGGGACTGGTGTTTCAGGATCCGATGACACGCCTGAATCCACTGATGACCGTGGGTGGTCACCTGCTGGACACCCTGGGTGCACATCGGCCAGGCATGAACCATGCAGAACGTCTCCAGCGGGCCGAGGAGCTGCTGGAGCAGGTGGGCATCGGCGCCACTCGCTTCCGCGCCTACCCGCATGAATTCAGCGGCGGCATGCGCCAGCGCCTGGCCATCGCCCTTGCCATTGCCCTGAGCCCTCCCCTGGTGATCGCGGACGAACCCACCACAAGCCTGGATGTGGCCGTGGCAGGCCAGGTGATGGCTGTTCTGAGAGCGCTGTGTGAGGAACTTGGTAGTGCTCTGTTGCTGATCACCCACGATCTGGCCATGGCCAATCGCTGGTGCGAACGCATGGCCGTGCTGGACGGTGGTCGCGTCGTGGAGGTCAACCGCAGCGATGTGGTCCTCACCTATCCCAGCTCCAGAGTGGGACAACGGCTGCTGACCGCTGCCCGCGCTCGAGAAGGGGGAAGCACCCCTCAAGCACCTGCCACCGACACGGTGCTGGCTGTACAGGAACTGCGCTGCTGGCACAACCTGGGTGGTCCACCCTGGAATCCAACCTGGCTGAAGGCCGTTGACGGCATCAGCTTCCAGTTGCGAGCTGGTGAAACCCTCGGAGTGGTGGGAGGTTCTGGCTGTGGCAAAAGCACCCTCTGCCGTGCCCTGATGGGACTCACACCGATTCGTGGCGGCAGGGTGCAGCTCCTCGGCAAGGATCTGCTGAGACTGCGGGGACGTGAAGCGCGCCAGGTATGGCGGACCATTCAGATGGTGTTCCAGGACCCCCTGGCCTGCCTGAATCCAGCCATGTCGGTGGTGGACGCCATCGTCGATCCTCTGCGCATCCACAATTTGGCCTCACCAGCGGCCGCTCGAGAACAAGGCCGTCAGCTGATGGAACGCGTCGGGCTTGTACCCGCAGATCGTTATCAGAATCGCCTACCCCGCCAGCTTTCCGGGGGCCAGCAGCAACGGGTCGCCATCGCCCGAGCCCTGGCCCTGAAACCTAAGGTGCTGATCTGTGATGAAAGCGTGAGCATGCTGGATGCCGAAATCCAGGCTGAGGTTCTGGCACTGCTGCGCCAGCTGCAGCAGGAGCTCGGGCTGGCCATGATTTTCATCACCCATGACCTTTCAGTGGCCAGTGGCTTCTGCCATCGACTGATCGTGCTCAACAAAGGACATGTCGTGGAGGAGGGACCTGGCGACCGACTGCTGCATCAACCACAAGCCGAGATCACGCGAACACTCGTCGAAGCCTGTCCGCGCTTGCCAAGTTGATGTATGCCCCAAAACGAAAGTCAAACCAGCGATCTTGAAAAAGCACGCAGAATTCGTTCACTGGTCCACGATCAAGATTTACTCATCTGCCTCTACCCACATCTTTTTGCAGTTGAGCAAATGCTGCGACTTTCAGGGATGCAAAGCAAAAGAATCAGGCGCTTTTATGACTCCAGAGCTGAAGCGATGATTTATCTGAAAAACGTCAATACCCCTCACTGGCTTCTCGTATCCGAGCAACTCAATGACGGAAGCGGACTGGACTTGCTGCGTGACTGCAAACGCTTCCCTATCAACCATCGCACACTGCTCCTGATCAATCGTCAAGGCAAAAGCAGCTTGCGAATTGCCCGAAGACTGAACGTTGATGCAATTCTGAATGAACGGAGTGTGGAGCAACGCTCCGGAGCGTTGATTAACGCTCTGACTTCCATGAAGCAAGGCAAACATTATGAGGATCCAAGTCTCCTGGAGGGGGAAAGAATTCTTGCCCGGGAGAATGCAAAAGTGCTGTCAGAACGCCAGCTTGAAATTCTCGCCTTGGTCGCCGAGGGGCGGAGCAATCGTCAAATCGCAGATCAGCTCAACATCTCCGTCAACACTGCTCGCGATCACTGCAGTGAGATCCTCACGCGCCTGGACGTCAGCAACAGAGCCAGTGCCGTCTCCGCAGCATTAAGGCTCGGGCTCATTCCCTAACCCGCGCTCCAGAAAACCCCCCATTTGCAGGATTGGCGTTCATACGGTTTCAGCCGTGAATGGAACAACCAAGGCAGCGACCGCGTTTCCCTCAACACGAAATGATCCGGACACATCCCGACTTTCGTGAGACAGATCTGAATCACATCTCGTCGCTGCACTGGATCTGTACCTCTCATTCATGCCATGACGCCATCTGAGTCACTGCAGGTCTCAATCGGTGGGGACATTTGGTGGGGCGGCTTCACTGCCGACCTAGCCATCACCAATTCAAGTGATCAAGCTCTTGAAGACTGGAGCATCAGCTTCACCAGTCGCCATCAACTCGACCCCAATGCCTGGGGAGTCGCTCTCGAAAGCGAATCCTTGGACAACGGACTGACGCGCTACACCCTCACAGGAGCGAATTGGGGCAGTCGCATCCCAGCAGGAGCAACGATCAATGTTGGCTTCAACGGATCACAGGGCAGTGACCTTGGACGCGACGGCAGCCTGACCGAACAGATGCTGGTTTCAGAGGCTGGCTTGAACACCAGCACCAGCACCGACTCCAATCCCGACTCCGCCATGACCATGGCCGGGATGCCGATCAGCGAAACAGCCATGGGCGCCATGTCGATGAAGACTGCCGGAATGGGCGACCATGCCGGCCACGATCACTCCATGCATCAGCAAGCCGCCACTGCAGGTAATTACACGGATATCAACAGCTGGGGAAATTTCCATGACTCCAATCACAATTCCGAGCACAACGAACTGGTCGGAGGGCGCACAGCTATCACCACCGAGGCCTTGGAGGCTTACAACGGCCTGCGTGCTTTCGCAGGACTTGACGCTGTAGGCATTGAAGCGGTCGGCGAATGGGCTTTTGCCAACGGCCTGACCAACAATTCTCAAGCCTGGGGAAATGACACCAAGGGGGTTGGCCTTTGGTATGCCATGCAGGGAGCCAAGGTGGGCTGGATTGCAGATCAGGCCTATGACCCTCAGATCCTGGCCGACATCCAACGAACGGCACGACTGGGATCCCAAGACGACGTGATGGGAATGGTCCGTGAGTTTGGCCATGAGGGATTTGCCGACTACATCGAGCAATCCGGGTTGAGGGACAACTTCATCAACACCTTGAAAATGGAGCCCCATTACGGAGGCTGGATGCATGGCCGCACCCATGGATTTTTAGACATTGAAGGTGTGGCGATTGCCCATGACATCAACCACCTCACGGTGCTGGGATGGGATCAGGACCAACCCTTCATGAATGACACCTTCGACTGGCCGCAATGGCCGGCACTGGATGTTTCTGATCCCACGGTGATCAACTATTACCAGGGAATTGTTTCGCTGGGCAATCCACTCGCTCAAAATCTGGAGGCGCTATCAAGTCCTGGAGTTATCAATCCGGAGCCACAAACCGTTCCTTTGCCAGGCCCCATTCTCCCAGAGCCACAACCAGACAAGACTGATCTTCTAACAGGCGAACCTGTCGATGTTGAAGTGAGTGGCGATCTCTGGTGGGGTGGATTCACTGCCTCTCTCACGGTGACGAATCAGAGCGAACAGCAACTTGACAACTGGTCGGTGAGCTTCAACAGCAACCACAGGTTTTATGGCGAATCCTGGGGAGTCAACGTGGCAACTGAGCAACTTGATGGAGAGCTTTATCGCTATGAACTCTCTGGAGCGGATTGGGGCTCAACCATCGGTGCTGGCCAGTCCATGACAGTGGGATTCAATGCCCTCGCAGGCACGGATCTAGGCCGTAGCGGAGCGCTGAGCGAAGCCATATTGGTGGCAGCAGGTAGCGAAATCACACCGCTCTGAGCACGACGGCCAAGCCGCAAAGAGTCAGATGCCTGAATCATCCCTGGCGATGCCAAAGGGATGACTCAGGCCCCTGGACAAAGTCAACCGCAGCAGAAAGCACATCGTGGATTTGACTAGTCACCATTGCGATGTGGCCTGTGATGTCGAGACGACTTGGAACCGTCCTAATCCTGAGCCTGGGCACTCTCTGGGTTTGTGCGATGGGCGGTCTTCCTCAGCCGTCCCATGCCAACAATGAGATCAAGGATGCTCAGGATCCTGTAGACGTGATCTGGTTTCCCAATCCTCCCTACGCCGTTAACCGTAAAGGCGTTCCCGCAGGGTTTGAGATCGATCTTTGGCGCATGATCGCCGAAACACGCGAGATTCCTTATCGCATTCGCAAAGCGGACAGCTTTGAAGACTTGCTGGAAGCCATCCAAACCAACCAAGCTGATCTGGCCATTTCCGGTGTTCTGATCAACGAAAATCGCAGCAAACAATTCCGGTTTTCCTTTCCAACTGCCAGCAGTGACCTGAAGATCTACACGCTGGACAACCAGGAACCCGCCGCCATCAAAATGCTGCGCATTTTGTTATCGAAGCAGGTGTTATTGATCTTCCTTGGACTAGCACTGATCGCCTGCATCTTCGCGCTACCGGTTTGGTTCGTGGAGCGGAAAAGGCCTGATCTTGCGGATAAGCGCAAGCGGCACCAACTGATCTTCATCCTTCAGAAGACCCTGCTGCTCTCAACGGATCACACACGCCATACCCGCACCCGTTTGATCTCCATCGGCTCCCTATTCGCAAGAGTTCTGCTCACGGCCTATTTCACATCGTTCATCCTGAAAGTCGCCACCAGCGAAACGAACGCGAACTCCGGCAATCAGATGGAGGACCTCAACTTCGAAATCCTGAAGAACAGCACATTTGCCGCCATCCCTGGATATATCCAAACGTCAATCCTGAAAAGCAATGGCGCAAAAATAGTGGATTGCGACGTTGCGGAAACCTGCATTGGCCTCCTGCAGTCAGAGAAGGCCGATGCCATTCTCGACGACATGCTGACAATGCGTTCGGCCTTGAAGACCATGCCTCCAGAGCCGAAGGTGACACCAGCATCGGAGAAACTGATGACCCTGTTCATGGCCTTCTCCATCTCCGACCAATTCGGGAAGGATCCACGATCCCGCATGATCAACGACGGCATTGCGCGCAGCTATTACGACGGCACTCACGCCAAGCTGAGTCGAATCTGGCTACAGGAATAGAAGGCCAAAAGTAATCAGCAATGCCACGAATAAACTCGAACTAAAATCTTATTACTGGCCCCATTGATAACGATCAATTGCACTCATTCAGCATGCAAACAGTTGCTTCAAAAAGCAAACTTGGATCAAACGCGTCTTCTGAGCACCATCAGTAATTTCTCCATCACCGGCGGAAGTGGAGATTCAAACAGCATCCGCTCACGGCTAATCGGGTGGTCGAGGCCGAGCTGGAAGGCATGAAGAGCCTGGCCCGGCAATTCAATCGGCAATTTGCGGCAGCGGCTGTAGGTGGGATCGCCCACCACCGGGTGATTGATGTGCGCGCAATGCACCCGAATCTGGTGGGTGCGGCCAGTATCAAGTTTGAAACGCAACAGCGAATAATCGCCGAGTCGCTCCTCCAGGTTCCAGTGCGTGCAGGCATGACGGCCATTGTCTCCACTGACAACCGCATATTTCTTACGGTCGACCGGATGACGACCGATCGCTCCCACAATCGTGCCGCTGTCTCCTGTGGGCACACCATGCACCACCGCCAGATACTCCCTTGAAGCGATGCGTTGCTGAATCTGGGTCTGGAGGCGAACCAGGGCCTCCTGGCTCTTGGCAATCACGATGCAACCGGTGGTGTCCTTATCGAGACGGTGCACGATTCCTGGACGCAGCTTGCCGCTGATGCCAGGCAGATCAGGACAGTGATGCAGCAAACCATTCACGAGCGTGCCGTCTTTGTTGCCAGGCGCCGGATGCACGGTGAGACCAGCCGGTTTGTTGATCACGATCAGGTGCTCATCCTCAAAGAGCACATCGAGATCCATCGGCTGGGGCTTCAGATATGGGAGCGGTTCAGGAGGCGGCATCCAAAGCAGTACCTCATCACCAGGCCGCAAGGGCGTCTTGGCCTTACCGGTCTTGCCGTTCACACGCACATAACCGGCATCAATAAACTTTTGAATGCGGGCGCGGCTCTGCTCAGTGCGCTGACTCACCAGCCAACGGTCCAGCCGCATCGGCAGCGGCTTGGGATAGGTGAGCGACAGCAACTCCCCCTCGCCCTCACCGAACCCATCGGTGAACGTTTCTTCCGGCAGCGGAGGGCGGCTCCAGGCAGGGGTCATGCCGGCAACTCCAAAGCGATGCTGCCCAACGCCGACTTACGGAAATCGTCCAGCAAGCGCTGGGCCATGCGCGCCGTGTCTGAGGAGGTATGGCGCTGGGCCACGGCCTGAAGCCAAAGGGCCGGGTCTTCGGTTTCACCGGACAAAGGCGTGCCATAACGCCCTTGCAACACAGCAAGCGCCACACCGGAAGACGGCTGCTGCTGCAGACCCATCAACAACCGCAAAAACGCCTGAGCAACCATTTCGCCGTCATAGGCAGCCTGGCCGATGTCATCACAGAGGGCCAGATGCAACGCGGCCTGCTGATCATCAAGCCTGGGCGGCAACACTCCCGGCGCATCCAGCAGGTCGATGCCCTGGCCAAGGCGCACCCAACGCAGGGTCCGGGTGACACCAGCCCGACGGGCACTGGCCACCACCTTCTGCTTCACCAGCCTGTTGATCAGCGCTGACTTCCCCACATTGGGAAAACCCAAGGTGAGCGCCCGTACCGGCCTAGGGCGCATGCCCCTGTTCCGCCGCCGTTCGTTCAGCTGATCGCCGGCACGAATCGCCGCCTGCTGCACCTGCTTGACCCCGGTGCCCGCCTTGGCATCACACCAAACTGTGCGCTGGCCCTGGCCCTTGAACCATGCCTCCCAGGCGGTTCGTGCCTCAGCAGTGACCATGTCTCGACGGTTGATCACCAGCAGATGCTGCTTGCCCTTGATCCAACGGCTGAGGTGGGGATGACCTGTGGCCAGGGGGATGCGTGCATCGCGCACCTCAATCACCAGATCAACCTTGTCGAGATTGCGACGGAGCTGCTGCTCTGCCTTGGCGATGTGGCCTGGATACCACTGAATCGGTGGTGAGCTCACGGCACCACCAACACAGGGCAGGGAGCCAGCTGGAGCACCTGTGCGGCGGTGCTGCCGCTGTCGGATTCCAAATTCACACCCCTGGTTCCCATCACGATCACATCCACATTCAAGTCATTAACCACATCACAGATCACCGAGGCCGGCTTGCCACTGCGCTCGACCTCCTGACAGATGACGCCGGCCTGTTCACAGCGTTTACGGGTCTGACTAAGCACCCCTGCAACTGCTTCATGATCATGCTTCTTCCCAGTCACAGGCGTCAGAACCGACAGCAGCACCAGACGACTGCCATCACGGCGCGCGAGCTCCAGAGCCTTGCCCTCAGGCTCCAGGGCCTCACGGCTCGGATCGATAGGCAACAGTACGGTCTCGAACATTCAAACGACCTCCGCCCCCCATTAAGCCAGTCCTAGCGCTGGGCCTGCAGAACTCGGGTTAATCTCTCCCCGTTTTCTTACCGCACCACACAACCCTCATGGCGAAGCGTTCCCTGGCCAGCCTCTCCGGCGCCGACCTCAGCGGAAAACGTGTTCTCGTGCGGGTCGATTTCAACGTACCCCTGAACGATGCCGGTGCGATCACCGATGACACCCGCATCCGTGCCGCGCTGCCCACCGTTAAGGACCTGATCGACAAGGGCGCCAAGGTGATCCTGTCCGCCCACTTCGGACGGCCCAAGGGTCAGGTGAATGACGCCATGCGTCTCACACCCGTTGCTGCCCGTCTGAGCGAACTGCTCGGCAAGCCTGTCTCCAAGACCGACAGCTGCATCGGACCTGACGCCGAAGCCAAGGTGAACGCCATGGCTAACGGCGATGTGGTTCTGCTGGAGAACGTGCGCTTCTTCGCGGAAGAAGAGAAGAACGAAGCTGGTTTTGCCGAAAAGCTGGCCGGACTGGCCGAGGTGTACGTGAACGACGCCTTCGGCGCCGCCCACCGTGCTCACGCTTCCACCGAAGGCGTGACCAAGTTCCTCAAGCCCTCCGTGGCAGGCTTCCTGATGGAGAAAGAGCTTCAGTACTTGCAGGGTGCTGTTGACGATCCCAAGCGCCCTCTCGCCGCCATCGTGGGTGGCTCCAAGGTGAGCTCCAAGATCGGCGTGCTCGAAGCCCTGATCGACAAGTGCGACAAGGTGCTGATCGGCGGCGGCATGATCTTCACCTTCTACAAGGCGCGTGGTCTGTCAGTGGGCAAGAGCCTGGTGGAAGAAGACAAGCTCGAACTCGCCAAGGAGCTCGAGGCCAAAGCCAAGGCCAAGGGTGTGCAGCTGCTGCTTCCCACCGATGTTGTGCTGGCCGACAACTTCGCTCCCGACGCCAACAGTCAGATCGCTGACATCAACGCCATCCCCGATGGCTGGATGGGGCTGGACATCGGTCCTGACTCCATCAAGGTGTTCCAAGACGCACTCGCAGACTGCAAGACCGTGATCTGGAATGGCCCCATGGGCGTGTTCGAGTTCGACAAGTTCGCAGCCGGCACCAACTCCATCGCCACCACGCTGGCTGAACTCAGCGGCAAAGGCTGCTGCACGATCATCGGCGGCGGTGATTCGGTTGCAGCAGTGGAGAAGGCGGGTCTGGCCGAGAAGATGTCGCACATCTCCACCGGCGGAGGCGCCAGCCTGGAACTGCTGGAAGGCAAGGTGCTGCCTGGCGTTTCCGCCCTCGACGCCGCCTGATTCATAAGTGCCAGGCCAAGGGAGGAACCTCAGCCCCTCCTCCCTCGGCCTTGCCAGCGAAAATCGGGCAAAGGCGTAAGCCCCAAGCGGCGACGCTCGGCATTCACGACCTCACGCCCCTGCTTCATCAGACGCCGGCGAGCTTGCCACTGTTGCTTCATGCAGTCCTGAGCGGCCTGTGGAGTCTGAGCCCTTTCAAGGCAGCTCTGGCCAGACTTGAGCAGCGCAAGCCGTTGGTCGTAACTGCGAAGTCCCCAGTTGCGGCGGACCTGGAACAGTTGCTGCCTCTGACTTTGTGTGAGCTGTGATTCCGGCATCCGCCTGCCTGGAGCCGCTTCCGCGATTCCGCCGGACTGCTGCAGAGCAGCAGCTGTGAGGGCAAAGCAGGGAATCAGGAGTGCTTGTCGCCAGCGGTTGGTGAACGCCATGAAGACCATCAACAGTGAACGCACTCAGGTTGCTGCGAGTGCCGGGCCAGGATCTGACTCAAATGGCCTGCAACCATGACCGGATGTGATCTCACGCCCAAGAGCCGACTGGCCTTCATCGGCCTGGGAGCCCTGGGATTACCGATGGCGGTGAACCTTCAAGCCGCCGGTTATCCACTGCAGGTTCACACCCGCAGTCGTGTGGCGGAAACTGATTCCGGCTTGTCCGGAGCCTTGCCCGCAGCAAGCCCAGCAGCAGCAGTGAGTGGCTGTTATGCACTGCTGCTCTGCGTCAGCGACGATGCTGCTGTGGAGTCAGTGCTCTGGGGTGAACAGGGTGCAGGGCCCGCCCTGGGACAGGGCAGCTTCGTGATCGACTGCTCCACCATCAGCCCATCCACCGCAAAAGACATGGCTGAACGTCTCGCCAAACGAGACATTGCCTACATCGATGCTCCCGTCACCGGCGGCACGGAAGGCGCAAAGGCCGGCACACTCACCGTGCTCTGTGGTGGAGAGACTGCTGCAGTGAACAAGGCGCGAGGGCTGCTGGAGGTGATCGGAAGCTCAATCCACCATTTCGGCGACGTGGGCAGCGGACAGCAGGTCAAAGCGATCAACCAAGTGCTGGTGGCTGGCAGTTACGCCGCAGTAGCGGAAGCCATTACCCTCGGACAGCACTTGCAGCTGCCGATGCAGCAAGTGGTGAATGCACTGCGGCAGGGAGCTGCCGGCTCCTGGGCACTGGAGCATCGCTCCCAGGCCATGCTCAACGACGACTACCCGCTCGGCTTCAAGCTGGCACTGCATCACAAGGATCTCGGCATTGCACTCGACGCAGCGCATCAAGCGGGCCTGAAGCTGCCGATCACCGAGGCTGTGCATGATCAGGAGCAGGCCCTGATGGACGCTGGACTCGGGAATGCGGATGTGTCAGCACTGCGCCGAAATCTTCCTGCGAACCCCTACCGAGTTCAGCAGCTCAAGGATTGAGCTTGCTCTTGTCGTCGACGACCTGCACGCGTTTGCTCACCGTGATCACCCCGTCAGGGTGCACCAGCAGGGCTGCCCAGGTCTGAATCCCAGGCTGAAAGGGAGCCTGAACCGACTTGAACAAGCCGCCACCACCGAGCGGTTCGAGCTGAACATCGGGGCTCTCCTGCACAAGAACCTGCTGGGCAGTCACAGGGGTGAGACCTCCGGCCAGCATTGCCTTGCCCAGGGGTTGATCCACCACCACATCCACGTCGTAACGACTGCCGGTGAGCACCGTGTCGGGAATCAGCAATGAGATCGGCAGGGGCTTTTTGGAACTGGTGAGCACCGACTGATCACTGAGCACCTCCTGAGCAGTGATCAGGCCTGCTTCTGTGGAGAAAGCCAGGCGCTGATTGGCTTTAAAGGAATAGCTGAGCCCATCCTGCTGGCGGGTGCCGCTCACAGCCAGCTGCACCGTAGGGCGACCATCATCCAGAGCCTGACCTGGCCTCACGGCCCAGCGGGTTTCAGGAAAACGCATGCTGAAGCGACGAAAGCGCTCGATCAGTGTCGATGCCTGATCCGGTGCCATCAAGGCGGACAGGGCCTCCACGCGATCGTCTGCATTGAGGGCCAGTTGCAAGCGGGCGCTCAGATCAACAGCATCGCCGCTGGCCGCCAGTGCCGGCATCGTGCTGATCACCGCCGCGCTCGAGAGCACAGTCGCCAAAGAGGCTCGCAGGAGCGGAACCATGAATCAGCCTCAGCAGTCGAACTAAGTTAGGCCGCGTTTTCGTAGTCCGCTCCCATGCCCCGGCTTCTCATCGCCGCCAGTGGCACCGGTGGCCATCTGTTTCCTGCGCTGTCGGTGGCGGAAGCACTTCCAGCCGACTGGAGCGTGCGCTGGCTGGGGGTTCCAGATCGCCTGGAAACCACTTTGGTGCCTGAGCAATACGGGCTCGTCACCGTGAAAGCCGGAGGTCTCCAGGGCCGCGGCCTACGCAAACTCATCCAGTTGCTGCGGCTGCTGGGGGCCAGCCGCGATGTGCGCCGGTTAATCCGTAGGGAACAGATCGATGCGGTCTTCACCACCGGTGGTTACATCGCCGCACCGGCAATCCTCGGAGCCCGCTGGTGCGGTGTCCCCGTTGTGCTGCACGAATCCAATGCCATTCCAGGTCGGGTGACGAGGCTGCTTGGGCGCTTCTGCACCCGGGTGGCCGTTGGTCTTGATGCAGCAGCAAGTCGCATCCCTGGATGTGCGGCCGTGGTCACGGGCACACCGGTGAGGGATGCGTTTCTGCAACCCCAGCCACTTCCACATTGGGTCCCGAAAGGTGAAGGGCCTTTGCTTGTGGTGATGGGCGGCAGCCAGGGAGCCCTTGGCCTCAACCGCATGGTGCGCGTGTTGCTGCCAGAGCTACTCAGCAAGGGCTGCCGGGTGGTTCACCTCACAGGCAGCAACGACCCTGATGTGAACAGCATCGAGCACGCCGCCCTGGTGGAGCGGCCCTTCAGCGACGACATCCCCGGACTGCTGCAACATGCTGATCTAGCGATCAGCAGGGCAGGAGCCGGCAGCCTCAGCGAACTGGCCGTGAGCGGGACGCCCTCTGTGTTGGTTCCTTTTCCGCAGGCCGCAGATCAGCATCAGGACGCCAATGCGGCTAGTGCCGCAGCCCTGGGAGCCGCCGTGATCGTGCACCAGCACGATCCGAACCATCCCACCCTGCGCGAGACGCTCTGGCGTTTAATCGGTACAAGACTCGGCGGCCGTGAAGCCACTGAGAACCCTCTGCCGAGGATGAAACAAGCCATGCAACAGCTGGCGATGCGCGACGCCGATCAGCAGCTGGCGATGGTGCTGAAGGCACTGATGTCTTGAACTCGTCGTTAGCGCAGTTCCTGCTTCAAGGCTCTGAGGATGCGCAGGTTGCCGGGGCGATCCTGAAGACCAATGCGCAGCCAGTTCTCGCCCAAACCTTCAAACGAACGGCAGTCGCGCAGGAGCACCCCACGGCGCGCCACACGCTCTCGCAGATCCAGAAGAGAGGCTTCGCCACGAAGCAGCAGATAGTTGGCACTTGATGGCATGGGAGTCAAACCGGGCAGATGGGTCAACTGGCGATGAAACCAGTTCCCCTCCTGGGAAACCCAGGCCTGCACTCGCTGCAACCATCGATCCATTCCGAATGGATCAGCCATCACGGACCGACCGGCAGTCAGCGCCAGACCATTCACTGGCCAGGGATCACGCCACCGCTGCCAGCGTTTCAATCGTTCTGAAGAAGCCACGACATAGCCCAAACGCAACCCAGCAATCGCGAACAGCTTGGTGAGACTGCGGATGACCACAAGATTGGGATGGCTCTCCACCAGAGGCAGCAAAGACTGGGCTTCTCCTGAGGGCACGAGAGGCAAAAAGGCTTCATCACAAATCACCAATGCGAAGTGCTTCAGCAGCGGCTCAAGCGACGCGCGACTCCAGAGCTGACCCGTGGGGTTGTGGGGATTGGTGATCCAGAGCACCTGACAAGGCTGATCCGGCCCTACAGGCAACGGCCATGGCTGGGGCCAGGTTCCCGGCCAACTGAGGCTGAGAGGCAGTCTGCGCATAGCACCATCCCAGCAAGCAAGCGCTCGGCGATAGTCCGCAAAGCCAGGTTCAGGCAGGCCACTGAGACCGCACCCGACCGCATCCCGTGCAGCCCAGGTGAAGAGTTCCGCTGCACCATTACCGGGCAGCACGGTCTCGGGCTCAAGACCATGCCAACTGGAAATCACCTGGCGAAGTTCTTGCTGCTCGCGGTCGGGATAGTTGCGCAGAGCGCTGCCACTGATCCCTTGCTTCAGAGCACGCCGCAGAACCCTTGGAGGACGGAAGGGCACCAGCGAAGCACTGGCATCAAGGATCTGCGACGACTTCAAGCCGAGGCGGAGAGCTTCCTGAGAGAAATTGCCTCCATGCGGTGGAAGGCCGCTGCTCAAGATCAACGCAAGCAACACACAACATCATCCTGCCCAGTCGCTCTCGACGGCGGCGGCAGAGACCGATACAACCAGTCAGCTGAGAGCTGCAGCCGATGAAAGACTCCCAATGCAGCCTTACAAAAATCCAACAGCTCTCTGGAGTGGTAGTGCTAAGTGCTCTGCTGAGCATCACCAGCACGCAGGTGAAGGCCAGTGATGCGCTAATTCAGCTGCTGCAGGAGCGACGCTGTAGCGGTTGCCGACTGGCGGATGCCGATTTAGTACACGCTGACCTTCGTGATGCTGACCTGAGCGACGCCAAACTGATGCGAGCCAATCTGGGTCAGGCACAGCTGGATGGTGCTGATCTCAGTGGTGCCAATCTCAGCTTCACCAGCCTGCGAGGTGCCTCACTGCGAGGGGCCAACCTGACGGGGACTCGGCTGTACGGAACGGATTTACGCGAAGCAGACCTCACGGGTGCACAACTGAGTCCAAACGCCTTAGATGAAGCTCACTGGCATGGTGCTAGTGGCATTAGTGCTGGCATCCGCAGTCATGCAGCGCTGCACAACGCAGGAGTGGAAGCTTTCCAGGCCGGCAGATGGCCAGCGGCCGAGCAGTTGTTCAGTGAGGCGATCCGCAGCCAACCGAAAAACCCCTTGAGCTGGGTAGCTCGAGGCATCAGCCGTAGCGAGCAAGCAAAAGACGAACGTGCAGCCACTGATTTCCGTTTCGCGGCAGCTCTATATGATGCGCAAGGCTCGAAAGAGTGGGCAAAGAAACTCAATAAGGCCGCTGATTCAGTAAGCCAACGACGCTTTCAAGATCGATCAGCTAACGAAGGCAAAGGCATTGGCGGACAGCTTTTAGAGGGAGCAATCAGCAGCCTACAAATGCTCACACCCATTGCTCTTAAAGCATTAACTCCTTTAGGACTAGGTTTATAAATCATTAATGGCTAACTTCCACTTAAAACTTGGCGAGCGGCAGGCAGACTAGGTCGATACCCATAACCAAATTTACCGCCATTCGCATCATCAATAATGCGAGGGGTGACCATAATAACTAATTCTCTTTTCGATCTTTTCCCTAGACTACTCCTGAAGAATTGACCAATGAAGGGCAAGTCACCTAATACCGGCCATTTCCTAACAGTCTGCTGGTCCTCATCAGAAATAACACCAGTCAAAATTAAAGTTTGACCATCTCGAACTCGCAGACTTCCCGTATCCAATCTCCTAACACTCAAAATACTGACGGTTCCGCACCCTGCAATTGGTTCCGTTTTTGTTACAGCTGCAATTGAGGGAGATAGGGCGAAGGAAACGAAACCATTGTCATCAATTTTAGAAACCCGAGCGCCAAATGTAAGGCCGGCAGTTCCGAATTCTGGCTGGCAGGTATTCGCCGCACCATTTTGACCTGCCTGAACATCAAAACTCTTAACCACTTGCGTGCCCACCGTCACGAAAGACTCATTAGCGCGGGGACGACCAATTGAGGCAGTGGAGAAAGCCGAATCCTCCCCTGACGCCGCAACTTCGGCACCTCCAGATATTTCTGATGGATTCTCACTCAAAATCAAAGTTGGCGCCGCCAATGTTTTAGTATTTGCAGACTCAATCATGGCCTTAAAAAGATTAAAATATTGATTCTCTGGATAAACGCTTCCCGGGTTAATACGAGCAGGGCTTATCGGAGACCGTTCAATCTCTGCTTGTCCAGCGTCAAGAGTTACACGTTCGCTTTTCCCACTGGAAGCTCCGCCTGAAATAGTATCAAAATTTTTATCAGTGGGAGGAAGCAAAGCGCCAAAAGCACCAACCAACTCACCCCTTTCACTTACAATAAAATTATTGCCACTGCGGAAAGCAAAGCTATTCGACATCGTCGAATCATTAGCAAGTGCTACATCCAATATGCGCACAGACAAGGCAACTTGCCGTTGACGAAGATCAATTTGCCTCAAATAATTCTCAGCCACCTGAACCAATAACGAGTCGCCAACAAGAGTCACCGTTTGCAACCTTGAGTCAGTCGTCAACACCAAGCCACGAAGAGGCCCCGCCGACGCACCAAATGATTCCGTTGAAGTCAGTTGAGAACTTTCTTGAGAAGCAGTATTACTAATATCAGCGTTACCTTCCGAAGCAGTCTGCCCAGACGTAATCATGACCGTATTAGTAAAATTAACAGTTGCTCCGAGATTTCCTAGATATTCCGCAGCACCCCTCGCACTGACCTGATTGAGTCGGATCACCTTGGATATCTGAGGCCCGAAAGTTTTTGAAGCAGCTGTTCTTCCGACCAACAAAGTACGACCATCAAGCTTGCCCTGAAGGCCCGAGGCCAGCAACACACCATTCAGAGCTCGCGCGTAGCTTTCACCCTGGAAAGCCATTGAAACGGAACCTCCCTGAGAATCGTCCTGAACACCTTGCGCACCAGCCGTTCCACCAGCAGTGGGATCAGCTACGAACACGAAGCCATAGCCACCCAATCTTGCCAATGCCATCAATGCATCTTTGGCTGGTGCATTGTTGAGTGTGAGGGTTACCGGCGGCCCACTCACATTCACAAAGCTACGGTTCTGCAAGACCATCGTTCCCACAGCCATATCGCCCAGCGGTGGTGCCACAGCCCTTGGACGCAGGGGGGGGGCATAGCGGGCCTGAGGAACGACTCCAGGCGTATTCAAATCCAAACGCCCGGTCTGCAACATCGGACCGGAAACAAGACCTGGAAACTGCAAGATCAAGTTGCGTCCATCCGCACTCACCACAGGCTCCTGCAAGGTCATCCCCGGTTGGGGAACCACCTCAAGCTCGTAGGCATCACCCGAACCCCTGATGGCCACTCTCTGCAAACCTGAAGCGGGATCAGACAACTGATGACGACCATTGCTCAACCCAGGGGTGCCCTTCGTCTGCAACCTGCCTTCCCAAACCTGGCCATTGAGCCGTTGCTGTAAAACCGGCTGGGCGCCAACCCCCTGAACCACAACCTCCACACCAGCCTCTCCGCGACGAATGCCCAGGGAGATCGCCCCCTGGGCCAGTGCCGCACGAGAACCTGATCGGACAGAGCCATCGAGCAGGCCCACCTCAATAACGCTGAGACCAGCGACGAGCAAGAGTGCTGTGAGTCGTGAAGAGGGGGACGGCATACCCGGGCCTGAACCCCGTGAACATGGGCGGATGGTATCGATCGGATTCGACCAAGGCCAGCCCTCTTGAAACGGCTGCAATGAATAGGTCAGGAGTCCGCCTTACGAGGGTTGTTCTCCTTTGCCCTTCGTGTCAGAAGACCCCGTAGAGCTCAAGGCACCGTCGCCAGCCTTCGGCACTTGATCAAAAAAAGTCATCCTCAACTTCAATCGTGTGCGAGGCAGATCGATCTTCACCGACTGACCTTCAACTTCTGCGGGAGCCTCGAGAGCAGTGAGCTCGAGATCACTCGGCTGCACAAGAAGCTCAAGCTGCTCCATGCCCCTCAAGAACTTCAGCAATCCCTGATAAGGCCCCTCCACCTGCAACAACACTGAGCTTTTCACATATCCAAGCTCCTTGAGTGGATCGTTGGTCTCTTTTGCACCGCCCGTGCGCTTGATGTTCTGATCCCTGGTTCCGCTGCGATTCGAGGCTTCCAGTGAACTCGCCGGGACCGGTTCATAAAGAGTGATCACCACACCGCTTGCGGCGGCAATACGGCTGAGCTGAGCCAGAAACGTCTGAATCTGGCCACGACCTGCCAACAGGGTCATCAGCTGAGCCTGTTGCTGCATCACTTCACCAAGCGTTTTGTCGCTCTGCTTGAGCTGAGCCTCCAAAAGAGGAAGAGTGGCACGCTTGCTAGAGAGCTCTGCGATCCGCTGACGCTGTTGATCGAGCCGATCCAATCCCGGCCATCCCACTGCAGCGAGCACCCCAGAAGCCAACGCCAAACCAATCAGAGCCGGAACAGCGACCAAAACGCGCTCCCTGGTGATTCGATGCCGCCAGGCTGAACGATCAGGACTGAGATTCGTCACGGTGCGACCCCCTGCTGCTCCAGCAAGCGATAGCGCTGCGCTAGGCCAACCGCACCGAACTGCTGAAGCTGCTGAAGGGAGGGTTTAGCCGTGGCATCAAGCGACCAGTCAAGGCTGAAGCGCACCGAAGGCGCCTCGCCATCATCCCTGGTGACTTTCAATACCTTGACGCCATTCGTCTGGGAGATCGGCAAGCGCTCCAACGCGAGCTGGAGAGCGTTGACTCGCTCAAGCGGACCTGGTTGACCACCCAGCCCCACCTTTCCAGACACTTTGATCAAGTCGTTCTGCGCCGAAACATCCTCGAGCTGAACGCCCACTGGCGTCACAAGGCCCAACTGCACCAGCAGGGGTGAGCCCGCCGGCACAGCCACCAACTGCTCAGCGATTTGCAGATTGTCCTCTCGAATCGTGGCCACTTTTCGCTTGGCAATACGCAGGCGGCCTTCCGTTGATTGCACTCGCTGCTCGAAGGGTGACAACAGCTGCAACTGCTGCTTGTGCTGGCTTTCGATCAGTCTGATGACAACGATCGAACCAAGGGACAGAAGCACCGCCACCCCACCGATCAAGGCCCCGCGCAACAGCAACGGGCGCATGGGTTGACATGACCCGGCAGGCTCGGGCAACCCGAGCTCGAGCCTGCGTTCCCGCAGGAGATCAGGCAGTTGCTGTTCAACCGATCGATCAGGCATCGTCCCTCCCCCGGGACGCCGTCAGAGCAAGCTCGAACAACGACATTTCGGAATCGGAATGCAAAGGTCCATGCCGGGAATCATGCTCTGCGCCCCAATAGCCCTGCCACTCAGGTGCGGCAGTGATCCACCACCCCGGCATGCCGACTGGATCCCAGGCTTCAACGAGCTCCAGCACCTCATGCCTGAGCGCAGGGTGCTCCGAGGACTGCAGGTTGAAATCAAACTCTGGACAACCCTTGCGTAACAACAACAACCGCCAGCGACCCGCCTGCTCCACCAACCAGACCAGTCGCTCATCAGTGCCAGCCTGGGAATCGCGAAGCCCTCGCCAGGCGGCCGACAACACCCATTCAGCACGCCGCAATGGAAGATCCGCCTCCTCCAGGGTGCTCACCCAGGCCTGCAGTAGCAGTCGATCCGTCCCCACGACCAGGGCCGAATCGGCTCGCGGCTGAGGGAGCAGATCCAGGTAACTGTCTTGCACAGCCAGCGACCAGCCCAGCTCAGGATGCAGCTGCCGCAGCTCAGCGCCGCAGCTCAGCGCAGCCGATGCTGCCCCCTCAAGCAGACGCCACTGACAACTTGTGAGAGGCAACAGCAGCTCAACCTCAACCTGAGGAAGACTCAGCCCCTGTTCCAGCAGCAGATCAGCAATGGTCTCCCCCAGCGCCTCACGGTTCAGAGGCTGACCGAAGCGGCATAAATCAGGCGGAAGAACAAGATTCGACAAGGCCCAGTCATCCTGCGACCAGCAGGCCAGATTGAGCGCTTCATCCTCCGGTGCCAGCAGCACTCGGCGTGGATCGAGCAGACCCTGCACCTGCATTACCCAGCTGTCCAGAGCCGGGAAGCGATCACGCAGTTCTGCAAGCACCACGATGCAACTCCAAGCCAGTGGGTGCTGCGACCCTGCTGGAAGGGTATCGGCTAGTGCCAGGGGGCGCCGCTACCCACCGCTTCACTTATGTGACGAATGCCGTAACGATCCAGCTGCTCGATCAGCCCCTCCAGGACGCGGGGCACTAGATCCGGACCTTCAAAAATCCAACCGGTGTACAGCTGAACCAAAGACGCTCCGGCAGCGATCCGCTCCCAGGCGGCCTCGGGCGTGCTGATCCCACCGACCCCCACCAGCGGCAGTGCTGGACCAGCAGTTGCACGCAACCGACGCAGCACCTCCAAAGCCCGCTGGCGCAACGGATCACCGCTGAGACCCCCAGCTTCCTGGGCAAGGCTGCGGCCAGTTTGGCTCAGCACCCGCTGAGCCAACCCAAGCCGATCGAGACTCGTGTTGACGGCAATCACACCGGCGAGCCCCTCCTCATAGGCCAGGCGGGCGATGCCATCGATGGCGTCATCTTCGAGATCCGGTGCGATCTTCACCAGCAGTGGCGGACAGCCCGGCAGCCTGCGCAAGCGTTCCACCAGTCGTCGCAACTGAGTGGCGTCCTGGAGGTCACGAAGACCAGGGGTATTCGGCGAACTGACATTGATCACTGCATAGTCGGCCAGTGGCGCCAACATTTCCAGCGACGAGGCGTAGTCATCAGCCGCCAGCTCCAGCGGCGTCACCTTCGATTTACCGAGATTGATCCCGAGCACGGCAGGTCGCTGACCGCGCGGCGGGAGAGCCTGTCGCTCGAGGGTGCGACGCAGCTCCTCTGCACCTTTGTTGTTGAAACCCATGCGGTTCAATGCCGCGCGCTCCTGGGCCAAACGAAACAGCCGCGGCCTCGGATTGCCAGGCTGGCCATGCCAGGTGACGGTGCCGACTTCGGCAAACCCAAACCCAAAACGATCCCAGACCCCAGCAGCAACACCGTCTTTATCAAATCCAGCCGCCAGCCCCACGGGATTGCTGAAACGGCATCCGAATAACACCTGCTCCAAGCGCAGGTCACGGCGTGTCAGTTCAGCTGCCACACCATCAAGGACACCAGACAAACCCGGCCACTCGCGGCGAAGACTGCACTGACCCAATGCCTGAAGGGCAGCACGGCTGAGCTGTTCAGCATCCATGCCTTCGTCTTTGGCCAGCACAGGTCCCAACCAGCGCCGATAGAAACCTGCGGTGGACATCACCCCGGACGATGACGGCTGGGTCATCTGGGTTCCTCGATCTATCTCGATCCTGCCTCGGCGCGGCGCAGCCGCCAGCAATCGCCCTCGGCCGGTTCCACCAGCCAATCACGCCAGCTCCAGGTCTGTTGTCGTTCTGCCAGGCGCGTCAGCGGTTGCTCCACCAGCTGGGCCAGTTCCACCAGGGACAGGGCATATCCGCCAGCAGCCAAACGATCGGCCAATTCCAGCCTGGTGAGGAGCTGTTGCAGGGATTCAGGTGCCAAGTCATCTCCCTGCGTTTGTGGCCCATCCACTGTTCTGTCGAGTTTGGAGGGGGCAGCTTGAGACGCTCGACCAAGCCTTGGCGATGTCCCCTTGGAGAAAGCCACAGCGATCTGATCGACCCGATCGTTATCCGGGTCACCGCTGTGACCTTTCACGTAGGTCAGCGGCACATCGGAGAGGCGGGCAGCGTCGAGGGACTGCCAGAGGTCCTGATTGAGCACGGGTTTGCCCGCTGCGGTTTTCCAGCCCTTGCGTTTCCAACCCGCCATCCAAGAGCCCAGGCCATCGATCAGGTACTTGCTATCTGTGCGCAGGGTGAGATCGGGATGACGAGGCAACTCCGCCAGCCTCTCCAACATGGCCAGCGCTGCCTGCAGCTCCATGCGGTTGTTGGTGGTGGCCGGGTCGGCACCCCCGAACTCCTCCACACTGCCGTCCTCAAAGCGGATCAAGGCCCCCCAGCCTCCGGGGCCAGGATTACCGCTGCAGGCTCCGTCAGTGGCAGCGGCCACAACGCGACCTCTCTGATCAGCCTCAGCCATTGGTCACCTCACGCCTTCTTCGGTACAACACGGTTCTTGAACACCCAGGAGGACTGGGCCATGGGCCGAACCTACTTCCGCAAAGCTGCGCTGAGTGCTGCTGCCGTAGGACTGGCGGCGATGGCCGGGAGCCTGCCTGGATGGGCCCGGGCCCTGTTCGACAGCAGTCCACTGCAAGAGGAACGTTTCGCAATCCTGGCCCAGGCAGTGGGACGAGATCGCTGGAAGCTTCTGGTGCTGGAACAGATCAAAGCCAGGCCGCTCTGCTGGGAGGAACGTCAGGACGGACTGATGAACCCTTCTCTGAACAACTTCGATTTCACGGGAATCTGCAGCCGCTACCTGGACAGCAACGGCTACTCGCTGCGCACGTCCGGCAACGATGTCGACAAGCGCTATCGCCTGCGTCTGAAACAGAGCAGAAACGGTCTGGCATTGCAGGCGATGGACTCTGTGCGCGGTGGCGGCATCACAGTGGCCAGAGCCAACAAAGTACGCAGGGATAAAAACGCCTTTGTGAAACTGACGCTGGAGCCAGGCTGGTCGCTCGAACGCCGCAGCTACAAGGGGCGCACGCTGAGCCACGTGTATTTCGCCAATCCGAAGCCGATGAACACGCTGATGGCCGTCAGCAAGGCGAGAACGTTTGATCGAAGCCTGACCTTTACCGCCAGCCTGCCCATGCCGCCTTCACAGCCAAGTGGACCGGTCCGTCTGACAGTGATTCCCTTTCGACCCTGAGCCGCGGCCCCACGGAAGGACAGTTGACAGAGCGCCCCAGCACAACGCGCAATTTCCAAAGCAATTTTTTACGTTGTCGAAGTGTGAGGAGTGGACAACGCATCTTCCGGGTCGAAACAAGGACAGACTCCGGTCATGCGTTTCACTTCTGAGCTCTGCTTCAAGCAGAGCTTTTTTTTGTACAGCCAAACCCGATTGGCTGCAATCGTCCAGACAAAAAAAAACCGACCCGAAGGTCGGTATCGATTGAAGGGAAAGGATCAGCAACCGCAGGCCGCCGATCCAACAAAATCACTTGAGAGTGACCTTGCCGCCCACCTCTTCAATGGCTTTCTTGAGGGCTTCGGCGTCGTCCTTGGAGACACCTTCTTTGATGGTCTTTGGAGCAGCCTCGACCATGGCCTTGGCATCGCCCAGGCCAAGGCCTGTGGCTTCGCGCACAGCCTTGAGGACCTTGATCTTGGCGGAAGCATCAAAGCTTTCCAGCACAACATCAAATTCGGTCTTTTCTTCAGCGGCCTCGCCACCACCACCAGCGGCAGCGCCGGGGGCAGCCATCACCACACCCGCGGATGCGGCAGCGGAGACGCCGAAGGCCTCTTCGATCTGCTTAACAAGCTCGGAAGCTTCAAGCAGGGAAAGGGACTTCAACGATTCGAGGATTTCGTCGGTTTTTGCAGACATGGTTGGGATTCAGCAACAGATCAAAAAAACAGTCGGGTCGAAGACGTTCAGCTTTCGCCGGAATCGGCGTGCTGCTTGAGCGCCCGAGCAAGACCGGAGGGAACCTCGTTGATGCCCACAGCCACCTTGGTGGCAACGGCATTGATGGAACCAGCGATCTGAGCCATGAGCACTTCCTTGGTGGGAAGGTCACCGATGGCCTTGATCTCGTCCTGAGACAGGAGCTTGCCTTCGAAAAGGCCGCCCTTGGTTTCGGACTTCTTGGTGTCCTTCTGAAAAGCCTGAAGGGCTTTGACTGCACCGCCGACATCGCCCTTAACCAGGACGAAAGCGTTGGTACCACTCAGAAGGGGATCGAGGTTGGACCAGGCACTATCACCATCAATGGCGAGTCTCATCAAGGTGTTTTTGGTCACCTTGCAAACGCCGTTGCTGGCCCGAAGACGAGTCCTCAGATCAGACATTTCCTTGATGGAGAGACCCTGGTGATCCAGGACCAATGCCATTTCGGCCTCACCGAGGAGCTGCTTGAGCTCTTCGACGATCTGTTGCTTGCTCTCCAGAGTGCGGCCCATAGGATTTGGATCGGATCGGGGGAACAAGCTGGACACACGGCCGTTCAGTGCTCCCGAAGGAGACGAGGCCGCGTATCGATCCAATCCCATGAGGGAGCAAAATCGTCGCGTCTGCCTCGGCAGGACTTATGCATCTAGAACGGTTGGTAACAACCTCTTGAAGCAACCTGCTGTCTTTGGCCGGGCGCGTGCCCGTTGTCTGGCTTTCGCCAGCATTCAAACTTACATCAAAGCCCCCACCAGAGTGGAGGCTGGCTGGGATGAGCTGGATCAACCCTCTTTGTTGATGTCCTGAAGGGCTGAGATATCCACTTCCACTGAAGGACCCATCGTGGAGGTCACATACAGGCTCTTCCAATAACGACCCTTGGCGCCGCTGGGCTTATTGCGATCAATGGTCTCCTGAAGCATTTTCAGGTTGTCTAGCAGGTTGGCAGCATCAAAGCTGGCCTTACCGAAACGCACGTGCACAATGCCGGTGCGGTCAGCACGGAATTCGAGCTTGCCAGCCTTGAACTCCTTGATGGCGGCCGCCAAATCGGTCGTGACGGTACCGGCTTTGGGGTTGGGCATCAGACCACGGGGGCCGAGCACACGACCCAGCTTGGCCACTTTGGGCATCATGTCTGGGGTAGCGATCAGCAGGTCGAAGTTCATCTCCCCCTTGCTGATGGTGTTGACCAGATCCTCATCGCCTGCGAGCTCGGCGCCGGCTGCTTTGGCCGCTGCAACCTTCTCACCACTGGTGACCACCGCGATGCGCACGGTCTGACCGGTGCCGTGAGGCAGTGCCACGGTGGTGCGCAGCTGCTGATCGGTGTATTTGGGATCGATCCCGAGACGCACATGCGCCTCCATGGTCTCGTCGAACTTGGCGTTGGCGTTGTCCTTGACCAGCTGAATGGCTTCAAGCGGCTCGTAAGCACGCTCTTCAACCTTGGTGACGAGGCTGGCCAGGCGTTTTGAAAGTTTTGGCATGGCTTAGATGGGGTTCAGACGACCGCAAGGTCTCCCCCTGAAGAAATTGGAAGTGAGCAATGACTGGCGCTGGAGCGTCAGTCGCTGATGGCGACGCCCATGTTGCGGGCAGTGCCTTCGATGATGCGCATGGCCGACTCAACGCTGGTGCAGTTGAGGTCGGGCAGCTTGGTCTTGGCGATTTCCTCAAGCTGGGATCGCTTGATGGAGCCAACGCTTCCCTTGGCGGACTCTCCGGAACCTTTAGCGATTCCAGCAGCCTTGGTGATCAACACGGACGCTGGGGGCGTCTTGGTGATGAAGGTGAAACTGCGGTCTTCAAAGACCGAGATTTCCACCGGAATCACGAACCCGGCTTTGTCCTGGGTGCGGGCGTTGTACTCCTTGCAGAACGCCATGATGTTGACCCCGTGCTGACCGAGGGCAGGACCCACGGGCGGTGCAGGGTTGGCTTTGCCGGCCTGAAGGGCCAGCTTGATCACAGCTACGACTTTCTTGGCCATCGGCGGACGGAGTTGAACATCTGCGGATCACCTGGCCCTCGGGGCAGGTGCGGCGGGGTGAAGAACCACCCCTCAGGCCGCCCTCCGCAGGGAGACGGCCGCCGCCAATATCAGTTCTGCTTGCTCACCTGGGAAAACTCAAGTTCGACTGGTGTCTCACGACCAAAGATGGAGAGGAGTGCCTTGAGCTTGCTGCGCTCACCCGACACCTCAATGACCTCACCCTGGAAATCCTTAAACGGGCCGGCAGTGACCAAAATCTGATCACCCTCAATGAGATCGACTTTGACAACCGTCTTCTTCTCGGCAGCACGCTTGAAGATGCGGTCGACTTCCTGACGACTTAAGGGGCGTGGCTTGATATGACCACGTGCTTTACCGGTGGCACGACGATCTTCCGCCCCGACAAAGTTGATGACGTTTGGGGTGCTGCGCACGGCCATCATCGTGTCTTCATCCAGCACCATGCGCACAAGCACATAACCGGGGAACACTTTCTCCTCAGTGGACTGGCGGCTGCCGTCTTTTTTGATTTTTACCGCAGGCGTTTCGGGAATTTCGATCTCAAGAATGCGATTACTCACACCGAGCGTCACAGCCCGCTGCTCGAGCGTGGCCTTCACCTTTTTCTCGCAACTTGATGCCACCTGAACCGCATACCAGCGGGCAACGCCCGTGCGGATTGTGGGGGTTTCAAGGGTGCCCTCTTCTCCGTCATTCGGCGCAGGAAGATCAAGCACCTCACTGGAGTCCGACTGGCTTTGATCGAGATCAGACACGAGGCAAGGCAGGAGCGAAGGATGAACTGGGAAAATGCACCGGATCAGGACTCAACGGAACACCTGGGACGCAGCCCAGCCGTAGAAGCGACTCAGAGCGGCAATGGCCGCAGCGGAGAGGCTCACCATCAGGATCACGGCGATGGATTCGCTGAACAGCTGTTGTCGGCTGGGCCAGACCACAAGCTTCAACTCTTCAAAGGTGGCTTGCAGAAAACCGCCCTTTTTCTCAGGCTGTTCAGGGCCTAATGAGGGGGGGGGCGTCGCTGCTGTGGTGTCCTCGGAAGTGGGGCTGGTCACGGATGACGGATCAAAAAGTCGTCTGGGCCGGTGCTGACGCCGGCTTTTAAGGCACGTGACAGCAATTGAATATCGTACCGGACGCCTCAATTAGAGGTTATTCAGGCTCGAACAAGAAGGGGGCGTTCGGAGTCGCTCCAGCCTGCACACGAACCGCCTGAGCACCGCTGAAACGCTCCTCCAGCAACTCAGTCGCCAGGGGATTCTCCAGACGACGACGCAGCACCCTACGCAAGGGCCTCGCTCCATACTCCGGCTCATAACCGAGGCTCACGATCGCTTCAATCACACCTTCCTCAACGCGCAGCTCAAGCCCCTGCTCTCTCAGCAGCGTGGCCAGATCAGCCAACTGCAGGCGCACAATTTTGTTGAGATCGTCGAGTCCAAGAGGCTGAAACCGGATCACTTCATCGATGCGGTTCAGGAATTCAGGCCGAAAATGTCGCCCCAGAGCTTCATCCACAGCCCCATCTAGAGCGGATGGATCACTTGGTGCTCCCGCTTCCCTGTCCTGGCGAGCTGATTCAAGAATGGCCCGGCTGGCCAGATTGCTGGTCATCACGACCACAGTGTGGCGAAAATCAACCGTGCGCCCCTGCGAATCGCTGAGACGTCCGTCATCGAGCACCTGCAACAGCACATTGAACACATCAGGGTGAGCCTTCTCCACCTCATCGAGAAGCAACAGGGCGTAAGGACGACGACGCACCGCTTCGGTCAGCTGACCTCCTTCCTCGTAACCGACATAACCGGGGGGGGCCCCGAGCAAGCGCGCGACCGCGTTGCGCTCCATGAACTCGCTCATGTCGAGGCGCACCATGGACTCCTCCTCGTCGAACAGTTGGCCAGCGAGAGCCTTAGCCAGTTCGGTCTTGCCCACACCTGTCGGCCCCAGAAACAGAAATGAACCCACGGGGCGTCGAGGATCCTTCATGCCGGCTCTGGCCCTACGAATCGCCGCGGCCACAGCCCCCACGGCATCGAACTGGCCGATGACACGCTCCCCCAGGCGCAGATCAAGCTCCAGCAGCTTCTGACGTTCGCCTGCCAGCAGGCGCTGGATGGGAATCCCGGTCCAACGGGCCACCACATCGGCAATGTCCTCGGCTTCCACCTGCTCCCGCAACAGTGCCGTGCCTTCTTGCTGCGCCTTCTTGAGCGACTCCTCCAGGTCACTGCGACGCTGCTGAAGACGATGCAGCTGGTCGTACTGAAGCCGCGCAGCTTCTTCCAGATCGCCCTGGCGCTCTGCTTCAGCAACGGCATGGCGTAGATCCTCATCTTCCTGCAGTAGCTGGCGCAGTTCCTGCAGCTGTTCCCGCTCTGCCTGCCAGCGCTCACGCAGCTGAGTGAGTTGAGACGAAGCCTCAAGTCGCTGGCGCTGAAGCTGCACACGCTCCGATTCAGGAGCCTGCTCTGCCGCGAGCACAGCCAGTTCAACGCGACGCAGATCCATCTCGGCGTCCTCCACCACCTGGGGCTTAGACGTCACATCCATCTTGAGTTGTGCCGCCGCTTCGTCGATCAGATCGATGGCCTTGTCTGGCAGGCAACGATCACTGATGTATCGATCGGCAAGGCGTGCAGCAGCCGTCACTGCGGCATCGGTGATCGTCACGCCGTGATGCAGCTCGTAGCGCTCCTTCACGCCCCGCAGAATCTCGACGCTGTGGTCGATCGAAGGCTCGGAGATCTGCACCTGCTGAAAGCGACGGTTCAGAGCTGGATCCTTTTCCACTGTGCGGCGGTAATCCTCTGGCGTGGTTGCAGCAATACAACGCAGATCGCCTCTGGCCAGAGCAGGCTTGAGCAGGCTGCCAGCGTCGGCACTGGAGCGGTCGCTGTTGACCACGGTGTGCAATTCATCGATGAACAGCACCACTCCAGCCTCTGGATCACTCACCTCCTGCAGCACCTCTCGCAGGCGCTCCTCGAACTGCCCGCGAAATTTGGCGCCAGCGATCAGAGCACCCACATCCAAGGCAACAAGCCGCAATCCCTGAAGCGATTCCGGGACTTCGCCGGCAACGATGCGTTGGGCCAGCAGCTCGGCAATGGCCGTCTTGCCAACACCGGGCGCTCCGATCAGAACAGGATTGTTCTTACCCCGACGCGAGAGCACCTTGATCAAGCTGCGGATCTCGCTATCACGACCGACCACAGGATCCAGGAGGCCCTGCGCCGCAGCGGCAGTGAGGTCACGGGCATAACGATCCAGCGCCATGGGCTCTGGCTCATTGGCCAGGTCAAGCGCCGAATCTTCAAGGGGGTCCGACGGCCCTTGCCCGATCTGAACAGGCTCAGTCAACGACTGAACAGGTGGAACAACAGGCGTTGGCGCTGCTGAACGAATCACAGGAGCAGGAGGATTGAGCGGTGGAGAGGCAGCGGATGGGGTGGGTCTGCGCAGCTCGGCCTCCAGGCGATCAGCCGGCAAGCCGAAACGAGACAGCAGATCAGCGCCGATCCGTGGATCACGGCCGATGGCGATCAAGAGATGCGACACATCGATCAGCCTTGACCCCCAGAGCCCACGCACGCTGTCGGCCGCCTCGAGCAAGGTCTCAAGATCTTCACCGACAAACAGCTCATCACCTCGGGCCATGGGCTGGTCTTCCAGAAAGCCCTCGAGCTGATCGAGCAACTGGTCTTGAGGCAATGGCAATGTGGCCACGTCCGCCTCAAAGCGTGGATCACTGAACAGAGCCTGCAGCAAATGCTCCACATCCAGATCACCGTGACGCCAGCGACGGGCTGAATCCTGGGCAGAGAGCAACAGCTCCCAGGCGTCATCGCTGAAACGATCTGGCTCCACCGTGAGACTGGCTGGAGGTTGAGGGGTCACGCCGAAATCGGATGTCATCGCGGGCGACTCCACTCAAGCGGCCGTCGATCGGGACGCAAGCTCAATCAGCTCCACCTTGTATCCATCGGGATCCTCCAGAAAAGCGATCACCGTGCTGCCGTGCTTCATCGGGCCCGGTGCGCGCACGAGCCTTCCTCCTCGCTCAGCGATCCCCGAACAGGTGGCATGGATGTCCTGCACCCCGAGAGCGATGTGGCCATACCCATCACCCAGGTCGTAATGCTCGGTGTCCCAGTTATGCGTGAGCTCCAGCACGGTGTGATCCCTTTCGTCGCCGTAGCCCAGAAAGGCCAGTGTGAAACGACCGGAGGCATAGTCCTTGCGGCGAAGCAACTGCATGCCCAGGACATCGGTATAAAAAGAGAGCGATCGCTCCAGATCTCCAACCCGAAGCATGGTGTGCAGCATGCGCATGATCGGGGTCAATCGCTGTCACCAGCATGGTGCATCCCCAAGATCAGCGGTAGAGGAGCAGCAGGGGTCGTGGCCTGTTGGCAGGGATGAGGAATCAGCGTTGCAGGGGGACCCATAGGATCGCCAAGTCTTTGATCCGCATCACGTGTTCGATTCCCTCGACCTCGTCATCGACACCATCGTGGCCCGTGAGGTGCTCGACTCCCGCGGAAATCCAACGGTGGAAGCCGAAGTCTTGCTGGAAGGTGGAGCCAGTGGTCGGGCCATCGTGCCTAGTGGTGCCAGCACCGGTGCCCACGAAGCCCACGAGCTGCGCGATGGCGGCGATCGCTACATGGGCAAAGGCGTCATCCAGGCCGTGAATCACATCGAGGAGCGCATAGCCCCCGCCCTCTGTGGACTCTCTGCCCTGGATCAGGCAGCCGTAGACGCAGCGATGTTGGAACTCGACGGCAGCGACAACAAGTCCAGCCTCGGCGCCAACGCAATCCTCGCGGTGAGCATGGCCAATGCCCGTGCAGCGGCCAATGGTCTTGGACTGCCGCTCTACCGCTATTTGGGCGGACCGATGGCCACGCTGTTGCCGGTGCCATTGATGAATGTGATCAATGGTGGCGCCCACGCCGCCAACAGCCTGGATTTCCAGGAATTCATGCTGGTTCCCCATGGCGCCCCAAGCTTCCGAGAGGCGCTGCGCATGGGCACCGAAGTGTTCCACACCCTGAAGGGACTGCTCAAGGACAAAGGCATGAGCACCTCCGTGGGTGATGAAGGAGGCTTCGCTCCTGATCTGGGCAACGTGGAAGCGGGCGAGATTCTGGTGGAAGCGATTCAAAAGGCCGGCTACAAGCCTGGCGAACAGATCGCCCTGGCTCTGGATGTTGCCAGTACCGAATTCTTCGAGAATGGTCGTTATGCCTTTGATGGCGGCAGCTACGACAGCGCTCAAATGGTCGGCCAACTTGAACAGTTGGTTGAGAGGTTCCCCATCGTTTCAATCGAGGACGGCCTTGCCGAAGACGACTGGGAGGGATGGAAATTGCTGACCGAGCGCCTCGGCGGCAAGGTGCAACTGGTTGGTGACGACCTGTTTGTTACCAACACCAAACGCTTGCAACAGGGCATCGACAGCGGCACCGCCAACTCGATCCTGATCAAAGTGAACCAGATCGGTTCTCTCACTGAAACTCTTCAGGCCATCGACCTCGCCGGTCGCTCGGGATACACCAGCGTGATCAGCCACCGCAGCGGTGAAACCGAAGACACAACCATCGCCGATCTCTCTGTCGCCACACGGGCTGGTCAGATCAAAACGGGTTCTCTGAGCCGAAGTGAGCGGGTTGCCAAGTACAACCAGCTGCTGCGCATTGAGGATGAACTGGGCAGCCAGGCTGTCTATGCCGGTGCAGTGGGCCAAGGCCCCCGCGGCAACGCCTGAATCAGCTCATCAGAACGCAAGGTAAGTCATTACATCAAGGATTTACGACTGCGGCGAGAAGGCAAAACAAAAACTTCAGACGCACTCAAGAAAAACAGGCACGGACAAAATTACTATTACATGCCGCGAATTAAGATCAAATGATTTAGCTAACTGCTTGAATCATTCACCTCAAAACAACCAGAATTTGGCAATTAAGCCAAATTAACGTTGTGAAGAAGACAAGGACTCCATACGCGCATCCTTGCGAAGTTTGACCTGGAGCTTGAGCCAGCCCATTCCGACCGGGACAGCCGCACCTAATGGCAGCAGAGCCCAGAGCGGACGAACGCTGGCACCGATGACAGCCGCCGCCAGAGCAAGTCCTCCGAGCAGCACCGACTGACCAATGGATTGCTGAGCGGTGACCATGCGGCGGAACTGACGATCCGATTCACCCATACGGATCTGGAGCTGCAGATCTCCCTGTTCAAGTCGCTCGAGACTTTCATCCAAGCGACGGGGAATCCCTACGGCCCGAGAACTGAGGGCGCCCACCTGACGGCCAAGTTCATTGAAGAGATCATTGGAACCGGATCCACTGGAAGTCATGAGAGGCAGCAGATAAGGCTTAGCAATCCCTACCAGGCTAAAGCCGGGATCAAGGCTGCGTCCCACGCCCTCAAAAGTCGACAGCGCTCGCATCACAAAGATCAGCTCCACCGGCAGACGAAACGGTTGGCCATACACCAGCTCGTAGAGATCACCCGACAATTTGTCGATCACCGAAGCGCTGAAGGGAGGCGTGAGTGCATCCCGCAGCATTAGACGAACCAAACGCCGCACAGGCCCGAGATCCACATCTGTGGCGATAACACCAGCCACCTGCATCTCCTCCACCAAAGCCGATGCATCGCGAGACGCTGCTGCCCGAACCATGGAACCCAGCCGTCGTCTCAACCGCTCGGACAGCTGCCCCATCATTCCGAAGTCGTAGTAGATCAGGGCACCATCGCTGGCAACCGCCAGATTTCCGGGATGGGGATCGGCGTGGAAAAAGCCGAAACGCACCAACTGCTGCAGGTAGCTGGCGGCACCGATCTCAGCGACCTCACCCGGATCAATGCCAGCCGCCAGGAGTTCAGGACGATTGTTGATCTTGATGCCCGGCATGTAATCGAGACAAAGGACCTGACGGGTACTCAGCTCCCAAATCACACCGGGAACACGAATGCGGGGGTCATCCAGAAACTGCTGACGAAAGCGGGCAGCGTGCTGTGCTTCCAGACGAAAATCCAGCTCACGCAACAGCACACGCCGGCATTCCTGAGCGATGGCCACCCAGTCACGACCTCGGCCCCACTGAGGATGACGCTGCAGCACGGATGCCACCTGTTGCATCACCTCCAGGTCAAGCCGGAAGAGCGACTCCAGACCGGGGCGTTGAATCTTGAGCACCACCTGACGACCACTGCGCAGGCTGGCTCGATGCACCTGGGCCAACGATGCAGCTGCAAGAGGGTTTTCATCGAGATCAATGATCTCCGCACAGCGCGCACCCAGCTCTGCTTCCAACAGAGCCTGGGCCTGATCAAACGGAAAAGCCGGAACCTTGTCCTGGAGATCAGCCAGTTCAGCGACCCAGCCCGCCGGTAGCACATCAGGACGCGCCGAAAGCAATTGACCGAGCTTGATGAACGCCGAACCGAGATGGAGCAATTCCCTGGTCAGCCAGCGGGCGCGCTGCTGCTGACGGGTCTGACGACGCTCCGGAGAAACCCCGCCTGGGTACGTCCAACCACAGCTGTCCCACCAGAGCAGGAACAGCAGCACCAACACCGTGCGCCAAATGCGCAGCGCTCTCAGCCCCCTGCGCCAAGGGAGAGGGCGCGCCCACCAACGACTCAAGACCGTTCCTCCAAGCGCGTGCTCAAGTCAGCAACCTGAGCACGCAGCCGATCGATACGCTGCTGCAGCGACTCATTCTCTGTGCCCGAGCGCTCAGCTGCGGATGCTGAGCGGGGCTGTTCCTCGTGTTGCAAACGTTCGGCTTCTGCCTTGACCTCTTCCTGAAAGAGATCCCATTCCTGCCGAATGCGCTCAGGCGCATCTTGAACAGCAACAGCAACACCAGCAGCTGCATCGGCCACACCTTCACCCACCCGGGCGATTAGACGATTCATCGCCGCTCTCAACAGGGCGTCCGGGGGAGTCATGGCCTGACTAGCGATGAAGAAACTGTGGCAGATACGCCGACAGGGTTGTGACCAACCTCAGGGCGCCAGTGGAGTCGACGGTGCTGTGGCCGGTGGTGCGTTGATGATGAGCGACTCATCGATGGCTGGTTGAGTGGGAGTAACCGCAGGCTCAGGAGTGGCAACAGCGGCAGATTCCGGTTCCGGCGCCACTTGAACAGAAGGCTCGACGAAAGGGTCAGTGGCAGTCGCCGGCTCAGGCGCAACCACCTCATCGTTGGGAGTCAAAACCTCAGCGGGCTGAGCCCCATCGGCACTCTCCTGCTGGTCAACATCCAGAGCAGGTGCCGCCACTGGTGCAGCAGTGGACACTGGCTCCTCTTGATCCGTCCCAGGCTGTGACACAGCAGCCTGCTGCGCTTGCTCAAGCTGCTTCACTTGCTTGGCGATGGCGTCGGCCTGCTCGTTGGCCTTGCGCTGCTCGGCATCCAGAGCTTCCTTCGCAGCAACGTCCCCCATCAACGGTTGATCAGCGCCATACCGTCGTCTCAATCCATCCAAGGTCTCTCCAGGAAAGCTGTTCGGGCGGAACGTGGCCTGCTGAGGCTTTTCCAAGGTCTGCCGCATCAACACCACCCGCTGGGTGATGCCGTAACCGAGAGCAAAACAAGCGCCCGCCACAAGAGGAGCCACCCAGTAACGAGGGCGCCGAGGCCGCTGCTGATCAGAGGTGGTCGTAGTCATCGCTCGGGCAGGTACGAACAACACCGAACTGTCGGCGCGGCCCATCTTCGCCTCTGATCGCCGGTGCTGCATCACCTCCTTGAATTGATCAAGTTGTGTAATCGGCGTTGATGCGCACGTATTGATCAGACAGATCGCAGCCCCAGGCACGACCTTGGCCAGGACCGGAGCCGACCAGCAGACGGATCACCACAGCATCATCGTCTAGGTAGTGGCCTGAGGCCCGCGCTCGCAGATAGGTCGCCGCCGCCTCCCGATCAAAGCCAAGCGGCTGACCGTTCACCATTAATTGATGCTCTCCGATCCAGAGAGAAACCGCCTGCGCATCAAAGTCCACTCCTGAGCGTCCAGCCGCCGCCACGATGCGGCCCCAGTTGGGATCACGGCCATGCACAGCCGTTTTCACCAGCGATGATCCACACACAGTGCGGGCCATCTGCAATGCGTCTGCTTCTGATGCAGCTCCCTCCACCAGCACTTCGATCAGGCAGGTCGCACCCTCTCCATCTCGAGCGATCGAACGCGCCAGGTATTGAGCGACCAGAGTCACTCCCTGTTCAAGCCGATCGAGCTGATCGGCCGGCAGAGGTTCACCCGCGGTAAAGGCCAAAAACGTATCGTTGGTGCTGGTATCGCCGTCCACGGTGATGGCATTGAACGATCGCTGAACGGCACGGCGAACCATGGCCTGCCAAGCCTCTGATGGCACTCCGGCATCACAGGTGAGATAGCCGAGCATCGTGGCCATATCCGGGTGAATCATTCCAGAACCTTTGGCCATCCCGCCAATGCGCACAATGCGGCCTTCAATCTCGGCCTCAACAGCGATCTGCTTCTCCACTAAATCCGTGGTGAGGATCGCCTTCGCTGCCGCTGAACCGCCATCGACTGCAAGAGCCTCCACGAGCGGATCCAGAC
The DNA here is from genome assembly GCF_047303045.1 of Synechococcus sp. MIT S9508. Taxonomy (NCBI): domain Bacteria; kingdom Bacillati; phylum Cyanobacteriota; class Cyanophyceae; order Synechococcales; family Synechococcaceae; genus Synechococcus; species Synechococcus sp. MIT S9508. The sequence goes on along the minus strand of NZ_CP138941.1, from coordinate 752,369 downwards.
CGGCCAGCAACAGCTGCATCGGGATTGGCACCCCAATGACACCCGTCGAGCAGATCAAAACCTGATCACTTGATAGGCCCAGCCGATCTGCCAGAACCTGAGTGGCCCGCTGGCTATCGATCAGACCACGGTCTCCGGTGCAGGCATTGGCCTGGCCAGAATTAATCAGTACAGCTCTGCAAAATCCCTCGCTGGTTTGCAAGCGCTCAGCACAGAGGTCAACGCAGGCTGCACGCACCACCGAGGTCGTGAAGGTGCCGGCACAGACAGCATTGTGCGGCGCCATCAACAAGGCGAGGTCCGGTTTACCGGAGTCTTTCAGGCCAGCTGTAATGCCGGCAGCTTGAAAGCCCACTGGAGCAGTTACTCCGCCTGCAACAGCAGACCAGCAAACAGATTGCGCCATCTAGATATCCAGCGAGGCAAACCACAGCCTTATTTAATGCCGGCAACTGCCGCCATAAACCGAACCCGCAGAGACAGACTGATGCTCTATCTGTTCTCCTCTCTCTTGAGCGCAACGCCACGCTGGCAAGGAACGCAACGCCGCATTGGGTTAACAGGAGGTATCGCGAGCGGCAAAAGCAGTGTGGGGAGCCACTTGGCAGAGCTCGGGCTGCCGGTTCTGGATGCCGACATTTATGCCCATGAAGTCTTAGCCCCTGGAAGCCCCGGCAACACGCTCGTTTATCAGCGCTATGGGCCGACCATCGCGGAGCCCATCAATCCAGCTCAAAGAGCAACTGAGCAAGACCGCAGTATCAACAGAATCGCCCTGGGCCAGATCGTGTTCAACGATCCCGAAGAGCGGCAATGGCTAGAACAACTGATCCATCCGCTGGTGCGCAGGCGTTTTGAAGCCGAGCTGGCACGCCTTCGCCATGAGCCTAGGGTTGTACTCATGATTCCTCTGCTGTTTGAAGCCCGTTTGGATGGGCTCTGTAGTGAGATCTGGGTCGTGCACTGCGAGAAAGAGCAACAAATGGAACGACTCATGGCGCGAGACGGGCTCAGCGTTCAGGACGCCGCAAGACGGATCCATGCCCAGTGGCCGTTGCGCAAAAAATGTCAACACGCAGATCGGGTAATTGATAACAGCGGGAATCCAGAGGCATTCAAAGAAGTACTTGAAACGCTCATCAGGCATATCTGAACTGACTATCTGAAATAGCCAGCCCTGTGACCAAAATCACAGGTTCATGAAAGCCAGATCAAGGGATTAATCACACGAGCAGAGAACACTTAGTTCATCAGCCAAGTCGGCCGATGAAATCATTCTCTTCTCAAAGAACAATGCCAAGCAATCCTTCCAAGCGCGCTGTTGCCGCCACCTTTGCTCTGTTGATGAGCGTCGGCGCAGGTGGCGAGCTACTACAGCCCCGGGGAGCACAAGCCATCAGCCCCAACCAACAGGCGCAAGCACTCCGCGCCATTCAAAGCGCAGGCTGCGAACTTGAGTTTCAAGGCCTTAGCAGCGCAAGAATTACCTGCTCCAGCCAAGCCATAGCAAGACTGGTTCAGCCTCAGCTCAACAACAGCTCACTGAAGCTCTACAACAGCAGAGGAAAAAGCTATGCCCGCTTCAAAATTGGTCCCACATCGCAACAAACGAAGAAAATTTCAAACATCTATTACAACCCGAGTGGACCACTCAATCTGAAAATCATGCCCGACAATCTCAACAGTCGGAGCATGCTCCTTACAGGCACACGCGAAGGCTTGCGCTTAACAACATCCTTCGAAAGCTCTGGAACTGAATTTCAAGTCGAGGATAAATGGTTTGGATCATGGAAAGACCATGCTGTCCCTGACCTGCACTGGAATAACGGTCGAGTTACCGCCAATCTTATCCTCAACAGAAACATGACGCTGTCGAACATCTCCAACATTGGCGTGGGTGGACAGTGGTCAATCAGAAGTGGCTTTGATGTCATTCCTGACAGTTTTATGAACAATAAAGTACGAGAAAGGCTCAATGGCGTATTCCAAAACTATCTGCCATCCATCAATACTTTAATCACACAGCAAATGAATACACTGATCCGCAGAATCCCAGATGCACGGGCCCAACGCGCCCAATTCAGCTTCAGCAACGGTAACATTTCAGCCACAGTACCCCTAACGAATCGTGCTATCTCTGATCCGCCACGATCAGCGACTCAACGCCTGACCCTAAGCAAGGCTTATCGCATCAAAGATGACGAGACCTTCAGAAATGAGTTCAAAAATTACAACGAATCATCGACTATCAATGTAGAACGTGAGGCTAGCGCCACCGCATTCAAGCCCTCCGGACGCAGCAATAGCCCGCGACACTGCGCAGGCGGAGAAGTCAGAATCGAAGACTGGGATCGCGTTGAAGTTGATAACAGGGGGGTCGCCAAGATCTGGGTCTCAATGGAGCTTTATGAGGGAACTTCTTGTAACAGCAATGACCTTGACGGACGCAGGATTGGAGTTCGACGCAATGGCACATCTGTAGGATCACCCTTCATGATTGTTCGCCCTGGTCAAACAATCAGCAAGACATTGCGGGTGAACAACACTTCTGAAGGCGGGGACTACGGGCGAATCACTTATACCTTCTCGAACCGCAACCGCTGATCACTTCTCAAGACATCTCTCACCAGCACAAAGCTCCCCAAAAACAGGGGAGCTTTTTATATGTGATCACCACTACAAATGCCACGGACACTGTTAATGCATAAAATAAATTTGACATGTTCAAAATAAAATCAAGAGATGCAGAGACATTAAACCCAGCATTGCTTCGATGAGCTTTCAACAAGCATATAGATGCGCAAATCCCACCGAAAATGGTCTACTCAACAGTCGCAAATCAGTAAAATGCAAAGGAAATACAATTTCTGTACAGCAACAAGCCGAGGTTAGATAATAATTCGCGCCACGAACAGAACAGGGAGAGGATTGGCCCGGAACACAAGCAATCGAGCTTAACTAAGATGAAATTTTGAAATAAAAAACAGTCAACAAAAACTTAACCAAGCAGAATCAAACAATGGAAAACCGTGACACAAAGGGACGATATTTTAAGAGCACTTTCGGCAAATGGACCAGCCAACAATCCCTGAGCTTAATCGCCTTAGCAAAAAATCGAATATTTTGAATACTAAACTGCACCTGAAAACCATTCAATTCAAAAGTGCTAACTGCAGACATTCTATTTCCTATATGGATTTAAACATGAAATCACAATCAGAGTGAATCTAAACATGCTTCAGCAACGAGATCATTTGAACAGAAACCCAATGAAAAACAAAATAAAGATCGATTCTGTTCTGCCAGCAGGCAAAACTTCTATTTTTTCGCGAAAGTAAAAAAGAACCAATACATTCCACGAAGCCTTGGTCATGAAACCAAACGTTTAATGGAGTGGAACTCCTGGTTCACCTCCACAGATGAGCATCTACGTGGGTAACAAAAAAGGCTTCTCTATCCACTTGAGCGCCTTCAAAACGTATGCACTTAACCGCAGTCAAGGCATCACAAATACAAAAGCGCCTGCCTATCCAAGACAAACCTCATAGCCGACAACCCAAACAGGCGTAAGAAAAAACACCCTACCCAAGGCAAGGGAGACTACAAGGCCATCAGCAAACAAAGCAACTATTGAATAAGCTTCTTTAATGAAAAGAAGCAAAAATAATTAAACAGTCAAAATCTCGCTTAAAAGTTCAATATAGATTGAGAATGTCCGAATACTTTGAAGATGCGCAGTCTCGCCCTCTTCCCAGCAATTCTGAGCGGTATAGCCCTTGCCACAACACTTTCAACATCCAATGCCTCAGCCCAAACGCATAAGAAAAGAAACACATCCTCAGTAACAAATATTAAGAGGTCGCTAAACGCAAGGCAGAGCGCAGTCCAACTATCTATAAACACTCTTAGCGACTACAAGAGATTTAAGCAGGCTCTCTCACCGTTAGTCATCGCGGCATACAAGGCACGTGTACGAAAGACTGATAGCGGATTTATCGACGCAGTTCTCCGCCCCATCTACTCGAACCTCATTATTCGCAAAATCAACACAGATAAACGATTTAGACAACAAGCGAGCTTGACAGGAGCAACAGTGAAACTAGACATCCTCAAGACAGGAGAAGTACTTCTTTACCAGCGGGTGAGCTTTACCCCCGAAAAAGTCTTTAACTGTAATGACAAAAGTAGATCAGCCAATCTTATCTGCGTCAAGAGCACGAAAGAATTTACCTCTATAGAGTCCAAATATGACAAGAATCAATACCGCACTCTAGAAAAGCAAGTCAGAATATTTAAGTCGACATATAAAACGAATCATGCGCTTGCGTCAAGACTAAGAGGCTGGAATTTACAGAAAATGAGCACCCTACAAGCCGCTTACACAGGACTTGCTGCGATGCCCGTAGTCCGAGAACGTGTATCAAAATTTATACCTGCCGCTGTCTTTGCGTATAGCAATCCACGCGATGGAGCAGGAAGTACTTCAGGACAAACGGGAGGGCAATCTCCAGGCACATCGCCAGGACAAAATATCAGGATTCCAAGAGGAGGAGACGTCATGCCAGGCGCAGGAAACCTCCGGTCTTCAACCGAACAAATAAACACGGGGTGGAAAGAATTTGATCCCGAAAAACTTAAAACCTTCAATCACCAAATACTACTAGCCTCAAACAAAACAACTGAGAGGCTTCTGAAACCCCACAAACCACTTGCGTGGGCTGTCAGCAATGAAGGAGAGAGAACTCAGTACGAACTACTCAACGGATTCACGAACAACCACCGAGCTTCAATCGGCGACCGCTGGAACATCGTTTGCGTTGACTACAACCCTTTTTGGCCTGGATGCACACAGTACTGGTTCGGATTCGAACTCAGATATGGATATCTTTACGGCATACGAGCCGGCTTCAACGTTACGACCACAGCGCGCCTAACCAATTCGAGGAGTCGCTCGGGGGCAATTACCATCAATGTGAATACGGGCAATAAAAATGCGGCCGATTTCAGAGGCAGCAACTTACGCAACCAAGATATTTTTGGTGGAAAGGAGCTACTCGCGAGACTATGTCAACAAAACAGCTGCTCTTTCGCACTTCTTGGCGACATGCCAGGTCCAGACCCGTTATCAACAGATTTGACACGATGGACAGTCCCAGAAGTCGACTTCCTGAAAAAACTTCCAACCTGCAATCAAATGCGGAGACGCTATGGCTCAGGCCTCCAATGCTCTGCCCTTGATTCAATCCGCAATGGACAATATAACTGGCCAAATGCATCATCAACAGTCAACTTAGCTCGAATGGTGGCACCAGTTGATCTATTTGCGGGCCAGCTACAATATGGCGTAGCAGGCGCAGAGGCGAATCCTTATCTAGCACTGAACACTAGAGGCAAAGGTTATAGACAGCACTGGCGTAAAGCAAACGGCAGCAACCAACGAGTCAGCTCAAGAACAAGTCATCTGAACTTCAACTTCAATCGAGCTGGAAACTTAGCAAATCCACTTGTCACAGGAAAGAATAACGAATACGACTTCAACTTTTCTATTACTCCTGGATTTGCACTCAAGGCACAAGTGGTGGGTTATGGATTAGGGCCTTGGCACATAGACATCGATGCTCTTGCAATTAATTCTCCGACGTTTACCCTATACAGGCACAGTGGCACATGGAATGGGGCATGGACTGGAGTACCAGAAGGATAAAGCAATAATAACTACTGCGCCAATATGCAAATACGAGCATCACATTTAAGCCACACCTGAACTACACTAATATCAACCCAACCACCACCTTATGTAAAAGAAAATGGGCATTATGGCCAATCGTATTCTAATGTCCATTTTACTTTTTCACGACCATTTCGAGAACACAGTAAGCACGACAAAGCCCCTGCTAAAGCAGGGGCTTTGTCGTAGCTATCAAATGCACTGTGACCAAAATCACAAATCCCCGAGATCAGGGTCATCTTTTTAGCCCACGAAGCAGGCGATCGTGAAGACATCGGCGGAACACACTCCGCTCTTTTCTCCTCTCCTCCTCACGACATGAACCGCTCAGCAGCTCTTCTCACCGCACTGACTCTCTCTGCAGGTGCCAGCCTCAGCCAAGGTCAGGCTGCTCAGGCTATGAACATCGCCTGGGACTGCTTTGATCGCTCAACCGAAGCTCTAGTCGCACGCAGCGCAATCGACATCACAAGTCCAGCAATCAGCTGTCAACCAGCTGTTGGCGCTGGCAGCCAACAAGCAGGCAACAACACCGATCATCACTCTGAAGATGTGATCGAAATTAGCCATGAAGAAACTGTTTCCCAAGACGAAGGATTCGGCTTTGAAGATGACAGTATTGAAAACAATGAATTCCAAGATGATGCCAACGACTTCTCCGATGAAGACTGGGGACAAATCGATGACGGTAGCGAAGACATAATCGCCGAGGAAAGCGACGATCCACCAAGCACAGGTGGCCAACTAGGACAAGCGCTTGGAAACCACCTCGGTAAACTCATTGGCCAAGGGCTAGCTGATCTCTTTAACTGAAGAGTCACTGCAGGAAAAGAGTAGGGGCTAACTCCTGCAAGCTTTATTAAGGATTTAAAAGTAATGATGACAGCCTCCACCAAGCAAAGCCAACCTTAAAGCAATAAAAATTCAACCATGCATTCAAAAAAATTAAATCTTCTCTCATACTTAATAGCCTCAGCAACACTAATTAGCGGAATCTTTGGCAATAAAACTCATGCACAAACGACCGAATACTGGAACTCTAGCGAGGGAGAACTACAAATAAAGAGCGAAGGAGGGAATAGCTACTTTGGGATCTTTAACGGAAATCAACTTCTCGGAACAAGGAGCAAGCAGGGATATTTTATAGGGCATTGGATCAACAAAAAACAAGATACTCCCAGATGTAAATACAAAATAAAAGATTCTTACTACTGGGGAATCGTCAATTTAAAGTTCAATTCAAACAAATTTTCCGGTAAATTTGGGGTCTGCGATTTTCCTCCAGGAGCGCCATGGAAGGGCACTTTAAAAATGACAGGGAGCGGCAATAGTGGTCTTGACCTCTCGGGCTTTTTTCAACCTGCATACACCAGGACGTTTATAACAAGCTTTGGCCCGATGACGTTTCAAAAGACGTCCGGAACATACGACCGCGGAAAGTATGGAAATGGCTATGGATCAATCAAAATAACAAACACATTTTGGAGACCAAGCACAAGACGCGAGCAAGAAGTTCAAGGTAGATTCATAAACAATGAAGGCAAGAAAGGACAGTTTGTCCTAAATTTTGAATCTGAATGTGTATTCAGAGGAGAATACTGGTACGACCACGACCGCACCAAAAAAAGATATCCCTGGCTAGGCATTTGCTATAGCGGCAAATCCAGGCCTTCTGGACGGTGGAGCTGTAAAGCTGACACTGCACCTTGCAATGCTCAAGCAGCAGGCTTACTTGTAGAAGAGTACTGCGTAAAAAATCCAAAAAAACTTGGATGTCCTTTCAAATTTACGAGATAAATCTTTCTTTCCCCTTTCGCAGATTCGGGTTGATTTAATGCCTATTCAAAAGGATTTTTTACGGCCATTCGTAACCCGAAAACTTGGATTTCAGCAGACGATGCCTTTCTGGAACAGCCTTTTTCAAGTGGTGTGAGCAGAATCACAACGCACTGAGACCTTGGTCAACAACTCATCTGCGAATTCAGGAGATCGTGAAGACATCGGCGGAACACACTCCGCTCTTTTCTCCTCTCCTCCTCACGACATGAACCGCTCAGCAGCTCTTCTCACCGCACTGACTCTCTCTGCAGGTGCCAGCCTCAGCCAAGGTCAGGCTGCTCAGGCTATGAACATCGCCTGGGACTGCTTTGATCGCTCAACCGAAGCTCTAGTCGCACGCAGCGCAATCGACATCACAAGTCCAGCAATCAGCTGTCAACCAGCTGTTGGCGCTGGCAGCCAACAAGCAGGCAACAACACCGATCATCACTCTGAAGATGTGATCGAAATTAGCCATGAAGAAACTGTTTCCCAAGACGAAGGATTCGGCTTTGAAGATGACAGTATTGAAAACAATGAATTCCAAGATGATGCCAACGACTTCTCCGATGAAGACTGGGGACAAATCGATGACGGTAGCGAAGACATAATCGCCGAGGAAAGCGACGATCCACCAAGCACAGGTGGCCAACTAGGACAAGCGCTTGGAAACCACCTCGGTAAACTCATTGGCCAAGGGCTAGCTGATCTCTTTAACTAAGAAGTTTAGATCCACTAAAGACACCAAACCTCTCTTAGCCAGAGAGGTTTTTAATCGAGACTATGCACTAATTCACAGCCCTGATGAATTGGGATCTCAAGAAAGTTCAACCCTTCAGCTTCTGGCTGAGAACCTGGTTGGCAAGTTTCGGATCTGCCTTACCACCGGTCTTTTTCATCAGCTGGCCCACAAAAAATCCCTGAAGCTTGGTCTTACCACCACGGAACGCCTCAACTTCATCGGGATGAGCGGCGAGAAGGTCCTCAACAATGGCAGTGATCGCCACAGGGTCGCTGATCATTCCCAGCCCACGCTCATCCACGATCGCCTTGGGGGAACCGCCCTTTTCCAGCAGTTCAGGAAGAATTTCCTTGGCAATCTTGCCGCTGATCTTGCCGCCATCGATCAGCTTCACCATCTCCGCCAACTGATCGGGACGGAACGGGAGTTCTGCGTAACTCAGCCGGTTGCTGTTCACATAAGCAGCGATGTCGCCTGTGATCCAATTGGCTGAGAGCTTGGAGTCAGCACCTTCACTCACCACCGACTCGAAGTAATCGGCCATCGGACGCTCATCGGTGAGCACGCGGGCGTCGTACTGAGACAGACCCAGATCATCGGCGTAGCGATGCCGCTTGGCGGCTGGCAACTCAGGCAGTTCCGCCCTCCACGCCTCAAGCTGTTCAACACTCACTTCGATGGGTCCCAGATCAGGATCGGGGAAATAGCGGTAATCGCTGGCCCCTTCTTTGCTACGCATGCTCTTGGTGAGCTGCTTGCCCTCATCCCAGAGGCGGGTCTCCTGAACAATCGGCTCACCGCTCTCATAGGCCTTGATCTGACGCTGGATCTCGTATTCGCAGGCCTTCTGAATCGCGGAGAAGGAGTTCATATTCTTGATCTCCACCTTGGTGCCGAAGGGGGCATCAGGCCCTCGGCGCACGGAGATATTCACGTCGCATCGTAGCGATCCCTCCTGCATGTTGCCGTCGCTAACTCCGATGTAACGCACAATCCGACGGATCTCCGACGCGTATTCAGCAGCTTCACGACCCGTGCGTAAATCCGGCTTGCTGACGATTTCTGCAAGCGCCACTCCAGCTCGGTTGTAATCCACCAACGAATGGGTAGATCCCGCCAGACGATCACTGCCGGCGTGCACAAGTTTGCCCGCATCTTCTTCCATATGAAGGCGCTCGATTCCGATCTTTTTGAGATAGGTGTCCTTGCCCTTTTCAGCCACCTCCACCTCGATCCAACCCTCTTCCGCGATCGGCTCGTCGTATTGAGTGATTTGGTAGTTCTTCGGAAGATCCGGATAGAAATACTGCTTGCGATCGAATTTGCAGTGCTCCGCAACGTTCAGATTCAGGCCCATCGAAGCCTTGACCGCATACTCGAGCACCTTCTGGTTCAACACCGGCAGCGTTCCCGGCAGACCACAAACCACCGGATCAATGTGGGTGTTGGGATCATCCCCAAAGGTGGTGGAAGCTGCCGTGAAAATCTTGCTGTCGGTGCCCAGCTGCACATGGGTTTCAAGGCCTATCACAGCTTCCCAGGCCTTTTCAGTCGCTGAAGGTGCCGACATCCGTTGAGAGGATCGATAAGTGCTTGATCCTATGGAAAGGCTAGACATTCGGTCATGACCGCCTCAGACAGCTCAGCCCCTCAACCGGTGCTCATCCTTGGTGGAGGCCTGATGGGACTGGCCGTCGCCCATCAACTGGCACGCCGTGGCATCCCAGTGACGGTGCTGAGCAGACGCCGCAATGAAGCAGCTGGTTTCGTTGCTGCCGGGATGTTGGCGCCCCACGCCGAAGGCCTCGAAGGAGCGCTACTGCACCTAGGACAAATCAGTCTGAGACGCATACCCAGCTGGGTCGCCCAGATCGAGGCCGATAGTGGTCTGCCTTGCGGGCTTCGTTCCACGGGCATCGTGGTGCCCTTCCACAGCGCAGACGAACGGGACAGTTACCCAACAGCGGCATTAGGCGAGCACCTGGACCGCGAGCAGTTAGTGCAGGAACTGCCAGGCATCAACTCGGCCTGGAGAGCTGGACTGTTGTTCGCCCAGGACGGCCAGATCGATAACAGACGTCAGCTCATGCGAGCTCTGGAGAGCGCCTGCGTGGATCGCGGTGTGCAGTTTCAAGAGGGAGTAGAGGTATTGGAACTGTTCACGGCCAATGACCACCTGAGCGGAGTGCACACAAGGGATTCGGAGGGAAGAGAAGCAACACTGACCTGCGAACGCGCCGTGCTCTGCAGTGGCGCCTGGAGCGGACAGCTGTTACCTCAGCTGCCGGTGTTCCCAGTAAAAGGTCAGATGCTGTCGCTGCAGAGTCCGCGCGGTGCCCTCAGGCGCGTGATCTTCGGCCCGGGGATTTATCTAGTACCCCGCGAAGATGGGCTGGTGGTGGTCGGCGCCACCAGCGAACGCAATGCCAGCTTCAGCGAAGGGCTCACTCCACAAGGACAAACCACCCTGAAACAAGGAATTGCTTCTCTCCTACCCGAAGCCGAGAGCTGGCCTCCTATGGAGCGTTGGTGGGGGTTCCGTCCCTGCACACCTGATGAAAGACCGCTGCTGGGAATCAGCCCGATTCCAGGGCTTCTGCTGGCCTGCGGCCATCATCGCAACGGCGTTCTCATGGCTGGTGCAACCTCTGAACTGATCGCCGATCTTGTAGCAGAGAATCAGCCGAAGAACGATCTTGCAAAACTTCTACCGAACTTTATATGGGATCGATTCACAGCACCCAACTGAAACATTGTATCTACTAGAGAGGAAAAGAACAACCACCTTTAGCCATTCTCCTTAGAACTACAACACCCCAAACCACAAAAATGATGACACAAGCGCTGCCAAAATTGACAAAAAATGATTCAATCGCACAAACATGCTCAACATCGCGCTAACAGACTATTAACAACAACTAGATCATTGCAATAACTATCAAAATGCAAACGGTTATCAATTGACGACCTTCTGTCTCTCCATTGGCACCAACTTAAGCGGACCAATTCCATAATTGAGTTCTATTAATTCCAGCAAGTCGTTGAGAAGTTTTTGCAAATCATAAAATTTTTCAAAATTTTCTATTTCACCCTGAAGCCTTACTTTCACAGGATGGCCCAAGTCCTGAACCGTAAGCGTCAAGAAATCATCCTCATCAGGATCGCAGGGAATACGGAACTGAAGGCCTCCCTGTAGAAAAGGGAGGAGATTTTTGAGCATATTACTATTCGGAATAGTATCAGGATTTAGATCGAATGATCGACTCAACATTCTTTCGCTAATACCACTAACTTGCCACTCACGGCATTTCGACTCTCTTGAAAACATTGTCCAGCTAAAATTTTCCAGATTCAATACATACAGGCTAGGATTAATTAAAGACTGGTCCGGAAGACCTACTAATTTACAATGGCATTCACCAGAACTAATAAGAAGCTGCTTGCCATCACTTGATAACTCAGCACAGTGGCTCCATATCGAACCGGGGCTGTTACCATGACATTCAGCAACACGAATACTCCAATCGTTGGTATTGAGGATAAACACCTTTGTGGGAGCCTCGTCCCGATGTTCCCGGTAACCCAAATTACCAATAATCCAGATTTCATTTCCAACTAACGTTGCTGATGCATAGTCTGTTGGTGGAAAGGTTTTTAGCGGATAACCATAAATGGTAACTTTATCGTCTTCGATAACAACCACATCATTGTAGATCCAAAAGCCAGGATCATAAAAATCTTCATGTGCACCCCCAATAAGAACACGTCTTCCGTCTTCGAGAATTACCTTAGCCTGGCCATATCGCTGAAAAGAGAAGCAAGGACCCGCTTGAAATTCATCTAGTACCCCAAAATCCTGGCTCAATCCCCATGAACTGCCTCCGTGACGTATCGCATAAACCCAGAATTGATTAGTAAGGTTTTCAGGATTAGATCTACCAGGGCGAGGTGAACGCCATTGCAAAAAAGTTTGCCGATCGGGAGCTTCTTTGGACAAGGATTGGAGTCGCTCATGGTCCAACTTGCGCTTGCGCAAGTTATTAGTCCATTCATTTGACATTTCAGCCATAATGTCGGGGGTAGTCATGAATAATATAGTCATCATATCAACAGTCAAAATGCCATGACTATACATATTTACCAGAAGCATTCAACAACGCACCTCTACACCTTTACGGCAATTAATCGATGAACCCACGAAGACAAGAATAAGAGCTACAGAAATCCAAAAACTACTGCTACAAGCAAAGAACTTGCCAGTAATCATCAAAGATGGCAAGAATATCCAGCTCTGCGACTTTTTCACTTAAAACGAAGGCAAATTTAAACTGAAATAATCAATACATTGACGCACAAGCTTCATGGCAAATGCTCAGAATTAAAACAAAAAATCAATGCAAATGACTACATGTCATGTAAAACATATTGCGTGAAAACTTAAATATTATTGAAATCAGTTTTCGCGGGTCGCAATCGAAAAAAGATTAACGCCGGCATCTTCGAACCTGCACTGAGTGAGACCCACAGGGAACCCGGCCGACTCCGCCAGCTTCACCATGGCTGCCTGATCACGGTGAATCAGACGCCAGTCGAGCAGGTGATCCATCAGGCCGCGAGTGGGATTGTTTATATGAAAGTTTCCGAGGATCGAGCGTCCGCCGGGTTCTAGGCAAGAGTGAATCCATGTCTGCAAACGAGTGACAATCCGATCATCGAAATAATCAATCAGGCCGATGGAATAGATCAGATGCTGAGGCTCAAGGTCGAGTTTTTGTCGACCAACACAAAGGTGCAGAAGATTGCGACGTTCAAGCCGCACCACATGTTCAAGGCCTTCACGAACAAGACGCTCCCGCACATATTCAAGCGCCTTCTGATCAACATCGACCAAAGTGAATTGCACCTGATCAGCAAGATCGGAATCTTCAAGAAGAAGATCGAAGATCTCTGCAGCCGGACCACACGCCAGACTTGTTACCCGTAACGGCCGCTGGTCGGTGAGTGTCAGAGCACGTTGCAGTTCCTCCCGCAACAGTCCACGGCGATTGCGTACGGCCTTGGCCGCGGGTTGATTTAGGAAACAGCGATCAAGCAGTGTGCCCAACTCCCCAGCACCTCCTGGCTCATCGGCATACATCCAGGCAATCGTGAGGAAATCGCCGGCATAACCACGGGGCTTGCGATACATCCTCTCCGCCGAGCGGGTCAGCAAGAGATAGGGAAGCAATTCGATGCGCAGAGCCTGAAGAGCGGGGTTGTCAGGTGCCGGGGTATCTCCCGAAAGTGCTGGAAACAGACTGCCTGTAAGACGAACCAGAGTGTCAAACGCTGCTGCCAGATCCCTGCGCAGAACAGCGTTAGGTTCACTGCGGCGAAAATCGGCTTCCACCGCAGCGGCACACTGCTTGAAACGAATCACAGCAGCGGCCAACTCCGGCGGCATCAGAGAAGGAGCGCCAAGTCCTGCCACCCCACAAAGACCATGGGTATGGGTCTGCGTGAGCAAACGCTGGGCATTGATGGCTGCCAAAGCCTTGAAGACACGCTGCCCCTGCGCAGGGTTCGACTGCATCAGTTCATGGAGAGCGAGCTGCGAAAGACGCAGAGCCTCCACCGGCTCACGGGCCATCACACTGGCCCGGGCCACACCACCCAAGAGAAAGGAGATGTCACCGAGCACGCTGCCAGGACCTAGCAGTGGAGCCTGCTGTGGCGACAACCCCTCCCAACTGGCCTGAACAACACCTGAGGAAATTAAAATCAGGTCAGCTGGAGGCCCCCCCTCCTGAATCAGACTGTCCCCTGGAGCAAACGTGCAAGGCTGCACATCTGCAAACGCCTGATCAACAACTCCTTCAAGGGCCTCGAGCAGCAGCAACGACTCAGCGTTCAAAAAAACCCCCGGGACAATGTTCCGAGGGTATTCAGATTCAGATCAACCGCCAGACAATCAGTCTTCGACCCGCCAAGCCTGATCAGAAGGACTCCAGTCATTGAGTTCGGAGGCCTGAAACCAGAGCCCGATCTCGAATGCAGCAGTTTCGGCCGCATCTGAGCCATGGATCACATTGCGACCGATGTTGACAGCCAGATCACCACGGATGGTGCCTGGTTCCGCCTCAAGTGGCTTGGTGGCACCGATCAGCTTGCGGGCACTGGCGATGACCCCATCGCCTTCCCAAACCATGGCGACCACCGGGCCCGACGTGATGAAGTCCACCAGACCAGCGAAAAACGGCCGCTCCTTATGCACGCCATAGTGCTGCTCAGCAAGTTCACGGCTGGCGGTGATCTGCTTGAGACCCACGAGCTTGAAACCTTTGCGCTCGAAGCGGCCGAGGATCTCGCCCACAAGACCACGCTGAACACCATCCGGCTTGATGGCGATGAAGGTACGTTCGGCAGCCATAAAATAAGTAAAACCGCCGCCATCGTCCGTGCCCGATGGCCCGCTTGGCAAGCAACAGGGATGCCTGGGCCCTGATCTATACAGAAACCCTGCTTAGATTTCTGCTGCTGATGCTCTTTGAGCGCTGATTGACGCTGATGGCTCGCTCCGACACTGCCGGTACCTGGACCGTTGAAAACGGAGCTGGTCTCTACGATCTGGACCGTTGGGGGGATTCTTATTTCTCCACGAACTCCCGCGGTCACGTCACAGTGCAACCACGCGGTGACCGCGGCGGCAGCATTGATCTAGTCGATCTGGTCAAAGGATTGCAGGAGAGGGATCTTGGACTGCCTCTGCTGATCCGTTTCGATGACATCCTCGAAGATCGCCTTGAAAGGCTGCATGCGGCTTTCGATCGCGCAATCGCCCACTACGGCTATGTCGGTCGTTATCAGGGCGTATTTCCTGTGAAATGCAATCAGCAGCGTCATGTGGTGGAGCAGCTGGTGGATAGCGGCCAGCGCTGGCATTTCGGCCTGGAAGCGGGCAGCAAGGCGGAACTGTTGATCGCCCTGTCGCTACTGAACGATCCTGAGGCTCTGTTGATCTGCAACGGCTACAAGGATCAGCGCTACATCGAGACGGCGATCCTGGCTCGACGTCTCGGTCAGCAGCCGGTGGTGGTGATCGAACAACCCGATGAAGTGGAGCGGATCATTCAGGCCAGCCAGGTCCTCGGAGCTGCACCGATGATCGGCATCCGCGCCCGCCTCTCCAGCCTCAGTACCGGCCGCTGGGGCAGCTCAGTGGGCGATCGCGCCAAGTTCGGCCTTTCAATCCCCGAATTGCTGGAAACCACCGAAACGCTTCGGGACGCGGGTCTTCTAGGCGACCTACGACTGCTGCATTTCCATATCGGCAGCCAGATCAACGACATCGCAGTGCTCAAGGACGCTCTTCAGGAAGCAGGGCAGATCTACGGCGAACTGCACCGGCTTGGCGCGCCGATGGGATACCTGGACGTGGGTGGTGGACTTGGAATCGATTACGACGGCAGCCGCAGTGCCACGGCAGCCTCAACCAATTACTCCCTGCAGAACTACGCCAACGATGTAGTGGCGACGGTGAAGGAGTGCTGTGAACCCTGCGGTGTGCCAGTGCCCACTCTTGTGAGTGAGAGCGGAAGAGCCCTGGCAAGCCACTTCAGCGTGCTGGTGTTCGACATCCTCGGTAACGGCGGAGCCCCTGACGAGATCCCGGTGCCGCGTGAGGACGACCCACTGATCGTGAGAAACCTCCACGACACGCTGGGCGGTATCAGCCAGGGCAACTTGCAGGAGGCCTGGAATGATGCTCTTAAATTCAAACAGGATGCTCTCAGTGCCTTTCGTCTCGGCTATCTGAGGCTGCCAGAACGCGCCAGGGCGGAACAACTCGCCTGGGCCTGTGCACGTCGCATCGTCAAACTGCTCCCCCAGGACGACGATATGCCTGAAGAGTTGCACAGCCTGCGCGCCAGTCTGGCCAGCACCTATTACGGCAACTTCTCAGTGTTCCGATCCGCTCCGGACACCTGGGCGATTGACCAGCTATTTCCGGTGATGCCGATTCATCGTCTGAATGAAGAACCTGATCAGCTTGGCAGCATTGCTGACCTCACCTGCGACTCCGACGGAAAGCTGGCCCGTTTCATCGAAGGAGGCAAGAGCAAGACACTGCTCGAACTGCATACCCCGCAGGAAGGGGAGCCGTACCTTCTCGGCCTCTTCCTGGCAGGCGCTTATCAGGAGGTAATGGGTAATCTGCACAATCTGTTTGGCAGTACAAACGCCGTACACATCCGCCTCGCTCCGGGTGGTGGCTACCGATTGGATCATGTTGTGCGGGGCGACACCAACGCTGATGTTCTACAAGCGATGGAACATGACCCTGATCTGATGCTGGAACGCCTGCGCCTGGCCAGCGAAGAAGCCATCCGCGAAGGCAGGCTCGGGGTCAGTGACGCCCGACTGCTGATCAGCCATGTGAGCAACAGCCTGCAACAGAGCACATACCTGCAGGCCTGACAACGCGCCGATCAGCTCAAACCTGCAGCAGGCCGCGTTTGACCAGTGGCTGGGAATCGGCGATCCGCAACCGACCGTTGTTCTCAGCCACGGTTCCGCGGGTTCTCAGCTTGCTGAGCGTGCGTGAAGCCGTCTCCCTTGCCAAACCCGCCAAAAGTGCGATCTCTTTCTGAGCAAGGGGCGGGAGTTCCGTTTGTACATCCTGCCCCCCTGAGCTTTTACGCGCCAGATACGCCAGCGCATCCAGCAATCGAGTGGTGGCATCGGCACTCTGTAGAGCAAAACGCTGGTTGAGATCACGCAGTCGACTGGCCTCCAACCTCGCCAGCGCCAGCGCGAATGGAGCGAGCTGACCCAGCAGCGAAGCAAAGGGAGCCGACCGCATCTTGATCAGATGCAGAGGCGTCAAGGCAACCACGTCTGCAGAACGTGAAGCGCCATCCAGTGCGGCCATTTCACCAAAGACATCACCGGGTCCCAGCAGAGACATGATCACTTCATCTCCGTCAGCTGTGTACGTGCGCACCTTGGCTAAGCCGTCACGGATCAAGAACAGTGATTCCCCCCAGTCCTGCTCCATCACAATCACCTGGTCGAGCTGATGACTAGTCACGCGATGACGATCAAGCAGCAGGGTCAGCTGCTCCGTCAGGAGGCAGGCGAACAACGGCATAGAGCCAAGTTCCTCAGTCGTGAGCGCAGGCATTGTCAATAAGGAGTGCGACCGGAAGGAAGGCAAGCCACAAGATCACCATGACGATGTTGACGTCAGGCTGCAACTGGCTCTGCCACAGCAAGACGTTCGGTCCTGGGGAGCTTCAGTACATGACGGGAAGAGAGCCTCATCAATCTTCTCTGGCCAGCATTGGCTCAACAGCTCCCAGGTCGCGCATGGAGGGCAGAAACCAACAGCTCAGCAGGATGCGCGATCGGTTGCGAATGCTTTTAAGCACTCATTTATCAGCCTTGAATCACACCACACTCAAACCGGCGATCGGGGAGGTGGTGATTCAGCAAGACACTCCGGCTGAACGAATCCTGGTCGTACAGGCAGGTGAACTGCGCGTGGAGCGAACTGAGTCGGGTGGACGGCCACAGCTGATCGCCACGATCGGTCCTGATGAAATGGTGGGGGAAATGGCATTGATCGGCGATCAGCGTCACAGCGCCAGCGTGACCGTCAGCCGCGGTCCGGCGGAACTGCTAGCCGTGCAGGCGGATGACCTCCTACAAGCCGCTATCTATGACAGCGATCTGGTGATGGAACTACTGGCTCTGAGCAGTCATCGATGCCGACAAACCAATCATCATCTGGCGCTTATTTTGGAGGGTCTCGAAGCACTCAGCACACGAGACAAGCCCTTGCTGGAGCGATGCTGTAAGGAGCTGGACAAGTCGACCGAACAGGCTCTATGCAGCACTGCGGAGCAGCTCAGACGTCTAGAGCGGACACTGGACCAGTCATGAGCAAACTACCTGTTCCGCGATGGCTGCATCGCCACAGCGCCGTCCTGATCCTCAGCGGTGTGGTTGCCGTGAGCGGGGGAATGACCAACACATGGTTGAGCCGCCTCGAGTTGCGTTTCGCTGGAGTGGTGCAGGAAACCCGCGGGGTGCGACCAGTGCCCGATCGGCTCAAAATCGTAGCGATTGACGAATTCAGTCTGCAACAGGCGGCCAATGCAGATCTCAGCAGCGATCCGTTACTGCAAAGCCTGAGCCAGTGGCCCTGGCCAAGGCGAATCCATGCCATGGTGCTGGAACGCCTGATCGAAGCGGGAGCGACCGCAGTAGGTTTCGATTTGCTGTTTGAGTCGTCCAGCATCCATGGAAACGAAGACGATGCGGCGTTCGCTGAGGCTCTGCAACGTCATCGTGAGCAGGTGGTTCTTGGAGTGCAGGTTCTCAACAGCCGAGGACCCGTTGCAGGAATGTCCCTGCTGGATGTCACACCAACTTTGCGGCCTACTGACAAGCCCATCGATAGAGGACTGCTCAACGGCGAACCGGACAGTGATGGAGTAATCCGGCGCCGACCGGGACAGATCAGTCAGCCCATACGTGAACAGCTAGGTTCAGCGATTCCTGATGGCCTGGCCGTCGCGCTGCTCAGGAAACAGAGCGAGTCCGCTGATCTCAGCATCCACAGACGGGACCTGCTGGATCCCTACGGTCCACCAGGAACCATCCCAACCCTCTCGATCTGGGAACTGATTGAGCCAAATGCGTATGCCGCAATCAAGAAGTCGGGGCTGCTGCGTAATGCTCTGGTTCTAGTGGGTCCGACAGCAGCCGTTTTGCAGGATCTCCACCCGGCAGTGTTCTCAGGTGCGCAAGGTATGCCGGGAGTTGAACTACATGCAACGGAACTGGCCAACCGCCTTGATTCCCGCTCACTGCACTGGATCCCCACACCACGAGCATGGAATGTTGTGATGGCGTTGCTGGTGATGGTCGCCGGAGTGAGCGTGGCCCGACTTGAACGACCGCTGTCTCGTCTGGGTTTGCTGCTGGGAAGTTCAGGGCTTTTAGTTGCAGGCAGCGCTGGTCTTATCGTCTGGAGCGGAGTTCTGCTGCCGGTTCTAGGGCTAGCAGGCAGTTTGGCAATCACGGGGATCGTGACGAGTGCCGATGCAACGGTGCGACTGCAGTGGCAGCGACGGCGTCTGCGCCGCACTCTTGGGCGCTATCTCTCTCCTGCAGTGGCGGCCGAGATCGCGAACCAACCAGAAGAGGCAGATGGCCTGCTGGGCGGACAGATGATGGATGTGGTGATCCTGATGAGTGATATCCGGGGGTTCACCGGTTTCACCAAGGAGATGACGGAACAAGGGAAGGTGAAGGAACTGGTGACCCGCCTAAATCAGTACTTCAGTGAGGTGGTGAATGCCGTGCATTTCGAGCAGGGGACCGTTGACAAATTCATCGGCGACGCTGTCCTAGCCGTGTTCGGCGCGCCGCTGAAACAGAACCGAAGCGCAAATGTGCGCGCGGCGGTCAGAACCGCAATCGCTCTGCAGAGACAGCTGATGGAGCTCAACCGCGGCTGGGAAGAGCAAGGCCAGAGACCCTGGCAGCAGGTGATTGTGCTCAGCCATGGCTGGGTCCTGAGCGGGAACATCGGTTGTGCCAGCCGGATGGACTACACCGTTATCGGTGATGCCGTGAACACAGCCAGTCGCCTGGAAACGATCGCAAAACAAACTGGCCAGTCGATCGTGATGAGCGCGGCTGTGGCCGAGCAGATCGAAGGCGATATTCCTCTGCATAACATTGGCACCTTCACAATTCGAGGACAGGGGGAGCAGCAGGTGTTCGCACTTAGAACTGACACTGATGCCGACGACCGGCCAGACACTCTTCAGTAACAACGACATGTCTGCTGCAGAGAGCGAACGATGCATGTGTCAAGGAAATTGCTAGCCCTCTCATGCGCCGCAGTCCTGATCACACCTGAAGCGGCTGCAGCTCCGTTCAACAGCGCAACCCTCCGCCGCATCATCGATGGCCGTGAGGTGTTCATTGATCGTCGTCAGGCCTCAGTAAATGAAACCGCCGATCGGGGACAGGAGCTAAGCACCGGCAGTAGCAGAGCTGAGGTGCTATTCGATCGCCGCGCTCTCGGCTTTCTGGGCAAGAACAGCCTGATTCGACTTGGAGAAGACTGTTTCCGCCTGGATCGGGGTCAGGTATTGGTCAATGGCCCCCAGAACACCTGCCTAGGCAGCAAAGTGCTCGGCATCCGTGGCACGACCTACGTGCTCAGCGTTCAAGACAACGGCACATACGAACTGGCAGTGCTGAGCGGAGAAGCCTCGGTGGGAGACGCCGTTCATGAGTCGAAGACGGAAGACAGCCAGGACATCCTGTCGATGTACCCAACGCTGAATCCAGTCATCGGCTTCGGATCTAGTGCTTGGGGTGGCAATGCATCAGGGGAGACCCTAGGAGAAGCAGCAGGGCTCATCCTTGGTGACGCTTCCTTTTTTATGCCGCTCAGTCAGAGCTTGGGAAGCAATCTCCTGTACAGCTACACCACCGCCAGCAGCAATTTTGATGCCGCCTGGGGTGCCAGCACTGAACTGGGATACAAGTGGTTCAACCCTGATAACAGAAGTATCAGTTCAGTGTTGATGGGGTACGACGGCTGGGATAGCGCTGGCTGTTTTCAGTCTCAGCTTGCACTAGGAGGTCTTTGGCAAAAGGGGCGCT
The DNA here is from genome assembly GCF_047303045.1 of Synechococcus sp. MIT S9508. Lineage (NCBI taxonomy): Bacteria > Bacillati > Cyanobacteriota > Cyanophyceae > Synechococcales > Synechococcaceae > Synechococcus > Synechococcus sp. MIT S9508. The sequence continues at coordinate 731,412 of NZ_CP138941.1, read as the reverse complement.
GGCAGTTCGGGGTGAACGGTGGGATTCCTCTGGATCAATGCGTCAATAACCTCGGATATGCGATTGGTCAGATCGGCATCCCCATTGCCGACGTTGGAGATCAATCCATCACCTTGTCACTCTCCCCTTATGTGCTCTATGGGATTGGCGAATCGTTTGGAGGAGGACGGATTGGGGTGAATGTCCCAATCGGCAATCAGGTGATGCTGTCGACCTACGGCCAATACGACAATCTTCTGGACACGGTGATCGGCGGACAGATCAGTTACAGGTTTGCCACCAAGGGAGGCTTTGTAGATGATCCAAACCTGCAGCGACCATCAGCCTCATCTCCGATGCCTTGGCAGGCAAGGGAATTCAACACAGGCAGTCCTATGCAAATTGCAATGGGGCCAAAGCGCGAAAGCTCTCCACCCCAAGCTGCAGAGAAGGTACAAATTTCAGAAATGACCAATCTGATCGGCAATACAGACACATTGGTGCAACTCAAAGCCGGTGAAGAGGCAACTTTCAGCCCCGAAGGTGTGTTGCTGAATCAGAAAATGATGAGCAAAGATCGCTTCTCACAACTGATCATCGAGACGATGAGTGGCCAGAACCTTCTACCTGAAAGTCATGCGATCAATCTGGTCTACAAGAAGCTTTATGGGGTGCCTGATGTCACTCTTCTGTCGATTCTGGGATCGGACTGGCTAATCGCAGCCAGAACACCCTATCCACGTCTACGCGGAGCAAACAATCTTGTAGTTCCAAACAACAAGTTGCCCAAGACAGAGAAAACATATGTTTGCAGTACTTCTGGCAATTACCGCAAGTATTATCAAACTGGAAATTCAATGGGTGTAAGCAACATCGCCGATGCCACAAGGTTCCAAACGACATCAAACACTGGATCCTGCAGTGGAAAACTTGCAGGATCGTCTGGACAAGATGCAACATCGCCAGAGTTCATATAAACATTGCTAGAATGAAAGGAAAACAATAGATAGTCACAAAAACCAATGAATATCAAACTCGGAGAACGATTACAGAGTCTGAAGCTTCTAGCCAGCCTAGCGGCCTTTCTGAAAAACCCCGGCTCTCTCGACAGCGTCTTCGCCGTAGGCGCCAGCTTGAAGGACAGCCCGCTTACCGAACAGATGATCCGCCATCTGCTGGACAATCCCACCTTTGCTCAACTGGTGAGCGATGGTTGGCGTCCGCAGCCGATTGACTTGTCGGCACTCCAGAAACTTCCCGCGGGCACGCTCGGACGCTGCTATGCCGATCAGCTGATTAGCCAGGGAATCACACCCGAAACACTGATTGACCCTTCACCAATCAGCGATAAGCGTGATTACATCGTGCACCGTCTGAAGGAAACCCATGACATCACGCATGTACTGACCGGGTTTGGAGTCGATGGTGTCAGTGAACTGGGCCTGCAGGGATTCAACCTTGCACAGAACCGATCCCCACTGGCGGTGATGCTGATCTTCGGAGGCATGCTCACAGCACTGCAAAACAATGAACCTCTGGCTCCGATGCTGCGTGCACTAGCGAAGGGCTTCCAGATGGGATTGGATGCTGAGCTTGTGATCGCACGCAAACTAGAAGAGGGCTGGGATCGGCCCCTCAACGAGTGGCGCACTGAGCTGAGGCTGCCTGAAGCAATGCCTAGCTGATCCTTCCATAGGCGCTGGCGTTATTGGACGAATGGAGGCAAGCAGGAGAGAGCAGGAGTAAACCCATGTAGTGAGATGAACCTCAGCGGCAGGCGTTTCGAGAACGACCGAAGTACTGCTAGCTAGCAACCCACCAGCAGGAACTCAATCCTGAGAAGATCGTCGCAATTGAAAGAGAAATTGTGTGTCGGCAAAGCGACTCGATGGAGACATTGACGTTGCTGACCCAGGGCAGAATCGAAGTTGATGTCCGCCACGACAATCAAGTCCACACTTTGGCCGAAGTGGAAGCCTTAGAATTACTGAGCGAAGTTAGTTTCTTCGTAAATGGCAAGCACTGCGGCGACTTCCGAGTTATAAATAAACCAGCTCAACTTCAGGCCATTCCATGATAATCTCTGGTCCAGTCCATGTTTTTTTGACAGCAATCTCGTGGGGAAAATGATGTCGCCAGTCAGTGAGAGTTGCCGTCGGGGCAATCACGTCAACCAGAATGAGAACCATAATCTACTCCTAAATTACATCCGGGATCTGATCAACCCCGATCCTCTAGAACTAAATCGCCGTTAACAACAAACATAATTCAATCTCACGGGAATTGATAATAATGCGGAACCAATAGCAAGATTTCAGCACCATCCCAAACAACCTCAAAAACAAAGCTCGGAAGCGTTAAAACAAATAACTGACAAGCAGTCGCGACTGAAGCAAAAGATACATGTTTACAATAGTTCTAGCAAAGCAATCAAAAAATTAAAAGAATGCGAAGGCAAGCCTAATGGTTCTCGCAAAGAAGCACTATAAAAAAAAGCCCTCAACTACTTATTTGTGATGAAATATACTTTCAGAAACTTAATGCAAGTTGCAATACTTGGAAGCTTGGCAGTTAGCTCACAGAGCCTTGCGAGACCAGCTTACTTTACTCGCCACAATATGACTGGACAAGAATATCAATCTGAGGCGAACAGGAGAAGAGCTGCGGGCTACAGACTTAAATATGTAGATGGATATACGCGATCAGGAAGCGCACGATTTGCTGCTATCTGGGAAAAGATTCAAGGCCCCGGCTACATAGCCAGGCACGGATTGACACGCAGGGAGTTCAACAAGCAAATAAGAGAAAAAATAAAAGGGGGAGAATTCCAAGCAATTGTAGTAGACGGCTATGAAGACAATGGGAAAGATCGATACGCGATAATCTGGGAAAAAAGAAGAGTGCCAAGACAAGCCATTGGATTCATGATGAGCAGCAGCAAATATCAAGAGGAATATAATCGCCTTAAAAGAGTTGGGTACAGCTTAAGCTATGTATCCGGTTACAATGTAAAGGGAAAAGTATATTACACAGCAATCTGGGACAAAATTAATCCAGGTGACCGCCGTAAGTTTGCAAGACATGGAATGACATACCAGGCCTTCATGAGAGAGATTGGCCGACAAAATCAGCAAATGAGACTTAACCATATTTCCGCATACACCTTCAACGGAATACCCTATTATGCCGCAATTTGGGAGGAAAAAAAATCAGGTGATCCACGCCAAATTAATTATATCGGAGCAACAAACAGTCAATACAATTATGATTTCTTTTCCAAGCGACAAGAGGGGTACCTTCCAGCTCTAATCACTGCGAATGACAAAAACGGTAAACCACGAATATCAGTCATCTTCCGAACAGGAGAGAACCCACAAACACGTGGTAAAGCATGTACAAGCAATTACTGCTTTAGCCTCAATGCTCTAAAGCAAAATATAGAGGCAAGAGTCAATCCTCTAGGCGAGAAACAATTGTACAAATATGCATACGAATTTTCTCTTGGAAATGCAAAAATCTCTGGTGCAACTGGCCCATATCGCGGTTCTGGCTCTAGAGCATTTACGGTGAATGACAGACTCAATCCTGCCAGCGTCACCAAATCAACCACGGCTGTCGGCTTAATCAAGGCTGTCACAGACACACCTGGAATCACATTAAATTCTAGAATTGGTCCATACCTGCCATCCAACTGGAACGCAAAGCCTTATGTCAATAACTTAACCTTTAAGGAAGTACTTAGCCATAAGACTGGCTTTACTAAATATAAAGATGGAAAGTGTAGTGGCAGCAGCGGCACCACTCACGGGGAAGTACGACAACGAGCAGAATCAGATGCAGGCCCAGATGTATTTCGCCCGGCGCCTGGCGAAGAAATAGAGGTCAATTGTGGGAAGGGGAATACTGTCTATGCAAATGCAAATTATGCATTAGCAAGGATCTTGGTTGCTTCTCTTGATGGATATAGAAACTGGAATCATGCGCAAATCGGGAAAAAAGTGGGTGAAAGATTTCAGGCCTACATGAACGCCAACGTGTTTAGGCCAATCGGAATTAGAAATGTACGCTACAAGCCTGCTTCAGATGCTCCATTATTTTATGCTTGGCCAAACACTGTCTTAGGAAGCGGAAATTCAACAAATTTCGGAGATTGGTCACTTAAGCCTGGCAGCGCTGGCGTTCAACTTTCTACTCATGAGCTAAATATTTTCGCAAGAGCAATGTTTGACGGCCCTCTGCTGACTTCAAGCCTTAGAAGAGAAATGCAAACCGATCGAATGGGATTGAGAGAGGAATTTTCACCATATTCTGGAGTTAAATGCTATCAGCATGGTGGGTATTTACCTCAGAAAAGAGAAGGTAAACCGGGTTATTACGATGCGCAACTGAGCTCCGTCCTGATAGGTTGCACAAACGGACTTAGAGGATTTATGGTGGTCAATGGCTTAAACAAACAAGGCGAAAATACTAAAGCCATTAAACACACAGTTGAAGCAGCAATAAGACAATCTTTTTCAGCCCCATAATTAAAGTCATAATGAGATAGAGCTAATCACCATTGCTTGGTCTTGGCTGATAAGCTCTATCGTGTCGATAATTGAACTAGATACAAGCTTGCCTATGAATCAGATTACGTATCTTCATGAAGATGATAATAAATAGCCACTATGGAAAAGAACAAAATTTTATGTTCTCGTATTTCACGACAGAATTCAAAGCCTAGCGGCTAAAAATCGAGCTTATAACAGCCAATAAAATTAGCCACAAACATCCTTAGGTCTCATTCCTAGTCAGCTAAGGCGTGAACTGTAGCGGAATGGAGAGTAGGCGAACGAGGAAACATAATATGTAGCCGAAAAGAAAATATTCATAAAATTAAGGTAGGCAGCTTTGAGCGGTGTTCATCATAAAAATGGAACTCTAAACTTATTCTCAATAGAGCAGATGAACAAAAAGATTGTTGCCTTACTGGCTGGAAGCCTAACTGCAAGTGCTTTGAGTGCTGGAAGTGCTAGCGCCGCACCTGCAGGAAGCCCATACAACCCGTATGGAGTAAGGATGCCTAAACCAAACACAGCAGTGACAGTTGAGACTGGAAAAAGCAAAGCCAGTCCAATAAAAGTCACTGAGACTACCTACAAACCAGCTAAAACAAAAAAAAGCGCACTAAGACCCCGCTATTCATCAACAAGCCCCGGCCTGCGAAACTCAAAAGTCAACTCCGACGGAACAGTTTCGATCGTCGTGAGGTTCAAACAAGATTACAAGATTCCATACTTCCCCACGTCGGAACAAAAACGCAAAGCTGCTGCTGCTCGGCTGGTAAAGCAAGCCCAAACAAGCAAGCAAAGGCTACAGGGCCTGAAAGCTCTAAAAAGGCTAGGGTTCAAGCCAGAAGAAAGCTTCTGGATCGTCAACTCAGTCGCCGGAAGAATTCCTTCTAAAAATCTTGGAGCACTTAGCAAAATTGCAGGAAGCCAAGGCATCGAGTACGTCCAGGAAGACAACACTAAATACCCAGCACCTCAAGACGCAAGTCCAAACAATGACGTCGCACGCGTTCGCAGGGATATGGAAAGTGATCGCTACAGACCATTTAATCGATATAACAGGATTGCATTATTCGACTCAGGTGTACAAGCAACACACAATCTTCTAAGAAATCGAATCTCTAGAAATGCGGATTGCGTTAATGGAGGCAGAAATTGCCTTGGAAGAGGGCGCAGAACTGGAGACGTCGAACCTAATGGTCACGGAACATCTTCCGCATCAATAATGGTTGGCTCCAACGCTCTCGGCAATCGCTTCCGAGGAGTGACAAATGCAAGAGTAGATTCCTATATTATTTACAATGATCCCAACCCAAGTCTAGCTGCCCCCTGCAATACACGCGCTTGTGGAAGTGTCACTGGGGCCCTAAGGGCATTCCAGAGAGCCGTCAGCTCTAGCGCAAAAGTGATCACAGCCGAAATGCAATACGGCGGGGGAGAAAATAGCTCTACCGCAATAGCTGCCGATAACGCATACGATGCTGGGATGGTTGTTATTGGAGCCAATGGCAATAATGGGCCAACAGCAGGCACGGTCAATAACCCAGGGCGAGCTCACAAAGCACTGGGAGTTGGAGCCATCTATCTAAATAATAGAGGCAACAATCCTGCCCAGTACAACAACCAGTCCAGAGGACCAGCAAGCGATGGTCGCGTTAAACCTGACATTCAGTTCTTTTCACTTAGTGAGACCGGCAGGAAAGGAGGCAACTCAAACCTTGGAACATTTAGTGGTACATCGGGATCTACACCTTATGGCGGTGCCGTAGCCAACTTGATAGCTTCATGGATGGGCAATTATGGAAGAATCAATCCAGGATTTACCTATTCATTCTTGTTGCTTAACGGTCAAAGGAGTGGTTGGAACGCGCAGAACAACACAACAGGTGTTGGCCTCGTAGAGCTGCCATCTCAAGGCAGTGCGACTTCCGCAAGGCTCGTTATCCATAACCGTCGACGTCAATCAATCCCGATTCGTGTGCCACGTGGAGCAAGAAGATTAAAAGCGGCAGTCTGGTGGCCAGAATCAGTCAACCAAACTCATAACGATCTAGACCTACGGATCGTGCGTCCAAACGGAACGATCGCTGCATCATCAATCAGCATCAACGGCGTCTGGGAAGTTGCGGAGACAGCGAATCCTGAACCTGGAATCTGGAGAGTCGAAGTTGTTGGTTATCGCGTTGGCCGTAGAGGCCAGGAATCCTTCTTGACTGTTCATAGGAGGTAACAAATTTCTTCAGAAGTTCTTATGAATTCGTATACGCACTCTCCTTAGTGAGGGTGCGCTTTTTAATGCAATGTCGAAGCTTTCGAAGAAAAAATCAAAGATTTTCTTCTAAGATTATCCAAAAAATCACTGATCGAAGCAACAATAATTTAATCAGTATATCGAAATCATCAGATCGAACAGGCGTGACACATCAATCAGCCAAAGACTTAAGTAGAGCTAACCAAGAAATACATCACTAGAGCATGCCCGCTGAAATTCAGCATTAAGAATTTAAATTTTAAAAAAACACTCCAAAAGGCCTCCGCTATTTAGCTGATTGCCGACAACATTCCAGGCCTGTCAAACGCGTGGCAAAACCAAAGGGATAGTCGAGAAGCTGTCTGAATCAGCCCAGTGCAGCCATAAGTTCTAACTTAGCCGCCTCAAGTGCACCAGGGAGGGCCGCACCATCGCGACCACCGGCCTGGGCCAGGTTCGGGCGACCACCGCCACCGCCGCCGCACTGCTTGGCGATGCCGCCAATGAATTTGCCGGCCTGGAGCTTGGCGGCAATCACCTGCTGACCGAAGGCCGCCACCAGGATCACCTTGCCCGTGTCGCCGGGATCCGGCAGACCGCCGATGACCACGGCCGCACCATCCCCCAGCTGATCCGCCAGGCTCTGGGCTGCCCCCTGCAAACCGGCGCCATCCACACCGTCGAGGCGTTCCACCAACAACTGGAACTCACCCACGGCCTCAGCCTTGGCGGCCAAAGCACCGGCCTTGGCCACCGCCAGCTCGGCCTGGGCAGCCGCCAGGGCCTTGCCGGTGGCCTTGAGCTCCTCCTGGAGGGCCACCACACGATCCACGATCTCGGCAGGCTGCGCTTTGAAGCGATCCCCCAGCTGCTTCACCACCGCATCGCGCTCGTTGAGGTAACCCAGCACGGCGGGGCCAGCGACAGCTTCAATTCTGCGAATACCGGCGGCGACGCCACTTTCCGCCACGATCTTGAACATGCCAATCTCAGCGGTGTTGGCCACGTGGGTGCCGCCGCAGAGTTCCATCGACACACCGGGCACGTCGACGACACGGACGACATCGGCGTATTTCTCCCCGAACATGGCGACCGCGCCTGCGGCCTTGGCCTTGTCGATCGCCATCTCCTGCACCTGAAGCTCATGGGCATCAGCGATCCAGCTGTTGATCAGACCCTCGATGCGCTCGAGTTCTTCAGGGCTGACCGCCCGCGGACAGTGGAAGTCGAAACGCAGGCGATCAAAGTTCACCAGCGATCCGGCCTGACCGATGCCTGGGTCCACCAATTGCTTGAGAGCTGCTTGCAGAAGATGCGTGGCGGTGTGATTTGCCTGAGCACGGCGACGGCAGCTGCGGTCCACGCGACCCTGGACCACATCGCCGACCGCCAACGCACCGCGCTCCAACCGACCGCTGTGAACGAACACGCTGCGATTCCGGCTGACGGATTCCACACTGACAATCAGGCCGTCGCCGTCATGACCTTCACCTGCGAGAGTGCCGCGATCGCCCACCTGACCGCCTCCCTCGCCATAGAAGGGAGTGGTGTCAAGCACCACCTGCACGGAATCACCAGCAACGGCTTGTTGCGCCGGTTCCCCGTTCACCACAAGTGCCTGAACACAGCTGCTCTGCTCGAGCTGCTCATAACCACGGAAATCGGTTCCATCAATTCCCGAGGCCACCTGATCAATGGCGTCTTGCAATGTGAGGTCAATGCTCACGGCAGCGGCTTTAGCTCGCTGACGCTGTTGCTCCATCGCCAGTTCAAATCCGGCCAGATCAACGGCCAGACCATGCTCTTCAGCGATTTCCTGCGTGAGCTCGAGTGGAAACCCATAGGTGTCATACAGCTCAAAAGCCTGCGCACCGCTGATCTGTTCCGGCTTGGCCTCCAGCACATCCGCCAGTAGTTTCTCTCCCCGTTCCAGGGTCTCCAGGAACCGGGCTTCCTCACGTTGCAGCTCCGCCAGGATCACCTCCTTACGCTCCACCAACTGAGGATGCACCGCCTGCATCAGCGCAATGGCCGCCTCACCCATGGTCTTGAGAAACGGTTTATCGATGCCCAGGAGACGTCCATGCCGCACCACCCGACGCAGCAAGCGGCGCAGGATGTAGCCACGACCAAGATTGCTGGCCGTGACGCCATCGCTGATCAACTGCGTCACGGCTCGACTGTGATCGCCGATCACCTTGAGCGAGGTTTTGCCCTTATCGTCGAGCTGGCGATAGTCGACACCAGCCAAATCAGCTACTGCTTGAATCAGCGGAAAAATCAGATCGGTTTCATAGTTATTAGGAACCTTCTGCAGGATCTGAGCCATGCGCTCCAGACCCATCCCGGTGTCGATGTTGCGATTCGCCAGCGGTGTAAGCGTGCCCTCCGCATCGCGATTCGACTGCATAAACACCAAGTTGTAGAACTCGATGAAACGATCGTCGTCTTCAAGATCGATTCCTTCATCACCGAGTTCGGGCTTGAAGTCGTAATAAATCTCCGAGCAAGGACCACAGGGTCCTGTTGGGCCTGAGGCCCAAAAGTTGTCGGCTTCATCCATGCGGATGATGCGCTTCGGATTGACGCCAACAACATCACGCCAGATCTGCTCAGCTTCATCGTCTTCCCGGAAGACGCTCACCACCAAATTCTTGGGATCCAAGCCATAGACGACCGTGCTCAGCTCCCAGGCCCACTCAATCGCCTGCTGCTTGAAGTAATCCCCAAAAGAGAAGTTGCCCAGCATCTCGAAGAAGGTGTGGTGCCGGGCTGTGCGACCCACGTTTTCGATGTCGTTGGTGCGAATGCACTTCTGGCTGCTGGTCGCACAAGGAGCAGGCCGTTGCTGCTGACCGAGAAAGATCGGCTTGAACGGCAACATTCCCGCGATCGTGAGCAGAACCGTGGGGTCCTCAGGCACGAGTGAGGCACTGGGCATCCGCCTGTGACCACGCTGCTCATAAAAAGCGAGGAACGCTTCCCGAATCTCCGCACCAGTGCGGGGACCAGCTGCCTCGTTTCGCGACGATCGTGCAACAGCCATGGCGGGTTCGGGCTTGAACAGCAGGTCCTCCAGCCATGATCGCCTTTGAGCTGCCACCGACGTTGGCCGATAGCACCGACGAGCAGAGTCGCGCAGCATTGAGACTGCGCTCCCTGGGCTGGGCCCTGATCGCAGGACTAGCGGCAGGGCTACTCAGCCTGCCCTGCGGAGTGGATCAGGCGGTGCGATCCACCGGTTGCGGACTGTTCTACGGACTGCTGGCCTTTCATCTTGTTCGTGTGGATCCGGAGGACTCTCATCTGCAGGCTGGACTCGTCGGAGCGGTCTGCGGGATCCGCAGTTTGGGAATGTGCCTGCCCTCCCCTTGGGCAGATGCTGATTCCCTGGCATCATTAGTGAAGGATTTCGTGATGGGGTGGCTGCCACTGATCGGCAGTTCGCTCCTGCTACACGGAACCCAACGCATGTTGTCTGCGTCGCGGCCATGAGCCTGCTGCACGCCACCTGGCTTCCGGCCATTCGTACTCCCAGCAGCTCCGGTCGAGCTGCTCTGCTCGTGTGGGCTGACACCTGGCGTGTGGCCGAGCCGATGGGACCGGGCGCCACCCCCGCCATTCATCCTTTCACTCTCAGCACTGAGGAACTGCGAACCTTACTCACGGATCGTGACCTGCTGCCAGACGGAATCATTGACGCAACGGCCTGCCTGACCCTTCCCAGTCGCAGCGTCAAACCCAAACGCCAGCGCTCGGCAGCCGCAAAGACATCCTCCGAAGACGACCCACCGTGGTGTGGTCTGCCGCTGCAGGCCGGTGAACCGATACCAAAGACCACCGAATGGTGGCCCTGGCAGGTGCAGGGCCTGGCCATCGAACCGATGGCTGCCACTGAGTGGCTGGCCAAGCTGCCGCTTTCAGGTCGTCATCCGGATCTAGCCGATGAACTGCGCTGGTGGAGCCACATGCAGCGCTGGGCGCTGAGCCTGGTGGCACGAGGCCGCTGGCTGCCCCAGGTGGAGCTGAGCAAGGGCGAGGGCTACCCACACCGAGCCCGCTGGGTGCCACTGCTCAATCGGGAGGAAGACCGGCGCCGGCTGGAGGATCTGGCGGGAGGACTCCCCCTGGTTGCCACCTGTGCCCTGCCCTGGCGCGAACCAACCGGAAAACGCAGCAACCGCATGACCCGGTTGCGACCGGAGGCGATGCGAGCCGCCAATCCGGTGGCCTGTTGTCGACCCCGCAGCGGCCGGCTGCGCGTAGCCACCCTGCTGGAAGACCTACTGGATGCCCAGCTGCGCAAAGGCTTCAGCCCTGATCAAGAAGGCCTGGACCCACTGCTCTGCGCCTGGGAAGAGGCTCTCAGCTCTGAAACCGGCGTGATCAACCTTAATGATGAAGATGCCGAGCGTTTAGCCACCGCCAGCCACCACTGGCGAGAGGGCGTGGCCGGCAATGTTGCTGCAGCACGGGCCTGCCTCGAACTGGCCACACCGGCTGAGGGCGAGGAACTCTGGCCCCTGCGCTTCTTCCTGCAGGCGGAGTCAGACCCCACACTGAAGCTGCCGGCCAGTGCCGCATGGGCTGCAGGCCCCAAGGGTCTTCAGCTGGGAGAGATTCCCGTGGAGCACCCCAGCGAAGTGCTACTGGAGGGCATGGGGCGTGCCTTAACGGTATTCGAACCGATCGAGCGGGGCCTCGAAAGCGCCACACCGGAAGCAATGCAGCTCGCCCCTGCGGAAGCCTTTGTGCTGGTGCGCACGGCCGCACGTCAACTGCGCGATGTGGGTGTGGGCGTCGATCTGCCGCCGAGCCTTTCCGGCGGGCTGGCCAGCCGACTGGGACTGGCGATCAAAGCGGAACTGCCCGAGCGGTCCCGCGGCTTCACCCTGGGCGAAAGCCTCGACTGGAGCTGGGAGCTGATGATCGGCGGCGTCACGCTCACCCTGCGCGAACTGGAACGCCTGAGTGGCAAACGCAGCCCGCTGGTGCGTCACAAAGGAGCGTGGATCGAACTGCGGCCCAATGACCTCAAGAACGCTGAACGCTTCTGTGGCGCCAATCCAGAGCTCAGCCTGGACGATGCCCTGCGACTGACAGCCACCGAGGGCGACACGCTGATGCGCCTACCCGTGCATGCCTTCGATGCCGGCCCCAGGCTTCAGGGGGTCCTTGAGCAGTACCACCAGCAGAAATCACCGGATCCACTGCCCGCACCTGAAGGATTCTGTGGACAACTACGGCCTTATCAGGAGCGTGGGCTGGGCTGGCTGGCCTTCCTGCACCGTTTCGACCAGGGTGCCTGCCTGGCCGATGACATGGGCCTGGGCAAAACGATCCAACTGCTGGCCTTCCTCCAACACCTCAAGGTGGAACAGGAACTGAAGAAGCCCGTACTGCTGGTGGCCCCTACATCGGTGCTGACCAACTGGAAACGGGAGGCCGCAGCCTTCACGCCTGAGCTCAACGTGCATGAGCACTACGGCCCCAAACGGCCCACAACTCTGGCTGCTCTCAAAAAAACTCTCAAAGATGTCGACCTGGTTCTCACCAGTTACGGACTGGTGCAACGGGACATCGAGCTGCTGGAGAGCTTCGACTGGCAAGGAACAGTGATCGATGAGGCTCAGGCCATCAAGAACCCGTCGGCCAAACAGAGCCAGGCCACGCGCGATCTGGCCCGCACCCGCAAGGGCACCCGCTTTCGCATCGCCCTCACCGGCACGCCGGTGGAGAACAGGGTGAGTGAGTTGTGGGCTCTGATGGATTTCCTCAACCCCAGGGTTCTGGGTGAGGAGGAATTTTTCCGCCAGCGCTATCGGATGCCGATCGAGCGCTACGGCGACATGTCGTCACTGCGTGACCTCAAGTCGCGGGTGGGACCCTTCATCCTCAGGCGCTTGAAGACCGACAAGGCGATCATCTCTGATCTGCCGGAGAAGGTGGAACTGAGCGAATGGGTCGGGCTGAGCAAGGAACAGAAATCGCTCTATGCCAAAACCGTCGAGGACACCCTCGATTCCATTGCCCGTGCTCCGCGGGGCAAACGCCACGGACAGGTGCTGGGACTACTGACCCGCCTGAAACAGATCTGCAACCATCCCGCCCTTGCGCTGAAGGAGAAGGACGCCAGTGAGGATTTCCTGCAACGTTCCGCGAAGTTGCAACGGCTCGAAGAAATCCTCGAAGAAGTGGTCGAGGCCGGCGACCGTGCTCTGCTCTTCACCCAGTTCGCGGAATGGGGAACGTTGCTGAGGGAGTATCTGCAACGCCGCTGGCGCAGCGAGGTGCCCTTCCTCAGCGGCAGCACCAGCAAGACGGAGCGACAGGCCATGGTCGATCGTTTTCAGGAAGATCCCCGCGGACCACAACTTTTCCTGCTCTCACTCAAGGCCGGTGGCGTGGGACTGAATCTCACCCGGGCCAGCCATGTATTCCACATCGATCGATGGTGGAACCCAGCGGTGGAGAACCAAGCCACAGACAGGGCTTATCGCATCGGGCAAACCAACCGCGTGATGGTGCACAAGTTCATCACCAGCGGCTCGGTGGAAGAAAAGATTGACCGGATGATCCGCGAGAAGTCCAGACTGGCGGAAGACATCGTGGGCTCCGGCGAGGAATGGCTCGGAGGACTCGAAATGGGCCAGCTCAAGGAGCTGGTGAGCCTGGAAGACAATCCCTCCTGACGCGATGACCATCACCCCCAACAGCAGCGGCATCAACACCTCACTGAGTGACGAGGGACTTGGACAGCAACCCTGGTGGGTTGAACAGTGGATGGAGCTGATCAACTCCTACCGCTTCAAAAAACGCCTCGAACGGGCCTGGACCTACGCCCGTGAAGGACACGTGACATCGATTCGCTTTGAAGGACGACGAGTACATGCCCGCGTTCAGGGAACCGATGAAGACCCCTACAAAGTGAAGCTCTGGCTTGATGTGCTGAGCGATGAGGACTGGGGCTTTGTGCTGGAAGCCCTGACGCAAAAGGCCCGCTGGTCGGCACAGCTCCTGGCCGGAATCATGCCGGCGGACATCGAACGAGCCTTTGCGGCCAGTGGCCGCCGGCTCTTCCCCTTCAAGCTGCAGGAGGTGCGCAGTGAATGCAGCTGTCCGGATAAAGCCAATCCCTGCAAGCACATCAGTGCGGTGTACTTCCTGATGGGAGAACGCTTCAGCGAAGACCCCTTCGTGCTGTTTCAGCTGAGGGGGCGCACGCGCACGAAGCTGCTGGAAAACCTGGCACAACACCGACTCAAGGCCCTGCAGGCCAGGGCCGATCAGGCCAAAGCTGAACGCAAATCAATTCCACCCGCGGATGGCGGCGAGTCCAACCCGGACGACACCATCACGCCGCCGCATCCAGCGGTGCTGAACCCCACGCTCTGGTGGCGTTACGAAGCCAACCTCGATGGTGATCTGGTGGTGATCACCCCCGCGATGGAAGGAGATACAGGCCTTGATGCAGCCGGCGATCTTCCCCTGGCTGAGGAGCCACGCTTCCCCGAATCCAGACCTCGCTTTCTGCAGCACCTACGTGATCAGGGTCAGGCCCTGGCACAGCGGGCCATGCTGGAAGCCATGGCGGCCGGTGGCTGAATCAGCGCCCTGGCAGACGCCGGAGTCGCAGTGCCTGATCTCCAGGCTGATGCTGTCTCACCAACGGGCCTTCAAGCGACCACTACTGAACTGTGCAGACCCTGCAACGGACCTGTTCAGCAGCGAGATGGCGGTTCTCGCCCACGACAACAGCCATGATCCCCGCCTGATTTATGCCAATGCCATCGCTCTGCGTCTTTGGGAGCGGTCTTGGCAAGAAATGATCGGCATGCCCTCCCGCTGCACCGCGGAGGAAGAAGCACGTGAGCAACGCGCTTCCGCCCTACAACGCGCGCATAACCAAGACGCTTTCGAGGGCTATAGCGGCGTGCGGGTGTCACGAACCGGTCAACGATTCATGATCAACAACGCAAGAATCTGGACCCTCTGGGACGACAAAGGCCAAAACTGCGGGCAGGCGGCAGCGTTCTCAAGCTGGTCCTGGCTGTGAGCGACATGCGCCAATGTTCGGTTGTTGCGAAATAGCTGTCGTAACAACCGAATCTGGTGGCCTAGACCGAACAGAATCGGACGGTTGTCCCCCTGCTCAGAGTCAATAAGCCCGCACATATTGGCGTTGTGGGTGATGTCAACACCCCATCAACATCACTCTTCAGGAGTTACCCATGATCACCCTTCGTCAGTCACCGTTTGATCTGTTCGAGCGTCTAGACCAGCAGCTTTCACAGGTCGAACGTGTACCAGCCGCCGAAATTCACGAAACCGAAGATCACTACTCCATTCGCCTGGAACTCCCCGGCGTGGCTCACGACAGCATCGACGTGAAAGCCAGCGACCGCAGTCTCAGCGTCAGCGCTGAGCGTTTGAACCCTCAGGCCAATTCAGCCGATGAGGCCGAAGCATCGACCAACAACACCTTGCTCAGCGAATTTCGCTACGGCAACTGGAGCCGCAGCTTTCGCTTTGCCCATTCTCTCGACCGCGACGCTCTTCGGGCCAGCTACCGCGACGGCATCCTCATGATCGAGGCGCCCAAAACCGATAACCGCACCACCGTGTCGGTGAAGGTCGAAAGCTGATGACAATGCATTGAGCCTCAACCAAAAGAGAACGGTTCACCCCTCTGCCAACGCAGGGGGCTTTTTTTGATTGCGAAACCAGGATCAAACCGGGGGCGATCGATAATCTTGCCCAGACAGCGTCGTCTACAAGGCGACCAAACCAGGAGCACGTGATGCAACGTCGGCAGCTGCTCCGGACCAGTGGGCAAGCGCTCGCCGCTGCAGCCGGAGCCGGAGCACTGAGCGCTTGCACGATTCGTCGTGCTGAAAACGGTGGCAGCAGCAGCCTTCCCCAGGTGCGCTGGAGGATGGCAACAAGCTGGCCGGTCTCACTCGACACCATTTACGGAGGTGCCGAAACCATCTGTGAACAGGTGAAGGCGATGAGTGGCGGAGGGTTCACGATCGAACCGTTTGCCGCCGGTGAAATTGTTCCCGGACTTGAAGTGCTGGATGCCGTGCAAGCCGGCTCCGTGGAATGCGGCCATACGGCCAGCTACTACTACGTGGGCAAGAATCCGGCGTTCGCCTTCGGCACTGCCGTGCCATTCGGGCTCACGGCCCAGCAACAGAATGCCTGGCTCTATCAGGGAGGCGGCAATGAAGCGATGGACGCCTTGTTCGCCGACTTCGGAGCCAAGAGCTTCCCTGCCGGAAATACGGGGGGTCAACTGGGCGGCTGGTTCAAGCGACCTGTCGACAACCTGGCGTCCCTCAAGGGTTTGAAGATGCGCATCCCAGGACTGGGAGGCAAGGTGATGGCCAACCTGGGGGTGAATGTTCAAGTCTTGCCAGGCGGCGAGATCTATCTGGCACTGGAACGGGGAGCGATCGACGCAGCGGAGTTCACCGGCCCCTACGACGACGAAAAACTCGGACTCCCCAAAGCAGCGAAGTACTACTACTACCCAGGCTGGTGGGAACCTGGGCCAAGCCTGACCGCGCTGGTCAACCGCACTGCCTGGGACAAATTGCCGAAGGAGTATCAAGCCATGTTCAGCACAGCCTGTTACCAGGCGAATCTGGGCATGCTCAGCAAGTACGAACAACGCAACAGCGAGGCGCTGCTGAGGCTGCGGCGGCAGGGAATCAAACTTGAGGCCTACAGCAACGACATCCTCGAAGCGGCGAAGGAAGCCACCAGCGTGTTGTTTGCAGATCTGGCGGCTGACGATGCCAGCTTCCGAGATTTACTGGAACGCTGGCGGCTGTTCCAGAAAGAAACGCTGAACTGGAATCGCATCAACGAGCTGCCGCTGGCGAAGTTCAACACCAGGGCGGAGGGAGGTGAAGGATGAGCGAACCTCTTTCCGGAATGGTGCGCCTGTTCGATCGCCTCAACGCTGCGGCCGCCTGGCTGGCGCGCTGGTCCGTGCTGCTGATGCTGGCCATCGGAATCTGGAACGTTGTTGGCCGCTATTTGGGCTCTGCCATCGGGATCAATCTCAGCTCCAACGGGCTGATCGAGGCCCAGTGGTACCTCTTCGATCTGATCTTTCTGCTCGGCCTCGGCTGGACTCTGCAGAAACAGGGCCACGTGCGTGTGGATGTGCTGCAGAGCCGCTGGTCACCACGCCGCCGCAACCGTCAGGAGCTCAACAGCATTCTGCTGCTCTTGCTGCCCTTCGCCTTCGGAGTGATGGCGATCTCCATTGCACCAGCGCTGCGCTCCTGGAGCATTGGCGAGATGTCGCCCGATCCAGGCGGGCTGCCACGCACCTGGGTGAAATCGCTCATCCCAATTGGCTTTCTGTTGTTAGGGCTGCAGGGAATCGCAGAAGCACTTCGGCTGCGGCTGGCCCTCAGCAACCCCGAGGCCACCCAAGCTGCCGATGAGCAGCACCAAGAGGGAGGCACCACGCTGTGATCGAAATCGAAGCCCTGGGCTGGGTGATCAGCTTTGACCCCTCGGCGGTGTTGGCTCCCGGAATGTTTTTGGCGCTGATCATGGCGCTGCTGAGCGGATTTCCCGTCGCCTTC
Source organism: Synechococcus sp. MIT S9508 (assembly GCF_047303045.1). Classification (NCBI taxonomy): domain Bacteria; kingdom Bacillati; phylum Cyanobacteriota; class Cyanophyceae; order Synechococcales; family Synechococcaceae; genus Synechococcus; species Synechococcus sp. MIT S9508. Next base: position 714,025 of record NZ_CP138941.1, on the reverse strand, counting down.
TGTCTTGGTGGGATTGGGGTGATCTTTGCCCTGCTGGGCATGCTCAGCGGAGAAATCGAACCGCAGTTCGTCACCGCCCTACCCCAGAGAATCCTGGGGATCATGGCCAACTTCACCCTGTTGGCCATCCCCGCTTTTGTGTTCATGGGTTCGATGCTGGAGAGCTCCGGCATTGCCGAACGGCTTCTGGAAACCATGGGCCGGCTGCTGGGACGCCTGCGCGGCGGCCTGGCGTTGGCCGTCGTTCTTGTCGGTTCACTTCTGGCGGCGACAACCGGAGTGGTGGCAGCGACCGTGACCACCATGGGGCTGATCTCCTTGCCGGCCATGCTGCGGGCGGGATACGACAAAAGCCTCGCCACAGGTGTGATTGTGGCGTCGGGCACGCTCGGGCAGATCATCCCCCCAAGCATTGTTCTGGTGGTGCTGGGTGATCAGCTCGGCATTTCAGTCGGCGATCTCTTCATCGGAGCGCTGCTGCCGGGCCTGCTGATGTCAGCCGTGTTCGCCATCTACGTGCTGGTGATCAGTGCGCTCAAGCCGGAGCTGGCACCCGAACTCAAGCCCGAGCTCACCGGCTCAGGTCATCCTCTGCAATTGGTGCAGTCGGTGTTGCCACCGATCGCTCTGATCGTGGCGGTGCTCGGAAGCATCTTCTTCGGCATTGCAACTCCAACTGAAGCGGGCGTGATCGGAGCAGTCGGCGCCATGGTGCTGGCAGGCCTTAATGGCGGTTTCAGCCGCCAACAACTCTCGAATGTCTGTGAGAGCACTATGCGGACCACCGCCATGGTGATGGCCATCCTGATGGGATCCACCGCCTTCAGCCTCGTGTTCCGCGGTGTGGGCGGCGATCAGCTGATTTCCGAACTGCTGCTCAACCTGCCGGGAGGGCGCGTGGGTTTCCTGGTGTTCAGCATGCTGATCATCTTCCTGCTGGGCTTCTTCATCGATTTCTTCGAAATCGCTTTCATCGCCGTGCCGCTGCTGCTGCCTGCCGCACGCCAGCTGCTGGGGCCCGAAGCGATGGTGTGGTTTGGCGTGATCATTGGCGCCAACCTGCAGACCTCCTTCCTCACACCGCCATTCGGCTTTGCGCTGTTCTATCTGCGCGGCGTGGCTCCCGATGAAGTGAGCACGAGCGATATCTATCGAGGCGCCCTGCCGTTTGTCGGCCTGCAGGTTGCAGTCCTGGCCTTGATCATCGCGGTACCAGGCCTGGTGGACTGGTTGCCTCGTGTAGCCGAAGCCCTCAGCCCGGGTCCGATGACCTGAAGATCTCCGTAAAGTTGGTTACAACGCGCGATTCAGTCATGGTCACGGCAAGCCTGAACAGCACGAACTCCACTGCTGTGACCCCCCGACTCACATTGCAGTGCGAGCCGATCGCGCCTGACAGCACCACCATCCGTTCCCTGGACTGGGAACGCAGCCGATTCGATATTGAATTTGGGCTACGCAACGGCACCACCTACAACGCATTTCTAGTGCGCGGCGAACGCAACGCCCTGATCGACACCAGCCACGCCAAGTTCCGCGACACCTGGGTGCCACTGCTGAAGGAGCAGATCGATCCGATGGCAATCGATCATCTGATCGTGAGTCACACCGAACCGGATCATTCCGGACTGATCGGCGATCTGATCGACCTCAATCCGGACATCGAGATCGTGGGTTCCAAGGTGGCGATCCAGTTCCTCCAAGACCAAGTGCACCGCCCCTTCAAATCGCGAGCTGTGAAAACCGGCGATGAACTGGATCTGGGCACCAGTCCGGACACAGGCGTTCAGCATCACTTCGAATTCCTGAGTGCTCCCAACCTGCACTGGCCCGACACGATCTTCTCCTTCGATCACGGCAGCGGGATTCTTTACACCTGCGATGCCTTCGGATTGCATTACTGCTCCGAAGAATTGTTCGACTCGGACCCTGGGGCCATCGCACCGGACTTCCGCTTCTATTACGACTGCCTGATGGGCCCCAACGCTCGCAGTGTGTTGCAGGCACTGAAGCGCATGGATGCCTTACCGGAGATCAACACCGTCGCCGTGGGGCATGGCCCCCTGCTGCGCCAACACCTCAGCCACTGGTTGAACGACTACAGGGAATGGAGCAGCCAACGCAGCAAGGGCGACAGCTATGCAGCCGTCTGCTATCTCAGCCAGTACGGCTTCTCGGACCGTCTCAGCCAGGCCATCGCCCACGGCATCGGTAAAGCCGATGCACAGGTTCAGCTGGTGGATCTGCGGGCCACCGATCCACAGGAACTGACCGCACTGGTTGGCGAAGCCAAGGCGGTGGTGGTTCCCACCTGGCCGGCGGAACCGGATGGTGAACTGCAGGCCTCGATCGGAACTCTTCTGGCTGCTCTGCAGCCCAAGCAATTGGTTGGGGTTTACGACGCTTTCGGTGGCAACGATGAGCCGATTGATGCTGTTGCCGAGCAGCTGCGCAACCAGGGTCTGAAACCAGCCTTTGAACCGCTGCGTATCCGCCAGCTGCCCCAGGGCGGTGATTACCAACGCTGCGAGGAATCAGGAACTGACCTCGGACAGATCCTGACCCGAAAAAAATCGATCGAAGCACTGCGCAGTATTGATGCCAACCTCGACAAGGCACTCGGCCGCCTCACCGGCGGGTTGTACATCGTGACCGCAAGCCAGGGCGAGGGCGATGCCCGCCGCAGTGGAGCGATGGTGGCCAGCTGGGTGGCTCAGGCCAGTTTCCGCCCCCCCGGCCTCAGTGTCGCCGTGGCCAAGGATCGAGCGATTGAAGCGCTGATGCAGGTCGGCGATCGCTTTGTGATCAACGTACTCCGGCAGGACCGCTACAAGCCCTTAATGCAGCACTTCCTCAAACGCTTTCCCCCAGGCGCCGATCGATTCGAGGGAGTGAATGTGCTGCACGGTGCCGCTGAAGGCGGCCCTGTGCTCACTGATGCATTGGCCTACCTGAGCTGTCGGGTGGAGCAGCGGATGGAAGGTCCGGATCATTGGATCATCTACGCACTGGTTGAGCAGGGCAACGTGGCCGACATCGACGGGCGAACCGCCGTTCATCACCGCAAAACGGGCAACCACTACTGATGGTCACCACCGTCGCTGCCAGCTCGGCATCCGCTGACCGGCAGGTGATCAACCTGCCAATAGACCAGGGCCTGATCTGCCTGCGGGGACTGAGCCCTCAGCGTCTGCGGTTCGAGCTGGAATACGCACTGGAGCGTGGCAGCACGGCCAACAGTTTTCTGTTTGAGGCAGGCCCTGATGCAACTGGCGTGGAGCAGCCCGCCGTTCTCGTGCATCCACCGGGAATGGCCTACAGCAGCGTTTTTGTTCCTGCTCTTCTGGACGCTCTGCCGGCCAGGGATCAGCCCCTGCTGATTGTCGTGGGGCACGTGAATCCCAACCGTGTGGCCTTGTTGCAGGAACTGGCCGGGATTTATCCAGGCCTTGAGCTGATCGCGTCCAATCCCGGCGCCAAGCTGCTGGAGGAGCTCTGGAACCAACGCAAACCCACGCCCCCTGGAGTGGAAGAGGAGCAGGCAGCACTACCCCCATTCCCGCCGCTGAGAGTGATCCGACGGGAAGAATTTCAACCGTTGAGCAACGGGCGCAACCTGCTGCTGCTGCCAGCACCAACGCCGCGTTGGCCGGGTGGACTGATGGCCTTCGAACAGCGCTTCGGGCTGCTGATGAGCGACAAGTTCTTCAGCGCCCATCTCTGCACCAACGTCTGGGCGGAAGCCAACCGAAGCAGCACCGAAGAAGAGCGTCGCCATTTCTACGACTGCCTGATGGCACCGATGGCCCGCAAGGTTGACCTGCTGGTGGAGCGGCTGGAGGAACTGAGCATCCGCACGATTGCGCCAGCCCATGGGCCCGCCATCGATGCCAGCTGGCGCAGCCTGCTGAATGATTACCACCGCTGGGGTGAAAGTCACCAGCAATCCAGCCTGAATGTGGTTCTGCTGTTCGCCAGCGCTTACGGCAACACCTCAGCGATTGCCGATGCCCTGGCCCGAGGCGTGAGTCGCACCGACATTCGAGTTACCAGCCTCAACTGCGAGTTCACACCATCGGAAGAACTCGTTGCAGCGATCCAGTCCGCGGATGGGATCCTGATCGGCTCACCCACCCTCGGTGGTCACGCACCCACCCCGGTGGTCTCCGCTTTAGGAACTCTGCTGGCAGAGGGTGACCGCAGCAAACCGGTGGGAGTGTTCGGCAGCTTTGGCTGGAGCGGTGAAGCCGTGGACCTGTTGGAAACGAAGCTGCGAGATGGCGGCTTCAGTTTCGGCTTCGAGCCGATCCGGGTCAAATTCAGCCCTGATCGAGCCAAGGTGAAAGAGCTGGAGGAAACCGGCACCCGTTTCGCCCGCAAACTGCTGCAGGCGGAGAAGCGTGCCCAACGCCGTAACGCCGGAAGCATGAGCGAAAGCCGCAGCGATCCGGCTGTGCTGGCCCTCGGACGGGTGGTCGGATCCCTGTGCATCCTCACCACGCGTAAGGGAGAACTCAGCGGCGCGATGGTGGCAAGTTGGGTCAGCCAAGCCAGCTTCACACCTCCTGGACTGACGGTGGCCGTAGCCAAGGACCGCGCCGTGGAAGCCCTGCTGCACAAAGGCGATCGCTTTGCGCTGAACGTGCTGGCCGAGGGGCGCGAAAGCGGACCGATGAAACAGTTCCTGCAACCGTTTCAACCTGGCGCCGACCGGTTCAGCGGGCTGGAACTCGAGACCAGTCCGAATGAACAACCGCTGCTCCCCGAGGCTCTGGCCTGGCTGGAAGGTCGCGTGAGCCAGCGCATGGAATGCGGAGATCACTGGTTGATCTATGCCGAGCTGGATCATGGCGGCGTGTTGGATCAGGAAGCCTCCACAGCCGTCCACCACCGACGTAGCGGCGCTAACTACTAAGCGGCCCCAACAGGAGGACGACCACTTGGCAGACACTCTCTGGGAAAAGTCGTCACAATTCAAACCTGCGACATGAATACTGATCATGAGCAAGGAGAACAGTGCTGATGTGCTGGTGATTGCCGCCAGTAACGGCGAGAACCTCAAACTGGCCCAACGCTTCGTGGACCAAGTACAGGCTCAGGGCAGCAGCGCTGATCTGCTCGACCTCACCACACTCGAGCTGCCCCTGTTCACACCGCGCGCGAATGAACAAGGCATGCCGAACGGCGTGCAGCCATTGCAGCAACAACTGAGGGCAGCTCCGCGATGGGTGATCTGCGCACCGGAATACAACGGTTCAATTCCGCCGGTGCTGACCAACGCCATCGCCTGGCTGTCCGTTCAGGGAGATGACTTCCGGTCTCTCTTCAACGGTCGGCCGATCGCCATGGCCAGCTTCTCCGGAGGCGGCGGAATGGAGCTGCTGGTGTCGCTAAGGGTCCAGCTCACCCATCTCGGCGCACAAGTGGTGGGGCGCCAATTGCTCAGCAACTACTCGAAAGCAGCGAAAGACGACAGCATTGCCGACCTCATCCAGCGCCTCATGCAAATGAAACCACTGCAGCTGTGAATGAATTAATCAGCGAATGAATCAAAAACAAGCGGGTGAATCAAGATTGGCCACTGCAATCAAACGGAAATCAATTCAAAAGAGAATCGGGATTTCATGCACACACCACATCTAGAGGACTGAAATAGCGAGGTCACTAACAATTTCCATTCCACGAATGGGCCTGACCCGGGATCCTCAGTACGCAGTTCGCTACCGCGGCTTTGTCCTGTTGCAACAACGCAACAGCAGCTGGCTGGTTAGACCGGAACGAAGCCCGATGAGACTGTTGCCCTTTCGCACCCCGACCTGCTCGCTGGCGGATGTGAAAGCACTCTTGGACTGGCGACTGGAGCAGGACAAAAGCCTGATCTCAGTCGCCTGAAGACTCAGGCCGCCTGAGGAGGTGGCGTGGGCGATCCCTGAGACTGAATGGGGATCACCAGCGTTGCCCAGCGGTCAGGACGCTCGGGACGCTGACGTCGTGCCTGACGAATTCCAAAGGGAACTCTCAGCACGTTGGTGCCTTCGATCGGCAAGGTATGCCCTCGGCCAAGGGCAGCCTGAAGGCAATCAGGAATGTCGGGAAGCTGCAGCGAGTCTGAGGTCTGCTCCGTCGTTTCAATTGGTTTTTTGGTGTCGCGACTCATTGATTCCCCATTTGCGACGGTGAATGCTGTGCAGTGTGATCAAAGTTCTCATTGCACGATTAGAAATCGAAGATTAATTTCCGATTTCGGTAAAATTTAACCCATCGCCTCAGAAGTGGCGGCAGCCATGTCTTCAACACTGGGGCAGGTGCAGATCAGATTGCGATCGCCATAGGCGTTATCAATCCTGGCCACCGCCGGCCAGAACTTGCTTTGCCGCTGATCCGGCAACGGGAAGGCAGCCTGTTCCCGGGAATAGGGACGATCCCAGTGGTCGGCCGTGACAGCACTCAGTGTGTGGGGAGCGCGGCGTAGGGGATTGTTCTCACGATCGCTGTCACCGTTTTCGATCGCCGCGACTTCGGCGCGGATCGCGATCATGGCGTCGCAGAAGCGATCCAGCTCTTCGAGGCTCTCGCTTTCAGTGGGTTCAACCATCACGGTGCCCGCCACCGGCCAGCTCACCGTCGGAGCGTGAAAGCCGTAATCCATCAGACGCTTCGCCAGATCATCCACCTCAAGGCCGGCGCTGCGCCTCAGATCGCGCAGATCAAGAATGCATTCGTGGGCCACAAGCCCGCCTTCTCCCCGGAACAGCACCGGGTAATGGGAATCCAGCCGATGCGCCAGATAATTGGCCGATAGCAAGGCCACAGCCGTGGCCTGCCGCAGGCCAGCAGGGCCCATCAAACGCAGATACATCCAGCTGATCGGCAGGATGCCTGCGCTGCCCAGGGGGGCAGCCGATACCGCTGAAATGGACTGGTCACCGCCGCAGGGCATCAAGGGATGACCAGGAAGAAATGGCAACAGATGCTCTCCCACGCCAATGGGGCCAACCCCTGGTCCACCACCGCCATGGGGAATACAGAACGTTTTGTGCAGGTTGAGGTGGCAGACATCGGCCCCAAACGCTCCTGGCCTGCACACACCGACTTGAGCATTGAGGTTGGCGCCATCCAGATACACCTGACCTCCATGGTCATGAACCAGGCTGCAAATCTCACGGATTCGAGTCTCGAAGACCCCATGGGTTGAGGGATACGTCACCATCAGCGCCGCCAGGACATCGGCGTGCTCAGAGAGCTTGCTGCGCAGATCGTCGACATCGACATTCCCCTGCTCATCACAGGCCACCGGCACCACACGCATGCCAGCCATCACGGCACTGGCTGGATTGGTGCCGTGGGCACTCGTGGGAATCAGGCAAACATTGCGATGGCCCTCGCCTCTTGCCTGATGCCAGGCGCGAATCACCAGCAAACCAGCGAACTCCCCCTGGGAACCTGCATTCGGCTGCAAAGACACACCGGCGAAACCGGTGAGCTCAGCCAACCAGCTCTCGAGGTCCTGCGCCATGCGCAGATTGCCTTTCAGCTGGTCAGCGGGGGCAAAGGGGTGAATGCTCCCGAACTCCCTCCAGCTCACAGGCGCCAGCTCCGCTGCCGCATTGAGCTTCATGGTGCAGCTACCAAGAGGAATCATCCCGTGCACCAGCGAAAGGTCTTTGCTGACCAGACGCTGGATGTAGCGAAGCAGCTCGGTCTCACTGCGATAGCGGTGAAACACCGGCTGCTGAAGCCAGGGGTTGGAGCGCAGCGGCAAGCTAGCCAGAGCTTGCTCTTGCTTTGCGGTATCCGGCAGGTCTGAAAGATGGCCTCCCGTGGCCTCAGCCACCAGCGACAGCAACCGAGACACCTCCTTGTTGTCGCTGAGCTCATCCAGGCTGATGCCGAAGCCTTCCGCCTGTTCGATCGCCGCACCATCGGGCAGAACACGCAGGTTGAACCCAGCTCGGGCTGCCAGCTGATGCACGCGCGGAGCCTGAGCACAGACCACATCAACACTGTCGAAACGAGATCCCTGGGGTAGAGGGAGTCCAAGCGAGCTCAGTCCGTCTTCGAGCTGACAGCGCAGATGCAGCACGCGTCGAGCGATCGCCTCGAGACCTTCCGGCCCGTGATGAACGGCATAAAAAGAAGCCATCACCGCCAGCAGCACCTGGGCGGTGCAGATATTGCTGGTGGCTTTATCTCGGCGGATGTGCTGCTCACGGGTCTGCAGGGCAAGACGCAGTGCGACATTGCCTTCGCCATCTTTTGACTGGCCAACGATGCGCCCGGGGACCTGCCGGCGGTAAGCATCGCGGGTGGCAAAGAACGCCGCATGGGGGCCGCCTCCACCCATCGGCACGCCAAAACGCTGGGCACTGCCTACGGCGATATCGGCACCGAGAGCACCCACCGGCTCAAGCAGCACCTGAGCTAGTGGATCAATAGCCACCGTGACCAAAGCGCCATGCTCATGGGCCCTGGACATACAGGAACGGGGGTCCCAGAGCCGGCCACAGCGTCCAGGCAGCTGCAACAGCACTCCGAACACATCTTCACCCCAGGCGAACTGATCCGGCTCAGCCACCTCGAGCTGAATCCCGATTGGCTGGGCCCTGGTGCGCAGAACTGCCAGGGTCTGTGGCAACACGGCGGCATCCACCAGAAAACGGCTGGCTTCAGCTCGCTTGCAAACGCCAAAGCTCATCGACATCGCTTCTGCAGCCGCAGTGGCCTCATCCAGAAGCGAGGCATTGGCAATCGGCAGGCCGGTCAGCTCACTGACCAAGGTCTGAAAATTGAGCAGTGCCTCCAGGCGTCCCTGAGCAATTTCGGCCTGATAAGGGGTGTAAGCCGTGTACCAGGAGGGGTTTTCCAACACCTGCCGCTGGATCAACGCGGGCGTGACCGTGCCGTAGTAGCCCAGGCCGATCAACGACCGCGTCACGCGGTTGAGACCGGCAAGCTGACGTAGTTCAGAAAGCGCTTGGGCTTCTCCAACGCCGTCCGGAAGCTGCCCCTTGGGCGGACTTGAATCGAGAATGTCCTCCGGGACGACGGCCTGCAAAAAGCGCTCAAGATCACTGAAGCCGAGCCGATCGAGCATCAGCTGATTGGCTTCGGATCCCGGGCCGATATGGCGTTGGGCGAAAGGCGGAAGAGCCTTTGCTGAAGCAGTCTCCACCATGCGCTGGTCCAGCAGGGTCATGGTGCAGCCACAGAAGGCGCAGACTTTAGGCAACTTGCGCCTGACGACGATGTGATATCAGGTCGCGGCAACCTTCGCGGAGTAAGTCGCGGCGTCCATCAACTGCTCGAGCTGCGTCTCATCGCTTGGACGAATCACCAGCAACCAGCCCTCGCCATGGGGATCCTTCTGCAGTTCTTCGGGATTAGCCAGCAGAGCTTCATTGCGCTGCACAACCTCGCCACTGAGGGGGGCATACATCTCTTCCACAGCCTTCACCGACTCAACGGTGCCGAAACTGGATCCACGACTGAGATCAGAACCCACCTCGGGGAGATCGACAAACACAATGTCGCCGAGTTGATCCACGGCATAAGCGCTCAAGCCAATGCGGATTGAATCAGCGTCCTGCCAGGCGTATTCATGGCTGTCCGCGTAGCGGTAGGAGGCAGGAAAGTCGAAGGCCATCGGGCCGCACCAGCGTCTCTCAATCAGTGTGCGCCAGATTCAGATGTCCTGCCGCAGCCAGGGCTTCCAACGCCTTGATCAGGGCCAGCTCGACATGGGCGTGATGGGTCCCGCCCTGAACGTAGAGATTGAACGGCTCGCGCAAGGGCGCGTCAGCGGAGAACTCGCTGGTGCTGCCATCAATGAAGGTGCCACCGGCCATCACTAGATCACTGGCATAACCTGGCATCGCCGCCGGCACAGGGTCCAGGTAAGAGCCCACCGGGGAACAGGCCTGAAAGGCACGGCAGATCAGCTTGAGTGGCTCAGGCTCCCCCAGCTGCACGGCCTGGATCAGATCACTGCGGGATGCACCCGCAACGGGATGCACCGGGAATCCGAGATCAGCGAACACACCTGCCACGAGATCAGCACCGATCAAGGCTTCAGCCACCATCTGAGGCGCCAGAAACAGTCCCTGCAGCAGCAGTCGGTGCAGATCAAAACCAGTCCCCCCTTCGCTGCCAATCCCTGGTGCAGTGAGACGGCAACAGGCTTGTTCCACCAGATCGGAGCGTCCAGCGATGTAGCCACCGGCGGGCGCGATGGTTCCTCCCAGGTTTTTGATCAATGAACCGGCCACCAGATCCGCACCCACCTCAGGCGGCTCTTGGGCCTCAACCAGTTCGCCGTAGCAGTTATCCACGAAGCAGACGCAGTCAGGCTGCCGTTCGTGAATGCGGGAGCAAAGGCGACCGATCACTTGCACGCTTAGCGCGGGGCGCCAGCTGTAACCACAGCTGCGCTGAATCAGGATCAGTCGACGCGGTTGAGCCAAGGCCTGCTCGAGGGCCTGCTCGTCCACAGTCCCGGCATCGCTGAGCTGCAACTCGTCGTAGTCGATGCCGAAGTCCTTGAGGGATCCTTGCCCCTCTCCACGCAGACCAATGACCTCTTCAAGCGTGTCGTAGGGACGCCCTGTGATGGACAACATGCGATCGCCTGGACGGAGCACACCGAACAAAGCGGCAGCGATGGCATGGGTGCCGCTCACAAACTGAAGTCGCACAGCGGCTGCTTCCGCACCCAGAACGCGTGCGAACACCCGGTCGATCACCTCCCGGCCCTGATCACCGTGCCCGTATCCGCTGACGGAGGCGAAATGCTGAGTGCCGACCCGCTCCGCCTCAAACGCGGCCAGAACCCTCTGCAGGCGATCAGCCACAGCCGCGGTGCGCTGACGGGCAAAAGGCTGCTGACGCTCGCGTACAGAAGCGACCTTGCTGCGAGCAAATGCCCTGGCTTCACTGAGATTCATCCCCTCTGCACCACTGCTCTCTCCGTAGCGATTTGAAGCCTGTGGCATGGGAGAACCGCAAAAAGCCTGCTGTTTTCTTTTACATTCACACTCCCAACCAACTGTTTTGGTTTCGGCTATAGCCGTTCCAACCACGACAGATCTGGTTCAAGGAGAAACTTCTTGGTTACAACCACTCCGGCAGCTACCACCTCAAACCGCGAATTGCGCATGCGCGCGGCGGTGATGGCGCCCCGTGAACGACTGCCGCGTAAACAGCGCAAGCTCAAAGGCGGCACCACGTCCTTCATGGTGGCGATGCACGTGCTGGCCACCATTGCTCTGCTGCCACGGTTCTGGAGCATTCAAGGAGCCATTGCCTTCGGAATTCTCTACTGGGCCACGGTGCTCGGGGTGACACTCGGCCTGCACCGTCTGGTGGCACACAGGAGCTTTGAGGTGCCCCGCTGGCTCGAGCGGGTGCTGGTGATCATGGGCACCCTGGCCGCACAAAGCGGACCGATCGACTGGGTGGCCCTGCATCGTCACCACCACAAGTTTTCCGATCAACCCAATGATCATCACGATGCAGGCCGGGGCCTGTGGTGGAGCCACAGCGAGTGGATGCTGCACGAAATCCCCGCTCTTGAGCACAAAGAACGATTTGGCGGCGACCTGCTCAAAGATCCCTTCTACGTCTGGTTGGATCGCTGGTTCCTTGTGCTGCAGATTCCGATCGGACTGGCGCTCTATTACTACGGCAATGCAGCCCAGATTCATGGAGGCGGTGTTGGTCTGGTGCTGTGGGCCATTCCTCTGCGTCTGGTGGTCGTGTATCACGTCACCTGGTTGGTGAACTCGGCAACACACGCCTTCGGTTATCGCAATTTCGACTGCCCGGATCTCTCACGCAATTGCTGGTGGGTGGCTGTGCTGTCGTTCGGAGAGGGTTGGCACAACAACCATCACGCCCATCCGGGCAGCGCACGCCACGGCCTGCGCTGGTTCGAGTTCGACATCACCTGGATGCACATCCGGATGCTGCAGAAGCTTGGGCTGACCAGGCGCGTGCGTCAGGCGCGCTATCCCGGCTGAGCAGCCGTTCGCAACTCGGCCAGAAACGCCTCAGCGCTCTGGCCCTTGCTGCCTTCTAAGGCCATGTGTGTGGCATGAAGGTCGAGGAACTCTCCGTCGAGCTCCTCGGCGCTGTATTCGCGCAGGCCAGCCATCACTTCGGCAAAACGATCGCGGCGTTGGTTTTTGGTGACCGGATAGGCCTCCATCACCTGATCACGACACTGACGCCAAGCCTTACCGCGGCAAAGGCTGTCGGCAATCGCGGCACTCAGGGCAGCCGCTTCCATTTGATCAATCCGCCAATCGAAACCTGGCGGCAATGGTCCGAGGCCGACAAAGATCTCAAGCAGCTCGCCAGCACCGAGCGGCTCACCATGGGCCGCGAGCAGAGGAACGGCACTGTCGCTCAGCACCCGCAATAGATCGGGGTGAACTTCCGCCAGCTGGTCGCGGATCGCCTCCAGCCCCTGGTGCAGCACGGCATTCGCCTGGCCGAGAGCGAGGAACACTTCCGGCCCTGGAGACGAGAGCTTGCCGTTGCGGAGATTGGAGATCTGGGAGTTGTGCACACGACCAAGATCCAAGGCATCGGCCAGAGCAGGCAACACCTTGTGCGACCAGCCATTGCGCTCATGCCACACATGAATTAGATGGGCCATCGCCTGGCGCCCTTCCTCGAGACGCTGGCGGTAACCCTTGGTCACATGATCAGAACCGCTTGCCTTATCCATTGCTTGATACGTATCCGTATCGCGTGTAGTGTGCAGAGATCAACCGGGACCAAGTCATGGCACCAAGCGCGATTAGAACGCCTTCGCCACCCAGTCGGAAATCAGTTTCGCATCGTGGCCCCAAGCTGGCAATCCAGCCCTACCGGCGCCCCAAGAGCAAGGCGCCTATGGCTGCCAAGACCGAAAAAAGCTGGGTAACGATCGGGTTCATGATCGTGATCCATGCCCTGGCACTCCTGGCACTCGCTCCTGGCTTCTGGAGTTGGCCGGCCGTCACCAGCCTGCTGGTGCTGTATTGGGTCACTGCCTGCTTGGGTGTCACCGTCGGTTACCACCGACTGCTCTCACACCGCTCCTTCCGAGTGCCTCGCTGGCTGGAGCGCTTCTTTGCCACCTGCGGCGCCCTGAGCTGCCAGCACGGACCCATCGACTGGGTTGGACTGCATCGGCATCATCACAAGTATTCCGATACGGATGCGGATCACCACAACAGCAACAAAGGCTTCTGGTGGAGTCACATGGGCTGGATGTTCAATGCGATTCCAGCCATGAAGGATGTACCCCGCATGGCCGGTGATCTAGCCAAGGACCCCTACTACCGCTGGCTGAACAACTGGTTCCTGGTTCTGCAGCTGCCCCTGGCTGGTCTGCTGTTCTGGATCGGCAGCGCCACAGGTGCCGGCGGCTGGGCCTTAGTGCTCTGGGGCATTCCTTTACGCCTGGTGCTGGTGTATCACGTGACCTGGCTGGTGAATTCCGCCACGCACTGCTGGGGCACCGTGGCCTTTGAAAGCGGCGATGATTCGCGCAACAACAAGTGGGTCGCAGCACTGACCTTTGGAGAGGGCTGGCACAACAACCACCACGCCTTCCCCCACTCGGCTCGTCACGGCCTGCAAGCGGGTCAGATCGACCTCACCTGGGAGCACATCCGCCTGATGCGCGCCCTTGGCCTGGCCACCAAAGTGCGCCTGCCCGTGAAGTCGTAAAGTTGTCGATCGCTAAACAGACGTCGTCAGGATCGTTCTCCCATGGCCAAGCGCGTACAAGTCGTACTGAATGAGGACGTTCTCAGCCTCGGCCGGGATGGAGATCTGGTGGAAGTTGCGCCTGGTTATGCCCGCAACTTCCTGCTGCCCTTCGGCAAAGCCGTGCCTGTCACCCCCGCGGTGATGAAGCAGGTGGAGCACCGCAGGGCCAAGGAGGTTGAGCGCCAGGCTGCTCTCAAGGAGGAAGCCATAGCTTTCCGCACAGCCCTCGACACCATCGGTCGCTTCACCGTGAAGAAGCAAACCGGAGAAGACGACGTGCTCTTCGGCACCGTCACCAATGGTGATGTGGCGGAGGTGATCGAAGAAGCCACCAAGAAAGAAGTGGATCGTCGTGACATCACCGTGCCCGACATCCATCGGACCGGAAACTACAAGGTTCAGGTGAAGCTTCACAGCGAAGTGACCGCTGAGATCAACCTGGAAGTGGTCAGCTACTGAGCACAGAGCAAAAATGACTCTGATGTCACCGACAAGGTGCGTCAGAGTGGTTCTTCTTTCTGAGCTGCTGCCGCCATGGTGAGCGTTCCCTTGTCAGATTCCGGTGGCGAGTCCACCGAGGAGGAACGCCGCGGTTTCGGCAAAGGTCGCCGCAGAGAAGAACCCAGCTTCGAGTCCCTGCCCGATTCGATACCGCCGCAAAACCTGGAGGCGGAAGAAGCAGTGCTGGGCGGCATCCTGCTCGACCCGGACGCCATCGGTCGCGTGGCCGACGTGCTGCAACCGGAAGCGTTTTATCTCAATGCCCATCGAGAGATCTTCCGCACGGCGGTGATGCTCCATAGCCAGGGTAAACCGACTGACCTCACAGCGATGACCGCCTGGCTAGCTGATACCGGTGCCCTCGAAAAAGTGGGTGGCAGCAGCAGGCTAGTGGAGCTTGTAGAGCGTGTGGCCTCCACCGCATCGATCGAACAGGTGGCCCGCCTGGTGATGGATAAGTATCTGCGCCGGCAGCTGATCCGCTCGGGCAACGAAGTGATCCAGCTGGGCTTTGATCAGGGCCTGCCGATGGAGCAGGTGCTCGACAAGGCCGAGCAGACCATCTTCGCAATCAGTCAGGAAAAACCATCGCAGGGTCTGACGCCCACCGCCGAAATTCTCACCAGCACCTTCAACGAAATCGAGAGCCGCTCGTTGGGCACCTCCGTGGCGGGCATCCCGGTGAATTTTTACGACCTGGACGCCATGACCCAGGGCCTACAGCGCAGTGACCTGATCATCGTGGCCGGACGCCCCGCCATGGGCAAAACATCGATCGTGCTCAACCTGGCCAAGAACGTGGCCCAGTTGCACGACCTGCCGGTGTGCGTGTTCTCTCTGGAGATGAGTAAGGAGCAGCTCACCTACAGATTGCTGTCGATGGAAGTAGGCATCGAAGCAGGCCGGCTGCGCACAGGCCGCCTACAACAAGAGGAATGGCCGCTGATCGGCCAGGGCATCAACACCCTCAGCCAGCTGCCGATCTACATCGACGACAAACCCAACTCCGGCGTGCTGGAGATGCGTTCCCTCTGTAGGCGACTGATGGCCGAACAAGGCAAGGAGCTCGGGCTGATCGTGATCGACTACTTGCAGCTCATGGAAGGGTCCAGTCCCGATAACCGAGTGCAGGAAATTTCAAGGATCACAAGAGCGCTCAAGGGCATGGCCAGGGAACTGAACGTACCTGTGATTGCCCTGTCTCAGCTCAGCCGTGGCGTGGAATCGCGCACCAACAAACGACCGATGCTCAGCGACCTACGCGAATCGGGCTCGATTGAGCAGGACGCTGATCTGGTGCTGATGATCTACAGAGATGAGTACTACAACCCCGAAACTCCCGACCGGGGCATCACGGAAGTGATCGTGACCAAACACCGCAACGGCCCGGTAGGCACGGTGAAGTTGCTGTTCGAGCCCCAGTTCACGCGCTTCCGCAACCTGGCGGCCTAGGCCTCACGATCTGGATTAGCCGCAACCTGCTGAACGCGAACGAATTGCCTTCAAAAGAAGTCAAGAGATCGCGACGCAATGCGGCTTTCAAAACCAAAGCAAGGTCGCACAGTGCTGTTGTAAAAACCTGGAGGTGCAGTCACAACGAACCATCTCACGAAAAGCCGTCTTGAAAGGTGAAAAACCCGTGACTAAAAGATTTCGCACTCTCGGGCTCTTGCATTCATGCAAAAACCTCTGTCATGGCAAATAATGTTTCTGAGATTCAAATGAGAGTTGGCTGAGGACAGCCCAAAAGCAACTGAATCCATCGACGCAGAAGAGGTTGACACCTCTTCTGCTGCTTCGCACTGCTCTCCAGTGCACCGAAACCATTCAATAGCCGTTGTAGTCGCTCCTGGCCTGGGGCTACCTCCCCTTCGGCATGAGGCTGCAGAAGCTGGCATCTGTCTTGATCGAACCAGCTCTCCTCTGACGACGATCGGCGAGGCACTCAAGCAACGCAGGCAACAAGGCACACCCGCCAAAGAACTGCATCTCCTAGCCCATGGCAACAGCCAAGGGATTCAGTTGGCTGACGCCTGGATCGATCAGGCCGCGTTACTGCGCCATGCCGCCGACATAGCCGAATGGCAGATCAGCACGTTGGTGCTGTGGTGCTGCCAAATCGGCCAAAATCAAGCGTTCATTGATCGACTCAGAGAGATCGCCAAAGCGGAGATCTTTACAAGCCAAAGCAGGATCAACAAAGAAGCAATTCAGACCTCCAATCCATATGGAGATACTCGGCAGCTTTCCGAACTAGTTCCAATCAGTGAACTCCAATCCTGGCAAGGTGATTTGGATTGGATTCAAATAGATGATGAAATCGAAGGCAGAAAAAAAGGTGCAAGGAGCGGGGAAGCTGTCAGCCTATCGAGCGATGGAAGCACATTAGCGATTGGAAGCTGGAATGATCGTACTTACAATTCTCAACAAGGAAGTGTTGCTACTTACAGATTAAACAACAACAACGAATGGGAACAAATTGCGATCATCGATGGCGATAACAAAGGAGACTTTTTTGGCGCTTCAGTAAGCCTCTCGAATGATGGCACAAGACTCGCCATTGGCGCACCGAGAGATGATAACGGAGGAGATAAATCCGGTGCAATCTCTATTTATGAACTTTCAGGGAGCACATGGAACAAACTTGGTAGCACGATTGCAGGCCTCTCAGGGGGACGAGCAGGCGCATCCCTGGAACTATCTGGAGATGGCGACTCGGTAATATTTGGTTCTGTCAAGAAGTTTAGCGGAAAAGGATTTGCAAGAATTTATACATGGGATGGGTCAGCATGGGATCAAGTTGGCAGCAATATTCTCGGCACACAAAAGAAAGAATACGCAGGCACTTCAGTCGCAATATCAGAAGATGGCAACAGAGTCGCAATCGGCTCGAATGGATTTAACAGCGGCGGAGTTGCTGACAAAGGACGGGTCAGAGTTTACGACAAAAGCGGCAGCACATGGTCGTTAAAGTTCACCATCATTGGCACAGCAGCACATGATAAGTTTGGAGGATCCGTCTCACTATCAGACGACGGAAATATCATTGCAATTGGAGCTCCTTTGCATGGTGGAGGCAATAAAGGACATGTTCGTATCTATGACATTAGCGGTTCTAGCAAAGTACAGCTTGGAGCAGATATTGACGGCAACGCAAATGGCCAACAGTTTGGTGGGACCGTCAGTCTCTCTGCAAACGGACAACGAGTAGCGATAGGCGCCCAATGGGCCGATGGTGCAGCTAACAACGCCGGCCGCGTAAGAATTTATGAGTATCAGAGCAGCAGTGACACCTGGACAAAAGTTGGTTCAAACATTCATGGAGTAGCAGAAGATGATCGTGCAAGTGCTTCTGTTGGGAACAGTGGGGTAAGCCTCAGCGGCGACGGACAAAGTGTTGCCGTTGGAGCGATGTTTCACAGGGGTGCTGCAGGCGTAAATTCTGGACACGTAAGGATTTTCGCTGCCAGTGGCATCACCATTGCCCAGACCGGAACCAACGATGGCTCAGGCAATCTCCTCACCACAGAAGCCGGTGGTACATCCACATTCACCGTCGTTCTTGATGCTCAACCAACGGCCGATGTCACCGTCACCCTCACAGGTGCCGACAGCACGGAGCATTCACTCAGCTCCTCTTCGCTGACATTCACAACCAGCAACTGGGATACAGCTCAGACCGTCACCGTGACTGGTGCCAACGACAGTCTCGACGATGGCGACATCACCACCACACTCACCGCCACTGCTTCCAACACAGGCGGCTACGCAGGCACCGAAACAGCCACCACCACAGTCAAAAACACTGATAACGACAGCTCCGGCATCACCATTGCCCAGACCGGAACCACAGATGGCTCAGGCAATCTCCTCACCACAGAAGCAGGTGGCTCCTCCACATTCACCGTTGTTCTTGATGCCAAACCAACGGCCGATGTCACCGTCACCCTCACAGGTACTGACAGCACAGAGCATTCACTCAGCTCCTCTTTGCTGACATTCACCGCAGCCAACTGGAATACAGCTCAGACCATCACCGTCACCGGTGCCAATGACAGTCTCGACGATGGCGACATCACCACCACGCTCACCGCCACCGCTTCCAATACAGGCGGCTACGCAGGCAATGAAACAGCCACCACCACAGTCAAAAACACTGATAACGACAGTTCCGGCATCACCATTGCCCAGACCGGAACCACAGATGGCTCAGGCAATCTCCTCACCACAGAAGCCGGTGGCTCCTCCACATTCACCGTTGTTCTTGATGCCAAACCAACGGCCGATGTCACCGTCACCCTCACAGGTGCCGACAGCACGGAGCATTCACTCAGCTCCTCTTTGCTGACATTCACTGCAGCCAACTGGGATACAGCTCAGACCATCACCGTCACAGGAGTCGACGACAGTCTCGACGATGGCGACATCACCACCACACTCACCGCCACTGCTTCCAACACAGGCGGCTACGCAGGCAATGAAACAGCCACCACCACAGTCAAAAACACTGATAACGACAGTTCCGGCATCACCATTGCCCAGACCGGAACCACCGATGGCTCAGGCAATCTCCTCACCACAGAAGCCGGTGGTACATCCACATTCACCGTCGTTCTTGATGCTCAACCCACAGCCAATGTCACCGTCACCCTCACAGGTGCCGACAGCACGGAGCATTCACTCAGCTCCTCTTCGCTGACATTCACCGCAGCCAACTGGAATACAGCTCAGACCATCACCGTCACAGGAGTCGACGACAGTCTCGTGGATGGCGACATCACCACCACACTCACCGCCACTGCTTCCAACACAGGCGGCTACGCAGGCAATGAAACAGCCACCACCACAGTCAAAACAACCGACAACGAAACAGCAGGCATCACCATTGCCCAGACCGGAACCACAGATGGCTCAGGCAATCTCCTCACCACAGAAGCCGGTGGTACATCCACATTCACCGTTGTTCTTGATGCTCAACCCACAGCCAATGTCACCGTCACCCTCACAGGTGCCGACAGCACGGAGCATTCACTCAGCTCCTCTTCGCTGACATTCACTGCAGCCAACTGGGATACAGCTCAGACCATCACCGTCACAGGAGTCGACGACAGTCTCGACGATGGCGACATCACCACCACACTCACCGCCACTGCTTCCAACACAGGCGGCTACGCAGGCAATGAAACAGCCACCACCACAGTCAAAAACACTGATAACGACAGTTCCGGCATCACCATTGCCCAGACCGGAACCACCGATGGCTCAGGCAATCTCCTCACCACAGAAGCAGGTGGTGCATCCGCTTTCAGCATTGTTCTTGACAATGAGCCAACAGCCAATGTCACGGTCACCCTCACCGGTGCCGACAGCACGGAGCATTCACTCAGCTCCTCTTCGCTGACATTCACCGCAGCCAACTGGAATACAGCTCAGACCATCACCGTCACAGGAGTCGACGACAGTCTCGACGATGGCGACATCATCACCACACTCACCGCCACCGCTTCCAATACAGGAGGTTTTTCGGGATCAAAGGCTGTCTCGACAACCGTTAAAAACGCGGACAACGACAGTTCCGGCATCACCATTGCCCAGACCGGAACCACAGATGGCTCAGGCAATCTCCTCACCACAGAAGCCGGTGGTACATCCACATTCACCGTCGTTCTTGATGCTCAACCCACAGCCAATGTCACCGTCACCCTCACAGGTGCCGACAGCACGGAGCATTCACTCAGCTCCTCTTCGCTGACATTCACTGCAGCCAACTGGGATACAGCTCAGACCATCACCGTCACAGGAGTCGACGACAGTCTCGACGATGGCGACATCACCACCACACTCACCGCCACTGCTTCCAACACAGGCGGCTACGCAGGCAATGAAACAGCCACCACCACAGTCAAAAACACTGATAACGACAGTTCCGGCATCACCATTGCCCAGACCGGAACCACCGATGGCTCAGGCAATCTCCTCACCACAGAAGCCGGTGGCTCCTCCACATTCACCGTTGTTCTTGATGCCAAACCAACGGCCGATGTCACCGTCACCCTCACCGGTGCCGACAGCACGGAGCATTCACTCAGCTCCTCTTCGCTGACATTCACTGCAGCCAACTGGGATACAGCTCAGACCATCACCGTCACCGGTGCCAATGACAACCTCGTTGACGGCGACATCACCACCACACTCACCGCCACTGCTTCCAACACAGGCGGCTACGCAGGCAATGAAACAGCCACCACCACAGTCAAAAACACTGATAACGACAGTTCCGGCATCACCATTGCCCAGACCGGAACCACCGATGGCTCAGGCAATCTCCTCACCACAGAAGCCGGTGGCTCCTCCACATTCACCGTTGTTCTTGATGCCAAACCAACGGCCGATGTCACCGTCACCCTCACCGGTGCCGACAGCACGGAGCATTCACTCAGCTCCTCTTCGCTGACATTCACCGCAGCCAACTGGGATACAGCTCAGACCATCACCGTCACCGGTGCCAATGACAACCTCGTTGACGGCGACATCACCACCACACTCACCGCCACTGCTTCCAACACAGGCGGCTACGCAGGCAATGAAACAGCCACCACCACAGTCAAAAACACTGATAACGACAGTTCCGGCATCACCATTGCCCAGACCGGAACCACCGATGGCTCAGGCAATCTCCTCACCACAGAAGCCGGTGGTACATCCACATTCACCGTCGTTCTTGATGCTCAACCCACAGCCAATGTCACCGTCACCCTCACCGGTGCCGACAGCACGGAGCATTCACTCAGCTCCTCTTCGCTGACATTCACCGCAGCCAACTGGGATACAGCTCAGACCATCACCGTCACAGGAGTTGATGACAGCCTGCAAGATGGCGACATCACCACCACACTCACCGCCACCGCTTCCAACACAGGCGGCTACGCAGGCAATGAAACAGCCACCACCACGACCAAGAACACTGACAATGACAATCCACCTTCGATTTCCGATCAAAGCGAAGATGTTCTAGAGAACATAAGCAGCGGGAGCGAAATACTTGATCTAAATGACAACACTTCAAGCAATGATACAGATAAAGATGGTGATTCAATTACTTACTCAATCACCGATGGCAATGACCTAGACCTCTTTGAGATTGAATCCAGCACAGGAAAGATATTACTAGCAGCGGGAAAATCTCTCGACCACGACAAGAGTGATTTGCATACCTTAGAAATATCTGCAACAGATGGAACTCTGACGACAACAGCAGAGATCAGCATTAATGTGATCGATGTCAATAATGCACCAGTAGCGGAAGCAGATAGTGGGTCCGTGAATGAAAACGAAACACTCAACATCACGGCAGCTTCCGGGCTCATACTCAGCAACGATACTGATGAAGACGGGGACACCTTAGTAATCAATAGTTTCCATGCTGGTGTACTCAGTGCAAGCTCACCACGCGTCGGCCAATTCAATACAGCGCTCGATGGCGACTTTGGACAACTGACACTACAGACAGATGGATCATTCAGCTATATCGCCAACAAGTCGACAGCAGATGCACTTGCTGGCGGAGAAACAGAAAGCGACATATTTTCATACAGACTCAGCGATGGAAAACTAACCGACTCAACAGAACTAACCATCACCATTACAGGTGTCAACGATGATCCATTTCTCGTCGACGCAATTAAGACAAAAAAATATATTGAAGGTCAAGGGAACGTCATCGTCATCGACGGCAGTCTTGATATACGTGATATCGATGATACCAATATTGAATCCGCAACTGTCACAATCTCCAGTGACACATATGTCAGCTCAGAAGATCAACTCGCATTCACAAATGCTTACGGGGTATCAGGAAGCTGGAATTCCACGACAGGTGTACTGACGCTGAGCGGATCAACAACAAAGGCGAATTACGTCAGCGCCCTGCAAACAGTCACATACACCAATACCGATGATGCAGACCCTGTGATTGGTGCAAGGACTATTGATTGGGTTGTCAACGACGGCGACACAAGTTCGGCAGGAATCCAGTCAAAAATCATCGTTGGAGGGCGAAATGATGCCCCTTCTGCGACTAACGAAACAGCAAGTGTCGATGCAGGATCGACAGTGGCAACGCCTACACAAACAAATTTACTTGCGAACGATACTGACCCTGAAAGCCATACACTTTCGATCACATCATTTCGAGCCGGCAGCGAACAAGAATCGAATGTTGAGTTTGCGGCAGGCGCAACTTTGACAGGAACATATGGCCAAATGACCATTGAATCGAATGGCACATACAGCTATACCGCTCAAGAAACAGCAGCTCAAAAATTACTCGAAGGTGAAACAGCAACCGAAACTTTCACATACAAAATAACAGACAGTCAAAGTACTGATGAAGGCATCGATACTGGTGAAATTACAATCACGATCACTGGAATAAACGATTCACCTACAGCAATCAATGATGCTGCAGATGTCAATGAAGATAGCTCAAAACTGTTTGACTCTCACCAGGGTATCTTAAAAAATGATACCGACATTGACGGTGACAAGCTATTTATCAAAAGCATCAAGACAGGAGAAGAAACAAGTAGCGGCAGCTTCAGTCGCGAAGCAATAGGTTCTGAATTAAAAGGAACCTACGGCTCATTGATTGTTAATTCGGATGGCTCTTATCGTTTCACAGCAAATAACGCAGACAAATTAGATGCTGGCGACAAAGAAATTGATAATTTTGCATACACATTAACTGACCTCGCAAATGAGGACAGTGCCAACATCAAAATCCAAGTTACGGGGGTCAATGACGCGCCAACACTTAGCTCGATCACAAGAGGAACAGTGGCCGATCAAGAAAATTCTACGTCAATTTCTAGTACAAACCTTACAGGCCAATTAATAGCTTCAGACCCGGATGAATCAGCTGTTTTGGAATATGGAATTAGCTCAGGCAGCACTACGAGCACTGTCATGAATGGGTCTTACGGACGACTCAATGTCAACTCCTCAACTGGGGCATATACCTATACTCCAAACACTGCAGCGGTCGATAATCTTGCAGCAGATCAGACATTCACTGAGTCTTTCACACTTTATGCAAGCGACGGAACGCTTACATCCTCACAAAATTTCGATATCACAGTCAGTGGAGCAAAAGACACTACTAGCTCTGCAGGTAGTCAAACCGTTGATGCTCTGATCGGCTCATTAAGCAACGACAAAAGTTCGACAACAAACCAATTTTCGAACTTCCTAACGTCTGCTGACTCATTTCTTATCGCTTCCAATGACCTCAGCATCTTGAAGTTGCAAACGGCGAATTCGGAATTATTCGATTCCCAAAAAGGTGTTACTGGCACAGAAGGAACACAACCCATTCAGTGGGATCAGCTGACATCGTTTAATCTGAACAATGGCGTACGCGTCATGCTTCCCAACTTTGTACTGACCGACTGGGAAGATACTGTTCCAAATCAAAGAGCAGGTGAAATTCCAATTTTCATCTCTCTTTTGAAGCAACCTGATCAGGACACAAAGGTACAACTTCAGGCCAAAACTTTGCCCGCCACACTTTCGACCAATATTCTTCATTTTACTCCTAAAAACTGGGACCAGCCCCAAATCGTTTGGGCCAACCTCAATAACAGAGGCTTAGGAGAGACTATTTCCACTCTAGACATTGCGATAAGCCTGCAGAGCAGTAACAATCCGGGGCAAATACAAACTGAAATCTTTTCAATTAGTCTTCCTAAGACCAACGAATTAACTCTTGAAGGTTTCATGCAAGCATCAGACAACACCAGTCTATCAGACTCTGAAAATCAAAATATTGACCTGGAATTGAGCACTGTGAAAGAAGAAGAGTCACCTGCTTTCCTACTACTCAGAGCCGCACTTTCTCCATTCATTCTGATAACCAGCATGGCAATACACAGCATGAAGCAGATCAATGGTGCACAAACAAACGGGTTGAGAAAAGATCAAAAAGATAATCAACCATCCAACGAAATCACACTGGCAACAGAACTACCCAAAGAATCCAACCAAATTGATTCCAGCTTTGAGGAGATTGACCTAACACCCCAACAGACCAGTCCCGACACAAATTGGGAGAGCTTTCTATCTCTGCAGATGGCACCGACCATCTCGAGCCTCGATGCAGATCAAAACCAAAGCACCATTGACCTGTGGTGAAACGGTTGACATGAAACACCTCTCAACAACCTTCAGCACGTGAATGGGGCCAGAGCGCTACTGATTCCGATAATGAATGCATGAGCAGCAGTCCCGACCCCACTGAAGTCTTCGACGTAATCGTCGTGGGAGGAGGTCATGCAGGTTGCGAGGCTGCGATCACGGCTGCCCGCCTAGGGCTTAACACAGCGCTTTTCACCCTCAACCTCGACCGAATCGCCTGGCAGCCCTGCAATCCGGCCGTGGGTGGACCGGCCAAGAGCCAGCTGGTGCATGAAGTGGATGCCCTCGGTGGCGTAATCGGGCGCCTCGCAGATGCCACGGCCATTCAGAAGCGAATCCTCAATGCCAGCCGCGGCCCAGCCGTGTGGGCCTTGCGTGCCCAGACCGACAAGCGGCAGTACTCACGCCAGATGCTGCAACTGCTGCAACACACCCCCAACCTGGCTCTGCGCGAAGCGATGGTGACCGGTTTGGAGATCGAAGGCGATCCAAACGGCGGCGGAAAAGCCTGGAATCCCAGCCAAGGCACAGCCGCCCGCATCACGGGTGTGAGCACCTATTTCGGCAGCGTTTACGGCGCCAAAGCGGTTGTACTCACTGCAGGTACTTTCCTGGGAGGCCGCATTTGGGTCGGGCACCAGTCGATGGCCGCTGGCCGGGCCGGCGAGCAGGCTGCTGAAGGACTCACTGAAGCCCTGCAGCAGCTTGGCTTCCACACCGACCGTCTTAAAACCGGCACTCCAGCGCGTGTCGATCGGCGCAGCATCGCGCTCGATCAACTGGAGGAACAACCCAGCGACGCGGCAGACCGCTTTTTCTCGTTTGACCCAGGCTCATGGAGCAGTGGCGAACAGATGAGCTGTCACATCACCCGAACTACTGCGGCAACCCATCAGCTGATCAAGGACAACCTGCACCTCACCGCGATCTACGGCGGCGTGATCGACAGCAAGGGGCCCCGCTACTGCCCGTCGATCGAAGACAAGATCGTTCGCTTTGCCGATAAGGACAGCCACCAGATCTTTCTGGAGCCCGAAGGTCGCGACACTCCCGAGATTTACGTGCAAGGGTTCTCCACCGGGCTGCCGGAGCCCATCCAGTTGCAATTGCTGCGCAGCCTGCCTGGACTGGAACAGTGCGTGATGCTGAGACCGGCTTACTCAGTCGATTACGACTACCTTCCAGCCACCCAACTGCTGCCATCACTGGAAACCAAGCGGGTGGAGGGACTATTCAGCGCAGGTCAGCTCAACGGCACAACCGGCTATGAAGAGGCCGCTGCTCAGGGCCTTGTCGCCGGACTCAACGCTGTGCGGCGCATCCGCGGCCAGGAGGCCATGCACTTCTCCCGGGAAAGCAGCTACATCGGCACGATGATCGATGACCTGGTGAGCAAGGATCTGCGCGAGCCCTACAGGGTGCTGACCAGCCGCAGTGAATACCGCCTCGTGCTACGCGGCGACAACGCCGACAGGCGCCTGACACCTCTCGGCCGAGACCTAGGCCTGATCGATGACCGCCGCTGGCAGTTATTCGAGCAGAAGCTCGCTGCCATGGAAGCCGAAAAGCAAAGGCTGCAGAGCAAGCGGCTCAAAGTGAGCGACCCGGTGGCAGCGGCTGTGGAAGCAGAGACCGGCGCACCGATCAAAGGGTCGATCACCCTGGCCGACCTACTGCGCCGACCAGGAATGCACGCAGCAGACCTGGTACGCCTTGGCTTGGCTGATGCCGATCTACCCCTACCGGTGAGGGAAGGAGCTGAGATCGATATCAAATACAGCGGCTATCTCCAGAGGCAACAGCAACAAATCGATCAGGTGAGACGTCAGGGCAAACGCAAACTGCCCGCAGGGATCGATTACGCCAACATCAACACGCTGTCGCGCGAAGCCCGCGAAAAACTGACTGACGTGCGTCCGCTAACCCTGGGCCAGGCCAGCCAGATTCCTGGTGTCAGCCAGGCTGATCTCAGCGCCCTGCTCGTCTGGCTGGAACTGCAGCAGCGCCGCGACCAGAAGCGCACGACACTCGCTTCAAGCAGCAATGCTCGATAGCGTTGGACCAACGACCGGTCTGCGTTGCCCCCTCAAATCCCCACATCCAGGGCTTACTGGAACCTGCGCGCTGAGCAGGTCCTCGACCGCGTGTTCAACGATGACGACAACATCCTGAAGACCGTGCAGGTCCAGGTCAATCCGCAGTCAACAAAGCAGGAAGCGAGTCATCAAAGTCCAGCAGAGTTGTCTTGGCCTCAGGTCTCTTTGGCAGCCCTGGGCCTGATTGCTGTTCTGGGCAGCAGCGGCCTGGCACTGGACTGGCGGCTGAGCCAGCAGACGCTGGAGCGGGAAGGCAATCTCGCCTTGGTCGAACGATTGCGCAACAACCAACTCATTCAACGCACGAACAACCAAAACAAACCTGCTCCAATCACCACATCACAGACAGCCACGGAGCCATCGAGCGAAGCGACTCCAACAGCAGACGAACTGGAGATCGCCGCACTACCGAACGCATCGTCAACACAACTAGATCCGATCACGGTTCCACTGCCGACAGCCGAGGTCACCAGCACCACTTCACTCGCTGGTCAAGCACCAGCGGTCGCACCGCAACCTCTGCTGGTTGGTGTCGTTCACGCCGGCAACGGGGACGGCTCAGCCATCTTTCAACTCGGTGACCTTTCCCTCACCACGGTTCCTGGTGAAGCAATCGGCAACAGCGGCTGGACTCTGCAAAGCGTCAGCGCCAATGGCGCGGTGATTGAGCGATCAGGTGCAAGGCAAACCCTGAGTGTGGGAGGTGCCTTCTGAACACGGTGAGCGCCCTGATCCCCTCCCCTTCTGTGCTGTGGGAAGCCCCGACATCCTCTGTTCTGGCAGGCGACGAACCTGGCTGGCTGCCAGGCCCATGGAGACTGATGCTGCTCGGAGATGGCAGTCCCACCAGGCACTTGCGCTTGCTCACAGGTCACAGCGTGCAAGTGCGTCTGATCGCGATGGACGCGGACGCAAGCCTCAACAACACAACAGGTGGACCACGACCCGCGGAGGTTCAGGAACTGCAACCACCCCTGCTGCGCCGCCAAGTGTGGCTGAAATGTGGCGCCACCACACTGGCCTGGGCCGAAAGCTGGTGGAATCAGGATGAAGCGGAGCGCAATCTGAGTAACCGTGAGCAGCCGATCTGGCTCAGCCTCACCCAAGGACGCTCGGAACTGTTCCGTGAAGTGGATGGACTAGCACTAGTCACAGAGCCATGGCTGGAAGAAGGTTTTGGCGAACAAGGGCCCTTCTGGAGCCGCCATTACCGCTTCTTTCGGCAGGGCAAAGAACTCACCGTGATCCGTGAAGTGTTCAGCCCAGCACTTGAGCGCTGGCTCGGCGAAGCGCCGCGGCGACCGCTTCATGCAACGTCATGAAGAAAATCAGCGTTTGATGCGGATTTTCACTTGACAACTTGCCGGCTCTTGTGCTGGAGCAATCATGGCTTCATCGGCAATGGTTCCATGGCCACCTCCACCTGGATAACCCTCAACGATCTGGGCCGCAATTTCGGCATCTCCTCAATCCACTGCGGACGTGCCCTCGAACATGAGGGATGGCGTGACCGACACGGACGTCCCACAGACGCAGCACTCGCGGCAGGTGCCGTTGATCAACTCACACCACATCGGAGTGGACGTTCGGTGCTCTGGAACGCTGATCTTTGCGCCAATATTCTTGAGCGATGTGGTTACAGGCCAGTATCGCGATCTGAGCGCATCAGCCAATGGACAGATCTATTGGAGGCCATGACCGCCGGCTCGCCATCGATCACCACGACAGCTGATCAGATGGCCGAAGAGCTACCCACCGATCTGGTGGAAGACGTCAACCATCAACTGAACAAGCGGGGCTGCGGCTATCAAGTGTGCCGGCCACTGAGCAACCGGCACTGAGCTGATTGGGTCAGGCCATCCGTAAGGCTTCGGCTTGCTTGAGAGCCTGCTCCAAATGCTGTCGCTCAATCACGACGGCGACTGGAACGTGGCAAGGGACGTCGGGATGACGACCGAGAGGTTGGTGATGAGGCTGTCGAAGAAGAAGCTGTCGGAGAAGAACCAGAATCTGTCACAGCATCACGATTGGCGGATCGCTTCCAGCGCTCTACCCGGAAACTGTCATCTTCTGGCCAGACATCATCTTCTACGGACGGACTCACAGACGATGTCGTGGTTACGGACGGAGGCAACACCGGCTGGCGGCGGGAGAGCGCCTGCAGTGGCCGTTTGCGTCTAGAAGGCGTTGATCGTTCAAGCGATGGAGAAACGTCCGCAGGCTTAGGCCGTGCGGACTGCCAACTCTGCGGCCGCTCAGACACCTCACGCCAGTCATCCTCTTCATCCAACAGCCAGTCGATTCGGTCACCAACCCAACGACCCATCGCATCCAAGCGGGAGGCGCCATCCAGGCGATCGAAACTGCGTCGCCCCGGTCTAGCTCCGGAGACACCATCCACGAGCTGACGTCCGGTATCCAACCAGCGGTCAAGCCGCCGGTCCAAGGGATCAGGACTGCGCTGCGAGCGTTGTCGACGTGAATCCATGCACCGACGTTACCGACGTCTGTGCTGCAACCAACGCTCCCGTTGCAGGCCAATCAGCACAATCGAAACGCCGCCTGCCTCCAACACCCAGAGAAAAACCTCCATTCCGCTCAGCTCAGCTCCGCTGCTGGTTCGTAGCGAAGCAGACAACTGGCATTCCAGCGACCCCCATGAAGCCGATCGCAGCACAATCGACAGGCCGCCTGACGCATCCTGCGGCGATACGGAGTCTGGTGGCCGCATTGAGGACAGATCGCAATCCAGCGCGGAGAGCTCTGTGGCACAGGGAAGCAATGGCGAACGCTGACCTCAAATCGTGTCTGAGCGGCGTTGATGGTCTCCATGCGATGTCGAAAGCAGGGTCCATGCCCCTCCTCGCGCTTCAGCACCAAGTCCACCCAGGCATGGATCATCTCGTGACAGAGGGTGCTTTCAGTAGCCTCTCTCGGTAGAGGGTCCAGCAAGGGCCTGGACAACACAATTTCTCGTCCGAAGGGGGGCGCGACAGCAGGTCCTCGCCGGTAGAGACCGGCCGTACGACGCAAGCGACCATCACTCCAACGCAACGCCAGCAAGGGTTGATGTCCTTGGCAGAGAGCTCCCTCGAAATGCTCCCGATTCAGGCGATGAAACAGAGGGAGCAGCGGCTCGAGCGGCATGAGTGGCGATGGCCTTGAACAACATCGTCGGCCCAGTCTGCCTCCATCTAGCGGTCCGTCAGTCAGACTCTGCACTCACTTGAAATCAGCTGATGGATCTGGGTCTGGTGCGGGAGATCGGGAGCAAGGCCCTCCTGGCCGGGGGTGGTGCCCTGCTTCTTTATTGGACGATCACCGCCGTGAAGCTGGTGCTCAGCGCCCGCGGCATCAACCCGCTGATCAAGCAATTTTTCACGCAGGTGGCGGCAGGCCGTGTGGATGCGGCCTATCTGCTCACCACCAAGTCGTACCGGCAGCACGTCAACCGACAGCAATTCATTCGCTTCCTCGCAGGCCTAAAGCTCAACCGCTTTCGCAACCTCAAATCCGGTCGGCCACGTTTGCAGGAGGGCAGCATGATCCTCACCGTGAAGCTGATCGCGGAAAACAAGGAAGAGATGCCCCTCGACTTCACCTTCACCAAGGTGGAAGACACCTGGAAAATCGAGCGGATCGCCACCGTCAAAAGCTGAGTCGTCCTGCCCGTGACCGCTCCAGCTCCAGACACCGCGCCGAATCAGATCAGCGAGCGCGCCGCTGAACTGAGGCAGCTGCTCACCAGGGCCGCCCACGCGTACTACGTGCTGGATGCTCCCGAACTGGAGGATGCTGTCTACGACAGGCTTTACCGCGAACTGCTGGATCTGGAGACAGCTCACCCCGAACTGGTGATCAGCGACAGTCCGACCCAGCGCGTAGGGGGAACGCCCTCCGAGGGCTTTACCAGCGTGACCCACCGCATCCCGCTGTTCAGCCTCGACAACGCATTC
The DNA here is from genome assembly GCF_047303045.1 of Synechococcus sp. MIT S9508. Lineage (NCBI taxonomy): Bacteria > Bacillati > Cyanobacteriota > Cyanophyceae > Synechococcales > Synechococcaceae > Synechococcus > Synechococcus sp. MIT S9508. The sequence goes on along the minus strand of NZ_CP138941.1, from coordinate 683,523 downwards.
AGCCCCGAAGAGTTGCGCAGCTGGTATGCACGCCTGCTGAAGGTGCTCGACAGAGAGCCACAAGCGGGTGCACCCGTGCCGGCACTAGCCATGGTCGGTGAACTCAAGATCGACGGCAATGCCCTCGCTCTGAGTTACGAGAACGGAGTGCTGATCCGAGGCACCACCCGCGGCGATGGGGAACAGGGAGAAGAGATCACCACCAATGTGCGCACCATCGCGTCGATCCCCCTGAGGCTGCATCTGAATCCCCCACCCGACTGGGTGGAAGTTCGTGGCGAGGCCCTGATTCCCGACCGCACCTTCGCTGCCATCAATGCCGAACGTGCAGCGCGGGATGAACCGCTCTTTGCTAATCCCCGCAATGCCTGTGCCGGCACCCTGCGCCAACTCGATCCAAAAGTCGTAGCGGCACGGCGACTGGATTTCTTCGCGTACACACTGCACTTACCGGAAGACTGGGATGGGCCACGCCCGACCAGCCAGTGGGAATGCTTGAGCTGGCTGAGAAGCGCAGGCTTCCGGGTTAATCCCAATGCAGCCCTGCTGCCGGATCTCGCTGCGGTGGAGACCTTCTTCAACACATGGGACAGCCGCCGTCACGACCTTGACTACGCCACAGACGGAGTGGTGGTGAAGCTCGACGACCTGCGCCTACAGGACACCGCGGGATTCACGCAGAAAGCACCACGCTGGGCCATCGCTCTGAAATACCCCGCCGAGGAAGCTCCAAGCCGGCTGGTACGCCTCACCTGCCAAGTCGGTCGCACCGGCGTGATCACCCCAGTGGCCGAATTCGAACCGGTTGCTCTGGCTGGCACCAGCGTCAGTCGGGCCACCCTGCACAACGCCGACCGGCTGGCGGAACTGGATCTCCACAGCGGCGACACGATCGTGGTGCGCAAGGCCGGTGAAATCATCCCTGAAGTGCTTCGCGTGCTTCCCGAACTCAGGCCTGAAGGCGCTCAGCCCCTTGACCTTCCCCATCAGTGCCCTAGCTGCAACTCCGAGCTGGTTCGTGAAAACGGTGAAGCCGCAACCCGCTGCGTGAACAGCAGTTGCCCGGCAATCCTGCGCGGCGCTCTGCGTCACTGGGTCAGCAAGGGAGCTCTCGATGTGGAGGGAATGGGCGGAAAATTGATCGAACAGCTTGTGGAGAGGGGCCTGGTGCATGCGATCTCCGACCTGTATCGCCTTGATGCCGCACTGCTGAGCAGCCTGGAAAGAATGGGGGAGAAAAGCGCGGAGAACCTTGTGTCAGCCATGGAGGCATCCCGTGCCCAGCCCTGGGCACGCCAGCTCTATGGACTCGGCATTCACCACGTGGGCGAGGTCAACGCCAAAGCCCTCGCAGCAGCATTTCCAGACGTGGCCACGCTGTCCCAAACCGCCATTGATCACCCAGAAGCGATCAGCGACCTGCATGGGATCGGTCCTGAGATCACTCAGAGCTTGCAGCAATGGTTCAACACCGGAGCCAATCAGAGGCTGATTCAGCAACTTCTAGACGTGGGCCTCTCACTGGCTACCAGTGAGCAAGAGCGTCAAGACTTGGCAAGTCGCAGCCAATCGGATGGAGTGCTCTCCGGGCAGACCGTGGTCCTCACAGGCACACTTCCCTCAATGAGCCGCAGTCAGGCAAAAGAGCTGATTGAGGCCGCAGGTGGCAAAGTCAGCGGCTCCGTCAGCAAAAAGACCTCCTTCGTACTCGCTGGAGAGGAGGCCGGCAGCAAGCTGGAGAAGGCCAACAAACTGGGCATCAATGTGATCGATGAAGCGGAACTGATCACCTTGCTCCAATCCACCGAACTCTAAAAATCGTGGCCCGTGATCAATGCATCCGATCGCGGGTTGTGATGACGGAGACTGAACAGGCCGTCATGTTCAACACATAGCCCCATTGGACTCCTCATCTCCCTGTGGAAGCTTTCTGAACAATCTGTCCGGTGAATGGCAGATCAACCTCGAAAGCCGGATCCCACGCAAGGAGCTTTACGAGGCCCAAATCGCCTCATCGAAACCCTCACTCGGTTTTTTCGTGCTGCTGCTCTGCGCAGCGGTGATCGCCACGCTGGGACTGATCTCCAACAGCGCCGCAGTAGTGATCGGAGCGATGATCGTGGCGCCGCTGATGGACCCAATCCTCAGCCTCGCTTTTGCACTCTCGATCAGCAACAACAAGCTGGCAAAGCGCTCGCTGCTGACGGTGGTGATCGGCGTGCTCACCGTGGTTGCCACCTCAGCATTACTGGCATCACTGCTGGATGTGAGTGAAGTGAACCGGGAGATGACCTCCCGCACAGCTCCGAACCTGATCGATCTGGGCATAGCTGTTGCGGCGGCTGTGGCCGGATCATTCAGCATGACCCGTGAACGACTATCCAATTCACTGGCCGGAGTCGCAGTCGCCGTGGCGCTGGTTCCACCGCTGTGTGTCTGCGGTATCGGCCTGAGCATAGGCAAAGAGGTGGTTGCGGTGTTTGGTCGAGGAACGGTAGCCGGCATCACCAATCAGATTTCCGAAGGCTCCTTTCTGTTGTTCCTCGCCAACCTGATCGGAATCACGGTGGCGAGCCTGTTCGTATTCCTTGTGCAGCGCTACGGAAGCCTTGTTCAGTGCTGGCGAAATCTGTTGCTTTGGTTGGGTCTACTTGGACTGTTATGCATACCCCTCTCTTCCGCGCTGCACGATTTCAGCATCAAGCAGGAGATTGAAAGTAAGTTCGATGCCTTTAAAGCCGGGCAGGTCCGTGAGCTCAAAGTCACCAGCGATAACCCCTACCTCTGGCAGAGAGTACGTATGCTGTTCAGTAATGTCCAAGTCCGTGACAACAAAGCCACAGTGGACTTGGTCTTCAGCGCACCAAAAGGGGTGCTTACAGAAGACTTATCTAACAATCTTTCTGCAGCCATTGTGAAAAGAGGAAAAGAAGATCTAGGCCTTGAAGACATCAACGTAACGATCAGCGTAATACCAAATCAAATCAATAAATACAGTGGCTCAAAACCTCTATCTTCAATCCAATGAAAACCGCAAAAAGACTCCGTCCATTGGTCTTCAGATGGATCAAAACTGAATGCGGTCGAGCCAAATATGCCGACCTCCACAGCCGCAGCGGATTCTCATCGAAAGCCCGGCTGGGTTGGTTTATTGTCATCGCCGCTCTGCGTGACTGGCGCCTGCCTGATCCTGATCAAGCCTCAGGATCTTGAGCATCAGCTCCTGCTTCCTGAAGGGCTTTGCGAGCGGAACGCCCCACCAACCAGACCACTGCCACCGTGGCCAGCACTCCCACGACACGAAGTACCCAGGCCTGCGCTGAGGTCTCTCCAGCTAGCACCTCACCAAACCTGGCAGCGCTGCCGGCCAGAGCGCCGAGAGCACAGAACAGAATGGTTCCGGGAATGATTCCAATCAAACCAAAGTTGTAATCCCGCAGACTCACCTCACTGAGTCCGTAAGCCAGGTTCAATAACGAAAACGGGAACGCCGGTGAGAGGCGCGTCAGCAACACCAGGCGAAATCCCTCACGACTGACGGTCTTCTCAATCGCCAGCAACTTCGGGAAACGGCTCAAACGTTGTTGCGCCCAGCCCCTGAGCCAGTTCCTACTAAGCAGGAACACAGCCTCCGCTCCAAGGCTCGCCCCCGCAAACACAATTAGGCTTCCTAACCATGGGCCATACAACGCGCCAGCCAGCATCGAAGCCCAGATCCCGGGGAGCAGCAGCGTCACCCAGATGGCATAAAGCGGAATAAACAGCAGAGCTCCTGCGGGAGACTCCAGCCATCCCAGAACCGCGTGTGCATCAATCAGCTGAGTAATAGCTTCCATACTTCCTCCATCGGTGCCATCACCTTTCTATGCGCAGCAGGAACAACTGGACCGCACCGCTCTTGATCCGATAGGCGCTGACAAAGGAACACTGAACAAGTCATTTTCTGACTCAACGATCGAGACATTGAGTGAAATACCTGCGGCCTGCTATGGGACATCAATTGCTCCGACGGCACGTGCTGCTGGGTGGGTTTCTCCGCACAGCAGAAACACTACCGACGTGAGCTAGGTTCTCGACTACGACACAAGAGACTCATGCCCGGGCCTCAATTGGCTGTGAAGTTACAGCTGCAATTCCTGCAGACCAACACTGGATTACTGGTAGGAACCCTGGTGCTTGTGGGTGCCTGGCTTCTACTTCAGGTGTTGAGCCGTCATGGACGCAACATGGGCAGCCATCTGGCAGCAGCCCTGCGGCGCCCTGTGCTGTTCGGACTTGGCGTTTCTCTCTATGCCAGCTGGATCATCCATCAACTGAACAAACAGCTTGAACTCGGACTAGTCGCTCAGTCTCAAGTGAACAAAATCTCCACAACCCTTGTGATCGCCAGCATCACCTGGGCCATGATGAATATCGGCCAGACCGTGGTGCGATCTGCATCGATGAGGCGATGGATTCAAATTGAGGATCAGCAGGATGAAGCCATGCTGATCAACATGATGAGCAGGATTTACACCATTTTTGTGCTGCTTGTTGCGACCGCGGTTCTAATGGTGAACTTCGGAGTTCCGCCAGCAGCCATTGCCACCATGCTGGGCGGAGCAGGAATCGGCCTCTCCTTCGCGACCCAACAAATCAGTCAGAACTTTCTCTCTGGCTTCATGCTGTTATTCAACCGCCCATTCCGCGAAGGAGACTGGATCAACGCAAACAACCTGGAAGGGACAGTTGAAAACATTGGCTGGTACTACACCAGAATTCGCACTTTTGACCGCCGTCCCTTATATATTCCGAATTCAGTGTTTGCAACAAACCCAATTGAAAATCCAGGCGAAATGTATAACCGCAGAATTCGAGCTAATATCAGCTTGCGCTATGAAGATTTAGGAAAAATTGACGGCATTTCTAAGGAGGTTCGAAAACACCTTCAGCAACATCCAGGCATTGATCAGAGCCAAACCATTCTTGTGAACTTCAACGAATGGGATGCATCATCGATCAACATGATGGTTTATTGCTTCACCAAAACAACGGTATGGAAAGACTGGCTTGATATTCAACAATCCATTTTTCTTGATATTGCTGGAATTGTTCAACGCAGCGGCGCTGATTTTGCCTTTGATTGCACCACGCTGTATCCAGCACCAGGCTCCGATTCGAACACCTTCATCAATTCACTGAATCGAAGCAACCCAACGTCATGAGAGCCGAATCACCTCCGTTAACTGGACGCCGAGGTGTAGTGACGCAGTGCAAACAACCAAAAGCTTCGGGCAGCAGCAAAAAACACTGCTGACAAGACAAAACCCAAGGCAAGCAAGGGGAGTGAAGCCCGGCCCAAGAGCACCTCAGCAGGCACTGTGGTGAGAAACGCCACAGGAACCACCAGGGTGAACAGAAGCCGCAAGGGAGCGGGATAAGCCTCCAGCGGATAGCGGCCCGATGCCAGCACTGCCCGCAATACTTCCGTGGCATTCCAAGTCTTCACGAACCAGATGCTGGTGGCAGCAATCAGAAACCACAGCGAATAGAGAATCACTGCGGCCACCGTCAGCATCAGCAACACGGTGACCAGCACAGCCGGAGTGAACACGACACCGGATTGGTGCGCTCCCCAAGCGGCCAGGCCTAGGCCTAGAACGACTTCAGACAGTCCCGCTGGAGCGAAGGTGCGCAGTGACACCCAGAACTGACTGTCGATCGGTTTGAGCAGCACAAAATCAAGGGTGCCCTCACGCACATAGGTGACGATCGCTCCCAGGTTGGGCCTCAGCCAGGCGGTCGTCATGCCGTCGAACACGGTGTAAAACCCCTGAACGATCAAAGCCTGGTTCCAGTTCCACCCCCCAAGCTCCCGGCCGGGACCAAAGAAAAGAGACAACAGCAGCAGGCTGCCGCCGAGGCTGAGGACCACGGCCAGCAGCTCCACCACCACATTCAGCTGATATTCCAGCTGGGTGGCCAGAGCGGTTCCCCAGAAACGTCGCAAGGTTCGCAAGTAGCGCCCCATCTCAGGCCCCCATGGCGCTATAGCGCCGAACACCGGCTCGCCAAAGCAACAACACCAGCGGCAGAAGCAAGCCCACCCACGCCAGCTGTGCAGCGAAACCTGCTGCCAGATCCACCGGATCACCAGACAAGACCCGAGCTGGAAAATCGATCAGATAGGGGAAGGGTGTCCAGCGCACCCAGTTCTGCACCGCGGGTGGGAAGGCCGTTAAGGGAGCCAGCAATCCGGAGAGGAACAGAAAAGGCAGAAACAGCAACCGCTCCAGCGCTGTGGCTTTCTCGCTCCAGAAACACAGCGTCGCAATCAGGCTCTGAAGCAAAAAGGCGATCGCAAAGGCCATCCAGGTGGCGATCCAGGCCAGCAGAAATCCACCCAGCGATGGAATCCAGAAGGCTTGCGGCTGAATCAAAAAAAACACACCGGCAATGCCGGCAGCGAAGGGCAGCCGGGTGAGCTGCTCACCCAGGTGGGAGGCCACGTAGCGCCAGAGAGGATGCAACGGTTGAAGCAGATAGGGCGAGAGCCTGCCCAACAGGGCATCTTCCTCGAAGGCGTAAACCATCCAGACCACCGAAAACTGACGCACCAGAAAGGCGCTGAGGAAATAACGGTCCAGAGCCACCCCGTCTAAACCCAGTTGAGACCGGGCGTCACTGCCGCTCCAGAGGCTGAGCATGATGAACGGGAGCACTCCAGACAAAGCCCAGAGTGCGATCTCAGCGCGGTACTCGAGCATGTGCGCGTACTGACTGCCCAACAGAGCGCGCACGATTCGACGATTGAGCCCGAAGAGACGCATCAGAGGCTTCCCTGGCGAAACAACTCGCCGATCAACTGATCAATCGGAGGGTCATTCACCTCCAGATCGCGCACCTCAAAACGTTCCAGGATCTGTGCCAGAACCCTGGTGAGTGATGCCGGGTCCACCCGCAGGTTGACCTCGCAGTTCTCAAGGCTGTCGAGATGACCTAATCCAGAGAAGGCTTCGGCAGGAGCGGGCTCTTCCAGTTCAAGCCGCACATGGCGCTCCGGCGCCAGACGACTGGTGAGGCGATCCAGGGGACCGTCATGGAACAACTGACCCTGGTGAATCAGCAACACACGGGGACAAAGAGCCGTGATGTCAGCCATGTAGTGACTGGTCAGTAAAACAGTGGCACCGGTGCGGCGGTTGTACTCGGCCAGAAACTGGCGCACCCGCAACTGGGCGTTCACATCTAACCCCAGGGTCGGCTCATCCAGAAACAACAGCTCCGGTTCATGCAGCAAGGCAGCGAGCAGCTCAGCCTTCATGCGCTGACCCAACGACAACTTGCGCACCGGACGGGTGAGTTCTTCGCCCAGCTCAAGTAGGTCCGACAGCTCGGCAATCCGTCTGCTGGCAACTCGATTCGGAATGCCATAGACCGCCGCGTTAACGCGCAACGAATCCATCGGCGGCAAATCCCAGATGAGCTGTTGCTTCTGGCCCATCACCAACGTGATGCGCCGCAGAAAATCGGGGTGCCGTCGCTGGGGGTGATGACCAGCCACCATCACCTGACCAGAACTGGGATAGATGAGGCCACACAGCATTTTGAGCGTGGTCGTCTTGCCGGCGCCATTGGCTCCAAGAAAACCCACCATCTCTCCGGGAGCGATCGCAAAAGACACATCCCGAACCGCCGACACATCCCGCTGGCGACGACGCAGAAAATGGCGCAAGGTGCCGGCCAGGCCAGGCTGCTTATCAGCAACGCGGTACGTCTTGCTCAGCCTTTCGACCTTGATCAACGGAGAGTCCAGCGGTCACAACCAGAGCTGGGAGAAGGCTAGGGATCTGAGCGGCACAGGCGACTCAGCTGAGATCCTCCAGACGCCTGCGGGCCAGATCAGCCTGTGACTCAGCCTCAGCCAAGTTGACCTTGCATTCCGCCACCACCGCAGCCGGTGCCTTGTCAGCGAAATTGGGATTAGCCAGTCGACCGGAGAGACCTTTGATCTCCTTCTCGGCCTTGGCGATGTCCTTCTCCAGACGAACCTTCAAGGCATCGAGATCCACCAAGCCTTCAATCGGAAGCAGCACCTGAAGCTCACCGCTGACACCAGCCAAAGCCTTGGTCACTGGTGCTGCATCCGCCTCAGACGGCGTCATCACCTGAACCGTTTCAGCTCTGGTGAGCGCCGTGATGTCGGCCATCCCCTGCTGCAGCACCTCAACAAGATCGCCGCGGCCACTCACGAAACGCACCGGAACGGTCTGGGATGGCTTCAGGCCCGCCACCGCGCGTAGATTGCGCACCACGCGGATGGCGGCGATCAACTCGGCAAATGAGGCCTCAAGATCGTCATCCAGCGCTGCCTGATCGACGGCCGGCCAGGCCTGAAGTGCCAAAAACTTAGTCTCAGGCTCTGCGGTAACGCTGTGCCACAACTCCTCCGTGAGATGGGGCATCAGCGGATTCAGCATCAGGTGCATCTGACTGATCACCTTGGCCAGCACCTGCCGGGCAGTGCGCTGGTCAGCGAGTGCCTCAGCGCTGGCGTTGTCCCCTGGATTCAGCCTGCGCTTGCTCAGCTCCAGATACCAGTCGCAAACGTCGTTCCAAGCAAACTCATACAACCCCTTGGCCGCTTCCCCCAGGCCGTAACGGCTATAGCGGTCTGCTGTTTCGCGATTCACCCGGGCCAGGCGTGACAGGATCCAACGATCCGCCAACTGCAGAGCAGCAGGATCAGCATCTCCCAGTTGAGCCGGAGTCGCGCCATCGAGATTCATCAACGCGAAACGGGTGGCGTTCCAAAGCTTGTTGGCGAAATTGCGTGAGGCTTCAACAGTGGCAGAGGTGTCTGTTTTGCGGTCGTAATCCAGGCGGATGTCCTGACCGGCGCCAGCAACTTCCCTCACCAACGCGAAACGCAGAGCATCGGTGCCGTAACGCTCAATCAACAGCAGCGGATCGATGCCGTTGCCGGCGCTCTTGCTCATCTTGCGGTTCTGCTCGTCCCTCACCAGGCCGTGGATATAGACGTCCTTGAACGGCATCTCGCCCGTGAAGGCGCAAGCCATCATCGTCATCCGGGCCACCCAGAAGAAGATGATGTCGAAGCCTGTAACCAGGGTGCTGGTGGGGTACCAGCGCTGCAGATCGGCACTGTTGGCGTCAGGCCAACCCAACGTGGAAAAGGGCCAGAGGCCGCTGGAGAACCAGGTGTCGAGAACATCCTCGTCCTGCTCAATCACGGCGGCTGAACCGAACGTTTCCTTGGCCTTCTCCAGAGCTTCCGCGTCGTTGCGTGCCACCACATAAGGCGTGGTGTCGGTGTACTTGCCACCGGTCTCGCTGATCACGAACCAGGCCGGAATGCGATGTCCCCACCACAACTGACGGCTGATGCACCAGTCACGGATGTCGGTGAGCCAGTCGCGATAGACCTTTTCCCAGCGCTCGGGAATGAAGCGTGGATCCTGCTTCTCCAGCGCTTCACGACAACGAGCTGCCAACGGCTCGGTCTTGACGAACCACTGCGTGGACAAGAGAGGCTCCACAGGGACCTTGCCACGATCGGAGTGGGGAACACTGTGGCGATAGTCCTCCACCTTCACCAGCAGACCAAGGTCTTCGAGACCAGCCACCACCGCTTTGCGCGCCTCAAAGCGATCCAGCCCCTCAAACTCACCGGCCTCTTTGTTCATGGTGCCGTTCTTGCGCATCACCGTGATCTGGGGCAGACCGTGGCGCTGGCCTATGGCGAAATCATTGGGGTCATGGGCAGGCGTCACCTTGACGCAACCAGTACCGAACTCCTTCTCCACGTGGTCATCAGCCACGATCGGAATCTCACGACCCACAAAGGGGAGTGTGAGGGTCTGACCCACGAGATGGGCGTAGCGCTCGTCGCTGGGATTCACCGCCACGGCCGTGTCGCCAAGCATGGTTTCGGGTCGGGTGGTGGCCACTTCCAGATGGCCCTCGCCACTGCTGAGCGGATAACGGAAATGCCAGAGGTGACCATCCACCTCCTTCATCTCCACCTCCAGATCACTCACAGCCGAACCGGAGGCAGGGCACCAATTCACCAGATACTCGCCCCGATAGATCAGACCCTGCTCATGCAGACGAACAAAGGCTTCTTTGACGGCTTCGCTGAGGCCCTCATCCAGGGTGAAACGCTGCCGACCCCAATCCACCGAATAGCCGAGCCTGCGCAGCTGATCGACGATGCGGCCACCGCTTTCGGCCTTCCACTTCCAGGCCCGCTCCAGAAACGCATCACGGCCGAGACCATGACGGGTCTTGCCCTCCTCCTTGAGCTGCTTCTCCAGGATCGTCTGCACCGCGATCGAAGCATGATCCGTGCCGGGGAGGCAGAGCACGTTTTTTCCCGCCAAGCGCTGGTAGCGCACGATCGTGTCGATCAAGGCCGTATTGAAGGCGTGGCCCATGTGCAGGCTGCCAGTCACGTTCGGAGGGGGGATCACCACCGAAAACGGATCCCCAGGCGCCTTGGGGTCGGGATTAAAAGCACCTTGGTCCTCCCAGGCCTTCTGCCAGCGGGCCTCGGTGCCCACCGGGTCATAGGTCTTGGCCAGCTCGGACACGGGACGCGATCAACAACAGCGATCCATGCTCGCAAAAGAGCTGTCCAAAAAACTAAGACCGCGACAACAACAAGCTGGGCCTGCGCGCCACCCTGCTCTGGCGAGATCGAGACAACGCGGAACTGCTGATTCCCAACCAGATGTTTTTCACCGCGCAAGCCCACCAGTTACACCGCCACCGACCGGATGCGGCGCATTGAGATCCGTGTTGGTGCCGCCTATCGCCATGACCCCCAGCTGGTGCTGAAGCTCCTGGAGCAGAAAGCTCTGAGCGTGCCAAGAGTGCTGAATCATCCAGCGCCGAGAGCGCTGCAGGTGCACTACGGCGACTCCGCCATCGAATATTCACTGCGCTATTGGATCTCCGACCCCATGAACAACATCGGCATTGTGAGTGAGGTGAATCAGGCGATTTGGACAGCGTTCAAACGGGACGGGATTGAAATTCCTTTCCCACAGCAGGTCAACACCGTGCGTGAGATCCCAGCGTTCAGGAGCGAGCCAAGCGCTGGAGATAACCCTCCTGTGTCCCTGCGTTGATCCAACCTGTGGCAATGGTTTTGCTGTGCTTCTGCGTCACCCTGCCGCGGTGAATGTGACTGGGGCCAGCAGGAAAGATCACCAGTTTTCCGCGCACCGCCTCCTCGTGATGCTGCTGCCAGTGAAACTCCGTACCGGCCTGAGCCACGGTGTCGCAGTAGAGGATCCAAGCCAGAACGCGATGAACAGGTTCCGTCGCCTCATCGCTGATGGTCCAGTCGCAGTGCCACTGACGAAATCCCTCACCGGGCGCGTAGCGCTGCAGATTGAAAATCGGCAACACGAACAGAGACTGGTCAGGGCAGACTTCACGGAACAGGGGGCGTTCCTGCAAATAGCGATCCAACCCCGCACGAACGCCCCGGACAATCACCTCTGAGAGGGCACAGGACTCCGGATCCTCTCGATCGATGGCCACCAGGCTGATATCGGTGCTCAGCTTCGACGGCTGCTGATCTCCGGCAGGACCGAAGGCAACACCCGGTCGGTGCAAGTCAGTGCGTCGATCAAAAAATGCCATCACCGCATCCGCGACGGCTTCATAGCCGGCATTGCCGTAGCGACCGATCAGGCTGGTGCCGTTGTTCTCAGACATCAGCCCTTCCAGGGAATCGCCACCACGGCCTCCAGCTGTTGCCAACGACTGCGTTCCGCAACAACCCGGTCGGTCAGTCCCACCCTGTCCAGAGCTGCTGAGAGTCGATCAGGCCTGAGCACGGCAGGGTCCTGGGGAGCCTGCGACAACAGCAAAACCTGCTTTTCAGCCGGATCAGCCAGCACCTGAAGTTCCAGATCCGCCAGCTCTCGCTCAAAGAAAGTTCGACGCAACCGCGAGGTAATGCGTTCACCAAGGGCAGCGGCGAAGTGCTCCAGGGCATCGCGTTCTCCGGACAAACCGCAATTGAGCGAAAGCCAGATCATCAACTTGGCCCAGCTATCAACGGTCCAGAGCGGCTGAAAGCTCTCGCGGTGCTGGCGAATCAGTTCCAGCAGAGCGAAGTCCACAAGCGTGCCCTGCAACTGTTCGGGATCCGGACGGCTCATGCTGACCCTCACTTGAAGACATCCTCTCCCCCGGGGGTCAGACTGGTGTTGCGCGTCTACGCCTGACCATGACCCTGGATCTCAATGATCCCGAACTCGAGTTCTCGGATCTGGTTTATGCCTATCAGAGCTGGGTGATGGCCATCATCAACGACGAAAAACTGAATTCCGAGGACGTCCTGCTCACCGACGAGATAGCTGAAGACGCTCTCAATGCCATGCGCTTCCTGCCTGGCGAGGTGACCAGCGCGATCGAAACTTCGCTGGCGCGCGTCTATGACGTGGATGCCGACGAGCTTGCTGACCTGCTCTTCCCCGAAGACTGAGCGAACCCGCGAGACTGATCCGGCGCTGACTTCGCCGCATGGGCTGGACCATCGACGACATGCCTGACTTGCGAGGACGGATCGCCCTCGTCACAGGTGCCAACAGCGGCCTCGGCCTCCAAACCACGCGGGCCTTGCTCCGGTCGGGAGCGACTGTGCTGATGGCCTGTCGCAGCCGCCGCAAAGGAGAGGCGGCCCGCGCGGAACTGTTAGAGCTGGGGTCCTCAGGCGTGGACCTGCTCGACCTGGATCTCGCTGATCTCGACAGTGTCGATGCCTGTTGCCAAGAGGTTCGGTCGCGCTACGAGCGGTTGGATCTTTTGATCAACAACGCGGGATTGATGGCACCTCCACGGCTGCTGAGTCAGCAGGGGCATGAAATGCAGTTCGCGGTGAATCACCTTGGCCACTTCGCTCTGACGCAGGCCTTACTGCCTCTGATGGAGGGCCGTGAGCACGCTCGAGTCGTCACTGTCACCTCGGGAGCGCAATATTTCGGAGCGATCGATTGGGATGACCTGAGCGGTGAAAAGTGCTACGACCGCTGGAAGGCTTACAGCCAGAGCAAGTTGGCCAATGTGATGTTTGCACTGGAACTCAATCAGCGTCTCGAGCAATCTGGAAGCAGCGTGAGATCGCTGGCGGCCCATCCAGGCCTGGCGCGGACGAATCTTCAACCGCTCTCGGTGGCATCCAGTGGCGCCTGGCAGGAAGCCCTGGCTTACCGATTGATGGATCCCATGTTTCAGAGCGCAGTACAGGGGGCACTACCGCAGCTACTGGCGGCAACATCCCCCTCAGCAAAAGGTGGAGAGCATTACGGCCCCAGTCAGTTTGGAGGACTGCGAGGTGCTCCAAAACAGCAGCCCGTGGCTCGCGCCGCTCGCAGCCAAGAACAGAGATCGCGCCTTTGGGCAATCAGTGCCGAACTGATCCAGAGCAGAGGCGCAGCGGCATGAGGTCAGATTTCAGCATGGAGCAGCAAGGATCCACAGGCACGCAAAGGCAGCAATTGCTGCTGGAGGAACTGCAAAAGAGTCAGTCCGAAATGACCGGCCAGCAGCTGCATCGCTCCCTGGAAGGGCAACCGGGCGCCATGGGGCTTGCAACCGTTTATCGCAATCTGCGCAAACTCCATCAACAGGGCAAGGTGCGCTGCCGGCATCTGCCGACAGGCGAAGCGCTCTACGCACCGGTCGATCGTGATCAGCACCATCTCACCTGTGTGAGCTGCGGCACGACGCAGACACTCGAGCAGTGCCCGATTCATGAAATGAACGTGCAGGCTCCGAAAACGGACAACTTCAAGCTGATCTTTCACACGCTGGAATTCTTCGGGCTCTGCAACAGATGCAGTCCAAAGAGCTGAATCACACCAACAACGGATCAAGCCAGCATTGGGCCTGGTGATCCTTCTGATCAGGGTGTGATCAAACTGCTGAACATGCCAAACCGCAATCGAACCACCCCAGAACCCCCAGTGAAGTCAGGAGGAGAGGGGTGGTTGGTGAACGGTGAACAAAAGCTGCTGGTGCAGTTCAAACCCGACACGCCATCGGCCGAGGAGCAGTGGGTCTCCGTGAGAACTTATGGATGGGTACCACCGCATCCGCCCGAGCCCCAGTCACGACGACGCATGCTCAGACACAACGCCATGGAAGCTTGGGAGACGATGCTGAAGACAGGCTGGCGACGCTGTTCACCGCCAGTTCACTAGAGACTCGGAGATGTGACTCTCCACAGAAACCATGACTCTCCAGTGACTCTCCACAGGTCCAGACCTGGCGAGTTAGTGGGGTACTCGAATCAGAGTCCTTTCGGGGGAGTCAACACGATCCAGCGCATTGTCCAGCGGCAGTCTGGAGCTGTTGGCTTGCGAAGCAGTGACAAGCCAGACCACCACAGCCACAACGCTGACCCCGACCAGAACCCCAAAAGCTCGCACCAGATGGTGGGTGATGTCGTCGGGATGCCGCTGGGGAGAGCTCGGTGCCATCAAGACTGCGCGGATGGTTTAGTTCTGGCCAACCCAAATCACCTGGGCAAGCAAATGCGCAATTGTTTCCTGAATTGCTGAAGCATTTGCGGGCCTGTCTGAACCAGGGCTAAAGCAAATGGATGCCATCCATCCCCATGACAAGCAGCACTGACCATTCCGAATCCCTGCTGGAGGATCTAGTCGCAGAGGAAATTGCCCTCCAGATTGATCACATTGCTGAGTCACTGCAGCGCGAAGGTTGGCCCATGCCGCTGGTGAAACGTTTCATGCACCGTGCGGTTGAAAACTTGCCTAAGTAGGCGGAGGTCCGTGTCCCGCACTTGGGACAACCAATCGATGAATGTGCTCCCGTGGGACCCGTCTGAAAAGGTCCTGAAACCGAACCTGCATGGGCGGCTGTCCTGCCTCCCACGCAGCCAACAGCAGGCGTAGACCAAACAGGTCCCACTCGGAGACATCCATGACAGCAACCACACTCCAGGCACCCACCGGACTGGTGACTCACGATCTTGAGGGGCACGACAACGTCTACCCCAAGGAACCACAAATGGAACTTGCTGGACCTGACGCTGGTTGGGGGTTCCACGCACGGGCAGAGAAGTTAAACGGGCGTCTAGCCATGCTCGGATTCATTGCTGCGATCGCAACGGAATTGATCAGTAGCGAAGGCTTACTCCACACCATTGGTCTTTAACAGTGATCCAAGCCAGACATCGACGCTCAACCGATGTCTGGCTGATCAATTCATTGAGGTCGAAACATAATGAATGACGGGCCTCGACCGCCGATCTCAACATGCGCATCGCCATCAGCGGATCTCACTCTCTCGGCAAAAGCACCTTGGTCTGGGACTGGATCAAACGGCATCCCGAATACACACGTGAAGAGGAGCCGTTTCGTGCCCTCGATGGCGAAATGTATGACATCCGAGTCCGTCAGGAAAGCAACCGTCTTCACAACGGCATCCAGATGTATTACAACGCTAGTCGCGTGAATCTTTATGCATCAATCAACGACTTTGTGATTTTCGATCGCGCACCTATTGATTACATCGCCTACTCGCAATACACAGCCGATAAATAAACAACCGATATTGATAATGCATTTGTGGAAGCAATGTTAACGAGAGTCAGAGAGACACTTCAGAGGCTTGATTTAGTAGTCTTTGTCACCATGACTGATCGCTGGCCAGTGGACATGGAGGATGACGGCATCAGACCCGTCGATCTTCCTTACCGAGCAGAAGTCGATGCGATCTTTAAACAGATCTATCGGGATGAACGCTTCTCAGTCATGCCAGACAAGAGGCGGCCTAAGCTGATCGGACTATGGGGCTCCCGTGAGCAAAGGCTCGATCGACTCCAGCAAGCAGCAGCCTCATGCCTGCCCTGATTACTTCGCCAAAAGCGATGGGGCCCTGCAGCTGAGCATTGCGAGACATGTGTCCCCTGCTTGACAGACACAAGAACAGATTTCCGAGATGGTGGCTTGAACCGCGATGGATCCAATGTCCAGAAGCAGTTGGCTGAAGAGCCCAACACGATGCTCAGCCGCCTCCACATGGCAGACGTCACCACAGCATTCAGCAGAGGAAAGCAAACAACGGATCGAGATGCTCTGGTCGATCCCTTCATCAACCAACGAGAAAGCGACAAAATCTGGTTGATCAAGCAGGATTCAACGCCTGAGCAACGTTGACTAACCCGACGCTGCAATCCGCATTACGCCGCCGGGTTTGTCTAGACGTGCGTGGGCCTTTCATTTCCCCGCGGCTCGATCATGGCAATCACATGGATGCTGACGTGGCTCCCGGTGACTGAACTGACCTCAGCTGAATTCGGTTGGGAAAGGTGCTGAAACCCTGCTGGCTGAAGAGCGCATCTGCACATCAGCGGAAACAAGCGTGGCTGCTGCGGATCGGGGCGTCCTGATTGTCCGTTTCGACCTTCTCCAACAGTCCGCTGTCGGACTTGAGTCATAGTTGGTCATCACTGACCGGCTGGACAGCTCAGAAATCTCGAGTTGAATACCCATGACACGGATCCTCATTTCGCGCCCCCTTGAGAAAGGGGCGTTTTTTTGTGGGGCTGGATCAGGCCATTCAAGATCTGAACATCGTTCTGAGTTCACCCACGAGTAGGGTCAGCCTCCTCGATCGAGATGGCGATGCTGCAAAGCCTGTTTTCAGTCGTCCTTGCAGCTGTCATGTGGGTGCAAGTTCCGCAATGGCAAGCCGATTGGGCGCAGTGCTCGGTGGACCTACCAGACGTTGACTGCCATTGGTATGTCGTCGCTCCAGACAACACCTTTGGCGAAGGCTTCAGCTGGGAAAACTCTCCATGGTTCAGCGCTGAAGGGCTCCTTGATGTTGCCGAGCTGAACAACACCTTGAACGCAATCCAGCAGCCAGAACTTGGCTTAGCTCCTGCCTAGGCCGCTTCTCAGCAGCAAGCCTTGTTACCGCTTTAGAGCTGCGTTTTGAAGTGATGGCTCGGAATGGGCGATACGGGGATCGAACCTGTGACAATCTCCTTGTAAGGGAGGTGCTCTACCGCTGAGCTAATCGCCCTAGAAGCCGATTCTGCCTGATCGAGGCACGCTGGAACAGCTCAACACGAATTGCTGTGGCCTCAGGCCGAGACCATGACCGGGCCACCCTGGCCTGGTGCCTGCCCATGGGCCTGCTGACGGGATGGTGGCTGGGATGGATCAACGGTGCCCTGACGGCGCTGGCCTTCATCGTGGGAGGCCTCTGGCTATCACCAGACCTTGACGTGCGATCCGCCGCACTCAGGCGCTGGGGGGTATTGGGTGCGATCTGGTGGCCCTATCGACGCCTGCTTCCGCATCGATCTCTCTTATCCCACGGCCCCCTAATTGGCATGGCACTGCGATTGGCATGGCTGTCAGCCCTGATGCTGCTGATCTGGATCAGCGCTGCATCCCTGCTTGCACCTGCCATCCCAACCCCGTCCCAGGCATGGCCACACCTTGTGATGACATTCAGGCAACATCCCCGGACCTTGATCGGCATCCTGCTGGGTCTGGAAAGCAGCGTATGGCTGCATCTAATCCTTGATGGAGATCCACTGCCTGCAGAGTGCGCAAAACCCTGGCGAAGGCGTCGACGTCGGTGAGAGGGTGACCACAAGCGTGTGCGGTTTCCATGGCCTCAGGCTCCGACGTGTTCCAGCACCAGGACCCCCTGCGCCGGCTGGAGAACTTGGTGGCACAGTTACGCGATCCCGCAGGAGGCTGCCCCTGGGACCTGGAACAGACCCACCAATCCCTCACCCCCTACGTGCTGGAGGAAGCCCATGAGGTGGCCGATGCAATCCGTCATGGCGATGACCAGCACTTAAAGGAGGAGCTCGGCGACCTGCTGCTGCAGGTGATGCTGCATGCACGCATCGCCGAGGAAGACAACCGTTTCGATCTGAATGCTGTGGCAGCGGGCATCAGCGACAAACTGATCCGTCGCCATCCCCATGTCTTTGCTGACGCCGAAGCCCGCGACAGCGCAGCTGTTCGCATCAGCTGGGAAGCCATCAAGGCGCAGGAAAAAGCTGGGGCCAAAGCTGCTGCAGTTTCTGCATCTCCCCTCAGCGATCAGCTGGCCAGCAAGGTGCGTGGACAGCCGGCCCTCTCTGGGGCGATGACCATCTCCAGAAAAGCCGCAAAGGCTGGATTCGAATGGGAGAACATCGCCGGCGTCTGGAGCAAGGTGAATGAGGAACTCGAGGAGCTCAAGGACGCCATCTGCTCAGGCGACAAAGCCCATGCACAGGAGGAGCTTGGAGATGTGTTGTTCACCCTGGTGAATGTGGCCCGCTGGTGTGAGATCAGCCCGGAGGAAGGATTGGCAGGCACCAATCAACGCTTCCTGGATCGCTTCTCACGGGTGGAAGCAGCTCTGGACGGTGATCTGGAAGGCCACAGCATCCAAAAACTGGAGGAGCTGTGGCAGCAGGCCAAGCAAGCGATCCGAAGCGAATCTCAGGATCAGGAACACTGATCAGCTGATCGGCATTAGTCGTGTGCAGCGATCGTGCCTTCCGTTTTGCCCCAGAGGCTGCGCTTGACCTGGTCGGCTTCGCGGATCAATGCGCGGGCCTGTTCACGGGTTGTGCAACTCCTGGCACCTTCTTCAAGGCGCATCAGGTTGACCAGATCAGCTGAGGGATGGTGAGCATGCGATTGATTCATCAATCCACCTCCAAGACAGCTTGCTTAATCACACTTTAACCAAGGAATGCATCTGGGCCAATCTCTAATCATCCAGTGAGGGCCGGCCTTGCCGGCGACGTTTGAGTTCGCTGCGCTTGCCTTTGGCATCCAGCCTGCGTTGAACAGCAGAACGCCCCGGTCGTGTGGGCCTGCGCTTCGGCGGCGGTGGCTTAAGTCCTTCTCTCAGCAAGTCCGCCAGTCGCGCCATGGCCCTCTGACGGTTCTGCCACTGGGAACGCTCCTCAGCAGCAACCACCCTCAGACAGTTCCCCTCCAGTCGCGATGCCAATTGCTGTCGTAACCGGGCCTTCCGAAACGGACCCAGGACCTTGGAACTCTTCAGGTCGAATCTCAGCTCCACTCTCGAATCGGTGGTGTTCACTCCCTGCCCGCCCGGACCCGAGGACCTGGAGAACCGCCACTGCAACTCAGCGGCTGGGATCACCAAACGGTCATTAATCGGCAGATCCTGAATCACGCTCCGACTCCAGCGAGCACTGAAAGGGATCTCGGCAGTCTGGGTCGGTTGCGGGGCAACGATGAACCAACGCTGTTCTTAGCTGGAGGAAGGAATCCTCCACAACCTTCATGAACAAGGCATCCGCGGCCAATGGCGGCTGGATCGATGAACACCATGAAGGGGTTCGTTATGGCCTCGCAGGACGAGTGCTGGTGGAAGAGCAAAGCGACTTTCAGCACATCACCGTGATTGAGAGCGAGCGCTACGGCAAAGGGCTACTGCTGGACGGTTGCTGGATGACGGCGGAGCACCAGGAACGGCACTACCACGAATCACTGGTGCATCCAGCTCTTTGCGCTGCCGCAGCCACTGAACGGGTCCTGGTGATCGGCGGTGGCGACGGCGGTACCGCCCGCGAATGCCTTCGCCATCAAGGCGTCCAACATCTCGACATGGTGGAGATCGATGGCCGGGTGGTGGAACTCAGTCAGAAGCATCTGGCTTCGCTGGGTGGAGGCTGCTGGCAGGACCCCCGCTTTCACCTCACGGTGGGCGATGGCATTGCCTGGGCCGCGGACTCCACACACGCCAGCTACGACGTGGTGATCGTGGATGGTTCCGATCCGGCAGGTCCAGCCGAAGGGTTGTTCAACCGCAGCTTCTTCGAGCACTGCCGGCGCATCCTCAGGCCGGGAGGCGTCTTCGCCACCCAGAGCGAATCACCGGAAGCCTTCCGGAAGGTTCATATCGAGACTGTTCGCCTGCTGAAGGATGTCTTCGGCCATGCCGACCCTCTTTACGGCTGGGTGCCTATGTACCCCAGCGGCTGGTGGAGCTGGACGTTCGCGGCGGTGGACGGCCCCCGCTACCGAAACCCCGACCCAGAGCGGGCGGCCAGGATCGCCGCAGCCTGCGAGATCTGGAGCCCACGCTGGCAATCCGGTGCCTTTGAAGCGATGCCTGCCTTCATCGAACGGGAGCTCTTGGCGTGAACATTTCGGGCCACTCACTGTTTGATCGAGAAGGGGCGATCTACATGGGCGCCAGCCGGGATCCAGACGGCTGCAAGGTGGGCCTGTTCGGCGTGCCCTATGACGGCACGACATCGTTCAGGCCAGGCACCCGTTTCGGACCTGCAGCCGTGCGGGAGGTGAGTACAGGCCTTGAGACCTACTGCCCCCAGCTCGACCTTGACCTCGAAACCATGGCCTACGCCGACCTCGGAGCGGTCGAGATCCCCTTTGGTGCTCCCGAACCGGTGCTGGAGGCCGTTCACAACGCCACGATCCATGTCCAAGACCTACAGCTCAAGCCGTTGATGCTGGGCGGAGAACACTCCATCAGCTCCGGAGCTGTCGCCGCAGTCGCCAAGCGGCATCCTGCTCTGGCGCTCGTGCAGCTAGATGCTCACGCGGATCTCCGCGATCAATGGCTGGGATCTCGCCACAGCCACGCGTGTGCCATGCGGCGCTGCCTAGACGTGCTTCCCAGCCGGGAGCTACTGCAAATCGCGATTCGCAGCGGCACTAGGGAAGAGTTCTCCGAACTGCGCAGCAGCAATCGCCTGGTGCCCATCGATCAGATGGTCTGCCGACTGCGGAATTTGCGGGGCCAACCTCTTTATCTCACCGTTGACCTGGACTGGTTTGACCCGGCCGTGATGCCGGGCACAGGGACACCCGAACCAGGCGGCTTCCTCTGGCAACACTTCGCTGAACTGGTGAGCGAATTACGCCACCACAACCTTGTCGGAGCCGATGTTGTTGAACTGGCTCCTCAACTGGACCGAAGTGGCATCAGCAGCGTTTTGGCAGCCAAGGTGACCCGCAGCCTGCTGCTGCTGATGGCTCAGTAAAAGTGAGCAGCGCCAAGACGCTGCTCCCGCAGTCGTCGGTGCTGACCACTGAGCAGGCTGAGCACGAGTGTGGGATGCCTGTGAATCAGCTCTAAAAAGCTGTTGCGATCCAACCGAAGCACGTGCACCGGGGTGATCGCACGCGCTGTTCGGCTGTGATGTGCGTCATCAACCACCAGGTCTTCATAAAAGAAGACCTCTCCGTCGCCATAGCGGAGGCGGTCACGACCACCGGTCGTGAGCTCCACCAGTCCACGCTCAATCGCGTAAAGAGCACTCACCGACTCACCCCGCTCAAACAGGATGCTCCCTGTCGGCAGCAGCAATAGCTCAACATTGCGATGCTCAGCAATCAGCTGAACAGCGGTCGGCATAGGGGTGGGGACCGACAAGGGAAACGCGAATCACGATCAGTCTCCTTATTGTTACGGCCGATTCAAGGGTTGTTGTAATTGAAACAACACACCCCGTTGGTTCACAACACCTGCGCTGGCTCTCCGGACTGACCAAGACCATCCACGGAAGATCCAAGATCCAACTGTCGGTCGCCTCCAACGAGAGGCTGGTCAGGAGGCACGAGGCCAGGAAGCACCGGGGCACGAGCCGTCCAGTGATGGCACCAAATCACGCGTGCAAGCTCAACGTGAACCGTCAGATTGCGCAACCTGCACCATCCACCACCCCCACCGCCCTGTGCAGGGATGCAGTGCTGACAGGACTGGCAGGAAGACTTTGACAGAAGGCTTTCTGAACGGGGTCATTCAAGCTAAGGACGCTTTGAGTAGCGGTCGATGCTGGAGGCGCAATCTGCGGCTTTGCTTCCACTTCCAACGCAAACCGGAACATCATCCATAGGATCCGCTGTGAACGCCTGATCTCCGTCATGGATCTGCAACGCACGCCTCTCCATGACCTCTGCCGAGATGCCAAGGGCCGCATGGTTCCTTTCGCTGGCTGGGAAATGCCAGTTCAGTTCTCAGGGCTCATCGCAGAGCACAAAGCCGTGCGTGAAGGCGTGGGGATGTTCGACATCTCCCACATGGGCGTGCTTCGAATCGAAGGCAGTAACCCCAAAGACTCACTCCAGACTCTGGTGCCAACAGACCTGCACCGGATCGGAGTGGGGCAGGCCTGCTACACCGTGCTGCTGAACGACAAAGGCGGCATCCGTGATGACCTGATCGTCTACGACCAGGGGGAAACTGAATCCGGCGACGGCACCGTGCTGGTGGTGATCAATGCCGCCTGCTCAAACAGCGACACGGCCTGGCTGAAACAGCAGCTGGAACCGCGAGGTCTCAGTGTTAAAGATGAAAAGCGGGATGGCGTGCTACTCGCCCTGCAGGGTCCGAAGGCGATCGGAATACTCGAGACACTCAGCGGAGAGTCTCTGCACGAGCTACCCCGCTTTGGCCATCGCCTGCTGCAACTGCAAGGGCTGAGCGACCAGGTGTTCTGCGCCCGAACCGGCTACACGGGAGAAGACGGTGCTGAACTGCTGCTGAGCCGGACAGACGGTCGCAAACTCTGGGCGCAACTGCTCGAACTGGATGTCGAGCCCTGCGGTCTAGGAGCACGAGACACCCTGCGTTTGGAGGCCGCAATGCATCTTTATGGCCAGGACATGACCGCCAGCACCAACCCGTTCGAGACAGGCCTGGGTTGGCTGGTGCACCTCGAAATGCCGCAAGACTTCGTTGGACGACAGGCCCTGGAGCAAGTCGCCGCCCAGGGGGCCTCCCAGCGGCTGGTGGGACTGAAGCTGCAGGGACGCGCCATTGCCCGGCACGACTACCCAGTGATGCACAACGGAGAAAAGGTGGGGGTGGTCACCAGCGGCAGCTGGTCACCCACCCTGGAAGAAGCCATCGCCCTTGCCCTCGTGCCCAAGGAACTGGCCAAAGTCGGCAGCGAACTGGGCGTGGAGATCCGAGGGCAGGTGCAACCGGCCACAGTGGTGAAGCGGCCCTTCTACCGACGTGGATAAAGGGTCCCGAGCTATGGGAAACTCGCCTGTCACCAGCTGATAGTTCCCATGCGCAGCAACGGTTGCGGCGACCTGCGCAAGCAGCACATTGATAAGGAGGTGCAGCTCTGCGGCTGGGTGGATCGACGCCGCGACCACGGCGGTGTGATTTTCATTGACCTGCGCGACCGCAGCGGCACCGTGCAAATCACCGTTGACCCCGACCTGGGCGCTGAGGCTTTTGCTGTGGCCGAACATCTACGCAGCGAAACCGTGCTGCAGGTGAATGGCAAGGTGCGAGCCCGCCCTGCCGAATCTCTCAACGACAAGCTGGCGACCGGTGCTGTGGAGGTGCTGGCCAGCGGTATCAAGGTCTTGAACAGCGTGAAAGGAAACCTCCCTTTCCCCGTTTCGGTGCACGACGAGGAGAACACACGCGAGGAGCTGCGCCTGCGCCACCGCTATCTGGATCTGCGCCGCAAGCGCATGAACGACAACCTGCGCCTACGCGCCCAGACCATCCAGGCCGCGCGCCGCTTCCTAGAGGAGCAGAGCTTTATTGAGGTGGAGACTCCCGTCCTGACGCGCTCCACACCGGAAGGCGCCCGTGATTACGTGCTGCCCAGCCGCGTGTGTGGCGGCGACTGGTTCGCCCTGCCCCAGTCGCCCCAGCTGTTCAAACAGCTGCTGATGGTGGGCGGCATCGAGCGCTATTACCAGGTGGCCCGCTGCTTCCGCGACGAAGACCTGCGCGCCGATCGCCAGCCGGAATTCACCCAGCTGGACATCGAGATGAGCTTCATGGACCAGGAAGAGATCCTGGAGCTGAATGAATCGCTGATCTGCACCATCTGGAAGACGGTAAAAGGAATCGAGCTGCCGAGACCCTTCCCGCGCATGACCTGGCAAGACGCCATGGAACGCTATGGCACAGACAGGCCCGACACCCGTTACGGCATGGAGCTGGTGACCGTTTCGGACATCGTCAAGGACATGGGGTTCAAGGTGTTCAGCGGTGCGGTGAAGTCCGGCGGCTCGGTGAAGGTGATTGCGGTGCCAGGCGGCAACGACGTCCTTTCCAATGTGCGCATCAAGCCCGGTGGAGATGTGTTCAGTGAGGCCCAGGCCGCTGGAGCCGGTGGCCTGGCCTTCATCCGCGTGCGCGAAGGAGGCGAGATCGACACCATCGGCGCGATTAAAGACAACCTCAGCGAGGTACAGAAGCAGGAGCTGCTGAGTCGCACCGGAGCCCAGCCAGGCACGCTGCTGCTGTTCGGTGCCGGTGACACCGCCACGGTGAACAAAGCCCTCGACCGTGTGCGTCAGTATCTGGCCAAGGAGCTGGGCATGGTCCAAGCCGACCGGGACAACGACCAATGGAACTTCCTCTGGGTCGTGGATTTCCCGATGTTCGAGTTCAACAGCGATGAGAATCGTTTTGAGGCTCTGCATCACCCCTTCTGCGCTCCCAACAGCGAAGATCTGGGCAACGACCCATCGGAGTGGGGCAAGACACTGCCACAAGCCCGCGCTCAGGCCTACGACCTCGTACTCAACGGACTCGAACTCGGTGGTGGCTCGCTGCGCATCCATGACTCGGCCCTACAGCGACAGGTGCTGCAGACCGTGGGTCTGCCACTGGAGGAAGCCCAGGAGCAGTTCGGCTTCCTGATGGACGCTCTTGATGTGGGGGCTCCGCCCCACGGAGGCCTAGCCTTCGGCGTCGACAGGATGGTGATGTTGCTGGCCGGCGAGGAATCAATCCGTGACACGATCGCCTTCCCCAAGACTCAGCAAGCTCGTTGTCTGATGACGAACGCTCCCAGCGGTGTTGCCGACAAGCAGCTTGAGGAGCTGCATGTGGCCAGCACCTGGGTCGAAGAGAACGACGAGACCGCGAACTAGAACCCGAACAGAAACCAGCGGTTCGGAGCACTGAACCCTCAGAGCATCAACCCTGGAAGGACAGTGAGCCATCCAGGGTTTCTTGGCCAAACACGCGCGATCGACGGGGCATGCCCCGATCCGCTGGAGCGGTGGCAACGACCTGCTGCGCCTGTACCTGCAGGACATCGGTCGAGTCGACCTGCTCACGAGCGAAGAAGAAGTCACTCTCTCTCGCCTGGTCCAGGCGCGGGAGAAACTGCTGTTGCAGGAGCGGGACCTCAGTAATCGCCATGCTGCAATCAGGATCCTGCTGGATCTGGAGGAACTGCAGCTGCGCGAAGCCAATCAGGTGAGCCATTGGCCCACACGTCAGGAATGGGCACGGGCAGCTGAATTGCCCCTGGAGGAACTCAATCGACTGCTGAATGAGGGGTACAGCCTCTGGGCAGACGAGGTGGGCCTTGAGGCCAAGGAACTGCAGCGCAGACTTCGTGAAGGCCGCAGGGCCCGCGACCGCATGATTCAGGCCAACCTGCGCCTTGTGGTGGCGGTGGCCAAGAAGTATCAACAACGGGGCATGGAGCTGCTGGATCTAGTTCAGGAAGGCACGCTGGGCCTTGAGCGGGCGGTTGAGAAGTTCGACCCCACCCGAGGCTTCCGCTTCAGCACCTACGCCTACTGGTGGATCCGACAGGGAATCACCCGGGCCATCGCCACCCAGAGTCGAACAATCCGCCTACCGGTGCATGTCACCGAAAAACTGAACCGCATCAAACGCGTCCAGCAGGAGATTGCCACCGAAAAGGGGCGACTGGCGTCGGTGAGTGATCTGGCCAGGGAACTGGGGCTGAGCGAAGAAACCGTGCGCATGACCCTGATGCGGGTTCCTCGCTCCGTCTCCCTGGAGACCCGCGTGGGCAAGGACCAAGACACCCAGCTGGGAGACCTGCTGGAAGACGGCAGTGCCACGCCTGAGCAGACCCTCACCCGCGACTCCCTCCATGACGACCTGGAGCACTTGCTGGATGAGCTCACACCAAGGGAAGCGGAAGTGATCCGCAGCCGTTTCGGACTCGAAGATGATCACCCGCGCACCCTGGCGGAAATCGGTGAAGCGATGGCGCTGTCTCGGGAAAGGGTTCGCCAGATCGAGACGCGCGCCTTGCTCAAGCTGCGTCAACCACAGCGGCGATCCAAGGTAAAGGACTACATCCTGGGCCTGGATTCCTAACTCCAAGTAACCGTTATCCCATCCACTCCCATGGCCAGCGCGCCCCAGATCAACATCGGTATCGCTCAGGAACAGCGCGAGGAGATCGCAGCAGGCCTGAGTCGCTTACTGGCTGATACCTATGTGCTGTATGGAAAAACGCATGGATTTCACTGGAATGTGACCGGTCCGATGTTCAACACCCTGCATCTGATGTTCATGGACCAGTACACCGAGCTGTGGAACTCCCTAGACGAGATCGCCGAACGAATCAGGGCTCTCGGCGTGGTGGCCCCTTACGGCGGCTCGACCCTTGCCGGACTGGCCTCCATCAAGGAAGTCACCGAGCAACCTGCTGCCCTCGACATGGTGCGGGAGCTGGTGACTGGCCATGAAGCCGTAGCCAGAACCGCTCGCAGTATCTTTCCTCTAGCGGAGGCCGCGAGCGATGAACCCACCGCTGACCTGCTGACCCAACGCCTGCAGATTCACGAAAAAACCGCCTGGATGCTCAGGAGCCTGCTGGAGGGCTGACCCTCAGCGAGAACTCAACCCCTTGGTGCAATCGGTACATTGAAGAATCGACCAGGGGTTCATGGCCAAGTTCGTCTTCGTCACCGGTGGTGTCGTCTCCAGCATCGGCAAAGGAATCGTGGCCGCCAGCCTGGGGCGCCTGCTGAAATCACGTGGCTACAGCGTGTCGATCCTGAAGCTGGATCCATACCTGAATGTGGACCCAGGCACGATGAGTCCGTTTCAGCATGGTGAAGTCTTCGTCACTGAAGACGGGGCTGAGACTGACCTCGACCTAGGTCACTACGAACGCTTCACGGATACGGCGATGTCTCGCCTCAACAGCGTGACCACCGGCTCGATCTACCAGTCGGTGATCAATAAGGAGCGTCGCGGTGATTACAACGGCGGCACGGTGCAGGTAATTCCCCACATCACCGGTGAGATCCGCGAACGGATCCATCGCGTTGCCGCCAATAGTGGCGCCGATGTGGTGATTACAGAAATCGGCGGCACCGTGGGTGACATCGAGTCGCTGCCCTTTCTGGAAGCCATCCGTGAATTCCGCGGCGATGTGGGTCGCCACGACCTGGCTTACATCCACGTGACCCTGCTGCCCTTCATCGGCACCTCAGGAGAGCTGAAAACCAAACCCACCCAGCATTCAGTCAAGGAGCTGCGATCCATCGGCATCCAACCCGATGTGCTGGTCTGCCGAAGCGATCGGGACATCAACCCGGAACTCAAACGCAAGATCGGCGGCTTCTGCGGGGTTCCTGAACGAGCCGTCATCCCTTCCCTCGATGCCGACAGCATCTATGCCGTGCCGTTGACCCTTGAAGACGAAGGCCTCTGCCGCGAAGTCCTCGATGTTCTGCAACTGGAGGACCATGACAGCGACATGGCGGGCTGGGCCCAACTAGTGCATCAAATGCGTAACCCAGGACCGACCGTGAAGGTGGCGCTGGTGGGCAAGTACGTGCAACTCAACGACGCCTACCTCTCGGTTGTCGAAGCGCTTCGCCACGCCTGTCTGGCGCAGAATGCCTCACTGGATTTGCACTGGGTCTGCGCTGAGCAGATCGAAAACGACGGAGCCGAAAGCCTGCTCAAAGGCATGGATGCCGTTGTGGTGCCGGGTGGCTTCGGCAACCGGGGAGTTGACGGCAAGGTGGCCGCCATTCGCTGGGCAAGGGAACAACGAGTGCCGTTCCTGGGTCTTTGCCTCGGCATGCAAACAGCGGTGATCGAATGGGCTCGCAATCAGGCCGGTCTCACCGATGCATCCAGTGCTGAGCTCGATCCAGACAGCCAACATGCAGTGATTCACCTGCTTCCAGAGCAGCAGGACGTCGTCGATCTCGGCGGCACCATGCGTCTGGGAGTTTATCCCTGCCGAATCGCAGAAGGCTCGATGGCTGCACGCCTCTACGACGATCAAGTGGTCTACGAGCGCCACCGGCACCGGTATGAGTTCAACAACGCCTACCGCAGCCTCTTCCTCGAGTCGGGCTATCGAATCAGCGGCAGCTCACCGGATGGCCGTCTGGTGGAGCTGATCGAATTGCCGGGCCATCCCTTCTTCGCGGCTTGCCAGTACCACCCGGAATTCCTGTCGCGCCCGGGCAGGCCCCACCCGCTGTTCCGCGGTTTGATCGAGGCAGCCCAACAGCGTTTGCCCTCCAGTCCAAGCGAGGCAATGCGTCAACAGGGTTCTGCCGTCGGCGGCCGCGACTTCCCTGAGGCCAGCCGCAACCCTTGAGCACTGCCGAGTCCATGAACGGCCTGCCGTTGGTGGAAACCTTCCACTCCTTGCAGGGGGAGGGGCTACACGCAGGTCGCAGCGCTTTTTTCATCCGCCTTGGTGGCTGCAAAGTGGGCTGCAGCTGGTGTGACACCAAGCATTCCTGGTCTGCACACGTGCACCCTCAACGAAGCGTCGCCGACCTTGCGCAGGATGCCTTTCAGGCCGCCGAGGCGGGTGCAGCGTTCGTGGTGATCACAGGCGGGGAACCATTGCATCACCCACTCGAACCGCTCACGAGCGCGATCCGCAGCAGTTGTTCACTGCCCATTCACCTCGAAACCAGCGGCGTGGATCCCCTCAGCGGCAGCCCCGACTGGATCACACTCTCACCGAAACGACACAAACCACCAAGGCAGGATCTACTCAGCTGCTGCCATGAATTGAAGGTGGTGGTTCATGAAGCTGCAGATCTGCTGTTCGCCGATATGGTGGCGGCTCAAGCTCCTCAGGCTCACTGGTTGGTGCAACCGGGCTGGGAGAGCCAGGAAGGCCAGGCGCTAGCGGTGACCAAAGCACAGGGAGACGGACGCTGGCGGCTGAGCCTGCAGAACCACAAATGGCTCGGCGTGCGCTGAATCGATACAACAGCTGAATCAGATCCGTTTGCCATGCAGCGCAACAACCTGCTGCCGATCACAGCGAAGGGGATGGTGATCGAGATGGCCTTGGTCAATCTGGGTCCGACCATCTGTGCTCAGCCTGTCCAACCCGAACGGGTGCCTGAACGCACCGGTGTCTCAAATCTGGCCTTGCTGAGCCAATCGCGTCCTCGACGACTACCCGACTCATACCGTCCCTTTCGCAAAGGCGAAACGCTGCGTCTGGTGTACCCGTTATCTCAACCTGCCGAGGAGGTTCAGCCCTATGGCTGGCGCTACTCAGACCAACTCCAACGCTGGCGCATGCATGTGGGCCATGACCTGATCGCCCCTGCCTCAACACCCGTGCTGGCCATGCTTTCCGGAAGGGTGCAGCTGGTGCAGTCGATCAGTGGCTATGGACTCACGGTGCTGCTCGACCATGGCCGGGGTTGGCAAACTGTGTACGCCCATCTTCAAAGTGCTGACGTTCATACCGGTCAGCTGGTGCAAGCTGGTGAACGCATCGGCCGAGTGGGCCGGCGCGGCTCCGCCAGCACCGACCATCTACACGTTGAGCTCAGACGACTGGAAGGTCGTCAGGCCTTTGCTCTGGACCTCGGCCCGCTGTTGCCTCACTGAGAGTGATCAATAGCAAGCCACCGAGAACCAACGCTAGGTTCTGACTCATGGACGACTTCCGTCACGCTCTTCAAGCGTCACTCACAGCCCTAGGTGGAAATACCCTTGACTTGCTCAGAAGTAAAGATCTTCTCCTATCACTTGTTCGCCGACAGTTAATTGAAAAAGCTACTGAATCATTGAAAATTCCAGTGGACCTAATTCAAAAAGCACTCATAGAGCATTGCCAAAAAGAGCAACTGGAGAATGATGCATTATTGAACAATTGGCTAGATAATCACTACCTTACTAAGGATGAACTTCTCCATCAATTAAGCCTTCCTGTCAAACTCTCTAAGCTGGCCATCGATGAATTTGGCAATCAGGCGGAGGCGCATTTTCTGCAACGCAAAGAAGAAATAGATAAGGTTTCCTACAGCCTTCTACGCGTTAAAGACTCAGGCATGGCCTACGAGCTTTACCTCCAATTAGAGGCCAATGAAGCCAGCTTTGAAAACTTAGCCGCAGACCACAGTGAAGGCCCTGAACAACGCAGTGGCGGAAAAGTAGGGCCAGGAAGCCTGAAACAAGCCCATCCCAGACTTCAACAGCTTTTGCGAACAGCAACTCCAGGGGTTGTGCAAGAACCAATCCTGATCGAGCAATGGTGGGTCGTCGCTCGTCTGGACGAACGCCAAGAGGCCAGCTTCAACGACGCGATGCGTCAGCGCATGGCCAACGAACTTCTCCAGGACTGGTTGGTGAGCGAAACCAAAGCAGTGGTCAAATCTCTTCTTTCGGTTGAAGATGGCATTTCGATGCCCTGAGGACTCTGGACAACAAAATGTCTGATGGGCTTGATGCTCTGCGCACCAGATTTCTGTCTCAGGGACAAATCCAGCGTTACGCGCTTGGGCAACCCCTTTGTGAAAGACGCTTCATACCCAGCCAGATTCTGCTGATCGACAGTGGCAGTGCCCGTCTGATCGGAAACCAGAATGGACGTCTGAGCACCCTGGCTAGACTTGAACAAGGGAGCTTCATCGGATTGGCCTCTCTCCTGCGGGGATGTCCCTGTGAAGAGGTACGAGCTGCGACTGAGCTGGTGGCTTACAGCTTGCGCGATGAACAGCTACTCAATCTGATTACGACAGACCAGGTCATCGCCAAGGCCTGCCAAAACCATCTCTGGGAAGCGGAACTGGCAGACCTGCTGCAAAGAAAGCTCGAAAATTCGCCCAGACAAACAAATTCGCTCACCGACTTGCTGACTGAGCTGCTGCCAGCTGCTCAGATGCTGGATGCAAGAAATTCCAGCGCCATCGAAGGCGCTCTCAGCAGCGGAATGCAACTATTCCTCGCCAGCCAGCCGGCTAACACTACGGACGCTTCACTCGGAGATGAGCTCAGCGATGCCGAAACCATCGCTGCCTTAACACCAAACAAACATGGCCTGCCTGCCCGACTGATTGCTCTACCCAAGGACGCTCTAAGGGAAGTGGCTCTTGAAGAGCCACCAGAGCTTGTCGAAGCAGAGATGGTGAGCCGCTCAGCGGGGAATAGCAACAGTGCCTCAATCCCTCAGGCCCCTATACGCCCACCGATCAGCCGTTTTAACCAGACAAACGAAGGTAATCGCGATTTCTTTGTTTCCGGCGAAGGGGTTTTGGAGGAGACCCTGGCCTGCTTCCAGATGCTCACCAAGTTGATGAAGCTGCCGTTCCGTCGCGATGCGATCGAACGCGTCCTGCGCGATCAGCTGCGGCGAGGTCAAACACCGAGCCTGAGACTTTGTGGGCAGATTGCAGCTGGCCTCGGGCTGCACGTTTCTGGCGCCAAAGTGGCAGCTCGCATGGGGGTACGCCTGCAGACCCCAACCCTTGTGCCCTGGGGTGAGGCCTTTGCCCTGGCGGTGCGCAGTGATCAGCGCGGCCTGCTGTTGGCCTCCCCAAGCCAGGGCTTCGTGGAACTGGATGCCGATCAGCTGGAGAGCACCTTCCCCGAGGGCATCGATCTGCTGCTGTTGGATCGCACCAACACCACCCCGGAGCAGAAGTTCGGACCTGGCTGGTTCTGGCCTGCCTTAAAGCGCTACCGCGGTGTACTGATTCAAGTGCTGCTCGCCAGTTTCGTGGTGCAGCTGTTCACCCTCGCCAATCCACTTCTGATCCAGGTGATCATCGACAAGGTGATCAACCAGCGCAGCCTCGACACGTTGCAGGTATTAGGCATTGCCCTCGTTGCTGTAACGCTGCTGGAAGGAGTCCTAGGAAGTCTCAAGACCTACCTCTTCTCGGAAACCACGAATCGCATCGATCAACGCCTGGGCGCTGAGGTTATCGACCACTTGCTGAGACTTCCTCTCGGCTACTTCGACCGGCGCCCCGTCGGAGAGCTGGGCTCCCGCATCAGCGAACTGGAAAAAATCCGCAACTTCCTCACCGGTCAGGCCCTAACAACAGTGCTGGATGCGGCGTTCTCCGTGATCTACATCGTGGTGATGCTGATTTACAGCTGGGTGCTAACGCTGATCGCCCTGGCCGTCCTGCCGATTCAAGTCGGCCTGACTCTGCTTGGTGCTCCTTTGTTCCGCCGGCAGTACCGCAAATCCGCCGAGGCCAACGCCTCCACGCAGAGCCATCTAGTGGAAGTGCTCACCGGCATTCAAACAGTGAAGAGCCAGAACGTGGAAATGATCAGCCGCTGGACGTGGCAGGACCGCTACGGCCAGTACATCAATCGCAGTTTCGAAAAAACCATCACAGGAACGGCCCTGAGCCAGACCTCTCAGGTGCTGCAGAAGATCTCCCAGTTGCTGGTGCTCTGGGTCGGCGCGTCCCTCGTGCTGTCTGGCGAGCTCACCCTCGGGCAGCTGATCGCCTTCCGGATTATCTCCGGCTACGTCACCCAGCCCTTGCTACGTCTCTCCTCGATCTGGCAGACCATCCAGGAGCTGAGGGTCAGCTTCGAGCGACTGGCTGATGTGATCGACACCCCCCAGGAATCCGACGACCAAGACAAAGCCAAGGTTCCCCTCCCGCCGATCATTGGTGCCGTGCACTTTGACAACCTCAGCTTCGCCTTCTCGCCAGGAACGGCTCCAGTGCTCAGCGATGTTTGCCTAAAGGTGAAGCCTGGAACCTTCGTAGGCATCGTTGGCCAAAGCGGCAGCGGCAAAAGCACGCTGATGAAGCTGCTGCCTCGTCTTTACTCCCCGAATCAAGGAAGGATCCTGATCGACAACTACGACATCGACAAGGTCGAGCTGTATTCACTGCGACGTCAGATCGGCATCGTTCCACAGGATCCGCTGCTCTTCTCAGGCAGCGTCAGCGAGAACATCGCTCTCACTCAGCCTGACGCATCGAGTGAGGAAATCGTGCTGGCCGCCAAGGTGGCCTGTGCCCATGATTTCATCATGGAACTGCCCTCCGGTTACAGCACACCTGTCGGAGAACGGGGTGCCTCCCTGAGCGGAGGCCAACGCCAGCGCATCGCCATCGCCCGAACGCTTCTGGCCAATCCCAAGCTGCTGGTGATGGACGAAGCAACCAGCGCCCTGGATTACGAAACCGAACGCAAGGTCTGCGACAACTTGATTCAGTCGTTGCATGACTGCACGGTTTTCTTCATCACCCACCGCCTCTCAACCGTCCGCCGCGCCGATCTGATCGTGGTGATGCACCAGGGTGCTGTGGTGGAAAAGGGATCCCACGCTGAATTGATGGATAAACGCGGTCGTTACTACGCGCTTTACCGCCAGCAGGAGGCCAGCTGAGATGACGATGGATCCCAACGGCAACGACAAGAACACCTCAGCGGGCAAATTGGTCAAGCAGGCCCGCTCCGCGCTTGAGAGTCGGATCACAACGATCTCCGATCAGGACAACGTCCTGCAGCAGAGCCGTTTCTGGATGAAAACAGTCACCTGGAGCCTGATCGGCACCACCGTGATCGGCATCGGTTGGCTGGCCATCGCTCGCACCGAAGAAGTTGTGGTGGCCACTGGAAAGCTGGAACCAGTCGGCAATGTCAAAGATGTGCGGATTCCACCAGGCGGAGTAGTGGAGGCAATCCTGGTGAAAAATGGTCAGCGGGTCAGCAAAGGGGAGGCTCTGATCCGACTCGATCAGGAAAGCAGCGCCGAGCAGCTCAAGTCGCTGACGAATGGTGTGAATGAGAAAACAACCCAGATCAGCCAAAAGCAACAACAACTCCTGCTCAAGAAACAGGAACGTGAGCGCACGCTTGATCTGAATCGCGAACAGTTAGCTAGTACCAGAGTCAATCTCGGCCTCGAGCAGGAAATCCTTAATCGCCTCGCAGGCCTGGCAAAAGACGGCGCAGTCCCTGACATCCAGTACCTCCAGCAGCGCAACAAAGTGCAGGAGCTCAAAGGAGAACTCACCAAACGCGAGATTGATGGTCGCCGTCAGATCAACCAGGTGGACCAGCAGATCGAACAGCTCAATGCTGAATTGGCTGGTCTACGCAGCGAACGAGCCCAACTCAACGCCAACCTCACCGAAGTGCGGGTGACCAACAAGAACCAGACCTTGCGCGCACCCGTGGATGGGATCGTGTTCGATCTCAAGATCAACAACCCTGGCTTCATCTCTCAGTCGATGTCGTCGGAAGTGATGTTGAAGGTGGTGCCCTTCAACACCCTGGAGGCCGACGTGATGATTCCAAGTAACAAGATTGGTTTTGTACGAGCAGGTCAGCCAGCTGATATCAGCATCGACTCCTTCCCAGCCAGTGACTTCGGCGTGCTGGAAGGCACCGTTGAATCGGTGGGATCAGACGCACTTCCTCCCAATCCACAGCAGATGCGCCAGGAGTACACCTACCCAGCAGTGATCAAGTTGGACAGCCAGCAACTCAAACTCAAGAGCGGCAAGCAGCTGCCCCTTCAGGTGGGCATGTCGCTCACAGCCAACATCAAACTGCGCAGTGTCAGTTATCTGCAACTGTTGCTGAACACCTTCCAGAGCAAAACCGACTCGCTGCGGCAACTCTGATCAGAGCTGCACTCCCATCTGCTGACGGGTCTCGGCTTTCCAGACCCGCCAACGCAGCTCGGTGCCTACCGGGAGATCCACAACGATCGGCCAGGAGGCGTTGTAGGGAACCAGGTAGGGCTGCTTGCCCAGCGATAGGAAAGACGTTCGGGTGGGCTGATCATCAGGGCAGGCCATCTTGGTGCTGATCACAGCAACGGGTCCCTTCACTTCGAACAGGGACTTACCGGATGCCTTGGGCAGCATGCGCATGGTCATCCCAGAGCCTGAAAGGCGCATGGTGTTGCAATCGAGGCTGACCGTCTGGCCCACTATCAACTGAATCCGCCAGTCGAGTGGATGTGCAGAGATGAGTGGATCTGTGCTCTTAGGCAGCAGCCCCGAGGGCTGAATCACCCAACGCTTGAGGCCGGGGGCAGGCTCCGGATAACCGGTCAGATTCAGGCGAGGAATCGCAACACCAGGCAGCGCAGCCAAAACGAAGAGCGACAGAGCAGCTCCAAAGCAGGCAATCGGGTTCAACAACTGATGCGGAGGCTTCGTCATCAGCCCAAGGGCAACAGAATGCTCAGCATGACCGATTTCACCGCGATTGCCCTCTTATCAGGCGGACTGGATTCCGCCACAGCGGCAGCTCTGGCAATGGAAGCGGGCGGGCGAGTGATCGGGCTCTCGTTCGATTACGGCCAGCGCCATCGACGTGAACTGCAGGCAGCCAATACCATCGCCGAAGCTCTGAACCTGGCCGAGCACCACACCATCAGCGTGAACCTGGCCAGTTGGGGCGGATCGTCGCTGACGGATCAACAACAGGCGTTACCGACCCATGGGGTGCAGGAGGGAGTCATCCCCAACACCTATGTGCCTGGAAGGAACACCGTGTTCATCAGCATCGGCCTCAGCCTGGCTGAAGCCCGCAACGCAGACCGCGTCGTTCTTGGAGTGAATGCCGTGGATTACTCGGGGTATCCCGATTGCCGGCCCGACTATCTGGAGGCTTTCCAGACCCTTGCCAACCTCAGCAGCAAGGTGGGCCGGGAAGGACATGGCCCCAGGCTCTGGGCACCACTTGTGACATGGAGCAAGCAACGGATCGTGGAGGAAGCTCTACGCCTGGGCGTGCCCATCGAGTCGACGTGGAGCTGCTACAGCGGTGGGAGCAAACCGTGCAGCGTCTGCGACAGCTGTCGCATTCGTGATGCCGCCCTACGCGATGCCGGCCGCCCCGATCTGTGCAGCAGCGAAAACCGATGACCCTGTTGCGCAGCCGTCTGCCATGGCTGGAGCCGGCCTTGGTCGCTGAAAACCTGGCTCACCTTCACGGTGAGAACGGCCTGATCTGGCTCGATGGAGATGGCAGCGAACTTGGACGGCACATCACCCTGGCGGTTGATCCTCTGGAGCAGTACTGCTGCCGAGGGCTGCCGGGTGATCCAGGAGCGTCCAATCCCTTCACAACGCTGCGGCACCTCAAGGACGGCCACTGGACTGGATGGCTCAGCTACGACGCAGCCGCCTGGACGGAACCTGGCAACCCCTGGCGTCGCGATGTGATGGCAACCCTCTGGATCGCACGCCACGATCCTGTGCTGCGATTTGATCTCAAGGCCAGAGAAATCCATCTGCAAGGCGTCGACCCCATACGCCACGCGGCCATGGCCAGGACCCTGGAACGCCTGACACCAACGAAGATCACTTCATGGCAAAGGAAGACGCTTGGATGCAGCTGGCATCGGCACAGTGACCGGTCCACATACAAAGCCGGCGTGAGCACAATCCGTGAGCTAATTGCCAGCGGCGATCTGTTCCAGGCCAACCTCACCAGCTGCGCAAGCAGCACTCTCAGAAACAATGTCAGCAATCTGGAGCTGTACGGACGGTTGCGCGATCAATGCCCTGCTCCCTTCAGCGGTCTGCTGGTTGGCAGCGGTGCTGCCACAGGTGAAGCGGTTCTCTCCACCTCCCCCGAACGCTTTCTGCAGGTGGAGGCGAGCGGAGCAGTCCAGACAAGACCGATCAAAGGAACCCGGCCACGCCATGCCGATCCATGCATCGACGACGACCTAGCTGCAGACCTGGTCTGCAGCGCCAAGGATCGCGCCGAAAACGTGATGATCGTGGACCTGCTACGCAACGACCTCGGTCGTGTCTGCAGGCCTGGATCGGTACAGGTACCGGATCTTGTACGGCTCGAGAGCTATGCCCGCGTGCACCATCTCACCTCCGTTGTCACCGGTCAGCTGCGTTCGAACGCCAGCTGGGTGGATCTACTGGAGGCCAGCTGGCCAGGAGGTTCAATCACAGGAGCACCCAAACTGAGAGCCTGTCAACGGCTCCACGAACTGGAAGCTCAAGGCCGTGGCCCCTATTGCGGATCGATTCTCCACCTCGACTGGAACGGCCACTTCGACAGCAACATCCTGATCCGGACGCTGCTGCGTAAAGACACACAGCTACGGCTCCATGCAGGTTGCGGAATTGTGGCTGACTCCGATCCAGAAGCAGAAGCAGACGAACTCGACTGGAAGCTGCTGCCCTTGCTGGAGGCACTCAGATGACCGCAACAATCCTTGGCTGGCATAACGGCGAGTGGGGAAGCGCCGATGCACTGGGCATGCCGCTCTCGGATCGAGGTCTGCAGCTTGCAGATGGATTATTCGAGACTGTTCTGGTCCAGGACGGAAGTGCCCAGCTGCTGAGTGAACATCTGCAGCGGTGGCAGCGCGGCGCAGCACTGCTCGGGATGGCAGCTCCTCCCGCTCGCCCCTGGCTGGAGCAATTGGTTGAAGAAGCCATCAGCCGTGCACGCTTGGACACAACAGGCACAGCGGGGGCGATGCGTCTCAACTGGAGTCGGGGGAGCATTGCTGGCCGCGGAATCGGCTTACCAACAGCTGATCCGGATCCAACTCAGCACCGCTTCTGGCTCACCCTTCAACCCCATCAGCCCAATTTTCAAACCGCGCAGGCCTGGATTAGTGTTCAGGAGCAACGCAACGCCAACAGTGTTTTGAGCCAATGCAAGACCCTCGCCTACAGCCAGGCGATTCAGGCCAGGCGAGAAGCGCAAGCACAGGGGTCAGAACTGGCTCTGCTGCGCAACACAAGTGGTGATCTCTGCTGCGGCGACAGCGCCAACCTGCTGGTGAAACGACACGGCGCCTGGATCACCCCACCGCTGAGCAGCGGTTGCCTGCCAGGTGTGATGCGAGCCAAAGCACTCCAACAAGAACTCGTCACAGAAACGCGCATTGGTCCAACACTGGAAGCTGACGACCAGGTGCTGCTGATCAACAGCCTGGGCTGCCGATCCCTCACACAGGTCGACGGAATGGAACTGCATCCCTCTGCAGAAGCGAAGCAGCTGTGGCAGCAGCTGCTTCTTGGCTGAAACAAAACAGGCTTTCAGCTAAGGAGCGTGTTGTTGTCTTGCAACCCTGGAATCCACTTCAACACTGCTGCCGACCAACCCTCGTCATGGGGTGCTGGCGCCAGTTGGTAACGCCCCTCGGCCACGCCGGCCTTCAACTCGGGGTGCGGTCCAGCTGCTCCTGGAACCACCACCGCACAGTCGCTGGCATCAAGCAGCGGCAGGTCATTCGGCGAATCCCCCAGGGCCAGCACCTTCACGTCCGGAACTCCCTGGCGTTGTTTGAGGGTCTGCAATGCCTGGCCCTTGCTCACACCGGCACCCAGCAGATGACCGAGACGATTGCCCTGCACCACTGCCAGCTGACGCATCTCAGCCAGCACCTGAAGACGATGCCGAGATTCAGGGAGCATCGGTGGGACAAAGGGAACGCTGCACTGACGGCGTTGTGCCATCTGCAGAGCCTCCCCACTGAGGCCTAAGAGCCGATCGGCATCCATGTCACTGAGATCATCAAGGGCCTGGAGCGGCTCCCCGAGCTCACGCTCCAGATCAGCAAGTTGCGGTCTGAGCTGTCTCCAGGATGGACCCAGGTCTTGGCGCCATACCTCACCAGTCGCGGATTCTCCATAGATGGCCCCACCGTTCTCGACGATGAACGGATCATGCAGACCCGCCAACTCACGAAAGCGGAGAACCTCCTCAGCCGTCTTGCTCGTGCAGGGGATCACGGGAATGCCGTGACGCTGCAGACAACGGATCGCGTCCTTCGCAGCTGACCAATCGTAGTGATGATCCATCAGCGTGCCGTCGAGATCAGTCACCACCCACCAGTTGGAGTGTGGAGTCATCGTCATGCCTGCACCAGCCAGAGCACGGCATACGGCTCGAGTGCATGCCGCCTTCGCGGCGCAAACTGCTGATCAGTGAGGCGATCGACCCAGACCAGATCATCTCGGCCGCCCATAACGGTGGGATCAAACGTCAAACGTGAGGCTGTGAAGTTGTGCACAGCCACCAAACTGTGACCCTGATGGGAGCAACGCAGAACAACACGATCCACGCGATCGACACTGAGCACGTCCAAGACGCTGTCCGGATGCAGTGCAGGCAGCTCGGCACGCAGCGTGAGTGCATGGCGCAGAGCCATCAACACAGCGGTTGCATCGCTATCGGGATCATCAAGGCGCCGCTCCAGCGCTGCTGCTTTGAATTGAGGGCGATTGAGGTCGCGGCGATGACCACTTTGACGAAAGCGAGCCAGATCATTCGGACTCGCAAGCAAGGCTGGTAGATAAAAAGCAGGAATGCCTGGAAGCACCAACTTCAGCATTTCGGTGAGCAGAAAACGCTGGCGCTGAAGATGAGCTGGATCGACACCGGCATCGGCCATGGCGCTCCACCAGCTGATGTTGATCTCATAGGGAACGTCATCCCCATCAGCGAGTCGACGGTGACTCACCAAGCCACCTCGCTGCTCACAGGCAATCAGCAAATTCAACAGACGCCGCTGGGGCATCAGACCCTCCAAAGGCCTCAAACCCACGCCGTCATGGCAAGCCGTGAAGTTGAGCAATGCAGTGGAGTTTGGCAGTTGGGGCCAGCGCGAAAGCCAGCGGTTGAGCAGATCGGCAGACCCGCTCATGGCGGCCTCCATCAACAGAGGAGGAAGTGGGAAGTTGTAGGCGAGATGGGCTTCGCGACCACTGCGCAGGTAGGAGAGGTTCTCCTCCTCCGGAACATTGGTCTCCGTCACCACCACGCCTGCGCCAGCGCAGGCGTAGGTGAGCAGATGTCGCAGCACCTCAACCAGTCGATGGACTTGAGGGCGATGAATGCATGAGGTGTTCGGCTCCTTCCAGACGAAGCCAACGGCATCGAGTCGAATCCAGCGCACACCATGGGCGAGCTTCTGCTTCAACAAACGCGTGAAGCCAAGCAAAACTTCAGGACAACGCCAATCCAGATCAACCTGATCCGGTCCGAATGTGGTCCATACCTGACGCTGACCGACAGAGCTCTGCAGATGGGTGAACAGCGCTGAACTGCGCGGACGGACCACGTCATCCCAGCAGGGACCAGGGGCAGCTTCCAGCACACACAAGCGACCAGGCTCCTCATCTCTCAAAAACTGACGCACCCATGGATGAGACGCAGAAACATGGTTAAGCACCAGATCGGCCATCAATCGGCGGCCCTCGGCCAACGCAGCGAGATCACTCCAGTCGCCATGCCGCTCCTCCAAATGCTCATGACTCGAAACGGCAAACCCCCCATCACTGGTGGACTCAAGAAACGGCAGCACATGAATCACAGATGCAAACACCTGCAGATGGCGGTTCACAAAGCTGTGCAGCCCCTGCAATCCAGGTTTTGCATCATCAATGACAGAATCCGCATAGGTGATGAGTACCACATCGTCTCGATGCCAGCAGTGATTCGCGTCTGCCGAATCGGCATGCGCTGAAGCCGGTCCGAGAATTTGCAGCAATTGCGACGACAACGCTTGGAGATCGCCGGAAGAATTGTGCGGGTAGAGATCACTAAGCAGGGTTCGCAGCGTTTGATCGCGCGGAGGCTGCATCAGGTTCCACCAGAACGTCGTTCAGGTATGGAACAAGTTCTTCTCCTCTGTTGTCGTATCGAACACCGCATGGATTTTCAGCAAAGCCTGATCGCCACGGTTCATGATTACAGCCTTGGCAATCTCGACGCCATCGACTTCAACCAGGAGCTTCGGCAGAGACCCACAGCTCTGCTAATTCCGTGTCTGATGGAGGAATTCAAGCGGCCGGCCCTGAGCCTGATCCGCGACACGCTGTCGACGCTCACGGGACTATCCAGTCTGGTGATCGCCCTCTCCGCCGACAGCATCGAGGACGTCAATGCCGCAGAAGCCTTCTTTGCCAATATGCCTTTCCCAGTGCAAGTGCACTGGACCAACGGCCCGGCAGTGCATGAAGTGCTCTCCTCCATGGGCAGCCTGGGTCTGGATCTAACCGGCCCGCCCGGCAAAGGCTGGGCTGTGTGGCAAGGACTGGGAGTGGCCTGCCAGCAGGCGGAAGTAATCGGCTTGTTTGACGCAGACATCCGCACCTTTGGTTCTGGCTATCCGGAGCGAATGCTGCGACCACTGCTCAACCCATCCCATGGGATGGCCTATGTGAAGGCCTTCTACAGCCGACTCT
The DNA here is from genome assembly GCF_047303045.1 of Synechococcus sp. MIT S9508. Lineage (NCBI taxonomy): Bacteria > Bacillati > Cyanobacteriota > Cyanophyceae > Synechococcales > Synechococcaceae > Synechococcus > Synechococcus sp. MIT S9508. The sequence goes on along the minus strand of NZ_CP138941.1, from coordinate 642,319 downwards.
CGCTAGAAACCCAGGCCCTGCAGGGGCGCGCCACACGATTGTTCGTCGGCCCCTTACTGGCAAGCCTCGAACAGATTTTCGGAGCACTGCCCTACCTCCGCTACCTCCAGACCTTTCGTTATCCACTGGCCGGTGAGTTCGCCTTCACCCGCGATCTGGCGATGAACCTGCGGATCCCTTCCGACTGGGGACTGGAGATGGGACTGCTCTCCGAGGTGTATCGCCACGTGGCACCAAGCCGAATTACGCAGGTGGATCTGGGGTTGTTTGATCACAAGCACAAAAGCCTGGGGAACAAACCTGACGAAGGCCTGCAGCGCATGGCCAGCGAAATCTTCTGCACCGTGCTGCGCAGCCTGATGGAACACGAAGGCTGCGTGATGTCGATGGACCAACTACCCACCCTGGAGGTGCTTTACCGGCGTGTCGGAGAAGACAGAGTGCGTCAATTCGGGCTCGACTCCGCCATTAACCGTCTTCCCTACGACCGTCATGGCGAAGAGCTTGCATTGCATAGGTTTGCAGACCTGCTGCGCCCAAGCCTGAGCGGTCTGTTGGCCTCGCCGATCGCCCATCAGCTGCCCAGCTGGTCACGACTGAACAGCTGCAATCCATCCTTTGCAATGGACCTAGCAACAGCTGGGAAAGTCGGGCACCAGTCACCGAGCTACACACCAAGCGCCATCAGGCTCAGACGTCCCAACCATTCACCAGCCAGACTCGAAAACCAGGCCAAAGCTTCAACAATCTCAGCAGCGTGAGGCTGAGCATGAAGCAAGACCTTTCTTGCCAATCAGCGAACAAAAAATGATGGGTGTTACTCAGCGAACTTCAGGCAATGTTGCGATAACTACCGAATCAAGGGATTTGGTATCAAGCCCGTAAAATTGAAATATTGCAGAGGCTGGTTTTGTGACGAATCAGACATTTGACCTGTCAGATTTTGACGACATTAGGGGAATGAGTTTTGCCACAAGATGATCGAATGCGTGTACCGCAACAACACCAACAAGATGGTGATTGTGAAGTGCATTGGGGAATCGCACTTTTACCTGGAAAAGGTTGTCATGCCCAAAGAGATGTTCTGGTTTGAAGCGCCACAAGAGGCTCGGTTGGAACTCTGGCTGATGTCGCCACAAGGTCAGATGTTGGATGTACGAGCGTATGCAGCCGACTACGCGATGGACAATGATCAAGTTCCCGAATCAGCCATGGCAAGTTAATTCAGGCGAATGCAATTGAACTTTTTGATCAAACACTGAGAAACTGATCAACAACTGCTTGACTCAGCTCTTGTGTTGGGCCGCTGGCAACAATGCCACCACGTTGCATCGCATAATAACGATCTGCCTGGCGAACAAAGTGCAAATGCTGTTCCACAAGCAAAACACTAATTCCAGCCTGGGAAATGATCTGTCGCACTGCAGATTCGATATCAAGAACGATATTGGGCTGAATCCCTTCGGTGGGTTCATCCAGTAGGAGCAATTTGGGTTTTCCAAGCAGCGCGCGTGCAATCGCCAATTGCTGTTGCTGACCACCACTGAGGTCTCCACCTTTGCGAGGAAGGAAATCCCTCAGGATCGGGAACAAGTCGTAAACGAAAGGATCAATCCCTCGTTGGCGGCCAAGACCTCCCGGCAACGCCTCCATACCGAGCATGAGGTTCTCCTCAACTGTGAGCTGCGGAATGATTTCGCGTCCCTGAGGCACATAACCCAAACCAGCACGCGCCCGCTGATGTGGAGCCTGACGATCGAGGGGGATACCGTTGAAAACAATCTCACCACGACGTGGTCGAAGTAAGCCAATCAGAGATTTGAGCAAGGTCGTTTTGCCGACCCCGTTGCGACCAATCAGACAGACCATCTCACCAGCCTTCACGGTTAGATCGACATCGCGAAGAATGTGACTCTCCCCGTAGTAGGTGTTCAGACCGCGCATTTCCAAAAGCGTTGTCATCCGTTGTCCTCCTCTGTGGTTCCGAGGTAAACATCAATCACTCGTGGATCGACCTGAACCTGATCCATCGTTCCTTCACAAAGCACATGCCCCTGGTGCAGCACCGTCACTGGACTCTCAAGACGACGGATGAATTCCATATCGTGCTCGATCACCAGCACGGTGTGATCCCCAGCTAATGACTTGAGCAAATCTGCGGTGAGATCAGTCTCCTCATCAGTCAGACCAGCAACCGGTTCATCCACCAGCAACAGATCTGGATCCTGGCCGACAAGCATGGCAATCTCGAGCCACTGCTTCTGACCATGCGACAACGAACCGGCGGCCCAGTCGGCTCGGTTCTGCAGGTTGACGATGCTCATCAAGTGATGCACCTGATCCCTCTGGCTGGCATTCAGGCCACCGACCAGCAGCGACCAGGGCTGCTTCGGCTGATTCACAGCCAGCACAAGGTTGTCCTGAACGCTCAAATGTTCAAACACCCTTGGACTCTGGAACTTGCGACCGATGCCCATGCGAGCAATCCGGTGCTCTGGACGTCCCAGCAATGAACAACCTTTGAAGACAACGTCGCCTTCAGTTGGTGCAGTCTTGCCCGTAATCACATCAAGGAATGTGGTCTTGCCGGCGCCATTGGGGCCGATCACCGCCCGAAGTTCGCCAGGAGTGAGGCTGAGGTTGAGGTCTCTCAGAGCCAGAAAACCATCAAAGCTGACGGTGATCTGCTGCAGCTCCAACAGAGCTTCACCTCCTGTTGAGAGCATGGTCATGGCTGCACCTCCTCCTGACCATCCAGTTCAAGCCTTGGATACGTCGCACTAGGGCGAGAGAGTCCTACACGATTCAAAAGATTGCCTGGTCCATCCCCTCGGAACCAACCAATCACCCCTTCCGGGAGTGCGGTCACCACAAGGATGAACAAACCACCCTGAATGAAGAGCCAACTCTCAGGCATCGCCTCACTCACGAGACTCTTGGCGAAATTAATCACCACAGCTCCGAGAATCGCCCCCACCAGAGTTCCGCGGCCTCCGACCGCAACCCAAATGACCATGTCAATCGACATGGGCACTTCCATGAACTGCGGCGACGCACTTCCCGACTGAACGGTGTAGAGCGCGCCACCAATACCTGCCAATGCACCAGCGAGTCCAAACACAAACGTTTTGAACAACGTTGGGTTGTAGCCGGCAAAGCGCAATCGCGCTTCATCATCACGGATCGCGATCAACACATCACCAAAACGACCACGCACCACCCAACGCAACAAGGCCCAGATCAGAATCACCACCACGGCGGTGACCCAGAAGAACCAGCGCTGCATCAAATCGGAGCCGACGTATTGGCCAAACAATTTCGTGGCCGGAGTTTGCAAGCCGTTCGTGCCGTTGATCAGCTTCTGCTGACCATTGAAAAGGTTGTAAAAAACAAGCAATGCTGCCTGGGTGAGGATCGAAAAGTAGACACCTTTAATCCGATTACGGAACACAAGGCCACCCAGCACAGCGGCAAGAATCCCGGGAATCAACCAGATCGCAATCAGCGCGAACCAAGGTGAAGCGAAGGGGTGCCAGAAAAATGGCAGCTCCTTGACGCCATAAAGACCAAAAAACTCAGGGATGCCGTTGGGCAGATCACCTGCGTTGCTGAGCTGGAGGTACATCGCGGCGGCGTAGCCACCGAGCGCGAAAAAGATGCCCTGACCAAGACTGAGCAGACCGGTGAAACCCCAGATCAGATCGATCCCGAGAGCCACGATCGACAGAGACAGAAATCGTCCCAGCAAGTTGAGCCTGAACACAGGCAAGACAGCCGGCGCCGCAACGATCACGGCGACGATCAACACCCACAAGCCGACGATCGTCCAGCGGCGCTGTGAAAAAGATGAAAACATCGATCAGACCTCCACCATGCGGCCCTTCTGCGGGAAAAGACCGGCAGGACGGAACTGAAGGAACACAACGATCAGGGCGAAAATCATCACCTGAGCCATGCTCGTTGTAGCGAAAAAGGTCACCAACTTCTCCAGCGGTACCGGCATCTCGGGCCAGATCGTGAGCAAGCGACCTGCACCGATCAGATCAGTCAGTAAACCGATTGAGAAGGAAGCAAGAACAGTGCCAAGGAGATTTCCGACCCCGCCCAGCACAACAACCATGAAACAACCCACGATGTAAGACGTCCCGACATTGGGACCAACCGACCCCAGCAGAGACACAGCCACTCCAGCCACTCCAGCGAGACCGGATCCAATACCAAAAGTGAGCACGTCAACGGTGTCGGTAGGAATACCGAGGCAATCACTCATCGAGCGGTTCTGGGTGACGGCACGGATGCGCATTCCCCAAACACTGCGATTCAAAAACAAGCTGACACCAACCACCGCGAGAACGGTCATCACGATGATCACTAAGCGAGGAACAGGAAAGGTCAGATCCATCCAGTCAAGTCCGCCACGCATCCACTGCGGAGCCGTGACATCCACATTGCGTGCATCCGCTCGGGCTATGCGGTTAATCTGCGATGCCAGAACCCCTGCAAGACAAACCCCAAAACAGGCCGACAGAGCCCAGGAGCCAAAACGAATCAAACGCGCACGCTTCGCCATCAACCACTGAGCGGGAAGCACCAACGGCAAACCAAATCCGCTCACCAGAGCGAGGACCAATCCGGCGGCATAAGCCATCGGCACGCTGCGCACGAACTGCTGCAAAATCAAACTGACTCCCCAGGTGGCCAGCAGTGTTTCCAGAGGGCTTCCGTAAAGACGACGAATGACGGTTCGCTCTAAAAGGATGCCGACGACACCACTGACGACAAAGGCCAGGGGAATCGCAACCAACACATAGACGTTGTAGTAGGGCTGCATTGCAGGCAGCTTAAAGATGAGCTGCACCACATAGGTCGTGTAGGCCCCGAGCATGATCAACTCACCATGGGCGAGATTGATCACGCCCATCAGGCCAAACACAATCGCCAATCCAAGTGCTGCCATCAGCAAGACCGAACCGATGGCGACACCATTGAACAGGCTTTCAAAAAGCAGTTGCACGGAAGTCGAGACTGAAACAGTCGGTGGAACAACAAAAGGAGGAGTCCCATGAGGAACTCCTCCAAAGACCAATCAGCGATCAGTCAATGTATGAAACTGAATCAGAGCTTGTACTTACCGCCCTTAGAGGAATCGGTGTGGTCACAGGCATAACCACTGGAATCAGGGTGAATCTGATTCCACGCCTGCGGTGACACAGGGCCATTGGTCTCTTCAAGGATCGCGAACTGGCCATCTTTAGTGATTTGACCGATTCGAACCGTCTGAGAGAGGTGATGGTTTGGCATCACCTTCACAGGACCCTGAGGTGCATCGAACTCAATACCAATCAGTGCTTTACGCACTTTGTCGTCGTCAAAGCTATTGGCTTTTTCGACAGCAGCTTTCCAGAGATAAACCATGTTGTATGCCGACTCTTGCGGGTCAGCAACCATGCGATCAGCGCCGTACTTTGCCTTGAAGTCTGCAGCAAACTTCTTGGAAGCAGGGGTATCAATCGACATCATGTAGTTCCATGCGCCGTAGTGACCCTCAAGAAATTCAGGCCCAATCGTGCTGATTTCTTCTTCCGCGATGGAATAACTCATCACGTAATAACCATTAGCCGGAGTAATTCCAGCATCTTGGATCTGCTTGAAGAAGGCGACATTCTGGTCGCCATTAAGGGTGTTGATGATGACACCACCATCAGGCAGAGCTTTTTTGATCTTGGCAATGATTGGAGCCACCTCTGTATTCCCTAGAGGCAGATAGTCCTCGCCGACAACCTTGCCACCAAGCTGCTCAACCTGAGCCTTGGTGATCGTGTTGGACGTGCGGGGGAACACATAGTCCGATCCGACCAGGAAGAAGTCCTTGCCTGCAGCAGGCGACTTCTCATACATGAATTTGGTGGCCGGCTCCGATTGTTGATTCGGGGTTGCGCCGGTGTAGAAGATGTTGCTTGAACACTCCTGGCCTTCGTACTGAATCGGGTAATAGAGAAAGGCATTCTTCGACTCATAGACCGGCAGCATTTCCTTCCGGCTGGCCGAAGTCCAGCCACCAAAAACAACTGGCACCTTGTCTTGGTCGATCAGCTTCTTCGATTTCTCAGCGAAGGTCGGCCATGTGGAAGCACCATCTTCGACGATGGTTTCAATGGTGTATTGCTTGCCATCAACCTCAACGCCACCTGCGGCGTTGATTTCTGCAATGGCCATCTTCTCGGTATCAACGAGGGTCTTCTCCGAGATGGCCATGGTGCCTGTCAGAGAATGAAGAATGCCAACAGTGACTGTGCAATTGCCTTCGTCATCACAGGTGGCGTTGGTGGCCTGACCGCCACCTGCACATGCTGTGACGCCGAGGCCTATAGAGGCAGCAGCCAAGCCAGAAAACAACCGATTGGACAAAGAATTACTCATGAAATCCTCAATTCAGGATGCTCGCCGAATGGCGGAAGTGACTGAGTAAGACTGATTCAAAATCAGTTTTGTATCAACGAGGACATAATGACATTAAAGCTCTTAAACAGCGTCTAAGCAAAGTAACTATTGCGACAAATGTGCATCAAGCGAGTGATGAGCTCGCAGCCACATACGCCGAACATTGATTTCGTATCAAAGGCAGCAAAAGTAATAACAATTTTTGAATACGTTTTAATTCGGTAACTGTTGCATCAGAAATTCAACAACAAAATCCAGACCTTCTCCGCTTTGGAGATTGGTGAAGCACCAGGGACGGCCTGCACGCATCCGTTGAGCATCACGCTCCATCACCCCCAAATCGGCTCCAACGAAGGGTGCCAAGTCGATCTTGTTGATCACGAGCAAGTCTGAGCGGGTGATGCCTGGGCCTCCCTTCCGTGGGATCTTGTCACCAGCAGCCACATCGATCACGTAGATGCACAAGTCCACCAGTTCAGGACTGAAGCTGGCGGCTAAATTGTCGCCTCCGCTTTCCACCAACACCACATCCAAGTTGGGAAACTGAGCTTCCAGCTCGGACACCGCAGACCGATTAATCGAGCAATCCTCCCGAATCGCCGTATGCGGACATCCTCCAGTTTCGACTCCGCGAATCCGCTCCGGCTCCAAGGCCCCTGCATGGGTCAGAAACTGAGCATCCTCCTGGGTGTAAATGTCATTGGTGACCACAGCCAGCTGCAACTGATCGCGCAGCTCTCTGCAAAGAGCCTCCACCAATGCGGTTTTTCCTGAACCCACCGGTCCAGCCACACCTAAACGAAGCTTGCTAGCCATCAACTTCGAAACAAGCGGGAATACAACTCAGCATGGGCCAGCTGCGCCATCGAGACGCCAACACCACTGTTCCAAAGCTCATGGGGGTGAACACCAGACAACTGTTCAGCCACATCCACGAGCTGAGGAAGCAGACGTTGCTGCAGAACCTGGGCTCTTGTTGGCCCCAATGGCACTAAACGCACAGCAGCACTGAGTTGATTGGCAACCCAGCCATAGAGATAGCCCTCAACCATCTCCCGCTCAGCGACTTGCAGAGCAACAGATGCCCAAGCCCATGCAGCAGGCCAAGCCAGAGGAAGCGCTTCTGGCAGAGGGTGACCCATCTCTGCGAGCAGCTCAAGCAGAGAGCCGCCCATCTGAAGCTGTTGGGCACGCAGCTCAGCAGCTTCGCGCGTCGCCAATAGCCAACCATCCAGATCAACCACCCGGGTTCGCGCACTGGCATCAGCGCTGACCTGCCATTGCCTCAGATCAGCAGCCAACTCCGGGAGCGCTGCAGCTTCGAGGCGCAAGCCACCCCGCTGAAGCTCTGCAGCGAGCCAAAGCTCAATCCCATGCTCATCCCTGAGACCACCGGACTGAATCAACACTTCCAGTCCCTCGGAATAACTGAATGCACCCACGGGCAGCGCCGGACTGACCATCTGCAGCAAGGCGAGCGATGTCATGCAGAAGCGAATCCATGAGGATGCGAATGAACACAGCCATAAGCACCACCGTCAGGAACAAACGGCCGTTCACAGGCACTCACCTGAAGTCCACGACTCGTCAACATCACGGCCAGCACCGAATCCTCAAGCAGCAGAAGCTCCTGTTCATGGAGCTCAAGCGGAACATGACGGTTGCCAAGGTGATAGGCAGCCTGCAGGAGCTCAAGCGGAGAAGCCGCGCGAACCCGTAAAAGCCGTTCTGGCGCTGCAATCACTTCCACCTGCAAACTGCGCAATTGATCCAGAAGCAGATCGCCAGGCTGGAGAGCACCATCACGAGGCAACTGCAGCAACAACTCCCTGCCGCAGGGGGTGCGACGGCGGCCACGCAAAACCGTGCGTTCGTCTGCGGTAAGCGGCAGTTGCAAACGACCCACCGCCTCGGCGTTGGTCCATCCTCCAACCAATAGGCGATGCTCCAGCACGATCACAGGTTCAACCACCACCCTTCCCTGTCTGGCCATGAGCCTGCCCACGAACCAAGCCTTCTTTTCGTGTGCATTGCTACAGAGTGATCGCTGGGGGGCATCAAGCTTGGTGTGATGCAACGCCTCGATCCCTGGCAAGGACACTGCCGGCTGCAGTTTTTCCAGCAAGGTGAACGCACCATTCACCAGGGCGGCTGCAGTGCTCCCTTCAAACTGCTGCGCTCAGAAGACGGCGCTGACGGCCGCCGTGAAATCCCACTGCTGCACACTGCTGGCGGACTGGTGGGCGGCGACCAGCTCGACATCGATGTTGCTCTTGAGACGAACAGCCACAGCCTGATCACCAGCGTCGCAGCTCAAAAGGTCTATGGCTCCATCGGTCGCAGCCGCCAGACTCCGCAGGGATCCTGGGCACGCCAACACGTGAATTGCCAACTCGGCAGTCACAGCGATTTGGAATGGTTACCCCAAGAACTCGTGGTCTACGCCAACGCTCTCTATGAACAGCAACTCAGCGTGCGTCTACCGAAAGACGCCTCATTCCTGGGAGCAGAGATTGTTCGCCTGGGCCGAACCGCCGCTGGCGAAACACTGCAGCAAGGCCGCTGGCGGTCGTCGTTGAGCATCCAACGGGTAAGCGCAAACCAATCGGAGTCGCAGTCCTGGGAACTGGTGGACAGGCTCGAACTGGGGAACTCAAGCCTCAATGATCTACATGGCCTGCACCAACAACCGGTGTTCGGAACTCTGGTCTGGGCCGCTCCCATGCCCCTGTATGCCCACATCCTTAAAGACTTGATTGCTGCTGCGCGTGAGGATCGCAAGGGGCTTGAAGGAACGATGCGATGCGGAGGCCTCCAGCAGGGATTCATCGCCCGCTATGCAGGTCCATCCAGCAGAGATGCGCGTTTCTGGTTCAGCCGCATCTGGAGACGGACCCGTTTGTTGAGAAACCTGAACGAGCCAAAGATTCCACGGGTTTGGCCCTTGCAGGAACAACCCTTACAGAAACAGCCTTTGCAACGATCACTGTTCACTGCGAACCATGCGCTCAGACCATCGGCGACACACTGACGTCGATCAGGGCTTGCCATGCAACTCAGTCCCCAGGAAAAAGACAAACTCCTGATCGTGACCGCAGCACTGCTGGCCGAACGACGCCTCCAACGCGGCCTTCATCTCAATCACCCTGAAGCGGTGGCCTGGCTCAGTTTTCTGATCCTCGAGGGTGCCCGTGACGGTAAAAGTGTGGCGGACCTGATGCAGGAAGGTACCACCTGGTTGCGCCGCGATCAGGTAATGGAAGGGGTCTCCGAACTGGTGCAAGAGGTGCAGATCGAGGCCGTCTTCCCCGATGGCACCAAGCTCGTGACGCTTCACGACCCGATCCGCTGAACACTGACCCATGAACCCGTTGATTCCTGGCGAACTTCTCTGCGAACCCGGCGAGATTGAACTCAATGCAGGCCGGCCCACAACCACAATCACCGTGGCCAACAGCGGTGATCGGCCTGTGCAGGTGGGATCTCATTTCCACTTTGCGGAAGCCAACTCAGCCCTTCAGTTCGACCGAGCCGCCGCCCGCGGTCAACGGCTCGACATCCCTGCAGGAACGGCGATCCGGTTTGAACCGGGAGACAGTCGCGACATCACCCTGATTCCGTTCGCCGGTGCCCGTCGGGTGATCGGTTTCAACGGTTGCATCAACGGACCCCTCGACGCCTAAGCCATGGCCTACCGCATTTCCCGACAGGCTTACGCCGAGACCTACGGCCCCACAACCGGCGACCGCGTGCGTCTTGCTGACACGGATCTGATCCTTGAGGTGGAAAAAGACTTCACCGTATATGGAGACGAGGTGAAGTTCGGCGGCGGCAAGGTGATTCGTGACGGCATGGGCCAGGCGCAAACAGCACGAGCTGAAGGAGCCGTTGACACCGTGATCACCAATGCATTGATCCTCGACTGGTGGGGAATCATCAAAGCCGATGTGGGTCTGAGAGACGGGCGCATCGTTGGCATTGGCAAAGCGGGTAACCCCGACACACAGCATGGGGTCACCATCGTTGTAGGACCCGGCACCGAAGCGATTGCGGGCGAGGGCCACATCCTCACAGCAGGTGGGATCGACACCCATATCCATTTCATCTGCCCCCAGCAGATTGAAACGGCGCTAGCCAGCGGCGTGACCACCCTGATGGGTGGAGGCACGGGTCCGGCAACCGGCACCAACGCCACCACATGCACCCCCGGAGCCTTCCACATCGGCAGGATGCTTCAGGCCGCCGAAGGGCTTCCCGTGAACTTGGGATTCTTCGGTAAAGGCAATGCCAGCACTCCCGAAGCCCTTGAAGAGCAGGTGCGAGCCGGAGCCTGCGGCCTCAAGCTCCATGAAGACTGGGGAACCACACCGGCCTCGATCGATGCCTGCCTTTCAGTGGCCGATCGGATGGATGTGCAGGTCTGCATTCACACCGACACGCTGAACGAAGCCGGTTTCGTTGAAGACACGATTGCCGCCATCAAAGGGCGAACGATTCACACCTTCCATACCGAGGGCGCAGGTGGTGGACATGCCCCGGACATCATCAAAATCTGCGGCGAAACCAACGTGCTGCCCAGCAGCACCAACCCCACCCGGCCTTACACCACCAACACACTCGAGGAACACCTCGACATGCTGATGGTCTGCCACCATCTGGATCCAAAAATTCCCGAAGACGTGGCCTTTGCCGAGTCACGCATCCGCCGCGAAACGATTGCGGCAGAAGACATCCTTCACGACCTTGGTGCCTTCTCAATTATTGCCAGTGACTCCCAGGCGATGGGTCGTGTCGGCGAGGTGATCACCCGAACCTTCCAGACAGCGCACAAGATGAAAGTGCAGCGAGGCCCGCTGCCTGAAGACTCCAGCCGCAATGACAACCATCGACTGAAGCGATACATCGCCAAGGTGACCATTAATCCTGCACTCGCCCATGGCATCAGCAGCGAAGTGGGATCCATCGAAACCGGCAAGCTTGCTGATCTGGTGCTTTGGAAACCAGGCTTCTTCGGCATCCGACCTGAGCTGGTGATCAAGGGCGGCTCGATTGTCTGGGCTCAGATGGGTGATGCCAACGCTTCAATTCCCACCCCGGGCCCAGTGCACGGCCGCCCGATGTTTGGCGCCTACGGCAAAGCTCTCGCCCCCAGTTGCCTCACTTTCATGAGCGCTGCTGCGATGGATGCCGATCTCCAACAACAGTTGGGGCTTGAACGAACCTGTGTGGCGGTAGCGGACACCCGCGGAGTGAGCAAAAGCGCCCTGAAGCTCAACTCCGCCCTGCCGAAGATGAGCGTCGACCCTCAGACCTATGAGGTGTTCGCTGATGGCCAGCTGCTCAGCTGCGAGCCCGCCGACGTGCTGCCACTCGCCCAGCGCTACCTCTTGTTGTGAATCACTCCCTGCTGGTGATTCAACACGTTGATCACGAGGGTCCTGATCTGATCCATGAACTCGCAATGCAACGAGGCATGAGCATCCAGACGATCCGTCCAGATCTCGGAGAGCAACTACCCGACCCGGCCAGCACTCCAGACACCATTGCTGTGGTACTTGGAGGACCGATGGGGGTGAACCAACGCAACGACCCGAAGATGAATTGGCTTCGGCATGAACTGGAGTGGCTGTCGAGCTGGCATCGGCAGAAAAAACCAGTGTTGGGGATCTGCCTGGGAGCCCAGCTGCTGGCTGTAGCGGCTGGAGGATCAGTGGAGCCGCTCAGCACGGGAGAACCCGCTGCACCACTGAAGGAACTGGGGATTGGAGCCATCCACTGGCTGATCAACACCAGGGAAGAACCGCTGCTCCATGGCCTTGATCCCAGTGCACTGGTCCTGCACTGGCATGGAGACCGCATCCGACTCCCCAATGAAGCCACGTTGCTTGGATCGTCATTGCACTGCCCAGAGCAGGTGTTCAAGATCGATCGACATGCCGTTGGCCTTCAGTGCCACCTCGAAATTTCAGAACCAAACCTGGAGCGGTGGATTCAAGCCGACGCCGCTTACATCGTTAGCGCAATCGGAAAAAACGGAGCCCATCAGCTACGCCGCGACTGGAACCGACTCGGCGGGCTTCTGCAAAAGAATGGAACCCAATTGTTCACCAATGTGTTCAGGCAGCTACAAAACAGCAACCACTGAATCCAAAACTTTTCGAAAGTGGTATCAGTCTGAACACCAGAACAAGAATCCAATCAATCACAATCATTATGTAGTTACTGCTACACAACGTTCACTTCATCCTTGGGTGGAGCGCAGTACGACTCAGGCCATGGAACGGGGACCTGAGCTTGCTTCGGAGAACTGAATCATGAGCTCGCTTATTTATCGAGGCCACACCTACGACCAGCACAAAGAGTGTGCAAAGAAACCAGCTGTACAGCTCACTTATCGCCGGCAGGCTTATCAGACTCGCCAGGCAGAAGTTCGCCCCATGATGGTCCAGCTGAAATACAGGGGCGTGGCTTACACCCACTGATTGATCGACTCTTTTTTTTCGATCAAAGAGTGAAAGCCGAGTGCTTCACAGCTCTATTTCAAACAAATAGAGAGCTGTGTTGGCTCAACGGGCGACTGGACAAGGCTTGCAACTGATGCCTTTCAAGCTCCAGAGAATTTTCCAGCTGCAAACACAAACACAAACACAAACACAAGGAGATTTTCCGGCTGCGGCTGCCTGCCAATCAGCCCTCTTTTTACTCCAACAACTAAAAACTTTTCAGCAGCTGTCGTTGCTCTAATGATCGAATCCAAACCAGGAAATTTCGTACCGAGCACTACATAATATTTCTGATTTTTTTAAATCAGACCACCCTCGACACGGATCCGTAGCAACAGTCACAAGACCTGGCTGGTGCGAGCTCTTGGATGAAGTAAACCCGCCTTTAAGGGATGTTCACCGACTACAGACCCTCGGTCGGCTACGACGAATATTTCTGCAGTGGTACAGCACGTCCCCGCAAAAATCTGGCCCCGCTGCTCAGTTCACTGGGACAGATCGGACTGCCGGAACTAAAACGCAATCATGCCTCTGCAAGTCACTTGCTGCGCAGGCTTGGAGCCACATTCCGCCTCAATGACTCTGGCCAGGAGGGAAGCGAACGAATTCTTCCATTCGACCCCCTGCCTCGACTGATTGCCCTGAGCGAGTGGAAGACCCTGGAGCAGGGACTGCTGCAGCGACTGGAGGCAATCGACTGTTTCCTCGCCGACGTCTATGGCTCACAGCTGATCATTCGTGATGGCATCGTCGACCGCGAGGACTTAGAGAGTTCATCAGGCTGGCTCCCACAAATGCAAGGGATTGAACTGCCGTTCAATCGTTGGTGCCACATCTCAGGCCTGGACCTGATTCGCGATGGCAACGGCCACTGGCGTGTGCTGGAAGACAACCTGCGTTGTCCATCAGGCGTGGCCTACTTCCTGGAAAACAGACGGGTCATGAAACGCCTTTTCCCAAGCCTGTTCGAGGGGCGCACCGTCAAGCCAATTGACGATTACCCCTCCCACCTATTTCGAACCCTCCAGGACCTGGCTCCCTGGAGTGATTCACCCCAGGTTGTGATCCTGACTCCAGGGGTAATGAACAGTGCTTACTTCGAGCACAGCTACCTGGCCCAGCAGATGGGCATCCCATTGGTAGAGGGACGGGATCTGATTTGCGAAGACAATAGTGTTTGGATGCGCAGCACGAACGGTCGCAGACGGGTTGATGTGATCTATCGCCGCATCGACGACGACTTTCTCGATCCAACCGTTTTTCGGAGGGACTCCATGCTGGGAGTCTCAGGCCTGATGGATGTACTGCGTCAGGGCAGAGTCTCCATCGCCAATGCACCGGGAACAGGGGTTGCCGATGACAAGCTCATCTATGCCCATGTGCCGGCAATGATTCGCTACTACCTCGGTGAGGAACCGGTCATCGAGAACGTTCACACCTATCTGTGCGCAAGGTCAAAGGATCGCCAATTCGTCCTCGACAACCTTGAACATCTAGTGGTGAAATCCGTTGCTGAAGCAGGTGGCTACGGGATGCTGATCGGGCCGCAGGCAAGCCGCTCAGAATTGGCCGACTTCGATTCGAAGATCAGAGAAAATCCGCGCAACTTCATCGCCCAGCCAACGCTTCAGCTCTCCACCGTGCCATCGCTCAGCGAGGGGGAGCTTTACCCATGTCATGTGGATCTTCGTCCTTACGTGCTGCGTGGGCAAAGCAATTGGGTCAGCCCAGGTGGACTCACCCGTGTTGCTCTCAAGCGAGGATCCCTGGTGGTGAATTCCTCCCAGGGAGGTGGCTGCAAGGACACCTGGATTCTGGATGAGCAGCGGGTCACAACCGAGAAGAAAAAGGAGGCCGTCCTGTGCTGAGCCGAGTCGCAGACTCCCTCTACTGGATCAATCGCTATCTGGAACGAGCCGAAAACATCTCGCGCTTTCTCGAAGTCAGCGAAGCGATGGCTCTCGACTGCCCTCCTGGCAGTGCCGAACCGTGGCTGCCTTTAGTGGATGCCACCGGTGATCGCCGCAGCTTCGACAAGGCTTATCCATCTGGATCATCCAAGGATGTCATCCACTTCCTGCTCCTTGATCAAGACAACCGGAACAGCATTGTCAGCTGCATCGCGATGGCTCGCGAGAACGCACGGCAGATTCGCGACGTCATCACCACGGAGATGTGGGAGCAGATCAATGATCTTCACTGGAATCTGCAGAAGGGTGAAACCATCTGGAAGGAACCACCACAAGAACAATTGAGGATCATCCGGCGCGGCTGCCAAATCTTTTACGGCATCACTGATGCCACGCTCAGCCGCGATCTGAGCTGGTTGTTCAGCCAGTTGGGACGACTCATGGAGCGAGCGGACAAAACTTCTCGAATTCTCGATGTGAAGTACTTCCTGCTGTTGCCTATTCCCGAAGGGGTCGGAGGCGTGCTCGACGAGCTGCAATGGATCACCCTGCTTCGAACCGCCGGGGCTTATCAGATGTACCGGCAAAGCATGCAGAAGGGAATCACTCCAATATCCGTTGCCCAATTCTTGCTGCTCGATCCGATCTTTCCCCGATCAGTTCGGTTCTGCCTTCAAGGAATCAGCGACACGTTGCAACAAATCCAAGCCCAACCGGTCATGAAGCAACCCGATGACCTGGATTGTTTGCGCGGTCAGCTGCTTGCCCGCTGGAGCTACGTCCGAATCGACAACCTCATCGAAGGCGGCCTTCACCAAGCGATCGATCAACTGCAGCAGGACCTCAATCGGCTCCACTGCCTCATCGAGAAGCGCTATTTCATGAGCGCCGACTTTCCTCGCACATCATCTGAACCCGCATGCGCGCTTTCATCATTCACCGCTTGAGCTATCGCTACGAGGCGCCGGTCAGCCTCGGCGATCACCGGCTTTGCCTTAAGCCCCGAGGGCAGGGTTTCCAGACACTGCTGGACCATGAGCTCATCGTTTTGCCTGAGCCACATCTGCAACGAGAGGTGCTCACTGCCAGTGGCGATGAGGTCCAGCGACTCAACTTTGTGGGAAGCACCAACCAGTTGTGTATCGAAGCCCGAAGTCGGGTCGAGACACGCCCTGCGCCATCTCTGGAGCTCTGCTTCAACGACCTCGAGCCACCGTTGCCTTATCCACGGGGCCAACTGAATGTTGACCTGCTGGGAGCACTCGAGGGTTGGCTGCCCAATGGCCAGCACGAACCCTCAGCCATTGACCTCACTCAAGAGGCACTGATGGGTAGCAACCAGCAGATGCTGGCCTTTCTCAACCACTTGTTGGAGCTGATTCAGGAACGCGTCATGTATACGCAACGGCACGTTGGTCCTGCCTGGACGGCAGGCCGCACACTGCGGGAACGCATCGGCTCTTGCCGCGATCTGGCGATGTTGATGGTGGCCTGCTGTCGCGTTGCAGGACTTCCTGCTCGCTTCGTGAGCGGTTATCAGCTTCAGCAACCGGCACCGGAGCAGTACGACCTACATGCCTGGGCGGAGGTATACCTCCCGGGAGCAGGATGGAGGGGATTCGACCCCAGCGCCGGTCGCGAGGTCAACGACCGCTATGTGGTGTTGGCCACATCATCGAAACCAGAGCTCACTGCAGCGGTGAGTGGAACATTCAGTGGTCCGCCTAACACCGACAGCGAACTCAGTTGGACGATCAACGCCGAAGAAGAAAGCAGCGAAACAGCTCCAAAGTCTTTAGTTCAAGCCGCTTGAGGCAGGGGTCTGACCCCATGCAGCTGAGGTTTCGCTGCCGAAGTCGTCGTTGTCTTCATCAGCAAAGGGATCCGCGCGCTGTTGTAAACGCGAAATTCCTGCGCAAGAGACACTCCAGGCTTTCGAACAGCCTGGTTCAACACCACAGAGCCCTCGGGATCAGAGATGGATCGGTGAAAGGTCCGCGGGGGGATGCGCAGGATATCGCCACCACTTTCAAGCCGAACAATGTGAAACGGCTGCTCCCAGGCAAGATTCACTAGGTAAAACGTTCGTCCGCCACTGGCGGCCAGAAGATTGTCTTCCTGATTGGGATGCATATAAAACTGCCAGGCCCCTGTTTGGGGGTCATCTGGTGGACTCACGGCAGGGCCGGAGTGAATCACCAAGTCACGGGCGTTGGACGTCTCAACCGTGACGTCAAAGAAACGCACGGAAGGCGTGTCGCGAAACCGCTCGAAAGACAACAGTTCGAACATCACCGATGGGCCGAATTAAGGCCCGAACTCTGAACTGTTTTTACCGAGCTTTCTCTACTGAAACGGTGCCGTCGATAACGGTTCAGCCACCCAGATAAGCCATCTCTGCATGAGGTGACGTCCTGAAAGCAGCCTGGCCCCGGCCCTCCTCGCTGTACTGGTCGAGCCTCCGCTGCCAGAGAGTACAGATCGCTCGCTCCAGCTCATCATCACTAGTCAGAGCCGGTTTCAGATCCGTTCCTCGAGCTGCAAACAGACAAGTGAAGGCTTGTCCATCAGCGGTGATGCGAAGTCGGTTGCAGTCTCCGCAAAACGGCTCACTGATCGAGGCAATCACACCAATGGCAGCGACCCCATCGCGATAACGCCAGCGAAGGGCAGTACCACCAGGTGATCGACCGAGTGACGACAACGGCCATTGGCGGCTGATGCGATCGACCATCACGGCTGCAGGCAAAACCTGCTCCATGGCCCAGCCGTTGCGATTGCCCACATCCATGTATTCGATCAAACGCAGCTCCAGCCGTTGCTGACGGGCCAACATCGCCAAAGGAATCAACTGATCGTCGTTCACGCCGCGCTGGATCACCGCATTGAGCTTCAAAGCCCCGACAGCAGGGTCAAATCCGGCCGAACGAGCCGCCTCGAGTCCCGCCAGCACCTGCTGAATCAAACGGTTTCCAGCCGATTCCCCACCGCGCAGGCCAGCCATGCGCGCCACCACCTCACCCTCGACCGCATCAAGACTGATGGTGATCCGTTCGAGGCCAGCTGCACGAAGAGCACGTGCCCGCTCCTGCGTCAGCAAGGCTCCGTTGCTGGTGAGTGCCACCTGCCGCAGACCCTGCAGAGGATTGCCAGGAGTGGCACGCCCCAAGGCAACCTGCTCCAGCAGCGGGAGCAACCGATCACTCAGTAACGGTTCGCCTCCAGTGAGCCGCAGGGTGTGGGCCCCCAACCGGGAAGCAACCCGGATCAGTCGCAATTGCTGCTCAAGGCTCAGCAGACCTGGGGGATCCGCAGCATCGGGGCAGCAGTAAGGACAGGCCAGATTGCAGCGTGCCGTGAGCGACATCCGCAGCACACCGAGCGCTCGAGCCCGCTGGTCAATCGGGGGAGATGCGGCAATCATCCCGTTAACGCTGCCAGATCAATGGGCCGATTGACATTGACCAACTGATCAGAAGGAAGTTTCACCGTGTCATGGGGAATCCGTTCAAGCCAGCCGCGCCAACGACCCTTTCCCTCTGTGAGCTCATCATCAAGCGCCTTGCGATAAAGCGCACCGCATGGATAGATGCCCAAAAGATGCTGGAGTCTGGAGCCGTCATCGGCAACAAGTGCCCTTGATGGCTGCGATCTCCAGAAACGGATCAGCTGCTGCAATGCCTCAGAACGCAAGCCCGGCATATCCACAGGCAACGTGAGCAGCGCTTCATCATCACGATCGTGCAAGACACAGCTCAAGGCCCAAAGAGGACCTGCCGGCTGCCAGGGCTCAGCTTGAACAGTCACACCTTCACGGGAACTGAGCAGCGCATGATGACGGCCATGACCCGTCAGGACGCAAACCTCAAGACCCACTGAGCGCAACAGTTGGACCTGAGCCTCAAGCCAACTCGATCCATCCGGATGGGTCAGCAGAGCCTTGTCTGCACCCATACGTCGACTAGCACCACCGGCAAGAACAACGCCCAGAAGACGACGAGACATAGAGCCAAAGATCTTGTGCCTTGGTAACACTTCAGACCAATGACATTGCAGTTACAACGACTACCAAAAGGCCCAAATCAGGGACAGACATAAATGACACCGGGCTGTCAGGGCTGAAATTTTGTAACCGATGCAACGATTCATGTAGCCACCAAATGGTGCAATTATCCGGCGGTCTGCATGAGCGCCGCATTTTGAAATCCTGAGTGCCTTCGTTTCGACACCGGGGTTTGAATCTCCACACCAACAAACCCCATGCTTGGCGAACTCTGGTCATTCCAGGGGAGATACCGAACACTTCATCTCACCTGGTTTGCATTCTTTTTAACTTTTGTCGTTTGGTTCAATCTGGCGCCACTGGCCACAACAGTGAAGGCGGATCTCGGACTAACCGTTGGTCAGATCCGCACAGTTGCAATCTGCAATGTTGCGCTAACCATTCCAGCCCGTGTGCTGATTGGCATGTTGCTGGATAAATTCGGCCCTCGACGCACCTATTCCACCCTGCTGGTGTTCTCGGTGATTCCCTGCCTGATGTTTGCATCAGCTCAGGATTTCAATCAACTGGTGGTGTCCCGTCTGCTGCTTTCCATCGTGGGCGCCGGCTTCGTGATCGGCATTCGCATGGTGGCCGAATGGTTCCCTCCCAAAGAGATCGGTCTGGCGGAGGGCATCTATGGCGGCTGGGGCAATTTCGGCTCCGCTTTTTCAGCGCTGAGTCTTGTTGCAGTGGCTGGCTTTCTCTCCTTCTCCGGGGGATTCGAACTGCCAACTGGCGCCACTCTGAACTGGCGAGGAGCGATTGCATTAACAGGAATCATCTCGGCCATATATGGAGTGATCTACTTCTTCAACGTGACCGACACCCCTCCAGGAAAGGAATATCAACGTCCTGAGAAGACTGCAGGTCTTGAAGTCACTTCGATGAGAGATTTCTGGGGATTGCTAGGTATGAATATTCCCTTCGCAGCAATTCTCTGTGTTCTCTGCTGGAGACTTCAGAAAGTTGGATTCCTGAACGCTGGAACTTATCCACTGGCCCTGCTGGCTGTACTCGTCTGGTTCATTTTCCAAACCTGGGGAATCATCCGCACCAACCGTGATCTGATCATGGGAACCAAGGTGTATCCCAAGGAAGATCGTTATGAGTTCCGTCAGGTGGCAATCCTCGAACTCACCTACATCGTGAACTTCGGTTCCGAGCTGGCTGTGGTTTCGATGCTGCCAACGTTCTTTGAAACCACATTCGACCTGCCGAAAGCAACCGCAGGAATCCTGGCCTCCTGTTTCGCCTTCGTGAACCTGGTCGCTCGTCCAGCAGGTGGTCTGATCTCCGACAAACTCGGCAGCAGAAAAAACACCATGGGCTTTCTCACAGCCGGCCTCGGCATCGGCTATCTGGTGATGAGCCTGATCAAACCGGGCACATTCAGCGGTTCAACCGGCATCTTCATTGCCGTAGTGATCACCATGCTTGCTTCCTTCTTCGTTCAATCAGGGGAAGGCGCAACATTCGCCCTCGTGCCGCTGGTGAAGCGTCGCGTCACAGGTCAGGTGGCAGGTCTGGTTGGGGCCTACGGCAACGTCGGTGCCGTGACTTACCTCACCATTTTCAGCCTGCTGCCGCTCTGGATGGGTGGAGGGAAGGATCCTTCCCCTGAGGTGATCGCAGCCTCCAACAGTGCGTTTTTCCAAATTCTGGGAATCGCAGGCTTGATCGTGGCTTTCTTCTGCTTCTTCTTCCTCAAGGAACCCAAGGGATCCTTCGATGAGTTGCATGAAGGGGAAAGTCCCTCGTCATCAGCTCCTGCCATGGCTCGCTGAGCCATCAGCACTCTCGACTGAGATCACCGATCCCTGGTGCTGAGAGCACCGGGGATCTTGCATTCAATCGGACTCTTTGATGACCAGTCCCTGCAAGAGCATTCAGAGTCAGTGCCCGTACTGCGGCGTGGGCTGCGGTCTGGAACTGATGCCACCGGGAGAAGCAGGAAAATCTGTGAAACGGGATGCCGAAGGCAACCCGATGTGGACAGCACGTGGCAACAAACAGCATCCATCGAACTTGGGACAGGTCTGCATCAAGGGGGCCACGGTGGGAGAGACCCTGGCCAAGGGAAGGCTCACTCAGCCCCTCTACCGGCCAACCTTCAATGATGATTTCCAGCCAATCAGCTGGGACAGTGCCTTTGACCTCCTGACAGGGCGGATTCGCAGCACCCTCAGCGGCAAAGGTGCCAATGCCATCGCCATGTACGGCTCGGGCCAATTCCACACCGAGGACTACTACATGGCTCAGAAGCTTTTGAAAGGAGCGCTGGGCACCAACAATTTCGATGCCAATTCCCGCCTCTGCATGAGTTCAGCTGTGGCCGGCTACACCCGCAGCCTTGGCTCGGACGGTCCTCCCTGTTGCTACGAGGATCTCGATCACTGTTCCGTGGCATTCCTGATCGGAACAAACACGGCCGAATGCCACCCCGTGCTGTTCCAGCGCCTGCTTAAACGCAAAAAACGTGATCCCAAGGGCCTCACCATCGTTGTCGTGGACCCTCGTTGCACAGACACAGCCAAAATTGCCGACCATCATCTAGCCATCGCCCCGGGCACCGATCTCGCCCTACTCCACGGTCTGGCTCGGCTCGTCATTGAAGACAACGGCTTCGACAGCGATTTCATCGATGCCGCGACGGAAGGGTTCTCTGACTACGCCAAAACCATTAATACCTGGACAGCTGAGGAGACCGCCAAGCTCTGCGGGGTCACAGAACAAGAACTGCGCGACGTTGGCAGGCTCTGGAGCCGCAAGGCAGGCATCCTCAGCCTCTGGTCCATGGGCGTGAATCAACGCAGGGAGGGCACCGCCGTGGTGAGTGGACTGATCAATCTGCATTTGCTCACCGGTGAAATCGGTAAGCCCGGTGCAGGACCGTTTTCACTGACAGGCCAGCCCAATGCCATGGGCGGCCGCGAAGCCGGTGGCCTGGCCCACCTGCTGCCGGGCTACAGGCTGGTGACCAACCCAGACCATCGCTCCGAAGTAGAGCAGGCCTGGGGATTGGCCTCAGGATCCATTGCTGCAGAACCTGGACTGAGTGCCTGGCAACAGGTGGAAGCAATGGAGCGGGGTGAACTGGATCTCTGGTGGGTGGCTGCTACAAACCCCCTGGTGAGCATGCCTGATCTCGAGCGGGTCAAGGCAGCGATGGAACGTTGCCCCCTCGTAGTGGTGAGCGAAGCCTACGCCGACACGGAAACATCCCACTACGCCCACCTACTGCTGCCTGCATCGCAGTGGAGCGAAAAGTCAGGAGCCATGACCAATTCTGAGCGCCGTGTGACGCTCTGCCCGGCGTTCAGACCACAGCATGGCGACAGCCGACCCGACTGGGAGGTTTTCGCAGAGCTCGGACGTCGTCTGGGGTTCGTCGATCAGTTCACCTACGCCTCATCAGCAGAGGTGTACAGCGAATTTGCTGCTCTGTCCGCAAGCCGGATCTGCGATGTTTCAGGGCTGAGCCACCAACTGCTGATCGAGCATGGTCCCCAGCAATGGCCTTTCCCCCTCGGCCATGAGCCAACGCAAGCAGCCAAGCGTCTGTACGTCGGCAAGCGATTCCCGACAGCCAACGGGCGTGCCCGCTTCCAATCGGATACTCCGCTGGGCCTGGCGGAACCACCCTGTGAGATTTATCCACTGGTGCTCACCGTTGGCCGCTATCTCGGTCAGTGGCACACGATGACGCGCACTGGAAAAGTGAAGCGCCTGAACAGCATGCACCCGGAACCCCGCCTGGAAATTCATCCCAGTGATGCGGAACGATTCACTATCGAAGATGGAGGCCTGGCGGCGATCACCTCCAGGCGAGGCACACTCACAGCACGCGTCAGCGTGACCGATCGGATCCGCAAGGGCTCAGTCTTTCTTCCGATGCACTGGGGGTTCACGCAATCCGAAGCCTGCGAGGCCAACACCCTGATGCACGATCAAGCCTGCCCGATCTCCAAACAACCTGAACTCAAGGCAACGGCGGTGGTGGTTGCACCTGCAGTCTCGGTAATGCAACCGGTCGAACAACAGAGCGGACGACTGGAGAGGCTGCGCAGGATGCTCATCCCAGCACTTCGCTGAACGCGGCATCAAGGTTGTGATGATCATGGCCAGGACGCGCCAACTTGCAGAGGGCGAAGCGATCCAGCTCCCGCAGCTTCTTCCAGGTCTGAGACGTCAGGTCGATGCCACGAAGTCGAGCCGCATCCAGAAGCTGATCTGGAAGCTGAGCCGGTCGCTGCCAGGGCTCCTCCAGGGCAGGAGGCAGATCTTTGACCATGCCATCAACCATCACAGCGGTGCAGGCGCGCAGATGTTCACGCATCTGCGCCAAGTGCTCGGGGGAATCGCCCCAGTCGACGAGGCCCTGACGCTGCTCATGACTCATCGCCAACCAGTGACTGAGCTTGAGCTTGATGCCTGCCAAATCAAGTTTACGGCGAACACATAAGGGGATACATCGCCAGGAGCCGATGAAGTCCTGTTCGAATGCAAAACAGTGCCGCGACTGATCCAGCTGCGGATGCATTGGTAGTAACAACAACGGTTTGCATATCTCTAGCTGGAAACAGTGGCAACAACGACCAACGACGAAGCACAAAGCAGAGATGCTCGGCTCAACGTTGATGACTTCAATGCGTTTCGCCCTCTGTCTGGGAATGATTTTTGGCTCAGCCCATGGCTGGTTGGCCTCCGAGGGACTCGCTTCCGGCCTCCTGCGAATTCACTCCCAGCAAGAAGGTTCGTCACTGCAAAGTTTCAGTGAGCTCAGTAGCGGTTCTTACAGTTTTTATCCATAGTGAATGGAGATTGTCCATCTCCGAATGGTTCCCTCCTACTCAACAACCAGCGCAAGCCGCAGCCCAATCACCATTGCAGCAGGTTTCATCGGCGCATTCATCGTGGCCTCTCTGGCCGTACAGATGGTCCGGAGCCAGCGAGCATCAGTCGCTCCAGTCGAGACGTCAACGTCTTCAACCCAGGTCGAGCCCCTGATCACCTCCCAGGCTGCAATGTGGTCGGTGCTGGGTGAGCGCTGATCAACACTGACGAACTCAGTCAGCACCCGATTCATCGATGTCTGAACAGCTTTCGCACCTCACCAGTCAGGGTGAGGTGCACATGGTTGAAGTCGGTGATCGTGCCATCACCAAACGCGAGGCGACCGCGATGGGTTCGCTGGTGATGCGCAGATCCACATTGGATCTGGTGATGAACGGCGAAACATCCAAAGGAGACGTGATGGCCGTGGCACGCGTTGCAGCCATTCAAGCCGCCAAGCGCACATCCGAGCTCATTCCTCTTTGCCACCCTTTGCCCCTAAGCGGCATTGCAGTGGAGATTGAACCGGACCCATCGTTGCCTGGTCTGACTGTGCGGGTCAGCTGCCGCACGACCGGTCAGACCGGCGTGGAGATGGAGGCGATCACCAGCGTCTCCATCGGGCTGGTCACTCTCTACGACATGTTGAAGTCGGTTGAGCCGGGCATGACGATCAACCGAATTCAGCTGTTGCACAAGGATGGGGGTCGCCATGGCAGCTGGAGCTGCTGATCCCTATGGCCGAGAGGGCCTACAGCTTGCAGATGCTCGAACGCGTGTGCTGGACGCGATCCAACTGGGAACAACACGACGTGCTGAAGCGTTCATCGAGACGGTTCCATTAACAGACGCTCTGGAACGCGTGAACGCAGCTGCCGTGCTGGCCAGGGCCGATGTTCCCGGCTTCAGGGCCTCAATCATGGACGGCTATGCCCTGGGCCAAAGTCAGCAACCAGCCGTTGATGACACCTGGACGTTGGTGGGTCGATCCGCGCCAGCCTCCCCCTACCCCACTGTGCTTGCCCACGGTGAAGCCATTCGAATTCTCACCGGTGCACCCTTGCCTGAAGGAGCTGACTGGGTTCTCCCCCAGGAACTGGTGCAGAAGGTGAACGACAGTCTTTGCTTGAAACACGAGGCCTCGGCCAACCCATGGATC
Source organism: Synechococcus sp. MIT S9508 (assembly GCF_047303045.1). Taxonomy (NCBI): domain Bacteria; kingdom Bacillati; phylum Cyanobacteriota; class Cyanophyceae; order Synechococcales; family Synechococcaceae; genus Synechococcus; species Synechococcus sp. MIT S9508. The sequence continues at coordinate 617,428 of NZ_CP138941.1, read as the reverse complement.
CGGCCGGCCAACGAAGAATGCAGTCAAGGGTCCACTTTGCTGATGCCGGGACAACGCCTCGGACTTGCAGATCTGGCCCAAGCTGCCAGCTGTGGCGTCCAGCAACTGAATGTTTATCGCCAACCACGCATCGGGCTGCTGATCAGCGGCGATGAATTGGTGTCTCCGGGTGAACAACGACCTGAGGGAGCCATCTGGGAAAGCAACAGCACCTTGCTGAAAGGCCTGCTGAAGCGTCTTGGCTATCAAGCGTGGGATTGCCGGGTGGTAGCTGATCAACCGCAAGTCCTGCGCAAAACGATCGTTGAGTTGAGCTTCAGTTGTGATGTGTTGGTGAGCACCGGAGGTGTCTCCGCCGGTGACAGCGATTGGATCCGGCCGCTGATGACGGAGCTTGGCGAGGTGGACTTCTGGAAACTGTTCCTCAAACCGGGTCGGCCATTCGCCTTTGGCTGCGTGGGCGATAACGTGCCGTTCTTTGGCCTGCCAGGCAATCCCGTTGCAGCAGCCGTCACAGCATTGCAGCTGCTCTGGCCAGCGCTGCAGCTGCTGGAGGGCCAGCAGGAACCCGAGCTGTTACCTCGACTGCGGGTAAGCCTTGAGAAGCCTTACCGGCGCAGGCCGGGACGGCCGGAACTGGCCCGGGCTTCATTGGTCTGCTCTGCCGACGGAGAACTGCGTGCCCGGGTCGATGGATCCCAGGCCTCCTCACGCATCGGCTCCCTCCAGAATGCGGATCTGCTGTTGGAGATCCCTGCGGAGTCGGGCGAACTGGAACGCGGAGATCAGCTCTGGGCACAACTGCTGCGTCGGCGATTGCTCTGAAACACCCCTGGGGTCACAGCGGTGTGTTCTCCGACAGCCAGGTCCCAACGCCATTGCTCCATTCCCGCTTCCAAAAGGGAACGTCATGCTTGAGAGCCTCAAGCAAGGCTGCACAGCAACGTTGTGCAGGTCCACGCCGATCAGCGCTGATCGCCACCAAAACGATCAACTCGCCAGGCAGCAACCGGCCGACACGGTGCAGCACAAGCGCGGAACGGCCACCATGGTGCTGCAGCAGCTGGCGAGCTGAGGCCTCAATCAAACGTTCGCACAATCCTGGATAGTGACTGAGCTCCAGGGCCTCCAGCGGTCGCCCATCCTTGGCGACATCACGCACGCGGCCCATGAAGATCGCGGTGGCAGCATCCATATGGGACCGCAACCAGGCATCGAGCTGCAAGACACCAGAGATGGGTTGGTCATGAATGACAATCTGCACGTCGACGGGCTTCGGCAGCACGGTCAACCTCCTGTGAATGGCGGCAGGAAAGCCAGTTCGTCGCCCGCTTTCACTGGATGGTCGGCGCTGACGATGTGGTGGTTGATGGCAACAAGCACCACCTGGGGTAAGTCACCCAGTTCAAGCTGATCCCAGATCTCTCTGGCTGTCTGCACAGCAGGCCCATGCAGTGAAATACATCGATCAGACCAACCCGCCTGGTCCCGCAGTGAGGCAAACAACAACACCTTCACCGAAGGTGGCGCATCGGATTGCCCCTGATTCATCCGTGCCATGCGAAACCTTGACGGTTCTAGCGTTTGTCAATCAAACCTCAATCAACGCTACGTGCTTTCCATTGCCCTGCTGACGATTTCAGACAGTCGGACCCTGGAGAACGACCCGAGCGGAGATCTGCTTCAGCAACGACTGATCGATGCCGGTCATCACTTGCAGACTCGTGCAATCTGTCCGGACGACCGCTATCGGATTCGAGCGCTCGTCAGCCAATGGATCGTCGATTCAGCCGTTGACGTGGTGATCACCACGGGCGGCACAGGCCTGACTGGACGCGACGGCAGCCCTGAAGCGATCGGCCCCTTGCTGGACAAGACCATCGATGGGTTCGGCGAACTGTTCCGGATGCTCTCGTTCCAGACCATCGGCACGAGCAGCCTGCAGAGTCGCTGCCTCGCCGGAGTGGCCAACGGCACGTTCATCTTCGTTCTGCCTGGATCACAGGATGCCGTCACCACAGCCTGGGAGCGACTGATATCAGCCCAGCTGAACAGCGAAACCCGCCCCTGCAACCTGGTGCAGCTCAGATCGAGGCTGAAGGAATCCGCAGATCAGCCACCAACCTGACCATCAGAACGGGATTGGCATGGTGACATCGGCAGGCCGTGGCGCACAGGATTCCACCTGCTCATTCACCACATCTCCAACCACAATCACGGAGGGCGATGCAAAGCCTTCACTGCGGGTACGCGCAGCAACTTCTGAGAGAGTCGCCTTGAGACAACGCTGCCCGGCCACAGTCCCCTGCTGAATCACAGCCACTGGGGTCTCAGCACTGAGACCACCTGCCTCCAGCTCAGCGGCGATCTTCGGCAGGTTGTGCAGACCCATGTAAATCACCAGACCATCACTGGCTGTGGCCAATGAGCGCCAATTCACACTGGGACGGCGCTTGTCGATCTCCTCATGACCGGTCACGAAGGTGACGGAAGAACCGGAGCGACGATGGGTCACAGGAATGCCGGCGTAGGCGGGTGCGGCAATGCCAGCGGTCACCCCTGGCACCACCTGCACCGAAACGCCGTGTTTCACCAGATGCGCAGCTTCCTCACCACCGCGTCCAAACAGAAAGGGATCCCCGCCCTTGAGACGCACAATGCAGCGGTGGCGGGCTGCCAACGTCACCAGCACCGCATTCGTACTTGGCTGAGGAACGGAGTGATGCCCACGCCGCTTGCCCACGAAATGGCGCTCACAGTGCTCGGGCACTAGGTCAAGAACCTCGCGAGGAACTAGGGAGTCGTAAACCAATGCATCACAGCGACCCAACAAGCGATGGGCCCTCACAGTGAGTAGATCGGGATCTCCAGGGCCTGCACCGACGAGATAAACGGTTCCGGTGATTTCAGCAGTCGTCACGGCAGAGCGGCAAGCAAGTCGATCAGGCCCTGACGAATCAGAGCGAGGTCAAGAAGCGGTGGAAGACCTCCAGCCTCGCTCAGAGCCTCCGTCATGCGATTGGGGGCCAGCGCAAGCATCAGTGGGTGCGCCTCGGGATGGCTTTTCTGATAGGCAGACCAATCGTCGAAGGACAGCAGCGGCAACCCCATGCGCTCGGACAACGCCAGGAGGAAACGATCGGCCTCTTCGGAACTCAATGGGTGATGAACCAGAACCGAGCCCTGAGCGGCAAAGGGCTGAAGCGCTTCAGCCACGAGAGCCCACCAACACTGCCAAGACCCAAGGAAAGGAAGCAACTCAACGTCCGCACCTTCACGCTGCATGCGATGTCTGATCTCAGGCACATCCGCACGCGCATGCGATCCAGGCCATAACAACAAAGGCACCAACCAACTGGCCTGTTCTGGACACGCAGGTGGTGTATTGGCAGTCAGAACTTCCAACTGCACAGGAGCCTGACGACACTGCTGGAGCGCCTGCTGCAGCTCGATTAATGATTCAGGAACGACGCCACCTGAGCGTCCATGCACAACCAACCTGATCGCTCGCTGACAACGAAGATCGCTATTCCGTAGCAATGGCCACGGATCAAAGGTCGAACTGACTGTTGTCATCGATGGATTGTCATTCCTCCTGCTGCCATGTCTCGCCGTCGATCCATCGATCGCACTGTCTCTGAAGGTCGGTTCCAGCGAGACTCCACCGTTCAAAGCTATCGCTCGGAAAGGGCTTATCGTCATTGGCATACCGATGACAGACGCAGCATTAGTCACAAAGACGCCCGATTTCGAAGTGAGCTCGGCCGGGATTTCGCCGCCATGAAACGCGTCTGGCAGATGCTTCGCTACGGGGCCATCCGAATGATTGGAGAAATTGGACGTCAATACTGAGTCCGCGAAAGGCAGCCTTCTAGGGCTCGGTCGGGCGGCTGAGATGTAGCCACAGTCACTAATTCGTCCATCCCACCTGAATTGAACAGTCGGCTCGGGAAATTGTTCAATCCACTACCGACAGACCCCTGACAAGCCTCTTAACTGCCGCGAAAGCGCTCATCTTCTTTTTGAAGCGCAGGTCATCTGGACCCTTTGATTGATCAGCAGCATTTCATGACCAATCATTCGCCCCTCGCTGAACAAGATCATGACGATTAGCTCTCCTTCCAGGCCCTATCTGGATGGCAAGAAGCTGAATAAAATCGAACAGAACAAGTCGGCCAAAGATGGCCTGCTCGTTGGTAGTGAAATTGATAAATTTGCCGAAATGGGGTGGGAGCAGGTTGATGAAACCGACCTTCAATTGCGATTGAAATGGTACGGAATGTTTTGGCGGCCGAAAACACCCGGCAAATTCATGCTGCGCCTGCGGGTTCCCAACGGTGTACTCTCCGCTCAACAATTGCGCGTTGTCGGCTCCATTGTTGAGCGCTACGGAGAGAACGGCAGCTGTGATATCACCACCAGGCAGAACCTGCAACTGAGAGGAGTGCTTCTTGGCGACCTGCCGGAAATCCTCAAGCGCCTTGAAGAAGCTGGTCTGAGTACGATCCAATCGGGTTTTGATAATCCTCGTAATGTCACCGGCAACCCAATCGCCGGGATTGATCCGAAGGAAATCCTCGACACCAGGCCTTACACAGATGAACTTGAAAACTTTTTAACGAATCACCGCAAAGGAAATCCTGAATATTCCAATCTTCCCAGAAAATGGAACACGGCAGTTGCCGGTGCAAAAGACAATTTCCTTCTTCACAACGACATTGCATTCCATCCCGTAGAAAAAGATGGTGTGATGGGTTTTGGTGTGTGGATTGGCGGCATTCTTTCATCACAGATGAATGCCTATGCCATCCCGCTGAATGCCTGGGTCAAGCCAGATGAAATTTGTCGGATGACCGATACGGTGATTCGTCTCTGGAGAGATAACGGAGAACGCAACAAACGCCCGAAAGGTCGATTCAGAATGTATCTCGATGAAGTTGGCCACGACAACTTCCGCAATCAGGTTGAAGAACAGTTCGGGCCATTAACACCCGACCCCGGGTCTGTGTTTGACACCACGCCCCGATCGCACTACGGCATTCACCCGCAGAAACAGGATGGGCTGGTCTTTGCGGGTCTCCACGTTCCGGTTGGTCGCCTAACAGCGCAGGATCTTCATGATCTGGCCACAGCGAGCATCACCTACGGAAGCGGAGAAGTGCGGCTCACTGAAGATCAGAACGTGATCATTGTTGGACTGCCGAAAGCACAGGTCGAAGCTTTTGAAAGCGATCCACTGCTCGCACGATTTCCGCTCAAACCTGGTGCGATTTCGGCTGGCACCGTGTCATGCACAGGAAGCACGTATTGCGGATTTGCACTCACCAACACCAAGGATCAAGCCTTGGCAGCTGCCAAAGAGCTCGATCAGGAGCTTGATCTGCCAGAAGAACTGAAAATTCACTGGACAGGTTGCCCCAACAGCTGCGGCCAGGCCTACATGGGCGCAATCGGCCTAACAGGCGCCAAAGCCAAAAACAGTGAGGGCAAAACAGATGATGGCTACACGATGACCCTTGGTGGATCTCAGGGACCCAATCCAACGGTGGGTGAACTCCATCAGAAGGCCATTCCAGCTGAAAACATCAAAGAGGTTCTGCGCGAAGTGCTGATTGAACAGTTCGGCGCAAAACCACGAACTAAAAGCTGAAACAGCTGAACAGATCAATCGTTTTGCCGTGTTGGTGCTGACTTTTTGAGGCCATCACAGTCAAACCAATCAGACAACAAATTTGCATTATTAATTTATGTCTAGCAACAGCGATTTGTTCTCAAGACTGGTCAACTGGTTTACAAAAGCTGGCCAAGATAAACAACCAATTTCACGGGCTACGCATCAGCAAGATGCATTTTCCAGATTAATGAACAAGATCAGCGGTTAACTGTTGATCTCAGGACTTCATCAACCGCTTCATTCCCTCTTAACCGCATTGAACTCGTGAGTGTGACTGCTTCACAAATGGACTACGTCCTACCCAATGAACTTGTCGACGGCATGATCGGTGCCGGTGGCAAGAAATCCACCGTCAGCGTCAAAAACCTCTTGCTCAGAGGATTTTATTCGGGAGCGATCCTTGGTCTGGCCGTGATCCTTGCACTCACAGTGGGGCTCAAAAGTGGTCAACCATGGCTGGGCTCCCTGCTCTTCCCATTCGGTTTCGCCAGCATTGTCTTGTTTGGCATGGAGTTGGTCACAGGCAACTTCGCTCTTCTGCCAATGGCCACCTGGGCAGGTAAAAGCACCTGGGGTGCAACCTTTCGAAACTGGGGTTGGGTGTGGCTCGGTAACTGGATTGGAACTGCGGTTGTGGCAGTTCTGATGGCGATCAGCCTCACCAGTGGAGGAACAGTTGATCCAGCATCAGCTGCTGATGGTGGCGGAATGTGGCAACAGGTGGCAGCGAAAATCATCGCGTTGAATAAAACCAACGTTGTTGTCAAATATGAGAACCTTCAGTCGATGGGATTCTTCCTGGCCATTATTCGAGGCTTGATCGCCAACTGGCTGGTTTGCCTCGGTGTAACAATGGCCCTAGTGAGTAAAAGTGTGCCTGGAAAGATTCTGGCTTGCTGGCTACCCATCACAGCCTTCCAATCCATGGGGATGGAGCACATTGTGGTGAATCAGTTTCTGCACACCGCAGGGCCAATCCTCGGATCTGGAGTTCCCTTCTGGAAGTGCATTTTCTGGAACTTCCTGCCCGTCACTATTGGCAACATCATTGGCGGCATGGTGTTCATCGGCATGCTCTTTTACAGCACCCACCGCACCAACATCGGTAACGTGCTGCCACGCGAACATGATGACAAACTGGAACGCGAGCTGGCCGCTGAGCTTGGCGCCCGCTGATTGATGTTCTGTGTCTCTACCCGTGAATGAAGCCGTTCTCTGGGAACGGCTTTCAAAATCACGACGTGCTCCTTTGGAGCCCGAATGGCTGGAGGAGGTTTACTCTCCCAGCTTTTCAGTTGAGCTACGCCGTGCGCTATGCGAAAAACTTGGAATGCTGGCTGAACAAGGCTGGCCAATCATTGAACGATTGATTCAGCAGCATGGAGCACTTCCCGATCTTGTACTGGCAGCTGGACTATGCCACCAGCAAGCAGCGAGGGACTGGCTGCTTGATCAACTCAAAAACAGCTCCGAATTAGCTGAAGTCAACCTGTGCATCCTTGAGGCTTTGTCTTGCTGGGGTGCAGATGTTCCAGAACATGTGGTGAAGGAGTGTTTGCATCACCCCGGACAACATCATCGCTTAGCGGGATTGCAGTTAGTGGGTTTCCGCGCTCATAGCCTGAGCGACGAGGAATTACTCGAGTTATGCACTGAACCCCTCAACGATTTCCGCGATCCAGTGGTGATCGCCACGATTCGGGTGTTGCAACGCAGGGATGGGGCGGTAATCAGTGAACGCCTATCGAATCTGTGCAAAACCGGATCCGACGATGTCGCTGCTGCTGCGTTCCGTGCCCTTGGCTGCATCGCAACTCCGATCAGTCAACGTTGGCTGAAAGAGCTCAGCCAAACGCTCAGCAGTGAATCACGCAAACAATTGGCCTGCCAACAATTGCAACAGCAATTTCGAACCTGAGCAAACAAAAGCCCGACAAATGTCGGGCTTGAAAAATTCATGACACTGCTTCAGTGAAAACCAAAAAGTGGAATCACCACTTTTTGTATGGTAAAAACTTTCCGGACATCGTAATCTGAACACGATCACCCTTCGGATCTTCAATTTTGTCCACATCCAGGGTGAAATCGATAGCACTCATGATTCCATCTCCAAACTTTTCCTGAATCACATCCTTCAGCGGCATGCCATACACCTGCATGATCTCGTAAAAGCGATAGATCAGGGGATCGGTTGGAATCACAGGCTCAAGACTGCCTTTGGTCGGAAACTCCTGAATCGCAGCTGTGATTGCGGGGTCCAACGACAGTAAGGACGCCAGCTTCTCCGCCTCATCGGCAGAGGCTGTGGCCTGTCCATAGAACAGAGAAGCAATCCACACCTCGTCAAGCCCAAGAGCCGCCTCAAGATCCGCGAAACTCATCCCTTTCGCTTTTTTGGCAGCCATCAACGAGGCGGTCAATGTAGAGGACGATGGGGCCGCCAGTGATGGCGTGGACATGGACGAAACAGTCATAAAAAATACAAAAAATCCAAAAGAGACTGTCGCGCCTTGCAGCAGAAAACAGCTACAAAGGCAACCAAAACCAAAACCTATTTTGGATGCATTGACTACATCTCGATGGATTCAAAACTGTTCTATTGAATTCACTGAACGTCTGATCGGTGAACACTCTTTTTCGCACACTAGCCACACTGCTGAATCACCAGAATCACAACTCAAGCGTCACCACAAGTTTGGTGCTTGAGCGGCTCTATTACGCCGATGGGCGCCATAATCCCAGCCATCCTCAACATGGACGGTTCGAAGGGCTCTCGATGCTTGCGTGAAACGATCGGTAGCAATCGCTACCCCTGAAAGTGACCTCGCTGCAGAACACTGCATGAAGCGTTGGTACCGCCCTTGACAAGCACTGTCGGCAGCGGCCGCGAACGCTTCAAACAGCACCTACGCAAAGTCGGTAGCGGCGAACACACCAGCAAAGGCTTGAGTCGAGAGGAAGCTGCAGATGCTTTGGCACTCATGCTCAGGGAGGAGGCCACGCCGGCACAGATTGGCGCTTTCCTGATTGCGCACCGCATACGCCGGCCGGAGCCCCAAGAGCTCACCGGCATGCTCGACACCTATCGATCGATGGGGCCCGTTGTTTACAGCCCTACCGATCAGAGAAGACCGCTCTGCTTCGGCATGCCATTTGACGGTCGGACCAGAACTGCGCCCATCTACCCACTCACCAGCCTGGTGCTGGTGGCTTGCGGTCAACCGGTCGTGCTGCAGGGGGGTGACCGCATGCCGATCAAATACGGCATCACAGCCATCGATCTGTTCCGCCTTCTGGATCTGAATCTGGGTGGACTGCCCCTGAGAACTGTTCAGGAAGGATTCAACACACATGGCTTCGCGCTCATCCATCAACCGGATCATTTCTCGATCGCGGAAACACTGATTCATTACCGGGAAGAACTGGGAAAACGGCCTCCCGTGGCCAGCCTCGAGCTCCTATGGACGGCCCACCAGGGAGAACACCTTCTGGTGAGTGGGTTTGTGCACCCACCAACCGAAAGCCGGGCCTGGGAAGCGCTCAGGCTTGCAGGCGAAACCGACCTGCTCACTGTGAAAGGCCTGGAAGGAGGAACAGATCTTCCCATCGGTCGGGCCTGCATCACAGCCCGTGTCCGCGATGGTCAGGCTGAACGTCTGATCCTTCACCCCCGCGATCACGGATGCCACAACGCAGACGTGGTGTGGTCGTCGGAGAGCACCTGGAAGAGCCAGGCCCTCGAAGCGCTCAGCAACCGTGGTCCCCTCAGCGAAGCTCTGCGCTGGAATGCAGGGGCCTATCTCTGGAACGCTGGCCTGAGCGACAATCTCGATTCGGGCATTGCGATGGCCACCACTGCCCTCGAGCAAGGTCGAGCACTGGATCAGCTTGATCAGCTGCGCAGCTTGCCCAGTGCTTTGTGCATCCGATAGCGCTCAAATGGCACTCCAGCGATCGTGATCGTTTCCGGAGCAACCAGGCTCCAGCCATAGCGCTCGAACAACGGACGACTGAACTGACTGGCTTCGGTGCGCAGAGATCTGACGCCATCCGCGATCGCATCGGCTTCAAGTCTCTCTAGGAGCGCTTTGCCGTGGCCCTGACGTGCCGCACGGCCCCGGCAATACAGAAGAGAAAGCCGGTCCTGCGGATAACGCATCGCAAAAGCGGCATCCTCACCACTGATCCAGCCGGAACCCTGCTTCAGGGTTTGATCCAGCACACCAGGCAACCAGGCGAGTGCTGCCCAGGACTTCACCTGCTGATCCGAATACAACTGTGGAGCCTGACTCTCGATGGCATCGGCGTAGATCTCCCGGAGAAGAATCTCGTCAGCAGGAACGATCAAACGCAGGACCATGGCCAGTGCCTATGGGAATGTGAGTCTCACCTGCCCAGCGGCTGCCTTGCAGCAACCACGTGTCCCCACTCTGCTCAGCGCCTTTCTGACGCTGCTCAATGACCGACTCAGCGAAAGCATCGTCTTCCCATTACTGCCATTCCTACTGGCGAGCTTCAACGCCGATGGGCGCACACTGGGTCTGCTGGCCGGCAGCTACGCACTCGCGCAGTTTGCTGCCACACCCCTAATCGGAGCCCTCAGTGATCGCTTCGGCCGCCGGCCCGTGATCGCCACCTGCGTTGCAGGCTCGGTGCTGGGTCTGGGCCTGTTCGCCCTCACCGTGAGCATGGACTGGCCCAAGGGAGCCACTTTACCGCTGATGCTGCTGTTCGGCGCTCGCCTCATCGATGGTGTGAGCGGCGGAACCGCAGCCACCGCTGGAGCAGTGCTGGCTGATATCACCCCGGAGGAACAACGGGCACGCGCTTTCGGCTTGATCGGGGTGGCCTTTGGTCTCGGCTTCATCATCGGACCGTTCGTGGGAGGACAGCTAGCCCGCATCAACGTGACCGTGCCGATCTGGGTGGCCACCGGTTTCGCCCTGTTCAACCTGCTGGTGGTGCTGGGTTTGCTTCCCGAGACCCATCCCCGCTCGGCGCGCCAAGCCATGCCGCGCAAACGAGACCTCAACCCCTTCGCCCAGATCGCCAAGGTGATTGGCAACCCCGCTGTCGGGCGACTCTGTCTCAGCTTCTTCCTGTTCTTTCTGGCCTTCAACGGCTTCACCGCCATCCTGGTGCTCTATTTCAAACAGCGCTTCAACTGGGGACCAGAGCTCGCCACAACCGCCTTCCTGATTGTGGGCGTGGTGGCCACCGTGGTGCAGGGAGGCCTTATCGGTCCCCTCGTGAAACAACTCGGAGAATGGAAACTGACCCTAATCGGTCTGGGCTTGGTGATCCTTGGATGCCTGCTGATTCCCTCGACATCACCTCAACAGGCTCAGATCGGCGTGTTCAGTTCCGTGGCCATCCTCGCCACCGGAACAGGCCTGGTCACCCCGAGCCTGCGCAGTCTTGTGTCGCGCCGCCTCGACTCGGAGGGCCAGGGCACGGCATTGGGCAGCCTTCAGGCACTGCAGAGCCTGGGGAGTTTCCTGGGACCACCTCTGGCCGGACTCAGCTACGACCTGTTGGGACAGATCAGTCCCTTCGTTGGCAGTGCCTGTCTGCTGATCATGGTGATGCTGCTGGTGGGAGGCAGCCCGCTGCCCTCCAGATCGCAATGACTCAACCAGCTGCAGAACATCAAAAAACCTGCAGTCCAGCCTCTGGACGATTGCTACGTTTCGCGAGTCGGTTCATGCACATCTGGTCACCCGATGAGTGACAACGCTCTCTCCACCGACCTCTACATCAACCGAGAGCTCAGCTGGATCGCCTTCAACGAGCGCGTGCTGATTCAGGCGCTGGATCAACGGACCCCGTTGCTGGAGCAGGCCAAATTCAGTGCCATCTTCAGCAACAATCTCGACGAATTTTTCATGGTGAGGGTGGCCTCCCTCAAGGCCCAGGTGGAAGCGGGCATTGATAAGCGCAGCGAGGACGGACGCACGCCACTGGAACAGCTGCAGGCCATACGGGAACATCTCGCACCCCTGCTTGAACGACAGCAGGAGCACTACCGCAGCCAGCTCAGATCCAAACTGCACAAACACGGCGCCCATCTGCTCGATTACGAACAGCTCAACGAACGCCAACGACTCTGGGTCGACAACTACTTCCAGACGGCGATTTTTCCAGTGCTAACCCCCCTGGCAGTGGATCCGGCTCATCCCTTTCCCTTCGTGAGCAATCTCAGTCTGAATGTGGCTGCTCTGATTGACGATCCGGACACCGGTCAGCGGCTGCTGGCCCGCGTGAAGGTGCCTCAGACGATCTTGCCTCGATTCGTTGCCATACCCACCGACCTCGCAGCTGAACAATCTGAGGCAGTTCACACGGCCGTTCCCCTGGAGCAGGTGGTGGCCTTCAACCTCGGCCTTCTTTTTCCAGGCATGAGCATCGAGGGGCACTACTTCTTCCGCGTCACCCGGGATGCGGATCTGGAACTGCGCGACCTGGAAGCTGATGATCTGATGATCGCCATTGAGCAGGGCCTGCGCAAACGACGGATGGGTGGCGAAGTGGTGCGGCTCGAGATCGCAGAGGGAATGCCACAGGACGTTGTCGAGATGCTGATGGATGGCATGTCCGTTGAGGAAGAGGATCTCTACAGAGTTGACGGTCCTCTGGGCCTCGACGATCTGTTCGGTCTGATGGGAATCCCATTGGCGAATCTCAAGAACGAGTCCCACTCAGGCCAGACACCCTCGGTACTGCGTCGCGCCCAGCGCAACATGCTCGAAGACGGCTCCATCAAAGAGGAGGAATTTGAGAGCATTTTTTCGGTGGTCCGCCGCCGCGATGTGCTTCTGCATCACCCCTACGACCTCTTCTCCACATCCGTGGAGGAATTCATCAACCAGGCCGCCGACGATCCTCTGGTGATGGGGATCAAGATGACCCTCTATCGCACCTCAAAGGATTCACCGATCATCGCCGCGTTGATTCGTGCTGCGGAAAACGGCAAGCAGGTGATGGCGCTGGTGGAACTCAAAGCACGCTTCGATGAAGACAACAACATCCAGTGGGCCAAACACCTGGAAAGCTCAGGAGTGCATGTCGTCTATGGAGTTCTGGGCCTAAAAACCCACACCAAGATCGTGCTGGTTGTGCGCAAGGAAAAGGAACGTCTCCGCAGTTATGTCCATATCGGCACCGGTAACTACAACTCGAAGACATCACGCCTCTACACCGATCTTGGCCTGCTTTCGGCACGACCCGAACTCGGCCAGGATCTGGTGGAATTGTTCAATTACCTCACCGGCTTCTCTAAACAGCAGGAGTTCCGCAAGTTGCTGGTTGCACCGGTATCACTGCGTAAAGGCATGGAACATCTAATTCGCCGTGAGATTGAACATGCTCAGCACGACCGTGGCGGCCATATCCGAGCCAAGATGAATTCACTGGTGGATCCAGGCATCATCGCCCTGCTGTACGAAGCCTCCCAGGCAGGCGTGAAGATCGAACTGATTGTGCGCGGCATGTGCTGCCTGTACCCAGGTCGCGAGGGCGTAAGCGACAACATCAGCGTGGTGAGCATCATCGGTCGCTTTCTTGAACACTCACGCCTGTTCTGGTTCGCCAATCACAACGAACCGGAGGTTTACATCGGCAGCGCTGATTGGATGCCAAGAAATCTGGACAGACGCGTTGAAGCTGTGACACCCGTTGAAGAACCAGCGCTTCGGGAGCAACTGGAACGTTTGATGCAGATCTATCTCGATGACAACCGTGGATCATTCGATATGCAGACCGATGGTTCCTTCAGTCAGCGCCATCCAGAGGGCGAAGAGCGTAATTCGCAGTTGAGCCTGATTGAAACCTGGAGAAAAGGGCTGATCGCAAAAAACTGATCAAGCAAGACCCGTGTTCATCGATACAGCGAAATTGTGCTTTTTGTCTTTATTTCATATTCGATCCACGAGACTTAACACTGCATCATTGATTCGTAAAAACTTTCGATTTAATCAGCTCACACTTTGCTCCGGGTGCTAAATTTTTCCCAAATCTAATTTTCAGGAGGCCAGGGTGATGGGGATCCCTCTGGAATCTGAAGGAGTAACTCAAAAAGTTGCTTCATCAGAGCCTGTGTTGCCGACCACTGGTCGTCGTGACAGCAGTGCACGTTCACGCTCAACTTCAAGTCGCTCGTCACGTCAAAGCGGGCGCTTGGCCACTGATTCAATTGGTTATTACCTGAGCAGCATTGGACGAGTTCCACTGCTCACTGCAGCCGAAGAAATAGAGCTTGCTCATCATGTGCAAGCTATGAAGGAGCTACTCGACATTGCTGAGGAGGATCGCACTCCCAGGCAGCGTCACCGCATCCGCATGGGTAAGCGTGCTCGGGATCGGATGATGGCCGCCAACCTCCGCCTCGTCGTGAGCGTTGCCAAGAAATATCAGAACCAGGGCCTGGAGCTGCTCGATCTCGTTCAGGAAGGAGCCATCGGCCTGGAGCGGGCCGTCGACAAGTTCGACCCGGCCATGGGCTACAAGTTTTCGACCTATGCCTACTGGTGGATTCGCCAGGGGATGACTCGCGCGATTGACAACAGCGCACGCACCATTCGTCTGCCGATTCACATCAGCGAAAAGCTCTCCAAGATGCGCCGCATCACGCGTGAGCTCTCTCACCGCTTCGGTCGGCAACCGAATCGACTCGAACTGGCAAGCGCGATGGGCATCGAACCTCGCGATCTCGAAGACCTCATTGCCCAAAGCGCGCCCTGCGCATCCCTGGATGCACATGCCCGTGGCGAAGAAGATCGCAGCACGCTCGGTGAACTGATTCCAGATCCCAATGGTGCTGAGCCAATGGAGGGAATGGATCGCAGCATTCAAAAGGAACACCTGGGCGGATGGCTCTCTCAGTTGAATGAGCGTGAGCAAAAAATCCTCAAATTGCGCTTCGGACTGGATGGAGCCGAACCACTGACGCTGGCTGAAATCGGCCGTCAAATCAATGTGTCGCGGGAACGGGTGCGGCAGCTGGAAGCCAAGGCCATCTTGAAGTTGCGTGTGATGACCAACCATCAGCAAGCGGCCTGAGTTTTTGCTCTCGTCCCTGCTGATCATCGGCATCTGGATGCTACTGGTGCTCTCAGCAGCTCTGGTCTGTCGGAAGCGATGGCCCGAACAACGAGAACTCAGTCGCAAGATCGTGCACATCGGCACCGGTCCTGTCGTTGTTCTGGCATGGTGGTTCTCAATTCCAGCATCGATTGCAGTGCCAGTGGCCATCGCCGTCACCGTGATCACCGCGATCAATCACCGTATCCAACTTCTACCTGCTGTTGAGGATGTCGACCGCAACAGCTACGGAACCGTGGCGTATGGACTAGCCATCAGTCTGCTGCTGCTGCTGTTCTGGCCCGAACAAGCGGTTGCGGTTTGCGCCGGAGTGCTGGTCATGGCCTGTGCCGATGGGCTGGCGGGCCTTGTGGGCCGAGGCGTGTCATCTCCCAGCTGGACCGTGTGGCAACAGCGGAAATCCTTTGCTGGCACGGTCACGATGGGCTTGGTCACAGCATTGGTGTTGATTCTGCTGGTGCTGATCAGCCAGAGTCCTCTACATCCCCTGCGTCTGATCGCTGTTTGTGCTCTGGCCGTTGGCCTCGAGCAATGGGGCCGCTGGGGAATCGACAACCTCACTGTGCCGATGGCGGTGGGGCTGAGCTGGATGTGGATGACCGTTTGAACGGCCGCCACCTTGATGACTGCTCAAGCCACCGGAATCCCGGATGCAGGAGTGCCAGCTTTCTTCACGGATTCAGCCAGCTCAGCTAGCAACTCAGCCGTTGCTTCAATGCTGATGCAGGCATCGGTGACACTCTGTCCGTAGGTGAGTGAGGAGCGATCAGCGCTGATTTTCTGATTGCCTTCCACCAGATGGCTCTCCAGCATCACACCCATCACATGGGTTGATCCCTTCTGAACCTGAGCAGCCACAGCCCTGAGCACCTCGCCCTGACGGCGATAGTCCTTGTTGGAATTGGCATGACTGCAGTCGACCATCAAACGATCCGGCAGGCCAGCTCTAGCCAATTCCGAGCATGCCTCCTGAACCGCCTCGAGGTGGTAGTTGCTGCCGCTGTTGCCTCCCCTCAACACCAGATGGCCATAGGGATTACCGGTGGTGCTCACGATGGACGCATGTCCCTCGCAATTGATCCCCAGGAAATGATGGGGACTGGAGGCTGACTGCATCGCATTGATGGCGATGGTTGCACTGCCGTCGGTGCCGTTCTTGTAGCCCACGGGCATCGAAAGACCAGAGGCCATCTCTCTGTGGGTCTGACTTTCTGTGGTGCGGGCACCGATTGCAGTCCAGCTGATCAAGTCGGCGATGTACTGCGGCACCACAGGATCCAGCAATTCCGTCGCAGTGGGCATGCCGTCCCGGGCGAGATCCAGAAGCAGAGAACGCGCCATCCGCAAACCGGTATTGATGTCGTAGGAACCATCGAGGTGGGGATCGTTGATCAATCCTTTCCAGCCCACAGTCGTTCGAGGCTTCTCGAAATAAACCCGCATCACCACCTCCAGTTCCCCCGCATAACGAGCCCTCAAGGGGGCGAGGCGGCGGGCGTAGTCAAGGGCCGCATCCACGTCGTGCACGGAACAGGGGCCAACGATCACCAGCAAGCGATGGTCCTCTCCCCGGAGAATGGCCTGGATGCGCTGTCTGGCGGTGGCGACGGTTTCAGTGGCCCTGGCGTCGGCTGGGAAATCCCCGTGCAGCAAAGCCGGTGAAACCAGTGGCAGGGTATCCACCACATGCAGATCGTGAGTGGTGGTCATGCCCTGAGCAATCAATGAGGTCACGTTACGCAAGCTGCTTCAGAGCGCATGGCGTGAGCATGGAACGGTGACGCAGGAGAATGAAGTGCCTTTGCCGTTCCTGCGCCGATTCCGATGCTGAGCACCTACCGCGAGAACGCTGCAGAACGCCTGGCCCAGGGGATCCCAGCGCTGCCACTCGATGCCAGCCAGGCCAAAGCGCTCACAGAGCTGCTGCAGGACCCGCCTGCTGGAGAAGAGCAGGAACTGCTGCATCTGCTGAGTGAACGCATTCCACCTGGGGTGGATGAAGCCGCCTATGTGAAGGCAACCTGGCTGAGTGCTGTGGCGCAGGGCGAAGCGACCAGCCCGCTGGTGTCACCGCTGGAAGCGATCCGTCTGCTTGGAACGATGGTGGGGGGCTACAACGTCGCCGCCCTGATTGAGCTGCTCAAACACAGCGATGAAGAGCTGGCTGGATGTGCCGCTGAGGGCCTGAGCCGCACCCTGCTCGTGTACGACGCCTTCAACGAACTGATGGAGCTAGCGGCAGACAACCGTTTCGCCAAACAGGTGGTGGACAGCTGGGCAGCAGCGGAGTGGTTCACCTCCAAACCAGAGCTGGCTGAGTCCATCACCGTGACCGTCTTCAAGATCGAAGGCGAAACCAACACCGATGATCTCTCTCCAGCAACCCATGCCACGACCCGTCCGGACATTCCCCTGCACGCCCTGGCGATGCTGGAGACCCGAGACCCTGAAGGCCTTCAGACGATCACAAGGCTGCAGCAAGGTGACCATCCCGTGGTCTACGTGGGTGATGTTGTCGGCACAGGAAGCTCACGCAAGAGCGCTATCAACTCAGTGCTCTGGCACACGGGCGACGACATTCCGCACGTCCCGAACAAGCGAGCCGGTGGAGTGATTCTGGGCGGAAAAATCGCCCCCATCTTTTTCAACACCGCAGAAGACTCGGGCGCGCTACCGATCGAATGTGATGTCACCGGTCTGAACACCGGAGATGTGATCACCATTCGCCCCTACCAAGGCACGATCGAACGGGATGGTGAGGTGGTGAGCCGCTTCGAACTCAAGCCAGCCACGATCAGTGATGAGGTGCGCGCCGGTGGCCGTATTCCTCTGATGATCGGTCGAGCCCTCACCGACAAGGTGCGCGCCAAGCTTGGTTTGCCGCCTTCCGAGCTGTTCATCCGCCCCATCGCTCCGCAAGACACTGGCAAAGGATTCACCCTGGCTCAGAAAATGGTGGGTAAGGCCTGCGGACTCACTGGTGTGCGGCCAGGCACCAGTTGCGAGCCGCTGATGACCACGGTCGGATCCCAGGACACGACCGGGCCGATGACTCGAGACGAAATGAAGGAGCTGGCCTGTCTGGGCTTCTCCTCCGACCTGGTGATGCAGAGCTTCTGCCACACCGCGGCCTATCCCAAGCCTGTGGATCTTCAGACCCAGAAGGACCTGCCCGATTTCTTCGCTCAGCGCGGCGGCGTTGCGCTGCGGCCCGGCGATGGCATCATCCACAGCTGGCTGAACCGCATGCTGCTGCCCGACACTGTGGGCACCGGCGGTGACAGCCACACCCGGTTTCCACTTGGCATCTCCTTCCCAGCCGGCTCTGGCCTCGTGGCCTTCGCTGCGGCCATTGGCGCCATGCCCCTCGACATGCCTGAATCGGTGCTGGTTCGATTCAGCGGCTCTCTGCAGCCCGGCGTGACCCTGCGTGATGTTGTGAACGCCATCCCCTGGGTCGCCATTCAACGCGGTCTGCTGACGGTGGAGAAAGCCAACAAAAAGAATCTGTTCAATGGCCGAATCATGGAGATCGAAGGCCTCCCTGATCTGAAGCTCGAGCAAGCCTTTGAACTCACCGACGCCAGCGCAGAACGCTCCTGTGCTGGATGCACGATCAAGCTCTCCGAAGCAACGGTGAGCGAATATCTGCGCAGCAACGTGGCCCTGCTCAAGAACATGATTGCGCGTGGGTACAGCGATGCGCGCACCCTGGCCCGCCGCATCAAGGAGATGGAGGTTTGGCTATCTAATCCCCAGCTGCTCAGCGCTGATGCCGATGCCGAATACGCCGAGGTGCTTGAGATCAACCTCGATGAACTCACGGAACCCGTTTTGGCCTGCCCGAACGATCCCGACAACGTGAAGCTGCTCAGCGAGGTGGCTGGAGCGCCGGTGCAGGAGGTGTTCATCGGTTCCTGCATGACCAACATCGGCCATTACCGAGCCGCGGCCAAAGTGCTCGAGGGAGCCGGTGAAAACAAGGCCCGCCTCTGGGTGTGCCCTCCCACCCGCATGGATGAAGAGACCCTCAAGGCCGAGGGCTATTACGCCACCTTCGAAGCGGCCGGCTCACGCATGGAGATGCCGGGATGCTCCCTGTGCATGGGCAACCAGGCCAGGGTCGAGGACGACACCACCGTGTTCTCCACCAGCACCCGTAACTTCAACAACCGCCTCGGAAAAGGCGCCCAGGTGTACCTCGGCAGCGCCGAACTGGCAGCGGTCTGTGCCCAGCTGGGCCGGATCCCCACAGCGGACGAGTACCGCAGCATCGCCTCCGCAAAGATCGATCCTCTGTCCGATGAGCTGTACCGCTATCTGAATTTTGACCAGATCAGTGGCTTCGAGGATCAGGGTCGGGTTGTCAGCGCAGATGAGGAGGCCCAGATGCTGGCCGGGGCCTGATCCCCGACTGGCCATTCCATGGTCGTTCTCAGTGAACTAAAACAACGCCGCCACCAGCTCGGCTCCAGCCGCAGCATCCGACGTCTGCTGGAGAGACGATGGTGGGTTGTGGTGCTGGCCTTGATGCTCACCGGCCTGGGCGCTGCCCTGACCGGTGTGCTGTTCAAGGCCGGCATCAAAGTCTTGAGTGGCTGGCGACTGGAACTGCTGGCGGATCTGCCGGCCTGGGCTGTTCTGCCTGGACTCGGAGCCTTAGGCGGGCTGATTTCAGGGCTGATGGTGGCCTACCTGGCCCCAGCCGCTGGCGGCTCAGGCATCACCCACATCATGGGATTCCTGAAACACCGGGCGGTGCCGATGGGGCTTCAGGTGGGCCTGGTGAAGCTGGTGGCTGGGATCGTGGCCATTGGCAGCGGCTTCCCTCTCGGCCCGGAAGGACCTGCGGTTCAAATGGGCGGCTCCGTGGCATGGCAGATGGCGCGCTGGTTGAAAGCACCCGTGGCCTTCCGCCGCTTGATCGTGGCCGCCGGAGGCGGAGCCGGTATCGCAGCAGTGTTCAGTGCCCCGATCGGGGGCTTCGTCTACGCCGTCGAGGAATTGCTGCACTCCGCCAGACCGGTGGTGTTGCTGCTGGTGATTGTCACCACCTTCTGGGCCGATGCCTGGGCAGACGTTCTGGGTCTGGCAGGCCTCAATTCCAGTGGAGGCGGCCTCGATGCCACACAGGGATTCCAGCTGGAACGGGAATACACACCACTGGTGAACTTCCTGCCGATCGATCTGGGCTATCTGATCGGGCTTGGCGTTGTGATTGGGGTGCTGGCGGAGCTCTACTGCCGCTATGTGCTCGCCATGCAACGCAAGGGCAATGCCTGGTTCGGCGATCACTTGGTGCTGCGCATGGTGATCAGTGGTGGCGTTCTGGGCGGTGTGTACGCCTTTCTGCCTGAGGATTTTCACAACCTGGAAGGGCTGCAGCACCTGATCGCTGATGGCAAGGCCGATATCCCCATGGCGCTTGGCACCTTCATCGTGCTCTTCTTCAGCACCGGTCTGGCTGCTGCATCGGGGGCTCCAGGCGGGCTGTTCTATCCGATGCTCACCTTGGGAGGCGCCATCGGTCTGGCCTGCGGCATCTGGGTGGAAGCGCTCACCGGACACGTGCCCAGCACCTATGTGTTCGCCGGGATGGGTGCCTTCGTGGCCAGCTGTTCGCGCACACCGATCACGGCGATGTTCCTGGCCTTTGCGCTCACCAAGGATCTGCTGATCCTCAAGCCGATCCTGGTGGCTTGTCTGGCCAGCTTCCTTGTGGCGCGTTTGTTTGATGACCGCTCGATCTATGAGCGCCAGCTGGGCATGGAGCTGTTGGAGGAGGATCACCTAGACGCCCGCAGGGAACGACGCGGTGGCATTCACCACGCTTGGGAGGGGTCGATTCGACGCAGAAAGTTTGACCCTCCCAAACCATCAACACCTCCTAAAAACAACACCAAAAAGCCTGATCCATAGGAACTCCCTTCATTCCATGGCTTAGACAAACAACAGGTGTCTGTAGATCTTCACGTCGCAGGAGTACAGCCTTGATGACATTGGCTGGAGCATCTGAATCATTGATCCTTCAGGATGAACATCTGAAGCCCAGGCCCTCCTGAACCAGGAAACGCTGCTGTTTGATCCGGCTGTGCCGGAAACCGGAGCCCTGCGTGCGGTGATGGCCTTTCCCAGCACTTACACAGTGGGGATAACCAGCCTCGGTTATCAAATCGTTTGGGCCACCCTGGCCATGCGGTCTGATCTTGATGTGCGGCGCCTGTTCACCGATCAGAGCGATCCGCCACATCGGCAGTGCGATCTGTTCGGACTCTCCCTCAGCTGGGAACTGGATGGTCCGGTGCTGCTGGATTTGCTGGAGCAACAACGGATTCCCATCTGGAGCGAACAGCGCTCGGATCAGGATCCAATCGTGTTTGGTGGCGGTCCTGTGCTGACCGCAAACCCCGAACCTCTGGCTCCCTTTTTCGATGTGATCCTGCTGGGCGACGGCGAAGAGCTGCTGCCCAGCTTCATCGACACGCTTCAAGAGGTGCGGTCTGAATCACGATCCGTGCGCCTGCGGCGGTTGGCTCAGGTGCCTGGGATTTACGTGCCATCGCTGTACGCACCCCGCTACGGCAATGACGGCTGTCTGCAAAGCATCGACCCGATCGAAGCAGATCTACCACCAACAATCAGCAAGCAAACCTGGCGTGGCAACAGCCTCAGCCATTCAACGGTGATCACCCCGGAATCCGCGTGGCCTGATATCCACATGGTGGAGGTGGTGCGCAGCTGCCCGGAACTGTGCCGTTTCTGTCTGGCCAGTTATCTCACGCTTCCCTTCCGCACGCCCTCTCTAGACGACGGCCTGATCCCTGCTGTCGAGAAAGGTCTGGTGGCAACGCGCAGGCTGGGACTCCTGGGTGCATCAGTCACTCAGCATCCACAGTTCGCAGACCTGCTCAGCTGGCTCGGTCATGACCGCTTTGATGACGTGCGAGTGAGTGTGAGTTCGGTGCGGGCAGCCACCGTGACGACTGAGCTTGCGAGCGGACTGGCCCGACGCGGCAGCAAATCACTGACAATCGCCATTGAAAGCGGCAGCGAACGCATCCGGGAGGTGGTGAACAAAAAGCTGAGCAATGAGGAGATCAGTGCCGCTGCGCGCCATGCCAAAGAAGGTGGACTGCGTGCCCTCAAGCTCTACGGAATGGTGGGGCTTCCTAGTGAGCAGGAGGAGGATGTGGAATCAACCGCAGATCTGCTGCTTCAGCTCAAGAAGACCACCCCTGGTTTGCGTTTCACCCTGGGAGTGAGCACCTTTGTGCCCAAGGCTCAGACCCCCTTCCAATGGCAGGGCGTGAGACCTGAAGCCGACAAACGCCTCAAACGACTGGCCAAACGACTGAAGCCGAAGGGAATTGATCTACGGCCGGAGAGTTACGGCTGGAGTGTGATCCAAGCTCTGCTCTCTCGCAGTGACCGCCGTCTGGCTCCGGTGATCGCCGCAGTCCGAGGATCTCAGGAAAGCCTCGGAGGCTGGAAGAAGGCCTACCGCAGCAGCAGAGCCGGCGAATTGCCGGGGGCCAGAAGCGGTGGGGTTGATCTGCCTTTGCCCCCTCCATGGGAGCAGGTGGTCCACGACAACTGGGATGAAGCCGTCGTGCTGCCCTGGGACCATCTCAACGGGCCTTTAGGACGAAAAACCTTGCTCAAGCACCAGAGTCTGTCTCTGGCTGGAGCCACTCCGACAGTTCAGGACTAAAGGACGCTCGCAGACCCGCCAGCAGAATCCAGCCGGCAATGTTCAGACGGCTGTCAAAAAATGGCAGATCCGTTCCGTGCAGAACCATCAGCCCAAAGAATGCCGTCCACCAGGCCCGGTCGAACAGCCCAGACAGTCCTCGGCGCAGGCTCACCACCAACAGGGCTACAACAAAGCCCACCAGCAGCACGGCCACCGGCAGACCATGACCAATCGCCAGCTCCAGCGGCAGATTGTGAGCATGGCCATGCCACTGACCGGTGCGCAGGGGATAGATCACTGAGAACGCTGCAGCTCCCCAGCCAAGCCACGGCCGTTCACCAATCAATTGCAGCGCAACTTTCCATTGACTGATGCGCGTGGAAGCCAGGACCCGCTCTCCCGCGTACTGACTGTCGTTGAGGCGAGCCCAGAGACCTTCAGGAACCAGAGTCCGGGCAGGATCCTGGAGCATCAGCGGCACCCCGGGAAGCACTGCCAGCAACACCGGCAAAAGCGACACCGCCAGCAGAGGAATCAACCAGGGCCAGCTGGGTGGACCCAGAACCAACGGCACCACCAGCACGAGTGCACCCCAACCATTCCGGGATTCTGTGAGCACCAACGCCACCACCAACAACACGGCCAGGATCAGCACCACCGCACGACGCCAGCGGTTCAATCCCTGCTGCACGAGAGCAGCCAGGGTCAGTGGCCACACCATGGACAACCAGGCGGACGCGATGTTGGCGTAATCAAACAGTCCCGAAAGACGCCCCTCGGGATGGCCACCTGCTGCCATGAACCACACAATCAATCCACCCAGCAGTTGCCACGGTCCCTGCCATCCCCACCAGAGCTGGCCAAGACCGGTGACCACCACAGGAACACTGCCTGCCACCAGCAAAAGGGCAGAGCGGCGCCGGGCCTCACCACTCATCACATACGGCTGAAAACCCCAGAAACCCCAGAAAAAAGGGATCCAGTTTCCCAGACCCACCCAGGCGAGTCCCTGGTCATAGGCGCCAAAGCAGCCAAGAATCATCAGGCTTGAAGCCAGCAGCAGCGGAGCATTCCAGGGGTCACGCCAAGAGGGCCATTCACGCCCAGCGCAACCGAACAACAATGCTGGGAAAAGCAGCAGACTTCCCAGCAGGGCTGACGACGGCAGCAGAAACAGGCCGAGCTGAAAGCAGCGCCAACCACGCGCAGACGCCAGAGAGGGTCGACCTTGATCCAGCCAGACCATCACGCGAACACTGCCGTACGGCCTCGATAGACCATCACCTGTCGGCAGAGATGAAGGCGCAAAGCCCTGGCCAGAGCGAGTCGCTCAGTGTCACGACCCTTGCGGATCAGGTCTTGCACCTCATCGCGATGGCTCACATGAGCGATCGTCTGCTCAATGATCGGGCCGTCATCCAATTCTTCGGTCACGTAATGAGACGTCGCACCGATCAGTTTCACGCCCCGTTCCCAGGCTCGATGATAGGGCTGTGCGCCCTTGAAAGCGGGCAGAAATGAGTGATGGATATTGATCACATTGGGAAATTGTTCGAGGAAGCTACCGCTTAGCACCTGCATGTACTTGGCCAGCACCGCAAGGTCCACCCGATGTTCAATCAGCAGCTCAAGAATGGTTTGCTCAGCTTCAGCCTTGGTCTCGCGGGTCACAGGTACATGCATAAAAGGAACCCCGAACTCCTTGCAGCTGCTCTCCAGATCAGGGTGGTTGGCAATCACGATGGGAACCTGCATCGGCAGTTCCCCACTGCGGGCACGCCAGAGCAAATCAAGCAGGCAATGACTCTGCTTGCTCACCAGAATCGCCACACGGGGATGATCGTCGGAAAAGTGCAATTGAGCCTCGCCCCCGAGCCGTTGTGCCAGAGACTCCGCTGCTGATGGAATCGCCTGACGAGGCAGACCGAAGCCCTCCAAATCCCACTCAATCCTGCTGAGAAACAAACCAGCATCGGAATCGGTGTGATGATCCGCATGACGGATATTGCCGCCGTTCGCAGCCACCCAACCGGCGAGTTCACTCACGAGTGCCGGACGATCCGGACAGATCAACTGAAGGATGACCGAAGCGGAAGACAAAGATGTCAGTGAAATGACAACGTTGATTCTGAGCCCGGGGGTTGCCTGCGTCTCAGCGGAGATGCAGGTTCAAGTCCCTGGATGTGGCCTGTCGGATCCGAGCACGAATGGTTCGTAATCCAAGACGTTCATGGGCTGCAACCCTGTGACAGCCATTGAAACCCCAGAGCTGACCATCCACTTCCAGCAGATCAATCGGTTCGCGCAAACCCTCCTTGCGAATCGAGGCCATCAGAGCTTCCACCTTGTCTTCGTCGAGAAATCGCTGCAGAGGTCTGCGGACGGAAGCCAACAGCACCTTGTCCACCCTCATGAGCGCACACTCGTAAAGCAATAGATCAATTGAATTTAGGTGGCGGTTAAAGTCGCCACCTCTCTTTTGAACTCCGATGCTGAGCGCCCTGCGCCGCGTGGCCGCCTTCTGCCTCTGCCTCGCCCTCTGTTTCGGCCTCGCAGCTTGTGATGGCAGCGCCAATGCCAATCCTGCCACCATCAGCCCAGAGGATATGGCTGTGATCCGCCGCCAGGTGGAAGGGTTCACGGCTGCCAGGGATCGGCTGCCTGAACTGGCCAAGCTCGTCGACGAACGCGACTGGACCTTCACTCGCAACCTGATCCATGGCCCCATGCAGGAAGTGGGCCGCGAAATGCTGTACATCAATCAGCGGCTGCTTCCCCAGGACCGAGCAGAAGCCAACAAATTGGCAACGTCCCTGAAGGACGCCATGGCTGATCTCGATGAAGCCGCTCGTCTGCAGGACAGCGCCAAACTTCAGAAGTCTTACGACGATCTTGAGGCTGACTTTGCCAATTACGCCGCTGTCATCCCCGAGCAGGCTCTGAGCTGATCGCATCCATCTCCGTCATTGGTGCCGGGGTCACCGGCACCGGCACCGCCTGGCAACTTGCCGAGCAAGGGCACAGCGTTCTGCTTGCAGACCCATCACTGGCTACGCCGATCCCAGATAGGCCGGCTGATCGTGATCTGAATGGAAGCACAGCCTCACTGGGCGTGCTCATGGGTCATGCCTTCCGCCGTTCGAGCGGTCGGGCCTGGAGATTGCGCCAACGCAGCATGGCGCTGTGGCCAGCCTGGGTTGAAGAACTCAACCATCCGGAATCACCTCTGCATCTGGACACTCCGCTGATCCAGCTCGCTGGCAGTGCCGATGAAGCCCAGCGGATGCAACAGCTTGCTGATTCAAGACTTTGTTCAGGACTGCAGTTCATCGCCAACGACAGGCTTGATGAGGCTGATCCGGTTTGGCCCCAGGCTGGTCACGGGGCAATGCTCTCCGAACGTGATGGACGGGTCGATCCTCTGCTGCTGTTGAAGGCCCTGAGGCGGAGCCTGATTCAACACAACGTGGAGCGACGGGCAACAAACGTCGTGGAACTGCGACGCCCTGGCAGCGGAACCCGGCGCCAGTGGCGCCTCATCACCGCTGAAGGAAGGAACGAGTCAGTGGATCTGGTGGTGATCTGCTCTGCTTTGGGCAGCATTCAACTGCTGCAGAGCCTTGGGCATCAACGCCCCATGGATGCCGTGCTCGGACAGGTGCTGGAGCTGCAGCTCAACAGGCCGGCCAAGCCATGGTCAGGCTGGCCAGCAGTGCTCACCTGCGGCGGCATCAATCTGATTCCCCACGGACACGATCGCATGTGGATCGGAGCCACGCTGGAACCTGGCGTGAACGCCGATCCTGCAGCCACAGAGACCATGAAACGCTTGAACGAGCTGGCCCCGAGTTGGCTTGACGATGCTCAACTGCTCGGCCAATGGCATGGCTTGCGTGCCCGACCACGAGGCAAACCTGCTCCTCTACTGGAAGAGATCGAACCTGGACTGCTGCTGGCATCAGGCCACTACCGCAACGGCGTCTTGCTGGCACCCGCAACCGCTGAATGGGTTAGCCAACACATTCATAAAGAATTGCTAACCAGCCCTTAAATCTGGACTCCTCGCATTGCAATAAGTTCAACCCGAGTGTTCTTCACTCTCCATCGATTTTTTTAGAAGAGTTCATGCAACGCTCTTTTCTCACGAGAACGCTGACTGTCATGTCGGGTGTGGCCGCAGGGCTCAGCCTGGCTGCTTGCTCCTCAAGTGGTGGTAGTGATGAAAAAGTCCAGGGAAAGCTCTCCGCAGCAGGCGCTTCCTTCCCTGCAGCCATTTACCAGCGATGGTTTCAGGGATTGTCGCCCCAAGGCGTGATGGTCAACTATCAATCCGTGGGGTCGGGTGCTGGTGTGCGTCAATTCACGGCGGAAACCGTCGATTTCGGCGCATCCGACAAGCCGATGAAACCTGAAGCCATCGCCAAGGTGAGTCGCGGTGTGGTGCAAATCCCAATGACCGCGGGTGCGATCGCCGTGGCTTACAACAACCCCGGCTGCGATCTATCACTCACCCAGCAACAACTGGCAGGCATTTTTCTCGGGCAGATCACGAACTACAGCGAACTCGGATGTGCCGACAAGGCGATCAATGTGGTTCACCGTTCCGATGGCTCCGGCACCACCTACAACTTCACGAAACATCTGGAAGCCATTAGCCCTGAATGGAAAAAGGATGTTGGTGCAGACAAGTCGGTCAAATGGCCAACCGGTGTTGGAGCCAAAGGCAATGAGGGTGTCTCCGCCCAGCTGAATCAAATCGCTGGAGGCATCGGTTATGTGGAATTGGCCTATGTGAAGGGTGTTCTCCAGGCCGCTGCAGTGCAGAACGCTTCGGGTGAACAGGTGAAGCCCACCAATGCCACAGCCAGCGAAGCTCTGGGTTCCATTGACCTCGGCCCCGATCTGATCGGAGGCAACCGCAATCCCAATGGGGGCTATCCGATCGTCACCTTCACCTGGGTGCTGGCCTATGAGACAGGCAACGACGACAAAACGGCACTGTTGAAGAAGACCTTCAACTACATGCTTTCCGAGGAAGCACAGTCGCAAGCTCCTGATCTGGGCTACGTCTCTTTGCCACCTGAAGTTGTGAGCCAAGCCAAAGCTGCTGCCGATTCCATCAACTGAACGATCGCAACCTCTAGATCAACTGCGTCTCAACCAACTCGCAAATCAAAAGGGAGCATTCGCTCCCTTTTTTATGCAACAAAAACCCCGTCTGATCACAGACGGGGAAAGCAACACAAGGATTCAAGCCACGTGGATTGGCCTTCAAGGATCACTTGGATTCAGTGAATTCAGCGTCGATCACATCATCGCCAGACTCACCAGATCCAGAACCCCCTCCGGGAGTCGCGCCTGAGTCGCCACCAGGAGCCGCACCGGCTTCAGCGCCAGCCTGTTGATAAACAGAGGCTCCAACGGTGTAAAGCTCCTGCTGCAATTCCTCAAGCAGGGTCTTCATCGCATCGTAATCCTCCTTCTCAGTGGCCTCCTTGAGCTTGGTGCGCTTCTCCTCCACCTTGGTCTTGGCGGCTGCATCAACCTTGTCGCCGAGCTCCTCCATCTGCTTCTCAGCCTGATAAACGAGGGTTTCAGCCTGGTTCTTGAGATCGATGCGCTCGCGCTTTTCCTTATCAGCGCTGGCATTGGCCTCGGCATCCTTGACCATGGTGTCCACCTCGGAGTCACTGAGGGTGGAGGCTCCAGTGATGGAGATGGATTGCTCCTTGCCGCTGCCCTTGTCCTTGGCGGTGACGCTGAGAATGCCGTTGGCATCGATGTCGAAAGTCACTTCAATCTGAGGCACGCCGCGGGGAGCAGCGGGAATGCCATCAAGACGGAAGGTTCCGAGGCTCTTGTTGTCGGACGCCATCTCGCGCTCACCCTGGAGCACGTGAATCTCCACGTTGGTCTGGCCGTCCACGGCAGTGGAGTAGGTCTCAGACTTCTTGGTGGGCACCGTGGTGTTACGGGTGATCATCTTGGTCATCACACCGCCGAGAGTCTCCACACCCAAAGAAAGAGGGGTGACGTCCAGCAACAGGATGTCCTTCACTTCACCGGCGAGCACACCGCCTTGGATGGCAGCACCTACGGCCACCACCTCATCAGGATTCACTGTCTGATTGGGATCCTTGCCTGTAACTCGCTTCACCAGTTCGAGCACAGCTGGAATCCGGGTGGAACCGCCCACCATTACGATCTCGTCCAGCTCACCGGACGACAACTTGGCGTCCTTGAGCGACTGCTCAACAGGCACACGACAGCGGTCAATCAATTTGGACGCCAGTTCCTCGAACTTGCCTCGGGTCAGGGTGAGGTCGAGATGCTTGGGCCCTTCTGGAGTGGCCGTGATGAACGGCAGATTGATCTCGCTCTGAGTGGCACTGGAGAGTTCAATCTTGGCTTTTTCAGCAGCTTCGGTGAGGCGCTGAAGAGCCTGCTTGTCCTGACGCAGATCAATGCCCTCATTGGACTTGAAGGTGTCGGCAAGGTGATCAACGATCACCTTGTCAAAGTCATCACCGCCGAGGTGGGTGTCACCGGAGGTCGACAAAACCTCAAAGACACCATCACCAACCTCGAGAACCGACACGTCGAAGGTTCCACCACCGAGGTCGAACACCAGAATCCGCTCATTGCTCTTTTTATCGAGCCCGTAAGCCAAAGCCGCAGCGGTGGGCTCGTTGATGATGCGCAGCACCTCAAGGCCGGCAATCTTGCCCGCATCTTTGGTGGCCTGACGCTGGGAATCATTGAAGTAAGCGGGAACGGTGATCACCGCCTGGGTCACAGACTCTCCGAGGTACTTGCCGGCATCTTCTGTCAGCTTGCGCAGCACCTGGGCAGACACCTCCTCAGGGGCGAACTGCTTCTCGAGAACCGGACACTTGACCTTCACATTGGAGCCAGCCTTCTCCACCGTGTAACTGACTTCCTTCGACTCCTCGTTCACTTCATCAACCCGACGGCCGATGAATCGCTTCACGGAATAAAAGGTGTTGTCGGGATTCATTACCGCCTGGCGCTTGGCGATCTGACCCACCAGTTGATCCTGGTTC
Source organism: Synechococcus sp. MIT S9508 (assembly GCF_047303045.1). NCBI lineage: Bacteria > Bacillati > Cyanobacteriota > Cyanophyceae > Synechococcales > Synechococcaceae > Synechococcus > Synechococcus sp. MIT S9508. The sequence continues at coordinate 587,898 of NZ_CP138941.1, read as the reverse complement.
TTGGTGTAGGCCACCACCGACGGCGTGGTGCGGAAGCCCTCGGCATTGGCGATCACGGTGGGCTTGCCGCCCTCCATCACCGACACACAACTGTTGGTGGTTCCGAGATCGATGCCGACAACCTTGCCCATCCGTGCCTCCTTGCTCCGCTTAGTAACTGATTAGATCCTCTGCATCTTCGGCAGAGGCAATGCCTCCAGGCGAGGTGTGGTTCCCGAACAGACCGATGACGCAGCAGGCTGGTGGAGAGGATCGCGCTTCCCCGAATGATCAGCGGAACCACTGCAGTCATCGGCTTGCTGGGACAACCCGTGAGCCACTCCCTGTCACCGGTGATGCACAACGCCGCCCTAGAGGCCATGGCGCTCGATTGGCGCTACTTGGCATTTCCCTGTGACGCTGAAGATCTGAAGGCGGTGCTCGATGGATTGCAAGCCATGGGGTGCCGCGGCCTGAGCGTGACGATTCCGCACAAGCAGCAGGTGGTGGGTCTCTGCCGAGAGCTGAGCCCCCTCGCCAAACGACTGGGTGCCGTGAACACGCTCACACCCCTCAAAGAAGGAGGCTGGCATGGCCACAACACTGATATGGAGGGTTTTCTGGCGCCACTGAAGCTGCAAGCAGAGCAGTGGCAGGGTGCCGAAGCAGTCGTGCTGGGCTGCGGTGGCAGCGCCAGGGCCGTGGTGGCGGGGCTGCAGCAACTTCCCCTAACCGCAATCCATGTCGCCGGTAGACGCCCTGATGCGCTGGCTGACTTTCTGAACGACCTGCGTGCAGGCCAGGGCAGCGACAGCGCGCCGCTGATCGCCATGAGCTTTGATCCGGAACCGCTCGGCAGGGTCTTGCAGCAATCGAAACTTGTGGTGAACACCACTCCTGTGGGAATGCAGGGCCATGGAGGTGACAACGCCATGCCGCTCGGCAGTGATCTCTGGGCAGGTGTTGATGCATCCGTGACCCTCTACGACCTGATCTATACGCCACGACCAACGCCTTGGCTTGCACTGGGTCAACAGCGCGGATGCCGCACCATCGATGGCCTGGAAATGCTGGTTCAGCAGGGAGCTGCCGCCCTGCGTCGATGGTCAGGTCGCGCGGATGTGCCGGTTGATCAGATGCGGGAAGGCGCTCTTCGAAGCCTGAATGCGCATCAGGCTTAACCCGAACGATCCCCCAACTGAATCGAATGACACGCTCTACGCTCGGGCCACTATCGAGGCTGCGATGGCCATTCCCGTCTGGCAACGGTTCCTGGGTCTGCTGGTGTACGTGCTGCCCTGGAGCGATGCGATTCCCTTCGGAAGCCATCTGATGGGTCAGTTCCCCTGGATGCAGTGGCTCACGCTGCCTGCATTGCCTCTGGTGCTGCTCGAGCGGGGCATCCCTTTCGGAAATCTGCTGGTGTTCTTCCTGCTGTTCCTGGCTGTCGTGCGCAATCCAAACGTGCCTTACTTCCTGCGCTTCAACACGCTCCAGGCCCTGCTGGTGGACATCATCGTGGTGCTGCTCGGCTACGCCTTTGCCATCCTGTTGCAACCGCTCAGCAGTGGTCTGATGCTGCGCACGCTTTCAAGCACGGTGGTGGTGGCGGTGCTGGCCGTGGTGCTCTTCGCTTTGATCGAATGCATCCGCGGCAGAGAGCCCGATCTTCCCGGGTTGAGCCAAGCGGTCCGCATGCAGCTCTACTGAGAGTGTCAACCCCAAGGAGATAGGCTGTTGAATCCGTCGCTCACGCAGTGAGCCTTCAGTCCCTGTCGGATCTGTCTCCATGACCCAGACGCCTTACTACGAGACCATGTACATCCTTCGACCGGACATTCCGGAAGAGGAAGTTGAGTCTCATCTCACCAAGTACCGCGACATCCTGGTGGAAACCGGTGCTGATGTTCTGGACAACCAGATGCGCGGCAAGCGTCGCCTCGCCTATCCGATCGCGAAGCATAAGGAAGGCATCTACGTTCAGCTGAGCCACAACGGTGATGGACAGCAGGTTGCGGTTCTTGAGAAAGCCATGCGCCTCAGCGAAGACGTCATCCGCTATCTCACCGTCAAGCAAGAGGGACCACTCCCGGCTCCCCGCGTGGCTCCAGGCACTGAACCCGCAGCACAGCCTGAAACAGCCGAAGCTTCCGCTTGAAGCAAGGGCATTGATCAACTGCTGACCGGGCGATACCGTTCGGTCATGCAGCCTCAGGAAGCCGACCATCAGGCACCATTGCCTCTCTGGAACCCATCACTGGACGTGGTGCAGGCTGACCGAGAGCACGAACACGAAACGGATGCTCTGCGAGCGCGCATCTCTGAACTCGAAAAGATGATCGAGGGTTATGAATCCCTGCTGAGTGAGCTTCCAGAGCTGTTTGAGCGCAAATTTCAGCAACGCCTCGAACCACTGATGGAGCGTTACCGGCTGCTAGCGAGAGCGCAGCAGATGCTGGGTGAACCTGCTTTGCCCCTGATTGAGGAGCGTTCCAAGCCGCTGAGCGACATTCCCATTCCCTTCCTGGAACGTTGGCGCAACACACGACAGAACCTTCAACGGCGATCCGATCGGAACGCCGCCTGATTCAGTCCGCAACTCACAAATAACTAACGACGTCGGGCTGCCGACCAGAGCCGAATGGGCAATCCCCAGATGTAGATGAAACCCTCTGCAGCACGGTGATCAAATTGATCGTCGCTTCCATAGGAGGCCATCTCAGGAACGTAGAGGCTGCTGTCTCTGGACCTGCGCCCCGTGACGATGGCATTGCCCTTCTGCAGTCGAAGGCGGACCATGCCATTCACGTGGGTCTGAGTGCGATCCATGAATCCATCCAGAGCTTCCTTGAGCGGTCCGAACCAGAGGCCCTGATACACCAGATCCGCCCACTGCATCTCCAGTTGACGCTTGGTGCGAAGCACATCAGCAGCCAGTGTGAGGCTCTCCAGTTCCTGATGGGCCTGAATCAGCAGGAGCAAACCGGGAGTTTCATAGATCTCTCGGCTCTTGATACCGACCACCCGGTTTTCGATCATGTCGAGCCTGCCGATACCGTGCATTCCGGCTAAACGGTTGGCTTCACGAATTAGCTCAACCGGAGCCAGCCGCACGCCATCAATGCTCACAGGGTTACCTGCCTCGAAGCCGATTTCAATCTCCTGAGCCTGAGACGGCGCCGCATCCACGGAAACGCTCATCGCAAACACCTCCTCCGGAGGCGAAACCATCGGATCCTCAAGCGGACCCGCCTCGACGCTGCGGCCCAGCAGGTTGAGGTCGATTGAATAGGGAGACTTCTTGCTCACTGGAGCGGGAATCCCACAACGCTCGCCGTAGGCAATGGTCTCCTCGCGGCTCATTCCCCATTCACGGGCAGGTGTGAGCACCTTCAGATCAGGAGCCAAGGCAGCAATCGCCACGTCAAAGCGCACCTGATCGTTGCCCTTGCCGGTGCAGCCATGAGCCACGGCATCGGCGTCAACCTCCCGAGCCACCTCCACGAGGCTTCTGGCGATCAGCGGACGTGCCAGGGCTGTGGAGAGTGGATAGCGGCCTTCATACAAAGCATTGGCCCGGATCGCTGGAAAAGCGAACTCCTCGATGAAAGGTTGAATCAGATCACCAACCAGAGACTGACTTGCACCAGCGTCCAGAGCCTTCAGGCGAATCGGCTCCAACTCATCACCCTGACCGAGGTCTGCAGCGAAGGTGATCACCTCGTCGACTCCCCACTCCTGCTTGAGGTAAGGAATGCAGACACTGGTGTCCACACCTCCGGAATACGCGAGCACAACCTTCTTGGCGCGTCCCATCAAGCGGACTCCTGATCTGTATCGGAACTACTCCGATTCTCCACTCCCGCGGGACGACCAGAGCAGCCATCCAGCCATCAGCCCTGAAGGCACGAACAGGAGAACCAGCACAGGAACGGCACTGGGCTGCAGAGGCTGTGGATGGTGCTGTCCCCAGACGCGCAGAAGCGCACTGATCAGTAGAGAGATTCCCCAGACGGAAGCGAGAATCGCCGCTTTCTTCAAAAACAGGAAATGCGCAGTCTTCTATGATGAAGGATTGGCTCTGAAGATCTTGTCCTCAGCTCTCACAGACTTGAGCGGCCTCGACAACGTCAACCCGGCCCTGACCCGTTACGGACGCAAAGAGCCTGCACCGGTGCTTCCGCTGCGAGAGGAGCCCGATTTGTTGAGCTGGCTTGAAACCAGCGGTCGCCTGGTGGAGGACGAGGAGTCCAGTTCACCCGAGGTGAGCACGGTGGAAGAGGAAGAGCTCTCCGCGCTGATGGGCGAGAAAGAGGACTACAAGGCCGAGGAAGAGAACGAAGAAAACTGGGAAGACTGATTTAAGGTCCCTGCGATTCGTCCACGGGACTTGAGCGCTTCTGCAGATCGATCCACTCGTCTCGACGGACGTGTTCCAGCTGCTGTGTTGATCATGGCCGTCGTGATGGCGGCCTTTGCATCAGACCGCTGGATTCCCAACAGCCTGCTGAGCCTCCCACTGCTCACGGCAACGCTGATCTCTGCTGTTGTCACCTGGTGGGGAACACCGCGACTGCGGGCACTGAAGATGGGCCAGGTGATCCGAACCGAGGGTCCTGAAACGCATCAAACTAAATCCGGCACGCCAACGATGGGTGGCCTGCTGGTGGTCCCCATCGGCGTGATTGCAGGATGCTTGATCAGCTGGGAAGGCCGCAGCGCCGCCCAATTGTTGGCTGTTGGTCTGGTCACGCTGGCCTACATGGTGATTGGCGGCATCGATGACTGGAGCAGCCTCACCAAACGCACCAACACAGGCCTGAAACCCAGAGGGAAAATTCTGTTGCAAAGTGCAGCAGCCATCGTGTTTCTGGGCTGGTCAGCCTGGCAGGGATGGATCCCTGCCACGGTGAACCTGCCCTTCGGGATGGTGATTGCTTTTGGCTGGCTGATCTGGCCACTGGGTTTGTTTGTGTTCCTTGCGGAAAGTAACGCCACCAACCTCACCGATGGACTGGACGGCCTCGCCTCAGGCTGCGGGGCCCTCATCTTCACAGGTCTGGGATTGCAGTTGATGCTGCGCGGCAACGAGGGTGACCCTGCTATGGCAGCGTTCTGCATGGCGATGGCCGGTTGCTGGCTCGGCTTTCTGATTCACAACCGCAACCCGGCACGCGTGTTTATGGGAGATACGGGCTCCCTGGCGATGGGTGCTTCACTCAGTGCCGTGGCGTTGCTGACCAACAGCCTCTGGCCGCTGCTGGTGATGGGTGGTGTTTTCCTGGCTGAATCGCTGTCGGTGATCATCCAGGTGTGGGTGTTCAAGGCGACCAAGGGGCCGGATGGTGTGGGACGCCGGGTGTTGCGAATGGCCCCTCTCCATCACCATTTCGAACTGGGTGGAACATCTGAGCAGGTGGTGGTGCCGATGTTCTGGCTCGCGACAGCAGGGCTGATCATGCTGGGTATCGTTCTCCGCCCCACCTGAGCCGGCCGACAATGAGTTACTTCACCTGGAAAGAAGCAGGTCTAACCGCCGACTGCACCAGCCTTGAGGCAATGGCCTCTCGCTTCGAGGAGGCCGCCAGCCTGATGCGCCGCATGGCCGACAGAGGATTCGTGCTGGAACAGCGCAATGGCGCTCAACACATCACCCACACGGATGCTGACATCTTCCAGTCGTGGGGCTTTGTGAACGAGGAACCAGCGGAACGCCAACTGACCCTGATGCATGACCTCGAACCGTGAGGCTGATGGATCTCAGACCCTCGTGCGCAGAGCTCCAACGAGCCAGACGATGACAAACGCCAGCAGCGAAGCACCCAGATAGATCAAGGCCCATTTCTGCACCGTGGCGATCTCCCAGCCGAACATCAGCCCATCAGCAGCATCTCCAGCCGTCGTAAATGCGACGGGAGTGAAGCTCAGTGATGAGAGCATCAGGCGTGGGGCGAGGATCAATCCATGCTGCCCTGAAAAAGGCCATGACGACGTTTCCAGCCACCGTGATGCTGTTAGGCAGTGGTGAACTCGGCAAAGAGGTAGCCATTGCCGCCCAGCGCCTGGGCTGCAGGGTGATCGCCTGCGATCGCTACGCCGGGGCACCGGCCATGCAGGTGGCAGATCTGGCGGAGGTGCTGCCGATGACCGAGCCTGAGGCACTGCTGGAGGTGGTGCGACGCCACAGGCCCAGCGTGGTAATTCCAGAGATTGAAGCTCTGGCCGTGAATGCACTGGCCGAACTGGAGGACGAAGGCATCACCGTGATTCCCACGGCCCGCGCCACTGCCGTGACAATGAACCGTGATCGAATCCGCGACCTGGCATCAGCAGAGCTTGAGCTGAGCACCGCTCGCTTCGCCTATGCGTCCAGTGCCGAAGACCTGCACAACGCTGCAGAACCCTTGGGGTGGCCGGTGGTTGTGAAACCGGTGATGAGCTCCTCCGGGAAGGGGCAGAGCGTGGTGAAAAACGCTGAAGATCTTGATCAGGCGTGGGAAGCGGCCATGGCCAATGCACGTGGCACCTCCAACCAGGTGATCGTGGAAGAGTTCCTGCACTTTGATCAGGAAATCACTCTGCTCACAATCCGCCAACGCGACGGATCCACCCTTTTCTGCCCACCGATCGGACATGAACAGGCCAATGGTGACTATCAATGCAGCTGGCAGCCGGCCCAACTGAGCGAAGAGCAGTTACACAAAGCGCAGACCATGGCCCGCACCGTGACCGACAACCTGGGGGGGGCCGGTCTGTTCGGAGTGGAGTTTTTTCTCTGCGGTGATGAGGTGATTTTTTCAGAGCTGTCCCCGCGTCCCCATGACACGGGTCTTGTCACTCTGATCAGCCAGAACCTCAGTGAGTTCGAACTGCATCTGAGAGCTGTGCTTGGTTTGCCGATCCCAACGATCCGTTGTGCCACAGCGGCTGCCAGCAGAGTGATTCTTGCGGACCGTCATGGCAGCCGGGTGAGCTTCAGCGGCCTGGAGTCAGCGCTGAGCGAACCCGACACCCAAGTGTTGTTGTTCGGGAAAGAAGAGGCCCGCCCCGGCCGGCGCATGGGTGTGGCTCTGGCTTGTGGCGACCACCGAGCTGATGCCCAGGCAAAGGCTGATCGCAGCGCTGGTGCTATGACGCTTCAGATCGAGGCCTAATCCAGTCGGGACCGGGCGTTGAGGAAGCGGTAGTGCTGGAGACCCTCCAGCACACCCATCAAACGCGACCGATTGGCGAAATAAACCCGCTGCTGATGGCGACAGCCATCGAGACAGGGGTCATGATCGGCAGTCACCACAGCCGCCGGCAGACCTTGGACCAGCTCCGCATCCCCCTGCTGACTGGCCACCACAAGAATGTGTTCCAGAGGCAAACCCCAGCGCAGCGATAGAAAGCGAATCGCCTCACTCAGCGAGGCCCGCATGGGAAGCACATCAAGGAACCAGTGACAGCGCAATTGAGGCCTTGCATGCAGGCCGCTCTGGCGCAAACGCTGGCGAATCAGCGGCAACACGGAAGGGCCCGGTTGCTCCAGCAGATAACTGACCTTGAACTGACCCTGGTGCTCAGGTTTCTGCAGTTTGATGTGATCGCCAAGATCGGAGAGGGTCTGCTCCACAGACTCGCGCTGCCAGTCAACGCTGATCTGAGCCTGCCAGAAGCGATCTGCCTGCTCCTCTTCGCCGTAGTGGATCTGTGTACCCGCCTGGGTGATCCAGACCTGCGGGTCAGGCAAATGAAGCTCCGAGAAACGCTGCCGGGCCACACCGAGAGGCCGTCCAGTGGTGATGCCGAAGCTGGTCTGGGCAGCTTGGGCAGACGGTGCCGTCAGCTGTTGACGCAAACTCTGCAGATCCTTGAGATCCGGCTGTTCAAGACTGCTGTCGAGATCCAGCAGCAGCAGACGGGAGCCAAAAGGACTCAGCCCCAATGGCGTCGCCAACAGTTGCGACGAAACAGTCACCGTGCTCGAGCGCTTCAGACGCTCTTGCATCAGCGCCAGGTAACCGCAGACATGAGCATCCCAGCTGTAGTGACGGCTGACAGCCTCCACGCCGTTGTCGCTCCACCGCCGCCAGCGATCGCGATCAGCACCGGCACGCTCCAATCCATCCTGGAGCGATTCCCGGTCGGTCACGTCAACGACAAGTCCGTTGTCGCAACGACTCAGAATCTCTCGAGGCCCCCCGTCATCGGTGGCAACCATCGGCAAACCCGATGCCGCAGCCTCAAGCAGCGTGAGACCGAAAGGCTCGGTTAGCGCTGGATTGATGAACAAACCGCGTTGAGCCGCGGCCCAGCGATAGATGGCCGGGACTTGATCAAGGCGATGGTGCTTGGGATAGGCAACGGAGCCATAGAGGTCATAACGGTCAACCAGATCAAAGATCTGCTGAAAAACCTCCCGCTGCTGACGATCCATCTGGCGAGAGTCCTCACGATTGCCAAGCACGAGCACCAGGTTGTGACGCTGCCGCAGGACCGCAGATCGACCAAATGCTTCAACGAGCGCAGGGATGTTTTTGCGCCGGTCTGCACGGCAAATGGCCAGCAGAGGTGGACGCTCGGGCTCCCTCAGAAATGAACTCAAGAGCTCTGACACCTCAGTGAACTCATCCGAGTTGCCTTGAGGATGAAAACGTCTGCTATCTACACCCGGTGGCACGACCTCCGCATGGTCAGGGTTGAAGCAGCCATAACGGGCGTATTGCTCATCACGCTCCTGTCGCGTGCTGGTGATCACCAGATCGGAATGAGCAAGAGCCAGTTCCTCAGCATCGATGCGCCGACTGATCGAATAATTCTGCTCGATCTGTTCATGCTCTCCACCAGCCGCAAGCAGACGGCGCAACTTCTCACGTCCTAGGGAATGGCCTGTATATGCAAGGGGAATTCCAAGACGTCGACTGACCAGGGCCCCCACATAGCCGGCATCGGCGTAATGGGCGTGAATCCAGTCGGGACGATTGTCGCTGTCACGAAGATGACGAACCAGCTGATCGGCGAGCTCATCGAGATACGGCCAAAGCTGTTCCTTACGCAAATAACGCCGCGGACCAAAACTGAATCGTCGGATCGATGCACAAGGTGCAATCGGCTCGAGAGGTTTGGAATAGTCGAGAGACACTCGCCGATCCTGAATCAGCCGCGTGACGACCTCGACATGAGCCACCTCGGCGCGATTGGCCAGGCTGCGGGCCAGTTCCAACACGTAGAGGGTCTGACCTCCAGTGTCCGCATCACGGCCAAGCTCCAAATCCTGCGAGCGAAATAAGCCATGGAGATGAAGATGCAGCAGCTTCAGTCCCACAAGACCTCCAACACGTTCAGGAACAGGTCCTGGTGTCCGATCAAGGGTTAGGTGATCTAGAACTTCGAAAAGATAAAAACAATCTGACAACTGAAAGACGGCAATGCAAAAACACGCCCAAATCGCTTGCCTTCAAGGTGGTTTAAGGCCGACCAGCACTGTGACTTGAGAATTTTTTGGATGTAGAAATGCAGACAAAAAAGTCTTGTTTACAACACTGATATGGCGTAAAGAATTTTCATAATTGGCTGGTGACATCCATCAGTGGCACACGTTGATGACCCCAACCACCGCCCTGGAAGCTGAGCGAATCAGTGATTCCCAGATGATCATTGATCCAAGCAAGGATCAAGGGTCCCAGGATCGGTGGTTCTTCAGCACCCACAGGAGCCCAGAGATTGAAGTGATCACCTCCTGAGGCCAACACAATGCGGTGTCCATTGGCCAAAGGCTGACCATTGCGAAGCGGAACGACCGCTTCAGGATCCGATGGAACAACCCAATCGCGGGTCCCGCTTACCAGCAGCACCTTGGCATGCATCGACGGGCCACTGGCTTCGTCGAACAGCAGTCGTAGAGGAGGACTGACCACAACCGCTGTCCGAACCCTGAGATCAGCCAACGAGCCGTGATCGGCACCTTTGAGCCAGCTGCACTGCAAAACCCAGCTGAGGTTGCGGTCTGGATCACGTGGATCCTGACAACGGGCACTCAGCTTTCGGCTTGTGGTCTGAAGACCACCCAGCTGCAGAGCCGCGGTGGCACCCCAGGAATGACCCACAACCGCAACGGAATCGGTTTGCACAGAGGAACCAGAAAGCAGATTGCCGGTTTCGACCGCATCAATCACGGCCGTGACATCCATCGGACGCAAACGCAGTTCTTCTGAAGCCGGCGGTGGCTGTTTGCCCTTGATCATCAACTCCTGCTGCTTTGCGTCACTGCCCGGGTGACCGGGAAGCAACACGGAATAGCCATGGGCAGCGAGCAGATAGGCCCACCCCTCAAAACTGGAGGGGTCATCCCAGAGCCCATGGGAGATCACCACCAATCGACCGTTGGACTTTGCGTTCGGGAAGATCTCCGTGACCTGTAGAGGTTGCGGACGATGGTTCACCGCAACGGAGCGTTGCCTGCGGGTCCAGCCGGATGCCGCTGCAGCGACGATCGTTGAAGACACAGGCTTGGCTGCGGTGCCCTTTTGCACCAAGGCCCGTGCATCGTCCTGGTTGGCTCTGAGTCTTTTGGCGTAGAAAGAGAGCGCCTGCAAATTGATCGAGAGCTCATCTCCTGGAACTTGACGCAAAAATCCCAGTAGATGGGGCTGATCATCCCGATAGGCCGCGGCCAGAGCCTTAGACACCATGCGCCCGCTGGTGTCGGCTGGAAGACCCTTGACCTCAACCAATTCGGAAACAGCCAAAAGCAGCTGTTCAAAAAGGGGATGGCCAAGAGATTGGCGAACAATGCTGCTGGTTTCTTCAGGGAGAGGGGCCGTCAGCAGCGATTCAATCAACTTCTGCACAGATCCATCGCCTGCCAAATCCAGCTCCTGCAGATCTGGATTGGAATCGATCAGCTCCCAAGCATTGGTGGCCCTACTCAAATCCAGGCTGATGTTCTCATCCAGCAAAGGCAAGGTGAAGGTGAGCCGCTCAACCGCTTCCACCGGTTGGGCGACCAGCAGCGAAGCCAAGGCTGCAGCCAAGCCTCGCAAGCGGAAATACGGGAAGGACGTCATGCCGCCAGAGGAGCACTCTGAGGGGGATGTTGCTTCAGAACCCTGGCGAGATAGCGACCGGTGTAACTGGTTGGGTGCTGGGCCAACTCTTCTGGAGTTCCACAGGCCACCAACTCTCCACCGCGATCACCACCCTCGGGACCGAGATCGATCAACCAGTCGGAACAACGAATCACATCGAGATTGTGTTCAATGCAGATAATCGAATTCCCCTTGTCCACAAGACGCTGCATCACATCCATCAGCTTGTGCACGTCATAGAAACTCAGGCCAGTAGTGGGCTCATCAATCAGGTACAGCGTCTTGCCGGTGGCCCTGCGGGACAGTTCAGTGGCCAACTTCACCCGTTGCGCCTCACCGCCGGAGAGCGTGGGTGCCGGCTGACCCAGCTTCACGTACCCAAGACCCACATCCACCAGGGTCCGTAGTCGGTCAGCCGCCTGCGGAATGGCAGAAAACACGTCTGCCGCCTGCTCAACGGTCATCTCCAGAACGTCGGCGATGGTGTGCCCCTTGTAGGTGACCTGAAGAGTCTCACGATTGAATCGGGCGCCCTTGCACACGTCGCACTGCACATACACATCCGGCAGGAAATTCATCTCGATCACATTGACCCCCTGACCGCGACAGGCTTCGCAGCGACCGCCCTTGACGTTGAAACTGAACTGACCCACCTGATAACCGCGGGCCTTCGCTTCAACCGTGGCTGCAAACACCTGACGAATCGGATCAAAGGCACCGGTGTAGGTGGCGGGGTTGGAACGGGGAGTCCTGCCGATCGGTGACTGATCGATCACGATCACCTTGTCGATCGACTTGAGGCCACGCATCTCGCCGAGACCGTTGGGGAAAGGCACCTTGTGGCCGAGGCCATGCTCCAGCGCAGGGTGAAGCAACTCATTCACCAACGTGCTCTTGCCGCTACCGCTCACTCCAGTAATGGAGACCAGGCGTCCGAGCGGAAACTCCACGCTCAGGTCTTTGAGATTGTTGCGATTGCAGTTGAGCAGCTTGAGGCTGCGAGTCCCTGCCGAGCGCCGTTCCGGAGGCGTGGGAATGCTTCGCTCACCACTGAGATAAGCACCTGTCACGGAGTCCTCCGCGTTCAGGAGATCATCCAGAGATCCTTGCGCCACTATGTGGCCTCCGTGCACACCGGCTCCTGGACCGATATCCACCACGTGATCGGCAGCGCGAATGGTGTCTTCATCGTGTTCCACAACCACCAGCGTGTTCCCCAGATCACGGAGACGCTCAAGGGTGGCGAGCAGGCGATCGTTGTCTCGCTGGTGCAAACCAATGCTTGGTTCATCGAGCACATACAGCACTCCGGTGAGACCGGCACCGATCTGAGTCGCCAGACGGATTCGCTGCGCTTCTCCACCGGACAGCGTCATCGCCGGCCGATCAAGGCTCAGATAGTCGAGACCAACATCCAGCAGAAAACGCAATCGCATGCGGATCTCGCGCAGCACGAGATCTCCGATCTGCATCTGACGGTTCGTGAGAAGTGGTTCACTGCCCTCGAAAGCACCCTCACCCATCAACTGCTCAATCCGGTCAAGGGTCTGGCCCACGCTCACAGCGGTGAGATCCGTGATTCGGAAGCAGCCCATGCGCACGGCCAATGCCTCAGGGCGCAATCTTTTGCCTGCACAACTGGAGCAGGGAACCAGTTCCAGATATTTCTCCAACTTCTGACGCTGGGCTTCACCACTGGCATCACGCAACTGCCGCTCAAGAATCGGCAGGATCCCCTCAAAAGGACGCTGATAGGCACCGGTTCCCTTGCGATAACGGCTATCGGCCTGAATCAGGATCGGTTCGCGACTGCCATTGAGCAGTACATCCTGCTGCTCTTCGGACAGGTCTTTCCAGGGAGTCTTGATCTCGAACCCAAAGGCCTCCCCAACGGAATAAAGCAGGGAGAAGTAATAGGAATTGTCTTTCTCGGCCCAGGGAGCCACTGCGGCGTAGACAGGCAGTGAGGGATCTGGAACCACTCGCTCAGGCGTGAACTTGCGCAGGTGGCCGATTCCATGGCAAGCCTCGCAAGCACCGTAAGGACTGTTAAACGAGAACAGCCTTGGTGAAAGCTCTTCCATGATCGCCCCATGCTCGGGGCAAGCGAAATTCTCGGAGAACAAACGCTCCCGGTCGACTCCTTCAGGAAGTTGCTCGTCCTTTTTAGGAACCACCTCAACGATGGCCAAGCCATCTCCGCGTTTCAGTGAGGTGCGCAGGGAATCAGTGAGTCGTTCCTGGATTCCCTCACGAGCAACAAGCCGATCGACCACCACTTCGATGTTGTGGCTTTGGTTCTTGTCGAGTTCGATGTTGTCGGCCAGCTCGCGCACCTCTCCATCGATCCGCACCCGGGCAAAACCTTCGGCGGCCAGGCCGCTGATCAATTTGGCGTGGGTGCCCTTCTTGCCACGCACAACCGGAGCAAGCAGCTGATACCGCGTGGATTCAGGCAAGGTGAGGATCTGATCAACCATTTCATCAATGGTCTGCGGCCGGATCGGACGATCACACTTAGGGCAATGCGGATCGCCGGCCCGACCAAACAACAGACGCAGATAATCCTGAATCTCGGTGACGGTTCCGACAGTCGAACGTGGGTTGTGACTGGTGGATTTCTGATCGATCGAGATCGCCGGTGAAAGGCCTTCAATGGCATCAACATCCGGCTTGTCGACCTGACCCAGAAACTGACGCGCGTAGGCGGAAAGACTCTCGACGTAGCGACGCTGACCCTCAGCGAAAATGGTGTCGAAAGCCAGGGAGCTTTTACCGCTGCCGCTCACCCCGGTGAACACCACCATCTTGTTGCGAGGGATGGTGAGATCAACGTTCTTGAGATTGTGCTGGCGAGCACCGCGAACGCGAATCACGTTCTCTTCTGATCCAATCGCGAGTTTCACTGGCTCCGCAGGAGACGAGGCCTTTGATGTGGGAGCGGTTCGCCCCATACGGCTGGATCTCAGGAACTGATGATTCTACTGAGATCAGATGATGCTCATGCTGCTTTCTGATCCAGAAGGCTGGCTGCATAAGCCTCGGCTTCACGGCGCTCACCGCCTGCCAGTTCAGCCAGCTCACGCTGACGCTCCTGAGTGTCCCGCAGCTGGGACACTCGCGAATGGGTGACCCCATCGCAAACATCTTTGCTGACGCGGAAATGATGATCAGCAGCAGCAGCCACCAGTGGCTGATGGGTGACACAGAACACCTGACGATGGCGCGACAACAGGCGAAGCAGATCAGCCATGGCACCGCTGACACGACCGCTCACTCCGGTATCGATTTCATCGAAGAGCAGGGTGCTGGATCCATCCACCTCGGCAAGGCAGGTCTTGAGAGCCAGCAGAAAACGCGACATCTCCCCCCCGGAAGCCACTTCAGCAAGCGGTGCCATGGGCTGGCCTGGATTCGCTGAAAACAAGAAGCACACCGCATCCGCACCGCTCTCGCCAGGTTCAGACGGCTCAACAGAGACCTCAAAACGCACATTGGACAATCCCATCGGCCTGAGATGGTCCATCAACCGCTCTTGAAGCTCCGCCGCAACAATCAACCGCTTTGAACTCAGCGAAGCATTGCTGCGATCACGGTTGACACAAGCCGCATGCTCCTGGCTGCGCAACTGCTCAAGCAGTGCATCAACGCCACCAAACTGCTGACGGTCACGCAACTCATCGCGGCGCTTGATCAAATCAATCAGATCCTGACCATGCCGGCGTTCCAGGCGCTTGAGCTCGGCCAGACGATCCTGAAGCACTGACAAACGATGGGGATCACTGTCCAAAGAGGCTCCGTAACCCTCCAGCTCCCTGATCAGATCCTGAACACCTGATTCAAGATCGAGACATCGCTCACTCAAAGACTGCAGCGACGGGTCGAGACCCTGCATCTGCTGCAGCTCGTGGCTGCAGGCCAGTAAGTGATCAAGCGTTGAGGGTGCCTGATCAGCACCGTCCTGAAGACGCCCGATTAACAGACCCAGACCCTCCTGCAGGCGCACCCCATGAACGAGACGATCCTGTTCTCGTTCGAGCTGATCAATTTCCTCGGGGTCATCAAGCTCAGCTCGCTCGAGTTCAGCCAGCAACAGCTCCAGCTCCTCACGCTGTTGATCCAGACGCAACCGATCCGTTTCAGCCCGCTCAAGCTCGGACTGACAGCGAAGCCAATCGTTCCAGTGACGACGAACCTGGCTGAGCTCAGCATCAAGAGAAGCTCCGCCGAGATGGTCAAGCCAGCGTTTCTGCTGACCAGGACGTGCCAGCTGCTGGGTTTGACCCTGAACGGTGAGATCAATCAGCAAAGGACGCAGCACCAGTAGTTGCTGACGATTCACCATCACACCGTTCAGCCTTGAGCGGCTGCTAAGGCGATCCTCCTGACGCCGCCATTCACGGCTCACCACCAAGTCTTCCTCTCCATGGCTGATCTCCTGCTCGAGCAACCAGCGGCTGGCGGCTGCGCCAGGACGAAAACTGGCCTCGATCACGCCTCGGTCACAACCGGACCGCAGCAGACGCGCACCTGCACCTGCCTGCAAACCTCCAAGCACGGCATCCAAAGCATCCAGAAGGATCGACTTTCCTGCTCCCGTCTCGCCGGTCAGCACCGAAAAACCTTGATCAAATGCCAGATCAAGGCTGTCGATTAAGGCGATGTTCTCGAGTCGCAGGCCGGTTAGCACGGCAGACCACGGTGTTGGAGCCGACCGTAGCGGCGGCTCAGCTCGTTTAGAAGGGGTGCACATGGCATTGAGGCCAGTGGCCCCTCAAGAACTCGGAGATTTCATCGAAGCTGCCGGTCTGCTCACGTATGACCCGGCAGCCATCACCCGGATCTACGCGGGTCATCCCCAACGGCTGCTGCGGCGTCTTTGGCAGACACTGGTGCCGATTGGAATGCTGCTGATCGGCATCGGTTTCGACTGGATCTTCCAGCTGCTCAAGGATCAAAAACGGGCTCGAAACAGGGCACGAGAATGCGCTGAACTATTAGTGGAACTTGGACCGGCCTTCATCAAAGCGGGCCAGGCTCTCTCCACACGTCCAGACATCGTGCCTCCGGTGCTCCTGGAGGAACTTGCCCAGCTGCAGGACCAACTTCCAGGGTTCGACAGCGCTCTGGCCATGGCTTGTATCGAGGACGACCTGGGCGCTCCCGTCGACAGCATTTACGCGGAACTGGAACGCGAGCCGATCTCCGCTGCCTCTCTTGGCCAGGTGCATCGGGGAACGTTGCACGACGGTCAACGCGTTGCTGTGAAAGTGCAGAGGCCAGGTTTACGCGAGCAGATCACGCTTGATCTCTACATCGTGCGCAACATCGCTGCCTGGCTCAACAGCAACATCGGCCTGATCCGCAGCGATCTTGTTGCCCTGATTGATGAACTGGGCAGTCGGGTGTTTGAAGAGATGGATTATCTCAATGAAGCCTCGAATGCGGAAAAATTCAGCGAGCTGCATCAACAGAATCCCCGGATCGCCGTTCCAAAGATCTATCGAGAGGCCACCAGTCGAAGGGTACTGACGATGGAATGGATCGACGGAGTCAAGCTCACCAACCTGGAGGCGGTGAGAGAGATGGGCATTGATCCTGACGACATGGTGTCTGTGGGCGTGAACTGCAGCCTGCAACAGCTTCTTGAGCACGGCTTTTTTCACGCCGATCCACACCCAGGCAATCTGCTGGCCCTCTCTGATGGACGGCTCTGCTACCTGGATTTCGGAATGATGAGCGAGGTCTCTAGGGAATCACGCACCGGATTGATCCAAGCCGTGGTCCATCTGGTGAACCGCAATTTCGGCAAATTGTCCAAGGATTTCGTCAACCTTGGTTTCCTCGCTGAGGACGTGAATCTGGAGCCCATTGTTCCGGCGTTTGAAACCGTGTTCAGTCAGGCGCTGGAAGCAGGTGTCAGCCGCATGGACTTCAAAGCGGTCACCGATGATCTCTCTGGGGTGATGTACAAGTTCCCGTTCAGAGTTCCGCCCTACTACGCACTGATAATCCGCTCACTGGTGACCCTGGAGGGGATTGCCCTAAGCGTGGATTCCGATTTCAAGATTCTCGGAGCTGCCTATCCCTACTTCGCCCGCCGGCTGATGGAAGATCCTGATCCACAGCTTCGCCAGAGCCTGAAGGAGATGTTGTTCGACGGCGACATCTTCAGCTGGACGCGGTTAGAAAATCTGGTGGCCAGTGCAGCAAGTCAAGATCAGCTGGACCTGGAAGCCCTGCTGGACCAAGTTCTGGATTTCCTGGTGTCAACCCATGGGGGCATGCTGCGCCATCAGCTCGTTGAAACCGCAGCCGATCGCATCGATTCACTGGGATGGATGACCCTGCAACGCCTTGGCCGGCGTCTGCCCCGTCCGTTACAACCCTCCCGCCTCATGGCGTCAGGAGCCGAGTTGGATCAGGACTTCTATATGGATCTTGAACCCGTCCGTCAGCTGATCCAAGTGCTCCAACAACTGCCTGGATTCAGTCCAGATCTGCTTTTCAGCCGCTTACCCCGATTGATGCGTGAACCCGACGCACGTCGCATGGGAGTTGAACTCGCACAGGGTTTGGCCGAACGAGGAGTTGTCCGACTGGTCAAAGCAGCAGCAGGAGTCTCCCCCTAGATTCCGCACAACTCAATTTGCCCATGTCTGCACGATCACGCCTTCGCAGGCACGCTCTGGCAACAGGCTCGGCGATGGCTCTGAGCCTACTGAGTTGTTTCCAACCCGTTCACGCCGCCAAAGACATTGCACTAGTCAGTGGAGCCTTCATCCGTTCAATCAGTGTTGCGGACCTCGCTTACCTGGCTGAAACAGGCGAAGCGCGAGGACTGCTGGTCGACCTCCTCAAACTGAGTCGTCAGGATCCTGAGGACGTGGCGAAACTGCTCAATCAGGAGCTGAATCTGCCGCTGGTGCTTACCAGCAGGCTGATGTCCACAAGAATCGGAGATGTGATTCTGACCAGGGTGGCTCGGATCATCTATCCACTGAGACTGCCCGCTCCCTCGGTGAGTGTTCCAGCCATCCGCGCTGGCGTTATCAACGGTCTGCAGATCGGTGAAGGCGGATTGACGGCGATCAAATTTCTTGAGGCCTATCCATCGGACGTGATGGAAGTGAATATCCCTGCACTCCTTACCGTGATACAAAAAGCAGAATCCATCGCGGGCTTAGTGCAGTTCTTCTCAGATTCCCCCCTGGACGGTCTGAAGGACGGCAGCAACTGAACCAGGCTGCAGTGCCTGCCACATAGATTCCTGAGGAATATTGCCCTGCGCAGGTGTCACTGCTCAACAGCTTCCGTCGCCGTTTCTCCCCTGCTCCCGTCATGCAGGACTGGCCAGGGCTGATTGAGGCTTACAGAACCTGGTTACCAGTGAGCAACTCGACTCCGGTGGTGACCTTGAGGGAAGGCGCAACCCCGTTAATCCCCGTGCCTGCGATCGCTGAACGGATCGGAAAAGGGGTGAAGGTCTACGTGAAATACGACGGGTTGAATCCGACTGGTTCATTCAAGGACCGGGGGATGACCATGGCGATCAGCAAGGCCAAGGAGGCTGGATGTGAAGCGGTGATCTGTGCCAGTACCGGCAACACATCAGCGGCAGCCGCGGCCTATGCACGACGGGCAGGGATGCGGGCCTTCGTGCTCATCCCCGATGGATATGTCGCCCAAGGGAAGCTGGCTCAGGCACTGGTTTACGGCGCCGAGGTGCTCGCCATTCGCGGCAACTTTGATAAGGCACTCGACATTGTGAGGGAAGTGTCAGATCAGTACCCAGTCACCTTGGTGAATTCGGTGAACCCGTATCGCCTGCAGGGCCAGAAAACAGCCGCATTCGAACTAATCGACGCTCTTGGTGACGCCCCAGATTGGTTATGCATCCCGATGGGCAACGCTGGCAACATCACCGCCTACTGGATGGGATTCCAGGAGTATCACCAGGCAGGCCGAAGCCGCACTCTGCCGAGAATGATGGGGTTCCAGGCCAGTGGATCAGCTCCGTTGGTCAACGAAACGACCGTGAGCGATCCAGAAACGATTGCCACAGCGATTCGCATCGGCAATCCTGTGAACAGGGAGAAAGCCATGGCCGCACGGGCAGCAAGCAACGGCGCTTTCCTGGATGTGACCGATGAGGAAATCCTTCAGGCATACAAGCTGCTGGGAGGACAAGAAGGCATCTTCTGCGAACCAGCCAGCGCGGCTTCAGTGGCAGGTCTGCTCAAACGCAAAGATGAAGTGCCTGCAGGAGCGACAGTGGTTTGCGTGCTCACAGGCAACGGACTCAAAGACCCCGATTGCGCCATTAACAACAACGACGCTGCCTTCCATACCGATCTGAACCCCGACCTGGGCACGGTGGCCAAAGTGATGGGTTTCTGAATCATCAGCTCAGCCGCACATGGTCTCCATCTCGAACGAGCCCCTTCCAAAAAGGGGTTTTTTGATGTCAAACGAGCGAAGAGGAACAGCAACCAGATGACGAACTGCCTGCGGAAGCTGGCGGAAAACCATGCCTGAAAGCTGTGGAGATCCAGGCTCAAAAACCCTCCTCCATGACCCTTCAGATTTCCCCAGGCTGTTAATTCTGTGAAAAACAGCCGTTTCTCCTCATCAGCGCAAAAAGATTCCCCAGGCCTGTGTGATCAGAAAAGAGCTGGTCAGCAAGGGGCTTGATGGTTTTCCACGGTTTCCACAGGCCCTACTACGACTGTTTTAGTTTTTTTCTAAAAGACTTAAACAGCCAGTAAGCAGAAAGAACTGCAAGTTCGTTTGGACCATTGCGCTTCGTGCGTCCCTGTGAAACCGTGGGTGACCTCAGGCCTTGCAGCGGACAACGTCGCCATGAAACTGGTTTGTTCCCAAACGGAACTCAACGCTGCGCTGCAATTGGTCAGCAGGGCGGTTGCAGTAAGACCGACCCATCCGGTACTTGCCAACGTGTTGCTGACCGCGGATGCCGGCACTGATCGGTTGAGCCTCACTGGTTTTGACCTCAATCTGGGCATTCAGACGTCCCTGGCTGCGACCGTTGAAACCAGTGGTGCGGTCACGCTGCCAGCACGACTGTTTGGTGAGATCGTTTCGCGTCTTTCCAGCGATTCGCCCATCACCCTTGTCACCGATGAAGCCGGAGAACAGGTTGAACTCACCAGCTTGAGTGGCAGCTACCAGATGCGCGGCATGCCTGCGGATGATTTCCCGGAGCTGCCTCTGGTCGAGAACGGCACAGCGCTCAAACTGGATCCAGCAGCTCTGGTTAAAGCACTGCGCAGCACGCTGTTTGCCAGCAGTTCCGACGAAGCCAAGCAGCTGCTCACAGGTGTGCATCTCCGTTTTGATCGCACCAGCCTTGAGGCTGCTTCCACGGATGGTCATCGTCTGGCAGTGCTCAGTGTCGATGACGCACTGCAGGACCCTCTTGCTCTCTCTGACCAGGAGGCTTCGGAAGAGCCTGGCCTTGCTGTCACCCTTCCGGCCCGTTCCCTGAGGGAAGTGGAACGTCTGATGGCGGGATGGAAAGGAACAGATGCTGTGAGTCTGTTTTGCGAAAGCGGTCAGGTTGTGGTTCTGGCCGCTGATCAGATGGTGACCAGTCGCACCCTTGAGGGCACCTACCCGAATTACCGCCAGCTCATTCCAGATTCGTTCAATCGCACGCTTGATCTTGATCGTCGGGCCTTCGTGGCTTCACTCGAACGCATCGCTGTTTTGGCTGATCAGCACAACAATGTTGTTCGCATCGGCAGTGATCCTGACAAGAGTCTGGTTCAGATCAGTGCGGATGCTCAGGATGTTGGCAGTGGTTCCGAGTCCCTATCGGCTCAGATTGAAGGTGACCCTGTACAGATCGCATTCAATGTGCGTTATGTGCTTGATGGTTTGAAAGCGATGGATTCGGAACGCGTTCGCCTGCAGTGCAATGCCCCGACAACCCCAGCCATCCTTTCACCATCAGATGATGCTTCAGGCCTCACATATCTAGTGATGCCTGTTCAGATTCGTTCCTGACCTTGACGCTGCCTGACCCACTTCTGCTCAGCGATCTACTCAGGCACCGTGTGCGTTGTGATCAGGGACTTGATCACGGCATTGGGGTGATGGCCTGGATGCATCCTCCGGTGCATCGCCTGTTGGGCTGGGTGAGTCGTCCTTCCGCTCTGCGTAACTCCCGCACTGTCTGGAGACTTGATCAGTGTCGTGGTCTCGATGATCAGCAGGTGTTTGTGAAAGGGGCTCCTTCAGACATTGATCAGCTCACCCTTGAGCGGCTTCCCACCCTGCTGGATGCCGACTTGCTCGATGTCGCTGGAGAGCGCCTTGGCCAGGTTGCAGACCTCGCCTTTGTTCCCTCAACAGGAGAGATCCTGCATTATCTGGTGTCTCGCAGCGATCCACGTCTGCCAGGGAGCAGCCGCTGGCGGCTCACGCCTGATCGCATTGTTGACCAGCAGCCTGGGTTGGTCTCCACCGGTCTTCGTGATCTGGATGATCTTCCCGAGGCGCGCTCCAGCGTTCGTCAGGATTTCGTTCGTCGGTCTCGTCACTGGCGGGAGCAGTTGCAACAGTTTGGTGATCGTGCCGGTGAACGGCTTGAGGGGTGGTTGGAGGAACCTCCCTGGGACGACTACCCCTCTCGCCGTGATCTCAACGAGCCTGATGATCGTTCCCAACCTATGGATTCAGATCCGCTGGAGGATTGGCATGACGACGACTGGATCGATCGAGAGCCGGCCATGCAGAACCGACGGCCTGGTGAACGAGATGGAGATCCCTGGATCTAATTGGCACGGTCGGGCCGTCGGCAACACTGGGAGCAGATGACCTGTTGACTGTGGTCCAGTCTTCTTCTGCGGCTGAGACGTTTGATGTCGCGGCCGCCCTCCGTCAGGAAGGGCTCACGCAGCAGGATTACGTCGAGATTCAACGTCGCCTGGGGCGAGACCCCAACCGGGCTGAACTCGGCATGTTCGGGGTGATGTGGTCAGAGCACTGCTGTTACCGCAACTCCAGACCGCTGCTCAGTGGTTTTCCAACAGACGGACCTCGCATCCTGGTGGGTCCCGGTGAAAACGCCGGTGTGGTGGATCTTGGCGGAGGCCATCGCCTCGCGTTCAAGATCGAAAGCCACAATCACCCCTCGGCAGTGGAACCCTTTCAGGGTGCCGCGACAGGTGTTGGTGGAATCCTCCGCGACATTTTCACCATGGGTGCTCGTCCGATCGCTCTGCTGAATGCCTTGCGTTTCGGCCCCCTGGATGATCCCGCCAATGTTGGATTGATGCAGGGCGTAGTGGCTGGCATTGCCCATTACGGCAATTGCGTGGGTGTGCCCACCGTGGGTGGTGAAGTGGCTTTTGATCCCTCTTACAGCGGCAATCCTCTGGTCAATGCGATGGCCCTCGGTCTGATGGAGACCGACGACATTGTGAAGTCCGGGGCTTCTGGAGTTGGTAACCCCGTGGTTTATGTGGGCAGCACCACCGGTCGTGATGGCATGGGAGGTGCCAGTTTTGCCAGTGCTGAGCTGAGTTCCGCTTCTCTGGATGATCGTCCCGCTGTGCAGGTGGGAGATCCCTTTCTGGAAAAGGGGTTGATTGAAGCCTGTCTGGAAGCATTCCAGAGCGGTGATGTGGTCGCCGCTCAAGACATGGGGGCTGCTGGTCTCACCTGCAGTTGTTCGGAAATGGCAGCCAAAGGAGATCTGGGAATTGAGCTGGATCTCGACAAAGTTCCTGCGCGGGAGCAGGGCATGACCGCCTACGAATATCTGTTGTCTGAATCGCAGGAGCGCATGCTGTTCGTGGTGTGTGCTGGCCGCGAAGAGCCTCTGATGGAGCGTTTCCGCCGCTGGGGTCTGCAGGCGGCTGTCGTGGGTCGTGTCTTGGCTGATCCTGTGGTTCGCGTGCTTCAGGCAGGCGTTGTGGCTGCAGAGGTCCCTTCGAGGGCTTTGGCGGAAGACACGCCGATCAATCACCATGATTTGCTCAGCGAACCTCCTGCTGAGATTCAGGAGCTGTGGCGTTGGTCAGAAGCGGATCTTCCCCTCCCAAGCCAAGACCATGACTGGAGTCAGAGTCTTCTGTGCTTGTTGGATGATCCAACGATTGCAAGCAAACGCTGGGTGCATCGTCAGTACGACCAGCAGGTTTTGGCGAACACCGTGGTGTCTTCTGGATCCGCAGACGCAGCGGTGGTCAGACTTCGGCCGCAGCAGGGTGAAGGATCGCTGGATGCCTCAACCAAGGGAGTGGCTGCCACGGTGGATTGTCCCAATCGTTGGGTTGCTTTGGATCCTGAACGGGGTGCCCAGGCAGCTGTTGCTGAAGCTGCACGCAATCTGAGTTGTGTGGGTGCTGAACCTCTCGCTGTCACCGACAATCTCAATTTTCCTTCGCCTGAAACCCCCAAGGGCTACTGGCAGCTTGCAAAGGCATGCCGCGGTATCTCGGATGCCTGCAGAGCTCTCAACACCCCGGTGACCGGTGGCAATGTCTCGCTCTACAACGAGATCAAAAAAGATGACGGCACCCTGCAGCCGATCCACCCCACGCCTGTTATCGGCATGGTGGGTGGTGTCGATGACATCGCGACCGTGATTGGTCTGGGATGGCGACAGGCTCAGGATTCCATTTACCTTATTGGTGTCGGCCCTGATGACGCCGAGGCTCTCTCTCTGGGCTTGGCAGGCAGTGCCTATCAACAGCTGATCACAGGGTCTTTGGCTGGACGACCACCTTTGCCTGATCTTCCGATGGAAGCCAAGGTTGGCTGTCTTGTGCGTGAGGCGATTACTCGCGGTCTGCTGGGCTCAGCTCATGACTGCAGCGATGGCGGTCTCTGCGTGGCTTTGGCGGAATCTTCGATTGCTTCGGGGTTGGGAATCCAGATCGACCTCAGTGTTCAGGGTGTGCGTTTGGATCGTGTTCTTTTTGCGGAAGGTGGGAGTCGGATCGTGGTGTCGGTCAAGGCAGATCGCATGGGTCCATGGGAAGCGCTGTTAGTTGAGCAGGACGATCTGCCAATCACTCGGATTGGTGTTGTGACCGAACAGCCTTGCCTTCAGGTTCGTGTTGATCATCACCCTTGTCTGAATCTGGAGATTGAGCAGTGTCGTGATGTCTACAGCAGTTCATTACCGCGAAGAATTGATAGCAACGGGGAGCTTGCTGAATGACCATATGTCGCTTTGCTAAAATTGAAATGACTTTGTTTCCTGCGTTGTTTGGCTTTCGAGCTGATTATATTGATGATTTATTTATGAATTTAATTGTCATATTTGAATCACTGAATAACTTTGTTAGCGAGTCGTAGTTATGTGTGGAATTATTGGAGTTTTTTCTGTTGATTCTGTTAATCAGCAGATCTATGACAATCTTCTGCTGCTTCAGCATCGTGGACAGGATTCTGCAGGAATTGTCACGATGGATAACTATACATTTCACGTCCATAAACAACGTGGACGGGTTCGTGAAGCATTCCGAACGCGCGATATGCGCAAACTTCTTGGCAATGTTGGTATTGGCCATGTTCGTTACGCCACTAGTGGAGCTGCTGCAGCTGAAGATGAAGTCCAGCCTTTTTATGTCAACGCTCCGTATGGAATCACCTTTGTTCACAATGGCAATCTGACCAATACCAGTCAGCTCGAACAGGATCTTTTCAAGATTGATCGACGTCACACCAACTCCTCCAGCGACACGGAGATGTTGGTGAATGTTCTTGCCACTGAAATTCAATCCCATCTTACTGGTCCTGATCTTTCTCCCGATCAGTTGTTTGATGCCGTGTCGTCGTTGCATCGCAGAGTCAAGGGCTCCTATGCAGCGATTGCTCTGATTTCAGGCCGCGGCCTTCTTGCTTTCCGTGATCCTTTTGGCATTAGACCGTTAATTCTTGGCCGCAGGGCTGCGAAAAACGGACGAGATGAATGGATCGTTGCGAGTGAATCGCTCGTGATTGAAAACAGTGGTTATGAAATTGTTCGTGATGTTGAACCTGGAGAAGCAATCTTTATCGACTTTGATTTCAACCTGCACCAACGTCAATGTGCGCAGTTTTTTCAGCTTGTTCCCTGTGCTTTTGAATACGTTTATCTCGCAAGGCCAGATTCCGTTATGAACGGAATTTCTGTTTATGAAACAAGGCTTCGCATGGGAGATCTGCTTGCAAAAACAATTTCTGACTCAATACCAGCTGGTGATATCGATGTTGTGATGCCGATACCAGATTCAGCCAGACCTTCCGCAATGCAGGTGGCAAAACAACTTGGGATCGAATATCGCGAAGGATTTTATAAAAACCGTTATGTGGGTCGTACGTTTATCATGCCAGGACAAGCGGAAAGAAAAAAATCAGTACGGCAAAAACTCAATGCGTTGGGGACTGAATTTGCTGGAAAGAATGTTCTGATTGTGGATGATTCCATTGTGCGTGGTACGACATCCAGGGAAATTGTGCAGATGGCGCGCGACGCTGGAGCCAATCAGGTCACATTCACATCGGCTGCGCCGCCTGTGCGCTTTCCCAATGTGTATGGAATCAACATGCCCACGAGGGGAGAGCTTCTAGCTCATGGACGCTCGACTGATCAAATCGCAGATGTTCTTGCTGCCGATCATGTTGTGTATCAGAGTGTTGATAATCTCAAGAAAAGCATTGTTCAAGGTACTGATATCCAGGAACTTGAAATGTCTTGTTTTGATGGTCACTATGTGACTGGAGATATTGATGAGAACTACTTCGAGTGGTTGGAGGGGAACTGCAGTTCTTGAAATGAATTCAGCTCATTAGAGGAACAAGCTGAACCAGTGTTTCTTCTGCTTTGAATCTCAGCTGCGTAGGTTGATTGCTATCCATGCTGATTGTTGTGTTTTCGATGCGGGCATGGCGCCCTTTGTTGGTTATCACACCCACTAGATCCGCGCTTTCACAGACTGAGACCAGTCGCTCGCTTTCTTTTTGATCGCCATTCAGTTTCACAGCGATTTCCCCTAGATCTCCACGTTTGCATCGGCGCAGTTCGCTTAGGGAGACGCGAATCAGGCCACCGTTGTTGGTGCCGATCAGCACCTCCCCACTGTTGTTTGATTCAGAACTGCTGCTGTCAGCGGGTTGGCTGACAGCTCCCACAAGGTTTTCTCCGGGCAGCATGCGCATGGTCATTGGCCCCTGGGCCAACTTGCCCATCAAGGGCAGGCACTGCTCTTCCACTGGAAGGCAGAGAATTCGACCGATGTCACTCACTAGAGCCACGGTTCCACCTTGTTCGCAGATCACTGCTGAAAGCAGTGAAACACCTTCCTTCAGTTTCAAGATGGTGGCAGCGCGACCTGAGAGCTCCTGAATTTCATCTAATGGAAGTCGTTTGAAGCGTCCGTCTGTGGTCAGCAGACCAAGCGATGATCGGCTGTTGGTGTCTTTGTCATCAACAGCGGGAAGTCGAAGAAGGTTGATCACTGTTTCGCCCTCTAAAGCTGTCGGGAGGAATCGCTCCAGGCCTCCAGGTTGCTGACCTGCAAACTCCCAGCGCACCAGTGCGATCCGACCACTGGCGGTGAGTGCCAGCAATCGCGGTGCAGGGTTGATCGGCAGGATCAGTCGTGCCGGAGAGGGTTCGTCGCCCAGATCGACTGCTTCATTGAGGTGCAATCGGCCGAGCAGCTGGGGGCTCACCACCTTCACTTGACCGTCGGTTTGGATCAGGATGCGCGATTCAGGTGGCAGAGCATCGAGGGCCTGACGGCGTTGCAGTTCGGCATTGGGGCGCTGGCTTGCTGCCCGTTCCGCCAGCAGGTGATCACCTCCTTCCACCAGACGTGTACGTCGAGGGGTGGCAAAGCGTTTTTTCAGCTGGCGGAGCTCCTGAACCAGGGCATCCAGAAGCTGTTCGCGATTGTCCAGTAACAGCTTCAGTCGTTGCCGTTCAGCTCGCAGTTCATCGGCTTCTTGGCGCAGGCTCTCTTGCTCCAGCCCCGTGAGCCGTCGCAAGGGCATGGCCAGAACCGCATCAGCCTGTCGCTCGCTGAGATCCAGTTGCACCATCAGGCTTGCTCGGGCCGTTGATGCGTCGCGCGCCTCCTGAATCATGGCGATGACTTTCTGCAAAGAAGCCAGCGCTGTGATCAGGCCTTCCACCACCTCGAGCCGGTCCTCTGTTTTGCGCAGGGCATGGCTGGTTCGGCGAATCAGCGTCAGTTCCCGATATTCCAGGAAGGTCTGAAGCATTCGCCGCAGCGACAGTTGCCGAGGTTGACCGTCTACCAGTGCCAGCAGGATGGCTCCGAAATTGCTTTGTAGAGACGTTCGGCGCTGCAAGTCCTTGAGAACGGTGTCCGTATCAGCGTCTCGCCTCAGTTCCACCACAATCCGCATGCCTTCGCGGTCGCTTTCATCGCGTATGTCCGCAATGCCACCGATCTTTCCGTCGTTGACCTGTTCAGCAAGCTTTTCGATCCAGCCAGCCTTACTCAGTTGATAGGGCAGCTCAGTGACAATCACCGCGTTGCGCTTGTGTTTGCCCTTTCCTGGTTGCACTTCCTCCACGTGGGCGACGCCCCGCATCGGAATGCTGCCTCGACCACGCAGATAGGTATCACGGATTCCGCTGCCGAGCAGCACTTCACCGCCTGTGGGGAAATCTGGACCTGGGATCAGAGCCAGCAATTTCTCATCGCTCAGATCTGGTTTCCGCACCAGCGCCACCAGCCCATCCACCACTTCACCGAGGTTGTGGGGCGGGATGCTGGTGGCCATGCCCACCGCGATGCCAGCACAGCCGTTCAGCAGCAGAAACGGCAGCTGTGCCGGCAGGACTGTCGGTTCCTGTTGGGACCCATCAAAGTTGGCAGCGAAATCGACCGTGTCGTCGCCGATCTCATCGAGCAGTGCCTCATGAGCGATCGGTGCCAGTCGCGTTTCGGTGTAACGCATTGCGGCAGGTGGGTCATCGTCCACGGAACCGAAGTTGCCATGGCCATCCAGCAGCGGATGGCGGCTGGAAAAGGTCTGGACCTGTCTGACCAGCGCGTCGTAAACCGCCTGATCACCGTGAGGGTGATATTTACCGAGAACGTCGCCGACGACGCGGGCGCATTTGCGATACGGGCGATCCGGTGTGAGCCCAAGCTCGTGCATCGCGTACAGGATGCGGCGCTGAACTGGTTTGAGACCGTCGCGGACATCCGGCAAGGCCCGACCCACGATCACGCTCATCGCGTACTCGAGATAGGAGCGCTGCATCTCGTGATGCAGGGCGATCGGTTGAACGCGCTCCTCGGCCATCCGCTCCGGAATCAAGAAGGCAGAAGGCGCTTAGCCTACAGATCTTCGTTCTGAATCACTCAGCTGATTTGGGATCGGCATTGGCTTCAGCACGTTCGACGGCTTCTCTGAGGCTGGGTGTCGTCAGCAGAACGTCAGTCGCCTGGCGAAGTTTCGAGCCCCAGAGTTGATTCTCCTGATGCCCTGGAAGCACGTAGTTGGGATCTTCAGCGAGCGCTTTGCGAGCCAGTTCAAGCGATTCAGCGTCGTCAGGATTCTGTTGATTGAGCGCAGCGGCCAGAGCCAGCATCGGCTCTGGGTTGCGTTTGATCGACAGCACGGAACGCCAGCGTTTGATGGCTTCGGGTGTGTTGCCCATTTCGAAAAGCACCAGAGCTTGATTATTCAGTGCTTCCCAGAAGCTGGGTTTGATGGTTGTGGCCTGTTCAAAAGCCTTCAGAGCTTGTCTCAGGTCCGACTGCATCACGCGGGCATTGCCGAGATCAAAGTAAGCACCTGCGTTTTTGGGGTCTAGTCGTAGACCCTCATCGAGAAGAGAGATGGCGTCATCAGGACGCTCGTCGCGCAGTGCAATCGATGCTTCTGCAAACCAGAGTCCGGCTTTCCCCGGTTTCAGTGCTTTGGCCTTGGCCAGTGAGCCGGCGGCCGCTTTGAGCTGATCGCTGCGCAGCTGTGCTTCAGCCAGAACCGACCACAGTCGTTCGTCATTTGGCTGGAGTCTGACCGCTAGTGCAGCAAGACTTGCTGCTTCCTCCGGTTGCCCCAGGCGCAGCAATTGTGCAGCGGTACGGCCGATGCCGACACCGGCTCCCTCCAGCTCCTGGGAGCTGGGTGTGTAGACGTATGGGGTCAGAGCCCTCGCTGGTGCAGCGTTGAGAGCACCAAGGGTCCCTGTCAGCATCGTGATCATCAGAGCCCGATGCCAGCTCCGTCCTCTACGAGCTTGAACTCCCATCGCTGATCCAAGAATCAGCTCACACTAGGGGGATTGTCAGGTCTCGCTGCAGCGGCATTGCGTCTCCACATCCAGGGTTTGATCCGGCGTAGCGCCGATCCCCGCAGCCGCTCGTCCCAGTCCTCGTCCGTCCAGCGTTGGATGTGCTCTGCCTGGAGGTCCAGCAACCAGGATCTCGGTTGCATATCAGGATCATCGCTGGATGGAATCGCGCCCTGATTGAAAGGGCAGACGTCCTGACAGATGTCACATCCAGCGACCCAGGGCCCCATGGCTTCGGCCATGGCAGCAGGCAGTTCTGGATTGCGGTTTTCAAGAGTGTGAAAAGCGATGCAGCGTCGTGCATCCACCACAAACGGTTCTGTAATCGCACTGGTTGGACAAGCTTCGATACAGGCGCGGCATTGACCGCACCGTGCTTTGGCTGGTTGATCGGCTTGGAGATGTTCTGTCGTAATCAGATGGCCGATCACCATCCATGAGCCCCTCCTGGGGTGGATCACGTTGCTGTGTTTGCCGATCCAGCCAAGCCCAGCCTCTTCCGCCCAGGCTTTGTCGAGAAGTGGCTCAGCATCCACGCAGACGCGCCAGCGACACTGAGGTCGAATGGTTTCCAGCCAGCGACCGACCCGTCGAAGTCGCTGATTCACAACCCTGTGATAATCCCTTCCCCAGGCGTAGCGGGCGACTGCTAAACGGTTGGGATGGCGCTCGGCATCGACGTGATAGTTCAAGCCCACCGCCAGGATGCTTTGCGCCCCCTCCAAAAGGCTTGCTGCTGAAAGGCGACGCGGTGCCGCCATCCAGTTCATGTCTGCTTGGTGGCCTGCTTCTAGCCAGCGCTGCAACGCTGCAGTCCGCATTTGCAAACGTTGGCTGCCTGGTAGTGAAGCGATGCCAACGGGGTCGAATCCCTCCTCCTCGGCCCTTTGTTTGAGGGCCAGGCTCAGCTCTGCAACGTTGAATGGAACATTCAAAAACCTGACCTTAAAGTTGGGCACCCTTTTGGCATCGTGCCGTGTCAGCTCCCTCCCAATACTCTTCTTTGCGTGCCGCGCCCTTGTTGCGTTGGTTGGGAATCACCTTGGTGCTTCTGCTCGCATTACAGATCGGAGTGGTGCTCAGTGCTGCCGAATGGAGTGATGGGGTTTTTCAACAGCTTTTGATCGAACGCCTTGTGAGCCAGGCTCCGATGGGTTTTGTCGGTTTGCTGTTGATGCTGATTGGGTCCCGTCTGGATCACCCGCAACAGCTCCGCACGCCGATTCGCTGGGTCGTTTGCATTATTTCCGCAGTTCTCGCCGTGGTCATGATCGCGGTGATTCCGCTTGGAATTACAGGGAATCAATCCCTGATGGGAGAGGCGGATCAGACCCTTGAGCAAAGGCGCAGTCAGCTCGAGATGGCCCGTCAACAGTCGGCGAATCCAGAGAACGTGAAGGTTCTTGGCGAGCAGTTGGCTCAGGCAGGTCAGCTTCCAGTTGATGCCACCGAGGAGGACAAAATTCAGGCTGCTGAGACGTTCATTGACAAACAGCTCTCACAGATGACTGAGCAGATTCAGCAGGCGGAACGCCAACGTGATCTCACGATGAACCAGCGTTTCTTCGGCGGCACCATCAGTGCTGTTGTGTTGGCAGTGGCGCTGGTCTTGCTCGCTCTCGGCGCTGTCCTCTGACCGCTGGTTAGGTTGGTGTGACTCGTTGGCTCCAGGCCCCAGGCGTTCCTTGGTTCAGTCCAATCCAAGACCTGACCTGCCGCTAAGCGCCAGGCTGCAGAATGATCTCAAGAACGATCTGATTGCGGGTCTTCTGGTGGTCATTCCGCTTGCCACCACCATTTGGCTTTCCACGATTGTCAGCAAATTTGTGCTGGCGTTCGTCACATCGATTCCTAAACAGTTCAATCCATTCATCAATCTCAATCCTCTGCTCCAGGATTTGATCAATCTGGCGCTTGGGCTGACGGTTCCCTTGATGGGAATCCTCTTAATTGGGTTGATGGCGAGAAACATCGTTGGTCGATGGCTGCTGGAATTCGGAGAAGGAACGCTGCAGCGCATCCCTCTCGCTGGTTCCGTTTACAAAACGCTCAAGCAGCTCCTGGAAACGTTTCTCCGCGATAACTCCCGCCGCTTTCGACGCGTCGTGCTTGTGGAGTACCCGCGCGAAGGTCTTTACAGCGTTGGTTTTGTCACAGGCCAGGTGGGGCCGTCTCTTCAGTCCGATCTCGGTCAGAACTTGCTGAGCGTGTTTATTCCTACGGCCCCTAATCCCACCACAGGTTGGTACACGCTTGTCCCTGAGGCCTCAGTCAGAGAACTCGATATTTCTGTAGAGGATGCGTTCAGAACCATCATTTCCGCTGGCATTGTGAATCCGGATGAACGCGAAGCACCGGTGAATCGCAGTTTTTCCAGTCTGATCGCTCAGCTCAGAGCATCTGTGGCACCCTCATCGTCCTGAGTCGTTCGAGACATCCCGCCGCTTTATGCAGACCCGAACCCTCTCCCGTGAGCTTGCACTGTTTGTGCTCGGTCAGTGCGCTGAACGAGAGCGTTCCTCAGCGGCGCAGGAGAATCTCGAGACACTGCTTCAGAAAGCACTCGACAGCTTGATGCAGCACTGGCGCGAGGTGCTTGATCATTGCGCTGGCGATCTGGAAAAAGCTCAGCAATCGCTGCTCGATAGTGAGTTGCAGGAGGGCAGTGACTCCACTGATCTGGCTTCTGTGCGGACCCATTTGCGCGACACGCTCACAGGGGCAGAACAAGTTCTCAATGGTCTGTCGGCCAGTCTTGAATTGCCGCGTCTTTTGGCGCTTGCTGATCAGGAACAGGTTCGTCAGGAAGCCATGCGCCGCATTCAGCTAGTCCTGAAGTCTCGTCAGGACATTGACGATCAACTCGACGGCGTCATGGAGGGTTGGAGACTCAGTCGGCTGCCTCGCATTGATCGCGACATCCTGCGCTTGGCTGTGGTTGATCTTCGTTCGATGAACACGCCGGCCTCCGTAGCCTGCAGTGAAGCCGTGGAGCTGGCCAATCGCTACAGCGATGAACAGGGCCGTCGCATGATCAATGGGGTTCTGCGGCGTCTTCAGAACGCCACCGCTTAGGCGCTGCTTTTATTCGAATGGTTTACGACTGGTTCAATCGAAGCGCCGAGGCTCCCCAGCCTTCTGAGCAGCCATCGAAGTCTGAGCAGACCCTCGATCCTGCAACTGCTCAGGACAATTCAAGACAGGCCGCACCGGCCGAAGAATCGCCGCAGTCAGAACCGGAGTCCGCTGGAGCTGAATCCGAGCGGGCCGTTGCTTCGGAAGAGGATGACCCACTTGAGTGGGCACGGCAGGCCTATGCCCGTCTGAAAGCCCAGAAGGAGCTTGAGAAGACCACGCAGTCCGTGGCGCCGCAATCGTCCGTGACGGATGAACCGCCTGTGGTGTCTTCTGAGCCACCTGCGCCTGACTCTGTGGTTTCAGCATCGGAATCCGATGCGCCACAGCCTTCCTCACAGCAACAGCCCCCTGCCCCTGGACTGTCTCTGCTTGAGCAGGCTGCGGCTCAGCGGCAGGAACGACAGCAGCAGTTGGAGCAGGCTCCAGCCCCTGTTGTTGCTGAGCAAGCCAAGCCCGCGCCTGTTCAGCCTCAGCAGACCGTTGATCAATCCGATGAGCCCAGTCTTGGCGAGTTCGACGAAACCTTCACCTGGTCAGCAGAGGTTCTTGCCGCTCAAGGTCTTCGCTCTGATGAGATCACTCTTGAAGAGATCGATTGGCTTGGGCGTCTGCGACAGGGCCTTGAGAAGACCCGTCAGGGCTTTGTCACAGGTCTGCTGGAAAACCTCGGCGATGACCCGCTCACTCCGGAGGTGCTTGATGACCTCGAGTCACTGCTTCTGCGCGCAGATGCTGGAGTTCAGGCCACAGACCAGGTGCTGGATGCTTTGCGACGGCGCATGAATGAGCAGGTGGTGGATCCCACCGAGGGCATCCGCTTCCTCAAGGAACAGTTGCGTGATCTGCTCGATCAGCCCACGCGCGACAGCGGCGTGAAGTTGCTGGCTCCTCAGCGTGATCAGCTCAATGTGTGGTTGATGGTCGGTGTGAACGGTGTGGGTAAAACCACCACTCTTGGCAAACTTGCCAACCTCGCGGTCCGTAGTGGTTACTCGGCGATGATCGCAGCGGCCGACACGTTCCGTGCCGCGGCCGTACAGCAGGTGCAGGTCTGGGGAGATCGCAGTGATGTGCCGGTGATTGCCAACCCTTCGTCCAACGCTGATCCAGCGGCAGTGGTGTTCGATGCCATTGGAGCCGCCCGATCCAAGGGCACGGATCTTGTGTTGGTCGACACGGCCGGTCGCCTGCAGACGAAACACAACCTGATGGAAGAACTGGAGAAGATTCGTCGCGTCGTGGATCGTCTGGCTCCTGAAGCTCATGTGGAATCCCTGCTTGTACTGGATGCCAGTCAGGGACAAAACGGTCTTAACCAGGCGATGGCCTTTGCCAAAACTGTTGGTCTCACCGGTGTGGTGATCACTAAGCTCGATGGAACGGCCAGAGGTGGAGTTGCTCTGGCGGTCGCTTCCGAGGCAGGGTTGCCGATCCGATTCATCGGAGCCGGTGAGGGAATTAGGGATCTGCGGCCGTTCAACAGTTTCGAGTTTGTTGAAGCACTGCTGGCAGGTCGCTGAAGGTTGTTCCCAAGGCGGAACTAAAGCCTTCAGCTTTCTCCGGTCAGAGTTGCTACCTTGCGGTTCCTGCCAGGGGTTGCCGTGAGCAGCAATCCATCACGGCGCCATCCGGCTTCTTCGCTTCGTTCGGGGCCTCCGTCACTGACGGCGACAACGTCGCTGCGTCAGTTGCTCGACAGTCTTTCCAAGGAACAGCGCGCCAATCAAGAGCTGCTTGTCTCGATTGGTTTTGCGCTGCGCAGTTTCACCAACCTCAATCGTTTCCTTGAGCTTGTGCCCGTGGTGGCTGCTCGTCTGGTGGGTGTCGATGGTGCATTGCTCATCCCGTATCAGGCTGACGGGCGTCTGTGGACTGACCAGTTGCAGATGCAGTCCGTGTTGCGGTCGGAGACCTTATTGCAGGCGGTGATCAACCATGAGCCTGGACGTTCGGCCGGGTTCGGTTCCGATGATGCCCTCGTGCTTGGCCTGGATCGACTGGTGCAAAGTCACCTCGGATCGGCTGGTGTGTTCGCAACGTCTCTGGTGGCCAGAGGTCGCCAGCGCGGACGTCTCTATGTGTTCAACACGTCTGGCTCGCTGGTCTGGAGTGATGCCCATCGTCGCAATGTGCAGCTGGTGGCTGATCTCACCGGTGTTGCGATCGAAAACGATCAGATGCTCCAGGAGGCCCGCCTGCATGAGCGAATGGATCGCCAGCTCAGCATCGGTGCTGAGATTCAGGCCCAGTTGCTGCCGGATCATTGTCCGGTGATTGAGGGGGTCGAACTGGCGGCCCGTTGCCGTCCGGCTTTTCAGGTGGGTGGTGATTACTACGACTTCATCCCCACCCGACCGGAGTTGATCGGTCGTCGTCGTGAGCGAGGTCGCTGGTCGCTGGTGATGGGCGATGTGATGGGTAAGGGCGTTCCAGCCGGTCTGCTGATGACGATGCTGCGCGGCATGTTGCGTGCGGAAGTGCTGAGCGGATTACCGCCGGACCGAATCCTTCATGACCTCAACCAGCTCGCGCTTGAGGATCTATCCCAGTCGCACCGTTTTGTGACGCTGTTCTATTCGGATTTTGATCCGCGAACGCGTCGGCTTCGCTTTGCCAATGCTGCGCACAATCCGCCTTTGATCTGGCGGGCTCAGCAACGCTGCATCAGTCGTTTGGATGCACCTGGTCTGTTGATCGGTCTGCAGCCTGAAGCGGAATACGGAAGTGGTTCCACGGTGCTCGAACCCGGTGATGTGCTGCTGTATTACACCGATGGCGTCACCGAAGCCCCTGGGTTGACGGGTGACCGCTTCGATGAGGCACGCCTGATCCGCAACCTCGAGACCGCCTGTCGTTCGGGTACGGGTTCGCAGGGAATCCTTGATCAGTTGTTCGGCCGTCTTGATCGCTTTGTGGGGCCGGATCGACAGCTCGAGGATGATGCCTCGATGGTGGTTCTCAAGGTTCGGGAAGGGTTGATGTTGCCATCGGTTCCACGGTCTCCGGCCTGACAAGCTGAAGGGATCTGTGTTGAGGGTGGCCCATGGCAGGTGGAGTGACGGGCGGAGGCTCCGCCACCTGGAGTGACCGGTTCGAACAGGGACTGCATCCGGCGATCGAACGCTTCAATGCCTCGATCGGCTTCGACATCCATCTCCTTCAGGAGGATCTGGATGGTTCTGTGGCCCATGCCCGCATGTTGGCTGAGTGCGGAGTCATTGAGTCGGTGGAGGCTGATCAGCTCTGCAGCGGTCTGGAACAGATCCGCGCAGAGGCGGCTGCCGGCAGCTTCAATCCCGGTCTCGACGATGAGGATGTGCATTTCGCTGTCGAGCGTCGGTTGATTGCACTGCTGGGGCCGGTAGGAAAAAAGCTGCATACCGGCCGCAGTCGCAACGATCAGGTGGGTACGGATCTGCGTCTGTGGCTTCGTCGTCGAATCGATGAGCTCGACCCGCAGGTGCGGCTGTTTCAGACCGCTCTGCTGCGTCAGGCGCTTGAGCACCGCAACACGCTGATTCCCGGTTACACCCACCTGCAGAGGGCGCAGCCCGTTTGTTTGGCGCACCACCTGCTTGCTTACGTGGAGATGCTCGAGCGGGATCGTCAACGGTTTCAGGATGTGCGCAAGCGGGTCAACTGCTCACCACTGGGTGCCGCAGCCTTGGCTGGAACGCCGGTGCCGATTGATCGTCGCAGCACTGCTGCAGCCCTTGAATTCGAGGGGATTTATGCCAACAGTCTTGATGCTGTGAGTGATCGCGATTTCGCTGTGGAGTTTTCAGCTGCAGCATCGTTGTTGATGGTGCACCTCAGCCGTCTGGCCGAGGAGGTGATCTTCTGGGCTTCGGAGGAATGCGGATTTGTGCGTCTGAGCGACCGTTGCGCCACTGGCAGCAGCCTGATGCCACAGAAGAAGAATCCTGATGTTCCTGAACTGGTCCGTGGCAAGTGTGGTCGGGTGTTTGGTCATCTGCAGGGGCTGCTGACCATGATCAAGGGGCTGCCGCTTGCGTACAACAAGGATTTTCAGGAAGACAAGGAAGCGCTGTTTGATGTGGTGAACACCATCGTCCAGTGCGTTGAGGCGATGACGATCCTGATCGAGGAAGGGCTGAGCTTTCGTCCTGATCGGCTGGAGGCTGCTGTTGGATCAGATTTCTCCAATGCCACCGATGTAGCCGACTATCTGGTGGCCCGACAGGTCCCTTTCCGCGAGGCCTATCAAATCGTTGGTTCCGTGGTGAAGCAATGTCTGAGCGATGGAGTGTTGCTGCGTGATCTGAGCCTTGAACGTTGGCAGCAGTTTCACCCCTCGATAGACGCAGACCTGTTTGATGCTCTCGCTCCCCGTCAGGTTGTCGCCGCTCGCCTAAGTGAAGGCGGTACTGGGTTTGAGCGGGTTGAGGAGCAGTTGGCGCTCTGGAGCGATCGGCTCGGATTAACGAATCACTGATCATTTCGCGAGACCGGGTCTACCCTTAGAGAGCCAGAGGTTGTTGGTCCTTCCATGGATCCTGAACTAATGGCTTGTCTGATCCGATTGGGTCCTTTCTCTTCAGGTCCAGCAGTCAAGTGAGCATTTTTGTCGGCAATCTGCCCTTCCGCGCTGAGCAGGAAGACGTGATCGAACTGTTTGCCGCTCATGGAGAGGTCACGAACTGTGCCCTTCCTCTTGAGCGTGACACCGGTCGCAAGCGTGGTTTCGCCTTTGTGGAGATGGTCGATGAAGCGGCGGAGGCCGCGGCGATCGAGGCTCTCCAGGGCGCTGAATTAATGGGTCGTCCCCTCCGCATCAACAAGGCTGAGCCCCGCGGTAGTGCACCTCGTCGTGGTGGCGGTGGTGGTGGCTACGGCGGCGGTGGTGGTGGCTACGGCGGCGGCGGTGGTGGCTACGGCGGCGGCGGTGGTGGCTACGGCGGCGGCGGTGGTGGCTACGGCGGCGGCGGTGGCGATCGTCGCTCCGGTGCCCGAGGCTGGGAAGATCGCAGCTATGGCGGCGGTTCGTCCGGTGGCGGTTACAGCGGTGGTGGAGCTGCTGGCGGTGGAGATCAGTCCGGTTCTCCTTACGGAGGTGGTGTGGAAGAGGGTCGACGCAGTCGTCGCCGTGGTGGTGCTTCCCCGAACGATGGTGGAAGCAGCTATGACGGCGGCGGTGATGGCGGTGGAGATGACTACGGCGGTTACGGCGGCGCCGAAGGTTGAGTCACCGATTCGTTCAGTTCAACGTTTAAAGCCCGGCATCTTTGAGTTGCCGGGCTGAATGTTCCAGCACGCTGAGATCTGTCCCTGTGCGCTGGGCTTGCTCACCAAGGTCACGTCGCCAGTGGCGGGCACCCGGAACCCCTTCAACCAGTTGCACTAAGTGGCGGCAGAGATCCCACAGACGGCCACCCCGTTGAAGGTGGCGTTCGGCATGGGGCATCAGGCCTGTGATCACGTCCGAGGCTTTCAAGGTCCGTGGAGCATCGCCATAGATCAGGGCATCCATCGCTGCCCAGCGCAGAGGATGGGCATAGGCGGCCCGGCCAACCATTGCGCCGTCGCAGTGATTCAGAGCAGATAGGCACTGCTCTGGGGTATCGAGTCCGCCGTTGAGCTCGATCATGAGCTCGGGCCTTCGTTGCTTGAGCGCGATCACACGCTCGTGCTGTAACGGAGGGATCGTGCGGTTCTGTTTGGGATCGAGGCCATCCAGCCAGGCTTTGCGCGCATGCACGCTGAAGCGGGTGGCACCGGCCGCGGCCACTTGATCCACGAAAGCAGTGAGCAGGGTGTCGCTATCCAGATCATCAATACCAACACGGTGTTTCACCGTCACCGGCAGGGCACTGGCGGTCACCATCGCTTCTACGCAGCGGGCGACGCGTTCGGGTTCTGCCATTAGGCAGGCTCCAAAATTGCCGGCCTGAACTCGAGGGCTTGGGCAGCCCACATTGAGGTTGATTTCGTCATAGCCCCAGTCCGCTGCCATGCGAGCGGCCTCGGCGAGCAGTGATGGCTGATCGCCGCCAACTTGCAGTGCGATCGGATGCTCCTCTACATCGAAGTCGAGTAGGCGTTCCCTTCGCTTGGTGTAGTGAAGTGCCTGGGCTACCACCATTTCGCTGTACAGCAATGCATGACAGCTGATTTGGCGCATCAGCTGGCGGAAATGCCGGTCTGTGCAGTCCAGCATTGGAGCGATGCTGAAGCGCCAGCAAGGTTCCCGATCGGTTCTGGTGAGGGAATCCATCCCTCCATGCTGCCTGGTTCTTGGTTCCGAGTTGTTTAGAACGGTTCAAGCAACGACGCGACATCTGTGATGCCCTCCAGCTTCGAAAAGTGGCTATTGAGCAGGCGCTCCATGCTGTTCGCCACGATTTCAGGCCTGGTTGGTGTTTTCCGGTCTCCGAAGCAGGTTGCCGCTGCCTCTGATGCATCGGATTCCAAGTGGGATCTCTCCGATCAGGAATGGAAGAAACGTTTGTCGTCGGATTCGTATCAGGTGCTTCGCAGGGAAGGCACCGAGCCCCCGTTCACCAGTGAGCTCAACAGCGAGAAGAGATCCGGTATTTATCACTGTGCGGGTTGCGATCTGTCGTTGTTCTCATCGCAGGCCAAGTTCGACAGTGGCACGGGTTGGCCAAGCTTCTGGCAGCCCCTGCCAGGTGCCATCGACACGAAAGTAGATTTCAAGTTGATTGTTCCGCGCACGGAATACCACTGCAGCCGCTGTGGCGGCCACCAGGGTCATGTGTTCAATGACGGTCCCAGGCCCACCGGCAAGCGCTACTGCAACAACGGAATCGCTCTGCGCTTCCAGGCCGCTTGATCTGATTGTGATCGGTGGTGGTCCTGCTGGTTACATGGCAGCGATCACTGCGGCTGAGCAGGGTTTGCGCGAGGTTGTGGTTCTGGAGGCCACGCCGGAGCCACTTCAGAAGGTGCGCATCAGTGGTGGTGGCCGCTGCAATGTCACGCACGCCTGCTGGGATCCCGCTGAACTGTCCAGCCATTACCCCCGTGGCAGTCGACCGTTGCGGGGTCCGTTCAGTCGTTTCGCCTGTGGTGATGCGGTCGCCTGGTTTGATGACCATGGCCTCACCCTTGTTGAGGAACCAGACGGACGCATGTTTCCGCAGCAGAACCGTTCGGAGGCGGTGATCCACTGCTTGCAGAACGCCGCGACTCGGGTGGGTGTGCAACTGCGGACCAAGGTGATGGTGCAGCGGGTTGAGGTGCAGAGGGATGGTGGTTTTGTGGTTGATGGGCGTGGGCTTGATCAGCCATTGAAGGCTCGCAATGTGATGTTGGCCACCGGTGGTCATCCCAGTGGTCGAAAGCTCGCGGAGTCCCTCGGTCATCACGTGGTGCCGCCTGTTCCTTCGTTGTTCAGCCTGTCGCTGCAGTCCAAAGCACTTTCCGCCTGCAGTGGCATTGCCATTGATGAGGTGAGCCTTGATCTGAAGCTCGGTGATCAGCGCTTCCGGCAAACAGGTCGGGTCCTGATCACTCATCGCGGACTCAGTGGTCCGGCAACGCTGCGACTCTCGGCTTTTGCCGCTCGGGCGCTTCACGACAGCCACTACAAGGGCGAACTGAAGGTGGACTGGAGTGGGGGCCTAGGCCGTCAGGGTGTGGAGCAGAGGCTGCGGCAGTGGCGGGTGGACATGGCACGTCGCACCTTGATTTCGGCCAAACCGTTTGAGCACTTACCGCGTCGCTTGTGGCAGGCTTTTCTGTCTGCTGTTGCTGTGGATGGTGAGCGCCGTTGGGCGGATCTGCCGTTGAAGGTTGAACGCCACCTAGTCGATATTCTCAGCGCTCAGCGCCTGCTTATTCAGGGCCGCGGCCCATTTGGTGAGGAGTTCGTCACTGCTGGTGGAGTGGCCCTCGGCGAAGTGAATCTGGCCACGATGGCAAGTCGTCGCTGTTCAGGGCTCTATGTCGCCGGTGAGCTGCTGGATGTGGATGGTGTCACCGGCGGATTCAACTTCCAGGCTTGCTGGAGTGGCGGCTGGCTGGCTGGCCAGGCCATCGCCGCTGCCGAATCCCAGCTGGTGGTTACTGAATCTGATCAAACACGGTGAACATCGGCAGATACATTGCCAGCAGGATCGAACCAACGATGCCACCCACCACTACGATCATTGCCGGCTCCAGCATTGAGGTGAGTGCTTTCACTGAGGCAGACACCTCGTCTTCATAGAAGTCGGCCACCTTGCTGAGCATCTGGTCCATTTCGCCAGTTTCTTCGCCGATCGAGAGCATGCTCAGAGCCATGTCGGGCAGCACTTTCTGACGTGTCAGAGCTGTGCTTAGCAGTACTCCTTCCTGAACCAGTGCTCTCGAGTCGAGGATCGCGTCGGAAATGATCGAATTCCCTGCCGTTTCACTGGAGATCTCTAGCGCCATCAGGATTGGGACGCCTGCTCGACTCAGTGAGCTGAAGATCCTGCAGAACTGTGCGGTTGCCGTTTTCATGATTAGGTCCCCGAACAGGGGCACTTTGAGCATCAAGCGATCCACCACACGCCGCCCCTTATCGGTCGCGTAATAACGGCTGAACAGCCATATAGCCACCAGAAGACCACCGGCAAACAGCAGAGCTGCGGATGAGCGCAGAAGCTCGCTCAGGTCCACCATTACCTGGGTGAACAGTGGTAGTTCCGCGCCCAGATCTTCGAAGATCCCCGCGAATGTTGGAATCAGGAAGATGGTCATCCCCAGAAACACCAGGATGGCGATCACCAGCACCGCCACGGGGTAACCGAGTGCACCCTTGATCTGGTTCTGCAGGCGGGCGTTGTCTTCAAGAAGCTTTGCCAGCCGTTTCAGTGATTCATCCAGGACCCCGCCGGCTTCACCGGCTTCCACCATGGCCACGGTGAGCTGGTCGAACACTTTGGGCCACTGACGCATCGCAGTGCCCAGCGCGGTGCCCTGGTTCACTTCCGTGCCGACTGCAGTGAGCGCTTTTTTGAACATCGGCAGCTTCTGCTGAGTGGTCATCAGATCGAGGCTGCGCACGATCGGCACCCCTGCATCCACCAGCACCGCCAGCTTGCTCGCCCAGACTGCTTTTTCCTTCACGCCTGGAGGTTTCTGGAAAGCTTCTCCCAGATCGATTGAGAGCAAGCTCCCGCCGGATGTTCCATCG
Source organism: Synechococcus sp. MIT S9508 (assembly GCF_047303045.1). Classification (NCBI taxonomy): domain Bacteria; kingdom Bacillati; phylum Cyanobacteriota; class Cyanophyceae; order Synechococcales; family Synechococcaceae; genus Synechococcus; species Synechococcus sp. MIT S9508. The sequence continues at coordinate 546,272 of NZ_CP138941.1, read as the reverse complement.
GCTTTGGCAGAGGTTTCCTTTTTCCTGTTTCGCCCAGAACCGGTTTCACTGGTACGCAACTCGGTGGCTTTAATGCCTCTTCGCCTCAACTGACGCCTGGCCGTGGCCACATCGTTGGCTTTGACCGTGAGCGTTCTCTCCTGACCGGTCGCGGAGGTGTAGGTGGCAGTGAATGTGGCCATGGTGGGAGTGGACCTCTCAGCTGCCGACAAGCCGTTCAAGCTCAGCAGGTTTGCTGGCTTTCGCCAATGCTTCCTGTAGAGCGATGTCGCCATCACTTACAAGATCTGCCAGGGCTTTTTCCAGGGTCTGCATCCCCAGTTCGCCTCCGGTTTGAATCTGTGAATACAGCTGAGCGGTCTTGCCTTCGCGAATCAGGTTGGCGATGGCAGGCGTATTGATCATGATTTCCTGCGCCATTACTCGGCCGAACTGACCAGGCTCGGGATTGCTGCGACGACAAAGCGTCTGGGAGAAGACCGCCACCAGACTTCCGGACAGTTGCACGCGGATCTGGGTTTGCTGTGCGGGCGGGAACACATCCACCATGCGGTCCACGGTTTGGGCGGCAGAACTGGTGTGCAGAGTGCCGAAGACGAGGTGACCGGTTTCCGCGGCACTGATGGCCAGCTGAATGGTTTCCAGGTCGCGCATTTCACCCACCAGGATCACGTCCGGGTCTTCACGCAGGGCTGCTCTGAGTGCATTGCCAAAACTGCGGGTGTCTTCATTGAGCTGGCGCTGGTGCACCAGGCTTCGATCGCTTTTGTAAACGAATTCGATTGGGTCTTCGATCGTGAGGATGTGCTCGGCGCGGGTGTGATTGATGTCATCGAGCAGCGCCGCCAGGGTGGTCGTCTTGCCTGAGCCTGTTGGTCCGGTGACCAGCACCAGTCCTCGTGGTCGCTTGCTGGTTTCCACCACCACGGGTGGGAGGTTCAGCAATTCGATGCTTGGGATCGTGCTGCCCAGTGCTCTAAGGCAGGCCGCATAGCTGCCTTTCTGGCGACAAACATTCACCCGGAAACGCGCCACTCCTTTGAGTCCGTAGGCGCAGTCGAGTTCCCAAGTTTGCTCCAAAGTCTTGCGTTGGCTGTTGTTGAGCATCGAGAAGATCAAACGGTTGCAACTCTCCTCCTGCAGAGCCTCATCCCGCATCGCTCGTAGGTGTCCGCTGAAGCGTCCATAGGGGGGCTGGCCGCTGGCGATATGCAGGTCACTGCCTCCCTTCTCCACCAGTTCCTGCATGAGGTCCTCGATCATCAGCTCCATCGCTTGCTCCTCAGTGACGTGGGGTCAGGCAGTAAGGACATTCCAGCCAACCTTCCTGAAGTCCGCCACCACAGCCACCGCAGGTGAGCGTGCTCAGGGCTCTGGCCCGTCGCTCTGATTCCAGGCCGGAATCCGTGAGCACCATGCGGCCCACTTCTTCCAGGGTTGTGTGCCCCTCTCTCACCAGATCGAGGCTGTAACCCAGAAGTGTTTTCATGCCTCCCTCAAGAGCCAGCTGGCGCACCATGTCGGTGGTGGCGCCCTTGGCCACGGTGGTCGCCAGCGCTTCGTTCATGCGCAGCACTTCGTAGACCCCGACTCGCCCTTTGTAACCACTGCCCTGACACATGGGGCAAGGCTCGGCCTGGCCTTCATGGTGGTTGGCACGGAAGAAACTGACGTCCGCCTCGTTGCTTGCCATCAGCCCGAAGCGACCTAGTTCTTCGGGATCCGGCCGGTAGGCAACACGGCATTGGGGACAGACCCGCCGAAGTAGACGCTGGGACACGATCCCGATCAGTGAGGCGCTGACCATGAAAGGCTCCACACCCATCTCGTCGAGTCTGGCGATGGCGCTAGGGGCGTCATTGCAGTGGAGCGTGGTCAGCACCAGGTGACCAGTGAGAGCAGCTTCGATGGCTGTTTTCGCTGTTTCCAGATCGCGTGTTTCGCCGACCAGCAGCACGTCTGGGTCCTGGCGCATGAAGGCTCTCAGTGCCTGACTGAAATCAAAGCCTTTTTCCCGGTTCACCTGGCATTGGGTAATACCTGGTAGGGCGAATTCGATCGGATCCTCAACTGTGGAGATGTTGATCCCCGGTTCATTGCGTTCGGCCAGCAGGGAATACAGCGTGGTGGACTTGCCCGATCCAGTCGGCCCTGTCACCAGGATCATCCCGAAGGGTTTGGACCCCAGGGTGCGCACGAGCTGAAGTGCTTCAGCATTGGTAATCAGCTTGTCGAGCCCCAGCTGCGTGGCGGAGCTGTCCAGCAGCCGCAGCACGATCTTTTCCCCGTAGCGGCTCGGCAGGCTGTTCACGCGGAAATCCACCGTGCGGTTCTGGAACCTTCGCCGGATGCGACCGTCCTGTGGGACGCGCCGTTCGGCGATGTCCAGGTCCGCCATGATCTTGAACCTGGAGGTCACGGCCGGCACCAGTCGGCTCGGAAGGGTTTCGATCTGGCTCTGCAGCACTCCGTCCTGACGGAAGCGCAGTTGAAGTCCGGCTTGCTGAGGCTCCACATGGATGTCGCTTGCATCCAGTTCAAGGGCCTGCATCAGGATGCGATCTACCAGATCGATCACGGGGGAGCGTTCTGCATCGTTGAGGCCGGATTCAAGATCCTGCGGTCCTGTGGAGTCCTCAGCTTTTTCATCTGGATCGGCTTCCAGAATCCCGTCGACGGTGAAATCCTTTAGGTAAGACGTGGCTGTTTCCGCCACGCTTTCGCTGTCTGAACCTTCCGGAGCCGAGGTCTGGGTGTTGGTTGCGACGGCGGCGTTGGATCGCTGCGATGTTTCTGTGATCGCTGGTTCTTGCGCCGGAACTTCATCCTTAATCCCTACGCTCTTGCTGAGCAGCTCCGTCAGGCGTTCGGCAAGTGCAGAGTGGCGAACAGGATCAAACCCCTTCGCTTTCAGTTCCTGGAGCAGTGAGGGTTCATCGGTGCTGACGAGCTCGCCTGGGATGTTTCGCTGCAACAGAAGTTCCAGTTCCAGATGCCGGCGGTCGTAGCTCACGGATCAAAGTCGCAGAAAGGTGCGGGCTTCCCCCGCTTGTGGGAGGACTGCCTCACCTATCAACATGTCTAGACGTGAATTCGCAACCGGTCAGCATGAGTGGCGATGCTTCCACCCCAGCGCAGGATCCGTCATCGGCTGGTTCCGACGGCCAGCAACCTGCCGTGACGCCAAATGAAACTCTGGACACGACACCAGTCGTGGACGAGTCAGCGTCGACTGAAGGGACAGCCGAATCGGAGTCAGGGACTCAGTCCGTTGACAACGACGCCCGTCTTGAGCAGCTCGAGAAGGAGCACTCCGCGCTCAGAGAAGAGCATGAGGTGTTGCGCGGTCAGTACGTACGCATTGCTGCGGACTTCGACAACTTCCGCAAGCGTCAGAGTCGCGACCAGGACGATCTCAAGCTGCAGCTCATCTGCAGCACCCTCACTGAAATCCTTCCCGTTGTGGACAATTTCGAGCGTGCTCGTCAGCAGCTCGATCCTCAGACGGAAGAAGCGCAGGGGCTTCACCGCAGCTATCAGGGGCTCTACAAACAGCTGGTTGAGGTGCTCAAACAGCTGGGTGTTGCTCCGATGCGAGTGGTTGGCCAGGAGTTTGATCCAACCCTGCACGAGGCGGTGTTGCGTGAGCCCAGTGAGGAGCATCCAGAGGATGTGGTGATTGAGGAGCTGCAGCGTGGTTATCACCTCGATGGCCGCGTCCTGCGTCACGCCATGGTCAAGGTGTCGATGGGGCCTGGTCCACAACAAGCTGCCGGCAGCGAGACGTCCACTTCTGATGCTGAGGTCGCCTCTGAAGGGGAGGTTTCGGGAGATGCCAACAGTTGATCAGACCTCTGCTTTTACTGTGATTTTCAGGACGTCCAGCTGATGGCCGATTACTACGAGCTACTCGGTGTCAGCAGGGATGCTGATGCCGACACCCTCAAACGGGCCTATCGGCGACTGGCTCGCCAATATCACCCCGACATCAACAAAGACCCTGGCGCAGAGGATCGATTCAAAGAGATCGGACGTGCCTACGAGGTTCTCAGTGACCCCCAGACCCGTGGTCGCTACGACCAATTCGGTGAGGCGGGGCTCGGTGGCGCTGCTGGCATGCCCGACATGGGCGACATGGGTGGATTTGCCGATATTTTTGAAACCTTCTTCAGCGGGTTCGGTGGAGCCGCCGGTGGTGGTCGTCAGCAACGCCGTCGCGGACCTCAGCAGGGAGATGACCTGCGCTATGACCTCACGATCGACTTTGAGCAGGGGGTGTTCGGACAGGAGCGGGAGATTCGCGTTCCTCACTTGGAAACCTGCAGCACCTGCAGCGGTAGCGGTGCCAAGAGCGGCAGTGGCCCCACCACCTGCTCGACCTGTGGAGGTGTTGGCCAGGTGCGCCGGGCAACCAGGACCCCTTTCGGCAGTTTCACCCAAGTGGCGGAATGTCCCAGCTGCAATGGCAGTGGTCAGGTGATTGCTGATCCCTGCAATGCCTGTGGCGGACAGGGTGTCACTCAGGTGCGCAAGAAGTTGCGGATCAATATTCCTGCTGGTGTTGACACCGGTACTCGTCTCAGGGTGACCGGTGAGGGCAATGCTGGCTTACGGGGTGGCCCCTCTGGCGACTTGTACGTGTTCCTGACTGTTAAATCCCATCCGTCGTTGCAGAGGGATGGATTGACGGTCCACTCCGAAGTGAAGGTGAGCTATCTCCAGGCGATTCTCGGTGACACCATCGAAGTGGACACAGTGGACGGGCCAACCAGCCTCGAGATTCCTGCTGGAACGCAACCCAATGCCGTTCTCACCCTTGACAACAAGGGCATTCCCAAGCTGGGCAACCCTGTGGCTCGCGGCAATCAACGCATCACGGTCAATGTGAAGCTGCCAACTCGTCTCAACACTGAAGAGAAGGGACTGCTCGAAGAGCTGGCCGGTCATCACTCCGCCAGGGGAGAGCAGCACCATCACCACAAGAGTGGCCTGTTTGCTCGTCTGTTCGGACAGCGTTGACCATGACGGAACGTCTCCCCGATCGTCAGCTCGATCTCTGTGGGACGCCCTGTCCGCTCAATTTCATTCGCTGTCGGCTCACTCTTGAGAGCATGACTGCTGGTCAGTGCCTTCAGGTGGATCTCGATCCTGGTGAGCCAGAAGAGATGGTGGTTCCGGGACTGCGCCGTGATGGCCATCAGGTCCATGTGGAGCGTCTCTCGGATGTTCAGGTGCGACTGAAGGTGATTTGTGCCGGTGATTAGCCATGAGCTGCATCCGGGCATGGTCGTTGCACTGCAGGCCAACTATCTCGAGGTGGAGCTTGAGGCCCCACCTGTCGATGTTCCTCCCCGTTTGCTCTGCACGCGTCGCACCCGACTGAACCATCGTGGTGCTGCGGTCCATGTGGGTGATCGTGTGCGTGTGGAAGCCATTGACTGTGATCACGCCAGGGCTGTGGTGGCGGAAGTGGAACCTCGGAGCAGTTTTCTGGTTCGTCCTCCCGTGGCCAATGCCTCATGCATCCTGGTGGCGGTCGCCGTTGAGCAACCTGCTTTTGATGCCGATCAGGTCAGCAGGTTCTTGCTCACGGCTGAGAAGACCGGATTGCAGGTGTTGCTCGTGCTGACCAAGTGCGATCTGCTGGATGCCGATGCCTTGTCAAAACTGCGCAAACGTTTGCAGGGATGGGGGTATGAACCGATTCTTGTGTCCACTCGTTCTGGAATGGGCCTGGAAGAACTGCGCGCCCACTTAGCCACTGTTCCGATCTCGGTGCTTTGCGGCCCCTCGGGTGTGGGTAAGAGTTCGTTGCTGAATGGTCTCCTGCCTGGACTGGCGTTACGGGTGGGTGCGGTGTCAGGTCGTCTGCAGAGGGGGCGTCACACCACGCGTCATGTGGAATTGCATGCGTTCTCTCCTGGCTCCAGGGTTGCTGACACTCCAGGGTTCAACCGTCCGGAATTACCGGATGATGTTTCCAATCTGGAAGTGCTGTTCCCAGAACTGCGTGTCCAGCTTGATCAACATCCCTGTCGTTTCCGTGACTGCCTGCACCGGGATGAACCGGGTTGTGGTGTGACTCGCGACTGGGAGCGCTATCCCATGTATCGCAAAGCTGTGGAGCAGCTTCTTGAGATCAGCCGCCCATTCCGGGCAGGTTGAGATCGAGCCCGCCGGTGAGCTCCTGCATTCGCTCCTTCATGGTTCCAGTGGAGCGTTCGTAGGCCGATTGAAGTGCGTCGAGTGTGGCCGCTTCAGCGGCTTCTTGCCCTTCATTCAGCAGGCTGGGATCCAACTTCACACGTAGGGGCTGCTGGTTGCCGGAGAGCCAGATGCAGGCTCGGCCGTCTTCGCTGCTGCCTTCGATCTCCATGGCATCTAGCTCTTCTTGCAGTTTCTGAGCGTCTTGCTGGATCTGCTGTGCCTTACGGAAGGCTTCGGTGAGCTGTCCAAAATTGGGAAGTCCGAACCCGGCCATGGCATCGCTGAAGGAACCGAAAGGTTAGGCCGCCATCTCGAACCCCAGTCGTTTTACTTCAGGCTGGAGCTGGATGCCGTGGGCATCGGCTACCTCCTGTTGCACCAAGCCAATCAGGCTGCGGATATCTGCAGCCCGGGCTCCTCCAGTGTTGATAATGAAGTTGGCGTGCACTTCAGAGACTTGCGCCCCACCGACACGGCGGCCTTTCAGGCCAAGACCTTCGATCAAACGACCGGCCTTTGCAGGTTCTGGATTGCGAAAGACGCTGCCACAGCTCGGTTGCTTGTAGGGCTGGGTGCTGGTGCGATGGTTGAGATTTTCGCTGGTGCGCTGTTGCAGCTCGGCCGGATCATGACCTGCTTCCAGCTGAAATTCGGCGGCCATCACCAGGAATGGTTGGGTCTGTAGAGCACTGTGGCGGTACGCGAAATCGAGCGATTCCCGCGCAAGCCTCCGGACCCTGAAATCATCGCCTTGCAGAGGAACCACATCCACGCTGAGCAGCCGTTCAGCGGTACACCCACCCTGGGCACCGGCGTTCATCACAGCGGCTCCGCCGACGGTGCCAGGGATGCCCACGGCCCACTCCAGTCCTTGCAATCCTTTTCTCGCCGCACGTCTTGCAAGGGTCGGGATCGGTTCACCGGAACTTGCCCGCACCCTGCCGGTCTGGGCGTCCAGATCAAGTCCTTGCAGCCGTCTCAGGCAGAGAGTGAGTCCTGGAAGCCCTGCATCAGCAATCAGCAGATTGGAGCCTGCACCGATCACACGGACGGGTAATCCTTCGTTTGCTGCCCAATGGAGCAGGGTGGGAATCTGCTGGGCTTGATTCGGTTCGGCCAACCATTGCGCTGGTCCGCCCACTCGCCAGGTTGTGTAGTGGGCCAGGGACACCTGCTCTTGCAGGATTCCCTGTTCCTTCAGGTCTCTCAAGCTGTCAGTGTCGACTGACATGACGTCTGCTCCTGCAAGGCGTTCGGTGACAGCCGTGACCAGAGACTGTTCACATCACCGGCTCCCATGGCCAGTACGAGGTCATCAGCACAGCTGTGCTCCCGAACAAGATCAGCCAGTTCGTCCATGGTGTCGGCTACCAGAACCGTCTGATCGGCACTGTGTTGCTGAATGCACGATGCCAGGGCTTCGCTGCTGACACCGGGGATTGGAGTTTCACCGGCTGAAAACACCGGAGCCAGAACAACGATGTCGACGTTGGAGAGAGCCACCGCGAACTCGTTCTGAAATTCCTGAGTGCGGCTGTATCGATGCGGTTGGAAGACCGCCAACAGTCGTTTTGGACTTCGCGGCAGTGGGCTTCGCCCGCTGGACACCATCAGAGCGGCCATCGCCAGGGTCGCCGCCACTTCACTGGGGTGATGGGCGTAGTCGTCCACCACCAGACGTCCCTGCCAGTCGCCCCGATAGTCGAAGCGGCGTCCAGGTGTCTTGAGTTCGTTCAGATGGGTGACCAGACGCTCGATAGGAATTCCTTCCAAACGACAGGCAGCGAGAGCCCCCAGGGCATTGCTCAGGTTGTGCAGCCCTGGCAGCGGCAACGTGATTCGGCCGACGTACTCAGCCTGTTCATACAGATCGGCAACCGTGTGATCGCCTTCAAGGGCTACCGGCAGAGCGGCGAAATCAACATTGTCGCTGCGTTGCACTGACCACCAGGCATCAGCTTGGAAGTGTTCGCTCAGGATCGGGTCGTCCTGATTGGCAAGCAGTCGACCGCAACCGGCGGCGAAGCGGCGCATGGTGGTGATCAGATCATCGAGATCCCTGTAGTAATCGGTGTGATCCAGTTCCAGGTTGGTAATCACCCCCAGGGTTGCGTTGAATTTCACCAGGGAGCCATCGGATTCATCGGCTTCTGCCACCAGCAGCCGGCCCGAGCCCGCATGTCCGTTGCTTCCGTAGCAGGGAACGATGCCACCAATCACAGCGGTTGGATCTTCACCAGCGCTGTGAAGAAGTGACGTCACCACTGTGCTTGTGGTGGTTTTGCCGTGACTTCCCGCGACTGCGATCGACGGCTGTTGATCGATCAGGGCAGCGAGTAGGTCGGAGCGGTGCCAGACAGTTAGCTGCAATTGCCGGGCTGCGGCCAGTTCAGCATTGCTTTCGGGGATGGCGCTGCTGATCACAACCAAGGGCGTGGCTAAACCACGTGTTTTCAGTTCATCAAAATTATTTGCAGTTTGCGAGGCGAAAGCCACCATCCCAAGCGATTGGAGGGCTTCCATTGCTGGGGACATTTTGCGGTCGGAGCCACTCACCTGGTGACCGCGGCTGAGCAGAATTCTCGCCAGGGCAGACATGCCGATTCCCCCTGCACCGATGAAGTGAACTGAGGAAGGGCTGTCAAGCGATCTGCTCAAGAACAAATGCCGTGGACGCGCACGATAAATCAGCATTTCCTGCTGACCACCAATCGGCGCAGACTGTCGCGCTAGCCCCCTCAAAAATTTGATGCTGGGGCTGATTCATTGGAAATTAGCGATTTCTGTATGATCAGCGGCCATTCCCTGCGGATTGTCCGCTCCTCATATGACTCTGCGCGTTGCGATCAATGGATTCGGCCGAATCGGTCGCAATGTGATGCGGGGTTGGATCAGCCGTGGCGCTGACACCGACATCGAGATTGTGGGCGTAAATGCCACCTCGGACCCCAAGACCAGTGCTCACCTGCTGACCTACGACTCCATTCTGGGCAAGCTGGATCCCAGCGTGAAGATCGAAACCACTGACGATTCGATGATCGTCAATGGCAAGCAGGTGAAGTTCTTCTCCGACCGCAATCCCCTCAATTGCCCTTGGAAGGACTGGGGTGTGGATCTGGTTCTTGAGTCGACCGGTGTCTTCAACACCGACGAGAAGGCCAGCATGCACATTCAGGCCGGCGCTAAGAAGGTGATTCTCACCGCTCCTGGCAAAGGCCCCAAGGTCGGCACGTTCGTGGTCGGTGTGAATGAGGATCAATACCGTCATGAAGATTTCGACATCCTCAGCAACGCCAGCTGCACCACAAACTGCCTCGCCCCGCTGGTGAAAGTGATCGATCAGTCGATCGGCATCAACCGTGGCCTGATGACCACCATTCACAGCTATACAGGCGACCAGAGGATTCTCGACAACAACCATCGCGATCTGCGTCGTGCTCGTGCCGCTGCTGTGAACATGGTTCCCACTTCCACGGGTGCAGCCCAAGCCGTGGCTCTGGTCTACCCCGCTGTGAAGGGCAAGTTCACTGGTATCGCCATGCGCGTTCCGACTCCGAACGTTTCAGCCGTTGATCTGGTTTTCGAGTCCAACCGCTCCTCTTCCGTGGATGAGATCAAATCGATCCTCAAGGCAGCTGCTGATGGTCCGATGAGCAAGATCATCAAGTACGGCGATCTGCCCTTGGTGTCCAGCGACTATGCCGGCACGAATCAGTCGACCATTTTTGACGCGGATCTGACCCTTGCCATGGGTGACAATTTCTTCAAAATCGTTGCCTGGTACGACAACGAGTGGGGCTACAGCCAAAGAGTTGTGGACCTCGCCGAGGTCGTGGCCAGGAACTGGAAATAATCAGGATTTGAGCTGATTTTCAATCCCTCCCACTGGGAGGGATTGTTTTGGTCACGCATCATTCAGAGCAGATTCGAAGTGATCAAACTCTGCAGCGGTCACAGGACGGCCGGTCTCACTCCAGACGATCTGATTGCTCTCCTCGATGATACAGCCGATCCGCCGGCTGTCCGGTTGATGTTCAAGCCAGCGTTGGGCCCAGAAGGCTGGGAGACTCAGCACCAATTCGAAATCCTCGCCACCGTTCAGGCACCATTGATCCCAGAGCTCGCCAGCGGGCCAGCCTTCCGCTCGCGGAAGCCAGTCATGGGTGAGTTGAGCTCCGCAGTCACTGCTGTTGCAAAGAGCCTGCACCGCTGCAAGGAGACCGTCACTACTATCCGTGCCGGCGGCTCTCCAGGGCAAGTTTTCAGGCTTGTTGTCGATCAGTGTGGTTAAGGCATCCAGCCTGGGTCTGGGGCGGCGATGTTGGCTGATGGCCTGGTGTTGAAGGGCTTCCATCAGTGCACTGGTGCCATCCAGAGTCGGATCACCTTGAAGCAGTGCTAGCCCTAAACGGCTTAGTCCATGGGGCCCGCTGGTGACGAGCCAATCGCCTGGACAAGCATCACCACGGTGCAGGCGTAAAGGCCCGAGTCGACCGAGTGCGGTGACCGAGATCAGTTTTTCTGTGCCTGCGGAGCAGTCTCCTCCCAGCAGGATCCCTCCATAGCAGTTGAGAGCTTCGCTGATACCGCGGTACAGATCCTCAACCCAGCTCCATGGAGTGCTTCCCGGTGCCACCAGAGCCACTGTGATCCCATCCACAGCAACGGCTCCGCTGGCTGCCAGATCCGACAGGTTGGTTGCCACGGCCCGCCAGCCCACATCCGCTGGACTTGTGGTGCGGTCACTGAAGTGAATGCCATCCACAAGCACGTCGGTGTTCACCAGCAGCTGCCGGGTGTCGGCGGCCAAGGTGCACGTGTCATCAGCCAGCTGGCCAGGAGGAGCGAAACGAGCTAGCCGCCTGAGCAGCTCCGCTTCACCCAGCCCAGCCAGTGTGACCGTCACGGAGCTCAGGCGTGCTTCTGGAGTCGATCGGCCCCTTCGACCACTTTGATCCGTTTGATCTCATCGTTGACGCCCAGTTCCTCGAGCACATCGAATCCGTCAACGACATAACCGAAGGCTGCATTGCGCCCATCCACCAGATTCAGCCCTGCTGGTGTCAGCTCTGCTTCGTACAGAAACAGAAAGAACTGGGATGAGCCGTCATCAAGGGCCTGATCGGAGTGTGCCCAACCCAGCGTTCCCAGGGTGGCAAAGGGAAGCACCGGAGTGGCTTTGAACATGCCGACGTCTTCGAAGGTTTGGTTGTAAAGGGTTTCCGGTTCATCAGGAACACGGATTTCCAAGGGCACGTGGCGTTCCTGCTTGGTTTTTGGATCCACATAGCCAATGTCAGGTCCTTTGGGATCTCCGCTCTGCAGGATGTAGAAATCTTCCGCACGGTTGAAGGGCAGGCCGTCATAGAAGCCCTTCAGGCTGAGATCAATGAATGCACCCGCAGTCAGCGGTGCGTTGTAACCATCCACCACAGCCGTGAGATCGCCTTCAGTGGTTTCGATGACCACGGTGGCTCGGCCTGCCAGCCGTGGCAGGTCGTCGAATTCCGATGGGATGTCAGGCAGCCGATCATCAATCAGCAGTGATTCCAGATCACCGATCTGGCTGAGGGTCTTGCGGCGTGACTGGATAAATCCGGCTTTGTCTTTGTTTTCAATGCGTTCCTGCAGAACTTTCAGTTCATCGGCCACTGCATCAAGGATTTGCTCGGCCTTGGATTGATCCTCGCTGAGCATCGCGGCGATGATCGCCTCCCTTCTGTTGCTCAGCAGGGATTGCGTGCGTTTGAGACCGCGTCCGAGAGCACTCCAGCGCTTGGCACGCAAGTCATCACTGGTGCCTTCAAGTTGATGTTGCAGATCGCGCAGGTCCTGCTGATTCATGGGCAACGAATCACGCAGGATCGCTGCCGGATCCTGCACGGCGTTTCCCTGGGGGAGTCCCGCCCAGGCCGGAGGAGTCCAGGCCAGGCCAACCATGATCAGCAGGCTGATAAGCCATGCGCTATTGCGCTGAAATCCCAACCGAATCGCCAAGGAGAACCCCAGGTGCTGAAAGGACTTTGGCACAGCCGTATGATCCCCTGAACCGTTCGGCGGGAATGATCTCCAGCAACGACTTTCGCACCGGCACCACGATCGAGCTCGACGGTGCCGTTTGGCGCGTGGTCGAGTTCCTGCACGTGAAGCCTGGCAAAGGGTCGGCCTTCGTTCGCACCAAGCTCAAGGCGGTTCAGACCGGGAGCGTTGTCGACAAAACCTTCCGTGCCGGAGAGATGCTGCCTCAGGCTGTTCTGGAGAAAGCCACTCTCCAGCACACCTATATGGAGGGTGAGGACTATGTCTTTATGGACATGTCGAGCTATGAGGAAACTCGCCTCACCGCTCAGCAGATCGGTGACAGCCGCAAGTACCTCAAGGAGGGCATGGAAGTGAGTGTGGTCTCGTGGAACGAGAAGCCTCTCGAAGTGGAATTGCCCAACTCCGTTGTGCTGGAGATCGCCCAGACCGATCCTGGTGTGAAAGGTGATACTGCCACCGGTGGAACCAAGCCTGCGATCCTTGAAACTGGTGCTCAGGTGATGGTTCCTCTGTTTCTCTCGATTGGCGAGAAGATCAAGGTGGACACGCGCAATGATTCCTATCTGGGTCGGGAGAGCAGCTGACTATGCAACTCGATCACGATCAGCTGCACAAGCTTTTGGATGCCCTGGGTGAAAGCGATATCCAGGAGTTCCGCCTTGAAGGCGACGACTTCCGTCTGGAAGTTCGTCGCAACCTGCCGGTTACAGCCGTGGCTGCCCCGGTGGTCCCTGTTGCCCAGGCTCCAGCACCGGTGCCAGTAGTTGATGTTCCCGCCCAGGGAGAATCAGCCTCAGCGGCTCCACCGGCTGCGGCGGGTTCCCGTTCTGACCTGGTGGATGTCATAGCACCCATGGTCGGTACCTTCTACACCGCTCCTGCCCCAGGTGAAGCTCCCTTCGTGGAGATCGGTAATCGGATCAATGCCGGTCAGACAATCTGCATTCTTGAAGCCATGAAGCTCATGAACGAGCTGGAGGCCGAGGTCGCAGGTGAAGTGGTTGAAATCCTTGTGGATAACGGCACCCCGGTGGAATTCGGTCAGGTGCTGATGCGCGTCAAGCCCGGCTGAGTTCCCAGGCCGCCTGGATGGCGGCCAGCATGCTTGTTCCTCTTGCCACTCCTTGTCCGGCGATGTCGAAGCCGGTGCCGTGATCGGGGGAGGTTCGTAGAAAAGACAGGCCCAGAGTGGTGTTCACGGCCTGATCGAAGGCCAGCAACTTCACCGGAATCAGGCCCTGATCGTGATACAGGGCCAGGATTCCATCAGGTCCGGCCTGAGCAGCACTGTTGCTCCAGGCTTCAGCAGCACTCAACCAGCACGTGTCTGGAGGGAGGGGGCCTCTCAGTTGCACGCAAGGATGCTTGCTCGCCCAGCGCTCCAGTAGCGGGTTCAGCCACTGCTGCTCTTCACCTCCCAGTTGTCCTTGCTCTCCGGCATGCGGGTTGAGGCCGGCCACCAGCAATTGAGGAGCGGGATTGAAACGCAGGCAGAACCCAGCGAGTTCATCGAGCTTGCGTTCAACCAGATCCGCCGTGAGAACCTCTGGTACTTGTCCAAGCGGGATGTGTGTGGTGGCCAGCAAGGTGTTCAGCCTCCATCCGGTTGCCGGTGAGAGAGCCGTGAACAGCATCGAGGCAGTGTCGCGTCCATCCAGTTCCGCAAGACGTTCGGTCTGGCCGGGATAGCGATGTCCGGCTTGATGCCAGGCATGTTTCGCGATCGGTGCGGTCACCAGTGCCCGTGCTTGTTGTTGTTGGACCAGCTCCACAGCTCTGCTCAGCCATTGGAAACCGGCCTCTCCACTTGTTGGTCCTGCCTCGCCGGGCTCGAGAGGCCCTCCGGGCACTGGTAAATCCTCAATGCTCAATGCATCTGGATCTGCGATGGCATCCTGCGAATGCACTCTGAGCTGGTCAGCGGTCTTTTGCAGGCTGGCCTTGCAGCCGACAAGCAGAGGCATCGGCATGTCCGCTGGCCGCCTGGGATCAGCCAGGGCTTTCAGCGTGACTTCCATGCCGATCCCAGCAGGATCACCGAGTGCGATTACGAGGCGCTGCTTAGCTTCATGGCATTCGATGGATGGGGTCATGCTGCGTTGGCTGGTGATCGGCCTGTTGCTCTACGGCCTGGGAACGGCGTTTCGGCAGGGATGGCTGGAAGTTCAGTGGAGTCGCTTGCTGCATGATGCAGGTCTGACCTTTATCGATCCTGATCAGCCCTTAAAGCTGGATCAGATTCCTCTGCTGAGTCCGAAGCGCTCTGAGTCGGATTCCCCATGAGTCTTTCCGCTTTCAGACAGTGGGCAAGCCCACTGCGGAAGTTGGGATGAATCATGGTGTAGCCAAGTGTCTTGCAGAGAAGATCGTTGCTCACTCTGCGGTTTTCGGCCCAGAAACTTCGGGCCATGGCGCTCATGTCAGCTTCAGCATCCGTGTAATTGCGAGTCTCTGGCAGGTCGCAGTCCAAAAGGTCTGCGGCATGGCGCTGCATCACATGACTTGGAGCGGGTTCATGATCACAGAGGTTCACAACGGGAGGGTGCTGTCCTGCAGCAGAGCAGTGCATTAAGTGCAGGCAGGCCGCGGCGATGTCATCGACGTGCACCCGGCAGAACACCTGGCCCGGCTTATGGACAGGCTTCAGGCTGCCGGCCTTCACAGCCGCTAGGGGTGAGCGACCTGGTCCGTAGATCCCTGGTAACCGCAGAATCTGCACCGGCAGACCGCTGTTCAGCCACTCCTGTTCACAGAGCAGGCGTCTGCGGCTGCGGTCCTGACCGGGTTGTGGTGGATCCGCTTCACTCACCCAGGCCCCCTCTGTGTCGCCATAGACGCCTGTGGTCGACAGATAGCCCGCCCAACGAAGCGGCAGTTGCCTGAGCTGAGGCCCCAGTGTCCGCAACACAGGGTCGTTCTGATCCCGCCCTGGTGGAATCGTGCTCAGTAGATGGGTCACGCCATCCAGCTCAGCGTCAGTTGGCATCAGGTCTTGAGCAGTGTCAAAACGTAGATCTCTGCTCTCGGGATCGGGGTTTCTGCTCGTGGTGAGCACCCTGATGTTCAGGGCCTCAGCCAGTGTCGCCAGCCGGCGTCCACTGAAGCCGGCTCCAAGGATGCACAACGTGGATCCAGCTGGCAGCGATCGGCAACGGTTGACAAGTGATTCCGTCATGAGTACAAACGTATCAATGGTAATTCAGCCGTGACCAGTTCCTGTCTTCCCCTGATGTCGTCTCAGTCATCCATGCTGCCTCGAAGTGCTGGCAATCGCAGCATGGTCGTGGAAACTGGCGAGAGCACTGCTCTGCGTCGCTTGGCGGCAACCGTCTTCGCCTCGGTGTTGGTGAGTGCGGCCTTTGTGCTGGCACCCGAGCAGCCTGAACAGCAGGCCTCAATTTGTCAGCAGCATCATTCAGCAGAAGCTTGCAGAGTTTGGTGATGCAGGATCGGGTTCAGTCGTTTCAGGCAGCCTCGAGGCCCCAGTTCTGATGACTCTGGTGATTGAGTGATGCATCAGGTGCCATTGATGCATGAGTGGTTTGATTCAATTCGGGTTGAGCCCACTGCAGAAGTCTCAGGGCAAGCCGCAAATCTCCATCCATCCAGGCACGGATCGCCATGGCTCGTCGCGGATCGTAAAAGCGTTGGCGTCGATACCAATCAAAAACTTCAGAATCAGATTTGTGCCCATTGCATGAGAGACAGGCTGGAACGCAGTTTTCGGTGGTGCTTAAACCGCCCTTAGCTCTTGGAAGAATATGATCAATCGATTCAGATTGTTTTCCGCAGTAAATACAGCTTTTACCGGTGTAAGTATGTAGTGATTGACGCCATCTTCGGACTCGCAGTTTGGGGCATAGATCTTCAAGGAAAACCGCGTCCCTGTTATGCATCCGAATGGTTCGGTTGAGAGAATTCTGGCGCTTTCGCTGGGTTCGTCAATGTGTTCTTCGCTGCATTTTTGGCACTTTTTGAAGTGTGATCTTTGAGCTTCAAGCCCCTTGTTGGGAGCACAAGAAGCAATACAATTGCATTTGCTGAAATGTCGTTACGGCATCATCAACGTCCTGCTGCAGTCTTGGGCTGACCCCTTCAGGACTGGTGAGGGTCACCTACCCCTTTGATGCCGTCACCCATGCGCAGATGGGCCGGATCAGGCCTCGGGGACTCTGGAAAGGTTCGCAACATGGCTGGGAATTTCCACTGGCATCAGCCGAGTACCTACTCGACCGTTTGGGTTCACGTTTTCGGGTTGAAGACGAACTGTTGCGTTGGCTGGACTGGCATCGTCATCCACTGCCACCGCTTCCTCGTCACCGGGAGCTGATGGCTCGTGCCGACCTGGATCAGCCCCTAGCGGATGGCCGTGTACCGCTGCCTCATCAACGCTCGGGTGCTCGTTGGTTGCTGGCACGTCGCGGAGCCTTGCTGGCTGATGAGATGGGTCTTGGAAAGACGCTCACGTCGCTATTGGCGGCTCGCGCACTGATGCGTGCCGTACCTCTGCGCTTGATGGTGATCGCTCCTGTGGGACTTCATCCGCACTGGCAGCGCGAAGTGGAGTCTCTCGATCTCGAGTGCACACTGCACAGTTGGGCCCGGTTGCCGGCCGACCTTCCAGAAGCCGGAACACTTCTGGTGGTTGATGAAGCTCATTTCGCCCAGTCGCTTCAGGCTCAGCGAACCCAGGCCCTGTTGCGCTTGGCCCGCCATCCGCGGCTGCGGGCGGTGTGGATGCTCACGGGCACACCCATCCGCAATGGTCGACCGATTCAGTTTTTTCCGCTACTGGCGGCCATGGATCATCCACTGGCTCGTGATCAGCGTTCCTTTGAGGAGATCTTTTGCCAAGGACACTGGACTGAGCAGGGTGGTCGGCGACGCTGGCGTGCCGATGGTGCAAGTCGTCTGGAGGAATTGCGGCGCCTTACCCGACCATTGGTTTTGCATCGACGCAAGCAGCAGGTGCTGGGGCTTCCCGCCAAGCAGCGCCGCTGCCATGGCATTGCACTGGCTACCGATCAGGCATTGGGATTCGATCACCGCCTGCGTCTTGTGGTGGAGGACTATCGCCGACGCGTTCAGCTCGGCGAAGTGCGTTCGGATGCTGAATCACTGGCTGTGCTCACCTCCCTGCGCATGATTGCGGCCGAATTCAAGCTCCCCGCTGCTCAGGCGCTTGTGGAGCAGTTGCGTGCTGATGGTCAGGCGATCGTGCTCTTTAGCTCCTTCGTGTCACCGCTGCAGCTCCTGCAGGAGCGGCTGGGTGGTGTTCTGTTAACCGGTCGGCAAAAACCGGAACAGCGACAGGCTGCAGTCGATCATTTTCAGGCTGGTGGAACCGACCTGCTTTTGGCGACCTATGGCTGCGGAGGGTTGGGATTCACACTGCATCGGGCACGTCAGGTTGTGCT
Organism: Synechococcus sp. MIT S9508; assembly: GCF_047303045.1. Classification (NCBI taxonomy): domain Bacteria; kingdom Bacillati; phylum Cyanobacteriota; class Cyanophyceae; order Synechococcales; family Synechococcaceae; genus Synechococcus; species Synechococcus sp. MIT S9508. The sequence goes on along the minus strand of NZ_CP138941.1, from coordinate 528,606 downwards.
TCTGGAGCGTCCCTGGACTCCAGGCGATGTTGACCAGGCTGAGGATCGTTGCCACCGCATCGGCATGGATGGTGGGCTGACCAGCCATTGGCTTCAGCTTGGTCTGGCCGATCAACTTGTGGATGGTCTGGTGGCGAGCAAAGCTGACAAGATCGAGTTGCTGCTGGGTCCCCGTCGCATCAATGTGGATCGTCAGCCGTTGCCGGCGCTGGTGGCCCGATGTTTGCAGGATTGCTGACGAACCTCTAGCTCGTGCTTGAGAAGAGGGTCTTTGGATTTGTTCCGGCTATTCAGCAGGGAGATGGCCTGGCTCACATCAGCGCAAGCCTCATCATCACGCCCCATGAGGGTCTGGATCAGTGACCTGTCGGTCAGCGGTACTGGATTGTCAGGGTGACTTGCCACAACCACATTGCACTGCTCTAGGGCTTTGTCCAGTTGCTCCAGATTGAGGTTTTCAAGGCAACTGGATGTTGTCACCTGGGGATTTGGTGACGCAGCTTGAGGACTCTCGGTCTTCTTGCAGGCCTGGATCGTGAGCAGCAGAACACCAATCAGGAGAGCCGACTGCGGCCATGTGGAACGCCAATCGGCTCGCGCAGGCCTAAGCAATGACAAAGGTTTCAGTAGCTGTAACGAGCATCAGCATCCCAGTCCGTTGAAGTCTCGCTGTTGGAATCACTACTAGTGATTGAGCTCTGACGAGTGGCTCTTGAGGACTTCTTGGAGGTTTTGTCTCCGAATAGATCTCCGAGATAACGACCGCAATCCGGATAGCTGCCCGGTTCCTCCACCACGGTTTCGGTGATCATCACCGCCGCATGCTTCGGAGATGTTTTGAATACTCCACTGCTTTGACGCTTGATCAAGGCATAGGAGGCTTCGAAGCTCACGGCGTGACTATTGCCGTTGCTGCGCATGTAGCAATAAACCTGAGCGCCTTTTTTTGAGTCGGCGCTGGCCGCCTCCACAGGTGCAGCTACGAGCAGCATCCCCGCCAGAGGCAGCAGGACGGCGAGGCGGGTGCGGAGGCTGGCCATGGATGGACAGAAAAGGCGATATACGTCAACGTATCGGCTCGCGTTTGGCTGTCCAGAGGTGAATCAGGAATTGCCCAGTCCGAGAGGGGTGAGCAGTTTCACCACCAGTGGCAGGACCAGAAGCACGGTGATCAGTCGTACGGCATGCAGTGCCGCAACAGCGGCGCCAACTCCGTAATCCTCTCCGACCAGGCTCATACCACTGATTCCACCGGGCGCTGCTCCCAGCAGGGTGATGAGCGGGTCGACACCAAGCAGACGACTGGTCCACAAACCAATCACTAGACCTGTCATCACCAGCGTGAGCGTGATCAGCACCGCAGGCTTCCAGAGTTGTTGCAGCTGCTCAAGAGAGGTTCGCGTCAGTCCGGTGCCGATCACAGTCCCGATTCCGATTTGAAGAGCGGTGCGTGTACCGGGCGGCCATGCGGCAACTTCAACGCGTCCGCTCATGCTCACGACTGCAGCACCGATCAGTGCGCCCGCAAGCGGTGCTGCGGGAATTCCAGTTTTCATGGCGAGCAGTCCCATGCCAGTGCCGGCCAGGGCATACACCAGCAGGGTCATCAGAGAAGGCATGGCACCCGCAGGCAGCAGATCTCTCAGTTTGAAGGCAGAGCGGGATGGCCTTGTTGCACTGCTCTTGAGAGTTGGCCACCCATGTGTTGTCATCAGGCCAACACTCGCCTGTCTTCGGATGACTCAGTCTGTGTCCTTCCGCATCACTCGTACGGCGGAAGATGTCGCCCAGATGCTCAACGCCTTGTCGCAGCGCTTGGTGAAGCTTGAACAGCGGCTCGAGAGTCTGGAACTGCAGGTCCGTCAACATCGCAGCGAGGCAGAAACCATGCCTGCTGAAGAACGGCAGCGCCTCGATGACGTGGACCAACTTCTGCTTGATTGCCAGGAGTTGCTCAACAGCACTGAGCTCAGTTCGGATGCGGCTTCCGACTCTGCAGGAGCGTTGTCTCAGCCTTCTATGAGTGAGTCTGAATACGAGGCTGAAGCTGCATAAAGCTGGTCACAGGTGGCAAAATAAAAAGAAAGCCGATCATGGCATCCACCACTTTTTCAACCTCTGGTCCTCGCAATACCGGCAACAGCCGTTGTTCCCACGCTCCAAGTTCACCCGGATTGTCGTCTGCGAATTGCAGCGGTTTCTTTGAAGGTGGTCATCAGCTTGAAAAGCTTGAATTCGCTTTAGCTGTAGCCATTACCAGAGGCGATCGATCAAGATCTGATCAGTTGCGTGCTCAGATCGCGGATATGGGCGGCAATATCGAAGAACCAGGCACTTGAGTTGTGATTGCTCCTGTCGACATGAAACGGGCTTGAGACGCAAGAAGCCCGAGTTCAAATATTTGGACTCTTCGCTTTTTGTGAATTGATACTTTCCGCGATCGTTTGATATTATTCATGCAATTATTGCATTGTCGCTTTGACGACGTTGTTGAAATCTGCTGTACCTCTTCAATCCGTGGAGCCTGATCGCGAACAACTGCTCATCCGAGCACGCCAATGGTTTGATCAAGCGCGCGCTCAGGCAAGCGAAGGAAATACTGCTGGATCAGCTCAAATGATCTTAAGGGCTCTCAATCATGAACGCAGAGCCGGTAGCGTTGGCCCACAGGTTATTCAACTGATTAAACCGAGAGCTTCAACATCCAATTGGGGTAGTCGAAGCTAGAAGATTATTGTTCATCAATTTATAAAGCGGGTGACCGGATTTGAACCGGCGACGTTCAGCTTGGGAAGCTGACATTCTACCGCTGAATTACACCCGCATTCGAATATCTTATCTCATGTTGGAAACTTCTCAATAGTCATTCTAGCTTTTCACTGACTCAAAATCTCTGAGGCGGCACTCAACCCAGCACCCATCGAGCCCTTGTGCAGACCGAGTGATTGCAAAACTGATTCGATTGCTGCCACTGCTGTTAGCACGTCTCTGTCACAGACAAATCCAAGATGTCCGATTCGGAAGACTTTGCCCTTGAGATGATCCTGACCGCCTGCGAGCAGGATGTCGTAGCGGTCTTTGACAGCCTTGCGTAGCTGTTCCGCATCAATGCCATCCGGTGCTACAGCCGTGATGGCAGGACTGCCATACCCTTCCGCGGCGAACAGTGGCAGACCGATAGCCTTCATGGCTGCATGGGAAGCTGCCCGATGCCTGGAATGGCGAGCAAAAATTGCCTCCAAGCCTTCGGTTTGCATCATCTCCAGCGCTGCTTCCAGTGCGAAGTAGAGATTCACTGCCGGAGTGAAGGGGTTGCTGTTCTTGGCGGCTGTTTTCCGATAAGGGCCAAGGTCCAGGTAGAACTTCGGGAGATCGGAGCGTTCATAGCCCTTCCAAGCTCGATCGCTCATGGCAACGAAGCTCAGGCCAGGGGGCATCATGTAGCCCTTTTGGGAGCCGGAGGCGACAACGTCTAGGCCCCAGGCATCCATTGGCACGTTCGCGGCTCCAAGGCTTGTGACGCAGTCCGCAATGGTGAGAGCCGTGCCGTGGGTTTTGACATGGCCACTAATGGTCTGAAGGTCATTGATCACTCCGGTGGAGGTTTCGGAGTGGGTGAGGATCACTGCCTTGATTGATTTGGTCGTGTCGGCTTCCAGTGCGCTGCGAAAGGTGTCTGGATTGAGTGGTTGACCCCACTCGGCTTTGATGACTTCCACATCCAGGCCGTAGGCCCGCGCCACTTTCACCCAGCGTTCGCCGAACTTGCCGTTGTCACCACAGAGCACCTTGTCTCCGCGGCTGAGTGTGTTGATGATTCCCGCCTCCATGGCGGCGGTACCGCTACCGGTGATGACCAGCACATCGCTGTTGGTTTGATGCAGCCAGCGCAGCTGTGTATTGGTGCGTTCCACCACGGCTTGGAATTCGCCGCTTCGATGGCCGATCGGGTGGCGGCCCATGGCCTTGAGCACTGTTTCGGGCACCGGGGTGGGTCCCGGGATCATCAGGGTGAGCTTGTCCTGCACGGGCTCGATGGGTGCCAATCGTCCATTCTAAAAAATGATCTGTAGGTTTTCCCATCGCCACAACGTCTGCCGATTCAGGATTCGGGCTGACCCTGCCTGTTTGGGTGGCGGCTGCGGCGCGAGCTGCGGCGCTTGTTCTTGCTCGATCCGCAGCGCCCACGAGCGTTGATCTCAGGATTCCTGCTGAACAGGGGCTGCGTCGTGTGGAGCTGCATGCGGCCTCGCTGCTGGATGGTGGTGACAAGGCAATGGCGATCAGCATCTGCGATCCCGGAGCTGGATTGGATCTCACCCGCGGCCTGGAGATCTGGGTGCTTGTGAGCCTTCGCTCCCCTGGGGAGGGATTGCAGATCCACGCCGGCGAGGGCGTTGGTCGGCTGGAGCAAGACGGGTCACTGTGTATTTCAGGTTTCGCCCGTGAGTTGCTTGAGCTCAATCTCAGCGATCTGTTGCAGGTTTTGGGTGGCCTGGATGTTGAGGTGGTGTTGCCCCGCGGACGGGAGTTGGCATTGCGCACCAGCAATTCAGCTTTCGGTGTGGTTGAGGGTCTCGCGTTGATTGGCACGCAGGCTGAGGTGCAGACCAGCGCTTCCCCTGATCAGTTGCAGTTGGCTCGTGAGCGGTTGCGTGAGCTCACTGATCAGAACGGTTTCGCAGGTCGGTTGACGCTTGTCATTGGTGAAAACGGTTTGGATCTGGCTGAGCAGCTGGGACTGTCTGATCATCAGCCGCTACTGAAGTCAGGAAACTGGATCGGCCCCTTGTTGGTGGCTGCTGCTGAATCCGGAGTGCGGCAGCTGCTCGTGCTCGGATATCACGGAAAACTGATCAAATTGGCGGGAGGGATCTTTCACACCCATCACCACCTCGCTGATGCACGTCTTGAAGTATTGGCTGCTCTGGCCGTGCAGCAGGGCCTCGATCTGGAATCCATTCGCGCCCTGCTTCAAACCGCTTCGATGGAACAGGCCTGGTGTTGGTTGCAAGCCCATGATCTGGAGCAGGCTATGGGTCTCTGGATGGCCGTGGCTGAGGCGGTTGAAGGCAGGAGTGAGGCGTATCTGAAGCGCTATGGCTGCACCGGCATGCGAGTTGGGGCAGCCTTGTTCAACCGCGATCGTCAGCTGCGTTGGGCAGGGCCTGAAGCTCTACTGATGCTTCGGCATTGCGGCGTTCAACTGCATCCTTTGGCTGCTGATTCAGGTCAAGGCCCTTCTCTACGCTGATTCATTGGCGGCCGATTTCGCGGCCTACCGTTCCACGGCTTTCGTGCGAGATGTCCCAGGTTCCGATTGAAGGTCCGCGTCAGCCGGCCATCGTCATTCTTGATTTCGGCTCCCAGTACTCCGAACTGATTGCCCGCCGGGTCCGAGAGACCGAGGTGTTCTCCGTGGTGCTGGGCTACAGCACATCCGTTGAAGAGCTGCGTCAAATCGCGCCTAAGGGGATCATCCTCAGCGGTGGCCCAAGTTCGGTGTACGCCGATGGTGCTCCCCTCTGTGATCCACAGATCTGGTCGATGGGGATTCCAGTTCTCGGTGTTTGTTACGGCATGCAGCTGATGGTGCAGCAGTTGGGCGGTCGTGTGGTGGCAGCCACCGGTAAAGCGGAGTACGGCAAAGCACCGCTTGAAGTGGACGATCCCACGGAATTACTCACCAATGTGGATAACGGCTCCACGATGTGGATGAGTCATGGGGATTCGGTGGAGGCGCTGCCGGAGGGATTCGTGCGTCTTGCCCATACGGCCAATACATCTGAGGCGGCCGTTGCCAATCATGATCGCCAGTTGTATGGCGTGCAGTTCCATCCCGAGGTGGTCCATTCCACCTGCGGCATGGCGATGATTCGTAATTTCGTTTATCACATTTGCGGTTGCGAGCCTGACTGGACGACAGCAACGTTCATTGAGGAAGCTGTTAAGCAGATCCGCGATCAGGTGGGTGACAAGAGGGTGTTGCTCGCTCTCTCAGGTGGCGTGGATTCATCAACCTTGGCCTTTTTGCTCAAGAAGGCCATTGGTGATCAGCTCACCTGCATGTTCATTGATCAGGGCTTCATGCGGAAGGGCGAGCCTGAGTTCCTGATGGACTTCTTCGACCGCAAGTTCAATATTCACGTTGAGTACATCAAGGCCCGGCAACGATTCCTGACCAAGCTCAAGGACGTCACGGACCCCGAGCAGAAACGCAAGATCATCGGCACCGAATTCATCCGTGTGTTTGAAGAGGAGAGTCGTCGCCTAGGTCCTTTTGATTACCTGGCCCAGGGCACGCTGTATCCCGATGTGATCGAGAGTGCAGGAACCAACGTTGACCCCAAGACCGGTGAGCGGGTTGCCGTGAAGATCAAGAGCCACCACAACGTGGGTGGCCTTCCCAAGGATCTTCAGTTCAAGTTGGTGGAACCGCTGCGCAAGCTGTTCAAAGACGAAGTGCGCAAGGTGGGTCGTTCACTTGGACTTCCTGAGGAGATCGTGCGTCGTCATCCCTTCCCTGGTCCGGGTCTGGCTATTCGCATCCTTGGCGAAGTTACAGCTGAGAAGCTCGACTGCCTCCGTGATGCTGACCTGATCGTGCGTGAAGAGGTGAAGGAGGCTGGTCTTTATCACGACATCTGGCAGGCCTTCGCTGTTCTGTTACCTGTGCGATCGGTGGGGGTGATGGGTGACAAGCGCACCTATGCCTGGCCGATTGTGCTCCGATGCGTGTCCAGTGAAGACGGTATGACCGCTGACTGGTCGCGCTTGCCCTACGACTTGATGGAGACCATTTCCAATCGCATTGTCAATGAGGTGAAAGGTGTGAACCGTGTGGTGCTGGACATCACCAGCAAGCCGCCTGGCACCATTGAGTGGGAATAGTTCAGGCTTTGAAATCCAGCACTGGCTGGCTCATTGCTGAGTCAGTTGCTTTTTTTGCCAGTCCAAGTTGGCCCTTAATGGGAGTGTCAATTAGTCCCTTCAGGGGGCTGGTAGGCCGTTGCCAGCACCGATAACCTTGGCCCCCGGCTTCAAGGATGTGACCGCTGCCCAACAGCAGGACCAGCAACTGCAGCGACGTCTTCAGCAGGACAGCATCCAGCTTGCTGGCAAGACCGTTTACATCAATCCGTTTCTCTACTGGCGACGCTTCGACAGCAACACCGATCGCTGGTTGCGCGAGCCTGGACAGTTGAATGAGGATCAGATCCAGCAGAATCGCGGCCGTTTCTATCCAGAGTTGGAGTGGGCCCTGCTGGATCCCTCCGATCAGGAGATCAAGGATGGCGCGGTGGAGATGTTCCTGAAAAGTCTGGAACTGATCGGAACGTTTCATCCCGAGCTCACGTCAGGCCAGCTGCTTGAGGTCGAGCGCAAGATGGCGATCACCAAGAAGCGCTCCTTCGAGCGATGGGTGGAGAAGTCGTACCGAAGGCGGGTACGACTTCAAAGCCGGGAGAAGCGTCGGTTTGCCCGGGATCGCTTCTGGCGTGGCTGGTCTGAGTGGATTGCCCTCGAGACTACGCATCATGCTTTGGTTCCGATCGTGGCGATTGTCGTGCTGTCCGGTGTGATCGGCTGGTCATTGGGGTCCTCTCGTTCAGCCTGTCCGACACTTGTTCTCCCTTCGGAGCAGACTGGACTTCGTTGAATCATTAGGCCCGCCTCTATGGCCGATAGCCAACCACTTGATTCGCTGCGCCTGGCCCTGATGCAGGAGGTTCTACCGATGGGTTTGGCGTTTGTCGATCGCGTCCGCACGGATGGCCCCGCCAGGGCCGTTGAGTCCGTCGCCAGAGGGGATGATCCCCTTGGCGATCTGCGAGAGCAGGGTGAAGCCGCGGCTCGGGAGGTTCGTGAACGCTTGGATCAGATCAGCCCTGGGCTGGGAAATCCTGTGATGTCTGTCCAGGTGGAGGTGGATGAGCCTGTGGCGCCGCAAGACAGTCTCGATTCGGATCACAGTGACGCGTCGCAGTTGCAGGACGTTCTGGCACGGATTGATGGGCGTCTGCAGCGGTTGGATGCGCTGATGAACAGGGTGAGTTGACTGGGATGGCGGGTTCTGGTTTCTCGCAACGGGATGGTCAGCGTCAGAGCGGTTTGCGGCAGCAGCCACTGGTGCTTTTGGCGCTCGTTCTGCTGGTGAGTGCGGCGATGGTCTCCCGCCTGGTGTGGCTTCAGGTGCTTGAGGGGTCCCGCTACCGCGAACTGGCTGATGAGAATCGCATTCGCCTTGTTCCTCGTTCACCGACACGAGGACGGCTGCTGGATCGCAAAGGGCGGGTGTTGGCCTCCAGCAAATTGACCTACTCCCTTTATGTCGAGCCTCGCTTGGTCGACGATGCCAGCTGGCCGGCCCTGCGCGATCGTCTGGCCCGCTTGCTGAGTCTTGATGAGGCCGTTCTGGATCAGCGCCGCGGCAGCGGACAGGCACGGGACGGTTATCGCATCAATTTGGCTACCGATCTCAAGCCTGAGCAGGTTCTGCGTTTCCGTGAGCAGTCGCAGGGGTTGAAGGGGGCTCAGGTGGATGTGGACATCCTGCGCTTCTACCCTCACGGAACCCTGGCGGCTCATGCCCTGGGTTATACCCAGCCCATCACGGAGCAGGAATACAAGACCCTCGCCGAAAAGGGATACAAAATCCGAGATCGCATCGGGCGCATCGGTGTGGAGGCAGCCTACGAAACCCATCTTCGCGGTGCCTGGGGTGGGCAGATGCTCGAGGTGAACGCCATGGGTGAGGTGCAGCGTCATCTTGGCGATCGACCTTCGGTTGCCGGCAAGGACCTCAAGCTCACGCTGGATCTGGATCTACAGAAGGCAGCGGAGCAGGCTTTGGCCGACAAGCCTGGTGGTGCGATCGTCGCGATGGATCCCAGCAATGGCGACCTTCTTGCTCTGGCCAGCAAGCCCACATTCGATCCCAATTTCTTCTCCAAGCTCGTCACCACCCAGAAGGAGTACGACGCACTGTTTTCCAATCCGAAAAAGCCATTGCTCAGCCGGTCCATGAATGCTTATGACCCCGGCAGCACCTGGAAGGCTGTGACGGCGATGGCCGGCATGGAGTCCGGCAAGTTTCCTGCTGATACGCAACTCAACACCACCGCCTGCATCACTTATGGAGGTCATTGCTTCCCTGATCACAACGGTGCCGGCTTTGGCCGTATCGGCTATGCCGATGCGTTGCGTTTTTCCAGCAACACCTTTTTCTACCAAGTGGGCGTTGGCTCAGGATCCCTTGCTCTGAAGAAAGCGGCGGATGCGCTGGGCTTTCAACAGAAGACCGGCATAGAGATCGGTTGGGAGGAAAGTGTGGGGCTCGTGGGTGATGAAGACTGGGCGGCGGCCGGTCGTGGCTGGGCCGACCCTGGAACGACCCCCTGGATTCCGGAAGACATGGCCAGTGCTTCCATTGGGCAGTCGGTGGTTCAGATCACGCCCCTCCAGTTGGCCAGGGCCTATTCCGTGTTCGCCAATGGTGGCTGGCTGGTCACCCCCCATCTGGCTGATCAGGGGCTCGACTGGACTGACCCTGCTCGGCGCACAAAAGTCGATATCAAACCATCCACGCTCAACACGATCCGCGAGGGTCTGCGCAAGGTGGTATCAGATGGCACTGGCTACGGATTGAACGGTCCTGGGATTCCACCGGCCGGAGGCAAGACAGGAACTGCTGAAGACAGCACCGGTGGACCGGACCACGCCTGGTTCGCCACGTATGCGCCCTATCCAGAGGGGAAGATCGTGATCGTGGCCTTTGCCCAGAACACACCTGGTGGCGGATCAGTGCATGCACTGCCAATGGCCAAAAAGGTGATGGAGGTTTGGAACCGCACCCGCGGCAAGCAATGAGTCAGGCGGCAGCGCTCAGTTGCTGCTTCTGGAGAACGTTTCGGTAGTAGCCGCGCAATTGTTCCGTTGCACCTGCCCAGCCCCAGCGTTCTGCTTCTTCTCTGGCGGCTCTGCGCAGGGACTGGCGTTCGATGTCATTGCCGAGCAGGCGACGCGTGGCTGTGATCAGGCTGGAAGCACCTCCATCGTTGCCGTCGGGTTCATAGAGACAGCCATTCACGCCGTCGGTGATGATGTCGGGAATGCCGCCGCGGTTGGCTCCAACCACCGGGCAACCGGCTGCCATGGCTTCCAGCAGCACCAGTCCGAGAGTTTCCGTGCTGGAGGGGAAGAGGAAAGCATCACCGCATGCATAGGCGCTTGCCAGCTCTTCACCGGCTAAGTAGCCCACAAATGTGGTGGCCGTGCCTTCAAAATGTTTTTCCAGTTGCTGGCGGTGGGGTCCGTCACCGACCAGCGCCAGACGAGCATCGGGAAGAGCTTCGAGCACAGGTTTGATCCGCTCGATCTGCTTCTCGGCGGAGAGCCGGCCTACGTAGAGCAGCAGAGCGCCGCGGTCGTCTTGATCGCCCATCAAGCGTTGGCGCATTGCATTGCTGCGCAGCTCAGGACTGAACAGGTCGGTGTCCACCCCTCGCTGCCAGAGATCCGTGTGCTGGATTCCCTTGTCACTGAGCTCCTGAACCATGGCGGTGGAGGTGCACAGATTCAGAAGGGCCTGGTTATGGGCGGCTTTCAGCAGTTCCCATAGCAATGGCTCGAGCATGCCCATGCCGTAGTGCTCGAGGTACTTGGGCAGATGGGTGTGATAGCTGGCAACCAGCGGGATTGATTTGGTCTTGGCGAGCCAGATGCCCCCGAGCCCCAGCACCGCTGGATTCACAACATGGATGAGGTCTGGCGCGAAGCTGTCGATCGCTTCGGAGACAGCTGGCCGCGGCAGAGCCAGCTTCAGCTCCGGATAGAGCGGCAGAGGCATGGCGGGCACACCGATCAGGCGGGCACCCATGTACTCCTCCGGACAGCCTTCTGGACAGAACACCATCACCTCATCGCCGGCGTCCACCAGATGCTTCACCGTTTTGGTGAGGCGGGTCACGATGCCGTCGACCTTGGGCAGGAAGGTTTCGGTGAAGAAGGCGATTTTCAAGGGAATGGCCTGATCAGGAGGCGGAGCCGATGGCTTGGGCCTGGGTTTTGGTCCAGGCTGAGGTGCAGAGGATGCGGTTGCGATCGCAGCGATCGGCGTAACGGGTGGCGATGTCCACCACTTCCTTCAACAGACCGTCATCGAGTGTGGTGGGGTTGAGCCCGAGCTCAATGAAACAACGGTTGTCAACGATCAGGTCGTTTTCAACTGCTTCGTTGCGGGGATTGGGCAGGTTGTTCACCTTGGCTCCAGTGAGGGCTGCAACTTTCTTGGCCAGTTCACCCACCTGGTGGCTTTCGGTCATCTGGTTGAAGATCTTGACCCTTTCGCCTTGTTCTGGTGGGTTATCCAGGGCCAGCTGGACGCAGCGCACGGAGTCGCGGATGTGAATGAACGCGCGTGTCTGCCCCCCAGTGCCGTGCACGGTCAGTGGATAGCCAATGGCCGCCTGCATCAGGAAGCGATTGAGCACCGTTCCGTAGTCGCCGTCGTAATCAAAACGATTGGTCAGCCGTGGGTCGCGATCGGTTGCCTCTGTGTTCGTGCCCCAGACGATGCCCTGATGCAGGTCTGTGATGCGGACCTTGTCGTTCTTGTTGTAATAGAGGAAGAGCAGCTGATCCAGCGTCTTGGTCATGTGATAAACGCTGCCAGGGCTTGCCGGGTGGAGGATTTCCTCCTCGAAGCGACTGCCATCGGGCTGGGGCACTTCCACTTTCAGGTAGCCCTCTGGGATGGTGGCGCCTCTGTGGGAGCCGTATCCGTAGACGCCCATGGTTCCTAGGTGGACCACATGAATGTCTTGGCCGGATTCCACGATGGCGGCTAACAGGTTGTGGGTTCCGTTGACGTTGTTGTCGACCGTGTAGCGCTTGGTCGCGCTGCTTTTCATCGAATAGGGCGCTGCGCGCTGTTCAGCGAAGTGCACGACCGCCTCAGGCTTCTCCTGGTTGAGCAGATCCACCAGGCGCTCGTACTCGTGGGCGATATCCATGTGCACGAAGCGCATGGGCTTGCCGCCGGTCTCTTCCCAGGCTTTGAGGCGATCACCGATGTTGGCAATCGGTGTGAGCGATTCAACCTCCAGGTCGATGTCGATCTTGCGGCGACTCAGGTTGTCCACGATCACAACATCGTGGCTCTGATCAGCCAAATTCACGGCGCAGGGCCAGCCGCAGAAGCCGTCACCACCGAGAACGAGAACTTTCACCCCAAACTCCTGCTGAAGCGTGCGAGCCGCCAATGAGGTGCAAGCTACTACAGGGTTTTCAGCTGATAGCCACGGTTAGGGCCATCAGTGCCACCACCAGCACTGAGCCGCTGATGATCAACGCTCTGGAGGCACTGCTGCGGCTGGTTTCCTTGGCCATGACCTCCATGCGGGGCTCCTTGGCAAAGGCATTCAGACGTCCACCGTCTTCGGTTGTGACCTGCATGGGTCCGTTGTGACTGGACGGACCTTATGAGTGCAATTGCTTAATGACCTCATTTATGTCGCTTGCTTCATGTCACTTCACCAGTCTTTACTTGACCAGGCCGGTGGTTGGAGAGCTGGCACTGGCTTGTTCGAGTTTTGGCAGTCGGCCAGAAAGGTAAGCAGTGCGGCCCGCCTGAACCGCCTGACCCATCGCTTCAGCCATCGCCGCAGGGTTGCCCGCTAGGGCAATGGCGCTGTTGACCAAGACGGCATCGGCGCCCATTTCCAGAGCGGCGGCGGCTTCACTGGGGACCCCGATCCCGGCATCCACCACGACGGGAACACAGGCGTTCTCGATGATCAGCGCGATGTTTGATGCGTTGCGCAGCCCCTGTCCGGATCCGATCGGTGAACCCAGGGGCATCACTGTTGCGCAGCCCACCTCTTCAAGCCGTTGGGCGAGCAGCGGATCGGCATTGATGTAGGGCAGCACTGTGAATCCCTCCTTCACAAGCTGTTCAGCAGCCTCAAGAGTTCCGAAGGGATCCGGCAAAAGGTGCCGGCTGTCGGGAATCACCTCCAGCTTCACGAACGTGTTGTCTTCCTGGCCTGCCAGCTTGGCCAGCTCGCGGCCCAGCCTGGCCACACGCACGGCTTCATCCGCGTTGGCACAGCCAGCGGTGTTAGGCAGCATCCAGATGCGTTTCCAGTCGATGGCATCCATCAAGCCGGCGTGGCCGGCTGCCACGGTCTGCACTCGCCTGACGGCCACGGTCACCATGTCGCAATCGGAGCGAACGAGGCTTTGCTGCATCGCTTCCAGATTCGGATACTTGCCCGTGCCGGTGAACAGCCTGCTGTTGAACTGCCGACCACCGATCAGAAGTGGGTCGGTGTTGGACGGGGTCGAAGCCATTGAATGAGCTGCGGACTAGTGGGGAACCGGATCGGAAGTCGAACAGGCCACGATTGAGGGACCTACCCTGCGGCCATCCTCCGTTCTTGTCATGCCCATCACTATGGACATGAACGCGCCGATTGAGATTCCGGCGACGTTCGAACCGTCACTACCTCTCGATGCCTCCGCCTTGACGGAGCCAATTGATCTTGAAGGTTCGGTTCAGCGTTTTGATCCGATTGCCAGGGCCGCCAATATCGCTATGTCGATGCCGAGAGAGTGGTGCGGCAGTTACATGTCGTTCTCAAGTGGCAACAGCGTGGATGTGAAACTCACCTTTGCGAGTGTTCAGCCCATCGGCCAGATGGTTGATCTGAGAGGAAACATGCAGATCGGCGAGATCAGCACGCCGGTGCAGGGCAATCTCAATGCATCGTCGGATCAGTTGGATTTGTTGCCGCTTGCCAGCCAGCTCACGGACGACTTCGAGCCTGGTGGCAGTTACCTCGCTCTTCAGGGAATGTCCCTTTCGAGCTGGCAGGCACCACGGCTTACCAATCGCGGCGGCAGCCTGAGCTTGGCTCCAAGCTGTCCTGGATCAGAAGCCCCTGCTGTCAGAGCTCTCTGGTGAGCTCTTCTGCGATTCGATGAATGAGCTGGTTGTTTGGCCTCCTGCTGCTCGTTCCAAGCGTTTGAGTCGGTTTTTTGCTGTTTTGTTCGACGGTTCAAGTGCCAGCACTTTGCGGTAAAGGTCTGCTGCTTCCTCCCTGTTGAGCAAACGCTCCTGAGCAAAGGCGAGATTGTTCAGGGCCACTGGATAGTCCTGCTTGGCCTGCAGGGCAAATTTGTAATGCCGTACAGCTCCTGAAAAATCCTTCTGAGCAGCCAGGGAAAATCCCAACGCGTTCTGGATTAGAGCCCGTGCTTCTTGAGGTTCATTGTTCAGGCGTTTCACGGCCTGACGCAATGTTGCTGTGGCCTTCGGATAAAGACGTTTGCGTAATTGGACGGAGGCGAGCTCATACAAATCGCCAGCATCCTTGGAGGATCCAGCTTCGGATTGCTCAAGACGAATGAGCTCTAATTCATCACGACGAACCCGCAGAAGCTGCCGACCTGCAATGACAGCCGCAATAGCAAGCAAGCCAATGAGTCCAAGCAGGTAGGTCTGCGGCAGGAAGGAATTCATGAAGGCTGGTTGAGCTCCCGTGAAGGGACGCTATTCAACCCTGAGTTGCATTCACCACACTGGCGAAGCTGGAGGGGTCCACCACGGCCATTTGTGCCAGCATTTTGCGGTTGATTCGCACATCAGCTTTTTTGAGACCACCGATCAAACGGCTGTAGCTCACACCGTTCATGCGAGCTGCGGCATTGATCCTGGCAATCCACAGACGGCGGAAGTCGCGCTTGCGCCGGCGCCGATCGCGGTAGGCGTTGCACAGAGCCTTCATGACCCGCTGATTGGCGGTGCGGAAGAGGGTTCCGTTACTGCCTTGGAAGCCACGAGCCAGACGGAGAATCTTGTTGCGACGCTTACGGGCGACGTTGCCTCTTTTAACGCGTGCCATGGGTCTTGAGAAAGGGAATTAAAGGAAAATGTGATCAGCTACTGCTTGGAAAGCAGGCCGCGTCTCAGGCGTAGGGCATCATCAGGGCGACACGCTCTTCGTCGGTGCGATCAACGACAGCTTTCGTTTTCAGGTGCCGCTTCAATTTTGGGCTTTTGTGATCCAGCAGGTGGTTGTGAAACGCGCGGCGTCTCAGGAATTTGCCAGTGCCTGTTGCTTTGAACCGCTTGGCGGCTGCTTTGCGGGTCTTGAGCTTGGGCATTTCTCTGGCAGTGCGCGGCACAAACGACAAACATAGAACCTCAACCTGCCTTCAGCCAAACCCTTTGTTCAGGTTCATGCTCAGATCAGCTGTCCAGCCCGCAGTGATGCCCCGTTCCGCTCCAGTTGCAGTCTTCAGGCTTCTCTCCTGGATTTGGCTTCCGGTTTGGGCGGGCCTGGGTTGTCAGGCCCAAGTCGTCGAGCAGCCTTCGCCTCCTTCTCAAGCTCAAGATGAGGCTGTTGTGGTGCCGACTCATCGAAGCGTGCCATTGCCGCCCTCGGCCAGTAACTCCGTTCTCTGGGTGTCACTCGACGATCATCTCGGTGCAGGAACTCGGTCCGATCGATCGGCTTCTCAATTGACGTTGATCAGCGCGGGAGCTGCTCCACTACGACTGCTGGATCAAGCCGGAAAGCTTGCGTTGTCGACTGACAGGCTGCGCTTCAGCTGGCGACGCGTCGCTCTCCCGGAACCTCTCGATGTGGCCCGACGTGTGGCCGGACCCTTTGCGAGTTTCGAGTCAGCCGATCAAATTGCTCAGCGATGGCGTAGTCAGGGGGTGGAGGCTCAGGTGGCTCATCCAGGCGAATGGGAGGTTTGGGCCCCCACTGATGCGCTTGATCTTGCAGGTGTGTCCCTGCGTGAGGTCAGTCAGCGCATCAGCAGTGTTGTGATGCCCGTGCTCGAGGGGCCCGAGGGAGGACGCACCCTGCAGGGGCCTCTGCAAGTGCAAGCTCCTGATGGCATGCGTTGGAACGGTGGTGTTCTGCGCGGACCGTTTCGCCTGCAGGCGGATGCCTATGGCAGCTGGACGTTGCTGGAGCAGCTTCCGCTCGAGCGTTATCTCGAGGGGGTGGTGCCCCATGAGATCGGAGCGGGATCCCCAGCGGCTGCTTTGCAGGCTCAGGCTGTGCTGGCTCGCACATGGGCTTTGGCCAATAGCCATCGTTTTGCTCTGGATGGGTATCACCTCTGCAGTGACACCCAATGCCAGGTGTACAGCGATCCACGGCTGGCAAGCCCAGCCGTTCGACAGGCCATCCGTGCCACGTCCGGGGAGGTCTTGTTGTGGGATGGCCAGCCGATTCATGCGGTGTATCACGCGACCAATGGCGGTGTGAGTGCTCACGCTGAGGAGGCCTGGAACATGGAGCCACTTCCCTACGTGCAGGTTCAAGCGGATGGTGCGGCCGCTTGGGGTCAGTCGATCTCCCTGCCTCTGCGCAGCAACCAGGACGTTCAGGCTCTGTTGAACAATGGGGGTGGTGCCTATGGAGCAGGTCATCCCCGTTTTCGCTGGAGCCGTGTTTACACCGCAGGACAGCTAGCCCAGGCCCTAGCCGCTGCAGACCAGGGAGATACTGTCCCGACATCGGTGAGCGTGCAGAAGCGCGGGCCCAGCGGAAGGGTTCTCGCCCTTGAGATTGATCGGGATCGTGGAGCCAAACCCTTGGTCTTGGAACTGGATGCCATCCGGCGCACCCTTCGCCGTTTGCCCAGCACGTTGTTCGTTGTTGACGCTGAAGGGGCGGGGGTCTGGCGCTTCCAAGGCGGAGGATTTGGCCATGGAGTGGGGCTGTCTCAGGCAGGTGCGATCGATATGGCCGATCGCGGTTGGAGTGCTCAGCGAATCCTGCAGCACTATTACCCCGGAACCCAGCTGGGGCCATTCACAGCCCCTTCTGGGTACGCTCCTGCTAAGGCCCCCTAAAGTTCCCCATGTTTCGTCGTGGTGGGAGGGCTGTGGCCGCAGGGACTGGAGATCACCGCCGCGGCAAGACGGTCTTCTTCTTGGCGGCCTGTGGCTGGGCCGGCGCGGCGCCCCATTGGCTGGATCCATCCCGGAGCCTGATTCCTGCCTTCACTCTGGCGATGGTGCTCGGGGGCTACGCCCTGCGCACTTTGATGCGAGGCCCTGATCAGCAGACCATGCAGAGAAAGGGCAGCGATCCGGATGATTCCCCGTCCTTCTCAGCTGCCATGTCAGCGGAGCTCTTCCCCACGGTGGATGTGGTGGTTGCTGCCCGTGATGAGGAAGCGGTGGTCACTCGCCTGGTGGAGCGCCTCAGTGCCTTGCGCTACCCCGATGGACGTCTGAGTTTGTGTGTGGTGGATGACGGCAGCGAAGACTGCACTCCCGACCGTCTCGCAGAGCTTCAGGTCCGTTTCCCTTCTTTGCGGGTGATCAGCCGGCCTCGGAATGCCGGCGGAGGAAAGTCGGGTGCTCTCAATGCCGCTCTGGCTCAAACCGAGGGTGAATGGCTGCTGATTCTTGATGCGGATGCCCAGCTGAGTTCGGATCAGCTGGAACGGTTGATGCCCTTCGCAACCAGCGGTGATTGGTCCGCCGTTCAGATGCGCAAAGCTGTAACGAATGCAAGCAGCAACTGGTTAACCCGTGTTCAGGCCATGGAGATGGCCTTTGATGCCCAGCTTCAGGATGGACGGCTTGCCGGTGGTGGAGTGGCTGAACTGCGCGGCAATGGTGAGCTGTTGCGCCGGGATCTGCTGGAAGCCTGCGGTGGTTTCAATGAGGACACCGTCACTGACGATCTGGATCTGAGTTTTCGTTTGATGCTTCACGGAGCTCGGATTGGCATCCTCTGGGATCCACCGGTGCAGGAGGAGGCCGTTGAGTCGCTTCAGGCACTCTGGAAGCAGCGCCAGCGTTGGGCCGAAGGAGGCTTGCAACGCTTTCTCGACTACTGGTCGGGCTTGATCTCTTCGCGTCTGACCCCTGCCCAGCGAAGGGATATGGCATGTTTCTTCCTGCTTCAGTACGCCCTTCCCGTGGTCTCCTGGGCGGATCTGTTCACCAGTGTGATCAGCCGCACCACGCCGGCTTATTGGCCTCTGTCGATCGTGGCCTTCAGCGTGTCCGGGGTTGCCTATTGGCGTGGCTGTCGACGCCCCAGCGAAGGGCCCGATTTGCCCTCGCCGGGTCTGTTCAATCTTCTGCTGGGCATCGCCTATCTCAGTCACTGGTTCCTTGTGATCCCCTGGGTCACCCTGCGCATGGCGTTTCTTCCCAAACGATTGGTCTGGGCCAAGACCACGCACAGCGGACAGGATGAGAAGCTTCAGGCTTCAGAACCTGGGATTTAGTTGTTGAGGTCCACGTCCAGGACCTGACCATTGAAGAAGTCAGCGAAGCGCTTCACCTTTTCATCCATGGCGGAAGGCTCAGCGCGCACTGGCGGGACTGTTGTTGCTTGAGCCGACACGTCGGCAGTGCCTGTCTGAACGGGTGCTGTCTGGCTGGTGGTAATCGAGGGAGCTGCAGTTGCCTGCGGCGGCTGGGCAGAAGCCGTTGCTGATGTGGGTGCTGGAGATGCTGCATTGTTTGGCACCACAGCGGCCGATGCAGGGGGGGAAGGCAGCTGAACGCCTTTGCTGGGAGCTGGTGCAGGTGGTGGTGCCGTTGTGGATGCTGTTGGGTTCGGCATTGCTGCCATCGGAGCTGCGCCTCCATGGTTTTCGAGCACCAGCTGACGGTTGCCTCCCATGGCAGTTGCAATCGCTTTTTCCAGCAAGGTTGCTCGGCTCTGCACCATGCCCATCCAGTTCCCGGAAACCTGCACGACGGCGCGGTGGCTGTCGATCCGGACCAGCCGGGCCTGCTGCGACAGCAGCATGCGCGTGGAGGGAAGTTCCAGACTGGCCAGGATTTGTTGCCAGAGCTCACCAAGGTCTTCGCTTGGAGCGGGAGTAGTTGCAGCTGCTTCAGCTGGGGGCTCGGATGTTGCAGCTGCCTGTGAAGGCGGCGACTGGGTGTTGGATGTGTCTGGAAGGCTTACCGCTTGCACGGCTGTTGAGAGATCGGCTTTTGAGGCAACGGCTGCTGAAGAGATGGATGCTGAAGCAACAGCTGGTGCTGGGGCAGGCGCTGGTGTTGGAGCAGCCTCAGGAGCCGCAGAGCTCACTCGAGCTGGTGCTGAAGTTGCTGCGCTTGTCGTTGCGGCTGGTTCAGCCAGCAAACCGAGCAGCAGCACCTCCAGCCAGAGCCGAGGTTGCACGCTCTGACGCAGCTGTTGTTCAGCGCCTCGAAGCTGAGCTTGCCACTGCAGCAGTCGTGTTCGGCCAATGGATTTGGCGAGGTCCGGCAGTTGATCGCGGAACTGTGGGGAGACACCGGTGAGTTCAGGTCGATTTGGAGCAGCGGCCATCAGCACGAGATCCCGCAGGATCCCTGCCATGCCCTGAAGAACGGATCCGGCATCACGGCCGCGGTCAAGCAATTGACGGCTCGCTTCCAGCAGCGTCACGGGCTCACTGGTGCTCATGGCCTTCACCAGCTCTAGTAACTCCTGTTCAGGAACCGCTCCCAGCAAATCCCATACCGCTCCGGCTTCGATCGGTCCAGGTAGAAGGCTGAGCTGATCCAGCAAACTCTCTGCATCGCGCAGGCCCCCCTGGGCTCGTTGGGCCACCACATGCAGAGCTTCCGGTTGGATGGGAATCGACTCCTCTGAGGCGATCCATTGGAGGTGCTGCTCAAGTGCATCGAGAGGAATGCGCCGAAAGTCAAATCGCTGGCAGCGGCTGAGGATGGTGGGCAGAACCCTCTGTGGGTCGGTTGTGGCCAGCACGAACACCACCTGTGGAGGTGGTTCCTCCAGGGTCTTGAGCAGCGCATTGAAGGCTGCGGTGGAGAGCATGTGGCACTCGTCAACCACATAAACCTTCCAGCGCGCCTGCACTGGAGCGAACCTTGAGCGCTCGATCAGGTCGCGGATGTTGTCGACGCCGGTGTTGGAGGCGGCATCAATCTCGATGACATCCAGTGCTGTGCCTGAGGCGATCGTGTTGCACAGTTCGCAGTTGCCACAGGGTTCCGGCGTCGGACCGTCGTTGCTGAGGCAGTTGAGTGACCGGGCCAGGATGCGAGCGCTGGAAGTTTTACCCGTTCCGCGAGGTCCGCTGAAGAGATAGGCCGGGGCAATGCGTCCGGTGCGCAGTGCATGCCCAAGGGTGGCCGCAATCGCTTCCTGGCCCACCAGCTGATTAAGCCGTTGGGGCCGGTACTTGTGATGCAGTGGCTGGTACGGCTGGCTCATGCACTGCCGGCAGGATTCTGAGGCTACCGAGGTTCAGGTCTTGAGACTGTGTTTTCTGCTTGAGAGGTCTTATCCAGCAGTGAATGGAGCTTTTCTTCCATGTCTTCAACGGTTGCGAGTTCATCGGCGATGCTCCGGCCTGTGAGCAACAGCTGCCGACTGCGTCGATTCACGCGTTCATCAGCCCCCTGACCAGGCATGCCTTGCATCCAGGTCTCCGCCTGTTCCAGGGTGCTGTCCAGTTTCTGCATAAGTCGTATTCGCAGTTTCTGAAGTTGTTCCAGAGCTCGCCTGGCACGTTGGCGAGACTGTTCATCGATGACTCCCTTGCGCAGCAGCACACCCAGGCCGGTGAGCAGGGCCGCAGGCATCAGCTGGCCGAGTGCCAGTGCACCGAGGCTGCCTGTATGGAGCCAGTCCTCCACCTGACCGCTCCGATGCCGCCCTGTTTTGCACCAGTTGGCGAAGTGCTCGCAATTGTTGAACAGCAGGTTGTAGTTCTGTTCGCCAACCCTGCTCATGGCCCTTCTCAGGGTCACCCCCGCCGGTGATGCCTGTTCATGGCTCACCATGCTCACCTCTTGCCCCCTGCTGAACTCTTCGAGGGAGCTTCGCAGGATTTCCCGACCTTCCAGGTAATGGGCGACCGAGCCATCGCCCAGATCGATCCCGTGGTGCAGGAACAAACCGTGCTGACGAGGAACCCTTAGATGGTCGGCGGTGGCCATGGCCTTGATCGTGGGCTGACCTGAGTCTCTCGCGAAGTTCCTGTTCAGACAGGCTCAGAGAGTGGGGGTCTTCCGAACCGCTGGGGTTGGTCCGATCAGGCTGATTCCTGCTGGCGATCCTTGCCGGGCAGCGACACCACCTTGCCGCCAGTGTGCTCCTCCACCATGGCGCGGGTGATTGTGAAGTCCGGCACGTTTTTGCGAGAGGGGAGCTCGTACATGAGGTCGAGCATCAGCTCTTCAACAATGCCGCGCAAGGCTCTAGCTCCGGTCTTGCGTCGATGCGCCTCCTGAGCGATGGCTTCGATGGCTCCTGCCTCGAAGTCAAGTTTCACGTTGTCCATGCTCAGCAGTGTTCTGAACTGCTTGACCAAGGCATCCCTGGGCTCGGTGAGGATGGATTCCAGGGCATGTTCGTCCAGTGGATCAAGAACAGCGCTCACCGGCATGCGGCCGATGAACTCAGGAATCAGTCCGTACTTCACCAGGTCATCGGGCTCGAGGTGACGCAGCACCTGGGAAGCCTGAAGGTCGCGTGTGGCCTTGCCGCGACCGCGTCCGTCGCTGGGCACAAAGCCAATGGCGTTTCGACCCATGCGTTTCTGCACCACATCGTCTAACCCCACGAATGCACCGCCACAGATGAAAAGGATCTGGCTGGTGTCGATCTGGATGCAGTCCTGATAAGGATGTTTGCGACCCCCCTGCGGCGGGACATTGGCGACTGTGCCTTCCAGCATCTTGAGCAGTGCTTGCTGCACCCCTTCACCGGAAACATCCCTGGTGATCGATGGGTTTTCGCTCTTGCGAGCGATCTTGTCGATTTCGTCGATGTAGATGATCCCCCGTTGAGCGAGATCCACATCCATGTCGGCCTTCTGCAGCAGCCTCAGCAGAATGTTTTCCACGTCTTCGCCCACGTAGCCCGCTTCCGTGAGGGTGGTGGCGTCGGCCACGGCGAAGGGCACATCCAGCATCTCCGCCAGGGTTTGGGCAAGCAGCGTCTTGCCACACCCCGTGGGGCCGATCAGAAGAATGTTGGATTTGTGCAGCCTGGTGGCGGTCTGTTCCGTTTCCCCTTTGCCGTCGCCCTGCCAGGCCAGCCGTTTGTAGTGGTTGTAAACCGCCACCGACATCACTTTCTTGGCAGCGTCCTGTCCCACGACCTGCTGGTCAAGGAAACCCTTGATCTCTTGTGGTTTAGGAATGGAGGCGAGGGTCGGGGCAGGCTTTGTGGTCTTGCGAGTCTGGTTTGAGCCGCTCTTGCGCGTCGGCTCACTGCCTTGGCGGGCACCACCCTGCGCGTCGATCAGTTCCTCGTCCAGGATCTCGTTGCAGAGATCAATGCACTCATCACAGATGTAGACACCGGGTCCGGCAATCAGCTTGCGCACTTGCTCCTGGGACTTTCCGCAGAAGGAGCACTTCAGATGGGCGTCGAACTTGGCCATCGGGCGCTTCGCAGGTCAGTCGGAACACAGAGCAGGATCGGAAAGATCTCAACCCAGATACTGAGGATCGCGACAGAACGGGCTGGTGTCAGCCCTCCGTAACGATTTCTCCGTCTCCGAAACTGTCCACAACCCGATCGATCAAGCCGTAATCAACGGCTTCAGCAGGAGACATGAAGTTGTCTCGGTCCGTGTCTTCGGCAATCTTGTCCAAGGGCTGGCCGGTGTGATCGGCCATCAGACCGTTGAGAGTTTCCTTGAGGAACAGGATTTCCTTGGCTTGGATTTCGATATCAACAGCCTGGCCTTGAGCGCCACCAAGGGGTTGGTGAATCATGATCCGTGCGTTGGGAAGCGCCAGTCGCTTGCCTTTGGCACCTCCAGACAGCAGGAATGCTCCCATGGAGGCT
The DNA here is from genome assembly GCF_047303045.1 of Synechococcus sp. MIT S9508. Classification (NCBI taxonomy): domain Bacteria; kingdom Bacillati; phylum Cyanobacteriota; class Cyanophyceae; order Synechococcales; family Synechococcaceae; genus Synechococcus; species Synechococcus sp. MIT S9508. Next base: position 505,792 of record NZ_CP138941.1, on the reverse strand, counting down.
GCCAAGCCGTAGCAGATGGTGACGATGTCAGGAGCCACCTGCTGCATGGTGTCGTAGATCGCCAGACCTGCAGTCACAGAGCCGCCTGGGGAGTTGATGTAGATCTGAATGTCTTTCTCGGGATCTTCCGCTTCGAGGAACAGCATCTGAGCCACAAGGGCGTCCGCCACTTGATCATCAACACCGGTGCCAAGAAAGATGATCCGCTCGCGCAACAACCTGGAATAGATGTCGAAGGCGCGGTCACCTCGACCAGACTGTTCAACCACCGTGGGCAGCACTCCAGGAGCTGCCTGAGGATGCTGCGAGACAGGTTGAATCCCCTGCCAGCGGTTCTGAATTGGATGGTGACTGCGGACGTCGATCACTCGGCGGCTGGCGGGCTTTGCATGCAATCTATGGCTGTAGATCAGGCTTCGGCGTCATCATTGTCCTTCTTGGCGCTTTTCGCCTTGGTGGTTTTTTTCTTTTCAGCGGGTTTTCCACTCTTGGCCGCGGCCTTCTTGGCTGTTCCCTTGCTCTCTTTGCCTGAGTCTTCAGGTGCTTTGTCAGTGACGGTGCTGTTGTCTTCCAGCCAACACATGAGTTTCTCCTGAAGCAGATCGTCCAACACGGCCTGACGAAGACGTTCTGGGTCGATGTCGCGTTCGCCGGCGAGTTGCTGCTTCACATCCTCGAGCTTGGCGTCAATTTCACCGTCTTCGACTGTGAGTTTTTCACTCTCGGCCAGCGCTGTTAAGGCGAGGCTTCGGCGCAGGCGCTCCTCCGCTTCAGGGCGTGATGAGTCCATCAGGTTGCGGACCAGTTCGGGAGTGAACAGAGATTTCACATCCATGCCCTGCTGGGCAAATTGTCCAGCGGTCTGTTCCACCAGATTGCGAACCTCCTGCTGGATCAGGCTTTCGGGAAGCTCAACCTCGAGCTGTTCCACGAGTGCGGCAAGCAAGGCGTCATGCCGGTTGCTGCGTGCGCGGCGCTCGGCGTCATCCTTCAGACGCTTTTCAAGGTCGCTGCGCAGATCGGCTAGAGACTCCTGTTCGCTGGCCTGCTTGGCGAAGTCATCGTTCAGTTCAGGTAGCTCGCGGGTCTTGAGGTCTTTCAGTTCGATCTCAAAGTTGGCCTTGCGACCGCGTGCATCCTCCTTGGGATAGTCATCGGGAAATGTGCACTCAACGGTTTTGCTGTCTCCCACCGCCATGCCCACCACGCCTTCAATGAAGCCAGGGATCATGCGGCCGTGCTCGAGGTCCACATCCATGGAATCGGCGCTGCCGCCCTCGATCTCACTGCCGTCGTCGCTGTAGCTGCCTTTGAATCCCACAACAGCGATATCTCCCTTCTCTGCCTTGCGTCCTTCCACGGGAACCACGGTGGCAAGCTGGCGGCGTGAGTCCTCGAGCATTTCGTCCACGCGGGCCGGGTCGTAGCTGACGCTCTCCGCTTCGGCCTTCAGACCCTTTGTGCTCTTCAGCTTTGGTGTGGGAGCTACATCGGTTTCCAGCGTCACCGTGATGCCTTCACCCGGTTTGAAACTCTCCAGCAGTTCATCGAAGCCGCCGCTCAGTTCAGGCTGGCCGAGAGCTTCGATGGTTTCCTGTTCGAGGGCATCGCGCCAAACGCTGTCGACCAACGTTTCCAGCGCTGTGGCACGGATCCGCAAAGCTCCGAGCTGCTGCACCAGCACGGTGCGGGGAATCTTGCCTTTGCGGAACCCCGGCAGATTGACACTGCGGCTCAGTCGTTTGATCGCTTCCTCGTAACTGGCTTCACAGCGTTCCGCAGGAACAGCGACCTCCACGGCCAGTCGGCTACCGGGACGGGAGGAGGTGGAAACCTTCAGGCTGGCGGCACTCATCGGCTGGGTCGCAGGTACAAGCAGCCCAACACATTAATTAAGTGCCTGACCATCACCCCCGCGTAAGCTGCTTTGTAGGAAAAGCCACACCCTGGCTTCAAGTGTTCAGGGTCGTTGCAGCCGGTGGTTGCACCACCTGCCCGTCAGTCTCTGTGTCCCCGTCCGTTTGACCCCCGTTAACTCGTTACCGAATCGACCTCTAACGGTGGCCGTCCTTGGTGCCAGTGGTGCGGTGGGCCAGGAACTGCTTCAGCTGCTTCAGGAACGCAACTTTCCGGTTGCTGAGCTGCGTCTGCTGGCCTCTGCCCGTTCCGCTGGGCAGGTTTGTTCTTGGAATGGACAGACGATCACGGTTCAGGAAGTCTGCGATTCCTCGTTTCAGGGCGTCGATCTGGTGCTCGCATCTGCTGGCGGTTCGGTCTCTCGCCAATGGCGTGAAGCGATTGTTTCCGCTGGTGCCGTGATGGTGGATAACTCCAGTGCCTTCCGCATGGAAGACGGCGTGCCTCTGGTTGTTCCTGAGGTGAATCCGCAGGCTGCTGCTGAGCACAACGGTGTGATCGCCAATCCCAACTGCACCACGATCTTGCTCACGCTGGCTCTGGCCCCTCTGGCTGCGAAGCGTCCGATGCACAGGGTGGTCGTCAGCACCTATCAGTCAGCGAGTGGTGCTGGGGCCCGGGCCATGGAGGAACTGAAGGATCTCTCCCGTGTGGTGCTTGATGGCGGCACGCCCAACAGTGAGGTTCTCCCCCACTCATTGGCTTTCAACCTTTTTCTGCACAACTCACCATTGCAGTCCAGTAGTTATTGCGAAGAAGAAATGAAGATGGTCCATGAAACCCGCAAGATCATGGGTTTGCCGCAGCTTCGCTTCACGGCGACGTGTGTACGGGTGCCGGTTCTGCGCGCCCATTCAGAAGCAGTCAATGTGGAATTCGCTGAGCCTTTTCCCGTGACGGAAGCCCGCGAGCTGCTCGCCGCTGCCCCCGGGGTGGAACTGCTCGAGGACCATGCCAGCAATCGCTTTCCCATGCCGACGGACGTGACTGGCCGTGATCCGGTGGTTGTGGGGAGGATTCGACAGGACATCAGTGAAGAGAACGCACTTGAGTTCTGGCTGTGTGGAGATCAGATCCGCAAAGGTGCGGCTCTCAATGCCATCCAGATCGCTGAACTGCTGTTGCCCGCCGCCTGAACGCCATGAGCACTGCTGCAGAACTCTCTCCCACTCCTTTTGGCCGTTTGGTGACAGCCATGGTCACCCCTTTCGATGCAGAGGGCGGTGTGGATCTGGCGCTCGCCGGTCGTCTGGCACGTCACCTGGTGGATGAGGGATCGGAAGCTCTAGTGGTGTGCGGCACCACAGGAGAATCCCCCACGCTCAGCTGGAGCGAGCAACTGAAGATGTTCGAGGCAGTGCGGCAGGCCGTGGGCCCTGGCGTGCATGTGCTTGCGGGAACTGGCAGTAATTGCACCCGTGAGGCGGTTGAGGCCACGCGTGAGGCAGCGGCAGCCGGTGCCGATGGTGCATTGGTGGTGGTGCCTTACTACAACAAGCCCCCTCAAGACGGGATGGAAGCCCATTTCCGTGCCATTGCGGAAGCTGCGTCTGACCTGCCGTTGATGCTCTACAACATTCCCGGTAGGACAGGTTCCAACATGCAGCCGGCCTCAGTTGCCAAGCTGATGAATTGCGCCAATGTCGTGAGCTTCAAGGCTGCCAGCGGAACCACTGAAGAAGTCTCCCAGCTCCGTCAGGCCTGCGGTCATCGCCTGGCGATCTACAGCGGTGACGACGCTCTCACCCTGCCGATGCTCTCGGTTGGAGCCGTGGGCGTTGTCAGTGTGGCCAGCCATGTGGTGGGGCGCCGACTGCGCAACATGATTGAGGCATATCTGGCTGGTCAGAACGCGGTTGCCCTTTCGCAGCATGAGCAGTTACTGCCACTGTTCAAGGCCATGTTCGCCACCACCAATCCCATTCCGGTGAAGGCCGCTCTGGAGTTGAGTGGCTGGCCGGTGGGTGCTCCCCGACTTCCCCTCGTTCCGCTGGAGCCCGCCATGCGCGTTGCCCTCTCCGAAGCCCTCGATGCCCTGCGTCAGACCTGACGCCAAGGCTGCTGACAGCGCTGATGTGCGCCTCCCTGATTGATTTTTTCCATACGCAAGCGACCCCATGACCGTCACAACTGCCCAAACCAAGCAACCCACCCTGAGAGTGATTCCTCTTGGAGGACTGCATGAAATCGGCAAGAACACCTGCGTTTTTGAATATGGCGATGACCTGATGCTGGTTGACGCCGGCCTCGCTTTCCCCAGCGATGGCATGCACGGCGTGAACGTGGTTCTGCCCGATACCAGCTTTCTGCGAGAAAACCAGAAGCGCATCCGCGGCATGATTGTTACCCATGGTCATGAAGACCACATCGGTGGCATTGCTCACCATCTCAAGCACTTCAACATCCCTGTGATCTACGGGCCGCGACTGGCTCTCTCGATGCTCACCGGAAAGATGGATGAGGCGGGCGTCGCCGATCGCACCACCTTGCAGACCGTCGGACCTCGCGACGTGGTGAAGGTGGGTCAGCACTTCTCAGTGGAGTTCATCCGCAACACCCACTCGATGGCCGACAGCTTTTCGCTGGCCATCTCCACACCGGTGGGAACCATCATTTTCACGGGTGACTTCAAGTTCGATCACACCCCTGTCGACGGCGAGCACTTCGATCTGGCTCGGCTGGCTCACCACGGCGACAAGGGTGTTCTCTGTTTGTTCAGCGATTCCACCAATGCCGAGGTGCCGGGTTTCTGTCCTCCCGAGCGGTCGGTGTTCTCCAACCTTGACCGTCATATCGCCGAGGCCGAGGGGCGTGTCATCGTCACCACCTTTGCCAGTTCAATTCATCGTGTGTCGATGATCCTTGAGCTTGCTCTTAAGAACGGCCGCAAGGTTGGCTTGCTGGGTCGATCCATGCTCAACGTGATCGCCAAGGCCCGTGAGCTGGGCTACATGCGTGCTCCGGATGAGCTGTTTGTGCCGATCAAGCAGATCAACAATGTCTCCGATCGTGAAACCCTGTTGCTGATGACCGGCAGTCAGGGTGAGCCCCTTGCCGCACTAAGTCGCATCTCCCGCGGTGAACACCCGCAGGTGAGAGTCAAGAGCTCAGACAAAATCATCTTCTCCGCGAGCCCGATTCCCGGAAACACCATTTCTGTGGTGAACACGATCGACCGACTGATGATGCTGGGCGCCAAGGTCGTGTACGGCAAGGGAGAGGGCATTCATGTCTCTGGCCATGGCTTCCAGGAGGACCAGAAGCTGATGCTGGCTCTCACACGTCCGAAATTTTTCGTGCCCGTGCACGGTGAGCACCGCATGTTGGTGCGTCATGCCAGGACCGGTCATTCCATGGGCGTTCCTGAGGACAACACGCTGATCATTGATAACGGCGATGTTGTTGAGCTCACCGCAGACTCAATCACCAAGTCGGACCCTGTGAAGGCTGGTATCGAGCTGCTCGATCAGTCGCGCAACGGCATTGTTGATGCCCGCGTGCTGAAGGAACGTCAGCAACTGGCAGAAGATGGCATCGTCACGATCCTTGCTGCTATCAGTACCGATGGCGCCATGGTGGCTCCACCTCGCGTGAATCTTCGCGGTGTCGTCACCACTGCCGATGCCCGCAAGATGTCGCTGTGGACGGAACGCGAAATCAAGTGGGTGCTTGAGAATCGCTGGAAGCAGCTCACCCGCAACACCGGTGGCAAGGCCCCGGATGTCGACTGGATGGGTGTGCAGCGGGAGGTGGAAGTCGGTCTCAGCCGCCGTATGCGCCGAGAACTTCAGGTGGAGCCTTTGATCCTCTGTTTGGTGCAGCCGGCACCAGCAGGAACACCTGTGTACAAAGGCCGTGCGGACGCTGAGCCCGATGATCGTCCAGCGCCCCGTGGACGTGGTGGTCGCCATGGCGGTGGTCATGGAGCTGGTCGGCACGGTGGTGGTGGCCGAGATCGCAACCGTGAAGGAACTCCAGCGCGGGTGATCACGACAGCTCGCTCAGCTGCTGTTGAGGCCAAGTCGGCTCCAGTGAAGGAACCTGTGGCCGCAGCTTCGCCAGCCCCCACGCCCTCCAAGGAGCCTGCGCCTGCTGCACCCGCCTCTGCAGCGCCAGCAGTCGATCAAGACATGCCCGCTGGCCGTACCCGCCGTCGCCGCTCAGCTGCGGCGTAAGGCTTTTTGTAGCCACGACCATCGGCTAGGGGCCTGGCTGCTGTCCGAGTTGTTCTCGGATGGCTTTTGGGCTCTTGCTGGAAGTTTCACCACAATCCTGCCTTCCCTTAAACGTTTCCGGGTTGTGTCGCTGATCTCCGGGTCGGCTTTGGTCTTGGTTGCTTGGGTTAAGGCTTCAGTCGTTGTCTCCTGACCAAGTTCACCGCCTGGTTCAGGTTCGGATCCAGGCTCAGGTTCCTGTTCACTGATCGGCTGAGGTTCAGTTTCGGGCTCAGGCGCAGCTACAGCATTGATCTCGATGGAGAGAGTTTGGTCATGACCGTCGTCTGATTGTTTGTCGTTGTTGAGCCAGGGCATCGCGGTTGTGACGACGCTCGGCTCCACAGAGTCCACGGCCGGGGATGCCTCGTTGATAAAAGGGTCAGCCACTAAGGCAAGGGAGCCCTTGATTGCCAGAGACGCCATGAATCGGTCCTCAGTTGGATCAGTCGCCTGCGTGGATCTGGTCACCGACTCACGACCGCTCCTGATCCGTTCCAGTCCCTGTTCCGCCAGTTCCCGCAGTGTGTCCTGTGGGTGACTGGCCAGCACCAGCTGGTAATGCCTTTCAGCTTGATCAGGGGCTTGAAAGCCGTAGAGGTCAATGTGGCCCGCTAGTAAAGCCACGAAGGCTCGCCAAGCCAGAACTGCATCCCGTTCAGCACCCTCGTCCGGGATTGGCTCCAGCTGATTGAGCAGTTCAACAGTGATGGATTGCGCAGTTTCGAAGTCACCAGTGCCGTAGGCCTCTTCAGCGGCGAGATAGTTGCTTTGGAAGTCGCCGTCCAAGTGAGTTCAGTTCCTGTCTTCCAGTTGTACCCAGTCCCGGCACCAGTGGAGTCGCTTCCGACCGGTTAGATGACGCTCACCAGGTGGTTGGCTTGGACCGATGGCAGTGCTCAGTTCTTCAAGCTGCCTGGCCGAGAGTGCTGGCATGCCTTGGGTCTGCAGCCATCCATGCAAGAGCAGTCGTCGTGCTGAACCGGGCAGTTGTTGCAGTGGCGATCGTTGTAAGGCGCCGTCCTGTCGTTTCAGGTTGTCCAGACTCAGCGTCACCAGTGCGCTCTGGGTGTCCTGCAGCTGGGACACTCGCTCGCTCAGTTCAGCCATGCGCCTGCTGCAGCCGGGGTGCAGAGCCTCCAGCACCGGTAAGACCTCCTGACGGATGCGGTTGCGATCGAAACGTGAATCGCTGTTGCTCGGGTCTGTCCAGATCGGTAGTTGCAGGTCCTGGCAGATGGCGGCGGTTTCGTCACGGCTGAACTGCAGCAGTGGACGCACCAGGTGAATGTCTTCTCTTGCTTCAGTATTGAGGGGGCGCTGCCAACGCAGGTTGCCCATCCCGGCCAGATCCGTTCCTCGGCAGAGTTGTATCAGCAGTGATTCGGCTCTGTCGCTGGCGGTGTGTCCGGTCACGACCGTGCGGCAGGGGTTGGCAGGGCTGTTGAGGTTGAGCTGCTCACAGGCCTGATGCAGCTCGGTGTAACGCCATTCACGGGCTTGAGCTTCGCTGCCGGTGGTGCTGAAGCTGCTGGTGCTGATCAGCAGGGGCAGCTGTTGCGTCTGGCACCAGCTCTCCAAATCGCTGGCAATGCATGCGGACTCTGGATGCCAGCCATGGTCTCCATGCCAGAGCTGCAGAGTCCAGTGATGCCGATCAGACAAATCCCTCAGCAGCCCCAGCAGAGCCATCGAGTCCTGACCGCCGGAAACCGCCAGCAACAGTGTTGCCCCTTTGGGCAGCAGCTGGGGATTCTGTAGAAGTTGGCGGTGCAGTCTGTCGTGCCAGTTCAGCCAAGGCTCGCCGGCTCTCATCGCTCTGGGTGAAGGTCGATTCGATCCTGCCTGTTCGTGCGGTGTGAGAATGCATTCATCTGATGTCAGCTTGATGTCCCGCCTTTCTCTGCTGCCTACTGCCCTCCGCCGCAGCCTTGAACAGCGTTCCGCGCTGAAGGTGATCGCCGGTCTGATGAACTTCAATGCGGATTCGGTCGCTCGCGTGTCCCGCGCGGCTGGATTGGGTGGAGCAGATCTGATTGATGTGGCCTGTGATGCGCAATTGGTGAAGTTGGTGGTTGAGGCGTCCGGTGGCCTGCCGGTCTGCGTGTCGTCGGTGGATCCCGAGCAGTTTCCGGCTGCTGTGGCTGCAGGTGCGGCCATGGTGGAGATCGGTAATTTCGATGCCTTCTATCCCCAGGGGCGCATCTTCGGAGCTGAAGAGGTGCTGGAACTCACAGGCCGTACCCGCGGTTTGTTGCCTGAGGTGGTGCTGAGCGTCACCGTTCCCCATGTGTTGCCGATGGATCAGCAGGAACAGCTGGCGGTGGATCTGGTGGCGGCCGGTGCCGATCTGATTCAGACCGAAGGTGGCACCAGTGCCAAACCCTTCAGTGCCGGCAGCCTTGGCCTGATTGAGAAGGCTGCTCCCACTCTGGCCGCGGCTCACAGCATCAGCGCTGCCCTGCAGCACGCCGGTGAGACGGCACCGGTGCTGTGTGCATCAGGTCTTTCGGCTGTCACCGTGCCGATGGCGATCGCAGCCGGCGCAGCCGGTGTGGGCGTTGGTTCTGCGGTTAATCGCCTTGATGATGAGCTGGCCATGGTGGCTGTAGTGCGCGGTCTGCGTGAAGCCATAGGCAGTCAGGTCACCAGCCGGGTCTGATTGCTGCGGACACGCTCGCCCCAATGGGCCCCGTAACGTGGGTGCCCATTGCAGGGTTTACAGCGCGAGGACCATGCCTGCCTATGACCTGACTGCGCCCTACACCCCCAAAGGTGATCAGCCGACGGCGATCACTCAACTGGTGGAGGGTGTGAATGGTGGTCGTCGTTATCAGACCCTTCTGGGTGCGACCGGCACAGGCAAGACGTTCACGATGGCCAATGTCATCGCTCAGACCGGTCGTCCCGCCCTGGTGTTGGCTCATAACAAGACTTTGGCTGCACAGCTTTGCAATGAGCTGAGGGAATTTTTTCCCAACAATGCTGTCGAATATTTCATCTCCTATTACGACTATTACCAGCCGGAAGCGTATGTGCCGGTGAGTGATACCTATATCGCCAAAACAGCATCGATCAATGAAGAGATCGACATGCTGCGTCACTCAGCGACGCGATCGTTGTTTGAACGCCGCGATGTGATTGTTGTGGCTTCCATCAGTTGCATCTATGGCCTGGGAATACCCAGTGAATACTTAAAGGCATCGGTGCAGTTTCGGGTTGGTGAATCTCTTGATCTTCGGGGTTCTTTGCGCGAACTGGTGAATAACCAGTACAGCCGCAATGACATGGACATCACCCGCGGTCGCTTCCGCGTCAAGGGCGATGTGCTGGAAATCGGGCCTGCTTATGAAGATCGTCTTGTTCGGGTGGAGCTGTTCGGTGATGAGGTGGAGGCGATCCGCTACGTCGACCCCACCACCGGCGAAATCCTGCAGAGTCTTGAAACCATCAACATTTACCCGGCCAAGCACTTTGTAACGCCGAAGGATCGTTTGGATTCGGCGGTGAAGGATATCCGCCATGAGCTCAAAGACCGACTGGAGTTCCTGCAAACCGAAGGCAAGTTGCTGGAAGCTCAGCGACTGGAGCAGCGCACCACCTACGACCTGGAGATGCTGCAGCAGGTGGGCTATTGCAATGGCGTTGAGAACTATGCCCGTCATCTGGCCGGACGTGAACCGGGCTCCGCGCCGGAATGCCTGATCGATTATTTCCCCGACGATTGGCTGCTGATTGTTGATGAGAGCCATGTCACCTGTTCACAGCTTCAGGCCATGTACAACGGCGATCAGGCCCGCAAGAAGGTATTGATCGACCACGGTTTTCGTCTGCCCAGTGCAGCCGACAATCGGCCGCTCAAAGGCGAAGAGTTCTGGACGAAGGCACGCCAGACCGTGTTTGTGAGTGCCACGCCCGGCGATTGGGAAGTGAAGGTGAGTGATGGCCAGGTGGCGGAGCAGGTCATCCGTCCCACTGGAGTTCTGGACCCTGTTGTGGAGGTGAGGCCGACAACAGGTCAGATCGACGACTTGCTGGGAGAGATACGCACGCGGGCCGAGAAGCAGCAGCGCGTGCTAGTGACCACGCTCACCAAGCGCATGGCGGAAGACCTCACGGATTACCTGGCCGAGAACAAGGTGCGGGTGCGCTACCTGCATTCTGAGATCCATTCGATTGAGCGCATCGAGATCATTCAGGACCTGCGCCTGGGTGAGTACGACGTGCTCGTGGGTGTGAACTTGCTGCGGGAAGGCCTGGATTTGCCCGAGGTGAGCCTGGTTGCAATCCTGGACGCCGATAAGGAAGGATTCCTGCGAGCGCAGCGATCATTGATTCAGACGATCGGCCGGGCTGCGCGGCATGTGGAGGGGGTTGCGCTGCTCTATGCCGATAACATGACCGATTCGATGGCGAGGGCGATCGAGGAGACCGAACGGCGGCGCAAGATCCAACAGGTCCACAACGAAAAACATGGAATTGTGCCGACGGCGGCCGGTAAAAAAGCCAGCAATTCGATTCTTTCGTTTCTCGAGCTCTCACGGAAACTCAAGACCGATGGCCCCGATGCCGACCTGGTGCAGGTCGCCAGCAAGGCGGTTCAAGCCTTGGAGGATGACAGTGATGGTATGGCTCTCGATGCCTTGCCCGAACTGATCGATCAGCTTGAAGTCAAGATGAAAGACGCAGCCAAGAAGCTCGATTTTGAGGAGGCTGCCAACCTTCGAGATCGGATCAAGAAGCTCCGCCAGAAGCTTGTGGGTCAGAGCTGAGTTGCCGAGGTTCAGCTAGGCCACCAGAGGTGATTCGCTCCCTTTGGCGGCATGGCGGGTGCTGCCGCCCAGCTTGAAACCGGCATGCACGGCCTGAAGTGCTGCCACACCATCGGCCTCAGCGACCACGCAGCTGGTGCGGATCTCGCTGGTGGCGATCATTTCGATGTTCACGCCTGCTTCTGCCAGAAAACGGAACATGCGTCCTGCGGTACCCGCTGTAGCAGGCATGCCCGCGCCCACGGCACTGACCCTGGCAATGGCTGGACCGTCTTCGAGCTGGGCTCCAGGCCACTGAGCCAGCAGTGCACTCAGGGCGCGATCCGCCGCAGTGCGGTCGTCACGTTTCAGGGTGAAACTGATATCTCGGCTGCCATCGATGTGCTGGCGTTCCGACTGGACGATTGCATCGAGGCTGATGCCTGCGTCGGCCAGCGCATTGCAAAGGGCTCCGGCGGTTCCGGGTTTGTCGGGCACATGGCGCACGCTCACCTGGGCCTGGTCACGGTCGAGGGCTACGCCACGCACTTCCGGCTCAGCTTCTCCGCTCGCACTGGGATTGAGGCTGATCTGACCGGCCTCCAGTTCGAAGGCCTCCTGGGTGGCCTGCAGAGCTTTGCTGCCAACGTCGGCATTGATCACACAGCTGACCTTCACTTCACTGGTTGCGATCACACGCAGATTGATTCCCACCCGGGAGAGGGTCTGGAACAAGCCCGCGGCAATACCAGGGCGGCCCATGATTCCGGCGCCGCTGATGCTCAGCTTGCTCATCCCGGACTGGGCGACCAACTCACCGCCCAGCTTCTGGATCAGGGATTCACAAATGCTGCGAGCCCTCTCCAGGTCAGTTTCAGCCACGGTGAAGGTGATGTCGTTGCTGTTGCCGTCGTGGGTGGCCTGGATGATCAGGTCCACATTCACTCCGCCCTCAGACAGGCTTTCGAACAGCTGGGCGGCAACGCCGGGCTGATCGGACACATGCGAGAGAGCCAGCACGGCTTGGTTTTCCACCAGCTCGGCGCCGTCCACCGGTCTGCCTAGTTCAAGACCTTCGCGGCCAATGGGCCGCGAGTTGCGGCTGGTGAGTGTGGTGCCGGGTTCATCACTCCAGCTGGAGCGCACCACCATCGTGACGCCGTAGTTGCGCGCGATCTCCACGGCGCGCGGGTGCAGCACGGCAGCGCCAAGGCTTGCCAGTTCGAGCATTTCGTCGCAGCTCACCTGAGGCATCAGCTGGGCGTCTTCCACCTTGCGGGGATCGGTGGTGAGCACGCCTGGCACATCGGTATAGATCTCACAGGCCGAGGCACCGAGGGCTGCCGCTAGGGCGACTGCTGAGGTGTCGGAGCCTCCACGCCCCAGTGTGGTGATTTCGGCGGTGCCGCCACTGCTCTGGCTCGTTCCCTGAAACCCTGCCACCACCACCACGCGGCCTTCGGCCAGTCGGCTGCGTAGACGATCGGTGCGCACGTCGAGGATGCGGGCCTTGCCATGGGCGGATTCGGTCACGATTCCTACCTGGGGGCCGGTCATGGAGATGGCTGGGACGCCCAGCTCATGCAACGCCATGGAGAGCAGCGCAATCGACACCTGTTCACCGGTGGCCAACAGCATGTCCATCTCTCGCTGGGGTGGATTGCTGCTGATGGCGTTGGCCTTGGCGGTGAGTTCATCGGTGGTGTGACCCATGGCCGAGACCACGATCACCAGATCGTGCCCCTCTTCCTTGCAGTTGGCGATACGCCTGGCCACGGCCTGGATGCGCTCCACGCTGCCGACGGAGGTTCCGCCGAACTTCTGCACCAGAAGGGCCATCCATGCCGCCTCATGTCGCAGGCGATTGTCTCACTGTGTTGCGCCCAGCAGCCCATCGCGGAAAGCATCTCCGGGCTGGGTGCCGCGTTTGAGGGCTGCTTCCACATCCAGCAGGCGGCCCAGCAGGTTGAGGCAGCGCTGGGGTGAACGCCCTTGCAACTGTTTGCGCATCACATAGATGCGCTTGGGGTTGCCGATTCCCGCCGCTTTGGCGATTACCCCAACGTCCCGCTCCCCCTGTTGTTCCAGCAGCATCACCCAAAGCCATCCCCTGATTTGACCAGTGAGCGTGGCAACAATGCGCAGGGCCGGTTCGCCGGCATCATTGAGGGCATCTAGCAAGGCAATCGCCTGGCCTGCATCGCCTGCCAGTAGCGCGTCCCCCACCTGCAGAGCGTTGGTGCTGAGCCCCTCGATCAGGCTGTCAACGGAGCTGGCACTGATGCGTGCCTCTCCGCTGCTTTCAGCATGCAGAGCCAGCTTTTGCAGTTCCATGGTCAGCCTGGCGCTGTCATTGCCGATGGCATCGATCAGGGCATCCACCGCATCAGACTCCAGCCTCAGGTTCAGTTCCTCAGCGGTCCGCTCCACCAGCTGGCGCTGCCCAGCCCCATCCCAGACCGCCGGCAACTTGAAACTGCGCTCGCAGGCCTCTCCCGCCTTGATGCGTTTCATCAGCGCTTTTGTGGTGCGCAGACGACCGTCAGGTTTGGAGGGATGGCAGAGCAGCAGCTGGGTGCTTTCAGGGATGCCATTCAGAGAGGCTTCGAAGCGATCGGCCAGCTCGCTGGGACAGGCGTTGCAGAAGGGAGATCGCTGTAGCAGCACCACCCTCGAGCCAGCGCCGAAAGGCGGTGTGCGTGCCTCTTCCAGAGCCTGCCTGGCCTGGCCCGCCTCGCTGCCATCCAATCGACTCACATTGACGCTCGCCCAGCTCGGATCCACCGCCTTCTCGATCAAGGCCTGAACCGCCCGTTCCAGCGCGGCGGAATCATCGCCCCAGAACAACTGGATCGGCATTGAGGCGTGTCGTCGGACAATGTCGAAGTCTGCCCTGACTGGCAGTCCCCGTCAGAGGAATGTGCAGCAATGGCCGACCATCCGATCTTCACGGAAAGCATCCGTCGAATTCGGGCCTTGTTGGGGGAGACGGGACTTGATCCTCTGCAGCAGCAGGTGTTGGAACGTCTGGTGCACAGCAGCGGGGATCCAGGCCTGCAGCAGCTGTTGCGTTTCAGCGAGGGGGCCTGTGAGCAGGGACTTGCGGCGTTGCAGGCTGGAGCAGCGATCCTCACCGATACGGCGATGGCTGCGGCTGCCGTGACGCCGATGGCTGCGCGCACACTGGGCACGTCCGTGCGCTGCCTGCTTGATTGGGCTCCTGAGGTTTCACCGCAAGACTCCACCCGTTCCGCCGTGGCGATGTTGAGGGCTTGGCCGGAGCTCACGCAGGTGGCAAGCGCGAAGGGCCAGCCCATGCCGGTGTTGCTGGTGGGCAGTGCTCCCTCGGCGTTGGAGCAGTTGCTTGATCAGCTGGATGCCGGGGCCCCTGCCCCTTCGCTGGTGATTGGCATGCCGGTTGGCTTCGTGGGCGTCCCTGAAAGCAAGCGCCATCTGGCGGCGACGGCTCTGGCTCAGATCCGCCTGGAGGGAACGCGCGGTGGAGCCGGTTTGGTGGCTGCAGCAGCCAATGCCCTGCTGCGAGCCGCTCAGGCCGCCAGCTGATCGAGCACCTGCCTGGCCCGTTGCACAACGCGGGAGGGCACCCCTGCCAGGCGGGCGGCTTCGATGCCATAGCTGCGGCTGGCACCGCCGATCTGCACCTGATGCAGGAACACAAGATCCTCGCCCGTTTCCTCCACCATCACCTGGAAGTTGGCCACGTTGGGCCGCTGTTCCGCCAGGTTGTTGAGCTCGTGATAGTGGGTGGCGAACACCGTGCGTGCCTTGAGATCGCCGGCCAGATGTTCGCTCACGGCCCAGGCGATCGAGAGGCCATCGAAGGTGGCTGTCCCCCTACCGATTTCATCAAGGAGCACCAGGGAGCGGTCGCTGGCATGGTGAAGGATGTTGGCGGTTTCGGCCATTTCCACCATGAAGGTGGACTGGCCTGCAGCCAGATCATCCACGGCGCCTACCCGCGTGAAGATGCGATCGGCAAGGCCGACCTGCGCGGATGATGCAGGCACCCAGCTGCCGATCTGGGCCAACAGTTGGATCAGGCCGATCTGGCGCAGGTAACAGCTTTTGCCGCTGGCATTGGGCCCTGTCAGCACGATCAGGTCGGTGTCAGCTCCCAAACCAAGATCGTTCGGGGTGAAGGCAGTTTCCACCAGCAACTGTTCCACCACTGGGTGGCGGCCAGCGGTGATCTTTAGGGTGCGATCGTCGCTCAGCTGTGGAGCACACCAGCCTGCTGTGGAAGCCGTGTCTGCCAGGGCCGTGAGTGCGTCTAAACCCGCTACGGCACGGGCGGCCTCGCGGATTGGTGTTGCCATGCAGCCCACTTGGTCGCGCAGCTTGCAGAACAGCTCGTATTCGCGCTGAAAGGCCCGTGCCCGCAGCTGGAAGATGCGGCCTTCGCGATCCTTCAGCTCGGGCGTGATGAAGCGTTCTTCATTGGCCAGCGTCTGGCGGCGGATCCAGTAGTCGGGCACGGAGGATGCCTTCGCTTTGCTCACCGCCAGGAAATACCCAAAGGTGCGGTGGTATTGCAGACGCAGATTGCTGATGCCACTGCGGTCTTTCTCCAAGCGCTCCTGCTCGGCCAGCCAGGCGTCCTGGTCATCGAGTTGATTGCGCAGGCCATCCAGCAGCAGATCCACTCCGTCGTGGATGAGCCCGCCTTCGCTCAGAGAAAGAGGCGGGGCGTCCACCAAGGCATGGCGAACGGCGGCGGCCAGCTCAGCGAGTGCTGGATTGGGTGGCAGCAGCGCCTCCAGCACCTGTGGCCATGTCTCTAGCGTTCCCTCCAGGCGACTGGCTAGTCGTGGCAGGCGTTCCAGTCCATCGGCGATGGCTACCAGGTCGCGGGCACTGGCATGACCGGCGCCGGCCCGACCCGCCAATCGTTCCAGATCACCCATCGGCCGCAACAGTCGACGCAAGCTCTGGCGCAGGGGCCTTTGGTTCACCAGCAGGCTCACCACGCTTTGCCGTTCGCGGATGGCGTTGAGGTCCATCAGCGGCGCTTCCAGCCAGCGGCGCAGACATCGTCCCCCCATGGCGGTGAGGGTCTGGTCGATGGCCCAGAGCAGTGAACCCTGGAGTTGTCCATCGCGTTGGGTGGCCGTCAGTTCCAGATTGCGTCGGGTCTGGGCATCGAGCACCAGGGCATCTCCGGCCTGCACGATCTTCGGCACATCCAGGGGCACCAGGGTTGCTTCTACGAGCGGCTGGGTGTCATTGACGTACTGCAGCAGCCCACCAAAAGCTCTCAGGGCCAGCGGTAGTTCATGCAGGCCAAGGCCATCCAGCCCAGCCAGCCGGTAGTGCTTGATCAGGGCTTGTTCGGCCTGGGGGCGGCTGAAGGGTGTGAGCGCCATCGGGCTGAGCCTCAGCCGTTCAGGACACCAGTCAGGTCGTTGCGTGTTGGCGTCATCGCTGGCTGCCCAGAGTAGTTCCGAGGCCTCAAGTTGGGCCAGGTGCTGGTGCAGGGCATCGCTGCCACTGCGTTCCATCACCTGAACGTCGCCCGTGCTCACATCGGCGCTGGCCAGGCCCCAGCGCAAGGGTTGCTTGCTGCTGGCAGGTTCCACCACTACCGCTGCCAGCCAGTTGTTGCGGCGGGCAGCGAGCATGCCTTCTTCCAGCACCGTGCCCGGGGTGAGCACCCGGGTGATTCCGCGCTTGAGCAGGGCCCCCTTGGCGGGGGTGTTCTCCAGCTGGTCACAGAGCGCCACGGAGTAACCACGACGGATCAGTTCAGCGCAGTAGCGCTCGGCGGCGTGATGGGGAATTCCCGCCATCGGCACGCGTCCGATCGCCTTGCCACCTTCCTTGCCGGTGAGAGTGAGTTCCAGCACACGTGAGAGCTCGACGGCGTCCTCGAAGAAGCACTCGAAGAAATCACCGAGTCGGTAGAGCAGCACGCGCTCAGGGTGCTCCGCCTTGAGCTCTACGTAATGGCGCAACATCGGCGTCAGCAGGGTCTGATCCACCTGGCTGTGGTGGGCCCAAGGCGGGGAATCGCTGTCGTCGCTGTCTGAGCCGGTCAGCTCCTCGGCCTGGTTGGAGGCCTTGTCGGGATCACTGTTGTTGCCCTGTCGCTGTCTGGGGCGGGCAGAGGCATCAGCGCTGAGGCTGGCGTCAGTGAGCTCAGCCAGTGCATCCGCGGCTAAGGCCTCAGAAGCCCTGGCAGAGCTGGCTGTGGGTTGATCAGTCGGTTCCGGAGTGCCGAACAGATTCCCCTGCAGCGACTGCTCCTCGGGCTGGGGGCAGGTGCGGGGCATGAGACATCCGGAAGTCGCTGGATCGTACCGATGGCGTTCACCACAAGCTGTGAAGCTTGATGCGCAGACGACGGAGACGACTCTCCTCTACATGTGAGAATCCCCGTGAACGACCTGGCGTCGACCGATTCACCATGCAGATTCTTAACACCCTCACCGTTCTGGCCTTGGTGGTGATGTCCTTTGCGTTGATCGTGGCTGTGCCTGTTCTTTACGCCTCTAATGAAGACAGCGGCCGCTCCAATCGCTTGATTCTGCTGGGTGGCATTGCCTGGGTGGCCTTGGTGCTGGTGAACTGGGGCATGAGCTTCTTCGTGGTCTGAGGCCAGGCCTAAGGGCATCTTTTTTATCCAGTTCACGCCGGCCGGGTGTGAACATGGAATGAACGGATCAAGGCGTAATGGCCACCTTTGAAGGACGGTTCACCGATGTGCAGGGACTGCGCATCGCTGTCGTTGTTGCCCGATTCAACGATCTGGTCACGGCCAAGTTGTTGAGCGGCTGCCTTGACTGTCTTGGACGCCATGGGATTGACACCAGTGCAGACAGCAATCAGCTGGATACGGCCTGGGTGCCTGGTTCTTTTGAGTTACCTCTGGTGGCCCAGCAGCTGGCTCGCAGCGGTCGTTATCAAGTTGTGATCACGCTTGGGGCTGTGATTCGTGGTGACACGCCCCATTTCGATGTTGTGGTCGCCGAAGCCAGCAAGGGAATTGCCAGCGTGTCTCGTGACACCGGTGTGCCCGTGATCTTCGGGGTGCTCACAACCGACACGATGCAACAGGCGCTCGAGCGGGCAGGGATCAAGAGCAATCTGGGATGGAGTTATGCCCTGCAGGCTCTGGAAATGGGCTCTCTTGTGAAGGCATTGCCAGTGGCTTGAACGGTGGATTGACCAACGGCCCCTTGGTGGTGCATGCTTCTCGGGTCGTCAGGTGACATTCACCGGCTGGCCTGCGGATGTAGCTCAGTGGTAGAGCATCTCCTTGCCAAGGAGAGGGTCGAGAGTTCGAATCTCTTCATCCGCTTGTTGAATCATTGCTTTCGGATCAGCAAGTGTTGAGAGGAAACGCTGCTGAATCCCATTTGTTCATAAAAGCCATTGCTGTTGGTGGTCATGAGATACACCCGCTCCACTTCACGCAATTTTGGGGAAGCCAGCAACGCTTTAACGACCCGCCGCCCGAGCCCACGACCCTGAAGGTCGCCGGCCACCACCACATCCCAGAGCACGGCTCTGTAGATCCCATCGCTGCTGGCTCGCCCGAAGCCCACCATGCGTTTGCCGCGCCAGAGGCTCACAACCACCAGGCTGCCTTTGAGCATTTCGCGCAGTTGTTGACGGCTGCGGCCCTGGGCCCAGAAGGCGTGTTTATTAAGCAAGCGCCGAAGTTTGAGCAGACCGCGTGTCGGGCGTAGGTTTGGCCCAAGCCCCATCAGGCGCAGGCCTGGGGCTCCTGGTGCATGTTCAACCAGATGGATGCGGGCCATGGTCATTTGATGCAGGCCTCATCATCCGTCTCCCTGTGTCTTCACTTGTTGTGTGCAACAAAATTCACCTGTTTCAAGGCCTTAAAGCGCCGAGGTAATGACGTCAGTGCCTGGTGAACAGCGGCCCCAGCCCATCCAACAGCTGCTGCGCGAGTGGCCACCGGGGTATGGCGGGGTCGAACGGGTGGCTCATGAGTTGGCGATGGTCTGGGGAGGAACGGTCTGGAGCTTGGATGCGCAGGGTCGCTGCCTGAGCGAAAAGGACGCCATCGCAGCCCACTACCCGCGCAGACGGCTTGCGCGGACTTCTCCCTTGGGTCGATTGGTTCTACCGCTGCCATCGGCTGGGTTGTGGTCGTTGTTGCGCTCGGAGGAGCCTCTGCATGGTCATCTGCCCTCCATCGGGGTGCTGTTGGTTCTGCTGTTCGCCCGTCTGGTTCGTCCTCGGCGACGTGTGACGGCCCACTGGCACTTTTTTTTCGAACCTGCTTCAGGATTAAAAGGACGCTTTTTCATCGTTTATCAGTGGCTGGCGCTCACGGTTGTGTCCTGGCTCTCCGGGGTGATCACGACCTCGCCTTTGCTCAAAGACGAATTGGTGCGTTGCGGTTGCCGCTCTGAACGAGTTGCGGTTTTGCCCTGCTGCCTCAGCCACGACCAGGAAGCTGCGGCCTTAGTGGCGCCGCGGTCATCGCTCCAGATGCAAGCCAAGCCGGTGATGCGGGTGCTGTTCATAGGTCGCCTTGGCAGCTACAAACGTCTGGATTGGCTGTTGAAAAGCCTGGCGAGTGTTGAGAGCTCCTGGTCGCTTGATGTTGTCGGTGATGGGCCGCGGCGGGCTGACTTTGAAGCACTCAGTGCTCAGCTCATGGCATCTCGCCCTGATGGCGTAGTGCGATTTCATGGCCGCTTGCCTGAGGCCGACAAATTGAGCCAGCTGCTGGCGGCAGATCTGCTCGTGTTGCCCTCAGAGAGTTCCAATGAGGCGTTCGGCATCGTTCAGCTCGAGGCGATGGCTGCTGGTCTGCCTGCTTTGGCTTTTCAGCGTTGGCGTTCTGGCATGGGTTGGGTCTGTCAGCTGGCCGATCTCGACTGGTCGCAGACGCCGGAGGATTTGCCGTTGGTGCTGCAGAAGCTTGCTGATGATCCGGTTTTGCTACGCCATCTCGGCCTACAGGCACGCCTGCGTTATCAGCAGCTTTTCTGCCGCAGGATCTGGCTGGATCAGCTCAAAGGCTGGAGCAACCCCATGAATTGTTCCCAGATCCCGGTAGGCTTTCGGGCTCGAGGGTAGTTGTCAACACCATGCTCAAGCTCCTGCTGGGTGACCCCAATGCCCGCAAGCTGAAGCGGTATCAGCCGATTGTTTCCGATATCAATCTGCTGGAGGAGGAGATTGCGCCGCTCAGTGATGACGAGCTACGCGCCAAGACGACTGCGTTTCAGGAACGTCTGGCTGAGGCTGGAAGCCTTCAGAACCAACGTCCAATTCTTGATGAGATCCTGCCCGATGCCTTCGCAGTGGTGCGCGAAGCCGCTAAGCGGGTGCTGGGCATGCGCCATTTCGATGTGCAGTTGATCGGCGGAATGGTCCTGCACGAGGGCCAGATCGGAGAAATGAAAACTGGTGAAGGAAAAACCCTGGTTGCCACTTTGCCCAGCTATTTGAATGCTTTAACGGGTCGTGGCGTTCACGTGGTGACCGTGAACGATTATCTGGCCCGTCGCGATGCCGAATGGATGGGTCAGGTGCATCGTTTTCTAGGCCTTTCTGTGGGTTTAATTCAGCAGGATATGGCTCCTGCAGAGCGTCGCATTAATTACGGTTGTGATATCACTTACGCCACCAATTCTGAACTTGGTTTTGATTATCTGCGCGATAATATGGCCGCCGATATTAGTGAAGTGGTTCAACGGGAGTTTCAGTATTGCGTGATCGACGAGGTCGATTCAATTCTGATTGATGAAGCCCGCACGCCTCTGATTATTTCCGGTCAGGTGGAACGTCCGCAGGAGAAATATCAGAAGGCTGCCGAGGTGGCGAACGCATTGGTGCGTGCCGCTGAAATGGGCAAGGACGGCATTGATCCTGAAGGCGATTATGAGGTTGATGAGAAGCAGCGCAGCTGCACCCTCACCGATGAAGGCTTTGCCAAAGCCGAGCAGATGACGGGGGTGAATGATCTGTATGACCCTCAGGATCCTTGGGCTCACTACATCACCAATGCGCTTAAGGCCAAGGATCTGTTCACCCGTGATGTGAACTACATCGTTCGCGACGGTGAAGCGGTGATCGTCGATGAATTCACCGGTCGGGTTATGCCGGGTCGCCGTTGGAGTGACGGTCAGCATCAGGCGATTGAAGCCAAGGAAGAACTGCAGATCCAGCCCGAAACCCAGACTCTGGCGTCGATTACCTATCAGAACTTCTTCCTGCTCTATCCGCGCCTGGCAGGCATGACCGGCACGGCCAAGACTGAGGAAACCGAGTTCGAGAAGACTTACAAGCTAGAAACCACGATCGTGCCCACCAACCGGGTGCGCGCTCGTCAGGACTGGGTGGATCAGGTCTATAAAACAGAAGGAGCTAAGTGGCGTGCGGTAGCTCAAGAGACGGCTGAGGTTCACCAGCAGGGCCGGCCGGTGTTGGTGGGCACCACCAGCGTGGAAAAGAGCGAGTTGCTCAGCTCTCTGCTGGCTGAACAGAACATTCCCCACAACCTGCTCAACGCCAAGCCGGAAAACGTCGAGAGGGAGGCCGAGATTGTGGCTCAGGCTGGTCGCTCTGGTGCCGTCACCATCGCCACCAACATGGCCGGTCGCGGCACCGACATCATCCTTGGCGGCAACAGCGATTACATGGCTCGCCTCAAGTTGCGGGAAGTGTTGTTACCACGACTGGTACGTCCGGAGGAGGGCCATCGTCCCCCCGTGCCGCTGCAGCGCAGCACGGACGGTGGTGATGGTTTTGCAGCAAAAGCAGCGCCGGCTTCCGGGCCCCATGGCAGTGCTCCTAGCGAAGCCAAAGCCCTTGGCAGCCTCTATCCCTGTCAGCTCACTGACGTCACTGATCAGGCTCTTGCTGAGCTCGCCAGGGATCTGGTGAAGGCTTGGGGCGATCGTGCTCTCACGGTGATTGAACTGGAAGACCGCATTGCAACGGCGGCGGAGAAGGCACCTACCGATGATGCCCAGATTGCGGCACTGCGTGCTGCCATCGCCATGGTCAAGGGCGAATACGACGAGGTGGTGAAGCAGGAAGAGGGCCGAGTCAGAGAGACGGGAGGTCTGCACGTTATTGGAACCGAGCGCCACGAATCTCGTCGAGTAGATAACCAGCTACGCGGCCGCGCTGGTCGTCAGGGTGATCCCGGCTCCACTCGCTTCTTTCTGTCGCTGGGCGACAACCTGTTGCGCATCTTCGGCGGTGAGCGTGTTGCTGGTCTGATGAATGCCTTCCGCGTTGAGGAAGACATGCCGATTGAATCCGGCATGCTGACCCGCTCTTTGGAGGGGGCCCAGAAAAAAGTTGAGACGTATTACTACGACATCCGTAAGCAGGTGTTTGAGTACGACGAGGTGATGAATAACCAGCGCAAAGCGGTTTATTCAGAACGGCGCCGTGTGCTCGATGGCCGCGAGCTCAAGAAGCAGGTTGTGGGCTATGGCGAGCGCACCATGAACGAGATCGTGGAGGCCTACGTGAATCCGGATCTTCCTCCTGAGGAATGGGATGTGGCTCAGCTGGTCAGCAAGGTGCAGGAGTTTGTGTATTTGCTGGAAGATCTCAACGCCGACCAGCTGCAGGGACTCTCTATGGAGGAGCTCAAGGCCTTCCTGCAAGAACAGCTGCGTAATGCTTACGACCTCAAGGAAGGTCAGATCGAACAGCAACGGCCTGGTCTGATGCGCGAAGCCGAGCGCTTCTTCATCCTTCAGCAGATTGACACGCTCTGGCGTGAACACTTGCAGGCCATGGATGGCCTGCGCGAGTCGGTTGGCCTGCGCGGCTACGGGCAAAAGGATCCCTTGATCGAATACAAGAACGAGGGCTACGACATGTTCTTGGACATGATGACCAACATGCGTCGCAACGTGATCTACTCGATGTTCATGTTCCAGCCGGCACCGCCTTCCGGACAATCCGTAGGGTCAACAACAACAGCCTGATTTAGCTCCTGCTGGGAGGTCTGTCCCCCAGGAATTCAAGGATCTCGCGGTCTTTGAGGTTTTGAGCATCTCCGCTACGCATCTCGTGTAGTGGGCGACCAGTGGCCGCGGCCATGGTTTTGAGGTTCTCATTGAGACTGCGTACTTGTCCTTCCAGCTGATCAATGCGCTCCATCAGATTGCGGATGACGCTCGCTTCAGCATCTGGCAGTGCTGAATGAGCCAGTGGATTAATGCGGACACCGCTTTGGTGGATTACGCGCCCAGGTATCCCCACAACGGTGCAATCCGCTTCCACGTTGCGTACGACGACTGATCCTGCACCTACGCGTGTGTTGGCTCCCACTTCGATGGCTCCCAATACTTTGGCGCCGGCTCCAATCACAACGTTGGTGCCCAGCGTGGGGTGACGTTTGCCATGGTTTTTGCCCGTGCCTCCCAGGGTGACGCCCTGATACAGCAGACAGCGATCTCCTATCTCAGTGGTTTCACCAATCACCACACCCATGCCATGGTCAATGAAGACGCCTTGGCCGATAGTTGCACCAGGGTGAATCTCAACACCAGTGAGGCTTCGCCCAAGCTGGCTCAGCAATCTTGCAGGCAATTTCAGGGGTAGACGCGAACGCCAGAGGCGATGACTGAGTCGATGTAGGGCTAGCGCCTGGAAACCTGGGTAGCAGAGCAGGATTTCAAGTGCTCCGCGTGCTGCTGGGTCACGCTCACGAATGATCGCCAAATCGGCGCTGATGTGATGGAACATGCCTTGGCGCCGCGCCCTTAGCGCTTGGGGGTAGCCATTTTGGCAGCTGATAGGTATCAGCTGCTTTGAAGGCCAATCTCCTTACGCAGCAGTTCGATGGTGTCTCCGCTCAGATAACTCTCGGCGCAGTGAACTTGGGGCATGCGCATGAGCTGAGCCCGGTTTTGTCTCAGGCTCTGCTCGACCAGAGGAAGACTCGGTCGATCGCAAAGCACATGGCTTGATGCTCTCAGCAGTGCCAGCAGTCTGCTGCCGATATCCGGAGTCGCAGTCATCAGCAGCAGCTCGTTGCCGCGCATGCTGTGAAGGATCACTTCCGCCGCGCGCAAGATACCTGGGCTAATACTGACCAGACCAACACAGCTGCCTTGACGCAGTTCTTTGAGCATGGCCAGCTCTTCACGGAAATCGTTGAGGTCGACTGCCACCGCACGCACCCCATGTTGCTTTGCGAGCTTTTCCATGGGTTGCAGGAAGTAGCGGCTGGTCACCACGGTGCCATTACTGCCGCTTTCAAGAACACTTTCCAGCTCCTCCATCGGCACCACTTCCACTGGTACATCAAGACTTGGTTCGAGTTCCTCTGCGATCAACATCGAGGCCCCGATGTCTTCCCGAGGCGTACTGACTAAAACTCTGGCGCCGCATCGGAGGCGCCAATCAATTTCTCGAGTGAGCAGATCCCGTGTCTGTTGCAGTGTGCAGCCTGCATTCAAGAGACCATCCACACATTTGCGTACTTCGCGGTCGAGGTCAGTGACCCCGCGATTGCGCATGTGCGTTGGTGTGCGGACTTCTCGTGGCTTCTGCTGATCGCGCACATAAATCCCTGATCCAGCCATGGCTTCCACAACCCCGTCGGTCTCCAGCTGGCGGTAGACCTTGCTAATCGTGTTGCGGTGAAGGCCTGTTTGCATGGCCAGCTGACGCGTGCTTGGCAGGCGATGGCCTGGTGGGTAATGCCGAGCGGCTATCGCGAAGCAGATTTGGTTGTAGAGCTGGGTCGACGCCGGGATATCGCTTTCCTGTTGAATGTGGAATCGCACGCCGTTGGGCCAGATCAAGATGCGGCCACCTTAAGGACTTAACGGGTCGGTGACAATCGCTTTGGTGGTCAGTGTCCCTGTGCCGATTGCTGAGAGTGCTCCGCCTTCAGTTGTTTGGAGCTTCTCGATGAGTTTTGTGCGCCTCTGCGTTGCTCAGCTCAATGTGATGCCATCGAAGCAGCGATTGTGTTGACAATTTTTGTTGAAGCAACGCCATCACACAACTGCCAGTTCAGTTGTGACGATCTGCAAATGCTTTATTGACCTAATTATTGATTGGCTTGGTTAGCCGTTCCCAGCAGGCTTGCTGATTTGCCTGGCTGCTGCCGCGCGCGGAGGTGCTGTGATCGTGCGTACCGCTTTGTTGGCAGCTTCTTCCTTTTCGTCTTGCTTTGCCAGGGGCGTTTTGCGCGGTGTGAGGAACATGATCATGTTGCGGCCTTCGCGTTTGGGAGGCTGCTGGATCTCGGCTGGTTCCTCTAGATCCTTGGCCATGCGCCTGAGCAAAACCTCAGCAAGAGCGGTGTGTTGAATCTCGCGGCCGCGGAAAATCACGGTGCATTTCACTTTGTCGCCAGCCTTGAGGAAACGCTGGGCTTGGCCGATTCGCACGTCGTAATCGTGCTGATCAATTTTGTATCGCATCTTGACCTCTTTAACTTCAGTCTGGTGCGATTTTTTCTTGGCTTCCTTGGCCTTTTTCTCTTGTTCGAATTTGTATTTGCCGTAATCCATGATCCGGCAAACCGGCGGATCAGCTTTTTCGCTCACCAGAACAAGATCCAGTTCCCGTTCTTTGGCCACTGATAACGCTTCTTCGCGATCAATCACTCCAAGTTGAGTGCCGTCTGCATCCACCACACGAAGCTGTGGGTAGTTGATGCGATCGTTGATGTTGGGGAGCTCCCTGACAGGAGCACGGCGGTCAAAACGGGGACGTGGTGGCATTCAGTGATGAAGAGGCTGCCGGAGAACAATCTCGGCCCGGCGGGGTTTCATGACTCACCCTAGACCGGCTTCGATCTGCTGACTGGCATCGTTCAAGGGATCGGTATCACTGAGCCAGTGCGGCTGGTGTTGACGTCTGAACCAGGTGCGTTGGCGCTTGGCGAACTGTTGCGTGCGCTTGGTTGTTTGCGCGATGGCGTTGGTTCGATCGAGATGCCCTCCCAGCACCTGTAATGCTTCGCCGTAGCCAATGGTTTGCAGGAGTGGCAGGTCAGCTCCGTAGCGCTGCTTGAGTTGCTGGGTTTCTTCAATCAGCCCCTCGGTATAGAGCTGTTCCGTGCGTTGGCTGATCCGCTCGCGCAGGTTGGCTGGATTGAGGCCGAGTTCGAGCACGCGCCAGGGAGGCGGGCTGGCACTCGACTGGGAGCTCATCGGCCTGCCAGTAGCGTAGAGAACCTCCAGTGCGCGTTGGGTGCGGACTGCATCCGCCGCGGCGATTCGTTGCCCTGCTGCAGGGTCTGCATCCTTCAAAAGTTGATGACAGGCCTTTTGGCCTAGTTGTGCAAGTTGCTGACGCAGTGCCGGCTGAGGTGCGACCGAGGGTGGCTTCAGCCCAGCAGTGAGTGCCTTGAGATACAGCCCGCTTCCTCCCACGAGGAAAGCTGCACCTCGTTGCTCCAGGCTGTTGTTCACCGCTGCAAGGGCCTCGTCCTGAAATTCGCGCAGGGTGATCGGTTGATCAGGTCGGCGCAGGTCGAGGAGGTGATGGGTCACTCGTTGTCGCTGGTCGGCGGTGGGTTTGGCGGTGCCCACATTCATCTCCTTGTAAAGCTGCCGTGAATCGATGTTCAGAATCTCCAGCTCAAAACGTTCAGCGAGGTCGAGGGCTAGAGCCGTTTTGCCGCTGGCAGTGGGTCCCAGCAGCACCACCACCAGTGGTGTGAGCTGCGCTGATCCTGGCGCTGCTGGTGGGCTGGGGTCGGACATGGAGAGGAACGGGGGTGGACCCCCTGAAAAAATGATGCCTCAGAGGCCTCTGCAAGCGTCTCTGGCATGCCAGTGGTAGATTCAGCCTGACAGGAAGCCTGGCCGACCTAAATCGCATGAGCGAAGCCGCGAAAGTTCAGGCGGCCTATGGCGCCGAACAAATTCAGGTGCTGGAGGGTCTCGAGCCCGTCCGTAAGCGCCCCGGGATGTACATCGGCACGACCGGGCCGAGGGGATTGCATCACCTGGTTTATGAGGTGGTGGACAATTCGGTCGATGAGGCTCTAGCCGGCCACTGCACTGAGATTCAGGTGGTGCTGGGTGAAGACGGTTCCGCTTGCATCACCGATAACGGTCGTGGTATTCCCACCGACGTTCACCCCCGCACTGGCAAGAGTGCGCTGGAAACGGTGCTGACCGTGCTGCACGCCGGTGGCAAGTTTGGTGCAGGTGGATACAAGGTTTCCGGTGGTCTTCACGGTGTTGGCGTGTCGGTGGTCAACGCTCTGAGCGAATGGGTGGAAGTCACCGTTCGCCGTCAGAGCAAGGTGCACCGTCAACGCTTTGAGCGTGGAGCTCCGATTGGGAGTCTTGTGTCTGAAGATCAGCCTTCTTCTGAGAATGGTCTGACAGGCACCAGTGTGCGCTTCAAGCCCGATATTCAAATTTTCACGGTCGGCATCGAGTTTGATTACGCCACGCTGTCGGCGCGTCTGCGCGAACTCGCCTATCTCAATGGAGGAGTGCGGATTGTTTTCCGCGATGAACGTGAAACTGCCCGTGATGCCGAAGGCAAGCCCTACGAAGAAATTTATTTCTATGAGGGCGGCATCAAGGAATATGTCGCCTATATGAATGCCGAAAAAGATGCATTGCATCCCGAAATTATTTATGTGAATGCTGAAAAGGATGGTGTGTCGATTGAAGCAGCGCTGCAGTGGTGCGTTGATGCTTATTCCGACAGCATTCTTGGATTTGCCAATAACATCCGCACGGTGGATGGCGGCACCCATATCGAGGGTCTGAAGACCGTTCTCACGCGAACACTCAATACCTTTGCGCGCAAGCGAGGCAAGCGAAAAGAGGCCGACAGCAATCTGGCTGGAGAAAATATTCGTGAGGGGTTGACAGCAGTCTTGTCGGTCAAAGTGCCTGAGCCTGAATTCGAGGGTCAGACCAAAACGAAGCTGGGTAATACGGAAGTCCGTGGCATCGTCGATAATCTCGTCGGTGAGGCTCTCAGTCAGTACCTGGAATTCAATCCGGGAGTGATCGACATGATCCTCGAGAAGGCCATTCAGGCCTTTAATGCAGCAGAAGCTGCTCGCCGCGCTCGGGAGTTGGTCCGGCGTAAGAGTGTCTTAGAAAGTTCAACATTGCCTGGCAAGTTAGCGGATTGCAGTTCTCGCGATCCTGCTGAATCCGAGATCTACATTGTTGAGGGAGATTCTGCTGGCGGCTCCGCCAAGCAGGGCCGTGATCGTCGTTTCCAGGCAATCCTGCCTTTGAGAGGCAAGATCCTCAATATTGAAAAGACTGATGATGCTAAGATTTATAAAAATACTGAAATCCAGGCCCTGATTACTGCGCTGGGTTTGGGGATTAAAGGGGAAGATTTTGATGCCAAAAATCTGCGTTATCACCGAGTTGTGATCATGACAGACGCTGATGTGGATGGCGCCCACATTCGTACTTTGATTTTGACATTTTTCTACCGATATCAGAAGGAGTTAGTCGAGGGTGGGTATATCTATATTGCATGCCCACCTTTGTATAAGGTTGAGCGCGGGAAGAAGCATTCTTACTGTTACAACGAGCAGCAGTTGCAAAAAACGTTGGATGGTTTTGGCGAAAAGGCCAACTACAACATCCAGCGATTTAAGGGCTTGGGTGAAATGATGCCCCAGCAGCTTTGGGAAACAACCATGGATCCCTCTACGCGCACGATGAAACGCGTTGAAGTTCAAGATGCTTTGGAAGCAGATCGCATTTTCACAATTTTGATGGGAGATAAAGTGGCGCCTAGGCGTGAATTTATTGAAACCCATAGTGCTGAGCTCGATATGTCAGCACTCGACATTTGATGAATCACTCCGCAACTGTGATGCTGCGTTGGAGCTGGTTGCTTGGCGTGTCGTTGTTTGGCCCTGTGGCTTTGCCAGCTGGAGGGGCTGAGCGTCGCCTACCCCAGGTTCGCCGCCTGCAGGGCCGTGGCCCTCTCCTCAGTGGTAGCGACTGTGTGCTCCAATCCAGTCCGCTCGTTGCAGCTCCTGCTGTACGGCGACTGGAGATCGGAACACCGTTGCAGTTGTTGCGTCGCTGGCGCAGTGAGGACGGCCGTGACTGGATTCAGGTGAAGGTCAGCTCTGGCCCTGCACTGACGGATTCCGTCGAGCGGCAACGGGGTTGGATTCATCACTGAGTTCAGTCCCTACCAGGCGTTGATGGTTGGCTTGGGTGCCATCCCTGGGGCTTGGCTGCGCTTAAGACTGGTTAACCACTTTGAACCGTTGGTTCCGCGCAAACACTGGGGAACCTTTGTGGTGAATCTTGTGGCTGCCTTTGCCTTGGGCTTATTGCTCGGCCTCGAACGCGCCGGTCGTTGCGACCAATCCACACCTACTTCTGCACTGATTTTGCTGATTGGCACAGGCTTTTTTGGCAGCCTGAGCACTTTTTCCACTTTTGCTGTGGAGGTGCTTGTCACGTTGCGTGATCGCCGCTGGGGCGAAGCCGTGTTGCTCACCGCCGGCTCGGTAATCGCTGGTCTTCTGATTGCTGCTGCAGGTTTCAGTCTGGGACTCGTCAATGCCTGAACAGTTGCCTTCCTTCAGAACGGAGCTTCAGGAGCTGCTGTTGGTCGCCGTGGGGGCAGTCCCAGGGGCCTTGATGCGCTGGCAGTTTGGTGTGGTGCTGGACGACAAAGACGTGCTGGTTAACGTGCTCGGTTCTCTGATTTTGGGCTTGCTGCTGGGCTTGCCCTATCGGCCCCGGATTCAGTTGCTGGTGGGGATTGGTTTCTGTGGTTCGTTAACCACCTTCAGCAGCTGGATGGTGAATAGCGTGGACCTGATTGTTTCAGGCCAACAGCTTGCAGCCATTGGCCTGATTGGTCTGACCCTGGGTCTGGGCCTTGGTGGCGCAGCCCTGGGTTTATGGATCGGCCGCAGCGTCGATGCGTTGGCGATCAAGCCTTCAGAGCCGCCTCGATAGCGTTGCTGAGCTCAGCATCTTCAGGAGCCACTCCGCTCTTGAAGCGATTGAGAACGGTGCCGTCCTTGCCCACGAGGAATTTTTCGAAATTCCAGGCCACATCTCCAGCAGGCTCTGTCTGATTGAGGGTGGTGTAGGGCTCGGTCGTGCTGCCTGTGGCATGCACCTTGTCGAACAGTTCGAAGCTGGCGCCGTAGGTGGTTGAACAGAAGCTCTTGATTTCATCAAGGCTGCCAGGCTCTTGGGCTCCGAAGTCGTTGCAAGGAAACCCCAGAACGCAAAGGCCCTGAGCGCCGTATTTGTCTTGCAGGGCCTGGAGGCCGGTGTATTGGTTGGTAAAGCCGCAGCGGCTGGCCACGTTCACGATTAACAGCACCTTGCCCGCATAGGCGCCAAGAGATTTTTCGCTGCCGTCGGGGGTGCGCACGGAAACGCTGCTGATGCTGGTAGCCATGGCTTTGGATAACGCTTGGCGCAGACGATAACTGTCTTGGATCGGCATACACTTGAGTGCGCTGGACACGGGGCATGGATCAGGCACCGGGTTCTAGTGAAAGCCTCGCTTTGAGCGATGTCCCTTCCCACCAGAGGGTCGTCGAAGTGGTCGCCCGCCAGCTTGAGTCCATGCTGAGTGTGGGTAATTACGACGGTGTCAAGCTTCTGCTTGCACCGGTGCAGCCCGTGGATGTGGCTGAGGCGATTGGCAGCCTGCCCCGCACGATGCAGGCCCTTGCGTTTCGTTTGCTCGGTAAAGACGAGGCCATTGAGGTTTATGAGTACCTTGAGCCACCCATTCAGCAGAGCCTTCTGGAGCGCTTGCGTTCCGGCGAGGTGCTCGAGCTGGTTGAGGAGATGTCTCCGGATGATCGGGTGCGTCTATTTGATGAACTGCCGGCCAAGGTGGTGCGTCGTCTGTTTACGGAGCTCAGTCCAGTGGAGCGTCGTGTGACGGCTCAGCTGCTCGGCTACGCCAGTGAAACGGCTGGCCGTCTGATGACGACCGAATACATCGATTTGAAAGAGTTTCAAAGCGCGGCTCAGGCACTCACGATTGTGCGACGCCGCGCACGTGAGACAGAAACGATCTACAGCCTTTATGTCACCGATGGGCAGCGCCATCTCACTGGGATCTTGTCGCTGCGGGATCTCGTGACCGCAGACCCTGAGGACCGGATTGGCGATGTCATGACCAGGGAGGTCGTGAGCGTTAACACCGATACGGATCAGGAGGAGGTGGCTCGGGCGATCCAGCGTTACGACTTTCTGGCTGTGCCGGTTGTGGACCGGGAGCGACGTCTGGTGGGCATCGTCACTGTGGATGACGTGATTGACGTGATCGAGCAGGAGGCCACGCGCGATCTTTACGCAGCAGGTGCAGTGGAGGCCGGTGATGAGGACGATTACTTCCAGAGCAATCTGTTCACGGTCGCTCGACGCCGGGTGGTGTGGCTGTCGGTGTTGGTTGTGGCCAGCTTTGTTACCTCAGAGGTGATTGCCCTTAATGAAGAGGTGCTCAAAGAGGTGGTGCTTCTGGCTGCGTTCATTCCGCTGTTGGCAGGAACCGGCGGCAACGTGGGTGCCCAAAGTTCCACTGTCGTCATCCGTGGTTTAAGCACGCAAAGCATCACCTCCCTTGGCCAGTTCAGGGCTGTTGCCCGCGAAGCGACTGCAGGACTGTTGCTGGGTCTGTTGATGATGCTGTTGGTGGTTCCTTTTGCCTGGTGGCGTGGTCAAAGCCCGCTGGTTGGTCTGTCGGTGGGGACCAGTCTGTTGGCAATCACCACCTTGGCTGCAACGGCCGGCGCGGCGTTTCCTTTGTTGTTCAACCGTCTGGGCTGGGATCCGGCGCTGATGTCCACACCGTTCATCACCACCTGCACGGATGTGGTGGGCACTCTTATTTATCTAAAAACAGCGCAGTGGCTGTTGCTGAACATGCCGCAGCTGCTCTCAAATGCAGGTATTTCTACCCAATTACTCGCTGCCAGCCATTTCTGAGAGGACGTTTACGTTTCTTAGGAGTACGCTTTACACAACTCAATGAAGCGTCATGGCTCCTGCTATCGCCGCTGCGCCCGTAGCGACTCCTCTCAAGGCCGTTCCCTCAAAAGCCGCATCCTCCAAGGGCTCTGTCGGTAAGTCGGTTGCTGTTCGTTCAGCAGGTGCTGATGTCGACCTTGTGCGTTCCTACCTGCGTGACATCGGCCGTGTGCCGCTGCTGAGCCATCAGCAGGAGATCACGCTGGGTCGTCAGGTGCAAGAGCTGATGGAGCTGGAAGCTCAAGAAGCAGAGCTGAGCGATCAGCGTGGTGGCGAGATGGTGCCCCCTGCAGAGCTGGCTAAAGCAGCAGGACTGAGTGCAGCGCAGCTGAAGCGCAAGCTGCAAGCTGGTCGCCGCGCGAAGGAGCGGATGGTGGCAGCGAATCTGCGCCTGGTGGTGAGTGTTGCCAAGAAGTACACCAAGCGGAATATGGAACTGCTGGACCTGATCCAGGAGGGAACGATCGGTCTGGTGCGTGGTGTGGAGAAGTTCGACCCGACGCGGGGCTACAAGTTCAGCACCTATGCGTATTGGTGGATCCGTCAGGGGATCACGCGTGCGATTGCGGAGAAGAGCCGGACGATCCGGTTGCCGATCCACATCACGGAGATGCTGAACAAGCTGAAGAAAGGTCAGCGTGAACTGAGCCAAGAGCTGGGTCGGACGCCATCGGTGACCGAACTGGCGGGCTTTGTGGAGCTGCCGGAAGAGGAAGTGAAGGAACTGATGTGCCGTGCGCGTCAGCCTGTGAGTTTGGAGATGAAGGTGGGCGACGGTGATGACACCGAACTGCTGGATCTGCTGGCAGGAGATGGTGAACTGCCGAGCGAGCAGGTGGAAGGTGAGTGCTTGAAGGGAGATCTGCGTGATCTGTTGGGTCAGCTGCCTGAACTTCAGGAGCGTGTGCTGCGGATGCGCTACGGGATGGACGGGGAAGATCCGATGAGCCTCACGGGCATCGGTCGAGTGATCGGAATCAGCCGTGATCGGGTCCGTAATTTGGAGCGTGATGGTTTGGCTGGACTGCGTCGCCTCAGTGATCAGGTTGAGGCTTATGTCGCCTGCTGAATTCTTTCAGCAGGCGACAATTTTTAATTTAGCTCAAAGCAACAGGCGATATTTTATCGGTAAATTAATATCTTTGGATTATATTGATCAATTCGATGTTGACTTGTTCTGGGTTTTCATCATGGGGACAGTGACCTGCGTTGGTCAATATTTTTAATGAGTGAATGCAGCTGAAGCGTTTTGCCCACTCTTGGGCTTCAGTAACAGGTTCCCAAGGGTCTTTCTGGCCCCAAATCAGATCCACGGGCTGTTGAAGGTGGTCCAGTAAATCTGGCGCGAGGTGATCGTTAAACAGATTGATGAAGCCGCGAAATGCTTCTACTGCTCCAGGTCGTTGCGTTGGCTTGTAGAGAAGTTCCACCAGCTGATCATCAATATTGTTGCCACTGGGGTAGGCCTGTTTCAGGACGCTTCTGATCACCCTTGGCCGTGCAGCATTGCGGAACAAGGCTGTACTCAGCCAGCGCTGGCTGACCAATGTTTTCAAGAGCGGACGTATCCAGGCCATCCAGGCAGGTTGGGTCGCCAGTTGCTTGTCGTCCATCAGCCGTTGAGCGCAGTCGATCAGCACCACTCCTTTGCAGCGGTCTTCAAGCAGCTGCGCTGCGCGTAACGCGACCACTCCGCCGATGGAGTTGCCGACCAAAAGCACCGGACCTTGCACCACGGCGTTGCAGAAGTCGGAAACCTGCTGGCCCCAGAGATCAAAGCTGTAGACCAGGGCCTGACTGCAATCTGACTGGTGAAATCCAGGTTGCTCCCCTGGCAGCAAAGCCTGAGGCTGGCTGCTGTTGCCGAAGCCGATCAGGTCGAGGGCATAGGTGCGGGTGTACTTCCCCAGAACAGGCAGATTGTGCCGCCAGTGATTGCCGCTGGCGCCGAAGCCATGCACCAGGACGACAGCGGGAACACTGCTCTTTTGCCCATGCTCTGGAGTGTCTGCATGGCATTGCCAGGCGACTTCGAGGCTGCAGCCATCGGCTTGTTTCCAGGTCCAGATTGAGTCAGCTGGCACCAGCGATTGAGGCATCGTCGTTGCCATCCTGCTGCTTTTGGTTGAACAACCGTGCCTCAAGGCCCTTGATCACCACATAAAAGGGCGGCACTACACCCAGAGACAGCACCGTGGCCACAACGAGGCCACCGAAAATCACGGTTCCCAGTGACTGCTGACTGTGGGCACCAGCCCCGTTGGCGACCACTAGTGGTAGAAAACCAGCGAGGGCCGCGATTGCTGTCATCAAGATCGGGCGTAGCCGCGACTCGGCTGATTCGATTACGGCTTGAGTAGCAGACATGCCCTGTTCCAGCCGTTGCTCAGCCACTTCAACGATCAGGATTCCGTTTTTGGCTGCGAGACCGATCAGGGTAACGAGACCGACCTGTGCGTAGATGTTGAGATCGATCGAACGCATTCCCAGAAACGCCAGTGCCCCCAGCATTGCCAGAGGAACCGTGGCAAGGATTACCACAGGCGTTACGTAGCTTTCGTACTGCGCAGAGAGCACCAGATAAACGATCAGTACGCCAAGACCAAACACCACCACGCTGGCGCTGCCGGCGGAGAGCTGAAGGGCGGCAAGGCCTGTAAAGGCGGAGCCAATGTTGGTGAAATTTTGCTTCTTGAAGATCTCTTGAATGGCTGTGAGCGCCTGACCACTGCTCTTGCCAACGGCCTCGGCACCCTGAATCAGAATCGTGCGATACAGGTTGTAGTGGCTAATCACGGAAGGAGCACTGCTTAGATCAGCACTGGCGAACTGCGACACCTGCACCAAGCCACCATCTCGACTGCGCACGTAGATATCGAGGATGTCTTCAACGCTCTTGCGCTGATCAGCTTGCCCTTGCACGTAAATGTTGCGGACCTGACCGCTCTCGTAGGTGAGGCCTGAGTAATTGCTACCTGCAATAACAGCGATCGTGTCCATTGCCTCCTGGTAGTCGACGTTCAGAGCACCCATCACGTCACGATCGATGGAAAGACCGATTGCAGGGGAGCTGGGATTGAACTGGGTGTACACCTTGGAGAAATCGCCACTGGTGTTGGCTGTTGTGATCAGCTCGCCAGCCATCTCGGAGAGCTCGTTGAAGTTGTAGGCGCCATTGCTGAGGTCATTGAACTGGAAATAGAAGCCGCCTTGGGGTGAAAAGCCCGGCACAGCGGCTGGACCGATGGCAAACGCCAGTCCTCCACTCAATTCGATCAGTTGGGAATTCAGGCGATCGATGATGGCATCGGCACTGTGCTCACTTCCCTTGCGTTCCGATAGCGGTTTGAGTCCGAAGAAGAAAAGACCTTGGTCTGGACTGGAACCGTTGAAGCCCGAGCCGCTAATGATTGAAGCGTTTTCGATGTCGTCTTCTTTGCTGAGAACTTGGGCAATTTGCGTGCCGAGCTTTTTGGTCTCGACCAAGGAGGCACCGTTCTGTAGCTGGAAAACGCCGAGTCCGTAGCCTTGATCTTCTTCTGGAATGAAGGCACTGGGGATTGTGCTGAAGGCCAGCACAGTGATCAGTATTCCTGCTGCCAGCCCTCCCATCACGAGCTTTCTTGCTTTGATCAATCGCGCCAGCAGATTGGCGTATCCCTTTTGCAGTCGGTCAAATCCGGCGTTGAAGCTGCGGAAGATCCTGATGAGATTGGCACCGGCAAAGCCGCCGATCAGCACGCCGGCGATGTAAGTCCAGTTGCCAAAAGAGTTGGCGCTGAACTTCCCGAAGGCGAGTCCAACAATCACTCCGGCGACGATCCATCCCCAGCCTTTGGGTTGCCTCGGTTGCTCCTTTGGAAGGATCAGCCCGGAAAGCATGGGTGAAAACGTCAGGGCGTTGAAGGCTGAAATGGCAATCGAGAAAGCGATCGTCAGCGCGAATTGTTTGTAGATGATGCCGATGCCGCCTGGATAAAAGGCCACTGGTACGAACACGGCCATCAGCACCAGAGCAGTTGCGACTAGGGCACCGAACAGTTCTCCCATGCACTCAAGTGCTGCCTGACGGGGTTTCATGCCTTTCTCGATGTTGCTCGAGACCGCTTCGATCACAACAATGGCGTCGTCCACGACCAGGCCCGTTGCCAGCACCAGACCAAGCAGTGTGAGCTGGTTAATCGAAAAGCCGAAAACGTTCAGAAAGGCGAAGGTGCCCACCAGCGAGATTGGGATCGCCAGGCTTGGCACGATGGTTGCTCTCCAGTTCTGGAGGAACAGAAACAGGATCACCAGCACCAGCACGATTGCCAGACCGAGTGCATCGATGACTCCATCGACTGAGGCTTCGATGAACTGACCGATGTTGTAGATCTGTTTGACCTGAACGCCTGGCGGAACGTTTGCTGCGAACTGTTCCATCTGTTCCACCACCGCGTTGGAGACGTCCAGTGCATTGCTTGATGGCGTCTGGTAAACCGCTACAGTGAGGGCGGGGTTGCTTCTCTTATCGGTGGCCTGAACCGAGTAGGTGTTGGTGCCGTAGCGCACCTCTCCGACATCACGCAGCTTGAGGAGATTGCCGGTCTCGCTCCGGTTGATGATCAGATTTTCGAACTGCTCGATCGAGATCAGATTGCCGTTGTTTTCAACAAGAATCGGGTAGGTGAAGACCTGATCGCCTGAGGCCGGTGGTCCACCGACTAGGCCCCCAACAGCGATGCTGTTCTGGGATTTCACTGCCGAGATCACATTCTCGGACGTGAGACCATTCGCAGCCAACTTGTCGGGATCCACGAACAGCCAGAAGGCAGGATTGGCGCCGCCGTAGACGGTCACCGTTGCCACGCCTTCGACCCTCGATAGTGGGTAATAGAGCTGCTCGTAGATCAGGCCATTGAGGTAACCGGCGTCGTATTGGCCTTCACTCGAACCCACCTCGTAGGCCAACAAGATGGAAGGGTTGCTCTGTTTCACCGAGACGCCCGTCTCTGAAACCTGCGATGGCAACTGGGTCATCGCCAGGGAGACCCTGTTCTGCACATTGACTTGGTCGATGTCGATGTCGGTCGTTTCATCGAAATAGACACTGATCGCGCTGTTCCCCTCCATGTCGCTGTTGGAGGAGATGTAACTGATGCCGGGGACGCCGTTGATTTGCTGTTCCAGTGGATTGGTCACCGCTTGCTCGGTCACCTCCGCATTGGCACCGCCATACACGGCTGAAACCAGAATCAGTGGATTGGCAATGTTCGGCAGGTTGGCGATCGGCAGATTTGGGATGCTGATCAGGCCTACGAGCACGATCAAGATGCTGCAGACGGTTGTCAGCACCGGCCGTTTGATGAACTTGTCGGAAAAGGACATCGCTGATTCAGTCCTTGGATGTTGTGGCAGAACTGGCTGGCGCCACTTTCACCGGCATGCCGCTGCGCAGGCGGCTGGTATTGCTGATCGCCACGACGTCAGCCTGATTCAGCCCTGATTTGACGGGATAAAAATTGTTTTGCAATAGACCCAGCTGCACGGGTGTTTGGATCACGATTGGCGTGCTGGAGGGCAGTTTTTCTAGTTTTTTCTTCGTTGCCGCAGGCACATTTGCGGATGCCTTGATCTTTGGCAGAGCCCTGCTCAAAGGGATCAATTTGTAGACAAAAGGCTGTTCCGCTTGCATCATCACGGCCTGTACAGGCACCGCGAGCGATTGTTTGCGTCCGGTGATGATGGCGCTTTTGACGTACTGACCAGTCTTCAACTTTCCAGTCAGATTGGGGAACTCTGCCTTCACCATCAAGGTGTTGGGGGCAGTGGAGTTGCCGCTCATTCCGAAATAGGGGGAAATGAACACCACCGACCCCTCTCCCTGCACCGGAGGATTTCCCTGCGAGACCACCTTCACGGCCTGGCCGATTGCCACATCTCCCGCCTGTGTTGCAGGAATCTGCATCAAGGTCCACAGGTTGGAGTTGTTAACGATGCCCGTGATCGGTTGACCGGTCTTGACGTAATCCCCCAACTTCACCTTGTCGAGGTCGCCGATGACGCCGTCGATGGGCGAGCGAACGAATTTGTACCCGAGGTTGGCTGCTGCGGTGCGCGCCTGATCACGGGAGGCAATGGCCTGGGTGGCATATCGATCACGCTGTTTGGCTGAGGCCGCCCCGTTCTGATAAAGGAATTCGTATCGCTCAGCGTTGAGCTTGTCGGTGACTGCCTGTGCTTTTGCGGCATCAAGGGCAGCGCTTTCTTGAACGTTGTCCAAGACAAGAATTGGCTGACCGGCTTTGACCTTCTGACCGTCTTTAGCCAGCACCTGGACCACACGACCATCGACCTCTGGCATCAAGGCCACATTGGTGGTGGACTCCAAAACACTGATGGCCTGGATATTGGGTTCAAAGGTGTTTTCGGCGATCGTTGCCGTCTGCACGGTCATCATCTGCGCTGCCTGTTTGCTCGTACCACAGCCGGCCAGCAGTGCAGCGGCGGCAAAAGTGCACAACACGGTTCGCCGCACAGAAACTCACTCAGATAGAGCGGACGTTACCGGTTTTTTTCAGACCACACCGCATCAGAGAGCATGCGTGAACATTTCTGTTGGGCGGTGATCGGGGACGCAGAAATTGATGATTCTGCTGGTCCGATTTGGATTGATCAGCAGCCCTGAACAACGATTGTTTTCGTGTTGATCGGGGGTTTTGCACAGTTTTTCCACAGGGCTATTTGGGTAGACCTCCGCTGCGGGAGCGGCTTTTGGTTGCGGCAGGGAAAAGTCCCGTACTTCTTACGGAAGCTTCAAAAGTTGCTTTTGCCTGTGAAAGGTTGCTTTTGCAAGCAGGCAAAAGCCTCTTCACCACTCGTTTCTCGCGATCAGTGGTTTTTGTTTGCCAACAATTCGCTTTTTTGGTTGTCAGTTGATTGGCATAGTGTGATGGGTAGGTTGACAGTCAACGGCCTGAGTTGCACGAGACCCCAGACGCGATCTCTGCCAGCGTCAGTGTGGAAAATCATTTAGTAGAAAGTCTTCATCGCGCCTGGAGATTTTTATTGAAAAGGATCCCCAGTGGGATCACGATCGTTTGATGCAGACAGACATTGCAGGATTCGTTTTTCAGCACGGTTGCAAAGACCTTTTGCAGGTGCGTCATCATTTCGGCGGTCTGTTTTGTCAGGAGGAGTCCTGCACGCTGTGAAGGATCAATCCACAGCACTGTTTGAGCGGTGCGGCGAACCCTTGTTGTCTCCAACAAGTTCTGAATGTGCTGCGCGGTCTTTGTTGAGCTGGTGGCAGCAGCATGGACGATGCGATCCAAAGCAGAAGCCCTGGATGTTCAGGGCCGATGGTCGCTGGCCTGCGGCTCAGGAAGGTCTTGATCCTTACCCGATCTGGATTGCTGAGGTGATGCTGCAGCAAACGCAGTTGCAAGTGGTGCTGCCTTATTGGCAGCGATGGATGCAGGCTTTCCCCAAGCTTGAGGTGCTTGCTGCGGCGTCGGAGCAGCAGGTGTTGTTGCTTTGGCAGGGCCTTGGTTATTACTCACGTGCCCGTCGTTTGCACGCAACATCTCGGTTGCTGCTCACTGAATTGCAGCGCCATCAACGGGATGGAAACGATCCGATGCCTTTCAATAATTGGCCTTTCGACCAGGAGATCTGGCTGGCATTGCCCGGTATCGGCCGCAGCACAGCCGGTGGCATCTTGTCGTCGGCCTTCAATAGCCCTCTGGCCATCCTCGACGGAAATGTGCGTCGGGTGCTGGCTAGGTTGCATGCCCATCCAGTGCCTCCAATCCGAGCGCAGGCTCAGTTTTGGGCCTGGAGCGAAGAGTTGATTGATGCCGTTCCAGGCCTCAGCCGTGATCTCAATCAGGCCCTGATGGATCTCGGTGCCACGGTCTGTACCCCACGTCGTCCTTCTTGTGAGCTTTGTCCCTGGGATGCGCACTGTGCTGCTTACGCTGCCGGTTCTCCTCAGCAATACCCCGTGAAAGAGGCACCACGTGACATCCCCTTTCAAGTGATTGGTGTGGGTGTGGTCCTCAACGACGCAGCTGAGGTTCTGATCGATCAGCGCCTGAATGAGGGCCTGTTGGGTGGTCTATGGGAATTTCCAGGGGGCAAGCAGGAGCCTGATGAAGTCATTACAGACACCATCCGACGTGAGTTGCGGGAAGAGCTGGCTATTGAAGTCAGCGTTGATGAAAAGCTAATCACGGTGAATCACGCCTACAGCCACAAAAAGCTTCGCTTTGAGGTTTATCTCTGTCGTTGGATTACAGGAGATCCCCAACCTCTAGCCAGTCAGCAGGTGCGCTGGGTGAAGCCGTCCAACCTCGCTGATTACCCCTTCCCTGCCGCGAATGGACGCATCATCGCCGCCCTGCTTGAGCACCTTGCTTGAGCGGCTTGGTTGAAGTGTGTTTCATTGCACGTCCATTCTTTGAATGACGACTGAACGTGCTTTGAAGCTGAACAGCGATTGCGCTGCCTGACGTCTGCGGAATTTCTGGCCACGCTGCTGATAGCTGCCGCAGCTCTGATGTCTGATTCCGCTCCGCAGGTGCTGTGTCTTGGTGAAGCCCTCGTTGATCGGCTCGGACCACTGGGGTGTGACCCTGCCTTGGCTGCTCCAGTGGATTGTGATGACCGTCTTGGTGGCGCTCCTGCCAATGTGGCCTGCGCGTTGGCGCGGCTTGGAACATCGGTCGCCTTCATCGGTCGGCTCGGTGCCGATGTCATCGGTAATAACTTTCAGGAGATGTTGGGCAATCGCGGGGTTGATTTGCGTGGTCTCCAGATTGATCCGCAACGCCCCAGCCGCGTGGTGCTTGTGCGCCGTGATTCCACTGGAGAACGTGTCTTTCAGGGATTTGCTGGCGATCGTGGCGAGGGCTTTGCCGATCAGGCTTTGAATCAGAGCAGTCTTGATCCGATCTGGTGTGCTTTGGCTGCGGAAGCTCGCTGGCTGTTGATCGGCACCATTCCTCTGGCCACAGAGGACTCTGCGGCAACCTTGCGCTCTGCGGTCAGTCAGGCCGAGCGGAATGGAGTGCAGATAGCCCTCGATGTGAACTGGCGGCCCACGTTCTGGGATCCCTCAGCGGACCCAGTTGCAGGTCCTTCCCCGCATGCGCTGGCTCTGATGCAACCATTTCTTCAGAAAGCTGGATTAATCAAACTGGCGAGGGAAGAAGCGGAGTGGCTGTTTTGCAGCAGTGATCCCGCAGAGATCAGCACTTCGTTGCCTCAGCAGCCGGATGTGCTGGTGACTGACGGCGGTCATCCGGTGCGGTGGTTCATGGCCGGACACAAGGGTTCGATGACGGTTCTGGAACCGGCTCAGATTGTTGATACCACCGGAGCTGGAGATGCTTTCACGGCAGGACTGCTGCATCAACTGGTGACACTGACCCCTTCAACTGGCCAGTCACTTCAGCTCAGTGCAGCTGTGGTGGAACAGGTTGTGCGCTATGCGGCAGCCTGCGGAGCGCTGGTCTGTTCCGGTGCCGGGGCGATCGATCCTCAACCTTTGCCCAGCATGGTTGTGGAGTTTCTCGATCAACTCGACTCCTGATGGGTCTGGGTTCTGATCTGATCGCTTTTGTTCAGTGTTGCCAGCCTGCCTCCCTCGCTCCGGTGAGTCAGCTTCACTCGCCAGGCTTCCGGCAGGGCAAGGCTGAGTCGTTCCGACCATTCCACAACCAGGATGGCTCCCATCCCCACTGCTTCTTCCTCTTCCTGAAGGAATAGGTCATCGGCTGCGGCTGCCAACTCCAGGCGATAGAGATCCAGGTGAACCAGTGGTGGTTTGCCCTGGGGGTAGTGCTGAGCAAGGGCAAAGGTTGGGCTGGTGATTGGTTCGTCGATGCCTATCGCAGAGGCAATGCCTTGCACCAGTGAGGTTTTCCCTGCACCGAGAGTGCCCTCGAGCAGTAGTAGTGATGGACGCTCAGGCTGTTGCACCAGATACCTACCCAGGGCTCGTGTGGCCTCCAGGTCCTTCAGGATCCAGCTCCAATCGGTAGATTGCTTAAGCAGCGAGCCCGAAGCCTCGGAGTCTCCGCAGATATTCAACTCCACACTCTTTTAGGGAGCACACAAACCATGGTGGCAGCGCCCACGTCCGCGGCTGAGCTGAAGCTTGGCGTCGATTGCGTCATTGCTGATATCAACCAGGCTGATTTCGGCCGCAAGGAACTCGATATCGCCGAGACCGAGATGCCTGGCCTGATGGCATTGCGCAAAAAATATGGCAGCGAAAAGCCCCTGAAGGGTGCCCGCATCGCCGGGTCTTTGCACATGACCATCCAGACCGCGGTTCTGATTGAAACGCTGGTTGAGCTTGGCGCTGACGTGCGTTGGGCTTCATGCAATATTTTCTCGACGCAGGACCATGCTGCAGCTGCGATTGCAGCCAATGGAATCCCCGTGTTCGCAGTGAAGGGCGAAACTCTGGAGGAATACTGGGAGTACACCCACCGCATCCTCGAGTGGGGTGATGGTGGCTCACCCAACATGATTCTCGACGACGGTGGCGACGCCACAGGTCTGGTGATGTTGGGCAGCAAGGCTGAGCAGGACATCACTGTTCTCGACAACCCTTCGAATGAGGAAGAGACCTACCTCTTCGCTTCTATTAAGAAGAAGCTTGCTCAGGATTCCAGTTTCTATAGCCGCACAAAAGCGCAGATTCAGGGTGTCACTGAGGAAACCACCACGGGTGTGGCTCGTCTCTACAAGATGCAGAAGAGTGGCGAGTTGCCTTTCCCTGCCATCAACGTCAACGACTCGGTCACCAAGAGCAAATTCGACAACCTCTACGGTTGCCGTGAATCACTGGTTGACAGCATCAAGCGTGCCACCGACGTGATGGTTGCTGGCAAGCAGGCGCTGGTGATCGGCTATGGCGATGTGGGCAAGGGTTCCGCTCAGTCCTTGCGTGGACTGGGCGCAACCGTTTGCATTGCTGAGGTCGATCCCATCTGTGCCTTACAGGCAGCCATGGAGGGCTATCGCGTCGTCCGTCTGGAAGATGTTGTCGAACAAATGGACATCTTCGTTACTGCCACGGGCAACTATCAGGTGATCCGCAATGAGCATCTGGTGAAGATGAAGGATGAGGCGATCGTCTGCAACATCGGTCATTTCGATAATGAAATTGATGTTGCTTCACTCAAGAATTATGAGTGGGAAAACATCAAGCCTCAGGTTGATCACATCACCCTGCCCAGCGGCAATAAGATCATTTTGCTTGCAGAGGGTCGTCTAGTGAATCTGGGTTGCGCCACAGGTCACCCCAGCTTCGTAATGAGTAACTCTTTCACCAACCAGGTGTTGGCTCAGATTGAGATTTTCACTAAGGGTAAAGAGTACGGAAAGGAGGTCTACGTTCTGCCGAAACACCTCGACGAGATGGTGGCGCGTTTACACCTTGGTCGTATCGGTGCCCAGCTCACTGAGCTCAGCAAGGATCAGGCCGATTACATCAATGTGCCGGTTGCAGGTCCTTACAAGCCGGATCATTACCGCTACTGAATTATTGGCCGAACAAGTTTTCTCGCTTGTTTTCTTCAGCCAGGTCACTGTTGTGATCTGGCTTTTTTATTGGATGAAGACATCAATGAAAGCTCTGATGGTCTCAATCTGAGCTTTCAGGGTTGCTTCATGGAAGACTTGCCACGACTTCAGCATGCTCCATGGGGCTCACCGAATTTGTAACCCAACTGCCCGATTGGATTGGCCAAGCCGTAGAAGCCAATCCCTGGGCGGGATACGCCGCAATCTTTGCGGCCATGTTCCTGGAGAACCTGTTCCCTCCGATCCCCTCCGAGCTGATCATGCCTCTGGGAGGTTTTTATGTTCAGCAAGGCCAGCTGCAGTTGGTTCCAGTCGTCATCGCGGGTCTGTTTGGCACCGTCCTTGGTGCTTTGCCCTGGTATGGGATTGGCCGCCTGATCAATGAAGAACGTATCGAGCAGTGGCTCAGTCGACATGGTCGCTGGATCGGTATCAGCCCTGAGGAGTTGTCTCGTAGCCGCCGTTGGTTCAGCCGTTATGGAACTGCCTTGGTGTTCTGGGGGCGACTGGTGCCAGGCATTCGCACTCTGATTTCAGTGCCAGCTGGGATCGAGTTGATGCCGATCACGCCTTTCCTGATCTGGACGACGGCCGGCAGTTTGATCTGGACCCTGTTGCTGACTGTCGCCGGCATGATCCTTGGCGAGGGCTACAGCAACGTGGAGGTCTGGATCGATCCGGTCAGCAAGGTGATCAAGGTGTTGTTGTTGGTCGCCGTTCTCGCTGGGGGGATCTGGTTGGGTCTTCGGATTTGGAGGCGACGTCAGTCCGCCGATTGATGGCGGACTGAGCGATCAGGCCAACATCAGAAGGGCACTTCTTCGTCGCTGGGGCTTCCGCCTCCGAAATTGCCGCCTGCTTCCTGGTTGTCTCGCTTCGAGCCCAGAAGTTCCAGTCGATCAACCCGAACCACGGGTTTGCAGCGCTCTTCACCACTGTTGCGGTCGTTCCAGCGGTCCAGCTTGAAGCTTCCAATGATGCCGAGCAGGGAACCCTTCTTCACGTAGTCGGCTGCCACCTGAGCCTGTTTTCCCCAGATTTCTAGATTGAACCAATCGGGCTCGTCGTCGCGGCTGCGGCGGTTCACGGCGATGGTGAGGTTCGCCACCATGCTGCCTGATTCGAAATACCTGACTTCTGGATCACGGCCGGCACGTCCGACCAAAGTCACGGAGTTGACACCCATTGAATCTCTCCTGTTTGTGGGTCAATGATGCGCCACGATTGTCAAAACTGTCGGTTGTCGTGGCTGCCTTCTAGAAGTTCCATCTTCAAACGAATCTGTAACAGATGGGGTCTGAGACTGCCCCTATGATTCGCCGAAATGTGTTCTCGCCAGTGCTGTTCCGCCGTTTCCAGTTGTCCCGCGATATCGGCATCGACCTGGGTACTGCCAACACCCTGATTTACGTCTCTGGCAAGGGCATCGTGTTGC
This sequence comes from Synechococcus sp. MIT S9508, assembly GCF_047303045.1. Taxonomy (NCBI): domain Bacteria; kingdom Bacillati; phylum Cyanobacteriota; class Cyanophyceae; order Synechococcales; family Synechococcaceae; genus Synechococcus; species Synechococcus sp. MIT S9508. The sequence continues at coordinate 460,950 of NZ_CP138941.1, read as the reverse complement.
AGGAACCCTCCGTGGTGGCCCTGGATCTCGAACGCGGCGTGACCATGGCCGTTGGTGACGAGGCCAAGCTGATGTTGGGTCGCACGCCTGGAAATATTCGTGCTGTTCGCCCCCTTCGCGATGGTGTGATCGCCGACTTCGATGCGGCTGAGCAGATGCTGAAAACCTTCATTCAGAAAGGCAATGAAGGCCGCGGCATCGTGGCCCCTCGTCTGGTTGTGGGGATCCCTAGTGGGGTCACCGGCGTGGAGCGACGTGCTGTCCGTGAGGCCGGCCTTGCCGGAGCACGGGAAGTTCATCTCATTGATGAGCCTGTCGCTGCTGCAATCGGCGCCGGTCTGCCGGTCACTGAACCTGTTGGCACGATGATTGTCGACATTGGCGGCGGCACCACCGAGGTGGCGGTGCTCAGTCTGGGTGGCACCGTGCTCAGTGAGTCGGTCCGCGTTGCCGGAGATGAGATCAGTGACTCCATCGGCGTCTACTTGAAGAAAGTGCACAACCTCGTCGTGGGTGAGCGCACCGCTGAAGAGATCAAGATCCGCATCGGTTCGGCGTTCCCTGATAACGAGTTCGATCAAACGGTGATGGATGTGCGCGGCCTTCACCTGCTGTCTGGGCTGCCACGCACCATTCAGTTGCAGGCAGGCGATCTGCGTGAGGCCATTGCAGAGCCTTTGAACGTGATTGTGGAGGCTGTGAAGCGCACCCTCGAGCGCACTCCGCCCGAGCTTGCCGCCGACATCGTCGATCGTGGAATCATGCTGGCCGGTGGCGGAGCGTTGGTCCGCGGCATCAGTGATCTGATCAGCCATGAAACTGGGATTTTCACCCACATCGCCGAGGAGCCACTCCTTTGCGTGGTTAAGGGTTGTGGTCAGGTCCTTGAGGATTACAAGCGTCTGCAGAGGGTGCTCGACACACCTGAATTTGTTCGCTCTGCTTCCGCTCTCTAATCGCCATGGGTTCCTCCCAGAGGCCCCAGGGCTTAAGGCTGCGCTCCATCCAGCTGCTATGGCCTTGGTTGGTGTTGTTGCTAGCCCTTGGTTTGGTCCGTCTGAGCAAAGGGGCTGGCTTTGCTGATGGCTTCGCCTTGCTGAGTCGGCCCTTCTGGCCCGGGGCTGCTCAGCGCGAGTGGATTGAAACTGCCAAACAGCAGGAGCAGCTGTCCCGGCTGGAGCTTCTGGAGCAAGATAACGCTCGCCTGAGGGGTTTGTTGGCGCTGGATCAGCAGTCGTCGGGAGACTGGCTTCAGGCTGCGGTGATCTCACGCACAGCATCGGGTTGGTGGCAACAGTTGCTGCTGGGCAAAGGTTCGATTGAAGGTGTGGGCAAGGATGATGCAGTGATCGGTCCTGGAGGCCTGGTCGGCAGGGTTCAGAGCGTGACACCCACCACCAGCAGCGTCCGTCTACTCACGGCTCCTGGTAGTCGCATCGGCGTTTGGTTGCCGCGCACCCAGCAGCATGGGCTGCTGGTAGGCCTTGGAACAGCCCGGCCACAGTTGCAATTTCTCGATAAGGACATCCAGGTCCGTCCAGGTGATCTGGTGAGTACCTCACCGGCGAGCACTCTGCTGCCACCAAATTTGCCCGTGGCAGTGGTGCAGTCGCTTAATGCCAGATCGGTCCCGGCGCCAACCGCTCTCGTGCAGCTGATCGCCCCGCCTGATGCCATCGATTGGGTCCAGGTCAAGGTGCGCTGACGGATGACGCGCCTACATCGACAACCCATCTGCGTGGCTTCTGCCCTCTTGGTGCCGATCCTGCAGATGGCAGTACCGTCCTGGATCAACCTGGATGGTGTTCCGCCCAGTTGGGCGATCCTCTGGTTGCTGCCCTGGTCATTGGTGGATGGTCCGCTTGCCGGTGCTATTGCAGGAGCAGCGATTGGACTTGTGCTGGATGGTCTGAGCCTCGGGGATGTCAGTCAGGTGCCCGCTCTGGTCTTGATGGGTTGGTGGTGGGGACGGCTGGGACGCCGCGGCCCGCCGATTCAGCGCAGCCTCAATCTGGGATTGCTGGCCTGGATCGGCGCGCTGGTTCTGGGTTTGTCCTTATGGCTCCAGTGGCTGGTGCTGGGATCATCCGATGGACTGACCCAGTCGTGGGCGCTGCACACCACGCTCGCCCAGGCTTTGATCACTGGACTGCTGGCACCGTTAATTGGATCCTGGCAGCTGCTTTTGTGGCGACGGCGAGCACCCGCATGATTGTGTCTTTGCGACGGCGCCGGTTTCTGTCCGGCCTGGCTCTCTCCGGTTTGGCGGTGTTCATCTGGGGGTGTCGTCCGGGTTTCGTTCCTGAGGGAACTCTCCAGCTTTGGACCCTGCAGTTGGCCCCAAAGTTCAACCCTTATATGGATGACCTGCTTGGGTCTTGGGACAAGCTCCATCCAGAGGCACCGGTGCGATGGACAGACCTCCCCTGGGGGTCGGTAGAGCGCAAGCTGCTAGCGGCTGTGTTTGCACGCACCGCACCTGATGTGGTGAACCTCAATCCTCCTTTCGCCGCCAATCTGGCCAGCAAGGGTGGCCTCACTGATCTCACAGCTCTTTTGCCGCCTGGTGCAGAGCAGAACTACTTGCCATCAGTCTGGGAGGCAGCCAGGGATCCTGAGGCAGGTCAGATCGCCATCCCCTGGTATCTGACGGTCCGTCTGAGCTTGGTGAACGGTGACCTTCTGCGTCAGGCGGGTCTCCCCAGGGCTCCTCGTCGATGGGATGAAGTGCCTGCGTATGCCCGCAGCATCCGCGAGCGCACGGGTCGTTACGGCCTCTTTGTGACTACGGTTCCAGACGATTCCGCAGAGCTTTTGGAGTCGTTCGTGCAGATGGGCGTCCGTCTTCTGGATGCACGTCAGAGAGCCGCATTCAACACGCCGGCAGGTCGCAAGGCCTTTGCGTTCTGGACTGATTTGTATCGCGAAGGTTTGTTGCCTCGGGAAGTGGTGAGTCAGGGGCAGCGGCGGGCCATTGAGCTGTACCAGAGTGGTGAGCTTGCATTGCTTGCCAGCGGCGCTGAGTTTCTGCGCAGCATTCAGACCAATGCCCCCGGTGTGGCTGCGGTGACCACGCCTCAGCCACCTCTGACTGGTTCGGACGGCACAGCCAATGTGGCCTTGATGACGCTTGCCGTGCCTCGGCAGAGTCAGCAGGCTGGCGAAGCTGTAGAACTGGCCCTGTTTTTGACCAACGGAACCAATCAAGCTCGTTTCGCGCGAGAGGCGAGAGTGCTGCCGTCTTCTCTTGAAGCGCTGTCTGCGATTCGTGCCGAGCTTGAGGCTGAGCAGCCATCCAATCCTGCTGAGGCTCAGATCCGTGACGCACGTCTGTTGTCGGCGGAGACCTTGAACACTGCCCGGGTGCTTGTGCCTGCGACTCCGGGGGTGAAGCGCTTGCAGAGCATCATCTACACCCAGTTGCAGCGGGCCATGTTGGGTCAGATCAGCAGTGATCAGGCCGTGCTTGAGGCAGAGCAGCAATGGAACCGTTATGCCAGTGCCCGATGGCCCTGAACCCCTTGTTGAGCGACTGCTTCAATTCTTAAAAGAAGCCAAAACCTGTTCCCGGTTTGGATCGCGGAGCTCGATCCGTTCACGTCGAACTGTAGGGTTGCAATTCTTACCCGATGGAGTGTATGCCCGAAGGCCCATCCCACCAACTTGATGGCGATGGGTCTCTCCAGGGAGCTCCAGAGTCCGTCAAGGCCACATTGTTGGTCGTCGACGACGAGCCTGCAGTCCGTCGTGTCTTGGTGATGCGACTTCAGTTAGCTGGTTATCGCGTTGTCTGTGCAGAAGATGGCGAGGAGGCCCTTGAGGTGTTCCATCGCGAATCGCCAGACCTCGTCGTTCTCGACGTCATGCTTCCGAAACTGGATGGTTTCGCAGTTTGTCGGCGTCTGCGGGCCGAATCCTGTGTCCCAATCATTTTCTTGTCGGCCCTTGAAGCCATCTCTGAACGAGTGGCAGGTCTTGACCTCGGTGCAGATGACTACCTTCCCAAACCTTTCAGTCCCAAAGAACTGGAAGCCAGAATTGCCACGATTCTCCGTCGCGTAGGGAGAGGTTCGGCCACCGCTGAGCCTCGTGAATTGCCGACTGGGCAAGGAGTCGTGCGCGTTGGTGACCTTGTTGTGGACACCAACCGTCGCCAAGTGACGCGAGGCAGTGAGCGCATTTCACTGACTTACACCGAATTCAGCTTGCTTGAGCTCTTGTTCAGGGAACCTGGTCGGGTTGTTCCTCGTGCAGAAATTCTTGAGCAGCTCTGGGGTTATCCACCTCGCCGTGCTGCGGATCTGCGAGTGGTTGATGTTTATGTGGCGCGCCTGCGCGGCAAACTTGAACCGGATCCCCGGAATCCTGAACTGATTCTCACGGTGCGCGGTATCGGCTATTCCTCCCAGCGCATGGGTGATAACGCTCCTGCAGCAGTGGCGAGTTGAGATCGTCCTGCTGACGTTCTGACGCCGATTTCTCACTTGATGGCACCATCGACCGGCAGGATGGCGCCCATGTGAGTTCTTTTCCGTGTCAGAACTGCGAGAGACCCGCTTAGAGAAGGCGAATGCACTCAGGGAGCAGGGTGTAGACCCCTATGCCCTCCATTTCGATCCAACCGATCGGATGGCTCAGTTGCAGGCCGTCCACGCTGATCTGCCCAATGGGGAAGAGCGGAATCTCAACGTGGCCGTCGCCGGTCGGGTGATGACGCGACGGGTGATGGGCAAACTTGCTTTCTTCACCCTGTCTGATGAGACGGGCACGATCCAGCTGTTTCTGGAGAAGTCGACTCTGGGCGAGTCGTTTGCCCAGATCACGTCGCTTGTGGATGCGGGCGACCTCATCGGTGTGAGCGGCATCCTGCGCCGAACGGATCGCGGTGAGCTTTCGGTGAAAGTTGCCGAGTGGACCATGCTCACCAAGGCGCTGCAGCCGTTGCCTGATAAGTGGCATGGTCTCGCCGACGTGGAAAAGCGCTACCGGCAGCGCTATCTCGACCTGATCGTGACCCCTCAGTCGCGGGAAACCTTCCGGCGGCGTGCGCTAACAGTGAGCTCAATCCGGCGCTGGTTGGATGATCGCGACTTCCTCGAGATCGAGACACCCGTTCTCCAGAGCCAGCCGGGTGGTGCTGATGCTCGGCCGTTTGAAACGCATCACAACGCTCTGGATCTGCCGCTGACGTTGAGAATCGCCACGGAATTGCACCTCAAGAGACTGGTTGTGGGGGGCTTTGAGCGTGTGTACGAGCTCGGCAGGATCTTCCGCAACGAGGGCATCAGCACTCGACATAACCCTGAATTCACGTCCGTGGAGGTGTACCAGGCCTACTCCGATTACCTGGGGATGATGGAGCTCACTGAGCAGATGATCAGTTCTGTCTGCCAGGAGGTTTGTGCTAGTCAGACCATCACCTATCAAGGCACCGAGATTGATCTGACTCCTCCCTGGAGGCGCGCAACCATGCATGAGCTGGTCCAGGACGCCACCGGCTTGGATTTTCATGCCTTCAGCAATCGAGAGGAAGCCGCAGCGGCTATGGCAGCGAAGGGTCTGCACGTTCCTGTATTGGCCGATTCCGTGGGACGGCTTCTGAATGAAGCGTTTGAACAAGCTGTGGAGTCCACTCTGATCCAGCCCACGTTCGTGATGGACTATCCCCTGGACATTTCGCCCCTGGCTCGTCCGCATCGCAGTAAGCCCGGGTTGGTTGAACGTTTTGAACTGTTCATCGTTGGCAGAGAGCACGCCAATGCTTTCAGCGAGCTCACTGATCCAGTCGATCAGCGTCAGCGCCTGGAAGCACAGCAGGAGCGCAAAGCCGCTGGCGATCTGGAGGCGCAGGGCTTGGATGAGGATTTCGTCAATGCTCTGGAGGTGGGCATGCCTCCCACAGGTGGCCTCGGCATCGGCATCGATCGATTGGTGATGCTGCTTACGGACAGCCCTTCCATCCGCGACGTGATTGCCTTCCCGCTGCTTCGCCCTGAGGTTTGAGTGTGTTGGAAGGTTGCCTTGTGCCCTCAGGGTGGATAATGGAGCACAGTGGCATGGTCCCTTTCCAATGAGTGGTGAGCGCGTAGGTTTCCGCTTCAAGCACGCCGATGCGGTGGTCAAGCGCAATCCCCAGGGGCGCTCCCGCCGCGGCTGGGTGATGGAGCCCGTTGAGCAGACCACCAGCCGAGGCACCAAGATGCCCGCTTATCGGATTCGCTGGCGCGACAGCGAGCGTCCTGAGATCGTGCTTCAGCACATGCTGATTGCCGATCCTGATCCGACCCCACCGCCCGAGAACGTCAGCCTTGAGCCTCCTGCTCCCAAGGCTTGATTGATCCAGGAATCAGCTGAGCCCTTGGCGACGTCTGATCTCCTCTAATTCTTGGTGGGCTTCAAACAAGGCCCAGTCTTCATCCAGGCTGCGATGTCCTCGTTGTTGTGACGCCTTCTGATTGAGATGGGAAATCTGTTGATCTAGATCTCGGAAATTCCGACCCAGCTCGTCAAGCTCATTCCAGAGATCTCTGCCCTGATTCATCAGGGTTTTGACATGCTGTTCAGCTCGCAATGCCAGGTCATCGGCTCCGGCATCGCGCGCCTTCTTGGTGCGTTCTCCCCAGGCCTGAACTTGCTCTGCCAGTGACAGCAGCTGCCGTCGCAGATCTCTGGCCTGGATCTGCATCAGATCACGTCGGCTGCTGAGATCGCGCTGTCGGTCTTGCAGATGCTGCTCCTGCAGCAGGTGGTCTTGATCGGGATTGGAGTGCAGAAAGGCATCCAACCGCTCTTCCAGGTTCTGTTCAAGCTGATCCAGCCAAGTCGGCGACATCAATCAGCCCTGGCAGCGTTGCTCATGCTCATGATGAAATCAGGGCTGAACGTGTTTCTGTTCAGTCTGCCGCTTCCAGCCAGTGCAGGGAAAGGTCATCAGCAGGATCATGCCAACGCTGGCACCAGCGCCAGCCTGCGTCCTTGGCCAGCTCAAGGGCCATCTTCACTGAGTATTTGACGCTGTATTCGGTCACAAGCGGTTGTCCTGCGCTGAAGGTCCATGGTTCACCAGCCACCAATACCGTTTGGTTGCCTTCGCTGATCAGGGCCATGCGCACTCGGCTCTCTGCTTCCTGCCAGACGGCCTCGTAACGGAACGTGTCTGGGTTGAAGTTTGCGCCCAGATCCTTGTTCAGTCGTTGCAGCAGGTTATAGGCGAAGGCGGCGGAGATACCTGCGGCATCGTTGTAGGCGGCCTCCATCCTGGACCTTGATTTGGGCTGATCAAGTCCCAGCAACAGCGGTCCTCCATCGAGCAGGTCCCGGAATCTGCGCAGCAGCGCAATGGCTTCGTCACGAGTGAAGTTGCCGAGGGAACTGCCAGGAAAGAACCCCACCCGCCTTGTCCCACGGATCAACGGATGGTCTGGAAGCACATCAAGCTGACTGTGATCACAGCAGATTCCCAGCATCGGCACCCCGGGATGTTGGGTCTGAAGTGCCGACGTTGACTGGCGTAGGTGCTCGGCGCTGATGTCGAGGGCCACATAGGCGGAAGGCTGCATCGCTTCCAGCAGCGGCCCCACCTTGCGGGCACTGCCTGCGCCGAATTCAACGATCACACCTGATCCAATGGCACGGGCCATGTCCGTTGCTGCCGATTCCAGTAAGGCGATTTCCGTTCGGGTGAGGCTGTACTCCGGTTGCTGGCAGATCTGATCAAACAGGCGAGAACCCTTGTTGTCGTAGAGGAACCACGCTGGTAGCTGACGGGGCTCTCGTTGCAGACCGTCCTGCACCAGTCGGTGCATGTCTGCGCTGGGCGGATGCAGATCGATCAGTTGAGGACGCGCAGGCGTTTGGGTTGTCATTGGGCCAGGCGTAGACCTGCCGCCATCCAGCGGCTGGCCGGGGTGAAAAAGTTCCGGTAAGTGTCGCGGGAATGGCCTCTGGGTGTGAGCTGGCTGCTGCCCCGCAGCACGAACTGGGAGGTCATGAATTTGCCGTTGTATTCGCCCACAGCTCCCGCTGCAGGTTGAAAGCCTGGGTATGGGCGATAGGGGCTTGAGGTCCATTGCCACAGCTGGCCATGGCTCTGTTGAAGTGATGCCCCGTGCTCATGGCTGGCTAATTCCCATTCCGCTTCGCTTGGCAGGCGGGCGCCGGCCCAGCGCGCATAGGCATCCGCTTCGAACCAACTGAGGTGTCGAACTGGCAGGTGATCCTCCAGTGGGCAGCGGCCAGCGAGGGTGAACTCCCAACGCCAGGGACCTTGGTCATCCGGATCACGTCTCCAGTAGCGGGGTGCTTCCCAGTTGCGCTGACTGCGCTCAGCCCAGCCCTCGCTCATCCAGAGCTCAGGGCGTTGGTAACCGCCATCGTCGATGAAGCACCGGTAAGCACCATTGCTCACCAGCCGAGACGCAATGCTGAAGGGCTCCAGCCAGGTTCGATGCCGCGGGCCTTCGTTATCGAAGTGGAAGGCATCACCGCTGTGGCCCACTTCCACCAGGCCCCCACGGCAGTCGAGCCAGGGTTCGTGGCGTTGGGAGCCTGACGTTTTGCCGGTAGTGATCGGCTGATCATCAAACGGTTCAGTCCAGTCGCTGCGATAGGCCGGTTCGAGCGGCTGACGGCTGAATCCATCCAGCAGGTCCATCAACATCAGTTCCTGATGCTGCTGCTCATGGTGAAGTCCCAGTTCCACCAGATCCAGCCAAGGTGCTTCGCTGTGGCGCTTCAAAAGCTCTTCGAGAGCAAGATTCACCCGCTTCCGCCAGGCTGTAACTTCCTCCATCGGTGGCCGGCTGAGTAACCCTCGCTGCGGTCGCGGTTGGCGTGGGCCAACAGCGTCGTAATAGGAGTTGAACAGATAGCTCCAACGCGGGTCCGCTGGGACGTAGTCCGGATGGTTGGGCTTCAGCACAAAGGTTTCGAAGAACCAGGTGGTGTGAGCAAGGTGCCACTTGGGTGGGCTGGCATCGGCCATGCCCTGCAGGTTGAGGTCTTCGGTATTGAGGGGCTCAATCAATGCCTCACTGGTCCGACGCACCTCCATCAGTCGATTCAGGAGTGAGCCGGAAGCCATGGATGGGAATCATGCTGGCGGTGACGTTAGTGGGATCCCCGTCGGGTGTCAGCGCAAGACTGCCCCTACCATCGGCCCAAATCGCAACTCCTTTGTGATCGGCACGTTGTTGGCCGACCGGTATCGCCTAGACCGCTGTCTGTCGTCTGATCCAGACCATCCCCAGGGGACTCTCTGGCGTGCCGCTGATCAGTTGGCGGGTGATGCACCCGTTGCGTTGCGGCAACTCAATACTCAGGCGACTCAGGATCGCTTTCGCAGTCTGTGGCCGTCGATGCAGTCACTGCTGCATCCCCAGATTCCACGCTTTGGAGGCCTGCTTGAGCAACAGGGCAGTCTTTGGCTGGTGCGTGAGTGGCAGGAGGGCTCAACTCTGAGTCAGATCCAGACCCAACGCCTTCAGCGCCAGTTGGTGTTCGGCCCTGGAGAGGTGCTGCTGCTGATGAGGCAGCTGTTGCCTCCTCTGGCTGTGCTGCACGGTCAGGAGCTGGTCCATGGCGATCTCAATCCCCGCAATCTGCTGCGGCGCGATCAGGATTGTCTGCCCGTGCTGTTGGATTTCGGGTTGCTGCAGCGCTGCGGTCAGCAGCCTCTCATCGCAGCCTCGCCGGCTTATGCGCCTCCCTCGCAGGTCCGGCAGGACCCTGCAGCTGCGTGGATGGATTTGCATGGTCTCGGTGTGTCGGCTCTGACCCTGCTCACCGGCCGTCCCCCTGCGCAGTTGTTGCAGGTAGATGCGGAGGCATGGTTGTTCCCCAACGAGCTCGATCTGGATCCTTCCTATCGAGAGGTATTGGAAAGATTGCTGTCTGAACAGCTCGGGCACCGTTTTGAGGTGGCTGCTGATGCCCTCCAGGCTTTGCAGGCTGTGTCGATGCCTGAAACAACAGGGCCTCAGGCGCGGGCTGAGCGCACCCTGGTTTTGGCTCCAGTTGTTTCGGATCACTCGCCGCTCGTGGCAAGTGAGTCTCCGGATTTGCCGTCGTTCAACCCATCTCGCGCCACAGCTCGTGAGGAAGCACGGCGCCGACCTTCAGCGGAGCAGCGACAGCTTGCGGCGGAAGGCCGTCTCTGGCCCGTTGTCGGTGCCCTGTTGGTCTCGGCTCTGGTGGGAACAGCCATAGGTTGGTTTCTGCTCACTCGCGGCAATTCCCCCACTGGTGCCCCCTCCACGGCTCGCGATCTGATCGGGCGTTCCCCTTCCGCAAGCCTTCCTCCTGCGGAGATTGATCAACGTCAGCAGCTGCTCAGTCGTCTACGAGCCCTTCAGGTTGATCGCAGTTGGTTTCTGCAGTTGGTGGATGCGAGCCTGATGGCCCGTTTCCCTGAGCGTGGCGGTCGTCTGCCGAGTGATTCCCTCGAAGACACCCCTTTGAGGAGTGTCTGGAACGAACTCGCCGAGGAGTGGTTGGCCAGGGTGGAGCAACTGCCGCCGGCGCTGCGCAGTCGTCTGGGACAGCTCAAGCCTGCCGACTGGCAAAGGCAACGCCAGGCCCTTGTGTCGCAGGGTGTGAACAACAAGGTGGTGGAGCAGCTGGTCAGCGCTTCGGCTCAGGCGTTGCTTCCTGGAGTTCCGGCAGGGGTGAAGCCGCCTGAGCCTTTCCGTCAGCTGTGGATCGCTGCCGCATTGCGCAGCCTTGAGGATGTGAGGATTGAACAGGTCCAAGCGCGTGCACAGGCGCCCACGGTTCTGTCCAGCCGAGTCTCCGCTGGTGGTGCACGCCTGATCTCGATCTCGGTCCCCGCTGGTCGTCGCCTGGTGTTGGGTATCAACGGCACTCCTTTGATGCAGATGACTGTTTATGGCTCCAATGGTGAGGTCGCTGCCGATCGCGGACCGCTGCGTGTTGTGACCTTGCCTGAGGAAGCAGGTTCGCCTGTGCAGGTGCTGGTCACCAACGACGGCGTGTCGTCCGGTTTGTTGACGCTCTCCTGTCGCGCCGATGCGCCAGCACCGAAACCGTTGCCGGAGGTTGATCTCAACCCGATTCCCGACTCGGCCACTGGGGCTGAGGGCCCTGTCGAGGCGCTTCCGGAACCCCCCGGTCCCCGGCCTGCTGGTGCTGAGGATCCTCCCGGTGAAGAGGCTGATGCAGCCAATCCATTGACCAGTGACTCCACCTCTGATTCCACTGCAGAACCCAATGAGGGCAGTCAGTAGCGGGCAATGGCAGCCCGGGTCTCTTTCTTGATTTGCTTGTCCTTTTCGGCAGCGCGCTTGTCATGCAACTTGCGGCCTTTGCCAAGACCGATGGTGAGTTTGATCCAGGAGCCCTGGAGGTGCATGTTGAGCGGGATCAGCGTCAGCCCTTTTTGATCGAGTTGCCCTCGCAGCTTGTCGATTTCGCGTCGGTGGGCCAGCAACCTGCGCACGCGCAGCGGGTCGTGGTTGTAATACCCGCTTGCATGGGTGTGGGGTGAGATGTGCACGTTGTGCAGCTGCATTTCACCCTTCCGGATCAGGCAGAAACCATCCCGGAGATTGGCTTGGCCGGCTCGAATGGATTTCACCTCGGTGCCCACTAGTTCAATGCCGGTTTCCAGCGTTTCCAGGATGTCGTATTGATGCCTGGCCAGCCTGTTGTCTGCCAGTAAGCGATTGGCCGCTGCGCGAGCTGCCGCATTTTTCTTGCCTCCACCTTTGGCCATTGCCTGTTTGGCCTATCGGCCGCTTGATGCTCCGACCCTATCCAGGTCTCGGTACTCTTCCCACATGGCCATTGTTTCCTCAAGCGCAGGATCCCCACGTCCACGCAAGGAGCGTGAGCCCAATCGGGTGGTCGATGCGGGCCGGCAACCAGGAGACGGTCTCGATCCAGCGGCGCTGGCCTCTCGCGATGACGGTTTAAGGCCCAAGTGTCTGAAGGATTACATCGGTCAGCGTGAGCTCAAGCAGGTGCTTGTCATTGCGGTGCAAGCCGCGCTGGGCCGCGGCGATGCTCTCGATCATGTGTTGCTCTACGGCCCGCCTGGTCTTGGCAAAACGACCATGGCCATGGTGCTGGCTGAGGAGTTGGGAGTGAAATGCCGCATCACCAGCGCCCCGGCGCTTGAGCGCCCCCGCGACATCGTTGGTCTTTTAGTGAATCTGCAGCCACGAGAGCTGTTGTTCATCGATGAGATTCATCGACTCAGCCGGGTGGCCGAGGAGCTGCTCTATCCGGCCATGGAGGATCGTCGACTCGACCTCACCGTTGGCAAGGGAAGCACTGCGCGAACCCGTGCACTGGACTTACCGCCGTTCACACTGGTCGGTGCCACAACCCGCGCAGGTGCGTTGAGTTCACCGTTGCGCGATCGCTTTGGCTTGATTCAGCGTCTCGAGTTCTACGGCTTGGACGACTTGCAGTCGATTGTCGAGCGGGCCGCCGGTTTGCTCGACCTCGATCTCACGGCCGATGCATGCGCTGAGATTGCACTCCGCTGCAGGGGGACGCCTCGCATTGCCAACCGACTGTTGCGTCGGGTGCGAGATGTGGCCTGTGTTCGTGACTGCTCCGGAGTGATCGACCGTGCATTAGTCGATGAAGCCCTCACGTTGCATCGGGTGGATGGCCGCGGTCTGGACGCCAGTGATCGCAGGCTGCTGGAGCTTCTGCTCCAATCCCATGGAGGCGGTCCCGCCGGACTGGATACCCTTGCGGCGGCTCTTGGAGAAGATCCCACCACCTTGGAGTCAGTGGTTGAACCGTATCTACTTCAGCTCGGTTTTTTGCAGCGCACTCCGCGTGGCCGGGTGGTGACGGCTGCTGGTCGTGACCATCTCGCTGCTGCTTGACAACTGTGCTCGGTGTTGTTCAGCTCTCTCACAGAGCTGTTCATGCTCGATACGCTGATTGAAGACTTCGACGATTTAAGAAACGGTGACGCTGCTCTTTTGGTCGCAGCTTGATGGTCTTCAAGGCACAGCGTGTTCACTGTGATGAAGTCGAGGGCGTCATGGTGGTTGAGTCGGATGCAGAGCCTGATCGGTTGGTTCCTACCGCTTTGGTTGATCGCCTCTCCTGTTTCGGCATTGGCAGCTGAAGTTGATCACTTGCCGGAGCTGTTCGATCGTGCTCTTGCTCTCAGCCGTGCAGGCGATCCGCAGCAGGCACTTCCGGTCTGGGATCAGGTGCTCGATCTTGCTCCTAACGATGCGGCGGCTTGGAGCAATCGCGGCAACATACGTTTGATGTTGGGTGATCCAGAGGGAGCCATCGCCGATCAAACCCGCTCCATGGAGCTGGCCCCCAACGATGCTGACCCCCATCTCAATCGTGGTACGGCTGAAGAGGCCTTGCAGCGCTGGTCTGAGGCCGCAGCCGATTATGACTGGATTCTGGAACGAGACCCGAGTGATGCCTCAGCCCTCTACAACCTCGGCAATGTGCGTGGATCAGAGGGAGAATGGCAGGAAGCCCAGCGTCTTTATCGCTTAGCCGCTGATGCAAGGCCAGGATTCGCGATGGCCCGATCCAGTGATGCTCTGGCTCTCTACCAACTCAATGATCTGAAAGAAGCAGAACGAAATTTGCGCAATCTTATCCGGCGCTACCCCTTGTTCGCCGATGCCAGAGCAGCTTTGAGTGCTTTGCTCTGGAGTGAAGGTTCGCGCGGTGAAGCGGAAAGCCATTGGGCCGCTGCTTCAGGTCTTGATCCCAGTTATCGCGATGCCGCTTGGCTGGCCGAGGTGCGCCGCTGGCCGCCACGGCCGATTGCCGATCTTGAGCGCTTTCTCGCTCTGGAGGTGTCATGAACCTCACTGCTACCTGGTCCGAGCGTTTGGACGCGCTGTTGCCGGAGTTGATTGAGTTGCGTCGTCACCTGCATGCCCATCCTGAGCTCAGTGGCGAAGAGCATCAAACCGCTGCACTGATTGCGGGTGATCTGCGCCAGGCCGGTTGGCGTGTTCGCGAAGGCGTTGGACGCACGGGTGTGGTGGCTGATCTTGGCCCTGAGCAGGGTCCGAAACTCGGCTTGCGCGTGGATATGGATGCACTGCCGATTGAGGAGCAAACGGAGTTGCCCTATGCCTCCTTGCGGCAGGGCGTGATGCATGCCTGCGGGCATGACCTGCACAGCACGGTTGGTTTAGGCGTGGCCAAGTTGCTGGCGGCTGAGCCGCACCTACCTGTTGGAATGCGCTTGTTGTTTCAGCCAGCAGAGGAAATCGCTCAAGGGGCGCGCTGGATGCGCGAGGCAGGAGCCACCGATGGCCTTCAAGCGTTGTTTGGTTTGCATGTGTTCCCCTCCTTGCCTGTAGGCAGCGTCGGTTTGCGCAGCGGCAGCCTCACAGCGGCGGCAGGTGAACTGGAAATCGAGATCAATGGCCAGGCGGGCCACGGCGCCAGGCCTCATCAGTCGGTGGATGCGATCTGGATCGCTTCAAGGGTGGTCACTGGCCTCCAGGAGGCCATCAGTCGCAGGCTTGATGCCTTGCACCCAGTTGTGGTGAGCTTCGGGCGTATCGAAGGGGGCAAGGCGTTCAACGTGATTGCCGACCGGGTCACCCTCCTGGGAACGGTGCGCTGTCTATCGAACGATCTGCACGATCATCTGCCTCGTTGGATCGAGGAGACGGTGCGAGCTCTTTGCGAGGGTTTCGGTGCAACAGCAACGGTCCGCTATCGCTGTATTGCTCCACCGGTGGATAACGACATCAGACTCACGGCTCTGCTTGAGCGCTGTGCCATCGAGCAGCTTGGCCCAGATCAGGTCTTGCGCTTGGAACAGCCCTCCTTAGGCGCCGAGGATTTCGCAGAGTTGATCCAGGATGTGCCGGGCATGATGTTTCGGCTCGGTGTGGCGGGTCCTGAGGGATGTGCGCCGCTTCACAACGGACACTTTTTGCCTGATGAACGCTGCCTAGGGGTCGGAATCCGTGTGCTCACAGCAACGATGCTGGCCTGGGAACCGACGACATGAATCGTCCGCCTCGCACCCGTCTGCAAGTCTTGTTGTCTTTGGCCGCACCCTTGCTGGTGTGCCTGGGCGTCTTAGCGCTTGTTCAGCGAGAGGGCACCGAGCGTTGGCAGTCTGTTCCTGCCATCCTGGTCGGCTCTGGCTTGGTGATCCACGCAGTGGTGGGTCGTCGTCGACGGCGGCACAAGCTGCTGGTGGCCTTGCGAAGCAGTCGTTTTCAGGAGGATTGAATTGATGGCGTCCACACCGCAGCAGCCTCAGGGCGGTGAACCTGATCTCAATGCCCTGAGAGAGGCGATCGGTTCTGGTGATCCATTGCGAGCGATGCCGGCCCTCACCCAGTTGCGCTTCTGCAGAGATGAGGACGCTGTTCCTCTATTGGTGCTGGGCAGTGAGCAGGAGGCTTTTCTCGTGCGCTCCTTGAGCTGCAGCGGTTTGGGCTACAAGCGCACTGAGCAGGGTTGGACCGTATTAGAGCGGCTGCTGCGCAGTGATGGTGATGCCAATGTGCGTGCCGAAGCTGCCAATGCCCTTGCCAGCTATGGCGTTGCCCGCGCTTGGCCATTGCTGAAGTCAGCATTTGATGCCGATAGTGCATGGCTTGTGCGTTGCAGCATTCTTTCGGCTCTGGCGGAACAGCCGGAGATCGATTTCGGTTGGCTACTTGACCTGGCCAGTACCGCGATCACTGATGCGGATGGCACTGTTCGCGTCAGCGGAGCAGAGATTTTGGGCCGCATTGTTCGTGAAAGCGTTGATCAACCGATTGGTGAGCAAGCCAGAGCTCTATTGTTGCCACTGCAGCAAGACGTAGACCATCGAGTCATCGCAGCGGCACTCAACGGATTGCAGCTTCGATGACGGTGCGTTCCCAACGGCGTTGCTAGTAATTGGTCACCACTAGGGGTGCCCTGGATCGTTCGCGATCCTCATGGCTGAGATCACACCCTCTGAACCTGATCCGGGTCATTCCGGCGATAGGGAAGTGACCAATGTGATCCACGGTTAGCAGGCCGGCCCCTGGCAGTTCCTTCGCTGAATGGATCATGCGTGCCTCCTGGGTTCAGTCCCGTCGCGGACAGTCCAACGTTTCCCAGATGCATTTCGCCCGTCAGGGCCTGGTGACCGAGGAGATGGTCTACGTCGCCAGGAGGGAAAACCTTCCCGAGACCTTGGTGATGGAGGAGGTGGCACGTGGCCGGATGGTTATTCCCGCCAACATCAACCATGAAAATCTTGAGCCCATGGCGATTGGGATCGCCAGCAAGTGCAAGGTGAATGCAAATATCGGCGCTTCTCCCAATGCCTCGGACGCCGAGGAAGAGGTCAAGAAGCTGAATCTGGCTGTGAAATATGGTGCCGACACCGTGATGGACCTGTCCACCGGCGGCGTCAATCTTGATGATGTGCGCACCGCGATTATCAAGGCTTCACCCGTGCCGATTGGCACCGTTCCTGTTTATCAGGCTCTGGAAAGTGTGCATGGATCGATTGAACGGCTCTCGGAGGATGATTTTCTCCACATCATCGAGAAGCACTGTCAGCAAGGTGTCGACTACCAGACGATTCACGCTGGCCTGCTGATCGAACATCTGGTCAAGGTGAAGGGTCGCATCACCGGGATCGTCAGTCGTGGCGGCGGCATCCTCGCCCAGTGGATGCTGTATCACCATCGTCAGAACCCTCTCTACACCCGCTTCGATGACATCTGCGAGATTTTCAAGCGCTACGACTGCACGTTCTCGCTTGGTGATTCGTTACGGCCGGGGTGTCAGCACGATGCTTCGGATGCTGCTCAGCTGGCCGAGCTGCATACCCTTGGTGAACTGACGCGTCGTGCCTGGGAGAAAGATATTCAGGTGATGGTCGAGGGTCCAGGCCATGTGCCGATGGATCAGATCGAGTTCAACGTCAAGAAGCAGATGGAGGAGTGCAACGAGGCACCTTTCTATGTTCTGGGACCCTTGGTAACTGACATCGCACCGGGGTATGACCACATCACCTCGGCGATCGGCGCTGCCATGGCCGGTTGGCATGGCACTGCAATGCTTTGCTATGTGACTCCGAAAGAGCATCTGGGTCTTCCCAATGCCGATGATGTGCGTGAAGGCTTGATTGCCTACAAGATCGCAGCGCATGCAGCTGATATCGCCAGGCATCGCCCCGGTGCCCGTGATCGAGATGATGAGCTCAGCCGGGCTCGCTACGCCTTTGATTGGAACAAACAGTTTGAGTTGTCGCTTGATCCCGAGCGTGCCAAGCAGTATCACGATGAAACTTTGCCTGCTGATATTTATAAGCAGGCTGAATTTTGTTCGATGTGTGGTCCCAAGCACTGTCCGATGCAGACCAAGATCACCGATGAGGATCTTGAAGGTTTGGAGAAGGTGTTGGAAGTCAAAGGTGGTGCTGAGTTGTCCGGGGTGAAGATGGATAAAGCTGAATGATTGAGTTCTGTTCTAATCACTGCCAAGAGCAAAAGTGATTGCTTTTGGTGGTGATTCATTGTGCTCGTGGTTTATTCGACTTTCTTCTTGAGTTCTTTGCGGAACCAGTCAATGGTGGGTTGAAGACCTTCTGAGAGGGGAATTTTGGGCTCCCAGCCAAGTTCCTGCCTTGCTAGATCAATGATGGGTTGGCGTTGGAGTGGGTCGTCCTGGGGCAGGGTTTTGGTGATGAGTTCCAGTTTTGGATTGATGCGATCGCGCACGAGTTCCGCTAACTGACGGATGGTGAATTCATTGGGGTTCCCAATGTTGATGGGACCGGTTTTGTTTCCGTTCATCAGTTTGATCATGCCTTCGATCAGGTCATCCACGTAGCAAAAAGATCTGGTTTGACTGCCATCTCCATACAGCGTTAGTGCTTGTCCTTGGAGAGCTTGAACGATGAAGTTGCTGACAACCCGTCCATCGTTTGGAAGCATCCTCGGGCCATAGGTGTTGAAAATCCGCATCACACGGATTTCCGATCCATGCATGCGCTGGTAGTCGAAACAGAGGGTTTCAGCAATGCGTTTTCCTTCGTCGTAACAGCTGCGAATACCGATTGTGTTGACACAGCCTCGGTAACTTTCCGGTTGGGGATGAACCTCTGGATCCCCATACACTTCGCTGGTGCTGGCAAGTAAGAAGCGTGCTCCAACTCGCCTTGCCAGTCCTAGCATGTTGTATGTGCCTAGGAAACTTGTCTTGGCTGTTTTGATTGGGTTGAACTGATAATGCACAGGAGAGGCTGGGCATGCTAGATGCCAGATGCGGTCGATTTCTAATTTGATTGGTTCTGTGACATCGTGGCGAATCAATTCAAAATTGGGATGTCCAATCCAGTTTCTGATGTTCTCTTTTCTGCCTGTGAAGTAATTGTCCAGACAAATTACTTCTTCGCCAGCTTGCATTAAGCGATCAGTTAGGTGGGAGCCAAGGAATCCGGCACCGCCTGTAATTAAATTCCGCATTGATTTGACATTTCAGGTTTGTTGGATAAAGCTTGTAAGCATGAAGTTTATGTCATTTTTTCATAATGAATTCACGTTAAGCGAATAGTAGGTCTATTTTACATCCGTTTAAGCGTCTCCGGTTTTGGTTTGAGCAGACTCAGCCTCATCGGGCCATTTATTAGTGGCTTTTGGACAGTTTTGGGCAGTTTGTAGACTATGGCGTTGCACTTGATATGACTGGTGCAGCTTCTTCCCTCGTTCAGGAATTTCGCTGCTCGACGTTTTGCTGAACCAGGCACTGTCATCGAAAATTTATAACTCCTTACTGTAGCGATATTGAATGAAGGTTGACATCTGACTCTGGTCGAGAATGAGAGATCTGGTTTCTCACTAATACTCTCGCATACTTTTATTATTGAATGACATTATTTTGAATTCTTGAAAAAGAGCAATATCTTTTCTATATGGTAGCTTTGCATTTGAACTTTTCTGATTTCAAATTGGCCAATGCTCTTGATTTCTAAATAAGTCATAAGATTAATCTATTAATCCCCCAGTTCTTTAGTGAGAATTTTCGTGATCCCCTTAAACCTTTATGATTGACAACTTTTGAAATGACACTTTGCTTTAAGCGTATGCTGGCAGCCAAGATATAAAGTTGGCAAACATTTTAATCCTCATTGTTTGAAAAATGGTTCTTTATTTTTATGAGAAAATTGCATGAACCCTGTTGGAGAGTCTATCCCTTTCGGGCATTGAATGAGTGGTTTTATCGGACCTTCCTTGTTAAGGAAATAAAATTTTAAAACCTCATCGTTTATATCTTTGTAGGCTAAGCAGTGTATTGTTCCTGCCCTCGAATGATGCATTAGAGATTTATATTGATAATAAAAGGGTCTTAACTCATAGGTAAATCTGGTTTCAAATTGAGCTAAGGTCGATGCAATAGTAATTAACGATAGTATAATTGAAATTGCTAGTAGATTTTTTTCTAAGCCAGCGAATTGTTCAGAGTTAATCGCTAATTGATTTAAGCTGAAGATAGGAGTAAGTGCTATGTAAACTAAAGGCAGCCAATAGGGAATCCAAGCTCTTCCATGTGGGTAGCTTCCAATCAGGGAAAGAAAGTAGATTAAAGTTATTGATATAAGAACCAAAAAAAATCCAAATAGCCAGGGATTTTTTCTATTTGAGGTTTTGAAAAATCTCACTAATTGATAAGAAATTAAGGCTAGTATTAGAATACTTATTATGTGTTCGAGGTATGGGCTTGGTGCTAACCGCGGAAAGTCTCCTCCAAGCATAGCCCCTTGTAAGGGTGTAATAATGCCATTGGGAATTTCGATCAGCCACCCAAAAAAGCTTTCAGAACCTCCTGCAATCGTAGCTACGCCTGATAATTTAATTCGAATGAAAGTATATGTAGATATTAAAAGTGTGAATACCATTGGGATTAGATAAATGATTTTTACTCTTTCCCAACGCTTTAAGTCTGTCCAACCAAATACCCACTTGCTATCGTTAAGCAAGTAATTTAAAATACCGATATTGACTACAATGAAAAGCGGAAATATTGTTAGCGAAGATAAGCAGCTCAAGCTTATGAATAGTGAGGTTAAGTAAAGCTTTATATGTCGCGACTCTGCTTGTTGAAATGCTGCTAATTCGTTCAGTGAGCATAATGCAAAAATCGATGCCATTCCATAGCCTCTTGCCATAGACAGATATTCATTGAAGTAATATGGTATAAACGCAATACTTACAAACATTAGACGCAATATCCAGGAGCTCGGTGTGAATCTTTTTGGTATATACCACAAAAAAAACCAAGCACTTATTAATAGGCTTGGTAATCGAATTGCGGTTTCTGAGAATGGTGCAAATAGTGTAGAAATCCAAACTAAACTTGTATTTAAAAGGTGGTTATTAGCTGTGCTCAAATTCAAATAACCATTCCAGCCTTGAGTCACATGGCGAAGATATGTACCTGCTTCATCTCCCTGAATAGGCATTGCTAGGCTACGTGACATGCATAAATAAAGCATTAAACTGCAAAGAAAAATATAGATTGATTTTGAGAGAATTTTTAATTTCATTTAAATTCAATCCTTAATTAGTTTCTTCATTATACATGGTCATTTCTTCGCAATTCAGCACTTATTTTTTTATTAGAAGCAAATTAATTTCTGGATCTGAGTCTGCCGTCACGGTATGCGCTATTATTTAGTTACCACATGCATTGCATTTAGATTGTTTTGCGTGATTGCACAGACAAATCAAATTAATGATGAATAAAATAAAAAAATTCATTTTACACTTTGTTGCGCCTACGTTAGTATATTTTTTAATTTTTCTTGGAGCAGGTTATAAGTCTTTCTACTTCTTTGATTTAGATCAAAATACAGGCCAAGGAGATTCAATTAGTTATATTCAAATGCACGATGGGAGTTTTAATGTTAGTCCAATACATAAATATCGCGTCGGAATTCCTATTATTGCTAGACAATTTTCAAATGTTTTGAGCCTAGATTCAACAGATCAATTATCTTCAGAAGATGCTCCACAAGCAAGATTATCTTTTTTTATTGTTAACACAGCTATTGTCTCTTTAGCAGCTTCTATTACACTTTTGCTCGCTTTACATGTGGTTGAAAATAGTGAATGGTTTTCATCATTTGCAATTGTGGCTCTGTCATTTTTAAACCCAGCAACGATTCAGAATATCTCTACGCCAATGGTTGACTCAGCAGTCCCATTATTTGCAATTTTAATCACTTACATTTCAATAGTTTCAAATGAATACTGGACACCTTTTGTATCAATCATATTTACACCATTAAATGAACGCATTGTTGCTTATTTGCCTCAGATGATGGTCGCTTCATCAAGTAAAAAAAGGTCCCTAAGCCTTTTGTCTTTATCAATTATTCTTTCAATTGCTGTTAATAAGTTAATCCAGATCACTGTCAACCACTATTTCCCTACTCAAGATTTTGCTATCTCGGAAAATAGTTACTCTTATGATTTGTTCACCACTACCTTGCATCATTTTGGAAATATTCAACAAGTTTCCTGGCATTATATTTCACATCCAGCCATCCTGGCCAGACATATTTTAATTGATCTTGGCATTCTACAAGTTGTAAGTATATTTGTTGCATTATACTTGTATTTGTCGAATAAGAGCTTTGAAACATCAAGATCAATTTTGCAGTTTTTCAGGAAGTTCTTGTATGTACTTGTTATTTCAATTATTCTCGTGCTTATGAGTGGAGATGTTAGTAGAATGTTATGCACAGTAGTCCCATTTGCTTCCGTATGCATGGTACTTTTGGCCACTAAATTTCAATTCAATGAATATTTTAAAACCTAGCTGTCGATAATTCATATCCTGCCGTTACTTGCTCAATTTTATTCTTCCCTGCCCCACTTTGTTTCCCAAAAACCTATATCATCTATAGTGCCTATCAATCGACTGTCTGTTAACACGACTAATTTCCGTAGTTGTTTTATTCTAGGAACTTTATTTTCTAAGTAACCTGGCACGGCTTCTTCTTCTGCCATGATTTCTATTCGTTCCATAAAGTAAGGATATTTATGAGAGTTTATCCATTGCGCTTGGCGCCTGACCCAATCTTCTCGATATGTAGGACTTCGTTTGTTGGCATCCCATTTTTCAGTGTAATCTCCTTCACCTGGATAAACGTTTTTAAAGCTGAAACCCAATGCATTCGCTGGCTCTTGGACATGCATTAAACCAGCAATTTGTTCTCTAGCTTGGTTTGAGTTCCAGCATTTGTTTTTATAACTATTTGATTCTTCGTTGATTTTGATTGGTAAAATTTTTAATTTTGCAAATTCTGAGTAGTTGACTTGTTTATTAGCATCAATACTTGTCATGCATAGCTTTTTTATTTGCGGGTTTTTGTTAAGATAAATTCTTGAGTTATAGGGACGATTTTTTTCTAGATTTTTTTGAGCCCATGCAAGACTTGTCCAGGTAAATATAAAGTAAAAAGCGAGCGCAGATGTAAAAATTTTATTGAATATCTTGTTTGTGCTTGCTTTATCTAGGCTTAAGAGTATCCCTGCTGGAAGTAAAAATAGTCGATGTGATAGACCTCTTCCTAAGCTAAAGCACACTATTGACGTTGAGACTATCAGCAATAGTGCAACCCAATGCCTATCAAATTGTTTTTTGTCATTGCTTTTCAAAATATTTATTGTCGATCTTGTTAGGGATGTCCAAAAAAGTACGACGAATGGGACAAAGATTAGTACTCCGCGACTATTATTGCTAATTGCCTCTTGAATATTGATTTGTAATGGCAATCTTAGAACCCTTTCTAGTGAAAACTGGCTAATCGCAGTTGACTCAGATGCCAACTTATAGGTATTGAAAATATTAATATATAAGTTCGGCCCAAGACCTGCTAGTAATGTCATTATTGCAGCGACAATTCCAGTCGAAATTAAACATACTGCAAAGTAATTATATATTTTTTGCATTGTGATGGGTTTCTTTGTATTTAATTTTTCAAGTATTAGATAGAGTGCTATCCAGCCAACGCTAAACAGGTATCCTGTTAAAAAAGAATTTAATTTCAGAGTAAGACCAATAGACAAACAAGCACCTATTGCAATTATCAGTGATTTGGATAACTTAAATCTACTGAATACAAATATGATTGCTGGCGCTAATCCTATTATGTAACTCACATGATCAGAAACCCATCCACCTAGAGTGGGTTTGAAAAATAAAGCAGTACCTATAATTGCAGCAAACCTTGCCTTGTTTGATGCTTCTAGTCGATAGAAAACCTCATCAATTGTTAGAGTCGCAGTTATTGCCACTATTATGCCTACAGTAGTTATTGCCAGCTCGGGACTACCTAGTAGATGCCCTATTATGCCGTTAATTGTATCTAATCCTGTCCAAACATCCATCCAAGGAGCACCATTTTCCATGTAATAACGAGCTCCGTAGATTAGATAATTGACATCCCAGTTGGGGAATAAAAACCTACCTAATAGCTCACATATTACTGTTGTTGCAGTAATAGCAGCACGCTGTTTTGTTCTTGATTTCATTGTTTAATTTCTGTTGGTAACTTTTTATATATTCCAATTATTGT
The DNA here is from genome assembly GCF_047303045.1 of Synechococcus sp. MIT S9508. Classification (NCBI taxonomy): domain Bacteria; kingdom Bacillati; phylum Cyanobacteriota; class Cyanophyceae; order Synechococcales; family Synechococcaceae; genus Synechococcus; species Synechococcus sp. MIT S9508. The sequence continues at coordinate 437,390 of NZ_CP138941.1, read as the reverse complement.
CTTTCCGAAGCTGTAGTTAATTATCCTGTCGATCTTTTTTGAAATCGGAATTATTTTCGAGTCCCAGAATCTTATCTGTCTATGATTTGGTATTGCCTTTTTAAGTATTAATTTATTCGCTAATGATAGTAACAAACCCACGGAATCTATGTAGCTTACTTTGTCTAACGTTAATGTTGAGGGTGCTGCCAGTAATAGCATTTGTTTGTTATATCTCCTAAAGTGGCCCACAGCTTGATCAAAGGTTGAATATAAGTAGTTATGAGCTGGTGCAAGTATCACAATGCATCCGTCTTTGTCCAAAAACTTTGATGCATTGAGCAATTCTTCTTTGTCTTTTTCGATATGTTCTAGTACATCAATATATAGTATTGAATCAAATTTATGCTCACTTGAATTGATGCTTGAAATGCAGCCATTTATCACTCTTATATTCAATTTCGAATGGTTGTTGGCATATTCATTTTTCAGGTCAGTGCATAGCATTTTGTCTGGCTCAATCAATGTAATACTTTTGGTTTTATTTGATATGTAATAGCTCATATTGCTCCCTATCCCTGCGCCAATCTCTAATATTCGTTGCCCTATATGCTCCTTGATCATTGTGCTCCAATATTTTTTCCATCTTGTTGCTTTCGCGAAAACCTCTAACTCTGATCCAGGGTACTGATACGCAATATGTCCCAAAACTGCTTAAAGTGCTGTACCATTATTGCATATGACCACTGGAAATTCATTGCTGAATGAGAAAGCGTCTTACAATAATTACGCCTTCGTACGAAGACCAAATATCTCTCAAGGAACTGTTCTTGGGTTTAAACCAGGCACTTCATCTCATCGGAAATAATGTTGACGTTTCGTTGGTTTATGTTAATGATTCGCCATGGAATTACTTTCCCATCGATAATCTTGTAGATGCCGTAAAAATGTCTCTTGCTCCGTTTTCAATTTCTGAAATTATTGGACTGAATTTATCTCAAAACCTCGGTCATCAAAAGGCATTAATAACTGGATTGGCTTATGCTTACAACAAATACGCACATAACAGTCAATATATATTGATGGATTGTGATGGAGAGGATCGTCCCATAGATGTTCCACGTCTTTATGATTCAATAAATAATCTTACCCCCACTTCATTTGCTGTAGTTGCTTCCCGAAAGAGACGTCATGAAGATCGTGTATTTAAGCTTGGTTATTTTCTATATAAAATTTTTTTCAAATTCTTATCAGGTAAAAGAATAGACTTTGGAAACTTTATGATTCTCCGTTCTACTTGTGCGTTGGCTCTTATTAAAAGTCCTGTCGCCCAAAGCCATATTGCCACCGCTCTTATACGTTCGCGTTTCCCTTTTACGTCTCTTCCAGTATCTAGGGGGTTTCGTTATTCAGGATCTTCGAAAATGGGCGGTAAGGCCAAGCTGATCACACTTGGAATTATCGCGATTGGTACATTTGCTGAAGAAGTTATCACGAGATTTCTGATTGTTAATAGTTTTGCTCTTTGCTCAATGTTTTTTGTTTCTTTGATCTTGGTGATTAATTTCTTCTTTGGAGTTTTTCCTCCTATACCTGGATGGACTTCATCGATTCTTGTCTTTTTACTGGGCATCTCTTTGTTGTTAGGCCTTCAACTGCTTAATGCTATTTTTAGTCTTAGTGTTTTGCGAAATCTAGACGGAGTTACTGGATTTGATATGGTGAATGATTACATTGAATCGGTTGAAATTAAGCAGTTGCGTTAAAGTTGATTTTTGTTTTATTTATTTTGTGCTAGCCAAATTGGTGGTCATGTTATTTTTAATATCTTGTTTGCCGTTGGCTCGCGATACTCACGCTAGATTGTATTTTAGTATACAGTAGATCGCACGTATTCCATCTTTCCATCCTATCTTTTTGCCTTCAGCATACGTTCTGCCGTAATACGATATTCCAACTTCGTATATTCTAAGATTTTTTTTCGATATTTTTGCTGTAATTTCCGGCTCAAAACCAAATCTGTCTTCTTGTATTCTTATTGATTGAATTATTTCTGTTTTGAATGCTTTGTAACATGTTTCCATATCGGTTAGGTTTAAGTCAGTAAATATATTGCTTAGCAGGGTCAGAATCCCATTTCCTATCCTGTGCCAAAAATACACTACTCTGTGTGGCCGTCCGCTTTGGAAGCGACTGCCAAAAACAACATCTGCTTTGCCTTGAATTATGGGATCTATCACTAACGAATACTCACGTGGGTCATATTCCAAATCAGCATCCTGAACGATGCATATATCCCCTGTGGCAGATTGAAATCCTGTTCTTAGGGCCGCTCCTTTACCTCGGTTTTCCTTGTGAAAAATGACTTTAATATCCTGTTGATCGCTTATTGACTTGAGAACATCTCTAGTTCCATCATTTGAGCCATCGTCTACGACTATAATTTCTTTTTCAGAGAGTGGAGATTTGTTCACTGCTTCTAAAAGCTCTTTGATTGTATTCTTTTCGTTGTAGCAAGGGATGATTATACTAAGTATTGCCATCAGTGAAGATCCAGTTTTTTTGAATTATATATGACGCGCAGGCTAACGGAGCTATCATGATAATTCCCCCTAGGCTTTCTTTGACGCCTTTCTCTACTAGTAATGCTATGCCAAGCCAATTGATGAGCCAGGCTCCGGCAAGCCATATGTAGTAACGTGATATTTTTTTAATATCATTACCTCCAGAGAAATTGAAGACTAGTCTTCCATACAAAATATACCCAAAGCATCCGTTGCAGACTTGGCTTATCATTGTAGCCATGCCTATAGATGTTGCCTGGGTTATTAATAAGCTTTGAAGGACTAGGTTTGTGATGAACACATTTGTAATACCACTTAAGAAGAATCTTCTCTTCCTCCCTTTTCCTGATTTTGGATTCAAAAAATGAGGAGGAACATATCTTCCTCCTCCGTGTTTTGACGATGTTGGAGCTTGTTTGAACGTCAACCGAGTAGTGACTTTGACTTGGCTACTACGTTCTCAACGGTGAAGCCGAACTTCTCCATGCATGTGCCGCCAGGCGCGGACGCGCCGAAACGGTTCATTGTGACGCTGTCGCCATCAAGGCCGATGAAACGGTGCCAGCCAAAGGATTCGGCGGCTTCCACGACGATTCGCTTGCGAACAGAGCTGGGAAGAACTTCTTCTTTGTAGGCATCACTTTGCTCGTCAAACAGTTCGACGCAGGGCATGGAGACCACGCGAACTTTTTTGCCCTCGGCGCTGAGCTGTTTGGAGGCTTGCACGCAGAGGTCAAGCTCGGTGCCGGTACCGATCAGGATCAGATCGGGCGTCCCATCGCAGTCTTCGAGGATGTAACCACCCAGTGCCACTTTCTCAATCGATGAATTGGCTTGATTTGCCATGCCTTGCCGACTGAGGCAGAGCGCACTGGGACGGTGACGGTTGCCGATCGCCAGTTTGTAAGCGCCGCTTGTTTCGTTGCCATCGCCGGGTCGGAACACCAGCAGGCCTGGCATCGCTCTCAATGAAGGGATGGTCTCGATTGGCTGGTGGGTGGGTCCGTCTTCTCCAACGCCAATGGAATCGTGGGTGAGCACGTAGATCACACCCAGCTCACTCAGTGCCGAGAGGCGCATCGAGCCGCGCATGTAGTCGGCGAAGACGAGGAAAGTTCCGCCGTAGGGGATCAAACCACTGTTGTGATAGGCGATGCCGTTGAGTACAGCTGCCATGGCGTGTTCTCTAACGCCAAAGTGCAGATAACGCTTCTCAGGGGTCTCTGGCTGGTAGGAACCTGTTTCGCCTTTGATGTCGGTGTAGTTGGAGTGGGTGAGGTCGGCAGATCCACCAATCAGTTCAGGAAGATTGGGACCCAATGCACCCAGACATATCTGGGAATGTTTACGGGTGGCAAGACCTTTGTCGTCCGCTGTGTAAGTGGGCAGATCCTTGTCCCAACCTTGAGGGAGTTCGCCGCGCAGCATGCGCTCAAACTCTGCTGATTCTGTCGGGTATTTGGAGCGGTAAGTCGCCAGGGTTTGATTCCACTCCGCCTCCAGGCTCGCGCCGCGATCGATGGCCTGACGGAACTGGTCGTACGCGTCCTGAGGCACTTCAAATGGACCGTAGTTCCAGTCCAGTTGCTTGCGGGTCAGTTCCGTTTCTTCATCACCCAGTGGAGCGCCGTGTACCCCAGCGGTGTCGCTCTTGTTGGGTGAGCCGAAACCGATTGTCGTTGTGATCTTGATGATCGAGGGCTTGTCGGTGACAGCCTTGGCAGCTTCAATGGCCTTGGAGATGGCATCCACATCGGTGTTGCCATCAGCCACGTGCTGCACGTGCCAGCCGTAAGCCTCATACCGCTTGAGCACGTCCTCGGTAAAGGAAACGTTCGTGCGGCCATCGATGGTGATGTGGTTGTCGTCGTAGAGGGCAATGAGCTTGCCCAGCTTCAGGTGGCCAGCTAAGGACGCTGCTTCGGAGGACACACCCTCCTGATTGCAGCCGTCACCCATGATCACGTAGGTGAAGTGATCAACAACAGTGGCGTCGGGCTTGTTGAACTTTGCAGCAAGGTGAGATTCGGCGATGGCCAGACCCACAGCGTTGGAAATGCCTGCACCTAAGGGGCCTGTGGTTACCTCGATACCGGGTGTTTCGAAGGTTTCAGGGTGTCCAGGCGTCTTCGATCCCCATTGTCGGAACTGTTTGATGTCATCGATCGAAACCGAGTCGTAGCCCGTGAGGTGCAGCAGTGCGTAAAGCAACATGCAGCCGTGACCGGCAGATAGCACAAAGCGATCTCGGTTGAACCACTTGGGGTTCTTCGGGTTGTGCTGCAGGAACTTGTCCCAGAGCGTATACCCCATTGGGGCGCAACCCATGGGCAGACCTGGGTGGCCGCTCTTGGACTTGTTGATCGCATCAACGGCCAGCATGCGGATGCTGTTGATGCAGAGGGTGTCGAGAGATGCGGGCGCGGCGACCATGGCGTGAGATTCGAGAAGCAGTAAGGAGTTGGATCAGTCTGAAACAGCATTGTCAGAGTCACCGGAGGTGAACCTGACTTCAGGGGTTCAGTTCATGCGCTGGAAGGCAAGGCAGACGTTGTGGCCGCCGAAACCGAACGAGTTGGATAACACTGTTGTCAGTGTGTGCTCGCGGGCGGCGTTAGGCACCACATCCAGATCACAGTCGGGATCGGGATTGATGTAGTTGATGGTGGGGGGAACAACATTGTGTTGCAGAGCAAGCACGCAGGCCACGGCTTCGATGCCGCCAGAGCCACCCAAGAGATGTCCTGTCATCGATTTGGTCGAACTCACAGGAATTTTCTGGGCGCGTTGGCCGAGAGCACTCTTGATGGCTGCGGTTTCGTTGCTGTCGTTTGCTGGGGTGCTGGTGCCGTGAGCATTGACGTAGTCGATCCTCTCGGCACTCAGACCTCCGTCCTCCAAAGCGAGGCGCATGGCGGCTGCTCCGCCGACACCGCCGGGTGTTGGTGAGGTGATGTGGTGTGCATCACAGGTGGTTCCGTAGCCAACGATTTCGGCCAGGATCGTGGCGCCGCGGGCCCTGGCGTGACTGAGGGTTTCAAGCACCAACACGCCTGATCCTTCACCAATCACAAAGCCGTCGCGTTCTTTGTCGAACGGTCGGCTGGCAGTGGCTGGATCATCGTTACGAAACGACAGTGCCTTGGCACTAGCGAAGCCGGCCACTCCCAGGGGAGTAATGGCGGACTCTGCGCCACCACAGATCATGGCGTCGGCTTTGCCCATTTGCAGCAGACGGAAGGCATCGCCGATGGCATTGGAACCCGCTGCACAGGCCGTGGCGACAGCTGAGCTTGGCCCTTTGGCTCCGAGGGCGATCGCTGCCAGGCCCGTGGCCATGTTGGGGATCATCATTGGCACCGTGAAGGGGCTCACTCGCCCCGGTCCCTTGCCCTCGAGCACATGGGCTTGGGTTTCCATCGTGAGCAGCCCGCCCACGCCGGAGCCAATGCTGACGCCGATCCGCTCCGCGTTGGTTTCGGAGATCTCCAGCCCTGCATGGGCAAGAGCCTGTTTGGCTGCGACAACACCGAACTTGCAGTATCGATCCCAGCGCTTCGCTTCCTTGGGCTCAAGGAAACCAGTTGGATCGAAGTCTTTCACTTCCGCGGCAAATCGACAGGCATGCCGAGAGGCATCAAACAATGAAATTGATGCCACCCCATTGCTGCCGGAGGTGAGACCGGACCAATAGTCGGCAACGCTGTTGCCGATCGGTGTCACCGCGCCGAGGCCGGTGACCACGACGCGTTGGAGACCCTCCACCATGCTGCCGATCCTCAGGCCTGCTTGTCTTCGATGTACTTGACTGCGTCGCCGACGGTGGCAATGCCTTCAGCGGCTTCGTCTGGGATTTCGATGTCAAAGGCTTCTTCCAGTGCCATCACCAGCTCGACGGTGTCTAGTGAGTCGGCACCAAGATCGTTCTGAAAATTCGATTCGGGCTTGACTTCGCCGGCATCGACGCTGAGCTGCTCAGCCACGATCGAACGGACTTTTTCGAGGATCGCTTCCTGGGACATGGCCGTGAAGACGGGACGCCGCATCTTACGGGCTTGCCTGAGTCTTTCCAATTTTGGGCTTGGAGAACCACCTGGCGTTAACAACGGTGACGGCCGAGAGCGCGCTCGGCCTCAGTGTCCCCAAGGCCCGTTACTTTGATACCAAGTCACCTGTTCTCAGAGGGATTCATGTCCCACGCCGTCAAGATCTACGACACCTGCATCGGCTGCACTCAGTGTGTTCGTGCCTGTCCTCTGGATGTTCTCGAAATGGTGCCTTGGGATGGCTGTAAGGCTGGCCAGATCGCATCCTCTCCACGCACGGAAGATTGTGTTGGTTGCAAGCGTTGTGAAACCGCATGCCCAACAGATTTCCTCAGCATCCGCGTCTATCTCGGTGATGAGACCACCCGAAGCATGGGTCTGGCGTATTGATCGTCAAAGTCGTTTTTTAGCTCAGTTACTCATAAGCTCGGCCTGGCATCGCCGGGCTTTTTTGTATGTGCGGAATAGTCGCGGTGATTGGCTCCCGAGAGGCAGCACCTCTCCTGCTTGAAGGGCTCCGGCAGCTGGAATATCGCGGATATGACTCCGCTGGTATCGCCACGATTGAAATGTCGGCGAACGATGCGACTGCCAAGTTGCACTGCATTCGAGCCAAGGGCAAGCTCGTCAATCTCACCGCAAGGGTGGATCAGGAGGGTGCACCCGGTTTCTGTGGTATTGGCCATACCCGCTGGGCGACGCACGGCAAGCCGGAGGTCCACAACGCTCATCCCCATTGCGATGGTGCTGGTGATGTGGCCGTGGTGCAGAACGGCATCATCGAAAACCATCGGGCCCTGCGTGAAGAGCTCACGAGCGGAGGAGTCAGCTTCCGCTCAGACACCGACACCGAGGTGATTCCGCATTTGGTCTCCGCGGAGCTGCAGCAACAGTGTGCCGCTGGCCAGCCTGCTGATGGCAACACGCTGTTGCGGGCCGTACAGGCCGTGTTGCCAAGGCTTCAAGGTGCTTATGCCTTGGCGGTGTTGTGGGCAAATGTTCCCGGTGCTCTGGTGGTGGCTCGCAAGGCGGCACCCTTGCTGATTGGTTTGGGGGAGGGCGAATTCATCTGTGCCAGCGATACGCCTGCATTGGCTGGCTTCACCCGCACCGTCTTGCCGATGGAGGACGGTGAGGTGGCCTTGCTTAGCCCGCTTGGCATTGAGCTCTACAACGATGTCGGTGAGCGTCAGCAGCGCAGCCCGACGCTGCTCAGCGGCCAGGAGCATGTGGCCGACAAGCGCCAGTTCCGCCACTTCATGCTCAAGGAGATTCATGAGCAGCCTGAGACCGCACGCTTGTGGGTTGAAAGGCACTTGCCGTTGCATTTGCAGGCTGCCAATCCCGTAGCTCTGCCCTTTGATGAAGGCTTTTACGCCGACATCGAGCGTCTCCAGATCCTGGCATGTGGGACGAGTCGCCACGCGGCGCTAGTGGGAGCCCATCTTCTGGAGCAGTTTGCGGGCGTTCCAGCCAGCGTGCATTACGCCAGTGAATTCCGCTATGCCCCTCCACCGTTGGCTGCCAACACGCTCACCATCGGCGTAACCCAATCCGGTGAAACGGCAGACACCCTGGCCGCTCTGGCCATGGATGCTGAACGGCGGCGTGTCCATGACGATCCTGCCTTCGCTCCACGTCAGTTGGGCGTGACCAACCGGGTGGAAAGCTCTCTGGCTCGTCAGGTGCCTTACATCCTTGACGTTGGTGCCGGCATCGAAGTGGGGGTTGCAGCCACTAAGACCTTCCTTGGCCAGCTTTTAGCGTTTTATGCCCTGTCCCTGGCCTTTGCGGCGCGGCGCAGCACCCGCAGCGAAGCTGAGATCGCTGCCCTGGTGAATGAGCTGCGCGGTTTGCCTGACCAGCTCAGTTCGCTTGTGGCCCAGCATGACCAGCTTTCTGAGGCGATGGCCCACCGTTTTGCTGAAACCCAGGATGTGATCTTCCTAGGGCGTGGCATCAACTACCCGATCGCATTGGAAGGGGCTCTGAAACTCAAAGAAATCAGTTATATCCATGCAGAGGGTTACCCCGCAGGTGAGATGAAACATGGCCCAATTGCCTTGCTCGACACGAATGTGCCGGTGATCTCGATTGCCGTACCAGGCTCGGTGTTCGAAAAAGTGCTCAGTAATGCCCAGGAGGCCAAGGCCCGCGATGCTCAGTTAATCGGTGTTGCCCCCATCTGCGCAGACACGGAATTGTTTGATGAACTGCTACCGGTGCCTGAGGTGAGCGAATGGATCAGCCCTTTGCTCACGGTGGTGCCGATGCAATTGCTCAGCTATCACATTGCTGCTCACCGCGGCTTGGATGTCGATCAGCCCCGCAACTTGGCTAAGAGCGTCACTGTCGAGTGATTGCAGCTCGAGCGGCTGCTTCTACATTGCTGCGCCCATAAACATCGTCGAAGCGCACGATGTCGTCTTCACCCAAATAGGCCCCACTCTGGACCTCAATCAGCTCAACCGGTATCCGGCCGGGATTGGTGAGTCGATGCTTGCAGCCCATGGGGATGTAGGTGCTTTGGTTTTCACCGATCATCTGCGACTCGCCGTCTCGCTCAACGACGGCAGTGCCCTTCACCACAATCCAGTGCTCGGCGCGGTGGTGATGCATCTGCAGGGAAAGGCTGGCGCCTGGCTTCACTGAAATGCGCTTCACCTGCCAGCGGCTGTCTTCTACGACGCCTGTGTAGTGGCCCCAAGGACGATAAATCTTGCGGTGCGCTTTGCCTTCAGGGCTGCCATCAGCTTCCAGTTGCTTCACGATCGTTTTCACATTCTGTGCCTGATTGCGGTCAGCAATCAGTACCGCATCGTCGGTTTCGACCACGACAAGATTCTCCACACCGAGTCCCACCACCAGGCGGTGTTCGCTGCGCAGGTAGCAGTTGCGGCTTCCCTCACTGATCACTTTCCCACGCAGCACGTTGCCGTCCTCATCGCGGTCGGCGGTTTCCCAGAGGGCACTCCAGCTGCCGACATCACTCCAGCCTGCAGCTAAGGGAATCACTGAACCGAGCTGGGTCTGCTCCATCACAGCCACATCAATGGCCACGTTGGGACACTTGGCGAAGGCTTCGCGCTCCAGTCGCAGGAAGTCGAGATCTGCCACATCCTGCTCTAGGGCGGCCCTGCAGCAGCTCACCACTTCCGGCGCCAGGCGTTCGAGTTCCGAGAGCATGGCGCTTGCCCTGAACAGAAACATGCCGCTGTTCCAGGTGAAGCATCCACTGGCCAGGAATTGTTCTGCGGTGGCCTGGTCTGGCTTTTCTACAAAGCGTGCGATCGGCACCGGCGTGAGGCTGCTCTTTTGGAGGGATTCGGCAGCCTCGATGTAGCCGTAGCCGGTTTCCGGAGCGGTGGGCACGATGCCGAAGGTCACCAGACGCCCTGCCTCGGCTGTACTGCGGCCGGCTTCGATGGCGCTGCGGAAGTGTGCGGCATCGCGAATCACGTGGTCAGCAGAGAGCACCAACAAAAGTGGATCTTCGCCGTCGGCTGTCGCTTGCAGGGCGGCAACCGCCACTGCTGGAGCTGTGTTGCGCCCCATTGGTTCGAGCAGGATGGCGCCAGGTTGAATGCCGATTTGGCGCATCTGTTCGGCCACGATGAAACGGTGGTCGTCGTTGCAGATCAGCAAAGGATCACCCAGTGCTTCGATGCCTTCTAGACGTTGCTGGGTCTGCTGCAGCAGGGTTTCATCGCCATTGCCGCCGAGTGCCCAGTACTGCTTCGGATAACTCGCTCGGGAGAGAGGCCAAAGGCGCGTTCCTGTGCCACCACAGAGGATCACCGGAATCAGAGAGGTGGTCACAGCACACGCTCGGTGTTTGGCGCCATTGTTGCGCAGCTTTTTTGTTGCTGTCACCCGGTAGGCATCACAGGTCCAGCAGTCCCGGCGGTGGGGTGATCAGTAGCCAGCCTTCTGTTTGATGCACCTCTGGAACGATCTGCTCCACAAAGGGAATCAGCAACTTGCGTCCATCCGGCCGGGTGATTTGCAGCAGGTCGTTGCCTCCGTTGATTAGATCGCTCACGGTGCCGACCACAGCGTTGTCGTTTGCATTGAGACGGGCCTCCAGGCCTACAAGGTCGAGCAGGTGGAACTCTCCCTCCTGAAGCTCGGGTCGATCTGTGGAGCTCACGAGAAGCTTCTGACCCACCAGAGCTTCAGCAGCGCTTCGGCTGTCGACCCCCTTGAAACGCACGACGAACAGACTCCTGCCCGGGAGTTGGCGACCGCTGATCAGCATCATTTCCTGTGGAGTTGCGCCTTTGTGCCGAAGCCAACGAGGCCCTGGCTTTGTGAAACGTTCGGGGAAATCACTGGCTGGGTTCACGCGTAGCTCGCCGTTTAAGCCCTGTGCAGCCACAACCGTGCCAACGGCCAGCCAGCCCTCGTCGGTTGATGCAGTCTGGAAATCGGAGTCTGAGGCCACGGATGACAGCTCTGGAGGCGTTTGTCGATAATGCCTCCACGACTTCCCCTTGATTGCATGGCTTCCGCCGGTCAGATCCTGCCTGGTGCAACGTTGATGGTGGTGGATGAGCTCTCTATCTAAGAAAGATCATTTTGGCTTTGTGCCGTAAATTTACGTATTTTGAGTTATTTATAAAGACACAAGGATGCGACAAGAAAGAATCTTTTTCTGCTAGAAATTTCCTCCAAATATTCTGCTATTGTGTTTTATTTAAATCAATCAATGCGGCCTGCGGGCAAGAATTGCATGTTAATGATGTAATCAATTGCGCCTATTTGTCTTTCGCGGCGACTATCATAACTGTTTCACTGTCAGTTAATTTTATAATGACCCTAGCCTTTCTCCATCGTAGCCAGATTTTTTTCGAACAGTTTTACACCAATCTTGATGGCTGAGATACCAGCGAACCGTTGCTTCTAATCCTTCGCTGATGTTATGGCGTGGTGACCATCCTAGTTCTGTGCTGATGCGGGTCGGGTCAATGGCGTATCGACGATCATGCCCCGGTCGATCTGTGACGCGTTGAATGAGTTCAAGGTGGGAGTATTCAGTGCTCTGAAGTTGATCCAGTTGTCTACAAATGGTTTCGACAATGTCGCGATTTGTTTTTTCTCCATGGCCACCTACGCAGTAGCTACGACCATTCATTCCTTTGCATGCCGCCAGCAGGAGTGCATCCACATGATCTTCAACGAATAGCCAGTCGCGAACATTCAATCCATCGCCATAGAGCGGTATGTCGTCTCCTTTTGATGCTTTGAGGATCACGACCGGGATCAGTTTCTCTGGGAATTGCCAAGGTCCGTAATTGTTTGAGCAGTTGGTGAGAACGACCGGCAAGTTGTAGGTGTAATGCCATGCCTGAACCAGATGGTCGCTGGCTGCTTTGCTGGCGGAGTAGGGGCTCCGCGGGTCGTAGGGCGTTATTTCAGAAAATCGTCCCTCGGCTCCAAGGGAGCCGAACACTTCGTCGGTGCTGATGTGGTGCAATCGGAAGTCATCCTTGCGATGCCCATCGAGTTTTTCGTAGTGCTCTCGGGTGGCCTGCAGAAGGTTGAATGTACCGAGCACGTTGCTCTCTATAAAAACCCCTGGCCCAGAAATGGAACGATCCACATGGCTTTCTGCAGCCAAGTGCATGACCAGGTCAGGATCTGCTGTACGGACGGCTTGTCGGACCGTCTCGGCATCTGATAGGTCAACCTTGAGGAGTTGATGCCGCTGCGCCCTCCCTGTGTCTAGGGAAGTCAAGGTGCGTGTGATCGACGTGAGATCACTGGCGTATCCCATTTTGTCGAGATTGAACACAATCGCATCGCTCTCGCTCAGGAGCCGCCTGACGACCGCACCGCCGATGAACCCAGCTCCGCCCGTCACGAGAATGCGTTTACGTCGTCCGAGGAGATCGGCGGCGGTGGGCATCGAGGTGGACATGAACCGTTTCGAGAAGGAGGGGGCGAAGGAACTGGTATTGGGCAATCAAGCGGATCAATGAGTTGCTCTTGCTTGTTGAGCGTTTGACCACAAAACGGTTTTGAGGGCTTTTCGCCAGTGCTCTCCGTTGAGCTGTAGTGCTTTGCGTGTCCCGCTGCAATCCAGCAGTGAGTAGCTCGGCCGTGTAGCCGGTGTTGGATAGTCGCTGGTCTGGATTGGATGCACCAGCGCGGGAGTGTTGAGCAGGCCGAGTTCTTCCCCCAGTTCGCCTACAGCCACCGATAGGTCATACCAGCTGGCGGCGCCTGCATCAGACCAGTGCATCACCGTAGGTAGGTTGCCTTGAGAGGCCAATTTGATGATTTGCCAGCAGGCGCTTGCCAGGTTGATTGTGCTGCTTGGGCAGCCAAGTTGATCGCTCACTACTCCGAAGGTTTCGCGTTCACGGTGTAGTCGAAGCATTGTGAGGGCAAAATTGTTCCCAACTGGACTCATCATCCAACTGGTGCGAAGGATGTGGGCGCGAGCCTCGTCCTTAAAAACGCGCAGGATTGCATCTTCACCATCTGCTTTTGATGCGCCGTATACGTTAAGTGGAGTTTTGGTTTGATCAGGCTGATAAGGCCACCCTTGAGCTCCGTTAAAAACAAAATCGGTACTGATTTGGAGGAGCCTCCCTCCGATCGCTTTAAGGGCTACTGCGAAGGCCTCGGGAGCTTCCGCATTGACGGCGTTGGCGAGCTCTGGTTCCGATTCCGCTTGGTCCACAGCGGTGTAAGCCCCGGCATTGAGTACCCAGTCGGGACTGTGTTCCTGCACAACGGCTTGGCAGGCATTCGCATCGGCAAGATCGAGGGCGATTCGACCATCCCCGCCGTTTCGACACGTGGCAATGAGTGAGATTTCAGCCGGGGTTGATGCCTGTAGGGCCTGGCCTAGTTGTCCCGCTGCACCTGTGAGCAAGACCTTCATGAGAAGACATCTCCCGTCGTCGTTGCTGCTTGAAGACCTGGGGCTACAGCGTCTTTGCCGGACAGACTGAGACCTGCACCCTCGAGCCGTTCCAACGGCCAGGCAATTGCAAGATCAGAGTCGCTCCACAGAATGGCCCGTTCGCAGGCCTTGTTCCAGAAGCCTCGAGCCTTGTATTGCACCTCTGCACTTTTGCTCACGGTGAGGAAGCCATGGGCGAACCCTTCAGGAACCCAAAGCTGGGCCTTGTTCTCCGCATTGAGTTCGGCTCCAACCCATTGACCAAAGGTTGGGGAGCTCTGACGCAGGTCAACAGCCACATCAAAAATGGCACCCGTGCTGGCTCGGACAAGTTTGGCCTGAGGTTCTGGTGCCAGTTGGTAGTGCAGTCCCCTCAATACGCCTTGGGTTGAGCGCGAGTGGTTGTCCTGGGTAAAGACCACGCTTTCGCCAACGGCGTCATTGAAGATGCGCTGGTTCCAAGTTTCAAAAAACCAACCTCGGTCGTCGCTAAAAATCGTTGGCGTGATCAGTAAGGGACCTTCAACTGTTGCCCCCCCTGGGCTGTGCAGCTGTTCAACCTGCATGACTCACCCCAAGGCTGCTTTGCAGAGTGGCATGGTCGCTAACGCTTTCTTCCAGCATTTGCAGCAGATACGTTCCATAGCCACTCTTTTTCAGCGGAAGGGCGAGTGCTTCGAGGGAGCTGTTGCTAATCCAGCCCTGGCGCCAGGCCACTTCCTCTGGACAGCCGACTTTGAGCCCTTGACGGTGCTCGAGGGTGCGGATGTAGCTCCCTGCATCATTTAAAGAGTCGCACGTCCCTGTATCCAGCCATGCCATGCCACGGCTCATGAGCTCCACGCGCAGTAACCCGTCGTCCAAATACATCTGATTGAGATCGGTGATTTCTAGTTCTCCGCGGGGGGAGGGTTTCACTCTTTTGGCGCGCTCCACCACGCTGGAGTCGTAGAAGTACAGACCCGTCACGGCATACCGGCTTTTGGGCTTGGCGGGCTTTTCTTCAAGGCTGAGAACCTTTCCATCCGAATCGAACTCAGCGACGCCATAGCGTTCTGGATCGCTCACCGGGTAGGCGAACACCGTGGCCCCTTCACTGTGTTGATCACTGCTGACCAGTTGTGGGACGAGGTCATGACCATGGAACAGGTTGTCGCCTAGAACGAGTGCTGTAGCTGATCCATTGAGGAAGTCAGCACCGATCAGAAAGGCATGGGCCAGTCCATCAGGACTGGGCTGAACGGCATATTGAATGTCCATACCCCACCGCGATCCATCGCCGAGCAGCCGCTCAAAGGCAGGTTGATCGTGGGGGTTCGTGATGATCAAGACTTCACGAATTCCCGCCAGCATCAGCGTGCTGAGCGGGTAATAGATCATCGGCTTGTCGTAGACCGGCAGCAGCTGCTTGCTCACGGCTTGGGTGATTGGGTGCAGGCGAGTGCCGCTTCCTCCAGCCAAGACAATGCCCCGTCTTTTGTTTTCTGCGGAAACCATCTGATCGGCGATGACTGGAAGAGTCGTTGTTTTCTAAGACTCGCAAAGTAAACTCACCACCTCTTTTTTGTTCAGTGAAATCAAGCCTGATCGATGGACCGTCGCAACGGCTGGATCAAATGGGTTTGGGGTTTCTGACCAACTATCCAGACGTTTGTCGATAATGACTCGACGACTGACCTGCGATTTCATGGCTTCCGCTGCTCCGATTCTGCCCGGTGCCACGGTGACGGTGGTGGATCAGCGTTCCATCTACAACGGTTACACCGGTTTCGTGCAGCGCATCAGTGGGGATCGAGCCGCCGTGTTGTTTGAAGGTGGTAACTGGGACAAGCTCGTCACCTTGCGCATCAAAGATCTCAGCGCCGACTAGCGCCGATGCAGGTCGCTTTGCGCCAGCGGCTCCGGCGAGTCGTTCTTGATTCCGATACCCGTTCAGGGAGGGTCTACAACCTAGTGATTTTCGGCACGATCCTGCTGAGCGTGGCAGGACTGCTGGTTGAACCGCACCCGATGCGCGTGGCAATGCCCGGGGAAATTCCAGCCTGGGTGGGCACGCTTGAACACTTCTGCCTGCTGGTGTTCATGGCGGATTACCTGCTGCATCTGTGGGTCTCGCCGAAGCCATTGGCCTATGCGCGCAGCTTTTACGGGCTGATTGATCTTTCAGCCGTTCTGTTTTTTTTCGTGCCACAGATCCGTAGTGGCCTGGTGCTGTGGGTCTTCAAGTTCGCCCGCGTGTTGCGTGTGTTCAAGCTGCTGCGCTTTCTGGATGAGGCGCAGATGCTGGGCCGTGCACTGCGCGCCAGTGCTCGCCGCATCGGCGTGTTTCTGTTTTTTGTGGTGATGGCGCAGGTGGTGTTGGGTTATCTGATGGTGGTGATCGAGAGCGGTCATCCCGATACCCAGTTCCAGACCGTTGGTCAGGGCGTGTACTGGGCCATCGTGACCATGACCACGGTGGGCTACGGCGATTTCGTGCCCCAGACAGTGCTTGGACGCTTGCTGGCGGCGGTGGTGATGTTGCTGGGTTTCGGGATCATCGCCATCCCCACTGGCATCGTCACGGTGGAATCGATTCAGCAGGCCCGGCAAGACAGGCGTGTCTGCAGCAGCTGCGGTCATCGCGACCATCGCCGCGAGGCCAGCCATTGCGATCATTGCGGTGCTGAGCTGAAGGGCTCCGCTCAACTGCCAGTCAGCTGATCTAAGGCGGCGCGGGCGGCCTGTTGTTCGGCGTCACGCCGTGAGCGGCCCCATCCTTCAGCTGCCAGCTGCGGCGGCAGGGTCACCCTGCAGCGAAAACGGCGCGGGTCACCATGGCGTTGGCTGATTTCTTCGCAGGTGTAGGCAGGCAAGCCAAGGTCCCCACTCTGACTCCATTCCTGCAGGGCGGATTTGTAGTTGCCGCGGTGTGGGTCCGAGAGAACCGCCTCAGCGCTGCGTTGCCAGTGGGGTGTCAGCCATTGATGCACGGCTGTCAGCCCATTGATCCTGTAAACAGCTCCGATCAATGCTTCGCTGAGTTCTGCGCGGATGGTGGCTGCAGCTGTGAGGTCGCCGCTGGCTTTGGGGCCGATCTGCCACCAGCGCTCTATCTCAATCGTTGAACCCAGCTCCGCCAACCAGCGGTCGCTCACCAGTTGGGCCCTGAGGCTGGAGCGTTCGCCCACGGGCATATAGGTATACACGGAAGCGATGAATTCAGTGGCGGTGAGACGGAGTACCGCATCGCCGAGAAATTCCAGCTGCTCGTGATGAGGGTTCAAGCCACTGGAGGTGTGGGTGAGTGCCTCCTGCAACAGGGCCTTATCCCCTTGCTCGAGTTGTTTGGAGGGCTGGTTGAGCGCATCCCAGAGCTCCTCCAGTGGCCGTGGTGGTGGGCTCATGTGCTCTGAGCAGTTCCCTTAAAAGTGTGAAAGCAGGTCATAAGCCGGGTTCTGTTCTCCTTCCCGAGGGAAGGGGGTGATCATCTATCTGGGACCGTCGTCTCCGGCGGCCTCTAGCGGCTCACTCATCGGAACGGGACAGATGGCCAGTCATCGTTCCTTGGCCTTGCTCCCGGCCGGGGTTTACCTAGCCAGCACCTCTCGATGCTGCTGGTGCGCCCTTACCGCACCTTTGCACCCTTGCCTGTGCCGGCGAACCGGCCATCGGCGGTGTGTTTCTGTGGCACTCTCCTCACGGTCACCCGCACTGGGCGTTACCCAGCAAGCCTGGCCATCGGGGAGCCCGGACTTTCCTCAACCGGATCTCAGCACTGGGCTGCAATTCGGTTGCGATCACCTCTCCTGCTTTCAAACCCCATAATGACTTGTAAAGGGGCTGTAGCTCAGCTGGATAGAGCGACGGTTTCCTAAACCGTAGGTCGTGGGTTCGAGTCCCGCCAGCCCCGTATTCAGTCCTGCTTTTTGGGTTCTTGCGCGCGATTTGAGTGCCTGTTCAAGAGGTCTTGAGTTGCTTGCCCATCTGATCTTCGAGCCCTGATGCTTGTCGGGCGCTACACCTGGGTTCGCGCAAACGTCTAGCGGTAGTTAGCACTACATTTAGTGGGGTAGCCAGGCTCGACGCCCTCGCTAGCGTTGTAGTAGTGAATCCGGCTCCATGACCCAGCTTCACGATTTACGGCTTCAGCTTTTGGTGCAACAGGAAAGCGAGCGCATTGCCGACTCGCAGCCCACGGAACTCGATCTTTCTGTGGTTCAGGCGCGTTGCCTCTGTTGGTTGGCTTTGCTGGCAGAAGCGCACGACGATCAAGCAAGTGATGCGGAACGTCGTGGTGATACGGAGCAAGCTATGGGTTGGTTTGCCGATTCCATGCGCTTAAGAGATGTGATCCAAGTCGTGACCTCGATCGAAATCCCTTTGCCAGGTCTTGCTGAGGGAGATGCTGACAACCGTTTTGATGGAGGTAGCGATAGCGACGGTGGGTTTTCGTCTGAGCCGCCCCTCGCAGCCTGATCAGATGTCATGATGGTTCTCGAGTTTCGGGTTCCTAGTGCCAGAAGAACCCTGCCAATGTCCAGACTGTCAACGCTTCTACAGGGAGCATGATCGGCTGATTCGCGAGAACCCCACCCTCCGCCAGCAGCAGGAATTGAGTTGGGCAGCTCTTCAATCCTTCCGCACACTCTCTGGCCGGGTGCTGGAAGACCTGCAAAAGCAGCACGGTCCTCGCTCCAGCGATGGTCAGGTGCATGCCACTCCAGTGGGTAGCGCTGATGAGCCCACGGATGCTCTTCAGCAGGCGATGGCTGATATGGAGAACATCAACGCGCATCTTTTCTCGATAGAGGCGCTAATGGAACGCATCTTTGACGTCCGCG
Source organism: Synechococcus sp. MIT S9508 (assembly GCF_047303045.1). NCBI lineage: Bacteria > Bacillati > Cyanobacteriota > Cyanophyceae > Synechococcales > Synechococcaceae > Synechococcus > Synechococcus sp. MIT S9508. Next base: position 419,065 of record NZ_CP138941.1, on the reverse strand, counting down.
TTCCTGAGGATATTGAGCAAAAGTTCCGCGAATTAGCGGGCGAGCTGGCGCCTGATCCACTCAACGCTGATCGGCTGCGGTTAAACCGGCTTCTCCACCAAACTCCTGATCTGCCTGATCACAACTGAGAATCTGAACAAGACGAATCTGAAGACGACAACTTTGAAGGCCCCGGTTGTTGATCAGGGCCCGGTTGTTGTGAGAGACCTCAGTTGATGTCGCAGGTGATCTCGACAGGCATCGCTTCCACGTTCCAGATTTCCCGGCAGTAATCGCGGATGGAGCGATCTGAGGAGAAGAAACCCGTGCGAGCCACATTCAGCACACTCATCCGGTTCCAGTGCATGCGATCCGTCCAGGCGCGACTGACAGCATCCTGGGCCCGCAAATAGGCCGCGAAGTCGGCCATCACGAAGAAAGGATCGTTGCCGGTGAGATTGTCCAGCAGTGGTCTGAACAGTTCGCCGTCGCCATTGCTGAAGTGACCCATTTCAATCAGTCGGATGGCTTCCGCCAGCTCCGGAATCGCTCCGATCACTTCGCGAGGGCGGTAGCCGCTCTTTTTGAGTGCAGCGATCTCTTCCACTGTCTTGCCGAACAGGAAGAAGTTTTCTGAACCCACGCGATCGCGAATCTCCACATTGGCCCCATCGAGGGTGCCGATGGTGAGTGCCCCATTCATGGCGAATTTCATGTTGCCGGTGCCGGAGGCTTCCTTGCCAGCCGTGGAGATCTGCTCGGAGAGATCAGAGGCTGGATACACCTGCTCCCCGAGCTTCACGTTGTAGTCCGGCAGGAAGACCACCCGCAGGCGACCGTCCATATCGGGATCGGCGTTGATCGTTTCGGCGATGCCGTTGATGAAGCGGATGATCAGCTTGGCCATGTAGTAGCCAGGGGCTGCTTTGCCGCCAAAGATCACCGTGCGTGGAGCCAATCCGTCGGCCTGGCCGTTCTTGATGCGCAGGTACTGGGTAATGATCTGCAGCGCATTGAGGTGCTGGCGCTTGTATTCATGAATGCGCTTCACCTGCACATCAAAAAGGCTGGAGGGATCCACCAGAACCCCTGTGTTGCGGTGGATGTAGCTGGAGAGCTTGCGTTTAACGGAGAGCTTGGTGTCGCCCCATTGTTCGAGGAATTCATGGTCGTGCTGACGGTCTTCGAGGCAGCGAAGCCGATCCATGTCGGTGACCCATTCCGGACCCACATGTTCATCGAGCAGCGCCGAGAGCTCGGGGTTGGAGAGAGCCACCCAGCGACGGGGCGTGACGCCATTGGTCACATTGGTGAATTTTTCGGGCCATAGCGCAGCGAATTCCGGCATCAGCTGCTGTTTGACCAGGTCGGAGTGCAGAGCAGCAACGCCATTCACATGGTGTGCGCCGATGGTGGCCAGGTGGGCCATGCGCACGGCCTTGCCTCCATCTTCATCAATGATCGAAAGCTTGCGCTGGATGGAGTCGTTGCCTGGATAGCGCAGCCGCACCTGCTGCAGGAAGCGACGGTTGATCTCATAGATCAGCTCGAGGTGGCGTGGCAGAAGGCTGCTGAACAGGTCCAGATCCCATTTCTCCAGAGCTTCAGGCAGCAGGGTGTGGTTGGTGTAGGCCACCGAGCGGCTGGTGATGTCCCAGGCTCTGTCCCACTCCAGGTGGCGGTCGTCGATCAATAGACGCATCAGCTCGGCCACGGCAATGGCAGGGTGCGTGTCGTTCAGCTGAACGGTCCAGTGCAGGGGGAAGTCCTCCACAGGCAGGCCGCGGCAGTCGAGACTGCGCAGCATGTCCTGTAGCGAGCAGGACACGAAGAAGTGCTGCTGTTTCAGGCGCAGGCGACGTCCCTCATCGGTGCCGTCGTTGGGGTACAGCACCTTCGAGAGGGTTTCACTGCCCACCTTTTCTTCCACGGCGCCGTAGTAATCGCCGATGTTGAAGGCATAGAAGTCGAAGCTTTCGGTGGCATCCGCTCGCCATAGACGCAGGCGATCGCAGGTATTCACGCGGTAGCCGAGCACAGGCACATCGTGAGGCACGCCGATCGCATGTTCTGAGGGGATCCAGCGCGAGCGGTAGTTGCCTTTGTCGTCGATGTAGCTCTCCGTGCGGCCGCCGAAGCCCACGAAGCAGGCTTCATCGGGTTGTGGCAGCTCCCAGGGCCAGCCACCCTTAAGCCACTTATCGGTGACCTCCACCTGCCAACCGTCGCGGATTAGTTGGTCGAAGATGCCGAACTCATAGCGAATGCCATAGCCGGTGGCAGGAATTTCGAGGCTGGCCAGCGATTCCATGTAGCAGGCGGCAAGACGGCCGAGCCCGCCATTGCCCAGACCGGGCTCTTCCTCCACCTCAAGAATCGGCTGCAGCGATTCGATCCCGAAGCGTTTGAGCGCCTCTTCCGCTTCCTTTTGGATGCCCAGGTTGAGCAAATTGTTAGCCAGCTGCGGACCGATCAGAAACTCAGCCGAGAGATAGGCCACGGTTTTCTGGGGTCTGGCGCGGATCGCTTCCTTGCTGGCCAGAAAACGCGTCATCAAGCGATCGCGTACTGCATAGCTCAGCGCCATGTAGAGGTCATGGGGGCTGGCTGACGGTGCGAGTTTGCCGAGGGTGAAGAATAAGTGCTCGGTCATTCCATCGAACACGGAATCGGCATCGAGCCCAGCTCGTTCCGGATCCACGGAACATCCCGGAGTCGGTAATCGCAGGTCGAGGGGCTCGGAGGTGCTCATCGCTTCTCGGGAGATGCCTTGAGGTTGGCTCGGATCGCATCCTTAATGCATGAAATTCAGGGTTTCCAGTCAGACCATCTATTTGTTTCGGCGGAAGTTTTCCGACCGTTGGCGCTATGCAGCTGCACTCTCAGGATCAGTTCAGGGCGTGATGCTCCCGCTGAAGCGTCAGCTTGAGCATTGCGGAAACCCGTTTAGGGATAAGGTCCCACCGAGAGGAATCAACATTTCTGATGCTCGCTGCTGCGATGCCGCCTTTACTCATGCCGTTGCTGGCTGAGATTTCGCCTCATGATCTGGAGATGGCGGAAACCCTGATCGGGGTGGCCCGATTTGTGCTGATCTTCGTGGCGGCCCGCGTCCTTGCCGAAGTGTTGGTGCGTTTGCAGTTGCCCACGATCCTTGGTGAGCTGCTGGCCGGTGTGCTGATCGGTGCTTCAGGACTGCATCTGCTGGTGCCGCCGGAAACCCAGGTGGAGCTCAGTCAAGGGTTGGTGGGGTTGGTCAGCGGGCTGGTCAATGTCCCCCCGGAAGTGGTTCCGGAGATCTACAGCGAGAGTTTTCCCTCGCTTGAGTCGGTGGCTGAGCTGGGTCTCTATGCCCTGTTGTTTCTCACCGGCCTGGAAAGTGAGCTGGAGGAACTGATTGCTGTCGGCGCACAGGCCTTCACTGTTGCCGTCGCTGGTGTGGTGCTGCCCTTCGCTTTTGGCACCTGGGGTCTGATGGCGATTTTTCACGTGGATGCGATTCCGGCGATTTTTGCCGGTGCGTCCATGACGGCCACCAGCATCGGCATTACCGCCAGCGTGTTTGGTGAGCTGGGATACCTCAAAACCCGTGAAGGTCAGATCGTGATCGGCGCTGCCGTTCTCGATGACATCCTCGGCATCGTGATTCTGGCCATCGTGGTGGCCTTGGCTGGCGGGGGCTCCCTGGAGATCGGCCCGATCGTGAAGCTGGTCGCTGCTGCTGCCGTGTTCGTTGTGGCGGCTATTGGCCTTAGCCGTACGGCGGCGCCCGCCTTTGACTGGTTGATCGACAAGCTGAAGGCCCCTGGGGAAGTGCTGGTGGCCTCCTTTGTGATCCTGGCCATCAGTTGTTTCGCGGCGACGGCGATCGGTTTGGAGGCTGCTCTGGGCGCCTTCGCTGCCGGTCTGATTCTCAGCAGCTCCAAGCACAACCGTGCCATTCAGGAGGCGGTTCTGCCGATCGTGACGCTTTTCGCCACGGTGTTTTTCGTGCTGGTCGGCGCGGGGATGGATCTCTCTGTGATCAATCCATCCGATCCCTCCAGCAAGACGGCGCTGATCGTTGCAGGCTTTCTGCTGGTGGTGTCGATCATCGGCAAGATTGCCTCAGGCTGGGCCTTTGTCAGCAAGCAACCCACCCGGCGCCTGGTCGTGGGCCTGGGGATGATGCCCCGCGGTGAAGTCGGCCTGATCTTCTTGGGTCTTGGCACCAGCGCCAAGCTGCTGTCTCCGTCTCTCGAGGCGGCCATCCTGTTGATGGTGATCGGCACAACCTTCCTCGCTCCTGTGCTTCTGCGTCTGGTGATCGGCGACGACAAGCCAGATGACGACGACAAGGTTGATGAGGAGGTGGCCGCAGATCCTGTGGGTCTGCTCTGAGCCTCAGTCCTTCCGCGCCAGGGACAGAAACAGACTCCAGCCAATAGTGATTAGCGCCAAGCTTGATGCCCAGCCCGGACCCAGAGCCCAACCCAGCAGCAGTTGAACCACCACGCCAACGGTGAGGGCCAGCAGCAAGCTGCTGATCACCAATGCGGCCTGACGCCATGGGGCGCTGAGGGGACCGCTTTCGAGGCTCGCTTCAAAGCGGCTGAGTGGTGCACTCAGTGGCAGATAGACGGCAATGGCCCAGAACAGGCCACCGCTGAGTGTGCTGCTTTGCAGAAGCAAGCCTGTGGTCTGATCGAGCATCGCGGCGATATCGGCCTGTCAGGTCGATGGCGAAAAAGGATGCTTAGCATCCCTACCTCAAGCAAAGGACGCGGTGAGAGAGGCCCAGCAGCCCTGGTGGCAGTTCCAAGGTCATGCCGTGCATGGTCTCTGTGTTGGGCCTGATCCAGAGTCGGGTCATCTCGAGCGGCCTGCTGTGTTGCTTGTGCATGGTTTTGGGGCTTCCACCGATCACTGGCGCCACAACATCCCAGTGCTGGCAAGCACCCACGAGGTTCATGCCATTGATCTGCTCGGTTTTGGTCGCAGTGCCAAGCCTGAAGGTCTGGCCTATGGCGGTGCTCTCTGGCGTGATCAGTTGGTGGCCTATGTACGCGAACGCATTGGCCGGCCCACGGTGATCGCAGGCAATTCACTGGGTGGATTCGCTGCTCTTGCCGCTGGGGCTGAGTTAGGGGATGAAGCGGCCGGCGTTGTCTTGCTGAACGCTGCTGGCCCTTTCAGCGATGAGCAGTCGGCGAAACCCAAAGGCTGGTGGCCGAGTGCACGGCGCTCGATCAGCACAGCATTGCTGAAGAATCCTGTCCTGCAGCGGTTGTTGTTTGAGAACCTCAGGCGACCCGCCACGATTCGCCGCACCCTCAATCAGGTGTACATCGATAAGACCAACGTTGATGACTGGTTGATCGAGGCCATTCGCCGCCCCTCTCTCGATGCCGGTGCTTTCGGAGTGTTCCGCACGGTGTTCGATATCCCCCGCGGACAGCCGTTGGATGAGTTATTCGCTTGTCTGAAGTCGCCTTTGCTTTTGCTCTGGGGCATCCGCGATCCCTGGATCAATGCTGCAGGTCGTCGGGCCAGCTTCCAGCGCCATGCGCCTGAGGCCACCACTGAGGTTGTGCTTGAAGCCGGTCACTGTCCGCATGATGAGGTCCCTGATCAGGTCAATGCGGCATTGCTGGAGTGGTTGTCGAATCTTGCTGGTGAAAACAAGCAGGATCTGCAGCCTTCCCGGTAGTTTCTGGCCAATCTTGGGTGTCCCGGTCCTGTGGCCATGACCTTTCGCCAACAGTCCGCTCCCTATGCCCACTGGGAGTATGTGCATCCCAGCAGTGGTGATCGCTTGCGGGTTGTGCCCGAGCGTGGTGGCCTGGTCACGGAATGGCTATGCAACGGCCGCGAAATGCTCTATTTCGATCAGGAGCGCTACGCCGATCCAGCCAAGAGCATCAGGGGTGGCATTCCGGTGCTGTTTCCGATCTGCGGCAATCTGCCGAATGATTCTCTGCCGCTCGCCAGTAGTGACTTCACCCTTAAGCAGCACGGATTTGCTCGTGACCTGCCCTGGGAGATTGCGTTGTTGGCTGATCAGAGTGGTGTGATGCTCAGCCTCGAGGACTGTGCTGACACCTGGAAGGCCTACCCCTTTGGTTTCAGAATCCAGATGGAGATCAGGCCGCTCAGTGCTGCGCTTGAGATCACCATCACGGTCAGCAACACCTCCGAGTCTGAAAGCGAGCCGATGCCCTTCAGCTTCGGGCTTCACCCCTATTTCAAGGTGACTGATCTCTCCTGCATCGATTTAGAAGGTCTGCCTGGCCGTTGTTTCAATCATTTGGAGATGGCTGAAGCCGAGACTTCCGTCCAATTGAGTCGCCTGGCTGAGGGGGTCGACTTCCTCGCGCACGCCGCCGGAGCGGTGACGCTGGTGGATGAGCAGGCAGGCACCCGGTTGCAGCTTCAGCATCACGAGCCCATGGATCTCACGGTGGTTTGGACCGAGCCTCCTCGATCCATGGTCTGCCTTGAGCCCTGGACAGGCCCGCGGCAGGCTCTGATCAGCGGTGATCGAAGGCTGCAGCTGGGCATTGGCGAGAGCACCACGCTCTCCTGCCGCTACAGCGTCAGCTGACGCATGCTCATGCACAGGAACAGGCTTTGGCGAAGTCCAGTGGCCATTTGCAAAACGCTGTCGTGAGCGTTGCCGAAGCTGCAGTGGCTGAGGCTGCCAGGAAGATTGTGGTGATCGACGACGATCCCACCGGATCCCAAACGTTGCATAGCTGTCCCTTGCTGCTGCGCTGGGATGTACAGACCCTGCGTCAGGGACTGCGTCACCCTTCTCCGCTGCTGTTCGTGTTGGCGAACACCCGTGCTCTGTTGCCGGAGGCCGCGGCTGCACGCAATCGTGAGATCGTTGCTTCGCTTGAGCAAGCTCTTGCAGCGGAGGGCATCAATGACCAGCAATTTTTGCTGGTCAGCAGGGGGGACTCCACCTTGCGTGGTCATGGGGTGCTTGAGCCCGCTGTGTTGGCGGCGGAGCTGGGTGATCGCTTCAGTGCAGTCCACGCCACGCTGCATGTGCCTGCATTTCTGCCCGGTGGACGCACCACCGTGGACGGGGTGCACCTTCTCCATGGTCAACCGGTCCATACGACCCCCTTCGCACGCGACCGCAGTTTTGGTTTCAGCACCAGTTGTCTGGATGCCTGGCTGGAGGAAAAGAGTGGCGGCGCCATTGCAGCTGCTTCTGTCCTGCGCTTGCAAGGGCAGCAGCTCGACCGCGCTGCTGCTCAAAGGAAGGGCGAACCCTGCGCTGATGGCTCGAACGGTTTCACAGCATTGGTGAGCTGGCTGGAGGCGCTGGATGGCAACTGTTCAGTGGTTGTGGATGCCGAGAGACAAGAGCAACTGGATGCACTTGGGGCGGCAGTGCACTACTTGCAGGGCAGGCGCAGATTCCTGTTTCGCTCAGCTGCAAGCCTGATTAATGGGCTGGTAAATGGGGGCAGACAGCCCCTCGGTCCGCAGCCTCTCAAGGTTGATGATCTGGTCAAGCTGCGTCGTTGTGATTCAGATGGCACGTTGCTTCCGGGGCTCGTCGTGGTGGGCTCCCATGTGCCTCTGGCAGACCAGCAGCTGGAGGTTTTGCTGAATGAATCAGGGACCACTGGGCTTGAGCTGCCGGTGGCCCGGATTGCCAGGGTGCTTGAGGGGAGTACCCCAGATTTGTTGCTGGCTGATCTGGAGCTGGAATGGCTGGACTGGATTCGGTTGGTTTTGGATCGGCAACAAACACCTGTGCTCTACACCAGTCGTGGGGAGTTGCAATTCGGTGAGGGGCCGGCCGCCGACCGTCGGCGTTTCCGTTTTGGCATGGCTCTTGCTCAGCTCACAGCACGTTTGGTGGCAGCGCTCGCGCCTCAGCTGGGCTATCTGATAAGCAAAGGGGGGATCACCACCGGCAGCGTGCTGGCTGATGGGCTGGGCCTGGGGACTGTGCTGCTGGAGGGCCAGCTGATGCCAGGGCTCTCGATGGTGCGGCCCATGCCTGAAGACGGCATCGCTGATGTGAGTGGTCTGCCTGTGATCACATTCCCCGGCAATCTTGGTGATGGCCAAACACTCGCTAAGGCCTGGAGAATGATGGAACAACTTGAAGTTAGATAACGTCAATCAATTGTTCACCCGAGATCATTTTGTCGCATTGATGATTTAGCTGGGCTGAAATCATGAAGGTTCGAGGTCAGGATCTTTGGCCTGGTGGTGCTTGTTCAGGACCCCCAAGATTGAGGGGTTTGAATGTATGAACGGTCAAGTTTGTGAACTGAATCGCAGCCCAGTAATTTCATCGTCCTGATGATGTCCGTTTTCAGGATTTCGATGGCACGGGCAACGCCAGGACCACCTCCAGCAGCAAGCCCATAGGCATAAGCTCTGCCAATCAACACTCCTTTGGCTCCTAAGCAATAAGCTTTCACAACGTCACTACCTCGTCGGATTCCACCATCCATCAAGACATCGATCTCCCCCTTTACGGCCTTCACGATTTCAGGAAGAACACGAATCGTTGGTGCAACACTGTCTAATTGCCGAGCACCATGATTAGAAACAACCACAGCATCGACTCCAAGGTCGACTGCTTTGCGAGCATCGTCACCAATATGAACTCCTTTGATGATTAATTTTCCTCCCCAGGCTTCTCGTATCCATTTGAGATCATCCCAGGTGACAACAGATTGCTCCAGTGCTGGTCCAATTTCGGTGTATCCCATCGGTCCATTTTCAAGGACCACATTGGGGAAATTCATTAACCCTCCATCTCCAAACCATTGACTTAACCAACAAGGCTTTGCCAGCATTTGTGGGAGAAATGGTAACATCGTCAGAGGATTCTGAGACAGCAGTTCTTTGGTTCCGTTGCGAACATCAAGTTCACGTAAGCCGGATACCGGTGTATCGATCGTGAGTACGATCGCTGAAAATCCAGCTGATTTTGCGCGTTCAATTGTTTTCAGGGCAACGTCTCGGCCTCCCAGCAGGTAAAGCTGATACCAGGCAGGACATTCAGTGGCTTGTTTCACATCTTCCAGTCGGCATCCTGAAAGTGTCGACAGGGTATATCCAGTACCTGCTTTACCTGCTTCTCTTGCGGCAACAACTTCTCCTTGAGGGTAAAACATTCTGCTGCTGCCAACAGGACCAAGCAGGAATGGCAAGTTAAAATTCTGCCCCAGTACTGAAATCTTTAATTCAACCTCAGGGGTCGCAACAGCACATCGAGGCCTGAACAGGATTTCATTGTAGGCACTGCAATTCTGTGCCAAGGTCTGTTCTCTGTCGGCACCACTGTCGATGTAGCCAAAAACCATTTTTGGCAAACGTTTCTTGGCAAGATCGCGGAGGTCCGAGACATTGACCACTCGTGGGGCGGAAACGTTTTGATTCATCCCAGGCAGTGGATAACATTAAGTCTGATAATTTTACCCCTTAATGACGAATCAGAGATTTTCTGCAGAAGTTCTGCATATTTGCTTTTTTCTCGAATTAGCCTGGGGTGGTGCATTGCTGGTAGTTTTTTGACTTTGACATTTTGCCAATTCCGGGATTGAAGCTGTTGGTTGGATCTATTTTTTTATAAAAATTGGAGAGATCTGTTTCTGCTTTGTATAAGTGACCAACATTATGTTCAGCAGGGTATTTAGCGCCTGATTGATCGAGGAGATCTAAAATTTGCTTTTTTAGTTTTCCTGCATCGACTCCTTTCTTGACAACAAAGTCCCAGTGAAAGACCATGCAGAGGAAATGTGCCATTTGGAAGGATTCGGCCATCTGCGAGAGAATCTCTTCAGGCAGAATCTCGTGCCACGTTTCGCAGTTTCGGGGCAAGGCAACATCAAGTGGTAGCAATTCCCCAGAATCTTCTTTGTTTAAGGTCTGGTAGCGAGCTGGTGCATTCCCAGCAACATAGCGGTGAAGTAAGGCTGCTTTCCCTTCGGTTTCGGAGCATTCAAAATAGGCATGATTTTCATCGGTTTGCCAGCATTTTTCGAGAAATCTCTGAGTTTCTTTGATCGATTGGTCGCTTGAAAGGAGAATCATATGGTGTTCATATTGGTTCCGAAATGATCTCATTCTGGGTGGTAAATGATCCGGCGTTAGCCTGGAGATGCATTGCAGCGTTCTGTCGGAAAAGTGATCTTGAAACAGTGTTATTGGCCATTGGGATACGATTCGATCAACGTTTCGCTTGATTCCGAATAACCTCGGAATAAATCCAGTGCCGAAATATTTAATTGCTAGATAAGCATCCTTGCAATAAAGATCAGCACCATCGAAATAACTGCGATGAAGATATTCGCCCATATCTGGGAGGACTTTGAAGTTGGTAAGGATCTGTTTGCGTAGTTCGGTTAGGTCTTCGGGTTTGTTGGTGCCCAGGTAAAAAACTTTCTCTTTCTTGGGTTTTGGAAAAGTGTCGAGCCGTACCGCAAAGACCGCCAGTTTTCCTGCGCAACCACTGGCTTCGTGCAAGCGTCTTTTGTCAGAATTAAAGCGTGCTGGGATGGGAGATGTGATTTCTCGCACCCGTTCTTGGTAGTCGTGGTCAGAGGCCAGTCGCTCAGATTCTGCTAGGTCTTCTGTGTTGAAATCAGCTTGTTGCAGAGTGGTCAGTATCTCTTCAGGGCATGCGCCAAGTTCGATGCCGAGATGATTCACGAGTTCCAGTATTCCATCTTGATTGACACGTGCAAAGAGTGAATATTCCGTGTAGGCCGGACCACGGTTGACAAGATTTCCGCCCGAGTTATTGCAGATTCCCCCGACGACGGATGCGCCAATGCAGGATGAACCAATCACAGAGTGAGGTCCTCTGCCCAGTGGTGAGAGCTTTTCTTCCAGTTGATATAAACTTGAGCCAGCAAAGGCAACAACCTGAGCTCCGCCTTTCAGTAAAATTAAGCGATTCAGATTTAATGTATTGATGATGACGAGATCCCTTTCATAGTCGTCTCCGTCGGGAGTCGATCCACCGGTCAGGCCAGTATTTGCGGCCTGAAGAATGATGATTTTGTCGAGCTTTACGCAAAGTTCCAGGGTTTGCCAAAGCTGCAACAGATCTCGTGGGATCACGACTGCACAGGCTCCACCCTGGCCAACACGAATTCCGGTTCTATAGGGTTTGGTTTGCTCGGCGCTGGTTAGAACCTGCTGTTCCCCAACGATTCCAATGAGGCCATCGCGCAGTTCTTCTAACCGGTCCTGTCTCATTTTTTGCAGGCCTCCTGTTGCAGCCTCACCACGTCATTGATCATCGTTTGTGACGCAGTGCTTCTGCTGCGATCAGAAGTGTTGAATGACCGCATCAGCAAAACCACTACAGCTCACAGGTTCGACCGGCGGGTCCATGAGTCGGGCCAGGTCATAGGTCACTTGCTGGTCAGCGATCGCTGCACTGAGGCCTTTGGTGATCAGATCGGCGGCCTTTTGCCATCCAAGAAACTCCAGCATCATCACTCCACTCAGGATGACTGAGCCAGGGTTGATGCGGTCGAGGCCGGCATGTTTTGGTGCCGTGCCATGTGTTGCCTCGAAGATTGCTGCTGTCTCACCGATGTTTGCGCCCGGGGCCATCCCCAGGCCACCCACCATTGCGGCGGCTGCATCGGAGATGTAATCACCATTGAGATTGAGGGTAGCCAGGATCGAATATTCCTGAGGACGTGTCTGGATCTGCTGGAAGATGCTGTCGGCGATGCGGTCATCGACCATCACCATCTGCTTCCATTTGCCGTCTCCATGACTCGGCCCGATGGTGTCGATCACGCTCTGAACTTCTGAGTCGATTTCAGCCTTCTTTTCGGGCGTGAGGCTGTCGTAGCCGGGCTCGATCATGCGCGCGTTGGATTGCGCACTTAAATCAGGATTTTCATCCAGGTTTCCGAGGATCCAGCTTTCCCGCTCAGTGATGCAAACGTTGCGAAATTCGGTCGTTGCGAGCTCATAACCCCAGTCGCGGAATGCACCTTCGGTGAACTTCATGATGTTGCCCTTGTGCACCAAGGTGACGTGGCGTTTGTCGCCTTCCAGACGCAGGGCGTGTTGAATCGCTTTGCGGATGTGACGTTGGCTGCCGTGCTTGCTGACCGGCTTGATGCCGATGCCTGAGCCTTCAGGGATCTGGCGCTTGCCGAGTTTGCCATTGGCAGGAATCACCACTTCATTCAGGTGCTTGCGAAGCTCCTGACCCACAACGTCATCGGCCTCCCACTCCACACCCATGTAGATGTCTTCAGTGTTTTCCCTGTAGACGATCACATCGAGATCATGCGGTCGCTTGTGTGGACTTGGTGTGCCCTCGTAGTAACGACAGGGACGCACGCAGGAGTACAGGTCAAAGATTTGACGGAGCGCCACATTCAGTGAACGGATGCCTCCACCAACAGGGGTGGTGAGGGGGCCTTTGATGGCAACGCCGTAGGTGCGGATCGCTTCGAGAGTGTCTTCAGGCAGGTACTGGTAAGTGCCGTAGCGATCACAGGCCTCATCACCGGCGTAGACCTTGAACCATTCGATTGTTTTGGTGCCGGTGTAGGCCTTGGCTACGGCAGCATCTAGCACTTTCTGCGTCGCTGGCCAGATGTCGACGCCCGTTCCATCTCCACGGATGAAGGGAATGATCGGGTTGTCGGCCACCACGGGCTGTCCGTTCTCAAAGCGAATCGGCGTTCCCTTTGTGGGGGCTGTGAGCTTCTCGAACTGAGCCATGGCTGGGTTGTCGACGGGCGACATCACGTTGTCGAGAGCCTATGACTTGAAGGGTGATCCCTACAGTCATTTGCGATCCGACCTCCATCCCATGTCGAAGTCAGAGGGTGTCTGGGTCGTCGCGGCCTGTTTCAACGAACAGGAGGTGATCATGCGTTTTGTGGAGCGCGTGTTGGCAGTGCCTGGTGTGGATCAGCTGGTGCTGATTGACGATGGATCGTCCGACGCAACCGTTGAACGCATCCGCGCCTGGATTCAGGATCATGGGGGCTCGCCAGTGACGTTGCTGGAACTCACCCGCAATTTCGGCAAGGAAGCAGCGATGCTGGCCGGCCTTGACCATGTCAACGGTCGTTGCGGCGCAGCCGTGTTGATTGACTCAGACCTGCAGCACCCCCCCGAGCTGATTGAAGAGATGGTGCGCCAATGGCGTGCCGGAGCTGAAGTGGTCACGGCGGTGCGTGATGAACAGGATCAGGAATCTCGCTTGAAGGTTGCCAGCGCGCACTGGTTTTATCGGGTGTTCAACAAGGTGGTCGATTCGATTGAGCTCCAGGAGGGAGCCGGTGATTACCGACTGCTGGATGCCGCTGTTCTTGATGCAGTCACCCGGTTGCGCGAGTCCAGTCGTTTCTCTAAAGGTCTTCTTCCCTGGACGGGCTATTCGAGCGTCGAGCTGCCTTATCAGCGGGTTAGCCGGCAGGGAGGGCAGACCTCCTGGAGTCCGCTCAAGTTGTTTGGCTATGCGTTCGATGGGATCTTTTCGTTCTCTGTTCTGCCACTCAAAATGTGGACAGGGATTGGCGTTTTGGTCTCTTCCCTCAGCCTGTTTTATGCCTTGGTGATCATCCTGCGCACGGCTCTGTTTGGTGTGGATGTTGAGGGTTATGCCTCCTTGATGGTGGCGGTGCTGTTCATCGGAGGAATTCAGCTGATCGGCATCGGGGTGCTTGGTGAATATGTCGGCCGCATTTATGTGGAGGCGAAGTCACGCCCTCACTACTTCATCCGCCGGGTTCACAAGTCCTGAAGAGCACGCCATTCGCGCTGTCGCCAGGTTGAAGCGGCGAATCTCTGGGATACGGAGAATCCTGCTTTCACCAGATCGAGCTTGAGTGGAGCACCGGGGTGGGCCAGTAGTAGCGGCGGGGTGGCTCCAGGTTGTGGTTCCACACTGCTGAGCTCCCTCCAGGCAGCAAGGATTGGAGCTCCTGCCATTTGGCCGGTGAACAGCACGCCGGCGAAGCTCTGATTGCTGGTAAGTCCGAAGCGCCGGATGGCGGGCCGAGCTCTGCGGCTGAGCAGTTGCAGCACCAGCCATTTCAAAAGTCCTGAGTGACGGATGGCTGCTCTCCAATAGCGCAAGGGCAGACCAGTGGGCAGCGGTTCCTCTGTCAGGCGCATCCAGGTGATGCTGTTGCTGCCAGCTCTCGCCAGAGCAGCCCTCAGCACGATCGGCACCAAGTGAATGTGTTGATGGCCATCCAGATGAATAGGTGCATCACCGCAGAAGCTGCGGAAGCGTTTGATCTGGGCGTCTAATTCCAGTCCCAGTTGGTCTTCGATTCGACGTCGGGTGGGATGTCGGCGCGGTAGCAGCGACAGCAACAACCACTGTCCGAACGATCGCTTCAGATGGCCGTGTGAATTCACAAGGTCAGGCAGCAAAGCGGGGTCAGCGCTCGACGGTCCTTCGGTGAGACAGAGGTGCATACAGATCTGCAGCTGAGGATGGGTCTGTCTCAGCTTCTGCCAAGCGTGAAAGCCGTCGGCTGCCACAGGGCCATTGACCAGCAGGCTGCTGCTGTCCAGCCTTCCTTGGCTGGCGAGTTCGAGAATGGCCTGGTTGGTGGCCGGGCTGAGTCCGAGATCATCGGCATGGCGTCGTGGGGTGACTCGGCAATCCCTCCGCCGCTGGCTGAACCGTGCTGCCTTAGACCAGATCAGGGCATTCAGTGCTGTGGGGGTGAACACCAGCATGGCGACACGCACTGGCTCGCCTAGCGCGTTGGGGAGGGCGAGAGGCAAGACGCCGCTCACCGTGAGATTGACCACGTATTGAATGACCAGCCAGCGTCGGGCAAAGCTTTGGCCACCGGTTTCCGGGCGGAAGGTGAATCGTGCATGCCCCAGATAGCCGCCAAGTGATGCGGCAAGAAAGGCCAGGGGATTCGCCAGCCACAGGGGCATGAATAGGCCCAGCCCCAACAAAACCAGGGCATGCACGGCTGCGGCTACCACGCCCACTAGTCCGTAGAGGCTGAGTCGGGAGCTGAGAGTGCTCGGAATCATGATCGCAACCGTAACGGCCACTGGCGCTTCGGCTCGGCAGCCTTCAACCTGTGGTCATCGACGATGAACTGGTGAACGCAGGAGAAGCGGTTGACAGCGTGCAGCTCGCTCAGGCTTTGGCTTCGGCCGTGACCCTGGTGAGAGATCGTTTCCCGGCCGCCAGCGTCAATCTCAATCCCTGGCGCGATGATCCCCAAACGCGCCGCTGGCAAGAGGATCAGACACTGGATCTGGCCTTTCACTTCCCCGGTTGGAGTCCTCGTCTGGAGTGCCGCAGTCTGTTGTTGCAGTTACGGCTGCAGAAGGCTGATGCGGCTGAATCTCCCGCCGCCCCAGATCTGCTGGGGGTGTTGATGCGTGGAATGACTTACGACGGTGAACGCTGGCGTTTGGTGACCGTGGGCGATTGGCAGCCTGAGGGTTCGCACCTGCCTCAGCCCGAGCAGGTTCAGCAGCTGCGTGGAATCTGTCGAGACTTGTTTTATTTGTTCTCCAATCCGGCAGCGACGGGCACAGCGGCGTAACCCTTCGCAACCCTTCGGTCTCTCAAACGAAGATCGATTTTATGGTTGCTTACCCCGATCAAGTGTCCATCCCATGTCCGTAGCTCTGGCTGCTCAGCTCCGTGAAGGCACCAAGAAAGCTCACACGATGGCCGAGAACACCGGTTTCGTTAGCTGCTTCCTTAAGGGTGTTGTCGATAAATCCAGCTATCGCAAGCTCGTTGCCGACCTCTACTTCGTTTACTCCGCCATGGAGGAAGAAGTGGGTCAACTCAAAGACCACCCTGTGGTCGGCCCTGTGGGGATGGAGCAGCTGAACCGACGTGAGTCGCTTGAGAAGGATCTTGTCTATTACTTCGGTGAAAACTGGAACGATGAGATCCAGCCCTCACCTTCTGCAGTGGCTTATGTCGAGCGGATTCGTGAAGTGGCTAAGGAGTCACCCGAACTGCTTGTTGGTCATCACTACACCCGTTACATGGGTGACCTCTCCGGTGGTCAGATCCTGAAGAACATCGCTCAGAAAGCGATGAACATGGATGGAGATGACGGTTTGCGTTTCTACGTGTTCGATGAAATCGCTGACGAGAAGGCCTTCAAAACGACCTATCGCGCCACAATGGATGAGCTTCCGATCGATCAGGATACCGCTGATCGCATCGTTGAGGAAGCGAACAACGCTTTTCACATGAACATGCATATGTTCAAGGAGCTTGAAGGCAATTTGGTGGCGGCCATCGGCAAGGTGCTGTTCGGCTTCCTGACCCGCCGTCAGCGCAGTGGCAGCACAGAAACCGCCGCTGCTTGAACCAGCCTATCGACACTGACAATCAGCGTCGCTTTGACCGAGTAAGGGTTCTTGTACCTGGTACAGGAGCCCGTTTTCGCTGTGGTGGGCTAACTGTCGCTCTGCAAACAGCAAGGATTCTTTCAGGCCTTCTGACCACGGAGGTTGTGACTTATCGAGAAAGGAATCCAGACTGTTCTTTCCTCGAAGATCTTCTTGTTTTGCCAGCTGATGATGATCGTTCTTTGTGGTTGGTCAGTTGGGGATTTGATGTTCCTAAACTGTTGAAGAAACTTCGTGGTCGTCAGGTTATTTATCAAGCCCATAGCACTGGTTATGGATTTGATCTTCCTCCTGGAATACCTGTCATTGCAGTAAGCCGAAATACTCTGGGTTATTGGGCTGATCGAGCACCACGCAATCCTCTCTTCTTTCTGCCTAATGCTCTAGAGCCTCAGTGGATGAGGCCAAATGATCCAGCAGTATCAAGGCCCAGGCCAATCGATGTTTTGGTTCAAGCGAGGAAAAGCAGTCCTTATGTGATCAATCAATTGCTGCCAGCACTGAGAGATGAGGGTCTTAATGTTTGCCTTCAGTCTGGTTGGGTTGATGATTTAGTTCAATTATTCAGAGACGCCAAAGTATATATCTATGATTCTGCCGAGTATTGGCGTGGTAGGGGTGTATCTGAGGGTTTTGGCTTGCCTCCAGTAGAAGCATTAGCCAGTGGTTGTGTTGTTTTTACGAGCTTTAATCATGCTCTATCAGATTTACTGACGCCAGGGACTACTGCTCATCAGATCGGCTGTGGAAACCTCAAATATGATGTCAGCAGGATTCTGGCTGCCGTCAATTACCCACTCGAGTGGAGTGGCGATGATCATGAAATCAGTAGCATCTTGAATGAAGTGTCTGAACAACGTTTGATCGATGGCTGGTCATCAGTGATCAAGCAGTTGGAATCAGGATTTTATTTTTGGCATATAAACTCTGATCTACTCCGCAGTTCACCCACTGTTGTTTTACGCCAACGCCATCGGATCAGCAGGATTAAAGCAATACTGAAGAGAATTCTGGCGACTATTGTTGGACGATCAGTTTAGTGTCTGGCTTGTCGCTGACTTAATTGGCTTGTGCGCCAATAAATTGAACAGACAGTGAAGCGTTCAACGTGGCGGGCATCGGTGGAAGCCAATCCATCAATCAGCTCAGGCAGCTGCTCGGTTATCTCCCGAAGCGACGCATTAGGTCGATGCGAGGGCTTTTTTGGCTTTCCTTGGTCCCCGGTATTCTCGATTTTGCATCAATTGCTGTTGTGGGGCGGCTCTCCGGGGCCTTAGTGGGTGGCCGTCTTAGTAATATATTTCCTGGAATTCGTTTTTTTGGTGGTGGCGAGCTCGAACAATCTCTCTGGCTTGCGATTATCTTTATTGGCCTAATATGGTTGCAATCAATAGTTAAGATTACTCTCCGCTTCGTCCAGGAACAGATAGCCAGTGATATTTGGCTGGACTTGTCTGATCGCATTTTTTCAGGGATCATTCAGCAACCTTATGAGTATCACCTTTCCAATAACCTCGCTCGACTTTCATCTGAATTGCTTGGGAATTTAGAATGTTTATTGCGCGAAATTGTTACTCCAATATTGCGAGGCATCAGTAATATAGTCACAATTGCAATCTTGACGGTTGGAATCATCTATATCGGAGGGATAACTGCTGTCGGGCTGTTGTTCGTCATGCTTGTTGCCTATATCTTGATGACAGCATTAATGACTCCAACGCTCCGATTGGCTTCGTCTCAGAAAGTGAGAACAAGAGATGTCTTTACTCAAACTTTTTTTGAAGTGTTTAAGTCAATTAATGATGTCAAACTGGCTGGAGTTGAAAATTATTTCTCTAAACGGTTTAAAGACGCAACGTTAATGTTTAAGCAGGCGGATGCTCAATCAATTGTGCTTCCTGAAATCCCAAGGATGATCATTGAGCCCTTGGGTATTACTGCAATATTTGCAATAGGGGTTATTCCTAGACTGCTTTCTGAGGATAGATCCCAGATTCTTGAGATCTTGCCCTTCTTAGCAGTGTTGTCTGTTGGCGCTTTAAGGTTGGCTAAACCTTTACAGGATCTTTTTACTGCAATTGCGAAACTGCGTGGTGGTTTGCCAGAGTTGTCACTCATTAACCGATTGCTTGGATTAAAAGTCGAACAATCGTTTTATTCACCTCTTTATGTTTCATCTGCAGGGATATTGCCTAAGAGAACAGTGTCTCTTCAGCAAGTTTCCTATCGCTATCCTTCTTCTGATCGTTGGGTACTGAGTGATATCACTCTCTCAATACCTGTAGGTTCGCGAGTGGCTTTTGTTGGTCCTACTGGAAGTGGAAAAAGTACTGCTGCAAATTTGCTGCTATCACTGTTGAAACCTCAAAAGGGTTCATTGTGTTTGGATGGTGTCGACGTCATATCGGAACAAGAAATTGATGCATGGCATGGATGCTGCTCTCAAGTTCCACAAAATATTCAGCTACTTGATAATTCCGTTTTATCTAATATTGCTTTTGGCATTGATGAAGATGATGTTGATATGAAGTGTGTTTGGGAATGTCTTGAGTCTGCTCAACTCGATGAATTTGTTGCTGACCTTCCTTATGGTTTATATACACAAATTGGCGAAAATGGCATTGCTTTATCGGGAGGGCAACGTCAGCGAATTGCTCTTGCAAGAGCATTTTACCGTCAATCCAAGTTTCTGATTCTCGACGAAGCAACGAGTGCACTTGATAATCAAACTGAATCAGATGTGATCCAAGCTTTGGACCTTATTGGTCGTCGATGTACAACAGTAGTGATTGCTCATCGTTTAACGACAATTCAACGTTGTGATCGTATTTTTGAATTTTGCGATGGTCGTATTGTTCATCAAGGCAGCTACCAAGATCTTCAAGAAAAATCTAATACATTTAAACGACTTGTCCAATTACAGCAGTCAAATGAATAGTTTTTGGATTGAGTTATAGTCTTGAAGATTTTTTCTTTCTTAGAAAAAGTTTTATCCATTCTGAAATTGTAGAGAATCTGATTTGATATACAAAAAACATTAGCGCAAGTCGTCTTTTGGCTGAAACTGGAATCATCAATGACTCAAGTGTCTCTTTGATTAGAGGTCTAAGATGTAAAAATAATGCTGCAATCTCCTTTGCGTGATTTCCTTTTGCCCTATCAAACTGACCTCCAAGCAGCCGCTTTGATTTAATAATTTGCTCTTTCTTGCTTCGAGCTGGATGGTAAACAATACAATCAGGGTCGTAAATTAGACTGGCATTTAATTGTTGTTGAGCACGAAGACAAAAGTCACGGTCTCCACCTGACTTCAAGCTTTCATTAAATCCAGAGAGCAAAACTAGATCTTCGCTTCTAGCCCACAAATTCGCGGTTATTCCATACCGACCGCGGTTAACGAACTTTTTTTGTGTCATACCGAAGTGTATGTCTGCTAAATCAGCGGAAGTTTCTGGCTGTTTTGATGGGATGATGCTGATTTCTCCAGCAAGAATTCCTGGTTTGCTCAATTGTTTGCTAGTGATGTTAATGTTTTGAATCCCAGTCTTAACCCAATTTCTATCAAGAATGCAGTCAGCATCGGTAAAAGCGACAATCTTGGATTGCACTTTTGTCAAAGCTGTATTACGAGCAGCGTAAGATCCAGTTTGATCACAGTGCAGAAGATGTACCTCGAAACTAGTAGGGGGTATTTGTATCGCCGGTGACGAATCATTGTCGACGACTAACACTCGAATCAGCTCTTTTGATACATTTTGATTTTCTATTGAAGCCAAAGTATTATTTAGTCCTTCTTGGTCATTGTAAACAGGAATGATAATGTCAAGCTCTGTAGTCATTGAATCTAAGATCTTTAAGCGATAAATTTGATTAATGATGAATCAATCTGGTAATACCAGATCGTCCCAGCATTGTTGCTACACAATATTTTAGCCCTTCAAGACTTGGATGCTTAGCAAGTCTCACGAGAGGCTGCAGAAGATTGATCAGATAATAAAATAGACCAAGCTTTTGACGTCTGATGAGTTCATAACGACCTTCAGCATATTTTAGTGATCTTTTAAAAGAAACTTGTGAAGAGTGATGTTCAATCTGAATTTCTGCACAAAGGCCAATCTGTGCATTTTCTCTAAGCATCCTGATGAGCAAATCCGTTTCTTCATTCGAGATAATGGTTGTTTGATCGCCAGGGCCAATACACTCATTGAATAGTGTTGGCATTTTCAGCATCAACTCCTTTCTGCAAAATATATTTGATGTCTCAGCTTTTGCGTTAAATAAATTTAAAATCGTTGTTATTGGCTTAATCTTGGTTATATGCGCAGAAGATTTAGACTGTCTGTTTGGCTTGTGTCCGATAATGACGTCAACGCTTGGATTGTTGAAAAAGGTTTGCTTGACCAGTTCAATAGTCCTTTCTGTAAAAACACAATCATCATCCGGGAACGCAATAATTTCAGTCGTCAGCTTCTGAGCTCCGTGGTTTCTGGCTTTGGAGGCTGATTTATATGGCACAACATCGTGTTGAATCGGTAGTCTATCTGCCCATTCACTAATAACTAAATCTAGAAACCCAGGCTCATTCTGGTCGACTATTATGATCTGATCTGGGAGCAATGATTGATGCGACAAGCTTTCTAGAAGCCTATTGAGCTCTTCTTTTCTATCATAAGTAGGAATGCTTAAGCCTACGGTGAATTTAGCTTCTCCGCTTTTCATTGTTCAGAATTGTTCCGGTTAGAGGATGACATCAAAATTGATTGACTTTGTTAATTGATCCCTATCTAAAAGTTTACTAGGGAATAGTGCCTTAAGTTTAGCATTCACTTTGTTCTTTTATCAGAGTATAATGGAATAATGGTGTCGTTTTGTAATTGAGTATTACTCTTCAGGTCTATAGTCAAAGATTAAATCGGGTTTTTCCGTGCTTGCTGCGTTTCATCGATGTGTTTTGTCTTTTGGTTTCGTGGTTTGGCTATGGGCTTTTGTTTTCGCACGTATTCCCTTAGCCGCTATCCAGCATTATTTTGGATTAGAATCAAGGCCATTCTTATTGACCAACTTAATAAGTATTGGCCTGACTTGTATTGCCTTTAATGATATTGGGTGGAAACCTGTTTCTTTCTTGAAGAGACGTCGTGTTGTTTTGACTGCCAGCGCTCTCTTTGCCTTTTGGGTTCTTTATTTTCTGCGTCTTGGTTTCGATACTTTCATAGAGCCAGTTGACTTCATTGAAAGCGGTTTTACTCTTTCCAAGAGTTTTGTTAATTCAACATTGATTTCAATCTTATGTTTGCCTTGGATTTTGATGATGCGACGCAGTTCTTTTTCTATTGATTTATGTGCATTGTTGGGGAGTATTTCTGTATGCATTGGTGCTGTTGCTTATTTGATGATGCCAATGAAAGACGGTATTTATTACTCGCGTTTCGGTTTTGAAGACTTGAATCCAATTCCCGCTGGGCATTCTTCAGCATCCTTAGTTGTCTTAGGTGTTTTATTGTTTGTTTTCCGTTATACAGAAGATCGTTCTCTCGGGTCTAACTTACTTGTATTGAATGCTGCTTGCGCTGTTTTGATTGGTTCGTGGGGTGTACGGCTTTCTGTGACTAGGAGTGCATACTTGGCATTATTGCCACTGATTATTTTTGGCCTTTTGTGGTTTTGGAGGCGAGTACCGCACTGCCGCTGGTTTTGTTTAGCTGCATTCAGCGCAACTTTAGTTTTTTTCGTTCCCAAGATTGTCGATATTCTTGACAAAGGTACGTTTTTCCAGGATTCCAGTTCATCTGGTCGGCTGATGAGGTTTGCTGCTGTCTGGGAGTGGATCTGCGCCAACCCATTTTTAGGTTTGGGTTTTCGTGCTCAGGCTTTGATGAAGGCTTTGCCTGAGCCAGCAAGTCATTGGTATTCCCATAATATTCTTCTCGAATCTTATGTTATTGGTGGATTATTGATGTTTGTTGTTTTGATAATATTTTTGTCTACAGTTATTCACTCAATTTGGACAGAGTTGGTTATCCAGTGGAGTGATCCTGGTCCTGATATCACGGGACTTGCACTTGCTTTCCTTTGGATTCAGGCCTTGATACTCGCGTCTTTCTCAGGTCATCCAGCTCTATTGCCTGGTTTTTGGGTTGGTGGGTCATTGGTTGTTCTTGCCAATAACCCTGTCATGATGCTCGGTCACCAATCAACGATGAGAAGAGAGTGATTATTTATTGCTTATGCGGTTTATTGATAATGATTTGTTAGTTCCGTTGTCACCATCTTTTTCTATTGACTTTTTCTCAATTGATTGGCCGGTGCCACGGCACTGCTCACTCGCTGATGTTCCGCTAATATTAGATCGTGTTTCTGGGGCTGATGTTCTCCAGTTGCAATTTTTTTACTTCCATTAGTTGTGTAGAAATGGTGTAATGAATGAAACTTATTAGCGCCTTAGAGTTTCTCGATATTCCTTCTGATCTGATCACTGCTTTGGCTTTACAGGCCGAGCACTTGCATAATGGTCGTTTGGCTTTGGTGGGAGGTGCAGTTCGCGATGCTCTTCTTTCTGAGATAGACCCTTGCATCTACCCAAGATCACCTGATCTCGATTTTGTATATGAGGGTGATATGAATTTATTTTGTACTCGTTTGCAGACATATTTTGGTCCCAGACGTATTCAGGAATTACGGCTTCATGATCGCTTTGGAACAGCGAATTTACGGCTGGATATGGTCATGATTGATTTGGCGTCTGCACGCCTTGAGACTTATCCGTTTCCTGCAGAGAATCCTCTGGTTGTTTTTAGTTCGCTTGAAAATGATCTTTCTCGACGTGATTTCACTGTCAATGCTATGGCTTTGGTACTTAATGCTGACGGCGACTCGCACCTCTTGGATCCCTATGGTGGGCGCCAGCATTTGATCGCTCGGGAACTCGTTTTTCTTCACGATGAAAGCGTGGCGGAAGATCCCAGCAGGGTCATACGCGGTGCTCGCTATGCAGCTCGTTTGGGATTTACTTTGGGTGTGCAATCCATTCTTCAGGTTAAGTCCACCCTGCAACTGTGGCCTTGGTCTTGGCGCATTGGAGACCCTGTTGATTTGGTTCCGCCTGCGTTGGGTACTCGTCTCCGTATGGAGCTCGAGTTGCTTTTCGACAATGAGCCCTGGCCTCAAGCTTTGTCCTCTCTTCGGTCATGGTCGGCTCTGTCATTGTTGGATCAAAATTTGCAGAATGACTCTCTCCTTTATCCTCGTTTGCGCTGTGCAAATCGTCTTCAAATACCACTTTTGTGTGCTTTGATTAGTGGAGCTGCAGATCCTGTAGCACTTTCGCAACGTCTCCAAATTCCTGGTCAGCAGCAAAGTTGGTTAGAAGAGCTTTTGCTGTTTCGACGTTGGCTTGAAAGTGATGTTTTGACCACCTCCTGGGTTGAGTGGGGTGCTTTGAAGTGGACATGCTCATTGGAGCAGCAAAGTTGGACTCCAGAAGTTGTGGCTCTTGCTATTTGTGAGCATCAGATTTGTTGGCGTCCGCTTCTGCGCTGGTGGGGACGTTGGCGTCACGCTTCTGCGCAGATCACCGCAAGTGAGCTTATGAAGCAAGGTTTTCAGCCTGGACCTCGATTAGGTGAGGCACTCCATAAGTCTCGGTTGCAAGCTTTAGAACGGATGCGGTAGGTTATTTAATTTCAGAGATGTTGATTTGGCTAGAAAATCGTGTAAATGAACGGTGCAATCACTGATCCCTGTGTGAAGACTAGTAAGGCGCCCATTAGCACAAGAGTGATGATGAGTGGTGCCAGCCAGTATTTTTTACGTACACGCATGAAATCCCAAATGTCTTTGATCAGTTCAAATAAAGCTTGCATGAGAATTTGTTTCGAATGTGAGATTTAGAAAGGTCGAGTTAAATCTGTTGGTTTGCGGGTTATGCGCTCTCTATAGCTGCTGGTCGATGTTGATCTCCGACGAAGTGGGTCATATCCAGTCAACCGCATAACCGCAGCAATCGGCTGAAGCACAATTACAAACACTGTTCCAAGGATGATGTGACCATTGACCCAGCCCAGAGCATGTCCCAGCTTCATCCACCCTCGGTAGGGAACGGAAAGCATACGCGGGGATCCCAGGCTGAGTATGAGGGATGGAATCGCAATCCAAATGGTCCAGAGGTGAAAGCTGCGTCCACGGAGCGTTGGTAACAGCCAGCCCAACAGCAGCGGAAATCCAATGGCTATCAAAAAGCCGAATTCACGCAGTTGTCTTGTCGTCGGGGATGGATTTGTCATCGTGATCAATCTAGTTCGAATTCTTGCATCCAGTTTTCCTTTTGTTCTGCTTTAGGCTGTTGATCCTTCAATAGCAGGTGATTCTCAAGCACTAATACATCCATTTCTGTACGCATGAAGCAGCGGTATGCATCTTGCGGAGTACAGACGATCGGTTCTCCTCGCACATTGAACGAGGTATTAACTACTGTTGGACAGCCAGTAAGGCGTTGAAAACTTTTAATTAGATTGTAGTAGCGGGGATTTGTTTGTGAGTTAACCGTTTGAACTCTAGCTGAGTAGTCGACATGTGTTATAGCGGGTAACGTTGAACGTGAGATTTTGAGTTTGTCGATGCCAAACAATTGCCTTTCTTCAGCATTCATCGAGCGACAGAGGTCCTTCTTTACGGGTGCCACTAATAGCATATAAGGACTTTTCAAGTGTAAATCAAATTGATTGCTCACCTCTTCCTCAAGAACTGATGGCGCAAATGGCCGGAAACTTTCTCGATACTTAATTTTAAGGTTCATTGTGCTCTGCATCTCGCTATTGCGCGGATCTCCAAGGATTGAGCGTGCGCCAAGTGAGCGTGGACCAAATTCCATTGCACCGTTAAACCAACCTATGACTTTACCTTGGTTCAGAAGTACTGCTAGGTAAGAGAAGAGGTCTGTATCGGAGATAAATTGATAAGAAGCATTGATTTTGTTTAGATAGGAAGCGATCTCATGATTGCTAAACTTTGGCCCCAAATAAGTTCCCTGCATTCCATCTTCGCTGTAAACATTGCGATCTTGTTGAAAGTAATGATGTTCAGCTATCAATGCTGCGCCGATCGCTGAGCCAGCATCCCCACTGGCTGGTTGAATCCATATTCGCTCAAAGATTCCTTCTTTCAATAGCTTGCCGTTTGCAACGCAGTTAAGAGCTACACCACCTGCTAGACACAAGTTGCGAGCTCCAGTTTCTTTTTGCAGGCTTCGGGCTATTTTGACTACGATTTCCTCAGTTACTTCTTGAATTGATGCTGCAATATCCATATGGAATTGGCTTAATTCTGTTTCTCCTTTGCGCGGTGGACGTCCAAAGAGCTTATGAAATTTTCGTCCGGTCATTCTGAAGCCCCGGTGGAATTTGAAATAACTCAAATCAAGTCGAAATGTTCCATCTTGCTTAATATCGATGAGGTGATTTTTTATTTCATCAACAAAACGAGGTTCTCCGTAGGGAGCGAGACCCATAAGCTTGTACTCCCCTGAGTTCACTTTGAAGCCGCAGTAGGAGGTGAATGCCGAATACAGCAGTCCAAGAGAGTGAGGAAAATTAATTTCCCAAAGAGGCTTGAGTTTTTCGCCTGTTCCTGTCCAGGCTGAAGTCGTGACCCATTCTCCAACCCCATCCATACAGAGTACTGCTGCTGATTTGAATGGGCTTGGGAAAAAGGCTGCCCCAGCATGCGACAGATGATGCTCGCTGAATAGTAGCTTTGGTAGTTCAGTTAACCGCGGCTTGCATGTTTCAGCGGCCATTTCGTCAGCCACCGCTCGTAATTGCTTCTTCAGTTCTGCTTTTAGGAATAGTTTTTCTTTCAGCCAAACTTGCATAGCTGCTACGAATGAACGACCTCCGCGTGGAGCTGCTCCCAGATAGGTCTCTAGTAAGCGTTCAAACGTCAGCAGTGGCTTTTCGTAGTAGACGACAGCGTCACAGTCCTCAAGCGTTACTCCTTGGCTTTCAAGGCAAAAACGCATAGACTGTCTAGGAAACCCTGCGTCATGCTTTTTGCGACTGAAACGCTCCTCTTGGGCTGCCGCTTTGGTCATACCATTCACCACTAAAGCCGCAGCGCTGTCGTGGAAGTAAGCAGATATGCCGAGAATGCGCATTCAGTGCAAGCTGATACAGATATAATCTCAGATCCTATGGGGATGAGTCAAGCGTTCAAAATACAAGAAAAATCCGATTAGCTGCTGTCTTTCGCGTAGTATTTGCATAATTTTTTGACATAATGAAAATCGTCAAATTGGTTGGTATTAATGTTGTTTTATTGGGAGCAGCGTTATTTGGTCTTGAACTTGTCTTTGGGAATTGGTTGCAGCAGAATCCAGCTAAGCGAATCCCTGCAATATCCCGACAATCTGGGCGCACTCATAGTTTTAGAACTTATGGCTTGACCGGTGAAGATGTTATTGTCAATTTTAGACGTGATAAGTACGGCTTTAGAGGTAAAGTAAATAATAATAATTCGAGGCAAATCTTAGTTTTGGGAGGATCGACTGCAATTGAATATGTAGTTCCTGAGAGCCTTACTTGGGCTGAACGACTTCAGGAAGGCCTGAATTCCATAGTTAGCAATACTTCACGCGAAGATGTTGATGTTATTAACGCTGGTGTTTCTGGCCAGACTCTTCTGGGGAATAAATATTCAGTTGAACTTTGGCTGAAGCACATTAAAATTCTTAATCCTGAGATTGTAATTATTTACTATGGTCATAATGATGCGCTCTATAGCCTTGATAAGGTTGATAGATATTCCGCAAGTGATCCTGATTTAAAAACTCCTGGATTAAAAGAACGAATTTTAATTAATAGTGCTTTGGTTATGCTTATACGCTCATTAAAGGGAAATGTAGACTCATGGGTATTGAATAACAATAATCTTTTTGACTATGTTGAAGGCGTGCTTCCTGTCCAGGGTGAAACGTTTGTCACAGGTGAATCATATTCGCGAGTTGCTGAAAGTTCTTATGCGCAGAAGCTCGATAATTTGATTGAATCTATAGTTGAATCCTGGCCCAAAACAAAAATTATATTTGTAGCCCAATCTAATCCAAATTGCTATTTCCTGGATCATTACTCTTATCGTTCATATACTAAGAACACGCTCTGTGAGGATCTTTTGGCCATCCATGATTTTACAAAAAACACAATAGCTTCAATGAAAGGTTCATTTAGAGATACCCTTTTCTATGAGCCTCTGTTTCTTGACAATCCCTATGATCGCTCTGGTTCAAGTGACGCAATTCATGCAAACTCACGAGGATCGAGCGGAATAGCAGACAAGCTAATTCAACGAATCAGCAAGTATTTAACACTTTGAAGCCTGTCTAATTTGGAAATGAAAGACTTGTTCCCGGTTCCATAAATATTGATTGGTGTTGATATGTTTGTTAAATATTTTAGGTTAAATCTGTCTATTTGCGAGCTTCGTGCAACAACTATGTCTGCTTCTGCAATATATCCTTAAAGTTCAATACGATTGATATAGCTTGTTTTTAGAGTATAGTCCGTCCGATATTTTGTTAGCTCCTGGTTTGGACTATCTGACACTTTTGGTAGACAAAGTGTTTAGATTTTCTTGCCATGCTAAGTGTCGTTTACCCTTTTCCAGCCTGGAGACTGTGTTGTCCTTGCTCCATTATTGTAGAAGCTGACTACTTGATAGATTCCGTATGCTATGGAGAGCTCCCTGGATGCAGGAACGCCTTGCTTTGGTTGGTTTGGCGTTATGGGACCTGATTTCTGTAGCGATGAGTTATAACTTCGTCTATTGGCGCCGCCTAGGAGATTGGCCTGGCTTTGCAAATGGGCTTGCTGTGTTGCTACTGGTATGGATCTGTTCTTCGTATCTATTAGGTCGCTATTCAGGACGGCCGATAACAGGTTGGCGGGACTCGAAATATTTACGTTTGGGTGTTGTTGTTGCCTTGGTCCTGGCTTTATTTGTTTTCCATAGCTGGTTTTTTGTGGTGATTGATGCAGGAACCCGTTTTCGTGGCTTCTTGATCCCTTTGTTAGCTATAGCATCAATTCTGTCTATTTCTGGTCAGATATTGGTTCGTCGTAAACGTAGAAGATTCCAAAAATGGTTGCTTGTGTTGTCCGACTATGAACGACAAATATTAGAGGGTGAGTTGAACTGTTCTAATGTTCTTTCTTCTTCTACGCCTTCCTTGTTCAGTTCTGAGAATTTTGAGTCTTTGTTCTTAAAAACTGGCATGATTAGTTCTGAGTTGGTTGATGTGACAGTCGCGATCAGTAGTCAGGTTAACTTGAACGAAGATGCAGTGGAATCTTTGCTTGCATTGCGAGGTCAAGGTTTACAGATTCGCTCTCTTGTTGATTGGTGTGAAATTGTTTTGCATCGTGTACCACCTGAATTGATTGATCAGCGTTGGTTTATTGACGCTGATGGTTTCAGCATTCAGCCTGGACGCCTTGCATGGCGTTTGAAGCGCCTTTTTGATGTTTTGGGGGCATCGATTTTAATTATTCTGACCTTTCCCCTTATGTTATTTGCAATGGCTATTGTTAGGCTTGAAGACGGCGGTTCAATTTTTTATTCACAAATTCGAACTGGTCTTTATGGTGAACGTCTTAGGATTTGGAAATTCCGAAGTATGCGAGAAAATGCAGAATCCGACGGTATCCAGTGGGCCGCGATAAATGATTCTAGAACTACCTTCTTTGGAGGTTTAATGCGTCGTTTAAGGATAGATGAATTACCTCAGTTGTTTTCTGTTCTCTCTGGTAAGCTCAGTTTAATTGGTCCAAGGCCTGAGAGACCTGAGTTGGAAAAAGAACTGGAAATTAAGCTTCCTCATTATCGTATTCGTCATTGGATTCGTCCTGGACTTAGTGGTTGGGCTCAGGTCAATTACCCTTATGGAGCTAGTGTGGAAGATTCGAGGATGAAGTTGAGTTTTGATCTTTATTATGTACGTAATGCTGGTTTTTTCCTTGACCTTCTAATCCTTTTGCGTACCGTTCGTTTAGTTCTAAAAGCTGAGGGTGCTCAGCCGATTGCAATTTCTCGCTGAAGAGTAACAGATGCGCTTCTCTCGTTCACTTTCTAATATTTTCTTATTTTTTGGTGCAGGTTTAGTTTCTCTTGTTTTTGTTGAGATAAGTTTGCGGGCATTGAGTATACACCACCCTGCTTTTTACATTGTAGATGCTCAACGTGGTTACGGTCTACGTCCGAATGCCCGCGGAATTTATTCCCGTGAGGGTCATTCAATTGTGGCTATCAATTCAGCTGGTTTTCGTGGTTCTCTTCCTTCTAGGAGTCCAGCCGATGGTGTTTTCCGAATTGCTGTGCTTGGTGACTCTTTTACCGAGGCCCTTCAAGTCAATGAGAATGAGACGTGGGTGAAAGTTTTGCAGAAGCAGCTAAATAGCTTAAATGATTGCTCTCTGCTGGAGGGACGAAAAGCTGAGATTCTGAACTTTGGCGTTGGTGGGTATGGCACAGGTCAGTCTCTTTTGACCTGGCGCTATCTCGCCAGCAAGTTTCGTCCAGATCTAGTGATCCTTGCTGTTTATCCTGGTAATGATTTTAGTGATAATGAACCTATTGCTCGCGATGACCGTCCTTATTTCAAGTTTTCCGTAGATGGTAATTTAGAACAAGACAATAGTTTCAAATTATCTAGTAGTTATCGTTTTCGAACTTCAATTTTCGGTCTTTTGCTTGATAACCTTATCAACCACAGCCGTACTTTGCAGCTTTTGAATGAATCAAAGAATCGTTTCGCAGCTCTTCGGCGCGAATCATTTACGTTCCGATCAAGTTCTACATCTTCCCCCCCTTCTCCGCCCCTTCCAGCTTCTTCCGAAGCATGGAATTTGACAGAAGCTCTGATTAATAAGTTGTACCAAGAAGTGAATGTGACTGGCGCACGGTTTCTGGTCGTCAGCACTACCAGTCCAGATCAAGTCTGGCCTATTGCGAGTGAGAGATCTTCTTCAGTGTTCCTGCAGGAAAAACGTTTGGCAAATCTTCTTACTTCTTCCCAAATTTCTTACCTATCTCTTGGACCCTTATTGCAGCATGCTGTGGATGAAGCTTCTGCAATATTTTACTTGCACGGTTTCTCTGATAATTCAGGGCACGGTCATTGGAATTCAGATGGTCATAATGTTGCTGCGCGACAGATCGCGCCATGGTTATGTCAGCAATGATTTTTTCTCGACATTGTCGTAAGCGGCTTGCTGTATTGATTACGCATCCTGTCCAGTACTTTCAGCCTGTATTTGAGGCACTAGCCAATGATCCGAGTCTTGATTTGTTGGTCGTTTTCGGCTGCGATCACGGAGTTAGGGTAAGCCACGACCCTGATTTCGGTATCGATTTCGCTTGGGACTCCGCTCTTACCGATGGTTTTCCCCATGTGTTTTCTAGTGAACTACCGCTTTCTGCTCTCTCACGGCCTTCGACCGCTTGGTCTTGTGCCAAGCGTTCCTGCCAGTTGATCCACAACTTCAAGCCTGATCGAGTTCTCATCTTTGCTTATACCCCTATTTTTATTACTATTACAACATTGCTTTTACGTCAGTCAGGAGTGCGTTTAATGCTCCGCGCGGATGGAACTGATCGAGCTTTCTTTCGTAGTTTCTTTAAGAACTACCTTAAGGACATTTTGCTGAGTTTTTGGTATCGCCAGTTCGATGTTGTGTTTCCAATCGGCTCTGACTCTAACGATCATTTTTCCCGACTCGGTGTCCCTTCTCATCGTCGTTATCCTGTGAGCTACGCAGTTGACACTACTTTTTTCGCAGACCAGGTGAGGCAATGGGCCCCCCATCGTGTCATGTTACGACGCGAGTTTGGAATTGGTCCAACTGATCTAGTGTTGCTCTGGAGCGCCAAGATGACGGAGGTTAAAAATCCACTTCTTCTTATCGAGGCCCTAAATGAACTTCCTGAGAGCCTCCGACGTCGCTTTTGGCTTATTGCGATGGGAGACGGACCGTTGAGATCTTGCTTCGAAAGTAATGCCAGATCTATTCTTAAGGAACGTTGCCGTTTCCTTGGTTTCCGTAATCAATGTGAGTTAGGCGAGGGTTATACCATTGGAGATGTTTTAGTTTTTCCATCCTCTCAAGGTGAGACCTGGGGTCTAGTTGTCAATGAAGCTCTTCAGTTTGGTCTTGCCGTTCTTGCCTCAGACCATCCAGGTTGTGTTCGAGACCTTTTATTGAATCGTGACGATCTCCCTGCTGGTTCCAGTGTTTTTCCATCTGGAGATGCGGCGGCATTAGCATCTGCTATGCGTAATCTGGCAATTCGTTATCCTGCTGGTTTTGTTAAAGCACCCTTGACTTCGTTGCCGAAACCTGAAGATTTGGCTCAAGCTGTAGTTGCTGCGTTACACCAATCCAAGTGAAAAAGAACCACTTGCAATTCAGATCCTTTTCCTACTGATCATGGCTTCCTAAAACTGAGCCTTTAGTTCATTAGGTTGATTTTTGCTCCAGCCATTCCGCTAACACCACCCAGCGCCAATAGGGCGCTATTCGCCCAGTGGCTTTCATTATTATCCAGCATAAGGCAATCATCCTTCGTGGTATGTGTAAGTCATGTACTGCCAGTGTTTTCTGGAGGATTGAGTTAATCCGAAGGGGGTGGAAACGTGGGTGCTGAAGTAGCCAAGATGCCAATGAAAGATTGAAGCCTTGTTTGGGGGCCTTCAGCACGGCCGCTGGCAGTAACGGCTCAGCTAGGCGTCTAAGTAATGTTTTGTTTCCTTCGATCTGATGCAGATGTTGTGGAATTTCTAGCGCTAAGTCCACAAGATCTTGATCAAGGAAGGGTACCCTGAGTTCCAGCCCCTGGGTCATCGTTGTGACATCGCCATCACGCAGCAAAGTGTCTTGTAGGTAACCCGCCAGTTCCAATCGGCTGCAGGCTTGCTGGCAGGCAATGTCCTCCATGTTTTCCAATCCGGCTCTTTCGAGCCGCTCGCGTTCCAAGGTTCTTATTTGGTGATTGGTTAGTCCATGTAGTCGAATATGCCTTGCCTTATTGGCTGCCTTCAGCGAGCCCTTCAGCATGTGGGGATATCCTCCAAATAGTTCATCGGCGCCTAAACCTGAAAATGCCACACGTATGCCCTGATCACGCGCAGCTTTTGTGACCAGAAACGTGTTGAATCCATCGATGCTGGGTTGGTCGATCGCCTTGATAAATGCATCGAATGAATTGTCGAGATCAGCGATTCCGATTCGTAGTGTCTGGTGCTTCAGTCCAAGATGACTGGCAGTGACGGCGGCGCGTTCAGATTCATCTAGAGCCCCTTTCAGACTTTGAAAGCCGATGGAAACGCTTTGCACTGGCTTGGACTGATGTCGTTGCAGGGTTGCCGCCAGAAGACCTGAGTCGAGGCCCCCGCTTAGATACATCCCAACGGGATGGTCGCCGATGCTTTGGCGTGCGACGGCCAATTCCAATGCCTCCCCCACGGCTGTTGTAGCACTCGCCAGAGTCCAGTTTTGTGGTTTAGGTGAGATAGGCGCTTGCGTTGTGAAAGGTTGCACACTCCATTGCCCACCTTGTTCTCTTACAGCGGTATGTCCTGCTGGGAGGCTTTCAATACCCTCAATCAGGCTGAGTGGACCGGCGATTGCACCCCACAGCAGGTAACTCGTAAGTGCGTGGTGATGGATTCGGGCTGCTCCCATACAACCCGAGGCCTGAAGGGCACTGAGTTCTGAGGCGAAGGCGCAGCGGCCATCACGATCTCGTTTCCAGAGCAGTGGTTTTACCCCAAAGCGATCGCGCGCCAGGGTTAACCGCCGGCTGCGGGTCT
Source organism: Synechococcus sp. MIT S9508 (assembly GCF_047303045.1). NCBI lineage: Bacteria > Bacillati > Cyanobacteriota > Cyanophyceae > Synechococcales > Synechococcaceae > Synechococcus > Synechococcus sp. MIT S9508. The sequence goes on along the minus strand of NZ_CP138941.1, from coordinate 385,866 downwards.
CCCAGCAGGCCGCCGCAAAAATGCCATTCAGTCGGGCCCATACGTCTTGGCCCCAATGTTGGAAACCCTGCAGCAACACTTCTGTGTCGCAGTGAGAGCGGAATGGATACCCCTCCTGCACCAGCTGGCTTCGGAGCTCCTGCTGGTTGTAGATCTCACCGTTAAATACCAGCACAAGGCCGCTATCGCTAGCCACCATTGGCTGATGGCCTAAAGGTGAGCAGTCTTGGATCGCAAGTCGAGTGTGAAGGAGTTCGAGGCCATCGCTGCGCCCACTCTCGCGCCAGCAGCCACGGTCATCAGGCCCTCGTCCCTCAAGGGCTCTCAACACAGCCTCAGTGTTGATGGCCGGATAACCCAGCGCGCCAAACAATCCACACATGTCAGATCCTCAGGGCTTCCTGGAGCTGACAGTTGAAGCGTTGGGCAGAGAAGTGCTCTAGAGCATGGGCCCTGGCTTGGCGGCCTCGTTTTACGGCGAGGTTAGGAGTGTGAATCAGTTCACGAAGAACCTGCACAAGCGCTGCTGATTCAGGAGGAATCAGCCAGCCGGTTTCACCGTGGCGTATTAAATCGCTTTGACCGCCTACTTCGCAGGCAATGGAGGCCCGCCCAGCTAAGGCCGCCTCCAAGTAAACGATTCCGAACCCTTCACCGCTCGCTTCTCCGCGTTCATTGATGGAAAAGAAACTCGGCATGAGGAAGATGCTGGACCTAGCAAAAGCGGCTTGAAGTGCTTTGTCGGAGAGGGGGCCATGAAATTGCACCCAGGGTTCCAGGCCAAGGTCCGCCACGCGTTGCATCAGCTTCGGTCGCTCGTCGCCTTCACCAATTACTTCCCATACCAATCCATTCTTCAGCTCACTCTGGCGATTTAACTCATCCAGAGCTTCCACGATTAGCCGATGACCCTTGTAGCTCTCGGCAAGGCTCATACGCGCCACCGTGAGCAATGTGAGAGTGGCTGGTAGTGGCGCAGGAGGTGTGGCCGGATCGATTAGATCTGCCATCGGGTGTACCACGCTGATAGGGCATGGAATGCATGCCAGTTGCTCTCTGGTGAACCTGCTACTGGCAAGCAGTTTCCGGCAGCGACTCAGTGCTCGGCTCTGTGCCGTCCGATTGCGACCCCAAACCTCAATGCCGTGAACCCAGCAGAGGAGATCTTGATCTCGCCTTCGGCACCATTTCAGCCAGTGCAAAGGCTTCAGCATCAGCACGTGCATGCTGAGCACCTGCTTGCTTCGCCATAAGGCTGGCAGCAGCTGCAGTAGAAACCACATGCGTCCAAGTTGACGTCCTAAACAGCCGGGCCCCAGTCGTTTGGGCGTGAGAAGTTGCACCTTGTGACCCGTGGATTCCAGGCTGTTCTGTACCTGCAAGGTCAGGCGCTCGATGCCACCTCTGCGGCGAACGTCGAAGCTCAGCAACAGGATCATTGGAGTTGCTCTAATAGGTGTGCGTAAGCCATGACCGAACGCTCGCGACCAAAGCGTTCTGTATACAAAGACCTGGCCCTGTCGCCCATCGCTTTAACCCTTTCAGGCTGTTTGCTGAGCTGCAGCAGTTCCTCGGCAAGTGCCGCACTTTCACCTGGTTCCACCACCACACCAATACCTGCGTTGAGCACGATCTGGGCCAAATCACAGTTCCGCCTGGCAACTACAACAACTCCTCGTCCACTGGCCAAAATTCCATAGAACTTGCAGGGGGCCATGCTGTTTTCAGCCCCAGGCATGAGGCTGATGGCTGCCAGATCGCATGCCCCCAGACTGTATGGCAATTTGCCTCTGGGTTGGTAGGGAAGCCGCAAGATGTTAGTTAGCGCATTGATCTCGCAAGATGCATCGATCTGAGACTGCTTTGCTCCTCCTCCGATGAATACGAATTGCACCGGATGTTTAATCAGGATGCTGGCAGTATCTAAGAGTGTTTTGAGGTCGTGTAGGCGCCCAAAATTTCCTGAGTATTGAACCGTGAAACAATCTTGAAAGCCGTGTTCTGCCGCGAAGGGGTTTACAGAGCGGGGTAAGGCATGCGCTTGTTCCACAGCCCAATTGTGTATAACTGCAATTGGTGTGCGTTGACCGAGATCACGAATCAATTGTTGGCGCATGGCGTCACTCAGCACGATCGTGCTGGCTGAATTCCTACATACCAAGCTCATCAGCCAGCGCAAGGTATTTGTGACTGGGCTTGATGGTGGAAGCAATCCGCTGATTACGGCTGTTTGGGGAAATAAATCTTGGAATAAAAAGACGTAGGGCAATCCCTTCAGCGTGCGTAAAAGGGGCCCGAGCAGGCCAATGAAGGGTGGGTTGGATACGATCAGAATGACATCGCCTTGCCGGCCCCGAACTAGACACCAAGTCAGACTGCTGATTAAAAAGTGCACGCCGCGCAGTGCTTTGGAAAAGACTCCATTCCTGCTTTGCTTGGTGTGGGTTTTCTTTAGACGGACAACCTCCGTTGCCTTTGATGGCGAGGGTGTTTCCTGATCAGGCGTTGCGGTAACCACGGTCACCCTCCAGCCAAATCCCACAAGATCGTTAGCGAGATCAGTCATCAGCTGAGCGGTTGCACTAGTTCTGGGTTGAAAATGCTCACTTACTAGAAGCAGTCGACGGCCTCGTTTGGTCACAGAGTTTGACCTGCTACGGAGCGTTTCTTTTCGATCACTTTTATGACCGTAATCAGGTCATAAAAAGCCATCATCAGTGCAAACAGAAGGCCTTGCCAGCCTTCGCGGAAGCCGCCTTGAAAGACATATTTCTGCAGAAATCGCAGCAGTGGTCTTGCTGGCCAAAGTCGGGTGCTTAGGGTTCTTAGACGGAGTTTGCGCTTGGTTTTAAAGGCTTCATGATCATTCTTTCGTAGGTAGGCCCAGATCTGATCTGCCTCCCATTTTGCATAGCGAATGTGTCGCTCTAGCCAGTCATCCATGCCTTTACTAAAGGCATAGTGTTCGTAGGGAGCGGTGATGCGACCCACTTTGCCTCCGGCAGCAAAGCTTTCCCAGACACCACCTTCAAAGAACAGTTTTTCTCGTTGAACCAGTCGTGGATGCCAGTTGGGATACCCCTGCGTGTGTTTCAGCCAGCGGCCCATGAACCAGTAGCGCGGTGTCAGTTCAAATCCGTCAGGTGCACCCCTCTGTCCGATTGCATGCTGGATCGCTTGTCGACACTCATTAGAGATTTCTTCGTCGGCATCAAGAAATAACACCCACTGGCTGCGAAGTCCTCCCTCCTTCAGAGCCCAGTTACGTTGTTCGGTGATCAAGAACCGACCCAGTTGGCGATGTTCCACCACCATGGCGGCTGCTTGGATCGCCACTTGCTGGCTGCCATCGGTGCTGCCTGAATCCACAACGAGTAGTTCATCACACCATGTCAGAGAGGCCAGTGCTCGTGGAAGGTTGACAGCTTCGTTGAGGCATAAGACCACCGCAGCAATCGAGGGTGTAGTTGAGGTCTGTTCTCGCAGGTTCTGGTTTTTCACAGATTCACGTATGAGTCCTGCTCATTCAGTTCAGATCACCAGAAGTCTGGATGATTGACTGGTAGATCTCTAGTGCCCGTCTAGTGACGGCTTCGATGCTGTACCCCTGAGCTGCCCAAGCAGCCACCTCAGGTCCAGCACGCTGTGGATCGTCAAGCCAGCTCGCCAGCCAAGACTTCCAGATGCCGCTTTCTCGTGGCATGACGCTACCGAATCCAGGGGGAGCTCCTATCTGTAAATCTTCAGCGACACCAGTTTTGTCGCTAACTGCTATTGCACAACCGCAGGCCAAGGACTCAATGACTACGTTGCCAAAGTTTTCGTGGCGGCTGGGTAATAACAGCAGATCGGATGCGTTGTAAATGGAACCCAATTCTGAGGAGGGTTGTATCCCCAGGCTGCGAACTCTATTGCTTAGCCCTGATAGCGTGAGGGCCTGCAATAGGGCTGTACCGCTGCCGTCATCATCTTGGCCAACCAATAAAAGCTGCCAAGAGTAATTTCTTAGCTCGCTAAGTATCGGAGGGAGGAGATCGAGTCCTTTTTTGTGATGCTGGCGGCCGCAGATCAGTAGCAAGGGCGTCTCCAAACTGATCCCATATTTGGTCCGAAAGGCCACCCTCGCTTTTGAATTGAGCTTAAGTTCAGCAAGGTCTACTGGATTGGGCAGTAGCATACGGGGAGAGCGCAGTCCGAGACCATCCAGTTCACGCTCTTCCTGGCGCGTTGTCACGTGTAGAGCCGTCGTTCGTTGCAACCAAGGACGCTCTCGTAAGAGGTAATAAGGATATTTTTTCCACCATTTCTGCCTGCGGGAGTAGGGCCCAAGTGCACCACGTAGGCTGTGAATCAATGGAATCTTTTGTTTCCATGCTTGGCGCTGAATCGAAATTCCCAATGGCTGCCAAATGGCACTGAGATGAATAAGATCGACTTTCTTGAAAATTTGAGGAAGAGCATTTTCGAGAGCTTTTGACTGAATCGTCCCTTCGGGTCGGTCCACCGGGTAGTACGTCACTTCAACACCATTGAGCAAGACAGGCCGTCCCAATTGGTTGTGTGGCAGGCCTCGCAAACCAGCGTTGGTTGTGATCACCTTAACTTGGTGTCCTTCAGCAGCTAGACCTTCACACAGTCTGCTCACGCTCCGTACTGGGCCACCGAAGTGCCATGCCGGCGCATACACAGGAATGGCATGGGTGATCCTCAAGCTCATGATTGACAGTTCAAACCTGCTTGTTGCAGCACTTCAATGGCTCGTTGACGCGTGCTATTACTTCGAGCCCAATCAAGTGCTTTGTGTTGCATCGTGTACTCTTGATCTGGAGGTAAAATATTTATCCTTTCCAGTAAATCGTCTGCATCACTATATGCAATGCAGTTGTATCCGTCTTGGAGGCCATGGGGGGCGCATTGGATCGGTTTCTCCTTTAAATTGCGAAAGCAAGGAATAGTGCCCGCGGCTGCAATTTCATAATGGCGTAGACAATCCCAACCTCCTCTTCGACATGTGATCCCAAAACGTGCTTCGGATAAGTTCGTGCGATAGTTGTGTTCTAGCTTAAAAGCGTAACTAGTCTGACCTCCAACTCGCTCGGCTACTTCTTTATCTACGATGTGGACGGGAAATGTACTTTGCTTGGAGATAGGCTTTGAAAGAATCTTTTCTTCAGGAATTGCAAATGCGATTTTGTGCATCTTTACAGAATTTGGATTAAAGCGTGTTTTTTTCGTCCATTCTCGCTTGAAGATATGAGTCGTTGACTGTCCCAAAAGTCCTCTCATCGCAGTTCCGAATCCAAACAATCTGTAACGACTTCCGCTGTTTGGGTAATGACGTTCATCGTCATCGCCATCAAGAAAAATAAGAGTTTGTTTTTCAATGAGTGATTTCCACTGAAGTGCTAATCCCCACTGCCTCCATAAATTTGAAAAGATGACGGCATCAAAATAGCCTTCCTCTAAACGACTCCAAATCCGGCCGCGAAACGGCTCTGGCTTTGGCTCTTCTAGAAGGCCATAGAGTGTAAATCCGTTCCCTCTCAGCGTTTCGGAAGATTTATTGGTTTTGGCTTGATATAGGCACTCTTTACGAGGATAGTCAACTAGTTCAGCATCATTCAATTGTCGGATTCCATGAAGCAGAGAATCTGCAAGATAGTCTTCTCGGTCGTCAGTTAAAAACAATATTTTAACACTCATGGATTGCCTTCAGGTTGCATGTTTAACTGCTTTAGTTCCCTTAGTGTAATTCCCAGTACTATAATAATCATAGGCAGTATAATTGTCGGCGATGGTTGATTTAGCCAACATAGTGGAGTGATGACTATACTTGCTCCCATAAGAATTAAAATCCTTTTGGGATTTATATACCTTTGCCATGCTTCTATTGTATAAATCAGGATGGGAAGCCAGGAATAGCTGATTTTAGCGATGAGATATCCCTGCAACCCATATTGAGGTATTAGCCACCATCCCAGCAAGGCTGCAACGAGAGAGGATCCATTCTGACTGAATGTGAAAATACCTGTCCTTTGGCTAGCCAAAAGAGGTGTGTGAAGCATTTGACCAACAGAGTCGAGTACTGCTGCTAAGGCCAAAAGACGTGTTGGTAGAAGCGATGGAAGAAATTCGTTTCCGAAGGCCAGGCTTATTAACCGACGGTCTACACATAGATAAATGAGTAAGCTCAGTAGGCCTATAGACCAAATCAATCTGAGAGGTGATTCTGAGTTTTGGGTGCGGATTTGGTCGTTTTCTAAATATCGTAGTTTGAGAAAGAGCAATGGCGCTAATGCTCCAGGCAACATGTTAAAAATCTGAACCATCAGTTGCCCTATTCGTAAGTATCCCACATCTGTGATTGCTGCACTATTTGCCACTTCTGCGAGTAATGGAAGAAAGACCAATGAATTCAGTGCGTTTGTTCCATATAAGGGGAGTCCACTTTTAACTAGCTGCCACATTTGCCTCCAGGACGTCTTTTGGAGAAGTTCAGGCTTCCAAAATGATCTGCAGCGGTTTCGGAGCCAGGCTGTTTGTGCGCCGCTCATCATTCCGTAACCGATTAAGGCTCCACTCACTCCATACAAACCAGCTCCTACTGCTGCTGAAAGGAGTTTTAAAGGAGCAAAAAATCCTTGCCTAAGTGCTACCAAGCGAGTCTGGCCATGAACAATAAAAAGATCCCAGGACAGACCGCCTAAGCTTTCAAAGACACAAATGAGTAGCAAAAATAATGTTAATGTAGCCCGTGATATTGTAAGTGTATTTGGCAGAAGTCCCTTGAAAGGAATAACCCAAATAAAAAGAAATACCAGCAGAATAGGAGTGACAAGCTCCACGTAGCGTATCGCTACTTTGGTATCACTTTCAGGATTTATGTTATCTTTTTCACTCAATTTGCATTGTAAACCATAGTCAACTCCGCCTCTAGCGGCGATTTCGAAGGCTTGGCTGCTGCTAAGTATCAATCCAAAGAGTCCAAGACCGTTTGGGCCTAATATTCTGCTGATAATAAGATTAAGTAGAAAGTTAGCTCCTCTTCCAGCCAGTGCCCCACTGAAGAGATGAAGTACCCCTTTTTTGATGGGAGGTGGCCCTAGTGTCATCGGCTTATATTCTTCATACGTTGTTTGGGCTTGTTTAAACTTGGTGATAGTTTATTGAAATGAGGCTCCATAGAGGGCTTCCTATATCCATCTATGAAAGTGAAATGCTCGCGTAGTGATTGTTTTTTCATGGCTCTATCTTCTCAAAGATGAAGACACTTCCCATGCTCCATAGTTGGTATGAGCTAACTTGTCTTATAAGCCAGAGGCTAGGCTGGAAAAGCTTGTTTTTGGCTCTCAGTGGCCTGTGCCATTCCTCTTTTAAAACGAAGCCATGCTTTTTGGATATTTCGCTAAGAATATGTCGCGCTTTGGTAGTGTTAATCAAATACTGATGCTTGAATCCCACGGGTAATTTTATTAGATCTAGCGAGTGTGCAGGATGTTCTTTGCCAAGCATGAAGTTTAAACGGTCGGCCAGAAAAAGTTCGTTGGGCAAGCTTACTAGGACATAATTGTTCGCTTGTGGCAGGGAGAATTCAAATAATTCTGTGAACTTAGGAGTATGTTCAAGTACGTCAAGCATTAAAACAGCGTCTGCTTTTTTGCTTCGTTGAAGTGTCGTCTTTAGATAGTCCGGCTGGCTATAGATTATCCTCGGATCTTCTGTGTTTTGCTTGTAAATTGATGCATTGCTGAGATCAATTCCTCGATAGTTGCATTCTTTAGGTATTAGATCGCCAACAATGCCATCTCCGCAACCAATATCTAGTATTGAGTTGATTCCAGTTAGGGTTGGTAGTATTTGTGTGGCGATTAATGATGCCAAGCGTGCATCTGAGCGATGTGGAAGGAGTTTGGCTTTGTTCTTTCTCATTGAATACACATTCTCGATGGTTGATTGGCGTCGATCAGCGGCACACGAGCTCCTTGTGACAGGTCATTTTCGCAGGCGCCTTGGAATTGATTGAAGCAAAGACATTGTCGTATGACGTAATCCGGCAGCAGTTCTAATACTTGGTAATCCCTTTATCAAGGGGCTAGTTCCACGGAGAGGGATTTGTTTGATCAGATTCCAAAGTTGATGCTGCATCACTCTTGCCGCCCATTGATGGCGGCGTGGTTCCTCGGTCAACAAGGGATGGGAACGCAGGTAGCGCACTACTTCAGCAACCTCTCTAAGTTCATGGCCGGAGCGCCGGTTGCTGTTCGAGAGCTGAGCTGCATGGGTTCGAATGGATGCCATCGGCAAACGGTTGAGTACTACTGGGCCTTGTTCGGCGGCGCGAACCAGCCACTCCCAGTCCGCTGCATGCCTCCAATCCTCTCGGAATTCTCCTGTGGCTTGCCAAAGGCTCCGAGAGAACGCCATTCCAGTGAGATTGCCGTTAAGGCTACCCAGCTCCAAAAGTGCTGGTATCAGTTGCTCAGGAGTGATCAGGGCTGTAGATCTGCTGACTTGATCGTGGTGCCAAGCACTGTCTGATGGTCTCGGGCTGCCATCGCTGTTGATGGAGTCAGATGTGGAGAGGATCAGGCCAGCCTCCGGCCAGCGCCGCCAACACTCCTGGATGGTTGTTAATGCTGTGGGGTGTAAGTAGTCGTCGCTACACAGCAACAGTGCCCATTCGCTGTCTATCTCCTGAATAGCTTTGTTCAAGTTGGCGAAAAGTCCGAGGTTCTGCGGGCGCCTTATCCAATCAATGCGTTCGTTGTTATTCGTGTTAATCCAGCCTTGCAATAGGGACTGTGTTTGCTGATCGGAGCCATCGTCCGCCACGAGTAAATGCCACTGGGGACTCTCCTGTTGCAGTACGCTGTTCAGTGCCTCCATTAGTAACTCTGGGCGTCCATATACAGGCAGAACTATTGAGATGTGCTCCGAGGTAATCATCTTTGCTGCAGCAGGTTTTTGTAGTGCGAGATGGCGCGCTCGCCATAGTCGCTCCAGCTCAACTTGCTGTTGGCGAGTTCCAGGGCAGCTTCGCGCATACGCTCCCAAAGTAGAGGCTCGTTGTATAGCCGCTGAAGACATCGAGCTATGGCATCCGGCCGATGGATTGGTATGACAAAACCGGCAGGGAATTGCTGAATGTCCTGATCGTTGTCCTTGCTTTGGGATCCCTGGATTCGCAGCAAATCCTCTCCACCGGTGTTGGTGGTACAGATCAGTGGAAGGCCGCAGGCCAGGGCCTGCATCTGGACCATGGCCATCCCTTCTTCGATTGATGCAATTACAAAGCAATGGGCTTGTTGGTAGTGCATGACCAGTTCCTTCTGAGGGCGATGCCCCAGTTGCCTGATGCAAGGAGGTTTTCGTTTGAGAAGGTCCTCGAGTTCCGAGCTTTGTCCACCGAGCAAGGTAAGGCTGGCGTCTGGAAGGTTTGCGGTTTGGAATGCAGTGATTAAGTCGGGAATACCTTTGCGTACCGACAGCGAGCCGGCGTAGATCGCTTTTAGCCCCATCTGTTTGGGTGCGGCTGGCGGCAATGCTGAAGGTTTGAACTTCTCAAGGTTCACGCCCAAGGCATTGCGGAATAAAACAGCTGAGTTTTGGTGACGGGCGATAAAGCTGCGTTCTACAAAAAGGCTTGGTACTGCGATGGCAGTGCAGAGGTTGTATTCGCGCAGCTCCATGGCTTCGATCCTTGGATGAGTCGCGGGCCAGTGCAGGCCTAATCGCCGATGTTCTTCCGTTAACAGCCGACTCTGTTCGAGGATGTGGGCAGAGGAGCGCTCCAGCACGGTAGGAATTTGGTTCTGTTGAGCCCAGCGGAGGCTGGGCTCGCTCCATTGCGACCACCCGTGAATCAGTTCACTGCCTTCCAGGTAGTGAACGGCGCGCTTTGCAAACCAGTTGTGCACCCACCATTGGCAGCGCATCATCAGAGCCTCCCCGCCGATTTTGTAGATCGCTTTGACGACCCAAAAGGTGAGGGGCAAGCTCACTACTTTTTCTGGAGGGATGCCCCAGCGTGTGACAAACCAACGGGGGTAGTTGGTGATCAATCGCTGCAAATGACCATGGGAGTGCAGCTGCTGTGCCAAATCAAAGGCATGCCATCGACCACCCACCACGATGGTTATCTTCATCGGCTACATCCTTTTTGTTCAGACCACTGGAGCATGGTTTGCAGGCGAGCGGCGTAAGTGTTTCCTGGTTTGCGCATTGCTTCTGATCCCAACTTTCGCAGTTGATCACGCAAGCTCGGGTGGGCCATTAAGTGCTGGACTCTTTCCCGTAGTTGCTTTGGAGTCTTAAAGAAGCCTTCGTTCGGATACTTGGGAAGTAGTTCGCGATGTTCGTGGGAATCTTGGTATAGGCCACAACCACCGATTGCTCCAATCTCATAGGAACGGTCAGTGGAGCGGTCTCGATTGGCTTTTCGAAGCAGACCCAGCACGATGTCAGCATTTTGAATGACACTGCAGTAGCCCTCTCCTGTAACCGCCGATTGTTTCTCCCAACCTGGGGTATCAAACCTCTCCCAGTTGTTTCCGTGGATGCGTCGCACTACCCCTGGCAAATCCTCTAGTGCTGCTAACCAGGCGAGCCGCTCTTCAGCGCCCGTGCCGACAAATACAATCACTGGATTATTAGTATTTAAACTTCTCTGAACTGCCTGATGCAGGATTGGATCGTAAGCGAAGGGCAGCCAGCTTGTGGAAGGTGTTCCCGCATTCTCTAGCCTCCTTCTCAGAGCTTTTTTCGTGCTGAAAATATGGTCGTATAACGGGAGATTGCGCAAAAAGCTACGGCGACGATGTATTGGGTTCCAGGGATCATCGGTGAGGTAATTGACAACATGACCTCCGTGGTTGTGGATCTCTTCAAAGATCCTTCTTCTTATCGGCAGCACTCCCGTAATTAAGACCAGTCTTGGCTTGAACTGGTGGATTTGATTGAGTAGCTCATGCTGAAATTTCCACCACTCCCAACTTCGGCGATCAGCAAGGCGGAAGAAGATTTTTCCTCTTAGGCGTTGCATGGAGGGCGAGTAAGCAGCCGCTGGTGAGGTGTAGGTAACCCGAACATCTCTTTCGGGCTGAAGTCCAAGACTTGCTGCGCCGTTCATTAGCTTGCTTCCAAGAGCCTCCGGGACACTCGTGTCGGCGATCAGGAGCAATGGAAGCTGCTGCACAACTCGTCGTGTTTGCTTGGTTTGCTCGATAGTCTCCTCCCATGAGCTTTCTTGCCGGACTGAACGACGCCCAACGCCGGGCGGTCGACCATCATGAAGGGCCCCTTCTGGTTGTTGCCGGTGCGGGTAGTGGCAAGACTCGTGCACTCACTCACCGAATCGCCCATCTGATCGGTGAACACGGTGCTGATCCATCCCAGATCCTTGCTGTGACTTTTACGAACAAGGCGGCCAGGGAGATGAAGGAGCGACTGGAGTTGTTGCTCGCTCACCGTCTGGCGCAGAGTCAGTTCGGGCAGCCTTGGAGCACTTTGCCGCCAGTGGAGCAGCGTCAGCTGAGGTCGAGGATCTATCGCGAGGTGACCAAGGAGCTGTGGATCGGCACCTTCCATGCTTTGTTTGCGCGCATGTTGCGTTACGACATCGACAAGTTCAAAGACAAAGAGGGACTCACTTGGACGAAGCAGTTCTCGATCTACGACGAGGCCGACGCGCAGAGCCTTGTGAAGGAGATCGTGACCCAGGAACTGCAGCTTGATCCAAAGCGCTTTGAGCCTAAAAAGGTGCGCTGGGCCATCAGCAACGCCAAAAATCAGGGCTGGCTTCCGGACCAGATGGAAGCCCATTCTGAAGGGCAGCGAGGAAAACTTGCAGCGGATGTTTATCGCCGCTACCGCAAGGCACTGGCTGCCAACAATGCTCTTGACTTCGATGATCTGCTGCTGCTTCCGGTGCAGCTACTTCAGCAGAACGAGCAGGTACGCAGCTACTGGCATCGTCGCTTCGCGCATGTGCTTGTGGATGAATATCAAGACACCAATCGCACCCAGTACGACCTGATCAAGCTGCTGGTGACCGACGGCAAAGATCCCCAGAGTTACGACAACTGGTCAGGGCGTTCGGTCTTTGTGGTGGGAGATGCAGATCAGAGTATTTACAGCTTCCGAGCCGCCGACTTCACAATCCTGATGGGCTTTCAGGATGACTTCGGCGACCAGGCGCCTGACGACGCCACACGCACGATGGTGAAGTTAGAGGAGAACTACCGCTCCACCGCCACGATTCTGGAAGCGGCCAATGCTCTGATCGCCAATAACAGCGAGCGTATCGATAAAGTGCTGCGGCCCACGCGCGGCGCAGGGGAGCTGATTTCGCTCACCCGTTGTGATGACGAGATTGCAGAGGCAGAAGCCGTGGTTCATCGTCTTCGCATGATGGAAGCGGCCAACCCCGAGCTCAGCTGGGGTGATATGGCCTGTCTTTATCGCACCAACGCTCAGTCGCGGGCACTCGAAGAATCCCTGGTGCGCTGGCGGATCCCCTACGTGGTGGTTGGAGGGCTGCGCTTTTATGACCGGCGCGAGATCAAGGATGTGCTGGGCTATCTGCGCCTGATGATCAACCCGGCTGACACCGTCAGTCTCCTGCGGGTGATCAATGTGCCCAAACGCGGCATTGGTAAGACCACGATCCAGCGGCTCACGGATGCGGCCAATCAGCTGGGAATTCCGCTCTGGGAAGTGGTGAGTGATCCTGAAGCGGTGCGCTCCTTGGGAGGCCGTTCCGCCAAAGGGCTGTTGCAGTTTTGTGAGCTAATCAACGGCCTGCGCGAGCGCGTTCACAACATGGCGCCTTCGGAGCTGATTCAGCAGGTGATGGAGCAGAGCGGCTATGTGAGCGAGCTGATCACCGAGGGCACGGATGAAGCCGAAGAGCGCCGGCGCAACCTGCAGGAGTTGGTCAATGCTGGTTTTCAGTATCAGGAAGAAAACGATGAGGGTGATCTTGAGGGTTTCCTGGCTTCGGCAGCCCTTGCGAGCGATGCCGACAGCAAAGACACAGCGGCTGACCGGGTCACGCTGATGACGCTGCACAGCAGTAAGGGCCTGGAGTTTCCTGTCGTCTGTCTGGTGGGAATGGAGCAGGGGCTCTTCCCCAGCTATCGATCGCTCGATGATCCCGCTTCTCTGGAAGAGGAACGACGCCTTTGTTATGTGGGTATTACCCGAGCCAAAGAACGGTTATTTCTCTCCCATGCCAGCGAGCGTCGTCTGTGGGGCGGCATGCGCGAGCCTGCAGTGCCGAGTGTTTTTCTCTCCGAACTGCCTGAAGGGCTTGTGCAGGGCGAGATTCCTCGCTCCGGTGGAGCAGCCATCCGCCGTGAACAGCGCTTGGATCGGCTGACCCGTGTTGATCGCAACGACGCCAGGTCTGTGAGCAGTGGCGACGCAATCGGCCAGCCTTCCAATGCCGTGCGGAGACGTCAGGCTGGGCCGGCACCGGGGAAGAGCTGGAGTGTGGGAGACCGCGTGATGCATAGCAGTTTCGGAGAAGGCGAGGTGACTCACATTTTTGGCAGTGGTGAAAAAGTTTCAATCGCCGTTAAATTTCCTGGAATTGGTGCCAAGATTCTTGATCCAAGATTGGCTCCAATTAAGCCATTGCAGGCTTAACCTGTTGAATTTGACCTATGGGATGAATTTATTGTATTTCTGGATTTAGTTTTTAGTCATGCTGAAACTTTTGATTAGAGATGTTTCCATTTTCTTGTTGTAGGAAGAACGAATTTGTGAGTTTTTGGGGTCGTTTCTGGCCATGGCTATTGGTGACTTTCGTGTGTGCTGCGTTTGCCTTCAAGGCTTTGTTTCTTGTTGACGCCACAAGCTTATGGATTGATGAGCTTTCCAGTGCTGGTAAGAGTTTTCAGTCTGATTATTCTGGCTTAGTTGCCTGGCTTCGTCGGGATACTCACCCGCCTTTTTATTACACACTCCTTTGGTTTTGGGGTGGAGTGGCTGGCAAAACCTCAGTAAGTCTGAGGCTTTTTTCCTGGTTGGCCTATGCCCTGGGTGGAGTTCTAGTCATATGGCAGGCCGGGTCACTGGCGCTCCGTGATGTTCGCGGAAAAGCGATGGCTTGCTCTGCATTGCTGTTCTTTTGCAGCCCATATCCGGTACGCTTTGCCATAGAAGGCAAGAGTTATGCATTTCTTGTTTTATTGATTGCTCTAGGCTGGTTTTTACGCAGCCGCTGTATTCGTCAACAGAGTTACCTTCTTGGTTTCTTGGGTTATGGATTTGTAGTGGCTGCTGCTTCCTTGACGCACTTCTATGGGTTGTTCATATTTTTTGCTGCAGGAGTTTGGGATGTTTGGCGACGACGCTGGCGTCTTGGAAGTGTTGTTTTTATCGCTCTTGTTCCTTCATTTGCTTGGGTAATTTATGCCTCATCATATTTGTTTGGTTCCAGTGCAGGCGCTTGGATAGGCCGTCCTGATTTTGCTTTGTTTGAAGACACTTTGGCCAGGGCAATTGGTCCTTGGCCGTTGCCAAAGTTGGTACTTTTTTTCTTGGTTCTATTGGGTTTGCGCCGCTGGGGTGTCAAGCATGTGTCTCATGGTTTCAAGAATCAAAGCTTCAATCGTTTCGCCTTGATGGATGTCTGTGGGCTGACAGCTTCAGCGATCATGGTGGTGGGCTTGGTGGCGATCTCATTCTTCAAGCCGATGGCTTTCAGCCGTTATTTCGTTGTACTTTTGCCAGCCGTTATTCCTTGGCTTGCAGTGACTGGAGCCCAGCTCCACTTAAATCGACGAGGAAGCAAAGTGGTTGTGTTGCTCTCAGTCATCGTGTTACTTCTCTGGTGGCAGCAGTCTTTCCTTGGGATCAACGGAGTTTTGGGAGGCAGTCGCGAGTCGGATAATTTCCGTGCCGTTAGCCTGTTAACAGCTGGTCAGCAAGAGCGATACAGCCCCAGGCCGCGTTTGTTGCAGTTCAGTGATCAGGTGCAGTTGGCATCAGGTCGTATAGCTGTTTACCCAGCTCCTTGGGGTGGACCTTACGACTTGAATCGCCGTCTACAGCAACGGCCACTGCCTACGGAAGTGTGGCTCGCAACCAGCGGACCTGAGCAGATGCTTCAAAAGGGATTGCTGCCATTGGAAACAGAGGCTGCTCAAGCCGGCCTCTCCTGTGAAGCCTTGGATGCTTCCCCAGCATTCACGCGTGTGTTGCGGTGCCGATTAACCACCACCCATCAGGACGTTTCGTTAGAAGATCTTCCGCCATTCCAGCATTAACGCTGATCAGCAGTGGTCCACAGGTCTGGGGGTCAATGAGCAACTCAGCGATTGCTCGCTGATGGTCCTGGTTGGCTTGAATCCCGCTGAAGTCCAGCTTCACTCTCGTGGTTAACAGCTGCCAAGCATTACGGTTGGCAGGCGCAATGCTGCTGGCGTAACCCGCTTCCAGAAGTTCCAGGGCGCCTGGCAAAGCAGGAATACGTTCCGCATTGATTTCTACGTCAAGTGATTGATCGTGTTCGTCGTTTTCGGGCAGCATTTCTCCCAGGTGACCCAGTAAGCCGAATCCGGTGATGTCGGTAGCTGCATGTAGTCCGCCAGGGTGTTGTCTCTCAAGGTCTCTCAATTGGTCGACAAGGTTTTGCTGGCTTGTGGCCATCTGCGTTAGCGCTTGATCCAGATCCTTTGGTTTGCAAGCTCCGGCCATTGCAGCTGCGAACAGCACTCCGGTGCCAAGTCGTCGGCTCAAAAGAAGCTGATCACCAATTTGGATGGTCTTTTTGGACCAGATTTCCCCTTCTGGGCTCCCTTGGATCGTGAGTGCAGCGTGCACGCCCATGCTCACGGGGCTGTCTGAAGGGCTGCGGGACTCAAGGGTGTGACCGCCGATCAGCAGGGCTTCCTGAGGTTCCAGAGCCGAGCGGATTCCTGCGAGTGTTTGGCTTAGTAGGTGTTGCTGAAGAGGTCCCTTAGCCAGTGGCAAGGTGATCACCGCTTGAGCGGACTGCACTTTCGCTCCGCAAGCCCAGAGGTCGGAGCTGGCGTGCAGTGCTGTCAGTCGCCCATTAAGCCAGGGATCACTGACCAAAGCAGGGAATCCGTCCACACTCTGGAGGACAGGTCTGTTGTTCTCACTTCGCGCTTTGGGCAGCTCTGCTGCATCTTCAGGAGCAGTCGCGAGTTGTCCGACACCAGCATCGGAGAGTGCTTTCGTCAGCTCCTTTGCAGGCAGTTTGGCTGCACAGCCGCGGCAGAGCATCGTTCCTGTATATGAATCAACGACTGTTGGTATTGCGGCCATTGCCTTGGTCTTAAAAAGCCGCATAAATCTGCGATCGATTCGCTCTTTCAAGCTCCAAAGGAGGCGATGGGGACCAATCTGCAGTGGTCCCCAGACTGCCCACGCCGTGGGCTGCATGGCGGAATTAAAACCGCCTACGAGTTGTAGTGCTCTGTGTTGTGGGCGCCAGGGGCGTAGGGGCTGCTGTCTGCAGATGGCTTCCAGATTGCGGGCCAGAATTGCAGCAGCCTGAACGGCCCAGACGCCGGAGGCGGGCCGAGGGTGGGCTCCAATCACTCCACAGTCTCCAGCTGCAAAAAGACCAGGGTGTTCCAGCACCTGTAGCGATGTGTCTGTCAGCACCCGGCCATCCACATTCACTGGCAAACCGCTTGTTTCCAGCCAATCAGGTGCGCGACTGCCGGTGCAGCGCAATTTAAGTGAGGGAATTTTGCTGTTCGGCTTGCTGGGGGTGGGGTGTTCGCTTTGGTCGATTTGGACGAGAGCGATGTTGAGTGCTTTTTTAAAGCGGTGTGAAAGGCGTCCTGGTCGAGCGCTCAACGCCACTGGACAGCTCGGCCAACGATGACGCAGTGCTAAGGCCAGTTCGATCGCTGCGAGCCCTGAGCCCACAATTTCAATTGGGTGATCGTGATTTACCGATTGCCTTTGCTCCAGAGCTATCAGGGCATGCTCCAAAGGCTTAATGGGTACATCGTCCAGATGGCCCTTGTCACTGCCTGGGGTCACGCAACCGAGGTTGAGACTGAGCCATTCGAAGTGGAGGGCAGGGCGATCAAGCAGACCCAGATGGCGGCGTTGCAGGTCGATTCCGGTGATTTCTGCCTGGACAAAGGCCACTCCGGCTTGATCGGCTAGTCGCCGGAGGTCTATCGCGAGTTCATCGCGGCTGTATAGCCCGGCCACCAAGCCGGGAACCATGCCTGAATAAAGGGCGGTGCTCGTTCTGCTCACCAGCGTTATCAGGGTTTTTGGGCGATTTCTGGGCTGCATGGCCCAGCGGCGTAGGACCAGCGCATGGCTATGCCCACCACCGGCCAGCACGAGACCGCTCATCCTTGATCGCCGTAGCCTGCTGGATTGGCCGACTGCCAGGCCCAGCCATCGCGGCAGATGTCGTCTAGGCCGTGTTTGGTTTGCCAGCCGAGACGTTGAAGAGCCAGGGAGGGATCGGCAACCGTGATGGCCGCATCTCCTGAGCGGCGGGCCACTACTTTGTAGGGCACTTTGCGGCCGCTAGCGCGTTCAAAGGCGTGCACCACCTCCAGAACAGACGCGCCCTGGCCACTGCCTAGATTAAGGGTGAGTAGCTGAGCTGGTTCAGCGAGCAGGCAGCTGAGGGCTGCGCGGTGTCCTTCCGCCAGATCCATCACATGGATGTAATCACGAACACCGGTGCCGTCTTTGGTAGGCCAGTCGCCTCCAAAGACGTTGAGATATTCCCGTTTTCCTACAGCCACCTGACTTACAAAGGGGAACAGGTTGTTGGGAGTACCAAGCGGATCTTCTCCAATTTCCCCGCTGGGGTGGGCTCCCACGGGATTGAAATAACGCAGGCAGGCAATGCGCCATTGATTGGGAGCACTGGCAGATAGATCGTGCAGCATTTGTTCAACCGCTGCCTTGGAATGTCCGTAGGGGTTAATTGGCTGAGTGGTCGCTGTCTCCGGGATCGGTACGCATTCTGGGTAGCCGTAGAGCGTGGCGCTGCTGCTGAACACCAGTGTGTGGCAGTCATGCGCCTCCATCACAGCCAGCAAACATCTGCTGCCAGTCAGATTCACATCCCAGTAGCGCAGCGGTTCACGCACCGATTCACCGACGGCCTTCAGCCCGGCGAAGTGGATCACAGCATCAATAGGCGCGGCCTTTGAAGCTGCCTTGGCAAACAGATCATCAAGGCCGGCCTGATCGCGGATGTCTCCGTGTTGAACCTGCAGGCGGGCTTGGGCTGTCAGGACATCAAGCTCTGCAAGTGAAGACACCCTCTCTAGGGCGAGTGGGGTGCTGTTGCTGAAGTCGTCGAGCACCAGTAAGTCGTGGCCTGCCTTTAAGAGCACGACACAGGTGTGACTACCAATGAATCCAGCCCCGCCTGTGATTAGCAGCCGTGCCATGGATCACGTTCCTTAACCAACCGAATCTATTGGCGATGAATCAAAGCCAATGGGAGTGTGTGGAAGTGGATTCCTCTTTGGCTGCGATGCATCAGCCAAAGACAACAGGCATGAGACCCTGATCTGATGAGGGTTTTGATTTTCACGTCCAGCGGTGGCACTGCCCATGACGCGGCTGCCTATGCGCTTCAGGCCTGGCTCAAGCGTTGGGATCCAACCGGTGAGGTGTGGGTTGAGCATGTGCTGGAAAATGCCAGCGTTTTTACCCGCGCAGGAGTTGCTCTCTACAACTGGATTCAGCGTCATGGCCCCTGGATGCATCAGATCTATTGGCGTGTTGTGGAGTGGGAAGACGTCACGAAGCCAGGAACTCTGCTTTTCGGACGTTTCCATGTGATCCGTCTACTGCGACGTTTGCGGCCGGACTTGTTGATCTCTACGCACCCTCATATCAACCGTGGTCATTTCGATTTGGCGAAGCGGGTCTTCCCTGGTCTGCGCTGCATCACCTGTTGTACGGAGTTGGAGGGTGGCTTTGGCTTCAGTCGCAATTGGCTGACGCGACGGGCCGAGGCGTTTTGGACTCTCTCCCAGGAAGTCAGCGATGACGTGCGTCGTCGTGGCTACCGTGCATTACCGACCCCGGCGCTTGGTCCGTTGTTCGATCCCGCGTTTGAGGCGGAGCTGGAGCGAGAGATTCCGGATAGTGATATCGAGCAGCTGCCACTGCTGGTGCTAGGAGCTGGGGCCAATGGTGCCAATAACCACATTCGTTTGCTGGAGACCCTGCTGCCTTTGGCTGGGAAGATCAGGGTTGTCGCCCTCTGCGGTCGTCGTCAGGCGGCATTTCTGCAGGTGCAGTCCTGGGCGGTCCAGCATCCTCAGCTGGAGGTTGAACCGTTGGCTTTTCAAGGCCCAGCAGCGATGGCGAGGCTCTACAGAACAGCCTGGGCGATGGTGGCGCGACCAGGAGCGCGAACATCCACTGAAGCATTGGCCTCCGGCTGTGTGCTGATTTTTAATGGATATGGCACAACGATGCCTCAGGAATTATTGGCCCTTCGCTATTTCCAAGCTCGCGACATCAATTGCTGTATTCGTCAGCCAAAGGATCTTGTCGCACTGTGTCGGGCTTGGATTGAGCAGCCTCACCAGTACCAACAGTTGAAGGCACGTGTTCAGTGTCATCGCTTAAGTGCCGACCGAGAAGCGATTCGTCGGCTTCTCTTCGATGGTCCGCAAGCACTGGGCTTATTTCAGGTTTCCTGATGCAATCCCAAGCGCGTTGATTGCACTGAATACATGAAGTTGCGTTCTTCCTATTTGATTAGAGGGTTGAATCATTTTTATCAGACACATCTCAATAGGTGTGCACTGCCCCCCCTGTTTTTTCTCAACATTCTCTTGTGGTGAAGAGATCCAATCGCCTGTTTCGCTACCTCTGGGGCGGCCAGCTGATTTCGAACCTGGGGACTCAGACCAGTCTCTATGGCGTCGGTCTTTGGTTGTTTTCTCAGTCGGGACAGCTCCTCGACTTCGGCTTGGTGGCAATGGTGGTGCAGGGGGCACGCTTGCTCGCTTTGCCACTGTTTTTGCGTGTTTTTTCGACTTGGCGTCCTGGTCGATTGATGGTGCTTTGCCATGCCACTGGTGCTGTGTGCACGGCTTTGTTGGCATTTTTGTTGCTCAGCTCTTCAGCGGATGCCCCGCCACCTTTGGTCGGTGTTTTAGCGATTCAAGCCTTGGCCGCTGTGGCTGAAGCCCTGTTGGTGGTGCGTCTCTCGAGTCTGATTCCGCTGTTGATTTCTGATCAAGAGCGCTTACAGCGCGCCAATGGATTGTTCGCCACGGTGGATGGTCTTGTGATCACCATGGCTCCTTTCCTGGGGAGCTGGCTTGTGGCCAGTCAGGGCCTGGGCGGAGTCTTGCTGGTCGACGGCATCAGTTTCGTATTGGCTCTGTTGAGTGTTTTGGTGGCGCCTTGGTTGAAGGAGGTCCGGCGCCTTAATTCGGTTACTTCAGTAGTGCCTGATCAGATCTTTGCTGCTGGTACGTTGCACCGATTGATGTCGCTCTGGCAGCGCTCTTTGCAAGCTCGCTCAGCTCTTGTTTTGACGGCGCTGACGGCATTTGTTTATGCATCCCTGGAAGTGCTTTTTCCTGCCTGGGTATCCCTGGCCTATTCGCCTGAGTGGATGGGTTGGGTGCTGATTACAGGCGCCTTTGGTTACTTGATCGGGTTCGCATGCTGGCGGTGGCTGCTGGGACATCGCTGGCGAACCGTCTTGCCTTTGGCCCTGGTGGTTCAGGCTTTGATCTTGATGGGTGCTGGCTTGCAAGCCTTTGCTCATAGACCTGTGATTTGGTTTGGAGCCGTCTTTGTCTTCAGTGCAGCTTTGCCCGTTGTGATGGCAGCACTTCACCAGGCCTGGGTGACCCTGGCTCCCCGGGACTCACTTCCTCGTTATTTTTCGTTGCGCTATGGCTGCGAATGGGCAACCAGGTTGTGTGCCTTTCTGGCTGTACCTTTGCTGGCTGATTACGGATTGCGCCCGTTACTCGATTGGCCTTTGTGGCCGTCTTGGTTACTGGGAAGTCTTGGTACCGGGCAGGGTCGCGTGATGGCGATTGGCATTGGGAGTCTGGGTTGGGTGATCGTCGCTGGGTTGTGCGCGAGACGCCTTTCTTTGGTTACCAACCCATCCATTGATGCTGCGGGTCCTTATTGATGCAGCTTCTATCGCGCCCAACGCATAGGCCGCCGGGTGGGGGCTGTGCTGGTTTTGAATGGGTGGAGATACAACCAGGTCCAACAACTTTGGTTTTTCAGTTTTTGCCAGACAGTTGGGTCGTTTGCCGAATTGGAAATATCGAGGAACCGGTTCGGCTGTGGCCTCGCTCGTTCGACTCACTGAACTGCGTCTGTGAAGATGTTCATGCCGTCCGCGTGAACGGAAAGCAAGTTTCCGGCGCATGACTCAGCAGATCACTCAGGTTTCATCGGTTCAAGAGCCCATCGCCGTTTTGGGCATGGGCTGCCGTCTCCCTGGTGGGGTCGAGAGTCCTGAACAGTTCTGGCAACTGCTTGCGGAAGGACGTGAGGCGATCACTGAAATTCCCTCAGATCGCTGGGATCTTCAGCTTCACCATCATCCTGATCCGCGTACGCCGTTGCACCAGCATGTGCGCCGAGCGGGCTTGGTGGATGGGATCGACCAGTTCGATCCAGCTTTGTTTGGCATTAGCGGCAGGGAAGCCCAATGCATGGACCCTCAGCAGCGCTTTTTGCTTGAGGTGTGTTGGAGGGCGATGGAGGCGGGTGCTCAGCCCCTCGAGCAGTTGCGTGGACGCTCAGTGGGAGTGTTCATGGGCATTTCCAGCGCTGATTACCGAGCTCTGCTTTGGGCTTCTGAAAATCGATACCTCACGCCTGACAACGAACCGTTCATTCTCACCGGCAACACCGGTTCCATTGCAGCCAACAGGATTTCTTACGCCTTTGATTTCAAAGGGCCCAGCTTCACAGTTGATACGGCTTGTTCTTCGTCGTTAGTGGCTTTGCATTTGGCTTGCGAGAGCTTGAGGCGTGGTGAATCGGAACTGGCCTTGGCTGGCGGTGCTCAGGCTTTGATTCACCCCGCTATTCAGATGAGTTTCTGCAAAGCCGGTTTGCTGTCGCCCGAGGGCCGTTGTCGCAGCTTTGATGCAGCAGCTGATGGTTATGTGCGTTCTGAAGGGGCGGGAGCTGTGCTGCTCAAGCCGTTGGCGGCGGCGTTGCGAGATGGTGATCCGATTGAAGCTGTGATTCGTGGCACGGCGGTGAATTCCGATGGGCGCAGTAAGGGCATGGCCGCGCCCAGCAAAAAAGCTCAGATCGCTTGTGTGCAATCCGCTTATCAGGCCTCTGGCTTGTCCCCGGCTTCAGCGCAATTGGTTGAAGCCCACGGCACCGGCACTCGCCAAGGGGATCCCATTGAACTCAGGGCTCTTGGAGCGGTGCTGGGGCAGGAGCGGCCAAGCACCGAACCCTGTTTGCTGGGCTCGGTGAAAACCAATGTGGGTCATTCGGAAACCGCTGCAGGCATTACGGGTTTCATCAAAGCCGTGTTGTGCCTCAGGCAGCGCATGGTGCCTGCCAGCCTTCATTACTCGCGGCCTAACCCCAGTGTGGATCTGCCTGCTTTGGGCTTGAAGGTTTCGACAACGCTGCAACCTTTCCCAAGACCTGAGCAGGAACTAGTGGTCAGTGTCAGCTCGTTTGGATTTGGTGGCACCAATGCTCATGCAGTTCTGAGCGGTGCTCCTCTTGAGCCTTCTCAACCCAAGTCAACATCTTTTTTAGAGCCTTCATTGCACCTGCTCTGGTTGACCGCGCGCAACGAGGAAGCTCTTGATCTGCTTCGTGCACAAACAGCGGATTGGCTTGAGGCTCATGCTGCCGTCAGCTTGCAGGACCTCTGCGCCAGCATTCATCTGCGACGCTCCCAATTTCCCTATGCGGTGGGGTTGATTGCGAGCAGTGTTCAAGACTTGGTACTCCAGTTGCGCGGGCAAGAGCCTGAGGCGTGGACCGGTGTCGTTGATGCGCGTGGACCTGGGGGATTGCCAGAGACGTTGAGAGATTTGAAACAGCAGACTCTGTCTGAGGGTGCCGCGGGGGTTGAGCAGCTCCAAAAGCTTGTTCAGGCTTTGGCTCAAGGAGCCCCGATTGATTGGTTGTCATGGCATCAAGGTGCCTCCTGGCATCATCTGCGGCCTCCAGGTCACCCCTTTCTGCGTTCAAGTTTTTGGTGGACGCCACGAGATCAGGGACTGGACCAAGGCAAAGCCAGCCTTTGGTTGGATCACGTCGGCTTTGGCAGCAGTGTCACCTCTGAGCAGTCAGGAATGGCTTTACAGAGGTTGGATCTTCCAGGACCGTCAGAGCATTGGCAGACCGAGTTGGATCCGGTTGATGCTCGCGATTTACAAGACCATGCGTTGTGCAGCTATCCCCTGTTTGCGGCAGCGGGTTATCTCGCCCTTCTCCTGGATTGGTTGAACGACCAACAACAGCCACTTCAATGTGCCGATCTCAATCTCGATCGTCCGCTGTGGCTCAACGCCGGATCGGTACAACTGCAGGCTGTGCGCAACGGTAATTCGTTCAGCTTCCATGCCCGCGCCCCTCAGGCCGAAGATGGCGGCAGCTGGCAGCGCCATGGGCAGCTACGGCTAACCACAGCCTTTGAACAACCGATTCAGCCCCTGCCGGCATTGGTGTTTGACCCTGGTGCTGAGCTGGATGTTGCCAATTTCTACCGCTCCCTGAAGAGTCTTGGGCTGGATTACGGCAGCTGCTACAGGCCGCTTGTTGATTTGCAAGCGAACGCCTCAGGTGCTGAAGCACTGTTGCAGCGTCCGGAGGCGGCCCCTGATCGCAGCCTGATCGATGGTTGTTTTCAACTGGTGGCTGCGGTTCTTGCCCAAACGCACGCTGATGGTCAATTGCTACTCCCTGTGGGAGTGGAGCAGATGCAGATGTTGCGATGGCCATTGCCTGACCAACTGCGTTGTCGCTTACAACTTCGCCTGGACGCACTCAGCCAGGCAGATGAGGCAAGTCGCGCGCATGTGACCGCTGACTTGGATGTTCTCGATCTCTCTGGGAACTTCATCGGAGCGATCCGTGGCCTCCAGTTCCGGCGTCTGACGCGAACGTTGCTGGAGTTGATGCTGCCTGAGGACCCTTCCAGACCTGTCGCACAACTGCTGGAGGAGATTTGGCAACCCATTGCGGCACATGCACTCAGTGACTGGAGCCCAAGAGCGGCTGAGCCCATCAGCCTGATTGCGTTTGGGCCATTGCCAGATGCCGTTAGGGAATGGAGCGAGCAGCAGGCAATCACGCCTTTTGAACTGGATTCACAAGCGGATCCTCAATCGGTGACTTCAGCGCTGGTGCAGCAACTCCAGGTGCTTCCTCTCAGTCAGCCTCGCCAGTTGCTGTTGTGGATGCCTGCTTTGGCCTCACCTGCTGCTGAGGCGGTCCAGGCGGCAGTGCGTTCCCTGGCACAGGACTGTTCCGCATGGCGTTGCAGCACGATCACAGCTTCGCCTTCTGCTCTGGCCAGTGGGCTGTCATCCGCTGATTGGCAACAGCTTTTGGCTGCCACCGCCGGTGATGCTGAGGTGCTCTGGTCTGGTCCTGATCGCATTGAAACCCGCAGTTTTCAGCCCATTGATCAAGAGCGGTTTCGCATGCTTTCCGATGGGACTGGTCGACTTGAAGGTCTGCTGAAGGCGCCCTTGCCTCTAGCGCGTCTTCTCCCAGGAGAGCTGGAGTTGGCGGTGGAGGCCACGGGGCTGAACTTTCGAGATGTTCTCAACGCTTTGGGGCTTCTGCAAAGTCACAATCAATCCCTCGGGCTTAGAGCCAATGCTCAATTGCCATTCGGTGGCGAAGCTGTCGGGCGGGTGGTTGCTGTCGGTCCCGGGGTGGATTCCTCGTTGGTGGGCCAGCGGATGCTTGCTGCGCTCACCCTGGGAAGCCTGGCAAGCCATGTGACTTGCAGGGCCATGCTCTGCGTGCCCTGGCCAGAAGAGTTGGATCCAGTGCTTGGGGCAAGCCTTTCGACAGCTTATCTCACGGCAGAGCATGGGCTCGAGCAGCTCGCCCGGCTTCAAGCTGGGGAGACGGTTTTGATTCATGCGGCTGCAGGTGGCGTTGGGCAGGCAGCTGTGCAGGTGGCCTTGCGCTGCGGTGCTCGCATCCTGGCCACCGCCAGTGAGGCCAAACAGGCTGGATTGTTGGAGCAAGGTGTGGAAGCGGTCTTCGATTCCCGCTCCACGGATTTCGGTGATCAGGTGCTCAAGCACACCGAAGGCCGCGGCGTTGACGTGGTTCTGAACAGCCTGAAAGGTGAGTGGGTGGATGCCAGCTTCCAGGCGCTTGCTTCTGGCGGGCGCTTTGTGGAGCTGGGCAAGCTGCAGATCTGGACCGACCAGCAGGTGCGGGAACGACGGCCTGACGTGGGCTATTTCCGCTTTGACCTGCTGGAAGTGGCAGCTCGCGATCCCCAACTCATGAGGCAGCGATTGCTGCGATTGGTGGCGGCTGCCCAGGACCAAACCCTTCCCGCTTTGCCTGTCTCAGCCTTTGCTGTGGAGCAGTGCAAGGACGCTTTCCGGCGGATGTCGCAGGGCAAGCATGTGGGCAAATTGGTGATCACCCTGCCCAGCCAATCCCCTCCTTGTGCTGTTCGTGGTGACGGTACCTATTTGGTGGTGGGTGCTTTTGGAGGAATCGGGCAACGTCTCCAATCCTGGTTGGTGGATCGGGGTGCCCGCTCGTTGTTGTTGTTGGGTCGACGTCTGCCAGTACCAGGCTCGGATACTGCCGAGTGGTTGGACCACATCCGTTCTCAGGGTTTGCAGGTTGAGGCGCTCTGCTGGGACGACCTTCCTCAAACACTCGCTGAGCTACCTCAGGACATGCCGCTGCGTGGCGTCTTTCATGCTGCTGGAGTGCTGAAAGATCAGCGAGTTGGTGAGATTGAACTCACCAGTCTCAATGCCGTGTTTGAGGCCAAACTGGGCCCTCAGCAGCAACTGGACACTTTGCAAAAGCTGCAGCCAGATGCGTTTCAACACCTCGACTTCCAGGTGATGTTTTCGTCACTCGCCGCGGCACTGGGTTCGCCTGGCCAGTTGGTCTATGGCGCTGCCAATGGGGCTGTTGAATCCAGCTGCCGCAATGCGGACTCTGAGGGGCCAGTTCAGCTGGCGATTCAGTGGGGGCCTTGGGCTGGTTCGGGCATGGCTGCAGGGTTGGAGCGGCGCTTTGAATCTGTCGGCCTTCATCTTCTGGCGGAAGATGAAGCATTCGCGGCTCTGGAGTCATTGCTGCAGCGAGGTCGTAACGGAGTGGTGACGGTGATGGCAGCCGATTGGCCGCGGCTCGTCAGTCAGGCCTTGCCCCGCCAGGCGGCTTGGTTCAGATCCCTGATCCATGAAGTTCCGGGTCGATCAGAAGCCCAGGTTCGCGCTCAGTTGGAGGCCTTAGCAGCGGATCAGCGCAGGCCATGGCTGCTGTCTACGCTTCAACAGCTTCTGGCCGGAGTGATGGAAGAACCGGAAGCTCAGCTCGATGCTCACGCCAGCCTGTTTGATTTAGGGCTCGATTCGCTGATGGCGGCAGAGTTTGCTGCCGAAGTACAGCAAGCATTGGGCTGGCGTCTTGATCTGGCTGCGTTCAGCGACGCCCCCTGCCTGGATGATCTGGCCAGTATGGCTCTCGAGCGCTTGTTGCCAGACGGCTCGGCAGCGGCATCGGAGGGATTGGATCTTGATCAAGAGTCTCAGCTGGATGACAGTTGGTCATTGCTGGAGAGCCCGTCCGTGGAGGCGCCTGGAGAACGCGTCCTGCTCACTGGCGCGAGTGGCTTCTTAGGCGCCTATCTTCTGGCAGGGCAACTCCGCCAATGGCCGGATTTACGGATTCGCTGTTTGGTGCGATCGGCCTCCGAGCAGCAAGGCTTGGAGCGGTTGGAGCAGAACCTGCGCCGTTATGGGCTTTGGCAGGCCGCCTGGCAAAAGCGATTGGATGTGGTTCTTGGCGATCTTGCCCAGCCTCAGTTGGGCTTGGATGCAGATCAGTTTGCTGCGCTTGGCAAGGGCATTGGCGGCATCCTCCACAACGGTGCCCAGTTAAGTCAGATGGCGAGCTATGCCCAATTGGCGGCCACCAATGTGGGCGGAACGCGTGAGCTTCTGCGTCTAGCAGCTGCTGATACTCCCAAACGCTTCGCCTTGATTTCCAGCGTGGCGGTGTTTGAGGCCGATGCCTGCCGCGATCAGTTGATTCTTGAAGACGATCCGCTTGAGGATTGGCGAGGCATCCAGCTCGGCTATTCCCAAACCAAATGGGTCACGGACCGGATGGTGCGTCGTGCAGCAGCAGCAGGATTGCCTGTTTCGGTGTATCGGCCCCCCTTGATTGCAGGTCCATCCTCTGGAAGTACATGGCACCAGGGAGACTTGCTTCAGCGCTTGCTCCAGGGCTGTTTGGCCTTAGGTGCTTCGCCTGATTTGGCCTGGGAATTGGATGTGGTGCCTGTTGATTACGTTGCGGATGCGGTGTCGGCTCTGGCCTGGAGTGATGAGGCACAAGGTCGTGCTTTCCATCTCCAGCATCCTGAGCCGCTATTGCTCACCACTCTGTTGAGGCAACTCACTGATGGCATGGACGGTTGGCAAGTGTTGCCGATGCAGGAATGGATCTCAGAGATTGAGCGGAGCTCTGGCAACCCTCTCCAGCCTTTGCTGCCCTTCCTTCAGCAGGGCTGGGGCGACGACGGGTTGACCTATCCCGAGCGCAACTGCGTGGGTCAGCGGGCTCGCCCGAGTTGTGCCTACACGGCCCAGGTGTTGGAGGCCCATGGTGTGCGCTGCCCCCCATGGCATCAGTTGATTGGGCCCTGGGCTTCGGTCCTGCTGCTTCAGGAGCAACTGGCTCGCTGATGCCGGCCTCGCTGTTGTTGTTGGCCTTCTTGCTTGGGCAAGCCCTGCTTGTCTTTGCGTTCAGCCAACGATTGCGTTTTTTGCGTAACGCGTCCGATTCAGCGGCTTGTGCTGACGCTGCTTGTCCTGATTTGGAAGTGGTGTTGTGTTTGCGGGGTGCTGATGCCTGCCTGCCGCGTTTGCTGGAGGCGTTGGCTGTTCAGACCTATCCAGCTCCTTGGCGGTTGCAAGTGTTAGTGGACAGTGATCAGGATCCAGCCTGGGCCCTGCTCGAGCCCTGGCAAGGACGTGAAGATGTGGCCTGGGCTGAGCTTCATTGCTGCACTCTGCTTCAGCGCCCAGCCCAAGGGTCGCTGAAATGCGCAGCACTCAACCAGGCGTTTTCTCAGCTTCACCCCAGTAGTGCTCTGGTTGTTCTTCTGGATGCCGATATTCGTTTCCCAGCCAACGGCTTGGAACGTTGTGCGCGCTCTTGCCTCCAACCAGGTGTGGGTGCCATCTCAGGGAATCGCTGGTTTCGTCCTCTTCCCCCCACCTTTGGAGCTTTCGGTTGGAGCAGCTGGACACGAGCCGTCTGGAATGCAGGGGCCGTGGTGCTGATGACGTTGTTGCAGATTCCCTGGGGCGGCACCCTTTGCGTTCGCCGTGAGCTGGTGGAGGCCGGTGATTGGAGCGAGCTTTTAAGGCGTGGTTTGTGTGAAGACACTGGTTTGCTCGGGCCCTTGAGGCAGTTGGGATTGAGCTATCGCTTCGAACCAAGCCTGCTCATGGTGGATCCCGAACCAGCACAGCCAATGATGCCATTAGGCCGCTGGATCATCCGTCAACTGCTCACAGCTCGCCTGCATCACCCTGCTTGGCCACTTGTGGCCTTTCATGGCCTTGGCAGCATGCTGCTGTTGGTGTTTGCTTTGTTTCAAGGAGCCTGGTTGGCAGTGCTGATCTATGAGCTCGGATGTGTTTGTCTGCTCTGCTGGATTCAATGTTTGCTGCGCCCTCAGGACCCTGTTCGGGTTTGGGGTTGGCTTGTGGGACTTCTCCCTGGCCAATTGGTGGATGGACTGGCCACCTTGTCGGCCTTGTTAACGCGCCATGTTTCATGGCGTGGTGTCGACTACGCCGTGCAGTTGAGACCTTCGTGCGTGGTGCTCCGCGGGGATAGGGGTGTTGAGGTTTAGTTGTTGGCCTGCATCAGCTCACTGAGGCGTTGCATCGATTCACGCAAGCTGTTGCGAGTGAGTTCAGCGAAGACCGGTTGCAGCATGCCTGGCAGCTCTGGAACCAGAGTGATGGTGTGACGCAGACGAGTTCCTGTTGTTGTTGGCGTGATCGTCCAGCTGCCATTGAGCTTGCGAATGCGATCGCCTTTCAGCATGTGAAAGTTAATTGCTGTTTTTGGGCTTTCTTTCACGGACAGGGTTGCGTTGATTGTCAAGCCAAAGGTGTAAGGCGCTTGATAGGTCTGGCGCATCCGAATCAGATTGCCTTGACGGCTCAGCAGCTGCACCTTGCTGACGTCAGGCATCGCCTCTCCCGTGGCGACATAGTTCGTGAGCACGTTCCATGCATGCGCTTGTGACACTGGCAGCGTCATCTCAGCCGTACGGGTGTTGCCTGACTGTTGGATTTGAATCGTCGTTGGTTCCGCGCCGTCCGATGGCGTTGCTGGTAAATGTGTCATCACGAGCCCCAGTCCGAGCAATGTTGATCGCAGGTGAAGCTGGATGGACATGGCAGTGAATCGAGCAGAAGAGTTGAAGAAGACGGGATCATCGTGCAAGCGACGCACTTACTTTCTCAGCGGGTTTGACCCCCGAGGTGTGGCGCATTATCAGCGTTTATTTGCGCGGCTGATGAAACACCGTGGTTGGCGTTTGGGGTCTCGCCAGGAAGGTCAAAGGATCACCCGCTGGCCATTATTGGATCCTGGGGTTGATCAACACTATGAACTTGCTTTTTTGCATTGGGATGACATCGCCCGTGCGAACTGGCCAAAGCACCCCTGGCCTTTGCTGACCCAGTTGCTTGGATTTGCGCGGGCTTATCTGCTGCAGGGCGGACTCGTGGATACGGCGCGGTTGTGTCCTGGTGTGGCTCTTTGCGGGCTTTACCCCGTCATGGTTTTGATTTTGGTCACGCTTGCAGCGGTTGCCGCTGGAGTCTTGGCTGCCTTCCTCTGGTTTCCGTTGGTGCCGTTGGTGGTGGCTGTTGTGCTCTGGCAGGGCTGGCGGCTGGCGGATCGTTTGGGTGTGGTGTGGCTCTGCCGGTCAATCTTGTTCACCCATCGCCTTGGCAGCATGAGAGACACCATGTTGCGCCAGCGGGTGCAGGAGTTGGTGGGGGCATTGCTGGCCTTGGAACAGATGAATCCCGCTGATGAAATCCTGTTAGTGGGTCATAGTTCCGGATCGTTTGTCTTGGCGATGGTGGCGGCTGAATTGCGACGCCATCCCAATTCCACACCTATCAAGTTCAGGTTGCGTTTGCTGAGCCTGGGGCAGAACCTCGCCAATCTTGGCTTGTATCCAGGTGCGGAGGCTTTTCGCGATGATCTTCAGATGCTGGCGATTGAACCCTGTTTGCCCTGGCTGGATGTCACCTCCTTCGATGACCTGTTGTGTTTTGCCGGCGTGAATCCCTATCAAGCCTGCGGTTTGCCTGTGCCCAAGAGAGGCGACAGTGACTACCCGCGGATGCAGTTGTTGAATCTGCGTCAAGCCAACGGCTTACATCGCAAACGGCAATGGTTGGCTCAGCTCTTTGACCTCCATTTCGATTATTTGACCAATCCCGCTTCAGGTCTGGATCTCTGCGGGCTGATGACTGAAGAAAGCAGGATCTGATGGCCATCACACCCCCTTGGCCAAAGCCCTTGCCCTACACCGCCAACGTACTGCGGCGCCTAAAGCGCGGATGGAGCAGTTGGTTTGGTTTGCTTAATGAATGGGATTTTCGCATCGCTCTTGGTGAGCTCAATCTTCTGGGCCTGAGAGTGTTTTTGGTGAATGATCGAACACTGCTAAGGCGCGTCCTTGTGCAGGAGGTGGACGCCTTCCCAAAGCACCCATACACACTGTGGATTCTTGAACCTCTGATTGGGCGAGCCATCTTTTCTGTCAATGGAGACGAATGGGCACGCCAGAGGCGTTTGGTTGATCAGGCGTTTCAGGTGGCCCAGTTGGAGCAGGTGTTTCCTGCGATGGAGGCTGCAAAAGAAGCAATGTTGGAGCGGCTTTTGCAGCAGCCTCCAGATCTAGGCGATTGCAGCCAACAAGGATCAGAAATCGATATCGAGGCTGCGATGACCTGGGTCACCGCTGATGTGATCGTCCGCACGATCCTCAGCAGGCCGGTCCAAGAGGGAGAGGCACGCGAGGTGTTTGAGGCGTTTGGGCGCTATCAACGCAAAGCTGCTCGGGCACTGATCTTGCGCTTTGCGCGTTTGCCACGGCGTTGGGTGCAGCGCTCGCTGACACGCGATGCGCTGGTGATTCGTCAGTGGATCCAAGGAGTGATCGAGGAGCGGCTTGCGCAGCCTGAGGCTGGTGTGAAGGATTTGCTGGGTGCCCTTCTTGCCGCCGTGGATCCACAAACCGGTAGTTCCTTCACGACTGAGGAATTGGTGGATCAAATTTGCTTTCTATTTCTGGCCGGTCATGAAACTTCAGCCAGTGCCTTGAGCAGTGCCTGTTGGCTGTTGGCTCTGGATCAAGAGGCTCAGGCCCAGCTGCATGCAGAAGTGGTATCTCTCCCTGAGGTGGTGACGTACCAAAGCTTGAGGCAGATGCGTTACGGGGCTGCCGTGTTTCAGGAAACCTTGCGCCTCTATCCGCCCGTGAGTTTCTTTATTCGTGAACGCGTCAATGAAGAGACTGAACTTTCGGTTCAATCGATGGAATTCCCGCAGCAAGCACCGTCGACCAGTCGTTGTCCGGTGGGATCTTTATTGACCTTCTCTCCCTGGGTGATTCATCGACATGACGACTATTGGCCGGAACCTCATCAATTCCGCCCAGAACGCTTTCTGGAAGGTACAGCATCAAATCAGGAGATTCTCTGCCGAAAAGAAGCTTGGCTCCCTTACGGCTTAGGTCCGCGAAAATGCCCCGGAGCTGCTTTTGCCCAGCAGGAGGCCTTATTGGTGCTGGCAGAGCTCATCAAGCACTTTCAGCTCTTCCCCGGAAGTGAGGACCCAGGCCCTCAATGGACCGGGCGACTCACATTGCGTAGTGCATCGGGTGTTGTGTTGAAGCTTGTACCGCGATCGGTGGTTAAAAACTGATGAGTAATCTTCCACCCAAGCGCACCTGGTCTGCATTGATCAACTGACCAATATCAAGCAGCGATGCTGCAGTACTTCCATAGGCCTCAAGCGCCATGCTGTCTGTGACATGCCAACGAAGCCCCAAGGTGCCGTTGCTTTGGGACATTTGATTTACAACAAGATTCCCTTCTGGAATCAGCTCCCAACCCGGCGCTAGTTTCACATTTGCGCTCAGGCCAAGACCCCACAGAGTGCCTACCCCACTCCATGCCACCTTTGGGTTCACATTAAAAGCAAGCCAGTCTTTTGCTTCCCAAGTGTTGATGGATTCAGCGAATACGTAGCCCTGGCCGGAGCTGCTGTTTGCATCACTTCTACCGAGGGTGATCCGTCCACCTCCCCAGAAAGGGGCTCCGCGCAGGGGACTGAAAGCTACGGCTTTACCGCCGATGCGCCAGTTGTAGCCGCCGTCGTTTGCATAGGTGCGTGCCTGGGGAGTGGTCTGGGGCACATTGTTGTAAATACCTCCGCTGAAGAGAGAAAGCTGGAACACGTTGGAGAGCGAATAGCCAACGAATCCATTGACGTTTCCGCCACTATCAGCATTGATCCACGCTTCTGTGCTGGTGTCCGGTGGGACCAGGGCGGTATTCACCGTGAGCCCCCCTTTGGTGAGTGATTGTTGTCTCGACGTAAGCGGTGCTTGCGGTGTGTCGGCAGTGCCAGGCGTGAACACGAAGCTTGCGGAATAACCAAGTCGGTTATCAGAGGGCAAAGCGAGTAGTGCTGTGGCTGGTGTTGTACCAAAGCCATTGGTGATCAGGCCCTTGAGTCCGATGCGTGGATTGAGATCCCAGTTGATGCCTGCTGAAAGAATGGGGACACGAGAAAAGGCCAGATTTGCGTCGAAGCTGTTGGTGCCACTTCCAAACGGTTGGGAGATGCTGGCGGTGAATCCCAGCTCGGGAAATGGTTGGAACAGAACACCGCCGCTGACATAGGGGTTGGTTCCATAGAACCTGCCAGCCCCGCCCTGGTCAGCTCCTTGGGTTGAGGGCAGAAAGCTCACTCCTGGCGCAAAGCTGAATTGCCACTGTGCGCTTGCTTGCCAGCTCACCGGCATGCTTAGGGATCCCACGATGTTGCGCGTGAAGACTCGGCTGCCTGAGTTATTGAAGATGTTGGGGCTGGCATCGTCGCCTGAGTCGGCGAATGAGTCGTCACCGCCACTACCCACTTCCCAGGCTTCAAGAGAGCCAGTAATTGCCAGCTTCCAGTTGTCTTGATTGAGTACTTGCCAGCGGGCCGCGGCACCGTAGCTCTGCCAAAAATTGGCTGGTTGTACTTCGAAACCGGTGAGTGGGGCGTTGAGGGGGTCATCAGCCTGGCTAATAAAGCCAGACACCATCAAATTGTCGTTGAAACCAACATCGAGGTTGACCGAATAATTCTGGTTGCCAGTGCCGGTATCACTCTCGAAGGGTGAGACGTTTCCAAACGAGATGCGCCACTGATCTGCAGGCAACGTTTCCGCTGTGGGCACGGAGGGTGAAAGTCGCAGCAGTGGTTGGTAATCGCTTGGTTTCAGAGGAATGGTGCTGAGCATTGCTTCGGCTTCTTCCAAGCTGGTTGGTGGGTTGACCTCCGAACCCGATGCTGTTTCCGAAGATGGAAGATCTTTCAGATCATCGGGTTTGAGTACCTCCCACACAACTACTGTCGATGGTTGATTTTCTGCATCTGGTTCAGATTCAGGGACAACTTCCCAGTACAAAGACGTCAGGGATTGATCCTCTTCATCGGATTCAGTGACTGTTTCCCAGATCTCATGTGCAGGTGTTACGACGGGAGAGTAGAGGGGCTCCCAGACAACCTGAGCATGGGCTGTCTGGGGGCACAGCGCACATCCCACTGTCAAGAAGGAGCCTGATAGGAAAAGTTGGCCTGTTCTGATTGGAAGGGAAGTTGTGTTCTTCACCCCAGATTCAGTTCAGGATCGAGTAGTACCCAACCCGCAATAGGAGTTCCCTGAAGTGCAAGTTTTTGGCTGAGTTGCGAGAGCTGGGTGCGAGTCACAACTCCTACAGCAGTGAGCACAAGTTGGGTGACACAGTGACTCGTTTCGCGAAGGTCGGTACTCACAATCAATTCGCGGCCCTTGAGAGCTCGACGGAGTTCCGCACTGAAGGCTTGCAGCTGATCGTTCGGAATGTTTCCTAGAGGAATTAGGGCGATGGCACTGTTTTCAGTGCCCACTGCCAGTGGTCCCGAGGCAAGTAGGTCTGTTGCATCGGTCCAAGTGTCTTGGGCCATGGCAGGCAGGTGTTTAAGCAGTGGACATGGCAGCAAGCTTTGCAGTTCATTTGTGCTGAACACAATGCCCGAGCGGCGATCTACGACTAGTGCAGCACCAGTTCCAGCGACCAAACCAATAAGCAGACCAAATGTAAGTGTCTTTCTTTTTATTGGGCTCACGGGAGTGTCAAGCAGGGTGGGTGTGGAGATCAATTCCCAAGGATTGTTGTCGCGAGCTTGTTGCAGTTCTAATTGTTTGAGCTGGTTCTGAAGGGTCACCATTGTGGCCTCATCACGTAGCGCTTCCTGAGTCAATTCACGGTGACGGGCTACGACTTCTTTTGGTCGGTTTAAGGCTTTGAGCTTGGCCCTGGAGAGGTCGAGCTCACCATTCAGAAGTGCAATCGTTTGTTGGTTGATGTATTTGATGAGGGTGTTTCTCTCTCTTTCCAGTTTTGCTACCAGGGGATCGTTGTTTTTGAGGCGCGAACGTAATTCGGACAGACGGACCTCTACCGCAGTGAGTTTGTCGAACGTTGAGGACTTGTCGGTCATAGACGACAACTGTGAGGCAAAGTAAACAGACCCTGCACCAGCTCTATTTACTTCTTGTATTTGGACCTCAAGAGCTTTTACCTTTTGTTGAGCCTGGGTGCGAGCAACTTCAACGCTGCCACCAGTGGCTGAAACGACAGCTCCTCTTCCTTTGCCTTTGCCTTCTTTCTCGGAGACACCAGCTCCAGCAACGTTGCCAGCGAGAGGGAGACCGTCGAGAATGCCGAGACCATGGGTGAAACCGTAATCTAGAGCTAATCGAGAACTAGCTTTTGACTTGGGCTTGATGATGTTGATTTGTTCTTTGAGATAGGCAATCAAATTTTTGAGTTCTCGTTTGCGGCCTCGATAGGAATAGCTTTGATACTCCTCAGAAATCATCTTGGTGATCGGCAGGACTATTTGTTTGTCTGTGTCGCGGAATTTCACGTTCACAACAGTGGTTCCTTTGACTTGTTCTGCAGTAATGGCCGAACTTGCCCAACTGCGGAATCGCATATTTTGCGCTTGCTCAGGCGGTTTGCGAGCTTTAACTGCGTCAAAAACTGGTCTCAGCACTGAAGGGCTCTTAAGGATTGCGAGCTCGGTAGCGGTTGAATCCTTTCCGCCACCCTGGCTTCCAAGGAGGCCGCTG
The DNA here is from genome assembly GCF_047303045.1 of Synechococcus sp. MIT S9508. NCBI lineage: Bacteria > Bacillati > Cyanobacteriota > Cyanophyceae > Synechococcales > Synechococcaceae > Synechococcus > Synechococcus sp. MIT S9508. The sequence goes on along the minus strand of NZ_CP138941.1, from coordinate 350,204 downwards.
AGGCCTAGTTCTGCACCCAAGAGGGCGGTACTACTAGCTGATGACTTATTTGCTAGCACGATCTGAAATTCACCTTGGTAGATCGGCTTAGCCTCTAGCAGGCTTAGACCAGACAGGACGAGCCCTAGTGCTCCGCCACCAGCAATCCAGTTTTTGCGCCTAAGTAATGCTCCAATGACTTGATGCAAATCAATGTCATCGCTTTGACCAGGCAAAAGCTGAGTGGCCTTTTCAATTGGTGCTTTGCTCATTACTAGAAGCCGTTGAACAGGCTGTATACGGAATAGATACCAAGGAATGGTCCAGTGAGTTCGTCGAGTACGGCGAAGGTGGCAGAGAGTGGTGACTCATTAACTCGCACTACATCCCCGCCCATAAGAATTGGATTTTTGTAGGAGCCAGCAGGATTGTTCCCTCCTACAGAAAACTTGCGTTTATCAGTGGTGCCATCACGGTTGAAGCGAACGAATTCGACGCGACCGCGCAGGATCTTCTGTCCGCCAGCAGAAGCGAGGGCTTGATCGAGAGACGCACCCTGTGGAAGCACTTTGGATCCTGGCTCATTTACGCGACCTGTAACGAAGACCTGAATGAAGTCAGGGCTCAAATTGGTCTCTCCTGCTTTGATGATTTGTTCACGCAATACAACAGGCGAACGTGCAACTACTACAGAGTCGCCATCAAAAAGTCGAATGTTTTGAGATTCGTTGCCCTCGGTGATGAAGCTAAGAAAATTAAGACTAGTGCGAATTTTTCCGCCTCCGCTGCTTAGGGGGCGTTTGCGGGTAACGATTACATCTTTGAGCTTCGAATAGGGGGTGACGCCGCCAGCGACACGCATTGCATCAAAGACAGTGGGGATGCGGAGTGCTTTCTTTACGTCTGCTCCAGTTATGGTTGCTATGTTTGGACCGAGCGGATCATAAGGGTTGTTGGTGATGCCCTCGATACCCTCTGGTGGATCTAATTGATTTACAATTTCTTGCTGGTCGGTAAGGAAGTAATAACCAGGTCGTGCAACTTCTCCTCCAACATAAACACGTATGGGTCTGTACTTAATTGGGCCTATAAAAACCTGCGGTTCTAATACGTACGCACTAAACTGTTGGGTCAAGAAGTAGCGAAGTTCTTCAATGGTTAGACCTTCTACGTAAAGTGAGCGGAGCCTAGGGAGATATATCGTACCGTCGGGTCCAATGGTGAATCTTCCCGAGTATTCGGGAATATCAAGAAGTTCTATAGAGATTGAGTCACCTGCGCCGAGTATATAAGTACCATTTGGAGATCTTGTGTGTAGTTCCTGCTCCGAAGAAGCCTTTTTGACCGCTACTGCCGGCGAAGCTTGTTCTTGCGTGTTTGCCGTTGGTGCATGTACTCCAAAGGCAAGTGCTGCACTTGCAAAAATTGGGAGGCAGTGCCTCAAGCTTGTTGATGCTGTTAGCTTCATACAAGGAATCTTAGTCAAGCTTGCAAGTAGCCCGAAAAGGGGGTGGTCAGGGTTTGTAGTGGCTCAAGTTAATAATAAAAGGCTAGATTGTTGTGCTATAATTGATTTTTTATCTTTTGCGGATAAGTGCAATTTCAGGATTACTTGTGAATGTTCAGGTCGCAATCTGAAACATTGTATACGATTGCTTATTAGTATTTAAGCTCCGACTTTATATTCCTTCTCTTTGAGGTGAAAGTTTTATTGCTTGCAGATACTTCTAATTTCTAGGAGTCGATCGCTCAGGAGTGGGCCTGCGTTTACTCGAAAAGCTCATGCGGCCCGGCAAAATGGTTGGACCGAAGAAACAAAAAGGGTGAGTCAGCCGCAAAGCCTTGGAGATAGTTCCGCGCCGCCGTAAAACTCATTCAGCCAATTGGCTAGCCCAAGAGGTGGCTCCTATGGCTTCCTCACACCCTTAAGAATAGCGCCGTGAATGATGGATCAATTCATGATTGATATTCTTCTTTGATAAGGTGGAGAATGGAATTCGGCTAATACTCAGACTCGCCTAGGTGCTACCAGGCTAATGTCAATGAAGACTTCAAGGACTCCAATTTAAATGTAAAATCGGTAAAAATATGCGCGCTTAGCAGATATTAATCCTAGGTTTTGCTGATTAGAGGCTGGCTGTCAATCAAGGGCTGTCAATCAGTTTTTCATCTACGTTTGCTCTTAAAAGGTTCGCTCAGCACAGTCTCGGTATCTCGATATCATTGCAGACTGGGGGATGAGCTATTACGAAAGATGTCGTAATATTTTTGTAACATGATCCATTTAAATGCAATTGTCCTTGCTCCATCCCTGTTTTCTCTCGATTCACCCCGGCCGATCAATCTGATAAAGATCTTTGCCACTGCTATGTAAAATTCTTGGAATGAGTGTCACTGCTGAGGCGGTAGAGCGCTGCTCCCGCCCGCTGAGACGGCTGAAAGATTTTTTGTGTCTACGCCCCTCTTCAAGTGATGTTCTGCTTATCACTCAGGGCTTGCCATTGCAATGGTCAATCATGGTGAAATTCTATGGAAGTCCCCCCACCCCCGACTTCACCCCAAAGAAAAAGCTGGAGGTGGACTACCTGTCCGCACTCTCTACAAATTTGCTTATCCCATGAACCAACAGGTCGATCAGAGCGTTGGCGCTTTTTTTATGAGCTGGATCAGCTTGGATGACGAATGCCATGTCGTTTCTCTCTTTGTGCTCTGAATGACTGTTCTCGTTTCCGGCGCCGCAGGCTTCATCGGCTTCCATCTGAGCAAACGGCTGCTGGAGCAGGGTTCTGCAGTGGTGGGGTTTGACAACGTCAATCCCTATTACGATCCGGCTCTTAAGCGAGCCAGGATTGCTCAGCTCGAAACCACCGCACAGCTCACTGGCAGTTCTTTTCAATTGATTGAAGGGGATTTGGAAGATCGTTCCGCTGTGGAAGCAGTCTTCGCTAAGTACAAACCTCAGAAGGTGGTGAATCTGGCGGCTCAGGCAGGAGTCCGTTATTCGATTGAAAACCCAGCGGCTTACATCCAGGCCAACCTCGTGGGGTTCGGTCACATCTTGGAAGGGTGCCGGCATCAAGGTGTGGCTCACTTGGTTTATGCCAGCAGCAGTTCGGTGTACGGCGGTAACACGCGCATGCCGTTCTCCGAGCAACACAGCGTCGACCACCCCGTGAGCCTCTATGCCGCCACTAAGAAGGCGAATGAATTGATGGCCCACACCTACAGCCACCTTTACGGGTTGCAGGCCACTGGTCTGCGTTTTTTCACCGTATATGGCCCATGGGGACGACCCGATATGGCGCTATTTCTCTTCACCAAAGCGATGCTGGAGGGTAAGCCGATCCAGATTTTCAACAAGGGTGAGATGGTGCGGGATTTCACCTACATTGACGACATTGTCGAAAGCTTGATGCGGCTGCTCGATAAGCCGGCCAAGGCGGATTTAACCTTTGATTCGCAAGCTCCCAACCCCTCCACCAGTTGGGCCCCCCACCGTGTTTTCAATATTGGCAATTCAAATCCCACGCCGCTGATGGACTATATCCATGCATTGGAGCAGGCCCTTGGGGTGACGGCGGAAAAGCTGATGCTTCCGATGCAGGCCGGAGATGTGCCGGCGACGGCGGCCGATACGTCCGCGTTGGAAGCTTGGTTAGGGTTTAAGCCCAATACGCCAATACAAGAAGGTGTTGCGCGTTTTGTGGCCTGGTATCGCGAGTTTTATGGGGTGTCAGATAAGTAATTCAACACAACAGTCCTTCCCCCCACTTGCCACTTGCAACTTGGCGGTTATCGGTCTGGGCTATGTGGGCCTGCCGCTGGCTGTGGAGTTTGCCAAGCCCCAGTCCTGCTTGCGAACTGGAGTGGCCTTGATCCGCCGGGTGATCGGCTTTGACATCAACCAGCAGCGTCTCCGTGAGTTAGGCGCCGGCCACGATTGCAACAAAGAAACCAGTCCCAAGGAGTTGGAAGCGGCAATTCACCTCGAGCTCACGGGCGATCATGAACAGCTGGTAGGTGCGGATGTGTTCATCATCACTGTGCCCACCCCGATCGATAGCGCTAAACGGCCCGACCTCACCTTGCTCCAAAATGCCAGCGCATTGGTGGGTAGGGCCTTGTGTTCAAGGGCTGCCGCAGGAATAAGCAGCCTGCCGCTGGTGATCTTTGAGAGCACGGTGTATCCGGGTGCCACAGAGGAGGTATGTGTGCCGATTCTGGAGAAGACTTCAGGCCTTACGTTCAACGAGGGCTTTTTCTGCGGTTACAGCCCGGAGCGGATCAACCCAGGTGATAGTGAGCACAAGCTCACTACGATCACCAAGGTGACCAGTGGTAGCACCCCGGCTGCTGCTGATTGGGTAGATGGCCTCTACGGCTCGATCATCAAGGCGGGCACTCATTTAGCGGCGAGCTTGAAAGTGGCGGAAGCCGCCAAGGTCATCGAAAATACTCAAAGAGATCTGAACATTGCCCTCGTGAACGAGTTGGCGATGATCTTCCGCAAGATGGAGATCGACACGCTAGATGTGCTCGAAGCAGCAGGTAGCAAGTGGAATTTCCTGCCCTTTCGGCCGGGTCTTGTGGGCGGCCATTGCATCGGTGTGGACCCCTATTACCTCACCCATAAGGCGGAGCAGCTGGGCTATTACCCCCAGGTGGTGTTGGCAGGCAGGCGAATCAATGATGGGATGGGCTCCTGGGTGGTGGAGCAGCTGGTGCTCGAGATGGCTCGGCGCGGCATGGTGATCTCAGGTGCCAAGGTGCTGGTGCTTGGGCTTGCGTTTAAGGAGAACTGCCCAGATCTGCGGAATTCTCGCGTAGTAGACGTTGTGGAAGTGCTGCAGCGTTACTGCATGGAGCCGCAGGTGATTGATCCCTGGGTCGACCCTGAGGAGGCTCAGCGGCTCTATGGCTTACAAGTGACCTCTGAAATATCCACTGCCAGCAACTATTGCGCGGTGATTCTGGCGGTGGCGCACCAGCAGTTCACCTCACTATCCAACCAAGTGTGGCGCCAGCTAGTGGCCCCTGGTGGTGTGCTGCTAGATCTAAAGAGCAAGATCCCCCGCGAACTGCAAGCCATGCGGTTGTAACCCTGGGTCGCGGAGTTTGTTCACTACCTCAACGACATTAAAAATTTGGATTGCGGTGGCGCAGCATCAGACTTAATTAAGCCTAGGGTCATCAATTTTTTACTTCTTTTGCCCCAAGAATGCCCATTGACTTGCAGCAGCTCATCAATGGCTTGATCTAGCTGGACTCTTTTGTCGGATCCTGAGTCGAGTTGGAAGGCGGCTAGAGAAGCAAGGCAACCTCGATTCCTATGGTTCTTCTAAATGACGAGATCAGCCAGGAGAAATGCGAACTTAGCAATGCCCATAAGTTGAATTATCTAGGGGTTTAGGTGGTGTGAGATGCCCGCCCAATAGTTTGCACTATGTCATGGGGAATCTGGGAGGGAAGGTGGATTAAGTTCCAGTATTTGGCGGCTTTGGTGGACGGTGTCGCCAAGCGCCAAGGCAACAACGAAACAGATTTGAACTTGCAATACCACTCTGAGGTGATGGACATGGGCGACCTTCACTCCAGATAATTTGTTAAGCCATCGCTCAAGGTGATTTTCCGATCTGATTTCTGGTGCAGGTTGAGATGTAGTGCAACCTGCTCTTGAATCCAGAACATCAGACCACACTACCTGCCAAGGCTTGGGCTTTTATTGGCTGCAAGATTGGCTCTTTCAGGTTGTTGAGTTCGATCGTGGCTGGTATGTAACCCAACCCCCAACCTGCATCGTCAATAACACCAAAGCCACTCCCTATGACCCCAGCCTCAATCCAACCCACCCGCACACTGCTTCTCGACATCTTTAGCCTTCTCAGCCGCCGTCGCCGGATCCAGCTGGGGCTATTGCTGGTTGTGATGCTGGCTAGTGGTGTGGCCGAGCTGGTGAGTTTGGGGACGGTGTTGCCCTTTCTGGCGGTGCTGACTTCGCCAGAGCAGCTGTGGCAGAAGCCACTAGTCCAGGCGCTGGCGCTGCGCGCGGGTTTTATTGGTCCAGCCCAGCTGCTTCTGCCGGCTACGTCGGCATTTGTTGCGGCGGCGTTGGTGGCGGCAACGGTGCGGCTTACGAATTTATGGCTAAACACTCGGCTTGCGGCGGCAGTCGGATCAGACTTGAGCGGCGAGGTCTACCGGCGCACGTTGTATCAGCCCTATGTGGTGCACGTGCAGCGCAACAGCAGCACGGTTATCAACACGATCACCCTCCAAGTGGGGCGCACTGTGGGTGCGCTCAATTCAGTTTTGATATTGGCCACTTCCTTGATGGTGGCAGCGTTCCTTCTCATCGGTCTGCTGCTGATTAATTGGAAGGTGGCGTTGTTGACGACGGCCCTGTTTGGCAGCGCCTACATTTTCATAGTCAAAATCAGCCGGAGCAATCTCAGCCGCAACAGCCGCCAGATCACTGCGGCCAGCGGCCAGCTGGTAAAGGCCGTACAGGAGGGCCTAGGGGCAATTCGGGATGTGCTACTGGATGGCAGCCAGCCTTTCTACCAGGAGATCTACCTCAAGGCAGACCGGTGCCAGCGACAGCTGCAGGCCAAAAACGACTTTCTTGCTTCATTTCCCCGTTTTGTACTTGAGGCTCTGGGGATGGTGGCGATTGCTCTGTTGGGCTTGCTGCTGGTGGGGCAAAAGGATGGCGGCGGCGAGGTGATTCCGCTGTTGGGAGCCCTAGCCCTTGGTGCCCAGCGCCTTCTGCCCGCTTTGCAGCAGGCCTATACCGGCTGGGCTTCTTTGAAGAGCTTCAACGCAGATCTGGCAGGGGTGATAGAGCTGCTCAAACAGCCTCTGCCGCCAATGTTTGTGGCGTCGGCACCTTTAGAGTTGAACCACGCCATCCAGCTTCAGGGGGTGCGCTTTCGCTATGCCCCCCAGTTGCCGGAGGTGCTGAGCGGGCTGGACTTGGAGATTCGACGGGGCGAGCGGATCGGTCTGGTCGGGAGTACTGGCAGTGGCAAGAGCACCACTGTTGATCTGCTGATGGGTCTGCTTGTGCCGAGTGGCGGCCGATTGCTTGTGGACGGGCTGGATCTGCACGATCCGCTTTACCCGAAGCGGCTGCTTGCCTGGCGGGCGGCGATTGCCCATGTACCCCAGAGCATCTATCTGGCGGATGCCTCGATTGCGGAAAATATCGCCTTCGGCATCCCAAAGGATAAAATCGATCTTGAGCGAGTCCGGGATGCGGCGGCGCAGGCCCAAATAGCCAGCTTCATTGAGGGCAGCGATGGCGGATATAAAAGCTTTGTGGGGGAGCGGGGCATTCGACTCAGTGGTGGCCAAAGGCAACGGATCGGTATTGCCCGGGCGCTATATAAGGAGGCCCGGGTTTTGGTTTTTGATGAGGCCACTAGTTCGCTCGATAACACCACCGAGCAAGCGGTAATGCATGCAATCGACTGGTTGAGTAAGGAGCTCACGATCGTGATAATTGCTCATCGGCTAAGCACGGTTCAAAATTGCGATCGAGTGATTCGGCTAGAAATGGGTAAATTATATGTCCGCCAATCTTCGTGACACATTGGTTTGAAAAGCTCTAATCGTCGACGTCTTTTAGTAGAAAATTTGCCCTATAATAAGCCAGCCCTCTTCTTGGATAGGGATGGTGTTCTAATTGAGGATAGGCATTACTTATGCAGACCCGAAGAAGTGCAACTTTGCCCTGGGGCACGCAATTTGCTCGAACATGCTTTTGCAAAGGACTGGCCTGTGGTTGTAATTACCAACCAATCCGGTATCTCCAGAGGTTACTTTGATTGGGATGCTTATGAACAGGTCACCGATCGTCTTCTTGAGTTGCTTGGGCTTGCAGCCCCCATCGCTGCGATTTATGCAAATGGCCATGGACCTGATGCAGCACCCACTAGCTGGCGTAAGCCCAGCCCGGCAATGCTGCAAGCAGCAGCAGTAGATCTTCAGCTTGACCTCACTCGATCCCTGCTGATCGGCGATCGCCTTTCAGACCTTTATGCAGGGGATCGGGCGGGCCTGGCTTGGATGGCCCATGTGCAAACTGGCTATGGCCAAAGAGAGCGTCCTGCCGTTCAGCGCTGGTTTTCTCAAAAACAGATGCGCATCAAAGGAAACTCTTGTTTTGAGTTAGCGCTTCTTGATTCCTTACTCGATTTTCCCTTTGACCGACTTGTGAGCCTCAATGACTAGGCATAGCTGCGATGTGCTGATCGTGGGTGGCGGCATGGTGGGCCTATGCATCGCTTACCAGCTTCTGGAGCGGCGCGTCACCACCAACATCATTGTGTTGGATAAGGAACCAGACCTAGGCCGCCATAGCTCTGGCCGCAATAGCGGCGTGCTGCATGCGGGTCTTTATTACAAGCCTGACTCTGTGAAGGCCCAGGTGTGCGTCTCTGGTGCTAATCGCCTCAAGGCCTGGGTGAACGAGCGCAAGCTCCCTCTTAATGCCTGTGGCAAGTTGATCGTCCCGCAGCGAGCTGAACTCGATGGCCAGCTTGATGTATTGGCAGAGCGCGGTCGTGCCAATGGGGCAGTGGTGGAGCTGTGGGATGAAAGCCAGCTGCGTCAGAAGATGCCGGAAGCTCGCAGCGCCAGTGGTCGTGCTCTCTGGAGTCCGAACACGGCAGTTGTAAAGCCGATTTCGGTGGTGCAGCGGCTGCAACAAGAGCTTCGGCAGCGGGGGGTGAACGTGTTGGCAGCTCAGTCGGGCTGGACGGCAAAACCCGAGCAGCTGCAACTGCTGTTGGCCGATGGCAGCGCAGTCCAATACGGGCATCTTTTCAATTGCGCCGGTCTCCAGGCCGACCGGGTAGCCCATTCCTTCGGGGTGGGGGAGGAATACAGCCTGCTGCCGTTTAAGGGGCTGTATTGGCAGCTCAAGGCCAACTGCCCGATTGTGCCGAGCTGCAACTTGTACCCGGTTCCGGATCTAAATGTGCCGTTCCTGGGTGTGCACTTCACACCCAGTGCTGGCGCAAGTCCTGTGGTGAGCATCGGGCCAACGGCCACCCCGGCCTGGGGCCGCGAAAACTACCGACGTCTTCAGGCGGCAGAGCCCGCTATGGCGGTAGCAAACCTGGCGCTTCTAGCCCGCCAGTATCTGGTGAACCGCGGAGGCTTCCGACGTTATGTGCATGAGCAGGCCTTCCTTTCGCTCCCGCCTTTGCTTCTGCGGGCTGCTCAGCAACTAATTCCCGCTATCCGGGCCGAACATCTCGAACTCAGCGACAAGGTGGGTATCCGCTCCCAGCTGTTCAATCACAACACCCAAGCCATGGAAGACGATTTCCTCTGCCTGCCTGGCCTGTCCAGCACCCACGTGCTCAACGCTATTTCGCCGGCATTCACTGCCAGCTTTGCCTTGGCTGATCTGATCCTGGATCAAGTAATGGATGATTTCAACTTTTCATGAAACCTTTACGAGCTCTGCTGTTGGCGGCTGGGCTGGGCACTCGCTTACGCCCCCTCACCCTTCAAACACCCAAGTGCCTGGTGCCGATCGGCGGCGAGCCGTTGTTGGGTCGCTGGTTGCGGCAGCTGGAGTCAGTTGGTTGTGAAGCGGTGCTAGTTAACACCCACTACTTATCAGAGCAAGTAACGCAATTTGTGAAAGGGTGGCATAGCAACAGAATGGATGTGCAGGTCGTGCACGAGCCTGAGCTGCTGGGTACTGCAGGCACCTTGCTAGCAAACAGTTCGTTTTTCGACGGAGCAGGCGGGCTTCTGATTCATGCCGACAATGCTATGGCGGCTGATTTGAGCGGCTTGCTTGTTGCCCATGCAAAGCACCACACAAGCTGCATGCTCACAATGCTCACATTCCTCACTGATCAACCCAGTAACTGCGGCATCGTTGAAACTGATGACGAAGGAGTGGTGATCGCCTTCCACGAAAAAGTGGCCAATCCCCCAGGTAATTGCGCTAATGGCGCTCTCTATGCCTTTGATCCATCTTTTCTCGACTACCTCACCAGCATGTTTCCCCCGCCGAGCGACTTCAGCACTGAAGTGATTCCCACCCTGTTGGGCAAGATTCAGAGCTGGCACACCGATCAGCCCTATCTCGATATCGGCACACCAGAAGCCCTTTTTAGAGCCCAGCAACTTATTGGTGAAACCTTATGACTGTGATTAAAAGCAGCTTTGCCGTGGCTGTCGGAACCTATCTGCAGAGGTTGCAGAACTGCTTCAGCGCTGAAGTTCTTGAAGGCGTAGAGATACTAGCGACAGAACTTCGGCAGGCTTGGGCGGAGGGACGCAATGTGTATATCTGCGGCAACGGTGGCAGCGCAGCTAACGCGATGCACATGGCCAATGATTTCCACTACGGCATCGGAGCCTGCGGCCCCGGACCTAAACTCCCTGGTTTACGGGTGGATGCTCTGCCTGCAAATTCTGGTGTGATTACATGCCTAGCTAACGATACTAGCTACGACAATATTTATTCCCACCAGCTGGAAGTGAAGGGGCGAAAAGGTGATCTGCTGATTGTGCTATCTGGCAGTGGTAATTCAGCCAATGTGGTGCGCGCTATTGAAACAGCTAGCGCATTGGGGATGCGAAGCTTTGCGATACTTGCCTTCAACGGAGGCCGTTGTTGTGAGCTAGCCGACGTATCCATTCACTTTGCGATCGACGACATGCAGATCGCTGAAGACACCCAGCTGGTGGTGGGCCATTTGTGTATGCAGTGGCTGAACAGCAATAAACCTACCGAGCTTGCCCGCCTGAACTGATGGCTGAAATTGATTTCATGAGCGTTGTTCACAAGAGCACGCAACGCGATTATCTAGCCCGGGTAAATGATCCAGAGTTTCCCAAAGAAAAGGCTGCAGAACTGGCCAAAAAGTTTGATTTTGATTATTGGGATGGTGATCGCCGTATTTGCTACGGCGGCTATCGCTACATAGAAGGGCGCTGGGAAAAAGTGGCGCGGGCGATGGTGGAGCATTATCAGCTTCCTGAAAATGCAAGAATCCTTGATATTGGCTGCGGTAAAGGATTTTTGCTTTACGATTTTCTCAAGGTTTTGCCAAATGCAGAGATCTACGGGATAGATAGTTCAAGCTATGCCCTAGAGAACAGTAAGGAAGAAATCCGCAGCCAACTAACCCTGGGAAATGCCACAAGCCTGCCTTGGCCGGATAACCATTTTGATTTTGTTTACTCAATCAACACTCTTCATTGCCTTCATGCTCACGAGCTAGACAAAGCGCTGCGCGAAATGCAACGTGTAGGCAAACAGTATAAATATCTCTGTGTGGAGAGTTGGCGAAATCAATCCGAAAAAGCAAACCTTCTCTATTGGCAGGTGACCTGCGAAGCCTTCAATACCCCCGAGGCTTGGCAATGGTGGTTTGAGCAAACCGACTACAGCGGCGATCACTCCTATATCTATTTCGAATGAGTATGTCCATAGCCAAGCGTCCCAGCAGCACCCAGGCCGCCATCTTGGTGGCCCAAAACCAGCCACTGCTTATAGACACGATCGAGCTCCCTGAGCAATTGGAGGTGGGCCAGGTGCTGGTAGAAGTCGAAGTGAGCGGCATTTGTGGCTCCCAGCTGGGAGAGATCGACGGGGTGAAGGGGCCTGACCGCTACCTGCCCCATCTTATGGGCCATGAGGGCTTCGGCAGGGTGCTAGAAGTTGGCCCCGGCGTTAAGCACGTTCAACCTGGCAATAGCGTGGTGCTGCACTGGCGGCCTGGGGCCGGTATCCAGGCTGATCCGCCCAAATACTTTTGGCGCGGCCAACCGCTCAATGCCGGCTGGGTTACTACGTTCAACCGCCATGCAGTGGTGAGCGAAAACCGCTGCACCAAGGTGCCGGCTAACACCGATCCAGAGGCGGGAGCCCTATTTGGCTGTGCGATCACCACTGGCTTTGGTGTGGTCGAAAACAATGCCAAGTTGAAGATGGGCGAAGCGGTGGTGGTGTTCGGCGCCGGTGGTGTCGGTTTAAATATCATTCAGGCGGCGGGACTGGTGTCGGCGACGCCGATCATTGCGGTGGATTTGCATGACAACCGCCTGAAGCTGGCCCGCCAGCTAGGCGCGAGCCATGCCATCAACAGCTCCCAGGGTGATGCTGAAACTCTTATCCAAGAGGCCCTCGCCGGTCAGCCGCTGGATGTGTTCATCGACAACACCGGCGTGCCCGCGCTGATTGAGCTGGGCTACCGGCTCACCCACAGTCAAGGAAGAGTTATTTTGGTCGGCGTGCCGCGCTTCGGCAACAACTTGAATCTCTATTCCCTACCCCTGCATTTCGGCAAGTTGCTCAGCGGCTCCCACGGCGGTGAGTGCCAGCCCGATCTTGATATCCCTCGCTATCTGCGGCTGCTGGAGCGGCGCAGTTTTCAGCTAGATAACTTCGTGAGTGCGCGTTTCCCGCTGGAACAGATCAATGACGGCATCGCCGCGATGCGCGACGGCGCCACGGCTGGCCGGGTGATGATTACCCTGTGACTTCTTCTTTTCTGCAGCTTGAGCAGGCCGCTGCCATGCGCGGCTGTGTGCTCGCCTACGGACACTTCACCACCATCCATCCAGGCCATATCCGCTATCTGCGCCATGCTCGCAGCCTGGGCCAAGAGCTGGTGGTGGCCCTTATCGGCGATGGCCCCGCCGATCAAACGAGACGCTATCCATTTCGCCAGCCGGAGCGGGCCGAGGCGCTGAGCATGCTGGGGCTTGCTGATGCGGTGCTTTTGCTGCAGGGCGATGAGCTGGAGCTTGCTATCGAATACCTGCAACCAGCAGTGCTGGTGCTGGGCACCGAATTAGAGGGATCGCAGCGAATGCAGCAACCTCTGGCGCTGATGCGCTCCCAGGGGGGCAGCGTGCAGTTCCATGCCGGCGATGTGACTTACGCCAGCGCTGATCTGCTCAATAACTCCGAGCGGGATCTACTTCAGCGGCGACGGGAGCAGTTTCAGGCCTCCTGCTGCCGTCAGAACCTGAACCGCGCCGAGCTGCTGGCATCGATGGAGGCTTGGCCCGAAACGCGGCTGATCGTGCTTGGCGACACGATTGTTGATCAATACGCCGCTTGCGAGGCGATCGGCATGAGTGCTGAAGCACCCGTTGTGGTGGTAAGAGAGCTAGCCAATAGAAACTTTATTGGTGCGGCGGCGGTGGTGGCCGCCCACATCCATGCCCTTGGGGCCCAGTGCGATCTGGTGTCGGTGGTGGGAAATGATAGTACCGGCGATCTGGTGCAGCAGGAGCTGAACGCCCACGGCATCGGTGATGGCCTCAGCCGCGATCCCTCCCGGCCCACCACCTTTAAAAAGCGCTACATGGTCGAAAATCAGAAGCTGTTCCGCGTCAGTCGGCTGGAGCAGCACAATCTCGATAGCGAGATTGAGGAGCAGGTAATTACCCGCCTGGAGGAACTGGCTCCTCATGCCCGCGGGATTGTGGTCTCGGATTTTGTCTACGGAGTGGTTACTCCCAAGGTGTTGAAGGTGGTGCAGAAACTTGCCCGGTGTCATGGGCTGATGCTGTTCGGCGATCTGCAGTGCAGCAGCCAGGTGGGATCTATCAGTCGCTTTCAGAACTTCTCTCTGCTCTGCCCGAATGAACGGGAGCTGCGCTTGGCCCTGCAGGATAAAGAGAGCGGACTCGAAAGCCTCAGCCAGAAGTTGCTGGAGGACAGCAAATGCGAGCGCCTGGTTGTGAAGCTGGCGGCTGAAGGCTTCATTGCTTACGACCGTGATGCCGAGGGGACAGTGATCACTCAGCCCTTCCCCGCCCTGAGCGTCAATCCATTGGATGTGGCCGGAGCAGGCGATTCGCTGTTGGCGGTTATGGCTACGGGACTGGCCAGCGGACAGGCGATGATGTCCACCGCCGCTCTGGCCTGCTGCATGGCGTCGCTGGCGGTGGAAACCATGGGCAACACCCCGATCAGCGCCGATGCTCTGCGCAACAACCTGGAGGAGGTGCTTCAACCGTGAGTTCAGAGAAAATTCTCGTTATCGGCAGCAACAGCTTCAGCGGCTCCCACTTCGTGGCGGAGGCCCTGAGAAGCGGCCACAACGTCTGGGGCGTCAGCCGCTCGGTCGAACCCGAGTCTGTATTTCTGCCCTATCGCTGGCCTGAACCAACTATTGGCGAACCCTTGGCAACTGCTGATAACTTCGCTTTTAGGGCAATTGACCTGAACAGCCAGCTCTCTGAGCTGCTGGAGTTAATTGACCGTGTACAACCCTCAGTGCTTGTGAATTTCGCAGCTCAGGGGATGGTGGCTGAGAGCTGGTTGAATCCCACCCACTGGTATCGCACCAATGTGGTGAGTCAGGTGGCGCTGCACGATGCTCTGCGTCAGAAGCCGTTTTTGAAGAAATACGTTCATGTGACCACTCCGGAGGTTTATGGCAGCACCGATGGCGGATGGATCCAGGAGACCAATAATTTTGCCCCCAGCACTCCTTATGCGGTGAGCCGGGCGGCCTGTGATCTACATCTGCTGAGCTTTGAGAAGGCTTACGGCTTCCCTGTGGTGTTCACCCGGGCAGCCAACGTTTATGGCCCCGGCCAGCAGCTCTATCGGATCATTCCCAGGGCAATGCTCAGTGCCCGTACGGGTCAGCCGATGCAATTGCATGGCGGGGGCTATTCCGAGCGCTCTTTCATTCACATCCACGATGTAGTGCGGGCCACCCTGCAGCTGGCATTAGAAGCTGATCCCGGCAGCACCTGGCATCTCTCAACCCGCGAAGCGATCAGCATCAGAGCCCTTGTTGAGCAGATCTGTAAGCGCTGTGGAGCTTCTTTCTCATCCGTTGTGGAAGATAGCGGTGAGCGCTTGGGCAAGGATCAGAGCTACCTGCTCGACAGCAGCGCAATGCGTGAAAGCTTTGGCTGGAGCGATCAGGTGAGCCTCGATGAGGGGCTCACAGACACCATGGCCTGGGTGGATAGTCACCTAGAGCAGCTCAAGTCCCTTCCCTGGACCTATCAACACAAAGCATGAAAGTTCTCGTCACTGGCGGTTGCGGCTACAAAGGCTCCGTTCTGGTTCCCCTGCTGTTGGCCGATGGCCATGAGGTGATCAGTGTCGACACCCAATGGTTCGGCAACCAGCTACCAACACACCCCAAACTCACCAATCTCCAGCTCAACATCCTCGATATCGATGCAATTCCGATGGATGGCGTTGAAGCAATCATCCATCTGGCCAACATTGCTAATGATCCTGCGGTGGAGCTGAACCCCACGCTTAGTTGGGAGGTGAATGTGCTGGCGGGCCAGCAGCTAGCCGACCGGGCATTGAGAGCTGGGGTCAAGCAGTTTCTATTCGCCAGCTCCGGAAGCGTCTATGGCGTCAAAGACGAACTCAACGTCACCGAAGATCTCACCCTGGTGCCGATCTCGGTCTACAACAAAACCAAGATGGTGGCCGAGAGAGTGTTTCTTTCTTATTCCGATCAAATGCAAGTTCACTGTATCCGGCCCGCCACCGTTTGCGGTCTTTCACCGCGCATGCGTCTTGATGTGAGCGTGAACATGCTCACTTATCAGGCCCTTAAAAATGGTCGCATAACAGTGTTCGGTGGCGATCAAACCCGGCCAAATATCCACATCCAGGACATCGCTAATGTATATCGCCACTTCCTCGCCCATCCACAGATTGCCAGCGGCTGTTACAACGCTGGTTTTGAGAACATCTCGATCCTCACCATTGCCGAGATGGTGAAGAGCAAGCTCGGCGCCGAGATTGTAGTTAGTGCTTCAAACGATCCCCGCTCCTACCGGCAAGATTCCAGCAAGCTGCTTGCCACCGGCTTCAAGCCCAGCCATACAGTTGCCGATGCAATCGCCGAAATCTCTAAAGCCTATGCTCAGAATGAACTGCCCGATGGAGATCAAACCTACACAGTGAAATGGATGCAACACCTCGGCTTGTGATTATAAAATTCGGAATTTGATGAGCTCCTCACTAAAACAGGGAATGCAACTTCTTCGAGCAATGACTCGAATTCGCATGGTTGAAGAGGAAATCGCCAGGCGATATCCAGAACAAGAAATGCGTTGCCCCGTGCATCTAAGCATTGGCCAGGAAGCTGCAGCTGTAGGAATTTGTGCTGCGCTTAAAGATACTGATTGGACTTTTTCTGGACATCGAAACCACGCTCATTACCTTGCTAAAGGTGGTGATTTAAAGGCGATGTTGGCGGAAATTTACGGAAAGGCTACTGGGTGTTGCGGTGGCAAGGGTGGCTCGATGCACCTTACAGATCGCGCCTGTGGTTTTATTGGAGCCACGCCAATTGTCGGAAGTACGGTGCCGATAGCTGTAGGCGCAGCACTAACAGCTCAGCGAGAAGGTAAAGGACGTGTAGTTGTTGTCTTCTTAGGTGATGGTGCAATGGAAGCTGGGGTAGTGCACGAAAGTCTCAACTTTGCAGCACTCAAAAGTTTACCAATTCTATTTGCCTGTGAAAACAATTTATATTCGGTTTATTCCCCACTAGGGGTAAGGCAACCTTCGAATAGAACAATCGGCCAGGTGGCAGCGGGTCACGGTGTTGAAGTGATCTATGCCGATGGAAATAATGTCGATGATATCTACGGCAAGGCGAGAGATGCTGTTGAAAAACTTCGAGTGGGTGGCATGCCAGTTTTTATGGAAATGCCCACTTATCGATGGCGTGAGCATTGCGGGCCAGGCTATGACAACAATATTGGCTACCGTTCCGAGCAAGAATTTCTGGATTGGAAAGAGAATGATCCGCTGAGAATTCAGGCTAAAAATACTGGTTTCTCACTGGATTCAAAAGAAATTAGCGATATCACATTAGAGATAAATTCTGGGTTTGAGCAAGCTCTCATTGCCAATTTCCCTGATGCCGCTGCCACTGGCAATGTGTATGCTCAAGCTAAAAGGTATGATCCACCTTCGAATGCCGGATCTCGTGAAATCAGTTACGCAGAAGCGCTTTTAGAAGCTCAGGATCAATGTCTAGGACAAGATCTTACAACCTATCTTATGGGCCTTGGAGTTCCAGATCCTAAGGGAATATTTGGTACCACACTGGGCTTACAAGAAAAACACGGGAAACAGCGTGTATTCGATATCCCACTTGCAGAAAATGCTTTAACCGGCGTTGCAATTGGTACGGCAATTACCGGACTAAGACCAATTTTAACCCATCAGCGGGTTGATTTCGCACTGGTCTCAATAGATCAAGTTGTTAATCAAGCCGCTAAATGGCATTACATGTTTAACGGAACCATGAGTGTTCCAATGGTGATCCGCATGATCATTGGACGTGGCTGGGGCCAAGGGCCTCAACATAGCCAAAGCCTACATGCATGGTTTGGTCACATACCTGGGCTTAAGGTGATCATGCCTACAACAGCTTTCGACGCTAAAGGTATGCTTATTTCTGCCATTGAGGATGACAATCCAGTACTTTGCCTCGAGCATCGCTGGCTTTATAACGTTAAAGATTTGGTGCCAACCGATGCATACCGCGTTCCACTTGGAAAAGCGAGGGTAGTACGGATGGGAACAGACGTGACATTGGTTGGAATCTCTTATATGACATTGGAGTGCCTGAAGGCTGCTGATGAGCTTCAAGCGTATGGAATACATGCGGAGGTTGTTGACTTACGGAGTATTCGCCCGATTGATGATGAGTTGCTGATTGAGTCAGTAAACCGCACGAAACGACTATTAGTTGTTGATCATGCAGATCCCTTCTGTGGTGTAGCCTCAGAAATTGTTTCGCTCATAGCAGAGAAGCTCTTTTCTCAGCTGATAAGTGCACCAGAAAAGTTAGCGCTACCTTCATATCCTGCGCCAACTAGTCATTCCCTGGCTGATGATTACTACCCCATTTCAGATGATATAGTTAAGAGAGTTCTAGCCCAAATGAAGAGCTCAGCTGAATTTGTACCCAGCTTTCAATCTTCAACCAGGCGTAGGGATCAGCCGAATAGAGATTTTCAAGGCCCATTTTAGCGCCTGATTATTATTTCTTATTCCCAAGGTATGTTGCGCATTATGGCGTGTATTGGCAATAGAGATAGCCAGCAGATTTTCAAAACTATTTAAAATTTCCCCAAAAACACTAATTTACAGTTTACTTAGTATAAAAATACTCAAACTAGCTAAATTATGAAGATTGTGACAAGAATAATAAATGCACATTTAAAGAAAACAGAACATGGAGAGCTGCGTATCCCGGTTTAATTCATAAAACGCTTAAGTCTGTAGAAATTAGGATTGGCTTCATAAAGTTCTTGGAGAGTCTGTTCAGAGAATGAGTCGTGTACTGACGAAAAATTTCTTCCACCTACCAAACGTTTTGGTTGACTCATTAGAAAAAAAATGTCATCTACGACCTTATTGGGAGTATTCATCAAGGATTGATTTTCGAGCATATATTGTGTCTTAAAATAATTCGGTCCTGCTATCGTTGGGCCCGCTTCGATAGTCGCATTGTGAATGTCAGACAACATCCATCCCGGGCCTAAAGCGACAAACTTGGTATCTGATATTTCATCATCTAGCAATTCCACACATTTAATTAAGCCAATCTTCCCCAGCGTGTATGCAGAGTAGTAGGGAGTCGCACCATTGGTACCGCCACCTGCAAAAAAAACTACTGTTGCGTTTCCGTCACGATTTCTAAAGGGCAATAGCCGCAGTAATAACTCGATTTGCAACGTAAAATTCTTATTGAATCCCTCAATCCATTGCTCTACATTTACAGATTCGAATAGGCCTACAGGTTCTTGCGTCCCTATACATGATACAAATAAATCCCAACCCTCAGCATCCTCATGCAGAGTGTCTGCAAACTCGCTCAAGTTAGTCGCAGCAATATCTAGATGTTTCAAAAGAACGTTTGCAGGTATATTTGTTGGCATTCTTGAATTGTAAGTAGACAATATGCGTGAACATTTGCTAGAAAGCCTCTCAATTAGTTCTGTCCCAATAGCAGATGATCCTCCAAGAATGATCGCTTTATTCATAACTGCTATGATGACTCCATGAATTGTACCAATGCGTGAACCAGTCGCACCCTGGCCTCGATCAAGTTGTTCAATTCGGGAATAGTGTAAGATCTGAACCTTTTAAAGAAATTCAGAATAATGGCTACTTTGTCCTTCCGAATCGACTCAGTCCTGGTGATTGTAATGAGATAATAAATGACATACAAGAGAAGGGATCAAAGCTGCCATACAGAGTAAAGGAATCGTCTAAATTTGCTGGAATATATCGAAGTCCATTTATCTACTCCGATCGATTGCGAGACTTATTAACTGCAAGCTTTATTCATGATTTACTGCGAGAGATATTTCCTTGTGGCTATCAGCTGCATTTGAATAGGGCCGTGCATAACCAAGCCTACCAAGGTGCATCAACTATTGAATGGCATAGAGATATTCCATATCTACATTCTCCCTCACAGCATCCTTTGAGCATAAGTTTTTTGTCATTCCATAGCCAAAATGATTCAGCTTCACTAGTTATAAAAGAAAAATCACACAGAGATTTCTTTTACAATTTCAATGAGGCGCCCTCTAAGCCACTATCTCTGGAGATGGGAGACATTGTAGTCTTTGATTCTAACCTGGTGCATCATACACCAATATTAACTAGTGACATGTTCTATAATCTTTTCATGTTTACAACCCCGATAATCAAGCCTGTTGTCAATTATACATCTTCTAGCTTTTTCTCGGATTTTTTAAATAGTACATATAAAGCGAAGGAAATTATTTCACTGCTTGGATACGACTATCTTCCTCCTGGGGATGATTCGATTTATATTTCAAGGAAGCTAGTTCATAGTCCTGCAAACAACTGATAGGATAAGAAGTGTATTTTGGGTGGTTTTTTATGGCTGGCTGCCGGTGAAGTCGCCGGGCCGAATTTTGACAAGACGTGCCAGTTCATGGACAGTTAAGGCGATGTGAGGGCCTTGCTCGAAACCTCGCCATGTTTCAATGGTCTGTGTTGGCGCCCAGTGGCGCACTGGGCGGGAGAAACTTCTCCCTGGTCCATTATCAGTGGCAGCATCCGCAGTTAATGGAAGAACTCATTGTAAATTCGAACATCTATAAACTCCGGCGACTTTCTTGACGGAGGCACAAAAACTGATGATGCATGTCATGAAGTTAAGCGACTATGTGATTGATTACCTGCACGCTCGAGGCACAAAACATGTTTTCGGAATGTCAGGCGGTGCTGCCGTCCATCTGTTTGACTCAGCAGCAAAACATGCAGGAGTCGGTACTACATTTGTTGCACATGAGCAGTCAGCCGCAATGGCTGCCGACGGATATTACCGCGTGTCAGGTCGTATGGGTGCATGTATCGTAACCAGCGGACCGGGTGCAACCAACCTGCTCACTGGTGTCTGCTGCTCTTATTACGATTCAGTACCGGCACTTATGCTGACCGGGCAAGTTGCCACACATCGGCTCAAGGGTGAGCGTAAAGTCCGGCAAGTTGGATTTCAGGAAACAGACTCTCTGTCTATTTACTCCAGCGTAACTAAATATTCAGCGCAACTATCAAATAGCAACCAAATCGCCAGCATATTAGATCGTGCATACGCCGAGGCTGAGTCTGGCCGACCAGGTCCTGTATTGGTAGATATTCCCGATGATCTCCAGCGCGCTCATCTCGAGACTGCCGAGTTGCCACGTTATTCAGATGCGAAACATGTGATTTCTAATGGGTTGTCAGAACAGGTTCAGTCGCTTTTGGCTCAGATCTCTGCGGCCAAGCGTCCCGTCATCGTGCTGGGTGGAGGGTTAAGTACGCCGCGCAAGGCAGACGAGCTCCGCGAGTTCCTCAAACATGTCGAGATTCCGCTGTTGCAAACTTGGGCCGGGCTTGACCTGATTCCGTACAACTGGAAGCATCGCGTCGGTACTTTTGGCGTGTACGGCTCGCGTCTCGGAAATTTTGTTATCCAGCACGCCGACCTAGTTGTTTGCTTGGGCACACGTCTTTCGCAAAACCTCACTGGCGGCGTCCTCAGCACCTTTGCCCCAAATGCGCGCATTGTCATGGTTGACGCAGACAAGGGAGAAATGGATAAATTCGATGGATATGGCATAAGGATTGCTGGGCGCATCCAGTGCTTAATGGGAGAATTTTTTGACACAGCCAAAGCAGTCATAGAGCAGTACAAGGCACCTAGCATTGCTCCGTGGTTGGCCACAATAGAGAGCTGGCGTGCACAGCTACCCGACGATATTCCAGTGGAGCCAGATGATGTCGCGGGCTATGTTGATGCTCATCATTTTGTCCATCAACTTTCCGATGCGCTCGCCGATGACGAAATTGTGTTTGTCGATACTGGAGGCAATCTGACCTGGACCTGCAACAACCTCAGAGTGAAGTCAGATCAAAGGGTTTTCTCGGCGTGGAATTTTACTCCAATGGGTTATGCCGTAGCGGCCGGCATAGGCGGATCAGCAGCGGCACCAGACCGATCGGTCACCTGCATTATTGGAGACGGCGGCCTTCAACTCTGTATGGGTGAACTTGCGACGGTTGTCAGATACCAGGTCCCACTGAAAATAATGTTATTCAACAATCATGCGCATGGCATTCAGAAACAGACTCTAGAAACGTGGTTGGATGGAAATTATGTAGGCGTCGACGCCGCTTCCGGATTGGGATTGACAGATTTCGCTAACGTTGCTAAGGCTATGGGAATTGCTGTTATCACTATATCTAAAAGTTCTGAAATTAGAGCCAAGCTTAGGGAGGTATATTCTACGGCTGGTCCCGTCTTTTGTAATATCGAAATCAATCCCAACCAGAAGCTGTATCCGGTTCTCAAGGCGGGGGCCCCGCTTGAAAATCAAATGCCCCTGCTAACCCCAGAACAGCTCGCTGAATTACGAATTCTTTAACACTCAACTTCAAAGGTTCAATCAATGCAATTGGAACGCTTCGGCAATCTTTTAGAATTTTTGGCAGACCACCCGCAAGAGCATGCAAGAGGGTCTTCTTTTTATCGATTTGTCTCAGGGCTGACTACCCCGGCATTTCATGAAGCGCAGCCTGCATTTGAGGCAGAGCAAAAGGTGCCATTTGCAGAGTTGGGCTTGCTGAGTTTGCCCTACGAGAAAATGGGGGCCATTGATTCAATTGACTTGTTTGGTTTGGACGAGTTGCTGATGTTCTCATTTTACTACCGTAATCGTGGTCGTTATGCTCGTGCAGCGGATATTGGCGCCAACATTGGCTTGCACACGATCGTATTATCTCTTTGTGACAGTACAGTTGAGGCATATGAGCCTGACCCAGCACATTTTGAGAAACTGCGTCGAAACCTAGGTTTGAATAACATCAATAATTGCCGTACTCATCAGGCCGCCGTCTCTGAAAAAGATGGAACTATGCAGTTTGTGCGTGTTCTTGGCAATACAACTAGCAGCCATTTGGTTGGGGCTAAATCCAATCCGTATGGCGAACTTGAGAAGTTTGATGTCACAGTTCAGGATATACGGGATATAGTCAATCGGGTAGATCTTCTAAAGATTGATGCTGAAGGCCATGAGGCAGTATTACTCAATGCTATCCCTATTGAAGCATGGAAGAAGGTGGATGCTTTTGTCGAAATTGGAACTGCAGAAAATGCGCATTTGGTTTACCAGCGTTTCGACAATACAGGTGTCAATATCTTCTCGCAAAAGTGCGGCTGGGCCCCTGTGAAAACTATTGAGGACATGCCTCGAAGTTATAAAGAAGGTGGTGTATTTGTGAGTTCTAAATCGGTGATGCCTTGGTAAATTTATGTTTATATAGCGTTCTAATACATGCTGCTTTCTTTCGTCTTGATGAAGGGCTGAGATCAAAGTCTAATGATGGTTTTGGTTTTCGCTTCGACATTGCTATAAGCGCTTTGATGTCATGCATCTGCCTGCAACCCGCATCGGAGCGACTAAAATCAAGCTAATACAAGAAGCAGCTTGATCGCTGCCGTACTCAGAATGGCCATCGCCTCAGCTCCAAGCCCATCGATTCGGTGAAAACTTGTGGCACACAGCAAAGTTTTTAAGATTTTATAGTCCCTCGCAAATGCTCTAGGAGTCATCCCTCTCCGAAGCAGGTACTCTTGAGCACCGTGATCAGCAGCAAATACCAGGCTGGGATGCGAACTCCCCAGCCGAATGCGCACATTCGGAATTTACTTGAAATAGCTGATCAGCATGTGATAGAGATCGGTTACAGCTGAGTCGCTATTGAGTAAAGGGACGAGGTCATTCTCGCGACCTCAACACATTCTCAAAGCATTGGGAATGATGCTTGTGTTTGACTTTGAATCTACCCTGACCCTGATTAAACTAGCCTATACATAATTGAGTTCTTTCACGTGTGCTCCAAGCCTAATTACGCTAATATAGAATATAAGCTTAGTAGTCAAGCTGAATTACTTGCCATGCTCAACTATGAAAACAACATCATTATTCACCATAGGCAAAGCGTTCACAAGGTCTTGTGAAAAAACTATTTTAGAATTATGCACTTTATTTTCACCAATCATGAAAAAGCATAAATAAATGAGAATTTTAATAACTGGAGTTACAGGTTTCATAGGTAGCTCTATCCTGAAATATTTACTTGAAAAAACTGATCATGACATGATAGGCCTGATTCATACAAAAAATACCCGTTTTGACTACTTTATTGAAACCTTGAAAGAATATTCCTCGAGAATATATTTAGTTGACTCCTTGACGTCTACAAATCCAGAAATAATAATACATTGCGCTGCTAGTGCACAAGTACCCTTGACAATTAAGGATCCGTTATCGGCATTTGATAGTAATGTAGTATTCACTTTGAATTTGCTAACTCATGCAAGAAATTGTTGTCCTGATTTGAAAAAATTTATATTTATAAGCACGGGAGAGGTTTATGGTCCAAATGAAGATAATGCTAAATGGATGGAAAAAGATAGGTTAAAATGCCTAAC
Organism: Synechococcus sp. MIT S9508; assembly: GCF_047303045.1. Lineage (NCBI taxonomy): Bacteria > Bacillati > Cyanobacteriota > Cyanophyceae > Synechococcales > Synechococcaceae > Synechococcus > Synechococcus sp. MIT S9508. The sequence continues at coordinate 326,217 of NZ_CP138941.1, read as the reverse complement.
TCCTTATAGTGCTACGAAAGCTGCAGGTGAATCTTTGGTACAGGGTTATTCATTTACTTATGGAATACCAAGCGTGATATTACGTTTGCAAAGTATTTTTGGTGAAAGAGAGCTGCCAACAAAGTTTTTCAGTCAAATCATTTCCTCGATTGTTGCCAAAAATCTTATATACTTGAATGGTAGCATCGATAATAATAATACTACGTTGGTGAGTTGGTTGCATGTGGAAGAGGTTGCGAATGCCTTAATTTTTGTCATTAATCATCATAATTGTGAATATAGTGAAGTATATAATTTAACTGGAAAGCAAGAGTATTCTCTGCTTGAAAGTGTTCAGCTTGTTGCAAGTATATTGTCTAAAGAGTTTCGTTATCAAATAGTTCCAATAGAAGCTTTTAGTCGAGGATCAAGGTGTTGCATTAGTAATGACAAAATCACTTCTTTAGGTTTCAAGCATGAACTAAGTTTCAAGAGCAAGCTTGTTAAATTCGTTCATTGGAGAAAATCAAATATGGATTAAATCTACGCGGTACAGATTTTACCCTTTTTACATAAGTAATTTCATTCTTAAGTTCTTCAATGCCAAAGTTAATTAGCATAGCCATACCAGCGTATAACAATTGCGAGCTATTAGACAGGGCTTTGGAATCAATTCTAAAGCAAACATATAGGCCGATTGAAGTGGTCGTTTCCGATGACAACTCATACAATGATCTTAGATCTATAGTGAATAAGTATATAAATTTAAAATCAAAAGATATAACCTTTAAATACTATAAGAATTCAGAAAATCTATCTTTCTACTGGAACAGTTGTGCAGCATATTCAAGATGTACGGGTGAGTTCGGGATGTTTTTGCATCATGATGATTATTTTACTGACAATAATTGTTTGGCTCACTGTATCGAAGTATTAGATAAAAACAAGGATGTTCATATTGTGATTACAAATTCTATTGTAGAGCATTATCTTAAGACAATGATGTCATGGAACTATCATGGCTGGCAAATTATAAATGGTCAAAAATATATAGCTGAATATTTATATACAATTGCGCATCCGTCATATTCATCTGTATTATTTGATCGAGGTTATTTGCAGCATCTAGGATATGAAAGCAAATTTATATTGCGTGGAGACTATAAGTCAAAAAAAATCCAACTTGATGAAGCTTTTGTATTTATTATTCTTCTTTGCTTGAATAGTGATGTCGCAATAAACGGAAAAGTCTATACCTTCAGAGGTTCTCCACCAGATTCTTACAGCAGAAGTAATCAGTGGGCATCATTGGGCGGTAGCATTGGTGGACTAATTCCGTTGTTAAATCTTTATTTTAAGGAGACAAATGAGAATAAGCAAAAGATGATTCTCAGCGTAATTCTAAAAGTTTATACCAATCTACATCCTAAAGATCTAAGATTTCTCCCCTTTTTGATCAAAAAATATGGTAATTCTCGATTTCTAGTACAACTGTTTATGATGGCAATAATTAATCGTTATATGGCTATATTATTAAATATTTTCTCTTTAAAAATGGTCAAATACCTTTTAAAAAAGTTGTTTCTCAGGTGATCTGTATCTCAAACTTTTTATTGTTCAAAACTAGCAGCACATCTCCCAACACTTGTAATGACCTTAAGAGTTTTACAATGAGGACTTGTCTTTACTTTCTGGAAAATGGCGACGGAGATTTGTCGCCTATAGTGGATCAATTCTTAGGTGGCTCCTTAACATCAATGTCAGTAAATACCTGTCTCGACGATGATTCCCATGACGATACCAAGTTTTACCTTTCCCGTAAATTAGCTTATCAAAGTTTCTTGCATTGGCATCTGTAAAATGTCCATAAATTCGATGTATTCATTAGTAAAACCAATTAAGAAGTATTATTGGGGATATTGTTTAAATGGGAAAGTTAATCCTGCTGTCGGGATTATTGTCTCTACAGTATCGCGATCTCTGGTAATATTGAACAATGCAATTTGTTTCAAATATAGTATTAAAAATAGAATTAATTTATATCTATTCTTTCTGGAAGTAAATGACCATGTGATTTTTCAGTCCTTAAGTAAAAATTTTGCGAATTCAGCCGATTATTTATTGCTGAGCACGTTAATCGAAAGAGAAAATATTTCAAAAGTCTTATTCCATTATTACATGCTAGCCAATAGAGCCGAATATGGAATAAAGCTTTTTGAAGCATTGGTAGCTACTGATCCTGCTAATAAAATGAATTGGCGAGGCTTGCTGGATCTTCCTTTTTATATAGGTGACGAAAAAAGAGTAAATAAGTATTTCGACCGATATATTGCTTTCAAAAACAATCAGGCAATTTCGGATAATATCGATCTGACGAATAACATGTATCTCTCTGAATACTTTACTTATTCTATTGGCCATTTAAGCATCATAGTAGATTATGCGCTTGCTATGCAAATTGACAATAGGTCACACGGCGGCACTATTTTTATTAGTCTAGCAGCTGCTAAAATAGCAAATAAAAGTATTTTAGACCTAATTGTAAATACTTTTAAGAACATAGAATATGTGAGCGAAAGAGATGTAATTCAAACGCAACACATAAAAAAATACGAAAATCCATTTGTCTATAAAATAAATTTTAAGGGTCAATGGTGTAATTGGTATGAAGTTAGACCCCTTATACACAGAGATTCGGGTTTAGCTAGTCTAAATAGATTGTTGAAAATACCTATAAAATGCAAGGAAAAAGGCTTCCGTTTTATGCAGTCATTCGGGTTTTCACAGGAAGATTGGTTTGTTACTATACATATAAGAGACAGGAATGATGGAAGTCTCAGAAATTCTAAGACAAATACTTATATTGAAGCAATCCACCAAATTACTAGTAAAGGTGGTTGGGTCGTTAGAATAGGCGGAAAAAATTCTATACCACTACCAAGAATCCCAAATGTAATTGATTACACCCAAATAGTTGAACAATCTCATTTTCTTGACACTTACTTTCTCGCCGAATGTCTTTTTTCAATTCAAACTACTTCGGGGCCAGCCAATATACCGATATTATTTGGAAGACCAACCATACAAGCAAATTGCTTCCCCATAAGACATACTGTTCCATGCTATAAAGATATATTTATGCCAAAATTGGTCTACAGTAAAAGACTTAATCGTACCCTGAATTTCAGCGAAGTCTTTCTTTCAAGCATTTCATCTACTGAAATCTCCTCACTCGCGGATGATGATGACTTGTCGGTAGTGGATAATTCATCATTAGAAATACTTGAAGCTTGCAATGAAATGCTTGCTGCCCTAGATTCGTCATCGCTTGAGACCCTAACCCCATTGCAAGCAAGATTTAATGATATTGCAATCGATCATGATGTAACTATTTTCCCAAAAATTAGTAAGTTTTTTATTGAACAGCATAAGCATTTAATTTAGCAGTTTTAATTTAGGAGGCTCCGGTGAATTGTTTTTTTAGTAGTCCGTATTGAGTAGCCAGGTTGATTTCGACTGTGATTTTTCTCTGAGGCTATTGCTTTATCGCTTTTGGGTTCATGTTCATCTACGTTGGGCTGATCGGCGTCCCATTTAGTGGTGTAACTGATGAGGATTAGCCCTGGTGTTGTCCATGGATGTTGGCTCGCTTCCTAAGTCAGTTAACTGTGGCAATGGGCGTATGCGGCTGTGATCATGTTTGGTTCACTACCTCCAAACCAAAGACAGACCATTACACATACCCATAGTGGCGCTAAGAGTTGGTACAGCTCGTGCATGGCACCAGCGCAAGCGCCGTGAGCGCTTAAATCGTGAGCCCCTGCTTTCAGCATCTGCTGGAAGCCGCAGTTTCTGTTATCACAGTCGCCCAGCTCCATAAGCCCTGCCTGGATCAGCGCTCTACCTTTCGCAACGGCCATCCGGAGCGGTTGCTCACTATCCAGGTGGTCGACATTTCTCGTCCATTCCATCTTTGCTGCAGGGCAGCTTCTTTTACCTGGTTTGAGCCGCGTCGCCGTGTCGGCAAGCCCTTTATGCGGTGGTGTTGGAGTCCTACGCGAAGGCATCTCCACCCGCAAGGTCTAGGCACTAGTCGATGCGCTGGGTTCGTGCGTGGAATCTCAAATCGGAGATCAGCAGAACCTGCCAGGTGCTCGACGTCCATGTAGAAGACCTCCTAGGCCGGCCCTTGGACCACACCCATCTCCCCGACGTCTACCTGTGAGGCCACTTACCTGAACGGCCAGTTTGACCAGATTATTCTGGTGGTGTCATTGGCCGTGATGGTAGCGATCGGCATCAATATCCTTGCCTATCGTAAGGCCCTCGGCTTTTCCGTCATCGAAATCAAGGCCGAGGGCCTCTGGCGAGAGTTCCTGAGCTTGCTCAATGAGCATGCCCTGACTGGAAGTATGCTGGTGATCTCAGATCTGTGCCTGGGGATGAAGCCACAGATCGACCGATAGGTATTTTCAGGTACATTGTGTTGGCTTCTGAACCGAATTTAGACGTCTCATGAAGATAAGCCCGCATGTGCTATTTAATAAAATTCATAAAAAGGGTCTATTATGGTTTTTTAATAGATTAAAAATAGAAATTAGAAACCCTACTAAGCAGTCTTCAAAACAATTAATCGACTTTGCTTTAGGCGCCAGGAAAAAAATATTCAAATTTTTTAAAAAAGCAAAGCATGATGAACTCCTCTATTTAATATACGATCTAGAAATCTGCGACATAACATATTCCTTTGTTATGATGTTGGTAGATGCTGAGTTTGAAGCAAAGAAGCAAAGAAAAAAAGGCTTCGTTGTAGTTGTAGTCCCTCGTTCGACTGCGCTTAGACCGGACTTGAGTTTTGTAGAGTATGACTCCGTTATAGACGATCATAGTAAGCTCTGGCGGCTTCAAAATATAATCATGCCGCTAATTCCTCTGTCTCCTTTTTGCAGAGGACTTTATTTTTTACCCCGAAGAGATGATGTATTTGATCTTATAAAAAATCATGATGTATATCCATATCTTTATGATGGTGTAAATCTGAGAGCTCCATCCGACCCCGTCTTGAGATACAAAAAACTAGACCAACCAAATTTAGTAGAAGGCCTCAGAGCTCTTCCCCAAGGGCTTAGGTATGTTCAAGATTGGCTGCAAATGAATAAAATACAATTACCAGTTGTAACTATCACAATCCGTAGCTCCCTCTATGATAAGGGTCGCAACAGCAATATTGATGCTTGGTCAAAGTTTGCCACTTACTTATTAGTAAGTGGCTATCATGCGGTGATTATTCCAGATACAGACAATGCCTTCGTCAAGGAGTCAGCTTTTGAGGATGCAAGTATTTTTAGAGAGTGCTCTTGGAATATTGGTTTACGTGCTGCGATCTACGAGACCGCCTTTCTTAACTTTTTTGTGCCTAATGGTTGTGCTGATCTTGCCGTTTTTAATCCAACCGCTAGCTATATTTGCATGAATATGTTGCCGGCCAACTCGATAATTACTACAGAAGAAGCATACAAGGCTGTTGGGCACGTTATTGGAGAAGATTATAAGTTTGCCACTGATAAACAGCGATTATGCTTTAAACCCGATTCCTTCGAAAACATAAAACATGAGTTTGACCAATTTGTGAGCCACTACCCTCCCAGTTGACTTTGTAATATGTTCACTACACATTCGTTTAATGAGAGTCTTAGCATAATCGACGAAACTAACATGAAACTCCTTACTGTTGTACTACTATGCCATAACCGACCGCGTTTTGCGGTGGAGGCAATTAAGTCAATCCTTAATCAATCTACTTGTGCGTTTGATATTGTAATATCAGATAACTCTTCCAACAAGCAACTCCAAGAGATAGTCAATATTGACTTTCCATCACTGCAATACAAATCATGGTTTCCCGGAATTCCAGCTATCGAACATTTCCGAAAGGTGATCTCATCTGTGGTCACACCCTATTTCGTTATGTTTCACGATGATGATGTCATGGAGCCAGAGTATGTAGAAACAATAATCAAGCAATTCAGCGTGACGCCGCATGCGGCCGCTGTTGGTACTAACGGGATAATGATCAATTCCCATGGCACACGGATAAAGAGGGGGGTTACAGGCAATACCCATGTCTTTGCTGCGAGTGATAAAAATATTTTCTTCTATGATAAACATAAATTCGTATTGCAATATTTGGCTGGCGATTTTGGTGGTGCAGCCAATTTTAGCTCGTATGCCTACAATACAGAATTGATTAAGGGTATTTATCCTGATCTCTCTAAATGTCGATATTACTTTGACACTATATTCCTTTCGCAAATATTAGACCGCGGCCCAATTGTCTGGGTAAACGAACCTCTTGTAAGGATGCGTAATCACGACACCACGATATCATCTTCCTGCGGTGTTCTCGATTATAAGAGTTTCATTGCTTTCGTTTCAAGCGAATTCGGAAACCGAATTAAACAGATTTATATAGATGAATATCATTTTACCAATCTTTATGTCGCTTTGGAAAAAAGGGGTAGAGGGATACCGTATCCTGCACTTAAGTTCTTGATTTATGTTTTCCCCAAATTAGTGGTTTCATCTTGGACATTCAGGCGGCGTGTCTTGAATAAACTAATTCAATTGGTTTATTCAAGATTGCGTATCCCTAGTTTTCACGGTAATTCGCCAAATGGTTTTATTCAACCCTCATTATCTTCGAAGGATTCAAAATGATTTCAAAGAGTTGGAAGAAATGCCGTGTTTGCGGTAATTCAAACTTAGTATCAATTATTGATCTGGGCAACCAAGCACTCAGCAGCGTATTTCCTTCCCCGGACGCTCCTGATCCTTCCTTTTCGCCCCTTGACCTGATCCGCTGTGATAAAAGCGCTTCACCAAACGCATGTGGACTTGTTCAACTTCGACATACAGCAGACCTGGATGAAATGTATGGAACAACTTACGGTTATTTCTCTTCAATTAGCCCTACTATGGTCGCCCATCTTACTAGTAAAGTCAATGAGTTAGTTGTATATGCTGAGCCGAAGAGTGGTGATGTCGTTTTGGATATTGGTTGCAATGACGGTACCTTATTAAACCACTATGGTGCTGAGGCAGGTCTTGTGCGGGTAGGAATTGATCCCTCTGCAGAGAAGTTTCGTTCAAACTATCAGCCTGATATTCGTGTCGCTTATGATTTTTTCTCGCAGCGAGCAGCACGTACACTTATAGGAACTAAAAAGTGTAAAATCATTACATCCATCGCAATGTTTTACGATCTTGATGATCCGCTGACATTTATTAGGGATATAAGTGCTTTACTCTCTTTTGATGGTGTTTGGGCTTTAGAATTATCCTATCTTCCTTTGTTTTTGAAACAACTTTCTTATGATCAAACTTGTCATGAGCATGTAACATATCTTGGCTTACGGCAAATGGAATGGATGTTTCGGCAGTGTGGACTTAAGACTTTAGAAGTATCTCTAAACGATATGAATGGCGGTAGTTTTTATCTCTTCGTAGGCAAGGAAGATGGTCCTTATGTTCCCAATAAGAGTGAAATTGATCGTCTTATTTCTGAGGAGGCATTGCTTGATGAACCCTCGACATACCAGCGTCTTCATAATCGAATTTTGGCGCACCGTGATGATGTACAAAACTTATTCAAGATGTTAGGTGCAGCTGGGAAAAAGGTATTCGGGTACGGGGCTTCTACTAAAGGAAATATTATTCTAAATTACTGCGGACTTGGTCCGAATGACATTCAGGCAATTGGAGATCGTAATCCAGAAAAAGATGGTCTAGTTACACCTGGAACACGAATTCCAATTATCTCTCATGAAAAACTGAGAGCCCGTAAGCCTGAATACTTATTTGTGTTTATATGGCACTTTCGCAACGAAGTTATCCGAGATGAAATGGAGTTCTTGCAACGTGGAGGGAAGCTAATATTTGCCTTGCCTCGCCTTCATTTGGTAGACATTGATAACTATGAACGTTATTTAGATAATAGCTTTGAAGATCAAGCGTTTTCTCTCTAATTATATTTAGTAGTGTCAGATCCCGCTCAGTTTGACTGGCGACAATCCAATGTACTTGTAACGGGTGCAAGCGGATTTTTAGGCGCGGCCTTGGTTAAAGGACTCGTAGCGCGTGGTTCGAGTGTTCACGCGACTGTTAATAAGGATTCATACACTGATATTCCTTTTGCTTTCAATACGAGCGAGGTCACCGCGGTAACATGCGATGTTGCTGATCTGAATGAATTACACCGTTTGTTTGCTAACAAATCCTTCGATGTAATTTTTCACCTTGCTGCATCTAATAATAATACTGAGCTTATATCGCCCTATGCGTTATGGGAAACAAATATTCGTGGCACCTATTCAATCTTGGAGGCGTGTAGGATTTACACTCCTAATGCGCGAATAGTTATTGCCTCTAGCCGTGAAGCAGAATTTTGTTTTGGCTCGTCTTCTAATCGAAGATACCATCCTTATATGGTGTCCAAGGCTGCCGACGAGTTAATAGCATTTTCATATCGCGATAGTTACTCGCTTTCTGTTGCTTGCGTTCGCACAGACAATATATATGGGGAGGGAGATCGAAATTGGCATAGACTCATCCCTAGTGCTATATTGTCTATACTAAAGGGGGATTCTCCAGTCATAAGAAGTGATGGAAAAATGACCCGTTCTTATGTTTATGTTGGTGACGTTGTTAATGCCTATTGTGCTGTTGCAGAGCGTTTGCCAAATATGTCCCTTTCCGCTAATCCTCTTAAAATTAGTACTGGCAAGAGTATATCGGTGCAAGATCTTGTAACTTTACTCATTTCAATTTCGGGCCAGAAGGAATTGCATCCCCGTATTCTTCATGAGAATCGCGATGAACGTATTGATCAAATCTATGATTCAGCATTGGAGAAGGAAATGCTTGATTGGGAGTGTGCAACTACTTTTCATGAAGGATTGACCCGAACATATGAATGGTACAAAGCTCATGTTGGTATCTTGCCAGCCTAATGTTTAACAATCTACTTTGAATAGAATATGACGAGCAATTCAAAAATTAAGGCAGTTATTTTGGCTGGTGGTCTTGGTAGCCGGTTGGCAGAGGAAACCAATCTTAAGCCTAAGCCCATGATTGAGATAGGAAGTAAGCCGATTCTTTGGCATATTATGAAAATCTATTCCCATTATGGCATTAATGACTTTATTGTCTGTTGCGGTTATAAGGGTTACGTAATCAAGGAATATTTCGCTAATTATTTTTTGCACATGTCGGATGTCACCTTCGATATGTCCAAAAACAGCATGGAAGTCCATCAACAAAGTGCCGAGCCGTGGCGCGTAACTCTGGTGGACACAGGAGACCACACTATGACTGGCGGTCGGCTCAGGCGTGTTAAGTCTTACCTGAAAGGGGATGAAGATTTTTGCTTTACTTACGGTGATGGTTTGAGTGATATCAACATCACCGAGCTCATAGATTTTCACCGCGCCCACGGGCTGCAAGCTACACTCACTGCCACTTACCCACCCGGCCGATTTGGCGCCCTCGAGATTCACTCTGATAAGCGGATCACCGCCTTCCAGGAAAAGCCCAAGGGTGATGGCGGCATGATTAATGGTGGTTTTTTTGTGCTCTCACCCAAAGTTATTAACCTTATTTCTAACGACCAAACTTTGTGGGAGTGCGAACCTCTTGAGGCGTTGGCAGAATCCAACCAGCTAAAAGCTTTTAAGCACAGTGGTTTCTGGCAGCCTATGGATACCCTTCGTGACAAGAACCATTTGGAAGAACTGTGGCAATCTGGCAAAGCACCGTGGAAGGTGTGGCCATGAACTCTTTATTCTGGAGTGGTAAAAAGGCATTTGTCACAGGTCACACCGGTTTCAAAGGTAGTTGGCTGTGCCTTTGGTTGCAGCAACTCGGTGTTGAAGTCACCGGCTACGCACTACACCCACCCACTAATCCCAGCCTCTTTGAAGTAGCGCAGGTGGCTCGTGGTATGAAATCTATTATTGGCGATATTCGTGATGGCACTAAGTTGACTAATGCTATGCAACAGTCCGCACCCGATATTGTTATCCACATGGCTGCTCAGCCGCTTGTGCGCCGCTCTTATGTAGACCCTGTTGAGACTTATTCCACTAATGTGATGGGAACCGTGTATTTACTAGAAGCGATTCGCCAAACACAAAGTGTGCGATCGGTCGTGAATGTTACGACTGATAAGTGTTATGAAAACAAGGAATGGGTCTGGGGTTACCGTGAGAATGAACCCATCGGTGGCTTCGATCCATATAGCAGTAGTAAGGGTTGCTCAGAGTTAGTGAGTTCTGCGTATCGTAATTCATACTTCAATGCCGACAAATACGCTGAGTATCCTGTTGCCATGGCAACAGCACGAGCAGGTAACGTTATTGGCGGTGGTGACTGGTCAACAGACAGATTAATACCTGACATTATTCGAGCGATTGAAACGGGGGATTGTGTATGTGTACGAAACCCACAAGCGATACGACCATGGCAGCACGTTTTAGAGCCCCTCGGTGGCTATCTTCTTTTGGCAGAAAAACTCTGGACTGATGGTCTACAATTTGCTGAAGCATTCAATTTTGGACCATTTCCAGAAGACTCTAAACGTGTTGACTGGGTAGTCGAAAAAATGGTCACTTCTTGGGGAAATGATGCGAGTTGGAAATGTGCATCGGATGATGTTTATGAGGCTAATTTTCTAAAGCTGGACATTTCTAAGGCAAAAGAGAAACTCGAATGGACGCCGAGGTGGCCTCTAGAGGTTGCAATACAGCACATTTTGGATTGGCACAAAGCATATTTGAATGGAGCGAATATGCGCGATGTAACACTGCGTCAGATCCGTTCTTTTGCAGCTAATAGCTGACATTTTGAGGATTATTCATGACTGACTTCACAGACAAAACCACGCTTTTCGTAAAGAAATCGTCTTCTCCGAATGTGTTAAGTAAGATTCAAAGATATTTTTTAGAGTCCAATCTAAACAGGCTGGCCCGTCAACATCTTGAGCATCGTCAGCAGTTTGTAGTTTTTTCATTTGACTATGTATCTACAGCGATCAATATTGATGGTATTTATGAAGTCGATGAATTAGAGGTTTTGTTTGAGTGGTTAAAACAATTAAATGGAGACGAAATCTTTCAGGGTTCTGTTTTGGATATTGGTGCCAATATTGGAAATCATAGTGTGTATTTTTCTCAATACTTTACTAACGTATTCAGTTATGAACCCCAACCATTGACATTTGAGCTATTGAAGTTGAATTCCAGGTTGGCGACTAATATTAAATGTTTTAATTTTGGGCTTTCAAGCTCCGAGAAAAAAGGATCTTTTGTTGTCGACCCAAAAAATATGGGTGGATCACGCATTGTCGCTGAAGGGGGTGGTCAATGTCTCAATCTCAACTTGAAGACGCTGGATTCTGTAATTGATAAAACTGTTTCTCCTGTAAAACTAATTAAAATTGATGTTGAAGGTCACGAGTACGATGTTTTGCTTGGCGCCAGAGAAGTGATAGAAAAGAATCAGCCAATAATAATCTTCGAACAGCATAAATCAGACTTCGTAGGCAACAGCACTAGGTCAATTGATTTAATCAAATCATTCAATTACTCTAATTTTGCATATGTTGAAAAATCACCATCTCCGCCAAATGTTTTTCCTGTCTTTTTTCAGCTTATCTACAGTACCGTTTATCGTTTGATCAAGGGTTCTTCAAGGGCTGTTGTCATGATCGATGAGTTTAATCCAGATTTTTATCAATTGATTATTGCAATCCCGGATTGGCTTGCTTCTGATATTCGTAGTCTTAGTGATGATAATAAATAGAAGCTATTTCAACACAAGTTTCTTCGCTTTTCTGTTTTAATTGTCTGAATGTTACTCCAATCGAACGCCTGCTGGACTTTTTCTCAATACTTAGCTTTCGTTTTCATATTTTTTTTAATTAGCGGTTCTAGAACTTCATTTGATTAGTGAATTATAGCTTAGTCCTCTCGATTTTCTATAATTGTCGGTGTAATTTTTCGTTGTGTTGTTCAGGCTTCATTTCAGTAGTAAAGCGTCATTTATTGAATGCTCCTTCTTTCTGAACTCTATGACACCCTTCGTCTGTGCTGCTCCCTTTTTAGTCTTCTCACGTAAGCTTTTTACCATTATCCTTTAGACATTATCACACCGCTCGATTAAGCCCCTTTCTGGCGAATAAGGTCGGGATGGAGAGGCTTCCTCTTTGCGGCATATTCGGTTGAAAAGGCTACAATTCTCTTTGATAGCCTCGAATTCTTATTCCAACTACAGTGAATTACTTGCTTACTCGAGGTTTCGTTCCTCTTTGATCAGCGTATATTGTTGATTGAATCTGAGTTTGCTTTCAATTACAAGTTTTTTCTTAGCTGTCTTTCAGCATTCGACCTGTTCAATTCCGCTATTCACTTGTTCCAATGTCCGAACATTCGATATTTCTTCCCTATTCTCATCCCTGCAGATGCACAGTGCTTAACAGAGATGGCGAGAAATTAGTTGATCCTCAAAGCGGTGAATTTTATCCTGTAGTTCATGGTATCCCACGGTTCTGCGACGCTGACAACTACTCTGAAAGCTTCGGCTTTCAGTGGAACCTATTTAATAAAACCCAGCTCGATGTCTATTCTGGTACGGATCATAGTGAGCAGCGCTTCTACAGCGAAACAGGCTGGGATCCGTCGGATCTAAGCCACTACAGTGTTCTAGAGGTAGGTAGTGGCGCGGGCCGCTTCAGTGAGGTCTTTCTCAGAACGACTACAGGTGTTTTACACAGTATAGATTATTCAAGTGCTGTTGATGCTAATCATACCAATAATGCTGTTTACAGGGATCGCCTGCAACTTGCACAGGCGTCTATTTATGAAATACCTTATTTGGATAACAGTTTTGATAGAGTTTTCTGCCTCGGAGTTCTTCAGCATACGCCCTCATTTGAAGATTCTGTTACAGCCTTGATTGCTAAAACCAAGGTTGGAGGAGAGATAGTGGTCGATTTTTATCCGATCAATGGTTGGTATACCAAGTTTCATTCTAAATATTTTCTCAGGCCGTTCTCTAAGCGTTTGCCCAAGCCCTTTCTTTTGCGCTTGATTCGCCTCAATATCAGCTGGATGTTGCTCCTCTTCGACACCCTTTGTTTCCTGCGGGTCGGATTCCTTACGCGATTCATTCCGATCACCGACTTACGTGGTTTCCCTAAAGGACTCAATTCGTATCAGCGTCGCGAGTGGGCGGTAATGGACACCTTTGATGGCCTTTCTCCCGAATTCGATAACCCCCAGCGGGTTAAGGATGTTGCCCGCATGTTCAACCGCGGTGGCTGTGAGGTGACCTTCGCAGGGTTGGCGACCTATCCAGCTGGTTGTTCTACAGTAGTGCGGGCGATCAAGCGATCATCCTGAACCATTAGCTACATCTTCGATTTTTGCGATGGCCACTTTCCATGGTCTGTGTTTGGCCTAGCCTTTTAATTAATTTTAACCTTGTGATAAACCATTTTAAGTTCTGCTAAGAACTGAACGTACTCGTTTATCGACGATTTTGACATCACAATTTTGTTTCTTCTCATATCAGGTTCTGTTTGTTCTGCCCTTTTCCCTCATTGGCTCATGGCTTGATAAATCGGGACCATGCAACGACAGTTCTCTTTGCGCCTGGGATCGATGCAATGCTTCGATATTCCACGCCTGAGCGTCCTCTTTGATCAAATCGCCCCTCAGCAGATGATACTTATTTTTCAGTTTTGGCTTGGCCAGTTAGTGGACTAACCATTATGAGCAACAAGAAGGCATTGTGCCCTATCTGTGGGTCAAACAAATCCGAAATTATCTATCGGGTTGCAGGCCACCATCGTCGCGATATTCGACCAGAGGTGTCCATCGGCCGTTGCATGAAATGCAAAACTATTTTCTTGGCTGAAGCAGACCACTTCTTCCAGGAAGATCTTTATTCCTACTATAAACAGTATATTGGTGCAAAAATAGAGGATCTTGTTTCTCCTCTTACTCTTGTTAGTTATGATCGTGTGCTTAAAAGGCTTTGCAAAATTACAAACATTCAAAATATTTTAGATGTGGGCTGTGGCAAAGGAGAATTTGTTTGGGCTGCTCGCAATTCGGGCTATGCGATTAAAGGTATAGAGTTGTCTCTAGAGGCGGTTTCCGTCGCACGCAGCTTTAACCTACCTGTTCAGCAACATTCGCTTTTCTCTCCTGCATTGGATTCCTCATCCTGGAATGCAATCACAATGTTTGAGGTGATTGAGCACGTTGAAAATCCTGTTGCCATGATTCAGCGTGCGACCGACCTACTTGCTCCAGGTGGTGTCTTGTACCTCACAACACCAAACTATGACTCCCTAGATCGCCTATGCCTAGGAGAGAAGTGGAATGTATTTCATCCTGAGCATATTATTTATTTTTCCACAAGGGGCCTTGCTCGCCTTGTGCGTCAGCATGAGCCGAGGCTTCGACTTATTGCTGTTGAAAGCAATAATATCTCCCCTCAGCTTTTCGGGTTTGTAAGGAGCCTTTTTAGGTTACCTTACCTTGGCAAAAGAAATTTGAAGTCTTCCGGCTATATCGATGATCATGTAGTCGCACCTGACCTCAGAACGATTTCTGAAGGTACAAGTTTGCTTCGTAGTTTGAAGCGGTTGATCAATTTGACGTTGACGATTATGGGGATGGGTTCTACGACTATTCTAATCGCGCATAAGAAAGATTGATGTCCGAATATTCACCTTGTTCTAGGCGTGTTGTTTATCTCACCCGTAATGGCTTATTGGAACCACTGGGTCAAAGCCAGATTTGGCCATACCTAAGGGGATTGAGCAAGGATTACTCATTAATTATAATTAGTTTTGAGAAGTCCGCCGATCGTGCTGATGTAGTCGCAGTGCAGAAAATGAAATCGGGTTGCGCTATTCAAGGAATGAACTGGATCGCCTTGCGCTTTTACGCTAGGCCCCGGCCTTGGGCCCCCGCCCTGGCTGTCCTCCAGCTTGCATTCGCCTCTTTTCGACAATGCTGGTTAGAGCCAAGGCCCCATCTTGTCCATGCCCGCTCTTACGTGCCTGCAGCCATTGCTTTATTGCTGCGTAAGCTTACTGGGGTGCCTTTTATCTTCGATATGCGGGCTCTCTGGCCGGAAGAGCTTATCACCGCTCGTCATCTAAGTCGTGGCTCTGTTCTGCACAGAGCTCTTATTTGGTTGGAGCAGAGCTGTCTGAAAGAAGCTAGTGCTGTTATTTCGCTCACACATGTCGCAATTGACTATCTGAAGGTTCAATATCCACGTGAGCTATCAGGTCAACGCATCGTTGTTATTCCTACCTGCGCCGACTTACAACGATTTACCCCTTTAAGTACACCCAGCTCCTCCCAATTGGTTATCGGTTGTATAGGCACCGTGCTGAGTGGTTGGTTTCTTATTGATTGGTTGCGTGCCTTTTTCGATGCCGTGGCACGAGTTGATTCAACAGCTAGATTTGAGTTGATCAGTCGCGATTCACCTGAAGCAATCTTTGCCTCCCTTAAGCCAGATTCTAGTTGGATCGACAGGCTAATAATTAAATCGGCTAGCCCTGCTGAGATGCCTGCAATTGTGCAAAGGCACACTGCTTCGGTGATGTTTTATGCGGGTGGGTCTACTTCTGAATTAGGGCGTTCCCCCACCCGTATGGCAGAAGTTCTTGGCTGCGGCCTCCCTGTTGTTACGAACCCGGGAGTTGGAGATGTGGAAGATGTGGTCCGTAGCAACCGCATTGGGGTACTGGCACCCGGTTTTAGCGCAGCTGAGATGGATGTTTGCGTTGCGGAGTTGCTGGAGCTGCTCAAAGATTCTCAGCTTGCAAGCCGCTGCCGCAGAACAGCAGAAGAGCTGTTTTCACTGGAAGCAGGCACCGCCGCCTATCGCCAGCTTTATGCAGACATTCTCGCCTGATTCAACATCGCAGCCAGTGTGATCCGCGTTCTTGCCTTCTCCCTCTACGGCTCCCAGGCAGCCAGCCACCGCGTCCGGCTGTCGCAGTACCAGCCGGCCTTAGCTACTGCCGGCATCTCTCTTGAAATCCAGTCGCTGCTCGACAACGCCTACCTACAGCGCAGCTTCGCCGGTGGCCGCCCGTCACTGCGCGCTCTGATCACTGCCTATGGCCGGCGCCTGAAAGCCTTGCACCAGTCCGATCGCTTCGATTTAGCAATTGTGTATGGCGAGTTGATGCCTTTTCTGCCCAGCTGGCTGGAGCGGCGCCTCCTGAAGAACCCATTCGTTTATGACCTTGATGACGCCTTCTATCTCAAATATCGCACTGGCCGCCTGCGCTGGCTACATCCCCTGTTGGGAGCCAAGTGTGAGCGCATGATGGCCGCTGCCGTTGCCGCCACCGCCGGCAATGCCGGGCTCGCCGCTTACGTCCGGCGCTTCAACAGCAGCGTGACGCTGCTGCCCTCGTGTGTCGATACTGATCACTACCTCCCTGCTGATTCACAGCCCTCGGATCTGCCAGCTTCCCCCTTCACTTTGGGTTGGATCGGTAGCCCTTCCACCGCTCCCTATCTGCAGCAGCTGGTGGAGCCTTTGCAACAGCTATCCCTCGAGCGGCCTGTGCGCCTGCTCGTGGTGGGCGGCCCCGCCCCTGTAATGGCTGGCGTGGAGGTGATTGAGCAACCCTGGAGCCTGGAGCAGGAAGTGCTTCTGATCCAGCAGTTCGATGTGGGTGTGATGCCGCTGCCTGATTCCCAGTGGGCCCGCGGCAAATGCGCCTACAAACTGATCCAGTGCATGGCCTGCGCCATCCCGGTGATTGCTTCCCCTGTGGGTGCCAACGTGGATGCCGTGCCGTCCAGTTGCGGTCTGCTTGCAGGCAGCTCCACTGAATGGCTTGCTGCCTTCCGGCAACTGGCGGCAAATCCCGATCTGCGTAGGCGCTTAGGCGCCTCCGGGCGCCTCTGGGTCGAGCAGCGCTACTCCCTTCGCAGTGCCCTGCCAGTGCTCACCGATGTAATTCGCCGTGCTGCCGCCGGTCACCCAAAGGTATAGCCTCCAGCCCAAACCTCAAACACTGCAATATCGCCGAATTAGGTGATGAGTCTCAGCTCTTCGATCAAGGGCTATTGCGCCCACAGAAGTTGAGCGGCTGTTTAACCAATACTTTTTCATCTTTCCCTGGCAACAGCTGCTTCCGAATGCCGAGGCTTTTGACATGGGCTGCGGCTTGCGGCTCCAGCCGCTGGGCCGGCTTTGTGGCTCCCCGCTTGGGCCGGCTGCACTGCATCAATCCCTCCAGTGCCCTGGACGTGGGCCGCTAGGCCCTGGCTGATCACCTATATGTGTAGTTCCACTGAGCCTCGGCCTGCTCCATCACCTGCCAAACACCGCCGCCGGGCTGGTGGATCTTCGCTTTTCGTCCCGTTCGCCCCAATGGTGTGTGGTGGGCTGCAAGGCTGAAACATGACGACGTCAACCCGAGCAGTTTCAACTTCTAATCACTTTCTTGATGCTCTCCGCGGCTTCGCCGCCCTGTTCGCCACGGATAGATCCCACCAGTCCCTCCTCAATATTATGGGAAGCAATTTTCAGGGCCTCAATGACGTGGTGCAGATCGAGAAAGGCATCTGATGTGTGGCATCGCAGGCTTTGTTCGCCTTTCCCCAGAAGCTCCTGGTGATTTAGAAGCACAAGCCACCCGTATGGGCGCCGCCATCGCCCATCGCGGGCCAGATGATGCAGGCGTCTGGGTCCAGCCAGAGCTTGGCCTAGCCCTAGCACACCAGCGGCTAGCGATTCTCGATCTTTCATCGGCTGGTCACCAGCCGATGACCAGCGCCACCGGTCGCTATGTGATCGCCTTCAACGGTGAGATCTACAACCACCGAGCCATTCGCCGCCAGTTGGAGGCTGCCGGCTTGGCACCAGCCTGGCGCGGCCATGCCGATACCGAAATCCTTCTCGCTGCCATAGAAGCCTGGGGCCTGGAAGTTGCCTTACAGCGCTGCATAGGCATGTGGGCGCTAGCACTAGTTGATCTTCGTGATCATCAGCTCCAGCTCGCCCGCGACCGCTTTGGTGAAAAACCCCTGTATTGGGGCCTCAGCGGTAGCGGCCAGCAGCAGGCTCTGTTGTTTGGCTCTGAGCTGGCTGCCCTGCGGGGCTATCCCGGCTTCCAAAACCCCATCAACCGCCAGGCCTTTACAGAGCTGCTCCGTTTTTGCTATGTGCCGGCGCCGCTCTCGATCTACGCCGGCATCACCAAGCTGCCGCCTGGCCACTGTGTGTCGATTCCGCTGCCCCTTCAGCCAAGCGCTGCTCTGCCTGCCAGCCGCCCCTGGTGGCAGCTCAACTCCCAGATCGAAACCAGCTACGCCCAGCCATTCAGTTCAGAAACTGAAGCCTTAGAAACCCTGGAGCAAGCTCTCACCCAGGCCGTTGCCGACCAGGCCCTGTCCGATGTGCCCCTCGGCGCCTTCCTCTCTGGTGGCATTGATTCATCCCTAGTAACTGCCCTCCTTCAGAGCCAAAGCAGCAGGCCGGTGCGCACCTTCACCATCGCCTTCGAGGAAGCTGGCTTCAACGAAGCTCCCTATGCCCGCGCTGTAGCAGCACACCTCGGCACCGACCATTACGAGACAACGCTAACCAGTGCCGATGCCCTCGCTCTAATCCCCCAGCTGCCACAGCTGTATTCCGAACCCTTTGCCGATTCTTCACAACTACCAACCCACCTGGTTTGCCGAGAAGCTCGCCTCGCCGGCTTCACCGTAGCCCTCAGCGGCGATGGCGGTGATGAGCTCTTTGGTGGCTACAACCGCTACTTCTGGGGCCCACGCATCTGGAATCGCCTGGCCTGGCTGCCTGCTCCTTTGCGCCGCAGCCTCGGCAGCGCCATCGTCAGTCTTCCGCCCTCAGCCTGGGATGCCCTGGGGCGTCCATTGCCGATCAAGCAGTTCGGCCATAAGGCCCACAAGCTGGCATCCAGGCTGCGCCATGTGAACAGCAGCGACGATCTCTACCGCTCCCTCATCTGCGAGCCGTCCGACCAGGAAGTGCCTCTCCAGCCCTTGCCCGCCTGCCTCAGCGGCGATTCTGTGGCCCGTATGATGGTTTGGGATGCTTTGGGTTACCTTCCAGACGACATTCTTGTGAAGGTAGATCGTGCCGCGATGGCCGTGGGCTTAGAAACTCGTGCACCATTCCTCGATCACCGGGTGGCGGCCCTGGCTTGGCGACTGCCCATGGCTATGAAGATTCCCCCCGGCAAGGGCGCAGCCGCCAGCAAGTGGTCCCTGCGCCAGATTCTCTACAAATATGTGCCAAAGCATCTGATTGAACGACCCAAAGCCGGTTTCGCAATCCCGATCGGTCAATGGTTGCGCGGCCCCCTACGCCCTTGGGCCGCTGAGCTACTCCACCCGGATCGCTTGCGTAGCGAGGGCTACCTCAGCCCCGAGCCGATCAGCCGGCTCTGGCAGCAGCACCTCTCCGGGCGCTACGACCACACCACCAAGCTTTGGTCTGTGCTGATGTGGCAGGCCTGGCTGGAGCAGTGGGGATAAACGTGCAGCAACACAGCTGGCCATCCCCGCCCGCGTGAGCAATACCGCAGAAGGAGCCCGTATGGTGGCTGCCCAGTTGCCGCCCGCCAGCATCGTGGTGCTGGTGACCTGCATCTTCCAAATGCCCCCTGCCCGCCGCCTGTTTGAACGTGCCGGCCTCCAGATGCTCCCCTAACCGGTGGGCTTCCAGGCCAGCGGCACCTGGGCCATCCATCCGGGCCGATCAGCTCTACTACCTCCCCTCCGGCAAAGGCTTCGAGGCCAGCAGCCGCGCCATCGGTGAAGTTCTCGATCGCACCCTCTACTAGGCCTGTTCAAGGTGGGAGAGCGAGGCGCAGTAGATGCAGTGCAAGCGCCAGTTCATTCCTAAGGTGCGATTTCTTTTGCTTCTTCCTTAGTTCAGTGATTCCGTATTGGCTGCTATTGCTGCTTCCCATCTGGGCCTGTTTGGAGGGCCCGCGCCGTCCCTGGCCCGCTTGGCAAGCCTGGCTGATCGGCATCACACTCACCCTGTTCATTGGCCTGCGCCATGAGGTCGGCGGCGACTGGTTCAGCTACATCCCCTACCTCACCCGCGCCGAAGGCATTCCCATCTCCGAGTCAATCGCCATGGGCGACCCTGGCTACAACATCCTTAATTGGCTATTTGCTGACAATCCCCTAGGCATCTATGGGGTGAACATTGTGAGTGGGGCCATCTTTTCGGCTGGCTTGGTTGTTTTTTGCAGGGCCCAGCCCCTGCCCTGGCTGGCGCTCTGCCTTGCGATTCCCTATCTGGTGATCGTGGTGGCCATGGGCTACAGCCGCCAAGGGGTGGCCTTGGGCTTCATCATGCCTGGCATGCTGGCCCTGGAGCGGGGCCGAATGTGGCCCTTTCTGCTTGCCATGGCCGCTGCCGCCACCTTCCACTCCACGGCTCTTGTGATGCTGGCCTTTGTGGTTCCCGCCGTGCGGGGCCGCACTTTCCTCATGCGGGTCCTCCGCCTGCTGATTCTGCTGATTGTAGGTGCGGCCCTGGTGCAAACTTTTCTGGCAGCCCACGTCGAAATGATGGTCGCTGGTTACATCGAAGTCGAATACAAATCAGAAGGCGCCGCTATTCGCGTGGCCATGAATCTGCTACCCGGCTTGCTCCTGCTGCTTTGGCCCAAGCGTTTTGACTTCACAGATCAGCAGCTGCGCCTCTGGCGCGCCATGGCCTTAACGGCCCTGGTCTGCGCCATGGCCCTGGTGTTGCTGCCAGACAACAGCACCGCTGTGGATAGGATTGCTCTTTATGTGATCCCCCTGCAGCTGGTGGTGGGCTCTCGCTTGCCCTGCACCCAATTGTTTGGTCTCAAGCAAACTCAGCTGCTATTAGCCGTGTTGGGCTTCTGCGTAGCCGTGGAGTTTGTGTGGCTCAACTTCGCCACCCACGCCAGCGGATGGCTGCCCTATGCCAGCGTGTTGGGGTTGTAGGTAGGGAAGCGACGCGGTTCGCAGAGCATAAGCAATAAGAGAGGAATGATCTGTATCGAGTAGCGCGTATGGGCCGTCCCATAAACGTGGGCAGCAATATCGAAATTGGAAAAAACAACTGAACAATTTCTGGCCTAATGCTTCCATCTGCACTTTTGATGCAGCTAGGGCTAGCGGTCGAGTAAGGCAAGTAGCAGCAGGCAGTGGTTGGCTATCTCCTACCTGCCCCGTGATCCAGTGAAAGATGGATCACCGGGTGAACAGCAGACCTGAGCTGGAGGACGCTTGCTCAGCCAGCCATCGGCTTACCTCAGCCAGGGAACACTAGCCGTCATTTTGCCTAAGATGGCTAACGTCATAGCCAGGTTTCAGACTCAGACAGCACTGCTAGGCCTAGGGCTCTGGCTGCGCTGCGCCCTGGGTAACCTTCCACAGCTTCCGAAGACATCGCCAGCTGATGATCGGTACGCCGACCGAGTGCTGATAGCACCCTGTAGCAACAGTACCTAGAAGGTATATATTTAAATCTACTATGAGCAACTTATTGAAATCGGGTAATACTCATTGAATCTATAGTCTATTATGTAGGCTATTCAGCACACACAAAAACTATAAGCATCTCCGAGAAGATCCACTTCATGTTTTGTTTTATTCGAAGATTATTCTCCGACCAATGCCGCCGCCCAAAGTACCCACCCGATCAAGGGGTCACTGCTTTCTGCTTATTGTTGTTTTAAATTCAGCCTTTAGAAAAGTGTATCAGCATTAACTATTGGCAGAAATATGAATCAGTTTAACTCTCTCAACCCGATTCATGTATGAAAATTTTTGATGCTTTTGATAGGCTTGGTTGCAACAAAGATAAAAACAAAAACACTGATCTGCGAGGGCACAATTTACTTGTATTAGCGCCTCATGCGGACGATGAAATATTTTGTATCCCCCATGGGAAATACTTCGAGTCGAAAGGGTACTGCATAACGGTATTATTCCTAAGTGGTTCAGATCACCGATGCCTAGAAGCTAAAAACTCTTGCAAAATCCTTCAGTGGGCTTATATCAATGCAAAGGATTTGGGCCAGCAATATATAGATGGTCTGTTTCATCAAAATCTACCAAATCTTATTAAGCTCTTAAAAAATATTCTTGATCAGTACTCTGTAGTGTTGTGTCCCGCTCTGGAAGGAGGGCATCAAGATCACGATAGTACTTTTGTGGCTTGCATGATTGCTCTTTCTAATCAGCCCCATTGTGAGCCACTCTTTTATAAAACTTATACTGCCACTGGTAGATGGAAATTCTTCGAAGTCTTCTCTAAACATAATCATTACAGTGCGGTAAAATTTATCCCATACATTGCACTGAGTCGCCCATTTTGGAGGACTCGAATTATTTTGGCTTTTCATGTCTACCGGAGCCAGTGGACTTCTTGGATCGCATTGCTGCCGGCTATGATATTTTCATATATCAGTGGTAGTAAGGACGTATTGTATTCACTTGGATCCTTGGATTATTGCACAACTTTAGCTGGCACTTTGGAGACTAAAAGCTCAGCGCTCTATGAACTTCATCGAAAGTGTGCCAAACATGATTGGCTATCCCATGTTCGCTCTATTATTCTGCAATCAATTGATGAGGCCTCCCACTGTAACTTGTATAAATTATGATTTTATCGCATCTTTCGGGATTAAATACTCCTGTCGTGAAAGCATTGCTTTCTGGAGTTGTCCTATCTATTGCTCAAATTGAGCTTAAAATTGCTACTACGAGATTGGGTGAAACAATTCAATTGTTCGGATCTTCAAGCCACTTCTCTATGAATATGCGGATTTGGCATGGAATATTATTCATAATATTTGCAGCTACAGGGGTAATTCTGTGGATCACTGCCCTGCGACATTCTGAACTTAGCCGTATTTACTGGACTACCGCAATTTGCTATTTAGTAGTTCCTCTTGCGTCCAGCTATGTGCTAGGAGACCTTATTGAATCTAAAAATATAATCGGATATATCTTCATAACTATTGGTTTATTCTTGGCAAATCACCGTTAGGAGATTTCCAAATATCGGAATCTAGTTTCTTGCAATAAATTGCATGGAATAATCCAAAGTAAAGACTGGGCAAAAATGGGAGAAAGTAGCGTTGATGCGCTACATTAATAGCTACTTCTGTAATTAAGAGCAAGGTGACTCCTAAAATGTAAGGCCAAAAGATTCTTTTGCAAATTCGCCACATGCCAATTAACGAAAATAAAAATGCAACCAGCATCAATGCAAGATAGGTCAATGAGAGTAAATATTCCTGAAATGAGATATTGTAATCCGCCAGTGAATATTGTCTCTGTAGTGATTCAAAGTTAAGAAGTGCCATTGGATCATTGATAGCCCACCGAAAGCCCTCGCGCCCTCCTATAGTTAATATAAATACCATTAATAACTTCTGAACTAATCTCACGGGTATTAGAAATCCAGATGAGCTATTCAACAAATTCATACTCCAATCTTTATAAAAACTAAGAATGAATGATTGAATAGCAATTAGCATTGCTGCTGAGCTTGCGATAAAAGATAATCTAACCCACTTTGAATGATTCCGCTTAGTTTGTACACTAGTCATCCTTTTATTAGTGCAAAAGTAAAAGAACAATGACGAGCAAAGTAAGAAAAAGTTTCCATACCTTAGTAAGCAGAGCAGGCTAATTAGAGAAAAATAAATTACAGGCTTCTGATGAAGGCTCAAAAGTATTTTTGAGACTGGATCTACTCTATTGATTGTGTACCTGTTAACTAGATGGTGCGACTTTGCTTCGATGCCATGAAAAAATGTAAACAATGTACCGCCAATGATGGAATAAGAGTCTGAAAAAATTGGCAAGGAATATTTTAATATGACTGGATTAAAAATTAATAGAGAAATGAAAAAGATCTTTTTAATCAATACATTGCAGCCTGAATTTGAAAGTATCGGCGTTAATATGAACCGTGGAATCGCGAGTAATGAATACCAAGTAAACGCTGAAAATGTAAAACAGGTAATCACCTCAATCGTGAAACGCATGTTTGAATTGATGCTGAGTTTGGACCAGGCGAATGCTATTAGCGAATACAGTGGTGAAAATATAATATATACGGCGTCAAACTGTAGATTAACGAGTTGATTTCCAGCCGCTACATACCAGACATTGTCAGCTGCTAATCCTTTCGCTCCAGGCACGAATAGCCAAAGACAAGCAATCGAGGCAACAGCAAGTGCTGTGACTAGATGAATCCTATTGCTCATGAGCTAATATAAGTTCCCATAAAAGTTGTCTGCTGAGTGGAGTTTTGTTTCACTATAGTTTAGATTGGGTTCGCCGCTGGTCATCTGCTACTGGAGCAGCACTTGGCTTAGAGGTTCATAAAGGTATATGGCTTAAGTATCGCATCTTTGGGTTTGAACGCCTTGTTGCGGTACCTTGGCTGCCATTTTGGTTTGTTAGTGATATTTCAAAGCTAAAAATGCCTTGGGATTTCTCTGAGAATCTACACGACTCGATTAACTTGCCAGCGATTCGATTCGACTGTCCGATTGACGATGATTTAGCTCGTCTTTCGGCCCACGCTGGATTGCTCCATCATGTCATTGTTCTTGGAGATAGTTATGAGCAATACTTGCATCAGCTATCTAAAAGAGTGCGCGAAAAATGCAGGCAGGCGATCAAAAGATTATCCTTTGCTGAATATAATTATATCCCTAATTCTGACATGGTCAGAATTAATTCTATTTTGTTGCGCGAACATTGTCGACTAGGCAGTCCATGCCCACCACTGCATTATATTCAGGGTTTGTTGCGTTCTGGATTAGCAACTCTTTGTATCGCTAGAGAGGATCAGAGAATTGTAGGCTTTTTCATTTACTCTTCAGAGAACCGTGTGTTCCATGTCAAATGGTTGGTTATGGATAGTGCCTATTCAACTAATTTTACATCGATAGGCCTATGGAATCAGGCGATCGCACTTGCTTTCAGTACTAATCAGCAAATCTTTAGCTTGGGATCCACATCACAATGGGGTTTGAGTATATTTAAGGAACGGCTTGGAGCTAAACGGGCTCTACTTCATAGCTGTCGAGTCAGCAATGATGGAACAGTGCAAATGTACGCTAACTCTAAACTTTCAATTTATTTTAATTTGGTATTGCGAGCTTTTTTGAGAATACTGACTAGGCTGGTCATCTCTACAAGAAATAAATCTCTGTATACTCTATTTAGTAAGTTTTGCTGGATGTACTCCTGTGGATAATTTTGGGAAAAACTCTTTTGCAGATTGGAGACACTACTTTCAAGAACGAGCCTTATGCTCCGACATCCCTGGTTATTACGTCAACGGGTTTATAGACGCAGCGCTTGTTCGCGCTATTCATAAATCTGTTCGTCATCTATTAATCCAGCAACAGTATCAAGTCGTTTTTGACTGTGGATGCGGCGATGGTTCTGTCACAGCACCAATCGCTTCTTCTGGAATCCAAGTATACGGCTTAGATTTCTCTCCTGCTATGTGTATGAGGGCAGAGCGCCAAGGCCTTATTCCGGTTGAATGTGATCTGCTAACACTTCAACATCAAAATATTTTTGAGTACTGTGGGCAAAGCTTTCTATATCCCAATAGTTGCCTCTTATTTTGTGAATCATTAGGATGTATTGATATGCCTTTAGATTTTGTTGCTCGGGTTATTGGCTCTAATGTTGGGAATTCAGATTTTGTCATTTCCTTTCCAAATGGCTCTTCTTTAATTCGCCGAGCAGTTTCACTGTTTGACTCTCTAAAGATCAATTATTTTGATCTTTTCGCACTCACAAAAGCTGTCAAGAGTTCCAGCGCTCTTCTACCTCAGAATGTTTTAGCAATCGTCTCGCTGCCTTTCGTCTACTCATTTGTCTTGGATGTGAACCGATGCCACCCATTCCTTCGTTCTCTTTTGACTTTAGTGGCGTCAAACTATGTAGTCCGGTTTGCGCCACGTGTGTAGTCTTGAAATTCTTATGTCATTAATTTGTACTATTTCATGATTCATTGAAAATGAGTCCCAGTTAATTTCGCGTGTTTAGCGAACTTGTGTCTAGGCTATTAAGCAAGCTAAAAAAATAATTATTAGTCGTCTAACTGATTGAATCAATGAAAGTCTGCTTTAAAATCTGTGTATTTCAATAGTTAAAGCATCTTCCGTAAAATGCTTCTGCATCGATTTACCTTGTTAGGGCTGCTTAATCCTTTTTGGGAAACTAGTCTCTATGCAGTGCAGACTCGCTTTTCTCCTTAGGCGGATGTAAGGGATATATAAGAGAGTGAGGCTTTGGGCACGGTTAAGAGCCAATAAATTTTTTTTTATTTATGCTTTGATATTTGACCGAATATATATCGGTGTTCGAAGTCTTTCGAAGTGCTAGAGGAAGCTGCGCGACTCGGTATGGCTAAGGTCATCTAGTGTGATTTACATTTTGATTATTAGAAGTCTGTTCATATTCCATTCGTGCAGGCCCTTCCTTGCTCGGATTTTTACGTAGATTATGATAAATTAGTGTTCATTGTATTCGGGAGAATTGCTCAGAAAGATCTAGGGGCAATTGGCGATTTCTTGGATCTTCTTAATTTCGCTTCATTAGTTTTTTAGCTTCTTCATGAAGAGTTTAAAGGCGATGATTTGAGTGAAGCGTAAATCTCTTTACTGGTTTTGCGAAGAAGTGCTCAATTTCCTTTGCTGCTTGTGCTTGCCTCCATTGGTTCAATATAATCAAATTGTTTTTATTGTGTATTTTAGCTTGCCCTGGTTGTCTCCCGTTCGGATTTGCATTCTTTGAAAAATTGATGTGTAAATTTGAATAGTTTTTATTTTATAATGACGGATTATGCTATTGGATTGGCTTTTGAGATAAATTGCTTTGATATGCAAGAAAACCATTCTCTGGCTTATAGCTATTAGTTAATCGACTGATTGTTTCTTCTCCAAATCCCGCAGTAGAGCAGGAAAGCGCAACACCTTCACATCACTACCTGAGCGGTAGTCGTAGAGGAACAGCAACAGCAAGCTCACCAGAGCGGTAGCGCAGGCGGTTGTGAAAGCGCTCGAGGTGCCAGCACTCACTTGGGTTCGATCGGCGATCTCAGGGCCAACCCTCGTAATCCACAGGTATCCGGCCAGCGCTGAGCTTAATGCCGTCATCAGCAACAAACCGCTACCCAAGCTAACGCTGGCCATGTAGCAGCGGAGCAGTCTCGACAGGGTCGCTTGGCTCCAAAACCCCAACAGCGGCAGCACCATCGCGCCACTTTCCATTGAGCTGATCCAGCGTTCCCCATAGCGCGGCAGCATCGCAAATTCCCGTAGCTCAAGGCCCAGCCAGGCGCTGCGGACCAGCACACTGCTTTCAAATAAATAGCGCTGCTGCAGTGATGGCCCCAGTTGAGCTGCCATTAGGTAGCGGCAGCTCAACTGATTCAAGCCCAAGTAGCCATTGCTGATGTCAGTGAGATTGCGGTAGGCCAGGGCCGCCCGCGCCATCGGTTCCAGCAGGATCGAGCCCAGTTGGCGCGCCCAAGGGATAGATCCGGGTGGGCTTGGCCAGCGGTAGCGGCTGCCCTTCACTAGAGCTAGCTCACCAGCCGGCTGCCCAAGTAGGTGGGGTATCAGATCCAGTAAATACAAGGGCGGGTGCTGGCCATCGGCGTCGAGCTTCACCATGGCCTGGCACTGCTGCTCCAACGCTGCCTGCAGCCCCGTGAGGGTGGCGGCTCCGACGCCGCGGTTATGGCTGTGGTGCAGCACCTGCACCTGGGGATGGCCGGTAATTTCGTGCCAGCTCTCCTCGGGGCAGGCGTCGTTCACCACCAGCACGAGCAGTTGGTAGTAGTTCCCCAGCTCCTCCCCGACCCTGAGCACTCCAGCTACCACCGGGCCAACGAGGCCCTTTGCTCGGAAGCAAGGGATTACCACAGCCACCTGGGCTGGATTGAGCTCGGCTGGGTTTCTCATCGAAACACCAGCCGTCTCTGCAGGCTGTAGGAGGTGAGCGCCAGCACTGGGACCAGCATGGCTACGGCATGCGAACGTTGCAGCTCGGCTCGTAATAAGACCGCCAGCGCTTGCCATTGCATCAGCCAGCTCAAGGTCACCACTAGGACGTAGAGCTGTGGACTGCCGCTGCAGCCAAACACGGCCCTGGCACTGGTGAGATAACTGCAGCCGGCATGCAGCAGCTGGCTCAGCAGGGTGGCAGAGATCACGGGCAGAGCACCCAGCAGCACCAAGAGCGCCCCTTGGCTAACCAGCGTGTTGGCCGTGCCTGCCACCACAAAACGAAACCGGCGTTGCCTGCCCAGCGCGGCGATGTGCTGCAATTTGATTACTCCCTTAGGGCGACTGGTGCCAGCAGCAAAACAGACTGCCCCGAAAGTGCTGTTGGTGTCCAATACCAGCTGGTATCTCTACAACTTTAGGCTGCCCCTACTCCAGAACTTGCGCGCACATGGCTATGTCGTGGAGTTGGTGGCACCCCACGATGCCTACACCGCCCTGTTGGAAGCGGAAGGATTTACGGTGCATCCCTGGCTAGTCGCGCGCAGCTCCGTAAACCCTCTCAGCGAAGCCCATGCCCTCATAGATCTGTTGCGCATCTATCGACGTGAAACGCCGGATCTCGTTCACCATTTCACAATCAAAGCTTGCCTTTACGGCACCATTGCCGCCAAGGGAGCGCGGATATATCGGGTGATCAATGCCGTGACTGGTTTAGGCCATGTGTTCCTGGGTACGCGAAAACGCAGCCGATTGTTGCGTACGGCAATCAAGCCGGTGTATCGCGCGGCCTTCAAAGCGCGTCGGTCCACGGTGGTGTTCCAAAATAGCGACGATCAAGAGACCTTGATTCAGCTTGGAATTACCGATGGCGAGCGGGCTCGCCTGATCCGCGGCTCCGGTGTCGACATCAACCGTTTTAAGCCCAGCGCAGATTCCGCTGGCCAGTTCCACGACCCCCTGCAGGTGTTGTTCCCCTCGCGCTTGATACGTGAAAAGGGCATTGCAGAGTTGTTGCAGGCCTGCCGGAGTCTGTGGGCAAATGGAGTCGAACTTGAGCTGTTGGTGGCCGGTGCACTCGATAGCGGTAACCGCTCGGCATTGACCCCGGCTGAATTGGCTGAGTTGCGTGCCAATCAACGCATCCGCTGCCTCGGCCATGTTGAGGACATGCAGCTGGTCTATGCCGCCAGCGACATCGTGGTGCTTCCCTCTTGGCGGGAAGGTCTTTCTCGCGCCTTGATCGAGGCCGCCGCCATGGAACGCCCGATCATCACTACCGATGTGCCGGGCTGCCGCGATGTGGTCGACCATGGCATCTCCGGTCTATTGGTGCCTCAGCGCGATGCCCGTTCGCTGGTGCTGGCGATTCGCTTGCTGCTCGAAAATTCTGCTTTGGCAAAGCGCTTCGGAAAGGCAGCGCGCCAAAAAGTGGTTTCTGAATTTCAGGTCTCTCTGGTAAATGAATCCACAATGCAGCAATACTCGAGGCTCTTGGCTGCATCGTTGGATCGCAAGCCCCTTTTAAAGGGGATCTTTTAAGCGACGTGCGGCTTAGCTGGGTTTTGGATGCATCCTGGTAGTGCACAGACCCGTATCTCCAACAAACCGCTGCGGCCATGGCTGCTGCACTTCAGCATCGAGGCGCGGATGCTGCAGGAGTGTGGGCTGAACCCAGAGCCGGTATGGCCTCCCTCGCTTGGCAGTTGCCTATTAGCTTGAAGATGCCAGATGGTGCTGACAAGTCGGCTCTAAGTCAGCTGCTGGATTGCAATGTGCCTCGGTCCTTGATCGATCGCCCTAAAGCAGGCTTTGGGCTGCCCATAGGTTCTTGGTTGTGTGGACCCTTGAGGTTTTTGGCGGAAGACCTGCTCAATCCAGCGTTGATTCGCCGCCTGGTCTGGTTGCGGCCTGAACCAGTGCAGCGCCTTTGGCAGGCTCACCTGCGGGTGCTGATCACCCCCTTCCCCTAGCTCTGGAGTGTGTTGATGTTGCAGGGCTGTTATTCCCAGTGGCTTCAGTGATGTTTTTATTCAGCAAGATCTTGCCCCTATTGCTGCTGCCCCTTGGGGTGGCGATGCTGCTGTTGGTTTGGGGAGGGATTCACGGCAGTCGTTGGCCTGGGATCAGCGCCTTGGCTGTCCTCTGGATCTTTGCCACACCGCTCACCTCTGAAGCTTTGTGGCGTTGGCTAGAGCATCCTTATCAGCGCCGCACCGCTGCTGCGGTTCTTCAAAACGCGAGGCCTGCAGCGGTGGTGGTGCTTGGCACGGGCCGCCATGCCGCTCCTGGGCCTGCTCGAACGAGTGAATGGGTCGATGCTGATCGTTTTTTTGGAGGCCTTGATGCCTTCGTGCAGCTTCGGAAGCAAGGGGACGATCCCCAGCTGATTTTTACGGGTGGTTGGTGGCCCACTCAGCCCAATTTGCCGCCCGAAGGGCATGTGTTGCGTGAGCGTGCGATTGCCCTCGGGATGCCTGCGAAGTCCGTTCTCAGCACAGCGAGAGTACGCAATACCGCCGATGAAGCAAAGGAAGTAGCTGCGATGCTCCCAGTCGGCAGCACGCTCATGCTGGTTACCTCAGCTTTTCATATGCCTCGGGCCCGGCGGTTGTTTGAGCGGCAGGGGCTCACCGTTCTGCCTTTTGCCCTCGATTTCCAGGCCAGCGGTGCCTGGGCAGGTCACCCCTTCCGTGATCCGCTCAACTACCTCCCAACAGCTAGTGGATTGCAGCGCAGCAGCCGTGCCATTAGAGAAGCAATAGGCCGTACGATCTTTCGCGCCTGGTGACTCCTCCCCTCGAACGGCATCGTTCTGGTTTGCTTTCGATGGCCTTGGCTGGAGTTGGCTTCTGGCTTGTTTGGCCATTGATCAGGCCTGTTTTGTTCCCAGCTGCTGGGAGGTCCTGGTTGTTGGTGCTGGATGGCTGCCACCGCCTTGATCACGCCCTGACCCTTCAGCGCCAAGAACCCTGGGGTTTGTCGATTCTGTTGATCACCTTTCCGGCCACAGGCCAGCCGGACTACTTTTCACAGACACCAGGCTTCTCCTCCGCTTTCGGTTTTGTATGAGCGCCCCGAGTTTGGGGGAGATTCGGTAGGGCAGGCAGTGGCTTTGGCGGATTGGATGAAGATGTTGCCTCCTCAATCACGCCCATCAAAGATGCTGGTGCTTAGTGATAGAAACCATTTCCCAAGAGCTAAATGGGTTGCTCAGTTGGCTGTTGGTGGTCTGGGCACGAGGGTGAAATCTTCGCTCGCCGACAAAGAAGTCCCAAGGAGGCTGATTGAACCATGGTCACGGCAGCAGATTTGGCCATCGCAGCTTGATTTGCTGCGCATGCAGCTCTGGGGTATCAGTGGATCCACTGGTACTGACTTCGCTCTTTCAAAGAGCAATGTCAAGCATCGGCTTTGTTGGGATTGAATGTGTTGATCTGCTTTGGTAAACCACTTGTGTCTATATCTGGGGCGGTTTCGCCTGTGTTGAGTCCAGGCTTGATCCTGTGGCCCTGCAAACTAGTTTTCACTAAACAAACAAGGGCGTGAGTCAGCAGCTGCAAAGCCTTCGAGGCATGGTCGACTTGCTCCCGGGAAAGACGCGTCTCTGGAGGGCTGTGGAGTCTGTGGCTCGGGCCCACTTCCAGCGCTCTGGATTAGATGAGATCCGCACGCCGCTTCTAGAACCCACTGAGTTATTCAATCGCGGTATCGGTGAAGCTACCGATGTGGTGGGCAAGGAGATGTACACCTTTGCTGATCGCGGCGATCGCTCCTGCTCGCTGCGCCCTGAAGGTACAGCCTCGGTGGTTCGTTCGGCAATTGAGCACGGCTTACTCAGCCAGGGGGCACAGAAGCTCTGGTATGCCGGACCGATGTTCCGTTATGAGCGCCCCCAGGCCGGCCGCCAGCGTCAGTTCCATCAGATTGGCGTGGAATGTCTCGGTGTTAGCAGCGCCCGCAGTGATGTAGAGGTGATCGTTCTTGCATGGGATCTGCTTCGGGATTTGGGTGTATCTGGCCTTGAGCTTCAGATCAACAGTCTTGGCACTCTGGAAGATCGCCAGCGCTACCGACAGCAGCTGGTGACTTGGTTGGAAGACAGAGTTGATCAGTTGGATACCGATTCCCAGCAGCGACTGTCAACGAATCCTCTGCGCATTCTCGACAGCAAGAACCCGTCAACTCAGATTCTGCTCGCGGATGCTCCCACCTTGGTGGAGGCTCTCAGCCAAGAGAGTGCGAAGCGTTTTGAGACCGTTCAGGTATTGCTAAATCAGCTGGCGATTCCTTTTCAGTTCAATTCTCGTCTTGTGCGAGGCCTCGATTATTACGGGCATACAGCTTTCGAGATCGTCAGCGATCAGCTCGGAGCGCAGGCCACGGTGTGCGGAGGTGGTCGCTATGACGGGTTGGTGCAACAGCTTGGGGGTGCTTCGACGCCTGCGGTGGGTTGGGCTCTCGGTATGGAGAGGCTGATTCTGGTTTTGGAGGCGGAGGCGGCCGCGAATCCTGATGGAGCAGCGGCAAGACTGACAGCGACACGTGTTCCGGATCTTTATTTGGTGAATCGCGGAGATCAAGCTGAGGCTCTCGCTTTGAGATTGGCCAGGCAGTTGCGGGCGGCTGGTGTATCCGTTGAGTTGGATGGCTCCAGTGCTGCCTTTGCGAAGCAATTCAAGCGCGCTAATCGCAGTGGTGCTGCCTGGGCTGCGGTGATCGGCGAAGAGGAAGCTCAAGCTCGTCAAGTGCGTATCAAACCTTTGCTGAAAGCAGGCGAAGAGCAGCGTTTTGAGCTTAATGACCCTGCTGCAGTGGTGGCTGTTCTACAGACCACTGCCCAGAATTACCTTTGCCCCGAGGATCAGCGATAACCTTCCAGCGTTTGATGGCCTAGACCCCACAACTGGATGCCTGCTGCTTCAATTCGTTCTATCTGTTGCATCGGTGCTGGTTACGTAGGCGGTCCGACCATGGCGGTCATCGCCGATCGCTGCCCTGAGATTCAGGTCACAGTTGTTGATATCAATCAGACTCGCATCGATGCCTGGAACGACAGTGATCTGAGCAAGCTGCCAGTGTATGAACCAGGACTGGATGCAGTGGTTGGACGTGCTCGAGGCCGCAACCTCTATTTCTCAACGGCTGTAGATGAGGCGATCGCTGCAGCAGACATGGTGTTTATCTCCGTGAACACACCCACTAAAACAAAAGGTCTTGGCGCTGGCCAAGCCAGTGACCTCCGCTGGGTTGAAGCCTGTGCTCGTCAGGTCGCTAAATCCGCAACAGGTCACACTATCGTGGTGGAGAAGAGCACTTTGCCGGTGCGCACCGCAGAAGCGGTGAAGTCCATTCTTTCGGCGGCTGAGCAATCCATTGACGGCGCCCAATGCAGTTTCTCCGTGTTGTCCAATCCAGAATTTCTGGCGGAAGGCACCGCGATTCCTGATCTTGAATCCCCTGATCGGGTGCTGATCGGCGGCGAACATCCTGAGGCCATTGATGCTTTGGCATCGGTTTATCACCATTGGGTGCCTCAGGAGCGCATCCTGCGCACCAATCTTTGGAGCAGCGAGCTCTCCAAGCTCACGGCCAATGCTTTTCTTGCCCAGAGGATCAGCTCGATCAATTCCGTTGCGGCTCTCTGCGAAGCAACTGGCGCGGATGTACGTGAGGTGGCCCGGGCGATTGGCAGCGACAGTCGCATTGGTTCGAAATTTTTGAAGGCAGGCCCGGGATTCGGTGGTAGCTGCTTCCAGAAAGACATCCTCAACCTCGTATATTTGTGCAGGCATTTCGGGCTCCCCGATGTAGCCAACTACTGGGAATCGGTGGTTCAGCTGAACAGCTGGCAGCAGCACCGCATTGCACGCACGGTGGTGCAGAAACTGTTTGGCACCGTCACGGGCAAACGCTTGGTTGTCCTTGGTTTTGCTTTCAAGGCCGATACCAACGACACTCGGGAAGCCCCGGCAATCCGCATTGCTAAGGATCTATTGGAGGAGGGTGCTCAGCTTGCCATCCATGATCCCAAAGTTGATCCGGGTCAAATTGCATGTGATCTGAATTTGCCAGCGAGCACAGCACCCGATGCAGAATCGGGTCCTACACGAGCGGCACTCAGCGGTGAGGGTACTTGGTGGCCCATTGACGACATCCCCTCGGGGTTAAAGGGGGCTGATGCAGTGCTCATCCTTACGGAGTGGACTCAATATCGAGAGCTCGATTGGTTGACTCTGGCTCCTTTGATGCGACAGCCCGCTTGGGTCTTCGATGCGCGGTCGGTGGTCATACCGGCTGAAGTTCAGGACGCTGGTCTGAACCTCTGGCGTGTGGGTGAAGGCCAGCCATGACAAGCCCTGTTTGAGTCACCGGTGCTGCTTGATTCATCGGCGCAGTCCTCAGCCTGCGTTTGCTGGAACGTGGTTATCGGGGCACGGCATCGAAAACCTCGCCATCTTGCAGCTGACGGACCTCAAGGAGTGTTGAATGCTCTTAGTTTCCCTAATATGGTCGTCGACCGTTCATTGATTGAATGTCTGAGTTAAAAGAAATCAAAAGAGCTTTAATTACCGGTATAACTGGTCAAGACGGGAGTTATTTGGCGGAATTGTTGCTTGAAAAAGGCTACGAAGTTCATGGAATTAAGAGGCGCGCAAGTAGTTTCAATACCATCCGAATTGATCATCTTTATCAGGACCCTCATGATCAAGATCCGCGTCTAATTCTGCATTACGGTGATTTGACTGACAGCACTAATTTGATTCGAATTATTCAGAATGTTCAGCCGGACGAGATTTATAATCTTGGTGCACAAAGTCACGTAGCGGTCAGTTTTGAAGCGCCGGAATACACGGCCAATAGCGATGCTTTGGGCACGCTGCGCATTTTAGAAGCTGTGCGGATGCTTGGCCTGGTGGAGAAGACGCGAATTTATCAAGCGAGTACTAGTGAGCTCTATGGATTGGTTCAAGAAATGCCGCAGAGGGAGAGCACACCTTTTTATCCCAGAAGCCCCTATGGAGTAGCCAAGTTATATGCGTATTGGATTACGGTGAATTACAGGGAAGCTTATGGGATGTATGCCTGCAATGGGGTGCTGTTTAACCATGAAAGTCCAAGACGTGGTGAAACGTTTGTGACGCGTAAAATAACTAGAGGTCTAGCGCGTATTGATGCCGGTTTAGAAGAGTGTTTATACATGGGTAACCTCGATTCTCTCAGGGACTGGGGTCATGCACGGGATTACGTGGAGATGCAATGGAGGATGCTGCAGCAAGAGGGGCCTCCTGAAGACTTTGTGATCGCTACGGGGCGGCAAGAATCGGTGCGGCGCTTCATTGAGCTGGCTGCAGTAGAGCTGGGCTGGGGTGCCATCGAGTGGGAAGGCAAAGGTTTGGAGGAAACCGGTAAACGCAGTACTGGAGAAGTAGTGGTGAGAATTGACCCGCGTTACTTCCGTCCGGCTGAAGTTGAAACCCTTCTTGGTGATCCCACAAAGGCCCAGGAAAAGCTTGGCTGGACGCCGACAACAACGTTGGAGGAATTGGTTGCAGAGATGGTGGTTAATGATCAAGAAGAAGCGAAGAAAGAGGCTTATTTGAAGCTGAAGGGCTTTGATGTTGTGGGCTCAATGGAGAATCCACCAACAAACTCGGATGCAGTGAAGGCCGCTGGAGGCAAGGCATGAACAGTTTGATCAAAGCGGATGACCATTTTTTTGTGGCTGGAGCGCGGGGCATGGCAGGCAGTGCGATCTGTAGGGCGTTGCAGAAGAAGGGTTATGGCGATGCAGCGAAAGGAGGAGCCTTACTGACGCCAACGCGGCAGGAGTTGGACCTCTTGGATAGTGAGGCTGTGAAGACTTGGTACTCAACGTACAAGCCAGATGTGGTGGTGCTTGCGGCTGCCAAGGTGGGCGGAATTCACGCCAATGACAACTTTCCAGCTGATTTTCTGCTGGATAACCTAAAAATCCAGACGAACGTGATTGAAGGGGCTTGGAAGGCGGGTGTGAAGAGGCTGCTGTTCTTAGGCAGCAGTTGTATTTATCCGAAGTTTGCAGAGCAACCGATTAAAGAAGAAGCATTATTGACGGGATTGTTGGAGCCAACCAATGAGTGGTACGCGATCGCCAAGATAACTGGAATCAAGCTATGTGAATCATTGAGAAAGCAATACGGCTTTGATGCGATCAGCTTGATGCCGACGAATCTTTATGGCCCTGGAGATAACTATCACCCGGAAAACAGCCATGTGCTACCGGCATTGATTCGGCGCTTCCGTGAAGCCAAGGAGGCAGGGGCAAAAAGTGTGACATGTTGGGGAACGGGATCACCGATGCGTGAGTTTTTGCACGTGGATGATCTGGGTAATGCCTGCGTTTTTGCGCTGGAGAGCTGGAGCGCTCTTTGGAGTGATGCACCAAAAAATGATCAGGGACAATCGCTGGCGTTTTTGAATGTGGGAACGGGAGTGGACCTAACGATTAAGGAATTGGCGGAACAAATCGCAGCGTTGGTGGGGTTTCAGGGAACGATTGAGTGGGATACAACTAAGCCGGATGGAACACCAAAGAAACAGTTGGAAGTAAGTCGTATGAAGGGTTTGGGGTGGAATGCGAAGATTTCTTTGTCAGATGGATTGGCGCCTTTGGTTGCAGAAAATCTTTCTGATTTGATTGCAAAGTAGTTTTAAGTTTCTTGCGTAAAAGGTGACTCTAAGAATCAGCTCGAGTAGTTAAAACGCTTTCATTTGCATGTGTTCGAAGCCTTGAAAAAATTTGAAGTTAATGTCTTGGATTAGTCTTTATTTCAATTATGCATGCTTTTTGTGCTTTGCGAATTGTATTGGTTTTGTCAAGTAAAAGGAGCTTCTGCAGAAAGAGAGAGCACCATTTTCCCCAAGCAGCCTCTGTGAAGTTGTGCTGAATCACTGTGAATTACCGTGAGGCCTATGAGCTATATGCCTGTAATGGAATGCTGTTTAACAATGGGAGCCCGAGGCGTGGTGAAATGTTCGTCACGGCAAGATCGCACCACGGGGCTTGGCAGAGATTGATGCGGGCATAAATGATTGACTGTATTTGGACAATCTTGATTCATTGAGGGATTGTTTTTATGCAAGGGATTCTGTGGTGATGCAGCGGCGGTTTCATGAAGTATTCCCTCGTATTTGTAATGGATGATGTGTACTTAATTTAAGTCGTAATAGCGTTTTCCATCCATACGTTTCTGGCGGTGTCGCCCTGCTTCCCTGCGCGAGTACTCGCTTGCCGTGGGGTTTGCCGCGACAGGATCAACATGGGCCACCTGTTCCCATAGCTCCCTGGGAGCCCAACGCACCGTGTGATTTACGCGGTCGTGCTTGATCACATGACACCACTGCATTCTCCCGCATTGTGGGCAATACAACTCCTCCAGCCATTCATTGCTGAGCACCAGCACTGGATAGGCGTGGATGATCAGCTGAGCGCGTTTGGCCGAAATGCCTCGTTCCTGTAGTTGTTCGGGCTGCAGCAGATGCAGGTAGTACTTCCTGCCGTTGCCTTCGATCGGCTGCTCAGGGTGGGCTGGGCAAAACACTTGCCGCTTCTTGGGGCGGCGATTGCGCTTGGGTGAGTTCGAAACCTTGGAGTCGGCTGGCTTCTGGGCGAGAAGAACCATCAGAGACTGGCTGTCCCTTCAACCGTATGCCGACGAGCTGACCTTCGTCTGGATTGATCGCTGGGATGAGTGCGCAAGAAAGGCACAAAAAAACCGGGCATGCACCCGGAGAATTTGTTTGCAATTCCAATGCAAAGCCAGTCAGGCGGAACCCACACCTGTGTAAGAACCGTAGAAGAAGAGTCCAAGCACAAAGATTGCAGCCATCCCACCTGCTGTGGCAATTAGCCACAGAGGCAACGTTCCCTCAGTCCAACGTGAGCGCCACTTAACGGCGGGAGAGCCGTCAGGAAGACGATCTGGAATACGTCCGTCGGGCAAATTGCCTGCATTCTTAGGCTTCATAATTAAAAAACTCAGTTAAAGAAGTAGCTGGAAAACAGAATGCCTGTGACGAACACAAACAGCAGACCCAGATAAAGGCTGGTCCGGTTGAGTTCAACCGGCAACGTATTAGGATTTTTGTTGCGCTCCATGATGTCTCAGAACGATTGGGGGATCAGCGGCGAATAAATTGCATGGCGGCCAAAGCGCCAATAAAGAACACTGCAGGGACTCCCAGGGTGTGCAGAGCAAGCCAGCGCACCGTGAAGATCGGATAAACGCGTGGCTTTGAAGAGGTGGGTGTTTGAGTCATGGAAAATACTTATTTCAGCCGTGTGTCGAGGCTCGACTTGCCTTCGAATCGCTGACCAACCACGGGAGCTTTGCTCTCACTGGCTTGGTAATACGAGTCAGGGCGAGGAGTTCCGAAGGCGTCATAGGCAAGGCCTGTAGACACGAACAGGAATCCGGCCAGGAAGATCGAAGGCAGTGTGATTGCGTGGATCACCCAGTAGCGGATGCTGGTGATGATCTCGAAAAACGGGCGTTCCCCCGTTGAGCCGCCGGCCATGACTTCGAGTGTAATTGCCCAATGATCCTAAAGGCAGGGGCCCTGCGACTGCGCTGGGACCTGCCAGTTGGTTACAGAGCGTTGTTCGCCATTGGCTCTCAGCAGCTGTTAGGTGAGGGCTGACCAGCGCAGCATCAGCCCCCTCTCGCCCAGTAGGAATGCATGCTGTTGACGATCTGTGTCGTCGAACACAAATCGCGTGAAGTTGGTTGGAGCCTGCACACTTTCAGGATCGCGCTCCCAGCTGTTGCCTTCATCTCGGCTCACCAACAAGGTGCCGTTACCACCACTGGCCCAGATCGCTCCGTCGTCGGACCAGGCCATATCCAGATAGCCATAGCCATTGGTAATAGGAATAATCGGCTTGCTCCAGCTTTCGTTGTCGGCAGCGTCTTCGTTGAAACGAATCTGAGCACCGCGAGCAACCATCCAGAGCCGGCCATCGGGCTGGTAGCCAATGCTCTGCAGTCGTTGGCTGCTAACGCGTTGGTGAACCTGCCAGACCGGTTGTCCTGGATCCCAGGTGGCGTAAAAGTTCCCCAGGCTGCTCACGCTCACGTAGGCGCCATCAGGGCTCCGGCGCAGGTCACGGGTTGCACCCGCTGCATCGCTCACCTCGGCATCCCAGCTGCCACCACCATCGCTGGTTCGGTACACAGCTCCCACGTTGGTCGCTAGTTCTGCACTGTTGGGTCCCAGTGCCGTAATCAGGTAGGGCTCGCCTGGCAGCTTCGTGTCCAGGAATAGTCGCGTCCAGTTCTGGCCCCCGTCGGTGGTGTGCATCAGCAGGCCGGGCTGACCGGCGATCCAGCCGTCATCACCATCAAAAGCAATGCTGATCAGGCGGAAGTTCTCTTCCTCCGGCAGATCCAGGCTGCGCTCGTTCCAGCTCGCGCCACCATCATTGGTTTCCAGAATCAGGCGGTTGCTGCCCACCAAGAATCCGTGCTCGGCGCTGGTGAAGGCGATATCCAGAGGATTGGCCTGAGTGTTGAGATCGATCACTTGCCAGGGGCTGGCAGTTGCGGTTGGCACTTTGGTGGTGACGCACCCGCCAAGACCGAAGCCGATACAGACCACGAGTGCCAAGTGGGCCAGGGATTTGATCAGGGAATTCATGCCGGGTTGAAAATGAAGACAGGCTTGGAGCAATACGGGTGGTGCAGCGCAAAAGTATCTGCGCCGATCATTTAGTAATTAACGCAGGGAATACAACGAGAGGAAGAAGGCGAAGCCAAGAGCCAAGCTGCCGAAGATCAGCACATTCTTCTGCCCCGGGGTTAAACGATTGACGCCCAAACCGAAATCGAGATTCTCTTCGAAGCCACTGGCCTTTGCACGTGGTCCGATGTCTCGGAAAGCGCCAACTTTGCTACGGCAGACCGGACAACGGAACGCCAAAGCATCAAGCTGCTGAAAAGCGGTGCCTGATTCGATGCGCAATTTTTTGACGCCCTCTTCAGGGTCGTAGACAAATCCGCAGCTTCGGCACTCGAAACGGTGCGTGAGTGGATCACTCGCTTGTTCCGCCAGAGTCTTTTCTGGGACACGCACTTTAACCTCTTCTGTGGCCTCCGCTAGGTGATCAGCCTCGCCAACTGGCTTCGCCTCTGAATCAGCATCGATGTCATTCGCAGGGTCCTGCGGTGGTTGTGTTTCGTCGCTCACCGCTGATTGACCGGATGTGGACACTCTATCGACGTCTCCTGGCCAAACGTCAGCCAGAGGCTGCAAATGCCAGACTGCAGCCTATTCCGTTCAGCCCAGATGTTTGTCCTTCCGGGGTATGACGCGTTCCTCGGCTTCTTGCTGATCGCAGGAGCCGTGCCTGTGCTCGCCCTGGTGACCAACAAGCTTGTGTCGCCGCGGAGTCAGGTCGGTGAGCGCGAACTCACCTACGAATCTGGTATGGAGCCGATTGGCGGTGCCTGGATCCAGTTCAACATCCGCTACTACATGTTTGCGCTGGTCTTCGTGATCTTCGATGTGGAGACGGTTTTCCTCTACCCCTGGGCCGTTGCATTCCATCGACTAGGTATTTTGGCTTTTATAGAAGCGCTGGTGTTCATCGCCATCCTCGTGGTGGCTTTGGCGTATGCCTGGCGCAAGGGCGCCCTGGAGTGGAGCTGATCCCATGACCTCATCGACCGAACGAGTTGCAACAACTGGAGAAGCCCCCTCGATTCAGGCGGTCCGTGATCTGAGGGAGTCCAGCTGCGGCCCCGTGGCTGGCTCGGCTGATGGGGTGCCGACTGTCACCCAGGACCTGAGTGAAAACATCATCCTCACCAGTCTTGATGATCTGCACAACTGGGCTCGATTGAGCAGTCTCTGGCCACTTCTCTACGGAACGGCTTGCTGTTTCATCGAATTCGCTGCCTTGCTGGGCTCTCGTTTCGATTTCGACCGGTTTGGTCTAGTGCCACGCAGTTCACCGCGCCAGGCAGACCTCTTGCTCGTCGCTGGCACGGTTACCATGAAGATGGCACCTGCATTGGTGCGTCTGTATGAGCAGATGCCTGAGCCCAAATATGTGATTGCCATGGGTGCGTGCACCATCACCGGGGGCATGTTCAGCTCAGACTCAACTACTGCTGTCCGTGGTGTGGACAAGCTGATTCCCGTTGATCTCTACTTGCCAGGCTGTCCGCCCAGGCCAGAAGCAATTTTCGATGCAGTGATCAAGCTGCGCAAGAAGGTGGCCAATGAATCTGTGGCCGATCGCCGTCTGTTGATCCAGACCCATCGCTACTGCACGGTTGAGCATGCGATGACCCAGGTTGAGCCGATCGTTACTGGTGCTTACCTGCGCGCTGAAACCCAGGTGGCTGCATTGAAGCCTGGCGCAGGTCTACCGATGCCCGCGCTTGAAACAGCCGAGCCCGTCAAGATCCCTGAGGAGTCATGAGCCCAACTCCAGAGAAAGACACCAAAACAGATTCTCCAGTTGCGACTGGTCCAGAGCCAGGCTCGGTCAGCCAATGGCTTAGTGAGCAAGGCTTTGATCACTCCGTGCTCGATCCCGACCATGTTGGAGTTGAGCAAATCGGCGTTGAGGCACTGTTTCTCCCCGTGATTGCCGCGGCTCTTAAAAGCCATGGATTTGATCATCTCCAGTGCCAAGGCGGCTATGACGAAGGACCCGGCCAACAATTGGTCAGCTTCTATCATTTCATCGCGTTGGCAGAAGTTGCCGATGGTCGTGTAGATCAGTTGCGCGAAGTACGTCTGAAAGTCTTTCTGTCCAGAGAGGGAGAGCCGAGTATCCCCAGCCTTTACGGACTGTTCCGAGGTGCCGATTGGCAGGAACGTGAGACATTCGACATGTTCGGGATCAATTTTGAAGGCCACCCCCATCCCAAGAGGTTGCTGATGCCTGAAGATTGGACCGGTTGGCCCTTAAGGAAGGACTATGTCCAGCCTGATTTTTATGAGATGCAGGAC
Organism: Synechococcus sp. MIT S9508; assembly: GCF_047303045.1. Taxonomy (NCBI): domain Bacteria; kingdom Bacillati; phylum Cyanobacteriota; class Cyanophyceae; order Synechococcales; family Synechococcaceae; genus Synechococcus; species Synechococcus sp. MIT S9508. The sequence goes on along the minus strand of NZ_CP138941.1, from coordinate 284,117 downwards.
GCTTATTAAACGTGCATCAAAAAGACTTTTGCTCTTGAATAAATATATTTTTGTGTTGTGAATTAAATTGCAACCGAAGGTTTATCTGTTTTGTGCTTTCTGTAAAAACGCATTATTGCTAGGGCCAAGCTGCGGGGATCGTGACGCAGGGTTGCGGTGGGCCGACTGCCTTGTAGTGGTGCTTCCATCACGTCGTATCCCTCAATCTCGAGTTCACGGCGGTTGCAGGTCACAGTTTCAGCTCCGCGTGAGCGGTAGTGCTTAATCAGTGGTGATTCCCTGATGGGCTCTTGCGCTAGCACGGCGTCAAACAGTCGATGGCTGATGCCGAGAGAGGCCAGTTGCGCTTCGATGGCCCTGAGGTGTCCGCTCACATCCAGCCCATCCGTTTCTCCTGGCTGCGTCATCAAATTGCAGATGTAAAGCCTGGGAGCGCGGCTGCGCTGGATTGCGCTCACCAGTTCTGGGACCAGCAGATTGGGCAGAAGTGAGGTGTAGAGGCTGCCTGGGCCCAGCAGAATCAGATCGGCTTGGGCAATCGCTTCAAGAGCCCTCGGCAGCGCTGGTGGGCGTTCTGGTAGGCAGCCCAGACGAACGATGGGGCTCGGTGCTTGTCCGATCGCCGATTCGCCTTCGATGCGGCGACCGTCTTCCAGTTCCGCCCACAGCCGCACATCTACATTCGTAGCGGGTACAACCTGGCCCTGAACCGCCAGCACTCGGCTGGAGGCGGTGATTGCCGTTTCCAGGCTGCCGGTGATGGCGGTGAGCGCCGAAAGAAACAGATTGCCGAAGCTGTGACCTTCAAGGCCTCCTCCGGCGGAGAAGCGGTACTGGAAAAGTTTCGTCAGCAGCGGTTCTTCAGTAGATAATGCGGCCAGGCAGTTGCGGATGTCGCCGGGTGGCTGCACGCCCAGTTCTTTGCGCAGCACGCCGCTGCTGCCACCGTCGTCAGCCACGGTGACGACGGCTGTGATGTTGCTGCTGTAACGCTTGAGGCCACTCAGCAGCGTGGACAGCCCGGTGCCGCCGCCGATGGCAACAATGTTTGGCCCCCGATTGAGGCGGCTTTTCGCCCGCAGTGCATCTACCAGAACGGTGTCTTTTTCCGGGGCCAGGGCCTGCTGGATGGAGCCGAAGCTGCGGCTCTGCCCCCAGAGCAGCAGGCCGACGCCTACCAGCAGTACTAACGGCCCGGTAATTCCCCTCGGCAACACGCGAGTGATCCAGCTCAGAGATTCCTGGATAGCCCAGAGCATCCAGTAAATGGGCTGTAAGTCGGCCCAGACGGCAGCGCCCAGAAGCGCCAACATCAGTCCAATTCCTGAGGTGAGCAGCCAGCGCTTAACCACTAGACCTGGCTGCAGCCAACGCACCGCTCGGCGGGAGCGCAGCACTAGATCACGCTGCCGAGCTGCCTGCATGGCCCGGATGCGTTGACGGCGTCCGCGGTGGCTTGGGCTGGTCAAGTGCAATCCGGGGCCAGGGTCGTCGCTTCCCTCGCGATGAGGGAACTGTACGGAAGTTGTTCCTGATGGGCATCCTCATTGGTGTAAACGAGGCAAGATGGGCGCGTAACGCGCGAAAACCCCGTGCAGATCAGGCTGGACCCGACATCTCCAGCAACCCAGACTCCAGTGGTGGAGATGCGTGACCTCACGATGCAGTGGGGTTCTAAGCCAGTTTTGGACAAGGTGTCGCTCTGCATGCAGCCAGGAGAGCGCATTGCTGTTGTTGGCCCTTCTGGTGCGGGAAAATCCACGGTTCTCAGGCTGCTTGCAGGACTTCAGTTGCCGACGGCAGGGGAGCTGCGCCTGTTTGGCGAACCTCAGGAGTACCTGCGTCTCGATCAGCGCCGTCCAGCCGACGTGCGACTGGTGTTTCAGAACCCTGCCTTGCTGGCCTCACTCACGGTTGAGGAAAACGTCGGCTTTCTGTTGATGCGCCTCGGGCGCATGAGCCCTGCCCAGATCGGTGAGCGGGTTCAGCAGTGTCTCGAGGCCGTTGGGCTGAATGATGTGGCTAACAAATATCCCGGCCAGCTCAGCGGTGGCATGCAGAAACGGGTGAGTTTCGCCAGGGCTCTGATTGATGATCCCGATCGCGAGGAGGGGGCGATGCCCTTGCTGCTTTACGACGAGCCGACGGCAGGGCTTGACCCTGTTGCATCAACCCGTATCGAGGATTTGATCGTGAAGACCACCACCGTTGCCCGTGGCTGCTCAGTGGTGGTGAGTCATGTGCACAGCACGATCGAGCGATCAGCCGAACGGATTGTGATGCTCTACGGAGGTCGTTTCCAGTGGGACGGCACGGTTGATGAGTATCGCTCCACCGACAACCCTTACGTCGTTCAGTTCAGGACGGGTAACCTTCGCGGACCGATGCAGCCCTCCGATCAATGAGCCATGCGCCGTAGTGTCCGTGAAGCCCTGGTTGGGTTTTCGATCGTTGGAGCGCTCGCAGGATTTGCCGGCACCATGCTGTGGCTGAGAGGTGTGCGTCTGGGGTCGGAGACCTGGACTGTTACCGCAGACTTCGCCAATGCCGCAGGGCTGGCGGCCCGCTCGCCCGTCACCTTCCGCGGAATCATGGTCGGCACGGTTCGATCCATCGACGTCACTCCGATGGCGGTGAAGGCAACGTTGGAGATCAATGCCGATGATCTGCAGCTGCCTTTGCCTGTGAAGGCTGCCGTTTCCTCGGCTTCACTGCTCGGGGGAGACTCACAGGTCGAACTGGTCACAACCGGTTCACCGCTCCCGAAGAATGCGCCAAAGCCGAAATCAGGCCGTTGTCGCAATAGCGGAATCCTTTGCAACGGTGCAACCATCCAAGGAGAGTCAGCCACGAGTCTTTCCGCCGTGACAGCCTCCCTTGAGCAGCTGCTCAATGAAGCTCAGAAGTCGAACCTGATTCCAGCACTGGTGGAGTCCACCAAGCAGTTCGGGATCACCAGTCAGGACGCTTCGAAGTTTCTCAACACAGCTGATCTGGCGGCTGAAAATGTCGACACGCTCGTCCACCAGTTGCGCGCTGAAGTGGCCAGAGCCAAGCCCACCATTGAAAATCTCAACAGGGCCACGGCTGAGGCTGCCGATGCTGCTGCCCATATCAACAACCTGGCAGGAGCGATCGACAACCCAGAAACAGTCAGTGATCTGAAGCAGACTGTGACCAATGCCCGTGAGCTCACCGCACGCATTGATCAGGTTGGTGGTGATATCGAACAGCTCACCGATGACCCCCGCTTCATGAAGGGTCTCCGCAGCGTGATGATCGGTCTCGGCACCTTGTTCGAGGAGGTCTACCCTGCACAAACCGGTGGATCGAAGTAGCCAGAATCAGGTCACTGCGTTGATGGCATCCATGGCAATGGCAGCGATGGCCTGATCGCTGGCTTTAGGTAGTTGCACGTATTTACCACCTGCTGCTTCGGCCAGGTCTTTGCCCATGCCACTGCCGATGAATTTGCGTTCGGTGTCGATCACCAGCAGCTTGATGCCCAGCATTCGGTAACGCGTCGCCACATCCAGTACTTCCTGTTTGAGATCAGGCTTCTCTTCACCTTCCAGCTCCGGTTGGCCTAGTGAGGTGCTCAGTGGCACGTTGCCGCGCCCATCGGTGATCGCCACTACCACCACCTGGCCCAGATCTCCTGTGGCCAGGGCATTGGCGCCAACCCGGGCTGCTTGGGTCAGTCCGTGGGCCAGCGGTGATCCGCCGCCGCAGGGCATCGATTCCAGGCGCCGGCGCGCTGCGGTGATCGAGCGTGTGGGCGGCAGCAGCACTTCGGCCTGGTCGCCTCGGAAGGGGATCAGTGCCACTTCGTCGCGGTTTTCATAGGCCTCGGTGAGCAGCCGAATCACAGCACCTTTGGCGCTCTGCATGCGGTTCAGGGCCATGGAACCGCTGGCATCCACCAGGAAGATCACCAGAGCTCCGGACTGGCGTTGCAACAGCTTGGCCCGCAGATCGGCTTCCTCAACGATCACGTTGCGCCCAGGCTGGCGTTCGCGCCTTGCCTTCTGGTAGGGCGCCGCTGCGCGCAGCGTGGCATCCACGGCGATACGCCGCACGGGCCCCCTGGGCAGAATCGGTTTCACATAGCGGCCGCGGCTGTCGCTGAGCACCACCGAACGACTGCCGCTGCTGCCGCTTTTGCTCTTGGCAGCGTTGAACAGCAACAAGTCGGGATCAATCGAGACTGCCTCTGGATCGAGCATGAACTCCTCGGGGACCGAAGGCGGTGCCTCGTCCTGATCCGACTCGTCATCATCTGAGTTTTCGTCGTCGCTGTCTTCGTTGGAGGCCTCCTCGGTCGGGTCGTTCTGATCCTGATCAGACCCTTCTGGCGGAGGGGGCTGGTTTTCCGGGTTCTGCTCGCCTGCCTCCGGCGGCGGTGGGTTCTGATCTTGAGGGGGTTCCGGCGGCGGCGGCGGCTCCATCTGCTGATCTGGCGGTGGCAGTTGCGATGCACGCGGCGCGATCACCAAGGCCACAGCCACCTGCAGGTCGTCTGCTTCGACCTGTTCACGGCCACTGAGGGCCGCATGGGCTTTGGCGACGCGCACTGCATAAAGCTCGGATCGGTGCCCTTCCACGCCGCCGCGAACTGCTTCGGTCACGAGGTACTCGATCTGCTCACGACTGATGCGCACGTCCGGCAGCCACTGACGAGCGAGTAGAAGCTGGGTGGCAAGAGCATCGGTGTCCTCTTTCCAGCGCTCGGAGAAACTGCGGCTGCACTGGCCATGGCTCAGAACCGCATTGGTGATTTCCACGCGTTCCTCGGTGCTCACCAACTGATTGGCTGAGAGGGCGATCGCAAAGCGGTCGAGCAGGTGGTCGCGGACGTTGCCCTCCTCGGGGTTGTAGGTGGCGATCAGCAGTGGCCTGCAGGGGTGGCTGAGGCTGAGGCCTTCCCGTTCCACCTGGTTTTCGCCGGCACCCACCGCGGCCAGCAGAAGATTGATGATGCCGTCATCGAGCAGGTTGAGCTCATCGACGTACAGCACTCCTCTGTGAGCTTCTGCGAGCAACCCCGGTTGGAACACAGGGCTGCCGCTGGCCAGTGATGCCGCCACATCCACGGCACCGACCAGTCGGTCCTCGGTGATGCCCAGCGGCACCTGTACGAAGGGAGCGGGAATCACCTTGGAGGGTGGCTCGCTGCTCAGCCGCTCTCGCCAGCTCCCATCCCATTCCTCGGGTCGGGTCGGGTCGAGGTTGAGCCCCGGTCCTGCAGGGAGATCTGCGCTGTCTTGATCCAGCACCTCGATCGGTGGCAGCAGGGCATGCAGGCCCCGTGCCAGAACGGATTTGCCGGTGCCTCGGCCGCCGGCGATGATCACGCCCCCCAGGCCGGGGTCTACCGCTGCCAGCATTAGGGATAGTTTCAGCGTTCCATGGCCAGTGATGGCTGCCAGTGGGAATGCACGGCTCGCCTGTTCTTGAGCAGCTGTGCTGGCCATGCCGCTAGCGACCCCTCCACCTGAAACCATGAATGTTTGCCAGCCCTGAGCGTGAGCGCCAGTCTCGCTGATCAGCCTCAGTCCCTTGCAATTGCCCTTGGGGCGAACCTTCCCAGTGCCGCAGGTGTGCCTCGCCAGACGCTGATCACGCTGCGTCCTCAATTGGAGCAGCTTTTGATCTCCTGGGGCAGGGCTGCATCAGCAGAGATGCGCTGCTCCTGGTCGCCACTGCTGGAGACGGCTCCAGTGGGCGGGCCACCAGGACAGCCGCTCTACTGCAATGCCGTGGTGCTCTGCGCAGGTGTACAGCGCTCAGCCTCCGAGGCTGCGGCGTTGCAGTTGCTCACGGAGCTGCATCAGCTTGAGCGATGTTTTGGCCGTGATCGAGATAAGGAGCTGCCGTGGGGTCCGCGCACTCTCGATCTGGATCTCCTTTTCTGGGGGGAATGGCGTCTGGATCATCCGCAGCTGGTACTGCCTCACCCTCGTCTGCACCTGCGCCAATTTGTTCTGGAGCCCTTGCTGGCAGCCATGCAGCGATCAGTCGACTGGTGTCCTGAGTCAGATCTTCAGCAATGAAGAGGTCAGGTCGATCACCCCATCAGCTTGTTGGATCAGAGCTGGGTCGTGGCTGCTGATCAGCACCAGTCGCTCTCGCGACCGTTCAGCGATTACCTCTCGCACCAGCTGGCTGGCGCTGGCATCAAGAAATGCTGTGGGCTCATCCAGCACTTCGACCGGTCGGCTACGCAGCCAGGCTCGTAACAAGCCAAGTCGATGGATCTCACCGCCGGAGAAGGGGGTCTGGGCCAGTGACATGCGGGTATCCAGGCCTTCCTGTCTGTCCAGTAGGTGGCTGAGACCTAGGCGATGCAGCCATTCCTCAACGGTCTTGTCGGGAAGATCAGCGCCAAGCAGCAAGTTGTCGCGCAAGCTGGCCTCAAACAGCACGGCATGTTGTGGTGCGCAGGCCATCAGGCCGCGTAACTGCTGGGCAGCCGATAGCCCCGACAGCTGAAAGGTTGTGTCTTGGCAGTGGATCGTCCAACAGCTGTTCTCTTCGTCTCGGAGTCCGCTGATCTGATCCAGAAGATTGGTTTTGCCGCAGCCGGAAGGCCCTGTGATCACGACCAGTCGGTTTGCTTGAAGGCTGATGGATGTGGGCGGAGCTGCTCCAGGGTCTGTGCTTTGCCAGTGAAGCTGGCCCCAGTGTTCCAATCTGAGTGTGGGCAGCGATTGTTTGCTCAGAGTTGTCCCATTGGTTTGCGAAGGATTGGACCGCAGTTGATGGCGTCGCTCAAGCAGAGCCTCGAATCCAGGCAGGCTGCCAAGGCAAAGGCGTCGGGCCTGCACCACAGCGCTGAGCGATGTACCGGCTCGATAGGCCAGCACCAGTGTTGAGGCCAACACTTCAGCTTTGAGTGCGTCCCCCTGCATCAGCATCCAGAGGCCAGCAATCGCGACCACCAGGGTGTCGCGCCAGGCGTTGTAGCCCGCGCGTCTGCGTACCCGTTCCTTCAGCAGCAAGCGGCCTTTGGCTGTCTCCCGCGCAAAGCGGTTCAGCAGCCAGTCTTGTGCGGCAGCGGCATGCAAGGCTTTGAGTCCATGCAAGCCATCCCCCACGGTGCGTTGCAGGGCTGCATTCAGGCGAGTCTGGATTCGGCCCAGCCCCCAACTGCCCGATCGTTTCAGCAGGGCCGCGCCGGCGGTTGCAGCCAGCGCCAGCAGCAGCGGCCAGGCTGCAGTGCGTCCCACCAACAGCACGCTGATGAGATAAATCAGCATGGCCAGCAGCGCCTGAACCATGCGCAAGGCCTGATCCAGGCTCATGGCAGAGCGAGTGATGTCGGCCATCAGCAACGCCAGCAGATCCCCCCGGCCAAGCTGATCCAGTTGCCTGGAGGAGGCTGAGAACACCTCATGCAGTAACTGCTGCCGAAGCCGATCGCTGAAACCGGAGCGCAGCCATTCCCTGCTGACGGCCACCCAGGCCTGGATCAGCCCTCGAGCCAGGATCAGGCTCACCAATAGAGCCAGGCTGGATGACAAGGGCAGCGCTTTAAGTAGATCTGGCGATGCAGCGGACTCTGTCCCCGAGTTCAGCAAGAGGCTGACGGCCAGCCCAAGACCAGCGATGTCGAGCAGGCTGCTGAGCACGCTCAGCAAGGTCTGCAAGGCGAGATGTCGCCAGCCCGCCTCCCGCGCTAAGGCCTTGAGGAGCTGCAGCTGCTGCAGCCGTGCTTGATCAGTCAGTGCGATGTGGAAACAAGGGAAGGTCGTCCGTCGATCCTGACGCTCACCCGCCATGCTGGTGCCCACTGTCGTGAGAAGCCATGGCTCCGCTGCCGGCTCCAGAGCCATACGAGCTGCTGGAGACCATCGATGCCCTGGATGCGCGAAAAGTGCGCTTCGAGCGCAACCGCATCAGGTTGCCCATGGGGGTAGAGGCTAGTTTCGGGATCATCAAGCATCCAGGCGCGTCACTGGCTGTGCCAATCACCGATGAGGGGCAGGTGGTGGTGCTGCGTCAGTACCGCTTTGCTGTTCAGGCCAGGCTTCTGGAGTTCCCGGCAGGCACGCTGGAGGACGGAGAAGATCCTTTGGAGTCGATGAAGCGGGAGCTCGGAGAGGAAGCCGGCTATAGCGCCGCTCGCTGGGATGCCCTTGGTCCCATGCTGCCTTGCCCTGGCTATTCCGATGAGGTGATTCACTGCTTCCTGGCCAGGGATCTCACGGCGCTGGAGAACCCCCCGGCAGGAGATGACGATGAAGATCTCGAGGTTCTGCAGATGAGTCCTGCCGAACTGGATGCTCGCCTGAGTTCCGGCGAGGAGTGGCTCGATGGCAAAAGCGTGACCGCTTGGTATCGGGCCAAGCAGTTGCTCGGTTTCTGAATTCGCGACCACCGATGAGTACCCCTCGCACGCTGTTCTGGCACCGCCGCGATCTGCGTTTGGCGGACAATTCAGGTCTTCAGGCGGCCGTGGCACTGGGCCAGGCTGTCACGGGCGTTTATGTGCTAGATCCGGTTCTGATCACGCCGCCACACCAGCTGCCGCCGATGGCACCCGCTCGGTTGTGGTTTTTGGTGGAAAGCCTGGTTGAACTGCAACAGCGCTGGCATCAGGCCGGGAGTCGCCTGCTGGTGCTGGCTGGTGATCCGATTGTGCTGCTGCCGCAGTTGGCGGCCCTCCTGGACGCACCCACCATGGTTTGGAGTCGCGATGTGGAGCCTTATGCCCGCGAGCGAGACCGTCAGGTGGCCAAGGCCCTGCAGGCCGATGGGCGCAAGCTGCTGGTCGACTGGGACCAGCTGCTGGTGGCGCCGGAGTTGCTCAAAACCGGTGGAGGTGACCCTTACCGCGTGTATGGACCTTTTCTGCGCAATTGGCGTGGTCAGGTCGAACGGCTCGCCCCACGCACCACACCAGCTCCAGAAGGCCTGCAGGATTTAAACCAGTCCCAGCTTCAGCAGATCAGCTCTGCAGAAGGAGACCTTGGTCGGCTTTGTTCCCAGGGACAGTCAGAGCTTGAGCGTCTGCGCAGCAGCCATGGCTTCGCTGGCACCAACTTGTGTCCTTGTCGCCCTGGAGAAATCGCGGCAGCGGATCAGTTGGCAATGTTTGCTGACGGGCCTCTGCTTGGCTACGAGCCTGACCGTAATTTCCCTGGGCAGCAGGGGACCTCATCTTTAAGTGCGGCTTTGAGTGTCGGCACGATCAGTCCCAGGCAGGCTTGGTGTGCTGCCCAGAGCGCCAAGGAGATCGTGCGCAGTGATGAACAGGAGCATGCGATCACGGTGTGGGAGCAGGAGCTGGGCTGGCGTGAGTTTTACCAGCAGGCCTTGTTCCATTTCCCCGAATTGGCGGATGGTCCCTATCGCGAGCAATGGCGACGCTTCCCCTGGGAGAACAGTGAAGAGTGGTTTGGATTCTGGAGAGAGGGCCAAACAGGGATGCCGATCATCGACGCAGCGATGCGTCAGCTCAACCAGAGCGGATGGATGCACAACCGCTGTCGCATGATCGTCGCTTCTTTTCTGGTTAAAGACCTGATCTGCGACTGGCGCTGGGGCGAGCGTGCCTTCATGGAGCTGGAGGTGGACGGCGATCTTGCGGCCAACAATGGCGGTTGGCAGTGGAGTGCCAGCAGTGGGATGGATCCCAAGCCCTTGCGAATTTTCAATCCCGCGACGCAGGCATCAAAGTTCGACGCTGAAGCTGACTACATCCGTCACTGGTTACCTGAGCTGCGCCATGTGAACACCAAGGATCTGCTCAGTGGTGAGATCGGTGCACTGGAGCGACGCGGATACCCGGAGCTCCTGATTGATCACAAGAAACAGCAGGCCCACTTCAAGCAGCTGTACGCCACCATCCGTTCCTGAGTTCAGGCCGCAACGCTGCAGGTTTGCGAATCCAGAGGAGCGGTTTGGATGAGCAGCGAGCGAAGCACGGCAATCACCTGTTCCTGCTGTTCGCTGGAGAGCTCCGGGAAGATCGGCAAACTCAGCACTTCGCTACAGAGCTGTTCGGTCACCGGTAGACGGGTGCCTTGATGTTGATTGGCGTAGGCCGGTTGGCAATGGATGGGAATGGGGTAATAGATGATCGTGCTCACGCCCTTCTCTTGCAGGCTCTGTTTCAACCAATCGCGGCAATGACTGCTGGGTAATCCGAACTCACTTGGGGGATGGTTGGCATTGGAGGAGATGTCAGCCGGGCAAACCGTGACACGCACCACAAACTGATTCCAGCCATGGCCGTTGCCTGCGGACGAATCGGGGATGAGCAGGCCTGGCACATCTTGCAGCGCTTCGCGGTAGCGCTGGGCGATCTGCCGGCGGCGTTCTACCCATTGGTTCAGCCGGGGCAGTTTCACGTTGAGCACTGCGGCCTGCATGGCATCCAGTCGGCTGTTGTAACCGAGCTCCGTGTGCAGGTAGCGGCGGGGCATGCCATGCACCGCTAGCTCGCGCATGCGCTGAGCAAGGGCTGCGTCGTGGCAGGTCACAGCTCCGGCATCACCAGCTGCGCCGAGGTTTTTGGTGGGGAAAAAGCTGAAGCAGCCAATGTCGCCCCAGCTGCCGACGGGTCGTCCGTTCCAACTCGCCCCGGTAGCTTGAGCACAGTCTTCAACAACGACAAGGTTGTGATCTTTGGCGATTGCCATCAACCGCGTCATGTCGACAGGCCGACCAAACAAATGCACTGGGATCAGGGCTTTGGTTGCGGGCGTGATCGCAGCAGTGATCTGATTGAGATCGATCAGGTAAGTGAGTGGATCGACATCCACAAACACCGGCGTCGCACCAACAGCGCTGATCGCTTCAGCTGTGGCAAAGAAGCTGAATGAGGCTGTGATCACCTCATCACCAGCTCCGATGCCAAGGGCTCTCAGGGCCAGGATCAGGGCATCGGTGCCGCTGTTGCAGCCAACAGCGTGGGCAGTGCCGACCACTGCCCCGAAGGCCGTTTCAAACGATTGGATTTCAGTGCCACCGATGTACTGCCCGCTGCGCAACACACGCAGCGCGGCTTCATCGAGTTCCGGCCCCAGGTCGGCGAGCTGCTGACTGAGGCTGAAGGGAGGCACCTGCATGGGTGGCACCTTAAGCCGGTGCCCCGAACCACGGTGGCTCTTGTCCGGGATGCCACTTGATGTTGCAGCCAACCGATGGTTGCTGGTCTTGGTTGACAGGCTGGCCATTGAGGACCGCATCTAGTGCCCTGCGCAGATCGCGGCCATCCAATGGCACCTCGTTTCCTGGGCGGCTGCCGTCGAGCTGGCCCCGATAGCACAAGGTCTGAAGGCCTGCCTCATCGGGTCTGAACAGATAGAACTCCGGCGTGCAAGCGCCCTTGAGGGCTTTGGCCAGTTTCTGCTGCTCATCGAGCAGATAGGGAAAACGCCACTGCTGCTGTTTTGCCTGATGACGTAGGCCTTCGGGACCATCCTGTGGATGGGTGGAGAGGCTGTTGCTGGAGACGGCCAGCAGGGTCAAGGCTGGGCCGTAGTCCTCGGCGATCCTGCTCAGCTCGGGCTCCACATGTTTTACAAACGGGCAGTGAGCACAGATCAGCATCACCAGCAGCGGTTGTGCGGGCAGCTCGCTGTCGCTGAGAGTGGCTGCGTCAGTGCCATCCCTCAAGCTTCCGCTCACCATCGGCAACTGGAAGGCGGGCAGCACCTCGCCAAGGGGCAGCATGGTCGAGGGAGTGAGAGCCATGGCGAACGAGCAACAAATGGTGCGTCAGCTTTCATCCTGGTTCAGACTCCGTCCCTCCGGTGCAAAGAACGCGTGCTCAGGCGTGCCAAGGCAGGTCGGATCTCAGGTTTCACGCTAGTTCTGGTGCTGACGGCCTGTTCGGGACCACAGAGGCCCAGCTGGAAAGTTTTTCCGCTGCCGCGGCAGATGCCCCATGACGGCCTGGCGGTTGTGAGTCAGCCCGACGGCTTTGGTCTTCATTTCTTTCTGGAAACCGACACGGACGATCCAGCGGAATGCTCGCCGCGTTGGTTCCCCGATGCTGCACGTCTGTTCAACGGCAACGGCACAGCGCCTTTCAGTGCAGGGCTAGTGCCGCGTGAGGAATTTTTCGCTGCTGTGCGTCGCAGCGATGTGCGCCGCGCTCTGCAGACGCAGTTAAAAGCTCTCTGTCAGCAGCGTGCTCCAGAAGCCCGCTGGCGCTGGACGCCCCCGCCCACAGATGCATCGGAGTTGAGGCCTGTTGAGCTGCCGGCTTATGAGCGGCGCGATCTACTGAGGGATCCCGCCGAAGAAAAGCGGCTTGAGAAGGAACTGCTTGGTGACGCTCAGAAGCCTTCCCAGACCACCGGTTCAGCCTCGCGCCAGTAGCGACTGAAACGTCCAAGCCGTGGTGGTCGCTCCATGGTTACGAATGGTTCCGGTTCAAGCAGTTCCAGTGGGTACTGCTTTTCGATGGCTGCAGCGATGCGTTCCAGGCGAGGGTCGACAGGGAGGCTGCTCAAGATGCCATCGGCGTTGTGACGCTCGGCAAAGGCGATTACTTCTTTGACTACATCGCCCTTGCGCAGGGTGATGGGTAGATCCAGGGCGCTTTCGTACAAAAAGCCAAGTCGTTTGCGGCTGATGCAGGCTTCCTGGATCCATTCAGTGTCAAACACAAAGACGCCTGGGCTGTCCGGCTGCTTCAGCAGCACCGGGTTGCTGGTACCGAGGGCTTCCTCGTGCACCCAGATAACGGGTTGTTGAATAGGCATGGTTTATTGCTTGGGTCGGGCCATGGCCGCATGACCGCTTCGATTCAGACCCTGTTGTCGGCCTGAGCGTTGCTGCTGGTTGCGGTTGCGTCTGGCGGGAACATCACGAATGGCGCCTTGGCTTGCGAACAGCTGATCTTCCAGCTGCTCATAACTGCCCTCAAATGGACAGCGATCGCTGCTGGAGCAGTTCCTGCAGAACTGGCCATCGCTAAACCGCTCAAGATTGCCTTTGTTGAAGAAGTAGGGCTTGTGGCTGAAGCTGCTGGCCACCCACTGCCAACTCAGATGGTTGCTGGAAGGATCTCCATCAAGAAGATGCTCCAGAAACCAGTCTGCGCCAGCCTTCCAGTGCACTTTGCGCCAATGCACCACGTAAGCCGCCATCCACATGCGGGCGTGATTGTGCAGCCAGCCACGGGTGGTGAGTTCGCTTTGAAATCCATCCATGCAGGCCAGGCCTGTTCGTCCCGAGCGGATGTCCTCAGGGAGCTCTCGGGCATAGGAGGCAGGATCGTGTCCGGTTTTCAGCTCTTCTTGGCTGTCCTGGATGCCATCGCCGAGGTCGCGCCACATCCGCTGCCAGAAATCGCGCCAACCCAGCTCATTGATCAACTTGCTTCCTTCGTCGCGGCTGCGAATGCGCTGGAACACGGCGTCACGCACTTCGGCAAGGCTGAGCACACCGTGGCGGATGTAAGGGGATAGGCCTGTCACTGCGCCTTTGAGGTGATTGCGGCTTTTGGTGTAACGCCGCGGGTCGATCCGACTCAGTGTTGTCTCTGCGGCGTCTCGACCTCCGCGCAGCGGGCTGAGCCTTCCGCCAGCTTCTGGAAACTGTTCAGCCAGCAGGCGATCGAGGGCTCTGCGGTCCACAAGGTTTCTGGGAAGATCCCCTGGCTGTTCAGACCATGACAGAGATGTTGGGCTGGGTTGCGGGGGCACCGGACGATGGATTTCACGGTGTCATCCTGTCGATCCAATGGCTCAAACGCGACCATTCCTGGGAGTTCGGGTCGGGGATGGTGGAGAATCCCCCAACAGTTCAGCGACAACCGGTCCGATGCTTCTCGATCTCACGGGCAAGAAGATCCTCGTTACCGGCATCGCCAACAATCGATCGATTGCCTGGGGCATCGCGCAGCAGCTCAAAGCGGCGGGTGCCGAACTGGGCATCACCTATCTGCCAGACGACAAAGGTCGTTTTGAGACCAAGGTGCGTGAGCTCACTGCCCCGCTTGAACCCTCCTTGTTTCTGCCTCTGAATGTTCAGGATTCCGATCAGATGGAATCCGTTTTTGCAGAGATTCGGCAGAAGTGGGGCGTCCTCGATGGATTAGTGCATTGCCTTGCGTTCGCGGGCAAGGAAGAGCTGATCGGTGATTACAGCGCCACCAGCTCTGAGGGATTTGCCCGAGCACTCGAGATCAGTGCCTATTCCCTGGCTCCCCTCTGTCGTCATGCCAAGCCGTTGTTCAGCGAGAAAGCCGGGGTGGTCACCTTGACTTATCTGGGAGCTGAACGAGCCATCCCCAACTACAACGTGATGGGTGTGGCCAAGGCCGCTCTGGAAGCGTCCGTGCGCTACCTCTCGGCCGAGCTCGGTCCTGACAAGCAGGTGCGAGTGAATGCCATCAGTGCAGGACCGATTCGCACCCTGGCTAGCTCCGCGATTGGCGGCATCCTCGACATGATTCACAACGTGGAGGAGAAAGCACCGCTGCGCCGCACCGTCACACAGACGGAAGTGGGCAACACTGCTGCATTCCTGCTGAGCGAGTTGTCGAGTGGTATTTCTGGCCAAACCATCTATGTGGATGCCGGCTACTGCGTTAACGGCATGTGACTCTGCGCTGATGGGCCTTGGTCTGCGCCGTCTGTTTCGGCATGATCGGAACAGCGAAGTCGCCGCCTCCGGAGCTGAACAGCATGCGTACGGGTGAGATCCATCGAGTCACCGGTGAGACCGATGTGAAGGTGTGCCTGGATCTAGACGGCAGTGGCAAGTGCCAAGCCAGCACCGGCGTGCCCTTCCTGGATCACATGCTCCATCAGATCAGCAGCCATGGCCTGATCGATCTGGAGATCAATGCGGTGGGTGACACCCATATCGATGATCACCACTCCAATGAAGATGTGGGCATTGCCGTCGGACAGGCCTTGGCACAGGCTTTAGGTGATCGCCGCGGCATCGTGCGTTTCGGTCATTTCGTCGCGCCGCTGGATGAAGCGCTGGTGCAGGTCGTGCTCGATTGCTCCGGTCGACCCCATCTCTCGTACAACCTCACGATTCCGAAAGAGAAGATTGGTCGCTACGACACCGAGCTCGTCAAGGAATTTTTCGTTGCGGTGGTCAACAACAGCGGCCTCACCCTCCATATCCGTCAGCTGGATGGAACCAATTCCCATCACATTGTTGAAGCCTGTTTCAAGGCCTTCGCAAGGGCCTTGCGCATGGCGACGGAGATCGACCCTCGGCGCTCTGGAGCGGTTCCCAGCAGCAAGGGTGTGCTCGAGCAGGCTGGAGCGAACTGAGTCTTAGTCGCGCTTCACAGTCCGTTACGAGAGGATGGGGACCACAGCAGTTGTTCTCCGTGACCGTCGCTACCGCCGCTGAACGTTTCAACCGGTCGGAATGGGCAAGCGCCTTCCGCAATGTGGAGCAGGAGCTCACTGATGTTGCGCTTCAGCCGGCGAGGGGCGAGGTGCCCTCCGAGCTACTGGGAACCCTCTACCGCAATGGCCCTGGGCTGCTGGAGCGTGACGGGCAGCGCGTGCACCATCCCTTTGATGGTGACGGCATGATCACCGCGATTCAGTTCAATGCTGAGGGTGTTTCGCTGACCAATCGGTTTGTGCGCACCGCTGGTTGGCAGGCCGAGGAAGCGGCCGGCAAGGTGCTTTACCGAGGCGTGTTTGGAAGCCAGAAACCCGGAGGTCCGCTGGCCAATGCCTTTGATCTGAGGTTGAAAAACATCGCCAATACCGGCGTTGTGCAGCTTGGCGACCAACTGCTTGCGCTCTGGGAAGCTGCTGAACCCCATGCACTCGACCCCCAAACCCTCGAGACCCACGGCATCAGCCTTTTGGGTGGTGTTTTGAAGAAAGGCGAGGCCTTCAGTGCCCATCCTCGCTTCGATCCCGGTCATCACGATCGGCCGCGCATGGTCACCTTCGGGGTCAATACCGGCCCTCGCAGCACTATTCGCTTGATGGAATTCGCTACCGAAGATGATTCTGCCGCCGGGATCAAGGCAGGAGACCTTCTCAGCGACCGTCGCGACAGCTTCAACGGCTTCGCTTTCTTGCACGATTTCGCCATCACACCCAACTGGGCGGTGTTTCTTCAAAACGCGATCGACTTCAACCCTCTGCCTTTTGTGCTCGGCCAGAAAGGTGCGGCCCAGTGTCTGCAGTCGAAGCAGGATGGTCAGGCCAAATTCTGGTTGATTCCACGGGACAGTGGCGCCCATGCAGGAGAGGCCCCGCGGATTTTAGATGCACCCGAGGGATTTGTGTTTCACCACCTCAACGCCTGGGAACAGGAGGGAGATGTGGTGGTGGAGAGCATTTACTACAGCGATTTCCCCTCGATTGGTCCCGATGTCGACTTTGCCGCTGTTGACTTCGATCTGATCCCTGAGGGGCTGCTTGAGCAGTGCCGCATCAACCTGCAGAACGCCACGGTGCAGACCACGCGTCTGAGCGAACGCTGCTGTGAGTTCGCGATGGTGAATCCCGACAAAGAGGGGTTGCCCTGTCGCTTCGCCTGGATGGCCGCCGCAGCGCGTGAGCAGGGTAATGATCCGCTTCAGGTGGTCAAGAAGCTTGACCTGGTCAGCGGCGAGCGCCAGATCTGGAGTGCTGTCCCACACGGATTTGTGAGTGAGCCACTCATGGTTCCCAGGCCTGGTGCCAGCGTTGAAGACGATGGCTGGGTGTTGGAACTGGTCTGGAACGGAGATCGGGAAGGTTCCGATCTGGTAATTCTTGATGCTGCAAATCTACGCGAGCTGGCGGTGTTCGAGCTGCCGTTGGCAATCCCCCACGGCCTCCATGGCAGCTGGGTTGATGCCCGCTGAGTCAGTTTGATGTGGTGGTGTTTTAACGGGCGCTGGTAATGGTTCGGAAAGGTTCTGAGGCGGCGCCTGACTTAGACAGCGACTCAAGGTCTCTCTGCTTTCAGGTTTGTGATCACTTCTGCACTGAAACCACCAGGTATGTCGTTATTCGCAGCACTGTTGCTGTTGCCGTCGGCTGCTCTGTTTCCTCGAACGGCCAAAGCTGAGATTCAGGGTCCTGTTTGCCGTGGCACCCTTTTGCAGCTGTATGTGCGCGAGAGCGGTGAAAGCCGCACTGATCGTTTCCGGTTCAACCTTCGGCTTGAGGCGGAAGCTTCGACAACATCGGGGGCGTTGCAAAAACTCAGTGGCCGACAGGCCAGGCTGCGCGAGGTGTTGGAGTCCTTAGTCGATGGAAGGCTTGTGATTCCTGCTCCAAGCACCTATGCCATGGCCGGTTCTCAGCCATCTAGCGACTACCGGGCTGCAACGACCATCACTGGAATAGTTGGTCGCAGTAACTACGACACCCTGATTCAGCGGGCAGGCCGTTTGCCGGGTGTTCGACTCCAGGGCATGACGTCCCTGCCATCCGCTGAAGGCCAGGATCGTCTACAAGACCAACTGCTTGAGAAAGCTCTGCAGCGCGGTCGCAGTCAGGCAGAGCGAACAGCATCTGCCCTGGGGCTACGTCGCGTTGTATTGCTGCGCATCGATCAACGCAGTCATGCCAGCACACGCCTCTCGGCGATGGGTGTCAATGCCTCAACTCGGTTCAGGCCGGAGGAAGCGCCGCTGCCCAAAGCCAGCCTCAGTCTTGCGTTGGATTACTGCCTTAATTGAGCCATTCACCCACACTGACGTTGAGCTGTCGGCAGTCAGGCATGGAAGCAAGACGCAGCGATCGACTGCTCTGGGTCACGAGCCTGTTGTTCGTGGTTTGGCTTGTCTGGGTCGAATCCAGCTTTCAATATTTCGAGGGTTCCCTGGGATCGGATCTGCGTCTGGATTCGGCAGGGGTGGCGCTGGTGGCCGGCAGCTTTCTATTGCCCTATGGCCTGGTGCAAGTGCCCGTTGGTCGCCTGATTGACCGTGGCAGGGTCGAGCTTTGGTTGCTGCTGGCTGCATTGGCCGCTGCCTTTTGCAGTCTGGTGTTTGCCAGCAGCAACAGCCTGCAGGGGCTGCTGTTGTCGCGCATCGGCACAGGCATGGCCTGTGCGGTGGCGTTCCCGGCATCGGCGGTGCTGGCACGACGCAGCCTGCCCGCAGATCGCTTCGCTTTGGCGATGGGATTCACCGATGGCCTGTTGGGCGTCGGCGCCGCGTTGGCGGCCGTGGTGCCCCTGCTGCTGGGTCGCTCCGGCTGGCGTGACCTGGTGTTGTTTCAGGGGCTTTCAGTGGCCCTGATGGTGGCCCTGCCGATGCTTCTGCTCGGAGGCCGCCGGCGCGCGCCGTCTCAGTTGCCAGCGGCAGAGCAGGACATGCGTGTTCAGCGCTGGACCAGGGCAGGAGTGAATCGCCTGATTCAGTGCTGCTTGCTCTACGCGTGGGGGCTTGGCTTCGTGTTTGGGATGGCGCAGTACGGCCTGCTCTCAAGCCTGAGGGGCTGGCCCAATTCATTTATGGAAGGTCTCACTCTGATCATGTCGATCGGCCTGGTGGTGGGGATGGTGGCCAGTGGGGCTCTCGGCGGACGCCCTCAGCAACGTGGTGGTCTGCTTCTAACTGGCACCGTGATCACGCTGCTCTCGTTGTTGCTGCTGATCAAGCCCTTGCTGCCGCAGGGGGTTCTGATACTGCCCGCCTTCAGCTTTGGTGTTGGCATCGGTACGTCCGTGCTTGCGTTCCCGATCTCGGAAGCGTCTGCACCTCCCGGGCAGACGGCGATGACCGTTTCGATCGTCAACACCTCAGGCACAGTGATGGGCGGGCTGATGACGATCGTGTCTGGGTTGATTCTTCAGGCCTCTCCTCAGGGAGACCTGTCGCTGGTGCTGCTGATCTACGGCGCACTGGCCCTGTTTGGCGTTGCGATGGCCAGCTGGATCAGTTTCAGCTCTGAGTCGGCTGCCGTTGGCGCCATTCCTTCCAGGCCAGACGCGGTGCCGTCCATAGACTCAGCAGAACCAGGGGAGTGACCGGCACGGCAGTGATCACAATGAAGGCCTGTAGGGCATTGATCGAGGTGTTGTCGCCAAGGCTGGTGCCGATACGCAGCAACACCAGGGTGAGGCTGCCGATCATTAGAGCCCAGAACAACCGCAGGAGGGTTGGTGGTGTCCGCTGCGCACTAACCACCATGGCTGCGGCATAACTCATGGAGTCGGCACTGGTGGCCATGAACAGCACCACCAACACAAGGCCAACAGGAATCAGCAGCCAGGACAGGGGCAGCTGGCCGAGAATCGCCAGTAGTGCTGCCGACTCACCGCTTGCTGTGAGCGGGCCGCTGATGGAGCCGGGGTTGGCGAGTTCCAGTTGCATGCCAGAACCGCCAAGCAATGTGAACCAGATGTTGGTCACGATCGGGCAGAGGATGGCAACTGCCAGCACCAGTTCGCGCAGAGTGCGGCCGCGGCTAACCCCTGCCGTGAACAGACCCATCAGCGGTGCATAGCCGAGGAACCAGCCCCAATAGAACACAGTCCAGCCATTCACCCAGTTGCCTGGACTGCTGTTGGGGGCAAGAGCCATGCGCGGCAGGTTGGTGAGATAGAGCCCAAATGCGCTGATGAAGTGCTGAATCAGCCAAAGCCCTGGGCCCAGCAGCAGCAGAGCTGCGGCAAGACCAAGGGTCAGCCAGACGTTCAGCTCAGATAGCCACTTGATGCCTCGCTGGATTCCACTCACGGTGGAAGTGGCAAACACTGCAGTGAGCAGCACCACCACTAGAGATTGGAGCCCGGCGCTGTCGGTGAAAGCAGGCAGCATCCCTGCGGCGTTGCTCAATTGAAGAGAGAGGAACCCCAGCGGTCCCACGGTTCCTGCGATGGCCGCCACCACGGAGAGGCCATCCGCGAGGTCTCCTAGGGGACCTTCCACCCAGCGGCTGGGAAGAATGCCAACCAGCAGCGTGCGTGGCCGCAGAGGCTCGCCGCGTTGCTCCTGGATCGAGAGTGTGATCGTCACCGTTGTTGCCACCAGAGCCCAGGCCAGGAATCCCCAGTGCAGGAAGCTCACGGCTAAGGAGGGATCAACCGCAGCTGCGGTCGATCCCTCGACTCCAACGAAATAGGGCGCGGGATCCCGGAAGTGAAACAGCGGTTCGGCTGCAGACCAGAACACACCTCCGCCGGCCAGCAGCGTGCAAATCAGCACAGCACACCAGTCGAAGAATTTCAGGCTCGGTTTGGCTTCAGCACCTCCCAGGCGCAAGCTCCCGATCGGGCTGATGGCCATCACGATGGCAATCACAAACAGCAACAGCACCATCCACTGCCAGAGGCCGCCGAGAGCGTTGCTCACAATGGCCTTGCCTGAGCTGGTGAAATGCTGCGCCAGTTTGAGGTCAACGGCTGCGACCACGAGAAATACCAGCAATGGGCCTGCGCCGATCCACAGGGGCTTGCGTTGCCACCACGCGCTGGTTTCAGTCATGCCGTCCTGGAGGGTTGATGGGTCGGGCAAGGGAGATCTCTGGGCGAGAGGGGCTTTAGGCGCTGACGGCTTCGCGCTGGTGACTCCAGCAGGAAAGATCCACAGCAGGGGTTTCACCGCTGGCCAGTCGTGCCAACGAGTCGCCGATCAGGGGCGCAAATTTGAAGGCTTGGCCTGAGCCACCGGCAAACAGGCTCAGCTTTGGGCCTAGACGGTCCAGCACGAAATTGACGTCGCTGGCCATCGAGTAGGGACTGATCACGGTTTCGACCCGTTCCTGCACGCCTTCGACTTCGTTGAACAGGAATGTATCGAGAAGTTCGACCAGCCTTGCCGGTGGCTCGGTGGTCATGGCATTGGGCTCTGCGACACGCAGCCCCCTGGGTGCCCAGTCGATTCCCGCCTTGATGCGTGGCCGACCGCCGCTGGTGTGGCTGAGCACCGGGAAGCCGTAATACAGGCCTCCGTCATCGCCGCGTTCCTTCTGGAAGCAGAACCATTGCGGATAACGATCCGCCAATGCAGGGTCCACGGTGTAATGAGCCCAGAGCATCGGCCACACTTCGAGTTTTGGCGCGAGTCCAAGCGGAGCCAGCATCAGCTGGCTCCAGATGCCACAGGCCACGACCAGCTGTCCTGCGGCGATGTGGTGGCCATCCTCGAGAGTGACGCCGCCACCGTCGGCATCCAGGTTCGCCACCCGGCAGTGTTCCACCAGTTGATGGCCGGCATGACGGGCCATGCTGATCCAGTGAGCAATAACCTTGTCGCTGCGCACTGCCCCAGCGGTGGGCTCAAACAGTCCGGTGAAATCGCTTTTCGGTTTCAGAGGAAAGCGGGTTGAAATCTGATCGGCATTCAGTGCCTCATAGGGGATGCCCTGTTCGTCCATCACCCGGCGGGCCCCTGGGATCGACCCTTCGATCGTTTCCTCATCCCAGCTTTCGCCGTAAAACAGCAACCCATGGGTTTCGCGCAGCTGCTCTCCTGCGTAGATCTCTTCCTCACGCCAGAGCCTGTTGGCCTCCTGAGCCAGACGGCAGAGCACGGGATCGGAATACATCTCCCGGAACATCCGGGTTTCGCCGTAACTGCTGGCCTTGGCGTGCGCAAGGGTTTTGGCCTCGAGCAGCACCACGTCAGTGATGCCTCGACGAGCCAGGGACGCCGCACAGCTGAGACCTGCCATGCCTCCGCCGATAATCACCACCTCGGCCTGGGAAGGAAGAGCGGCGGAGCTCATGCCACGTCTCCGAAGCTGAGCCCGATCGGATCAGTTTCCCGTTCGGCGGTGACTTCCACAAGAGCTGCTCCAACCGAGAGGCCCTGATCGCGCTGATTGAGGTAGTCAGTGGCTCTTTGGCGCACCTCGCTGCGCACGAAGGCGTAGACATCCTCCGCGCCTGCACCTTTCCAGGCGTTGGGTGAGAAGCGCTCGATTGAGTCGGCGATCACGGCACCGGCATTGACCAATGGATCCGGCAGCACCCGGATGCCGCGGCGACGCAGGTCGTCGGCGAGCTGAGTGCTCTGGAAGGGAGCATTGGCTGCTGGGACCACTGATTTGACCCTCAGGCCAGAGGCGATCTCAGCATTGATCAGACCTGAGATCGAGCAGGGCAGCAGCAGATCCAGCTTCAGCTCCCACCAGGGACAGTCCTGAGGCAGTGGTGTGGCACCAGGGAAGCCTGAACGTTCTGGACTGAGATCCACGGTGAATACTGTCCAGCCATGTTGAACCAACACGCGAGCCACAGTTCCGCCGACGGCGCCACAGCCATGCACCAGCGCGCGGCCGGGTTTCGCGTCAGCCAGGGTTGATTCGAGCACGGCTTCAACTGCTCCGAGGGTGCCATGAGCCGTTGCTGCGCTGGCATCCACAGGACTGCCAACGGCTGCCAGCACGTGGGGAGTGAGCTCCGTCAGGCGCTCCATATCCTCCAGGCTGGTATTGAGATCACAGCCGGTGATCATGGCTCCGTCCAGAGACTCCAGAAGCTCTGCGGTAATGCTGATCAGTTCGTCCTTCACCGCCTCCGGTTCGGCGGCGCGCGCCACGATCTTGCCGCCGGCGAAACCGGTGCCATAGAGGTCGTGCTTGTGGGTCATCAGCCCGGCAAGTCTCTCTCCGTCAGCAATGCAGGCCTCATCGCTGGGGTAATTGAGCAGACGCAGGCCGCCGTTGGCCGGGCGGCGCGCATCGGTGTTCTCGGCCACCACGAACACCGACAGATGCTCGGAGACATGTTCAGCTAGCACCGATACATCTGGCGCGGGTCGGGTTGTGGTTGTCATCAGGCCACTTTCTCCATCATTTGGTGGTGCTCCACGTAATCCAGGCTCCACTCGGAAGGGGCGTCCGCGATGCGTTGCTCAAGGCGCTTGTACACCTCATCTGCCACGGCATCTCCAGCAGTGCTGGCGAAGCTGTGTCGGCTCCAGCTGCGGATCGTGGCCATCAGTCCAGCCGCGAACGCTGCCGTATCGCCGTTCTCCTCCCAGCGGCGGCGGTAAGGGCACTTGACGTACACCGTGCGCTCATCCACCAGACGCAGACCATTGCGGTAAGGCGCCGAGCTCTGATCTTTCAGCGGCGCCATGAACTCCTCGGGTGACTTGTAGAAGTTCAGCACCGTTCCCGTGCGGTACTGCTCTTCAGTGATCACGCCTTCGTCAGCAAGGCTCTTCCAGATCTGATGCAGCTGGTCGTGCACGTTGCGGGTTTCACCGCCGTTGTGGCCGAGGTAACGACCCTCTCCATCGCGAGACAGGTTCACCGTCAGCAGGCGACCACCCACTTTCAGCTCTTTGCTGCGCAATTCCAGAACGTAAGTCCAGTCTTTGAGCGCCTGCGCCGTGAAACGCTGCAGGGCATCGGTATCACCGGATGCCAGAACGTGGGTATGGGTATTCAGCGGCCCTGGCGACTCGCTCAGCCAGTGCATCGCTGTGGCGGAAAAGCCAAAGCTCACCGTGTTGGGACCCACCGATGGCTCATAGAAGCTGCGGGCGCTCACCAACACGGTGGGCTTGGGAGTGCGCGGAATCTGCAGTGCCAGATTTTCAGCCAGGGCAACGTTGTCGTTGCTGGGCAGATCATTGCCAATCAGGGTGAGGTGGGCCTGGGGCTGGTTGGCATGCAGGCGATCCAGGACCTGGTGCCACAGACCCACGGCCGTGCCGCCATCGGCAGCTCCGTAATCGATCAGGACATGGCTGTCAGCGGAAGCAAGTTGGTCAACACAAGTCAGGGCCCAGTCCGAGGCGGCTTCGATGCAAAGCAGAGCGCCTTCAGTCTGTGCGCTGTAACCGGTGGTCATGGCGATGGCCATCGACCTCGTCAGCGACAGATCACACCGTACAGGAACTGTTTGTCAGCACCTCGTCACAATCCGTGCATTGGCGGGTTTCACTGCTGAGAAAGCAGTTGGCGCAGGCGTGGTTCCAGCAAGCTGAAAGCACGACCACGGTGACCGTGGGCTTTTTTCTCCTTCAAAGACATTTCCGCGAACGTTTTTTGTGTGCCTTCAACTTCAAAAATCGGGTCGTAACCGAAGCCCTGATCACCCCTCGGTGATCGAGTAATCCAACCCTTGCACTGGCCCTCTACTTCGAGCAACACCATGCCGTCCGGTGCTGCCACACAGAGCGCTGCACAGAAGCGGGCGGTGCGGTTGTCTGCAGATTCGAGCGCTTGCAGCAGTCGTGCGATCCGTTCTGGATCGCTGGGTGCATAGCGGGCGGAGTGAACACCTGGAGCTCCATCCAGAGCATCCACGCTCAGACCGGAGTCGTCTGCAAGAGCCCACTCCCCGGTCTCTGCAGCCACGGCAAGCGCTTTGATGCGGGCGTTGGCGGTGAAGGTGCTACCGGTTTCCTCGATCTCTAACCCTTCAGGCTGTGCTTTCACAGTCAGTGGTAGTCCGCTGAGGAGACCTTCGAATTCCCGAACCTTGCCGGAGTTGCCGCTGGCGATCACCAGGCTTTGCGTCTCCATGCTCAAGCGCTCTCCGCAAAGCTGCGGGCCCAGGCGAGCACGGCCTCTACACGATTGCTGTCGGGTGCTTCGCAATACAACCGGAGCAGGGGTTCAGTGCCGGAGAAGCGCAGCATCAACCAGTGGCTGGGACCAAGCCTCAGTTTCACACCGTCCGTCGTGATCACCTCCGACACGGTTTGTCCTGCGACTTCAGCCGGAGGCTGGGTTGACAGCAGATGCTCCAGGCGTCGGCGGGACGCCATATCTGCCAGGCGCAGATCAAGCCTGTCGTAATGACTCGAACCTCCACAGCGCAGACGCAGAGCCTGCATTCGAGCTCCCAGTGGCTTGCCTCCCTGAACGAGAGCCTCCAGCACGAGCATGGCGGCGAACAGTGCATCGCGTTCAGGCAGGTGCATGCCGAAGCCAACGCCTCCCGACTCCTCCCCGCCGATCAGCACCTCACCCGCCAGCATCTCTGCGGCGATGTATTTGAAGCCCACAGGCAGCTCCAGCACCTGCCGGCCATGGTCCTCCGCCACCAGACGCATCAGGTCGGAGCCACTGACGGTTTTGACCACGGTTCCAGGCAATTGCCTTGTTCCGGCGAGGTGATCGATCAGCAGTGGCATCAGTTGTTGGGTGCTGCAGAAACAACCGTGCTCATCGACTGCTGCGATGCGGTCGCCATCACCGTCGAAGACCAGACCCACTGCTGGTTGCCCGTTGCGACTGGAAGCCTGAACCGCAGCAATCAGCTTCTGCAAGTGAGTAGCGAGCGGTTCCGGAGGGCAGCCACCGAAGAGAGGATCACGCTGGCTGCGGATCTCGCAAATGAGGCCCTCGGCATCGGTTCCGAGCAAATCAGACACACAACCTGCCGCAGAGCCATGCATCGGGTCCACGATCACCCGCAGGCCCATGGCCTTCAGCCCAGAGCTGATGGCGCCTAGATTCAGCTTGGTTCGAAGCCCCTCAAGGTGTTCGCTGCGGGCGTCAAAGCGTGGCAGCTCTCCCGCAACCGGCACGTTGATGCTGCCTGCAGCCAATCGCCGCTCCACCGCGGCAGTGAACGTGCCGTCAACGGATCCGCCGAACGGTCCTTTGATCTTTAAACCCAACCATTCGGGCGGGTTATGGCTGGCCGTGATCACAAGGGCTCCCAGCGCCCGGCGCTGCACCACGGTCCAGCTGCATGCAGGAGTGGGAACAGGAGTGCTCGTGAGTAGGGGTTCCAAGCCAACCCCGCGCACGGAAGACGCGATCGCCTCCGCAAGTTCCGGTGCCAGGAAACGTCGGTCGTAGCCGATAACCACCGTCTTGCTGTTGAGCTGATCCGGTGCTTGATGGGCGAGTTCCTTGGCCGCGGCCGCCGCCACTGGCAGCAACCGCTCCACGGTGATATCCACCCCGAGGATTCCTCGCCATCCGTCGGTGCCAAAACGGATCGGAGCTGCGCTCAGAGGGAGGGGAGCCGACGCCATGGCATGCCTGCAGTCCATCTGGATTTAGCAGTTGGCCGCCTTAACCTTGGGCCATGGGTGACACCCCTTCTGCTGACAAGCCACTCACCGACCGACTGCTGCGCAGCTGGTCCCGCTGCCGGCGTCGGGCCTGGCTCGATCGCCATGGTGATCAGGGCAAGAGGGTTTACACCGCCCATCGCACCCTCCAGCTTGATGATCAGCAACGCAGTTTTGTTGCGTTATTGCCTCACAAGCCTGGACATGGGCTTGCTGCCTGCGAGCGGGGTGAAGTCGGTGTGGTGGGACTGAGGCTGCGTGGACGCACTGCGGAGGGATACAGCATCGAGGCGCATCCAGTTCTGCTGCAGCGCCAGCCCGGTCGCAGTCGCTGGGGTGATTACATTTATCGCCCCGTCTTGGCCAGGCAGGGGCGACGACTCACCAGGGAGCATCGACTGCAGCTGGCGTTGGCAGCTCGTCTGCTCGCTCTGTTTCAGGACGCTCCCGTCAAGGACGGGCTGGCTTTGGCGGGAGCAGGCCGCTATCTCGAGAAGGAAACTGTTGCTCTCGGTGAGTCCTTGCAGCGTCAGCTGGATGAGGCTCTGCGCAAACTGGCATCTGATCTGGAGCGGACAGACCCACCTCCGCTTGCCTCTGACCGGCGTAAGTGTTCGTTGTGCAGCTGGCGAGGTGTGTGCAACGCCGAGGCCCGCCGGGTTGGACATCTCAGTGAGGTCAGTGGTATTGGCGCCAAGCGACGGGAGATGCTCCTCGAGCTGGGGATTGATGGCCTGAACGCACTTGCTGATGCTGATCCGCATCTTCTGGCGGAGCAGCTGCAGCGATTTGGAGAGCAACACGGAGCCGTGGCGGCTCCCCTCGTAGCTCAGGCTCGAGCCCAGCGGGATGGGCAGGCGCAGGCTCTGGCCGATTCCTTCGCCTTGCCAGAACTAAGGCATGCGCCTGGGGTGCTGCTTTATGACATCGAATCAGACCCGGATGCCCGTGATGACTTTCTGCATGGATTTGTCTGCCTACCCCGGGATCCCGACGGCCGCTGGGCTCTTTATCGAGCCAGTTATCACCCTCTGTTGATGCTGCAGGAGCATGGTGAGGGGCGTTGCTGGCAGCGCATCAAGCGATTTTTGAACCGTTTTGAGGGCTGGCCCGTCTTGCACTACGGAGAGACGGAGTCACTGGCTTTGTGCAAGATGGCCCAACGCCAGGCCGTCAGTGATGAGGATCGACAGGCCCTGCGTTGCCGGCTGGTCGATGTGCATGCCCGGTTGCGCACTCACTGGCGACTTCCCCTCAATAGTTACGGGTTGAAGACAGTGGCCGATTGGCTTGGATTCAGCTGGAGTCAGGCTGGGGTGGATGGTGCAAGGGCGCTGCTCTGGTGGAGGCAGTGGCGTGGCACCGGACCGCAAGACCGTGGGCATGTCCAGGCTCTGCGCTGGATCTTCACCTACAACCGTGATGATGGCTTGGCCACCTGGGCGGTGGCTGCATGGATGCTCGAAGCCGACAGTCGCTCTCAACCTAGAGCGGGCGGGTCGCAGAAGGCACTGGGTCGTGCGATGGAGACCTCGACATCACTGTCTCCCGCTTGCAGTGTTTCCGCGTCGAGCGCCTGACGCCTGACCAGGGCGAGGCCGAAACTGCTTCCTGTTTCCGTATCTTTGGAAACGCTGGTGATAATTCCGGCACGCGAGTCATTCAGCTTGAGCTGATCGCCGCTTTTCAGGCCCTTTTGAATTTGAGAGGTGCTTTGCCAGCAACGCAGTTGCTGTTTCACACCACCGCGGGATGCCAGCTTGGCCACCGTTTCTTGTCCTAGATAACAGCCTTTGTTCAGCTCGACCCAATCGGACAAACCCAGTTCAAAGGGATTGGTGTCTCCAGTGAGCTCCTGATCTCCCAGCGGCCAGCCCTGCTTGTTCCGCCAGCATTCCAGTTCTGTGGCGTTGCAGGCTCTGAGTTCTGCCCAGGAGGTCGGTGGCTCGCTGGCTTCACTCAGCCAGATCACCTGGGTGAAGTCGGGCGCCTTGCCAGCTTCAAGGCGTTGCATCCGGCGCTGCTGGCGCTGCTCTCCCAGCCGCACTTGGTCTGCGGGAAAGATCACCCGATCAAAACCGCCAGCGACACTGCTGCTGTCTCCGTTGAGCACGAGTACATCGGCGCCAGCCGAATCCAGGCGAATTTCAAGCAGGGCCTGCACGCGGCCTGTGGCATTGAGCCAACAGGCCTTGATCAGATCGCCGTGGGTGGAGCCATCCACCCTGGCGCTGGTCTGGCCATGCAGAAAGCTGCTGCATCCTTGGCCCTCAAGACGGATGAGGGGGAATCGCGCATCCCAGATCAATGCTGTTGCGTCCTGATCCCTACTCATCACTGTTCAAGCTCCTTGGCTCTGGCAGCTACCTCGCTCAATCGAAACAGTCTGACCAGTTCCAGGCCCGCTTGATCCATGGCCTCCTCACCACCTTCTTCACGATCCACAATGGTGACCACGCGCCGAACGGAATATCCGGCTTCTTTCAGCTGGTTAACAGCCTGGATCGAGGACCCACCGGTCGTGACGACGTCCTCCAGCACCGTGACTAGGGCACCTGATGCAGGCAATGGGCCTTCCAGCCAGGCACCGGTGCCATGGCCTTTGGCCTGTTTGCGCACAATCAGTGCATTCAGATCACGGCCCTGCTGCGCTGCTGCCATGGCCACCCCGCTCACCAGGGGATCGGCCCCAAGCGTGAGCCCTCCAACGGCGGCGGCATCGTTGTCCACCAGGGCCAGCATGGCGGGACTGAGCAGTGCCAGGCCACTGCCACTGAGGGCCACCGGTTTGCAATTCACATAGTGTTCGCTGCTGCGACCCGATGCGAGGGTGAACTGCCCGTGCCGATAAGCCTCCCGGGCCAGTCGGTCCAGCAGGACCTGGCGATCCATGGATGGGTCGGAATTGACGGGCATGGGGCTGGTGCTTCGCGGATCCTCTGCCTAGTTTGCGCTCAGTGGTGCCTCCTCCCTTGGACAGGCTTCGATTCAGAACTTTGCTTCTGCTTCTGTCACTGAGTTCATTTCAGGCAGCTGCAGTGGCTCGACCGGTGGTCTGCTCCACCACATTGGAGGCTCCTTCGACTGCGATCTCTGCAGGAGATGTAACTCCATCACCGGTTGAGGTCACCCGTTGCGGGCCGGTGCAGAGCACTTCAGCCTTGATGGAAGAGCGCTTTTACAGCTGGACAGCTCCTTATGCCAGGGGTGTGGATCTCCTGCACCAGGTCACGGACCTGCTGGGCATTGCCGTTGCCGGGCCTCAGGGCAACCGCTTCATGGGATTCGGTTTCCCTGATCAGACGATTATTTGGGACGGGACTGCTGTCGAGAACACCTACACGATGCTGCTTGAGGATCAGAGTGATCCGATTCCCTGGCGCACGGTTGATATTCCCAACGGTTTCAGTGGCAGCCCATCCCCTGATCTCATTCAGGACGAGGATGCCTTTCAGCCGATGCGTGCCCTGTGGTAAACCCACGGATTAGGGGGGTCTAGCAATCTGGTGAATGCAGCGAACTCATAATTCGCCTAAGGCGGGTTCGATCCCCGCGACCCCCATCGTTTGGTTCCAATGCGCACCCTGCTGCTGATCGCGCTGCTGGTTCTTCCGGCTCTGTTTTCAGCTGCTGAGGTGGCTCTCCTGCGGCTCAGGCCAAGTCAGGTGCAGGCTCTCAGCGAGGAGGGCCGCCCTGGTGCCCAGTCGGTGCAGCGACTGCAGCGGCATCTGCGCATTGCTCTGCTGATGACACAGTTCGGGGCTTGCCTGTCGCTGGTAGCCCTGGGCTGGATCGGTCGTGGATTCGGTCAGCGCTGGTGGCCCCTGGAGGTTCCCGCTGGCCGCTGGTGGGATCTCGCCTGGTTTTTGCTGCTGGTCGTGCTGGCCACCCTGGTTGCCGGCTTGCTTCCACGGGCCTGGGTGCTCAGCCGTCCCGAGTTCGCTGCTTTGCAGCTTGGACCTGTGCTCGAGGGCGCGATCCGGGTGCTGAGTCCACTGTTGTCGGCACTCGACAGCCTGGCTTCGCTGTTGCTGCGATTCGTAGGGCTCACCCAGCGCTGGGATGCACCAGTTCCTGCCCTCACGGCCGGCGAGCTGGAGACCCTGATCGAGAGTGGCGCGGTGACCGGTCTCAAACCCGACGAACGCAACATCCTCGAGGGTGTGTTCGCTCTGCACGACACTCAAGTCCGTGAGGTGATGGTGCCGCGATCCGGCATGGTCACCCTCCCCGTTGAGGTGCGTTTCGCGGAGCTGATGGAGGCGGTGCATCGCACCCGCCATGCGCGCTTCCCCGTGATCGGTCAGTCATTGGATGATGTGCGGGGAGTTCTTGATCTGCGGCGTCTTGCCGAGCCGATCGCTCGAGGGGAGCTGCGCGAAGACTCCTGGCTTGAGCCCTACCTGATGCCTGCGCAGACGGTGCCGGAAACCAGCAATCTTGCTGATCTGCTGGCCATCATCCGCTCGGGTAACCCGCTGCTGCTGGTGGTCGATGAACATGGCGGAACGGAGGGCCTGGTGACCGCAGCAGACCTCACCGGAGAAATCGTTGGCGATGAACCTGACGATGAAACCGATGAACCAGACCTGGTGCCGATGGAGGGCCAGCCGGGAACCTGGCTTGTTGCAGGAGATCTGGAGATTGTTGAGCTGAATCGCCAGCTGCAGCTGGATCTCCCGGAAGCCAGTGACCATCACACCTTGGCCGGCTTCCTGCTGGAACGGCTCCAGCACATCCCTTCACCGGGCGAAGCATTGCGCCATCACAACATCCAGTTCGAGATTGTTGCCATGGCTGGTCCCCGCATTGTGAGGGTGCTTTTGGTCCTCATTGAGGAGCCGGATTTGCCGATCGATCCCGATAATCCGGACCAGGGATTGATGTAATTCACTCCCCATTGCACTGATCACCGATAATCAGCCGGTTCGTGCAGTCCCACTGATGACCGACGCCATGGTTCCGGTGAAGGTCGGCGTGATCGGGATCGGCAATATGGGTTGGCATCACGCGCGCGTGCTCAGCCTGCTCAAGGACGCCGATCTGGTTGGTGTTGCCGACCCTGACGCTCAACGCGGGGCTCTGGCCACCGAGCAGTTCGGATGTCGCTGGTTTTCTGATTACCGCACCATGCTCGAGGAGGTTGAGGCGGTCTGCATCGCGGTGCCGACCCTCCTGCATCACTCCGTTGGTCTGGCTTGCCTGGAGGCTGGCTCTCACGTGCTGATCGAGAAGCCGATCGCCGCCAGCCAGGAGGAGGCCGCTGCCCTGATTGATGCTGCCAGCCGAGTGGGCCGCTTGCTTCAGGTGGGCCATATCGAACGCTTCAATCCCGCGTTCCGTGAGCTCACCAAGGTGGTGGCCAACGAAGAGGTGGTTGTGCTCGAGGCCCGTCGTCACAGCCCCCATGCCGATCGTGCCAACGATGTGTCCGTGGTGCTTGATTTGATGATTCACGATCTGGATCTGGTGCTCGAACTGGCCAGTTCCTCGGTGGTGCAACTGGCGGCGGCGGGTGGTCGCAGCTCGGAGGGACCGATCGATTACGTCAACGCCACGCTCGGGTTTGAAAACGGTGTGGTGGCCAGTCTCACGGCCAGCAAGATGAGCCATCGCAAGATCCGGACGCTCAGTGCGCATTGCCGAGCCAGCCTTGTTGAAACCGACTTCCTCAATCACAACCTCCACATCCACCGCCGGGCCCATGAGTGGTACTCCGCGGATCACGGAGAGCTGCTCTACCGCAACGACGGCTTCATTGAAGAGGTGAGCACCACCTCGATTGAGCCTCTGTATGCCGAGCTCGAACACTTTCTGCAATGTGTTCGCGGACGAGAGACTCCGGCAGTCGATGGTCAGCAGGCTTCGAGAGCCCTGCGACTGGCTGATCTGATTGAACAGGCAGTGGAGCAGCCTGGCGTTGGTGTTGCGATCGAGACCCCCATCTGATTGGGATCAGTGCAGTCTTTCCTGATCCGCGAGTTCCCTCAGGGCTTCGATCTGCCACTGCCGGCATTCGGCGGGAGATGACCGGTAGAACTGATCCCAGGCAGCGGCTTTGTGCTGGGCATAGTCCACGGTGTTCTGCTCAGGATGGCGATTCCTCCAGCCCACTCTCACGGCGTGGCCGATGACCACATCAAGAGCGATGTCGTCGTCGAAGCGCATGTCGGGATTGGCGGTTGAAAAGGCCATCAGCGAAAGCAGGCTTTCCGTGCAGAGCTGCCGGTATTCCGGAGCTCCAATGCGACTGAGCAGATGCTCCACCTGAATGGCGAAGTTGCGTTCGCCCGGGGTTTTTTCACGAACCAGCGCGCTGGTCAGACGGTTGCGGCGCTCCAGTTTGTCGCCGATCACCAACCCACGGCAGTGGTGCAGCAGTGACCAGATCCCTGCATAAAAGTCTTTGGGCACCTGCTGCAGTGAGCCCAGGCGGATCCGGTGTTGCAACCAGTCGCTACCGCTGGGGCTTTCATCCAGGGGTTCGGGGATGTTCCATTGCACCTTGCCGCTCAGGTGCAACAGTTCCCGACGTTGCAGGGCGGCTCTGGCATGGTCAACGTCGGCCAGTACCGTGCGCAGGCGCAGGCTGATGCGGTGAGGAGGTTCATCGCAAAGGGCTTCAAAGGCTTCGTCCTGACTGCACTGCAGCTCGGCGGCCAGCTCTGAGGTCAGCAGCAGCAGCAACTGCCCGAGCTGGAAAGTCAGAGAGCCTCGGATCATGCCCGGTTCACGCCTGGCGATCCCGTCCAGTGCCAGCAACAACTCCTGCTGGAGCATCCGTTCGCGTCCGTCACTGCCGCAGGTGCGGTCGATCAGTGCTGCGATCGACTGGCTGGAGACAGGACTGGTCAGCCGGGAGTCGCTGCTGTAGTTGCGACCGATCACGACCTGTTTCTGGCGGCTCAGCAGGTCCGTGAGTGCGTCTTCCAGTTGAGGATGAACCAGACCCATGGCCCCGGCGCAGCGTCTGGCCACGTTCCAGTCCTCCTGGCTGAGGCCGCGGCGATAGATCTCCTGCAGCAGGGTGGACAGCTCAACTGGAGTTCCCTTGGGTCCGCTGAGGATGGCCTGCTGACCGAGTCGTTGCGTCAACAGCTCCAGAACTTCCGCTTGTTCCCTTAGCGAATGGCTGCTCCACAGCCTCTGGCGTAGCTCTCCCAGGGGAATGTCATCCAGTTCCTGCTCCTGGGCCGCTGTCAGGTCACTCAGGTCTGTGGAGGCCTGCAGCAGTTCAGCTGCCTGTTCTGCTTTGTCAGGCTCGGTCGTTTTCTCTCGCTCATCATGCAGTGTTAACCACTGGGCTTTGCTGGCCAGGGTCTCAAGATCAGCGAAATCCACAGCAACCTCTTCGACGCTGCCGCTCTGCAGGCGTTGGGTTAGTTCCAGCAGAAGCGTTTCGTGTCTTTCCAGCAGAGCGGCTTGCACGGGGATCAGCAGCAGGGGTGCTCCCTGGCCCTGCCAATGCCGTTGGAGCAGGTGCAGCTCGTTGACGATGCTTTCGATCAGCTGTCGTGGGTCATGGCTGAGAAAGAACGTGCCCTCCTCCAGTACTGCCGGCAGAAAAGCCAGTTGTTGTTCGCCTTGGCGATAGAGGCGAGCCGTCACCGCTGTTTCCGGTCGCAGTGGTGGGTGACCGCTGAGACCAAGGGCCTCGTCGGCGCCAACGTTGCCTAACCGTTTTCGTAGGGCCTCAGATGGCAGCACCGGTAGGTCAGCGGATTCTGGATCGCTGACCGGTAAGCCGAGCTTTTGCAGTTGTCGCGCGACGGCATCAGTTGCAGGAACCAGCGAAACCAACACTGTGTCTGCTCCCAGCGTGGCGGGCAGTCGCCGTCCACAGGGGTCAAGATCCTCCGCCTTGATCAGTCCATCCAGCAGCATCTCTCCAATCCAGGCGAGGCTCTGGGTCCAGAGCAGCGGCACGTTCTCGTTGGCAATGCGGCGCTGACTCCCGGGTGCCCGCCGTTCCAGCTCCAGCTGTTCGGCGGGCACGAGGTAGAGCTCTGGGAACAGTCGTTCTCCATCGCGTTCCACCTGAAGTGCCTGCAGACGTTCACGCCAGAGGTTGGCCTCGTCCCAGCGCTGCTCGAAGCAGGCGGTGACCAATTCGTAGGCGAGAAACAGTGGCCATTCCGATTCGATTCCTTCAAAGGTGGCCAGTTCTTCACGCTCGTAGTGCAGCCGGGTGATGTCTTCCACCACCGTTTGATGACCATCCCTGCGAAAGCGTTTGTAGCCGTAGGGACCTCCCAGTTCGCGCCTGATCCGCCTGTTGGTGCGCTCCACTAGCGCCCGGTCTTCCACCGCCCAGGCGGGGTAGCCGATCACCGAGAGGCAGGCGCTGTCGACTTCTTTGCTTGCTGATTCACGCGGCAGCAGCCCCGTCAGGGCTCGTCTCAGACGCACCACAGCACCGTGGGGAATCAGCACCTGCATGCTTCCGTCTCCGTGGGACGCGCAGAGGTCAACCCCGTCCAGTGCCTCCAGTGCGGCTTTGGCCATGCCGATCGAACTGGCATTTCGTTCCGGCAGGCCGTGATTGCCCTTGTCGCCCCGCTCCCAGATTCCGTAATCAGCAACGCGGTAGGCCCTGGCCACGTAGTACACCAGGTTCTGGATGAAGGATGCTTCGTGGCGGTTATGGATCACAGCCAGACCACTGGAGCTCAGCTGGGCCAGCTGCAGCAGAAACAGTGATGTGGCATCCAGCTGCAGATGCCCCCATCCATCATCAGGAACGACCGGGGATCCACTGGCACTGTCGTATTTCGCATGCAGAGCATCCAGTGGATCGAGGCTGCTTTTAAAACGCTCCACTTTTTCGGCCTGACGCATCATGGCGTTTAGCAATCCGCGCATCAGGTCGATGACGCGCTGTTCGAGCTCCCAGCAACGTTGACAGCTGCCTTGTTGGCGCCGGTGGGCGATCGCCAGCCCCCAGACGCACTGAATCGAATAAATGCAGTCACGAACCCAGGCGTCACCGTAATTGCCATGAACGGTGTGGGCCGTACTGGCAGGCAGCAGCCCACTGATCGGGTTCTGTCGCTGCAGCACCACCCGCTCGATGGAGCGGTCGAGCTGTGTCAGTCGTTGCGCCCGCAGCTGATCCTCTTCACGGGTCGGGTTCGACAGAACCATGGTGGCTAACGCGACCGGATCTAGATTCTCTCGTGCAGCGGACACGCGGATGGAAGTACTGACAACGGGTCCGCGCGATCAACGTCGTTGCCACATTCTCGATATTCCCGTAGATGCCTGCAGGGATGTCACAGCCGCAGCCATCGGCCTGCATGCGGAGGGTGGAGGTCAGATCGTCACGCTGAATGCAGAGATGACGATGCTTGCGCGCCGCAACATCGACCTGGGTGGTGTCATCCGCGCCGCGGATCTTGTGGTTCCTGATGGGGCAGGGGTGGTCTGGGCTCTCGCTCGCCAGGGCGTCAGGGTTAAACGCAGTCCAGGAATCGAGCTGGCCTGGTCGTTGCTCAATTACGCCGAAGCCCATGGGTGGCGAGTCGCACTGGTCGGAGCGTCGCCTGAAGTGATGGAAAGGCTGTGTGACCGCCTTGCTCAACAGAGTCCTGAATTGCAGCTTGTCTTCGCAGAACACGGATATCAGGACGCCAGTGCTTGGCCGGAGCTTGAAACAAGGTTGCGGCGACTCAGCCCTGATCTGGTGCTTGTGGCACTAGGGGTGCCACTGCAGGAAATCTGGATTCAGAGAATGCGCAACCAGCTGCCCGGTCTTTGGATGGGCGTCGGCGGCAGCTTTGATGTCTGGTCAGGTTTGAAGCAACGTGCCCCAGGTTGGACCAGTCGTTTGCAACTGGAATGGCTTTACAGACTGTTGCAAGACCCAAGCCGCTGGAGGCGCTATATCGCGCTGCCTCACTTCGCCTGGTCGGTGCTGTGTCGCGGGAAGCAAGAGCGCTGAACGCTTCAGCGGAAACCGACTGAAGCCTGCCAGACGAAGGCCAGCAACAAGAAAAACAGAGGAATGATTGGGAGGATGTCGACCAGCGGACCGAAAGCCTGATAGGCCTCTGGAAGTTGGGCCAGCAGATCAAGTGAGAAAGCAGCCATCCAGTCGGAAAACGGTCAGTGAGCGGACGCTACCACGTGTGATGAGCCGGGGAGTCCTCTTCCCAGGGAGCGAAATCCTCTGAAAAACAGCCGTCCTTGATCGCCTGCCCCATGGCGGTGGTGAAGCGGATCAGATGCGTGAGGTTGTGCAGGCTGAGCAGGGTTAGCCCCAGCAGCTCATCACTGCGGATCAGGTGGTGCAGATAGGAGCGGCTGTGTTGAAGGCAGGCCTGGCAGGGGCAGCTTGGATCCAGCGGTGTGTGGTCGTGGCGGAAACGGGCGTTGCGCAGATTCCAGCGTTCCCCACCCACCAGGGCTGTGCCGTGCCGGCCAAGCCGTGTCGGCAAGACGCAGTCGAAGAGATCGATCCCGTTGGCGACGGCAACGCTCATTTCCCTCAGAGTTCCGATCCCCATCAAATAGCGAGGGCGATCATTCGGCAGCAGGGGAGTGACCTGGCGCACGATCCGATGCATGTCGTCCACCGGCTCGCCCACGCTGACTCCGCCGATGGCAATTCCCGGCAGATCGAAGCCGGCAACCGCCCTGGCGCTGGCATCACGCAGGTGTGGGAAACATCCTCCCTGCACAATGCCGAACAGGGCCTGATCGGACTTCTGATGGGCGCTCACGCAGCGCTCCAGCCAGGCATGGGTTCGACGACTGGCCTCCTCCACATCGTTCTCGGTTGCCGGATAAGGGGGGCATTGATCGAAGGCCATGGCCACGTCCGCCCCGAGTGCCATCTGGATCTCCATCGATCGCTCTGGGGTGAGCAGGATGCGGCTGCCGTTGCGTGGATTGCGGAAATCCACGCCTTGGTCATCAATGCGATTGAGATCGCCAAGACTGAAGACCTGAAATCCACCGGAATCGGTGAGCATCGGTCCATTCCAGCCCATGAACCGATGCAGCCCACCCGCGGCCTCC
Source organism: Synechococcus sp. MIT S9508 (assembly GCF_047303045.1). Lineage (NCBI taxonomy): Bacteria > Bacillati > Cyanobacteriota > Cyanophyceae > Synechococcales > Synechococcaceae > Synechococcus > Synechococcus sp. MIT S9508. Next base: position 247,219 of record NZ_CP138941.1, on the reverse strand, counting down.
ACTACCGCCTCGCCCGGTTGCAGATGCAGGTGGTAGGTGTTTGACAGCACCATCTGGGCACCGGTGGTTGCCAGCTGGTCCGTGCTGACCCCCTTCACGGTGGCCAGGGTCCCCACCGGCATGAACCGCGGCGTATCGACGACTCCATGCGGGGTTGAGAAGGTTGCACAGCGCGCTTCAGTGCGCGAACAGTGAGCGCTGATCTTGAAGTCGAACACGCGCACCTCCGCCCGACCTCTGACCCTACGGTGAGTGAACTTCCTGATCTGCGCTGTTCTGCGGTCTGCCTCTCCCACTTGGTTGCGTGATCTGGCCGGTGCCTGGGTGTTTTATTCAGTGCTCCCCGGCTGGCCATGGCCCGTACCCCGTTTCGAGCGCATTGCCCGTTTTGCTCCCTGGATCGGAGCCGTGGTCGGCGGGCTGATGGCAGCCCTCTGGCTGCTGCTCAGTGCTCTGAATTGGCCACCTGTGGCGATCGCGCCTGCAGTCTTGGCTCTTGGTCTATTGCTCACAGGTGGGCTCCATCTGGACGGACTGATGGACACGGCCGACGGTTTGGCTGCCGGGAACAGTCGTTGTCTCGAGGCCATGGATGACAGCCGTGTCGGGGCCAGTGGGGTTCAGGCGGCGTTCATCGCGTTGCTGCTCCAGTTTTCAGCGCTGGTTCAGCTGGGTGGGTTCGCTCCTGCGGCCCTGGTGGTCTCTGCGATTTTCGCGAGGGTCTCGCCGCTTTGGGCCATGGGCCGCTTCCCTTACCTGCGCCAGCAGGATACGGGGACTGCGGCGTTCCATCGCAGCAACTGGGGTGGTTGGCGTGAAGGCAACCCGACCTTGTTGCTGTTGCTTGCCACAGGCCTGCTGGTGTGGGGGCTAGAGCCTCGGCTACTCATCGCCTGGGCCGGTGTTGCGTTGCTTGGGACCTGTGCAGCTCTTTTTCCGGCTGAGTGGCTGGGCCGTCGTCTGGGGGGACATACCGGCGACAGCTATGGCGCCACGTTGATGATCTGCGAAACGCTCACTCTGCTGGGTTTTGCGTTGCTTGTTCCTGCTCTGTTGCCGGCAGCTTGAGCAGAAAGGCATTGCCCTGCGCAGGCAGATCTGCATCCAGCGTCTTCGGTTCGGTGTGAAGGTTCAGTGAGCCTCCGCGGTTTTCCGCCAGGCGACGGGCCAGCGAAAGACCTAGTCCAGAGCCTGGACGATCGGTGCTGTTGCTGCCACGTTCTCCTTGCTGGAAAATGCGCTCGTGCTCCGTGGCGGGAATGCTGGGGCCTGCGTCCCAGACGCAGATGGCATGGTTCATGAGCTTCAGGCCCAGTGCGCAGCCAGCCGGGCTGTAGCGGAAGGCGTTTTCCAGAAGGTTGGCCACGATTTCAGCCATCACGGCATCGGCGGCCGGGCGAGCGGCTTTGGTCCAGGCAGTCCACTGATGAGGGCCATGCCAGGGCCTATTTTGCAGGGTTGCTGTGGCAGAAGCCCTCTGGATCAGAGGATTGAGCAGGTCAGCCACGGTCAGATCAGGAGCATCCACGGGAACGGGTGGTAGCAGCAGAGGTGTGGACGCATCCGCCTCCAACCTGAGCTCGCCCTTACCGATCCGGTCTAATGACTGGAGATAACGATTCAGTTGATCCTGCTCCTGAATCAGGCTTTCCACCAATGAGCGCTGCTGATCGTCTGGGCCGATGCGACGCAGCAAAAGCTGGGCGTAAGTGCGCAGAGCCGTTAAGGGGTTCCGCAGTTGGTGCACCACCAGGTTCAGTTGCTGGCGTTGCTCGTCCAGTTGGTGATGAAGCTGTCGGCGATCTTGTTCCAGACCGAGAATGCAAGCGAGCGTTTCCGCGCAGATCTGCAGGCGAGGGTCATGGTCGACGCGCCTGCCGGGCAGCGGTTGTTGCTCGGCACGCAGCACGCCTAGAAGCATGTTCTCGTGGCGTAAGGGGTACCAGCGACGTTCTTGGGCGACGCTGCGCAGGCTGGGGTCTTCGGCAATGGCTGGTGGCAGTGCTGAGTCGAGAGGCCACTGAGCCACAAGCGTCAGGGTCGGAGTGGAGCCCTGTTCACGATCGGTGACATACAGGGCAAGACGCGCCATGGCCGTCTCGACCGCAAGAGACTGCAGCTGCTGCTGAGCCAGCTCTAGGAACCGATCGGACAGTTGCATCAGCCGAACTGCATCACGGAATACAGACGGTCGTGCGGTACAGCATCTGGACTGCTTGCCAAATTGGGAAAAAGTCTTAAGATTGGAGATGCGACCGACAGCACGGCTCTTGGGAGGCCTTGCTCCTTCGTTGCTCCAATTGAGGTTGCACTTTCCGTGCCACCAAGGTTACAGCAGAGGTTGATGGTCCCCTGTTGACGTCGACATTTGTCGTTGCGAGCAATGGAGTGTGTCTTATTGCGAGCCGGCCTTCACCGGATTTCCGCAGTCCGAACGCTGATGACCTGAATTCTCCCCTTGCGGATCAATCAGGGCATTGCTCATCCAACGGCTCAGCCCAACAGCTCCCTTCAGTCCACCTCTCAGCTCCCGTTTGCGGGAGGCAACCTTATGTCTAAGAAGCGCAAGCGGATTAGCCGCCGCCGTCTTGCCGGTCAGCGTGTTCTGGCCCACGTGGCCACCTTTCATCTTGAAACCGGTGAACACAAGCCCGTCACAGCGGCCCGCCGCTTCATCGCTGAAGGATGTCTTGTTCCTCCAGCGTTGTTGAATGTGCGTCGCAATGAGCACACCACCGACCGTTTTTTCTGGGGTGAAAAGGGCTTGTTCAGTGCCCAGTATGCGGAGGAAAATCACTTTCTCTTCCCTTCGCTGCGCACGATCGTCGACCGCGTTGGCGAAGAGGTGATCTTTGAAGGCCTTGAGTTGTCTTCCGACGACTGGGAAGAGATGGAAGAGTACGAATACGCCTTCGTTTGAATCAGGCGAGATGTTGTCCTGGTTGGGTTATTTCAGCCAGGACGCGATCGATTTAGCCATGGCTTCCTGAGCTTCCAGTGGAATGGTGTGTCCACCGGCGAAGGTTTTCAGGTTGCATTCATTGGATCCCGGCTTCAGGAGTTCAAGCAGCCTCTCTGCTGCCGCAGCCGGTACAACTTCGTCATTCTGGCCGTGTAGCAGCAGCACAGGTGGTCGGCTCGACGGAGGTTGCCATCCCGGGTGGGGGAAGCCACTGCAGCTGATCACTCCCGCCAGTGGCAGGTCGCAACCCACGTGTAGGGCCATGGCACCTCCCTGGGAGAAACCGATCAGAACCGTTTGAGAGAGAGGAATCGTCTCCAGGTCGAGTTCTTCGATGCGATGGCGTAACTGTTGCGTTGCTGACGGCACGGCCTGCCAGTCAGACGGGAACAGGCCGTACCACTGGCGCCCCTGACCGCTTGGGTGAGCTTCGGGTGCCTGCAGTCCAATGCATTCCGCAGGAACTGTTGCTGCTGCCGCCAGCCCATCGCCAAGCGGTAGCAAATCCTCGGCATCTGCCCCCCAGCCATGCAGAAGCACCAGGCGAATGCGTCCCGGTTCCCGACCGGCATGAATCACTGAATCAGGCATCAACTGGTTGACCTGCTGCTGCGTAGGTTGGCCCAAGGTCTCATTCCTGTCCTGCTGCCATGGCTCCCACTGCGCTGCTGAGCGTGTCCGATAAGCGCGGACTGGTGCCTCTCGCTGAGGCTTTGCATCATCGTTACGGCTACCAGTTGCTCTCCAGCGGTGGGACAGCCAAGGTCCTCAAGGAGGCTGGTCTGCCTGTCACTCCTGTGGCGGATCACACCGGCGCGCCCGAGATTCTTGGCGGACGTGTGAAGACGCTGCATCCCCGCATTCATGGCGGCATCCTTGCCCGACGTGGCGATCCCAGCCATGAAGCCGATCTGATCGCTCAGGAGATCGCACCGATTGATGTTGTGGTCGTCAATCTGTATCCGTTCAAGGAGACGGTGGCTGATCCAGCGGTGAGCTGGGACACCGCCATCGAGAACATCGACATTGGTGGTCCCACGATGGTGCGATCCGCTGCCAAGAATCACGCGCATGTCGCTGTGCTCACTGCCCCGGATCAGTACGACCGCTTTTTGGCAGCGCTGGATGCTTCAGGTGGGGCACTTTCGGATGCTGTTCGTCGCCAGCTTGCCGTGGAGGCTTTTGCGCATACTGCCGCTTACGACGCTGCAATTACTCGTTGGATGCAGGTCAGGCCGGAGCTGAGTGACACAGATGATCCAACTGCGGCAGATCTTCCCTGGCTCGAAGCTTTGCCATTGCGTCAACGCCTGCGATACGGAGAAAACCCCCATCAACATGCCAGCTGGTACAGCGCCAAGTCGGGCTGGGGAGGAGCGATCCAATTGCAAGGCAAAGAACTCAGCACTAACAACCTCTTGGATCTGGAGGCTGCCTTGGCAACGGTCCGAGAATTTGGCTATGGCACCACGGGTAGTCACCCCGCTAGTCGCGCTGCAGCTGTTGTGGTGAAACACACCAACCCTTGCGGGGTGGCGATGGGTGATGGCACTGCTGCCGCACTCAGTCGGGCTTTATATGCGGATCGGGTCAGCGCCTTTGGAGGCATCGTGGCTTTGAACGGTTGTGTTGATGCAACCGCTGCCCGTGAACTCACGGGTCTTTTCCTGGAATGTGTCGTTGCACCGGCGTTTTCGCCCGAAGCGCGGGAGATCCTCGCCGCCAAAGCCAATCTGCGCTTGCTTGAACTCTCCCCAGATTCGATTGATTCCGCCGGCCACGACCATGTGCGCAGCATTCTTGGTGGAGTCCTTGTGCAGGATCTTGATGATCAGCCGGTGAGCTCGGATGATTGGACCGTGGCAACTGAACGCGTCCCTACCGCAAGGGAACGCGAAGATCTCTGTTTTGCCTGGCAATTAGTACGCCACGTTCGTTCCAATGCGATCGTCGTCGCCAGCGAAGGTCAGAGCCTCGGAGTAGGAGCCGGCCAGATGAACAGGGTGGGTTCTGCGCAGATCGCCCTCCAAGCCGCCGGTGAGCGCAGCCGGGGTGCGGTGTTGGCCAGTGATGGCTTTTTCCCCTTTGACGACACGGTCCGCCTGGCTGCAGAACATGGAATTTCGGCTGTCATCCATCCAGGCGGCAGCAAGCGTGATGGGGATTCAATCCAGGCCTGCAATGAACTCGGCTTGTCGATGCTTCTGACTGGGCGTCGTCACTTCCTGCACTGATCACCTGAACCGTCGGGAGGTTGAGGGAGTCCACGACCTGAGGGCTGCAGTTTTAGCCTTCGACCAGTCGTGTGATTTTTGATGCCTCAGCCCCTGTCTTTTGGCCTCAACTTCGTGCATCCGCTGATGATGTGGCTGTTGCTCGCCGCAGGCGGCTACTCCATGTACTTGGGAATCAAGGCCAAGAAGGTGCGTACAGGGACCCCCGAGCAACGCAAGGATCTCGTTAAAGGAAAATTCGCTCAGAGGCACTATCTCTGGGGCAGCGCTCTGATGGCCGTGATGGTTTTCGGAACGCTGAGTGGAATGGCGGTGACCTATCTGAACAACGGCAAGCTGTTTGTAGGTCCGCATTTATTGGTTGGTCTTGTTATGACCGGAATGATTGCAGCAGCCTCCGCTCTTTCACCCTTAATGCAACGTGGCAATCTTGTGGCGCGCAAAGCTCATGTCGGGTTAAACATGGGAATGCTCACATTGTTTCTCTGGCAAGCTGTCAGTGGTATGCAAATCATGAACAGAATTTGGACTAACCGCTGAAGAGATTGATTTATGTTGATAGCATCAACGATAAAAATCTTCTCGGGTAAGAGGAGTTTTTCTATCGTTACTTCTAACGTAAAAGAAAACGGTTGCAGCAACAGCCAGAAGGGGTACTGCTGTTAATAACAGGATTGCAATTGCCGTATAGTCTTGATACATCGAAGCTTTGAGGTAATTTCTTCATTATACAATAACTGGGCCAAGTAGCTTGTGTTGTTCATCTAGGTTATTTATATTACGAAGATTGATGGGTTCAATTCTTTTTTGCAATTAAACCAAGGCGTGCTGATCTGCGGTTGGTGAGTAGAATTACTTTTGCTTTGCTTGTTGCCGCCCTTCTCGAAACGCATCTAGATCTCTTCTGGCAGACCAATAAATACTGAGTTGTTCGCAGGTTTTGGTTTCCATCCAGTTGGCTTCTGCTGCAACAACTCGTGCGTGCAGGGCTCTCTCAGTTTTCGTTTCAAACCGAATGGTTCCTTGGTCCAATGGAGCGTTGATGAAATAATCCCAATTCGGTTCAACCATTGGTCACTTGAGGTTGATTTATTTTGGCGGCTTCTTCTCCGCAAAGTCGTCCATTCTTTATTGGCAAAGGAGTAATCGGCTGCTTGAATCCCTGCAAAAAGATTGAGCCTAGGACTCTTTTGATTTGGGCCTAAGTGTAGTTCAGGCGGCTTTGTTAAAGTTAACTTCCCCCTGCTGTCGAAGTCGAATTGAGTTGAGCCATGCATCCGGGCTTGGCAATTGTCGTTTAAGGGTTGGAAGTGGCGACAGCTCGCACCCTTTCCCAAGTGTCATAGAATTGGTTGCAATCGAAATAATGTTCAGGTGCTAAAGCCGTTTTTGATATCTCTGTTGTATGTGAGCAGTTGTGTGCTGGCACTGTTTCAGGCAACGCGCGAATCAACACCGCAACCGATTGGACTTCTGATCGTTGCCATGGTGATGACGCCTGTACTGGTCAGCATCATTGCCGGTCTTCCAGTGAATTGTGTGTCTTTTCAGGGCAAGCAAATCGAATGATTTTTATACGCTTCGAGAATGAAACAATCTTGTGTCTTGCAATGTAGTTGGCCGGTATCAAAATTGATAAGTATTTAAGCCAATGCTCATTGTATCACTGATTAGACTCTTCTAAAATTGTTTTGCACCAGGATTCCAGGCGATCTTGCGTTTTTTCTGATTCATTGTCTTCGTCAATCGGAAGCCCGCAAAACATCCCGTTGATCATGCTTTTTGAATCATCGAAAATATAGTCTTCACCTGATACATGACCAATCGACTTGCCACCAGCTTTTTGGAAGGCTGTATAAAGCTCCTCCATTGCATCACAGAAAAATTTGCTGAATGCTGCTGAATCTCCAAGACCAACGATAGCCACAGGTTTTCCTGAGCAATTGAGGGTTGGGATCTGTTCAATGTGTTCGTCCCATGCTGTTCCTGACCGCTTGACGTCTGAGCCGGTGTTCCAAGTTGGAGTGCAGCAGATCAGTGCCTCGCAGCCTTCAATATCTTTGATGTCCTGCAAATCACTAAGCTCTTTCAGCTCAGAATCTGGAAGGAGCTGGTCGAGCCTCTCAGCAATGTCTTCCGTGTGACCGGTCGCTGATGCAAAGACAATCGTAAATTTCATAGAGAAACCTATCAACACTATTTTTTCTCGCCCCGAGGCTTTGATCAAATAGTATTTAACAATGTATTGTCACTTACTATACAACCAACTCCTGTGAGGGCGTCCGATTCAATCAGCTTCTAGTCCGTTGAATAATTCTTGATGGACTGCAAAAGTATGATAGAGAGACGTTGCATTTTCTGGTTGTAATTTAGTGCCGTCGCATGTATACGCGATTGCGCAAACTAAATTTCCCTGCCAAGCGATGTTGTCATCGCTTTGCTCTTCTGACCAAGCCATCATCGTTTTAAATTGATCAGGGAGTTGATCGCCAATCTTTTCGCATGCCTTGCAGAGTCGATATAAAGCGGGTGGCTTGGATGGCATAGACAACGCCTTCTTTAGGCTGAGTTCATTGAAGACCCCGATATACCGTATGTATTCAAGAATTTCACTTTCAATCTCGCTGAGATCAGCCTGGCTGATGGCTTGATCGATCTCATTTGGATTGAGAGTTGGTCTCACGTTTGGTTTTGCGATGTTCATGGATCAACAGGAATCCGTTCATTGTGTTTGACCATCGTCATCTCAGGTCGTATGAACTGATTCTTAATTTGCAGTCATTTTGCCAAACTTAAAGCCAGGTGATCATCGAGTTCTCTTTGGTGAATCAAGCCTCGGTATGGGATCAGTTGCTGATCTTTGACAAAAAGCTTGGCTTCAGGCTTGTTTGATAATTGATGTCTTCGATCATTTTTTGAGCACTTGTGTGAACGACGACGCTGATGTCTTGAGTCGTATTATGAATTTTCCAGAGACCAATCCGAATCTCTGATCTTGCGCAGGTCACTTGCCATGCATCGGGCGTCGGTGAGCCGACCTGCTTCACAGTGATTTTTGTCCAGTAATAGTCTCGTCGATGTCCAGTAATACGCGTATAAGAGGTCGAACCATCTTCTTTTGTTTCTTTTTGGAAATTCATCTCCAGAAGCTGCTGACTCCAGTCACCCATGTTTGTGCATCATTGCACTTTAATCTTAGTCGCCAATGAATTCATTCATGCATCTTTTTTGTCTTCAGTGCGATCCAATGATCACGGTTGTCCCGTGAATGGCTGAATCGGTGGTGGAGATTGGAGAATGCAAATCGCTATAAACTTTTGGCGACTTGAGTCGTGTTTTGATGAATTTATCTCTGTTTTAATGACTTAATCTGCGTCTTTTGATTTAAAAGATACTGCATTGATAGGCCAAGGAGGAATTGCCTGGACGGCATTCATCCCTCTGTTGAGCCAGCTGTTTTGTCAGCCGCAGGCGCGGCTTTTTTATCGGCGGCTGGAGCAGCTGTCTTATCAGCCGCAGGCGCGGCTTTTTTATCGGCGGCTGGAGCAGCTGTCTTATCAGCCGCAGGCGCGGCTTTTTTATCGGCGGCTGGAGCAGCTGTCTTATCAGCCGCAGGCGCGGCTTTTTTATCAGCGGCTGGAGCAGCTGTCTTATCAGCCGCAGGCGCGGCTTTTTTATCAGCGGCGGGAGCAGCTGTCTTATCAGCCGCAGGTGCGGCTTTTTTATCAGCCGCAGGTGCGGCTTTTTTATCAGCCGCAGGTGCGGCTTTTTTATCAGCCGCAGGTGCGGCTTTTTTATCAGCCGCAGGTGCGGCTTTTTTATCAGCGGCGGGAGCAGCTTTCTTATCAGCCGCAGGTGCAGCTTTTTTGCCAGCGGCGGGAGCAGCTTTCTTCTCTGCAGCAGGTGCAGCTTTTTTGCCAGCGGCGGGAGCAGCTTTCTTCTCTGCAGCAGGTGCGGGTTTCTTGTCAGCAGCTGCTGGTTTTTTGGGTTTTAGCTTGGAGGTATCGAGGTTTTTCTCGCCGAAAGCTTTGTATCCGAATAGGACTAGGCCGCCCAACACTGGAATGGAAGCGAGGCCGCCTACGGCAATCTCAAACCCTGACAATGCCATTGCTGATTGGTCGAGAAGTAAAAAAGATAACATATGGGTGTTTTCACAATTTGCAACAAATCAGCTCGTCTGAATTTGGGGTTTTGGGGATCGCTCTGAAGGATTGTTGAGAGCGCTTTTAGGGAAGCTCCACGGCTTCACGCTTGATCAATTCCGTTTAGTAGCGACAACGATTGCCTATTTTTAAGAATGACTAATGTTCAGTGAATGACGTGCAGCTTTAAGCTTTTGACCGAAATTTTGGCAAGGGCCAATCAGTATTGAGCTTTTGCTATCTGTCGTTGATTCGGTCAATCATTGCGGCTGATTCTGGTGGTTCAACTATCAGAAAGCAGCCCTTTGTCGTGGAGGGCATGCCAGTGCATGAGTGGCGTGGAAATCCTCCTGAACTTTCCAGGTCAGTCGGCGTGAGATCTGGCGCACGATCTGGCGCAGCAGGTGGTCGCCACTGGACTGAACTAGGCCGTTGGGGAGCATGGTGATCACTTTGGGGAGTGCAATCCAGACTGTGAGATCAAGAGACCAGTTCACCCATGTTTGATCATGCTCCAAGTCGTTTATGGGCTGGTCAATCAGGCTCAGATTGGCCTGAAAATCAACGTCGTACAACTTCGCCAGAGCTGGATCGTGATCTGGAAGGGCAACGGTTTCAATCGCGTAACTCCTCTCTTGGCGCGGCAACAGTCGTAGGCCGATGGTCGGCTCCACTTCGAAGCCGAAATTCCCAAAGCGTCCAAGGGTCAGCGCATAAGCCTGGGGATCGAGAGCTTCGACCTCCATGGGCGACGCACACCTGCGGAACCAGCCCTGGTGTTGATCCAGATATGTCGCAATCGTGTCGGGATCTGCCCGCATTTCCATGCGGTCACTGAAGTGGCTGCGATAGCAACGCACCTGTGGGTCCACGTCTTCCTGGTGACGTAGGGCTTCGTCGGATGGTCTCGACAAGAGCAGGACGGACGAGCTCCGATCAGGAGTGTTGCTGTGATGAATCAATGTAAAGCTTCTCGGCGATCAATCTGCGTCGCTGATGGCGATCATGCGTTGGATCACGTGCTCTACCACCCGATCTGGGGTTGAAGCTCCAGACGTGATGCCAACCGTGATTGGCCCACTCGGTAAAAAGTCCGTGTCACGGGTTAAGTCTTCGCCGAGTGGTTTGTGCTCGATGGTGTTGTCCTCGCTGATTCGCTCCGGTGTGTCGATGTGGAACGAACGGATGCCACGACTGATGGCAATTTCCTGAAGGTGGGTGGTGTTGGAGGAGTTGTACCCGCCGATCACGACCATCAGATCAAGGGGTTCGTCGACGAGAGAGAACATCGCGTCTTGTCTCTCTTGGGTTGCATCGCAGATGGTGTTGAAGGCCAGAAAGTGTTCATTCAGTTGGATAGGACCGAACTTGGTCAGCATCGTGCGTTCGAACAGCCGGCCGATTTCCTCTGTTTCGCTTTTCAGCATGGTGGTTTGGTTGGCGACACCGACACGCTCCAGGTCCCGGTCCGGGTCGAAGCCTGGTGAACAGGCATTGGCAAAACGGGCCATGAAGCTGTCTCGATCACCGTTCCCAAGGATGTAATCAGCGACGTACTCAGCTTCCTCCAGATCCAGAAGCACGAGATACGTCCCGGCAAAGGAGCTGGTAGCGAGAGTCTCTTCGTGTTTCACCTTCCCGTGAATGATCGAGGTGAACACATGCTTCTTGTGCTTTTCCACGGTGTTCCAAACCTTGGACACCCAGGGACATGTGGTGTCAACGATGTGGCAGCCACGATCATTGAGCAATTGCATTTCCTGCACGGTGGCCCCGAAAGCAGGAAGGATCACCACATCGCCATATTCCACACCTGAGAAGTCCTTCACTCCCTGGTCGACAGGGATGAAATGGACATTCATCTTGCGGAGATGATCATTCACCGAAGGGTTGTGGATGATTTCATTGGTGATCCACAGCCGTTCACTCGGATAGTGCTTGCGCGTCTCGTACGCCATGGCGACGGCGCGCTCCACTCCCCAGCAGAAACCAAAGGCCTCAGCCAATCGAACGTTTAAACGTCCATGGCTGAGTTGATAGCCATTTTCTCGAATGGATCCGATCAGGCTGCTCTGGTAGGCCTGTTCCAGGCTTCCAGCCACCTCTTCAGCGCGCCCGAAGCCGCGACGATTGTAGCGGTCGGAATTATGAAGAGAGCGCTTGAAGGCGTGGGTATCCATGGCCGCTGCGGCAGTGCGATGACTCTATGGGCTGTGGGTGGGAGCTGTCTTTTGCTGATGCCCGTACTGACCAAACCAAGAAAAAACCCCGGTCCCTGTGGACCGGGGTTCAGAGTCCTTCAGGAGGACTTCAATTGCCAGCAGAGGCGAAATCGGGATACGCCTCCATGCCGTGTTCACCGATGTCGAGGCCATTGATTTCCTCTTCTTCGGTCACGCGGATGCCGCCGAACATGGCGCCAATTACGCTCCAGGCGATCCAGCAGGTCACCAGAGCCCAGATGGCATAAGCACCTGCACCGAGTGCCTGGATTCCCAGTTGTGAGAAACCGCCGCCATTGAAAAGACCGATTCCCACCGAGAAGTCTTCTGGAGACATGCCTTTGACGCCCCAGAGTCCGACCACAACTGTGCCCCAGACACCACATACGCCGTGAACTGAAAATGCACCAACCGGATCGTCAATTCCTGCAGCGTCAAGAGCTGCAACGGAAAACACCACGATGATGCCGCCGATCAGACCGGCCACCCATGACCCGACCATGGTCATGTTGCCGCAACCGGCCGTAATGCTCACCAGGCCGGCGAGGATGCCGTTGATGATCATGGTGAGGTCAGGCTTGCCCGATGTCAGGGTGGAGATCACGGTTGCCCCGATTGCTCCCCCTGCAGCAGCCAATGTTGTGGTGACTGCCACATAGGCCACGTACTGATCCATCTCCAACTCGGATCCTGGGTTGAATCCGTACCAGCCAATCCAGAGGATGAGAGCTCCAAGGGTGGCTATGGCCATGTTGTGACCAGGCATCGCCTGGGTTTTGCCGTTCACGTACTTGCCGATACGGGGTCCGAGCAACATCGCTTCGACCACGCCTGCCCATGCGCCAACGGAGTGAACGATCGACGAGCCTGCGAAATCAATGAAGCCCAGCCCATCCAGCCAGCCTCCGTTCCACTGCCAAGAGCCGGAGATGGGATAGATCACAGCAGTGAGCACGAGAGCGAAGATGACGAACTCGCCAAACTTCACGCGCTCGGCAACAAGGCCGGAAACAATCGTCGCTGCGGTTCCGGCAAACGCTGCCTGAAACAGGAAGTCGACTGCTGGAACGAGTTGGACGCAGTCGTCAGCTTTACCTGAAGCTGCACATGCGATTGCATCTGCAGCGGATGGATCAAAGAAAAGACCTTTGAAGAACAACCACCCGTCAACAACAGATCCGCCATACATCAGCGAATAGCCGACGAACCAGTACGCGGTAACAGCTAGTGCGAAGACGAAAAGGTTTTTGGCCAGGATATTGACGGCATTCTTTTGTCGACACATACCGGCTTCAACCATGGCGAAGCCCGCATTCATGAAGATGACGAGGATCGTGGCCACTAAAAGCCAGAGGTTGTCAGCCAGAAAGCTTGCAAGTTGAAGACCAGTCAAGTCATCCAGCTTTGCGCCTTCAGCACGTGCTGCAAGATTGAAAATGCCAAGTCCGAAAAGGGCTACTGGCACACAGGCCAGCCAAAGCATTGAGCGATTGGATTTGAAGCCCCGAATGCTCTGAAGGAGAAGCATTGGACCTTCGATCAGGCTTGCCTCTTGGAGGCGCGCTTTGCGCCGCCGCGATGGCGGATGCAGAGCAGTTGTCATGGAAAGAAAGCGAAACTGCAGTTCAGACAGTCTTGATAGAGACCATCAGACTTAGATAAATTGCTCAATAGTGAACACTTCCCGAGTCGCCGTTGCTACCGAATCGCTGATTGGCTTGACTGGACAGAGCGCTGGCCCTCCCACAGGATTCGATCGATTTCGAACCTGAAGGCACAGGGCAAGACTTCAACGCCTGCCTTGGATGCCTCACGGAACAGCTCTCCGTAGCGCGGATCAGCGCTGTCCCCCGGGGCAAAACACGACACATCGGGGCGGCTCAGGCAGGGCACTAGCACCCCACGTGCATCAGGAAGCACAGCCATCAGCTCCTGCAGGTGTTTTTGACCCCGTTCGGTGACTGTGTCGGGGAACAGAGCCAGCGCACCATCACACCAGGTGGTGTTTTTCACCTCCAGGTAGATCGGTCTTGGATCATGGGACTCCTCTTCCGGAGTGAGCAGCAGATCGATACGACTGCGGCGGTTCTCGCCGTAGGGCACTTCAGTGCGGATCCCCGCGATCGGCCCCAGGGCGTTGCTGAGGCAACCGGCCTCAATGGCGGCTCTGATCAGCCGATTGGGTAGAGCCGTATTGATTCCGACCCAACAGGAGGTCCCATCAGCGCTTGGTACTTCCGCCTGTTCCCAGGTCCAGGCCAGTTTGCGCTTGGGGGAAGGGGCGTATCGCATCCTCACTCGACCTCCAGGGTGGAGCACGCCGGTCATCGGTCCCGTATTGGCACAATGCGCCGTCACTACTGACCCGTCCTTGAGTTCCACATCGGCGAGAAAGCGCTTGTAGCGCTTGATCAGCACTCCCTCCGTTAAAGGAGTGAACTCAAGCAGAGGAGTGCCGGTCATGGAGGCGGGCTGACTGGCGCCATGGTGCCTGGCGATGGTCCGAAGATCTCTTTCATTGACGGCATGGTTCAGCAGGCATCGATGGGGAGATCTCTCAAGCGCATCGCTCTGGTGGTCACCTATGGCACCTTGCTCAGCAAAGCTGGAGGGCTGATCCGTCAGCTGGTGATAGCTGCAGCGTTTGGAGTTGGTGCGGCCTATGACGCCTACAACTACGCCTACATCCTTCCCGGTTTTCTGCTAATCCTTCTGGGAGGGATCAACGGCCCTTTTCACAGCGCCATGGTCAGTGTGCTCAGCCGCCGGCCGCGTGAGGAAGGGGCCCATATCCTGGCCACCCTCAACACCACCGTGAGTGCCTTGCTGCTCGTGGTCACTGCGGTGTTGGTGCTCGCTGCTGATCCACTGATCACGCTTGTGGGTCCTGGATTGCCCTCGGATCTGCATCAGATCGCCGTGGCGCAGTTGCAGGTGATGGCTCCGATGGCACTGCTGGCAGGTCTGATCGGACTTGGCTTCGGATCGCTCAATGCCGCCGATGAGTTCTGGATCCCCGCCATCTCACCGCTGATGTCGAGCGTGGCTCTCGTTCTTGGTGTGGGCTTGCTGTGGTGGCAGCTCGGGGCCGAGATTGCCCTGCCCGTGAATGCCCTCTGGGGTGGCGTGGTCCTGGGACTCTCCACACTGGTTGGGGCTCTGCTGCAGTGGTTGCTGCAGCTGCCGGCCCTAGCCCGTCAGGGGATGGCGCGCCTGCGCCTCTCCTGGGACTGGAGTCATCCCGGCGTGCGCGAGGTCTGGCGGGTGATGGGCCCCGCCACGTTGTCTTCGGGAATGCTGCAGATCAATGTGTTCACCGACATGTTTTTTGCTTCAGGCATCCTTGGTGCGGCAGCAGGCCTGAGCTACTCGAATCTGTTGGTCCAGACCCCATTGGGCCTGATCTCCAATGCTCTGCTGGTGCCATTGCTGCCCACTTTCTCCAGACTCACAGCTCCCGAAGATCGGCTGCCGCTGATCGCCAGGATCCGGCAGGGACTGATGCTGTCGACCGCTTCGATGCTGCCGCTTGGGGCCTTGTTTCTGGCTCTGTCTACGCCCATCGTCGCCCTTGTCTATGAACGTGGCGCGTTTGATCAGCAGGCCGTGCAGCTGGTGACCGGTCTGCTGATGACTTATGGGATCGGCATGCCGGCTTATCTCGGCCGGGATGTGCTGGTTCGTGTTTTTTATGCACTTGGCGATGGAACAACCCCTTTCCGCCTCTCGATGGCGGGGATCGGCCTCAATGTGCTTTTTGATTGGGCGCTTGTGGGTGGCCCTTCCCCGTGGGGGCCTCAGTTCCCGATCAATCTTGGGGCTCCTGGGTTGGTTCTGGCCACTGTTCTGATCAATCTGCTCACTTGTCTTGCATTGCTCTTGGCGCTGCAGAAGCGACTGGCTGGATTGCCGCTGCGTGAGTGGGGGCTCGACGCACTCAAGCTCACCCTTGCAGCAGTGGCCGCAGGACTGGCGGCCTGGGCGCTCAGCCTTGTCGTTGCCTGGCCCGAGAACTTCGTTGGCCGACTGTTCCAGGTGGGTCTTTCCGGTGCGTTGGGATTGCTGCTGTTTGTGCTGTGCGCTCAGGCCTTGTCTGTCCCTGAGGTAAGCGAGATCAGCCGTGGGATTGCCAGCCGTTTCAGGCGTCGTTGAGACGCACCTCTCGCTCTTCACGAACCTGGATGGGGAGCTCGATGTGCTGGCGTCCCACCAACTGAGGGCCTTGCACGGACAGAATCCTTGCCTCGATTCCGAACTCCCGGAAAGCAGTGTCGATCTCCTGAATCAGAGCCTTTTCCACTTGTGCTTCCGGATCGACCACTTTGCCGATTAGGCGCTCACCCAGTCGACCGATGCGCTGACGCACCACGTCGCGGGAATTGGTGACCTCGATGATGAGCACGCTCACTCCCTGAAGGTCAGCAACCTTATCGGCAGTGGTCCTCGAGAATCTGCTCCAGCTCGGAAAGTTGCGAGGACGGCAACAAGCGGGCCAAAGGCAGTCTGCTGCTTCCAGCACCGATGGGAACTTGAACGGCCTCAAGTGCGCGTCGAGCGCAGACGGCTGGACCCTGGTCCAGCAGAGCACTGCATTCAATTGCCAGAGTCTCCGCTAAGCCAGCATCTCCGAGGTAGAGATGCCAGCCGGCAATCTGTAGATAGAGTCGTTCACTCAGGGCTGCAGAGAGGTCTTTCAGGTCAGCTGCATCCAGGGTCATGGCGAGAAGGTGTCTTGAACCATCGTGCCGTCAGGATTCACGGCTGTCCGCATCCGCAGGTGGACGTCGCTTGACCACTACAGCTAGGTGGATCAACAGGGCGACAAACCAGATTTCAGAGAAGAGATCCAGGTGATTCCAGGGATGACGCATCGACTGCACAAACCACAGACCGCTGCTTAGTGCGACGAAAGCCCCCGCATGCAGCGTGAAATTCACAATCCGGCTGTAGTGCCTGTAGAGGGGATCTGTGTTGTCACCGGTGCCGTACCAGCGGATGGGCATTTAGAAGTGTCGTTGCAGTGCAACGATTCTGGCGCGCGGATGTGCCGCAGTTGACGAACGGCACCTTCGTGGGGTCAGATGGTGTGACGCAAGCGCTTGTAGCTCAGCGGATTAGAGCATCTGACTACGGATCAGAGGGTCGGGAGTTCGAATCTCTCCAGGCGCGTTTGTGAAACTGCCCCAGGGCAGTTTTTTTTTGCTCACGTCCTGTCATGTCACGTCACTGCAGGGCTCGTTGCTTACGATTTGGTCAAAGCAATACTGCGACGCATGGCGGATTTCGCTTCGGCCCCGATCAATGCATCCCTGGCATCGTCCGACCCGGCCATTGCCGGTCTGATTGATCAGGAGCAGAAGCGTCAGGAGACTCATCTCGAGCTGATTGCCTCCGAGAACTTCGCGTCAAGGGCGGTGATGGAAGCTCAGGGCTCCGTGCTCACCAACAAGTACGCCGAAGGGTTGCCGAGCAAGCGCTATTACGGCGGTTGTGAGCATGTTGATGCGGTCGAAGAGCTTGCGATCGAGCGTGCCAAGCAGTTGTTCGGTGCAGCCTGGGCCAACGTTCAGCCTCACAGTGGTGCTCAGGCGAACTTTGCTGTGTTTCTGGCACTGCTCCAGCCCGGCGACACGATCATGGGTCTTGACCTCTCCCATGGAGGCCATCTCACCCATGGTTCTCCGGTCAACGTCAGCGGTAAGTGGTTCAACGTCGTTCAGTACGGCGTGGACAAGCAAACCCAGCGCCTTGATATGGAGTCGATCCGCGCGTTGGCTCTTGAGAAGAAGCCAAAACTGATTGTGTGTGGGTATTCCGCTTATCCCCGCATCATCGATTTCGCCGCCTTCCGCGCGATCGCCGATGAGGTGGACGCTTATCTGCTGGCAGACATGGCCCATATCGCCGGGCTTGTAGCAGCGGGTGTTCATCCCAGCCCTGTCCCCCATTGCGATGTTGTGACGACCACCACGCACAAAACATTGCGCGGCCCCCGTGGCGGCTTAATCCTTTGCCGTGATGCTGAATTCGCCAAGAAATTCGATAAAGCCGTGTTCCCCGGTACTCAGGGCGGCCCTTTAGAGCATGTCATCGCTGCGAAGGCAGTCGCCTTTGGAGAGGCGTTGCTGCCCTCGTTTAAGTCGTACAGCCAGCAGGTGGTCGCCAATGCTGCCGCTCTGGCGGAGCGCTTGATCGAGCGCGGCATTGATGTGGTGAGCGGTGGCACCGAGAACCATGTGGTTCTTCTTGATCTAAGGGGAATCGGCATGACCGGAAAGGTCGCGGATCTCCTCGTGAGTGATGTCCACATCACCGCCAACAAAAACACCGTGCCCTTTGACCCGGAATCCCCCTTCGTGACCAGCGGCCTGCGCCTGGGTACCGCAGCTCTCACCACACGGGGCTTTGATGTCGCTGCCTTCCGTGAAGTGGCGGATGTGATCGCTGATCGACTGCTCAATCCTGAGGACGATGCCATTCAGGCTCGTTGTCTCCAGACGGTTGCCAGCCTTTGCAGCCGTTTCCCCCTTTACGCCGCCGCCGCGGAGCCGGCGATTGCCTGACTGGACTACCGAGCACTGGATCCTGCATAGAGGTCTGCCTAGGATCTTGATGTTTCGGCCTCATCCTGGTCTTCACCTCCGGAGTTTTGTTTGACTCTCGCGAGCACTCCCCTCGCCGTTGCTGTTGGGATCTTCGTCACGTCGACGTTGATCACAACAGCAATCGCGCCATTGGTGAGGCGGCTCGGACTCAGGCACGGCTTCACTGATACTCCCGACGCTCGGAAACAGCACAGTGTTCCGATGGTGCGTCTCGGCGGCATTGCCATGGTGCTGGGGTTTTGTTTGGCGCTTGGTCTCACCTGGTTGTTCGGGGGGTTCGGGATGTTGCCCCCGGCTCGCGACCAGCTCATCTGGACAACCTTGGCTGGATCACTGTGCTTTTTCGTGATCGGCCTGGCGGATGACCTCTTTTCTCTGTCTCCCTGGCCGAGATTGGCCGGTCAAGTGGCTGTGGCTGTGGTGGTCTGGTCGCAGGGTGTTCAAATCGGTGCAATTGATCTTCCCTGGCTCTCCAGCAGCGCCGAAGCCGTCATCCTTCCGGATGTGATCAGCCTTTTAGCCACCGTGATCTGGCTGGTTGGCATCACCAATGCGATCAACTGGTTGGATGGCCTCGATGGACTCGCGGCCGGTGTCGCCGGCATTGCTGCGATCGGCCTGGTGTCCGTCAGCTTTTCTCTGCATCAGGTGGCAGCGGCTTTCCTGGCTGCAGCACTGGCTGGGTGCTGTTTCGGATTCCTGCGACACAATTTCAATCCGGCCAGGATTTTCATGGGCGACGGTGGCTCCTATTTCCTGGGATTCAGCCTCGCGGCAATCAGCATCGTCGGCCCCGCCAAAGGAGTGACCACGGTCAGCTTGCTCCTGCCTCTGCTGATTCTCTCCCTGCCTTTGGCGGATATGTCTGCGGTGATCATGGGGCGCCTGCGCTCAGGTCGTTCACCCTTTTATCCCGATCGTCGCCATCTTCACCACCGGTTACTGCGCGCGGGTTTCAGTCACCGCCGCACCGTTCTGCTGATCTACGTTTTCACGCAGTGGTTGGCCTCCATCGCCATGGTGGTGGCCAATGTGGAAATGCGGTTTCTCTGGCTGGGATTGGCCACGGCAATTCTCGTGGGAACCGTCATGGTGATGCAGCGACATCGCCAGAGCGACCTTTTTCTCGAGGCGACAGATCAAGAGCCTCAGGAAGAATGCGCCCAGTCGTGCTGCTCGGATTCCCGTGGCTGATGCGTCCCCGCCTTCCGGGGTGGAGATTCTCTGCATTGGGACTGAGCTGCTGCTCGGCAACATCGTCAACGGCAATGCACGCTGGCTGGCTGAGCAACTGGCAGCTCTTGGATTGCCGCACTTCCGTCAGACGGTGGTGGGTGACAACAGTGATCGCTTGATCGCTGAAGTGCAGGCCATCTCGCGTCGTTCGCGGGTGTTGATCACCACGGGTGGATTGGGCCCAACGCCCGACGATTTGACGACGGAAGCCATTGCAGCAGCGTTTTCCACGCCGTTGGACGAGCGTCCCCAGGTCTGGGACGACATCACAACCAAAGCGCGCAGTCGCGGGCGTACTCCTGGAGCCGAGACGCGCCGGCAGGCTCTGCTGCCGCGCGGTGCGGATGTGCTGCCCAATATCACTGGAACGGCTCCAGGAATGATCTGGTCCCCGATCGAGGGATTCACAGTTCTCACCTTCCCTGGGGTCCCCAGTGAGATGCGGAGTATGTGGCAAGCCACGGCAGTGCCCTGGTTTCAACGCTCGGGGCTGTCAAAAGGTGTGTTCAACAGTCGATTACTGCGTTTCTGGGGCATTGGTGAATCCACCCTGGCTGAACAGCTTCATGATCTGCTGGATCAGAGCAACCCCACGGTGGCGCCCTATGCGGGTCGTGGTGAGGTCAAGCTGCGCGTCACAGCTCACGCCACTTCTGAAGCCGAGTCGCTTCGGCTGCTGGATGCCACCGAAGCTGAACTGCGTCAGCGCACCGGCTCGCTCTGTTTTGGTTGTGATGATCAGTCGCTGGCGTCGGTGGTTCTTGAACAGCTGCGCAAACAGCAACAAACCCTCTCGGTTGCGGAATCCTGTACCGGCGGTGGTTTGGGGGCCGAACTCACGGCGATCCCAGGATCCTCTGACGTTCTTCTGGGTGGTGTGATCGCTTACTCGAATGCCCTTAAACAACGTCTTCTTGGCGTATCAGCTGAGCTGCTTGAGCAGTTCGGGGCGGTCAGTGATCCTGTGGCTCAAGCCATGGCTGAGGGTTCACGACGCGTCACGGGAAGCGACTGGTCGATGGCGGTGACGGGCATTGCCGGCCCTGGAGGTGGTTCGGCGGAGAAGCCGGTTGGCTTGGTCTACATCGCCGTTGCCGGTCCCGATGGTTGTTTTAGTCAGCCCATCCGTCTCGGTGAAACGCGAGGACGAGACTGGGTCCAGACCGTGAGCGTTGGAGAGGCTCTCAATCGATTGCGGTTGCGTCTGATGGAGGCTATGTAATGGATGTCGGCCATTAGTGTTGGCTGTTGAAGGCTGACATCAGATGAGCAGCGGAACCCTCTACGACAAGGTCTGGGATCTGCATTGCGTCGCGGATCTTCCCGGAGGTGCCACGCAGTTGTTCATTGGCCTTCATCTGATTCATGAGGTCACGAGTCCTCAGGCCTTCGCGGCCTTAGATGAAAAGGGTCTTCCCGTGCGCTGCCCAGAACGCACAGTTGCCACTGTCGATCACATCGTTCCCACCATCAGTCAGGAGCGACCGTTTTCTGATCCTCTGGCCGAGGAGATGCTCAGCACCCTCGAGCGCAATTGCGCGCGTCACGGCATCACACTCAACGGACTGGGGAGTGGTCGGCAGGGAATTGTGCATGTGATTGCACCTGAACTGGGCCTCACCCAGCCAGGAATGACCGTTGCTTGCGGTGATTCCCATACCTCCACGCATGGAGCATTCGGGGCGATTGCCTTCGGTATTGGAACGAGCCAAGTGCGTGATGTGCTCGCCAGTCAGAGCTTGGCCATGAGCAAGTTGAAGGTGCGTCGGATCTGGGTGGAGAACCGACTCACTGATGGTGTCTTCGCCAAGGATCTGATCCTCCATGTAATTCGCACTTTGGGGGTGAAGGCCGGCGTCGGTTACGCCTATGAATTCGCAGGGCCTGCGATTGAGGCTCTCTCCATGGAGGAGCGGATGACCCTCTGCAACATGGCGATTGAGGGAGGTGCACGCTGCGGGTATGTCAATCCTGATCAGATCACTTTTGATTACCTGAAGGGTCGCGCTGAGGCTCCAGCAGCAGACATTTGGGACCGTGCTGTTGCCTGGTGGAGTTCACTCGCGTCCAACGATGATGCGACCTTCGATGATGAAATTCGCTTCGATGCGGCTGCCATCGCGCCCACGGTGACCTGGGGGATCACACCAGGACAGGGCATTGGTGTTGATGAACGTGTTCCGGTCTCTGAGCAGCTTGATCCGGCCGACCGCCCGATTGCTGAAGAGGCCTATCGCTACATGGACCTGGCTCCCGGACAGCCGATTGAAGGAGTGCCTGTTGATGTCTGTTTCATTGGCAGTTGCACCAACGGTCGCCTCAGTGATCTTCAGGCCGCAGCTGCTGTGGCTCGCGGTCGGCACGTCGCTGAAGGAATCAAGGCCTTTGTTGTGCCTGGCTCAGAACAGGTGGCTCGTGCCGCGATCAAGGAAGGCCTCGATCAGGTGTTTCGCGAGGCAGGTTTTGAGTGGCGTGAGCCGGGATGTTCTATGTGTCTGGCCATGAACCCTGACCGTCTTGAGGGCAGCCAGATCAGTGCGAGTTCAAGCAACCGCAACTTCAAGGGTCGTCAGGGCTCCGCCAGTGGCCGGACTCTGTTGATGAGTCCCGCGATGGTGGCGGCTGCTGCCATTGCTGGTCGAGTGAGCGATGTGCGCCAGCTGAGCTGAGCGTGCATCGCATTCAGTTCCATTCCACCGCTGACCGTTCTCCCCATGCTGCTTGATCTGTGATGACTGAGACCATCGCCTTCCCTCAAGGCCCAATCGGCCATGTGTCGGGCCGAGGTCTTGTGCTTAGGGGTGATGACATCGATACCGACCGGATCATTCCAGCCCGCTTTCTTAAGTGTGTGAGCTTTGAAGCTCTTGGGGAACAGGCTTTTGCCGATGACCGCAAGGAACTGGCCGGTGAACACCCGTTTGACCAGGCGGTGCATCAAGGGGCTTCGATTCTGGTTGTTAACGACAATTTTGGCTGTGGTTCAAGTCGTGAACATGCGCCGCAGGCACTGATGCGCTGGGGGATTCGTGCTGTTCTGGGTGTGAGTTATGCCGAAATTTTTCAAGGCAATTGCCTCGCTTTGGGCATTCCCTGTGCCACGGCCACTCCTGATCAAATCTCCGCTCTTCAGGATGCGGTAGCAGCGGACCCCACTGCTGAATGGACGCTCGATCTTCAGGCCCTCACGTTCAGTGATGGATCAACGTCGCAGACTATTTCTTTGGCTTCAGGCTCTCTGGACATGCTTCGCACAGGCCAGTGGGATGCCACGGGGCAGCTGGTCTCAAGAGATGCGGAGCTGACCCGCACGATGGTGGCACTCCCTTATCTGAATGGTTTTTAAGCTCGCTGAGACCTTGTGATCAATGGTCCACGGCAGACAGGGACCAGATTGTCTAAGACTTAGACAGAGGCACTGCTGCCATGAACCAGTTCCGACCTGTTCAGCTCACCGCTGCCCTTCTGGTCACCACACTTATTCCTCTTGCTGTGACGAAGGCTGAACCTTTTCAGTCATTGCTCGTGCAGCCTCATGGATCTGCCAGGGAGCGATTGCTGATCAGCGGTGCCTGTTCAGGCTGCGATCTGCGATCGGCTCGTTTGCAGGGTGCTCACCTGATCGGCGCTGACCTTCGTGATGCAGATCTCAGAAACGCCGATTTGCGTGAAGCCAATCTTGAAGGGGCAGACCTGAGTGGTGCCCGTCTCGATGGCGCTGACCTGCAAGGTGCACAACTCAGTAATGCTGATCTCTCCAGAACCGATCTACGCCGTGCTGATCTGCGTGGAGCTGTGGTAATTAATGCGTATGCACCAGATGTACGCACTGATGGAATGCGGTTTGCAGGTGCAGACCTCACCGGTAGCCATCTGATTTATGGGGGTGGGCCGAATTAAAGAGGGCTTTGCTCAGAACGGTCGTGTTTCAAGTTCGTTGGGCAGATTGCGTGGTGTGTAGGGGATGAATGGCAGCCCGGTTCCTGTGAAGTTGAAGTCGTTCAGGCGGAAGCGGAAACCACCGATGCCCTCATAAGGGTTGAAGTAGAACCCAAGGTCATAACTGCGTCGCTGCCAGCGCAGCTCGATATTGGAATTGATCACATTGCCGTAAAACTCGGAGCTGGGATCAACGTTTACGCCAACCCCAGCACTCAGAAGCAGCGGCCCTGCAATCTGCTGGGTGAGGCCGATGCCGAGGGTTGCGAGGTCAACGGACTGGTCGAATTCAAATGGACTGGCTCCCTGTTTCAGGGTGCCGCCACCGGCGATCGATAACTCGGTGTAGTCAAGGAAAGGCTTGCTGAAGGTGCCCAGAGTGAGGGTTGGTCCGCCGGTGATGCTGAAAGTGCTCTGGCTTTTGCCGTCACCAAAAGCGGCAATGGTTGTGTTTACATTCGTGCGCAACGTCAGGCCCGGCACGATGGCTACCGGCGAGTAGCGGTAGGCCGCTTCCGGTGTTGGCTCTGCAGGATTTCCGCGCCAAAGTGGATAGCTGCTGTTCATCGACCCGTAGAAATTGGCGCGAGTGGTGTCGATGAGATTGGTGCTGGTGAAGCTCTCCGCCTGGTAGTTACCAAGACCAAAGCGCCAGATGTAATTATTTGAGAGCTTGCCCCATCGCCAGTCGCCCTTCTTCTCTGCGAATGCGCCGTAGGCGCTGTACACGTCGGTCTCACCGAGTGAGCCGTTCCAGGTGCGGTACCGATAGGCGCCGAAGAAACGGGTTTCAACCTTGCCAAGCAGGGGCAACTGGATAAAGCGATTCACATTGCCCCAGAAACGGCTGCCGTTCATGAAATTGCTGGGACTAAACGTGCTGATGTCGGCTTCAGCATCGACGTTTAGGCCTAGTAACTTTCCACTGAGTTCGGCTTCGAGGCCGAAAAGGTCCCCGATCGCATTGTCCTGTGTCAACTCGCCGCTGTCGATGGATGTTCCTGGTGCCACGTAGCTGTTGTTGCTGCCGTCAATCGCTCGCTGAAGCAGGAATTGTGGTTGGAGGTCCAGAGTTAAATTTTTGGACAGAGTGATCGACTTGAGCTCTCGACCAACGAAGAAACCACTGCGGTCGTCGTTGTCGATATTCAGTACCCAGCGGTTTTCTACCTCTTCCTGTTTCTGGATGCGTTGGGTTCTTGAAACTGGAATGGGCAGTCGTTCCTCAACGATCAGGCGATTGCGTTGGCTCTTAATCAGGATGTCTCCATTTTCTTCCTCCGTGGCCACAACATCCTCTGCATCGATGCGTGTCTGTGCTGGTGTGAAGGGGTCATTGGTGAAGTTCATTCGGTCGGCAGTCCAGCCCTCGGGGGTGAAGCTCACCTGGGCTGCCTGGATTCGCCAACGGCTGATTGTGCCGGTGATGAGCTTTTTCTTCCCGCGAGTGTTGAGCTGAGTAGGTTTCACTCCGCCGTATCGGTTAGCGGAAAGTACTTCGCTGTTACGGACGTTGTCAGCAACACCTCTGTTTTGTTCAATCACCAGCCGCTGCTGCAGCTGGATGCTGCTGATGCGTTGGTCGATTGCTGCGATCGCCGCGCTGCGACGTTTCTCTTGTTCAGCTGGAGAAAGTCTCCAGTCATCGGACTGCTCTCGAACCTCTTTGACATCTGTGGCGGCAGATTTTGGGGCTGACTCACGCAAAGGATTCCCCAGGGTGATGTCTTCGAGTTGCTCGCTGAGCCTCTGCGGTTTGATCCTTGCTTCGCGGTCGGAATCCGGGCAACCCAGCGGTGGCGGCGCTTCAGGACTGAGGGGCTCAGGTTGATCCTGGCCCCAGCGGTAGCGGAGTCCAATTAAGTAGGCGTTGCTTCCTTCCTTCACGCCGCTGTAAGTCCCGAAGGCGCCTGAGCGGTGGTGAATGCGCCCCACCATGGACAACTCAGGAGACACAGTCGCTTCCAGTTCAAAAGCGAGGTAATTGAGCAGGTTCGCGTAATTCTCGCGGTAGGTGCGCTCGTAATTACTGACTGCAGAGTTGTAGCTGATGCCTTCGACGAAGCCAAAGCTGAGCCATGGTTGAACCCATAGGCGGGCACCTAGGCCGAGGATGCCTTCGCCGAAAGTCTGGGCTGGGGTGTTCGCGTTGGGAACGGTCTGATTGAACGGGCCACCCTGCTGTTCGTAGGCCTGGTGCGCGAACAGATCGGCTTCGAGCTCGAGTTGCAATGGCCCTGCTCGCCAGATGCGCTTTTGCATGCTGACGCCAAGCAGATACTCAGGACGCATCCGTCCGTTGAACAGGAATGTGTCTCCAAAGTTGGAATCAATCATCTGTCCGCCCCATGCGGTGACGGCCCAAGGGTGCGGATGCCAGTCAGGAATTGCTGGTATTTCCGGCGGGCAAGCCATACCTTCTCCGGCCTTGCTCTCTATTGGGGTGGTGTCCGGAACCAGCCATGAATCGCTTGACAGTGGCTGCTCCAGGTCCCAGAAGCCCGCACCATCAATCTGGGGGCTGATGCGATTGGCCGTGGATGACTCCAGCTCAATGTCAATGGCTGACGGGAATCCGAGCCCAGTGCTCTCCACCACTGGCAGCAACCTGTCTTGGCTTGCATCCTCTATTGGGATCTGGCGTGCTGGCGTTGCGTATGGAGCTGGGCTTATTTGATTGCTTGACAGTGGGTTGAAATCAACGGCAGCGGTATCGAGATCGAGAACGCCGTAAACGTCTTGCATCGAACCGCTGCCCTGGATCAAGCTGAACCGCAGGCTGCTGGCCTGAAAATACTGAGTGCCCTTGCGGTAACGAACACTGCCGCGAGCAAACAGGCTGTTGAACGTCGTGTCGAACTCCAGGCGATCCGCCTGCAGAACGCCGCCATTGATCACAGCACTCACGTTGCCTTCGACGATCAACAGTTGACGCCTGGCGTCGTAGGTCTGGCGGTCGGCTCTTAGGTGTAATTCAGGTGGAGGCTGAATGACTGAACCGGGTTCAGCAATCTCCTCTTGCTCTGGTTCGGATGTCAACGCTTCACGGCTGACATTCTCATCAGAAGTCGATTCCAGGCGCGTGGGAGGAATCACTCCGAACTCGATCAGGTCTTCGATGCCTTCTGATCGTGCTGGTCCTCCGAGAACTGCCGCCACAGCCAGCAGTCCCGTGATCGTGATGGGAGATCGGGAAGCTGGCAAATCCGCTTAGGAGTGGCCGCCGATCCTCACATGAGCAACCTCAGCCTGAGTCCTGAAATGACCAGTGTTCGTCGTGACCCCTGAACGTCGTTCGTTCAGATCACCTCTGCACTCAATCTTCCAGGTCCTTACGACTCGGGGTGCGGCTGGGGTCACTCGCCAGAAAACCAAAGACGAAGATCCCGATAAAAAAGAAGACGACCGAGTAAACGGAGATCTTGAGGGCGAGCATGGAGACCGACCGGCGTCTGGGATAGAGCCATCATCTTATGGGTCAAGGTTGTGAATTCACCATGCAGCCCCCTCTTCAGCCCCGGCGATTGGCGTGGATTGAAACGTTTCGAAGTCGCAGCCGCCTCGATCTGCTCTCTTTTTGGCATCGATGCGGTGATTTCCACAGGCAATCCGTCCTTGAAGAGCCTTGGGGAGCGCAGCATCGACCTGACTGGGCGAAGCGTGGACTGTTGATCTGGCCAAGAGGGGGCGTCTGGTTGCGAATTGAGCAGACCATCACCTGGCCAAACCACTGGCAGCAGTGCGATGACAGCCTTGAACGGCTTGTTCTCAGTTGGTGGGCAGACCAGGTGCGTCTCTGGGTGGATGGGGTTCTCGTGCATGAAGGGGACCTGTTCGACACCCGTTGCCGCTTGAAGCTGCCGGTTCACTGGAGTGAGGGCGCGGGCCTGAGGTTGCTGCTGGAGCTGCGCAGTCCCTGTCATGACGATGGTGCACTGATCACCAGTGATCTGGTCCGCGAGCCCGCTATGCCCTCTGTTGATCCCCAGGCATGTCTGCTTCCTCAGGCCCTTGATCTCACAGGCATCAAGGCAAAGACGCTGCCTGAGTCGTGGCTTGATTGCGATCCGCTATCCACTGAGGCGGTGGCTCAGGTTGATCAACACCTCGCAGGGCTGGCTCATGCCGCCGGTGGATTGCACTGGGTTGGGCATGCTCATCTGGATCTGGCCTGGTTGTGGCCTGTTGCTGACACCTGGCAGGCGGCGGAACGCACCTTCCACTCCGCTTTGGACTTGATGGAGCTCTTCCCGGAGCTGCATTTCGCCCACTCAACCCCGGCTCTTTATGAGTGGATGGAGCGCCACCGCCCTGCGCTGTTTGTACGCATTCAGCAGGCCAGTCGTCTGGGTCGTTGGGAGCCCATCAACGGTCCCTGGGTTGAAACCGACTGTGTGCTTGTGAGCACGGCCTCACTGTGGCGGCAATTTTCATTAGGTCAGGAGGCCAGTCAGAGATTGTTCCCGGAGTGGCGACATGACTTGGCCTGGCTGCCGGACAGTTTCGGATTTGGGTCCGGGCTGCCGGCCGTTGCCTACGCCACGGGCGTTCGCTGGTTCTGCACACACAAGCTGGCGTGGAATGCCACCAATGTTTTCCCGCACCGTCTGTTTCGCTGGCGCGGCCGCGGCGGCACGGAGCTGCTGGCGTTGATGTTGCCAGGCATCGGCACAGATGCCGATCCAATGGCCATGCAGCAAGAACAGCAGCGCTTTCAGGCCAACACGGGAGTCGACCAGGCCCTGTGGTTGCCCGGGGTTGGTGATCACGGCGGTGGGCCGACCAGGGAAATGCTGGAAGAGATGCAGCTCTGGCAAGACCATCCACAGGCCGCCCCACGTCATGCTGGGACGGTGCGTGAGTACCTGAAGCAGCTTGAGCCGCTCAGGTCAGCCTTACCCGTCTGGAAGGACGAGCTGTACCTGGAACTGCATCGGGGCTGTGCCACGTCTCGTCCGGACCAGAAACGACACAACCGCACCCTGGAGCGGTTGCTGCGGGAGGCTGATCTGGTGGAGGCCCTTGGAGCAAAACCCACGCAGCGGCGGGACTGGCAGGTACTGCTGTTTCAACAGTTCCACGACATTCTTCCTGGAACCTCGATTCCTGAAGTGTTTGATCAGGCGGAGCCCCAGTGGCGAGCTGCCCGCCGACGTGTGGCAGTGCTGCGGACTGCCGGTCTTCATCAATTGCTCAGTCGTGCGTCGTCCGCGGACTCAGCGCCTGATAAGGCTTGTCAACGCTGGGTATGGTGCGGGCTGCAGCCACTGCAGCGCTGGTCTCCACTCGTGCGGCTGCCGCGCGGTCGCTGGTCGTGTGAGGGAAACAACCTGCCATCACAAGTTGCTCCAGGTGGTGATCTGTGGGTGCAGTTGCCGGAGGCCCAGGGGGTGATGGCACTGCCTCTGGAGTGTCTTCCAGATGCACCAGCCGTTGCTTCAGCGTCTGTGACAGCTTCTCCTGCTGTGCGGAATCCGGTTCGGGTTCAGCTCATCGCCGAGCAGAGCTGGCGCCTCTGCAACGGTCTGCTCACGCTTGAGCTGGACCGCAGGGGACTGACCCGCCTGCAGGACGAGCAGGGTGTTGATCAGCTTTCGGAACCAGTGCAGTTCAGGCGCTATCGCGACTGGGGCGAGTTCTGGGATGCCTGGGATCTGGCGGTGGATTATCCGCAGCACCCACTGCCGATGGCTGCTGATTGGCAGCTGGAGTTGGTGGAGCAGGGCCCGCTGGTGGCCAGGGTCGTGCTGCGCAGCTCGATCGAGAGCAGTGCGCTGCGCATGGATGTGCTGCTGCGAGCCGACAGTCCTGCCGTTGAATTGCAAATAACGATCGACTGGCGTCAGACCCATGAACTGCTTCGCGTGGTCTGTCCCCTTGCCAGGTCAGCGGTGCGCTGGGCTGCGGACACCAGCGGCGGTGTGATCGAACGACCCGCTGTTGCCTTGACGCCCAGCGAGCATGCTCGCTGGGAGGTTCCTGTGATTTCCTGGTTGGCCAGTGAGGAAGCAGGCCCTGGTGGTGGGCTTGGCGTCTTGCTTGACGGTCCTCAGGGGGTTGATGCCGGCCCGCATCATCTGGGAATCTCATTGCTACGTGGGCCTACTTGGCCTGATCCATCGGCGGATCAGCGACTACATCGTCATCGCCTGGCACTGATGCCTGTTTCAAGGGGTTGGTATCGCGATGGCCTTGCGCAGGAGGCGATTCGCTTTCGTGAACCGGGTTGGCTGGGACCGGTCGATTCCTGTGGTCGCTGGCATGGATTCCCTGGTCTGCCTCACCAGCTCGTACCGGTCTCGATCCGTCCGGATCAATCCGCTAATGCGGTTCAACATGCGGTTCTCGTTCAGCTGTTGAACCCAGGGAGCGCAAGGGTGACCTGGTCGCCCGGCCACCAGGGTTGGTTGATTGAGGATGGACAACAGTCCACAACAATCACCCCTGGAGCATTGCAAGAGCTGCGCTTGGCCCCTCAGTCGTCATGGTCATCGAAGGGATCTTCGAGCTGTTTCGACGGCGGACCGAAGGCGGTGTAGACACCAAAACCGGTGAGTCCGAACAAGGCAGTCAGCACGGCAATCGATACCGACAGCGCCGGTGAGGAGCTTTCCATCAAATCTCGCGACAGGATCGACCCTCTTCAGGGTCGGGACCCTTACAGTATCGGAACTGAACTTCACCCGAGACCTCAGGGCCGCTATGGCACAACGCACTCGTTTAGGCGATCTGCTCCGTCCCCTCAACTCCGAGTACGGCAAGGTTGTCCCCGGCTGGGGAACTACCCCTGTCATGGGCATCTTCATGGTGCTGTTTCTGGTTTTTCTGCTGGTCATCCTTCAGCTCTACAACCAGTCTCTGATCCTTGAAGGAATCAACGTGAACTGGAACGGCGGCTCCTGATTCGGTCCGCTCATCACCTTCCATGAACATCTTCGGCATCGGACTCCCTGAGATGGCCGTCATCGGAGCCGTAGCGCTTCTGGTGTTCGGACCGAAGCGTCTGCCTGAATTTGGCCGGACGCTTGGTAAAACACTTAAAGGTTTTCAAACAGCCTCTAAGGAATTCGAGCGCGAAATCAGCAAAGCGATGGCTGATCAAGAGGAACTTCCACCTTCCTCGCCTTCAGATCCTGTGTCATCCCCAAAGGCTTCTGAGGACTGACCGGTGATCGAGCATGGTGACCTCCGTCTGGTGGTCGGACTGGGCAATCCCGGTGAAAAATATGCATCGACACGACATAACGTCGGATTTATGGCTCTTGAGTTGCTGACAACTCGTGAGGGTGGTCATTTCAAGGCGATGTCAAAGCTTCAGGGTGATCTCGCTGATGTCGGTTCCGGTAGCGCTCGACTCAGGCTGCTGATGCCACAGACCTACATGAATGACAGTGGTCGTTCGATCCGTGCTGCATTGGATTGGTTTGATCTAGGGATTCATCAGCTGATCGTGCTCGTCGATGACATGGACTTGCCGCTCGGACGGTTGCGCCTGCGTGCGCGCGGTGGTGCCGGTGGACATAACGGCTTAAAAAGCACCATTCAGCATCTCGGAACACAGGAGTTCGCCCGCCTTCGCATTGGAATCGGTGCTCCTGGTCGCAATCCAGAGGAACGTCGTGCCCGCACGGTCTCCCATGTCCTCGGTCAGTTCAATCGGTCTGAGGAACCTCTGCTTCAAGACGTGCTGAGGGAAGTGTTGTCCGGCCTTGATCACATTCAGCGACAAGGCCTGGATCGGGCTGGGAACGCCATCAATGCTGTGAATCTGGTGCCTGATCTGGATGGAAATCAGGCCTGATGGCACGCCTGCCTGTCACGACGGCTCATCTTCGGGTGCACCAGCACAGCTTCCGAGACAAGTGTCTGCAGGGAGAGGTTCAGGCGGGTGGCTTCACCTGGACCTTTCACTGGTTGTTTGATCGTGGTGAGCTGAGTGTGGAGCCCTCTCTGGGCAAAGCCTTGATCCAGGATGCCTTGCTTCGCTTTCTTGTGAAATCCGACTACAGGCTGGAAGCCGGTGGTGACTACAGCTTCACTGTGAGGGCCCGTTTCTGAGTGGGGCGGGACCAGGCCAAAGGATCTTGCGGCCGAGCTCCGATTCAAGAATCACCAGGGCTGCAACGGCATCCAGTTCGCTGGGGGGTAGCAGCAGGCCTCGGGGCATCAATCGCCGCCATCCCCTTGGGGGCCATAGCTGCCAGTAGCGCTTGCGTGCCTGAAGTGTGGTGCCGCGCTCATCCACCACTCTGACGGGAAGATCTTCAGGAAGCTGGTGTCTCAAGCTGTTGCTGGCTGTGCCGTTCCCCAGCACCAAGCATTCAATCGGTGCGTCCTGCCTCCAGCACTGCAGGGTGTCCAGCACCGATTCGGTTGCCACAACGTGCCCTTCGATGACGCAGTCTCTGGTGCAATCGACAAGGACCAGGCCGCACTTGTTGCGCCCTGGGTCAACCGAGACGATCCGGTTCATGGACTGTCGTCCTGAAGCGAGGATGTTGGGCGCAGTGGGCGGCTTGGAAGCAGCTCGATCGCAATGGGATCAGCGGTTTCACTACGCCGCACCGCAACTGCCTCGAGATCAACCCGTCCACCGCTGCGCTTGGTCAGCTCCCGAGCGAGCCTGTTGACGGCGTTGGCATCAAATTGAAGGCCTTGACTCAGTGACCCTCTTCGGCGCACCTCCGACAGAGTCGATGCCAGCAGAAGGTTGATGCGGTTTCGCACCGCTTCTGGATTCGTTTCCTGGCTGGCAAGAGTGGTTTTGGCCAGAACTTCTCCCTCAACGGTGATGGCCACATTGGGACGTACATCCGGGAAGGCGTACACCACGCTCTCACCGCGCAACACATTGGCCGCTGAGCGCAGTAGCACCACCCAGGTGCCAGGCTTTCGGATGGCTTGTTCCAGCCTTTCAATGTCCTGGCGGGGTACGAGGATGATCTGACGATCAGGAGCCTGTTCGGGCAGAACCTTCTGAAAAGCCTGCAGATTGGCTTCCCGCAGCACCTGGTCAATCACTTGCCGGGCTTGATCAGGACGATCCAGCTTGAGCGTGACAGTGGCCAGCGGCTGGCCACTGCTGATGGCCACATCTCCACGTCGCAGCGCTATCAGGTTCTTCTCCAATTGCTGGAGCTCCGCTTCGCCTGAGCTGATGCGTTGACGCACTGCTCGAAGTTCATCATCCGTGCGTTGGATTTCCGCATCGCGGTTGCGCACGTCCTGGCTGAGTCTCTGCCGTTCTGCCTCAAGTCGGCGTGTCTGCTCTTGAAGGGGTTGAAGTGTGCTGCGCAGCTCCCCGGCTCGTGCCTGCGCATCCGCCAGGATCTTTCTGGCTTTGATTTCATCTGCCCGAGCCTCTTCGAGTTGCTGCCGTGCCTTGCGCTGAGCCTTGCGGCTACCCTTCAGGTCCAAGCGGCTGCTGCGCAGGCGGGCTTCGAGGTCATTGAGTTCAAACAGACCAACGCGCAGCTGGCGGCTCACCAGCAGCATCAGCCCAAGCGACAAGGCACTAATCAGGCTCCCCGTGAGCACAGTGATCACCACCGCGGTTTGACGTGGGCGAAGACCGAAAAGGCTCAGCCGGGCTTTGCCGACCCTCGAACCCAGTCGGTCACCAAGAGTGGAGAGCACGCCCCCGAGGATCAGCAGGGAAAGCAGCAGCAGCCAGCCGGTCACGGTGCGTCAAACATGCGGCAGGCCGCTGAGGTGCTGCCCATCTTCACCTGTAGCGGGGTTAACTGAAACGTTTGGCCAGTGCAATCGGATCCAGAACAGTGATCTTCTTGCGGTCAATTTCGACCAGGCCTGAATTGCGTAGATCGCCAAGCAGACGCGTGATCGTGACACGCGTGGATCCGATCGCTTCAGCGATGGCCTGATGAGACAAACGCAGGTCAATGGTGATGCCCTGGGGGCCAGGCATCCCGAAGTCTCTGCAGAGGACAAGCAGAAAACTCACCAACCGGGAGGACATGTCCCGGTGCGTGAGGGTTTCAATCATCGTCTCGGTCTGCAGAATTCGGCTGGAGAGACCCTGAAGTAAAAGCAATCCCACGCTGGTGTTCGCTTCGATCGCCTGGCGTACAGAGCTCGCTGGGGCTGTCACCATTTCCACTCTGGTGAAGGCCACGGAGTGATAAAACCGATCGGAGCGATGTCCGGTGAGCAGTGAGAGAACGCCAAATAGGCTGTTTTCTCTCAGCAGGGCAACGGTGATCTCTTCACCCGACTCATAAACCCTCGATAAACGCACAGCTCCTCGTCGGATCAGATAGACGCGCTCGGCCGGGTCTCCTGGGAAAAAGATGGTTTTGTTCCGTTCCACCATTTCGGTGCTGGCACCTTCCAGATCACGGATCACTTCCAGCAGGGTGCGGCTGGCGGGGTTGGGCGCATTGGTCAGGCTTGTTTCTGCGGACCGCCCAGGCTGGGGAGCAGTCCGACTAAAGCCGCGCATCACTTCGGCCATGACCAACGCATCAATGCGGGGAAGTTAAGGAGCGATGCGCGGTCACCCTGTAGCAACGAACACGGTTCTCCTGGCTCAGTCTTCATGCAGTGCATCCAGCTGTGCAGCCATGAGCTGCTTCAACCCTGGTTCGGCAAGGTCCAGCAGGCTGTTGAGCTGCTGGCGACTGAATGGTGCACCTTCGGCAGTGCCCTGCAACTCCAATAGGTCGCCGGAGTTGTTCATCACCACATTGAGATCAACATCCGCCCGACTGTCTTCGCTGTAGTCCAAGTCCAGCAGAGCATGCCCCTCTATCAGTCCTACAGAGACAGCCGCTACCTGGTTGATGACCGGATGAGTGCTGATGCGATTTTGTGCAACCAGCCGCTCGCCGGCCTTTTGCAGGGCGAGCCATGCCCCCGTAATCGCTGCAGTCCGCGTTCCCGCATCCGCCTGAATCACATCGCAGTCGATCAGCAGGGTGTTCTCAGCCAACGCCTTCATGTCGATTGCCGCGCGAAGGCTGCGGCCGATCAGGCGCTGGATCTCCTGGGTGCGTCCTGACAGTTTCATCAGTTCCCTTCGCTGGCGATCAGGGGTGGATCCCGGCAGCAGGCGATATTCAGCGCTGAGCCACCCCAGGCCCTGATCCCGTCGCCAGCGCGGGACGCCTTCTTCATGGCAGACGCTGCAGAGCACGGTGGTGCGTCCGGTGCGCACGATCACAGAGCTCAGAGCGAAGCCCATGGGATCCCAGTCGATCGAGAAGGACCTGAGGTCGGCGGGTTTGCGGCCATCGTTGCGCTGGGTCTCGCTCATGGGGAACCGGATCGGGATCTTGAGCCTGCCAGTTGGCGTAGAGACACCAGGGATGGTGTCAAAGGGATTGTGATTTGTGCTTTCGCCGCTAGATTCAAATTCCGCTGGATCGATTCGATTCCAGTCACATGGAAGCGACCGAGATGACCGCCAGCCTGAGCCCAAGCCATCGACCCCGCCAGCAGAGCGGTGCCGATCATCGGGTTCTGAACCGTGCGGGTTTGCATCCTCTGCCATCGCTCCAGCCACAGCAGCCCCTGCATCTGGTGGCTCCTGAAGGGCAGTTGCAGGTGCATACCGCCCCTTATCGAGGAAGTTTCGGGACAGTTTTGAGTCAAGCCTTGCGTTCTGCTGGGCTTGGTAGTCGTGTTGCAGTGATGCAGTTCCTCAAAGGTGGTGTGGCTCAGGGGCCTAATGCGGCGATCACTCTCTGCGATCGGATGGTCTGGATGAGACCTGCTGTGATGGGATGTCTTTCGGATCAGGCCAGCTCAGCTGACCCCACAACGGTGGATGCTGTCCAAGCGGTCTGGCAGATCTGTCGTCGCCACCTGGCTAGCGGCGATCTTGATCAGTTGGTTTTGGATGAACTTGGCTTGGCCATTGCTCTCGGCTACCTCAACGAATCTGAGGTGCGTGACAGCCTGGACGCACGTCCTGGTTCCATGGATGTGATCATCACAGGACCGTCGATTCCGGACTCTCTCATGGGATTAGCCGACCAAGTGACGGAACTGCGCAGGGGTTTCTGATGCTCAAAAATGACCGTTGGATCACTGAACAGGCTGCCGCTGGCATGCTCGAACCCTTCCAGAAAGGGTTGATTCGCCATCTCGACTCTGAGCAGAAGCTGGCACCTGTGCTCAGTTTCGGATGTTCCTCATATGGCTACGACCTGAGGTTGTCGCCTCAGGAATTTCT
The DNA here is from genome assembly GCF_047303045.1 of Synechococcus sp. MIT S9508. Taxonomy (NCBI): domain Bacteria; kingdom Bacillati; phylum Cyanobacteriota; class Cyanophyceae; order Synechococcales; family Synechococcaceae; genus Synechococcus; species Synechococcus sp. MIT S9508. The sequence goes on along the minus strand of NZ_CP138941.1, from coordinate 211,680 downwards.
GATCTTCAAGCATGTTCCTGGAACTGTGATGAACCCCAAGCGGTTCAATCCTGGAAACCTTGAACCAACCGAGCTTCACCATGATGAGGATGGTGACTATTTCATCCTTCCCGCTCATTCCTATGGCCTGGGAGTGGCTCTTGAAAAGATGAAAGTTCCGCCGAACATCACCGTGATCTGCCTTGGCAAGAGCACCTATGCGCGTCTAGGCATTATTGTGAACACCACTCCGGCTGAAGCCAGCTGGGAAGGGCATCTCACGCTTGAATTCAGTAACAGTTCAGGTGCTGACTGCCGCATCTATGCCAATGAAGGCATCTGCCAGCTGTTGTTCTTTGAAGGCGATCCCTGCGACACCACTTACAGCGATCGGCAGGGTAAATACCAGCATCAACCCGAGCGGGTGACACTGGCCAAGGTTTAAGTCAAGCGGGTTGCGATCGTTCTCCGACTCAGGGCGCCAGGCGCGCCTTGTGCAAGCGATTTTTCTCGTACCAGTCAGCAAACTCAGGTGCCCAGTTCTGAAGATGGGGCCACATCAAGTCGCAAAGTTCCCTGATTTCCTGTTGCGCGTCGAGTTTGGAACGCAGGTCTAGGAAGTGAAGGAATGCTCGAAGACTGAAGCTGACAACAAAGTGCTGTCGATAGTCGAACGGGAGGATGCCACGGGCATGTTCCTCGGAGAAGCCATCGCGCAACAGATCGCGATAGCGCTCCGCGGCTTGTTGGCAGAGTTTGAGATCGATGAGTCGTTGCTCATCGACGTAGGTGTATTTCTTGCCTAGTCGGTCTCGGTATTCCCCGACCGGCCGCAGGTAGAACACTTCCTCGAGATCGAGTTTCCCTTCAGCAGCCCTGCAGATGCGCTCACCGGTGTAACGCATCGATTGCACATCAAAGCTCACGCCCACTCGGTGCGTTCGCGCCTGCTGCATGACTGAGTGAGGGAACCAGCCAACGTTCAAAACGATCTGAGCATGTTCCAGTGGGCCGTAATGGCCCTTCATTCCACCCAGCAACCGCTTGATGCAAATTTCTCCAGCTCTCGTTTCGTTCGGCCACTGGTCGCGTTCCATCACCACGAACCCTTCGCTGTAGTCCTGGTGCATGCCGGCATACACGCTCTGTTGAGGATTGGGCGTGGCGGCGATCAGTTCGACCCGGAAGCGGGAATCCATGAGGTTTTGAGGTTGCTGGTACGGGATGTTCGGTCGATCATCGCCTCTCCGGTCGGCACCGACCGGATTTAGGAGTGGCTTCTTGGACCGGTGGAATCCGCTGAGGCGGTTTGAGGAAGAGCACTCGTGCTGCCCACGCCAGCGAGAGCTGGAATTGGGCTGCCGTTGATCAAGGCATTGGCGATCGAATTCAGCTCGGTTTCAGTGCGTGCTCCGAGCGAGCGGCCCCGCATTGTGCCGTCTGCGGAGAACAGATTCAGCTGAGGGATCCCAGTGACGTCGTAGCGATCGGTCAGGTCAAGCCAGCGCGGATTGTCGATGTTGACCAGAACCACATCCAGGTCGGCACTGTGACGTTGTTCAACCTCCAGCATCGCTGGAGCCATTTCGCGGCAGACCTCACACCAGTCGGCATAGAACTCGAGGATTGTGGGTCGACCGTTGCTGAGTGCCACTTCTGGCGACAACGAGCGTCTGGCGAGCTGATCAAGTGGCGATTCGATGGAACCGCCGTTGCGCACCAGGAAAAGGCTGACAGCCAGGACCAGGGCTGAAACCAGCAGTAGAACCTTCTGAAGTGTGCTGAGGCTGGAGCTTGAAGCGCCGTCGGTCATCGCGGACTGACATCAATGCCACCACTCTGACAGGACAAACCGCTTGCTGTTGCTAGCGTCTGACCGCAGATGATCGCGTCTTTGATCGACGTTTGTCCGCCGCGAATCTGCCTCCAAGCCGATGTCCGTCTTGCGTTTCCTTCTGTTACCGCTTCGGGCTCCGCTGCTGATTGTTCTGTTCGTGGTGTCGCTGTTCTTGGGCCATCACTGGGCGATCCAGGAAGCTTGGCTGGCTGATGCCCATTCGATTTCGGTGAGCACGTTCTGGGCGTTGGAGATGATCCAGGCGGTCGTGGTGGTAGTGATCTGCACCATGCCCGATCTACTGCTCCGTCAGCTTTCCATGCTGATGGCATCGAGTCGCGTGCTCAGCCTGGTGGTCACGCTCACGCTGTTAATCACAGTGGGGCTCTATGTTCTCAGTCTCAGCTTGTTGTCGGATGTGTTGATTCTGGGGTCTGCGACATTGCTGGCACGCCTCGATCTCAGTCGCATCAAAGTGGTTCCGCCTCCGCAACTGATGGCGTTCTGGCTTGCAGTGATCGTGATCGGAGGCATCTGGATTGGCCATGGTCTGCCCGATCCCCAGAGTTCACTGGCTGCAGCGATCAGTGCTGGCATCGTTGCCTGAACTGTTGTTCAGGTACGCCCAGAGATTGCCGAGCACCTTCTTGGTGTAGAGACGGGTTTCAGGGTATGGAATGCGTTCGACCCACAGCTCAGGGTCTTCATCAAGTTCACCACTGACCCAAGATTCCGCTGCCCCAGGCCCGGCGTTGTAGCTGGCAACCGTCAACCAGGGATTGCCATGCCATTGCTGCAGGAGACCTCCTAAGTAGCGAGCCCCGAGTACTGCACTGCGGTCTGGTTCGCGCAATTGAGCGGCACTGAGCTTTTCGCCCGCTACTTCGGCCGCAGTCGTCGGCATCAGCTGCAACAGTCCCACGGCACCAACGAGTGAAGCCACACCGGGGGAGAAACGAGATTCCTGTCGAGCGATAGCCAGAAGCAGCTCCAATCGCACCTCTTCTTGCTCTGAAGCTGCCAGGAACAGAGGCAGGAGCGGTCGGGGGTGAAGGCTGTTGTGCAGTAGCTGACGTGTCTCGCAGGCTGGGGACACCAGTCTCAGACTGGCCCTCCACAGATGGCTGAGACCAGTCCAGTGGTCATTCACCCCTAGCCGCAGTCGTCCCTCCAGTAGGAGCTGTTGCGGGGATGGCTTCGCGTTTGCTGCTGCGCTGCGCCAGGTTTCCCAGGCTTCCTGATGCATCTCAAGTCGCCAGAGCTGGTCAACCAAGGGACTGCCGCTGTTGAGAGGGCTCCAGCGTTGAACAGAGTTCAGGCGTTCAGCCTTTGTAGAAGGAAGGATCTGGCTGCCCGAGAGAGCCGGCAGGTTTCCAGATCCCAGCCTGACCTGAGCTCGCCAGGTGTAATAGCCAGGTGGCTGCTGACGCGTCAGCGACTGCCAGATCTCTTGGCCACCTTTGCGATCTCCAAGCTTGTCCATGCTCATCCCCAGCCAGAATTGTTGGCGCGCAAGCAAGGGGTCAGGCAGTTGTTCCGCGGGAATTGCAGTCAGCCATAACCGTGCCAGTTTCCATTGACCTGTGAGCAGTGCTTCGCGAGCGAGATCCCACTGCAGTTGCCAGCTGGCTGGATGGCCTGGCCAGCGTTGCAGCACGACCAGCCCTCCTTCGCCCCCTGCGAGACGAACCCGGGCTGCGGCCACATCGGCTGATCGTTGTTGGAGAGATTCAGGCAAAGCATCTATCAATGCCTGTTTCGGACGCAAAGGCTCGCTCAGCAGCGCTGCGGAATTCAGTGCCTCCTGGCTGTCCGGATGATCCTTGGCCAGCTGCAGCAATATCGCTTCACCGCGCTGCTGTTGTTCCTCATTGCCTCGAAGCAGTGTGCGCCCGATCGACAGTGCCTGAGACGGTGCCAGGGGTGTTCCTTGTAGGCAAAGTTCAGCAGACTGGAGATCCCCAAGCTCAGCCAGGGCCGCTGCCAGTTTCAGCCGCTGCTGCTGCTCAAGTCCTACCCCTGTGATGGCGCCACAGGCCTTGCGAAGCAGCCGATCCGCTCCAGGCCAGCTGGCTCCCCAGCGGGCCAGATGCAGGGCACTGGATTGGATCAAGGCCTGGTCGGCGTTGTCCGGCAGTTCTGCGGCAGCCGCCAGAGCGGCTGGATGGGCGGGTTGAAGACTGAGCAGCTCCTCCTTCAGTTTCGGTTGGTGATCAGCAAGGTGATAGCGGGCATCGGCACTGGCCGTTGACGTAGGGAAACGTCGAAGTAGATCCCGCCAGTGTTGTTGCTCCTCCTGATCGCGGCCCAGTGACTTTGCCGCCAGAGCTTGTTGTTTCAAAGCCACAGCGGCCATTGGAGCTGGCCCCCAGCCCTGGCCGGTGAGGAGGCGCCTGCGCCGTTGTGGAGACTCGCCGCTGCGGCTGCCCAGCATCAGGGCGGCTTCGCGCCGCTGCTCAGGGTTCAAGGACCAGCGGTAGTGCGTCCAGAGCTGCGCATCACTCAGCTCCGGCGTGATCAGATGGTGTTGACTGCGCAAGAACACACGACCACCCAAGATCGCCAGAACAGTCAGAAGCGTGGTGCCGCCGAGAAGTAGCGGTCCGCGGGTCTCTAGGATGTTCAAGCCGTGGCTGGAAACTGCTGGCATTCTGTGCCCAGCAGGATCGAACTGGATGGTTGCTCAGCGTCGGCAACCGCGACCTGGCCAGCGCCAACGCTTGCGCCTGGTTGTGGCTTTAGGACTGGCTTTTGCGGTTTGGGGCCTGCGCTGGCTCTGGCCCTTGCAGTGGTTGCCTGGCTGGGTGGTGTTGCTGATGGGTTTATGGGCTCTGCTGGAACTGGCAGCTCTTCTGCTTGTGCCTCAGCGATGGAACTGATTGGCATCGTGCGGCTGTGGCCCTGTCACTGGTTCAGTGATCAGCTGTCTCAGGGCTCTTAAGGTTCAGTCCACAAATGAGACCACATGGCCTCTTCCGCCGCCCATCCGCTCGGTTCACTTCAGTCCCCCGAGGTCAGTTTCGGGACTGATGGTCTGCGGGGTCGTGTCGGTACAGCGATCACACCCGCTTTGGCGTTGCAGGTGGGTTTCTGGTGCGGGCGTGTCTTGCCCCCGGATGGTCCCGTTCTGATCGGGATGGATTCCCGCTGCAGCGGTTCGATGGTTGTGGCCGCTCTGACCGCCGGTCTGACTGCTGCAGGTCGTGAAGTCTGGACTCTTGGCCTTTGCCCCACACCGGCGGTTCCCGGTCTGATCCGTCGCTTTCAGGCATCAGGCGGACTGATGGTTTCTGCAAGTCACAACCCGCCGGAAGACAACGGCATCAAGGTGTTTGGGCCAGACGGCAGCAAGCTGGGCTCCGAGTTGCAACGCCGCATCGAATCCGGTCTACGTGGAGAGGCTGATGCTGCTGGGCCGATGAGCGGTTGTGGCGCTGCAAGCCACCGCGCTGAATTGCTGCAGCACTATCGCAACAGTCTGCTGAGCAGCGTTCAGCATCAACGTTTGGATGGGGTGCCGATCGTGCTCGATCTGTGCTGGGGTTCAGCAACCGCCTGCGGTGCAGAGGTCTTCCGCGCACTTGGGGCCGATCTCACCGTGCTGCACGGCATCGCCGACGGCGAACGCATCAATGTGGGCTGTGGATCCACCCATCTCGGACCGCTGCGCGAGGCGGTGATCGAACGCGGTGCGGCCATGGGCTTCGCCTTCGACGGTGATGCCGATCGAATGCTTGCAGTGGATGGTCGTGGTCGCGTGGTTGATGGTGATCATGTGCTTTATCTCTGGGGGTCTGTGCTTCAAGACATCGGAGCTCTGCCTGATCAGCGCCTGGTGGCCACGGTGATGTCCAACCTCGGATTTGAGCGGGCCTGGCAGGCCAGAGGTGGTCAGCTGGAGCGGACTCCTGTCGGCGATCAGCATGTGCACGCGGCCATGGTGAGTAGTGGTGCAGCCCTGGGTGGGGAACAGTCCGGCCACATCCTCTCTTCTGCCCATGGACTCGCCGGTGATGGGGTGCTCACGGCGCTTCAGCTTGCCACCCTTTGCCATGGCCAGCAAATGACTCTCGCGGACTGGCTGGATCGCAGCTTCAAGGCCTATCCACAAAAGTTGGTGAACGTCAGGGTGACAGACCTCAACCGTCGTAAGGGTTGGGCCGAGTGCGCTCCGCTGCGAGAGCTGGTCGACGAAGCAGAACGCTCGATGGCCGAAGACGGCAGGGTGCTGGTGCGCGCAAGTGGTACCGAGCCTCTTTTGCGGGTGATGGTGGAAGCGGCCGAAGCGGATGTGGTGGATCTCTGGACCGGTCGCTTGGCTGAAGCGGCCTACCGCCATCTCAATGTGGCTTAAGCGGGGAACGATCCACTGCGCAGGCAAGTGCACCATCACAGGCATCCCCTGGTGCCGATGGCCAGTTGCTCCCTGGCAGTAACTCGAACACTGTTTGGTGAACGAGTTGGCGGAACTCCGCCAAGTGCTCCAGTGCTCCCCCGCGTGCAGCTAGTGATGGTGTATGCAGATCGAGTGCTTTCGCGGTGGCTGCTGCTGCCTGAGCGAGTGCGGAGGCAGATCTTTGCAGGATTGCCCGAGCAGCGGCATCCCCTTGTGCGGCTGCTTCGTCGACCAGCGGTGCCAGCCTCGCGTGGTCGGCAACCCCATGGTTTGGGCTAACCACGAGTGCTTTGAGGTCGGCGGCGCTGCGACAGCTCAGCGCATCCCAGAGCCGTTGGCGCAGGGTCCCATCAGGAGCACGGCCATCGGCCATCTTCACGCTGAGTTGAAGAGCCTCGTGGCCGATATCGAAGGCGGAGCCTGCGGCATCCAGACGCCAGCCCCAGCCACCGCAACGATGCTCGCGACCGTTGGCGTTGCGGCCCACCACGATCATTCCGGTGCCGCTGATCAGCACGATGCCCGCCTGATCGGGGAATGCGCCTCGCAAGGCGGTGCGTTCATCGCCGGTTGCCAGACAGCGCGCTTCTGGCAGTTGCAGTTCTGAAGCGAGTAGCGCTCCGCCCCTCTCCTGCAGGGGCGTTCCAGCCTCGATGCCACTGGCTCCAATGGCTGCAGCAAAGATTGGCTCTGACTTGTTGGCATCCCGACCGCATCGCTGAGTCCAGTCGAGTCGGGCTCTGTCGAGGCTGAAGCGGATGGCAGAACGAAAGCGCTCTTCTCCGTCAGCAGCATCCAGATGGCTCACTCCTGGCCCTGAACCATCGCCGACCGTTCGAAGTTTGCCGTCCTCCCAAGCACTCAATCGGCAACGGCATTGGGTCTGTCCGGCATCAAATCCAGCAAAGATGGGAACTTGCTTGTTCAAGGCTCTCGGCGCATTTGGCTCAGGGTGGCCAGGCAAAACCAGCCGCTGATTTGCACTTCAGGACGGAAGAAGATGGTGTCGGCGGCACCCTGGATCAGCAGACCAGCGATGGCTGCGAGGCAGCCCAGGCAGGGAAGAGCAAGCTCTGCGTCTGCAGTCAGGGCACGCCAACCGTTACGAAGGCTGGCAACCCCTAGCCCCAGACAGGCGAGCAGGCCAGGGATGCCGGTCTCAACCAGGATTTCAAGCGGCACTGAATAGGCACTGAGAGCGTTGAATTTCGGTTGCTGGTAAAGGGGGTAAACGCTGTTGAAGGCTGCATTGCCCGGGCCGATGCCCAGCCAAGGACGGTCTTGGATCATGTCGATCGCCGCGAGCCAGACGTTGATCCGGAAATTGTTGGAACTGTCGCCTCGACCTGCCAGCAGGCTGGCGACTCGGGTGCGGATCGGTTCCACCTGTGTGGCGGCAACGGCCAGTACCACGCCAGTAATCAGGAGCAGGGCCAGGGGAAGAAGCCGTCGCCAGAGCGCTGGCCAGTTTCGGATGTACCGAAGCAGCAGGAGCAGCATCAGCACACCGACTGAAGCCACAATCCCAAGCCAGCCACCGCGGCTATAGCTGAACAGCGTTGAAGCGCAGCCGAGGATCACTGCTGTGGCTGCGTAGAGCCTGGCCCCCCAGCCACGCCAGCGAATCATTGCCACGACGGCAATGGGCAGGATTGGCACCAGGTACCCCGCCAGGAGATTGGGATTGCCCAGTGGCCCGTAGATGCGGATGGTGCCCTCCGCCACCGAGTTGGGATCGGCCCAGCGAGCCAATTCCTCTGTGGGGGCATACAGCTGGCGTAATGCCAGCAGGCTGCTCAGCAGAGATCCGCCCAGCAAGGCCGCCACCAAGCGATCCCACCACTGAGGCCCGACACTCAGTAGCTGGCGCATCAGGGCATAGACCCCGAGGTAGCTGATCAGTTTGAGCAGACCTTTGGCGGCGGCGCTCGGGACCGGTGAAAGACCTGTGGCCAGAATGGCCACAGCCAGGAACAGCAGCAGCCAGCCACTGATCGAGCCGATGTGAGCGGGAGTTCTGGTGAGTGACCAGAGCACCCAAAGGGCTCCGCAGGCCAGCACGATCAGGCCCAGACCAGCACGAGTGAGGACTGGAAGTCCGGCCATCAGCAGGATCAGGACGATCCCCGCCAGATCGCTTAAGCTCTTCTCCTGTGCCGCTGAACCTGGTAGGAATCCTTGCCAGCGCAGTAACCAAGGGGTCGGGGCCGAAGCCTCAGCCATCAGTGATTGATAGGAACATCAGCGGGATTATCGACCCGTTGCCAGGCGATCTCCAGTTCTACCAGCTCTGGCAGTGGCTGTTCGTTGCGCCGGTAAAGCACTCTGTAGGCAGGAAGGCCCTGCCCTTGCACGTAGCGTTCGCGTTCGGTCGGCACCGGTAGAGGGTTGTTGGTGCGCCAGGGACGCGTGTCTTCGTCGGGGCGGTCGAAGCAACCGCTCAGTTCGACCAGTGTGACCATCGGTTCCACCACTTCCAGAACATCGCTTTGCAGAAAAAGCTCGCGACTGGGACTGAGAGCGGCAGCGATGGCGAGCAGGAGCGAGGGTTGCATCACCCGGCGCTTGCGGTGTCGCCGCTTGAACCAGGGATCCGGAAACTGAATGCTCACCAGCTGCAGATGATCCGCGGTCAGCTCCGCAAGCCAGCCCTCAAGGCTGATGTTTGCATTGCAAAAGAGGTAATGGAGATTGTGACGCTCGAGTTTGTCGCGGTCACGCTGGGCTGCCAGCACGAGCGGACGCCTGATTTCCACACCCAGATGATTCCACTCTGGTTTCAGTGCTGACAGCTCCAGTAGACAGACGCCCCGGGCGCAGCCGATGTCCAAATGGATTGGGCGATTGGCGATGTCAAACAGCTTTTCGGGACCTGGTAATTCCAGAGGCAGCTGAAAGAAGCGGCTGAGGGGATTGACGTGCTGCCGCATCAGGATCGCGTTGCACTTTCGGAAGGATCGCAGCGCAACAGGCCCCAGCAGGCGGTATAGCCATGAAAATGCGTGGCTCCTCCGAGGGGGCCGATTTCGCCGTTGCAGAAGCTGCCGGCAACCGGAAGTTGTGGAAAGACATCGCGAGCGATGCTGACATCGCCATCGGGTCTGCCAAACAAGCCGTTGCCCCGGCCCAGACAGGCGAAGAGGAGTCCCATTAACGGTGTGGCGTCGCTGCCTTGATCGCGTCTGGTCTGCAACAGTTGGCGGGCTTCCTGTCTTGAGGCCTGCGCTTCACGCAGCTGGAACTGCACGTTTTGTCCGGCACGCACGCGATCGGCAACGGCAACCGCGCCGTTGCGTGGATCCACGCCGATCAGATTGCGCACCAGAAAGGACCTTTCGGGTCGGTCAGCTGAGACGCCACCCTTATTCAGGCCAGCGAGCATGGCATCGGCAATGAATTGCTCCCGCTCCACACCCAGAAAAAGTGAGTGCTGCACCAATTCCCTGTCTTCGGCGCTGAGATCGGCAAGCACGCGCTGTAAGCAGGCCACTGGACTGGCCCTGCGATCACCGTCGCTCAGTTCGAGCAAAACGTTGCGTTGAGCCTGTTCGATTGCGAAGACCGGTCCAATCGGTCGACATCCCTGGGCGACCACAGGATCCAGGCTCCAGGTGCCGCCGATGCTCAGTCCTACCGCTCCATCGATGACCTGATCTCCATAGAGCAGAGAACCATGATCGGCGTTGTGAGGTACGGCGATGCCTCCGACTTTGGCGATGCCGGGGTAGGCGTAATCCAGTCCGCTCACGAGATCGTTGATCGCATGACAGCCGGGATCGAGCAGCAGCAGCATTGAACGGTTGTGGTCAGGGTTCACCCCCACCCAGTCCTGCCAGTTCTTAGCGGCTCCATCAAGATCAGGCAGTTGGCTGCTGTCGAGACGGAAGCTGTTCAGTTCAGCTCCAGGAAGGTTCAGGAGACTGACGCTGAGTGCTGGCGTGCGTTCCACTTCATGGGCTTCGCCTGCTGTTGTGGTGCCAACGACACCACCGCCCAGACATCCGAGCCAGTGTTTGGCGTTCAGGCGTTTTTGCAGCAGCGGCAGTAGACGGGTCAGATCGCTCGCGAAATGACTCGAGATGAACACGAGGGCCAGATCGGCCTCATTCGAGCCCAGAGCACTGGTGACTTCCCTTGCAGCATCTTCAAGAGAAGGCTTGCTGGAAAGAGCATGTCGGCATTGAGCCTGCAGCCCGCGGCTCCGGAACCAGTCGAGAGGATTGAACGGAACCATGGATTGGACCATACCAATCCTGTCGACCTGCTGGATGACCGTGATAATGGCCTTCTGATGTCCCTGGTCGGTGTCCGATTTCACAACACGCACCCTGGTGTGGCTCACCTATCGCCTCGGGGCGACGATTGCTCTGGGCATTCCGCTTGTGCTTCTGATCTGGTCGGGGCTTCGACGCGACCCTGCCTTGGTGAGGTTGCTGGGGATCTACTGGAAAGTGGCAAGTCTGCTGGCGATCAGCGTGCTGTTGCTGACTGATCAACGGCCGATCGGCTATCTCACGGCATTTCTGGCGCCTCTGCTGATGGCTGCATCTCTTTGGTTCTGGGTTGACCTCAATGAGGAGCTGGCCGACAGCCCTCCGGGTCGCGCGCTGCCGTTCACGGTGCGGGTCTGGCGATGGGCCCTCACACTCTTCGCCTTGTTCGCCGCGGTGATGTCGGGTTCGGCACTGGGTTGCACCCGTCAGCTCGAGACTGATTCCTGTCGGCTTTGGCTGGAGGCGCCCCAGGGGCTGCATCGAGTCGCTGAGCGTGTGTTCGACTTCGTCTTCGGTGGTGAGTGGACGATGGCCGTGGCGGCCTTCATCGGCTATGTGTCTCTGGTGGCTTACGTCGTCGGTCTGCTGCAGTGGGCTCTGGTGCGTCTTCCCAAGCAGGGACGGGTCGCCGGGGATTTCTGATCATGGAATCCACCGCCCTCGTTCAGGAGCTGGAAGAACGCACGCGTCTGAGCCCTGATCGGGTGGTGAGGTTGCACGGGTTTGTGTTGGATGAGCCGTTTGAACTGTTGATCTTTCGTGGCTTCAGCAGCAGCACGACCCATCCCACAGCCTTCGATCCAGATGCATCGGTTCTCCCCGATGGCACGCGCTTGGATTGGGCGGAATTGCTGCAGGGCCCGCTGGACCCCTCCGGCGAAACCAGGCTGGTCGGGCCTGTGAATCCGGAAGACCTGCTGGCTCAGGCCATCTGGTGATCAGCGACGATTCAGAACATTGCAACAGCGCCCGCACAGGGTTGGATGCTGGTTGTGCTGGCCCACATCACTCTCGTAGTGCCAACAGCGTTCGCATTTGATCCCACGGGCTCTGCTCACCTCGATGATCGCGGTGTCGTCTGTCTGGTCGGCGAGGAGTTCGGCCCAAGGCTCTCCTCCTAATTGCAGCTGAGAGACCAGCAGCCAGTCGCGCAGACCATCAGCCTCCGCATCGCCGTTCTCGTTCAACCAGTTGAGGGCTGACTCCAGCTCTGGGTTGCGAGTTTCGATTCTGACGGCTGCCTCCAGCGATGCCCCCAGTTCCTGTCTGCTTCGGCAGTCCTCCAGAACTCTGTTCACCGCAGCACGCAGCTCTCGCAATCGCTGGATCGGTTCACTGAGGCTGGGATCGCGCCAGTCGCCTGGAACAGTTGGCCAACCGCGCTGGAAAATCGATGTCTCCTCCACCTCGTAGGGCAGGTTCTGCCAGATGTCCTCGGCCATGTGGCACAGCACAGGAGCGATCAGACCAGCCAGTCGTTCGATGATCAGCGACATCACGGTCTGACAGCTCCTTCGTCGTCGGTCGGAGGGTGCGCTCACATAGAGCCTGTCCTTGGCGATGTCGAGATAAAAGTTCGACAAGTCGGACACGCAGAAGTTCTGCAGTAGTTGGAAGAAGCGGAAGAATTCATAGCTCTCGAACGCTTCCGTGATCTCATTCATCACCTCCGCAGTTCGCTGGAGCATCCATCGGTCCAGCAACGGCAGCTTCTCCACAGGAATGGCGTCGTCGGCTGGATTGAAGTCGTGGAGGTTGCCCAGTAAGTAGCGGCTGGTGTTGCGCACCTTGCGGTAGACATCCGCGAGTTGGCGAAGGATGCCGGCACCAATTGGCACATCAGCGGAGTAGTCAACCGAGCTCACCCACAGGCGCAGCACATCAGCGCCGTAGGCAGGTTCTTGCTTCTGGTTCTTCCCGCCCTCGATGATCACCATCGGGTCAACAACGTTGCCCAACGATTTACTCATCTTGCGACTTTTTTCATCCAAGGCGAAACCGTGGGTGAGCACTCGCTGGTAGGGGGCATGACCATTGACTGCCACTGATGTCAGCAATGAGCTCTGGAACCAGCCGCGATGTTGGTCAGAGCCCTCCAGGTACAGATCGGCGGGATAGCCAAGGCCCTCTTGTTGGCTGGAGACTGCGGCCCAACTGGAGCCGGAGTCGAACCACACATCCATGGTGTCGGTGCCTTTGCGCCATTGCTCAGCCTGATCGGCATAGGCGGGAGGCAGAAGATCAGCTTCGTCTTTTTCCCACCACACATCGGCACCGTGTTCGGCGATCAGCGCTTCGATGTGCGCGAGGGTGTCGGCGTTGAGCAGGACGTCGCCTCCACTGCGGTTGTAGAAGACGGGGATCGGCACACCCCAGGTGCGCTGTCGGGAGATGCACCAGTCGCCTCGTTCCTTGACCATCGCCTCGATGCGGTTTCGACCTGAAGCGGGTGTCCACTCGACTCGATCGATGGCATCCAGGGCCTGCTGACGGAAGCCATCGACGGAGGCAAACCACTGTTCGGTGGCACGGAAGATCGTGGGCTTTTTGGTGCGCCAGTCATAGGGGTAGCGGTGTCCGTAGGCCTCCTGCTTCAGCAGTGCTCCTGCCGTCTCGAGCGCGTCGATGATCACTGGGTTGGCGTCCTTCAGGACATTGAGACCGGCGAAGGGTCCCGCCTCGTCCGTGAGCGTGCCAGCTTCGTCAACAGGGCACAGAACAGGTAGGCCATTTTTCTGGCCTGTGTGAAAGTCGTCGACTCCATGGCCTGGTGCCGTGTGCACGAGGCCTGTGCCCGATTCCGTCGTGATGTATTCACCGCCGATCACAACGGGGCTGGTGCGGTCCAGCAAGGGATGGCGGTACGTCAGTCCGGAAAGCAGCGCTCCCTTCACCGTGGCTTTGCGGACGAGTGGTCGCTCCAGCGTTGTGGCGAGGGAGTCGATCAGGTCAGCGGCCACCACAAGCAGCCGCCCCTCGCCATCGTCGACGAGGGCATAGTCCAGGCGTTCATTGACGGAGACCGCCAGGTTTGCCGGAAGCGTCCAGGGGGTTGTGGTCCAGATCGCCACCTGAAGGGTCTTCCCGAGTGCGTCGACATCACCGGGCAATGCGACGCCCTCTGTGCTGAGGGCGTCGCGCAGCGGTGCGGGTAATTCAACCGCCGGGAAGGCGACGTAAACGCTGGGGCTGGTGTGGCCATCGGGGTACTCGAGCTCTGCCTCCGCCAGTGCTGTCTGCGAGCTGGGGCTCCAATGCACCGGTTTGAGACCCCTGTAGATGTGCCCTTTGAGCACCATCTCGCCGAAGACCTTGATCTGGGCGGCTTCGTAGTCCTTTTGCAGAGTGAGGTAAGGCTCTTGCCAGTCGGCCCAGATCCCCCAACGCTGAAACCCTTTCATTTGGCCGTCCACCTGCTTGCGGGCATAGGCGGCGGCCTTTTTGCGCAGCTTGATCGGTGTGAGCGCTTGGCGCTGATCCTGATCCATCGACTGCAGCACCTTCAGTTCGATCGGTAGGCCATGGCAGTCCCAGCCAGGGATGTAACGAACCTTGCGTCCTCGCAGGATCTGATATTTGTTGATCACATCTTTGAGAACCTTGTTCAAGGCATGGCCCATATGCAGGGGGCCATTGGCGTAAGGCGGTCCGTCGTGCAGGGTGAAGATCGGCCCTGAGTTCTGCAGGCCCAGCTTCAGGTCGATCCCGTTCTCACTCCAGAACGACTGCAGCTCTGGTTCTCGCTTCACGGCATTGGCGCGCATGCCGAAGCTTGTCTGCAGCAGGTTAAGCGTGTCCTTGTAGGAGGGACGTCCTTCGGCGTTGGCGTCGCGCGTCTCCTTGCTCACGGTTGGGCAGCTGCAGACGGAATTATCCGTCCTCGCTGGCCAAGTTGGGTGCCGTTGCTTCCTTGGGCTTCTCCAGGGTTGTTGAAAGTGCGTCCTCCGGGGTGTCTGGCTGATTGGAGTCCTCAGGGCGAACCCAGCGTTTGCCGCTGCGGCTACTGCCCTCTTCACGATTGTCAGCAGGTGGTTCGGGTTTCAGGCTGCCGAGTGCAGCCTGCAGATTGGTCAGCAGTGTGGTGACCGACGTGCTGAGCTGTTGCGCGCTCGTTGCCCAACGTTCTTTTGACTGCAGTCGCTGTTGCTCCTCTTGGCTGAGTCGTTGCCAGCGTGATTGGGCCACCTCTGCGCCGAGTCGACTGATCAGCAATGCGCTGCAGATGACGGCGAGCATCGGTGCACCGCGCAGGCGGTCACTACTGGTGACCAAAACCAGGCCGAGCAGCAGCACAATGCCTCCCCAGATCCCGTCTCTGGGCCGACTCAGTTCCGTGGCGAGCAATGGCAGCAGCAGGACCGCCAGGCCCAACAGCAGACAAAGGTCTCCAGCGATTGTGGCCAGCATCAAGGAAGCAGCATGTCTGGGTGCATTCTGGTTGCTTGCCTAGAGTTGCAACCTGCCCATCTGGCGGAATTGGTAGACGCGCTGGTTTTAGGTACCAGTGGCTTCGGTCGTGGGGGTTCAAGTCCCCCGGTGGGCATCCGTTTCCCTAATTTAGTTCCACTTACTGCGGTCAGCCAATCTCCCCTCGTTGATGACACAGGCCTTCGGACAACCTGCAACGCAAGGCGCCCAGACTCGCCTGCGCTCTGTGCCGAGGGAATTCTTGGCACCACCTGCAGCGTTGAACCTCACCGTGGGGTTGTTTCTTGGTGGTTATGTGCTGGCCGCACTGACCATCTGGGGTTGGTTTGCGGCGGGATGGCCCCTACCAGTGTTGTTGGCAACCGGTTTTCTGGCTCTGCACTTAGAGGGCACCGTCATTCATGACGCCTGCCATAAATCAGCGCATCCTGTTCCCTGGATCAATCAGGCCATGGGGCATGGCTCAGCACTGTTGCTCGGCTTCAGTTTCCCTGTTTTCACAAGGGTTCATCTCGAGCATCACGCCCATGTGAATGATCCCAACAATGATCCGGATCACATCGTGAGCACCTTCGGACCTCTGTGGTTAATTGCTCCACGATTTTTCTATCACGAGTGGTTTTTCTTTCAGCGCAGATTGTGGAAGCGCTGGGAATTAATGCAGTGGGGTCTCGAGCGCAGTGTCTTTCTGGTGATTGTTCTTGCTGCGGCCAAATTTCAGTTTCTTCCCTTTGTCTTCAACTGCTGGTTTGCTCCAGCTCTCATGGTTGGAGTGACTCTCGGTCTGTTTTTTGATTATTTACCCCACCGACCTTTTACATCGCGTAATCGCTGGAAGAACTCCAGGATCTATCCAGGCCGTCTCATGAATTGGTTGATCATGGGTCAGAACTATCACCTCATCCATCATCTATGGCCATCGATTCCCTGGTTTGATTACAAACCTGCCTATGAGGCAACCAAGCCTTTGTTGGATTCCAAAGGCTCCCCTCAGCGGCTGGGAATTTTTGAAACACGCCGCGATGGATATAACTTTCTCTACGACATTCTTGTTGGTGTTCGTAGCCATAAACGCCGCAGTGGAAAAATGCGCCGTGTCGCCAGATTCATGCCTTTGCGTCGGCTTCAAAGACCCTGGCTGGTATTCGTTAACGAGATTGCGATTAAAACCGAGTCAAAGCGCTCGTCCTCTTCCTCTCGCTGATCATTCGTCCAGGATTTTTGGCACTCGGAAGAAGTCTCCTTCTCTCAAAGGTGCCTGTTCCAGAAGTTCTTCTCGCACCTGGGTGGGTTCCACCTTGTCTGTTCTGGTGGCATTCACCACTTCCACCGCACGGGTGGTGGGAGGAACACCTTCGGTGTCCACGCCTTGGAGCTGATCCACATAATCGAGAATCCGCTCGAGCTGCCCTGTGTAGGTCGTGATTTTCTCCTCAGGTAGATCGAGGCGGGCCAGATGGGCCACCTTGCGCACGTCGTCGGCGGTGATCTTGCTCATGCAGCGGCGAGAAAAGTTTCCAGATCCTCGCGCAACGCCTTCGCTGCCGTGATCAAGAGCTCATGGCCGTGTTCTGGTCTGGCCAGAAAAGGGTCTGATCCCATGCGTCCGTCGGGGTAGCGGCGGCGGAAGTCCGCAGGCCCATGAATCGATCCGCAGGGTGCTGGATCTGGCAGCGATCTCTGCTTGCTGATCAGGCTGTCGTGGAGATGCAGGGTGACGGCAATCTCGCTGGGGGTGGCGTGCTGTCCTTCGCGGTCGCCGTAGAGCTCACGGGCGCGGCTCATCACCGGAGCGGCCATGAACCAGTTCGCCAGCCTGCAGCGCAAACGCGGGGCAACCTCCAGGTTGCGGCTTGCTGCGGTGCCATAGGCCTGAGCGAAGGCTGCCTTGCTTGTGGCGATGTTGCCGCCATGACCATTCACCACAAGGATCCGCTCGAAGCCGTGGGTGGCCAGTGAGATCACAAGGTCATGCATCACAGCCAGCAAGGTTGCGGGCTGAAGGCTCATGGTGCCTGCAAATCCAAGATGGTGTTCGGCCATGCCGAAAGCTTGCACCGGTGTGACCAGGACGCCGCTCAGCCGTCCGAGCTCAAGAGCTACGGCCTCTGCGGTCAGGGCGTCGGTGCCGATGGCTCCTGTCGGGCCGTGTTGCTCAGTGGATCCAAGCGGAACAATGATTCCTTTGCAGCTCTGCAGGTACTGATCAACGTCAGGCCAGCTCTGCAGGGCCAGGCGAATGGCGTCGTTGTTAGCGGCCGGGCCGGGGAGGATGGAAGGCATGCCGAACGTGGCGTTGGCTTGATGATCGATCGTGAGAGCTGGCTTTAGTGCGCTGTGCCGTTGCCGTCGTATTGATCAGTGTTGTAGTAGCCGCCCATTTTGCCGAACAAGAAAGTGGCCACCACGAAGAAGCCGCTGCTGAACAGCAACACCGTTCCCAGGTTGAAACCGGAGAGTGCAGCATCCATGGCTTTAGATCTGTTTCTTCAAGCCTGACAGCGGATTGGTGCTTGTCATCACTTGCATGCAGGGATCGTCATCGCCCCCGATCTCACTGCCGCTGTGGGGGATCTCAAGCCACTGTCTCAGTCGACCAGTGATCCAGATGAATGGCAGGGTGTCCGCTAGTGCAGCGGCCGACTTGAACAAATAGCCGCTGGCGATGAACGAGATCAGTTGCGGAGCCACCGGTTCGGCCGGACGCACGGGGAGAACGCCCGAGGCGTAATGGCTGATCAGCACCACAGTGCTGGTGTCCACCAACTGGCTCACCAGCGTGGAGCCGTTGTTGCGCAGCCACAGTGCCTTGCCCTTGCTCACCCTTTTCCAGAAATGGAACATGCGCACATCCACGAACTGAGCCGTCAGATAGGCAGCCATGGAGGCGATGACTGATCCGAAGGCCAGGTGTTGGATGTCGAAGAAGGTGGCATCAGGCGCGCCTTCCACTCCGGGCAACACTCCTCCCAGCCAAAGGATCAGCACGACCCAGCCATTGAGCAGCAGGCCAACCCAAACCACCTGCGCGGCCCTCTTCTCGCCCCAGAGCTCACTGATCAGATCCGTGCAGAGAAAGGTGATCGGGTAAGGCAGAGCACCCACGGCCACCACAACTGGCCAGGAACCAATGTGCCCTAGTTCAAGGAAACGGGTCAGGCCAAGAATGTTGAGCATGCCCAGCGTCCCTAGAAACAGCCCGGCGAGCACCAGAAAGCAGAACTCACGCCGTTGCTGAAGCGCAGGATTCATCCGTGACAATGACCAATGCTTTCAGGCTGCCAGGTTCTGCGCGCGCTTGCTGTTGCCCTGACGTCTTGGTCGGGTGCCATCACGCTGCCAATCGCCAATTGATTCGGAGTTTTTGGAATCGGCCTAAGCACCTGAATCTCTTCTGCGAAGCTGCAGGAAGCGCATTGACGCTGTTGCTCAAAGAACACTCATCGTCACTCAGCTCATCACTTCCAATTGCCCAGTGCTGCCCCAGACCTTCTTCTGCCGCCCTGCTGAGGTGGTGGGTCCTGAGCTGTTGGGCTGCCGGCTGGTGAAACGTCAGGCAGATGGATGTTTACTTTGGGGCGTGATTGTGGAAACGGAGGCGTATTCGCAGGATGAGCCTGCCTGTCACGGTTACCGCCGCCGTTCACCGCAGAACGAAACGCTGTTTGGTGAGCCTGGTCGGTTCTACGTGTACGTGAGCTATGGCATTCACCACTGCGTGAATGTGGTGACCGACCGTCCTGACTGGGCGAACGGAGTCTTGTTGAGGGCTGTGGCGCTTCCCGATGAATCCGAACGGGTTGCGGCCGGACCGGGCCTGTTGGCCCGCCGTTTCGGAATCGATCGCCGTTGTGATGCTTTGTCGGTCTGTGGAGGCGGTGATCTCTGGTTGGCCTCTCGCCCCGCCGAGCTGAGCGAACCTGCTGTGGTCACCACCACCCGGATCGGCATCAGTCAGGGCGAACAGCTGCCTTTGCGCTGGTACCTGCAGGCCAGTCGCAGCGTTAGCAAACGGGCTCGCGGGGATCGTTCCCCGAAACCCAGTGAAGCCTTGCGACCCAACCCACGCTGGGCAGCTGAGCTGTGCGCCTCTACGATGGGTTTCAGTGAGGTGAGGCCAGTTGAGCGCCTGGACACACCGACACATCCTTGATCTCGCGGCCTTTTCGTTAGAGGACTTCGCGACTGTTCTGGAGTTGGCCCATCGCTTCAGATCGATGCCCGCCACAGGTGCTCGTCGCCTGCCTGCGCTGCAGGGTCGCTTGGTGGCCACCCTCTTTTTTGAGCCCAGCACGCGGACCCGCAGCAGTTTTGAGCTGGCTGCCAAGCGCCTTTCTGCAGACGTCTCCAGTTTTTCGCCTTCCAGTAGTTCGCTCAGCAAGGGGGAATCACTGCTCGATACCGCCCGCACCTATGTGGCGATGGGCGCCGACATGCTGGTGGTGAGGCACCGCTGTACTGGTGTGCCTCGGCAGCTGGCTGAAGCTTTGGAGCGCACGGGTGAGCGCACCGTGATCCTCAATGCCGGTGATGGCCTGCACAGCCACCCCAGTCAAGGACTACTGGATCTCTACACGCTTGCTTATCACTTTGATGCCAGCAATCCCCGCCCCGAGGCTTTGCGAGGTCGTCGGATTGTGATCGTGGGAGACATTCTGCACTCACGTGTTGCGCGCTCGAATCTCTGGGCTTTGACGGCTTGTGGTGCAGAGGTCGTGCTCTGCGGTCCGCCCACTTTGCTGCCAGATGCGTTCGCCGATTTCCTCGCTGAACCACCTCCAGGCCAGGTCAGCGATCCTGTTGACAAACGCGGGTCGCTGACGATCTGCCGCGACCTAGATGCTGCACTCAAGGGGGCGGATGCGGTGATGACCCTGCGCTTGCAGAAGGAACGCATGCGTCAGCACCTGCTCAGTGGGCTTGATCGTTACCACCGTGATTACGGTCTCAGCCATGAGCGATTGGCTCGATGCGGAGCCTCAATCCCGGTACTGCACCCTGGCCCGGTCAACCGGGGGGTCGAGATGAGTGGGGCCCTGCTTGATGACTTGAATGCCAACCTGGTGGAGAGTCAGGTTAGCAATGGAATCCCAATCAGGATGGCCTTGCTTTATTTGATGGCAGCGGCGGAATCCTCTGTGGACTCTCCTGCTTTGGGTTGAGGCGAAAGACCGGAAACCTGGTTGGAGTAGTAGTCCATCGCTGCCCGCAGTGCTGCTCCGGGCTCTGAGATGGATGGGCCTACTCCTGGTGCCATCGGGAACGCAGCATCCGGTGCGTCCAAGCCCATGTGCTGACTTGGCATGCCCGTCAGCAGCATCGAAGCTCTGGCCTGAGAGACCACCGCAAAGATCCATTTCAGGAGCAATGAGAAGCGATTTTCCTCATTGGGCATGAAGGCGAGGTGAGCAGCGGCCCAAAGCAGCCAGCCAAGACCGCCCTTGAATTTGAATCCACGCAAGTCTGCGACCGCATCGACGCGATCCAGTACGGCCATGCTGCCGAAATCAAACCAGCTGAAGTTCGGCCGTGATCCTCCGGCCACAATTGCGGCGATGTCTTTGCCCACAAACCCTCCGGCCTGGCTTGCAGGTCCTGCCATTCCAGGCAGCTTATTTCCATCTCGAGTGTGCTTGTAGCAGCAGAGATCGCCCACCACCCGGATCTCGGGATGATCCTTCATGGAGAAATCTGGCTCCACAATCACGCGGCCGGCACGGTCCGTCTTACAGCCCACGGAATCCGCCAACTTGCGGCCGAGATGAGATGGCCGTACTCCGGCGGTCCAGATCACTGTTGCTGCCTGCAGCTTGCGCTCACCATCTGGTGTTCCCACAATCACTTCACCGGGTTGCATGCTCTGCACACGCCCTTTGAACAGAAACTCCACACCGAGAGCCGAAAGAGTTTTCTGTGCAGCCTGAGATAGCTCTTCCGGCATCGCTTTCAGTAGGCGGTCGCCTGGGTCGACCACAACGATCCTGGTGTCTTCAAGATTCAGCTGGCGGAATTCCTTGCGCATTGCATTGCGCATCAGCTCCGAAGCGGCTCCAGCCATTTCGCAACCGGAGGGCCCTCCTCCAACGATCACGACGGTCTGCAGGAAACGACGTGCCTCAGGGGCAGGAGTCTGTTCGGCCTGCTCCATTGCCATCAGCAGACGCCGTCGAATCTCCTCGGCGTGTTCAAGAATTTTCATCGGTGGGGCAAAGGTCCGCCACTCTTCATGACCGAAGAAGGTGCTTCCCGATCCTGTTGCCAGCACAAGGTGGTCATAGCTGTAGGCCTTGTCGCTGAAGATGATCTGCTTGTCTTCAGCCTTGATCTCAGTGACTTCACCAAGCAAAACCTGCACATTGCTTTGGCGTCCAACCAGCTGCCGCAGCGGAGTCGCTACATCACCACTGGAGACCAGTCCCGTCGCAACCTGATAGAGCAGAGGTTGAAACAGATTGAAGTTGCGTTTGTCGATCAGGGTGATGCGAACGTCTGCCTTGGCCAGAGCCTTGCAGGCACGAACACCCGCAAATCCGCCGCCCACAATGACTACGTGAGGCGCGTGTCGCAGACGCTCTTCGGGTGGATCCAGCTCGAGGTAGTAATGCTCTCCAGCCATGGATAAAGCTTGACAATCTGAATTCAGCGTATGAATGCCAAACAGTTTTGTCTTCGCCTTCAATCACTTGAAGCGGATTAAAGCAACTTGAATCCCTCTAGTAGGAGGCCATAAAGCAGCCCAATTCGTGTCATGTCGAGCAATTGTCGTCCTAAGTGACTGCCGCGATCTTTGGCCCAGTGCCTTCTCGCCCGCACCATCAGTTCCATCAGCCCCACGGTCAGCATCGCTGCCACAGGGTCCATCAGATTGAGAGCACCAGAGACGGAAGCAACGCCGTTCCCGATCATGAAACTTCCTGTTAGCGCGATGAGCAGGAGTGACGTTCGTCTCCATGGATTAGTTGCCCACAGGTCCAGCCTGGTCGCAGCTTCTCCGAATGTTCGCTGAAGTCGAGTTGCTTGAAGACGCGCTGTCAACTTTGCAACCTCTTCAAAGAGAGGCAGGGACAACAACCGATGATCCCCATCACCCGGCCCGAACCCTGCCCTCCAATGTATACACCATTTATGGGGTGATTGCCTCTATCAACCGCTACATATTGAGGCTTTTGATGCAAAAAGCCCAAAATTGTCCGGTTGATGACCTGGTTGTTTTCGTAGAAAAGCCTGAACAGCTCTGCTTGGCAAGTGGAAACTTGAAGATTCAGTCGGATTCAGCTTTTGCTTTGCGAGAGCTTTTGCCTTCGAGTAGTTCAAGTAGCGCTTCCATTTGGGCCATGACGCCTCGCACTTCACCGGCTTCTGGCAGCAGGCCGTCTTCCATGACGCCCTGATGCATTTCGCGGAGTTCCTGGCGGATGTAGCGCAGATGGCTCACTACTTGTTCTCTTTTCGACTGAGACATCAATCGTGGCTTTCTCAGCCTCTCTTTTACCGCATGGCCTGAATGAACGCTCTCAAGTGCGTTAATCAGCGGCGGGAAAGGCCACCTGCCAGAAGAATCAGCCCGTAGGTCAAAAGAGCGGAAGGTCTGACGAGCACTGAAAGACAGGCCGTGATGCTGAGCGCCAGCAGCAGTGAAGGACTGATTGTCTTTCGATAGCCAAGCGTGGGCCTGATCATGATTCAGCGCTTTGCAAATTTCGCCCTGGCTTCGGCGTAAAACGCTGAATCGATGCAGTCGAGCTGGCACTCCTGTGCCATTGATTCAATTCTGCGGCGAACGGCTGGTCGCACAAAAAAAGGAACTTCCTTGAGCGACTGTTCTGCATTAGCACTCCAATTCAACCTTGATCTCATAAGACCTCGATGGAGAATAGGGGATTCGAACCCCTGACCTCTGCGGTGCGATCGCAGCGCTCTACCAGCTGAGCTAATTCCCCGGGCAGAGCAACTTAGCCCCGGTTTTCCAACGCACTCGAAGGCAAAATGATCACCAGTGCTTCATGCCTGCATGCTGATCACTCCGGAGCGACTGGCTTCATTTGATGAGGCATCTGTTGCGACACTGGCGCGTCGTTTGGAGTACGACGACTACCCAACCCCCTTTGAAGGTCTGAATGACTGGCATCTTTTGAGAGCCCTCGCCATTCATCGACCGGAGCTCACCGCTCCATACGCCCATTTGATCGATCAGGAACCCTTCGACGAGGACTGAGCTAATGCCGGGGCTACTGAAGGGACGACGGGTGCTGGTCGCTGCCTCTGGGAGTATTGCGGCTGTGAAGACTCCGCTGCTGGTCAGTGCGCTTGTGCAGGCCGGGGCTCAGGTCCGCTGTGTGCTCACTGAAAGTGCTGCCCGTTTGGTGAGCCCGGTGGCTCTGGCAACGCTCAGTCGTCAACCCTGCCTGCAGGACGCTGACCAGTGGGACCCTGCATTCCCTCGCCCACTGCATATCGAACTGGCTGAATGGGCGGATCTCGTGGTGGTGGCCCCGCTCAGTGCAACATCACTGTCCCGCTGGGTGCAGGGTGATGGTGAGGGATTGCTGGCCAGCCTTCTTCTGGCTTGTGAGTGCCCAGTTCTGGCGGCGCCAGCGATGAACACAGCCATGTGGACACACCCAGCTGTGCAGCGCAACTGGGGCCTTCTGCTTGACGATCCTCGAGTGCTGCCCCTGGCGCCTGAGGGCGGTCTGCTCGCCTGTGACCGTCAAGGTACGGGCCGGATGGCTGATCCCGTCAGGATTGAACTGGCTGCCGCCAGCGCCCTCTTGCAAGCCGATGCTGAGGGCCACCTCAAATCCGACTGGCGCGGGAGGCATGTGCTGGTGAGTGCCGGTCCAACTCTGGAAGCTTTGGACCGTGTCCGCGTTCTCTCTAACCGCAGCAGTGGCCGCATGGGTGTTCTGTTGGCTCAGGCCGCTCATCTGCGCGGTGCCACCGTTGATTTGGTGCATGGCCCGCTGCAAGTTCCGCCGTCCTGGTTGGAAGGTCTGCAGTGTCATGCAGTGGTGGGAAGTGCCGCCATGGACGACAGGATCCAACAGCTTCAGCCGAAAGCAGATGCGGTGTTGATGTGCGCTGCTGTCGCCGATTTGCGCCGAACCAGTCCCACTGATGTTGAGAAGCTGCCGAAAGACCAGCTGATTGCGTCCCTGGAGGGTGGTTGGGAGCCGGTGCCTGATCTGCTTCAGTCACTGGTGAGCAGGCGCCACGCGGGTCAGTCTGTGCTTGGTTTTGCCGCCCTGACAGGAACCGATGAGCAATTGCTTGAGCTCGGCCGCCGAAAGTTTCAGGCCAAGGGCTGTGATCTGTTGATGGTCAATCCTGTCGACCGAATCGGTCAGGGGCTCGACAGTGATCAGAACGCCGGCTGGCTTTTGGGCCCAGGCGATCGCCATCAGGTCTGTCCCCTCGAAGACAAGCTCGTGTTGTCTCATCGCTTGCTGGATCGACTATCAGAGATCAAGCATCCCTCTTGATCAAGCAGCCATATCGGCGGGAGCCTGCTCCAGAAGGTCGATGAATGTGCGCATTTGCGGGCGGGCAATAGAGGGCCAGCCGCTGCTGCGATCCATCGTTTTAAGCAATGCGAACAGCTTTGGGCGGTTCCTGAAGGCTTGCCCGAAACGCATCGTTCTGGATGACTCTGTAGAGGGCTTTCAGATCACGGAGAAGCAGGGGCAAAACTCGGGATCGTCTCGATGCTGTTCCGACAGTTTTCAGAGTGTTTTGAGCTCCGGTGCAGCTTCTCCTGGATGGTTTCACTGCCGTCGTTTTGCATGGAGAACACTTCACGTTGTTGAGACGTGCAAAAGGCAAGCCGGTGCGGCCGTTTGACACCTGTAAGATCCGCCTGTCCGGTGGACTTCGTCAACAGCCGGCGTTTCGGCTTTTCCTCCATGCGCATCCGTCCTCTGCTGGCCCTTGTGCTGGCTTTCTGTCTGACCTTCGTCACTGCCTGCAGCGGAGATGCTCAGGCAGTTGATCGCTCGAACATCACGTACGACGACATCCGTAACACCGGCAGGGCGAATGATTGCCCCACGCTGCCTGAATCCGCACGTGGTTCCATTCCGCTGACTCCCGGCAACGACTATCAGCTGACTGGCATCTGCATGCATCCCAGCCAGGTCTTCATCAAAGGTGAGCCTGCCAACAAGCGTCAGGAAGCCCAGTTCGTTGAGGGCAAGATCCTCACCCGTTACACCTCCAGTCTTGACCAGGTCTACGGTGACCTCGTTGTCAGTGAGAAAGGCCTTTCTTTCACTGAGGAGGGTGGCATCGACTTCCAGGCCATCACCGTTCTGGTCCCAGGCGGAGAGGAGTTCCCTTTCACGTTTTCAAGCAAAAATTTGAAGGTCGATGCGGAAGGTGCAGCCATCACCACCAGCACCGATTTTGAAGGCGAGTACCGCACACCGAGCTACCGCACCAGCAACTTCCTTGACCCCAAAGGCCGTTCACTTACAACTGGTGTGGACTACCCCCAGGGACTGATTGGTCTCGGCGGTGATTACGAGGAGCTTGATCAAGAGAACAAGAAGCAGTACATCGACGGCCAGGGTGTGATGAGCCTGTCCATCACCAAAGTCGATCCCGATACCGGCGAATTCGCTGGCGTGTTCTCTGCCATTCAGCCTTCCGACTCTGATATGGGCAGCAGAGAGACTGTGGACGTCAAGATCACCGGAGAGCTTTACGGCCAGCTCGAAGAGGCCTGATTGCTTCAAGACAGTTTGATCACCAACAAGGGGCTTCGGCCCCTTTCTTGTTGTGACCCCTCTTCGCTGAAGCCGCAGGCTGTTGTCTGGGAGAATCGCGCCGTCTTCCCAATCCACTCCGGCCTGTCATGACTGCCAGCACCCCTTCCTCTCAGACCGGTGTGATCGCTCCCTATGGCGGCACCCTGGTTGATTTGATGGTTCCTGAGGGTGACAAAGCTGCAGTCAAAGCTTCAGCCAGCAGCAGCATCGAATGCTCCGATCGCAATGCCTGTGACGTTGAACTGCTGGTGGTCGGGGGCTTCTCCCCTGAAAGGGGTTTCATGCACCAGGCCGATTACGACGCAGTGGTGGCCGGAAACCGCACCACCTCTGGGTATCTGTTCGGACTGCCGATCGTGATGGACACCGACCGTGAGGACATCACGGTTGGGCAGACGATTCTGCTCACCTACAAGGGCCAGGACCTTGCTGTGCTCACCGTTGAGGACAAGTGGGAGCCAGACAAGGTCATCGAGGCCAAGGGTTGCTATGGCACCACATCCCTGGAACATCCGGCTGTGCGCATGATCGCCACAGAGCGTCGCCGTTTCTACCTCGGTGGTCGGATTCAGGGCCTTGAACTGCCGTCGCGCGTGTTCCCCTGCAAAACGCCATCTGAGGTCCGCGCAGGCCTTCCCGCAGGGGAGGACGTCGTGGCCTTCCAGTGCCGCAATCCCATCCACAGAGCCCATTACGAGCTATTCACTCGAGCCTTGCATGCCAGCAACGTCAGTGAAAACGCAGTGGTGCTTGTGCATCCAACCTGCGGTCCCACCCAGCAGGATGACATTCCTGGGGCTGTGCGATTCCAGACCTATGAGCGACTTGCTGTCGAGGTGGATAACGCTCGGATCCGCTGGGCTTACTTGCCCTACGCCATGCATATGGCAGGCCCCCGTGAAGCTTTGCAGCACATGATCATTCGCCGTAATTACGGCTGCACCCACTTCATCATTGGGCGTGACATGGCCGGCTGTAAGTCTTCCCTGAGCGGTGATGACTTCTACGGTCCCTACGACGCTCAGAACTTTGCCAAGGAGTGCGCGCCTGAACTCACCATGGAAACAGTGCCCTCTCTCAACCTCGTCTACACGGAGGAGGAGGGTTACGTCACCGCAGAACACGCCGAGGCCAGAGGGCTGCACGTGAAGAAGCTCAGCGGCACTCAGTTCCGCAAGATGCTGCGCAGCGGTGAAGAGATCCCCGAGTGGTTCGCCTTCAAGAGCGTTGTGGATGTACTCCGGTCCACCTGAGCTCTCAACTACCTATTAACATTCCTTCATCAGAGGCGGAAGACCCTTGAACAAACGTTGGCGGAACATCGGCCTTGGGGCCCTTCTTGTGCTCGCGATCGTTGTGATCGCACCGGCTTTCTTTGGTGGCGCCGGCAGCCCACAACCCGAGGCACGCTCACTTCGCTACAGCGATTTTGTGGAGAGGGTCCAGGAAGACCAGGTCAGCAGGGTTCTGTTGTCTCCTGATCGTGGTACCGCTCAGGTCGTTGAGACTGATGGCCGTCGGGCTGAGGTGAACCTCGCACCCGACAAAGACCTTCTCAAGCTGCTCACCGATCACAACGTTGATATCGCGGTTCAGCCATCCCGCCAGCCCGGAGCCTGGCAGCAGGCTGCATCAAGCTTGATTTTCCCCTTGTTGTTGCTCGGTGGACTGTTCTTCCTCTTCCGTCGTGCGCAGTCCGGCGGTGGCGGTGGCAATCAGGCCATGAATTTCGGCAAAAGCAAGGCTCGTGTCCAGATGGAGCCCTCCACGCAAATCACATTCGGTGATGTAGCCGGTATCGAAGGCGCCAAGCTTGAACTCACTGAGGTTGTCGACTTCCTCAAGAACCCTGATCGCTTCACCGCCGTTGGAGCCAAGATTCCTAAGGGTGTACTTCTGGTGGGCCCCCCAGGTACCGGTAAGACTCTTCTGGCCAAAGCTGTCGCTGGAGAGGCCAACGTTCCCTTCTTCTCGATTTCCGGTTCGGAGTTTGTCGAGATGTTTGTTGGTGTGGGTGCAAGCCGTGTCCGCGACCTTTTTGAGCAGGCCAAGAAAAACGCACCCTGCATCGTGTTCATCGACGAGATTGATGCGGTCGGCCGTCAGCGCGGAGCTGGTATGGGTGGAGGAAATGATGAGCGTGAACAGACGCTGAATCAGTTGCTCACCGAAATGGATGGTTTCGAAGGCAACACCGGAATCATCATTGTTGCGGCCACCAACCGTCCGGATGTTCTCGATTCAGCTCTGATGCGGCCGGGACGTTTCGACCGTCAGGTCACGGTGGATCGTCCCGACTACGCCGGTCGCCTACAGATTCTTGGAGTGCATGCCCGTGGCAAGACGCTGTCCAAGGATGTCGACCTCGACAAGGTGGCACGCAGAACTCCTGGCTATACGGGAGCCGACCTTTCCAACCTGCTGAACGAAGCAGCAATCCTTGCTGCCAGGCGTGATTTGAGCGAAGTCAGTAACGACGAGATCAGTGATGCCATCGAGCGAGTCATGGCTGGTCCTGAGAAAAAAGACAGCGTGATGAGTGATCGCCGTAAGCGTCTCGTTGCCTACCACGAGGCTGGCCATGCTCTGGTTGGTGCCCTCATGCCTGATTACGACCCGGTTCAGAAGATCTCGATCATTCCGCGTGGAAATGCTGGTGGTCTGACCTTCTTCACTCCCAGTGAGGAACGGATGGAGTCGGGCCTTTATTCCCGCACTTATCTGCAGAACCAGATGGCCGTTGCGCTCGGCGGTCGTGTTGCTGAAGAGATCGTCTACGGAGAAGACGAAGTCACTACAGGTGCTTCCAATGACCTCCAGCAAGTTGCTTCAACTGCAAGACAGATGATCACCCGCTTCGGGATGAGCGACAAACTCGGTCCGGTAGCTCTTGGTCGTTCCCAGGGAGGCATGTTCCTCGGACGTGATATCGCGGCTGAACGTGACTTTTCGGAAGACACTGCGGCAACCATCGACGAAGAAGTTTCTGATCTTGTTGCTCTGGCCTACAAGCGTGCCACCAAGGTTCTTGTCGACAACCGCTCTGTGCTCGATGAACTCGCAGACATGCTCGTGGACCAGGAAACTGTGGATGCCGAAGAGTTCCAGGAACTGCTGATCCGCAGTGATGTCCGTATTGCTGAATACGTCTGAAACTGATCTGGGGTTGATTCGCTCGTTGCGGATCCAACCACTTCTGGTTGTTTTGCGTCCAGAACGCATTGATCTGGAGGCAATTTTTTTAACCACCCGTCTCTGCCGTCAGCTCGATCAGCTGGTGGAGGCGGGTGTTCAGCATGTAGAGATCGCATGGATTGATCATCCCCGCTGGCGTGATCTTGTGATCGCAGCGAGGTCTCGTCATCCACGTCTGTCCCTCGGAGCGGCATCGATCACGCAGCAATCGGCTCTGCAGCAGGTTGCTGAGCTTGGATTCAGCTACGCCATGTCGCCGCTGTTGGATCGGGAGTTACAGCAACGAGCGAAGCAGCTTGATTTTTTGTTGGTCCCAGGTGTGATGACTCCCTCTGAGATCAGGCAAGCCTGTGATCTGGGTTGCCGTTTGGTGAAGTTGTTTCCGGCAAGCGTGGTTGGGCGCAGCTTTTATCGTCAGATCGCTGCGCCGATGGGGAATCTCCCTTTCGTGATTGCCGCTGGAGGCTTGCGTGCCGGTGACCTCTACTCCTGGCTCGATGCTGGATATGACGCCATCGCGCTTGGTCGAACTGTGTTCGAAAACAACGATTTCGATCCCTCCCTTACCGCCTGGATTGGCGCATGAGTGGTAGCGATGAGACCCATCTGCTACAGATAAGAGAGATGTTTCGGGAACGATGTCTCAGCTATCCATCAAGTTGAGCGACAAAGCTGATGCTTTGATCGCTCAGTTGCAGAAGGAAATTTTCAATCGGCGTCGCAAGAAGGTCACCGCCTCCGGCGTCGTGGAGACCCTGGTCGAAAGTGGGGCTCGCTCGCAGTCCGACAAGCGTTTCTCAACCTCTTGGGTCAATCTCATTCAGGACATTGAAAAGGCCGCTAAGTTGGCCAATGCCCATGGCAGCAAACCCTCTTCACTCAGCGATGAGGAGTGGGTGATGGTGTTGAGCCATCGCAACCGCCAGTCCACCGGTAAGCCTGCGCGTCAGTCGACTACCAAAAAGCCTGCCGCTAAAAAGCCGGTGGCCAAGAAACCTGCGGCCAAAAAGCCCGCTGCCAAAAAGCTTGCTGCCGTGAAGGCTTCCAAGGCTAAGGCTCCAGCAGCGAAAGCTGTAGTCGCCAAGACTGCCGTGAAGAAATCCGCTTCACGCAAGCCGACCACGACAAGAGCCGCCAAAAAGACGACGACAACGTCGACAACCGTGAGCACTGCAAGCAAGCCACGCTCGGCTCGTCGTGCCCGCAAGGCCACCAAGTCATCGGCCTCCGGGTCGGTGGCCGGACGCATGGCCAAGGCCGCAGCTCAGCTGGGGAGCGGCAGCGGCATTACATCTACGGCTCGCAGCTGAATCTCCAAGTGCAGCCTCACCAGAGGCTGCACTGACCCTGCTGTCTGAGCAGGTGGTCGGCCAGGACCAGATTCACCATGGCCTCCACCATCGGCACGGCTCTGGGCAGCACACACGGGTCATGTCGACCCTTCGCGGCGAGGGTGGTGGCCTGTCCGCGGTCGTTGATCGTTTGCTGCTCTTTGCGGATCGTTGCTGTTGGCTTGAAGGCCACCCTGATCACAATCGGCTCGCCGTTGCTGATGCCTCCCTGAATGCCGCCGGAATTGTTGGTGGCTGTGCGCAGCCGGCCTTCTTCGCTGGGCAGAAAGGCATCGTTGTGCTCGCTCCCTTTCAGCTGTGTGCCGGCGAAACCTGAGCCGATTTCGAACCCTTTGGTTGCAGGTAGTGACATCACCGCCTTGGCCAGATCCGCTTCCAGTTTGTCGAAGACAGGCATTCCGAGGCCCACGGGGGGCCTGCGTACAACGCATTCGATCAGACCTCCACAGGAGTCGCCCTCGCGGCCGATCGCCTCAATCCGTTCGATCATCTGATCAGCCATCGCGGCATCCGGACATCGCACGATGTTGGCTTCCACGGCTTCGCGGTTCACCGCATTGATGTCCACCTTGGCTTCGAGGTCATGAATGCGCCGGACCCAGGCCACGACCTCCGTGCCATGGACTTTGCTCAGCAACTGCCGGGCAATGGCACCAGCAGCCACGCGACCGATCGTTTCGCGCGCCGATGCCCTGCCGCCGCCGCTGCGCGCCTGAATTCCGTACTTCGCTTGATAGGTGGCATCGGCGTGGGAGGGTCGAAAGGCAACCTCCATCTCCTGGTAATCCTGTGGCCGCTGGTCTTTGTTGCGCACCACCATGGCAATCGGTGTGCCCAGGGTCATGCCATCCATGACACCACTCAGGATCTCCACCTGATCGACTTCCTTGCGCGGTGTGGTGATTTTGCTCTGGCCTGGCTTGCGCCGGTCCAGTTCGGCCTGAATCGCTGGCATGTTGAGTTCCAGTCGTGGCGGGCAACCTTCCAGGATCACGCCGACCCCGCCGCCATGGGACTCGCCGAAGGTGCTGATGCGGAACAGGGTGCCGAAACTGCTGCCCAATGGAATGCTTTCTCTCGTTCGAGCGTAAGAGAGCTCAGATCAGCTCGCTCAGGGCCCCTGAAGGATGTTCAGAAGCCGGCCGGTCCCGAAGCATCTCGAAGTCGTTGAAGTCGAAACCTGGTCCGACACAGCAGCTCACCAGGGAGTACTGCCCCTCCGCGCGTGCGGCCATCCAGTGGCCTGCAGGCACCACATGAACAGGATTGTGCATA
Organism: Synechococcus sp. MIT S9508; assembly: GCF_047303045.1. NCBI lineage: Bacteria > Bacillati > Cyanobacteriota > Cyanophyceae > Synechococcales > Synechococcaceae > Synechococcus > Synechococcus sp. MIT S9508. Next base: position 180,178 of record NZ_CP138941.1, on the reverse strand, counting down.
GAGAGCACATGCTGAATGGCTTGGCCTCCATCCGGTTCAAGAGTCCAGAGACTCAAGGGTGTTCCCTGGAGATGGGTCCAGACCTCATCGGCCTTATGCACTGCATGCCAACGGCTTCTGGACCCTGCATCCAGCAGGTAGAGGATGCTGGTGATGGCTGTTCGTTGCTGGCCATCGGCACGGGTGACCCATGATGAGCTCCGATAGAGCTCACGGAACCAGCCACCTTCTGGATGGGGTTCGAGGCTCCAGTCCTGAATCAGTTGATGGACGACCTCCATCGGTGAGTGGCTCGAAGATGGGGTCTCCTCTGAGATTGGCTCCATCAGTTCAGGGGTTTGCTGAAACGCATCAAGCCCCAGCTGAGCTTCCCTGACTGGCCACCATCAACCCAATGGCCCAGCCCGGCATCCATCCGCTCCAGATAAGCCGGCGTGATGCTGCGTTCCAAATCCTCACGGCGTCGTCGCAACTCCAGGCGAACCCTGTTGTAGTGCTCGATCAGCATCGGTGTGCGGTCATGCCATGCCGTCCGCGTTAGCCCTGCCTCGGTAGCCCAGCGGTGATATCGCTCTGGTGATCCGAGATCCGCAAGGTGAATGCGACCGAGAATCGCCGTCAGTGAATCAGCATTGACACCATCGGCTGCCATGGGGTCGGTCATCACCATCACGCCACCAGGTTTCAGCAAACGTGCTGCTTCCTGCATCACCGTCCGTCGGTCACCGGAGTGGAGAATCGCGTCCTGACTCCAAATCACATCGGCGCAGCCATCGGGGAGGGGAACTGCTTCGAAGGATGCATCGTGAACGCTGATGCACTCAGAGAGGCCGGCCTCTTGATTGAGCAGCCGATGTCGGTTGTTCTCAACTGCAGAGATGTTGATGGCCTCCACCCGTATCCCAGGGCTGCTGCAGAGTCTCCTAGCGGCTCCCCCGTAGCCAGACCCGAAGTCCACCACCCTCAGGGTGGTCGCTTGGTTTGGGGGAAGAGGCTGGCCGATCAAGGCGATTAGGGCGTCGACAGTCCGACGGCTTGCGGTCGCGATCGGCTCCTCCGCACTCTCATAAAGGCCGATGTGAATGTCCTCGCCGCCCCAAATGCCTGCGTAAAACCGATCGGCATCATCACTGTCGTAGTAGTTGGCCGCGGTGCTGGCTGCTTCGGAATAGGTGCTCGTCATCGCTCAGATAGCTGTGATGTCGGTGTCGAACAGATATTCCTTCTCAGCGACATGCACGTAGAAGTCGGGATCATCGTGGCCGCGTTGATAGTCGCCATAGCTGGTGATCCGCTGGAAGCCCACCTCTCGCATCAGGCGCCGCACATAGCCGTGCCGCAGCGGGAACATGTTCAGGTGATAGGTGCTGCCATCGCTGAAGGCATAACGGAAACGGGCCAGTCCATCGTCGACGTGTTCCGGTCCCACTTCAACGTCTTTACCGCAATAGACATTGCTCTTGCCGCTTGTGGAGGTTCCCTCCAGCAGGCGGTCATAGTTGCGGTGATCAAGAATCAGAATGCCATTGTGCTTCAGCACCGCGTAGTACTCGGCCAAGGCCTTGCGACGGTCTCGTTCGCGGAACAGGTGGGTGAATGAGTTACCCAGGCAGATCACGGCGTCGTACTCGCCGTGAATGTCGCGGTTCAGGAAGCGCCAGTCCGCATGAACCGTGCGCATCAGCAGATCGCGTTCCCGGGCGTTTTTGAAGGCACGGGCAAGCATGTTGGGGCTGCCATCCACGCTCACCACATCGAAGCCCTCGCGTAGAAGACGGACGGAATGGAAGCCCGTGCCTGTCGCCACATCCAGAACCGAGCGGGCGCCATGCTCGTGCAGTAGGCGCACAAAGAAGTTGCCTTCAGCTTCTTCCCTGGCATCCCAATCAATCAGGCGATCCCAGCGGTCTGCGAATTGCTCAATGTATTCCTGCTGATAATGATCCGTTTCCCGGACGCGTTCGGGTCGCTGCCCGAAGCGTTGCGCATCACCGGATTCCGCTGAAGGGTGGCTTCTGAGTGTGGTCATGCCGGTCGGCTCCTCTACTGCGCGGGGGGCGGTGCGAAGGACAGCAGCGGCGCTGTCTGACAGCTCGTTACCGACCCTCTGAGCTGTATCGACGTTGCGAAACGGGCTCAATTCGCAACCTAATCACGGCGTTTGAAGCTGTCAGCTACGCAGATGAAGGCTTTGTGGAAAACGGATGGTGACTGACCGCTGATCAGCAGGCCAGGCCACTGCTATAAGCAGCTCAGGCTTGGGCGGAGGCTCTGAAGTGCAGTCAGAGATCTCCATCGAGTCGGTCTGGAAGCTGTTTGGCAAATCCTCTGCAGAGTTGATTGGGCAGCTCCGCTCAGGTGCGGATCCTGAGGATCTTCATGCCAGTCGCGGCGTGCGGGCTGCTGTCCAGGATGTCTCGATGGAGGTTCGTGCTGGCGAGATCTTTGTTGTGATGGGTCTTTCCGGCTCAGGTAAATCCACCTTGCTGAGGATGCTGAATGGTCTGATCTCCCCCTGCGAGGGGGAGGTGACTGTCAAGGGCCGTTCGCTGAACTCGATGACGGCACTGCAGCTCGCGGAGCTGCGTCGTCATCAGATGGCGATGGTTTTTCAGTCGTTCGCGCTCTTCCCCCATCGCAACGTGCTTGAAAATGCTGCTTTTGGTCTTGAGGTTGCGGGCATGGCTCGCAAGGCGAGGACTGATCGTGCCATGCAGGCTCTTGAGCGTGTAGGACTGGCCGCAGAGGCCCGTAAAAGACCACGTGAGCTGTCCGGCGGTATGCAGCAAAGGGTCGGTTTAGCTAGGGCTCTGGCCCTTGACCCGCCGATTTTGCTGATGGATGAGGCCTTCTCTGCCTTGGACCCTTTGATCCGCAAGGACATGCAGGATCTGTTGCTGGACCTGCAGGCCGAGCACCGTCGCACGGTGGTGTTTATTTCCCATGATCTTGATGAGGCGATCAGGATCGGTGACCGGATTGCCTTGATGCAGGCCGGGCGTCTATTGCAGTGCGACACCGCTCAGCGGTTGCTGCAACATCCAGCCAATGACGAGGTCAGACGCTTTTTTCGCGACGTCGATGTGGCGTCCGTTCTGACAGTGGAAGCGATTGTGCAGCCTCCTCCTGATCTGAGTGTTTGCGATGTGGGCGAACCTCTGCCTGATGACGGGGTCGTCACGATGTATGTGACGGATCGTCTGCAGCATTTCCGCGGTCTGATCCGACCAGGTCTCGGCTGGGTCGACATGGCTGCCATCAAGACATTGTCGATAGGCACATCGGTAAAGGCAGCCATTGATGTGGTGGCAACCAGTTCTGAGCCAGTGCCCGTGCTGGATGACGAGCAACGGCTGCTGGGCGTAATCAGCGCGCGTCAGTTGCTGCTCGCAATGGAGGCAGGCGGTTGATGCTGATCCTTGCTGCTGCTCATCAAGCCGGTTGGCTTGGTCAGGCGATCGATCTTTCTGTTGAGTGGTTGTTGGCCAACGCCCAGGGATTGTTTGATCTGATCAAGGTGTCGGTGCTGGCCCTGGTCTCTGTCACTGCGATGGTGTTGGAGTGGCCACCGGCCTGGATGTTCGCTCTGATTACCGCGGCGCTGGGGTTCTGGCGAGTCAATGGTGGGTTCGCGCTGTTCGTTCTGCTCGGCTTCAATTTGGTGCTCTCTATGGCGCTTTGGAGCGAGATGATCGCCACCCTTTCGCTGGTTCTCACAGCCTCCGGTCTGGCTCTGTTCATCGGCCTGCCGCTGGGCATTCTCTCGGCACGTTCACGATTGGTCTGGAGGCTGGTGCGTCCCTGTTTGGATCTGATGCAGACGATGCCTGCTTTTGTTTATCTGATTCCAGCAGTGATGTTGTTCAGCACGGGTGCAGTTCCTTCGATTCTCGCCACTTTGATCTTCGCCATGCCGCCGGTGGTCCGACTCACGCATCTGGGAATCATCCAGGTTCCGGATGACCTGATCGAAGCCGGTCGCTCCTTCGGCTGCAGCGATCGCCAGTTGCTCTTGAAGGTGCAGATGCCCAGTGCCATTCCCACCGTGATGACCGGGGTCAATCAGACGATCATGTTGTCTCTCTCAATGGTCGTGATCGCTTCGATGATCGGTGGCGGAGGTCTCGGTGATGTGGTGTTGCGTGGGATTCAGCAGCTTGATGTGGGGATGGGGTTTGAAGGTGGGATCGCCGTGGTGATCTTGGCGGTGATCCTCGACCGTCTCAGTCAGAGCTTCGCCGGGCGACGCGGATCATCACTTCAACAACGCCTGCGCGCATGGATGGCTGTTTGGAGGTCGTCATGAGCGGTCGACAGATCCGACGACGAGCTGTCCTGCTCGGAGGCCTGGGGGTCGCGGGGATCTCCGCAGCCAGCTTGGTCAAGCTAAGTGCACCATCCTCCTCGGTGAGCTTTTCGCCCCCCGCTGGCAAGGGAGGTGTGGAGGGCTCCCGCAGCTCGCTGCCCAGTTCTGCATCCGCAAGACCCACACTGCGCCTTGGTTGGTCACCCTGGGCTGACGCTGAGGTGGTGAGCCTCATTGCTCAGAGAGTGATCCAACAGGCTTACGACGTGAATGTTGAGCGCGTGCTTGCCGACATCGGTATCCAGTACGCCTCCATAGCTCGCGGTGATCTGGATCTGATGCTGATGGCATGGTTGCCGTTGACGCACCGTGACTATTACCGGCGGGTGCGCGATCGGGTTGTCGATTTCGGTTCGATGTATTCAGGCCGTCTGGGCTGGGTGGTGCCGGATTACGTGCCTGCCTCGGAGCTCTCTGCGATTCCTGATTTACGCGACCCTTCCCTGGCGGAGCGGTTCGAAAACCGCGTGCAGGGGATTGATCCTGGCTCGGGCCTGAATCAGGCCTCGGCTGAGGCACTCAAGAACTATCGCCTCAACGATCTGCAGCTGGTTGCGTCAAGCAGTGCTGCCATGACGGCGGTGCTTGATCAGGCCATCCGCAAGCAACGGTGGGTGGTGGTCGCCAGCTGGACGCCGCATTGGATGTTCGCTCGTTACAAGTTGCGTTTCCTTCAGGATCCACAACGGGTGTTTGGCGGTATTGAGTGGATTCATGCGCTCGGTCGCCCTCAGCTGGATTTAGATATGCAAGATCTGGCTGGCTTCCTGACTCGCTTCCATTTGCCCGATCAGGAGATGTCTGATTTGCTGTTGCAGGCCAATGATCAGACGGCTGAGGCTGCAGTGGATGACTACATCTCCTCGCATCCGGCACGGGTTAGGTACTGGGTCACTGGAGAAATGTCGGCAACCTGAGGCGTTGCATTGCTCACTGATCCAGCAGCTCACTGACCGACCAGCCAGCCAGTAAAAAGCCCCCTCTCCCGAGGGGGCTTTCCGATTCAGCTAAAGCTGAATCTCTTGGAGACTTCAGCCTCAGCCGATGGCGGGAGCTTGCAGAGCCACAGGAGTGGACTCAGCAGCAGCCAGGTCGAGAGGGAAGTTGTGAGCGTTGCGCTCGTGCATGACTTCCATGCCGAGGTTGGCGCGGTTCAGCACATCAGCCCAGGTGTTCAGGACGCGGCCCTGACCATCAAGGATGGACTGGTTGAAGTTGAAACCGTTCAGGTTGAAGGCCATGGTTGACACGCCAAGGGCGGTGAACCAGATGCCGACAACGGGCCAGGCAGCCAGGAAGAAGTGCAGGCTACGGCTGTTGTTGAACGACGCGTATTGGAAGATCAGGCGACCGAAGTAACCGTGGGCAGCCACGATGTTGTAGGTCTCTTCCTCTTGGCCGAACTTGTAGCCATAGTTCAGTGAATCGTTCTCGGTTGTTTCACGAACCAAGGAGGAGGTCACCAGTGAACCGTGCATGGCGGAGAACAGTGAACCACCGAAGACGCCAGCCACACCAAGCATGTGGAAGGGGTGCATCAGGATGTTGTGCTCGGCCTGGAACACCAACATGAAGTTGAAGGTGCCAGAGATGCCCAGGGGCATGCCGTCAGAGAAGGAACCCTGACCGAAGGGGTACACCAGGAACACGGCGGAGGCAGCAGCCACAGGTGCGCTGTAAGCAACGCAGATCCAGGGGCGCATGCCGAGGCGGTAGGAGAGTTCCCACTCGCGACCCATGTAGCAGAAGATGCCGATCAGGAAGTGGAAGACAACCAGCTGGTAAGGACCGCCGTTGTACAGCCACTCGTCGAGAGAAGCAGCTTCCCAGATGGGATAGAAGTGAAGGCCGATGGCGTTCGAGGAGGGAACAACAGCACCAGAGATGATGTTGTTGCCGTAGATCAAGGAGCCAGCAACGGGCTCACGGATGCCGTCGATGTCGACGGGGGGTGCTGCGATGAACGCAACAATGAAACAGGTGGTGGCAGCCAGCAGGGTGGGGATCATCAGCACACCGAACCAGCCCACATAGAGGCGGTTGTTGGTGGAGGTGACCCACTCGCAGAACTGCTGCCAGCCATTAGCGCCGGAGCGCTGCTGAATGGTGGTGGTCATGAGAACGGGAAAGAATGTCTCCGAGGAGACGGTTACGGAAGGGCAGGAAGCCCTGCCAAGCATGATTGTAAAGCAACATTGCGCAAGATGTCGCTTGCTTTATGAAGCCGACGTGAAGAACCATTGAGACCTCGCTCAGGCGTTCTCAGGGACGTGGTTGTTAGCGTCCAAGCCATGCAAGGCCTTCTGCAACCGCCTGAGCTCCTGACTCAGCCCAAGCGTTCCGGCGAGAGGGTGCTGCTGGTCAGGCTGCCTTGCAATCCCATTTTTCCGATTGGCCCGATCTATCTGGCTGATCACCTGCACAAGTGTTTTCCAGGAATCCCGCAGCGGATTCTCGACTTGGCGGCGTTGCCGGTTCTGGACGTGCACCGGGTTCTGCGCATCACGATTGACCAATTCCGCCCGACACTTTTGGTGTTTTCCTGGCGGGACATTCAGATCTATGCCCCTGTTGATGGTCGGGGTGGCAACCCACTGCAGAATTCGTTTGAAGTCTTCTACGCCCGCAATCCCCTGAAGCGATTGCATGGTGCATTAGGTGGACTCCGCCTGATGACCAGTCATTACGGAGAACTCTCCCGCAATAAGGCTTTGGTGCGCAGAGGGCTTCGTCAAGCAAGGCGTCATCGCCCTGAAGCCAGGGCCGTGCTTGGCGGCGGCGCTGTCAGCGTGTTTTACGAACAGCTCGGACGTTCTCTGCCTAAAGGAACGATTGTGTCCGTGGGCGAGGGCGAGCCTCTTCTGGAGAAACTGCTTCTCGGTCAATCACTGGATGGAGAGCGCTGCTTCGTTGTTGGTGATCCCCCTCGGCCGGGGCTGATCCATGAGCAACCGGAGAGTCGACCGAAAACGGCATGCGACTACGACTACATCGCCTCGATTTGGCCTCAGCTCGACTGGTATCTCGAGGCCGGTGATTTCTACGTCGGAGTGCAGACCAAACGTGGCTGTCCCCACAACTGCTGTTATTGCGTTTACACGGCTGTGGAGGGCAAGCAGGTTCGTCTGAACCCTGTTCAAGCAGTGGTTTCGGAGATGCGTCAGCTCTATGACAGAGGTGTTCGAGGCTTTTGGTTCACCGACGCTCAATTCATTCCGGCCAAGCGCTACATCGAGGACGCCAAGGAGCTGTTACGTGCCATCAAGGCTGAGGGTCTGACCGACATCCGTTGGGCTGCCTACATCAGGGCCGACAATCTGGATCCAGAACTGGCTCAGCTGATGGTGGAGACCGGGATGAGCTATTTCGAGATCGGCATCACGTCGGGGTCGCAGGAGCTCGTGCGCAAAATGCGGATGGGCTACAACCTGCGCACGGTTCTGGAAAGTTGCAGGATGCTGGCGGACGCTGGCTTCCGCGACCATGTGTCGGTGAACTATTCGTTCAACGTGATCGACGAGCGTCCGGAGACGATTCGCCAGACCGTTGCTTATCACCGTGAGCTGGAGCGCATCTTCGGCGCAGATCTTGTTGAGCCCGCGATTTTCTTTATCGGGCTGCAGCCCCACACCCACCTTGAGCAGTACGGATTCGATCAGGGTCTGATCAAACCCGGTTACAACCCCATGAGCATGATGCCCTGGACGGCGCGCAAGCTTCTCTGGAATCCAGAGCCGATGGGAAGCACGTTCGGCAGAATCTGTTTAGAGGCTTTTGACCTTGATCCTTCCGATTTCGGCCGAACCGTGATGTCACTGCTTGAGAGGGATTACGGCGTGGCTCCTCTGCAGGAAGCACTCCGTGCACCGCTTCAGGGTCGTGCTGCTTTGGCCAAAGCCGTGAGCTGAAGCCAGAGCAGAACGCTCAGAGCAATGATTCCCACCAGCCCGCCCAAGGGGTTGGCATGGGCACCACCGGGGCCGATCAGCCAGTCGGGAGCACTGGGTGAGACCTGTAGCAAGCCTGAACGCAGTGCGAACCAGCCGCCGACCAGACCTCCATGTAATCCGACACAGCCCCATAGGCAACCGCTGTCCAGGCGCCGTTGCACGGCAAGAATGAGACCAAGCAGCAACAATCCTGTCAGTAGACCGACCATTGGCAGAAAACCCTGATCAAATCGGGTGTGCGCGAGGCTGAAGATCACGGCCTGACCAATGACGGCTGTGCGAGGACCGGTCAGGGCGTTGAGCTCTCCCCATAGCCAGCCCCTAAAGAGCAGTTCCTCAGCTAATCCGAGTCCCAAGCAGAGCAACAAGGCGTTGATCACATCACCCGTGGTGAGCTCTCCGAGCCAGCGTCCCCAGGACCCCAACAGCAAAGGCAGGCAAATCAGGGCTAGCAGACCAGCGGAGCGCAGCAGACCCTGGATCAAGCAGGATCCGGCTGATGACTCACCGCGGCGGCTGCGAACTCCAAGGGTTAGCCAGGGCTGGCGACTGTTCCAGCGTTGGCGCACCCAGCTGGGCAACACCAGGATGAACAGCACGAAGGTGATGACGGTGCCGATCAACGAAAGCCGTGGGGGTGAGGACCCAGGGAGCAGGTAGGCGATGGGTTGTGCCATCAACCATCCCAGTCCATACAGCGCGGGAATCAGGATGATCGCCGTGACCCAGCGGGGTTGGTGGCTGAGCAGACCACCCCAGGCTTCGGCAATGGGTTTAACGATTACTCCTCCGGCTCGATCGTGCTGGTGAGCCCCTTGCCCTTGAGCGTTTCGCAATAGAACTCGGCCGGCTCCAGGTCGCAGACGATCACAAGACCCACGCCTGTGTTGTGAGCTTCAAGCATGACGGCCATGCAGTCTTGCTCGCTGAGTTGGGGCACCACCTGGCGCAAGGTGGTGACCACGTACTCCATGGAGTTCACAGGGTCGTTGTGAAGCAGCACTTTGTACCGGGGAGAGCGCTTGGACACCTTTTCCGGTGCCTTGTCCAGGACGGCCGCTCCACCTGGACTGCGGCTGGGGGTATCCACCGCCATGACCATGGTTCTCACAGACAAGGAATCTAAAGGGACTGGAAGCACAGCTGGCGAATCAGAGGGCCTTGATCCGCGCCATGGCGCTGTCGACATTGTCTCGGCTGTTGAAGGCAGAGAGGCGGAAGTAACCCTCTCCGGCTGCGCCGAAGCCACTTCCCGGGGTGCCGACCACATTCGCTTGATTGAGCAGATGGTCAAAGAAGCCCCAGGAGTCCATGCCATCCGGAGTTTTGATCCATACGTAGGGAGCGTGCTCCCCGCCATAGACGGTGAGGCCAGCGGAATTGAGTTCGCGACGGATGATCGCGGCGTTTTCCATATAGAAGGCCACCAAGCCTTTGACCTCTCGCTGGCCGGCATCGGAGTAAACGGCCTCTGCCCCACGCTGAATGATGTAGCTCACACCGTTGAACTTGGTGCTTTGTCTGCGGTTCCAAAGGCCCCAGAGTTCAACCGCTTCACCAGCGGAGGTTTTGCCTTTGAGTCCCTTGGGTACAACGGTGAGCGCGCAGCGGGTGCCGGTGAAGCCTGCGTTCTTGGAGAACGAGCGGAATTCAATGGCGCAGTCGCGGGCTCCCTCGATCTCGAAGATTGAGTGGGGAAGACTCGGGTCCTGGATGAAGGCCTCGTAGGCGGCGTCGAACAGGATCAGAGAGCCGTTGGCGCCGGCGTAGTCCACCCAGGCTTTCAACTGCTCCTTCGTTGCGACGGCTCCTGTGGGGTTGTTGGGAAAGCACAGGTAGATGAGGTCCACAGGTTCGCTGGGGATCTCGGCCGTGAAGCTGTTGTCGGCACTGATGGGCAGATAAGTGAGACCGGAATAGCGACCTTCGTCACCGGCATCGCCGGTGCGACCGGCCATCACATTGCTGTCTACGTAAACGGGGTAAACAGGGTCTGTGACGGCGATCTTGTTCCCGGCCCCGAGAATGTCCAGGATGTTGCTGCTGTCGCATTTGGAGCCATCGGAAACGAAGATCTCCTCAGCGCTGATGTCACATCCGCGGGCCTGGAAGTCGTGCTTGGCGATGGCCTCCCGCAGCCAGCCGTAACCCTGTTCAGGGCCGTAGCCGTGAAAACCTTCAGCGGTGCCCATCTCATCGATGGCTGATTTCATCGCTTCACGACAGGCCTGGGGGAGCGGTTCCGTGACATCGCCAATGCCCAGGCGAATCAACGCTGCATCGGGTTTGGCGGCAGCAAAGGCCTTCACCCGACGTCCGATTTCAGGGAACAGATAGCCCGCCTTGAGTTTGAGGTAATTGCCGTTGACCTGAACCACAGAAAGACCGATTTCTGCGGGCATCCTGCTACATACGATGAAGGAAGTCGGGTCGGAAGACCGTGACCGTCGCGTTGAATCCATCCACCGCGCCTGTGGCGTTTGACGAGTTGGTGGATGCGGGCATCAACAGGCCCGCTCGCTATATGGGCCATGAGCTGGGTGTGGAGCCCAGGGACTGGCATGCCGCCCGGGTTCGCTGGGCACTCACCTATCCCGAGCTTTATGAAGTGGGCTCCAGCAATCTGGGGCACATCATTCTCTACTCGATTCTCAATGCCTTGCCTGGGCAGGTCTGTGATCGCTCCTACCTGCCTGCCGCCGATCTCGCCGAACGCCTCAAGCAGCGTGAGCAGGCGCTGTTCGGTGTGGAGAGCCGCTGGCCCCTCAACGCCTTCGACATCCTTGGCTTCAGCCTGAGTTATGAGCTGGGCGCCACCAACATCCTGGAGATGTTGGATCTCTGCAGGGTTCCGATCCGAGCGGCAGACCGTGGTGACTTGCCGCTGAGTGACCCTCAGGCTCCGCCGCTGATCTTTGCTGGAGGGCCAACGGCCACCAGTAATCCAGAGCCTTATGCCGCCTTTTTCGATTTCATCGCCTTGGGTGATGGTGAGGAGCTGTTGCCGGAGATCGGACTGGTGCTGGCCGAAGGCAAGCAGGCAGGACTGACGCGCTCGGCTCTGCTGCTTGATCTGGCCATGGTGCCAGGGGTTTATGTGCCGTCTCTCTATGCCCCGGGTCTGGATGGAGTCAGCCTTGAACCGCTTAAGCCAGAACTCCCCAAACGAGTGCTGAGACGGGTCGCCACGCCGATGCCCCATTACGCCATGGGTCTGGTTCCCCACGTGGAAACGGTCCATGACCGACTGACGGTGGAAATCCGACGGGGCTGCACCCGTGGCTGTCGTTTCTGCCAGCCGGGCATGCTCACGCGGCCGGCGAGGGATGTGGAGCCCGAAGCCGTGATCGAGGCCGTTGAAACGGGAATGCGGCAAACGGGCTACAGCGATTTCTCACTGCTGTCGCTCAGCTGCAGTGATTACCTCGCTCTCCCGGCAGTGGGAGTGGAGCTTCGCAATCGGCTTGCGGATCGCAATGTCACTCTTCAGCTCCCTAGCCAAAGGGTGGACCGTTTCGACCAGAACATCGCCCACATTCTCGGAGGTGCACGCAAGGCAGGGCTCACCTTCGCTCCCGAAGCCGGTACGCAACGTCTGCGCGACATCGTCAACAAGGGGTTGACCGACGATGACCTGCTGCAGGGCATCCGTACGGCGATGCAGAACGGATACCGCAAGGTCAAGCTCTATTTCATGATCGGGCTTCCAGGAGAGACCGATGCCGATGTGCTCGGCATCGCCGAAACCTGTCGGATGCTTCAGGAGTGTTGCCGTGATCTGGGCCGCCTTAGCCTCAATACCACCATCAGCAACTTCACACCGAAGCCCCACACTCCTTTTCAGTGGCACAGCGTTTCCACCAGCGAGTTTCTCCGTCGTCAGCAACTGCTGCGTGATGCAGGTCGACGCCTTCGAGGTGTGCGCTTCAACTTCACGGATGTGCGCCTGTCGGCGATGGAAGATTTTGTGGGTCGCGGAGACCGGCGTCTGGCGCCTGTGATTGAAGCGGCCTGGCGTGCCGGCGCAGGCATGGATGCCTGGTTCGAGGCCCTGGATCGCACTTACAACGCCTGGACTAGTGCCATTGCCCAGGCCGGGCTTGAGGGGAGTTACCGGCAGATGGAGCTTGGTGGCTGGAGTGCAGTGTCGGCGCTGGATCGTGATGATCTTGAGGCGTTTTGCCGGCAACCCCTGCCCTGGGATCACATCGACAGCGGCATCGACAAGGGCTGGCTTGCCCAGGATCTGCAGCATGCGCTTGCCTCGAGTGTTGTGCCCGACTGCTCTTTTGAAACGTGCAGCAGCTGTGGCGTTTGCGGCCCTGATCTGGGCCATAACGTTGTGGTGGCGCCACCTGCAATTCCAGTGGCCAGGCCTCAGCAGGCGCCACCGAGTGAGCGTGTCTGTCGTATTCGCTTTCGCTTCAGCAAAACTGGAGCGATGGCCTTGCTCAGCCATCTGGATCTAGTGCGTCTTCTCGAGCGAGCACTGCGCAGGACCGAGCTGCCCGTGAGCTTCACAGGTGGGTTTCATCCATTGCCTCGGCTTCAGCTCGCACTGGCGCTGCCTTTGGGAGTGGAAGGGGGAGGCGAATGGATGGATCTGGAATTTGTGGAGACAGTGGACGCGTTGATGGTCAAAGAACGTTGGCAGCAGACGTTGCCACCGGGATTGCATCTGATCACGGCTGAGGAGGTGGCCGTGTCATCTCTCAGCCTGGCTCAGCAGGTGCGAACCAGCCGCTGGCGTTTTGTGCTGAGTGGCTCTGAGCTGCTGTCGCAGAGTGATTCCGTCGATTGGTCGCAGGCCATCGCGGCTCTGCTGGCACAGAACGAGATGATCTGGGAGGACACCGACAAGAAAGGGCGTCCGCGTCGTCGTGATGTGCGTGAACTGCTCCAGGATCTGCGCCTGCTGGAGCAGCTTGAGCCCTCCTCGGAGGATATTGGCGCCAGAGCGGAGCTGGAGCTGCTTGCTGCCGTTGATTCCCAGGGCCGCAGTCTTAAGCCTGCTCAGTTGCAGTTCTGGCTCTCGCAATCTCTGGGGTTTGACTTGTCACTCTCCCGTGTTCGACGGGTGGAGCTGACTCTGCTGCAGTGCTAAATTCAATTCAGGACTTCAATCCAGAGGCTTGAGCCACGGATTCGTCCCGGCCTTCTTGTCCCAATCATTGTTTGGAACGAGAGGCCTAGGCCTCCGCTCCTGCCAGCGCCCCCGCGCTGATGTTGATCGGCCATAGGAGTGATCCACTCCGTGCCATTTCGACCCCAGGGTCTTTTCAAAGTAATTCCAATTCACCCCCGATCGATGAGCCCAGTGGCTCACTGACCGGTCACTGCCCTGACGGGCGTCGTCAGTTTCTGTTTATGCCCCAGCAAATCGTCATCGCCGAGCAGCTGCGCATCGCGGCGGTTCTGTCCGATGACCGTGTTGATGAGCTGATCGTGGCGCAAGGCCGCTATCAGATCGGTGACGTTTACCTCGGAACGGTGGAGAACGTGCTTCCGGGGATTGACGCCGCCTTTGTGAACATTGGTGAGAGTGAGAAAAACGGTTTCATCCATGTGAGCGACTTGGGCCCGCTGCGCCTTAAAAAAGGTGCTGCAGGGATCACTGAGCTGCTCGAACCGCGCCAGAAGGTGCTCGTTCAGGTGATGAAAGAGCCCACCGGCACAAAGGGCCCACGTCTCACCGGCAATTTGGCTCTTCCAGGCCGTTATCTGGTGTTGCAGCCCAGTGGCCAGGGTGTGAATATTTCCCGTCGTATTGGCGCCGAAGGGGAGCGCAATCGCCTCCGAGCTCTCGGGGTGCTGGTGAAACCGCCGGGTGCGGGTCTGCTCGTCCGCACGGAAGCAGAGGGCATCAGTGAAGACCTGCTCATCGACGATCTCGAATCCTTGCTGCGTCAGTGGGAAGCGATTCAAAAAGCAGCCGAAACCGCTTCGCCTCCCGTTCTGCTCAACCGGGATGAGGATTTCATCCATCGGATTCTCAGAGATCACACCGGCCCTGATCTGGCCCGCGTGGTGCTGGATGACGCCGCAGCTGTTGATCGAGTGACCAGCTTCCTGGGGCAGGAAGGGGCGAACGTTTCAGTGGAGGCACATACCGAATCCGACGAGCTGCTTGAGCACTTCAAGGTGAATGCGGCCATCCGTGATGCTCTGAAACCTCGGGTGGATCTTCCCTCCGGCGGTTACGTGATCATCGAGCCCACCGAGGCTCTCACTGTGATCGATGTGAACTCGGGCTCGTTCACCCGTTCCGCCAATGCCCGTGAGACAGTCCTCTGGACCAATTGCGAAGCAGCTGTCGAGATTGGACGGCAGTTGAAGCTACGCAACATCGGAGGCGTGATCGTCGTCGACTTCATCGACATGGATTCCCGTCGCGATCAGCTGCAGTTGCTGGAGCATTTCATGACGGCGATGCGGGATGACACGGCGCGCCCTCAGATCGCCCAACTCACCGAGCTCGGCTTGGTTGAGATGACGCGCAAGCGTCAGGGCCAGAATATTTATGAGTTGTTTGGTCGAGTCTCCCCTGGTTACGAGGCAGTGCTGCCTGGCAAGGATCTTCCTCAGCCTCAAGCTGCCGCCACAGGTCTGGTGAGATCGGCGACATCGGCGCGTGAGGAAGTCGTGGCTCCTGCTGACTCAGGAGGCGGCCGCCGCCGACGTGGTGGCCGCGGCCGGGTGAATGGATCCACGGAGAACAAGCTGGTGGATCCGACCCTTGAGGCGACGGTGGCCGGTGAATCCACATCGGATGCCACCGAGCCCGCAGGCGCCAACCGCCGTCAGGATCCTGAACTGGTCGCTGTCCCGATGGACGATGACCAGGAACGGGTCTTTGGCTGGTTGGGACTGAATCCAGTGCTTCTGTTGGATCCACCTCCTGAAACTGACAACCTTCTCGTGCGGGTGGTGCGACCGGGAGAAGATGCCGACGCGGTCCTGGAAGATGCACGTCAGCAGCTGGCGGCCAGTTCAGGTCGCCGCCGTCGTCGCGGCTCCCGCGGAGGTCGAGGTGGAGCACGCAATGGCTCAACCGCTCCCGCACCTTCGCCTGTGTCGGCCACGGAAACTGCTGAAGAGGCACCACTGCTGGTTGAGATCACCCCATTGGAGGGAACTCCTGCCAACGATGCTCCGACAGCGTCGCGAACGGTTGCTGCTCCTGAGTCACAGGTTCCTGAACCCGTTGCAGCAGCAGTTGCCGAGCCTGAGAAGCCGGCTGAAGAGGCCCGCCCTGGCCGTCGTCGTCGTCGGTCTTCCGCCACCGCCGAGTGATTGCTGGTGTCGATGAGGTTGGCCGTGGATGCTGGTTCGGGCCTGTCTTCGCTGCCGCGGTCTGCCTCACTAATTCTGCCGCGAATGCACTCTCCGATCTCGGCCTGACGGACAGCAAAGCCCTCTCCCCCAAGCGCAGAGCTGCGCTGGTTCCCGAGATTGAAGCTCGAGCCACCAGTTGGGCCCTGGGCCAAGCGGCTGCGCGTGATGTGGATGCGAAGGGGATCAGGGTGGCGACGGAACTCGCCATGCTCCGCGCTCTTCAAAAACTCCCCCAGGTTCCAGAGTTGGTGCTGGTGGATGGGGTATTGCCCCTACGCCTCTGGACAGGACCTCAGCGCACCATTGTGCGTGGTGACAGCAGTGAAGCCTCGATTGCTGCCGCCAGCGTTCTGGCAAAGGAAGCTCGCGATGCCTTGATCCGTCGCCTGGCTCGACGTTTCCCTGGCTATGCACTGGAACGCCATGCCGGATACGGCACCGCTCAACATCGAGCGGCCCTGCTGGCTTCAGGTGCCACTCCGATGCATCGTCACACCTTCCTCACCAAGGTGTTCGCCATGGTCTGAGCGCCGATCTGAACCTGTTGTGTCCTCAGCTGGTGATTGCAGTGCCCAGTCCTGAAAATCACGCACCAGCTGTCGCCCGACCCGACCTTTGATTGTCATCAGGATGCCGTTCAGGATCGACTCGCCGGTGCTTTCCAGCACCCGTTTGGGAATCAGCTTCAGCAGTGGTGGCTGACTGACGTTCACTCCCAGTTTGGCCTCGCCCTGCAAGCCGTGATCCGTCACTTGCAGTTGTGCTTCCAGGCTCAGCTGGAAATCATCCACAAGCCCAAGCCCTTCAAGCGTGGCTTCAGTTGCCTGGATGGAGATCGTTCCATCACCCGGCTCGATTTTCAGGGATACGACAGGACAGACCTGCAGTTGAAACACCTGAAGTGTGGTGACCGTGTACCGGTAACGACCTGGACCGATCCTGTCGAGCTGACGCGCATCCAGAAGAGCTTTGATGACTCGGTCTTCCTGTTGCAGGTAGCTGCGTAGGGGCTGGGTCTGGTTGGCGACCGGCAGATCGAGATGCTGACTGGCGCGGAAGGCAAGGGTCATGCCCCTTGTGCTGACGCGGCATGATCCTATCGATGCAAGTGCTTGGATCCATGCCGATTCGGATGGCGTTTCTAGGGCCGAAAGGCACTTATGGCGAGCGAGCGGCCAAAGAGATGATCCGGCTCGAACAGATCAGTGATGCTGAGTTGGTTCCATGCACTGGGCTGCGTTCAGTGGTCGACCACGTGGCGGATGGTCGTTGTGAGGCTGCTGTGGTGCCCGTTGAGAACTCTGTGGAGGGTGGTGTCACGGCCAGTCTTGACGCTCTCTGGTCTCATCCCGATCTGTGCATTCGACGCGCTTTGGTTCTGCCGATCCGCCACGCCCTGCTCAGTAGTGGTTCCATTGAGAGCGTCACGGAGGTGCTGTCTCACCCCCAGGCACTGGCGCAATGCAGCGGCTGGCTGGCAACCCACTTGCCGCAGGCGCTGCAACTGCCGACCACATCCACTGCGGAAGCAGCGCGGATGGTGAAGGGCAGCCGTTTCAGAGCAGCGATTGCAGATCGGTCCGTTGGCGAACTGCAGGGTCTCGAGGAACTGGCGTTCCCGGTGAATGATGTTGTGGGCAACAGAACCCGCTTTCTGCTGCTCCATCGCGGCGAGCGTCTGCGCGGAGGTCAGCTCGCCAGCCTGGCGTTCTCTCTGCATCGCAATGCTCCTGGGGCCTTGATTGAAGCTCTGCAGGCGATTGCTGGCCTGGGCCTGAATATGAGCAGGATCGAGTCGAGACCGTCGAAACGTGAATTAGGTGAGTACGTGTTCTTTGTGGATGTGGAGTTGCCAACCTCCGGCGCGGATGTCGTCCTGACAAAACTCCAGACCCTTTTGAGCCCTCTGTGTGAGCATCTGGCTGATTTCGGCGCTTATCCCAGTTCCGAATTCAACTAATCAGCGGCGAGGCGGAAGACGCCGAACTGCATCATCCCCTGAGCGAAGGCCCAGCGCATCAACATCATCGTGGGCGTTTCACGTAGCCCCTGGAGCAGGGCGGGTGGGCCGAGTCTGAGCACCGCCGACGGGCGGCGAAATCCCTCCAGGATCGATTCGTTCCAAGACGGAAGAGTCGCCCTGGTCCAGTCGTCAGTGTCGATTAGCCCCCTGCGCTGACTGCTGCACTCCAGGTTGTGCTGGAACCCAGGGATGCTTGCAAATTCGGGATGAGCCCACTGAGTCAGCAGCTGGTGCATCACCCAGCGCTCGCGGGCATCCAGAGCACCGTCGCGAGGATCGCGACGGTTCCAATCGGCGACAGCCAGAGCTCCACCTGGTTTCAGAACCCTCAGAAGTTCGTCTGCGAACTGTTGCTTATCTGGCATATGTGGGCCTGCCTCCACACTCCAAACCCCTTCGAATTCAGCGTCCGCAAGATTCAGGTTCAGTGCATCCATGACCTCAAAGCGGCAGGACAGGTTGTCCGGCGTTAGATCGGTGGCCCGTTGGATCTGTGCGGGACTAATGCTGACCCCAAGCACGTTAAAGCCGTACTCCTTGGCAAGAATCCTGGCGCTGCCGCCAATCCCGCAGCCCACATCGAGCACCCGTGAGCCGGGAGGCAGACGATCCAATCCACTCCAATGCACCAACTCGTGCACGAAATCGGCTTTGGCGCGGCGGAAATCCCGTCGCTTTGGTGGATCACCGTAATGTCCGAGATGCACGTGCTCACCCCAGAGGGTCTCGAGCAGACGATCTTCAGTCCAGGCGTCATAGGCAGAAGCGACGCTTTCACTGGAGTGGTAGGTCCGACTTTTTCGAGTCCAGAGTGCGTAGGCGCCCGCAGCGGCTGCGAGCCCAATGACGGCCGGAATCAGAACAGTGGAGAGAGACATCAACCGTTGCCGGAATCGGCGGAGGAGAGGGTGTCGCGCAGCACGGTTCGTGCTGCCAGCTGGCGACGGGTTTCATCGAGCATTTCGTACTCCTGTTCGAGCCGGATCCTGGTGCTCGTGAGCTCCAGAAGTTCCTGCTGTTGATCGGCCACGGGACCACCGAGGTGAGCGCCGATCCAGAACGACAGTTCCCTCGGAAGGTCGGGCAGATCGTCGGGCAGTGCGGTGGGGGAGTCGGTGAGCTTTCCTGTCAGCTCGACCACATCTCTGAGCGCTTTGGTGACGGAATCACTGAGGGTATGGAGCTGATCGAGATCGCCTTCCGGCTCATCCTCAATCCAGCTCACCATCGCAGTGCGAAAGGGAGTCTCGCGGGTCACATTCAGCACTCTGAAACGCTGTTGCCCAAGCGTCACGATGTTGCTGCGGCCGTCGTCGCCTGTCTGATGCTGGATCACTTCGGCACAACAGCCGATGGACGCCATGCTTTGGCTGCGGGGATCCCAACGAACGACACCAAAACGTTGATCGGTCTCGAGGATGCTTTCCAGCATCATCCTGTAACGCGATTCAAAAATGTGCAGCGGCAGTACGTCGCTGGGGAACAGGACGACATCCGGCAGAGGAAATAGGGGAAGCTCTCTGACGGACAGGTCAGCCACGCATGAAATTGCTGAGGAAACGAATCCTAGACAGCTGACCGAATGAGCGTGCTCAGCTCAGAGCTTCACCTCGATATCCACGCCACTGGGTAGATCGAGCTTCATCAAAGCATCGATGGTCTTCGCGGAAGGGCTGTAGATATCAATGATGCGGCGGTGGGTGCGGGTCTCGAAATGTTCGCGTGAATCCTTGTCTACGTGCGGGGAGCGCAGCACGCAGTAGATCTTGCGCTTGGTTGGAAGAGGAATGGGGCCGATGGCAGTTGCTGCTGTGTTATCGGCCGTTTCAATGATTTTGTCGCAGGACAGATCCAGCATGCGGCGGTCAAACGCCTTCAAACGGATGCGGATCTTCTGCTGGGCAATTGCAGTGGACATGAAGCGCGAAGAAATCTCCTAGGGAGATCACGAGAGGTGGATTGTCGAGGTGCTGATTGAACGTGTCTAGGCAGCGTTCAACTCATCTATGAATGCTAAGGGATGGCCTGACAGCGGTCAGACCATCCTTGCAATCATCCCGGTGAGATCAATCGATGATCTTGGAGACAACGCCTGCACCGATGGTGCGACCACCCTCACGGATGGCAAAGCGCATGCCCATTTCCATGGCGACTGGGCAGATCAATTCGCCAGTCATCTGGATGTTGTCACCGGGCATCACCATTTCCACGTTGCTGCCATCTTCAGCGGTGAATGCGGTGATCTGACCGGTCACGTCCGTGGTGCGGATGTAGAACTGCGGGCGGTAGCCAGCGAAGAACGGGGTATGGCGACCACCTTCTTCTTTTTTGAGGACGTAAACCTGACCCTCGAACTTGGTGTGAGGAGTGATTGAGCCAGGCTTCACGAGCACCATGCCGCGCTCGATGTCTTCCTTCTGAATGCCGCGGAGCAGCAGACCCACATTGTCTCCAGCCATGCCCTCATCGAGCAGCTTGCGGAACATTTCCACACCGGTAACGGTGGTTTTCCGAGGCTCTCTAATGCCGACGATTTCAACTTCTTCGCCAACCTTGACGATGCCACGCTCAATACGGCCTGTCGCCACGGTGCCACGGCCGGTAATGGAGAAGACATCCTCAACAGCCATCAAGAAGGGCTTGTCGACTTCGCGCTCAGGCTCAGGGATGTTGGAGTCAACAGCCGCCATCAGCTCTTCAATTTTGGCTTCCCACTCAGCCTCACCTTCGATGGCCTTCAGTCCGGAGACCTGAACCACGGGGATATCGTCGCCGGGGAAGTCGTAGCTGGAGAGCAGTTCGCGGATCTCCATCTCCACCAGTTCGATGATCTCTTCGTCATCGACCATGTCGCACTTGTTCAGAGCAACCACCAGGGCGGGCACGCCCACCTGCTTGGCCAGCAGGATGTGCTCTTTGGTCTGGGCCATGGGGCCGTCGGTGGCGGCACAAACGAGGATGGCGCCGTCCATCTGAGCGGCACCCGTGATCATGTTCTTCACATAGTCCGCGTGGCCAGGGCAGTCCACGTGGGCGTAGTGACGCGAGTCAGTCTCGTATTCGACGTGAGCGGTGTTGATGGTGATGCCGCGCTCGCGCTCCTCGGGAGCACCGTCGATATCGGCATAGTCCTGGACCTCTGCCTGTCCCTTTTTGGCGAGCACGTTGGTGATCGCGGCGGTCAGGGTTGTCTTGCCGTGGTCAACGTGGCCGATGGTGCCGATGTTGACGTGGGGCTTGTTCCTTTCGAACTTCTCGCGTGCCATTTTGGTTAAAGAATCGGGGGTGGAATTAAAGGAGGGTAGAGATCAGGAATTGCCCTGATTCTTGGAAATGATGGCCTCGGCCACGTTGCGAGGAACATCCTCATAGTGGCTGAATTCCATCGAGAAAATACCCCGACCCTGGGTCATGGATCGGAGCTCGGTGGCGTAGCCGAACATCTCGGCCAAGGGCACCTTGGAAGAGACCTTTGACGTGCCATCGTCAATTGCCTGACCTTCGACCTGGCCCCTGCGGGAGGACAGGTCGCCGATGATCGAGCCGAGGAAATCCTCGGGGACCTCGACCTCGACCTTCATCATCGGCTCAAGAAGCACTGGGTTGCACTTCTTGACCGCATCCTTGAAGGCCATCGAACCGGCAATTTTGAATGCCATTTCCGACGAGTCCACATCGTGATATGAACCGTCGATCATGGTCACTTTGACGTCGATCATCGGGAATCCGGCGATCACGCCGGACTCACAGGTCTCCTTCATGCCCATTTCGGAGGGCTTGATGAATTCCTTGGGAACGACACCGCCAACAATCTTGTTGACGAATTCAAAGCCGGATTCGGGTTCGCCCGGCTCCATTTCGATCACGACGTGGCCGTATTGACCCTTACCACCGGTCTGACGAGAGAACTTGCCCTCGCCTCGTGATGAGGCGCGAATGGTTTCGCGATAGGAAACCTGAGGAGCGCCGATATTGGCTTCCACTTTGAATTCGCGCAGCATCCGGTCGACCAGGATCTCCAGATGGAGCTCTCCCATTCCGGCAATCACGGTCTGGCCAGTTTCTGAATCAGTTCTGACCCGGAAGGTGGGATCTTCTTCAGCCAGTGAGACAAGAGCTTTGGAGAGTTTCTCCATGTCGCCCTTTGTTTTGGGCTCGACTGCCACGGAAATGACGGGTTCCGGAACAAACAGAGTCTCAAGAACAATCGGATCTTCCACGGAACACAGAGTGTCACCGGTGGTTGTGTTCTTCAGACCAAGAACAGCACCCAGATCGCCGGCGCGCAGTGCATCGACTTCTTCACGATCGTCGGCCTTCAGCACCACCAATCTGGAGATGCGCTCTTTGCTGTCTTTAGTGGAGTTGAGCACATAACTGCCCTTCTCGAGCACACCGGAGTACATCCGCACAAAGGTGAGCTTGCCGTAGGGATCAGCCATGACCTTGAAGGCCAAAGCACTGAAGGGGGCTTTGTCGTCGGACGGACGAACGGCTTCCTTGCCGTCTGGCAGCACACCCTGAATGGGGGGGACGTCAACAGGGGCGGGAAGGTAGTCGACAACTGCGTCGAGAACAAGCTGCACACCCTTGTTCTTGAAGGCGGAGCCACAAAGCACAGGCACGAGACCATGCTTCAGAACGCCTTCACGAATGCCATTTTTCAGTTCATCAATCGAGAGCTCACCGGTTTCCAGGAATTTCTCAATAAGGTTTTCGTCGTTCTCGGCAACGGTTTCCATCAGGACGTTGCGCCATTCATCCACCTGATCCTTCATGTCAGCAGGAACATCGGTGACTTCGATGTTCTGACCGAGGTCATCTTTATAGATGTGTGCCTGGTTGGCCACGAGATCAATGATGCCGCTCAGCTCGCCTTCAGCGCCAATGGGCAGCTGAATCGGAACAGCATTGGCTTTGAGGCGATCCTTGATCTGACCGTGGACCTTGAGGAAGTCTGCACCAGTGCGGTCCATCTTGTTGACGAACACCATCCTGGGAACGGAATAGCGATCGGCCTGTCGCCAGACGGTTTCTGACTGAGGCTGGACGCCTCCAACGGCGCAGAACACAGCGATCACACCATCGAGAACACGCATAGAGCGCTCCACCTCGATGGTGAAGTCCACGTGACCAGGGGTATCAATGATGTTGATCCGGTGGTCTTTCCAGCTGGTGGAAATGGCCGCAGCCGTGATCGTGATGCCCCGCTCGCGCTCCTGGGCCATCCAGTCGGTCACCGCTGCACCATCGTGCACTTCACCGATCTTGTGAACCACACCTGAATAGAACAGGATGCGCTCTGTCGTGGTGGTTTTGCCCGCATCAATGTGGGCAGCGATACCAATATTTCTGACGCGTTCCAGGGGAAAGGCGCGAGCCACAGGAAACTCCGGGGTGGGGCGTAAAAAGGCGGTGAGATCCTACAGGTCCGCCCTGAGCAAACGAGGCTTCAGAGCGGTGTTGGATCAGTAGCGGTAGTGAGCGAAAGCCTTGTTGGCTTCGGCCATCTTGTGGGTTTCTTCGCGCTTGCGAACGGCACTGCCGGCTTCATTGGCAGCGTCCATTAGTTCACCAGCAAGCTTCTGAGCCATACTGCGGCCGTTGCGAGCACGGGAGAAGCTCACAAGCCAGCGCAGAGCCATGGCTGTGCCGCGCTCCTGGCGGACTTCCATGGGGACCTGATAGGTGGCACCGCCGACGCGTCGGGCACGTACTTCTACAAGAGGAGTCGCGTTTTTCACGGCCGTCTCGAAGAGTTCGATGGGATCGCCACCGGTGCGGTCGCCAATCAGGCTGAAGGCATCGGACAGGATTCGCTGTGCCGTGGACTTCTTCCCATGCTTCATCAGCCGAGCCACAAGCATGGTGGCGAGTCGATTGTTGAACTGGGGATCGGGGAGAACCGGGCGCTTGACGGCGGCGTTACGGCGTGACATGGACTGTCAAATGAAAAAGGAACGGAGAAGGGTGAAGGTGACGGGCAGATCACGATCCTGAAAGGTGGATCGTTGGCGATCATTCCTTCGGAGACTTGGCGCCGTACTTGGAACGGGACTGACGACGGTCCTTGACTCCTGCGGTGTCAAGGGTTCCGCGAATGATGTGGTAGCGAACTCCAGGCAGATCCTTGACGCGACCGCCGCGGATCAGCACAACCGAGTGCTCCTGCAGGTTGTGGCCGATGCCGCCGATGTAGGCGGTGACCTCGAATCCGGAGGTGAGGCGCACACGGGCCACTTTGCGCAAAGCCGAATTGGGCTTTTTGGGAGTGGACGTGTACACACGGGTGCAAACACCACGGCGTTCGGGGCAGGCTTTCAGAGCTGGCGATTTGGTTTTCGCCTTTGAGCTCTGACGCTCGGTCCGGATCAGTTGCTGAATGGTTGGCATCGACGGTCGCGTAGCGGCCGGAGATCCGACCTGTTCGACAATCCACCACAATACCGGTTCGACCTGCCCGATCTGATCAAAGGCGGCTGAAAGCGCTGCCGCAGGCGCAGCAACGCACTGCATCGCTGCTCAGGATCAGAAAGCCTCCGCCACTGATGTCGCTTCGATAGTCAAGTGTCAGCCCCTCCAGCAATGCCTGCTGGGCATCGGGAACATGCAGGGTCACTCCCTCGGCCCGAGCGGCGGGTATTCCATTGAGGCTACCTGGCTGTAGACGGATGACATTGCGCTCACAGTGCCCTGCCGTGAGATCCAGATGCATCACTCCGGGGGTGCCTGCAACAGCGGCCTGTCGCCCCAGTTCGGCGGCTGCAGTTGCGGTGATTTGCAGCGTGGAGCCCATGGACCGATGCTCGGGAAGGCGTCCAGTGTGCCAGCTGTTGTTCAGTGGCGAACGAGCCCAAGACCGTTCTGAACCCTGGGCGTCACGCCGCGTCCGGTCATCACCGTTCGATTTGCTGCTAGAAGCGTCGTAGAGCTCCCACCGTCAAGGTTGAGGGCATCGAGCATGCCCAGCTGCTGAAGGGCCAGCGTCGTTTCCAGCAGCGTGGGATCACTGCCTGAAGTGCCCTTGAGTGTCATCAGCCATATACGACTGCGGTCTTGGGCGACGACCGTTCGAGGAGCTGCAAGGGACAGGAATCCGGCACTGAAACCTTCCTGACGACCGCGCAGCACAACTTGACCATCTTTCATCAGAAGTGGTCCTCCAGCCAGGACTTGCGGTTGCTCTCCGACTGGATTGGATGGCTGCAGGCTGATGCTGACCCGATCACCAGGTTGAGCGGGAAGCGGTGTTCCAGCGCGCGACACGATCAGGGACGCTCCGGGTGTCAGAGGAACCCCCCGGCTCAATTCGGCGCGATTGTGGAGGTTGATGGTGACGCCATCCTTCACGGTGATGGCCTTCTCCTCGCCGCTCAGGGCCTTGTAGACCGGCCCCCATGCCCGGGTGTAGCGACTCAAGCCTCGTTGCACATAGCCACTGTTGAGAAACCCCAGGCCCCAGCGACGGCCTCCATTGATCTGCATGGACTGGTCGAGGCGCAGACGGTTGAACAGAAGCTTTTGTCCTGCTGTCCAGCCGATCGCTCCCCGGTTGAGAATGGGTCCTGAAAGCCACGTTCCATCGACACGCAGGGCGCCCAGGGGAAGCTGACGAACCCGATTGAAGAACCCCCCATTCACGGCCAACAAAGCCTGTTCATGCTGGGCCAGTTGGCTGAGAAATCGAATCCCGGTTTGTTCGCCACGAGCAGCGAGTGGTCGCAGTTCGAGCGATTTGCTGTTGAAGGGAACACCTGCCCTGAAAATTGTCACCGGTTTTACCCCCACACGAAACGTGCGGGCTTCCAGCACCAGCCCGTTGCGGCGTGCCGCTTGGATCTCTGGGTTGAGCAGAGCCGACTGCAATCCATTCCTCGACGAACGAACTCGGGTGGTGCGGGAGCTACTCAATCCATCAATCACAATCCGCCAGGGTGTTGCAAGAGTGAGCGTCGGACGATCGGCTCGTCCCTCGATTCGCAGACCTTGCCTTTCGCGTTTGGTCTTCAGGCCCATTGCATGCAACTTGGCGTCCTGGGCGGCAGTGATCGACACCCCGAGTAATAGGTCGTCGTTCTGCCGTTGCATCAGCGCAGGTCCGCTGAGATCGAGGACCAGTCGCCCCGCTGTGCTCCCGCGGCCCTGACGCAGCTTCTGAACCCTGGGTGCTTCCAGTGAAATCGACAGGACACCCTGTCGATGGCTGCTGGCGACATTGAATCGCTTGAACCAAGGTGCTGCGTCAATCGCTACCTCATCGTCCAGAGAGCGCTTGATCAGTGTTTGTAGAGGGACGCGTTGACCAAACCACTCCAGTGCTTCCCCTCCTTCACTACGAACCCGCTGGAAGCCGAGTCGACCGATCAGCACATCCAGAGGGATCCAGAGCTGGATTGGTGAGCGTTGGTCGTTTCCGACCCACTGCCATGCCCCCTTGGATGCAAGGCCTGCGACCTTCACTTCGCTGCCGTTCACCCGGTCGGCTGTGCGCACTTCGGCAAGCGGGACTGGAGGAGGAGGCGACAGGAACATCCGCTGACGCTAGCTGGGGTGGCCAATCCTTAGGATCGAATTTGCACCGTGATGGATGTTGCATCCAAAACGGGATCAGCCCGACTCTTATCCAGGTCATGACACACCTCACCGGCTCCTCCTGGCCTTACAGCGACAGCGCTGCGCCCCAGGCAGTGGCCGGTGAGAAGGACGCCTGTGGAGTGGGATTCTTAGCGCAGATGCAAGGGCATCCCAGCCATTGGGTGCTGAAGCAGGCCTTGCGTGGCCTCGGTTGCATGGAACACCGCGGTGGTTGTGGGGGTGACTCTGACTCCGGAGATGGTGCGGGTGTTTTGTGTGAAATTCCATGGACCTATCTCCGGGCAATCTGGCCGGAAGCCGCTGACGCCAAAGGGCTGGGAATGATGTTCCTGCCCACAGACGCTGAACGTCGCCAGCAGGCTCGACAGTTCTTTGAAGAGGAAGCTATTGCACTTGGTCTGCAGTTCGCCGGTTGGCGCGAGGTGCCTGTCGATGCAGCAGTGCTTGGGCCTCTGGCCCGTGAAACGGCTCCAGTAATTGAGCAGTGGTTGGTTAAGGGGGACGCTGAAGGTGATGCCTTCGAGGCGCTTCTTCTGCGTCTCCGGCGCCGTGTTGGAGCCAGGGCCAGGGAAGCGTGGGGGTTCGAGGGCTCACGCGCTTTTTATGTGGCTTCTCTGAGCAGCCGAACGGTTGTTTACAAGGGCATGGTGCGATCGGAAGTGCTCGCTCAGTACTACGCCGATCTGCGGGACTCCCGCTTTGAAGTGAGCTTCGCGGTGTATCACCGGCGCTTCAGCACGAATACCCTCCCCCGCTGGCCCCTGGCCCAGCCGATGCGGTTGTTGGGGCATAACGGTGAGATCAACACCCTGCTGGGCAATCTCAATTGGGCGAAGGCCTCTGAAGCCAGCCTCGCTGGCGTCTGGGGAGAAGCTGCGGACGACCTCAACCCCGTGGTGAATCCAGCTTTCAGCGATTCAGCCAACCTCGACGCCACCCTTGAGCTGATGGTGCGCAGTGGTCGTTCCGTCACCGACAGCCTGATCACCCTGGTCCCTGAAGCATTCCGCAACCAGCCGGACCTCGACAGCCGTCCTGATGTGACGGCCATGTATGAATTCAACGCTGGTATCCAGGAGCCCTGGGACGGCCCGGCTCTGTTGGTGTTCGCTGACGGCAAGCGTGTTGGAGCAACCCTGGATCGCAACGGCCTGCGTCCAGCTCGCTGGTGCTCCACGGAGGATGGCTTCGTGATCATGGGATCCGAGACCGGTGTGGTCGATCTCAGCGGCAAGACCGTGGTCCAGAAAGGTCGGCTCGGTCCAGGTCAGATGCTCGCGGTGGATCTGCAGACAGGCCAACTCCTTGACAACTGGTTGGTCAAGGAAGACGCCGCTGGACGTTTCCCCTACGGCAATTGGTTGGAGCAATACCGCCGCAATGTCCGTCCGCAAGCTTGGACTCAGTCTCAGCAGGTCGGAGAACTCGATCTGCTGAGACTGCAGACCGCCATGGGCTTCACCGCAGAGGATTTCGATCTGATCATCGGCGATATGGCCTCCTTAGGAAAGGAGCCCACCTTCTGCATGGGGGATGACATCCCACTGGCGGTGCTCTCAGACAAGCCCCATTTGCTCTACGACTATTTCAAGCAGCGCTTCGCGCAGGTCACGAATCCACCGATCGATCCCCTGCGGGAACAACTGGTGATGAGCCTGGAGATGCATCTCGGTGAGCGTCGTCCGGCCTTGAAACCTCAGGCGGAAGCAGCTTCGGTGATTCATCTCGATACCCCGGTTCTCAATGAGGCCGAGCTGGAAGAGATCAGCCAGCAAGGTCTCCCGGTTCAGTTCTTGTCTACCCAGGTGGCGGTTGAATCCTGCACCGGTGGATTTCAAGCTGTTCTTGATGCCCTGTGCCAGGCAGCTGAGCAAGCCGTGCACGCTGGGGCTCAGGTTTTGGTGCTCTCCGACCGCGTTGATGCCAACGCTGAGCCCACACCCCTGACGGCCACCACGGTGGCGATGCCGGCACTGCTCGCCGTTGGCTCCGTCCACCACCATCTGTTGCGCCGCAAGTTGAGATTGCGCTGCTCCCTTGTGGTGGACACTGCTCAGTGCTGGAGCACCCATCACATGGCATGCCTGATCGGCTACGGCGCCAGTGCAGTTTGTCCGTGGTTGACCTGGGAGACCACCCGCCACTGGCTCCAACACCCCAAAACCAGAAAACGGATTGAGCAGGGAAAGCTTCCCGACCTGAGTGCTGATCAGGTTCAGGCCAATGTGCGTGTCTCTCTGGAAAACGGCCTCAGAAAGATTCTGTCCAAGATCGGAATTTCGCTTCTGGCCAGTTATCACGGTGCTCAGATCTTTGAGGCGATCGGGCTCGGAGCCGATGTGATCGAGACCGCTTTCAGCGGCACGACCAGTCGGGTTGCCGGCATGACCCTTGCGGAACTGGCGAACGAAACACTCTCCATGCATGCCAAGGCCTTCCCCGAGCTGAACCGCAGCAAGCTCGAATTCATGGGTTTTGTTCAATACCGCAATGGTGCGGAGTATCACCGCAACAACCCTGAACTCTCCAAGGCCCTGCACAAGGCTTTGGCCCAGGGTCCTGGCTATGACCATTTCTCCACCTACAAGACCTTGCTGGAGAACCGTCCGGTGATGGCGCTGCGTGACCTGCTGGAGTTCAATGTCGCGTCCTCGCCGTTGCCCCTCGATCAGGTGGAGAGCGTGGAAAGCATCTGCACCCGTTTCTGTACCGGCGGTATGAGCCTCGGAGCTCTATCTCGTGAAGCTCACGAGGTTCTGGCGGTGGCCATGAACCGGATCGGCGGTAAGAGCAACAGCGGCGAAGGTGGTGAAGATCCTGCTCGCTTCCAGGTGCTGAGCGATGTGGATGGCGACGGCCGGTCCGTTGCTTTCCCCAGCATCGGCGGGCTTCAGAACAGGGATACCGCCTGCTCTGCGATCAAGCAGATCGCCTCAGGACGCTTCGGTGTGACGGCTGAATATCTCAGGAGCGGGAAACAGCTGGAAATCAAGGTGGCCCAGGGTGCCAAGCCTGGAGAAGGTGGCCAGCTCCCCGGGCCGAAAGTGGACAAGTACATCGCCTGGCTTCGCAACAGCAAGCCTGGTGTCGCTTTGATTTCACCGCCACCTCATCACGACATCTATTCGATTGAAGATCTGGCCCAGCTGATCCATGATCTGCACCAGGTGCATCCTTCGGCGCCGGTCAGCGTCAAGCTGGTCGCCGAGATCGGTATCGGCACGATCGCTGCCGGGGTGGCCAAGGCCAACGCGGACGTGATCCAAATCTCCGGCCACGACGGAGGCACAGGTGCTTCCCCCCTGAGTTCGATCAAGCACGCGGGTGGGCCCTGGGAACTGGGCCTCACAGAAGTGCATCGCTCTCTGCTCGAGAATGGCCTTCGCGACAGAGTTCTGCTCAGAGCCGATGGCGGTCTCAAGACCGGCTGGGATGTGGTGATCGCTGCTCTGCTCGGTGCTGAGGAATATGGCTTTGGTTCGATCGCCATGATCGCCGAAGGCTGCGTGATGGCGCGTGTTTGTCACCTCAATAGCTGCCCGGTTGGAGTGGCGACACAGAAAGAGAACCTGCGTCAGCGCTTTACGGGAGTTCCTGAGCACGTTGTGAATTTTTTCTGGTACGTCGCCGAAGAGGTGCGCCAGCTGATGAGTCTGCTTGGTGTGGCCCGACTGGAGGATCTCATTGGTCGCAGCGACCTCCTCAAGCCCAGAGGCGTTTCGCTGGCCAAAACCAAGTGCGTGGATCTTTCTAGCCTTCTGGCACCGATCAGTGGTTCTGAAGATCGTTCATGGTTGACCCACAGTGCTGAAGCCCACGGCAATGGGCCGATTCTCGAAGACCAACTGTTGGCCGACCCCGAGCTGATGGCGGCCATTGACAGTCAGCGATCCATTCGCCGCACGGTTGAGATCATCAACACCGACCGGAGTGTCTGCGCTCGTCTGGCCGGTGAGATTGCCCAGCGCTACGGCAATCGTGGCTTCGTGGGCCAGCTTGATCTCACCTTCCGTGGAGCTGCTGGTCAAAGCTTTGGGGCCTTTCTCGTTCAGGGCATGAATGTGCGCCTTGAAGGGGAAGCCAATGACTATGTCGGCAAGGGCATGAACAGCGGTCGCATCACGCTTGTGCCATCGGATTCCACTGCGAATCCTGGTGACCAGGTGATTCTTGGCAACACCTGTCTGTATGGAGCAACCGGTGGTGAGCTCTTCGCTCATGGGCGTGCTGGTGAGCGTTTCGGTGTCCGTAACAGCGGCGCCTGCACGGTGGTTGAGGGTGCCGGCGACCACTGCTGTGAATACATGACTGGTGGCATTGTGGTGGTGCTTGGCAGCACTGGTCGCAATGTTGGCGCTGGGATGACCGGAGGCGTGACGTTCCTTCTCGATGAAGGTGACCGGGTCACGCCACGCGTGAACCCGGAGATCGTGGAGGTGTGCCCAATTACCACATCTGAGCAGGAGGCCACGCTCAAGGGTCTGCTTGAGCTTCACGTCGCGGCCACCGGCAGTGAGAAAGCTTCGGATCTTCTGTCTGACTGGTCTGCCGCAAGGAGCCGTTTCAAGGTTCTGGTCCCCCCCAGCGAACGGGCTGCCATGGGGCTTGCCGACAAACAGGCGGTTGCGGCCTGATCGTTCTTCCGCACCGTGCCCTGGTTCATCAAGACCGAAACCTTCACCTCGGAGACGGCCGCCCTGCCCATTGAGCAGAAGCGGCCTCATCTTGAGGCTCATCGCCAATGGGTGATGTCCCATTGCAACAGCGGACGTCGCATCCACAGTGGTTATCTGGTGGATGGTGAGCAGCGGCCAGGCGGAGGTGGGCTCTTGATCTTTGAAGCCAGTAGCTTTGAAGACGCTCACCGCTGGGTTCAAGACGATCCGATGATTCAGGCCGGACTGGTGAACTGGCAGTTGCAGCAATGGATCCAGATCGGCGGTTATGAGCTCTGATCGTCAGCGTGGGTGGCTGATCATCAGCCGCTGTACTTCGCCGGCGTGATAGCTGCTGCGTGTGAGTGGGCTGCTCACCACCTGCAGGCAACCCAGCTCTTGTTCACCAATCAGCCGGTAACGGTCGAACTGCTCCGGAGTCACAAAGCGGTTCACAGGTAAGTGTCTTGGGCCGGGAGAGAGGTACTGGCCAATGGTCACAATGTCGACGCGGTGGGCGCGCAAGTCGCGTAACACTTCGATCACCTCCTCATCGTTTTCTCCCAGGCCCACCATCAGACCTGATTTGCTGTACGACCTGGGCCATCCATCTCTCACCCGTTTCAGCAGCTCCAGAGAGCGTTCGTAATTGCCCTGAGGTCTGGCTCGTCTGTAAAGGCGTGGAACGGTTTCGATGTTGTGGTTGAGCACATGCGGCGCGGCGTCCATCACCGTTTCCAGTGCGTCCCAGTTGCCGCAAAGGTCGGGGATCAGCAGTTCGATTGTGGTGAAGGGAGAGCGTCGTTTCACCTGCTCAATGCAGGCAACGAACTGGCTCGCTCCTCCATCGCTCAGATCGTCGCGATTCACCGAGGTGATCACCACATGCTTGAGTTTCAGCCGCGACACCGCTTCGCCAAGACGCTCCGGTTCGGTGGGGTCCAGCGCTCGAACGCTCTTGTCGAAGTCGATATCGCAGTAGGGGCAAGCACGCGTGCAGCCCGGCCCCATGATCAGAAATGTGGCGGTTCCCCCGGCGAAGCATTCACCGATATTTGGACAACTTGCTTCCTGGCAGACCGTGTTGAGCTTGAGGTCAAGAAGCAGGTCGGCAACAGCTCCGATGCGTTCCCGCTGAGGGGCTTTGACGCGCAACCAGTCAGGTTTCAGAACTGAGGTCATCTTCTACAGTCGGGCCATCGGGATGTGGCGCAGCTTGGTAGCGCACTTCGTTCGGGACGAAGGGGCCGCAGGTTCGAATCCTGTCATCCCGACTGCACTAGGTCGTCATCAATTCAGAGTGGCACCTGGGTAACCCCTTGGGGTCACCATGCGGCCGTCCTGGACTCGGCTGCTGCTGTTTCCAATCACCAACACCGTAAGCATGTCTACGTCTTCAGGCCGCAGCTTGCCCAGGCTGTGAAGACTGACTTGCTCGTCACTGCGTCCAAGCTGGCGAGCCATCACCACAGGAGTCGTCTCCGGACGCGCGCAGAGCAGAATCTCCCGGGCCCTTGTCAGCTGCCAGTTGCGATCCCTGGAGCGAGGGTTGTAGATCGCAACCACAAAATCGCCGGAGGCAGCTGCCTCGATGCGTCGTTCGATCACCTGCCAGGGCGTGAGCCGGTCGCTCAGAGAGATGGTGCAGAAGTCGTGCATCAGTGGTGCCCCTGCCCTTGCGGCAGCCAGTTGCAGTGCGGAGAGGCCAGGATGCACCTGGAAGCGAGGACGTTCTGTTTCAGGCAGGTCCATCCAAAGCTCCAGCGCCAGCCCAGCCATGCCGTAGATGCCGC
Organism: Synechococcus sp. MIT S9508; assembly: GCF_047303045.1. NCBI lineage: Bacteria > Bacillati > Cyanobacteriota > Cyanophyceae > Synechococcales > Synechococcaceae > Synechococcus > Synechococcus sp. MIT S9508. The sequence continues at coordinate 147,461 of NZ_CP138941.1, read as the reverse complement.
TGTCTCCTGAGGAGATCAGTGCCACACGGGCGCCCTGACGGGCCAAATCCAGTGCTTGCCAGCAGCGATCCCGTTCACGGGTGAGTTGTCCGTCCAATCGGACTTGATCGCAACGACGCAGCGGTTCAAGCAGATCCAGGTAAAGGCCATATCCCACCCAGAGGACGCAGCGGCTGAGCGCTGTGCGGGCGTCGGCAGTGAGCAGTTGCAGTGACCCTGGCCCACTGCCAACCAGATGCAGCTCTCCTTTGTTGGCTGCCAAGGGATGAGCAGCCTCTGCGATCGCCACCGTCACGGCACCCTGTTCGCCGCCCTCGGCATGGAAGATCCGCTTGGAATGCAACAGCTTTGCGCCATCTCCTGATGCCAGAACTGCAGAGGCTTCCGCAACGGATGCTGTGCCCATCTCCGCCTTCACTACTTCAGAGGGCGTGGGCACGGCGACATCGGCGAGGGCAGCGGCGCCGAACAGTCGTAACGGCCAATTTTGATGCTCACAGAACTCCAGCAGAGCCGGCTCGTCACCCTTGGCCTCGATGCTGCTGATGCCTGCCACGGACTCCTTGGCCAGTCCTGCGGACTGAAGAGAGCGATCCACAGCTCGTTGAATCAATGCAAGGCAGCTCAAGCGTTCGCAGCCGATGCCGATCCAGAGCGTGGCTGGGTGCCAGCGACAGGGAGCCCCGTCGGAGCGTGGACCGATGGCGAGCGCAATCCCGTGTTCGGAGTCAGCGGTAACGCCGAAGTGTTGACCAGCGGTACTACTGCGCCAGAGGTCCGTTCCTGTTTGCTGAACAACATTGAGGCTTGGTCCAGAGGCCTGGGAGAGCATGAGGTCATGCCAGGCTTCCGGCGTGCCGCCACGCACCCATCCCCAGGCTTCTCCGAAGGCGTCGAGAGCCAGTCGCTCCTGGCTCGCTGCATCACCGGTCAGCACCACTTGCCCGCCTAGTGCCGCAGCCAGTGCATGGGCCAGCTGTTCCGCTCCTGCCGCATGACCACCAATCAGGGGCACGATGTTTTGACCGTGAGCATCCATCACCACCACGGCAGGATCGTTCTGCTTACCGCTCAGCAACGGTGCGATCAGTCGTGTGACGGCACCCATGGCTCCGATCACGATTGTGGGCCCACCCCTCCGCCACTGGTCGCTCAGAAATTCCGCAGCCGGTGCGACCAACAAGTCGCTGGGAGAGGTTTGCAGTGCTGCGGCGGCTAGAGGTGTTAATCCCACCCGATCCGCCTGTCCCGCCTGTTGCAGCTGCTGAAGGAGGGGCCAGGCACTCACGGATAGGCCCAGTGCGAGTGGCGCTTCCATCAGCTGGATGAAGGTGGTGTCGACAGCGTTCAGGGCTAGTGGCCTCAGGGAATCAGCGCTGGGTGCCATCCTCGTTCAACAGCTCCCTAGCTGATCCTCCCAGGCTGCTGGTGATCCGTAGCTTCTCTGGCTCGGATGCCGGTTCTGTTGTCCTGATGCTTCGCTCGGGCGCAGCCTTGTCGGCTTTGCTGGTCGCCAGCGGTTCTTCGCTGTCGGCGGCTGACTGATCAGGCAGCACTGGCAGCTCATCGTCAGCCGTGATGGCCGGAGGCGAGGAGTCGATCTGCTGCGGGCTTGGATCCATGGATTGTTGTTCCATGGTTGGCTCCTCAATGGTTGATTCCTCAAATGTTGGTTCCTCAACTCTTGGTGCGGTCGGTGTGTTGATCGGTGCTGAAGGGTCGTCTTGGATGGACTTTTTAGTCTCAGTTTCGGTTTCAGAGTCAGGATTGAGCGCAGTCTGTGGCGGTGTTGCGTCTCTCTGAGGTGACTGTTCTGTTTCAGGAATGGCGACGCCAAGCAGACGCGCCATCTGCTCATCGCTCAGCTTCGACTGCATCCAAATCGGACGGAGGCCGGGACGCGCTGCGGTGGCTCGTAATTGATTGTTGAAGACCGGAGTGATCGGATCGCCAAGACCATCCAGCAGTTCCATCTGCACGCTGCCATTCCCGTTGCCTGATGCTTTCAGCCAAAGAGCCTCCTGGCGGTCAACCAAAAAACTGTCGCCATTCACGCTGATCCTCAGCCTCCAGCGGCCATCCCCCTCCCGTAGGTTCTGCAGCGGGGCGTTCCAGATCAGCCAGTCGATCAGCAAAGGATCACCGTTGCTGAGATCCGAGGGGCTGACTACTGAAAGCCAGGGAGCATCCTGATTCGGCTGCGTTCCTGAAAGCTGCTGCAGGAGATCCAGTCGCCACTGGAGGCTGGCTCCCTGAGATTTCACGGCTTCACCCCAGGGCATGGCCGCATAGGCCGTAAAGCGATGACTCCCCGGGGTGAGACCGGGAAGCGTGATCTGCAGTCGATCGTTTTCGGCGTGCCAGAAACGCAGTGGTGGATCGTCGTCGATCTGCAGGGCCACATGGGCTCCAAGGCCCAGTTGTGGATCCTCAGCCAACGGCCAATCCTGGATCCGCAACGTGACTTGCACCTCACCGGTTTTCAGCAGGGCGCCATCGGAGGGTTTGATCAGTTCAAGTCGGGGGGTATGGCTGCTTAGCGCTGCTTGTAGCTGCTGCACAGCGCCCGGGGGACTGACTTCCTGCAGTCGCCCGGAAGGTGAAGAAACACTGATGATCTCTGCAGAGCGCTCTCCATCGCCTGAGCTGTCTGCTCCCCAGGGCCAGGCCTGCGCGGTTGCGGCGGGGACCACCATGATCCACAGGGCAAGCAGAGTCTGCAGCCAGTGATGAAGGTGGTACGTCCGGCCTGATGCCGCCATGGGCCAAAGCTTGATTCGACCCATTCTGGGCACCGATGGGAAGGACGCACTATTGGGAATGATTTGCATTAAATAGATCGATATGTGTCGCCTGTTTGTGTTGCTCAACGCGCCTAATCGGGGTCTCCTCGCTGATGCTCGAGCTGATCCAGATTCCAGGTCTGGACAGGCCCGCGACCGGATTGAACCTTTGTAACTCCCTGTCGTGTGATGACTGCTCCCCCTCCTATGCTTCCCGCAGCGGTCCCCTCTTTGGGGCCCTAGCTCCAGTGAGAGTCAGGGTTCATTACTCTGAACGCCACTGGCGCCCGGTCACGGTGAAGCTTGCTGATCCGCGCCCGGGGCCCCGGTAATCCCATGGATTTCCGGAGGGGTGTCCCACCACCTCGATCCCGTCCCTCGAGGAACGACTCGATGACCATCAGCCCACCAGAGCGTGGGAGCACCGCGAAGACTCAGGTCGAGAAGGTCGACAATCCAGCGACCTTCGAATTGTTCGGAAAGCCCGGACATTTCGACCGAGCCCTCGCGAAAGGTCCCAAAACCACCACCTGGGTTTGGAACCTCCACGCCAACGCTCACGATTTCGACAGCCACACGAGTGACCTTGAGGAGGTTTCTCGGAAGATCTTTAGTGCTCACTTCGGTCATCTGGCCGTGATCTTCATCTGGCTGAGTGGTGCCTTTTTCCATGGCGCCCACTTCTCCAATTTCTCCGGCTGGCTTGCCGATCCCACCCATGTGAAGCCAAGCGCTCAGGTGGTTTGGTCGGTTTTCGGCCAGGAAATCCTCAACGGCGATATGGGTGCCGGCCACCAAGGCATCCAGATCACCTCCGGTCTCTTCCATGTCTGGAGGGCCTGGGGCATTACCAATGAGACGCAGTTGATGTCTCTCGCCATTGGCGCTCTCGTGATGGCCGGCCTGATGCTGAATGCAGGCGTTTTTCACTATCACAAGGCAGCTCCGAAGCTTGAGTGGTTCCAGAACGTTGAGTCGATGCTCAACCACCACTTGGCTGGTCTGCTGGGCCTGGGCTCACTGTCCTGGACCGGTCACTTGCTGCATGTGTCTCTGCCTACCACGAAGTTGATGGATGCCATCGACGCCGGCCAGCCGCTGGTGTTGAACGGCAAGACCATTTCTTCCGTGGCAGACATTCCTCTTCCCCACGAATTCTTTAATCAGGATCTGCTAGCTCAGCTTTATCCAGGATTCAGTGCCGGCATCGGTGCTTTTTTCAATGGCAACTGGGCTGCCTATAGCGATTTCCTCACCTTCAAGGGTGGAATCAATCCTGTGACCGGAAGCATGTGGATGACCGATATCGCTCATCACCATCTGGCGATCGCGGTGCTGTTCATCGTGGCCGGACACATGTACCGGACCAACTGGGGAATCGGTCACTCCATGAAGGAGATCCTCGAGGGCCAGAAAGGCGATCCTCTGCTTTTCCCTGCAACGAAGGGCCATGACGGCCTGTTCGAGTTCATGATCAACAGCTGGCATGCCCAGCTGGCTCTGAACCTTGCAATGCTCGGCTCCTTGAGCATCATCGTTGCCCAGCACATGTACGCGATGCCTCCCTATCCGTACATGTCGATTGACTATCCGACTCAGATCGGTTTGTTCACCCATCACATGTGGATTGGTGGCTTCCTGATCGTCGGTGCTTCAGCTCACGCCGCCATCGCGATGATTCGCGATTACGACCCTGCCAAGCACGTGGACAACGTCTTGGACAGAGTGCTCAAGGCCCGTGACGCTCTGATCAGCCACCTCAACTGGGTGTGCATCTGGCTTGGCTTCCACAGCTTCGGCCTGTACATCCACAACGACACAATGCGTGCTCTGGGTCGTCCCCAGGACATGTTCAGTGATTCCGCGATCCAACTGAAGCCCGTCTTTGCACAGTGGATTCAGGGTCTGCATGCCTCAGCTGCCGGCAGCACCGCTCCTAACGCTCTCGCTGGCGTCAGTGAAGTGTTCAACGGTTCCGTTGTTGCCGTAGGCGGCAAGGTCGCGGCGTCTCCAATTCCTCTGGGCACTGCGGACTTCATGGTCCACCACATTCACGCCTTCACGATTCACGTGACGGTGTTGATTCTGCTCAAGGGTGTTCTTTACGCCCGTAATTCCCGTCTGATTCCAGACAAAGCCAACCTTGGTTTCCGCTTCTCCTGCGATGGCCCTGGTCGCGGCGGCACCTGCCAGGTGTCTGCTTGGGACCATGTCTTCCTTGGTCTGTTCTGGATGTACAACTCCCTGTCTGTCGTCATTTTCCACTTCTCCTGGAAAATGCAGAGCGACGTGTGGGGTGCGGTGAGGCCTGATGGCTCAGTCCAATACCTCACCAATGGCAACTTCGCCAACAGCGCCATCACCATCAACGGTTGGTTGCGTGATTTCCTGTGGGCTCAGGCCGTTCAGGTGATCAACAGCTACGGCTCCAACACAGCCGGCTACGGAATCATGTTCCTTGGTGGTCACTTCATCTGGGCTTTCAGCCTGATGTTCCTCTTCAGTGGCCGCGGCTACTGGCAGGAGCTGATTGAGTCCATCGTCTGGGCTCATAACAAGCTGAAGGTGGCCCCTGGCATCCAGCCTCGTGCGCTGTCCATCATCCAGGGCCGTGCTGTCGGTGTTGCTCACTATCTTTTGGGCGGCATCACAGTCACTTGGTCCTTCTTCCACGCCCACATCCTTGTGGTGGGCGGCTGACCTTTCCTGAACTTTCCCTCTAATGGCAACGAAATTTCCTTCGTTCAGCCAGGGTCTGGCACAGGACCCGACAACCCGCCGCATCTGGTACGGGATCGCCACGGCTCACGACTTCGAGAGCCATGACGGAATGACGGAGGAGAGGCTTTACCAAAAGCTCTTCTCCACCCATTTCGGGCATCTCGCGATCATCGGTCTCTGGGTTTCGGGAAACCTGTTCCATATCGCCTGGCAGGGCAACTTCGAACAGTGGGTCGCCGACCCTCTGCACGTGAAGCCCATTGCTCACGCAATCTGGGATCCCCATTTCGGTCAAGGCGCCATTACCGCCTTTACTCAAGCGGGAGCCACATCGCCAGTGAACATTGCCTATTCAGGCCTGTATCACTGGTTCTACACAATTGGCATGACCAAGAATGCCGAGCTGTATCAGGGTTCCATCTTCATGATGATCCTGTCGGCCTGGGCACTCTTCGCCGGTTGGCTGCACCTGCAGCCCAAGTTCCGTCCGTCACTCGCATGGTTCAAGAATGCTGAGTCGCGTCTGAACCACCACCTGGCTGTCCTCTTCGGTTTCAGCTCTATTGCCTGGACCGGACATCTGGTGCACGTGGCGATTCCTGAATCCAGGGGTCAGCACGTTGGGTGGGACAACTTCCTGAGCGTGATGCCTCACCCCGCCGGTCTTGGACCTTTCTTCACCGGCAACTGGGGTGTATATGCACAGAATCCTGATTCCGCGGGTCAAATCTTCGGTACGGCCGAAGGCTCTGGAACTGCGATTCTCACCTTCCTCGGTGGCTTCCATCCTCAGACAGAAGCTCTCTGGCTCACTGACATCGCCCATCACCACCTGGCGATTGGTTGCCTATTTGTGATCGCTGGTCACATGTACAGGACCAACTTCGGTATCGGACACTCCATCAAGGAGATCCTCGAAGCTCATAACCCTCCCAAGGGCACTCCCGGTGATCTCGGCGCTGGCCACAAGGGTCTTTACGACACCTTGAACAACAGCCTTCACATGCAGCTCGGCCTTGCTCTTGCCTCGCTGGGTGTGGTCACCTCCCTGGTGGCGCAACACATGTATGCGATGCCGTCGTATGCCTTCATCGCCAAGGCTTATACGACACAGGCTGCTCTCTATACGCACCACCAGTACATCGCCATCTTCCTGATGTGCGGTGCTTTCGCCCACGGAGCGATCTTCTTCATCCGTGACTACGACCCCGAAGCCAACAAGGACAATGTCCTGGCCCGGATGCTTGAGCACAAGGAAGCGATCATCAGCCACCTGAGCTGGATCACTCTCTTCCTTGGTTTCCACACGCTTGGTCTTTACGTTCACAACGACGTTGTTGTGGCGTTCGGAACACCTGAGAAGCAGATTCTGGTTGAGCCCGTCTTTGCCCAGTTCGTTCAAGCCGCTTCGGGTAAGGCGATCTACGGTTTCGACGTTCTGCTCTCCAATTCCGCTGGTGCTGCAGCCAATGCCAACGCTGCCTACATGGGTGGCTGGATGGATGCCATCAACGGGAACACCGACGTGTTCTTGCCGATCGGCCCTGGTGACTTCATGGTTCACCACGCCATCGCTCTTGGTCTGCACACCACAACTCTGATCCTGGTCAAAGGTGCTCTGGATGCCCGTGGCTCCAAGCTCATGCCAGACAAGAAGGACTTTGGTTACTCCTTCCCCTGCGACGGCCCTGGCCGTGGCGGTACTTGTGACATCTCTGCCTGGGACGCCTTCTATCTAGCCGTCTTCTGGGCCCTGAACACAATCGGTTGGGTCACCTTCTATTGGCATTGGAAGCACCTGGCCATCTGGCAGGGCAACGTGGCTCAGTTCAATGAGTCCAGCACCTACCTAATGGGTTGGTTCCGCGACTATCTGTGGCTGAATTCCTCCCAGCTGATCAACGGTTACAACCCCTTCGGCAGCAACAATCTCGCCGTCTGGGCCTGGATGTTCCTGTTCGGCCACCTCGTCTGGGCGACTGGATTCATGTTCCTTATCTCCTGGCGCGGTTACTGGCAGGAGCTGATCGAGACCATTGTTTGGGCTCATCAGCGCACACCGCTCGCCAACCTTGTTGGCTGGCGCGACAAGCCTGTGGCTCTGTCCATCGTTCAGGCTCGTGTTGTGGGTCTCGCCCATTTCACGATTGGCTACATCCTCACGTATGCCGCCTTCCTGATTGCATCGACATCCGGCAAGTTCGGCTGATCAATCCTGATTGCCCTCACTGCAGGGCAATCTTTCATTCGCCCCTGCCCAAGTCATCTGGCGGGGGTTTTTTGTTGGCTGAATCTGAATGGCGGAGAACAATTAAGCCGTTGATCAGCCGCTAAAAAGAATGTCGAGTGTTCGCAGATAGGTATGGAGTCCTGCGTCCTGAATCGGCAGCACATAGGCATCTGCACCTGACTCGTTGTGGTGGGAATGCCAGTAGCCCGGTGGAGTCACAAAAGCGGCACCAGCTGCCCAATCTTCTCTGTGTGGGTTTCGGATTCTTCCCTGATCATCGAGCTCAGTGCCAATCAGGGTGTAGCAACCGGGTTCGCAGTTCACGGCGAAATCCAGTGCGATCGATTGGTGGCGATGGGGCTTTTGTTCCTGCCCTGCGGGCAGAATGCCGAGCATGGCCCAAAGAGTGTGACTGACCGTTCTTGTTTGGGGAAACGCTGAATTACCCAGCAGCACGCTGACCCGGTTGGCACGCGCTCCGCTGGGGCTGGCTGCAATCTCAGCAAGTCGCCCCTGGCTGTCGTGATGGCTGTAAAACGTTGGCTCAAAACGGGCTTCATTGGGAGTTACACCCAGAAAACGCAGCAGTGGTGCGTCGTGCACCCAGTAGAGAGCCGCTTTGCCAGAGCAGCAGTGAATGGCATCTCCTCCGGCGGGGAGAACGAGCATGTCGCCCTTGCTCCACTGGAAGTGTTCGCCGCAAGCTTCCGTGGCTCCCTGGCCATCGGCAACGAAGAACAACTGGCTTGTTGCTACAGCGGTAGTGCGCAGCTCGTCGCCATCCAGTCGGATGAAGTTGGCGCACAACGATGGGCCGGTGGCAGGTCCACTGCACTGCAGTTCTTCGCTCAGATCCAGAGGCATCACGGCACTGCCGTTTTGGGAAAAGAAAGCCGGGGAAAAGGAGCGATAGGGAACGGTGCCCGTCAGTCCGCTGCGAATCGGATTGGCCGCTTCGCCGTAGGAGAAATACTGAGCCTGAGCAGATGACGTTTGGCGATTCTTTGCGCTGCTCAGCATGCCGTGTCGTCTCAGCGCTTCAGGGAGCACACACCTTACAAATCTGTACATCTGGTCTTCGTATGCAAAGTGTCATGGCTTTGATCGATCTCAGTCACGTTTTGATCGTGTTGTCCGCGTCTACTGGAGCTTCACCGCTTGGGTTGAGTTCTGGATGTCATTCCCTTCCCTTCCCCCAAAACTGGAGCTCGTGGTGCTGCTGGTTGGCGTCGCCGCCGGTTACAACCTCACCTTGCAGATCCTGCCCAGAGAGCGAATTGATCTGGCTCAGCTTGAGGTGGATGAGCAGATTGCTGAGCGTGCAGCACCTCAGCCGCCATTTGCTCCCACGACGTTCGCTTCGATCGCGTCTAGGGCGTTAGTCACTGAATCGTCGTCCGGCGGGGCGTGCCTCATCCCTCCCGGGGGTGGCCCTGCCGTGAACGATCGTTTTGAGCCCTGTTGAAATCAGCTGTCCAGCTCCGGACTTGCCGCATCGACTCCTCGCCAGCGCTTGAACAGCAGATAGGTTGCGGGCACGATGAAGAGTGAGAGCAGCGTGGACACCAGCAGCCCGCTGAACACAACGGTGCCGATGCTGATGCGGCTGGCGGAGCCTGTGCCTGTGGCGAGCAGCAATGGCAGAAATCCGGCCAACGACGTCACTGCGGTCAGCAGGATCGGTCGCATCCTGTTCAGCGCTGCTTCCTCGATTGCATCCGTCAATGCGACGCCTTGCTTTAGACGCTGATTGGCGAATTCAACAATCAGGATTCCATTCTTGGCGGCCAGGCTCACCAGCACCAGCAGGCCCATCTGGGCGAAAACGTCAAGGGTGAGACCGCGTAGCTTCAGGCCGATCAGTGCTCCCAGCAGTGCCATCGGCACTGTGAGCAAGATGATCAGTGGGTCTACGAAGCTTTCATAGAGGCCCGCCAGCAACAGATACACCACCGTGACTCCAAGGCCGAACAGCACCCAGGACACAGATTCCGCCCGGGTCTCCTCTCTGGCAAGACCGGTGAAGGCGAGCCCCAGGTTGTTGCCTCCGGTCTGGTCACTGATCGACTGCAGGAGATCGATGGCTTGGCCGCTGCTGATCCCATCCGCTGTGACGGCAGTGATGCTAATGGATCGGTTCTGGTTGTAATGAGTGATTCGATTCGCTCCTGAATCACGCTTAAGCCGAGCAACGTTTGCCACAGAGACCAGATCGCCGCTGCGGTTGCGCACCATCAGGCTGGTGAGATCTCCAGGCGTGCTGCGATCTGTTCCCTCCAGTTGCAGATAGATGCTGCGGATTTCCCCTCCCGCGAAGGTGTCATCAATGAAACGGCCTCCGATGGCGGTTCCGATGTCCCTGAGAGTGGGACCCACCGGAAGGTCCAGAGCAGCCATCTGGCTTCGGTCCAGCTCTAGTAGCCATCGTGGTGAGCTTGCATCGAAGCGCGTGCTGACGCGCTGGAATTGTCCGGAGTTCTGGGCAGCAAGGATGAACTGTTGGGCCTGGGTCTCGAAATCCTGCAGGCTGAGCTGGCCTCTACTGCGATCCAGCAATTCCATCTGCAGGCCCGATTCGCTGCTGAAACCCCGCACTGTGGGCGGTGTGGTCACGATCACCTGAGCATCGGTGATGCGTCGTCTCAGCTCGCTGTTCAGGCGCTGCTTCACAGCTTCACTGCTGTTCTGCCGCCCTAAGCGTTCTTTCATGGGTGTGAGGCGCAGATAGAACGATCCCGTGTCCTCGCCGCTCTGTCCGAACGAGCTTCCGGCATAGAAATTGCCGCTGCGGATCAGGGGCTCTTCGGCAACTACCTCGCGGATGCGTTCCATCACAGCCTCGGTTCGTTCAAGGCTTGCCCCCTCCGGAAGCGTGAAATAACCGCGTACTTGGCCCTGATCTTCGTTGGGGATGAAGGAGGTGGGGATCGTCGACAGACCAATGCCGGTGAGCATCAGGCCTGCCAGCACCAGAGCGATCACGGTTCTGCCACGCGTTAGCCAAACCGCCAGCATCCGTGCGTAAAGACATTGCAACCGGGCCATGCCCGATTGCAGTCTGCGACTGATCAACCTGAGCGGTCCTGGCAAGCGTCCGTCGCCCTGTCCGAGCACGCGGGCGCAGGCCATCGGAGTGAAGGTGAGGGCATTGAACGTTGAGAACAGAATGGCGCCACTGATGGCCAGTGCAATCGGTTGATACAGGCGGCCTATGGAGCCAGGGATCAGCAGAACAGGCAGGAAGACTGCAGCCAGAACCAGCGATGTGGCCAACACGGCGCCCGCTAGTTCTGCCATCGCATCTTCCGCAGCCCCCTTTGGCTCCTCGCCCCGCTCGATCCGACCTGCGATGTCTTCGCTGACGACAATGGCGTCGTCGACCACGATGCCTGTGGCCAGCACGAGGCCAAACAGGATCAGGCTGTTGAGATTGGATCCGCTGAGGCGCACCACCACAAGACTGCCGATCAATGCCACAGGCACCGCCAGGCCGGGAATCAAGGCAAGGCGCCAGCGTCCCAGAAACAGCACCAGCACTAGCAAAACCAGCAGCACCGCGTCCCTGAGGGTGTCTCTGGTGCGATCGAGATTGGCCTGGACGGTTTCGGCCACATCCACGATCACCTGAACATCCAATCCAGGAGGAAAGCTGCTTTCCAGGCTTTTCAGCCTGTCTCGCACCGCCCGGCTGACCTCCAGTGCATTCGATCCATCCCGCTGGAAGATGCCGACAGCCACGGAGCTTTGGCCCTGAAGGTTGAGGGCGCTGCTGCCGTAGCTGCGTTGGCCCAGCTCAACGCGTCCCACATCCTTAAGCCGAACCAGGCCTCCGTTGTCGGTGCGTTTCACCACCATGGCTTCAAAGTCGGCCTGGCTGCGTAGACGCCCTTCGGCATCAACCGGCAGGCTGAACAACTGCCCTGCCGGTGCCGGTGCCTCACCCAGGTTGCCCACTGCGGCAAGAACGTTCTGATCTGCCAGAGCATTGGTGATGTCGTTGGTGGAGAGATTGAATTGCTCCAGCCGACTGGGATCCAGCCAGAGCCGATAGGCGAGCTCGCTACTGCCGAACACACGGATGTCGCCAACTCCAGGCGTGGTCCGCAGGCCTTCGCTCAGTTGCTGGTCGAGCCAGCCACCGATGAAGATCGGCTCATATAGCCCCGGAGGAGCGCTGAAGCCGAGGATCAGCAGGAGATCATTTGTGGAGCGGTTCACATTCAGCCCCTGCCGCGTTACGGCCTGGGGCAATCGGCGGCTGGCCAGGTTGACCTCGTTTTGAACCTTGATCACGTTGAGTTCTGGGTCGCCAGCCTCGAAGCGCAGGCTGAGACTTGCTCCGCCCTGTCGGCTGTTGGAGGTCATGCTCTCCAGGCCGTCGAGGTCACTGAGCTGGTTTTCCAGCACTGCCGTGACGCTTTGCTCGACAACTTCAGGACCTGCGGCAGGAAAACTGGCGCTCACGCTCACGCGGGTGGGAGCCAGTTGAGGCAGGTCTTCCAGCCCGAGGCCCACCAGAGACACCACACCCGCCAGCAGCACCAGCAGGCTGCAGACGATGGTGAAGACGGGCCGTCTCAGAAATGGCTGGGAGATGGACCGCAAGTCGGCGACCGCTCAGCAAGGGCTCAGATCCTGGCAGCAGAAAGCCCCAAATGAGTCATCGATGACGTCATCCGGGGCATCCCAAACAGTGATTTCAAACTCCCGTTTGAAGTTTAAAAGTAGTGAATCAGCCGACGGGAGCGACACCACCAGCGATCTTCGCCAAATAAAGCAACGGAGTTGCACTGACAAGGAACCAAGCAAATGCTGCTCCCCCGCAACCGCCAAGCCAGAAGCCACTTGTAAATTCCGACCAACCTTCTTTGGTGAAGAGGTCAGACGGTGGGCTGTCGATGGTGGCGTCAGCGGGTTGGACCTTGGGTCCGTTGCCAGCGGTGCCATAGATCGACAGGCATACAGTCAGGATAGAAACCAATCCGATCGAAGCAAGGAGTCCTGCGGAGGATGCGTAATCGCTGTTTCGGAGAGGACCGCAGACGGCGAAGGGCCCATACAGCAGATACCCATGGGTCATGCCGATCTCCAGGCCGCGTCTGTTCGGCGAGAGAGATGGTCGATAGATCGGCAACGCATTGAGGAACGCCTTGACGAAATAGCTGCTGTTCACCGGGGTGGCGAGATTGCCAACTGTTGGATCGGCGACGGGGGAAACAGACATGGATGAAGAAGCGGTGGGTGGGCAGTGCGCTTGATCGTTGACGGGGGCTTGCTAGCGATCAGTCAGCGGTAGTTTCGATCAGGTTGAACATCAGAACCATCACGACAGCTGGACCCAAAACCCCAGCCAGTGGGATGAATACAGAGGGCATCCAGGCAGCGGCGAATTCTCCAGTCATGGCAGCGACCCAAATGTCTGCGGTTACTGTAAAGACTGACTTTCTGGTGGTCTTCGACCGATCGGGTCGGTGACATAAAAGTTCAATCCATTCGGCCTCCGCTGCCTTGAACCTATGAATCAGCTGCTTGCAGGTGGTGCCGCCCTTGTATTGGTGATCGTGCTCTGGGGTCTTGGCCGACGGCCTGGCAAAACGCTGTTGCGCAGCACCGATGCGACCTCCGTGGCAGCCATCAACAGAGCCCAGCTGGGTCTGGTGCAGGTTTCATCGCCGCAGAAAGATCATGAGATTCAGCCAGGTTCTGCAAAGGGAACCTGCGATTCGGCCCCGTTCCAGCCCCCAGTCAGCAGCGCTGAGCGGATCTCCCTCGAGCGTCGGTTACGCGAGGCAATGGATCAAGGCAACCCAGGCCAGAGGCTTGAGGCCGTGAGGGTGGCCGGTCAGTGGGGGCATGCCTCCGTTCTGCCGCTGCTGAGGCGCGGTCTGCGTGATGCCGACAGTCTTGTTGTCGAAGCCGCTGCAACAGCCATTGAGCGTCACCGTGGAGCGACCCGACCGTCTCCGGCTCAGGTGGCCCGGCCCCCTCGCAACGTTGCCCGGATGCGATAGATCGGGCGCCCCTGGCTTTCGTGGTAGGTCCGGATCAGCAGTTCTCCCAACAGTCCGAAACAGAACAGCTGAATCCCGGCCAGGCCGAGTACGACAGCCATCGTGAGCAGTGGCCTGTTGCCGATGTCTTCACCCGTCAGTTTGATGACCAGCAAATAGGCGCTTGCCACCAGGCTTGTTGCAATGGCGACGAGGCCTCCAAACCCAAAGACATACATCGGCCGGGTGAGGAAGCGTTTCATGAACCACACCGTGAGCAGGTCCATCAGGACTCGAAAGGTGCGATCAATTCCGTATTTGCTGGTTCCGTACTGACGCGCACGGTGATTCACCTTCACTTCTGTTATTCGGGCTCCTTCGATGAAGGCCAGCGCTGGCAGAAAGCGATGTAGCTCCCCGTACAAGCGCATGTCGGACAGCACGTCGCGGTCATAGGCCTTGAGTGAGCAGCCATAGTCATGCAGGCGAACCCCAGTGACGCGCCCGATCAGACGATTGGCCAGTCTGGAGGGAAGTTTTCTCTGGAGCTCGGCATCCTGGCGATCAAAACGCCAACCGCTCACCAGGTCATACCCCTCGCGCAGCTTGTTGAGGAGCAGGGGGATGTCGGCGGGATCGTTCTGTAGATCACCATCGAGGCTCACGATCACCTGCCCTTGGGCGACATCAAAACCTGCCGCCATGGCAGCTGTCTGACCGTAGTTCTTGCGCAGCAGAACACCCACCAACTCCGGCACGTGCTCGCTGATGCTTTCCAGCACTGATGCGGTGTTGTCGGTTGAGCCGTCATTGACCAACACCAGTTCAAAGCGCTCTCCAATGGGTCGCAGCGCCTTCAGCAGCTGGTCCACCAGCTCAGGCAGGCTTTCCTCTTCGTTGTAGAGCGGCACCACAACCGAAAGGTCCAGCCCAGCCGTCATCAGGATCCGATCGAGATCCATGCAACCTAATCGGCGCCTGTTGGACCAATGCTGACCAGTAACAGCAGACCGGCACTCTGCTCATCACCAGGATCGATAGCGCCTATAGACGATCTGCGTGCCTAGATCGATCTTGCTGCCATTGGGGCAGATACCCTGCCGTTTGACCTTGAAGTAGCCGCTACTGCATTGCCCGATGGGAGTTCGTGAGGAGGAGTATTCTTCGCCAGGGCAATAGGCGTCTTCATCGATGGAGCGAAAATTGCGATAGCGCTCTCTGTCTTTGATGGTCACCATCAGCATTGCGTTGCCTTTGGTCGGTCCATCTGCATTGCCGGCTTTGGTCACAGACCAGCGGAACTCGTTCTCGCCTGGTGTCACGGAGAGAAAACTGCCGTGGTGCCGATCACCAAGACTGATCGAAAACCTCTCCGAACGTCTTCTGCCGCTGTCGTATTCACGGTTGGTATAGCCACCGGTGCGTCGGTTCCTGATCACAATCCGCTGATTGCCTGCCGGGGGCAGCGAGGCCAGAAAGCTCATGCCACTAATCGGTCTCACACTCTCGCCAGGACAATCGCCCCGGTAGATCGTGCGCATCAGTGTCAGCTGCTGGATGGGCTGACTGCGCTGAAGAAATTCCCCCTCACCGCCCATGGAGCTGGTTTCGATCATTCCTGGAGCTCCGAGATTCATCTGTGCGATGAACGGCCCTGCGAGCAGTGTCAGCGGATCCATGAGTCCGTCAGGCGGAGATCTCGCGCATTGTCACTCCTTTAAGGCAGTGTGCTGCCGTCATGGCAGCGGGTCACCCTGCCTGCACCCCTCAGTTCAGCCCTGTAGTGACTGGCCACGGGATGTAGATCCTGGGGATTCAGGCTGTCGATGCCGATGCCATTGCGGCCATGTTCAATCCCCGAGCTGTGGATGTAGCGGCCGTTTTCGAGATGGATGCCGACGTGCGTGCAGCGTTCAGGTGTGCCGAAGAAGATCAGATCACCGGAGCGCAACGCGTTCACATCATTCGCTTGCACCGCCAGCGGCTTGCAGAACCGTTCCTGCTGATAAGCATCTCTGGGCAGCCAGATCCCGGTGCTGGCAAAGGCTGTCTGCACAAGGCCAGAGCAGTCCAGGTCAGGCCCGATGGTGCCTCCCCACAGGTAGGTGTTTTTGAGCCCGGCAGAGGCTTGCAGCCACTTCAGGACCGTATTCAGACGGCTGGTGATCTCCGAGCTTGAGAGCAGGCATGGTTGCCAGGCTTCGCAGGCCACAGCCTGATCCGCCAGTTCATCCATGGATAGCCAGCAGGGGTAGCCGTCCTCGAGCAGCACAACCTGCAAACGCCCCTGATTTTCGCGGCGCAACGGTGCAGCGACCTTGAAGCATCGGCCTGCTGCGGCCTGGGTGGCGAGTCCGCTCTTTGTTGGCGAGGCGTAGCCGTTCTGTCCACGCAGCAGTTTCCAGCAGCTCCCTGGGCTGATCAGGTCCGGAGTGATCGGGGTGCCTAGGGTCGGCATTGCCAGTAGCCAGTGCCATGGCGTTCTACCGTCCCGAGCCGGTGATGCAGCAGCACCTCGTTGCTCTGATCGACAGGCTGGCGGCCGATGGCCGTCCCGGTCTGCATGATCAGATGGCCGTGACCTGGGTGCGTTACGACACCACGTTTCCGACCAATGGCAGCGGCACCGGTGCGGCTTGGGCTGACCAGAAGCTGCTCTATCCCGCGAGTGTGGTGAAGCTGTTGTACGCGGTGGCGGCCGAGCACTGGTTGCAGCGGGATCTGATTCCAGACAGCGATGAACTTCGTCGTGCGCTCCGCGACATGCTGGCTGACTCCAGCAATGACGCCACGGGGTTGATAGTGGATCTGCTGACCGGTACAACGAGTGGTCCGCCCTTGCGCTCCCCTGCATGGGAGCAGTGGCAGCAGCAACGCCGCCGAGTGAACGACTGGTTTCATGGTTTCGGCTGGCCTGAGTTGGAGCGCGTCAACTGTTGCCAGAAAACCTGGGGTGATGGTCCCTATGGACGCGAACGAGCGTTCTACGGGGAGAACAACAACAATCGCAATGCCCTCTGCACAGCCGCTGTTGCCAGGATTCTCGAGGCGGTCATGACCGATGGCGTGCTCTCACCTCCGGCTTGTCAGCGACTTCGAGCCCGATTGGCGCGTTCACTCGGCAAGGCAGAAAGGCTCGAAGATCCTGAGAATCAAGTGGATGGGTTCCTCGGCGAGGGTTTGCCGGAAGGCAGTCAGCTCTGGAGTAAAGCCGGCTGGATGAGTCAGGCTCGTCACGACGCAGCCTGGTGGTGCATCGACGGGCAGGCACCTTGTCTGTTGGTGGTCTTCAGCGAAGGGCAGGAGAGTGCCGACGACGAACAACTGCTGCCTCTGATGGCGAGGGAACTCTCTGCCTATGGAGCCGATTGACGACTCACTGTTCAATTCAACGGAGAGGGAGGGATTCGAACCCTCGACAGAAGTTGCCTCCTGTAACTCCTTAGCAGGGAGCCGCTTTCAACCACTCAGCCACCTCTCCAGCGGCCCGCCCACCATATCAAGAGGGTGCCTGTTAGGGCACCAGACGCGGTAGGCGTATCCTGAAATTAGGTTGATGGTTTCCTCGGTGGATAGCTGCCGGAGGACATTCAGCTTTGGAGCATGGCCAGCTGGATGATTCAGGCTCAACATGACGCTGCATGGTGGTGCACCGACGGGAAGGCCTCATGCCTGCTGGTGACGTTCAGCAACGGCATTGATAGAGCCATTGATCAATAACCATTACCTCTTATTGCAAAACGCCTATCAAACTATGGAGCCAAATGCGATCTGCGTTTAGTTAAAACGAGCGACTTTGATCGAAGTTTTTGGAAGAGAAATGATATAACTGTTTTAAGATAGATTTGAGAAAACACTTGATTCCTCTCTGTTTTTCGAGCATGCGCCTTTAGTGGATTAGGATTAGCTCGCGTTCATAGAGCGATATTCCTCGTTACGGGTTCTTGCAATCTCCGACTTTAGACTAAGTATACAGATGTATTTTCGACCATCATCATCCTTGGAAAAGCACTCTTGAATTCTTGTTTCCCTATGAAGCAATCAAACATCTCAATCAACTTTTGCATTAAACCCACGACTTTTAAAATAAGAAATATCGATTTTACAATCGAACTTTTTCCAAATAAAGGTTGGAACGTGAGTTTTAACGATTATGGATGCATATAATATTAGAAAATTCATCGATAAATGTGATTCCGATTTCCTTGCTAAGTGGTGCGAGTCAATTGGCCACCCTAGAGATATTGCACAATTAGAGAAAAGATTACTCTGGGAAAATAGCGAAGAGTTCGAAAAAATAAGAAACTGGGAAAAAACAGAAAATCAAAAAATTTCAGAAGCAAAAAAAAGTTTAAACTGGCTTGTAGAGCTAATTAAAAAGACAAAACAGGAAGACTTAGATAGCTATGAAGGATATGATCAAATTCCTTTTATAGAACTATGGAAACCACTTGAGTTATGGGCAGGGAATATCATCACAAAGGCAAGCACATTAACCCCGAACAAAGTATTTGTCAGTGAAAATACTAAAAGTTCACTTATTCGAGGACTTTACATACAGCTTAGCGATCTTACCGAACAAGTATTGATAAAAAAGTTGAATGAATCAAGAAATATAAATGAGATCATGGCTGAAATAACAAGTTATCAATACTCGCAGGATGCCAATAATCAGATTCCAAAAGACCAATACATCTCTTTTATCAGAGATACCAAGATTAACTTTGAAAATATTCTGAAAGAATACCCAGTACTTTACTTACATATCAACACTATAGTGAATAGATGGGAAACTACAACAAGAAAACTTCTTACCCGAATCAGCGCAGACGAGAAAGAATTAAGAAAGAAATTTAATGTTGCCAGCGATAAAATAATAAATGTACGCTATACCGGATCTGATTCTCACAATGGCGGCGAACAAGTATTGATTATTCATTTTAAGTCAATACTTGCAGATAATGAACTAATCAAAGTAGTTTACAAGCCAAGAAGCGTTGGGTTGGAAATATTTTTCTATGAAATTCTGAAATTTTTTGCTTCATTAGAAACGGAATCAGTTTCATTGTTTCCAGTTTTACTCGATAGAGAAACATATGGTTATTCAGAGTTTGTTGAGCATAGGCTATGTAAAAGCGAAAAAGAGATGAAAAGATTTTATATTAATTCTGGAAAAATTTTGGCAACACTCCATATTACTGGTGGATCAGATTGTCATCAAGAAAATCTCATAGCACGTCTCGATAATCTAATGCTTATAGATGGGGAGACTTTAATGGAGCCACGTCTAAGGCATACATATATAGATAAAGATAATAAAATCGATTCAGTCGAAGAAAGTTATTCAGTAACACGCACTGGCATGCTACCTTCACAAATATACTCTATAAAGCTAAAAAAATTTATTGATATTAGTTGCTTGGGCTCACCTACTTGTGAAGAAGATGAAGAGCTCTTTGCGAAACAACGCTGGCTATTTACGAATACAAATTATATGATGAAGTTGGATTTATCAGATGAGTGCCTATTTAATCCTTGTTTGCCATCAAAATCACAGAACAAATGCATAGAATATGTCAAATACGTAAGAGAAGGCTTTGAAAAACAAATGAAATTATTTTATGATAATAAAATTTTGATTAGAGAATTGGCAAAAACATATTGCAAAAACAAGAAAAGAAGATTCATTCAAAGAAATACTCAAGTCTATAAAAAATTACTGCTTAATCTTAAATCACCTCAGTCATTAGAGACTGTTAATCAGCAATTTCTTGTAATTGAAAAACTTATACGTGCTTATATGCAGTCAGAAGATGCTCCTTATAACTGGCTGATTTGCAAGCAGGAAATCCAGCAACTGCGTGAACTTGATATACCATATTTTACTCACGAACTAGAAAATTGTTGTTCACCAAAAGGGCCTAATCATATCTTAAAATTTAGCAGAGAAGAATTCTTTGCAGATAGTTCTCTCACAAGTTTCACAAGAAGGCTAAACGTCTTAAGCAAAGAAGAGATAAAAAGGCAAATTATGATAATTAATGGGTCTTTTGTAGCAAAGAGTCTTAATTTATGTTTTATACAGCCTAATTTTTTGAAAACTCGAAATACAAAGTTGACAACCAATACTAAGGAAATTAATAGCATAAGCCAGTATTCTACTGGAAGCATAAAATCACAAGCAAAATTAAATTCAGAAAATAATTACTATTGGCTATGTATTCTGTTGGAGAGAGATGGTCATACACATCAGTTTGGTCCTACTGATTATTCATTTCGAAATGGTATTCTTGGCTTTGTTTTTTATACATCAATTGAAAATGCCTTAAGTCAAGAAGGCTGCAATAATTGGGAAATTCAATTAGGCAAACAAAACCAAGTCTCTTGGACCCATGTGTTGTCTCGTAAAAACTTAATTTTCCCGTGGCTTCGTGAACAAGGTATTGGATTACTGGGTGCCTCCTCAGACTTATTAGCTTTACATTGCTCAGGCTTTAATGATCCATGGCAATCAATCATTAGGCTTGGTAATTTGAAGGAGATTATTTATGGGTTGCCACTAAATCTGGAAGATGGCTCATTAGCTTTAGTAAGTACATTTCTGTATAGACAAAAGGCTTTAAATTGTAAAAATGAGATATTGGACCAACAAATTACTGACATTATCCTTGAGCAATTAACAGCTTATATAAACAATACTTTTGATTTGTCTTATGATTTTTGGAGCGGGCAAGGTGCTTTAACCATCGTCAGCCTGCATCTATCTTTTAATAAAAAAAGTTCACTTTATCAAAAGCTTGCGAATGAATCGCGTGAAAGATTCTTTTCAAATATTGGTAAGCTTGAATGCCTAGAGAAAATTGTTAGTGACTGTATGATATTATGTCTTATGAGTTTATGGGAAGGCCAAACAAAAGAATTCAGCGTTGAATTAAATTCAGTAGAATTATCGCTTCACAGGCATATCCAGGAAATCGAAAAGGTCGGGTTGACTACTTATCAGCAAACAAAACTCTATTCAACTTTAATTGCTCTACAATTGTTGAGCCCAACTAGCGACGATAAGAAAAATAATTCTAGACAGCAATCTATTTTGAAGCTGTTTGAAATTGACCAAAATAATCAGGATTCAATATCTTATCAAATTGGGATATCTCATAAGCAATTGCAAAATATCCAAATTGGGCCGGGTTTTTGGGGCGGGATTATTGCAAAGATAATGATGCGGAGAGGAAGTGTCCAGTCAGACAAGGCGCTGTTGACAATCATGACAGCAGGCCTGTGCGAACTGGGCGACTTTTAGCAGTTTATAGCAAGCTTTTGCAACCAAAATGAGTAAGCGTATTCATATGATTCTCTAGTAAATTTCAAATTGCTTTGAACCGGTTAATGCTTATTAAATAAATCTTCCGAATCTTTCAAAAAGTATCAATTGATTCAATTCAAAAAAAAGAAAATTTTTTCTTTAGGAAGATGACGCCCCATGCTGCTGAGATTGGCTATTTTGAAAATCGTGGTTGGTTTTTAACCACGGTCAAACCCATTCATTTTTACCATGTCTGATTCTAAGAATTTTTTGGATAAGTTACAGAATGATCCTGCAATGCAAAAAAAAGCGAAAGCAGCTCTCGATCAAGTTGCTAAAGAAGCAGGAATGGATATAGATTCATCTGATCTCGATTCAGTCGCTGGTGGTGGCGGTTCCTGCAAGCAGTACGCTTGGACGGCAGGTTGCTCTTTCTGAGCAAGAAAACTAACTAATGCCCTAATACCGGTTTCAAATTATTCCTTTGAAACCTGTCATAAACCTATCAAACACTTTAATTCTCATGGCAAACACAAACGATTTCATTGCAAAGCTTCAGTCAGATCCTGCGCTCGCTAAGAAGGCAGAAGAGGCTCTTAAAAAACTTGCCTCAGAGCACGGCGTAACACTCGATAACAGCGACCTTGATTCCGTTGCTGGCGGCGGCGGAAGCTGCGGTAAAGCTGCATGGACAGCCGCTTGCACCCTTTGATTTCTTAGTGAAATAAGCTTCGAATTATCTTATTTTGCCTTAAAGCCATGGAGCATTAGTTCCATGGCTTTTTTATCTTATTTAATAGAGCAAATGTTTTTGGATTTGCGATCAATAGGATTGATTTATTTTAGGCTTTGAAGCTTTAGCAAGTCACCACTTATCACAGTGGCAAGCAATGGAAGCGATCGACTACTTAATGATAAGCCAATTCCCGAAATACCTGTAAACAATCCTGTCTCTATCAATGGATCTTTGTCGTTAAATAAATAGTTATGGCCATCCATAGATGAGATGTTTTTCAGTATTTTTTGCCGATTCATGCATATCAGTTCTAGGGCTGTTTTATGACCATGTGCTGATAAGCTTGATGATATAATTTCTACAATTGAACATATAGAAGCTAAGCCAAAACCCCCACAGCAAATATTATTTACATCAGTAAATGGCAAATTTTGCATTGCCTGTAGTCCTAGGATTATTTCAGTTTCACAATAATCATCCCAATACTTGGTGCCAACTAAACAGCAGCGACTAAGTAAGACACTCGGAGCACAATGGCACCAAGATAAAACGGTTTCATTATACGATCTGCGTAGATCAGGCCATGTAAGCAACTTTTCATTGAACATTGTACGTTCATAGTTAATTGCCATTTCAATAGTTAAATCAAACTCATCGGTATTTAAAGTCAATGCGCAACGCACTAAAGCCGCAATAAAACCGGATGTTCCGTGTGCAAAACTAATAAGTTTAGAAAAGGAAGGATTTATATCCCAAGCACCGCTAATATCCTGCATATCTTTAAAACGAGTACACGCAGAATAAGCTAAATCTAATGATTTTTGCGATGAATTGGAAAGAAGTGGTCCAACGCAGCCACAAGCACCTGCAATGAAATCAAGATCACAATCGGTATTGATTGAGTCCATACATAAGTTTTGTATTAAATTACGATGTAATTCGGGTAATTCGAGACATTTGAAGGCTATCAGAAATCCACCAATACCACATATGCCTAACGGAAGTGAAGAATATTCCATGGGTTGGATAGAAGATGCGGAAAAATGATCATGCAACTCTTGGCGAATTAGATTAGTGATATGTTTGATTTGGTTAGCATTAGATGCAGAGGAATTTTTATTTATCTCAGAATAATGACTTAAGAATAACGCAATTCCTGCCTTACCTGAGTATAGATTGAGCCCTGATGAAACCGGAGGATGTACCAAATTGCTATTTAATAAATCATTTGCTAACCAAAAAGGGTGATTTTGCTCACTTAATATGTAATAATCAGAAAGTTTGCTTACGCAAATATCTGCCAGATCATTACTTGTAAAACCAAAAGTTTGGCATAGATCTTGATTCAAATTATCATATGATGAAGATATTTCAATTTTCACAGAAGGCGCCATTGATAAAGAGTCATTTAGCCGCAAAAAATACTTTTCAATCATATCTAATGATACTTGGATATGATTCCTATCAAATTTATTAAGCCGTTTGATAAGATAGTCCGAAAAAGAGTATTCAGATCTATCTGTAAATAGTGTGTCTCCATAAATACTATTTATTTCGTTTAGAGCAGACATATTATTGCATATTCGAGAATCCTTAGTTCCATAAAGACAAGTCATATGATATCCGACAAGAGGTACTTCATCAGGTTTATTATCCATGTTAGATATTGACTCTTTATGAAATTTCTCAATCTCCTTAACTTGATTTATTTCAGATCTCAAATTAGAGGGCTTGTGTAAGGCTATTAGGAGGCGTAGGTCATCTGTAGAATCATAGTAGGAAAATGAATTTGAATGATTTTGCAGGTTATTGGCTATATTCAACCAGATAGCATTATTTTGCTGATAATCATTTGATGAAAATGAGTTAATCATATCTTCAAATCCAAATTTAAAACAGCTAAATAAAATTTCACAAATGGAGAGACTTTCTAGATTATTAGGATTTTCATAAGATTTATTTTTCTTTTGCAATTGAAGGAACTGAGTGTAAACAAATAACGAATAATCTTTTTCTAGCTTTGGTAATATATTCTTACAGATCTGCCCGAGTAAGCTCAAATTAATAGTCTCTCCATTTAAAATTTTAAAATTCTGGATGATTCCTGTTTTCAAAACGGATTCGTCTGTCAATTTATAGTTGGTTCTATTTAACTCATCAATTTTAGAATAGAGTAAGTCATAAGAGCGATTGGCAATACAGGTCGGACGCAATAAGCTTGCTGACGCTTCATCAACTAATATTATTTGCTCATTATAATAATAAAAACTACTACATGCAGACTTGTCTAAATCTAATAACCAATAGAGATATGTGACTTGACCTAAGTAATACAATAAGTATGGCCATTGGTCTTTTATTTCTAATTTGTCTGCGAGATATACATACCCATAATTATCTTTCGGAAGAAAACTTGGTGGTAGTATATATTGACTTGATTCATCTATGCCTTTGCATGAATACACTGAGCTGAAAAACTTTTCAGCCGTAAAATTCTTTTCTATATATAATACTTCTATTGGATCGTCTGGTAATTTTGTGTCATTGTCGGATACAACAAAAAGTTGAATATGAAAACATTTGGGATGAAAAATACCCAAAGTAGAGCGACAAGGTATTAGATTTACGACTATCTCTTTACTACTTGGGTTATATTTGCAAATTTCATAAATGTCTTTTTTAAGACGATCGACGAACAATGAAAAGAAATTCAAGTAGTTCAAGTAAATCAATGAAAGCTTTTTCCCAAACACTGGATAGCTACTCAAAATATTTGCAAAACCACATGTAATCTCCTCAGTTATTTTGTCATTCAAACCCTGCTTCTTAAGCGTGTATTCAAGGGATATATTATCTAAACTATTTTCAGTAGACAAGCTAAAACTCGACTTTGTATTATCGAAGAATTCCCCTAGCAAACCATCAAAAATTTTACTTAAATTGCGGTTTAAGTAATCAACATATACCTTTGTATTTATTTGCAAGGGAATACTGTTGATTTTACAGATTTCGTCTAAATCTGATTCAAATAATTTAAGCAAGGGTTGCCAAAAAATATCCCAACAGGATCCCTGTTCGTGATTACTATAAATTTGACTTGTTTTATACTGGAGATAAATTTCGCGAATTTGCACTAATTTAGCAAACCACACAGGCTGGGCTGATAAATTCTCTACATCTTCTGTTTTTATGGGATTATTAAAATAATTTGTTTTTATATTGTTAATCCTTGCCTCCTGACGCTTTATGTATTCAGCTTCTTGAATAGGGTTCATATCAAAGGAATCCTTCAAATTATTTTGCCATTGAAAATAATCTTGGTTCTTTTTATGACTACCACTAGTCGGGTCAATGTATAAATTATTAAGTTTTACAGATTCCTTGACTAGACTATAAGTGCTATTAAAACAATTATTTGTTTTCACTTTCTTCGTAATCACCTCTTTCTAGGTCATCAACCGAGATCTTAATAGCCTGTTTGTTTTGAATTCTGTATATGTGATCAGCACTCAAAATTGTGGATAAGCGATGAGCAATTGTTATCCTCGTCAAGTGCATAGAATCAATATTTTTAGTAATAATCTGTTGAGATTCATTGTCTAAAGCACTAGTAGCTTCGTCCATTAAAAGGATTTTTGGCTTTGTGATCAGGGCCCTTGCTATTGCAATCCTTTGTCTTTGTCCACCGGAAATTGCAGAAGAACCTTGTGTCAAAATGGTTTCTAGCTTCATAGGCATTTCATTAATACTTTCAGCAATGTTGGCTAGTTCGAGTGCATGCCAAACTTCTTCTTCTTCGTATGGTAAACCACCAGTTACTGCTTCGTAGATAGTCCCAGGGTTTAACTGAGCGTTTTGCATTACCACACCTATCTGTCTTCTAAAGTTACGGATAGAGAGTTGATTTAATGGTACGTCATCTATTAAAATCGTCCCAGAATTTAAATTTTCAAAGCTTAAGAGTAATCTAAAGATAGTTGTTTTTCCGCATCCACTTTGTCCTGTCAAGGCGGTATGTTCTCCTGGTCTTACAATTAAATTGAGATTTTCGAATAGTGGTTCAGGAGCACCTTGATATTGGAATTTTACTTTTTCAAATCTGATGTTTCCTTGGGATTTTAAGACTATAGCTTTAGGGTCATAACCTGACTCTACGTCAGCAAATAGTATTGGTGATGCACGTTTCCACAGTACGATACTATTTGGCAATATATTTGCTAATTGCGTAATTGCTTCATTGACTTTGCTGTTGTAAGCGGAATATGCTGATACAAATGCAACTATCGACGCAACAGCAGCTTGATTACTTGTACTTTCATCGTTTGAGGACAAGACATTTATGACTACTGCACTATATATAATAGTAGATGATATAGGGATTGATATTTGCGAAAAGATATCAAGGGAGTTGTCGATTTTTAAACTGTGTAATTTAATTTTAGTGAGTCTTGAGATCCTATTTAACCATTGCAAGAATACGTACGGAGTACTTCCGGATGTTTTTAGTTGAGCAACTCCTATCAATGACTGCAAAGCAAAATTTGCTATATCCGCTTCGTTTTCTTGTAATTTAAATTGGAAATCTATAAGACGAAATGCTAGTATTCCGACGATCGTAATTGAGATAATACTTGTTATTAAAGCGTAATTTGCCAGTCGTGCATTGTATTGGTACATTAATACGAAATAGGATGCAGCAAATACCCCAGATAACAATGTAGATATTGCCCCAGAGCCTAATAACTGTCTAAGAGCCGATATAGAATTCACTCTCGATGCTAAATCACCTACAGAGTATTTATTAAAAAATTGAACTGGTAATTTAAGCAATCTATCCCATACCGAAGTCTGAAGCCTAAGGTCAGTCAACGTTTCTAATCTAAGCAGCATGTTAATTTGCAAGAAATTTGCACATACTAATCCTAAGCCAATCAACAAAATTAATATCAATGATTCCAATAACAGTGTTGTTTGATTTTGCGGTAAAACCGTACTTACGAGAAATTTTGTTAGCAGTGGAATTGATAAATTAAATATTGTCACTACTGCGGTAGCAATTACAAGTGCAATTAATGCTAAATATTCTTGTTTAAAAGAAAAAGATAGAACATCAAAAGCATTATTTATTTTCGCAGGCAAACTCGGGTATAGTTCGAAACAATTTAAATCTAATTTTGATTTCCATTCTTCAGGATCAAAAAGTTTTACCTCAAATGTGTTCCCTAGAAAAATGTAATCTTTTCTTTTTTCTTGATACACCACATGGTAAACATCGTTGTCAAATTCTTTGACAACCAGCACAACATGTTCTTTTTTATCTATATCATCAGGAATTAGAACTCTTCTATAAAGTATGTCGTTATAATCTAAAAAATGAACAATTGTATTTGAAGATTTTCTTGTTGGAGCACTTAGTCTTTTCGCAACATTGAGCCTGCGTAGTGCGAATTGAACGACAGTTTCTATTGAATCTGAATAGGTTTGTGGTGCATTGTCAAAGCGGAGGCTTTCCTTAATATTTAATGCCTGCTGAAGTACAGCTTTTTTTGAGTCGGATCGGTTCATTGGTTATTCTCCAAATTTACGAGATGTTTAAATACTGTTTCGGTTTTCAGCAAATTATTAGGGGTATCTTGTTCAACAATTTTTCCTTCATGCATAACAATTACATAATCACTCATCAAGGCTGATCTCATACGGTGTGCGATAGAGACTGTTGATATACCTAAGCCCCATATGTTTTCTAAAACTTGTTTTTCTGTATCTTCATCTAACGCGCTAGTTGCTTCATCAAGCAATAGCAATTTCGGT
This sequence comes from Synechococcus sp. MIT S9508, assembly GCF_047303045.1. Taxonomy (NCBI): domain Bacteria; kingdom Bacillati; phylum Cyanobacteriota; class Cyanophyceae; order Synechococcales; family Synechococcaceae; genus Synechococcus; species Synechococcus sp. MIT S9508. The sequence goes on along the minus strand of NZ_CP138941.1, from coordinate 119,884 downwards.
TTCAGAGCTAACGCCCGGGCTATCTCTAATCTTTGCCTTTGACCACCGCTTATATTTAGCCCACCGTTTGATATTATTTGTTTGTATTTCATTGGATATTTATCTATCATATCCTTTATGCAAGCTAATTCTACTGCTGATTCTAGATCTGAATCAGAAACATAATCTTTCCATAATTTTAAATTTGTTTCAATTGACTCATTAAACATAAATACGTCTTGTGGAACATATCCAATGACTTGATTTATTAATTCTTTTTTGATATCTATTTTATTCACCCCATTGAATTTTATTTGTCCACCTAAAGGATTGTAAAGACCAGCCAGTACTTTTATAATAGTTGATTTTCCACAACCACTCCCCCCAACCAACGCTAAATGTCCTCCATTTGGAATGACGAAATTAAATTTTTCGATAAATGGTTTTTTGGGATCATATGAGAAATCTACATCTTTGAATTCTACATCTATTTCAGTTGAAGCAGTGAATAGCTTATGATTATCCGGATCGGAATTTGCTGATTGATATTGATTACTTTCTTCTATTAGTAAATCATCTTGAGTAGGATCTGTCTCAGTTTTTTGTAAATCAAGAATTCTTCCAAGCAGACCGTCTAGCATTTGAAACTGTTTGCTTATACCGGACATTTGGGCAACTGGTGCTACAAGCACAGTTAATAGGAATTGGAATGACACCAAGGCACCTAATGTCAAATCTCCAGACAGAATCAAAAGGCCGCCAATACCAATTAACATTGAATTCATAAGATATGTTGAACCTGATGCAACCACATTTGAGAGACCTATCTGTATACCTAACTCTTGTCTTTTTTCTATAACGTTAGAAAAATGTATCTGCCATCCGGACATAAATTGAATCTCTAGACCAGAGGCCTTAATCATTTGTATGTCTCCAATTCCTTGCATGCTTGCTCCAAGCATTTTCCCTTCTTCAATTCCAAGTAGGCGATTTGAGTCGACTCGATTAAGAGTTAATTTATAGTTCAGAATAAGATTGACGGATATTAATAATAAGCAAAAGACTGTTAACTGCCACGATATAAGTAAGGTCGCCATCACAATTACGAATGATTGGATCATTGTTAAGGTGAATAATAATATGTCGTTAAAAAATTGATCCGATATTCGAATTCCAAGCTGCATTCTTTGTGCAAGCTCGCCAAGCATTCGTTGCTGGTAAAATGCAAATGGTACCGAGAAAAGCTTTTGAAAAAGATTTGCGGTTAATTCTTTTGATACCTTGAATCCAAGACGCCTAACTATCAAATATTGCATTGTAAGAATAATCATCAAAATAGTACTTGATATGCCAATTAGCCAAAGCGATGGTATGCCAAAATAAAGCTTATTATTATTCAGAAATTGGTTGATAATTTGTGACGTCGCTCCTGCAATGACAAGAGTAGGAATTGCGCCAAATATTGATAATATGACTACAATCCAAACATATGGTTTTACATTATTGAGTAGTTCAGGCAGTACTGCAAAGTTAGACTCTTCATTTCCTCCTTGTGTAAAATCTTTGTTGGGGATGAATTCAAGAGCTACTCCTGTGTAAGTTTCTTCAAACTCCTTGAAAGATACACGTACTCTCCCTTGTTGTGGATCGCTTAAGTAAGCATTTTGATGCTCATCGAATCCTTCGAGAACAAGAAAGTGGTTGAATCCCCAGAATAATATAATAGGAAACTTGCCTTCCTGGCATAAACCTTCAGCGCTTAATTTGAACGGTCTACAATCTAACCCATATGATTTTGCTGCAGATACTATGCGACTGGCTGTTGCACCATCTCTAGTAATACCGCATTCTTTGCGAATGTCAGACAGTGGAACAATTTTGCCAAAGTATTGAAGTATTGTTCTTAATGAAGCAGCCCCACACTCAACTGCCTCAAATTGAATGGTCGTTTTCGCTACGACTCTTTTTTTGGAAAGCTGTAAGTTTCTCATTTTAGTTCTTTAGTTGCATTCAAGGCATTATTGTCCTTAAGTTTTGGTTCTGGCGGTGTGATCCCAAATGTTCTTCGGAAGAAAGGTATAACTAATGAAATTGGTGCAACTTTTGATGTTGTTACATTTACACTGGCAATGCTCCCTAGCGGTACATACCCTTCAGGTGCTTGACCTGAAGTCCATTCGTAGGAGTTATTACTGATTTTTGATAATTGCATAATTCCTGGTGTCGGATCTTTGACATTTTGTTGTACTAGTTCTGTAAGGCTTTTGGCTCCAATGATCTGATTAATGGATGCCTCATTTGCAGAGAGAAGGCTAATTTCAACAACCTTTGCTTTAATTGACCCTACCGATGAACTGTCAATCCCAATTGGGGTAACAAGAGCATCTAACCCTTTATTCACTTTGCCAGCACTAGAGTTTGGAAAAAATACCGGGATTGTGGTGGGATGTGTATTTAAGTTGGGTGCAGTTAGTAATATTTGTGTCCCAGAATCCAAAAACGTATGATTAGGCTGCAATACATCAAGTATGAATACATCGTTTTCTGCAAGTACTACATTCAATTCATTAAATCGAATAATCTTTTGGGCTATTGTCAATCTTTCTTTCTCTATTGACTTTTTTAGCTTTTCCAAGCGAAGCACTGCTTGATTGATTTTATCCTTATATTCGTTGAGTTCAGCAGTTGCGCTAATTACAGATGTTTCACTTAAAAAACCTTTATTCCTTAGCTCTATCATCTTACTAAGTATTCTCGATTTCTGCTCGTAGATATCTGAATTAGCTTCAATTACTTTCTCCTCTGCTTGGATGGAGGATTTTTCTAGCTCATGAGTTAATTCAAATGTTGAAATTGCTTCGGAAATTTCTTTTAGACTCTTTATCGGACTGAGCATTGCTAGAATGCTACCTGCTTTTAATTTATTTCTTGGAGGACTTACGTCCTGGTTGTTTGCACCCTCTGATGTAAATAAAGTAGTGTAATACGATTGGATTTCATCGTTGAATTTTGATACTGTATTTTTTGAAATTGCATCCGGATTTTGAATCATGTAAGACAGTGTTGCTGCAAACTCTGGCTGTCTATGTTTGCCATTTTCAAATGTGAAGTGAATTCTTCCGGTAGACGCAGTTACTTTTGTATCGAAGGTACCATTTGGGACGATAACCCCATAACCAGTCGCTTTCATTGGAATTCTTGCGAAGCATGACCAAAGCAAAGCTCCTGCTGACAAGGCAATCCCTGTTCCAATAGCTCCCTTTAATGGGGTACTAAGAAGTGACGTTGATTTTACAGAAGAAACTTTGTTCTTTTTCTTTGCGAGTGCTTTTTCTTCAAAAAGTTCTGACATTGATTTTAGTTAGTTGTGGTTTGTAAGTTAAAATATTCGTAGACTATATTTTCTGTGATCTCAGATGGCCACTGAGCCGACCACCTGTGCAACTCAGAAATAGCCTCATTGTATTTCTTTATCGAGTGAATATTATCTTCTACTGCTGCTGAGTAAAGTTGTATAGCTTGAACTAGTGTTGTTATATCACTTAAGCCTAATTGATATTTTTCAAGCGCTATTGTTTGAGAAGCTTCTGATGCGCTTAAGCCTCTTTTAGTATTGATCATTTTCATTTGTTGCGTTTCGTACTGACCGTAATATGCTTTGACCTTCTCAACAACCATTGATCTTTTGTCTTTTGCTTCCTCTAACTTTGCAAGAGATAAATTTTCAAAGGAGTTTGCACTCGCTAAACTAATTCCACCATCAAATTCCCAGCTGAAGCCAATTCCGATCTGACCTGTCATTTGTTTGGATATTTGATCATAATATGAATCACTGCCGCCTTCGCCTATAGGCGCATAATTCGTTCCATTATATCTGTTGTAGTAGCCAACTGCATACAAGAATAATTTTGGCCAATAAGATTGGAGTTCTGCATCTTTTTGAAGTGAATAACTTTTTGACTCGGCCAATGCGTTGTAGATATTCTCATTAAATTCCAATCCATGTTTAAGAGAATCTTGCAAGCTTTGATTCCATTCATCTAATGCAGTCAATGCATCGGAAGGGAGCATTAGTGAAGCGTCGGGTTCCTCTTGAATAAGTTTGGCTAATGTTGATCCTCCACTTATTATATTGTTTAGAGAATCTATAAGCTTGTTCAATGCCGAAAAATATTGTGTTGCAACTTGTGCTGTATCTCCATAGTCTTTGAGTCCAGCCTGTCTTTGTGCATTCACTGCCAGCATGCTTTTGCGAGTTATTTCTAAAATATTTTTGTACTGATTTATCAATTCTAGCTCAGCCTGTAAGGAGTAATAAGCATTTGCGATATCAAGAAGAATATTTCTTGCGCTTGAATCAAATACAAATTTCGCTGATTCCACTTCTTCCGATTTGGCAGAAATTTTAGAACCTCTTGCTAAATCAAAGAATGTCCATTGTAATGTTGCGTATGGAGTTAATGCACTTTGTTTACTGTAATATGTGTACGGATTGGAGCTTGAACTCGTTGTTGTTGTAACTGTTGTCGTGGTTCCAGTCGAATTTGTGGTGTTTGTTGTGGTACTGCTGCCAGAGGAGGTTGAATTTGGATTTTTGTAATATGTACTGTTCGTGTAGCTATAAAGTCCAAACGCTGGATATCCATACAATGATAGCTTGGGCATCCACTCACGAAATGCTGCTACTTTTTCCCATTGTTTTGATACTACATTGTAGTAGTATTGTTTAAGTGTTGCATTGTTTCTTAGCCCCTCTATGTATGCCTGATTCAGGCTTATATAATTTGAATTTTCCTCAATTCTGCTGCTTAATTGATTATACTTTTCCTCTAGTTTATTTAAGTCATTCTGATCGTAGCCGAATAGGTTTTTGATTTGTGTTTCCGACGCTTCTAGCTCCCTGGCGATATCTTGGCCACCTAAAAAGCAAACCAGCAAACTTGCAATTATTCTGCGTTTGCTCATTCCCTGCTTTCCCCGGACATTAATGTCCTCTTAAGATAGTCTATGTTTTGAGAATTTCAATAGGCTTTGAACTATTGGTCATCTTTTTACAAAAACTGTGCCCCTTGATACAGATAATCAGGTTTTTGGGCCCCATTGCTAGGAATTGCCTCATGGTTTCGTGATCAACTATCTATTTTTTAAGCATCGATTTTCAACTTTTGTTTGACAAGTTGATGTTTTCCTTTGTCGAATATTCAAATTTCAATGATTTGTGCCCGCAATTTCTAATAGACTCATTGCCTTTTTATTTATTAATGACATTCGTGGTGTCTAGTTTTCCTTGATGTACGCTTGACTAAATTCTCTGATGAGTTTATATTTGACGAATCTCTCATATTCGTTCAATCTTGTCGGAATTGGCTTGTTTAATAAAAGCCAAGCCTTGGAATTGATATTGTTTTCAAGACGTAGAAGAGAGCATTCAGGATTAAGTCCTAAGGTTTTGAGTAGCACTTTGCCTGGTCTTTTACCAACTCGTCGCCGAGATGGTTGTCTCATTACGGTTCTTTCCTGACTTGAGGCTATGTCCATTCCTCCAGCCTCACCCAAAAAAGGAATTGACCTGCTTCAGATCATGGGGGAACGTCCAGGTACCTTTTAATTCGTGGTCTCTGTCTCAGTAGGGCATGGGATGGTCTAGGACTTCCTGGATCCGTCAGGGCACGGAGAGGGAGGGATTCGAACCCTCGACAGAAGTTGCCTCCTGTAACTCCTTAGCAGGGAGCCGCTTTCAACCACTCAGCCACCTCTCCAGCGGCCTCGCCACCCTATCAACAGTGTGCCCGTTCAGACCACTAGTCGCGGTAGTCGGTGCTTGAAGCTGCACAACACCTCCCAGGGGATGGAACCTGACAGTTCTGCCCAGTCCCCAGGGCGGATCACCTCCTGATCATCCCCTCCCAGCAGCGTGACCACATCACCGCTCTCAAGGTCAGGATGGTCGGTGACATCCAACATCAGTTGATCCATGGTGATGGCACCAACCTGAGGAAGGGGCTGGCCACGATGCAGGGCGTGGATTTGCCCTGATAGGCAGCGGCTCACGCCATCGGCGTAGCCGATGCCGATTACGGCCAGTCGGCTGGGCCGACTAGTGACGAAGCGGTGCCCGTAGCTCACCCCCACACCTGCTGCGACCTCACGGATCAGACTGACTCGAGCTTTGACGCTCATCGCTGGTTGAAGATCCAGGCTTTGCTCCAGATGGGTGCTGGGTGCATGGCCATAGAGAGCCAATCCCACGCGCACTTGATCGTGATGCAGTGATCGATCACGCAGGGTGCCTGCTGAATTGGCCAGATGTCGCTGTAAACCCTGCTGTCGGTGTTTTCGTGTTACGGCTTCGAAACGCTCCTGCTGCAGGCGCGTAATCCGATCGGCATGCCCTTCAAGTTCGCCATCGGCCAGGGCGAGATGGCTGTAGACCCCACCCAGATTCAATTGATCGAGCTGGAGGATCGCTTCAGTCAGGCGTTCCCCGTCCTCCCAGTGGCAGCCAAGCCGAGACATGCCGGTGTCGAGCTTGAGCTGCACCGTGAACACTCGGCCGCTGCCACTGGCGAGGTTTTGGCAGAGCAGTGCCTCGCGCATGCTGCTCAGCGTGGGCATCAGCTGCCAGTGCAGACATGCGCGCAGCTCTTCGGGTTGGGTGAGATTGCCCAGCACGAGGACCGGTAACTCCAGCCCGGCCCGTCGCAATTCAATTCCCTCTTGCAGGGTGGCGACTCCCAGGCTGGTCGCCCCCCCGCAGATGGCGGCCTGGGCAACTGTTTTGGCGCCATGTCCGTAGCCGTCAGCCTTGACGACCGCCATCAGGGAGCAGTCCGATGCCAGCAACCGCTTCAACGCTCTGGCGTTGTGTTCAACGGCTGAAGCCGACACCTCCATCCAGGCTCGCTGTCGCGGGTCAGCGCCAGCAGCCGTTTCAGGGCCGGTGGGGCTAGGGCGATCGGCGGACAGGTCAGGCATCGGGACTGGGTAGTGAAGGTCACAAAGCTGGCCTTGTGACCCCGATAGCATGGCGTGTAATCAGGGAGCTGGCATGGGCCAGGTTCTCGTTCTCAATGCGTCCTACGAGCCGTTGAACATCACCACCTGGCGACGAGCCGTCGTGATGATGATCAAGGGCAAAGCTGAGGGTCTGGAACACGATTCCAAGCACCTTGTTCGCAGTGATATGCATCTGCCAACGGTTATCCGTTTGCGTCAGTTTGTGCGAGTTCCCTTTCGCCAGGTGCCACTGACACGCCGCAATCTGTTTCAGCGTGACAATCACACCTGTCAGTACTGCGGAAGCCACGAACTCCTGTCCATCGACCATGTGATTCCTCGCAGCCGAGGTGGAACCGATGCCTGGGACAACGTGACCACGGCTTGCACCAGTTGCAATGTGCGCAAAGCCAGTCGTACCCCCTCTGAAGCCGGCATGCCTCTTAAGCGGGTTCCGCGACGTCCCCTCAGCAGTCTGAGTTTCGAAGCTGTTCGCCAGATTGATTCAGGTCGCCACAGTGAATGGGCCAAATATGTGATCGGCGCCTGAACCGTTCTGGTTAATCGTCGCTCTGTTGGCTGAGTTGCTCCAGTTTGCTGCGCTGTTCCTCGGCGACACAGGCACCGATCACATCTTCCATTTGTCCTTGAAGAACGGACTCAAGGCTGAAATTTCTGCCGAGTCGGTGGTCGGTGACCCTGTTGTCTTTGGCGTTGTAGGTGCGGATCTTTTCGCTGCGGTCGCCCGTACCCACCTGGGAGCGGCGGGCTGAACTCTCCCTTTCATTGGCTTCGGCGAGCTGTCGCTCATAGAGCTTGGCTCGCAGAATCTCCATGGCCCGTTCCCGGTTCTGGAGCTGGGAGCGTTGCTGCGTGCAGAACACACGGATGCCGCTCGGTTTGTGCAGCAGGTCGACGGCTGTCTCCACTTTGTTCACGTTCTGTCCGCCGGCTCCTCCTGATCGAGCCGTGCTGATCTCTAGATCACCGGGTTCGATCTGAACCTCCACGGGATCTGCCTCTGGCATCACAGCCACCGTCGCCGTGGATGTGTGCACCCTGCCCTGGGATTCGGTGGCGGGGACACGCTGTACACGATGTACACCGGCTTCAAATTTCAATTCGCTGAAGACGGCATCGCCTTTCACCGAAAGAATCAGTTCCTTGTAACCGCCAAGGTCGGCTTCGCTAGCGCTCACAGGCTGGACTGTCCAACCACGACGGCTGCTGAATCGCTCATACATGCGGGCAAGATCTCCGGCCCAGAGCGAGGCTTCATCGCCGCCGGCACCGGCTCTGATTTCCAGCATCACACTGCGTTGATCGCGCGGATCCTGGGGCAGTAATGCAAGCGTCAGCCGCTGGATCAGTTCGTCATGGCGTTGCTCCAGAGACTGCAGTTCCAGCTGAGCGAGTTCTTCCATCTCGGCATCGCCGCGGCTTTCACGCAGCAGCGTCCGCGCCTGTTCCCTTTCCTGGAGAACGTTCTGCAGGCTGGTGTAGTCGACGACCAGCGGTTCAAGGCGTGAACGCTCTTTGGCCACAGATTGCAGACGATCCGGATCTGAAGCCACATCAGGGTCAGCGAGCTGGCGTTCCAGATTGTGGAAACTGCTGGTCGCGGCCTCAAGACGGCTGATCAGTGTTGAGGAGTCCATGGCCTCAGAAGCATGGTCGGCAAAGGACCTGATGGTGATGTCCTTTCAGAAAAAAGCCCCGAAAGCAGAGTTTGGTCTGCATTCGGGGGCAAAAATCGTGGCGACCGATCGCTTCTGCGTCGATTGCAGAGCGCATCAGGCTTCCTTCTTCGCTTCGTCCTTGGCGGGAGCTGTTTTCTCGTCGTTGACACTGGCGGTGCTGCCCATGCCGTACTTGCGCATGAAGCGATCCACTCGGCCCTCGGTGTCGAGAATTTTCTGGGTGCCTGTGAAGAACGGATGGTTTCCGCTCCAGACGTCCACATGGATTTCGGGCTGTGTGGAGCCAGTGGTCATGACCACTTCTCCATTGCAGATCACCTTGGCGTCGGGATACCAGGTGGGATGAATGTCGGGCTTGGGCATGACAGGGATCAGCGCTTGGAGAACTGGGGAGCTTTGCGGGCTTTCTTGAGACCGTACTTGCGACGTTCCTTAGCCCTAGGGTCACGGCTGAGGTGACCTTCCGTTTTCAGAGGCTTGCGGTTGTCGGAGGAGAGCTCGCACAGAGCCCTGGCAGCGCCCTGCTTGATGGCATCAGCCTGTCCGGTTAGACCACCACCTCTGACGTTGACGAGCACGTCGTACTCAGTGGTTAGACCCAGCGTCTGCAATGGAGCCTTGACGGCAGCGATGTATGCAGGGTTGTAGTTGAGATAGTTATCTCCAGGCCGGCCATTGATGGTGATCGTGCCGTTGCCGGGGATCAGGCGAACGCGGGCAACTGAGGTCTTACGGCGACCTGTGCCCCAGTAAACGACGGAATTAGACGTGCTCATTTGGCGGAAGCGGCGGGATCAAGCTGCAGGGGCTGAGGCTGCTGGGCGGAATGCGGATGATCGGCACCCTTGTACACCTTCAGTTTGCGGAACATCTGGCGACCCAAAGCGTTGTGGGGAAGCATGCCCTTGATGGCTTTTTCCACGATTCGCTCAGGAAGACGCTCCTGCAGATGAGCGAAGGTCTCCACCTTCATCCCACCTGGGCGTCCGGAATGCCTGCGGTACAGCTTCTGTTGCGGCTTGCTGCCACTCACCTTCACCTTGTCGGCATTGACCACAACGACGAAATCGCCGGTGTCGAGATGCGGGGTGTAGCTGGCTTTGTTCTTGCCGCGGAGCACGGAAGCTACTTCGGTCGCTAAGCGGCCGAGCGTTTGATTCTCAGCGTCAACCAGATACCACTGGCGGTCGATTGAATCGATGGAGGGGACAGAGGTCTTGTTCATCGCGCCGGCATGCCGGTTCGGTTATGCCCCGTCGCGAGCGACGAAGCTGGGCAGGGAGCTTGAGTCACGCCGTGGCGTGCTGGACAGAGCTCAAAGAACGACTCTACCTGTCGGTGGTTCCCCCACTGATCGGGTCAGTTGAGTGGAATCGACCGCTTAGGTACTGATTGGCCATGGGGGAGGTTCCGGGGGTGGGTCCTCTGAGGCCAGAAAAAACGTCGGTTGGCAATCGTACCAGCCGCCCTTGCTGAAGATGGTTTCCGGATAACCAGCGCGCAGCAGGCAGAGTCCCTGCGCTGGTGCTCCATCTTTCACTTCACTGCGGCGACGTTCTCTCCAACGGCGTTCAAAGTGCTCCGGGGTCAATCGATGCTCTCCCACAGCTACGAGCTGGCCCGTCAGCAGACGCACCATTCCATAGAGAAAACCGCTGGCTTGGATCTCAAAGTGAATCAGGTCTCCTTGACGCTGAATGGACACGTCCTGGATCGTTGTCCGTGAGTGGGATCGTCGGCTTCCTGCGCGTTGGAACGCTGCGAAGTCGTGAAGTCCCAGCAGGCCACGAAGCGCCTGTTCCATCGCCTTTTCATCGAGCCGTGTCTGATAGCGATGCCAGCTCCAGGGCGACAGAAACAGGTTCGGCCTTCGACCGTTGTAGAGGGTGTAGCGATAACGCCGATAGCTGGCGGAGTAGCAGGCGTGCCATCCAAGTGGGCGTTCCACCGCTTCTCGCACCCGGATCGAGGACGGCAAACGGCCATTGAGAGCTGGGGCCCAGCGCCTGGCTGGAATCGCTCCGCAGCTGTCGAAATGAACCACCTGGCCGGATGCATGCACGCCAGCATCCGTTCGCCCCGCTGCCACGGTCTGTATCGGCCGATGGGGGTCGAGCGCTGAGATGGCCTCGTCGAGAACCGATTGCACACTGGTGCCGTTGGGTTGACGTTGCCATCCACAAAATGAAGAACCCTCGTACTGGAGACTGAGAGCAATCCGTTTGAGACGGATGCCGACAGAATCAGCCGACGGTTTTGGGATGGTGATTTCCGTGACGCTGGAGCCGGACTTCAGACCAGTTCGATGATGGCCATCTCGGCATTGTCCCCACGACGACGAACGGTGCGGGTTATGCGGGTGTAGCCACCTTTGCGATCGCTGTAGCGATCAGGAGCTTTCTCGAACAAAGCATGCACCAGCTGCTTGTCGTAGACGTATCCCAGAACCCTGCGCCGGGAAGCAAGACTGCCCTCCTTGGCCAGTGTGATCATCCGTTCAGCTTCGTCACGCAGTGCTTTTGCACGAGCTTTGGTGGTGGTGACGCGTCCTTCGCGGATCAGCTGAGTTGTGAGGCCGCGAAGCATGGCTTTGCGTTGGTCAGCGGGGCGTCCCAGCTTTGGGACTCGGCATTGGTGGCGCATGGTTCTGAAGGGGCTGCAGTAAAGGGCGGGTAAGAGTCAGACGCTGGTGCGGCTTTGGGGGATCTGGATGCCGATCCTTTCAAGCGCTTCAATCACCTCATCAGCCGACTTGGAACCGAAGTTCTTGATCTCCAGTAGATCCTCGTAGCTGAAGCCCATCAGATCGGAAACGGAATTGACTTGAGCGCGCTTCAGACAGTTGTAGGCACGCACAGAAAGATTCAATTCCTCGAGAGGAATCTGAGCTTCAGCTGTGGGCTCAGGCTCTACCGGAACTTCTTCCACCATGGTGACGGTGGCGAGCGGTTGGAAGAGCTCGATCAGCTGGTTTGCGGACTGAGCAATGGCATCGTCAGGTGTGATCGAACCATCGGTCACCACTTCCATGCGTAGGCGCTCTCGAGCGGAACCACCCTCAGCTACTGCCGTTTCATCAATGGTGAAGTTCACCCGGTGCACGGGCATGAACACGGAGTCGATCTGAAGAAGATCGATGGCACTGGTGTCTTCGTTGTGACGATCCACTGGGCGATAGCCCACGCCGCGTTCCACATGAACCTCGAGCTCGAGGCTGTAGCCATCGCTCACCGTGGCGATCACGCGTTCACCATCCACCACCTGGACCTGGGAGGAGAACTGCAAATCGCGGGCTTTGACCGTTGCAGGGCCAGCAACCACCAGACGGCCGATCTCCAGATCGTTTGTGCGGCTGTTGACGGTGATCTGTTTGCAGTTCAGCAGAATGTCGAGCACGTCCTCCCGAACTCCCGGGATGGTCGCGTACTCGTGATTGACGCCGGCAATGCGGACTGCTGTAACCGCTGTGCCTTCAAGGTTGCCCATGAGCACACGCCGCAGGGAATTACCCAGGGTTGTGGCTTGGCCCCGCTCAAGGGGGCCGATGAGAAACACACCGGTTTGGGAGCGATCGTCAGCGATCTGATGCTCGATACGGTCGATCTGGTATTGCAACACGGTCTGAGTCGGGGGAGAGAGGGACCTGAACGGGGACGCGTTGGCTCAGACGCGCCGACGCTTGGCACGGCGGCAGCCGTTGTGAGGCAGTGGAGTGACGTCACGGATCAGCGTGATTTCCAGACCTGCAACCTGTAAAGCACGGATCGCGGTTTCACGACCTGATCCGGGGCCACGCACAAGCACTTCGATCTGGCGCATGCCCTGCTCGAGAGCTCTGCGGGCGGCTGCTTCGGCTGCAGTCTGAGCAGCAAATGGTGTGCCTTTGCGTGCACCTTTGAAACCGCTGGCACCTGCCGAAGACCAGGAGATGACTTCTCCAGTGGTATCGGTGATCGAAACAATCGTGTTGTTGAAGGTGCTTTGAATGTGGGCAACGCCGTTGGGAACGTTGCGCTTGGCCTTCTTGGGGCCTGATTTTTTGACTGTTTTGGCCATGGGCCTGGAGATGGAGGGGGCTTAAGGAACTGAAGGGTCCGAATGGGCCGTAGCGGCTTACTTCTTCTTGCCGGCCACGGTTTTGCGAGCTCCGCGACGGGTCCGCGCATTCGTGCGAGTTCGCTGTCCACGCACCGGGAGGCTCATGCGATGGCGACGACCACGTACGCAGCCGATGTCCTGCAGGCGCTTGAGTGCCATCCCCTCCTGCCTGCGCAGGTCACCCTCGATGGTGAAGGCTTCGGTGGCACCGCGCAATTTCTGCACATCACCGTCCTCTAGATCCTTCACCCTGATGTCGGGGTTGACACCAGCCTTGGAAAGGATGGTTCTGGCCCGTGTTGGGCCAATTCCGTAGATGTAGGTGAGGGCGACTTCGATCCGCTTTTCGCGGGGAATGTCGACACCAGCAATCCGTGCCACTGAGCAATTAATCGAGGTGGACAATGACTTCCTTTGCCTGGGAAGTCTTCAATTCAGGGTGGCAGGGACAGGGACCCTGCCTTGAGACAGCAGACCGAGGCTTCAGCCCTGGCGTTGCTTGTTGCGAGGGCGCTTCTTGTTGATCACGTAGATGCGACCTCTGCGCTTGACGATTTGATCGTCAGGGCTGATTTTTTTAACTGAGGAACGCACCTTCATGGGGCGAAGCTCTCCATTGTTGCAAACAGCTAACGTAACACAGCGGGTCAAGCAACAATGCTTTCAATTCGCTCAGCAATGGCGTCAACACTGCCGTTGGCTTGCACTCTGGCCAGCAGGTTCTGACTGCTGTAGTGATCAATCAGAGGGGCTGTCTGCTGCTTGTAGACCTCAAGACGGTTGCGGATCACCTCCTCGTTGTCGTCAGTACGACCGCGGCCCAGCAGTCGCTCGATCAGAACTGCATCATCCAGCTCGAGTAATACGACACTTTCAATCGCTTGATCGAGTTCCTGAAGCAGTGGCGCCAGTGCCTCGGCCTGCGCCACGTTGCGCGGAAAGCCATCCATCAGCCAGCCCTGGCCATTGAGAGCAGAGAGTTGTGCCTTGACGATTGCCAGCACCAGGCTGTCTGTGACTAACTCGCCCCGGTTCATCACGGCTTCCGCTTCCTTGCCAAGCTCACTGCCTGCGGCAACCTCAGCTCTGAGCAGATCGCCGGTAGACAGGTGCCGAAGACCGTGCTTTTCGCAGAGGCGGGCCGCTTGCGTGCCTTTGCCGGCACCGGGCGGGCCCACAAACAGAAGACGTTGTTTCATGGCGATTCTGGGTGGTTGGGGTAGACGAGGTCAGCAGGTGTTGAGGATCCACCAATGTTGTGTTGTTTCGGAGCGATTGCTCGAACGTGCCGTGTTACTGGCGCACCATTCCCTCGTAGCGCTGAGAGATCACATAGGTCTGCACCTGCTTGGCAGTGTCGATGGCAACACCCACCAGGATCAGCAGCGAGGTGGCTCCAAGTCCCTGGAACGTCTGCACATTGGTTGCTCGTTCCACGGCGGAAGGAATAATGGCGACAGCGCCGAGGAAGAGTCCGCCAAGCAGGGTGAGTCTGTTTTTCACACCTTCGAGGTAATTCGCTGTTGCTGTTCCAGGCCTAACGCCTGGGATTGCCACCCCTCCGCGCTTGAGATTGCTGGCGACATCCACCGGGTTAAAGGTCAGGGACGCATAGAAATAGGAGAAGCCGAGAATCAGGGAGAAGAACACCAGGGCATAAGGCCATGGATTCGAGCTGCCTGGATTCAGGGCAGTGGCTGCTCTGATCAGAAAAGGGTTCTGGCTGAAGTTGGCAATCGTGATCGGCAGAAAAATCAGTGCCGAGGCAAAGATGATCGGCATCACGCCGCCGGCGTTGAGCTTCAAAGGCAGGTAGCTCTGGCGATTAGGCAAGACGGCTCCGCCGCCTACCTGACGCTTTGCACTGACGATCGGAAGCCGGCGTTGTCCTTCCTGCACAAAGATGATTCCCACGATCGTGACCAGGAACACCAGAACCAGGATCACGATTCCGAACACGTCGTTGCGATCGCCGGTTTGGGCCTTCTCAATCGTGGAGCCGAGAGCCTGAGGCAAGGTGGCCACGATGTTCAGGAAGATCACGAGTGAGGCGCCCTGGCCAATGCCTCGTTCTGTGATCACTTCACTCAGCCACATCACAATCATCGATCCGGTGACCAGCGCGAGTGCCGTCTGCACCACAAACACAGCAACTGGAAGTCCCTCCACGGCGTAAGGGCGCAGGATCATGGCGAACACCACGCTCTGAATCAGACCCCAGCCAAGTGCGACATAGCGCGTGATCTGAGCGAGTTTGCGACGACCCGCTTCTCCCTCATTTTTTTGCAGGTCCTCCAGTTGCGGAAGGGAGGCTGTGAGCAGCTGAAGGATGATCGATGCATTGATGAACGGCAGGATCCCGAGAGCGAAGATGCCCAGGGTGGAGATGCCGCCACCAGTGAAGATGTCGAGGAAACCAATCAGCTGTCCACCCTGTTGGATGAACTGTTCAAAAGCGACACGGTCAATGCCTGGCATCGGGATGTAGATGCCAAGACGCACCAGCATCAACAGTCCCAGAGTTGTCAGAACCCTGCCTCTCAGCTCAGGGTTTTGAACCAGCTGGGTGATGACTTCAGTGGCGCTGGGATTTCGTCCTCGACTGACGAGCATGAAACAGAGATTGGGTGATTGAGCTTGATGCAGCAAAGCCGTCCGCGGATGATGATCCGGCGGACGGCTCAGACGTTAGATCTGTGGAGGTCGATCGACGGATCTCAGTCCAACAGTTCGCAGGTGCCACCGGCTGCTTCGATTTTGGTTCGTGCTGATGCCGTGAAAGCGGCGGCCTGAACCGTGAGCTTTGCTTTGAGTTCCCCGTTGCCGAGGATTTTCAGCGGGTGCTTGGGGCTGGTGACAACACCATCCTTGACCAGTGAGTCGAGGTTGACGGTGCTGCCGGCCTTGAGCTCATTCAGTGCTGAAACATTCACAACGGTGAAGTGTTTGGGATTCACCAATGTGAAGTGCTTCAGCTTGGGCACGCGCCTGTAAAGGGGCATCTGGCCACCTTCAAAACCTGGGCGGGTCGGCCGGCCGGAACGGGATTTCTGGCCGCGCATGCCGAAGCCGCAGCTCGCGCCCTGGCCAGCGGCAATGCCGCGACCCTTGCGCAGTTTGCGGCGTCGGGCGCCTTTGTTGGGCTTTAGGGAATCAAGTCGGAAAGTCATGTGGGGAATCAGGAATAGATCTGCTCGAGGGAGATCCCCCGTTCCTTGGCGGTCTCCTTGTGGGTGCGGAGACTTTCGAGAGCCACCATGGCGGCCCGGGCGTTGTTCAGAGGAGTCTTGCTGCCCAGTCGCTTGGCCAGCACGTTTTTGATGCCGGCAAGCTCGAGAACTGTGCGAATTGAGCCGCCTGCAATCACACCGGTACCGGGAGCTGCGGGGCGAATCAACACGCTGGCTGCACCATCGCGACCGTTGGAGAGGGTCGGAATGGAGTTGTGACGTGTCAGAGGCACCTTGACGAGATGCTTCTTGCCGTCAGCGACACCTTTGCGGACGGCACCGATCACGTCGCCGGCCTTGCCGACGCCGACGCCGACCTGACCGCGCTCGTTTCCGACAACAACAATGGCTCGGAAGCTCATCTTCTTGCCGCCTTTCACGGTCTTGGACACGCGGCGGATCTGGACAACCCGCTCTTGCCACTCGGAGTCACGCTCCTGGTTGCGTCGGTCACCACGGCGTCCGCCACGGCGATCACCACGGTCGCGACCTCCTCCACGGCGTTGCTCCTGCTGCTGGCCTTCAGCTGCAGCAGGAACATCAGCCGCCGAGGGCACGTCGTTGGGATTGGTCTGGGGGTTGGAATCGGTCATGTTGAGAGCAGGATCAGAACTGAAGGCCCGCTTCCCGGGCGGCGTCGGCAAGGGCTTTCACCCGGCCGTGATACAGGTTGCCGCCGCGATCGAAGACCACCTGTTGGATGCCCTTGGCAAGGGCGCGTTTGGCCACCAGTTCACCGACGGCTACGGAAGCATTGCAGTCGTTGCCATGGGCCTTGAGGCTAGTGCGCAGGTCCTTGTCAACTGTCGACGCTGAGCAGAGTGTGCTCTGGGCGTCATCGTCAATGACCTGGGCATAGATGTGGCTGTTGGAGCGGAACACGGCCAGGCGGGGTTTGCCGGCGGTGCCGCTGAGGTGACGACGCAGGCGTCGATGACGCTTCTGGGTCTGTTGTTTGCGGGAGAGGGTCGACATGGTGGGTAAAGAAGAACGGCGTCTAGTAGTGGATTACTTTTTGCCCGACTTGCCTGCCTTGCGGAGGATCCATTCGCCCTCGTACCGGATTCCTTTGCCCTTGTAGGGCTCGGGCGGACGGATGGCGCGAATTTTGGCGGCTTCATTACCCACCAATTCCTTGTCGATCCCCGACACAGTCACCTTGGTGTTGTTCTCAACTTTGAAGGTGATGCCGTCAGGAGCTGCAACCTCGACGGGGTGACTGTAACCAGCGGAGACGACCAGGGTGGTGCCTTTCACCTGTGCCCTGGAGCCAACACCGATGATTTCCAGACTTTTGCTGAAACCGCTCTCGACGCCAACAATCATGTTGTTAACGAGAGCGCGGCACAGGCCATGGCGCTCGCGGGAGGTGCGTTTGCTGCTGGTGGGAGACAGCACGATGGTGTTTTCCACCTGATCAATGCTCACGCCCTCAGGCAGGGTGCGTTTGAGTTCGCCCTTTGGTCCCTTCACCGTGACAGCGAGTCCGTTGAGGCTCACGGTCACCTTTTCAGGGATGGGGATGGGGGCTTTACCGATACGTGACATGGTTTTGGCTCCAGATCAAAGGACGTAGCAGAGCACTTCACCGCCCACGCCCTGCTTACGGGCATCGCGGTCGCTCATGACACCCTTGGAGGTGGAGATGATCGCCACCCCCAGTCCGCCGAGGACCTTGGGAAGGCCGCGGGTGTTCTTGTAGATGCGCAGACCAGGCTTGCTCACCCGCTGCATGGAGCGGATGGTGGGTTGGCGGTTCTTGCCGCTGTACTTCAGTTCCAGCACCAAGTTGGTGTGGACTCCCTCGCCTTCCTCGCTGATCTCGGCGATGAAGCCTTCCTGCTGCAGCACTTTGGCGATGCTGCGAGACATGCGGGAGGCAGGTACTTTCGTGCTCTGGTGACGTTTCTCACTCGCATTGCGAATGCGGGTGAGCATGTCGGAAATAGGGTCGTGATTGGCCATAGTGGTTTCCGAGGAGGGCTCAGTTGCTGCGGAACGGCATTCCCATCTCGCGGAGGAGGGACCGGCCCTCTTCATCCGAACGGGCAGTGGTCACGATGGTGATGTCCATGCCCCTGATGGCGTCGATCTTGTCGAAGGAGATCTCAGGGAAGATGATCTGCTCTCTCACCCCCAGGGTGTAATTGCCACGTCCGTCGAAGCTTTTGGGGCTGACGCCACGGAAGTCACGGATGCGGGGCAGTGCCAGGTTGATCAGTCGCTCAAGGAAGGCGTACATGCGATCGCCGCGCAGAGTCACGGCACAGCCGATCGGCATGCCCTCGCGGATCTTGAAGCTCGCGATGGCTTTCTTGGCTCGGGTCACCACCACTTTCTGGCCGGTGATCTGAGCAAGTTCGTTCACCGAGGCTTCTAGCGCCTTGGCATTCGCGGCAGCTTCGCCAAGTCCTCGGTTCACGGTGACTTTGACCACCTTGGGGACTTCATGGACATTGGAGAGACTTAGATCTTTCAGCAATTTGGGCTGAATGGTCTCCCTGTAGCGCTGTTTCAGTGACATGGCTGGGGAATGGGACTTCTGGGCTTGGTCAGAAGGCGGATCGAGGTGATCAGTCGATCACCTCGCCGGTTTTCTTGAGGCGGCGCTTTTTGCTGCCGTCCTTCTCAGTGATCAGCTCGACTCGGCTGGTCACCTTCTTGTCTGTGGAGTAGATCATCACGTTGGAGGCATGCAGTGAAGCCTCTTCAGTGACGATCCGACCGCTTTCACCCTCCTGAGTGGGTTTGACGTGGCGGGTGCGCATATTGACGCCCTCCACGATCACGCGGTTTTCATTGGGCAGGGTGCGCAGGACCTCTCCGGTCTTGCCCTTGTCCTTGCCGGTGATCACCTGAACGGTGTCGCCTTTGCGCAGACGCATCTTGATGCGCTTCGCTGCGGCGGATTTCGGAGTTGCAGTTGCCATCTCAGATCACCTCCGGAGCGAGGGAGACGATTTTGGTGAAGTTCCGGTCGCGCAGTTCGCGTGCCACAGGTCCAAAGACACGTGTGCCCTTGGGGTTTTTGTCGTCGTTAATGATGACGGCAGCATTGTCGTCAAACCGGATGGAGTTACCGGTGTCACGACGCAGTGTGGCTTTGGTGCGGACCACCACGGCCTTGATCACATCGGACTTTTTCACGCCCATGTTGGGCATGGCGTCCTTCACGGTGGCCACGATGACGTCGCCCACATGGGCGTAGCGACGATTGCTTCCCAGCACGCGGATGCACTGGATGCGCTTGGCTCCGCTGTTGTCAGCAACGGTGAGAAAAGATTCCTGCTGAATCATTTGTTGACCTCCTCAGCCTTCGGGCTGTGGCTGAGCACCTCAGCGATGGCCCAGCGCTTGTGACGGCTGAGTGGACGGGTCTCGGTGATGCGAACACGGTCACCAACGCGAACAGTGTTGTTTTCGTCGTGAGCTTTGTAACGGGTGGTACGGCTGACCGTCTTTTGGTAGATGGGGTGGGGAAAGCGGTTTTCCACCGCAACCACCACCGTTTTGTCCATCTTGTCGCTGACGACGGTGCCGACCCTTTCCTTGAGTGCCATAGGTATGTAGCGAAGGATCAGGAGGCGGTGGAGCTAAGGCGCTCCTTCTGCACCGTCAGCAGTTGGGCCAGCTTGGTGCGGCTCTGCTTGAAGCGGTGGGTGTTGGCCAGCTGCCTTGTGGCTTGCTGGAAGCGCAGATCGAACAGCTCGCGGCGGAGACTGACGATTTGCTCTGTGAGGTCTGCGTCGGAGAGCTGACGCAGTTCGGAGGCGTTGGGACGGGCCATGGTCAGGACTCCACGGTGGCGGCAGCAGCGGCCGGAGCTTGCGCACCGGATGCCTGCTCCTGTTCATCGAGAGTGATGAACTTGGTCTTCACAGGAAGCTTGTATTGCGCGAGGCGCATGGCTTCCTTGGCGATTTCGGGGGTGATTTCTTCACCACCCATCTCGAACAGGATCCTGCCCGGCTTGATCACCGCCACCCAGAATTCTGGGTTGCCCTTACCTGAACCCATTCGGGTTTCGGCAGCGCGCATGGTGACCGGTTTGTCAGGGAAAATCCTGATCCAGATTTTTCCGCCACGCTTGACGTAGCGGGTCATGGCACGACGGCTGGCCTCGATCTGGCGCGAGGTGATCCAGCCGCATTCCTGTGCCTGCAGAGCGAACTGACCGAAGGCGATGGTGTTGCCACGAGTGGCGACACCGCGCATGCGGCCGCGTTGCTGCTTACGGAATTTGACGCGTTTTGGACTCAGCATGGTTCAGGCCTCCTGTTCAACCCTCGTTGGAGCGGTCTTCGAACTGTTGGGGCCTGCGACCGGCCCGACGCCGCGGGGTTGCCCCCACTGGCAGCTGTTGCTGGGCTTCGTCGCCCAGCACTTCGCCTTTAAACACCCAGACCTTGATGCCGAGAACCCCATAGGTGGTGCTGGCGACCTTGGTGGCGTAGTCGATGTCAGCGCGAAGGGTGTGCAGAGGCACCCGACCTTCACGCGTCCACTCGGTACGAGCGATCTCAGCACCATTCAGGCGTCCTGAAACCTGGATTTTCAGGCCAAGAACACCCGCTCGCTGTGCTCGCTGCACGGCCATGCGGATCGTGCGACGGAACGCCACACGTTTCTCAAGTTGCTGAGCTATGTATTCGGCAAGTAGGAAAGCGTCGGCGTCGACACGCTCGACCTCGACCACATTGATCCGAACCTGACGGTTCAGATCACCGACGGTTTTCTGGATGCCGGAGCGCAGCTCTTCGATGCCACTGCCCTGGCGTCCAACCAACACGCCGGGGCGTGCGGTTTTCAGCTCAACTTCGAGCTGATCGGCCTTGCGGGCGATCAGCACATCACTGATACCGGCGGAGCCGTATTTCTTGTGGATGAACTTGCGAATCCGATCGTCCTCCTGAAGGAGGCTCGGATAGCTCTTGCCGGGTGCGTACCAGCGTGACCGGTGCTCCTGGGTAATCCCCAGGCGTAAGCCGGTTGGATGGATTTTGTGTCCCATCAGTCGGGGTGCTCGGGGGTCAGGATTCGGTCTGGGGTGCCACAGCAATGCTGATGTGGCAGGTCTGCTTTTTGATCGCGAAAGCGCGACCTTGGGCACGGGGGCGGTAGCGCTTCATGGATGGACCCATGTCTGCGCTGGCCTGGGAGATCACCAGGGTTGAAGGGTCAAGTCCGAGGTTGTGCTCGGCATTGGCCACTGCAGAACGCAGAACCTTGGTGATGGGACCCGTGGAGCGGTAAGGCATGAACTCGAGCATGATCAACGCATCGCGATAACTGCGACCGCGGATCTGATCGAGAACCCGCCGGACCTTGGACACGGAGCCGCGGATGAAGCGACCGTGGGCTTGGGCGGTAGTTGCCGTTGGGGATGACGTTGTCATGGTCTCAGCGGCCTCCTTTCTTGTCTTTGATGTGGCCTTTAAAGGTGCGGGTGGGGGCGAATTCGCCAAGCTTGTGGCCCACCATCTGTTCGGTCACGAAGACCGGCACGTGGGTGCGGCCGTTGTGAACCGCGATTGTGTGGCCGATCATCATCGGCAGGATCGTGGAAGCCCTAGACCACGTTTTGATCACCGATTTGTCATCGGCGGCGTTTTGCTTTTCAACCTTGCGAAGCAGGCTGTCGGCAATGAAGGGGCCTTTTTTAAGTGAACGTCCCATGGCGGATTAAGCGAACGACAGAATGGTGAGCAGCATCATGAGTCGCGTCCGCCACGGCTCCGCTTGGACGTCTTGCGACGTTTGCGGAGGACGAACTTGTTACTCGGCTTGTTGCGCTTGCGGGTCTTGAGTCCCAGCGCAGGCTTGCCCCAAGGGGTTACAGGACCAGAACGCCCGATCGGAGCTCGGCCTTCACCACCACCATGGGGGTGGTCGCAGGGATTCATCACACTGCCTCGCACCTGAGGTCGGCGTCCGAGCCAACGCCGGCGCCCTGCCTTGCCAAGGCTGGTGTTGCGGATCTCCGAGTTGCCGACTTCGCCGATGGTGGCGTAGCACTCACGGCGCACCAGGCGAACCTCAGTGGATGGCAGTTTCAGGGCGACGTAATCGCCCTCCTTGGCCATCACCTGAGCGCTGGCTCCGGCAGTTCGGACCATTTGTCCACCGCGACCGGCGTAAAGCTCGACACAGTGAACGCTGGAACCGAGGGGAATGTCAGAGAGCGGCATGGCATTGCCGATCTCGATTGGAGATTCAGGCCCTGAGACCACCGTCTGACCGATGGTGACTCCTGCTGGAGCCAGGATGTATCTCTTCTCACCATCGGTGTAGAAGAGAAGGGCCAGCCGCGCATTGCGGTGCGGGTCGTAGTGAATGGCGGCCACCTTGGCGGGGACGCCGTGCTTGTTGCGTCGGAAATCGACGATGCGGTATTGCCGCTTGTGGCCACCGCCACGATGGCGACAGGTGATCACGCCGCGGTTGTTGCGTCCCTTGCGGCGGTGCTTTGACACCACAAGCGAACGCTCCGGCTTGCGGCCGGTGACTTCACTGAAGTCGGTGACGACCCGGGTGCGGGTACCGGGTGTGTAGGGGCGGAAGGTACGGATTGCCATGACGTTTCAGACCCCTCAGGACTCAGGGAAGAGTTGGATGGAGTTGCCCTCAGCGAGGCGCACCACAGCCTTCTTAACCTGAGAGCGCTTGCCGGCAAATTTGCCGACCCGACGACTGCGGCGGGGAGGATTCATGGTGCTCACGCCGGTGACCTTGACATCGAATAGCTGCTCAACAGCGGCTTTGATGTCGGGCTTGGCAGCTCGGTGGTCCACCTCGAAGGTGTACTGGTTCAGTTCCAGTGCTCGGGTGGCTTTTTCTGTGATGAGGGGCCTGCGGATCACATCCGCCAGGCGTCCTGTGAAGCGCTCAGTCATCTCCGTAGACCTCCTGGATGGTTGCGAGTGCCTCTTCGCCCAACACCAATGCATTGGCGTGGAGCAGATCGAAGACGTTGAGCTGGTCAGCAGTGATCAGCTTTACCTTCTCGAGGTTGCGAACGGACCGTTTCACAACATTGCTAGGGGCGGTGAGCACAATCAAAACTTTCGCGTCGGCAGCAACTCCGAGGCGCCCGAGTGCGTCAACGACTTCACGGGTTTTTGGCGCTTCGAGGGCTGCTCCGAAGTCCTTTACCACAATCACGTCATCGATGCGGGCCATCAGCGCGGTGCGCAGGGCCAGACGACGCTCCTTGCGATTCATCGCAAGGTTGTAGGTGCGCGGCTTGGGACCAAACACAATGCCGCCGCCGGGACGCAGAGGCGTACGGATCGATCCCTGACGGGCACGACCGGTTCCTTTCTGCTTGTAAGGCTTGCGTCCGCCACCTCGTACTTCGGCACGGGTGAGGGTGCTTGCGGTTCCCTGGCGGCTGTGGGCCTGCTGGCGCAGCACCGCACGGTGCATCAGGTCAACGGCAGTGGTTTCCTTGGCCACCTTCAGGTCAATGGAAGCCTTGCCGGTTTCCTTGCCCTGCCAGTCACGAACAACACAATTGGCCATCACTTACCTCCTTTGGTGGGCTTGGCACCCACACGATTGGCGGGCCGGATGTTCAGAAGAGATCCAGGCTTGCCAGGTACAGAGCCCTTGACCACGAGCAGGTTGCGGTCGCTGTCCACCTTGAGGATCGTGAGGGCCCTCGTGGTGATTTTCTTGCCGCCATAGCGACCAGCCATTCGCTTGCCGGGGTAGATCCGACCTGGTGTGGTGCCAGCGCCGGTTGAACCGGGCTCACGATGGTTCTTCGAGCCGTGGGTCATCGGACCTCGGCTGAAGCCATGACGCTTTTGATAACCGGCGAAGCCACGACCCATGGTGTCGCCGCTGACGTCAACCTTCTGGCCTGCCTCGAAATCACCCACGGTGATTGCGCCACCCAGTTCGAGACCCTTCAGGTCGTCGACGCGATATTCATGCAGGTGGCGGAGGATCCCCTCGCCGGATTTGGCGAGGTGACCCTTGGCGGGCTTGTTGATCAGCTTTTCGCGTGTTTCGCCAAAGCCGATCTGCACGGCTTCATAGCCGTCAGTTTCAGTGGTCTTGAGTTGGGTGATTCGGCAAGGCCCCGCCTCGATCAAAGTGACCGGGACGGCTTTGCCTTGCTCGTCGAAGAACTGGGACATACCCAGTTTCTTCCCAAGGATGCCGATGGACATGGGAGGTAATGACGCCAGCGTGGACAACCTCAGCTGTTGCAACTTGACGCTGCTGTAGCTGTGGCCTGAAGGGCGCTGATTGAGATGACGCAGTCATGGCCGAAAGCTTCAACGGAAACCGCTGGGGCAATTCGGATTGGGGCTAGCGAGCGAATCAGCTGGCTGGGACTTAATCAACCGGTGAAGGTCGGTAGTTTCCCGGCAATGCAACGAATGAAATCGCTGAATTGCACTGGCCTGAAGATCCGGCGCACACGCCGGACCTGCTCTTGGAACTGGAGGCCCGGCTAGCGGACGGGCACAGATCGGCAGAGCAAATAAAAACCCTACACCACTGCCTTCCGGCTTCCATTCATCCCTGATCAGCTGCCAGACTCATTCCATCTGGACTAATTCCATGCCGCTGCTGCTTTCAGGTCGGGGTTTCCGCCGTGAACTGGAATCCGCAGGTGTCATGGCAGTCCATGCTCCCCTTGAGGGCGGCGCAGAGACGCGCCTGCTGAGGCGACTGCGTGCCGCTGGGTACCGCACACAGATCACCTCAGCACGCGGTTTCGGAGATCCGGAGGTGTTTCTGTTGCAGAAACACGGCGTGCGCCCTCCACACCTTGGACATCAAAGCGTTGGACGTGGTGCGGCGGTTGGAGAGGTGCAGGAAGTCATGCCTCAGCTTGGAGAGATTCTGCTTGGAAACAAGCCGGTCGTTCTCTGGCTGATCGAGGGGCAGGTGCTGTCTCGATCGGAATTGCTGTCCCTCTGTGACCTTTGCCGGCGTGAGCCGCGCTTGAAGATTGTGGTGGAAATGGGTGGTGCGCGCAGCCTGCGCTGGCAGCCGATGACACGGCTGCTGGGAGCCTGACCACCTGTCTTCTGCCGGTCACCGGTTCACAGACCGCCGGTGATGAAGCCCTTGGGGAGGGGCGTTGGGTCAAATTGATCTGTGGGGCCAGTAATCAAGATTTGGCTGCGGTTGCAGACCTTTGTGCCCTGTATGCCGTGGCCGGCGTTCAGTGTGTCGACGTGGCAGCCGACGCCGCTGTCGTCAATGCTGCTCGCACCGGTCTCAGCTGGGCCCGGGAACGCACTGGTCACTCCCCCTGGTTGATGGTCAGCGTCAGCGATGGACGTGATGCCCATTTTCGTAAGGCTGTCTTTGACCCGTCCCGTTGCCCACCTGATTGCGCGCGCCCCTGCGAGAGGGTCTGCCCGGCTGATGCCATTCATGCCGGTCCTGGTGTCGACCCCAACCGTTGCTACGGCTGTGGGCGCTGTTTGCCGGCCTGCCCCCTTGGCCTGATTGAAACCTCCGATCACCGAGTGGGGCTGGACAACCTCGCCCTTCTGCTGGCCGAGCTCCAACCCGATGCGATTGAGGTTCATACCGCACCTGGGCGTGAGCAGGACTTTGATCGCACGCTTGAGCAGGTTGCAGCTGCCTCGATTCCTCTGCGCAGGCTGGCGGTCAGCTGCGGTCTTGAGGGGCATGGTCTTCGCTCCGAAGATCTGGTCACGGAGCTGTGGGGTCGCCATGAGGCCCTGCGAAAGCATGGTTTTCGACCTCTCTGGCAGCTGGATGGACGTCCTATGAGCGGCGATGTCGGTGCAGGCACGGCCCGTGCGGCACTGCGGCTCTGGCAGCAGGTGCGGACCAGCGCACCTCCGGGTCCGTTGCAGCTGGCGGGAGGCACCAATGGCGCGACGATTGGTTTGCTGGACGGCCTGGGGCTGCCGCGTTCCAGTGGTCCTGCAGGCGTCGCCTTTGGTGGCATGGCCCGTTCGATCGTGCAACCTCTTCTGCAGGAGGCGGAATGCCGCCGGACCACCCTGCGTGACTGGCCCTTCGGCTGGGAGCAGGCCCTGGCGCTGGCCCGTGATCTTGTCATCCCCTGGCTTTCACGCCCCTGACGGTCCCGATTGGGGACTCAATCCTGCTAGAAGGCGTTTAGGTCCTGATGAGCACTGGGAGCCTGGGCCATGAGTACCGAGCGCATCACCGATGATCTGCAGCGACTGCTCGCGTTGTTGCCCACCGCAGTTCAGGAAGCTCTTGCATCCGCTGAACGTCGTGATCAGCTGCTTGAGGTCGTGCTCGATCTCGGTCGGATTCCGGAAGCGCGCTATCCAGGTCGCTCGGTTGAACTTGGTGGCCGCTGCCTGGAGCGCAACGATCTCGAGGAGATGGTGAGCAGGATCGGCCAGTTCGGTGCTGATAATCGTGCCGGCATCGAGCGAACACTCCATCGCATCAGCGCCGTTCGTAATCGCAGCGGTGATGTGGTCGGCCTCACCTGTCGCGTTGGACGCGCAGTTTTCGGAACAGTCGCCATAGTTCGTGATCTGCTCGACAACGGTGAGTCACTGCTGCTGATGGGACGCCCCGGTGTGGGCAAGACCACAGCTCTTAGGGAAATTGCCCGTGTGTTGGCCGATGATCTGCACAAGCGGGTCGTTGTGATCGACACCAGCAATGAAATCGCTGGTGATGGAGACATTCCACATCCTGCAATTGGTCGTGCCAGGCGCATGCAGGTGGCCAGGCCCGAACTTCAGCACCAGGTGATGATCGAGGCTGTTGAAAATCACATGCCCGAAGTCATCGTGATCGATGAGATCGGCACTGAGCTGGAAGCTCAGGCGGCACGCACGATCGCCGAGAGGGGAGTGATGCTTGTGGCCACCGCCCACGGCAATGCACTCGCCAATCTGATTAAGAATCCGACATTGTGCGATCTGGTGGGTGGGATTGAGTCCGTCACCCTTGGCGACGATGAGGCACGCCGGCGTCGAACGCAGAAAACGGTTCTGGAGCGTGCTGCTGAACCCACCTTCCCGCTCGCTGTGGAGATGCACAGCCGCCATCGCTGGGCAGTTCACGACGATGTCGGGCGCACGGTGGATCTGTTGCTGCGTGGACAAAGCCCCAGGCCTCAGCAGCGTGAACTGATGGCGGACGGCGGCGTCAGGCTTGTCGACCCAGAGCCTTCAATGCCGCAGCCTCCTCAGCGGCGGCCTGCCTTGGCCGTTGTTCCTTTGCCCGATCCCAGGCGTTCCGTTCCCAGGGACGATGCTCCCGAAAAGTCCGCCGTTGATGTGGCACCGCGTGAGCTGAAGCTGCAGGTGCTCTGTTGTGGACTCAGTCAGCAGCGACTCGAAGAAGCTGTCCGCTGCCATGGTTGGCCTGTCAGTGCTGTTGACGATCTGGCGTGTGCGGATGTGCTGCTGAGCGTGCGTCGAGGGTTAGGACGCCAGCCCGAGCTTCGCCGACAGGCAAGGGAGGCCGGGGTGCCGATTCTTGTCATCAAGTCGGATTCTCTGGCCCAGGTGGAGCGAGCTCTTGAGCGACTGCTCAACCGCCAGCCTCTGCCCAGACAAGACCAGGAGTCTGAGAGGTCATTCGTTCATCCGGATCGAGGCGATGCCTTGGCGGCTCTCGAGGAATGCCGTCTTGCAGTCGAGCAGATTGTGATGCCGCAGGGGCGTCCGGTTGAACTTCTACCTCGCAACGAGAACGTTCTTCAGATGCAGGCAGATCTTGTGGCGCGTTATAGCCTTCAGAGCGATGTCTATGGATCCAGTGATCAGCGCCGGCTCAGGGTCTTCCCGCCATGATCTCGCGCCTGGATGCTCGGATGGATTGACGAAGGTCACTCCGTTGTGAGTAACTATTTGAACCCCAGAGTTGACCTCCGTAGGGAGTTTCATCACTGGAATCAATGGGCCGTCGCCAAGCGGTAAGGCAGCGGGTTTTGGTCTCGCCATTCCTAGGTTCGAATCCTAGCGGCCCAGTTTTTCTTGATCCTCAGTGCGGTCACCCAGTCTGCTGGTCTTCGATTTTGACGGCGTGATTGTGGATGGGATGAACGAGTACTGGTGGAGTGCTCGTCGTGCCTGCCTGCAGCTCAATCCCGCTGTCGATCTTCCTGAGTCCACACCGCCACAGTTCCGGCAGCTCAGGCCCTGGATTCATCACGGTTGGGAGATGGTGCTGAGCGCGGCATTGATTTCCGAGCAACGCGGTCCTCTCGAGCAGCTCGGGGTCCAGGCATTTGTGCACGGCTACACGGCGCAATGCACAGCTGCCCTGGAGCGTTTCGGCTGGACTCCTGCCTTGCTGCAGCAGACCCTGGAGGTGGTGCGGGCCACTGCCGTGCGGACCGATCCGGACTCCTGGCTGGCTTTGCATCAGCCCTATCCGGGAGTGCCTGAGCGTTTGACTGCTTTTTCGGAAGAGAACATGGCCTGGGCGGTGCTCACCACCAAGGCACGGGATTTCACCGCTGAGCTGCTCGCCTCGATGGGGCTCAAGCCAGAACGGCTGGATGGGCATGAGTCGGGATCCAAGCCTGAGGTGCTGCGCCGCCTGGCCTGCGACTGGACACTGGAGGGTTTTGTCGAGGACCGTCGCCCCACCTTGGAAACCGTTCGAACCACCCCAGGCCTCGAAACCCTGCGCTGCTGGCTTGTCAGCTGGGGCTACCTGAGACCCACGGATGTGACGGACCTCTCCAGTGGAATTCGCCTATTGAGGCCAGAGCAGTTCTCAGCCCCCTTGGCGGACTGGCCCTGATTCGATAACGTACATCTGTACTACGTGAGACGGATGGCCTGGATCGGGGCACTGGATGATCTGTCCGGTCTCTGATCCCACCGAGGCGTCGGTTCATCCGCCGTCCCGATCAGCTGCCTGCGGCGTTCTTCTGCTCCTTAACTGTTTCAGCCATGCCAGCCGACGTGAAAGCCTCCCAGTCCTCCGGCGGAGATGTCCGCCCCGGTGAGCGCGATAAAGCGCTCAATCTCGTGCTCGGTCAGATCGAGCGCAACTTCGGCAAGGGTTCGATCATGCGTCTCGGGGACGCATCCAGGATGAGGGTGGAAACCATTTCCACTGGAGCTCTCACCCTTGATCTCGCCCTCGGTGGTGGGTATCCCAAGGGACGAGTCGTTGAGGTCTACGGGCCCGAAAGTTCCGGTAAGACCACGTTGACCTTGCATGCCATCGCCGAGGTTCAGCGCAATGGAGGCGTCGCTGCCTTTGTTGATGCCGAGCATGCGCTCGACCCGGTTTATGCGGCATCGCTGGGAGTGGATGTGGAAAACCTGCTGGTTTCTCAGCCGGACACCGGCGAGATGGCGCTGGAAATCGTGGACCAGTTGGTCCGCTCCGCGGCTGTCGACATCGTGGTGGTTGACTCTGTTGCCGCTCTGACGCCCCGTGCTGAGATCGAAGGTGAGATGGGCGACCTTGCCGTGGGCAGTCAGGCCCGTCTGATGAGCCAGGCGATGCGCAAGATCACGGGCAATATCGGCAAGTCCGGTTGCACGGTGATTTTCCTCAATCAACTGCGCCTCAAGATTGGTGTCACCTACGGCAACCCAGAAACCACCACCGGTGGTAACGCTCTCAAGTTTTATGCCTCGGTGCGTCTTGATATCCGCCGTATTCAGACTCTCAAGCGCGGTACTGAGGAATACGGCATCCGCGCCAAGGTGAAGGTGGCCAAAAACAAAGTGGCTCCTCCCTTCCGCATTGCGGAATTCGACATCCTCTTTGGCCGTGGGATCAGCACGCTGGGTTGTCTGCTTGATCTGGCGGAGGAGACGGGTGTCGTGACTCGCAAGGGTGCCTGGTACAGCTATGAGGGCGACAACATCGGTCAGGGTCGTGACAACACCATTGGTTGGCTGGAGCAAAATTCGGAGGCCAAGGATGCCATTGAGGTTTTGGTGCGTCAGAAGCTGACGGAGGGTTCGGAAGTCACGTCCAACTCCATGCGTCCTCTTGCTGCTGCGGCACGCTCGGCTGCTGCCAAGCCTCTCGCCAAGTCCGCTGAGGTTGCTGCGCCGTCGAAGGACGCAGCCTGATTAGCCCTGCTTGAGCTGTGGGGAGCTGCATTCGCTGCGGCTTCTCTGCAGGTTTCCTGTGATGCGCTGAAGTTCCTGAATGGCTTCCGCACCTTCGAATTTCACCAGTTCGCGGCCGTTGCGGGATTCGACCCAGCTGATCCCAAAGTCAGAGACCAGAAAGCGCACCATATGTTGCTCGCCAAGCTCAGCCATAAATGAGGCTCCACTTCCGTGCTGGCCGTCATCGCAGACGTAGCAGGTTGCTGTGATGCCCTGTTTGCTGAGATTTGTCGCCAGAGCCTGAAGGCTCATGACCAGATCTTGGACGACCGAGCGGTACTGCTCGGCAAGTCGGAGGAACACGCAGAACACCACCCAGGTGCATATGAGCCTAAAGGTTTTCTTTCGAATTCAGGGTTGAGGTGAGCTTTCGCGGTTTTATGGGCTGTCGGCAAGTGTCCAGAATCCGGCGGCAGGCCCGATGAAGCGCACCACCACCCAGAACAGCACCAGGGCTGCGATGCCGATCCAGGCGCCTCGTGTGGTGATGGACACGAATTGCGTGGCCTGCGCTCGAGTCAGCGGTAACCAGGTGATAAATCGCTCAGCGTCCTTGGGGTCGGGTTTGCTCTGGCGAGGTGGCAGTCCCTGACTGGCACGGCGTCGTGCTTCTCCCATCTCAGGCCTCACAAGCTGTTGGTCAGCCTAGAAGTGATTCTCAGTCTGGCCGAAGTCTCTGCAACGAGTCCCAGGGTTCAAGCGCGCGCAGCACCTGCTCTCCCCAGCTGCGTCCTCGGACCCGTCCGTCGAGGATGGCCAGCCGACCACCGCTGCGTCTGAGCGAGGCAATGGCAGGGATCAAAATGGCCAATGCTTCCGGTAGCAGAAGCGTGCGAAACCAATCACGTCTCTGGCGCTTCAGCAACTCCACACGGGCTGCGGTCAGAGGGTCCTCCAGGCTGGCGATCGGCAGCATGGCTGCAATCAGCTGTTCCGGGTCCGGAAGCAGATGCTGATGACTCAACCACCAGTTCCAGCTGCAGCAGATCACTCCGTTTGACTCCGGTGCGGTGTTTTCCAACGTGACCCTGCTGCCGAATTCCGCTGCAAGCTCGCTGCAGAGACGCTGACGCATGCAGGGCGCATCCACCAGGACTGCGGTTAATCCAGTTCGGCCAAGGATCAGGCGTCGACTCTGCTCAAGAAGATGGCCGGCGAAAATTTCAGTGTTCGGCAGCGGCTGACGCCTCGGCAAATAGATCGGCAGTGGCTCTCCACGCGGTGCATCGCGTAGATCGATTCGCAGCTCATCGCTGTCGATGCTCGGCTCTTCACCATGACTTCGACAGCCCCCATCTGCGTGGATCAATGTCCAGGGATGCTTTAGGAAGAGCGATTCCAGCGTGATCAGTGGTTCAAGCGGTTGCAACTGCCAGCTCCACTGCAGGGTGTTCGAATCCACGCGAGCCCAGCTGGCCCAAGATGGCCGGTCCACGGACATCAGCTGGCACCAGGGTTCTGGTGTTGAACCCAGCAGCTGCAGCAGATCGCGAACCCGGGTCAAAGCGCTCCCGGGCATGGCGAGGTCGCGGTTCGTTCCGCCACCAAGGGCGACAAGCTGGCGGCTCAGGCGTTCATGCAGATCCAGCAAACCCTCTCCTGCGGAGGGAAATGCTGCTCGCAGTTCCTCCCAGTGACAGGATTCGATGTTCACGGTCATGGCCCGTCGCAGACGTTCTTGAAGCCACTCCGCCTCAGGAACAACAAGATGATCGTCAGGACGGAGCTGTCCGCGGCGATGGA
This sequence comes from Synechococcus sp. MIT S9508, assembly GCF_047303045.1. Taxonomy (NCBI): domain Bacteria; kingdom Bacillati; phylum Cyanobacteriota; class Cyanophyceae; order Synechococcales; family Synechococcaceae; genus Synechococcus; species Synechococcus sp. MIT S9508. Next base: position 88,057 of record NZ_CP138941.1, on the reverse strand, counting down.
CATCCAGAAGCTGTTGGTGTGTCAACAGCCAGATCTGGTCTCCAGGCGGGGGATCAAAGCCTGTCCAGCATCCCAGCTTTAATCCGCTCTCCAGCAGGCGCGTCCGTTCAACATGCAGCAACCGCTGGTGTTGAGTCGGGTCGAGAACCAGCACGGTGTGATTGCTGCGCAGGCTGAGCGGCACCAGCAGGGCTAGCCACCAACGGTCGCTGCTGCCCGCAGACAGCTGGATTCTGGTTCGATCCTGGCGTCGCAGACTTCGGCCCACCAGGCGACTCAGGGTCAGTTGGTGCTCCCATTGGCCCGCTTCTCCCCGAAGCAGGTGCTTGAGCTGCTGATGGGCCTGGACTTCCAGCATTCGAAAAGCCTAAGAACGGCCGGGCCCCTCATCGGTTCAGGCTGAGCTGTTCCGATCCCCGCACAAGTCGAGCAACATGGGCTGGATGTGGACAGCAGTGATGGATCAGGAGCGGATCGCAGAACTCGCTGGTGTCAGCAGGGTCGGTGTTGTGGGTCTTGGCCTGATCGGTGGCTCGATCGGGCTGGATCTGCGTGCTCTTGGGGTGAGCGTTCAGGGCCTCGTGCATCGCGACAGCACAGCGGAGCGTGCCCTTGAGCGCGGGCTTGTCGATACTGTCAGCTGCGACCCTGCCTGCCTCGCGGGATGTGATCTTGTCGTGCTGGCATTGCCGCTCGAGGCCTTGCTGCAGCCGCAAGATGCGCTGCTTCAAGCCCTGCCGTCTGAGGCCGTCATCACGGATGTGGGGTCGGTGAAGGGAGCCGTCCTCGATGTCTGGAGAGATCGCCATCCCCGCTTCGTGGCGTCTCACCCCATGGCAGGGACTGCGGAGTCAGGGGTGGACTCCGGTTGCCGTGGTCTGTTCAGAGGACGCGCCTGGGTTGGAACTCCAGAGGCTGAGACAGATCCCGAAGCTCTGACGCAGGTGAGAGCTTTGGCTTGCTCGCTCGGTGCGCACTGGATCAGTGCGGATCCGTTCATTCATGACCAGGCCGTTGCCCTGATCTCCCATCTGCCCGTGATGGTGAGCGCAGCACTGCTGCGCGTGCTCGGGGAGGAGCGAGACCCACGCGTGCGCGATCTTGCGCGTCAATTGGCGTCCAGTGGTTTCGCTGATACAACGCGGGTTGGTGGTGGCAATCCAGCGCTGGGAACGGCAATGGCCTGCCGCAATACCTCTGCATTGCTGAAGTCTCTTGCCGCCTATCGATGGAGCCTCGAACAGCTTGAAGAGGCAATCCTCAACGGCCATTGGGCTCAATTGGAGCAGGAGTTGGAAAAAACTCGCGCCTTGCGTCCAGGGTTTCTGGAGCCCCCTTCTGATCCAGTTAGACCGCAAGCCTGAGGGTCAGACCTCGCCCAGCCATCAATTGCCTGCATGCCATCAGTGCGGACAGGCTGACGCCGGCGGTGCCCTCTCCGGGATGAATGGAATCACCGCACAGCCACAGCTGGGGAATCGGCGTGCGGCTGGCCAGTCCAAAGGGGCCGAAGCGATCTGGGCTCTGCCCAAGACCACCCACCACGCCATCCGGACGCCCGGTCCAGTGGGCGAATCCTCTCGGAGTTGCCAGCTCCTGATGCAGCCAGGCGTCATCCGGCAGTTTCAAAGCGGCGTTCACGTCTTGTCGAATTGAATCCCGAAGCTCCCGTTTGCGTTGCTGGTAAGCCTTCTCATCCATGTCATGCCAGCCCTCCGGCGAGGTGAAGACGCTGGCGATCACGGTGGCCTGGCCCTCCGGGGCTCGTCCGTCACCGTCGTGGCTGATCGACAAAAAGAGTGAACCGGGGGAGTTGCCGTCGCGCTGCAGGTGTCCAGGGCATTCGTCCGGCAGGTGATGCCGTTCCACAGCTCCGTAAAACACAATCGCTCCGCTCGGTGCTTTGAGGCTGTTCAGGTGCTTGCGGTACTTGTCGGGCATCTGTTCCCGATCCGGAATCAGGTCTGGCAGGCACTGCGGCGGAAGGCTGCAGATGATCTCGCTGGCCTGTAGGCATCGTTGCGCTGTCCCAGGAGCTTCAACCGTGACCGACCATCCAGATTGATCGCCATCGCGCTCCAATTTCAGAGCACGATGGCGCAGAAACACCCGCCCACCATCGCGTTCCAGGGCTGTCTCCAGCTGGTGGCTAAGGCTCTGCATCGATCCGTGCAGATGCCACAGACCGAGTGGGGCCTGGCACATCTGTAAGACCGTGGCGCCATAGAGAGCTGCTGTGCGGTCACTCGGTTGCTGTGAATACAGCCGTAGCTGGAGGTCGAGGAAGCGTCGCAGTCGCCGGTCTCCAGCGCATCCGCTGAGGGTCAGTAGATCAGACACCGTGAGCAGACTGAGTGGGGCACAAGCCAGATTTCCGGGGGTCAGGGCAGCCAGGGTGCGTCCGAAATCCCAGCCAGTGCGAATCGGCAGCACTGGATCAGCTGCAGCAAACTGCCAGTTCTGACGATGAATCCAGCTGCACAGCTGCCAAAAGCGTTCGCTGCCAGGGAATTGCTGGTTGCGCTCCTGGCGCCAGCGCTGAGGATCGTGCCAGAGATGCACCGGTGGCGACCCGTCATTGAGGTCCACCACACATCCGGGGTCCAGCTGTTCGGCTTCCGGAGGTTGGATGTCCAGGTGCTGGAAGAGCCGTGCATGACTTCCTCCGGGTTCCAGTCCCGCAACCTGTGTTGCGCCCACATCAAAGGTGAACGGACCCCGTCGGAACGTTCCAGCACAACCACCAAGCTGGTGGTGTGCCTCCAGCAGGGTGACGCCCAAACCCTCATGGGCCAGCAGAGCTGCGGCGGTGAGACCGGCAATGCCGCCACCGATCACGATCACGTCCTGGACTGGTTCCATCGCGGCATGCTGGCAGCAGAGTTAGATCAGCGTGGATGCGTGATCAGCTGGAACAGGCACTGGCGGCTGCCACTGAGTTGCTTGAGGGACGACAGGTCGTTGATGTGCTCAGTGTGGGCGGCAGCAGTGTGGGTTCCACGTGGCGGGTGAACCTGAACGATGGTGAGCAACTCTTCGTCAAGGTGGCCGAAACGGCCAACTTGCTTGCGGAACAGTCCGGTCTACAGGCGTTACGTCACTGGGCAGATCCAGCCTTGATCGAAGTGCCTCAGGTGCTCGGCTGCTTGCCACTGCCTGAGAACTCAGCCTTGGTGATGGCATGGTGGGATGCCAGTAGCGGCGATCAGTTCTGTCTTGGCCGGGGACTGGCGCAGATTCATCGTGTGTCGGCTGAGGCCGGACCAGGTCGTTTCGGCTGGGATCGTGATGGCTTCATCGGTCTTGGTGCCCAGCCATCCGGATGGCGTGACAGCTGGGGCGATGCGTTCACTCAACTCAGACTTCAGCCCCAGCTGCGTCTGGCCTCTGAGTGGGGGCTAGCTGTGCAGGACTGGGAGCCAGTGCTTGAACCGATCGCTGCATGGCTGAATCGTCATGCCCCTGCACCCTGCCTGGTTCATGGCGATCTATGGGCTGGCAATGCAGCGGTGCTGGCTGATGGTCGTGGTCTCTTGATTGATCCCGCCAGTTGGTGGGCTGATCGCGAAGTGGATCTGGCCATGACCCATCTCTTCGGTGGATTCTCTCGTCGCTTTATGGAGGGATACAGCCGCGAATGGCCACTGCCTGCGGGCGCGGATCAGAGAATTGAAGCTCTCAATCTCTATCACCTGTTAAATCACGCCAACCTTTTTGGCGGTGGATACCAACAACAAAGCCGCAGGATCCTTAAGGATCTGCGGCTCGCCTTGCTCTGAAACGATCGTGAATGAACCTGATGGCTCATGCCAAGTGGCTTCAGCCCAGGTACTCCTTGCGAAGCGTCTGAATTCTGTCAACTAGAGCATTGCGCTTGTCGCTTGTGGTGAGATTCTTCCAGCTCCATTGCCCGACCACCACAACGCCGAGCAATTCCAGCAGGCCCGGGACAACCGGCAGCAAATTGATCGTGTCGAGAATGCCTTTGATCAGGATCTGGGCAACGATCACAGCGGCAAAAATGCCAACAACCTTGCCGATTCGCCCTGCCTGGCTCCAATCGACCTTGTCGAGAGTTTCGTTCACCTTGCCGAGGACGTCTTTGTAGCGCTCGGCGAAGGCGATGTTGTCGCCTGTGGCGCTTTCAGTCGACTGCGTAGTGGTTTCGTCGCTCATGACGCCTAGGCTGGCTACTAATACTCCGCGACGATATCGGCAAGATCACTGGAATGCCATGCCGGCTCCGTATCGATCTCGATTGTCTGATGATTCTCAGGGCTTCTCTTGGAGCTGTATCACCGGAAGAGGGTTGCGCATTGCTGCTTGGGGAGTCAGCACCTGATCTCAATGTGCGCTTCGTGTGGCCCTGTTGCAATGTCTGGCGCCCTGGTTTCGGCGGATTCAACGATGCGATCACGGGAGACCGAGATCAATCGCTGGTTTGTGCTTCGCGCCGATCACGTTTCGCACTCGATCCTCGTGAGCAAATCGCTGCCCAGCGTTGGTCTCGCCAGAGAGGTTGGCGGGTTCTAGGCAGTGCGCATTCCCATCCAGAGGGCCAGCCGCTGCCAAGTGCACTGGATAGGCAATGGGCTGCCGGCGAGGGGGTCATGGTCATTGATGCCGGTGTCGCCGGCGTCCGTGCCTGGTGGTTACAGGGGGCCGGGCCGGGGGGGCCTGACAAGCCTGTCAGCGCTCTTTCGTTGGTTGTCCACAGTCAGGCAACTGTGGGAGAAACTGTGATGTCGTGTCCCGATGGCGTCTTTCTGCCTCTGCAATGACGGAACACCTTCCAGATCCCGATCTGAGTGCTCAGGAGCGTGGACGTTATGCCCGTCACCTCACACTCCCGGAGTTTGGGGTTGCCGGTCAGCGGCGGTTGAAAACAGCATCGGTGTTGTGTGTTGGCGCCGGTGGGCTCGGCTCGCCTTTATTGATGTACCTGGCGGCGGCTGGTGTTGGTCGCATCGGCATCGTTGACGACGACCGAGTGGAGGTCTCCAACCTTCAGCGGCAGGTCATTCATGCCGAAAGTGGCCTTGGCCAGCTCAAGACGGATTCCGCTCGTCAAAGGATCGTGGGCCTGAATTCCCATTGCCGGGTTGAGCAGCACGCTTGCCGGCTCACCACCACCAATGCTATCGAGCTGGTCGAGGGTCATGACCTGGTGGTTGATGGGTCCGATAACTTTCCTACTCGCTATCTGATCAACGACGTCTGTGCCTTGCTCAACAAGCCGTGGGTGTATGGCTCCGTCCAGCGTTTCGAAGGTCAGGTCAGTGTCTTCAACCAAGGCCCTCAGTCACCGGATTATCGCGATCTGGTTCCGGAGCCACCGCCCCCTGGCCTTGTTCCCTCCTGCTCAGATGGTGGAGTTGTTGGGGTGATGCCGGGATTGATCGGGCTGCTTCAAGCCACCGAAACCATCAAGTTGCTGGCAGGACTTGGTGAATCTCTGGATGGGAGGCTGCTGCTTGTGGATGGCCTGACCATGCGTTTCCGTGAGCTGCGTCTGCAGCGCCGCCCCCAGCGCCCTCCCATCACTGGCCTGATCGATTACGAGGCGTTCTGTAGCGTCGACAATTCTGGCCGTCTTGAGGGAGCGTCAAGCGTGAGAAGCATTTCCGTGAAGGAGCTCAGCGCACTGTTGGACGACGGCGGTGAGCTGGTACTGATTGATGTGCGCAATCCCTCGGAAGCTGACGTGGCCGTGATTCCACGATCGCAACTGATCCCGCTTGCACAAATCGAGAACGGAGAGAGGATCGAGGAGATTCGCCGCCTTGCTGGTCAAGGTCCGATCTACGTGCATTGCAAGCTGGGAGGACGTTCTGCTCGGGCGGTCGAGCTGCTGTCCCAGCAAGGAATCGACGCCACCAATGTGGCGGGAGGGATCGATGCCTGGTCGCAGCAGGTCGATCCGGGAGTTGTTCGATACTGAGGCTGGATCAAGCCGTCAGTAGTCAACCCCACGCTTGAGGTCGACTCCCTGTTCGGCGTAGTGCTTGTGGCACACCATCTCAGAATGAACACTCGCCAGATCGAAGTAGGCCGGTGGGTGTTTGCAGCGCCCTGTGATGATCACTTCAGTTTCGGAGGGCTTGCGCACCAGGGCTTGCACGATGGGTTCGACCGGTAGCAGTTCCAGGTCAACGGTGGGATTGAGTTCGTCCAGGATCACGGTCTTGTAAAGGCCGCTGGCGATTGCCGCTCGGGCAATTTCCCAGGCGCGTTCAGCCTCCACGTAATCGATCGGTTCCTGTTGACCACGCCAGACGATCGCGTCCCGTCCAGAACGCAGGTGGTCGACCAGGTGCGGATAGCTCTCACGCAGAGCTGCAATCGCAGCATCCTCGGTGTAACCGTTGCCTCCCTTGAGCCATTGCAGGATCAGGACGCGATGACTTTTGTCCTGACTGATGCCTCGACCGATGGCCTGGAGACCTTTGCCCAGGGCGCTGGTCGACTTCCCTTTGCCTTCGCCGGTGTAAATCTCGATTCCACCCGGTGACGGGAATGGAAGCAGCGAATCATCTTTGGGCTCAATCCGTCTGTGGGCTCGCATCTCAGAGTGCAGATCGGCGATCTGAATTAACGGTTGGGGGGCAGCCCGTCCGGTCACGATGATTTCCATGCCCTCCGGTCGTGCCGAGAGGGTCTTCACCACGTCGTTGATATCGAGCAGACCGAGATCCAGCACCGGGTTCAGTTCGTCCAGAACCACAACGGAATAGAGGGCGCTGGCAATCGCGCCTCGCGCGATGTCCCAACCTCTCTGGGCTTCCTGTTGGTCGAATTTGGTGGCCTCGTCAGCATTGAAGTAGTCGGCGCGCCCTGTGCGGACCTGATCGATGAGGTGGGGGAAACCCTGCTGCAATGCTTCAATCGCTGCATCCTCGTCGTAGGCCCGTCCAGGCCCTTTGAGGAATCGCAGCAGCAGAACTCTGGTTCGCCTTTGTTCGCAGATGCCCAGACCAATCGTGCGCAGCACAACACCAAGTGCGGCCTGGCTTTTGCCCTTGCCTTCTCCGTCGTACACATGCAGCTGACCCAGGCTGCGTTCACGGCTGTCGGCAGCTGTGACGATGCCGATACCTGGCTTGCTGTTGCGTCGGGTTCCGCTCGAGCTATCGGATGACTGGACTGCGTCCATCGTCGATTCCTGGATGGCGCTTCTTACGATCGGAGCATAACGAGATTCCTATTTTCAGCAGTGGCTTTCGAGACCTTGCGCCTGCTGGAATCTTTGTCGGTGGAGGATGAGTTTCGCCTGAAGCACCTTCGTGAATGGATCCTGGGCTGTGATCGCGTGTTCGTGGCTTACTCCGGTGGGGTGGATAGCACCTTGGTGGCTGCCATCGCACAGGAACAGCTTGGCGACTGCGCGTGTGCCATCACCGGCGTGTCGCCTTCGCTGGCTCCTCATCTGTTGGCTGAAGCGCGTCAGCAGGCGCACTGGCTGGGAATCCGCCACCGTGAGGTGGAAACCAGGGAGCTCGAAGACCCCGCCTACAGCAGCAATCCCACGGATCGTTGTTATGCCTGCAAACGCGAGCTGCACAGTCATCTCGCCCCCATTGCTGAGGCTGCTGAAGGAGCAAAGGTGCTGGATGGTGTGAATCTCGATGACCTCGGTGATCATCGGCCTGGCCTACAGGCGGCCAGTGAAGCAGGTGTGGGTTCGCCGCTGGCGGATCTGAAGATCGATAAGTCCTGCGTGCGACGACTGTCCAAGGCGCTGGGATTTCCCTGGTGGGACAAGCCGGCTCAGCCTTGTCTGGCTTCACGCTTTCCCTATGGAGAAGCTATCAGCCATGACCGGCTCAGACAGGTTGGTCATGCGGAAGCCTGGCTGATCGAACGGGGCTTCGCTCGCGTGAGGGTTCGATCCCAAGGCCTTTCGGCCCGGATTGAGGTCCCTCAGGAGCGGCTTGCGGAACTGCTTGCTCCTGAGCTCAGAGACTCATTGGTTCGGGCCATGCTCGAGCTCGGCTTCACCAGTGTGAGCCTCGATTTGGAAGGGTTGGTGAGTGGAAAACTCAACAGGGTTATCCCCGGTTGAGGGCCGATTCAGCCGGCCTGGACGCTCGGTGTCCGTTCTGCTTCAGCCACGGCCGACGGTGTTTCTCGCAGAAAGCTGCGCATGCAGTGGCGACCTGCGCCCAGCTCTTGCCTGAGGTGTTCACAGGCTGATTCGGGCATGGTGTGATCTCCGCAGGTGAAAACATCCACTGCTGCGTAACCGTTTTCAGGCCAGGTGTGAATGGAGATATGGGACTCGGCAAGGAGCGCCAGCCCGGTCACACCCTGAGGTTCGAATCGGTGGGTGATGAGGTTGAGAAGAGTGGCACCAGCACGTTTCGCTGCCATCGTGATGGTGGTTCTCAGGAAGGCTTCGTCGTTGAGCTTCCGTTGATCGCAGCCGTAGAGCTCAAGGATGCAATGTTTTCCCACCATCTCAGTCGCACTCGTCTGACTGGGGCTGGGGGCTGAGATTGTTAAAGCGTCGTCCCATCCCGGGTTGGGATGAAGGCAGGACAGGGTCTGCTCCATCAGGGCATCGAAGAAAAGGGCTCCAGACCCTAGCTTTTTCTCAGCCCGTTTCTCAAGTGATCAGCGTTGAGAATCTGCGAACGCTGCCGCCACTGGCCTTCGAAGGCGTTCAGGTGCGTTGCGCTCACAAGGCATTGATGGGAATCACCCACGGCTTCCAGCAGGGTGAGCTGGCGACGTGGATCCAGTTCCGCCAGAACATCATCCAGCAGCAGCAGAGGGGGATGACCACACAATTCACCCACCAATTCCAGTTCGGCCAGCTTCAGTGCCAGCACCACGGTGCGCTGCTGCCCTGCAGATCCGAAGCGGCGAGCTGCAGTGCCATTGAGCATCAGATCGATTTCGTCGCGATGGGGTCCCACTCTGCAGCTGCCCAGCCTCTGCTCGTCTGGCCGCTGCCGCTGCAGTTGCTCTTCGATGGACAGCCGCCAGGTTTCCTCGGCCTCTTCCCCTTCCAGCACGCTTCCGGGCGAGTAGCGCAGTTCCAGTTGTTCATCGCCCTGGCTGAGACGTTGCTGCCAGGCTGCGGCGAGGGGCTCGAGTCGTGCCAAGGCACGGCGACGGCGGCGGTGAATGCGTGTGCATACCAGTGCCATCTGGGTGTCGAAGCTGTCCAGTAGCACGTTCCGTTCCAGCGACATGCCGAGCCCACCTCGTCTCCAGAACTGACTGCGTTGTCGCAGCAGGCGGTTGTAGCGACCAATCAGGTCGCCATAGACCGGTTCCAGCTGCAACACGACCCGATCGAGCCACTGGCGCCTCAGTGCCGGCTCTCCACGCACCAGATGGAGATCCAGCGCACTGAACCCGACACAGCGGAGGGGGCCGATCAGATCCATCTGACGCTGCAGCACCTTGCCGTTGCGTCGAGCCTGTCGTCCTCCCCGTCGCCGCAGTTCGAGTTCGACCACATCCTCATCAAGGCAGGTGGCCTTGAGCAGAGCGCGGGAGGCATCCCAGTGGATCAGATCCGCATCCTGGCTGGATCGATGTGAGCGCAGGCTGCCCAGCAGCTCCACTGATTCGAGCAGGTTGGATTTGCCAACGCCGTTGCTGCCGATCACCAGCAGACGCGGCGCATCAATCTCCAGCTGCAGATTGCAGTGGTTGCGGAACTCCTGCAGTTCGAGCCGGAGAAGCCGAATCGGTCCGGGTGCGGTGTGTGGCTAAGGTAACTGGAGCGTGGTTGTTCTCCCAGCCTCCGCGTGGGCATGTAGCTCAGTTGGATAGAGCATCAGATTCCGGTTCTGAGGGTCGGGGGTTCGAGTCCCTCCATGCTCGTGTTCAGAAAGATCGACCGGTCATCGCAGCCGCAGGCCCATCGCTCTGATCCCGCCAGGATCAAGAATGAAGCCGCGCGATTTCAGTGCATCCAGCGCCTGGGCAGGTGCTGCAATCGAAATGCTGCATCCGGGCAAATCTCTGCGTAAACAGGCCAGTGAACGGTGAACCAGCACCTCCAGCAATCTGGCTTGATCAGGTCCTGAAGCGGCTGCCAGGTTCCAGAGATTGGCATTCAGTGCCTGATCACTGGTGGCTCTGACAAAGCCCACAAGTCGCTGCTCTTCACTGTCGAGGATGCTGAGGTGCCAGATGCTGCGTTGCAGTGCCAGCGGCCAGCGTTCCACCGGGTGGGGTTGATCGCCGCAGTCTTCCAGCAGGGCATTGATGCTGTTCCCATCGGGAACGAACTCCATGCTCTCGCTGTAGCGCTCTGGGAGCCGTGGAACGGCGGCCTGTTGGCGAAAGGGAAGCAGTGCCACTGCGACTCAACCGGTGTTGCGCATGCCTGCGGCAATGCCGTTGATGGTGAGCAGTGCGCCGCGCAGAAGCTCACTGCGGCTGTAGGTCCGACCGTCGCCGTCACTCGGAAATTCGCTCATAGGTGGCTGACGGTTCTGATCACGCAGGCGTTTGAGTAGGGCCACTTGCAAGAACCCGAGCGGCACGATCGTGCGGTTGCGCAAGTTCACCGACAGCTGCAGTGCCGGGTCGGCATCCAGCAATCTTTCCTGTCTGGTGATGTCCAGAACCAGGCGTCGAGTGAGTGTGTATTCATCAGAGATCGTCGTGTAGATCCGTTCAAAGGCATCGCGATGGCTTGCACTGCCCAGGCTGGTCACGTAGTGACGGGCCAGATCGAGATCGACTTTGGAGAGAGTCATCTCCACTTTGGAAATCAGCATTCGGAAGAAGGGCCAGCGCTGGTGCAGGGTGCGCAGCAAGGTCATCTGCTCTGGATCAGCTTCGAGCTCTTCACTGAGAGCTGTGCCCACACCGAACCAGCTGGGCAGCAGGAATCGGCTCTGGGTCCAGCCAAACACCCAGGGAATCGCACGCAGGCTGGACAGATCCCTGGCGCCGGATTTGCGCCGTGCTGGACGACTGGAGATCTGCAGTTTGCTGATCTCTTCAATCGGAGTCACCTGCTCGAAAAAGGCCACCAGGTCGGGATTGTCATGCACAAGGGCCCGGTAGTGGCGTCGTGAGCATTTCGCTAGTCGAGCCATCAGATCGTTCCAGCTTGGGGTGGCATCCAGCTGATTGGTGACCAGGCTGTTCTGCACCACTGCTGTGGTGACCGTTTCAAGGTTGTAGAGAGCCAGCTCAGGCAGGCTGTACTTGGAAGCCAGCACTTCGCCCTGCTCGGTGATCTTGATGCGTCCCTGAAGAGTGCCGCTCGGTTGGGCCAGGATTGCCTGGTAAGCGGGGCCACCGCCTCTGCCGACGGAGCCTCCACGGCCGTGGAACAAACGCAGGGCCACACCATTGCGTGCAGCCAGATCCTGCAGCGCAATCTGAGCCTTGTGAATTTCCCAGTTGCTGGAGAGGAATCCAGAGTCCTTATTGCTGTCGGAATAACCGAGCATCAGTTCCTGTAGCGGTAGTCCCTGGCTGCCCACGCGAGGCAACAGGTTTCTGTACAGCGTTGTCTGGAAGAGCTCGCCCATCACTTCAGGAGCTCGTTGAAGATCCTCCACCGTTTCGAACAGAGGAACCACCAACAGATCGGCATGGCCAGCGGAGGGATCCACGAGGCCCGCCTCCTTGGCCAGCAGCAGCACCTCCAGTAAGTCGGAAACGCTGTGACTCATGGAAATGACGTACGTGCGGCAGATGCGGCTGCCGAATTCGTCCTGAAGGCGATGCAGCATCCGGAACACATCCACCGTTTCCGCGGTGGTGGCAGACCAATCCACTGCAGGAGGTATCAGGGGACGACGCGTCTGCAGCTCCTGCAGCAACCAGTTCACGCGCTCCTGCTCATTCAGGTCTCCATAGGCCTGGTCTGGATTGAGATATCGGCTGAGTTCATCCAGCGCGTCACTGTGCCGCGTGCTCTCCTGACGGATATCGAGCCCCGCAAGCGAGAAGCCGTAGATGTGAACCTGAGTGAGCAGGGTGTCGAGGGGCTCACAGGTGAGATCAGTGCTCACCAGGCTTGTGCGGATCAGCTCAAGATCACTGCGGAATTCGGCGACCGACCCGTAATGGAGGGCTTCGCTCGGCTGACTTTCGGGAGCAAACGGCTGGGGGCTCTCAGCCGGAGCTCGCCATCCGGCATCGGCCAGCTGATCATTTCTCAACTTGGTGAGACGCAACCGTTCGAGCATGAAGCTCATCTTTAACCGGTAGGGCTCGAGGCGGTAGCGAGTGGCTCGCTCCTCGTAGACCTCTGGGAAGCGAAACCGATCCATTTCCAGTGATTCGAGCAGCGAAGCACTCACCTGACTCCACTGCATCGAGATGCTGAGCTGGTCGCGCAGGCTCTGGACGGCACTGATGTAGCGGTCCAGCATCAACTGACGCTGATAACAGGCTGTCCGCCAGGTGATGTCTGTGGTGACGGAAGGATTGCCGTCGCGATCGGATCCCACCCAAGACCCGAAGGTGCAGAAGGAGGACGGGGGCAGCTGTACATCGGGGTAACTGCCGGAGAGTGCAGTGGTCAGACGGCGACGCAGCTGCGGCATGGCGTCGAACAGAACCTGCTGGAAATAGTGCAGGGCGTAATCGACCTCATCGAGCACGGATGGCTTGAACTGGTGCAGTTCATCCGTACGCCACCAGAGCCTGATTTCCTCTTCCAATTGAAGACGGATGCTGTCGGCTTCGCGTGGACTGGTTTCGAAGGCGGTTTCCAGCTGTTGCAGTAGACTGGCAACACGCCGCTGCTTGTGCCTCACCGTGTGACGCACGATTTCCGTGGGATGGGCTGTGAAAACCAGTCGGATGTCGAGCTCCTGAAGCAAAGTCTCCAGCTGTGCGGGAGGTACGTTCAGGCGCCGCAGACGCTCAAACAGTTCGCTAAACGTGGCGGGTTCTGTCTGAGTTGCCAGTGGTGGAGTGAAGGGATCAACCTGCTCGGCCAGTTCCTGAGAGCGGATGATGCTTTCGAGGTAGCTGTCCTCCTCGATGCGCTGCTCGAGGATGTTCACCAGCTGGAAATACAGCGAGAAGGCTCTGGCCGCTGCAATGGCTTCCGACAGGTCCATATCTCGAATCAGCGAGACCACGGAATCCGAACTGACGGCACTGGGTTCGGGTAAGGCCGGATCACTGAGCTGCTTCATGCGCAGCAGGCGTTCAGCCTGTTCCGCAGGACATTCGCTGCGCAGCACGGTTTGCCACAGATCTTCCACCAGAGCCAGGCGCTGCTGAAGCAGATGGCCATTGCCAGATGTCTCCTGCACCGCAGCCCTGGGCTGATCGCTCGCAGGAATCATTGCTGGGGAGGAGGACATCGAAAGCGGGTCGGGATCTGGAGTCGTCATGATCATCCCAAAGAACGTTCGGCCGGCGTGCACACTCCACGCATCTCCTCCTCTTGCATGGCCGCGATGCTCTCTCGCAGCACCGATTCGATGCTTTCTCCGGAGTGGATGCCCTGCAGCCATCGCATGGCCTGATTGCCTTCTTGTAAAACGCCTGAGAGTGGTTCGAGTTGCTGCTTCAATCCAAGCTCTTCAGCCAGCGGCGTCACGCTGTCGATCAGCTGCTCCAGCCAGTCTCTGCAGGAGCGTTCGCGTCCGTCGCGCCAGTTGTGCAATGTGGTCTCAAGACTGGAACGGGCCGCGGCGCGATCGTTGCTCATGCTCAGCTCTTCCAGTTGCTGAAGATTGAGTGCACTGCTTTGCAGGGGGTCGTGCTGTTCGGGCTCTCGCAGCACCTGCTGCACCCGTAGTTCCAAAAGAACGGTCACTGCAATCAGCACCTCTGGGTCGGTGATCAGATCGCAGATCCGCAGCTCAAGACGATTCAATTGGTGCGGACGGTCCGGTCCGTTCGGTCGCACGGATGTCCAGAGGTGCCGGACGTTGTGCATGGAACCGGCCTCAATCTGCTGATTGGTCCAGGAGATGAAGTGCTGGTGGTCAAGGAAGAGAGGAACGCGTGCCGGCGTGAGCGGGAACTGGAGCCAACGCTGGGAATGCGCTCCGGTGATCCGGCCGTTGAGGAAGGGTGAACTGGCACTCAGAGACAACAACAGAGCCGCTTCACAGCGCACAAGACGCAGAGCAGCGAACAGTTCAGCTGGATTATCGATCCCCAGATTGATATGGATGCTCGCTGTCACCACTGCTGTGCCGTAGGTGGCTTCGATTAGTGAGTGATAAGGGTTGTCCGGGTCTGAACGCTCAAAACGGTCGGTGTCCCCGAGGCTGAGGGTGCTGCCTGGCAGCAGGGTGAGCTCTTGCTCCATCAGCCAGCGACGCAGCTTGCGGCGAGGAGAGAGCAAGGCCTCTGCAATGCCTTCGTAATTGGCCTGCGGATCGGTCACATATTCAAGATTGCGGTGATCTGGCTCCGTCACGAAGCCCTCGAGTTCCCGCTTGGCACGGGCTGCGATGCCGACATTGCGGCCATCGGGTCGGCCGGTGAACAGCTCGACTTCAAAGCCTTTGAGCAACCTGTTCCGGCTCATGCTTCCACGTCCTCGAGACAGGCCAGCGCTGTGAGCATCCCGCGAGCCTTGTTGAGTGTCTCCTGGAACTCTGCTTCTGGCTGGGAATCGGCCACGATTCCCGCTCCTGCCTGCACCTGCAGGGTCCAGCCACCGTCGGATCTTGGTTGTACCACCATGGTGCGGATCGTGATGGCGGTATTGAGTGCTCCGGCCAGGTCCACCGAGCCGTAGACACCTGAATAGGGACCACGGGAGTCAGGTTCAAGCTCGTGGATCAGCTGCATTGCCCTTATCTTTGGAGCTCCGCTCACAGTCCCTGCTGGGAAGGAGGCCATCAACAGATCCCAGATGTCCTTGCCAGGGGCAAGCCGCCCCTCCACTTCGCTCACGATGTGCATGACATGGGAATAACGCTCGATCACCATCAGTTCGCGCACGGAGACCGAACCGGGCGCACAGACCCTGCCCAGGTCATTGCGTCCCAGGTCAACGAGCATCACATGTTCGGCGCGCTCCTTGGGATCGGCCAGCAGGTCGGCTTCGAAGTTCCTGTCCTCAACAGGATTACTGCCTCGGGGCCTCGTACCGGCAATCGGTCGCAGCACCGTACGGATCCCACCCTGATCCGGTTCCGCTTTCACCATCACCTCGGGACTGGAGCCGATCAGCTGCCAGTCACCGAAGTCGAAAAACGCCATGTAAGGAGAGGGGTTGATCATCCGCAGACTGCGGTACAGATCCAGCGGTGGATGATCGACATCAACGCTTAGCCGCTGACTCACGACCAGCTGGAAGGCATCACCAGCAGCAATGTGATCACGCGCTTGGTCCACCGCCTGGTGAAAATCCTCCTGGGTGCGATTGCTTCGGGTCTCTGGGGTTGCACCTTTGTCTGGTCTCCAGTTGAGAGGTCGCACGGGCGGTAAGGGGGCTGCCATGCGTTCGCGCAGTGAGTTGATGCGCGCCATCGCCTCGTCCCAGGCATCCTCAGGACTTGTGGCTGCATTGCGCTGTCCGCTGAGGTCTCCGTAGGCAACAGCGGTAATAAGGCGTTTCACCTGGTCGAAGATCAGGATGCTGTCCATCAGCATCCACAGCCCATCGGGCGGACCATCGGCGCTCGCGGGATGGACAGGAACGCTGGGCTCGATCCAGCGGATCAGCTCGTATCCCCACATTCCATAGAGCTGGCCCAGCGGAGGCAGTCCCGGCAGCGTTGCAGGCCGGTAAGGCTCCAGACAGCTTCTCAAGCAATCGAAGGGGTTCCCACTGAAGGTCTCGCGGTGATTGTCTCGCCAGGTCCGCTCCAGCCCATCACGCGCTGCTGACAACGTCCAGACAGGGTCACAGGCCACCACACTCCAGCGACCGAGGGTTTCGCCACCTTCAACAGATTCCAGCAGCACACCAGGTGGTCGTTGATGTCCGACCTTTAACCAGGTGGTCAGTGGGGTCTCGAGATCCGCAGGCCAGCTGCAGGCCACGGGTATCATCGTGGCGCCTGATTGAGCGGCTTCCAGAAAGGCTTTGCGGTCGGGACTGAGCATGAAGAAGTCGTCGAAACCGACCGCCGACCATCATGCCGTTCAACAGAACGACGGGATGGATTTAAGCGAGGAGGGGATCAGGTATCGAACGTGTCGCGGCCACTGAACTTGATCTTGGCAGGATTGGTGTTCTGGCCAATGCGGCGTGGGTTATGCCCCACCATTGCACGACCCTCATTGACTTTCTCGGGGAAGACGCCGTCCTTGGGATGCAGGAATTCAGTGTCGCCACCGGGGTAGATCCGGTAAATCTTGTAGTCCTCGATCCGGGGCTTGAATTTGGTGCGCAGCTGGGTGCCCAGCGCCAGGCACTGTTCCTTACGTGCGAAATACATGATGTTTTCGCCGGTGTTCATCACGGCAGCGCCGCCGGTTGGCAGCTCGAAGACTTGATCGGTTTTGCTGCTCCAGGTGATTGCGTATTTCTCTTCTGTTAAAGCGGAATTGAGCAGGCCACCGGTGCTTCCGATGTACTGGGGAAGCTGTCCTGTCAAAGGAGTTGATGTCATGGCTGTCCTGAGGAAATCCGCATGCCGATCTGTTTGGAAAGTAGCAAATGATTCGGCTCCGATTTGGTGATCCGACCCGGACCTTTACACCCGTCAACAATGATCGGCGATCGGAAAGAACACCGTCAGCCCGCGGTCCCTGCGCTGGGTGAGGCGTCCGCCAAGTCGTTCAAGCAGTCGACGGGTTGCCGTCTGGCTCAGCTGCAGTCCACCCGTGCTGGTATTCCAGCTGAGAACGGGACCAAGGTTTTCCTGCGACAAGTCGTTGGCGTCGGCTGCTGTGGTGGAGAGCTGATCAGGTGTTCTCGTGAGAATCTGCAGCTTCAGGCGCGCACCCGCAGGTTGAAGGGTCAATTCAAGGCTGCTTCCTGCCGGCAAGCTGCGGCTGCAGCGGTCAATCAGTCCGCCAAGCATGGGCTCCAGTCGACCTGGATCGCTCAGCACAGGGGGAAGCCCACTCTCCAGGTTCAGCTCGAGATGTAATCCCCGGCGTTGCAGCTGCTGTTCCCATCCCGGCGCCAGAAGATTCAGCATCGCTCCAAGGTCGGTGCGGGCCAGCGTGGATGAGCTATGGGGCTGCCGCTGCAGTTCGGCCGCCTGAAAAATCAGCCCGAACCGATCGATCTGCTCGCTGCATTCGGTGTCGATCTGCTGCAGGCGACCGAGCACCTGCTCTGGAAGGTCACGGCGGCGCAGCAGGGAACGAATCAAGGTGCGGATGGTGGCCAAGGGTGTGCGCACTTCATGCGTGATGGCCTCCAGCAGCGACAGCTCAGCATCCTCATCTCCCTTGTCGTTAGCAGGCTGTGGTGGAGGTGGTGTGGATTTGGGACCCTGCGCTGTCTGCAACATGACCGTGGGCGCCATTCCAGCGAGCCGCTCCGCCAGACGGGGCCAGAAGCGTGTGGCCAGATCGCTGCTGCTCTGCAAAGGACCGAGTTGCCGAACCGCCTGTTGCAGTTGGTCGGCTTGTTCAGGCGCATCCAGGCGCAGACGCTGTTCAACCAGCGTCAGGGCCTGGCCAAGGATGTCGGGCTCGCTGCGCATTAGCAGCTGCCGCTGTCCCTCTTCGCCATGGAGGGCCAGGGCCACCTGGAGCCGGCTTGTGATCACGATCAGTAGCGGATCGTGACTGTCGGACTCTCTCAGGGGCAGGCGCTGGAAGTGCTCGTTGGACGTGGCCAATGCGACCTGGCTTTGTCTGGCATTGAGGCGATCCGGTGGGAGCAGGGTTGATCGCTCGGCGGCACTCAGGACATCCAGGGCCTCAGGCGCCCAAACCCAGCCCTGAAAACGCTGAAGCAGATCGGGGGCGTAAAGGGCTGGCAGCGGTGCCGCCAGCCAGATGCCTGCGGCAGTGTTGTCTTGAATCTCCAGCAGATCCTGCAGCACTTCCAAGCCGCCCCACCACAGCCGTCTGGCATTGGTGTCGCTGGCCTGGCCGGGAGGGACACCCGTCGCCATACAGGCCTGAATTGACTGCAGCAGCGGTGTGGAGTCCTTCAACGGATCAGAGCTCGCCTTGCACGCCTTGCCACGGATAGGCAGAGACCAAGGGCGATGAAATTCACCACCATGGCGCTGCGTCCGTAGCTCATGAAGGGCAGCGGAATCCCGGTGACGGGCCCAAGGCCGATGGTCATGAAGATGTTCACCACAACCTGGAACATCAGCATCGTGGCGACGCCGATTACCACCAACGATTCGAAGTCGGTCCGAGCTTTTCCTGCCACCTGAAGCATGCGCCCCATCAGTAGTGCGAAGCCGACGACCACCAGAATTGTGCCCACGAATCCCAGCTCCTCACCCAGCGCACTGAAGATGAAATCGGTGTGCTGCTCGGGGATGAAGCGCAGCTTGGTGAGTTGTCCCTGCAGCAGGCCAGTGCCGAACAGTCCTCCAGAACCAATTCCCACAGTGCTCTGCAGGAGGTGATATCCACCACCCAAGGGGTCCTTGGTTGGGTCGAGAAATAGCACCAGTCGGTCGCGCTGATAATCCTGCAGGCCATTGGCCCACAGCCAGGGAGTCACCAGTGCAGCTGCGCTTTGAACCGCCAGGACCAGAGCCAGCGCGACTTTTTTCCAGGGCAGAGACCGATAGGCG
Source organism: Synechococcus sp. MIT S9508 (assembly GCF_047303045.1). Taxonomy (NCBI): domain Bacteria; kingdom Bacillati; phylum Cyanobacteriota; class Cyanophyceae; order Synechococcales; family Synechococcaceae; genus Synechococcus; species Synechococcus sp. MIT S9508. Next base: position 69,431 of record NZ_CP138941.1, on the reverse strand, counting down.
ATGCCCAGGGTGAATGGGATCCAGGCGGCGAGTCCCCAGGGGAACAGTCCCGCGAGCAGGGCCGTGATCAGGGGGGAGAGCAGCAGAACCAGCCACTCGAAAGGCATTCCCGACCAGTAGAGCATCGTCAACAACAGCGCACCGAACACCAGCGACGTGCCCAGATCGGGCTGGATGAACACCAGCACCCAGGGGAGTGAAATCACACCTAGTGGTCTGAGCAGATCCACCGGGCGTTCAACAGGGTGTCGATCCAATACCGCTGCCAGCAGCAGGATTGCTGCCAGCTTCGCGAATTCGGAGGGTTGCACATGCACGCCCCCGATGCTGATCCAGCGTTGTGCGCCCAGTGCTGTGGTGCCGATCATTCGAACAGCGACGAGGCTGATCACGGTGAGTCCGTAAATGGGGATCAGCAGGGGGCGGAGTCGCAGCAACGACAACCTCTCCAGCACTAGTGCGATTCCCACGCCGACACCGGCAGTGATCCAGTGGTGATACCAGTCGGCGTAATCGGCCTGACGCTGCGTGCTGGCGATCAGAAGTCCAGCCACGGCCACCATGGCGAGCGGTACTCCCCACAGAATCCAGTCCCGCTCGCGTCCTCGACCCCGCCGTTTGTCGGACCTTCTGAACAGGGGTTGTCCACTGAGGCCGACTCCGGACACCATGATCAGGCTTCGTTGGTCACCATGGGTGAGAGACGATCTGCCAGCGCCAGAAATGTCTTGGCGCTGACCGAGTCGGGCTTTGACAAGGTGATCGGTTTGCCCTGATCGCCGCCTTCCTGAACATGCATCTCCATGGGAATTTCAGCCAGTAGGGGGACGTCGAAAGCATCGGCCAGCGTCTGGCCACCGCCTGTGCCGAAGAGGGCATATCTGCGATCGGGCTGGTCTGGCGGAATGAATGCGCTCATGTTTTCGACCACACCCAGCACCGGGATATTCATCTGGCGAAACATCGCCAATCCGCGTCGCGCATCCTGAAGGGCCACCTGCTGTGGGGTGGTCACGATCACGACGCCCGCCATGGGAACAGCCTGGGCTAATGACAATTGGGCATCGCCGGTGCCAGGCGGCAGGTCAACCACCAAGACATCGCGCTCTCCCCACTGCACTTGATATAGAAACTGGCGAATGATCCCGTTGAGCATGGGTCCGCGCCAGATCACGGGCTGGTTCTCTTCAATCAGCAGCCCCATCGACACCATGGCGACTCCGCAGGTCTCGATCGGCTGCATGCACTGGTTATCTCCACTGCCGCTCACCTCTGGCGTACGGTCCGCCACCCCGAGCATGGTTGGGGCGTTGGGGCCATAAATATCGGCATCCAGAAGCCCTACCTTCAGTCCACGCACGGCTAGAGAACAGGCCAGATTCACCGCCACCGTGCTCTTGCCAACGCCACCCTTGCCGCTGCTGACCGCGATGACATGGCGGACACCGGGAATCGACTGTCGTTCGGCGACCTGGCCGTGGCCAGCCTGTCCGATTCCTCCCTGGGAGGGTGGTTGCCCGAGTTCGATCTGGACATCGTCGATGTCCTCCAGTTGCAGCAGTCGCTGCCTCGCACCGCTCACAATCTGATCACGCTGGTTCTGTGCGAATCCAGGCAGGTTCAACCGGATCACTGCTCTTGGAGGCGTCACCCGCACCTGGTCGAGCCAACCGAGGTCCAACAGAGAACGGTCACTTCCCGCATCGCGGAGGTCGCTGAGCGCCTGAGTGGCCTGTTCCGCAGTGGTCATGCGTCCCATTCGTTGGCTGGATCCTAGGGGCGCTTTTCCATGACAGTCCTTCACACGAACTTGTCGGAGACGGCGCTGGGCTGAAATGGTCAGGAGTTCAACGACACTGTCGACCATGGTCCGTTCCCTGCTTAAGCGTCTGAAGGGCCGGATGCTCGGGGCCGTGCCCTCGTCGTCTGGGGCTGTCTCGGGAGAGCGTCCCCCCGCCGACTCACGCGAGCGTGCCCGTGCGCTGGTGATGGGCCTGCAAGATGAGATCTGCTCAGGCCTCGAAGAGATCGACGGCGTTGGCAAGTTTCAGGAAGAGAGCTGGGATCGGCCTGAAGGCGGTGGTGGGCGTTCCCGTGTGATGCGTGAAGGCCGCATCTTTGAACAAGGAGGCGTGAATTTCTCTGAAGTGCATGGTAAGGAACTGCCACCTTCAATCCTCAAACAGCGGCCTGAAGCCAAAGGGCATTCATGGTTTGCCACCGGCACCTCCATGGTTCTGCATCCCAGAAATCCATTCGTTCCGACGGTGCATCTCAACTATCGCTACTTCGAGGCTGGACCGGTCTGGTGGTTCGGAGGTGGTGCTGATCTCACGCCTTACTACCCCTTTCTTGAGGATGCCCGCCATTTTCATCGCACCCATCAGCAGGCTTGCGATTCAGTCGATGAGCGTCTTTATAAGGTGTTCAAACCCTGGTGTGACGAGTACTTCTTCCTGAAGCATCGCCAGGAGACGAGGGGGATCGGCGGCATCTTCTACGACTACCAAGACGGGTCTGGGCGCCTTTACCGCGGCCAGGATCCTGAAGGCCCAGCTGCTCGCAAAGCGGCTGAGATCGGTTCAGTGAATCTCTCCTGGGAGCAGCTGCATGATCTGGCGAGGGCTAACGGAACGGCATTCCTTCCTGCCTACATGCCGATTATCGACAAACGTAATGGCCTTGCTTACGGAGACCGTGAGCGTCAGTTCCAGTTGTACCGACGGGGAAGGTATGTGGAATTCAATCTGGTCTGGGATCGAGGAACCATCTTCGGATTGCAGACCAATGGCCGCACGGAATCGATCCTGATGTCTCTGCCGCCTCTAGCTCGCTGGGAATATGGCTATCAGGCCGAGGAGGGGTCTCGTGAGGCCCTACTCACGGATCTGTTCACCCGTCCACAGCATTGGTTCGAAGATCCATCGCTTGAGGAACGTTGTCGTCCGCATCAGGCGGTGAACTGAGCCTCTGGGTTGCTGGGCCCGGGGTCTCCCCGATGCCCAGCTCAATGGCTTCAACGATGCGAAGGGCCAACGCGGCAATCACTGCATTGCGACTGTGCGGAGCCCGCAAAGCCCGCTCCAGCTGTCCCTCCAGTTTGCCGATCTCGAGAATGCTGATGCCTCGTCTGGGTGCGCCGAGACCACCGCGAAAGTTGATGGGATAGCGACCGAAATTGAGGGCCAGGCTTTCGTCAATCCTTGTCGCTGGACTGCGCCGGTTGGGGATCAGGCCAGAGCCGACGCCGTGGCGTCCGTAGGCATCGAAATGGATCTCCAAGGCGTAACCACCTGCGTCGTGGTGACGTCGCCCCACCGACCAGTTGGTGCGTGGATCCTCTTCATTCTCAATCGTGAGTTGATCCGGTTCATAGGAACGGATCTTGAGTCCGCGAGCCTGGCCTGTTGTCACCACGGCATCACGAACCCGCCGATTCCAGAACAGTTCATCGCGCATGCGCGCATCCATGGGGCGGGCTCCCCCACGGTCAACAGCTGCGCCCGAAGTCCCGGCTCCCTCGATTCCCTGGGAGTCGGCATGGCCTGCCAGAACCAGAATCTCCATGGACTCTGAGGGTATTGCTCGGCCCGTCCAGCTGGCAGGCAAGCCAACCCTGACTCCCGTGAGGGGGTCGTCGTCCTGGGGGTGTGGTGTTTTGGCGGCCGTTGCCATCACGGCTGACAGGATCAGTCCAGCGGTCATCAATGCCGCGGGCAGGACCAGCCGTCGCGGAGTCACGTCAGATCGGTGATGACAGCAACGCGCCATCGCTGGCCAGTTCCAGCGGATCGGCAAGGGCGAGCTCAAGGGCGATGAGCTCATCGCGATGAGCACGCAGGCGCAGTGTGCTGCCTTCGCCTGCCTCAGACTCGATGAGCCGGATCTGAATCTCTTCCACGCGCCTTGCTCGGCGGGTGTAAATCCACCCGGCCAAGGGACCAAGAGTGGCAATCAGCAGAGGCCACCAATTCAAGGATGGGTTCATCTGTCGCACGACCAGTCCAAGGCTGCCAGCGCCGACGGTTCCCAGCAGTGACAGCAGGATTGCCAGAGGGACACTGCTGTCGACCTGGCCTCTGTATTCCAGCAGGCAGCGATCGGCATCCCCGCCTTGCTGGCTCCAGCCCCGCTGCTTCAACCAGGCGTCGAGTCCATTCAGCACTTCTACCGGAGGCCGCGGTGATCGAACCTCCAAAACAGTGGTTCGATCCTTGCTGGCAGCTCGCAGGAAGAAGACCAGTCCAATCCCCAGCAACGCTGTGAGCAGCAGAGTGGACGTCTGGGGGGATGGCATCCGGCTAGCTGCTGCCCGAACAGAGGACTGTTCTACGTGGTCAGTGGCTAGGTGGTCAGTGGATCGTGTTCATGAAGCCAGCGGCTCCAGGGTTCCATCAGGCGTTCAGCCTGCCCTCTTGCGTCCTGATGCAGATGCAGCATGCGGCGGGGGCGCCCCCTGCTTGGGCAACGCTTGGTATAGGAATCAAGCATTTCCTGCTGCTCGAGAAAATCGACCGCCTGATGCAGCACTGTTTCGGAGAGCCGCAGCTTGGGATGATCACTCTGCAGGCGCTGAAGCAGTCCGGAGGGGTAGGTGTCGTTCTGCAGCAGGCAGTCCAGAACCCAGCAGACCGCCAGCTCGAGATCCAGGAAGAGCGGCGGGGGCTGCTGGAAATAGTGTTCGATGTCCGCCAGACAGGAGCGCGTTGGTTTGCGTTGGGTGAGCATGAAAACAAGCTGTCTCGATTTTGTCTAACTCGGTCTTGTTCTGATTTTCAAGCGCTCAGTTAAAACTCGTTCGATCTCCTGCTGAGGCCAGAGTGGTGGTTGGTTGTCATTCCTTGCTTTCCTTCCATGGCTGAGATCCCCAATGAGCCCTGCACATTCGCAGTCTTTGATGGAGACCTGGATCAGGACTGGTATGACCGCTTCGTCCAGGCGAAGGCCCTTGCGGTCGACACCGAAGCCATGGGACTGATTCATGGACGTGACCGACTCTGTCTGGTGCAGATCTGCGACGACAGAGACCAGGTTGCTTGCATTCGCGTTGGTCTCGGCCAGACGGAGGCCCCGCGGCTGAAGTCACTGATGGAGGCCCAATCCATTGAAAAGGTGTTCCATTTCGCCCGGTTTGACGTGGCAGCGCTGGCCACGGGGCTTTCGATCCGAGTCAATCCTGTGTTCTGCACCAAGGTTGGGAGTCGTCTGGCACGCACCTACACCCCGCGGCACGGCCTCAAGGATCTGGTTATGGAACTGGTCGGAGTTGAGCTGGATAAACAGGCCCAGAGCAGTGATTGGGGCAGGGTTGATGAGTTAAGCGACGCCCAGCTGGCCTACGCCGCCAACGATGCCCGTTATCTGCTGCCCGCGCGCCGCCAGTTGGAGGTGATGTTGCGGCGAGAGGGTCGCTGGGAGCTGGCGCAGCGTTGCTTCGCATGCGTTCCAGTGATGTCTGATCTGGATCGTTTTCGCTTTGTCAACACCTTCGAGCACTGAGCGGTTTCAGTCTTCGAGCATGAAGTGTTGATCCATGGGCTCAGCCTCCAGCAGCGTGTCCAGGTTGCTGCCCGCTGAGCCCTGGCCCTGTTCGGCTTTCGCTGCATCAAGCAGGCTTGTTGCCACGGATTTTCGGGTTTCCACATCCCGTGCACCGTCCTTGGCTGCTTGCTGGTCGACCCGTCTGCGGGCAGAGGCCTGGCTGATGCTGAGCAGACTTGCCAGTTCCGCGCAAAGCCTCAGATAGTCGCGGTCCTGAATGGCGGCCATGGCTGTGGGAAGGAGATCCTTCGTTCTGAAGTGAAACCCAGTATCAGTGTTCGGGTGCGAGCTGGCCGATCACCTCCCTTGCAATGGCTTCGCTGCCGCCTGCAGGGCCCATCCTCTGGCGCCCCATGCGCCCCATCTCCTGTCGCAGCAGAGGGTCATTGAGAAGCTGGGCAAGACGGCGGCCCAGCTCCTGTTCCGATTCACAGGTGCGGACGGCGCCACCTAGAAGTCGGCTCTGCCTCTCGGCAAACCCATGGGTGAACTGCGGACCACGACCTGGCAAGGAGAGGGCTGGGATTCCTAGTCCCACCATTTGTTCTGTGGCTGTGCCGGCGGTGGCAACACCTGCTTCCGCCCAAGCCACCCATCGATGGAATCGCCCTGGTCCAATCAGGAGAAGCACCGGCCCGTTTACCCAGCATTCGGCGGCTTCGAGGGCGCTGCTTGGAGGAGGGCAGCTGCGGAATCCAAGGTTTTGTAGCAGTTCACCCAGCTCGTTCTGATGGGGGCTGGAGCCAAGCGCTGCCAGAACGGCCAGAGGCACGGGGCTTGGCATCTGCAGGAGTCCGCTGATCAGGCGGCGGAAGTTGTTCAGTGCCTCGGGCATCCGGCTGCCGCACAGCAGCAGGATGCGTCGGCATCGCTCCAGGCTGGCTGGGGGGTCTGATTGGGCAAGCCCATCCATCATTGGGTTCCCGGGGCTGGTCGCGTTGACGCCGTGGCGGCGCAGTCCCCTTGCGGTGAGACGGTCGCGCATGGCAACCAGGCGGCAGCCACGCCGTTTCATCACATGCCATTCCCAGGGATCCCACTCGCTGCCTTTCAGTGCGTGATAGCGATCACTCAGGGCTTGTCCTGGCCCGCTGCTCCAGGTGTAGTCGCTCTTGGGCGTGCCGATGAACCCAAACGGCCGACGGATGCTCCAGGCCATCAGCAGCGGCAGCAGGTCTCCCACGGCCAGGATTGCAGCAGTGGACTTGCGCTCCTTTTGCAGGCAGATCCATTGCTTCCAGGTGAGCAGCGGCAGACCGGCCATGAGATCTGAGAGGAGAGCACCCAGGCTCTGATTGCTGAATCCTCCGCTGGGAAGTCGTGCTCCCGGACCGATCTTCTGCACCCAGCCTTTGTCAATCGCGCCCTGAAAGCAGCTGCCCTGGCCGACGAGAGGAAGCACCTTCACGGTCCAGGCCGGTTGCAGTCGGTGCAGCGATTCGATGATTTTCAGTGCTATCAGATCCTCGCCGTGTCCGTTGCTGATCACTAGCAGGGCAGGGGCGGTCTCGCTGATACGATCCGCCAGTGGAGCGGATTTGCTCCGAGCGGCGGCATGGCCAAGTGGTAAGGCAGAGGATTGCAAATCCTTTATCCCCAGTTCGAATCTGGGTGCCGCCTTCGTTCTCATCACACGGTCTGGATGATCAGAGTTGTGCTTCAGCACTGACCTGTCCTCCTGCTGGTCTATCGGCACGACAGAGAATGCGTCCTGTACGGACACTGCAGTTCCCCAGGCTCACAGCCCAGGCCTTCGGCAATCCTTCAGCCAGCCCATCGGCGTTGTAGTTCGCTTCGGACACACTGTTGATCTTGCCTTGCCAGTTGGCAGTTATCAGTTGGCAGTTGCCTCGGCTGCACTTCAAAACGGGCGTTGTTGACAACTCCGACACCACGAATGTGAGCCTCTGGCTGGAGCCTGGCTGATCGCCAGCTCCAACAAAGCGGATGCTGATGACCGCCTGCGTTCGGCCATCGATCTGAATTAAACGGCAACCACGCTTTTGCCCATTCATTGGCAGGAAGCGACAGTTGCTGCTTTTGGTCTGATATCGACCTGAAAAGGATTCGAGTTGGGGTTGAGCAGCGATGGGGGAGCTCAGACCAATCAACAGAGCGCATCCAAGGGCCGCGTGTTGGTGGATGGGTAGGACGCGCATCGCTTCAGTAGTCGCTGTCGGCCACGCACATGCCGATGCAGCTGATGCCGTTGCTGGCGGTGCGACCACAGTGAGAGCAGAGCACACGCTCATCTGCAGCACCGCTGGCTGAATCCTGCGCGGAGCCCTCGTCCCGCCGATTGCGAGCTGTTTCGGCAGCAGTGAGTGACATCGCATGGACCGTACTGAAGCGATCATGGCGTGCAGCGATCCATGGCGTTGTGACAGGAATCGGATTCGGGACTTGGGCCTGGGGCAACCAACTGCTCTGGGGCTATCGCTCCGAAACAGACGATCCAGAACTGAAAGCAACGTTTGCAGCGGCCGTTGCTGCCGGATTGCAGCTCGTGGACACGGCGGACTCCTATGGCACTGGTCGATTGAATGGTCGAAGTGAAGAGCTGCTGGGTCAGTGTCTAGAGGGCCTTGAGCTCTCGTCCCGCAACAACCTCATCGTTGCCACCAAGCTGGCTCCATTCCCCTGGCGCCTAGGTCGTCGCGGCCTGGTGAAAGCATTTCAAGCCAGCCGGCAGCGTCTACGGGGTCAGCTCGATCGGGTTCAGCTGCACTGGAGCACAGCCCGATACGCCCCCTGGCAGGAACGACCCCTGCTGGACGGTCTCGCTGATCTGGTGGACCAGGGTGAGGTGCGTGAGCTTGGTGTGTCCAATGTCGGCCCCCAGCGTCTAAGGCTGCTCCACGATCATCTGGCGCGTCGGGGTGTACGGCTGGCCAGTGTGCAGGTGCAGCTGTCACTGCTTGCTCCAGAACCAATCAGACCTGGCGGTATCCTCGACCTTTGTCGCGACCTCGGTGTGGAGGTCCTGGCTTATAGCCCTCTTGCTCTTGGCGTTCTGGCGCGACACCCTGGCTGGACACCCAGTGGTGCAACGCTCTTGCGTTCGGGGCTGTTTCGGCGCCTCTTGCCGGGTTCTCTCCCTCTGCGTCAGGCGATGGCTGACATGGCGCAGGCAAGGGGGGTGAATCAGGTGCAGGTGGCCCTGAACTGGTGCCGGGCTCACTCAACCTGCCCGATTCCTGGATTTCGCCGACCCGCTCAGGTCAAGGATGCCAAGCAGGCACTTGGCTGGACCCTCACCGAGCAAGAGCGCAGTCTGCTCGATCAGCTCAGTCTCGATTGTCCGGTTCGCATGCCGGACAATCCGTTTCAGAGCGCTTGATCGGTTGGTTCCGGATCTGGACTGACGACCACTGGCAGTGATGATGCCTGGGGTTGCAGGGAAACCACCTTGAGTGGTGGCTTGATGGCAGGTGAAGGTTCTGCCGCAGACTGTTCGCATGCTGAGAGTGCTTCCTGCAGCAAAGAATCAAACGTTGCGCCCGGAAGGCGGTGGCGTGCGATCTCCAGAAACGTTCGAGGCAGAGACTCTCCTGCAGCGCGGCGAACGGCGGGATTGTCCCGGCGCTGTTGTTGTTCCTCCTCGATTGCTCTAAGGAAACGATGGGTGACATCGCGCTTCGTGCAGGCCTTGATCAACGTGTCACGGTCACCCTGAACCTGCTCCAATTCGGTAATGCGACGCTCAAGACTAAGGAGAACTTCCGCAGCTTCTTTACTGATGTTGGCCAGTTGCCCATCAGAGAGAAATGGCATGTCGGCAACGAAGACCTTGCCGTGGTCCTTTAGCGCCAGAAAGGTCGGTCTTGGTCCGCCCTGACGGTGAGCTCCGCTTTTGTCATATCCATTACTGACAGGGCGTCTGGGAGGTGTGGGACCTGCCGACGAACGTCGTCGGGTCGTGCGCTGAGGTCTATCAAATGGCATGGCTTACTAGGGCGTATGTCGCGACGCATTGATCGATGCAGGATCGATCTGTCTGTTGTGAGACTAACGGGGTTAGAAGGCCTCAGTGCGCTTTGTCCTCCAGCTGTTGGAGATTGTTGGATCCAGGTCTGGTTCAGGCGGGTAAGCCGAGCACTGGGGAGTCGTCATGGCCAGTAGTTGCCATGATCTCGCCGATGTCCCAAGCCTTGAAGCCCTGTTGTTCACAGTGTTCGATTGCAGCTTCGACCGCCGCGCCAGGAAGCACCAGGCAATAACCAATTCCCAGATTGAAGGTGTGCCAGAGATCACGCTCCTTGATCTCTCCGTGAGATTGCAGCCAGCTGAACAGTTCCGAGCGCGGCCAGCGTTCGGGGGCCACCTTGGCGATCAAGCCGTCAGGAAGGCAGCGGGGCAGGTTCTCGGGAATGCCTCCGCCTGTGATGTGGGCCATGGCATGCAGAGGAGTGCCTGATTCGATCAACCGCTTCACCAGTGCCCCGTACAGATGGGTTGGCTTCAATAGCGCCTGAATCAGAGGTTGATCATCGGAGCCGAAGCGTGTTTCGGCCGACACGCCATTGGTCTCGAGAATTTTGCGCACCAGGCTGAAGCCATTGCTGTGAACTCCGCTGCTGCTGACCCCAACGATGCGATCGCCGGCTTGAACTTGGCTGCCGTCAATCACCGCATCCTCGTCAACGACGGCCACGCAGAAACCCGCCAGGTCATATCGGCCTGGTGGATAAAAGCCCGGCATCTCTGCTGTTTCACCGCCGAGCAGTGCGCAGCCGCTCTGGCGGCAGCCATCGGCAATGCCCTCGACCACCGTGGCCATGGCATCAGGACTCAGGGCTCCTGTGGCCATGTAGTCGAGGAAAAAGAGGGGCTCGGCACCGCTGGTGATGACGTCGTTGACGCACATGGCAACCAAGTCGATGCCCACCTCGTGATGGTTGTGATGTTCCTGGGCGAGTTCAAGCTTGGTGCCAACGCCGTCGGTTCCCGACACCAACAGTGGACGTTTCAGCCCTTGCGGCAGCCGGATCATGCCTCCAAAGCCGCCCAGCCCGCCGACTACCTCTGGACGATGCGTTGCTTCGACACCGGTTTTGATCCGCTGCACGAAAGCTCGCCCAGCTTCCACGTCTACACCGGCGGCTCGGTAGTCCATCAGCAGCAGTAGTTCTGCCCTGATCCTCTCCCCTCGTGAGCGGAGCGTCGTGTCGTGCTCTTGTGCCGCTGCGATCGCTGGTCCCCTGGTCATCAGTGGGGCTTGTTGTTTGGATTGCCTGAGCTGATCAATGGCTCCTCGGCGCGTTGTGCTTGCAGCCCAGTTGCTGCATCCTCTCCGGGCGGCTGATCAGCGTCTTGGCCTGCTCGGCGTGAGCTTTTCTCTGCCTGCAAGGAATTCCAGACATTTTTACGTTCAAGCGACTTTCATGCGCTTCGGTCGCGGTTTTTTTGGCCCTTAACGGCCGAAGCAACGGTCTTTCCTAGACCGCCGTTGACCCACTCTTATGGCTCGTTTTTTTCCTGCCATTGCTGCATTTGCCGGAGTTTCGCTCGCAGGCCTTGCTCTCTATCCGGTGCTGGCGAGAGACCTTGATGGCTTTGGGATCACTGACCCTCTGGACCTGGTGCTGCCTTCTGAGCCTGTTTCCGCTCTCGAAGTCGCTGAACCATCGATCGAAGCGCCACTGGATCCACTGATCACTGATCCAGTGACAGCCATTGCCGAGCCTGAGCCAGTGGTGGTTCCGATTCCGCCGCCGCCACCCAAGTCTCTTGTTCCGCTTGTGATCTCCACGCATTCGGGCGAAGCCAGCTGGTATGGCCCCGGTTTCTATGGGAATCGCACCGCCAATGGAGAGGTGTTTCGCCCGGGAACAATGACTGCCGCTCACCGCACCTTGCCTTTCGGTACGCGTGTGCGTGTGACCAACCTCTGGAACGGTCGCAAAGCAGTGGTGCGCATTAATGATCGTGGCCCATTTGCTGGGGACAGGGTGATTGATCTGGCGCATGGTGCTGCAAGCGAGCTGGGGTTGACGAGCAGTGGCATTGCCCAGGTTCGTCTTGAGGTGCTTCGCTGAGCCTTCGCGTCCTCCGAACTCGCTCAGAACTCACGGCCTGGCGTGCATCACGGCCTGGCCCGATTGATTTCGTTCCCACGATGGGGGGGCTGCATCAAGGTCACGCCCAGCTGATCCAGCGTGCGGTTGCTGGCTGCCCGGAGCCGGGATCCGTTCTGGTGAGTGTGTATGTCAATCCTCTGCAGTTCGGAGAGGGGGAAGACTTTGATCGTTACCCCCGCTCCTTCGAGGCTGACTGCCTTCTGGCACAGCAGGCCGGTGCGTCAGCAATCTGGTGTCCGGATGAGCGCCAGATTTATCCGCAAGGTGTCGCGTCGGGTTGGAGGCTGCAAGCGCCGTCAGCTTTGCAGTCGGGTTTGTGCGGTCCCTGGCGACCAGGCCATTTCGATGGAGTTGCCACCGTGGTCAGCCGCCTTTTGGCACTTGTCCAGCCAAGACAGCTCTGGCTGGGTGAGAAGGATTGGCAGCAACTCGCGATCGTGCGCCGGATGGTGAGCGACCTGGGATTGTCGGTTCGGATCAGGGGATGTGCCACCGTGCGGGAGCCCGATGGTCTGGCTGCCAGTTCGCGCAATTTGTACCTGCTTCCAGCGGAGCGACGCAGCGCGGTATCGATCGGAGCCGCTCTCCGTCGTGCTGCGACGCAACTTCAGAACAGGCTGGCTAGCCAGAGGGATGTTCTGATCCAACTCAGACGGCAGCTCGAAACCGCAGGCCTTGAGGTGGAGTATGTAGAGGTCGTGGATCCATCCACGCTGCAGCCTGCTGCGGAAACGCAGTCCTTGCGCCTTTTGGCCGCGGCCGTCTGCTCTGGATCCACACGCCTGATCGATCACATTTTTGTCATGACCCGTTCTCCCATCGTTGCCATCGACGGCCCCGCCGGTGCTGGAAAGAGCACGGTCACCCGGGCCTTCGCTGAACGCATGGGTCTGCTTTATCTCGATACCGGCGCCATGTATCGGGCTGTGACCTTATGGGTCCAGGAGCATGGGGCTGATCCGGCCAACGCAGACGCCGTCGAGCGGCTTCTGAGCGGCTTGGAGGTGGATCTTTCGCCGTTGCGGAATGGAGTGCAGACCGTTTGTGTGAACGGCAGGGATGTCACGGATGCAATCCGTGATCCCAAAGTCACCGGTGCGGTGTCGTTGGTGGCTGCCCATGCGTGCGTACGGGCACTGCTGACGCGGCAGCAGCAGCGACTCGGTGAGAAGGGCGGCCTGGTGGCTGAAGGCCGCGATATCGGTACAGCTGTCTTTCCGGATGCCGAGCTCAAGGTGTTCCTGACGGCGACTCCTGGAGAACGGGCTCGTCGTCGTGCCAAGGATCTGGAGACGCGCGGTCATGCCGTGCCTGCGCTCAGCGAACTCGAAGCGCAGATTGTTGAGCGAGACCGACTCGACAGCACCAGAACAAATGCGCCGTTGGTGCAGGCGGATGACGCCACCGAGCTGATCACCGACGGGATGGGGATCGAAGCCGTGATTGACGCACTCGAGGACCTGTTCCGCGGGCGGGTTGCTGAAGAGGTCTGGCCCACTCCCGAGCGCTGATCGCTTTTCATTGCTGGATGGTAGTTGCTTAATCCTGTGCGCTCAGTTCATCGAGCATCGCTGCGCAGGCATCTTCCAGTAGATCCAGCACATGATCGAAGCCGGCATCCCCTCCGTAATAAGGGTCAGGAACTTCGCTTTCGCTGTAGCGCTCTCCGTAGCTGAGCATCGGCCGGATCTGGGCGGTGGCCCTTTCCCCCGCTTCTCGGGCTAGGCCGCTGACAGCCCTGAAATTGTCGTCGTCCATGGTTAATACCAGGTCGAACTCTTCCAGGTCATTGAGGTCGATCTGACGGGCTCGGCTTGGCAGATGAATGCCACGCCGCTTGGCCGCGGCCTGCATCCGACGGTCCGCGGGATTTCCCACATGCCAGCTGCCGGTGCCGGCGGAGTCCACCACGAAGCGGTCGTTTAATCCTCGTTCGTTCAGAAGATGCAGAAACACCCCCTCCGCAGCGGGTGATCGGCAGATGTTGCCGAGACAGACGAAAAGTATTTTCACGGTTGTTTTTAAGTAATCGTTTTAGGCTTTTTGATGCCCCTTGATTGAGGCGCAAATTGGTGGCTTCGTGGGTTTGAAACTTTAAAAAATATTGGGTGAGCTTATTTCGGATAAAGCAATGTCGATGCGTTTTAAAATCACAGGGTCGGCTTCTTTTGCGCTTGATTCAAGCAGAAGGGCTCTAGCTCTGCTATTGCCGATGCCTTCTAGTGCGATGCATGCGCTGTAGCGCAATCCCCAGTCGTCAGGGTATTGCAATGTCCAGCTCAGCTTATCCATTGTGATAGTGAGTGATGGACAATCGGCTTGCTGAATCCAGTCAATGTCTCCAAGTGCGCATGCTGCCACACGTCGGATGTTGCCCTGGCAGTGATTGCCGATTTCGACTCCAACAGCATCGATCAAGGCTGGTACATAATCACTATTTTTTAGCGTTGCCATGGCTTTAACAAGGCCCATTTTGATGTCTTGATCTGATTCTGAAAAGTACAGATTGTGTAGATCTTCTTTGATGCTTTTCGGGCTTTCGGCAAGCAGCCTGATGCCTTCCTCGCGTTCCATCAATGACGGCGATCCGAGCTTCTCAAAGGCAAGGGAGAGTATGTCTGCTGTTGATCTGAGTGATTGCTCGGTGCTGGTCGGTTTTGTAATGTCTTGATTGATGAGCAAATTGCCCGCAAAGTTTTCTCTGGTTAATCCGTCAAGTGTTTTGAAGAGAGAATCATGCGCCTCTTGATTCTGCGCCCCTTGCTCATTTTCTCCCTTGGCTGATTTGAGTAGCGAATCGCTCAGGATTGCCCTGATGGCATACATTTTGACGTTATTGGGGATTGGGGCTGCCAGAATGGATTTTGCTGCTGAGATCGTTCCGATTCGGGCAAGGTCGAAAGCTGCTGATTGCCTCACAAAACGATTTTCGTGATTCAGGAGGGCAATCACTTGATCGAGATAGCTTTTCTCGCCAGTGCATTCATAGAAGAATGCTGCTGCTGAGCTCACCACTCTCTCGCAGTCTGATTGAAGGAAAGGCTTGATTTTCTCAGCAACCTGCCAAACTTGATTTGAAGCCAGTGCTTCAATGAGAGCTTCTATTGGTTTGTTATCAATATCTTTGTCTAGATAGCTGATTAGTGCATGAGAGCATTGATCGTTTTTGATTTCGATCAATGCTCTCAATGTTGCTTCATGGAGTTGAACATCATTGGTATTCAGTGTTTCAAGAAGTGAGTGAATGCAACTTGCATCTTTGATCATCCCGAGCGATCGTGCTGCTTGCCTTCGCAGTGGGTAGCCACCTGTAGAGGTCACCTCTCGTTCATCCTTCAGGCAGTCGACCAGCTTGGGGATTGCTTCGATCGCTCGGTGTTTGCCCAGCCACCAGGCGCCGTGATAGCGAACACCAGCATCTTCATGATCTAGGGCTTCAAGGGCTGATTGTGTTGAGTTGATTGGGATCAAGTCTCTATTCTGTGGCGGCAGCTCTTGGGCTTTAGCTTAAAAGGCGGCGTCCCTGTGCTGTTTCTCTGAAAAGACCGCATCATGCCTGGGATTTTTTTCGGAGGGTTAACACCACTTCGCTTCCCATGATGCAGTCTTTTTGAAGCGAAATTCACCTGCGATTGAGCCCCAGCATCGCTCTTTGGTCACTGGGTCCTGGCCACGATCAAGCGTTGAAAGAGTGTCTCGATCCAGGTGGAATGAGCTAACAAGAATGGTGTCTTTGCCCTCTCGTTTGACAATGCAGCAAGAGCCTGGCTCTATTTCTCCATGATATCCGTCTTCTCTTTGGGTGACTTGGTAGTGGCAATTGTTCAATGGTATGAGATCTGATTCTTTGATCTGATTTCGTAGAGTGATGTCTGTTGTTGCTTTTGAGAATTGATCGGGTTCCCTAAAAACATGGTTCCAGAGTTTGATGATTCCATTCTCAACTTCTTCTGCTCGTATCATTCGTAATCGGTATGGGTTTTTCGGGTCGACTGCATAAGTTTGTTCCAGAAGAATGGATCCCTGCTGAAGATGCTCTATCGGTCGATATTTAAGAAAGATATGAGCAAACAATGGAGGGTTATCGAAGGCTTGCTGTTGATTGCTGTACTCTCCGCATAGAAGGTCTAGGAATCGTTGCAGAGATGGTTTCATCAGTGAGTGACTGAAAAAAAAAGCCCCCAGATGGGGGCTTATGGAGAGTCTGAACAACGATGTTGATCAGATCAGGGCGTTGATCGCGTAGTCGAGATAGCTGTTGGCTTCTGTAGCCGCATCACCAGAAAGACCGTGGTTGGCCTTGATGTGCTTCAGTGCTTCAACGTACCAGGTCGGTGAGAGCTCAAAGGTCCGGTTGATTTCGGCAAGGCCAGCAATCAGGTAGTCATCCATAGGGCCTGTGCCTCCAGCAACGAGGCAATAGGTGACCATGCGCAGGTAATAGCCGATGTCCCTGGAACACTTGGCTTTGCCTTCAGTGGTTGAGGCATAGTTCGAGCCTTCCATCTGGGTGGTGAAAGGGAACTTGGTGTAAACAGCTTGTGCAGCTCCGTTGACCAGGGCATCACCCTTGGCAGTCAGAGCCTTGGCAGCCTCCAGGCTCGCTTTGGCGCGTGTAAAACGACCGGAAGCAGCTTGCACTTCGGCGTTGGTGAGGAAGCGGCCCTGGGAATCTGCTGCCGCGACGGCTTCGGTGAGGGGGGTTTTCATGATGAAGAAGGATTTAAGCGAAAAAAGTGGCTATCGGTATCAAGCGACAGAGGCTGCTGCGCGATCGAAGTAGGTTCCGATCTCGCTGTTGAGAGATGCACAATCACCTGAGGTGATTCCGTCTTTGTCGTTGACGATGGCCAGTGCGGCTTCTTTCATGAGATTGACGCCAGCGGCTACAGATGCGCCGGGAGTACCCAGTGCCAGGTAGGTCTCACGCAGGCCGTTGAGGCAGCGATCTTCCATCACAGAGGCGTCACCGGTGAAGACCGAGTAGGTGACATAGCGAAGGATGATCTCCATGTCGCGCAGGCAGGCAGCCATGCGACGGGAGGTGTAGGCGTTGCCGCCGGGGGCAATCAGTGCAGGCTGCTGAGCAAACAGAGCGCGTGCAGCATTCGCAACGATTGTTGAGGCGTTGCTGGAAATGCGGTTCACGGCGTCCAGACGCTTATTGCTGTCAGAGACGACGGCGGCGAGAGCATCAATCTCGCTGGTGTTGATGAACTGTCCCCGGGCGTCGGCCTGGGCGACAACCTTGGTGAAGGCGTCGAACATTTGGAACTCCTCTTGGCAGCGTCTAAATGGGTGTCACAGACACCGGAGGGACATCGTAAAAGTCCCGTCGGGGTCGAAAGCAATTCTCGCTAAGTGGTCGAAGCGCACCCGATTGCTGTTCATAATGCTTAACCCCCAGTCCAGGCAGGGTATTTGCTCAGTTCAGAGCAGCACACCGGCTATTAGAGGTCAAACAGCACATCGTGGATGTAAGCCTCGGTCCATTCACTGCCATGGAATCGAGTCAGCATTCCCCTGGCAGGATCTTTCTCTGCTCTGTAATCGGTGTAACGGCGTTGACCCGCCAGGAGATGCTCCATGCGTTGATCGGAGACAGGCTCGGCCGCAGCGGCGAGTTCCAGATAAAGGTTGAGGTAGTCATTGAAAGCTGGTCGCACCACGCTTTTGATGAGCTGATCTCCTTCTTCTCCCAGGGGCAATCGTGTCCAAAGGAAACCCGGCGAGAAGAAGGGCTGGGCTTCGTCAGGAATTGGACCTCCGTCTGGTAACTGAGAACGCCAGCGATCAAAAATCGGCATCAGCCGATCCCAAACGCCTTGAGTGTGTTCGCTGTCCTGCTTGTCAGCAGGTTGAAGATCGAGCGCGAGCAAATGGCCCGAAGGCAGGGTGACAAGGTCTCCGCCAAAGAAGGGCAAGTCATACCTCGGCAGAGGATTGATCACAAAGTTCAGAACCGATGCGGATGAGCCCGCACTGACGCAAGCCGCCCTCACCTGACGGAATTTCTTGCACTTGCAGGCCCAGGTGGCCGTGGTCACGCAGACAGGTTTCGCTTTCGATCCTGTTTGATCCTGCTTGAACAGAAAGGCATCGTTGACCGGATAGGGCTCGATCCCAAGAGGCTCTAGAGACTTGACAGCGTCCTCCAGGAACGGCTGCCAGCTCCAGCCTTCAATGGCAACAGGGTCAAGGCTGTTGCGTCGGTTTGAACTCATTGCTTGGCGGATGCTGGGAACAAAAATTCGCTCAGGAATCGGTCGGACCACTCTTTGCCGAAATGACTGGTGAAGAGTCCGTGAGCCGGGTCGCGTTCGGCGCTGTAAACGTCGTAGTTGTCCTGCAGGCGTTTCACTTCATCCGACTGAATGAGCGCGTCGGTTTTCAGAGCGGTGTCGTGAAGCTCCCAGTAGGCCTTCAGGAATGCACTGAATGCCGGCGGCAACGAGGTCTCCGCTTGATCAGCACCGCCACGACAAAACAACAACCAGGATGAGAAGTATTGATTCGGGTCGAACGAGCGCATCGTCTCTTCGCCATTGAGATCAGGAAATTCCTGATTCAGTTGTTTGAGGCCGGAGAAATAGCGATCGAGATAATTTGCATCCTGAACTAGAGGTTGGAAGTCGAGAACGGCAACGAGCTTTTGTCGCGCTCCAAACCAGAGCAGGTCGACTCCCATCAGAGGATGGTCAAGGCTGTAATCGGGATAGGCAACCGAATTCAGAACCTGCAGCTTGTCACCAGCATCAAGCCTGGTGACCCGCCAGCGACGGAAATTCGGGACCTCCCAAAGCCAGCTGCGGATCACGCTGGTGCCTTTCTTGGATTGGCATTCCTCGAGCCCAGCGGGCACGTCTATGGCCTTACCGCCTCGTTGCTGGATGCCGTGGTGAAGTTCCTTGAGAAATGGATCAAACACGTTTCAGCTCTCCTGGGTTGGAGGATTGTTGTCAGCTCTCTCTCTGGTGGCTGACGACAGGGCCGCAATCTCAGCGTTACTGGGACAGCGAAATTCAGTGCAGTACGTGGTCATGGCAACACCGTTGAGAAATTGCACCGAGCTCACCCGCATTCTGATTTGATCATTCACAAACCAGCATCGTTCGATACCTGTGTTGGTGTCATATCGGGTTTTGATCGTCAACACGCCATCATCAGCAAAGGAATAGGTGCTGACGACTGATTTTTTTTCCACATAACCGACATCTCTCAACAGAAATCCTTGACGGGGGTCTGCTGGATTAGGGGCATCGACAACCACTGCGGCGTAGTCGTTATTGCGCGTATCTTCCATCAAGTTGCTCTCCCAGTAAAACCTTGCTCCACCGCTGGTATCGCTGATTTTCACGTTCAGCGCTGAACACACTTTTTCAACTACTGGGTCATTGGTGTCGAACGGTTCGATGATCAAATTTGAATCTGCAGCTTCATCGTCTTGGCAATCCAGGTGATGGACGACTCGGCGATTCAGCCAAGTACCCCGACTTGCTTCAAAAAAGCTGGCCATCGTCATCGGGGTGATCCCCTCTGGTCTCATCATTGGCCGCTCTGAGCATTTCTTTGCGCCTTGAGTTGATCCAACACCTCATCGATTCGTGTGAGCTCAGGGTGTTCGCTGAGCGTGGCTTCTATTTTCTTTTGGGATAAACGAAGTTTTTTACCCAGCCCTAGAACGTCGTTATAAAGTCGTTCTCGATAGGTGGATAGTTCATCAATCGATTCCTGCAATTCTTCAATGCTGGGTGCTTGCTGAGGAGGTTGATCCGCCATGCTGAGCAAATGAACAGAAAAGCGAGTGTGAGCCTACCCGCCCACTGAAGCCCAAGTGTTGCCTGCGTTGCGATTGGTGATCTAGTGGTTTGACGGACAGATTTTCCCTTGCTCAGTGCCTTTTGTACTGTTCATGGCTAGGGCTATGGGGACCTTGAAGCCTGTTGAGGGCCTTGTTGAGCTCACAAGGTGACGAACTCTTGCGTGATCAGCTGATCCCGAACCACTGCTTGGTTGACCCGGCTTAGTTTGTTAAAGCGCTTCCAACCCCTTGGGTTTTTCAGCCATCGGCTCAAGACACCTTCAAAGGCCTTGTTTCAGTGGTTGCCTCTCGGCATCAGAAGCCTCTCCCCCACAAAACTGTCTGGCCCCAAATGCTCGACGCATTCTCCCGTTCGGTCGTCAGCGCTGACGCCAAAACCGCACCTGTAGGTGGTAGCGACCTCGCTGTCCTTCGCAGCTATGTCAGCCAAGGCAATAAGCGCCTGGACGCTGTCAACGCCATCACCTCCAACGCCTCCTGCATCGTTTCCGATGCTGTGACCGGCATGATCTGCGAGAACACCGGCCTGATTCAGGCTGGTGGTAACTGCTATCCCAATCGCCGCATGGCTGCATGCCTGCGCGATGGTGAGATCGTGCTCCGCTACATCAGCTATGCGCTGCTTGCAGGCGACGCTTCCGTGCTGGATGACCGTTGCCTGAATGGTCTGAAAGAGACCTACATCGCTCTGGGAGTTCCCACCCAGTCGGCAGCACGTGCCGTGGCCATCATGAAGGCTTCAGCAACTGCTCTCATCGGCGAAACCAACTCTCCTGCCTCTGGCGGCAAGCGTTTCCGCAAGATGGAGACCACACAAGGCGACTGCTCAGCTCTTGTTGCTGAAGCTGGTTCCTATTTCGATCGCGTGATCGGCGCCGTCTCCTGAACGGCTTCTCGCTTTCTTTTCAGACACTCTCCCTCTTAAAGGAACCCATCAATGAAGTCCGTCGTTACCACAGTTGTGACTGCTGCAGACGCAGCAGGTCGCTTCCCTTCCCAGAACGATCTTGAAGCCGTTCAGGGCAACATCCAACGTGCCGCTGCTCGACTTGAAGCTGCTGAAAAGCTGGCTGCTGGTCTTGATGCCGTGACTCGTGAAGCCGGTGATGCCTGCTTCAACAAGTACGCCTATCTGAAGCAGCCTGGTGAGGCTGGTGATAGCCAGGTCAAGGTTGACAAGTGCTACCGCGATCTGGGCCACTATCTGCGCCTGATCAACTACTGCCTCGTTGTTGGCGGCACTGGTCCTCTGGATGAGTGGGGAATTGCTGGTGCCCGTGAGGTGTACCGCTCACTGAGCCTTCCTACAGGCCCCTACGTTGAAGCACTCACCTACACCCGTGACCGTGCTTGTGCTCCTCGTGACATGAGCCCTCAGGCTCTCAACGAGTTCAAGTCCTACTTGGATTATGTGATCAACGCACTCTCCTGAGCTTGGTTACAGCAACTAGCTGAATCGGGGGGTGCTCAGGCATCCCCCTTTTTCATGATTGTTTTTCTCAGGATTGTTGGAGTCGATCAATCGCAAGCTGTAAAACGTTGCGGACTACTGGGTCAGATTCGCTTTCGAGTTGTGTTTGAAGATTAGGAATACTTGAACTGCAGCCGAGCTTCATCAGTGATAAAGCAGTGTTTTTTCTGACCAAACTCTCCTGATCTGAGAGAGCAGAGGAGAGTAAAGGTAATGTCCATTCTGAATCCTCAAGATTTCCAAGCAGGATGACCGCTTCAGAACGAATTTCAGCGCACGAATCCAGAAGAGACTTTTGAAGCAGGTCTCGATCCTCTTGGGAGTTTAGGGATTGAATCTGACTGGCAAGGGCTGATATTGCTGCTTTTCGAACTCTGGCATTGTCTGAGGTCAATGCACCTTTGAGGGTTTCTGGGGCTCGATCACCAATGATCGTGAGTGCCCAATTCGCTAGGCCAATTTGCATTTCTGTGCTGTCGACATTTTCAACGATGCTCAGAATTGCTCCGATTGATTCCTTTCCCATGGATGCCATCGCTCCCATTGTTGAGCCTTGCACCACTGAATCTGTATCGGTCAGAAAAGTCGTCAGAAGATCTGGCAGGCTATTCCGATCAGCAATCAAAGTCAGAGTTTTAGCAGCTGCTCTTCTCACTGTGACCTGATCACTGCGTCGCATGGCCTGGCACAAAGCAGGAACAGCTGCTTTCCCAATCGATCCCAAGCCCTCGGAAATTTGACGGCGAAGCAGCCCTCGAGGATCCCCCAGCCCGGCTACCATGATCGCGATGGAGTCTGGATCAGCGTCAATCGGCAATCCTGCGCTCAATTTTTCTTTGAGATGATTGGCAAGATCAAGGGCTTCTTCTTGACTCAACTGTGTTTCAGCGAAGTCATTCATTGAGCCCTCCATCACACTTGACTTTGACCATAGCCCAAACCATGACCGTTTTTATTGTCTCTCATAATCTTCAGATCACATCAGATAGTGTTCCTGCAATATCTGCTCAAGCGTTAGCTGATGGATTGAAGGGGCAATCAAATGCTTTTGATCATGCCCAAGCTTTAAATCATCCGCATTGGCTGATTCGTTTAGAGTCTTCTTTATCACCTGAAGATATGGCCAAAGAGCTCGTTCAGGCATGGAAAAAATTTCGAATTTCTTCTTCTCATGGCTCCGAGCATCATTGGCTTGCTCTTGGAGGTCGTAAGGATTCTCCGGGATCAGCTGGTTCCCCACTGCAAGATGGATCTTGGGGAGTTGATGTCGTTGAATGTACAAATCCTGAACAATTTCTGCTTGGCATCAACTGGGAAGCACTGAAAAGTGGAAGACCCAGCGATGCAGTCTTTGAAATCAAGGCCTAAATCGAGTTAGTCAGAGTTGTTCTATTTGCGTCGTTGACGACGATTCCTTTGGCTTGACTTTTTATCCGCTTTAGTGCTTTCAGCTTTATTCTCTGATTTCAGCTCTGTGTTCTTGGGGCTGGACGGTTTTGCTGGCGATAGTTCTACACTCTTCTCTTTCAAGTTGCTCTTGCTAGTAGTTGCTTGAGCTTGAGGCTCGCTTTTTGCGTAATCTCTATTCAGCGCAGTAACATTAAAGCCAGCACGATGCATCACTTGCATCCCCTGACATAGACCATTGAATGGAATGTTGAAATGTACGGACATCGATGGCCTTGAACGATTCATGGTCGTTGTTTGTACGATGAATCGCTTCCCAGAAAAAGGTCCCACAATGTTCAAGTAACTGATGCAACTCTATGCTGTTTTCGCTTCTCAAAGCATCGAGTTAGTTTTTTTTGACTAGTTTGAGTTTAGTGAAGACATCTTGCTTGATTTTAAGGTACAATTTATACGTGATTTTATACCTTGATGACAGGTCGTTTTGACAATATTCATCCCGAGCTGACATGTGAGCATGCACGCCGGATTCTTCTTCAGCCCATCAATGAGTTGGAGTCGCAAAGCGATTACTATATGGCAGCGTCTCATTTGATCAATTGCCCAGGATCGGAGACTGAACAAGCTTTAGTGAATTTGTTAGATAATCCTCTTAAGGAACAAGCTGTTAATATTGCTAAGAGAAAGGCTGTCGAAGTTCTTGGAAGGTTAGGTGCTTCGTCGTCGATCTCTAAAATTGGGCAATGCCTTTGGTCTGAAGACCGTTATTTGGTCGAAAACACTATATTTGCTCTCCAGCAATTGAAATGCAATAATCCTCGACTAACTGCAAAGATGATTGATCTGTTGGAAGATAATCGATGCAATCAGCGTGTTTTAATTCAATGCTTGGCAAGCCTGTCTGTGCAAGAATGCCTCGCCACAATTCAGGCTTTAAAGAATTCCGAATCTCCTGGAATCAGAGGAGCCGCAATTGCTGCAGATGCTCAACTCTCCGGTAGTAGAAAGCAGCTTTCTGTTGTGGCTGAGCATCTTTTGCTCCCAAACCAGATGGACCGTCAATGCGCAATCCAGGACTTAATTGATGCGCAAGCCGTTGAGTATCTGCCTTCAATTGTAGCGTCGCCAGTTTCCCCAGCTTTTCGAATGCGTGCTTGCAGGCTTCTGCTTAACGTTCAAGATCAGCATCCAGCCTTAATGGAATCAATTCATCTGATTGACACCATTCTAATTGATGAACCAGATGATATTACGCTTGTCCATGAGTATGACGTCACTCCTAATCCTGATTTTTTAGTGCGGGACCTCTTTAATACTGATTTCAGCCGTTGTTACCTTGCCTTGAAGATGTTGAGATCTATCTCTTCGGATGTACTCTGGCCAGTCATCTCAAAACAATGGGATGAAGAAGCACATAATGACTATGGTGCCCATTATTTCTTTATGCGCTTGATGGGTTCGCGGGGTGATTGGTCGCAGCAGGCTTTAAGTTGTATTGACGAAATCTTGAAGTCATCTGCAATCAATCTGCGGCCTCAGTTTCAAAAAAGCCGTGCTGCAGCGATATACTCTATAGCTCAATTGAATCCATCTCATTTTCTTGAGCTGATTCCTCAGTTTTTGGCCGATCAATACATGCCTCCTTGGGATTGTCGTTACGCGGTGATCTTGGCGTTGGAATCAATTTCTAATCGGGTCAATCAACTTGATGCTGATAATTGTTTGAAGCTACTTGCTGATGATGGCGATTGTTTTGTCCAAGCTAAGCTGTCATCGATGCAATCGGCTTGATTGACGGTGTTATCTGAATATTGATTGAATTATCCTTAGGGTCCTCTTGTCGCTAGTGTAGGATTGCTTTGAATTTGCAGGTATTTATATGGACGTGTCCAAAAATTCCATTGATTCTTTATTTGCTGATTTAGTACATCCAAATCCTAATATTCGCTTCACTGCTTGTTCGCTCCTTGCAGAGCAATTCCCTGAAGAGGCAATGCCTCGACTGTTCGAGTTGATGCATGATCCTGATCCAGGTGTTTATCGCACTGCGGTTAAAGCGTTAGGGATGATTGGCCATAAGAGTGTCCCCGAACTGATTCAATTATTCAACGCATCTGATAATGGAACCATTAGAGCGTGTTGTATTAAGGCAATTGTTCAGGTCTCGGTGTGTTTTCCTGATCAAGCTTTTTCTCTCGAAACGTTAGTGATGTTAGAAAAAGCTCTAGACGATGTCAGCCCAGTGGTCGCTCAGTCCGCTTTGATGACTCTTGGTCACCTTTCCAAGCAAGCATCAGAGCAATCTCGTGTCATTCCGCTGTTGATTAAGGCTTGCGATAGCAGCAATATTGCACACGTTCAAGGTGCGGCTATGTCGCTAGCTGAATTAGATTCTCCTTTGGTTAATCAGTGCCTTCACGGGTTGGCTCAAGATGAGAGCAAAGACGAATTAATCCGTGAAGTCGCTCAAGCAAGTCTTGAGAGGCGCCAGAGTTTGGGCCTGGATTGATCAGGTTTTTAGTCTTGTTCTAATACCTTAATTGCCACATTCATCACTGATTTGACTTGTTCGTCTTTTTCGATTGCTGCTGCATTTTTTAGCGGCCTGATGGCTTCTTCGGCTTCCATTTTCATCAGCGCCAGCGATGTATTCTTTCGGACTTGTACGGACTCATCGGACAGTAATTCGCAGAGTTTTTCGCTGGCATCTTCAGGCTCTAATGTTTTTCCAACCATCGTTGCTGCTTCTGCTCTGACCTCACTTGATTGATCCGACAATGCCTTGAGGAGCATCTTGCTCGCAGATTGGTACCTTCCCGATTGAATCTGTTCTGCCAAGACTGTAATGGCAGCGATCCGGATTTCTATATTCTCTGATTGTATTGCGTTGTTCAGTGCATCCGGAGCTTTTGAGCCGATAAAGCTTAATGCCAGGTTGATCAGTCCTACTTGGAAGGCTGTGCAGTTTGGCTCGGTGAGAATTTTCAGAAGATCTTCAATTGCAGGGACTCCTATCGTTGCCATTGCGCCGGCTGAGGATCCTTGAACGACAGGATCAGGATCTGTTTTAAATGCCTCGATCAAATTAGGTAAGGCTTGTTCACTACCAATCAGATTGAGCGTTTTTGCCGATGCGCGTCGAATGATCACATTTGGGTTGTTCTTCATGGCATCGCATAAATATGGAATAGCTGCTTCCCCGACGTTCCCTAGGCTTTGGGCGAATGTCAGTCGTAAAGAACCCCGTTGATCTCCCAATCCAGCAACCATTTGTTTGATCGACGTTTGATCAGAGCTTGGTGTTTCTTGATCGACTAATTTTTGTTTGAGTACTTCGGCCAACTCCAAAGCTTCTCGCTCGGTAAGCCCTTCAAGTTCATTGATTTGCTGATTAGATGTTGCCTCATTCATGGTTTTCATTCACTTGGATTGAATCTAATTGATTGTCTCGCCGCTCTGTTGGTTGGGAAATATCATGCCAAAGATTTGGCAAAAAAAAACCCCATCCTTGGATGGGGTTCATGGCTTATTTGATCAAACCTAAGTTTGGATCAGAAGTGAACTCCGAAAGGACGGAATGCCACGTAATCGGTCATCTTGGGAGGCTGATGTCCGCTGTACTGCTGTTGAGGCAGTTTGACAGGAGTCTTCTGAACGGCAGTGTAAGAGAACGACTGTGGCTTGTATTCCTCTCTGGAAGCAATCGCCAGAGGGTTGATGGTGCGGCTGTTGCGGCCTTGGGCGTTGTCGCTGATGGCAACCTTCATGCCGCCAAGCTCACGCATCAGATTGAAGGAACGTGTGAACATTCCCGCATAGGAATCGTGGCTTCTTTCGTAGGGGACGATGTCAGAGCCAAACACCTCTGTGTATTCAGCTGAGTCGGTCAGCTTGTCAATCAGCGCATCAAAGCCTTCTTCTGCTTGAAACTTGATGTGATCCTGAACTTCTGTCTGGTTCAGAGGTGCTCGGCCGAGCAGGTGCTTGAAGTTCAGTTCGATGCCACGTTGGGCGCCAACTGCATGGAAGAAGTTGGTCTTGTAAAAGTCCGACTTAGCCAAGCCGTTGACGAAATCACGAACAGTGATTTCACCGTTCATCAGCCTTACTTCCAATGAAGTTTCGCGCTGATTGTCTGTTGGAGGAAGATTTCCAAGGACTTGGCGGTAAGCAGCCGCGATCACGCGTTCAAGAGCTGCGCTGTTCTCTGGGCTGTACTGATCAAAGGTGACTCCGAAGGGGCACTCGGAGTGGAGTCTTGGCCCAATACCAATACCCATCGCGGAACAATGCTGACGCTTGTAATCAGCAATGGCGCCTGCAACGGTGCGAGGAGCGGTGTTTTTGCCGGCTTTGCTCGCTGTGGAGAACGAAGCGGGCCCTGTTCTGGTGGCTGACGTGAGGGCTTTCAGGCTGGTTTCTGTGCCGAGCATGATGAGAATTGGGGATAGGTGTGTTTGTTTGTTCCGAATTACCCCTGAATAATGCTTTTAATCGTGAAGCTCAAGAGCAAGTCGGTTGCAAACTTTGATGCAACAAGAAATCAAGGATTTTTTGCTGTTGCCACAGATGATTGGCGTCATTCTGTTTCAACGCCCAATTGGCTAGTTGACTGAGATTTTCTCGTGTTCAGCAACTTCTTGACTTAGTTGATTTACCTTTCGAGTCGAAGGTAAAAAAAAGGGTGGGCAGAAATGCCCACCCATGTCACATTGCTGAATTAAATCAACCTTTGAGCTGTGATCAGCCCAGGGAGTTGATCACGTAGTCCAGCAGGGTGTTGTAAGCGGTCAGAGCCTGGGGGCTCATGTCGCGAGGTGAGCAACCGTCGTTACGCATCTGGGAGAAACCAGCAACGTAGGTGCCAGCGTCGATGCTGAGGGCCTTGTAGACCTCTTTCTGACCGTTGATAGCCAGTTCGTCCAGGGGGCCGGTGCCGCCGGTGACGAGGCAGTAGTTGATCAGACGCAGGTAGTGAACGAAGTCACGCTTGCACTTCTCTTTGCCTTCGGTGGCGCACTTGCGAGGCTGGCGGCCTGTAGCACCGTTGGGGTACTGGGCATACACAGCGTCAACTGCGCGCTGAGCAATGGCGTCGTAGCCAGATGCCAGCTTTTCAGCAGCTTCCAAACGTGCAGCAGCACGCTGAATAGAACCCTGAACGGATTCCATGTCGGAAGCGGAGGGGAAGCGGGAAGCGCTATCGGCTGCGCCGACAACAGTGGTGATGACGGACTTCATGATGAAGGATGTGTGTTGTTTTGAACGATCAAACAGAAGTGGTTCAGCTGATGGCGCTGATCACCATGTCGAAGTAGCTGCCGGCTTCAGCAGACAGACTTGCGCAGTCACCCTGGGTGAGAGCAGCCTTCTTGACACCACTGTTGGTGTTGGTGATCAGAGCAGAAGCAGCAGCCTTCATGATGGCCACAGCGCGGGAAGCGGAACCGGTGGGAACGCCCAGAGCGGCGTAGGTTTCGCGGAGACCGTTCAGGCAGCGGTCCTGCAGCACGGATGCGTCACCGGCGAGCAGGGCGTAGCTCACGTAGCGGAGAACAATTTCACCGTCGCGCAGGCAAGCAGCCATTTTGCGGTTGGTGTACACACCACCGTTAGGGGCTGTCAGGCCGGTGTTCTCGCAACAGATACCTGCAACAGCATCAGAAACGATGCAGGCAGAGTTGCCGGAGATGGCGTTAACAGCGTCGAGGCGCTTGTTGCCATCAGCAATGAAGGACTTGAGGGAGGCCAGCTCGCCTCCGCCGATGAAAGCGCCGCTGGAATCGGCCGAGACGGCCTTCCGGGAGAATGCGTCGAGCATGGGTGCTTCGGAAAGTTTAGAGGGGGATGCAAATCCGCATCACGAATGACGTTAACCCTGCTTTCTGCCTCGCCACCAAAAGCAGATTGTCAGGACACACAAGTTTGCAAAACCAATTCGAAGGAAAAAATAAAAATTCCAAAGTTCTTAAGCGTTTAGCTCTGAACCCCCTGTGCCGCAGTCGAAGTGGTGGTTATGACATCTGTTTAAGCACCTGCTCGCAGCTCCATTTCAGTGGTACCCAACGCGTATTCATTTGAATGTCTTGGAGGAGCTCAATTTGGTCATTGAGTTCAAGTCTGAGACAGGCCCATGCAGCGGCAACTCTGGATTTTGCGTATTGCGGCAGCGTCTCAGCCAGGGCCGTTCGCACCAGATCGCTGCGTTCGTGCACTCTGTTCAGTCCGATGACGGCTGTGAGTAGGTAGTTCGCTCCATAGTCACTCCAGAACTTGGCGTGAATGTGATCGATTTCCTCCAGCTGTTGTGGCCTGGGCATCTTCATCAGAGTGAGTGCGCCCCCGTGCTGCTTGCCTTCGTTACGGTGCTGGAGATTTTTTCGATGTCGCTCTGCGAGCTTTCGTAGATCCAGTCTTGTTGTAAGGCCATATCCAAAGGATTGTCCTGAAGCAGTGTCGTGATCAGTTCTGCGTAGGGGGCCGGAACCAGTCCTGTTTTCTCGGGATCCACGATTTGAAAGGCGCTCTTCGCTCTGAGCGGCATCGACACCGGAGATGACACCAGATGCTCCAGCACGGAACTCTCGCCGGCATCTCCTAAGTCGATCACAGCAGATCGGCGTCGCCCAGCGATGGGATCGGTGAGTTGAGGAATCAGGGGATTCAGCCGATCGATCCGACCGTGAATCTTGGCGGCATAGGCACGAGCAGCCCCTGCAACGAGTGGATTGGCGTCGTCCTCCAGCACGGATATTTCATGGTCTGCTTTTTCGATCCCAAGACGTCTGTGCTCCTGAATCACGGATCTTTTCTGGTTGTCGCTTCCCTTTAAAGCGTTGAGAAGATCTCTGCGTTGCTCTATATCAAGGGCGGAACCAATCTGCGCAATCGAGTCAACAGCATTGATCACTGAGGGCTCATCATCAAATGTCAGTGCACTGAAGAGTCCTGGCAAGGCGCGGGAATCTCGGCGTCGCCCTAGAGCTTCCAGCACCTTTCGGCGCGTAATTCGATTGAACAGATTTTCTTGTTCAAGACTGATGGCTTCGATCAGAGCCTCAAGTGATTCATCGCTTTGGCATGCAGCAAGGCGAGTCGCTGCCGTGTATTTCTCTAAAGGATTTTTGAGTTCTTCAGGGTTTGTTTTCAGTAACTAAATTGCTTTTTCTTCAGCTAGTCCGGCAAAGAGAACATCAAATCGTTCAGACATGATTGATGATGCCGCCTATTACCTAAGTCTTTTTGATTCTACATCCTCAGGTCTCGCAAGGATGATCCCATTTTAGGTCTTTGTTTTTTCTGTTAAAATAGGGTGTGTTGTCTTGTTGTTATGCCTGCCTCTGCAGAAGCTGAACAAGCGTTGCCACGTTTTGTGGACTCGCTTCAGAGTGATCAGACAATTCGGGATCGGCTAAATCTCACCACTGATATAGAAACACTGCGCCAGGTCGTTGAATCGGTTGATGCCTCGATAACAGGGGCAGCCTTGATTCCCCTCGAGCAGGCAACGAGTGCAGCAAAGATTCTCGTGGATTCTGGTGTGATGGATCAAGCGATCTCTTGGCGGATGCTTCGCTGCCCCGGTGGACCGCTGGTCTTGCAAATGATCTGTAGCAAAGCCAATTTTGCAATCTGGATCGAGAGTTGCTGATGCATTCCGAGGAGCTCACTCGCTTTATTAACGAGGTGATTCGTTCTCACGAACTTGCGACTGGTTTAAAACCTCTGAGTTCTCATCAAGAGATCATTGCCTACGGCCAGCATCAGGGTTTTGATTTCAGCGAAGCACAATGGAATGCATGTTATGAGCGTGAATTCTCCAATTTGTCAGTTTCCATACAACAAAAAGTGCTCAGTGCTGATCCCGCGCACTGGTCATGGGCTTTCCGTCAACTCACAGCTTGGAGAGCTATGCTAATGGAAGGAGCGGATAGTTAATTCCCTTAATTGCCGCGTTTTAAGTACTTTTGCAGGGCTTTTTCATGACTGATGTCAATCAAGACGAAGTTCTTGAGCAATTTATTGCTTTAGCAAAGACCGATCAAGCTCTTCAAGATGAGATCAAATCGGCCCTGAATCAAGATCAAGTGATTGCGATCGCGGCTGAGCGAGGTTTTCAAATCGATTCGCTCGCAATTTTACGTAAGTGGAGCAAGCACACTGATTTCTCGACGCCAACTTGGATGGGTTGGTTTGGTGAATAGCTTTATGTATTGATATCTGCATATCGTGTTTGTTTCCCGCCACGTTTTGCCCAATACGTCACTAAGTCTTCTCCTCCAGGTCGAGGCACGCTTGCTACAGCTCTCAGTATTTTAAATGATCGATTGGGCCCCATTGGCCAATTGCCAACTGCTTTAACTTGTCGCACTTGACCTCCAATTTCCAGCATGCAGGCTTCAAACTTTTCAAGTTGTGTTTGATCAACGGTTTCAAATATAAAATCAGTACCTTCGCAGATTAGATGTTGTGAACGGATCCAACCTTTAAGCTGTTTTTCGCTACTTTCCATTCACTATTTTTCTTCTTCGATCCAAGTCGGAGTAACTATATCAGAGATATCTTCAATTCTTTTGAATTTGAGTGGTCCATGCTCTGAACCCCATTTCACCTCATCGGTCTCTGGGTCGAATCCTCTGTCTCGACTCACCCAAGTGTGTTGATTCACCTCGACTTCGCTAACTAAGTAGGTTAGTTTTCCGTCTCGAGGCACCAAGCATTCTTTCCCTGGTTCAACACTACCAACGTAATGATTGGCTGTTGTTTCTTTAAAATGCATTGAACAACCGCAGCGTTTTTTGAGGCTATCGCTATCAAGCGAATCAAGTAATTCCGGATGTCTGCCAGATCCAGCCAGTCGTTCCTTATTGTTAAAGTCAAAGTTTTCAATCACAAAAACATCGTCTTGGCAGATGAGGCGATGAACTCCTTGCCTGTAGGGATCCCACGGCGAGTAATCGTAAAACTGCTCTGAATAAAAACCAGGACCTTTGAAAACAGTCCAAGGTAATGGCCGGAAGACAATGTTGATGCGTGCGAAGTCTTTGGGCCTTTCTTGTGATTGAGCGAAATTATCGTAGATGCCTGATAGTATTTTTGCGAATCTGAGCTTATCTTGATTATCCATGGCTGAGGTTTTTAGGCTTGGGTTCTTAGGTTGAAATTTTTCTGACTTCAGATGCAAAAGAAGCCTGAAGGATTCCAGATCCAGCCGATGTTTTTAAGACTGAAGATCGACAGCGAACGTGCTCTGATATGAACCAGATGCGTTCTTCGGCAATTGATTGATCATAGTGAGTCTTAAGAATAAACGTGCCGTCGTCAAGAAATCGGTAGTCTGATTCTGCTGCTACAGCTTCTGCGTAACCCACGCTTCTTAGAAGTTTTCCCGATGTTTCGTCCGATGGGATCGGTACGATCAGGCAAGATCCACTTGAGACTTCGCTTGGATCGTCGGGTTCCCAGTCACTTTCAGCATTCCACTCCATGCAAAAGGGAGATTGATACTGGCTATCAGAAGGTTGAGATGATGCTTTGATCAGCTCTGAAATTTTGTTTTGATCATCGTTGAATGCCTTGATTGATATTTCACTCAGTACATCTTCGAATTGTTGAAATGCAAGTGAGTGGCCGCTTCTCATTGAGCGCCATTCTCCGATGCTTTGAGCAACAAACTGCTCAATATTCATTATTAATTCTACCTTCAGTGTCGAACCCTTCGGTGTTTTTAGGTAAATTGGCTTGCATCATGTTGACCATGGAATCAACCATCATCGACATAGCCATGGGAACCGATGAAACAGACTTGTTGAAGGCGTCTGTTTGATTGGGGTCAGACCTGGTGGTGTCTCTAAGAATTGGCATGTCAGGGGTTTGTCGACGAAAAAAGCTAGGAGTCTGGCCGGTTGATTGAAGGAATTGGATTGGCGTTCACTATCGCCAATCCAATTATCTCTGATTCAAAGAAGATTCAGCGGACAACTCCTTGAAGGGTTAAGCCTTCGAAATAGAAATGATCCGACCACCTTGGGCTTGGATGCTCCGAAGCGTTGCAGACATGGAGCTTTGGCTGACAACTGATTTCTGCATCACACGCCGATTAGCGCTGACCTGACGACGGGTCGTCCAAAAGATTGAAATTCCCTTGGCGTTGCCAACGCTCTTGCGATCGACAATCGCAGGTGCATTGCCAGTGGAGAGACTGCTCAGCAGTTTTGAACCATTGCTGGCTGCGTCGTAGCCTGCGAAGCCGGCATCAACTGCAATTCCACGTGTGTAATTAATGGTTCGTCCGCCACTAATTGATTCGCCTGATCGATTGTGGGGGACTTGGTCGATCCCAAAGGCAGCTAGATATTCTTCGCTGTAGGTGTAGCTTGCAATTTCTGCCTCATACCCTTCAGTGTTCATACGGGTAACATGCTCCATCAGTTCGTTCTGATCATGAGGAGGTCGTCCCAATAAATGCTTGAAATTGAGCTCTACAAATTGATAGGGGCTCTTGTCTTCTAGGAAAAGTCTCTTGTAGGTATCAGATTGTGCAAGTGCTGTCACAAACCCCTGAACAGAAAGATCGCCATTCATAAACAAGGCTTCGAGAGACTTGTTGACGTCCAGCTCCATGAGGTGACGGTTACCGAAAACCTGCTTGTAAATGCTTTGAATCACTTCATCAGCATGTCCCAGATCTGCATTGGCCTGGGTTGCCAGTGTGGTGGTTTCCGTCATGTCTCAGGTGATTAGGTGATGGGTCAATTTTTTAGGCCCTTTGATGATCAAAGGGCCTATTCAACAATTCGTTGATGGAAATTCGCTTACATCACTTCGGTGATGGAGACGATTTTTCCACCTCTGGCATGGATGTACTTCATCTGGCTGGACATGTCTTTGCCAGACACCAAATAGGTGCTTCCTGCGGTGCGTTGCCTGGAGCGTGCAGCTTGAGCTGCAACCACAATCCGGAAGCGCTTTTTGGTGGGATCTGGTGCACCAGATTGGGTGCCAGTTCTGTTGATTCTCGTTGTGGTGGAGCTCCATCCGCCCGGAACCATTCCTGTTGCCACTGAAGTGACCAACGAAGAACTGGTTAGAACTGTGTCGCTTGCCGCGAAACCTTCGGCCAGCTTGAGATGACGGTTGAAGGCAACCTGTGAGCGGCCGTCTTCGGAGAGAATTCGTGCGAAAGGCACGGTGTCTTCACCGAACGTGCTTTGGTATTCCTCGCAGTCCACGTAACTGCAAATTTCCGCGTCGTAACCACCTTCAGCAAGAATTCGAGTGTGCTCACTGATTTCTGCTTGGGATTTTGGTGCACGTCCAAGGAAATGCTTGAAGTTCAGTTCGATGAAGCGATAGGGGGCATTGGTCTCGAAGAAACGCTTTTTGTATTCGGCGGAAAGGCCAATCGCCCGCACAAATTCGCGAGTGCTCAGATAGCCATCGATGAATTTGCTTTCTGCCGACAAGGACCGTTCGAATTCCATGAGATGGGGGTTGCCCATCACCTGCTTGTATGAGGCCCGAATCAGTGCATTCAGTTGATCTGCACTATCGCCAGGGCAACGTTGGAACGTTTCTTGCTCCCTTTGCCCCAACCCAAAGAACACGTAGGAGTCACCGCGCATCGGCGCGCTATCGCTGCCGCTGGTGATTCCAGGAGCTTTGCTTGGAATCTGACCACGCGAGAATGCTGTGGAGGGGCGGACTCCGATGGCTTCGGAAGGACGGCCGATGCGGGGGGCGATTCCTGAAGCCATGCTGCTTGTCAGTGCACTGCTGCCTCCGCGTGCGCTGTCACTTCCAGCAAAGCTTTTTTGCAGTGCTGCCAGCATTGAGAATGCTGAGGTGGCTAGATCTGCGGGTGAGCTCCAAGCACGTGCATAGGGAACAATGTCACTGCCAAACACCTCGAGGTATTCAGCCGAGTCGATGATGCTGTCGATCAGTGCAGCGTGGCCGCTTTCAGCCTGCAAGCTGATTTTTTGAGACACCTCAGCCTGAGAATGGGGCGCTCGACCCAGCAGATGCTTGAAGTTCAGTTCGATTCCACGTTGTGGGGCAACCGCAGAGAAGAAACGAGATTTGTAAAAGCTTGATTGCGCCAGCCCTCTGATGAAGTCCCTAACTGTGAGCCTGCCGTCTCTCAGTTGTGCTTCCAGTTCAGTACAGCGTTCAAAATCCATGACGTGCGCGTTGCCGAACACCTGTCGGTAACTGGCAGCAATCACTTCATCCAGTGATGCCTGGTCGTCGGGGCTGTAGCACTCCGCTGTGACGCGGTGGGGACAATCCTCATGGCTGCGAGGACCAACGCCAATCGCCATCTGATCGCATGACTGTTTGAGGAATTCGCCAATAGTCAGTGCAGGCTTCTGAGCGTTTTGCCCTTTCCTTTGGAAGCTGACAGGGCTATTCCACTTGGTTTCAGCGCCGAATCCGTTCGAAGTTTGGTTGGTTGCCATGGTTCAGATCTAATGAAAGGTTGTTGGGTTGTGGTCGAATGCTTGTTCAGATGAGATCAGGTCACCGGAGTGATGCTTGCGATCTTTCCGCCTTCTCGGTGAATCCTTTTGAACTGCTCGGAAAGCTTGTCGAACGGAACGTAGAAGACCCTGTTGCTGCGGGTATAGCGAGAGATGCGCCGCAGATTGTTGGCGCTGTAGCCCGTGACTTCCACGCGGTAAGTCATGCCCTCCTCGCCAGCACCTGCACCCAGTCGGGTCGGTGCATCCTGCAAATCGGTTGAAGGGCGGAAACTCCAGCCTGTGGCCTGAGTGGATGACGGAGGAACCACCGGAAGTGGCAGGTTCTGATAGGCCGCACCGCCAAGCTTGCTGCGGTTGCCAGCCAGATCACCCTTCAAGCTGCTGCTGCTGTTTCCACGCAACAACTGGAAGCTCCAGGTGAATTCCTGGAGAGTCGTGCAACATTCGGTTTTCCAACCGCGTTGATAGGGAACGGTCCACTCACCGAATGCATTCTGGTAGTCGTCTGAATCCAGAAAACTGTCGATATCGGCTTCATATCCCTTGCTGTCTAGGCGTTCAGCATGGGTGCGCATTTCCTGGAAGTCTTCAGGAGCCCTTCCGAGAAAGTGGCGGAAGGCCAGCTCGATATAGCGATAACGCGCGCAGCTGTCGAAAAAGCGTGTGCGATACAGCTCGCTCTTGGCGATGCGTCGCACCAGTTCTCGCACGCTGATTTCACCGAGCTTGAACTGCGATTCAGCAATGATTTGGCGCTCGCTTTCCATGACGTAAGCGTTGCCAAGCACCTGCTGATACACCTTGCGGATGACCTGCTCCTTCTTGGCATCGTCGTCGCCAGGGAGCAGTTCGAGGGGTGCTTCACTCTCGTCCGAGAAGCGCTCGACCCCCAAAAGCGAGGCAGGACCGAAGGGCATGAAGGTTCTCGCGATATTCGCAGGCCCTATCGTCTGTCAGAACTGCCGTGCGCGAGCGCCTTCTTTATAAAGCTCAATCAAGTGTGTCTAAATATTGCGTGACGTGACAATTCAGTGCTCCTGGAAGGGGTCTTGAGCATGCATCAGTTTTGGTTTTCTGAACCATTTTTCGCTTTCAGCGATTCCAGGCTTGTCCGCGTTGAGCTGCGTGTTAGCGGGTTCCATTGATCCAGTTCAAGCGCTCCACGGTTCAGCAATGTCTCCAGCTGTTGGTCAAGACCTCGGCACAGAGTGAAGTCAGCTCCCCGAATCGATTCGACGCAGTCAAGCGCTGCAGCTTCGAGGTCTGCGCCTCGGAAATCGGCCATATCCAGCTGGCTGGTTCCAAAGCGTGTGCCTCTGCACATCGCACCTCGCAAGTTGGCGTGTCGAAGATCTGCCCCAGCCATCGCCGTGCCATCGAGAATTGCTCCGCTGAGATCGGTCCCGCTGAGATAGGCACCCATTAACACCGCTTTGCGCAGGTCAACTCCTCTTAAATCTGCGTTATTCAGAAAAGCACCATTGAGCTTTGCTCCTGGACCAACGGCTCCGCTGTTTTGATGATCGAAATTCTCGGGAAACTTGGTGCTCGAGTCGTATACCGCTAGACGTAGATCTGCGCCTTCAAGTTTGCATTGGCTTAAATCACTGCCACGCAGGTTGCAACGGCAGAGCAAGGCGCCGCTCAGATCACGTTGACCCAAATCCTGTTGGCTCCAGTCCGAACCACGAGCATCCACGGCTGAACCTTGAGCGTTTTCAGGCGTTTGGGTTTCCGGGGCCGTCCAGTTGCGAAGGTCGATGAATTGAGACGTCAGAGCTCAAGCCTCCTTAATTGCATTGCATGGAGGCTACCTCTCTCCCCCACCTGAATGATCTGAATCGATCAGTATTCAAGGCTGATGGTTGTTGAGATCGAGTTGCTCCTTGCTCTTTGTGTTGGCCCCATTAATCGAAAATCCCATGATGGGATGCTCAATGCGCTTTTTGGGACCGGATGAAGTCATGAAAAAGCACCGACTGATCCAGTCGGTGCTTCAATTTTCAACTCTTTGGTGGGATTGGTTCGCCGAGGCTTAGGACTTTTGTCTTATGCCCAGGTTTTTGCATTTTTAGACTGATACATGCGTTGGAATGCACCGCTGTAAGGGTCTCTGACGGCCTTGGAGTAAACAAATCCACTCACGTCGTATCCCACTGATTGAGAAATCCGTCGAGCGTTGCTGAATTCCATCACCAGTTGGCTGCGCCCTTCGATCGTTGTATCTGAAGCGGCGTTGGCTGGAGTGACTCTGGCCAGATTGGTGAATGTGGAGCAATAAGCACCAGCGGCCGAAGTCCAAGCGCGTGGATAAGGAACAGTGTCTGTTCCAAACACCTCCAGATACTCTCCAGAGTGGGTGATTTTGTAAATCAATGCATCAAATCCACCTTCGGCGATGAGCGTGATCGCTGCACTCACTTCCGCCTGGTTAATTGGCGGTCTCCCAAGCAAATGCTTGTAGTTCAATTCGATGCCGCGAATTGGCGAAACACTATGGAAATACTTTTCTTTGTAGAGGTCTGACTTGGCGAGTCCTGCTACGAAATCTCTCACGCTGATTTCGCCGGTGCTGAGTTGCGATTCCAGCTCAGTGCAGCGCTGGCTGCCCATGGGGCCCAGGTTGCCGAAAACCTGCTTGTAGCTTGCCGCGATCGCTGTCTCTAGGGCATCGCTTCCGTTGGCTGCGTAAACCTCGTTGACACTGCTGAAAGGACATTCGCTGTGAACCCTTGGCCCGATGCCAATGCCCATGGCGGAACAAAGGTTTGCTTTGTATTCCTCAGGTGTTGACGCAGCGCGGCCCTGGCGGGGAATTAAGTTGCCTTTTTCGCATTCCTGGCGGTAGAGATTGGTCGCAGTGTTGCGTCGTGTTTTGGTGGAGTTCCCTCCGGCGTAGGAGACGCGGTTCAGATTCGTGAAATCACGTGTCGGCTTGATGGCGACCATTACTGATCTCAAAGGAGTGCTTGTGAACAGACAGTAATCGCGTTTTTCGGATGAACTCCCCAGAGCCTGGAGGCTTGCAACAAAATGTTTTCTCGCGATTCTCCGGCTTTCTTAATAGTCGCCGATTGGACGCTTAATGGTTCTTAGTCTCAGGTGTTTTGTGGTGCATCGGTTGTCATCAAATGATGCTCTTTCTTGCTTCGAGTAGCTCTTTCACAGCAAAATCTCGAGTCATCTCGTGCTTCCAATATGAAAATGGTCGTTCTGCGTCGCCAGTTGTGGCTTCAATCAAATCTTGGATTCGAATTATCGCTTTTCAATTAGCGAGTGCCATACATTTCTCCGGCAACAATGAGAAGAACTCTGATGATTTCAAAGGCTCCAATCGCAGCCAAGCCAAGCCAGGCTTTTTTGGCCCATTCAGGCGTTTTGATGTAAGCAGGGACAAGGATCTCAATTTCAATTCTGGCTTGTAGTTTTTGATCCCATTGTCGATCTCTCCAGTCGCTTCCGTAGCGAGGATATTGCTGGTAGATCGGCATCACTCCGGTTGAGGCCCCCGGAATCACCCGCGAGCGCTGACTTGGAACATCGTCATAGCCAAACGAATCCAGATATTCGCTGCTGTCGAGCACAGCATCAACAAAGCTGCTGAAGCCTTTCTCTGCAATCAGGATTGACCAACTGATTCGCTCACTTTGACCATGCACCTCTCGACCGAGAACGCGGCCAACCACCTGATCGACAAGCCTGTAATTCGTGCTGCAGGCCACATATCCTTCCTGGAAGCGTCTTGACAGCAGTAATCCGCGGATGAAGTCCCTGGTTGTGATGCTTCCGTCACGAAACTGGGATTCAAGGTTCACGTCACGATCGCATTCCATGGCGTGAAAGAAGATCTGCCGATAGGCCTGCTCGATCTGGAAGCCCCGGTCTTCACGGCTTGGGTATGTCGCGCGATTCAGCTCAGACTTCAGGCCGCCTTGGTCGCCGACGCGGTTGTTCTGGCTGGTCAGCGGGTAGTCGAGCAGCTGAAGCGCCATCCGTAGAAATGCTCATTCAATGCTGCTTATTTTATGTCTGCTTCACTGCTTTCCCGCTGAGACCCGTCGTGTCTCTTCATCTCCTTGCGAATCATGTTGCCGAGGTGAGATAACGCATCACCCAGTGTTTTGGTATCCACTCCCTCTCCCAGTCTGCTGTAGCTGTCTACTGAATGAAGGCGCAGGCGATCCAGGGCCAGAAGTAATCCAGGCACTGGTACATCGAGTAGTGCGTAAAGCTCTGCCAGGCATTGCATGCCATCGCTGTCCGTCACAGCGCTTTTGCGTAAGGCGGTGCCGTAGATGCTGACGCGTAGAAAATGAAAGCAGTCTCGCCAGCAGGCGTCGGCCCGATCCTTCGGGTACAACTTGCCGCCTGGTTGCACTAGCTGCGGCTGCTCACTCAGAAGATCCGCACGCGCCTGGTCAACAAGATCAGAAACCTGTCGTTGAAGTGCCGTCAGTGGAGCGGCTTCAAGACCTGACCAGTCACAACACTCTTGAATCTCTTCATCGCTGAGTAAGCGTTTGCTCTGATCGGCCTCTCGAATCAGATCACGCAGGTTCTCTGGAAGGCTGGGATCTCCACTGAGTCCACACACCTTCGACTCCCGTGCAAGTTGTTTGATGCGTTCTGCTGAAGCGGAGCTCACGGATGAACGGCCTTGTTTCTCGAAGTCTTGGGAAGAATCGGACACGCGGTCAGCCAGCCGTGGCGTTCCAGATAGAACGCCCACGCAATCTCCTGGCCCACTCCCGGGCAGTGATCGGGGATGGCATCGGCAATTGGATCACTCACTCCAAGGCTTTTCAGCAGTGCTCCAACATCGGAAGCAGACCTCACTGCCGTGCTGCGGATGGCGGCACCAACGACCCAGGTGAGTTTGGTCGCATCCAACGGGCAAGCGTCGCTTTCGCAGGCAAGTAGCACATTTCCAGGCTCCGTCATGGCTGCGAAGGTGTCCTGCCAGAGCTGCAGGTCATCGGGCTTGAGATTCAGCCGCAGGATCTGATCCCCGACCGAATGGAGCTGTTCGTTTTCAGCTCCAACCCCCTCAAGCAACAACATGAGGTTGGCCTGCTGTGATCCATCCATCGCTCAAATGCGGCCTTGGGAACTGTATCCGTACTGTTCGGAATCTCAGCTGCCGTGCATCAGGGATGTCACCAGAAGTCGAATGGTGTGAGGTCGGGTTTTGCTTGTGCCAGGCACTCCTGGACAAGCCACGCACGGTCGATACGATCGGGCCGCCAATGCTCGTGTCCCATGGCTGCTGCTGAATCCAATGCGCTCATGGTCCAGCAGCTCAGTCGACAGCTGCATGCAGTCAGTGAGATCGCTGAGTCACTCACGCTGCGTTTGCTGGCCATCGAGGAGCGTTTTGAGCAGTTGCATCTGAATGCTTTGTCTGCTGGATCAGACCCTGCGCCAGATGAAGCCAGTCAACAGCTGCTTGATGACAGTGGTGACCGTCTCAGGCATCTTCAAGGATTGCTCGACGAAGAGGCTCCCGGCCAGGTGCTCGAACTCGTGACTCCAGCAGCCGATGAAATTGAAATGGCTTCTGACTGCGTTGATGAAGCCATCTCTGATCGTGAGGAGCTCGATGACATTGAGGATGAGCTTGAGCCCTCGCTGAATGAGACGGTCTACGTGGATGACCCGCAGATTGAGCCTGCTCATGGCCAGGTCAATGATCAGCACGACGATGATCAGGACGACAATGATCAAATTGATCTCTTGAGTGCCTGATCGGTGGGGTTCAAGGTTGTTTCAGCTGCTCACAGCTCCAGTAGGCGGACCCTGAACTGAGCAACCTGGCGAGCTTGTGTTGGCTCTGACTGCACAAAAGGATGGTCGTTCAAATGGTTGATCACTGTTTCGATTTTTTCATCGACTGATTTGTTTTCAAGCTCGCCACGCCTGAGACATTCTTTCCAGGCTGGGTCGAACACCATGGCGAAGCCATCGGCATTGTTGAAATGTCGATCGTCGTTAACCGGGATTGGAATCAATGAACGGTTCTGCGAAGTGCCAGGACCAGGATTTGAGCTGGGGGTGATGCGACTATTGGCCCGTTAAAACACTCGATTTGGTTGAGCAGTGATCAAGACAACGCCTTTTGGCAAAGGCTGGTCTTGTTGCTCCCATACCGCGACCTTACGTTTGGTTCGGTTCGGCGGTAGCGCCTTCGCCCTCCTGATCGTTGGCGTAGGTAGGGGAACTCTATGTCTCGCTCTCTTCCCCAGAACTGGATCGACGGCACTCTGCACAGCCTGAATCTGGTACGAGATCTGGGGTGGACTGGGGCGATCGTTCATCCGTCTCTGTCTGTCTTCCGCCAGAAACCAAGCGCCAAAAGCAGGAAGACCAAGAATCTGCAATGGCGTTTTCTTCCAGAAACGGCCGATGATCCGCGCCGTTTCAAGGGAAGAACCAACCGAGGACAAGGCAAGCGTCTGTCGATCGAAGGAACCTGTGGAACCACTGACCCCTGGGAAGCCGCAACCATTGCTGTGGCTGCGTCCCAGGAGCGGTGGCGAACCCTGCATCAGCAGCTGGAGCAGCAGCAGCGTGAGCAAAGCCAGGCCCTTTCGGTGTATTGGGAGCGCTGGTATGCCCGTGCAGAGCAGCAACCAAGGAACAATCGCAATCGCTGGTTAAGTGATAAGCGGAACCTGTGGAATGGACCGATCGGCATTGGTCTTCAGCCGTGGGCCACGATCAAGACAATTGAGCGAATTTCCAGCAACGATTTTCTGGAGTTCTTGCTCATCGTGCGTAAGTACTGTGAAGCGCAGGGACTCTCTGTGGACGACACCAAGCGTCAATACAAAGCCCTGATTCGTCTCCTCTTCATGGAGGCAAGATCCGATTTTCCTGCTCTCACTTGCCCGGAATTCCCTGTGATCAAGAAGCACGCCAGGAAGAGTGGCACGTCTGATACCCCTTCGGCAGATGCTTAGAGATAAGCCAGAGGGGCTTTGAAGGGATTAGCTGTTAGACGGCTTCAAGACGTTTGTGCTGGTTGGGGAGCAGAAATGACGCCTATTTTGATGTGTTATGGGGTTGTTCCTTTTAGAATCTGGGTGCGTTTATTACGGCCAAAATATGCCTTCGCAGCTTAGTTCCAGTCCATAACATTCTTAAAATTTTTCTATGACCATGACTTAAGACAACTCCTCCGAAAATACGCCTCGAAAAAAGAAGAGGAAGAAGAGTTGCGCTGGCAACAGGAAGGCGATGCTTGCCTATGGGGTGATCCAGATTTCTGCCACCGTCGTCACCGCCATTTCACTGGCAGCAATCGCCTTGGGGCTCTGCGCTGTCAAGCAGGAAAGCAAGGCGTTCAATGGTTGTGTGGACGAGGTCATCGCCAATGGTGTCACCAATGCCGAAGCAGTTCGCTTCTGTAATGGCGGCTGATGGCTTCGCTTGGTGCCCGGCGGCCCCTTTTCCTGAACTGTGCCTTTGGCGACGTTATGTATCAGGACGAACCATAAAACTGTGCTCGTCCACTTGAAGGAGGTGCTGACTGAATCGGGAAGACACCAATAGGGGAATCACGGGGTGGTGCGAGAACCGCCCCGTTTTTTTGTTCGATCCCTCCCAAATGCAACGGGCATGGGTTTAAAGAGAGTCGGGCACTCAAAAGCACAGAACGGTGCCATGACAGGAACCATTCGGTGCTCTTTTAGCGCATAAGGAAGGTGCCAGGACCCAGATTTGAACTGGGGACACGGCGATTTTCAGTCGCCTGCTCTACCAACTGAGCTATCCCGGCGCGTTGTCTACGCGACCCTTGAATCTTAAATCACGGGGTGGAGCTCCTAGGGGGTTCTGGCCAGGCAAAGCACCCCATGGATGGTGATTCCTGAAGCCTGAAGAGCCTGCTTCGCGGCCACAACGGTGTCACGATGTCATTCACAAGCCAGACCTGCTGCTGACGGCGCTGGTTTGTCCAGGCATGGCTTGTCCACTGGGTGGGTGCATGGTTGAGCTTGAAGCTGCCGGACTGGTTGCTCACTCTCTGTCGATGATTGAGCCGGTGCTGACCCACTGTGGGGCGACAACGCTGCAGCAGCTGAAGTGTTGGTCGTTCCAGGCAGCGGCAGATCAGTTCCGGAAGCGGATTCGATCGGCTCTTCGCCTTCCAGCCAGTGATCGGTATCAGCAGACTGTTTTGTGGTAAGCCGCACTGAAGACTCGTGCAAATCGCCTGCAGAGAGCCAAGATCGTGAGTCCTGCGCAACGACAGAATCAACTGGCGCATGGCACCGCTGTACCAAGAGACTGCGCGCCAGGGCAGGGGGCTGTTGCCCTTGACCCCAGACTCAGCAAGCCCCAGGCGTTGTTGGCAGGTCTGGCAGAGGCCTGACTGATCAGCTTCTGAGATGAGCTGTCGCTTGCAGATCGCGCAACTGGGTTCGATCAGTAGCTGCTTCAGACAGGTCTTGATGCAGGTCAGCAAGGCAACGATCTGCGATTGACTTCAGGATTCCCCTTGGTCAGCCCCGGCAGGCATGGCTCTCAACATGGCCACGAGAGTGCGGTGTGCATCCTCGCTGTCGGTGAGCATGTGGTCGAAGGGAATGCTGAGGGTCTCGCCATTCACCTCAAGGGTCATGGCTTCTGCGGTCACTCCTGTCATCGAGGCTGCCGTTGCCGATGTCAGGCCTCCGTAGTGGTGGGCGTAGCGGAGCACAGCATCACTGTGGTCGTCATTCATATGACGACAGATGCGTTCGCTGATGGCTGGAGTGAGCGGTTCGGCGGCCATGGGAAAGACTCAGGGATTGATGAACGAAATCAGCTAAAGCGCTGCCAGAGCAGCAGG
This sequence comes from Synechococcus sp. MIT S9508, assembly GCF_047303045.1. NCBI lineage: Bacteria > Bacillati > Cyanobacteriota > Cyanophyceae > Synechococcales > Synechococcaceae > Synechococcus > Synechococcus sp. MIT S9508. Next base: position 25,795 of record NZ_CP138941.1, on the reverse strand, counting down.
GCCAGTCGAAAACCGCTGTACCCCACGTATCCGGCCAACACGACGAACAACCCGATGGCGAGCGCGTCACGGAGTTTGTTTGCCAAAGGCTCATGGAAGCTCAGTCGATTCTCTCCCGAAATGGCTGATTTGGTCATGCTGCTGTTGCAGAGCGCTGAGTGCGAGTCGCGCCACCCCCGCAGCAGGAGGGCTGTAACAACTGCGGATCGGAACACCGATCAACCGTTGCCTCAAGCGTCGCCACTGGGGGTTTCTGGCACCTCCCCCCAGGGTCACGAGTCGTTTTGGAGCGGGTGCTCCGAGTTCAGTGAGCTTGGCCCAGCCCTTCCGTTCAATCTGGCTCAGGCCTTCCAAAAGACCATGCAGATACAGCGCATCACTCACCGGTCGTGGAGTCAGGATGGGTGCAAGATTGGGATCATCCACCGGGAAGCGCTCTCCATGTCCGATCAGGGGCAGTAGCTTCAGTCCGCTCTCTTGATCAGGGTCGATCTGTCGGCTCAGTTCGTTGAGGTCGATCCCTGGAAAGCACTTGCGCAGCACAGCACCGCCGCTGTTGGAGGCTCCCCCGGCAAGCCAGCGACCGCCCACGCGGTGGGTGGAGGTCCCTGAGCCATCTCGTAAAGGGATGCTGGTGAAGCGTTTGAGCACAAGAGTGCTTCCCAGCACGGTGATGCCTTCATCGTCGGCGGCATCGGCGGTGAGGACTGCAGCATTGGCATCGGTTGTGCCTGCGATTACGAGCATGTTCTCCGACAGCCCTAGCTGTTTGGCTCGGGCAGCGCTGATGATTCCGAGCCTTGAGCCGCTCGGTCGGATCTCCGCCAGTGCCTCACGCCAGCCCTGCCGCTCAAAGTCACCGGGCCATCGCTGATCGCTGAGCGACCAGCCCAGGCGAAGGTTGTTGCCCTCTTCTCCAAACCTCCAGTCTTCAAGCAGCCAGCCGTTGATCCAATCAGCCTGGTGACGAAGGATCAGCGGCTGCGAGTGCTGTTGCAGCAGCCTTAGTGCGCGGGCCAAGCTGCCACTAGCGCTCGCTGCCGGCTGGCCTGCTTGCACCAGCTCACGCACCTGCTCCAGCTGTTCCGGACAGGCAACGTTGTAGGGCAAAGCTTTGCCTAGGGGGGTGCCATGTGGATCGCAGGCCACCAACGTCCCTGAGGTTCCATCGACAGCCACAGCCCTGAGCTGGCTGCGCAGCTCCTGTGGAATGGCCTTGATCAGCTGGATGCAGCTTGTCAGCCAATCATCTGGATCCGCCAGGCCTCGGTCATAGCCGCTGGAATGCGTGTAGAGCAGATCGCGCTGTTGATTGAGAACCGCAACCCGCACTCCACTGGTGCCCAGATCAATTCCGAGCGCCAGTGAATCGTGCATCAACCGATCAGGCGTTACGCAGTTCTGCCGCCTTGGCGTCAACGTTCTCCCAGGGAGCTTTCAGGTCATTGCGGCCGAAGTGCCCGTAGGCCGCAGTGTCCTGGTAGAAGCGTCCACCTCGTTGCTGAGGCAGGCTGCGCAGTCCAAAACTTTCGATGATGGCTCCGGGGCGCAGGTCAAAGTGCTCCTGAACCAGGCCTGTCAGCGCGTCGTTGGCCAACTGGCTTGTTCCGAAGGATTCCACCAAAATTGACACCGGCTTGGCAACGCCGATCGCATAGCTCAGCTGCACTTCGGCCCTTTCCGCCAGACCAGCTGCTACTAGGCATTTCGCCACGTAACGGGCTGCATAGGCCGCTGAGCGGTCCACTTTGGTGGGGTCCTTGCCTGAGAAGGCGCCGCCCCCATGACGGGCATAACCCCCGTAGGTATCCACGATGATCTTGCGTCCGGTGAGCCCGGCATCACCCTGGGGGCCACCAACAACAAACTTTCCGGTCGGGTTCACGAGATATTTGGTCGCTTCCCGACTTGGTTTCAGGGCCAGGTCGGCTGTTGCCGGCTCCACGACGTGGGTCCAGAGGTCATTCGTGATTCGCTCACGGATGCCCTGCTCGTCACTCATGCCTCCCACCTCAGCCGTGTGCTGGGTGGAGATCAGGATCGTGTCGATCGCAACCGGTTTGTCATTCTCATAAACCACACTCACCTGCGTTTTGCCGTCAGGCAAGAGGTAATCGAGGGTGCCGTTGTGACGTACTTCCGCCAGCCTTCTTGCCAGCCGGTGGGCCAGGCTGATGGGCAAGGGCATCAGCTCGGGTGTCTCGTTGCACGCATAGCCGAACATGATCCCCTGATCGCCAGCACCAACCAAATCCAGCGGATCGCCAGCGTGGTCATCGGCTTCATTCACTCCCTGAGCGATGTCGGGCGACTGCTGGTCGAGGGCGACCAAGACAGCACAGCTGTTGGCATCAAAGCCACCGGCGCGCGCTCCGCTATAGCCAATCTCCTTGATCACATTGCGAACAAGGTGGATGAAGTCCACTTGCGCTTTGGATGTCACTTCGCCTGTGATCATGCAAAGGCCAGTGTTCACAACTGTTTCGCAGGCCACACGGCTGGTGGGATCCTGCGCCAGAAGGGCGTCGAGTACGGCATCACTCACCTGATCGCAGATCTTGTCGGGATGCCCCTCCGTAACGGATTCGGAGGTAAAAACGTATCGACTCATGGCCATCGGTAATTGCCGGCGACTTTACGAGGTCGACTCTTTAGGCCTTTGACAATGAGTCTGACGTTGCGGTCAGTTCGCTCCAGTGACTGATCAGATGTTCATGGGCGGTGAGCGTTGGCTGGCGATGCCATCCGGCCACATAGCCGATGGTCAGTCCGATCCCTGCCTGTCGTGCCATCAACAGATCGGTGTCGGCATCTCCGATCAAGGCGCAGTTCTCCACTCTGAGGTCCAGTTGTGAGCACAGTCCCTGAACAGCTCCCGGGTCTGGTTTGGCTGGGTGGTGATCGGCACTCCACAGCCCGCTGATGCAGTCGTTGAGTTGGTGCTGGTGGAGAAAGTTCTCAATGCCCTCTGTGGTGTCATTGCTAATCACGGCACAAGTGGTTCCAGCAGCGGCTAGCTCTCTGAGAAGCCGTGCTGCATCTGGCAACAAGCCAATCGGGTACCCACCTGGATGCAATGCTTGTTTGTGCTGATCCACATGATCAAACACCTCCTGAGCCAGGACCAATGATTGAGGCCAGCTCAGATTCATCTGACAGAACACCGTTGCGGTGCTCAGCAGGTTGTGATTTCGCGACGCTACGGCCAGCGTGCCGTCAGGGATGACCCCTGCACTGCAGCGTCCGTAGGTTCTCGCTAGCAGATCGTTCAGCTCCCGAAGCTCGCTAGCTGAGGCACCTCGCGATCTAAATCGGCGCCCTGCTTCATCAAGTCTGGCGTCAGCCAGTTCGATTAAACGCGGCTCGCTATGGGAAAGGGTGCCGTCCTTATCGAACAGCACCCCCTGAACTGAACCGAGCTCACGGTCCTTGAGTTTGAGATGAGCCACTGGCTCGGCTCCCTCAAATCATCATTGAACCCAGGGGCTCTTCGCCTTCCTCTGCTTGCTCAAGCAACATCTGCTTGTAGCGAGCAGCCATTTCTTCAGCCTTGTCAAACACCTTCTGCGGATCCGTGAGCATGTCACCAGGCTCTGGCTCAAGCGCCTTGGTGGAGAGTGAGATGCGGCCTCGCTCGGCGTCGAGATCGATAATCATCACTTTCATCTGATCATTCACGTTGAGCACCGAGTGTGGGGTTTCGATGTGCTCGTGACTGATTTCAGAGATGTGCAGCAGCCCGCTGACACCGCCGATGTCGATGAAGGCGCCGTAAGGCTTGATTCCGCGCACGGTGCCCACAACAACCTCACCCACTTCGAGGCGGTTCATCTTGCGTTCGACCAAAGCGCGCCTATGACTCAGCACCAGACGATTGCGCTCTTCGTCAACCTCAAGGAACTTGAGGGGGAGGAAGTCGGCAACAAGTTCTTCCTTGGGTTTACGGGTACTGATGTGGGATCCGGGGATGAATCCACGCAGTCCTTCCACTCTCACCAGAGCGCCACCTCTGTTGGTGGCAAACACTTCTGAGTAGATGGTGGCGTCTTCCTTCTGCAGCTGGCGGACACGTTCCCAGGCTCGCTGATATTCGATCCGTCGAATGGAGAGGGAGAGCTGTCCGTCTTCGTTCTCCTCACTCATGATGAAGAACTCCCGGATTTCTCCGGGTTGGAGAACATCGCTGAGTCCTTCAACGCGATTGATCGACACCTCCTGAAGAGGCATGAATGCAGCGGTTTTGGCTCCGATATCGATCATGGCGCCCTTGGATTCCAGGGCGAAAACCGTGCCGTTAACGATGTCTCCGGGCTTGAAGTTGTAGTCGTACTTACTCAGTAAGGCCGCGAATTCATCCAGGGTGAATCCAGCACTGTCCATGTCCCGACTGGTCGCCCGGCTGCTGGGATCGTCAGCAGTGGGGATGTCTTCGGGAATGCCGAGGTCTTCATCGGTACCGAAGTCGGCTTGATCAGCTGACCCTTCAGCCACGGCTTCGGTTTCGGATGTGACCGCTTCTGCGGTGTCCACTGCAGATTCCTGGGAAGGATCTGTGGGAGTGACAGTCATGGAACGTTGGCGGTCTGCCTCTGGGGCAGAGCGATGGGATCTGAAACAGGCCCGCCGACCTGAATCAGGCAATTGCCGATTCTACAGATCGACGACCAAGCTCAGATCGCGGCTGTGAGCTCCGCCTTGGTTGCATTGATGCCTTCCAGGGTGGCGACAAAATCACTCACACCGCTGAACTGGCGATAAACGGACGCAAAACGGATATAGGCGACTTCGCTCAGACTTTTCAACTTTTCGAGAACCAGTTCACCGATGTCGCTGCTGGAGACTTCACGGCCGCTGCGTTGTTGAAGGCTGAGTTCCAGCTCTTCAACCATGGTTTCAAGACGTTCTGGAGGAATCCCAGTTTTTTCGCAGGCTCGACTCAAGCCATGAAGCAATTTGCTGCGACTGAAAGTTTCACGATTGCCATTTCGCTTGATCACTGTGATGGGAACGGTTTCAACCCGTTCGTAGGTGGTGAAACGAAATTCGCAATTGAGGCACTCCCGTCGCCGACGCACGCTTCTACCTCCGTCGGCGGCTCTTGATTCGAGCACCCGGCTATCGGTGTTCTGGCAGGAGGGGCACTGCACGCCCTAACAATTGCGTAGATGTATGAATTGTAAGGCTCGCGTCCACCCATGACATCTGTGGCGCGAATTCACGTTTTAGACATAAAAAAAGCCCCGCTGAAAGCGGGGCGGAGATGATCACTTGCCAATCTTCGGAGGATCGCGGAATGCGATCGCGAAGAAGAGAGTTGCAATCGCGAGAGTGAGGATGAGGATGTAAGCGAAGCTTTCCATCGGTTATCTCCTAAGGACTGATCAGCTGAGGGGTGTGCCTGCAGGGGGAACGTAGCCCTCAGGCAGTTTGCGGGTGGTGCGGTCTCCAAGTTTCTGAAAGAGGCCGAACTCAATCTGTTCGCCGAGGTCGGGATCAATTCCGGCGAACACATCGCGGTACAACGTACGGGCTCCGTGCCAGATGTGGCCGAAGAAGAACAGCAGCGCGAATGTGGCGTGTCCGAAGGTGAACCAGCCTCGAGGCGAGCTGCGGAAGGTGCCGTCGGAGTTGTAGGTTTCGCGATCGAATTCAAACCCTTCTCCCAGTTGTGCTTTGCGTGCCAGTCGCTTCACGTCAGCGGGGTCAGTGAAGGTTTGACCGTCGAGTGCACCACCGAAGACTGATGCCGTGACGCCTTGCTGTTCGAAGGAGTATTTCGCTTCAGCACGACGGAAGGGAATATCAGCCCGGACAACGCCATCGGCGTCTTCGAGAATCACTGGGAAATTCTCAAAGAAGTTGGGCAGGCGGCGAACTTGTAGATCGCGTCCATCTTTGTCGGTGAAAGCGATATGCCCGAGCCAGCCAGTCGGCAGCCCATCACCGTTGACCATGGGGCCGACGCGGAACAGTCCACCCTTGGCAGGACTATTGCCGACGTAGTCATAGAAGGCGAGTTTTTCTGGGATCGAAGCGTAGGCCTCAGATTCCGATTGACCTTGATCCATCGCGGTCTGAACGCGACGATTGATTTCGGTCTTGAAATAGCTCTGGTCCCATTGATAACGAGTGGGGCCGAACAGCTCAATAGGCGTTGCAGCAGCTCCGTACCACATGGTTCCTGCAACCACGAAGGCGGCAAAAAACACAGCGGCGATCGCGCTGGCCAAAACGGTTTCGATGTTGCCCATCCGTAGTGCCTTGTAAAGGCGTTCCGGCGGACGAGTTGTGATGTGGAAAATTCCGGCAATGATGCCGACGATTCCAGCTGCAATGTGGTGGGCAACGATTCCGCCAGGGTTGAAGGGGTTGAAACCTTCAGGGCCCCAAGACGGTTGCACCGGCTCTAGGTGACCCGTGATGCCGTAGGGATCAGAAATCCACATCCCAGGGCCGAAGACGCCGGTGAGGTGGAAAGCTCCAAAACCGAAGCAGCCGAGGCCTGCCAGGAGCAGGTGGATGCCAAAAATTTTGGGGAGATCGAGAGCTGGCTCTCCAGTGCGGGGGTCTTGCCAGATCTCGAGATCCCAAAAAGTCCAGTGCCAGATGGCGGCCAGCATCAGCAGGCCGCTGAACACGATGTGAGCAGCTGCGACACCTTCGAAGCTCCAGAAGCCAGGATCAACTCCTGTGGCTCCAGTAATGCTCCAGCCACCCCAGCTGTCCGTCACGCCCAGGCGGGCCATGAAGGGCATCACGAACATGCCCTGACGCCACATCGGGTTCAGGACTGGATCGGAGGGGTCGAAGATGGCGAGTTCATAAAGAGCCATCGAGCCGGCCCAGCCGGCGACGAGGGCAGTGTGCATGAGGTGCACGGCCAGAAGGCGGCCTGGGTCGTTAATGACGACGGTGTGCACCCGATACCAGGGCAATCCCATGGGTCAGGTTCGGGGGAACGGAGCTGCCAATGCAGCCAGACCCAGCGATCGTAGGGCGTTCACTTCGATGTACGCGTCAGGCTGTCGTGAGCTGCAACGTGAATTGACGGTCACCGTGGTGATCGAAATTCTCGATCCCGCCGCTTTCCTGGCTTTGCTTGTGTTCGCAGCGATCTCTGGCCGGGGGGTTACAAAACGCAACCTGAGGCTCGTAGTGTCTATGCCCCGGCGTGTCGCAGCGCCCTTCTCTTCAAGAGGTTCAATGCCTGTCATCCGTTTTGTGCGTGAGGGTCGGGATGTGGAGTGCTTCCCGGGTGAAAACCTGCGAGCTGTGGCCGTGCGAGAAGGGATTCAGCTCTACGGGTTGAAAGGGCAACTGGGTAATTGTGGTGGATGCGGACAGTGCAGTACCTGCTTCGTGAAAGTTGAAGGCGAGACGTCCACAGCCGCCATGAGTGCGAGAACCGCGGTGGAAGAGGTCAAGCTCAGACGGAGGCCAAAAGGATGGCGCCTCGCTTGTCAATCTCTGGTTGAGCAGTCGGTGGTGGTGGTGACCAAGCCACAGGTTTCGATGCCTGATCAGACCAAGCGGGTGGCTGCAGCCTTGGCGGCGCCTCTACCTCCCGGACCCTTGGAATGGCCTGGTGCGTCTGCCGTTGATTTGGACGCTGATGACGAGTCAGCGACTGACGAAACCATGCAGCCCTTAGAAGCCTCTGGTCAAGGTTCGCCTGCAACGCCCGGTGAAGAGCGCTGATCGGTTCGAGTCAAAGCTTTCCGGACGGTGATACGTTCCAGCAGGTTCTTTCACATTCATGGAAACCAACGATCTCGGCTTCGTGGCCAGCCTGCTGTTTGTTCTGGTGCCGACCGTCTTCCTGATCATCTTGTTCATTCAGACCAACAGCCGTGAGGGGTGACTTCCCTCACGGCTGTTCAGCTCCCTATTGATCACCGCTGTTCCGGTTCTCTCACGAGAAGCACCGGGGCAGGGGCATGAACTCGGATGTAATCGCTCACTGAACCGCCGAGCAGTTTGTCGAGGTCAACGAGTCCTCTCGCCACCAGAGGACGACGGTCTTGAGAGGCCAACACGACCAGATCAGCGTTGACCTTCTCGGCTGCCAGGCACACCCCCTTGCCGATGTCCGAGTCGGTCACGTGCAAGGGCTTAAGTTCAACCCCCAGCTTGCGAGCTCTCTGTACCGCGCGGTCGAGGTAAGTATCGCTCTTGCTGGCTGCTCCTCGTGATGGTGTGGGGTCCTGGCGCGCCACGTGAACACCGGTCAGCTGTCCTCCTGGAATCTCGAGCACCATTTCGCAGGCCAGCTTGAGGGCGTCGTCGCCGACTCCCGTGCCATCAATGGTGACCAGAACTCTGTTGATATGACGGATGTAAAGATCGTCACGGACCAGCAACATCGGTCGCGTCGATAGTTGAAAAACGTACTGGCTCGCGCTGTTGGCCAGAATCGACCTGAGCCGGCCAAGACCTCGTGATCCCATCACGATCAGGTCGACGTTCAGTTCATCCGCAACGCTGAGAACGGTCTGCTTGGTGTCCCCCTGGCGGATGATTGAATTCACGTCCTGTGGATTGAGTCCCAGTCTCTCAACAGAACCAGCCAGAAGGCTGCCTGCGCTTTCCCAGTGCTGTTGCGATGCTGCCATGGTCTGTTCAGGGACAACATGCAGCAGGTTGATCCTGGCTGACTGGAAGGCCGGCAGGTCGCGCAGCATGTTGATCATTTCACCGACGTGGCCTTTGCCTGAATCGGCGATCAGAAGGTTCTTGAACACGGCGAAGTCTCAGCCTATGCAGCAGCCTATGGCCGATTGGAGTTTCCAGTTCGGATGGTGAATGAGAGCGTTACCAGGCACCCCTGGCGCCTGGTCAAACGAGTGCTTCCACAGCACACAGACCATGGCGGTGTGATGTGGCATGGAGCGTATGTGGGATGGCTTGAGGAGGCTCGGGTGGAGGCACTATCCGCTACGGGCTATCCCTACGAAGCGATGGCCTCAGGCGGCCTGGAAATGCCCGTTATTCAGCTTCGGATCCGCTATCGGGAAGCGCTGATGCTTGGCGATGAGGTGGAGCTGATCAGTGTCTCCGGTGCTCCCCGGGGTGTTCGCTGGCCCTGGTCAACCCGTTTCATGAAGGGCGATATCTGTGTGGCTGAAGCTTCGGTGGAGCTTGCTCTGGTGAGCGTGCATCCGGTCCGAAGGGTTTTGCGTCATCCGCCCGAAGCAGTGGCGGAAGCATTCAGCGCTCTCGTTGACGGGCCAAAGCAAGGGCTTTAATAGTATTTTTGCACTAGCAACGATGGTGTGTCGGGGCGCTCCTGGTGGTGGTTGTGGTTGCAGTGTCCTGGGATTGGTTCAGCCCGAATGCACCAGCTCTGTTCTGCTGCCGCTCAGGCCCCTCAGGGTTTTCAGGAGCTCTGGGGTTGGTCTCTCCCGAAATTGCATAAGGAGTTCGCATGGCCGGCGTCGGTGCTGTCTTCGCTCGAGCGATATCGAGCGAGCCTCGGCCTGCAACCTTGCATCGAGGTCCCTGTCGATGTTCTGTTGCCCTGTGCCCCTGAGTGGCCCGCTGGCTTTGAGAGGTTGGAGCGCCCGCCCTTATCGATTCACTGGCGTGGACGTCGAGCTCTTTTGTCCTCGCTCTCATTGCAGCAAGCTGTCGCGGTGGTCGGCACAAGAAGGCCTTCCAACCACGGACTTCGGATGGCGGACAAGCTGGGTCGAGCCCTGGCCCAGGCTCATTGGCCAGTGGTCAGCGGTCTGGCTGAGGGCATTGATGCAGCTGCTCATCGAGCTTGTCTTCAGGCTGGCGGCAGTCCCGTCGCGGTGCTTGGCATGCCGCTGCATCGTGTTTATCCGCTAGAGCATCGCGCTTTGCAGCAGGAGGTCGCGCAGGCTGGCTTACTGATAACTGAGCTCCGTGATTCCGCGAGCGTCACGCGATCTAGTTTTGCTCTGCGCAATCGCTTGCTCGTCGCTGTGACCAAGGCTGTTGTGGTGGTGGAATGTCCAGAGAACAGTGGAGCGCTGCGTTCGGCAGCGATGGCGCGCTCTTTGGGAATCCCCGTCTGGGTTGTTCCAGGTGATGCTCTGCGGGAATCGTCTCAGGGCAATAATGCGTTGCTGCTGTCGGGGGGCACTGCCGCTGATCAACACTCAGGCTTTGATTGATCAACTTGGGGCAGGATCAGGATCTTGTGTCTCTTCTCTTGGGCAGGGTGATGCCTCTGTATTGCACTCAGAGAACCCTCAAACCTCCGACGCGGTGCAAACCCATTTACTGAGGCTGGTCGATGACGATTCCAGCTTCGACGAGATGGTGCACGCACTTCATTCCAATCCTGAACGTGTTGCTGCGGAGCTGCTGAAGCTTGAGCTGGAGGGTTTGGTGGTGGCGCAGCCAGGTCTGCGTTGGCGCTCGCTCTAGGTTGATTTCATGGAGTCCGCCTCATGTTCAGGACAGGAGTTGCTGGCTTGGCGTCGCCGACAGTTGCTGCGTGGTGGTCGGGCTGTTGATCTCGATTGGCTTCTGGCGATGGAGGCCAACCTGAGCTGGGCTGAATTGCAGCGGCTGCGCATCTTGCCTGAGTCAACCGCTTCTCTGGCCAGCACCCTCCAGGACCTGGAGAAGATCTGGGCCGTGCATCTTCAAAATCATGTTCCGTTGCAACATCTCGTCGGACGTTGTCCATGGCGCGATCTTGATCTTCAGATCAGCCCAGCCGCGCTGATTCCCCGTCAGGAGACCGAGCTTCTGATTGAGTTTGCGCTTGATTGTCTGCAGGATCCACTAGCGGCAGGCTATGCCTCTGCGGGTCGCTGGGCAGATCTGGGCACAGGCAGTGGAGCCCTGGCTATTGCACTCGCTCGCGCACTGCCGGGATGGGACGGACATGCTGTGGATCTCAGCGCTGCTGCTCTCGAGTTGGCGCAGATCAACCTCAACGCTTTGACGACGTCTCGGACATGGCAGCTGCATCAAGGGTCTTGGTGGGATCCCCTGGATCGCTGGTGGGGACACTTTGATCTTGTTGTCGCCAATCCGCCCTATATCCCCTCCGAGGTTGTGGAGGTGCTCGATCCTCTCGTTCGCGACCATGAACCAAGGCAGGCGCTGTGCGGCGGTGAGGATGGTTTGGATTGCTGCAGAGCGATTCTGGAACGGGCTCCTGAGGCGCTCTCTCCAGGCGGATGGCTTCTTCTAGAGCATCATCACGACCAGAGTGATCAGGTGCTTGGCCTGATGAGGTCCGCAGGACTGATGTTGTCCAGAGCACGCTCAGATCTCAGCGGTGTGAAGCGTTTTGCCATCGCTAGACGCCCCATTTGACTCGGATCTTGTTGCTCGCTCGTCCCCATGACCAACGATGAGTCCCCATTGATGTCAGCCAAGGAGTTGTCCCAACATCTCAGGGGTGGTGGAGCAGCTCTGCTGCCCACGGATACCTTGCCAGCTCTTGCCGCTGCTCCTGACCATGCGGCTCAGATCTGGACCCTCAAGAAGCGTCCGCAGGACAAACCACTGATCCTGATGGCAGCACAGGCTGATCAGTTACTGACACTCACCAGTGAAGACGCCAGAGTTGATGCTGAACCGCTGGCCCGTCGCTTCTGGCCAGGCGCACTCACTCTGGTGCTTCCTGTGGAGGGGCATCTGACTCAGCGCCTCAACCCTGGTCAATCAACCCTGGGCATGCGTATTCCAGATTGTGATGTCACCCGAGCCCTGCTGGCGCAGAGCGGTCCACTGGCCACAACCAGTGCCAATCCTTCCGGAGCTCCGCCAACTCAGAGCGCAGAAGAAGCTGCTATTGCTTTTCCAGATCTGCCGTTGCTGGCTCCTTTGCCCTGGCCTGATCCCTCTGGGCTGGCGAGCACCGTGATTGCCTGGACATCACCAGGTTGCTGGCAACTCCTGCGTCAAGGCGCTGTGATGGTTGATGTGATTGAGAGATCTCCCCCATGCTCTGGCTGATCGCGCTTGTGCTGGTGCTCCAGGCCCTCTTTCACTGGACGCTGGAGCCTGCGATCCGATGGTTCACGCCTTTGTTTGAACTGAGGGTGCTGCCTTTGTTGTTGGGCTTTGTAGGGATCTGGTTGCTGGCTGGGCGCACTGACTCAGATCGAGTGCCCTGAACAGTCCGATTTGAGTCCCGAGAAGCCGGCTGACGGATTTGAACCGACGACCTTCGCTTTACAAAAGCGCTGCTCTACCACTGAGCTAAGCCGGCAATCATCGAACTCTACCGGCGCACATCCGCTGATCCGCGCTGACCTGATGCATCCACCAGAGACTGAGCTGCAGTCGTGAACGACAGCCTGTCTTTCTAAGGGAACTGCTGATATGGCTTTCAACCGTTCGCACACTCAGAACCAGTGCTTCAGCGATTGCGTGCTTGCTGCAGCCCTGCAATAAAAGATTGAGCACGCCAATTTCGGCTGGTGTGAGCTGAAAGTTCGTCATGGATCAAGGGAAGTCCTGCTCTTGGGATTCCCCTCAATCGCAGTGCCGTCAATCTTGTGAGCTAGTCGCCATTGAACGTCGGATCGGCAGATTGGCCACGAGTGCTGTGACGCGATCTTCGGTCTCCAGGCTCACATCGCCTTCCTCGAGATCAATGTCCACGTATTTGGCCACGACTTCAAAGATTTCGCGTCGCATCTGATCCAGCGTTTCAGGGCTCAGGTCGCTGCGATCGTGAGCCAGAACCAGTTGCAAGCGTTCACGTGCGGTGGTTGCACTGGCGGGTTGACGGCGCAGGATTTTGTCGATCAAGTCTTGCAAGGTCATGGCGTTCAGAAAATCTTGGTTTGCATCAGTTGGCGCACCCTGGCGCGAATTCCCCGTCGTCCATCCTTCGCAGGGTCCATCAGAGGGATGTCCTCTCCTTGAAGGCGACGGGCGATGTTCCCGTAAGCCTTGGCTGCAGGAGAAGCACTTCCATTGAGTGTCAGAGGCTCCCCTCGGTTGGTGCTGACAATCACCTGTTCATCTTCAAGAACCAGGCCAAGCAGCGGTAGAGCCAGGATGTCGGTAACGTCATCGACCGCCAACATCTCCTGATTGGCCATCATTTTTGGCCTGACTCGATTCAGCACGAGCTGAACGGGTGAAACCCCATGGGTGTTGAGCAATCCGATCACTCGATCCGCGTCTCTGACTGCAGATACTTCCGGGGTCGTGATCACGATCGCTTCCTTCGCTGCTGCCACGGCATTCTTGAAGCCGTCTTCGATGCCTGCGGGGCAATCGATCAGCACGTAGTCGAAACGTTCCGACAGCATTCCAGCAATGGTCTGCATGTCTTCGGGTTTCAACCATTCGAGCATGCGTGGATTCCCCGCAGGCAGCAGTGCCAGGTTCGGCTCCTGTTTGTGCTTCACCAAGGCCTGATCAAGGCGGCAGGTTTCTGCCAGCACTTCCTGAGCGGTGAACACGATTCGATTTTCGAGTCCAAGCAACAGATCGAGATTTCTGAGGCCGAAGTCCGCATCGAGAACCACGGTGCGAGCCCCTTGCCCGGCTAGAGCAATGCCGAGATTGGCAGTGAGGGTGGTCTTGCCGACGCCGCCCTTTCCCGAGCAGATCAGGATCGTTCGCGAATTGGTCACGGGGTCCCGTTTTGATCGCGCCACCTTAATGGCATTAATTCATCTCGTCCGCCCGAAATCGATCAGATTTGCTGAGGCAAAAAGGGCGGACTGGCTGGCTCGATGGAGATGGCACCATCGAGAATGCAAGCCTGCTCGGCCAGACCAGGCTGGGGCCGATCCTCAGGACCTCGGGCCACAAGCTCCGCGATCCGCAGCTGAAGTGGCCTCAGTTGCAACGCCACGATCTTGGCGTTGCTGTTGCCCTTGCTGCCTGCGTGAGCCCGGCCTCGTAGGCGTCCCCAGACATAGACATCCCCCTCGGCGGACGCTGACCCCCCTGGATTCACGTCACCCACGATCAGCAAGTGACCTTGGGTTTCGATGTGATCACCGGACCGCAAGGTTCCCCGATGAACTGTGAGGTCAACCTTGGTTTTGGTCGCGTTCGGCTCATCATCCCTGGCTTCACGTGTGGGAATGACATTGCTGGCCTCGCGAACAGACAAACCCAGTGCCGCTGCGCTGATCAACGTGTCGCGGCAGCGCGTGATCAGCAGCTGAACGCCGTGTCCAGCCTGATCTAAAGCATGCAGCAGCTCGTCTAGATCGCGACAGCTCAGGCTCCAGTCTGCAATGTCTAGATCAAGATCACCTGGAGGGAGAGATGGCAGCTGTGCTGGAAGCCATTGCTGCCAGGAAACGGACCGGAACGCCGGCAGCCTGAGGCAGTAAGGAACCTGAGGTGTTGGTTCAGCGGTCATGGCCGGAGATTAGTGAGATCATCCGCCTAGCGAATGCTGGCCATGGCCACATGGAGTTCGGTTGTGATCTCTCCCGGGTGAATTAACCAGGCTGACGCCGCGGGAATCGCGAGGCTGTTGACCAGTGGTGAGCACTGTTCGAGCGCCTGAAGGCTTTGACCATCCCAAAGGCGCAATCCACCTCGATAGGGGTGATATCCGCGGATTTGATGGTGTCGAAGTCCGCAACACATTTCAGGGTCGAGGCCTGCTGCAGCGGCATAAGTCTGCGCTTTAGCCAGCAGTGCCAACTGTGTTGATGCATCCATCTGGCTGACATCGAGAGCTTTAAACAGTCGGCGGTTGAGGAATCGATCGCAGAGATCGGCAAGCGGCTCCGGTGCCTCCTCTCTCCATCGCTGAAAGTGATAACCGGTGCGCAGGTCGTCGTTGGCGAGATAACTGTGGAGGTCAAGCTCCTGGGTCTGCCATAGCCAAGCCTGCATGGTTTGGTCAGCCCAGATGCGACCAGGTCCCAGCAGTCGTGCTTGGCGGATCAACTGATCTAGCAACCAATTGCAAACCACATTGAGGCGGTGGTTATAGATGCTGCGGTACATCAGGCTGCGGACCACCAGGTAATGCTCCACCGCCATCAGCCCTTTCGGATGAATGGCCAATTCACCATCGGGCGCCAGGGTGATCGCACCAAGGATTCGATCAAGATCCAGCTGGCCATATCGGGCCCCTGTGCTGTAACTGTCGCGCAAGAGGTAATCCAGACGATCGCAGTCAAGTTGGCTGCTCACCAGGGCCTTGATGACGCCACGTTCTGCACGACCATGTTCGAGAAGATCGGCCACCGAGGCAGCTGTGCCTGTTGAAAACTGTTCGAGGGGGGCCTGAATGTCGGGGTGTTCCCGGATCACACGCGCTGACCACTGTTCGTGGTGCGTGCCAAACATCTCCTCTCCTGAATGGCTGAGAGGAGCATGGCCAAGGTCATGAAGCAGGGCGGCGGCGTAAAGCACACCCTTTTGTTTGTTCAGAGAGGGATCGAGCTCAATCAGGCGGCCCATCGCTCGGCGGGCGATGGCAAAGACACCCAGTGAGTGAGTGAATCGGCTGGATTCCGCCCCGTGAAACGTGAGGAATGCTGGGCCGAGCTGGCGGATACGCCTCAGTCGTTGAAAAGGAGCCGAGTCCACCAGCGCGAGCACCATGGCTTCGGCGGGTTGATCGGCGTCCAGGCTGATGCCGTGATGAAGTGGGTCGTGATAAGTGCGGGAGCCCATTCAGCTCGTTGGCTCCGCTTCAACGTCATCCGTGATCGGCATGGGATCTGGACTGGCCTGACTGGCTTCCTGATCAATCATCGACTGGAGCACGAGTTCGGCGTCGCTGAGCCAGCGATCGCCTTCTCCGCCGGGATTCAGTGGTTCCGGTCCGTCCAGGATCCTGTCTGGAGTGATGCCTTCGCCCTGAATGTCCCTCCCGCTGGGGGTGACATAGCCCGCCACCGTCACGGCGAGTCCACTGCCATCACTGAGGTTGGTCAGAGTCTGAATCAGGCCTTTGCCGAAGGTGTTGCTGCCAAGCAACAGCGATCGTTCATCGTCCTGAAGTGCGCCCGCAAGGATTTCGCTGGCGCTTGCCGTCCCCTCATTGACCAGCGTCACCATCGGTCCGCTGTAAAGCACTTCAGCTCCTGCCTGGATCGGATCGGCGATGCCGCTGCGATTTCGGGTCTCCACGATCGGCTGCTGATCCAGAAATGCATCGGCTACCGCAAGCCCTGCGCTGACCAGCCCCCCTGAGTTGTTGCGTAGATCAAGCACCAGCCCCTCAACGCTCTTGTCGGAGAGCTCGTCAATGGCTGCGCGAACCTGTTCGGGCACGCCTTCGCTGAACTGTGTGATCCGGATGTAACCGAGGGTGTGGGTGTCACTGCGCAGCCGCCTTGTCCGCACCGGCCGCAGATCGATGTTGCGTCGTTCCAAAGTGATTTCCTGCTGCTCGCCTTGCGGTGGCAGCAGGGTGAGCACCACCTGGGTTCCCACTGCTCCCCGGAGACGTGCCGCGATCGTTTCGAGGCCGAGCATCTCGACAGCCTCTCCATTCACGGCCATGACTTCAGTTCCACTGACGATGCCGGCTTCAGCTGCGGGGGACCCTTCCAGTGGAGCAATCACCACGGTTGCATTGCTGTCTT
Organism: Synechococcus sp. MIT S9508; assembly: GCF_047303045.1. Lineage (NCBI taxonomy): Bacteria > Bacillati > Cyanobacteriota > Cyanophyceae > Synechococcales > Synechococcaceae > Synechococcus > Synechococcus sp. MIT S9508. Next base: position 9,281 of record NZ_CP138941.1, on the reverse strand, counting down.
GGCGATGACCGAGCTGCAGGCCAATGCCGCTGAGGTTCCCCTCGTTACTGGCCTTCATCACTTCGTAGTCTGCAGGTCTCAGCAGGCGGGTGTAGGGGTCATTGAGCGGTAGCAGCATCGCCTCGATGGCGCTGTAAGCCTCTTCGCTGCTTTCAATCGTGTTTTCAAGAGCCTTCTGGCGAAGGCGTTTCCAGCGGATCCGATCGAACTGGTCAGGGTCCAGATAACCCTGGTTCACAAGACGCCAGCTTTCCACCACCAGTTGCTGCGCATCGTTGAGCGCCAGGGCCTGCGGGCTGGCAAGCAGAACGATGAGAATGGCACTCGCCAAACCAAAAGCCAGTCGTCGCAGACGATCTGACCATCCGTTAACAGTCGGCAACATTGGCTTCATCCCTGCCCGCAACTGGAACGACATCGGTAGACTCTCGCAATCCAAGCCCACCTCTGCATGGCGAACTCCTCACCTGTCTACGACTGGTTCCAGGAACGTCTTGAAATTCAGGACATTGCTGATGACATCAGCAGCAAGTACGTGCCTCCACACGTCAACATTTTTTACTGCCTCGGTGGAATCACACTTGTGTGTTTCCTGATTCAGTTCGCGACAGGTTTCGCGATGACCTTCTACTACAAGCCCACGGTCGCTGAGGCTTACACATCCGTCCAGTACCTGATGACGGATGTGAGTTTTGGATGGTTGATCCGCTCGGTCCACCGCTGGAGTGCCTCGATGATGGTGCTGATGCTGATCCTGCACGTTTTCCGGGTCTATCTCACTGGAGGTTTCAAGCGCCCCCGTGAACTCACCTGGGTCACCGGCGTCACGATGGCTGTGATCACTGTCTCCTTCGGCGTGACGGGCTATTCCCTTCCTTGGGATCAGGTCGGCTACTGGGCTGTGAAGATCGTTTCAGGTGTTCCTGCTGCCATCCCAGTGGTTGGAGACTTCATGGTTGAACTGCTCCGAGGCGGTGAAAGTGTTGGCCAGTCCACACTGACTCGCTTCTACAGCCTTCATACCTTTGTGATGCCATGGCTTCTGGCGGTGTTCATGCTGATGCACTTCTTGATGATCCGGAAGCAAGGTATTTCTGGTCCCTTGTGATCCGTTTCATTCTCTGAGCGCTCTGTCGTTCAGCCCCCCTGGTCTGCTTAAGGTTCAAACAACACCCCCTGATCCATGCACATCCTCAAGAAGCCGGATCTGAACGATCCCAAAATGCGCGCCAAGCTCGCTAAGGGCATGGGCCACAACTATTACGGCGAACCTGCCTGGCCGAACGACCTCCTCTACATCTTCCCGGTCGTGATCCTGGGCACCATTGCCTGCATTGTCGGACTCGCCGTCCTGGATCCCGCCATGCTTGGCGACAAGGCTGATCCCTTCGCAACTCCTCTGGAAATCCTCCCTGAGTGGTACTTGTATCCCGTTTTCCAGATCCTGAGGGTTGTTCCCAACAAGCTTCTGGGAATCGCTCTTCAGACCCTTGTTCCTCTCGGTCTGATGTTGGTTCCTTTCATCGAGAGCTTCAACAAGTTCCAGAACCCTTTCCGCCGCCCTGTCGCGATGGCTGTGTTCCTGTTTGGTACAGCAACAACCATCTACCTCGGTATTGGTGCAGCAATGCCCATCGATAAATCTCTGACCTTGGGACTCTTCTGATTTTCCTTGAGATGGATCTCTTTGGCCCAACCCTATGGCTGGGCTTTTTTAATGGTGATCCCAGTCGTGAATAGTGTCTTCAGGAAACTCATCCGCAGGGTCAGGAACAGCTCCTTCATCGAGATCCAGAAGCATTACGTCATCTGGATTGACGCGCAGGAAGTGGTGGAGCAGCAGAAAACCAACAATCGTCCAGGTCTGGTAGGTCCTCGACTGTTGGCCCACCCAGGTCCCTGTTGGGCCATCGAAGTATTCAGCCCACTGTTGCCTTGGTAATTGGTTGAGATGACTCCAATAGCACTCCTCCAGCAGTGCTTTCATCTGCCCCATCAGCAGGACATCGGCATGGGGATGGCGGCGCTCGTGCAGAAGGATGGAGCCACCGAAGAACCACAACAGGCTTGGCCAGTGACCACCGTTGTGATAGCTCCAGGGCCAGTTTTTCGGATCCGACCCGGTCTTGTTCTGCCACTCAAGGCTTTCCATCGGAGGGTGGCAGATGCGCATGGGCATCTCGGCCATCAGGTGGTCGCGGTTGTGCAGTGTCAAGCGGAACAGTGCACGTTGTTGTGGGGCCGTCAGCAGTCCGAACAGGCAGCCGAGTGAATTTCCGAGGCTGTAGAAGCGGAAGTCAGGTCGTCCTGTGCGCATGTTGCCGATCAGGTAGCCCCCACGGTTTTCGAGCCAGTCCTGCAGCCAGTCAGGAATGACTTGAGGCTGAACATTGAATTCGTTTTGGTGCTGGTTGTCTCCGTACTGTTCGGTCGGTCTGCGACGCAGCACCTGCATGGTTTTGCTCGTGACCCAGTAGTGCTTGAGAAGAAACTGGCGAAGGTCGTGAACCCACTGGCGGGTTAGCACCAGTCGTTGGTCCAGCAGCCTGCTGTTGTGGTGCTTTCGTCCCAGCTCCATGAGCTGAGTGCAGCAACGCAGAGATCCGTACAGCAACACCTCCACTTCCAGTGGTGCACCCCAGACGTCCATCGGACGATCAATCATGAAAGCGCAGTCCGGCACGAACAGCACCGGAGTTCCTTCAAAGGTGGGATGCAACACAAGGTCCAGCAGCAGCTGAACACCGCGCTGAACAGCCTGACTGGAGGCGAACTCCTCGTCTCCACTGGACTTCACGTACATCCAGCAAAGAACCGGCCACCAGAGACTTGCGTCGACTGAGGTGATCCGACCGATGGAGCGTTGGCCATAGTCCGCAATCAGATGTCCTTCCTCTTCCACGAAGCTGGTGGGAAAGACTCCTCGTGTCTGGTAAGTGGTGCTCTGCAGGTCAAGGCAGATGGTCAGGAACTGACGGACAATGTCGAATCGTTTCTGCGTCAGCAGGTAGACCATCACGGGAACGTTGTCCCTCAGGAAGATCTCGCCGTAGTTGAGAGCTTCGTCGTGACGGGGATGTTCCAGGGCGGCGACGCTGCCAGCAAGGTGTCCGCGCAGGGGAATCAGCGTTCGCTCGAAGTGCTCGCGGGCCTTCTGGACCACCTGGTCTTCCTTTGAGCTCGGTCGGACACGCTGGTTCTGCTGGCTGAAGCGTCCTGCCATGATCCGTTGCGTGTAGCCAAAACGTAGTGCTGGCTTTCGATTGCGGCAGTGGAAGCAAGTCTTGAGATGCGATCAGTTGCGTTAGGGGATGTTTGTGAGTTATGTTTTTGGACTGCGCGGCAGGCGGAAGCCTGGAGCGCAGCCACTGAACATGAAGAGCGCGAGCTTGTAATGTTTAGAGGTGCTTACAAGGCCAAGAGGGAGCGATCCCACGGTGTTGTAGGTTTCACAAGCGGTCGCGAGACCGCACCGCCAACCGTTCCTGATAGGGAACGCGACGGCAGAACCTGGACAATCGAAAAGTTTAGGAACTGACGCTTTCATCGCGTCGAGTTTCGGTTGCTGAGCTGAAAGGTTTGGTGATTGAGCTTGATGATATAGCGATGTAAGTGTGAGGTCCCGTCAACAATTTTTAGTTGCAAAGAAGCAGCGTGCTTACAAGATTGGAAGTTTTCACGAGCTTTTAATGTTGTCGGTGTGCGCGTTGTGGAGCAACGACCGGATCTGAGATCCTGGAAAGTCACGAGGGAGAGATTCTAAGTGCACTCTTAAGAACCCTTCTGTCAGAGGAAGGTGGTTTTAACTGCAATCAGTGCGCCAGTGCTGATGAGTGGGTAAAGCAAATCAAGTTGAAGAGGTGAAAGCCTTTAAGAGGACTTGATCTACAACGGAGAGTTTGATCCTGGCTCAGGATGAACGCTGGCGGCGTGCTTAACACATGCAAGTCGAACGAACCTTCGGGTTAGTGGCGGACGGGTGAGTAACGCGTGGGAATCTGCCCTCAGGAGGGGGATAACGGCTGGAAACGGCCGCTAATACCCCATATGCCGAGAGGTGAAATGAATTTCGCCTGAGGATGAGCCCGCGTCTGATTAGCTAGTTGGTGAGGTAAGAGCTCACCAAGGCATCGATCAGTAGCTGGTCTGAGAGGATGATCAGCCACACTGGGACTGAGACACGGCCCAGACTCCTACGGGAGGCAGCAGTGGGGAATTTTCCGCAATGGGCGAAAGCCTGACGGAGCAACGCCGCGTGAGGGATGAAGGCCTCTGGGCTGTAAACCTCTTTTCTCAAGGAAGAAGATCTGACGGTACTTGAGGAATAAGCCACGGCTAATTCCGTGCCAGCAGCCGCGGTAATACGGGAGTGGCAAGCGTTATCCGGAATTATTGGGCGTAAAGCGTCCGCAGGCGGCCTTTCAAGTCTGCTGTTAAAACGTGGAGCTTAACTCCATCATGGCAGTGGAAACTGTTGGGCTTGAGTGTGGTAGGGGCAGAGGGAATTCCCGGTGTAGCGGTGAAATGCGTAGATATCGGGAAGAACACCAGTGGCGAAGGCGCTCTGCTGGGCCATAACTGACGCTCATGGACGAAAGCCAGGGGAGCGAAAGGGATTAGATACCCCTGTAGTCCTGGCCGTAAACGATGAACACTAGGTGTCGGGGGAATCGACCCCCTCGGTGTCGTAGCCAACGCGTTAAGTGTTCCGCCTGGGGAGTACGCACGCAAGTGTGAAACTCAAAGGAATTGACGGGGGCCCGCACAAGCGGTGGAGTATGTGGTTTAATTCGATGCAACGCGAAGAACCTTACCAGGGTTTGACATCCTGCGAATCTCTTGGAAACGAGAGAGTGCCCTCGGGAACGCAGTGACAGGTGGTGCATGGCTGTCGTCAGCTCGTGTCGTGAGATGTTGGGTTAAGTCCCGCAACGAGCGCAACCCACGTCTTTAGTTGCCAGCATTTAGTTGGGCACTCTAGAGAGACCGCCGGTGATAAACCGGAGGAAGGTGTGGATGACGTCAAGTCATCATGCCCCTTACATCCTGGGCTACACACGTACTACAATGCTACGGACAAAGAGCAGCAAGTTCGCGAGGACAAGCAAATCTCATAAACCGTGGCTCAGTTCAGATCGTAGGCTGCAACTCGCCTACGTGAAGGAGGAATCGCTAGTAATCGCAGGTCAGCATACTGCGGTGAATACGTTCCCGGGCCTTGTACACACCGCCCGTCACACCATGGAAGTTGGCCACGCCCGAAGCCGTTACTCCAACCCTTGTGGAGGAGGACGTCGAAGGTGGGGCTGATGACTGGGGTGAAGTCGTAACAAGGTAGCCGTACCGGAAGGTGCGGCTGGATCACCTCCTAACAGGGAGACAAACAATGATTTTGATGTCTGAGTACTTAATTCTTAGGCCAAAATCCTGTCACCTTAGGTCGATCGGTACCTCAATTTTGAAGTCAAGAATGCATAGAGATATGGATTGCTTGATGGAAATTTTCAGTTCCTAAACTTTGTCTAGGTCACATCCCACAAGGGTTGAGTCTTCCTGGGCCATTAGCTCAGGTGGTTAGAGCGCACCCCTGATAAGGGTGAGGTCCCTGGTTCAAGTCCAGGATGGCCCATTCGGTGTTGGGGGTTTAGCTCAGTTGGTAGAGCGCCTGCTTTGCAAGCAGGATGTCAGGAGTTCGAGTCTCCTAACCTCCACTGATCGAACTCAATCTCCATCTTCTGAATGATGGAAGGTGAACTCGAATGTGATGTGATTTAGATCTGTCCGCTGGCATGACCCCAGCTTCCTGTCATTCTGAAATGACGTGAATTATCACGACCTTTTGGTTGATAAGATGCTGGGCTCGAACTGTTTTATCAGTTTGATGTCTAGCAGAACCTTGACAACTGCATAGGAAAAAGTCTGTAAGAATAAAGCATCTCTCATGGATGCATCATTCTTTTTTAGGATGATGTCAATTCTTGAGCAAGAGCCGAGACTCCATAACGTTCTTCTAATTGTGTCGAGCAATTGGGAGTTTGATGATTGATTCAGCAATGAATCGTTCAGAATCTGTTTCAACGACAGCAAGCGTTTTGGAGATGAATGGTCAAGCTACAAAGAGCTCACGGCGGATACCTTGGCACACAGAGGCGATGAAGGACGTGGTTACCTGCGATAAGTCTCGGGGAGCTGGAAACACGCTTTGATCCGGGAATTTCCGAATGGGGCAACCCTTAGAACGGCCAGCTGAATCCATAGGCTGGCACGAGCCAACCCAGCGAACTGAAACATCTTAGTAGCTGGAGGAAAGGAAAGTAAAAACGACTCCCTGAGTAGCGGCGAGCGAACGGGGAAGAGCCTAAACCGATGGTTTCGACCATCGGGGTTGTGGGACAGCAATGTGGAAAAGGGATGTTAGTGGAAGTGTTTGAAAGACACGCCAAAGAAGGTGAAAGCCCCGTACACGAAAACTGAACTGACCTAGCTGTATCCCGAGTAGCACGGAGCACGTGAAATTCCGTGTGAATCCGCGAGGACCACCTCGTAAGGCTAAGTACTACTGTGTGACCGATAGCGAAACAGTACCGCGAGGGAAAGGTGAAAAGAACCCCGGGAGGGGAGTGAAATAGAACATGAAACCGTGAGCTTACAAGCAATGGGAGCCCGACTAATCGGGTGACCGTGTGCCTGTTGAAGAATGAGCCGGCGACTTATAGGTACTGGCGGGTTAAACCGGAAATGGTGGAGCCATAGCGAAAGCGAGTCTGAATAGGGCGTTTGTCAGTATTTATAGACCCGAACCCGGGTGATCTAACCATGGCCAGGATGAAGCTTGGGTGATACCAAGTGGAGGTCCCAACCAACTGACGTTGAAAAGTCACTGGATGAGCTGTGGTTAGCGGTGAAATGCCAATCGAACCCGGAGCTAGCTGGTTCTCCCCGAAATACGTTGAGGCGTAGCGTCTCGTGCTCCAGCAGGGGGGTAAAGCCACCATTTCGGTGCGGGCTGCGAGAGCGGTACCAAATCGAGATGAACTCTGAATACCCTGTGTGTAGCGAGGCAGTCAGACTGTGGGGGATAAGCTCCATGGTCGAGAGGGAAACAGCCCAGACCGCCAGCTAAGGTCCCCAAATCAACGCTAAGTGATAAAGGAGGTGGGATTGCCCAGACAACCAGGAGGTTTGCCTAGAAGCAGCCATCCTCAAAGGAGTGCGTAATAGCTCACTGGTCGAGCGATCCTGCGCCGAAAATGAACGGGGCTAAGCGTTGTACCGAAGCTGCGGATTTATGGTAGGGGAGCGTTCTATGTGGGGCGAAGCGTTAGCGTGAGCGGGCGTGGACTGCATAGAAGTGAGAATGTCGGCTTGAGTAGCGAAAACATGGGTGAGAATCCCATGCACCGAAACCCTAAGGGTTCCTCCGGCAGGCTCGTCCGCGGAGGGTTAGTCTGGTCCTAAGGTCAGGCCGAAAGGCGTAGTCGATGGATAACAGGTCAACATTCCTGTACCGGTTATGTTTTGGGAAGAGGGACGGAGAAGGCTAGCCGAGCCAGACGTTGGTTACTGGTTCAAGCGTTCGAGGCTATGAGGAGCGGCGAAAACGTTCCGAGCTGAGGCGTGAGTACGAGCTGCTACGGCAGCGAAGTCGGTGATGTCATGCTTCCAAGAAAAGCTCTATACCCGTTAAGGCATAACTGCCAGTACCCGAAACCGACACAGGTGGGGTGGTAGAGAATACCGAGGTGCGCGAGGTAACTCTCTCTAAGGAACTCGGCAAATTAGCCCCGTAACTTCGGGAGAAGGGGTGCCACCGCAAGGTGGTCGCAGTGAAAAGGCCCTGGCGACTGTTTACCAAAAACACAGGTCTCCGCTAAGTCGCAAGACGATGTATGGGGGCTGACGCCTGCCCAGTGCCGGAAGGTTAAGGAAGCCGGTCAGCGTAAGCGAAGCTGGCGACTGAAGCCCCGGTGAACGGCGGCCGTAACTATAACGGTCCTAAGGTAGCGAAATTCCTTGTCGGGTAAGTTCCGACCCGCACGAAAGGCGTAACGATCAGGGCGCTGTCTCGGAGAGAGGCTCGGCGAAATAGAATTGTCTGTGAAGATGCGGACTACATACACCCGGACAGAAAGACCCTATGAAGCTTTACTGTAGCTTGGTATTGTGCCCGGGCTCTGAATGCGCAGGATAGGTGGGAGACGTTGATCTAGTGCTCGTGGGTACTAGGGAGTCAATGGTGAGATACCACTCTTTCAGAGCTAGGGTTCTAACGTTCACCCGTTATCCGGGGAGCGGACAGTATCAGGTGGGCAGTTTGACTGGGGCGGTCGCCTCCTAAAAGGTAACGGAGGCGCACAAAGGTTTCCTCAGGCTGGTTGGAAATCAGCTGACGAGTGCAAAAGCAGAAGGAAGCTTGACTGTGAGACCTACAAGTCGAACAGGGACGAAAGTCGGTTTTAGTGATCCGACGGTTCTGAGTGGAAGGGCCGTCGCTCAACGGATAAAAGTTACTCTAGGGATAACAGGCTGATCTCCCCCAAGAGTTCACATCGACGGGGAGGTTTGGCACCTCGATGTCGGCTCATCGCAACCTGGGGCTGAAGTCGGTCCCAAGGGTTGGGCTGTTCGCCCATTAAAGCGGTACGCGAGCTGGGTTCAGAACGTCGTGAGACAGTTCGGTCCATATCCGGTGTATGCGTAGGAATATTGAGAGGATTTCTCCCTAGTACGAGAGGACCGGGAGGAACGCACCTCTGGTGTACCAGTTATCGTGCCAACGGTAAACGCTGGGTAGCCATGTGCGGAGTGGATAACCGCTGAAAGCATCTAAGTGGGAAGCCCACCTCAAGATGAGTATTCCCATGGGGTAACCCAGTAAGGTCACGGGAAGAACACCCGTTGATAGGCTCTACGTCGAAGTCCAGTAATGGATGCAGCGGAGGAGTACTAATAGACCGAGGGCTTGACCATGATTTGGTTCTTGCCTGAGGCGATGATTTATTCGATTCAGACGCATGATCAACGATGAAAGTTGTTGGTTATGTCCTATGCAGTTCTCAGGGTTCAACCTTGGGAATGTTTTCTATCCTGGTGTCCATAGCGTTGTGGAACCACTCCGATCCATCTCGAACTCGGTTGTGAAACGCAGCAGCGGCGACGATATTTGGGGGGTAGCCCCCTGAGAAAATAGCTCGATGCCAGGTAAAACATTTCTGTCACGCATGTGATGCGAAGAAAGCCACCCTTGAGGGGTGGCTTTTTTTGTGCCCTGGCGCATTTTG